>CAWABB010000001.1:1137500-2473145 GCA_963780165.1 uncultured Ignavibacteria bacterium | reverse complement strand
TCTAGGATGATGACTGCGTCGATCCGGCCTTCGTAGCTGCGCCGTTGGACTTGTGGCCCGCTTTCCGGGAGCCATACCCGTAGTAGTAGTTCATCTTGTCCTTCTTGTAGACGATGCCGTACGCGAGGCGCGGGTCGAACTTGTTCAGGACGACGCCGCCGATTTTCACTCCGACGTTGTTGAGGATGTCCTGGCTTTGCTCGATCTCCTGTGCGCGCGTCGAACCTGCGGCAACGACGAGCAGCGTGACCTCCGCGAATGTGGCAAGCACCGACGGGTCGCTGACGGCCAGCAGCGGCGACGAGTCGAAAATCACCGCGTCGTATGACGCACGCGCCTCCACGAGGAAGTCGCGCACCGTATCGGTGCCGAGCAGCTCGCCCGCGTTCCCGGGATTCGATCCCGTCGCGAGGAGATAGAGCTTCTCAACCGAGGTCCGCTGCGCCACGGCCTCGAGCGTTGCGGTCCGCCGGAGCACATCGGTGAATCCCGGCTTCCTTTTCAGCCCAAAGCTCTCATCCAGCGTCGGCTTCCGCAAATCCGCATCGACCAACAGAACGCGCTTCCCGGATTGCGCATAGGCAATCGCAAGATTCGTCGCGACCGTCGACTTCCCTTCTCCCGGCGTCGAGCTGGTGACCAGCAGGATTCCCGCGGGGGATCCAGACGGCGAGAAGGAGAGGTTCGTCCGCAACTGACGGAAGGCTTCCGCAACAGGGGAGAAAGGCAAATGGAGTGTGATCAGGCGAGGATCGCTTTTGCCCGGCTGGGTCCCCTTGCCATCCGCCGACGGGTGGTCCGCCTTCAGTCCGCTCATTGAAACAATGCTCGCCAGGGGGTGCAATCCCCGGCGCTTCAGGTCCTCCGGGGCGTGAATCCGGACGTCAAAATAGTCGCGGGTGAACACGGCGCCCAGGCCGAGGATCAATCCAAGCAAAGCGCCAAGCGCGAGATTGAGGATCGGCTTCGGGCTGGAAGGACGCCGCGGCACGGACGCGGGCTCGATGATCTCGACATACCCGACGTTGGACTGCTCGGTGATGTTGGCCTCGTTGAACTTCTCCTCGATCATCAGGTACACCTTCTCGTTCGTCGTCCGCGAGCGCTGCAGCCGGGCAAGATCGAGGTTCTTGCGGGGGATGCGGTTGAACTGCACCTCGTACGTCGCGATCACCGACTCAATCGCCTTCTTCTTTTCCGCGAGAGCCTGGACTTCGATCCCTTTCTCGAGAATCATCTGCTTCACAGATTTCAGGTAGCCCGCCGCATCGCCAACCCCGGACCCCTGTCCCGCCGTCAGCGTGCGCAGGAAGTCATCGGTGCGCTTCTGCAGTTTGAGCCGAAGCGCGCTGATCTGGGCATCGATCTCGCGCGTCGTTTCGTTCACGATCTCGCGGCCGACCATCGAGGGATTCTGCGCGATCACCATGTCGCGCTGCACTTCGAGCTTCGCGAGCTGCTCCTGCAACAGGCGAATGTACGGGTCGCTGGCCTCGCCCATGACGCGGGCCACGTTTGTCTCCTGCTGCGGAAGTTGCTCCTGATACGCCTCGAGGGTGTTCTTCTCCTGGCGCAATTTCACCTCCGTCTCATCCCGCGCCGCCTCGAGCTGCGATAGCTGGTCGATCACTTTCTTGGACTCGTCATCCAGGGAAACGATTCCCTGTTTTTCCATGTAACCCTTCAAAGAATCCTCGGTTGTCTCCAACGCCCGGCGTTTCTCGGCGGCCTGCTCCTCGAGGAACTGCCTGAAGGAACGCGTCTTGGATCGGCTGAGGTAAATGTTCCGGTCTCTGTACGCTTCCGCATAGGTATTGGCGATGATCGCCGCCTCGGTGGGGTCCTTCGCCCTGGCGGTGATCCGTATGACATCCGATTCCCGGACAGGGTCAAACTCAACAACACTTCCCACTGCCCCTGATACCCAGCTGTGCGTTGCGACGGAATCCGACTCTTCAGACCATTGCGAGCGAACGATCGGGAGAAGAGTTTGGGTGCCGGGAAGGAAACGCATGTCCAGCAGCCGCGCAGCCACTGAGTCCGCAAGTGTCCTCGACTGCAGAATGGTCAGCTCGTTCTGCGTGATGTTCTCGCCTCTGACGGGCCGTACCGATTCAAGGAAGAGCGATGACTGGAGTTCGCGCGCGTTCAACAGCACCTGACAGGTCGCCTGATAGACCGGGTCAGAGAGAAATGTGAACAGCGCAGCACCTGCGATGCATACTGCGAGAGCGGCAACGATGATCCACTTGCCGCGAAGCACGGTGGCAAGATAGTCCTTAAAGGATCTCTCTTGACCCGCCGCCCCCTGATTCCGATTCTGCCCCTGGCTCTTCATCGATCAAATGACCGTATTTTAGTAAATATTTGCGATTTCCGACGAAAACTACGAAAAACTGCCGATTCGGCAGTAGAACTCTTGACAATATTGCGTAAATTCGTAAATTACTTCAGATATTCTGCGCTCGGAATATTACCCGAGAAAGTGTACTATAGGTGAAAGCATCGAGAGTGTCAAGGACGTGTGTCACATCCGGTCTGTGTAGAATCGACCGCGAGTATTTACCCGTCTCGGTGCAGACATCGTCACCACATACCCCTATTTGCGCCCGGCAATCGCACATCACGCGTCCGGTGGCAGGGGGCACAGGCTTTGCGGATTCATTCAGAGGTTGACCGGAATCGACAAACAGAGGAGTCGACGGTGGGAATCCTGATCATCTCCGCGTTAGCGATCTATACGCTTCTGGCAGTCATCCTGTTGCGCGGCATCCAGTGGCTGCATTCCAAGGACGACGAGATGCACGACATGTTCGAGGAATGGCTGAAGAACCCCGTTCCCACTCCAGCGCCCCCCTTCAGGGCGCTATCGCTGCCTCGTCAGAAACGTTAGAAGCTTCGGCTCCGCGAGCAACCCCCTCCCCCCTCTCACCTCCACCCCGAACGTCACGATCTGCGGATCGATCCTGTCCGCCGCCTGGAAATAAAAGATCGCATAACGGCTGGAACTCACCGGGATATCACCGACAAAGATTGAGTCTGGATACGATACCCCCTTCACCTCCTGCAATGGATTCAACCTCACGTACGCTCCCTTCACCGTCGCAGACCCGGGATTGCTGATCGCAATCCTCAGGCGTCCCGTCTCCTTCTGCTCAAGATACTCGTTCCCCGACGGCTCCGTGAATTCCATGTCAAATGTCACGCTGCCCTGCGCCCCGGCACCGTCTGCAGCCGACGAATCCGAATCGACTGCCTTCAACGGACCCGCAGAGCTCCGTCCCGTGGCTTTCTGTCCGTAACCCGGCAACGATGTCACAACCATCAATGCGACAACAGCGATCACTCCACGCATGCTCATCTACGGCCTCCCCGGGGGCGGCGGAAACCCGGTGTCTGTCGGCGGTGGAGGAGGATTGTCAGTCCCTCCACCCGAGAGCACGATGGCAATGATGCCTCCGATCACGGCGATCCCCCCTCCGATGAAGACAAGAGGGCTGATGCCTCCGGTCCCGCCAGGCGCTTCCGCTTCGACTTCGAAAAAGAAATCCTCCCCCTGCAACCCTTCCGGGAAGTCTTTGGTGAACTCCCAGGTGATCCGCTTCCCGCTTGCGGGGAAGACGATGGTCCCGATCTCCCCCGTGACGTTCAACGGCCGGTAGACGAACGACGGCTCGCTCTCGCGGCGGAGATAGAGAGACACCCGATGCGCCTTCTGGCCATCCCCGGCGAGATCGTAGTACACATAGATCAACTCACCTCGAACCTCGAAGCGGACGTTCGTGACCGCGACCGCGTCCTCCGCAAAGGCGGGAGCGGCGAGCTGAACCATGAGCGCCGCCACCAGCGTCAGGCGGATCGCCCAGTTGAATGGCTCGATACGGATCATTGTCGGCCTCTGCCTCATTTCATCAATAGCATTTTCTTTGTCGCCGCAAAGCCCGTGCTACTGGTCATCCGAACCAGATAGACGCCGGTCGCCACCGTGCGTCCCCGGGCGTTCCGTGCGTCCCACGTCATCCAGTATCGTCCCGCCTCGAGCGGCCCCTGATGCAGGACGGCCACTTCCTCGCCTACAATATTATAGATGCGGATGCTGACGTCGGCCGTCTGCGGCACGCTCACCGGAATCGTGGTGGTGGGGTTGAAGGGGTTCGGGAAGTTCTCCCCGAGCGCGAACTCGCGCGGCATCGCCTCGTCGACTGCACGCCGGATATCCTCCGCCGACCCGACAGCCACGCTGAATGTGCTCACGTCCGTCGCCGGCGTGAACGTGTACGATGTCTCCTCCCGGAGGTTCTGGTGGCGCCCCCGTGCGCGATCAATCAGCACCACTTCGAGGTTCGCGGGAATTGCGTCAAGCCCCTGAAGCGCGATCTGAAGCACGTCCCTGCCGCGGCTGTGCACCTCGAAGTCCCACTGCTGCAGCCCCTTGTCGGCGGGCCGAATATCAGCCCCAAACGAGGGATACGTATCGTCCCACTCCGGCCGGGGGAAGAAGATGCCCGGACCATCGCCCAGCCCCCTGGGCTTGTGGAAGTCGTGATCGTCGAGAGCCACCGCAGCTTCGGGATGAACCCCAAACCGGATCCCGCCATCGACATATCGGCCCGACCGCAACGAGAGGCCGGCCCACCAGGACCCCGAGTCCGGAGCCGCGGGCTTCGCGAAACGAATGAAGCCGGGATACGGGATCTTGATGGTGGCCCGGTTGTCCTTGTTGAAGAAATAGTAACCGACGTACGGATCCATGGATGCCGACACTGCGAAGAACTCCTCGAACCCATGGATCGGCTCGATCGCAATCGGTCCGTTGAGCGCCTGAATCTCGCTCCACGGAATCGGCGTGATGAACGGATTCGTGACCAGGTTCCATCCTGGATGGACGGCGATGGTCGTCACGCCCGCCGTGTCGACGACCGGCGTCGGCACGGTTCGATTGATGGACCACCCGCCCTTCTTGAGGAGCCAGAAAGCGCGGCCCTGGTAATATCTGAACGCGTCGGATCCGTCATACCGGACGAGGAAGTCCGCGGTCCCGCCGTTGTCCCAGTACATGTCCCAATCGGTCTGGGATGCACCCGTCAGCAGATTCGTGACCGGCTCACCCAGTTTCCCCGGGATCCCGACGATCCGGAAATCCTGCGTGCGGTAGTCGCTCGTCGATGTGAGGTTCGGGAAATCAATCGTCTGACTGAGCACGAACACAGTCGGATACGAGGGTGTGAACGACCAGGTCGCCGACGGCGCGCCGTCACCGCCCGGATTGTTCGCCGTGACCCTCCAGTAATGCGTTGTGTTGTTTGCAATCGGCCCAACCTGCAGCGACGTCCCGGTCAGCCCCGCCTGGTCCACGACCTTCGAGGAGAAGCTCGGACCGGTGGACACCTCCACCCGGTATGTCGCAGCGCGGGCCGCCGCCGACCATGAGAGCGTGAGGAACGTGGCCAGATCGGTGGAGCCGTTGGGCGGCGACACGAGCGCGGGCGCGTCCGGCGGAGCCACGATCACGGTGAAGACCCTCGCGGCCGACACCCCGCCTCCGGGTGCCACGTTCACGACAGTCACCGGCGTCTGCCCCAGCACAGTGTTCGCCCCGATCGTGATCGAAGCATGCATGCCGGTCGTGCTGTCCACAGTGAACGAGTTGATCCGGATCGCCGTATCGCCGAACGCGATACTCGTGACCCCTGGGAGAAATGCGGAACCCGTCAGCACAATATCCAGCGTTTGCTGCACGATGCCCGACGTGGGCGCTATGGACGTGAGCACAGGACGCGGATTGACAACCCTGAAGCCTGCGGGTATGCTGTCGCGTCCGCCGCCCGGCGGCCGGTTGACTACGGTGACCGTCCGCGGCCCGATTGCGGCATCGGGCGCGATCACGATCCTCGCCGTCAGCCTCGACGAGCTGTCGACATCGACATTCTGCACGAAGATTCCGTCGCCGAATTCCACCGAGGTGATGCCGCCCAGGAAATTCGTGCCGGTGAGCACCACGTCCATCGTCGCGGTGCGGCCTCCGGAGTCAGGCTCCAGGGTCACGAGGTCAGGCACGGGATTCGCGCCCACCACGAAACCGTTCACCAGAATGGAGACCCCGCCGCCAGGCGGCCCGTTGGACACCCGGAGGTCGCGCGGGCCCGTCCCGGCCGTCGAGCTGATGGTAATGTTGGCGATGATCGTCGTGTCGTTTGTGACCGTGTCAGAATTAATGAGGATGCCCGTCCCCAGGTTCAGCGTGGTCACGCCTGCGATGAACCTGCGCCCGTTGATCTCGACCCCAAACGTCTGACCCTGCTCCCCGTTCGACGGCGCGATCGTGTGGAACTCAGGCACCGGATTGTTCACCTGGAAGGCGCGCGTGTTGGACGTCCCGCCTCCCGGACCTGCGTTCGACACTGTCACCGAACGGCTACCCGTCAGCGCCGTCGAACTGATCTTGAGTATGGCCTGCATCCTCTCCGTACTCTCCACCACGAGGCTGTCGACCGTGATCCCCGGCCCGAAATCCACCGATGTGATTCCCTCGATGAAGTCCGTTCCGACCAGATGGACCACCAGTGAATCCAGCCGTGCACAGACAGCCGGCTCAATCGCCGCCAGCGTCGGGACAGGGTTGCCTGCAATCTTGAACTGCAAAAACTCCGAGCTCCCGCCGCCGGGTGACACGGTGGAAAGGCTGATGGATCGCGGACCGATGGCCGCGGAGGCGCCGACCGCCAGCGTCGCGGAGACGTGTGCGCTATCGGGCCAGACGAGATCGGAAACAGTGATGTCGTCAGCCGGATCCACCACGACCGATGTGAATCCAGGTACGATCGCCGAGCCCTGGAGCACAACCTGAATGGTGTCAAGCCTGTTCGCTGAATCCGGGGCGACAGCCGCAAGAGCCGGCACGGGATTCAGCGCCGTGAACGGCAGCGTGTTCGACTGGCCCGCGCCGGGATTCACCACCTGAACGTCAAAGACCTTCGCGGTATCGAGGGCCCCGGCCGGGATCACAGCGTTCAGCGTCGTCGTGTTTACGAAGCCTGTCAGCAGTTCCAGCGAGTCCAGGCGCACGATCGACTCAGCAACAAAGGCGTCTCCCGTCACCTGGATGTTCAGATCCGGGCTCCCGATCAGCACGCTGGACACCGACATGGACGTCAGAAGCGCACCAGGGTTAAAGACCGTGAATGCGTTCTCGAGCGTGTCGGCTCCGCCGCCCGGCTCCGCATTCCTCACAATCACTGCACGCGGCCCGGTCGCGGCGCCGGAGGCAATGCTGACAGAGGCCGAGAGTGCGGTTGGGCTCGATACGGTCAGGCTGTTGACAACGATGTCCGCTCCGAAATCAATCGAGGTCACTCCGGCCATGAAGTCCGTCCCTGTGACCGTGACATCTTCGGTCTGGAGCCGGCTGCCGCTCTGCGGGACGAGATTCGTAATGGACGGGCGGGGGTTCGTGACGATCAGCCCGTCCTCGAGCACCGCAGTCCCGCCGCCTGGCGGTGCGTTCACCACCGCGAATGCTCGCAGGCCCGTGGCCGCAGTGTCCGCAACCTGGAGCGTCGTCCGCAGCCGGGTCACCGAATCGATGGTTGTCGAAACGACCCGGACTCCCGGACCAGGGTCGACGCTGGTGAGGCCGCTGTAGAAATTGTTGCCTGTGACCGTCACCTCGACGGTGCGCAGACGTTCGATATTCCTTGGGCTCGTGCGGAACACCGTCGGCGCAGGATTCAATCCCACCGAAAACGCGATAGCGTTCGACGTTCCGCCATACTGCCCCGCGTTGGTGACGGTGAAGTGGCGGATGCCGTCAGCGGCGTCAATCGTCACTGTAACATTGGCGCGCAGTTGACGGTCGCTCAGGACGGTCTGGGAGTTGACCAGGATGTTGCTGCCCACAAGCCCGATCGTGCTTACGCCCTCCTGGAAGTTCGTCCCGGTGAAGGTCAGATCCAGCGTCTGACCCCGAACGGCATTCGGCGGGGAGACGCCCGTAATCGTTGGTATGTCGGTGACAGTGAAGACCCCGGAGATCGAGGCAATGCCGCCGCCAGGCCCCGGATTGGTCACGCTCACATCCCTCGGCCCGAGCACAGCGCTGCGATCAATGTTAACCACCGCTCGAAGCTTCGCGGGACTCTCGACGATGACCGAGTCGACAGAAACCGACTCCCCGAGAGAGACGGCCGTGACATCCTGAATAAACTCCGTCCCGGTAAGAGTGAGGTTCAGGACGGAGGTCCTGTTGCCCGTCGTCGGCGCCAGAGTGGCAAGCGTAGGAACCGGATTCGAGACAAGAATGCCGTCGATGCTCCCGGAACGCCCGCTCACGGAGGTTGCCGTGAACGTCCCCGTTCCGGCCGTCCCCGTGTAGGTAAGCTTCCCGGTCAGGTCAGCCACGCCGTTCACGAAATCCGCCGCTTGATTCAGCACGTTGTTCCCGAGCGAGCCGAGGCCGGACACAGCGCCGGCCAGCGACGTGGAGAACGCGACGTTGTCCGCTTCAGCGTTGTAGTCGAGGACAAGGTTTCCGAATCCGTCCGCCGCCGCCGCCGCATTTGAACCCGCGAAGGGCACGGCGTTCGACTGCGGGGTCTGAAGGACCAGGATGAACTTCGCGAAAGCGGATCGTCCGACATGTACGGTCAGGTTGTCCCCGTTGGACGACCCGATCGTCCCATCGGTCACGCTGACCACCGCCGTCTCCTCACGGTAGAGCGTCATTGTGCCCGCTGCGATACCCGATGCAAAATCGACGTTCATCGCCTGTCCGAACTGGATCGGCGTGCTGGTGTTGTCAGTGACGGTGGGAGGCACTGCTGGATCGGGCGAAGCGTTGGCCCCCGCGAAGGTGAGGGCCTTTTGGCCATCATAGGCCAAGACGGTATTCCCCGCCGCGTCCTTCGCGGTGATGGTGATGGTCTGAGCATCTCCCGCCGTTGTGGAGGCAGGCCCGGTAATGACGAGCTTCGTCGCCGATCCTGGATCCACCCGGACGTTTGCCGACGACCCGGTCTTCCCTGAGGCGGACGTCGCCGTGAATTTCCCGGTGCCGGTCTTTCCTGCATACACCATCCCGTACGCTGTGAGATCGACGACTCCGTTCACGAAATCGGTCGAGCGGTCGAGGACGTTCCCGCCGGTGTTGCCAAGTCCCGTCACGGCCCCTGCCAGCGGCGAGTCCGCCGTGATTGTCACATTATTGGTCGTCGCGTCGAACTGGGATGCAATATTCCCGAAGTCGTCCAGGGCCGTGAGATTGTTCACGGCCTGGAACGCAATGCCGCTCGTCTGAGGAGTCGCCAGCACGAACTGGAAGCCTCCAAGCGGCCCCGGAGAGACGCTCACATTGAGATCGCCCGAGCCGCCAGATCCGATCAGCAACGCTGCATCGGTGACGGAGACGGTCGCCTGCTGAGCCCTGTATAAATAGAGGACGCCGTTGGTGTTGGGAGTTCCCAATGTCACAGTTGAGACACCGTTCGTGAACCGGATGACGGTCACGCCGCCGAAATCAATCCTGTTGCCATTCCGGTCCACAACTTCGGGCGGTTCGGACGGGCTCGGCGATGGATCTGCACCGCCGAAGACAAGATTCTTGTTGCCGGTGTAGCTGGTCGCGGTATTCCCGCCGCCGTCTATGGCAGTGATGGTCAGATTGCCCGGGACGCCTGCTGTCATGGTGGCCGGACCTGTAATCAGGAGCCTGCGTGCGGGCCCGACGGCAACCGTGATCGTGCCTGACGGCACAACAGCCAACGCATCTGAACTCGCCGCAATGCGGGCCGTTCCGATGCCACGCGCTTTGAAGACCGCGCTCTTGCCGTCGCCGGCCGCAATGAGATCCTCGTCCACAACCGCGCCGGTCTTGCCCTGCAGCGCCCAGGTGGCCGCGATATTTGCTATGAAGTTGTCGGAGGCATCCCTGCTGACGGCGTAGACCGTGATCGCGCTGTCCGCCGGAAGTGTCATCGCCGGCACCACCACGCCCAGGCCGTTCGCCGCAGTCTCAACCCGCACCTTCGCCGCCGCACCCACGCCGACCGTCAGCGTCCCTGAAGGCACGGCAGTGAGGACACCGCTTGCTGCGTGGATGACTGCGCTGCCGATCGCCCTGGCCGTGAAGACCGCGCTGCGGTTGTCCGGCGCCGGGTCAAGGTCCCCCGGAAGCACGCCGCCTGTGATGTCCTGCAGCGTCCATGTCGCGGCCGGGTTCCCGACGAAGTTCCCCGAGGCGTCGCGCGTGATTGCGTACGCCGTCAGCGTCGCGCCCGATGCCAGCGCCTGCGCGGGCACGACCGTGCCGCTGCCGTCCGAAGCCGTCTCGGTTCTGATCTGTGTCGCCGGCCCCGGGGTCACCGTGATGACGCCCGAATTCGTGGGGGTCAGGCTGCCCGACGTCGCGCGTATCCGCGCGCTACCGACCACTCTGCCGGTCAGGACAGCGCTCCGACTGTCACCTGACGGCACAAGATCGCCCGCGACAACGCCGCCAGTGACATTCTGGAGCGTCCAGACGCCCGGAATATTGGCGACGAAATTGTTGAACCCATCGCGGCTCACGGCGTACACCGTGATGGCCGAACCGGATGCCAGTGTCCGATCGGGGACAGTCGTCCCGCTGCCATCGGGTTGCGTCTCGACCTGAATCTTCGTTGCCACCGAGGCGCCGACGGTAATGGTGCCGGACGGCACACGCGTGAGCGGCCCTGCCGTCGCACGGATCTGTGCCGTGCCGGACGCGTTGCCGGCGAAGACCGCGCTTTTCCCGTCGCCTGCAGGATTGAGATCGCCGGGGACCACGCCGCCTGTAACGCTCTGGTAGTCCCACGTCGCGGCAATGTTCGCCACGAAGTTATCGGATGCGTCCCGGCTGACCGAGTACATCGTCAGCGACGACCCTGATGTCAGCGTCTGCGGGGGCACAACAGCTCCCGTCCCGTCCGACGCGGTTTCCACGCGGACCCTTGCCGCAGCTCCGGCGATCACTGTAATGATACCGGACGTCACCGGGGTCAGCGCTCCGGAGGTCGCGCGAATCTGAGCCGTGCCGGTGATGCGGCCGGTCAATACCGCGCTCCGGCTGTCGCCGGCCGCCACCAGATCTCCCGGCAGCACGCCGCCCGTGCGGTTGTCAAGCACCCAGGCAGACGCCGGCACGTTTCCGATGAAGTTGTCCGCCGCGTCGCGGGCGATCGCGTATACCGTCAGCACCGACCCCGACGGGAGCGTTTGCGCCGGAACGACGATCCCCGAACCGTCCGCCGCTGTCTCAACGCGGATCTTTGTGGCGGTCGCCGCCGAAATATTGAACGGTGTTGACGTCGCTCCGGTCAACGGAGCGAGCGATGCGACAAGCGTGTATCCGGTCGCAACCTTGTCAATAGAGAGATTGCTGAACGTGGCGATTCCGCCGGACGTCAGATGGGTCAGCGTGCCCGCCAGGATCCCCGCCCCGGGATTCGCGCCGAGGGCGAGCGTGATGTTGCGCTCGGGCGACGTGACGGGATTCCCCGCGGCATCGCGCAGCTGCACGGTCACAGGAGGACTGATCGTGGCGCCCGACGTCGCGTTCGACGGCTGCTGCACAAACGCAAGCTGCGCTGCCGGGCCGGCGGTCACCGTAAATGGAGTCGAGGTGGCGGTCGTAAGCGCAGGGCCCGGCAAAGGTGAGCTCGCGACGAGCGTGTATCCGGCTGCGGCTTTGTCAACGGACAGCGTGCTGAAAGTCGCAAGACCGTTCACGCTCGCAACCGTCAGGGAGCCCGAGAGCGTCCCGCCCCCGGGATTGGCCCCGAATGCGACCGTCACGTTGCGCGGCGGCGAGGCGACGAGATTGCCCGCGGCGTCCAGGAGCTGGACTGTCACCGCCGGAGAAATCGTGGTCCCGGAGACGGCACTGTTCGGCTGCTGCACGAACACAAGCTGCGTCGCGGCCCCGGCCGTGATGTTGAAGCCGGTCGAAGTGGCCTGCGCAAGCGCGGGACCCGGGAGGGCCGAACTCGCAACAAGCGTGTACCCGTTCCCGATTTTGTCAAGAGAGAGCGTGCTGAATGTCGCCAGGCCATTGACCGTGGTGACGGATGGCGTCCCGGAAAGGGTTCCACCACCCGGATTCGCGCCGAGTGCCAGCGTCACGCTCCGTTCGGGAGACGTGACATTGTTGCCCGCGGCATCTCGCAACTGCACAGTGACAGGCGGAGCAATTGCGGCTCCGGAGGACGCATTTGTCGGTTGCTGAATGATGACCAGTTGCGCGGCCGCTCCAGGCGTGACGGTGAAACCGGAGGATGTCGCCTGCGTGAGCGGCGTCGGGGTCGGCGAACTGGCAACAAGCGTGTACCCGCTGCCAACTTTGTCAAGGGTGAGCGTGCTGAATGTCGCCAGGCCATTGACCGTGGTGACGGTCAGCGTCCCGGATAGGGTCCGCGCCGCCCGGATTCGATCCCAGAGCCACAGTCACATTCCGCTCGGGAGAAGTGACATTGTTCCCCGCGGCATCCCGGAGCTGCACAGTCACGGCAGGGCTGATCGCCGCTCCCGACGCGACGGTCGACGGCTGCTGTATGATGGCGAGCTGAGCAGCCGCCCCAGGTCCAATATTGAAGCCGGAGGATGTCGCCTGCGTGAGCGGCGTCGGGGTCGGCGAACTGGCAACGAGCGTGTACCCAGTTCCAACCTTGTCCAGCGAGAGGGTGCTGAACGTCGCAACGCCGTTGACCGTTGCGACGGTCGTTGTCCCCGAGAGCGCTCCGCCGCTTGGATTGCTTCCGATGGCGATCGTCACATTCCGTTCGGGAGACGTCACGGGATTCCCGGCGCCATCGCGCAATTGCACCGTAATTGCGGGCGAGAGGGCCACCCCGGAGGTCCCGTTCGCAGGCTGCTGCAAGAACACCAGTTGCGTGGCGGCTGCCGACGTGACGTTGAACCCGGAAGATGTCGCCTGCGTGAGCGGCGTCGGGGTCGATGAATTCGCAACAAGCGTGTACCCGTTGCCGACTTTGTCGATCGACAGAGTGCTGAATGTCGCGAGGCCGTTCACGGTCGCAGCGGTCAGCGTCCCAGAAAGGGTCCCGCCGCCCGGATTCGATCCCAGAGCCACAGTCACACTCCGCTCGGGAGACGTGACATTGTTGCCCGCGGCGTCCCGGACCTGGACGGTTACCGCGGGGTTGATCGCCACTCCAGACGCGACAGTGGTCGGCTGCTGGACGAAGACAAGCTGGGTGGCCGTTCCGAACGTGACATTGAACGGAGAGGAGGTCGCGGTCGTCAGCGCCGGACCGGGCAGTGGCGAGCTGGCGACCAGCGTGTATCCGGTGCCCGCCTTGTCGAGCGCGACGTCGCTGAATGTGGCGAGGCCGCCGACAGTCGCGACGCTCACGGCACCCGAAAGCGCGCCGCCGGCCGGGTTCGTTCCGATCGCCAGTGTCACCGTCCGCTCAGGCGACGTGACGACATTCCCTCCGGCGTCCAGGAGACGAACAGTGATGGCAGGCGAGATGGGTGTGCCGGAGGCGACAGCACTCGGCTGCTGGACAAAGACAAGCTGCGCCGCGGCACCGGGCGTAATGTTGAACGGGCTCGATGTCGCCTGCGTGAGCGGAGTAGGATTCGGCGAGCTCGCAACGAGCGTGTACCCGTTGCCAACTTTGTCGATCGACAGATTGCTGAAGGTCGCGATTCCACCCACTGCCGCCACCGAGGGCGTCCCGGACAGCGTCCCTCCACCTGGATTTGCGCCCAGCGAGATCGTCACGTTCCGCGTGGACGTTGTCCTCAGGTTGCCCGCGGCATCAAGGACATGAACCGTCACCGCGGGAGCGATTGCCGTACTTGATGCTTCGTCGGTGGGTTGCTGGACAAATGCGAGTTGCGCAGCAAGTCCCGGGATCACGGTGATCGTCCCGGAGAGTCCGGAAGTCAGGCCCGAGACGTCAGCCTGAACCTGCGCCGTCCCGACCAGCACTCCAGAGAACTGTGCGCTCTTGTTGTCACCGCTCGCCGTCAAATCCGACGGCGATACACCACCCGTGATGTTCTGCAGAGTCCAGGTGGCTGGCTCATTGGCAACAAAGTTATCGAATGCATCCCGCGTGATGGCGTATCCGGTCAATGATGAGCCAGACGCAAGGCTCTGCGTCGGGACAACCGTCCCTCCTCCGTCCGGCTGCGTCTCCACCGCAACGCGAACGGGAGCGCCGGCCATCACCGTCTGGACACCGGAAGGAATTGAGGTGAGCGGGAGGACGGTGGCGTTGATCTGAGCAGAACCGATCTTGCGCGCGGTGAACGTCGCCGACCTTCTGTTCCCTGCGGGATTGAGGTCGCCGTCCACGACACCGCCGGTGGTATTGATCAGGCTCCAGCCGCCGGAGTCGACCTGCACATTCTCTATGAACGCGTCGGCATCATCACGCGCGATCGCATACACCGTGATCGTCTGCCCCGCTGTGAGGTTCGCGTCGGCGACAGCGAACCCCGTGCCATCGTCAAGCGTCTCAATGACCACCTTCGTGGCCTGGGCAAGGGCGATCGACCCTGTGAAAAACAGGAGAGCGAACAGACTCAGTGATGTGACGAATCGACGGTGGATCATTGTGCTTTTGTGACGGTGATCAATAGCCCTTGCTCCGCGTCCGTTCGGTGAGCCAGCCAACCGATTCCTGCGCAATGGTGCCACGAGCAATTCCAAGAGTGCTCTTGCTTGCAGGCCCTTGCCGGTCCTCATCTCATCCTCGCGAACAAGGAGAGGACAGCATCCGCGAACCGCGCTCGCGATTCGTTCGCCGAGAGAGCCTCGCATGCAACGGGTGGAACGCATCCCCTGGCGGGGGGAGGGAAATGCGAAGTGTTGCGAGCGAACATTGGCAAACTACACAAAACACAATTCCGAATCAAGGAAGCTTCCCCTTCACAAACCCATGTATTGACGGACGGAGCCGGAACTGGTCCGGAACCGCACTTCGCTCCGGCACGAGTATGCCACAATGCCACGGGCCGCCAGGGAGAAGGAGCCTCACAGGACGGAGACGCGCCAGAGAGAAACGCCGCAATGATGCACCCGTACGATGAGGGGAACGAGGACCGGCCTGGAAGGAACTGATCCGAAGTACCCCCGAATGGAATGTTGCCTCAATATGGAAGTTGCCGGGATGGAAGGTTGTGTCCTGGGACACATGGCTCCGCTGTCACCGTTGACCGCCGCTGAGTATTCGGTCTGAGAGGGACCCCAGGACCTCGATAACTTCATAACAGAGAGCGTCTTCTGGAGGTTCGGCGCGGAAATGCACTCGAAGCGTGCGATTCCTTCCCCACTATACATGACAGAATGCTGACGATCGCGCAGAAACGAACCGACGCTTTGTCATGATCCTCCCCCCTCCAAAGCGGGGGACGGTCACGCAGCCTGCCCCGGGGCTGCAACGTTTCCCTGCCCCCCCCGTGCGTCACCTGTGAGCTTGCAGTTCTGCGACTCAACGCTCGCCTCCTGCGGCTTCGATGTGGCACAGGAGCACTGGCCCGCAGGGCCAAGATTAGGACATCCGAGGAGAACCCCGAGATCGCACACGGGAATGGCCATCGATGTGCCGCACTCATGCGTCATGTGCGTGAACACAGCGTAGCCCGCACTCTCAATGGCCCGCTTTCCCTTCGTAAGATCTTTCTGGTAGCCGTTCCACTGGTTCTGGGGATCACCAAGGAAGGCCCCCCTCGAGTCCCAGCGCGTTCCACACGTCGGGCACTGTCGAAATAGGGAACCCCTCTTATGATCGTGTTCGCGTCGCATAGCTCCCGAATGAGATGTTCTACATCGGTCACTCATTTATATACATAGCCATCCGCGTGCCAGTCTGGCCTGGATGACGACGACTGGAATACCCTCAGGAGTAAGGCTGTGCGGGCTGGAAGAGAGAGTAACGGACGGGTGGTCGCAGGCGCCCCTTGTACATTTGTAGAATCGTCAAACGTAGAGAGGCGCGTATCTCAAAATGAGGAAAAAGGGGATGGGCGGCCGCCTGGGAGGGAACAACCGCCCATACCTGAAGGAGGAGCCTCGCCAACGGGTCTTATTCGGCGAGTTGGGTCGCCAGCGCAGGCGGGCTCTCCTCCGACTTCTTGATGAACGCATATGAACCTGGCGCAACATACTCGTTGTAGTACCAGGCGCAGAGGCGCTGGACGCCGGCATTGTTGTCAAACTGAACCGCACGCCGGACGGCGAACAACCCCCTCGCATCCCCGATCCTGCACAACGCCAGCGCGGCCACGGCGCGCGTCGATGCCCGCCGGTCGCTCTTCAGGATGCCCATCAGAGGGATGACGGCCCGCTGACATTTGTACTCTCCGAGGAAATACGCGGCGCTCTCCCTGAGCCCGGTATTGTCGGACTGTATCGCAATCATCAGATTTGGAATCGCCCTGCAAACCGCGGGATCCTTGCTGTCCTCCCCCGACGCCACAGGCGAAAAACTGGCGGCCAAAACCGCCAACGCTACAACCAGAATGCTGGTACGCATGGCCCCTCTCCTTTCACCGTATGCTCCCCCTCACGTGGATCGTCCCCTCGCTCTGTATGGCGATACGAGCACAGAAATGCAGGGTTCCGGATTTGGGACGGATGTGTATGCCGGGGCGATAAACCTACACAGGGGAGGGTCGAACGTCACCGCGCCACGGCAGGTCGCACGGATACCTGGATGTCCTGCAGGAGGGGTCTCACGCGCCTATTGCACACAGGACTGCATCGGAAGGCAGGGTGTGGTTCCTGACCCGCGCAGGTTGCGCGCACGCCAGTCTGCATCTCCCGCACAAACCGGTGCAGGAGTCGCTCGAGGGGGCTCAGGAGGTGTGAACCGGGGGAGTATCGGGGTGCGCTTCACGCACCATCTGCGCGGCAAGGTCCCTTCCGAGATACCGGTCCACGAGGGCATGGACTACATAGAGGAACGGCGTGATGCTGAGGGCAATCAGAAATTTGTAGACGTAGTTGGTGATGCCGATCTGAACAATCTGTCCCATCGAGAGCGTGCCGAGGAACGCGATCGTCAGCACGACGAACGAATCGACAAGCTGCGAGACGACAGTAGAACCTGTAGCGCGCAGCCAGAGCATCTTCCCCCCCGTCCGCTCCCGCAACGCGTGAAAGACGGAGATGTCCACCAGCTGGCCGATGATATACGCAATGAGCGAACCGATGAAGATTCTTGCAGAGACACCGAACACCGCGTTGAACGCTTCGTCCGACACGGGCGAGATAACGGCCGCGGGTACCGCCATGTCGACCTGGAGAATGACCAACCCCATCACCACCATGCCCATGCCGAGAAACGTCACGAACCGTATCCCCCGCCGACCAAAATACTCGTTGATGATGTCCGTGACAAGAAACGTGATCGGAAACGGGATGACACCCATCGTCATCGTGAAGACAAGATTGTCGCTCGCCGCCATCTGTATGAGCTTGCCGCCGGTGGTCTCGGCGATCACCAGTGCGGTCAGGAACACGGCGCTGAGCGCTGCGTACAGCTTTATCCGTTTGTCCATAATCTCTCTCTTGTGTCCTCGCCCGGATGTGTCCCGGAACATCGATTCGATGTGGCTGCAGGCGTCGGCCAACTTCAGCAATTCGCCTTCGAGTGTCAAGCCGATGGCCACCGGCGGCTAGGGCGACGTACGCTTGGTCCGGCGCGTCGGCACGGCAGCGATCGGGTCCTCCGGCCAGTGGTGCTTCGGATACCGCCCCCGCATCTCCTTCCGGACTTCCTTGTAGGCGTTGGCCCAGAAGCTCTTGAGGTCCCTGGTCACGGCAAGCGGCCGGCCGGCCGGCGACAGGAGGTGCACAAGCACTGGCACGGCGCCCCCGCCCACACTGGGCGTGTCAGTCTGGCCGAAGAGCTCCTGCAGGCGGACCGCCAGGACCGGCGCTTCTCCCGGAGCATACTGCACCCTGATGCGGCTCCCGGTTGGGACCTGTATGAAGTCCGGCGCGAGCCGCGTCATCTCTCGCAGTTGCCGGTGAGTGTGAAGCGCACGAAGGATCGCGTCCATCTTCAGCGACGAAAGGTGTGCACGACGTGTCATGCCCACCAGGTGCGGTCCCAGCCAGTCCCCGAGTGTCCCCAGCAAATGACTGTCGCTCAGGTCGGGCCAGTCCGGTCCGGCGAGCCCCGCGGTGCGGATCCATTCCGACCTCAGCCGGAAGTCTGCCGCTCGTTCGTCCCACGGCAGCGCATCCAGTCCCAGGCTTGCAATGCCGTCAAGCATGATGCGCATGTCCCGCTCCTGATCCAGAGGAGCAGTCCTCTCTTCCAGCACAAGAGAACCGAACCGGCGCACACGGCGAGCGACAACTTCCTGCTCCACCGGATCCCAGCGCGCGACATCTTCCCAGCGCGTTCGATCGCCGACGATAGTCTTCAGGTCGTCTTCGCTGACGGCGGCCGCCAAGAACACGCGGACTTCCTGACCGACCCCATCGACCTCGGCAATCGCGAGGTATCGCTCCCTGGCGAGCGGGCTTCCGGACGGGAGCACCGCCCCGGATCCTCCAGCCATGAGGTAGCGTTCACCGGATCGATGCTGGGCGATGCGTTCTGGATAGCCGAGGCCGACAAGCATGCCTGACGGGCCGCGTGATCGCTCCTGCCCGACTCCAAGCATGCTCCTGAGGCGGCCGGATTCACGCAGGACCCGATCCCGTAATGCGCGATCGGCAGAGATCTCCCCGCGAAGTGCGGCCAGCCTTGTCTCCAGATCCACGTCGGGCGGATCGCCGCGCGAGACCATGTCGCGCTCTTCAAGCAGCGCCGCCAGATCGCACGCCAGAGCGCCATAGCCCAGCTCTCTCCCCCGAATCAGCATGTGCGCAAGCCGTGGATGGACAGGCAGTTCCGCCATCCTTTTTCCGTGAGCGGTCAACGCCCCGCGTTCATCCATCGCCCCAAGATCCCGAAGCAGCGTTGCCGCCTTCGCGAGATGGGCGTCCGGAGGCGGGTCCAGAAATCGCAGCCGCTCCCTCCCGCCCCATCGGGCAAGGTCGAGCGCAAGCGGGGCGAGGTCGGCCACCGTGATCTCGGCCGGCGCAAAACGGGGGAGCTGCGCATGCTCCTCACGCGTCCAGAGCCGGTAGCATACCCCCGGGCCCGTACGCCCCGCGCGTCCGCACCGCTGGTCCGCCGAAGCCTGGGAGACCGGCACCGTGACGAGGCCCGACATCCCGCGCCGCGGATCGAACCTGGCCATCCGCGCCAGACCTGCATCAACGACAACGCTGACCCCGTCAATGGTCAGGCTAGTCTCGGCAACGCTGGTCGACAGAATGACCTTCCTTCTGCCCTGCTGCGGCAACGCAAGCGCCTCTTGCTGCCGCTCCGCAGGCAGGTCCGCGTAGAGCGGGAGGACGGCGGCGACTTCCGGGAGCCCCTTCTCCGTCAGCGCGCGCTCGGCTCTACGGATCTCCGCGGCCCCAGGCAGGAATACCAGGAGGTCCCCGCTGTTTTCGGCAAGCGCCCGAATGATGACATCAACGACCCGCCGCTCAAGAGGCGATGTGGACGCGAAACTCGCATAGCGTGTCTCCACGGGGAACTGACGCCCCTCGGCCGCGATGGTCCGGGCTCCGCCGAGCAGCCCGGCAACGGCAACGCAATCGATCGTCGCTGACATGACAAGGATGCGGAGATCAGGCCGGAGGGTTTCCTGTACGTCGAGGGTGAGCGCAAGACCGATGTCGGCGTGGATACTGCGCTCGTGAAACTCGTCGAAGATCACAAGGGAGGTGCCGGGCAGGTCGGGGCTCTCCTGAAGGAGCCTCGTCAGCACGCCCTCTGTCACAACCTGGATGCGTGTCGAAGGCCCGACCCTGGTATCGCCCCGGATTCTGTATCCGACTGTGGCGCCGACTCTTTCGCCCATCAGCTGCGCCATGTACTCTGCCGAGCGCCGAGCGGCAATCCTCCTTGGCTCAAGCATGATGATGCCGCCGGTACCGATCGCCTGCGAAGCCAGAAGCGCAATGGGTACGCGCGTGGTCTTGCCCGCTCCGGGCGGAGCCGAAAGGACGAGGCGCGTGGAAGCGGAGAGCGCCCCGGTGAGTTGCGGAAGGATCTGGTCAACCGGGAGCTGCTGTTGCGGAGCGGGCGTCACGCTCAGTTCTTAATCTCGATCCCGCCCATGATGACGCTCCCTGTGACGACGAGTGTCTTGCCGCCGGCCGCAGGATGTGTCGTCTTGTCATCGACGCCGCCGAGGATCGGAGTGACACGGCTCTCGACGACCCAGCCCGCCGGCACCGTCATGTCGATCCCCCCCGCAAACGCGAAGACATCGATCGTCGCGGAATCGCCCTTGATGTCTGCCTGGCGCAAATCGATTTCACAGCCGCCCATGACCGCCGTCAGCTTCCCACCCTCGAGATCCTTGCTGGAGCTGACGCGGCGCGCGCCGCTGAGCACCGCGAACGCACTCAGAACCCCGCCGCTCTCGGTCGCTGCCGGGAGATCCGCGTTGGACGAACGGACCAGCAGCAGGATGCCAAGGCCGATGAGCAGCAGCGGCCACAGCGCAAATATGCTGAGCGATACGATGTCGAGATTGTTCAACAGGAGCCACAGGCCGATGATGCCAACGATCATGCCGAACGTCTTGCCGCCCGTGTCGCTGCGCTGCGAGATCTGAACAACGCCGAAAACGACGAGCAGAAGGGGCCAGAACTGCAACACGTCGCCCGCATCGATGAGGCCGAGGTTGTCAAGCAGCAGCACCACTCCAAGGAGGGCGAGCATCGAGCCGAAGATGAGGCTTCCGGTGCTCCGGTGGATCTTCGCCTGTGTCATGATCCCTGTTCCTTTCGATCAACATGTCGTCGGCGCCGTAAGGTACGCGCGCCGTCCAACCCAGTCAAGTGCCCGTTGCAGGCCGATCGCGTGCGCCCCTGCCCCGCCACACGCATTCTCCCACCCGCCGCAGCCCTCACTCCGCCGCGGATGGACGGTCAACGTTTGGCGGGATCAGGTCCATCACCCGGATTGTGCGGGACCACGCGGGCTGCGCCAGTGACGCTCACTGCAACGAGCGCGAAAACGATACTGCACCACATCGGCGTGGGACCACGCATCAGCAGCTCCGGTTTTCTCACCGGGAACTGCAAGGGGTGGCCACAACACAGACACGCTGATCTGTATGGTCAAGAAAGGTCACAAAGAATGCAAGTGATGCGGTGACGGCAGGAGTGTAGAACGGAGGAGAATCCCGGCGATTGAGCGGGTCCAGCGAACTCTGGAAGGTGCAGGATGCTGGAAAGGTACAGATTCCCGGCGAATGCAGGCGGGGCATTCGGGCCAGTCTGCGCCGCAAGCCCGGCGGGCGTGCAAACGAGGCCCCAGGCGGTGCCTCAGACCTTGGGCGACAGCAGCTTCGGATACTCGACGGCGATAGCGTGCTTCTTCACGGCCCTGATCTCGTCAGGCATGAAATGCCGGAGATCCATCGTTGGGATACCTTTGACCTTGATCCCTTCGGCGATGAAATCCGCCTTCCCCCTGCTGCCAACGAAATACCCGTTGACCGTAGCTTCGAACTCGAGGAGCGCCGCCGGGGTCTTTCGCTCGATCGTAACGCGAAACTGCCGGTGAAGGCGTCCGGACGGGAGGTCTTCAATGCCAAGGAGTTTTCGGAAATCCATAGAGGACCCCATGAACGCACGGATGTGGAAGAAATCAGGGGAGCGGAGGGCGCACTGCAATCTGAATCTACTGCGGGGCTTCTTCACCGACTGTGGGCGGCATCACAAGGGTTGGGCCGCGCAACTGCCAGGGGGCCGCCGGGCCAGCGGGGAGATCTCCATTCTACCGCGAATTTCGGTATATTTACGGATACGCATCTTTTCGTATGCCCAAACACTCCAGAATTCTTGTTGTCCGCACCGATCGCGTCGGGGACGTCGTCCTCGCGACGCCGCTGATCCGGGCGCTCCGGAATACGTTTCCGCACGCGCACCTGGCAGCCCTCGTCCGGCCATACACGAGAGAGGTTCTTCTCCACAACCCCCACCTTGACGAGATCCTGATCGATGATCCAGCAGGGGCGCACGCGGCCCGCGCAGGGTTCTGGGCGCAGGTCGCCATGCTGCGTTCGAGGAAGTTCGACACGGCACTGCTTCTGCTACCCACCGAACGGATGGCCTGGATGCTGTTCGCCGCCGGCATCCGCACACGCATCGGCGTTGGAACGAAGCTGTACGAAGCTCTGACGTTCATGCGGACGGTCAGCCGGAACAAGTATGTCCCGCTTCGACACGAGGCCGACTACTGTCTGGATCTCGGAAGAGCGATCGGCGTGCGGTCGACCGACCTCACAACAGAAGTGTTCCTTACGGAAGACGAACGCCTGGCAGCTGCGTTACGACTGCGCGGCGCCGGACTCCAGGGCACGACGTCGGTACTGGTGGGGATGCATCCCGGCAGCGGCAAGTCTGCCCCGAACTGGCGCATCGATAGGTATGCAGAGCTCGCCGGAGAGATTCTTGAGCGCCATCCGTCTGCGAGGATCGTTGTCACGGGGTCAGAAGCGGAGAAAGAGTTTTCACGGGCGTTCGCGGGACTGACGTCGACACGCGTCATCGATATGGTCGGCGCGCTGACGCTCCGGGAACTGATGGCGGTGATCTCTCATTTCTCGCTCCTCGTGTCCGCCAGCACGGGACCCATGCACATCGCAGCAGGTCTGGGAGTTCCCACGGTGTCGCTGTTCTGTCCGCTCACCGCATGTTCGCCACGGCTCTGGGGTCCGCAGGGAAACCGATCAGCAGTGCTCCTCCCTTCCGAGGCGTACTGCCAGCAACAATGTCCCGGCGATCCGCACGTCTGCCAGTTTGAGGGAGGCATCCACGTCGCGCAGGCAGCCGAGGCGGTCGCGCTGATGCTGGAAGCTGAACGGCCTCGGCGCGAAGTCGGACAATGAAGTCAGGACCTCGCATCGCCGAACGATCGCGGCATCTCACAGCATTCCCTACACCCGAGGAGCATTGACCATGCCCACATCCCTGAATACCTGCCTCTCCTGCGGACGATCGTCCGAAGAGGTTGCGTTGTTGCCGCTGGAGTACAGGTCACAGCAGCTGAGCGTATGCCCTCAGTGCCTGCCGGTGCTTATTCACCAGCCGGCGCGTCTGGAATCCAGGTTGCCGGGAGCGTCCGGATTTCCGGGTGCAGGCCAAGAGCACCACTAGACGAGCCGTCTTTGCTTGCAAGTCTTGGTAGTCATTGGTAAAATAGAAGAATAGCATCTCTTTTTGGGGAGGTTTCCATGAGGTTTGCGAGCACATTCAGCCTGCGGCTAGTCCTGGTCGCGGTCGCTGGAATGTTGATATGCTCACATGCGGTCGCACAAGCGCCCGCCAACGATGAATGCTCCGGAGCGACGGTCATCGGCTCGTTGCCGTTCACCGCCACGCAGAACACCAGACTTGCGACTCCCAATGCCTCGGATCCGGCGCTTACATGTGCGGACGGAGGCGGGGGCAAGACCGTGTGGTTCGTGTATACCGCTCCGGCCGCGCAGTATGTCACGGTCAGCACCGTGGGCAGCACCCCCGCCGACTACGACATCGCCATGGGCCTGCTCACCGGCACGTGCGGCGCCCTCACGCTCGCAGCCTGCAACGACGACGTGAATCCGGGAGTGGTCCGCCAGTCGCAGCTCACGTTCGCCGCACAGGCCGGGGTGACGTACTACATCCACGTAGCCGAGTGGAATGGTGGCGGCCCGAACGGAGGAGTCCCGACGGGCGGAGACCTCGTGTTCACCGCGAGCGTTGCATCGGGGCTCGCCCCCCTTGCCAAGGGTCCGAAGACCGGATCGGTTCCTTCAGGTGTGTCGGTCTCCACCGACCCCTACACTCCCGAGAGCCCTTTCTTCAAGCGGACGAACATCCCGCCCCGCGTGAACCGTCCGCGGAAGTATCTGCCGGACCCTCCCAAGCTGGTCCCCCCTGCCGCTCCCGCAGGCTCGAACTACTTCGAAGCTCGAGTGGACAAGCGTTCGTCCACAGCTTCGCAGCCTCTCATCCTGAACGAGTTCACGGGCATCCCGGACCAGAGCGTCCGCATTCCTCCCGACCCGGACCTGGCGGTGGGTCCGAATCACGTCATCGCCGTTGTGAACAGCAGATTCAGGATCTACGAGAAGACAGGCACAGTGCTGAAAACCATCGAGGCGGACCAGTGGTACGCCCCGATCGCACCGCATAACTGGGCTCCGTTCGACCCGCAGGTGATCTATGATCATCACGCCGGTCGCTGGGTGATGACCTGGGCCCACGTGGAAGACACCGTGAGCGCGACGATATTCATTTCGGTGTCGGACGATTCGAACCCGCTCGGCACATGGTATAGCTGGGCGACACCCTCGAACGCGCTCGGAGACTCCGCGACGATTCAATGGGACGACTACCCGCAGCTCGGGTATGACGCCGAAGCGGTCTATGTCACGGGCCGCATGTTCCCTCTCGGGACCCGGCCGGCGCCATTCTTCAACCGGCTCAGGATCTTCCCGAAGTCGTCGCTGTACGCGAGCACGGGCGGGGCGCTCACGTGGTTCGACCTGTGGGACTTTCGTGATCCTGCCAATCCCGACATTGCGCCCGACGGGCTGCAAGCCGCCAACGTGTTTGGCACCACCGGGGTTCAGTTTGTCCTGACGGATTCTCCGTTCGAGACGGGGACGTATTTTTCGCTCTGGAAGATCAGCAGTCCGTCCACGGCACCGTCGGTCACGGGATCGTACATTCCGGTCACGGCATTCACGTATCACCAGAACGCTGGCCAGCTTGGCGGGGGAGCCCTTCCCATAGAAGCGGGCACCCGCCGGCTCCGGAGCAACCCCGTCTACAGGGACAGCTCCCTCTGGGCAGTCCACACTATTGCCAGCGGCTCAGGCGATCAGTATTCGGCCGTCCGGTACATACGCATCAACCCGTTCACGGACGCACTGCTTGAAGACGTCGCCGTGGGCATGGAAGGGTTCTGGCATTACTATGCCGCGCTCATGCCCGATCAAAACAAGAACCTCATCGTGACGTTCAGCCGCTCAGGTGAGACCGAGTACGCGGGCGCATATATTGCATCCCGCAAGGCCGGCGATCCGCCGGGGCTCTCAATGAGCGTTGCGGTGAAGGCCGGCGAAGGCAATTATGTCAAGGATTTCGGTTCGGGGCGCAACCGCTGGGGCGACTACAACGGCATCGCACTGGATCCGGTCGACAATGACGCTGTGTGGGTCCACACGGAATATGCCGCGTCGGGCAACCGCTGGGGCAACTGGATCGCAATGGCCAAAGTGGGGCCCCTCCCTGGCGCGTATGTGAACATTGAGCCGGGACTGATGTCATTCCCGAGCATGGATACGGGCGGCTCGACACTCGCCGACACGGTGATCGTGTTGAGCGCTGGTGAGGATCCGCTGACCATCGAATCGATTGCGTTCCCGGGTCAGGACTACGTCTACACCGGACCGCCGCTCTCCTTCCCCTACAATGTGCCGTACCTGACATCGCTGGCGCTCCCATTCCGCTTCACGCCGAAACGGACCGGCGAGGTTCTGGACTCGGTCGTCATCGTCAGCAACGCGGCGAACAAGCCGAGGCTGGTGGTGACCCTGCGAGGGCAGGGCGTCGACATTTCTCCCGCCGTGAAGGGGGTCATGTACGCGGTGAACAGCCCGGCGCCGTCGCGTCTGATGGTCCTCAACACGATGAATGGCACCGCGTCAGAAATCGGGTCCCTCCCCGCAGGTGAGATCCAGGGTCTGACAGTGCAGCCTTCCACCGGGAAACTGCACGGCAGCGTGTCGTCAGCGAACGCGACCGCCGTCTACCGGATCAACGCGACCACCGCGGAAGCGGTGCTCGTGAGGCATGTTCCCCTCGGCAACATGCGGGCGATCGCGTTCTCCCCCGGCGACACTCTCTTTGGGGCCACCACCGGCGGCCGGCTGTACCGCATCGACCTCGAGACAAACGACACGACGTTCGTGGGGAGCGCCCAGGGGATCAACTACTCGAGCATTGCCTTCGATCCCATCACCGGTGCTCTCTGGGCTTCTGTCCGCCCCGCGTTCGGGACAGGCAAGGACAAGATTTACACCGTCCATACCGCCACCGGGGACACAACGCTGGTCGGAGGCACGACGCTCGGCCTCATCACTCCCGGGATAGCGTTCGATGAAGCCGGCGGACTCTTCGCCATCGCCGGCACCGGAACGGCAGCCAGCCAGCTCTACCAACTGGACCGGAACACTGCCGTCGCCTCCCTGATCGGATCGACAGAGAAAACGGGTGTGACTGCGATCGCGATCAAGACCGGTTCGCAGGCGACCTCGATCGAAGAGATATCGACATCCGAGATCCCGAGGCGGTTCGAGCTGGCACAGAACTACCCCAACCCGTTCAACCCTTCGACCACGATCAGGTTCTCGCTGCCGTCTCCCAGCCATGTCCAGCTGAGCGTCCATAACATGCTCGGACAGGAAGTCGCACGGCTTGTTGACATGCAGATGGCCGCAGGCGCCTACGCAAGCGTATGGGACGGCAGGACGCAGTCCGGGCTGATCGCCGCGACCGGAATGTACATCTACAGACTGCAGGCGACCCCGACAGACGGGAACGAAACCGGCGCGGGGAACACGTTCGTCGAAACACGGAAAATGTTGCTCGTGAAATGATTTCCACAGTACGATATGCGTGCGCAGGGCTTGCCGCCACCCTCCTCACGGCCGCGCCGGCATCGTCCCAGTCGTACCAGGGACCTGACACCGGCTCAGTGGCGTCCGGCGTCGTCGTCACGACGGCGACCTTTGGCGCAGCTTCGGCTGCCTCCTTCGGGGGACCCGCATTCAGGGAGCCGCGGAACAAGATCCGGTTCTATCGGAACCCTCCAGCAAGCGACCAGCCGCTCAACCGGCCAGCCACAATCACGACTTTTGTCGCCGATGCGCCCGCAGGTGGAGCGTCATCGAGCGCTCCCCCGCCGATCACGCTTGCGAGCGTGGACGGCATGCGGGACCCCGGAAACTTCATCCCGCCAGACCCTTACATCGCCGCGGGCCCGAGGCACGCGATTGTGGTCGACAACGGCAGGTTCCGGATTCTGGACAGACAGGGACGCACGCTCGCCACGATCAATACCGACACCTGGTTCTCGACCACGCTGTCACGCGCGGCAGCCTTCGATCCGAAAGTGACCTTCGACCACTTCGAGGGCCGCTGGATCATGGTCTGGCTCGACCAGAGCGACTCGGAGCAACGCTCCTTCTTCCTCGTCTCGGTGTCCGATGACGATGATCCGCTCGGAACATGGTACAACTGGGCCCTCCCCGCCGGCGTGAACGGAAGCGTCTCCGCAGGGAACTGGGCGGACTACCAGGGCGTCGGGTTCGACCAGCAGGCGCTGTACATCACCTCCAACAACTGGGAGTTCTCGGGCAGCTACGACTACTCCAAGATCCGCATCATCCCGAAATCGGATCTGTACGCGAACACAGCCGGCCGGGTGCGGTGGACGGATCTCTGGAACGTCCGGGACAGGCAAGGGTCTTCCGCGTTCACGATCCGCCCCGTCATTGCGTACGGGAGCCCGAGCGCCTACTACTTCGTCAGCTTCCCGCTGAGCTGGGGAGGCAGCAGCATCACGCTCTTCACGCTCACGGACCCGCTGACGTCGCCGGTGCTCACAGCACGGACAGTCCCGGTTTCGGCATGGTCCGAGGCGCCGCAGGCCGACCAGCTCGGCGGGTCCGCCACGATGATCGAAACGGGCGGGTCGGGCATCAGCAACGAACCGGTGTACCGGGACAGCTCGGTGTGGCTCGTCCATTCCGTCGGAACAGCCGGCAATTACTCCCGCGTGCGCTATCTCCGCGTCAACACGGTCAACGGAACCGTCATAGAGGATGGCGCGCTTGGCCTGGAAGGATACTGGTACTTCTATCCGGCGATCGCGGTGGACAAGGACAAGAACGTCGCCATCACGTACAGCCGCAGCGGGGAGTCCGAGCATATCGGCGCGTACATGACATGGAGACTGGCGACCGATCCGCCCGGGCAACTCAGACCCGGCATTCAGCTCCAGGCCGGCAAAGGGAATTACGTAAAGACGTTCGGTGGCGACCGGAACCGCTGGGGGGACTACATGGGAATCGCCCTCGACCCCCTCACGATGCAGGAGTTCTGGATGTACACCGAGTACGCCGTCGACAAAGACCTCTGGGGCAACTGGGTCCACAACGTGCGCCTGACGCCGTATGCCGAGAAGCGGATTCTTGCCGAACGAACAGAGCACGATTTCGGTCGCTGCGAAGCCGGGACGGTGTCGGACACTGTTGCATTCACAGTCCTCAACGTCGGCGCGACACCGCTCACAATTTCCTCTGTCTCCGTTTCTACCCCATCGTTCCGGATCGTGGACCCGCCGGCCATCCCTCATCAGCTCGCCCTCTGGGACTCGCTGGTGATCCGGGCCGCATTCACCCCCCTGCAACACGGGGAGGAGCGCGATTCCATAGTCATCGGGTGCAATGACCCGTTGCACCCGGCCTACAGTCTCGTCATCACGGGGAAAGGCATCGAGGTCGGAACGGCGCAACCCGGTGTCATGTACGCCGCAGGGAGACTATCGCCGGCCCATCTGTACACGGTTGACATCCACGGGGGCACGGCGACAGAGATCGGATCGACTGGCGTCCTGAGCATCAGGGGCCTGGCGGTCCACCCGGTCACAAAGGAGCTCCACGGTAGCGTGCAGCACGCCGGCGGGACGGATATCGTGCGTCTCAGCAGCGGCTTCGGCGATGCGCTGACGATCCGGACTCTCCCGTACAACAACATCCGTGGATTTGTCTACATCCATCCTGATACCATTCTGGCCGTCGGATTCACACCGGGGAAACCGGATGGCATGGTGTACCGCATAGGACCCGCGGCAAACGACACCGTCACGCTCAGCGTGAACCCCTCGACCTTCCTTTCGGGACTCGCGTACGACTCCGCCACCGGAGCGGTGTGGGCGTCGGTGATGCCGGCGGTGGTGAACCGGGACAGGGTTTTTTCTGTCGACCCCGTGTCGGGCGCGCTGACACTCATCGGCTCGACCGGGCTTGGACAGGGGATCACATCGATCGTCTTCGACCCCACCGGAACGCTGTATGGACTCCAGGTGAACGGAGCGCTGATCGACATCGATCCGGCGACCGGCGCGGGGACCGTGATCGGTCCCTCGGGCATCTCCGGCGCAAGCGCGATCACGATGAGTCCGGGGAATTCCCCCACGCACGTTGGCGGCAAACCGGCCGACACCGCGCCGGCCACATTCCGGCTCGACCAGAACTACCCGAATCCGTTCAATCCGACCACGGAGATCAGGTTCCATGTCCCCGCGGCACAGGCAGGAAGCGCCGGCTCACATCACGTGACGCTGACCGTCTATGATATGCTGGGGCGAGAACTTGCCGTCCTGGTAGACGAGCGCAAGGCACCCGGCTCGTACAGCGTCGAGTTCAACGCGTCCCGCCTCGCCAGCGGCGTCTATCTCTACCGTCTGTCCGCCGGCAGCTTCGTCCAGACCAGGAAAATGATTCTCACACGATAGGGCGCCATGAACGCCGCTTCGAACGTGGACTACAACATAGGGGACTTCCAGCGCGACGTCATCGAGCGGAGCCGGACGGTGCCGGTGGTGGCGGACTTCTGGGCCGAGTGGTGCGGGCCCTGTCGCGTGCTCGGACCGACGCTCGAGCGTCTGGCCGGGAAGGCGGGCGGCGCCTGGGTCCTGGCGAAGGTCGACACGGAACAGTTTCCCCAGGTCGCCGCGTCCTTCGGGATCAGAAGCATCCCGAACGTGAAGTTGTTCGTGGATGGGAGGGTCGTCAACGAATTCTCCGGCACAATTCCCGAACCGATGATCGTGGAGTGGCTCCGGAAGTCGCTCCCATCGCGGCATGCCGGCAGCATCGACGCCGCACGGGTCATGCTGCGCGATCTGCGCTTCGCAGAAGCGGCGGAGCTCCTCCGCCCCGTGCTTACCGACGAGCCGCAGAACAGCGACGCAACCGCGCTGATGGCAAAGGCACTGTTCTTCTCCGACGCTGACAGAGCGCTGGCGCTGGCCGACGTGGTCCATGACGGCGTGGAGAACCACGAGCTGGCGGAATCCATACGGATCCTGCACGGGTTGAAGAAAGACCTGACCGCCGGCTCCCTGCCGGATGGCGCCCAGAAGGAAGCCTTCACAAGCGCATGCCGCAACCTGATGGACGGGCGGTTCGACGATGCGCTCGGGCAGTTGATCGAGATCATCAGGATCGACCGGTACTACCACGATGACGCCGCGCGAAAGGCCGGCATCGCGGTCTTCAAGTTTCTCGGCGAAGACCACCCGGTCACACTCGCGCGCCGACGCGATTTCAACCGGGCCGTCTTCAGCTGACCCGTTCGATTGTCCTTTCCCGCGCACCTGGAGAAAGTACAGCGTATCAACAATGCATATCGACACTCTCATGCCTCCTCGTCTTCGCCTTGCCGTCCTGTTTGCTGCAGTCACTCTCCCCGTGGTTGCGGGCCTCGCGGGATGCTCCACCCCCGATGACCCGCAGAAGGAAGCCCAGGGATTTATCGACGGGTATACCGCCCGGTGGATGGAGCTCTCGAAGGACTATGCCCTGGCCGAATGGAACTCACAGACGCACATCGTGCCGGGAGACACCGTCAACGCGGCGGCAACCCGGGCAGCCAGAGAGCGTTTCTCCGCGTTCACCGGCAGCAAGGCAAATATCGACTCCACGACCACGCTGCTGGCCAGGGCGGATCAGCTGACGCCGCTCCAGGTGCGGCAGCTGAAGCGCATCCTGTACATGGCAGCCGACAACCCCGAGACTGCGGGCGATCTGGTCCGGAAGCGGATTGCCGCAGAAACCGCGCAGACCGAGAAGCTCTATGGGTTCACGTACCGCATCGACGGCAAGCCTGTCACGACGAATCAGATCGACGACATCCTCCGCTCGTCGCGCGCGCTCCGGGAACGGGCCGCCGCCTGGGCCACCTCCAAGGAGGTTGGCAAGGAGCTGCGCGAGGGACTGACCACGCTGCAGCGGCTTCGCAACGAAACAGTGCGCCCGCTCGGCTACCCCTCGTACTTCGCATACCAGGTGTCAGATTACGGCATGTCATCCGCCGAGATGATGGCGCTGATGGATACGCTGGTGTCGGACCTGCGTCCACTGTACCGCGAGCTGCATACGTACGCCCGGTATGAACTCGCCAGCCGGTACAGTCAGCCTGTCCCGGATTATCTGCCGGCCGACTGGCTCCCGAACCGCTGGGGTCAGGATTGGAGCGCGATGGTGGAGGTGGAGGGGATGAATCTGGATGCCGCGCTCAAGGACCGCACCGCGGAATGGATCGTTCAGCAGGGAGAAGCCTTCTACCAGAGCCTGGGCTGGCCGGCATTGCCGAAGAGCTTCTGGGAGAAGTCATCGCTCTATCCCGTGCCCCCGGACTCGCTCTACAAGAAGAACAACCACGCAAGCGCGTGGCACATCGACTACCAGAACGATGTTCGCTCACTCATGAGCGTCGAGCCGAACGCCGAGTGGTGGGAGACTGTCCATCACGAACTGGGCCACGTCTACTATTATATCAGCTACACGAACGTCGACGTGCCTCCGCTGCTGCGCAAAGGGGCGAACCGCGCCTACCACGAGGCGATCGGGAGTATGATCGGGCTGGCGTCCATGCAGAAGCCGTATCTCGTCCAACGCAAACTGGCGAAGGCGAACGCGACGGTGGACCCGATGCAGGCCCTTCTGAAAGAAGCGCTCAACTACGTCGTATTCATGCCATGGTCGGCAGGGGTCATGAGCCGCTTCGAGCACGATCTGTACGACAACAACCTTGCGCCGGACCGCTACAATGCGCGCTGGTGGGAGCTGGTGAAGCAATATCAGGGGATCGTCCCGCCATCCGCGCGCGGCGAGAAGTTCTGTGACGCGGCTACGAAGACCCACATCAACGATGACGCCGCACAGTACTACGACTATGCGCTGTCGTACGCCCTGCTCTTCCAGCTCCACGATCATATCGCCGGAACGATCCTGAAGCAGAACCCGCGCGCGACGAACTACTACGGCAGCGTGGCGACGGGCGGTTTCCTGCGGTCGATTATGACCCCGGGGAGCTCGCGCGACTGGAGGGCGGTCTTGAGGGAGACGACAGGCGAGGATCTGAACGCCCGTGCGATGGTGAGATACTTCGAGCCGCTGATGGGATATCTGAAGAAAATCAACGAAGGCAGGAAATACACGATCTGATCTGCCGGATCGGCAGGAGGCTTAGCTCAGCTGGTTCAGAGCGTTGCCCTTACAAGGCAAAGGTCGTAGGTTCGAATCCTACAGCCTCCACATCGAGTCACCGCACCAGAATGATGGGCATGGTCTGCCGTCCCGCGGCGGAATGGAGCGACGCGTAGTACACGCCCGAGCTCAAATCCCCCGCGTCGAACCCGACCTCGTACGATCCGCTCCGCAGCAATTCATCCACCACCGTCCCCACCTCCCGCCCGAGCACATCGTAGATCTTCAACGTCACCCTGCCGCCATTGTCACCGCCCCCTGCTACTGCATTGCCGCCTGGCGCGGCAAGCTGGAACCTGAAGACTGTCCGGCCGTTGAAGGGATTCGGATAGTTCTGATCCAGCCGCATCTCCTGAGGGATGACCGACCCGCGGGCGCCGTCCGCCACTTCGGTCACGGGCCCCTCCGGATGCCGTATGGCTTCCACCATGCCGGCGACGTACGCGAGCGGGGCGTTCCAGTTGATGCAGATTTCGTTGGACGCGTAGCTCTCGAAGTTGTCAAGATACGAACGCGCGGGGAGATTCGAGGGATACTGCAGACCGTCCTGCTGCCCGGGATTTGGCCCGCCTACCAGCAGCCCGGGAACGGGTTGGACGACATTGTCCGACTGTGACTGGCGGTGATGGGGATGGAACGGCGTCTGGTCTCCAAATCCCGTCACGAAGGAGTAGCCCGTGGCATTCCGTCCGAGCAGATAATCCAGATTGGCGCAGGCGGCGTCAAGGTAGTTTACATCGCCCGTCAGCTGGTGCGCGACGAGCAACGCCATCGCCTGGTTTGCGGCCACGGCGTTGCTGCCCCAGACGAAATCGGATGACGAGTGCCCGATGACGACCCGGTACTGGGACGACTGATATGCGGAGAGAAGGCTGTTCGCAAGCGTTCGCAGGCGCAAGACGACCAGGGCTGTATCGATGGCCGGCGTCAGATGCCCGCGGTGGTGGGCGAGCGAATACAGTCCGAGCGTCCGGACGCTCTGCCACCAGGGCACCGTGGCGTTCACGTCGGTCACCGGATTGCCTGCCAGCAAGAAGCTATCCTGCCCCGTCGTGACGTACAACTCGGCCGCAGCCCAATCCCGTTCATCGGAAAAGCTTCCATCGCCATATTCCCCCGTCGATATATCGGGATCGAACGCGAGGTTCATGTTCGACTGGGAGAAGACAATCGAGGGATTGGCGCGCGCCCATCGCCACGCCGCCAGCGATGTCCGCAGGCATGAGTCCGCGAAGCCCGGGAGGACGCCCTGGAAGTCCCGGAATATCCGGGCGGCCTGTGCGGCCACGGCGGCAAGGTTCAGCGCGGCGCCGGTCGACTTCTGCACCACATACCGGGGAGTCGTCGCGAAGGCGGGCATCACCCAGCCGTCAAATGCCGCGTTCGTCAATTTGTGGTACACGCCGCCGTCCTCCGGATCCTGCATGCTCATCATCCAGCGGAGGTTCCAGAGAGCTTCATCGAGGACGTCGGGGAGGGCGTTGCCGGATTCGGGGATCTTCGTGATGAGGGCAGACATGAACGGCCCCGCATGTTCGTACAGCGCCAGCACCGTGTACGTCGAGATCCCGGAGTTCACCACGTACTTGTTGTAGTCCCCCGCATCGTACCATCCTTGAGGAGACCGGATTGCGCTGAACGCAGGCCGCGACGCGGTCGCGGCGGACGGATGAATCTGAACGGCCGTGTCGGGATGGCCCGCCGAGCGCGTCCATACGCCCGCCTCCTGCGGCATCAGTCGAGTCGACGCGCGCTGGTAATAGAACGCCTTCAGCGCACCGACGGCGAGATTCTGATACGCGTGCGGCCGGATGTCGAACGGAAGCGAGTTCCCAACCCCCGGCACAAACAGAATGTACGAGCCCTCCCGTTGAACCGGAGAGAAGTCCGCGAGCCGGACACTCTCTTGCGAATACTGCCAGACGGAGGCGGGCCCGAGTGTCCCCTGATACAACGTATCAGATCGGTCCGCGGTCAGCACGACAAAGGATGTTCCGTTCCCAGCCACCGCGGCGACCTTCGTGTCACCCGGGTGAAAGCCTATTTGGTTCAGGCGGATCTGGCCCTGTGCGGAGACCTGGGAGGCAAAGAGCGCCAGAAGCGCGGCCGTCGGGACAAAGCAAAGGTGGTGCACAATCGTCATGCATGAGCTCCAGGTGTTGGCTCCGGGATGCGCCGGTTGGCCTGCATTTCGTTCAAATGTCAGGATTATTGGATGGATTCACAAGATTGTGCGTCAGAACGCAGGGCAATTCCCAACAATTCCCGATCCCGGGCGTATATATATGGGAACCGAAACCGCAGAGGCAGAGAGAGCCATGACATCCAGCGAGCCACACGTCCAGACTGCGATCACGCGCATCGGCGCAACGATGAAAGAATGGGGGATCACAAACGCCCAACTCGCATCCGCGATGCGAGTCTCACGGCAGTACCTCTGGCAGGTGGTGCATCGCCGCGTCCATCTCTCCCTGGAGCGCGCGGAAGAGATTGAGCGCATCCTCGACCGCCTGGTCACTGAGCGCAAGCATCACAGCACATTCGGCGAGCGCCTTCGCGCCGCGCGGCGATCGGCCGGATTCACGCTGAAGGAAGTCGCGTCCATGATTGGATACTCATGGGCAGGCGTGGAGCGCTGGGAAAAGGACCTGTGCAGGCCGAAACCGGGCGTCCTCTGGCACCTGATGAGCATCTACAATGCGAGCACCGCCTTGTTCGAGGAACCGTCCCCGGTTCGCTCGATGCAGGACGCCTCGCCGTCTCCCGCCCTTGTGTTTGCCGGCCGATCGGCCGACGCGCCCGGCGAATTCCAGCTCCCTCTCCATACGCGCATGCAAGCCCACGCCCCGATGGAAGGATACGCGACCGCCGGCGCCAGCATTGGCCTTTCCCCCGAGAGGCGCCGCGGAGACCCGTCCCGCATCCCCCGGCCGCGCGCCTAGTGCCGTTCCAACAAGATTCCTGAACGGGCCCGACCATCCTTCATTGTTGGAACGCGCACTGCGCTCCTTGCAGTGTAACGTCAGATAGTTGGTGGAGCACTAGTCTTGCTTCTGCTTCGCTTCCCGCTCAGCCGTCCACGGCGGGACGACGCCGTTCATCCGCGCATAGGCGATCGCCTGCCCGAGATGCTCGTGCAGATGCCCCGTCGCCAGGTAGTACGCCCCCATGACGCTGCTCTCCCTTTGGAAGAGTTTGGTCGGCTTCTCAAGGTCCGCATCGGTGAGGCCGCCGATCGCGGAACGAAGATGCAGGAACGACTGCTTCAACGCCGGAACAACCTCCCCCTTCTTCGTCAGCTTCTTCTCCAGATCATTCCCGATGCCGTCAGGCACCTTCACGCCAAGCAGCGAGGGGAACATGTAGTTCGCCTGCGCGATGTGGGCGAACACCTCGCTGTTCGAACGAACGCCCTCCCCCGGCCTCCACGCGTACTTCTCAGCGGGGATAGCCTCTGCCAGCGAGACGAGCTTCTTTTCGAGGTCGTTGATCTGAATGTCGAGTTCCGCGCGAAAGCTCCCCGGGGTGGGCGGATCTGACGCCTGTACCGCCGTCGGGGCCAGCAGCAGTGGCAGCAGACCGAGTGAGGCCCAGACCACAAACCATCGGAACTTCTTCATGTCGCGTCTTTCGAGATGATTGATGATGGAAGAACGTGTCTTGAGTGCGATCCCGCCATACGGGGTCACCGGCGCGCATACCCGACGCCGAAGATCGTCACAGCCGCACCCACGATCTGGATCGGCGCGAACGTTTCCCCGAGCGTCAGATACGATATGATCAACGCAACGACCGGAATGAGGTTGCCAAAGCTCCCGGTCCGACCGGGTCCGAGTCGTTTCACGCCGGTCGACCAGATGAGGTTCGCTACCGCGATCGACAGAACTCCCGATGCGACGGCTCCCGCCCAAGCGGGCCATGCGACCGCGCTCCAGTCCATCGTGACGGCCGCAGGCACGGCGGTCAGGGTCAGACCCACCGCTCCGATGCTCATCATGACGATACTGAGCTGCAGCGGAGAGTATCTGCCGAGCAGGGGCTTCTGGAGGTTGGTGTTGAAGGCCCAGAAGAATGCCGCAGCGAGGCAAATGAGGTCGCCGAGCATCTCCACGCCTCCCACACTGAGGCTTCGCCCGCTCCCGGCGATGATCATAACCACGCCGGCCAGCGACAGCCCCATGCCAATCCACACCCGGAGCGTGATGGGCTCCCGATGCATCCGGGCGGACAGGGCGATCGTCCAGAGCGGCGCCGTGGCGAGCAGCACGGCCGAGTTCCCGGCCGTGGTGAGCTTCAAGCCGACGATGAATGCAATTTGATAGAGCACGCCGGCCACGATTCCGGCTCGCAGCAGGCGCGGACGGTCTGCAGGCCCGACGGGAACCCATTGTGCACGCGTGGTCCAGAAGATGCCGCCCAGGAGCATTGCCGCGACGACATACCGGACGGCGTTGAAGACAAAGATGTCGAGCTGCCGGATGCTGAACTTCGCGATGGGGTAGTTGCTGGCCCAGATGAGAACGACCAGGAGCAGGAGCAGCTCCGCTTTCACGTCGTCCGGTCGACCTGCGTTCTTCATGGCCGGGCTGCAAGCCTCACGGTGACGGGGCGGCGTTGACCTCGTCCAGGAATGCGACGGCGCGGCGGAGGTGAGGGATGACGATGGACCCTCCAACCGTGAGCGCGACGCTGAAGGCGTCATACAGCTCGGCGTCGCTCACGCCCTCCTTCTTGCACTGCAGGATATGGTACGACACGCAGTCGTCGCACCGGAGCACCATGGACGCGACCAGTCCGAGCAGCTCCTTCGTGCGCGCGTCGAGCGCACCGGGCTCGTACGTCAGCGTATCAAGGCTGAAGAAGCGCTTGATCGGACGGTTCTCGATCCCGAGGATGCGCTCGTTCATGCGGGTCCGGAATTCCTGATACTCTTCAAGCCGGCCTGCCATGGGTCACGTCTCCCTGATGTGGTGCCTGGTGGGCGGAGGCCCGCGGCGTTCGGGCTGCGGCAGCCCCCATCGCTCTCCGATCCCGCGCACCTCTCCGATCGCATGAAACGCGTCCTGCCATCCGCCGTCCCTGACCTCGGCCATGACGGGCTCCAGCGCCTCGAGGGCAGCGCGCTCGGCCTCAGCCATGCCCTCGGGGAGCGGCGGGAACCGGACGCTCACGTAGCTCTGCAGGCTCATCACCGAAACCTGCACGACCGTGAGCCCGGCCAGAACCGTCGCGACCGCAAGCATGACATCGAGCAAGCCGCGTGCGCCCGGGATGCCCCATGACGCGATGAACCCCGCCATCCCCGCGGCGGTCACGGCCCAACCGATGACCGTGGTCGTGCGATATCGCCTGAGGACCGCGAAGAACCCGAAGTACCGGAACTCGAGATGCTCGGTGCTCACCGGCGCTCGGAGCGTGCTGCGGCGAGGGCGGCGCCCACAATGCCCGCCTCGTTCTGGAGTCGCGCCGGGACGAGACGCGCGCGGGTCTTCAGCCTCGACGCGAACTTCTTGGACCGCCGGCTGATGCCGCCGCCGACAATCAGGAGATCAGGGAGGAGGATCGTCTCCACCGCGCCCAGGTACTCGTCGAACCGCTTCGCCCACGCGCCCCATGAAAGCGATTTGTCCTTCTTCACCTTCGCGGAGGCCCGCTTTTCCGCCCGCTTGCCGCGGATGTCAAGTTGTCCGAGTTCGGTGTTGGGAACGAGCACTCCGTCGACGAACAGCGCCGAGCCGATGCCGGTCCCGACAGTCAGCATGAGCACGACACCGGATTCCTTTCGTCCCGCGCCGAACCTCATCTCGGCCAGTCCTGCCGCGTCGGCATCGTTGAGTACCGTGACGCGATGGCCGCAGGCCTTGCTGAGCGCGTCCGCCACCGACAACCCTACCCACGCCTTGTGCAGGTTGCTCATCGTGACCAGGCGGCCCCTCTTGACGGGACCGGGCAGTCCGCACCCCACCGGCCCCTTCCATTCGAAATGCTGGATGAGGCGAGCCATGGCCGCCCCGACGGCGCGCGGCGTCGACGGCTCCGGGGTGGGCACGCGGAATCGCTCGCTGATGAGTCGCCCCGTGCGCGTGTCAACAATGGCACCCTTAATGCCGCTGCCACCGACATCGATTCCAAGGGCCTTCATCAGACCTCCTCAGCGAGAGAACACCTGTCGTTTCAGTTCAATGTTGCGAACGAGACCGTCGAAGGATTTCTCAAACGCGGACACCCCCTCGTCCTCCAGCTGACGCATGACGGCATCCATGGAGATCCCCGATGCCTCGAGTGAGGCCAGAACACGGCTCGCGGCGGGAAGGTCGGTCTCGATGGTCAACGCCGGTTTCATGCTCTTCAGGATTTCGGTGTACGTGTTCGGGGGAACAGTATTCACCGTGTGCGGCCCCACGAGGGTGGAGACATACAGGAGCGGATCGTACAAAGGGTTCTTCGTGCTGGTGCTTCCCCACAGCGGGCGTTGTTCCCGCGCTCCGAGAACATGGAACGCTTCGAATCTGGGATCGGAGACGATCTCCTGGAAGGCACGGTAGATCAGCTTGGCGTTCGCAACGGCCGCCTGCCCCTTCAGCAAGGCAAGGCGCGGCGCCTGTGCAGGGTCGCTCGCAGCGCGCCGGTCCAGCAGAGCGTCAATGAGGGTGTCGACACGGCTCACAAACACGCTTGCCACGGACGCGACGGGTGCAAGCGGAAGCCCCGCTTTCGCCCTGCGCTCCAGCCCCCGGATGTACGCCCCGGCCACTTCCCGGTACCGGGCAAGCGAGAAGATCAGCGTCACGTTGATGTTGATGCCTTCGGCGATCGCCTGCTCGATGGCGGGGAGCCCCTCGACTGTTGCCGGGATCTTCACCATGAGATTCGGACGGTTGATCATCTTCCACAGGAGGCGCGCCTCCTGGATCGTCGCCCCGGTATCGCGCGCCTTCGCGGGCGAGACTTCGACGCTGACGTATCCGTCACGCCCGCCGGTCCGATCGAACACGGGCCGTAGATCGTCCGCGGCCTGCCGCACGTCCTCCGCCATAAGCTCCTGGATGATCTCTTCCACGCGGATCCCGGGCCGCTCCGCGAGGAGCTTCCGAAGCTGGTCGTCGTAGTCGCTGCTGCCTGAGATTGCCTTGTCGAAGATCGTCGGATTCGATGTGACGCCAAGGAGGCCGTCCTCGACCATGCGGCGGAGACTTCCGCTCATCAGCATGTTCCGGCTGATGTTGTCAAACCAGATGCTCTGCCCCAACCGTTCAAGCTCGTGCAACACGCCCATGTGGAAACCCCCGTTCGTGCCTGATCGTTCTCCGGAGCTGTGCTCCGGCCTGCGCTGTTCCGTGCCCCACCCGTTACGTGTCGGGTCCGATCTCACTCCTGGCGCTTCTCGATGTCGAGAACCTTCTGAACCCGCCTCCGGTGCCTCTCCTCGTTCGTGAATTTCGCCTGAAGAAAGAGCCGCGCAATGTCGAGCGCAAGGGCGGACCCGATCACGCGCGCGCCCAGGCAGAGGACGTTCATATCGTCATGCTCCACGCCCTGGTGCGCCGAGTATGCGTCGTGGCAGACGCCCGCGCGCACACCTTTGATCTTGTTGGCGGCAATGCAGGCCCCGACGCCGCTCCCGCAGACCACGATCCCCCGTTCCGCTGTGCCAGCCCGCAACGTCGCACCGACTGCCCTCGCATGATCGGGATAGTCGCTCGGATCCGCAGTATGGCTGCCGAGGTCAAGGATCACATGTCCGTCGTCCGCGAGCTGCGTCACGAGCAGTTGCTTCAGCTCAAACCCGGCGTGGTCGGATGCTACCGCGACAGTCATGTCATCACCTCATGCGCTGCTTCCACGATACGCTCCACGGTCAAACCGAACCTTTCGTACAGCGTCTCATACGGGGCAGATGCCCCAAACCGATGCATCCCGATGAACACGCCCTTTGGGGCGAGATACCGTTCCCACCCAAAACCCACGGCCGCTTCGATGCCGACCCTGGCGGTCACATCCGGCGGCAGGACCTCGTCACGGTATGCCTTCGGCTGGCGTTCGAAGAGCTCCCAGGAGGGCATGCTGACAATGCGCGCCGGAATCCCCGCACCGGACAGGCGCTGATACGCGGCGACCGCAAGATGGACCTCCGACCCCGTTGCCAGGAGGATCACTTTCGGACGTTCTGAGCCCGTCAGGACGTACGCCCCTCGGACGAGGTTATGCGCCGGCGTGAAGCGATGCTGATCCAGCACCTTGACCTTTTGCCGGGTCAGCGCCAGGACCGTCGGGCCCTGCCTGTTTTCGAGCGCGAATTTCCATGCATATGCCGTTTCATTCGCGTCCGCCGGCCTGATAATGACGAGCCCCGGCATCGCGCGGAGTGAGGCCAATTGCTCAACCGGCTGGTGCGTCGGGCCGTCTTCTCCGAGCCCGATGCTGTCGTGCGTGAAGACAAAGATCGAGGGGTACTTCGACATTGCGGCAAGCCGAATCGCAGGGCGCATGTAGTCGGCAAACGTGAAGAATGTCCCGCCGTAGGGGATGACCATCCCGCTGACGGCGATACCATTGAGAATCGCGCCCATGGCGTGCTCACGCACCCCGAACCGGAGGTAGCGGCCATCGCGCTTCGTGGTCGTGAAATCCTCCGCCCCCTTGAACCGCGTGTTGTTTGAGGGGGTGAGGTCCGCCGATCCGCCGATGACAAGCGGAAGGTGCGGAAGCACGGCATCCAGAATCTTGCCCTGGGCCTCCCGGGTGGCCATCGATGCGGACGGATCAAACTCCGGTGCGACCCGGGCCCAGAGGGCTTCCCAGTCTCCCGGGAGCTGCTTCGTCAGCGCGCGATCGAATTCCCGTGCGAGGTCGGGATGCTCCGACGCGTACGAGGCGAACATGGCCTTCCATTCCTGTTCCAGCTCATGTCCGCGGGCCGCCGCGGCATGGTAGTACTGAAGGACACCTTCGGGGACGAAGAATGAACGGGTCGGATCCCAACCGAGCCGCACCTTCGTGGCCGCGACCTCATCGAAGCCGAGCGGGGAACCGTGCGCTTCGGCGCTGTCCTGTTTGTTCGGGCTTCCGTAGCCGATATGCGTCCTGATCCGGAGGAGCGAGGGACGGCCAGGATGCGAAAGCGCCGCATCGATCGCTTTGCCGATCGCCTGCAGATCATTCCCGTCGCCGTCGACCTGCTGCACGAACCAGCCGTAGGCCGCATAGCGCGCACTCACGCTCTCCGTGAACGACAGCGACGTGCTTCCGTCGATCGTGATGCGGTTGTCGTCGTACAGCACGAACAGATTGTCAAGCCCGAGATGTCCCGCGAGCGAAGACGCTTCAGACGACACGCCCTCCTGCAGATCGCCGTCGCCTGCGATGACGAACACGCGATGCTGAATGATCGGAAAGCCATCGCGGTTGAATCGCGCCGCAAGGTACTTCTCTGCGATCGCCATGCCGACGGCGTTTGAGATTCCCTGGCCGAGCGGACCGGTGGTCGCTTCGACGCCGGGAGTCTCGCCGTACTCGGGATGGCCCGGTGTCCTGCTATGCCACTGGCGGAAGTTCTTCAGCTCGTCAAGCGAGAGATCGTACCCGCTGAGATGGAGCAACGAGTACAGCAGCATCGAGCCGTGGCCGGCGGAGAGGACAAACCGGTCCCGATTCACCCAGGAGGGATTACCCGGATTATGGCGCAGATACTTCGTCCAGAGCAGATGAGCCGTCGGTGCCATACCCATCGGCATCCCGGGGTGGCCCGATTTCGCCTGCTGGACGGCGTCCATCGAAAGCGTCCGGATGGTGTTGATGGCAAGCTCATCCTGTTCGGTCTGACTCGGATGGCGCGGGATACGTCCGGCGCGGGTCTGTGGTGCGTTGTCAGTGTGCGGCATGCTCAGGCAAAGGGTTGACGTTCGTTGTGTTCGATCATGGCTGATGCGGGAGGACTGCGAGGACGGAATGCATTGAAGATAAGAAATTTGACCCTATTTTCAACCGCCTGCCCCCCGGATATGCCTGATCAATCCGGCCGTCGAGCCGTCGTGCCCCGACACCGGAACCTCCCCCGACAGCTCGGGCAGGATCGCCGCAGCCAGCTGCTTCCCGAGCTCGACCCCCCACTGGTCATAGGAGTTGACATTCCAGATACTGCCCTGGACAAAGATCCTGTGCTCGTACATCGCGATCAACATTCCCAGCGTGTGAGGCGTCAGCTTCTTGACTATGATCGAGTTGGTGGGCCGATTGCCGGGGAACACCTTGTGGGGAAGCAGCCGCTCCAGAGCGTCGCCCTTTGCTCCCGCGCGCTCGAGTTCCTTTCGGGCCTCGTCCGCGGCCTTGCCCTTCATCAACGCCTCGGTCTGCGCAAGGAAGTTGGCAAGGAGCAGCCGGTGGTGGTCACCGACCGGATTTTGGGTTTCGACAGGTGCAATGAAGTCGGCCGGAATCAGATGCGTCCCCTGATGGATGAGCTGGTAGAATGCGTGCTGGCCGTTGGTGCCAGGCTCGCCCCAGAGCACGGGTCCGGTCGTGTAGCGAATCTCCTGTCCGTCCCGTGTCACGCGTTTGCCGTTGCTTTCCATGTCTCCCTGCTGGAGGTAGGCGGGCAAACGGTGAAGGTATTGATCGTACGGCAGGATCGCATGTGTAGGAGCGCCGAAAAAATTGGCGTACCATACGCCCAGCATCGCGAGGACAACCGGGATGTTCTCTTCAAGGGGCGCGGTGCGAAAATGCTCGTCCATCTCGTGCGCGCCTGCGAGCAGCTCCACGAACCGGTCCATGCCGATCATGAGGGCGATCGAGAGGCCGATGGCCGACCAGAGCGAGTATCGCCCGCCCACCCAGTCCCAAAACTCGAACATCGCACGGGTGTCGATGCCGAACGTCGCGACTGCGGCTGCGTTCGTTGAGAGCGCGACAAAGTGCCTGGCGATCGCGGCTTCGCTCCCCGCGGCCTCCAGGAACCAGCGCCTTGCGCTGTGCGCGTTCGCCAGAGTCTCCTGCGTTGTGAACGTCTTCGACGCCACGATGAAGAGCGTTGTCTCGGGGTGAACGCGCCGGAGCGTTTCGGCGATGTGCGTGCCGTCTACGTTCGACACGAAGTGCGGCGTCAGCTCGTTGCGCCAGTATGGCCGCAGCGCCTCGGTCACCATGACCGGACCGAGATCGGATCCGCCGATACCGATATTGACCACGTCGGTGATGCGCTGCCCCGTCCAGCCGGTCCACCGGCCGGACCGCACATCCTCTGTGAATCCCCGCATCTGCGCGAGCACGCGGTTGACGTCGGGCATGACATCGCGGCCATCCACCATGATCGGGCGATTGGACCTGTTCCGCAACGCCACGTGCAACACCGCCCTGTTCTCCGTCACATTGATGCTCTCGCCGCGAAACATGCGATCGCGCCACTCTTCCACACGCGCATCGCGCGCAAGCGCCAGGAGGAGGCCCATCGTCTCGCCGGTGATTCGGTTCTTGGAAAAATCAACGAGGAGGTCGCCTAGCGTGAGCGTGAATGCCTTGAAGCGACCAGGATCGGCCGTGAACAGGTCCCGCATGTGAAGGTTCGCCATCTCTTTGTGATGGCGGACCAGAGCCTGCCAGGAGGGGAAGTCGGTTACTGAACTCATCAGCGTCGCCGCAGCGTGGTTGATGGAGTATGGCGCCGGAACTGAGACTCCTGGAATATACGCGAACACAGCCAAAAATGCGCCCGTCCCGGCTTGACAATCCTGGACGGCGTCTTCATATTCCACCATGAGACGTGGCGTCCCAATACTGCTTCTGATGCTGCTCCTCCTTGCCTTCACTCCCCGCAGCGCGGCTCAGTTTTCCCGGTTTGGTCTTGGCGGCCGCACAGTCTATGATCTCGCGCTCTTCAGGGGTTCGCTCTATGCAGCGACGGACACAGGTGTATACGTCACCACCCCCGCATATCCCGACTCCGGGTGGTCGCTCATGGGGCTGGCTGGCAAGCGCGTCCGATCCATCCACCCGCACGATGTCGGCCCGCTCTCGTGGACCGTCACCGCGGGTCTCGAGGTTGCCTACGATGACACAACCACATCGAGGACGTGGTGCTTGAATCCGGGCACGCAACAGTGGGATCCGACCGATGCTGGGATGCGCCGCACCGACATCAGCTCGATCCACGCGCTCGACGGATTTCCATCGCTCGCCATCTGCGGCGAGACTTTTGCGGGAGGTCAGGGAAAGGTGTACCGTCATGCCGCATCGGGAGGGAGCTGGGATCTCGTGTTCGACATCGGGATCGGCCAGGTCAATGCGGTCGGGACAGCGGGTAGTATGGTGATGGCCGGGGGAGAGACCGCGATCTTCGCCCCGTTCATCGCCCGCTCATTCGACAAGGGGGAGACATGGGAGACGGCGTTCCCTGATATGGCCGGGGACAATGCCTGCGACGCGCTCGCGTTCGGCCGGGCGGGCATCGTCTATGCGGGCATGGAAGGGGCGGTCATTCAATCCACGGATTCGGGGGCGACCTGGACATCGGCCGGACTTGCAGGGACGCCATATTACTTCTTTGGACTCGCCGTGGATTCGGTCGACAACACCATTTTCGCAGGCGGGATCACGCTCACGGGGGAGTGGGGATTCTATGCGTTGAACTCCGGGCAGGAGTCCTGGGTGCGCCTCGATCCGCCATGGACTGTGCGGGGTATGCGTTCGCTCGCGCTCGCCACTGATTACCCGCCGGGAACACTGACAGTATTCATCGGAACGGATGGAGACGGCGCCCTCCTGTATCAACAGCCGGTGGTGTCCGTGGAGGACGACGGTGAACTCCCTGCATCGTTCGAGTGCCGATCCTATCCGAACCCCTTCAACGGCGAGACGGTGATTTCGCTGCGGATGCCCCCGGCCAGGAGCGCGATCGTCAACGCAGTCGGCACCGTGGCCAATCGGGGCACGCGCAGCGGCACCGCGGGGGCCGCCTGGGGCACTGGACTCGACGGCCACCACGTGACGATCAACGTCTATGATCTCCTCGGCCGGTGTGTGAGCCCGGTATATGACGGTCCCCTGGGATCCGGTGTGCACACCTTTCCGTGGAGGCCGCGCGGTCTCGCGACGGGGACGTACATCTGTCGTGTGTCCGCCGCCGGGGCGATCCGACATATCAAGATGCTCTATGTGCGCTGACCGACAGCCGCGGTCCGCCCTCCGTCAACGACGCCTTGGCGACCGTCCCGGACTCGCTCCATGCATGATCTCCTGACCTCACCCTCGCCCGACGAGATTTCGCGTGTCTTCCGGCTCGCCCGGGCGCGCGGATTCATCGGCCCCGAGGACACCGCCGCCGTTTTCCATGACCTCACGCGCCTGCGCGCCCGCGCGCGGGAGGTGATCAGAGTGTTCCCCACGGTGACGCTCCACGCGGTCGCGGTCAAGGCCAATCCCCTGCTTCCCCTCCTCTCCCTTCTTCATGACTTCGGGATGGGAGCGGAGGCCGCATCTTTCCCGGAGCTCCGGCTCGCAGAGGCGGCGGGATTCCCACCCGACCGTATCGTCTTCGACTCCCCGGTCAAGACCGCCGATGAAATCAGCCACTGCCTGAGCCGCGGGGTCGGTCTCAATGCCGACTCGCTCGCCGAGGTGCGGCGGATCGCCGGCCTTATCCCTCCGGGCGGGACTTCCTCAATGATCGGTCTCAGGATCAACCCTCAGGTGGGGACGGGCAGTATTGTGTCAACGAGTGTTGCTGGACATTGGTCGAAGTTCGGAGTTCCGCTCGGCGCTGACCGCGACGCCATCGCGCACGCGTTCCGCTCCTACCCGTGGCTCCGAAGCGTACATGTCCATATCGGTTCGCAGGGGTGCCCGCTCGAGATGCTGCTCGAAGGGACCCGTCGCGTCGTTGCGTTCGCGCTCGAGCTGAACGACGGCGTGCAGCAGCACGGACAGATTCAGTCAGTAGACATCGGAGGGGGACTCCCGGCCACCTACGATCCCGCACATCCTGCCCCGGCGATGGAGGAGTATGCAGCCGGGCTCGAGCGCGTATGCCCTGACCTGTTCACGGGCAGGCTCAGGGTGGTGACCGAATTCGGTCGGTACTACCATGCCAACACTGCGTGGGCCGTCAGCCGTGTGGAGTATGTCAAGCAGGCGGGAGATGTGACGGGAGGCAGGACGTCTGCGGCCATCCATCTCGGGGCCGACATGTTTCTGAGGCGAACCTACGCGCCCGAACACTGGCATCACAATTTCACTGTGCTTGACCGGGACGGATTCCCCAGGCGCGGGAATCTTGCACCGGTAACAATCGTCGGGCCGCTCTGTTTTCAGGGGGATGTGCTGGCGCGGGACCTCCCGCTCCCACCGGTCGAGGAAGGCGACTCTATCATCATCCACGACGCAGGAGCCTACACGTTCGGCATGTGGTCCCGCTACAACAGTCGGCAGATGCCGGTCGTGGTGGGGTATGAAGACGACGGCGGGACGATGGTGGTGCTGAGGAGGCGCGAATCGGCGGACACGCTGCTGAAGTTCTGGAGCAGCGACCCGAACGCGTGACGCCGGGCGGCCTCCCCCATACACTCCCGCCTTACCGCTTCAAGAACGTCCCGTCCTGAAGCTCCTCGAACGCCTGCTGCAATTCTGCTTGCGTGTTCATCACGATGGGTCCGTACCACGCCACGGGCTCGCGGAGCGGCTTGCCCGATATCAGAAGGAACCGGATACCCTGCTCACCGGCCCGCACGCTCACTTCGTCCCCGCTGTCAAAGAGGACAAGGGATCGGTTGCCGGCGGTCGACGGTGGAGTGGTCGCCCTGCTGTCCGGACCCTCGGTCGGAACCCCCTGTGGATCTGACGCGTACAGGAACTTCCCCCCGCCTTCGAAGATGTAGGCAAATGCCTGCCGCATCAATGGCATCGGGAGTGTCTTTGTCTTCCCGGGCGGGACGGTCACGTCGATGTACACCGGATCGGCCGCTATCCCTTCCACTGGCCCCCGTTTTCCCCAGAACGAACCGGACACGACGCGCACCTGCGTACCGTCGTCATCCGTTATCAGAGGAATCTCGGGACCTTTGATCTCCTGGTAGCGTGGCGCGGTCATCTTGAGGGATGAGGGGAGGTTCGCCCAAAGCTGGAACCCGTGCATCTTGCCCTGTGGATCGCCCTTCGGCATCTCCTGATGAATGATGCCCTTGCCCGCGGTCATCCACTGCACGTCTCCCGCCCCGATGGTGCCGTGGTTGCCGATGCTGTCAGCGTGGTCTACGTTCCCGGCAAGAACGTATGTAATGGTCTCGATGCCCCGGTGCGGGTGCCAGGGGAACCCGGCCATATAGTCCGCAGGCACATCGTTTCGGAAATCATCCAGGAGAAGGAACGGATCGAAGTCCGATGTGTTCCCGAACCCGAACGCCCGACGGAGATGCACGCCCGCCCCCTCCAGCGTCGGCCTGGCCTCCACAATCCTCTTCACAGGTCTCAGTGACATCGTCCCCTCCCCGGCTCATTCATTCTTCTGGATTTCATCTCACCGGCGCCGTTCCGGCTCCGTTTCCCCCCTCCGATCTCTTCTCACTTCATCCCCGTTGCGTTCTTCAGCGCGTCGATGATGATCGACGACGTGATCACTTCCGGCAGCACGATCGGCGCATCCGGCCTGCCCGCCGGGAACACCACATAGAGCGGAACGCCCGACCGGCCAAACTTCTTCATCAGCTGCGTCATCTCGGGGTTCCGGTTCGTCCAGTCGGCCTTGAACGGAACGATGCCGCTCGCAGCGAACGCGTCCACGACCTCGCGGTCCGCGAGGACCGTGCGCTCGTTTACTTTGCACGTCAGGCACCACTCGGCCGTGAAATCGATGAACACCGGCCTGCCGTCATCGAGCTCACGCTCGAGCGCCGTCAGCGTGAACGGCTGCCACGGGATGCGTCCGGCCGCCTGCTCCGGTCCGGATTGCTCCACTGCTTTCTCGCCCGCGATCAGCGCGCGCACATTCAGCGTCGACTCCATGAAGAGCACGTAGGCGCCGGCAACGATGAGGAGCGCAAGCGCCCAGACAGCGTACGCCCGGGCCCGCGGGGCGGTGAGCGTCGCGAACCGGCCGACAAGCCATGCACCGACGGCGATGCTCAACAGAAATGCTCCGGTCCAGACGACAGCTTCAACACCAAGCTGCTTGCCCAGGATGTACAGGAGCCAGAGGACGGTGGCCATCATCAGGAAGCCCATGAACTGCTTCGCGGTCTCCATCCATGCGCCAGGCTTCGGGAGGTACTTCAGCCACGCCGGCCGGGAGGTGATCAGGAGATACGGCAGCGCCATGCCGAACGCTACCGCCGCGAAGATCAGGAGAATCACCAGCGGCGGCTGCGCAAATGCGAACCCGAGGGCCGAGCCAAGGAACGGCGCGGTGCAGGGCGTGGCCAGGATCGTCGCGAACACCCCTTCCCAGAATGACGCGGCATACCCCTTTCCGCCCTTTTCCTGCTTCGCAGCCAGGCTTCCGACGCCGGCGATCGCGGCGCCCGGAAGCTGGATTTCATAGACGCCGAACAGACTCAGGCCGAATGCGAAGACCACCGCGGTCATCGCGATGACGAAGAGCGGCTCCTGGAACTGGAATCCCCAGCCGACCTGACGCCCCGCAAACTGAAGAATGATAACTATCAGCGCGAGGACCAGGAACGAAAAGAGAATGCCCGCGGAGAACGCCCGGCCGAGCCGCTTCACTTTGTTCGGCTCGTTACCCGACATCTTCATGAGACCGAAGATCTTCAGCGCGATCACCGGGAGCACGCACGGCATGATGTTCAGCAGCAATCCCCCGACGACCGCAAAGACCAGATAGAGCAAGAGCGGTTGGTTGGATCCGGGTTGTTCGATCGTCGTGAACGTCTTCCCGAGAATCCCATGGCCGGACGCGGATCCGCCCACGCCGCCAGCGAACGACGCGCTCAGCGGGATCCTGACGGCCGCACTAACCCGCTCGCCGCCGGCGTTTGTGTACACGACGACGCCCTTCAACGCCACAGGCCCATCCGGCCGCCGTGCCGCCGAAACCGGAATGGTGATCGTGCGTCCACCATCGGATACGACCGTACGCCCCACCGTCAGCGGCTCGCCCGATTCCGGATAGAAGTCGACAGTCTCCTGCGACAGTGTCACATTCGATGCAGGCTCGAGCGTCAGCACGACGGCTTCGGTCCCTTCGCGCGAAGACACGGAGAGATCACGAACGCCGTCGATACGCACCGGGATGCGATTGCGGTAGAGGTCGAAGAGCGGCGCCGTGGCCGGATCTCGCTGCGCATCGCCCACGGGGAGCGTGAGCGAGACGACCGCGCTTCCGGGCACACAGATATTCTTGCATTCGAGCCAGCTCACGTCGGCTGTGAGCGTGACGGTCTGGCCAGGCCGCAGATTCCCCGGGACTGCGACGTGCACGATCAGCATCGTCTCGTCTTTGTAGCCGAACGTCATGACATCGCCGGCTTCGACGTACTTGTATGGCAGCGGCCACTGGATCTCGCCGGCGGCGAAACCGTCAGGAAGTGACCAGGCGATGCGCGTCGGGAGTCCGGCCTCGCCCGAGTTCACCCAGTACGTATGCCAGCCGGGATCCATGCGAAGAAGGACGCCCAGCGTGACCGTGCTGCCCGGGAGGAGGCTGGAGGCCTCCGCCTTGAGCGAAGCGCGCGTATGGGCGGCGTCACCAGATTGAGCACCGGCGGGGACGACAGCCAAGGAGAGGAGGGTCCAGAGGGACAGGAGAATCCGCGCAAGGGACATTGTGCACCCAGAAACGGTCAAAAAAAAAGCGACCCGCCGGGGCCGCTCCACGCGAGCCGGCTACCGGACAGGACTACGACGATTGCCGATTCTTCTTCTGTTTTTCTTTTTCGATCTCGCTGACGTGCAGGAAGTTCTGCTTCCAGCGCTTTCGAATGATCAGCACCAGGTAGATAAAGATAATCAGAAAAACAGCAGAAATGAGCAGCACGTTCTGCCAGATGAACGACATGCTGTCGTTCCCAACGCCGTCCATGGAGGGTGGTTCCGGGGTGTGGGGTGGTTGTGGATTGGACTACTCTACCAGTCTATACGCACGGGAGACCCCCAAGTTGCTGTCAGAGGGCCCTCCTCCAAACCACCGGGACTCGGTTTCTGAGTCACCAGTGGATTGAATATACAGAACCTGCGTTTCCCAATCAAGATGTGCGAGCTTACCGGTGGAGCCAATCCTGCAGCATGCTCGACTGGTCCTCAGGCCGGAGTACGGAGTGCACCAGCGCACCTTTGCTGAGCCGCTGGCGGTAGGCCTCGAAGACGCAGACGGCCGCAGCAACCGAGACGTTCAGGCTTTCGATCATCCCGTTCATCGGAACCCGGAAGATCGCATCCGCGGCAGCAGCGGCCTCGTCGGAGACGCCGCGGTGCTCATTGCCAAGGACGATTGCAACCGGCCCGATCAGATCCAGATCGTACAGGCTCGTCGCATCGTCGGCAACCTTCGTCGCAAGAATCCGGAACCCCTCCTGCCGGAGCGTCGCATAGCACGACGCCAGGTCCGTATGCTTGCGCCGCTCGATCCATTTGCTGGCGCTCGATGAGCTCTTCTTGCCCAGCTTCGGGAACTTCTCCACCGTGTACAGCAGCTCGACCCCCAGGATCCCCACCGCATCACAGCTCCGCAGGATCGCACTCACGTTGTGGGGATCGTGGATGTTCTCCAGCACGACCGTGAGATCACGCTGGCGGCGGCTGATCACGGAACGGAAGCGTTCAACCCGGCGGTGTGTGGATGTCATGGCGAGACCGTTGCGATGGTTCGGAGACGCTCCGTCGCTCCTCCTCGGGCCGCAGATTCAGCATGATGATCGCCGCGAGAACCGTGACAGCGCCAAGCATCTGGAGCGGCGTCAGCAGCTCGCCCAGCACGATGGCGGCGCTGCCGATCGCAACGACCGGCTCGAGCGTGGAGGTGATGATGGCCCGAGACGGGACGACGGAGCGGAGACCGGCGGCGAAGAGCGAGTGCGGAACCAGGACCGAGATGATGGCGAAACCGATCAGGGCAATCCAGAGCCCCGGTGGATGTGATTCCCGCGCGATCACCCACGGCGGATTGACCACCGCCCACATCAGAGAGGCAAACACGAGCGCGTACAACACCGCCGTCCAGGACGCCATGCGCGCGACGACCTTGCGCGTGTAGACGGTAAGGAACGCGAACGTGACGATCGATCCGATCCCGGCCACGAGCGCAAGCGGCGTCAGCGTGATTGCGGCCGTGTCAAATACGCCCACAGCCAATGCGCATCCGGCGAGCGAGAGCAAAGCGGCAATGAGCTTCACGGCGGAGAATCCCTCGTCACCCGAGAGTACGCCGTACGCCAGGACAAGAAGCGGCGAGGTATACTGGATGAGGATGGCGGTCGCGACGGTGGTTTCGCGGATCACCAGGTAGTAGGTGATGTTCGCGCCCGCCACGCCGACGATCCCGAGCACCGCGAGGCGCCAGAGCTCCCGCGGGTTGACCTTCAGAAGGGACGGACGGAAGAGGAGGAACCCCGCGGCCATCAGGAGCGCGGAGAATGTCACCCGGGTCTGGACGACCAGCAGCGTGCTCACCTCGCGGTTGAAGAGGAACTTCGCGGCCGTCGCGGAGACCCCCCAGAGGAACGCCGCCCCCGCAATCATGACATAGCCGCGAACGTCTTTCATCACGCGTCTGTCGGAGGCGCAGGAGTGGCGCCCGATCTGTCGGCCCCGCCCGCTTCAGCCCGCCGGCGGCACTGCTCGCTCTGAGCCTCGTCGCCTGCAAGATGGTAGAGATAGGCCAGCCGCCTGTACAGGCCTGCCGGATTCGGGACGAACCCGGTCCCTTTGCGAACGAATTCGATCAGCAAGGCAAGAGACGGGATGTTCAGATCGGGATCGTAGCAGTCGCAGGCATCGAGGTAGGGGTCGGGTTCTGCCGGCCGGGCGTGCGCAGCGCGCTGATAGTAATGAACGGCTAGCTCGTAGTTGTCGTCCCCGGCGTACGTCGCCTCAAAAACGCTGGCCAGCCAGAGGTACACGTCGTACGCCAGGTCAGGGAATTCCGAGGCAAGCTTCTCGCCGAACAGCCGGATTTCATCAGGCGCGAGCGAGTGATTCCAGAAGAGGAGCCTGTACGGCTCGAGGTCTTTGAGCCGCTGCTGAAGCGCCGCCTGGAACACGTCAAAGATCTCGTTGAAATCGGCCGAGTTCGCAAAGGTGCGGCGTATTTCTTCGATCGCGTAGGTCCGCATGAGCCCTTGACGTGTCAGCCCTCTGAGTCGAGGTGGGCGGAGGCGGGGCATGGAGAGCGCCAGGAGCGGATGCCCGCCGCACGAGCGCAGAATAGCAAAGAGGCCGACGAAATGCAACATTGTGGAGCGCACGTGACAGTTGGAAGTTCCACGAAAGAATTCCCCGCCGGTCCGGGCTCCGATCCTTGAGTTTTGGAAATGCGTGTCGTATATTGGGCGCGGCGTGCGGGCACCCTTACCCTCCTCGCCCGCCTCCTGCAGTACGAGCACTCCGCGTTCATTCAATTCCAGGGTCATTCACCAGGTCGCGGCCGATCCATCTGCGCCGTCGCCCGCGCACGAACATACACGTCACGTCTCTCACATCACACATCCACTTACACCACCATCACCGGAGCATGCCCATGGTACGAAGGATTATGATTCTCCTCCTGGCCGTCCTCTTTCCCGCGATGGCCCTGACACAGTCAGGCCAGATGCGTGGAAGGCTGACCGATGCCAGCACCAAGGAACCGCTCGTCGGCGCAACCGTCACGCTGGTCGGCACGAAGATTGGCGCCGTCACGGACGCGTCGGGGAACTACTCGATCACCGGAATCCCGGCCAACCGGTACACCGTGCGGTTCGCGTACGTCGGATACGTCAGCGTTCAGCGGACCGTGAACGTCGCCGACGGGGCCATCACACTGGACGTCACGCTCGACCCCACGACGATCCAGACGGGCGAAGTTGTGGCCGAGGCAAACAGGGCTCGTGACCGCGAAACCCCGGTCGCCTTCAGCGACGTGGATGCCATGGCGATCGAGGAGAAGATCAGCGGGCAGGACGCGCCGATGCTCGTGCAGGGCATCCCCGGCGTGTATGCCTACTCGCCCGACGGCGTCGCCAACGGCGAAGCGAAGCTGTTCGTTCGCGGCTTCAATCAGAACTACGTGCAGGTCCTGATCAACGGCGTGCCCACGAATGACCCGGAGTCCAATTCCGTATACTGGTCGAACTGGGGCTCGGTCTCGTCTGCCGCGTCGTCGATCCAGGTCCAGCGCGGAGCGGGATCATCCCTCTACGGCTCAGGCGCATTCGGCGGATCGTTCAACATCGTCACGAAAGACGCGCCCGCGCAGTCCTACTTTGGAGCCCGGGCATCGTTCGGCGACCCGATGAACACGATGTACGGCGCCGAGATCAACACCGGCCTCATCGACAACACGTTCGCGGGTACCTTCCGCCTTGACCGTAAGATTGCCGAGGGAAGCCGCACCAGCGGACGCTACGAGGGAGTCAACTACTACCTCTCCGGTGCCTGGTACGCGGACGCGCAGCAAAGCCTCAAGGTCGTCCTGCACGGCGCGCCGCAGGAGCACGGCTACTCCTTCAGCCAGCACATCGCGTACTTCCAGAAGTACGGGTATGAGGCCAACCCGGCGAACTTCCTCCCCCGCAATGTGGTAGAGCAGCTACCTGCCAATGCGACGACAGGGCTTCCGGCCTATGGGTTGCTCGACGACAGCAGGGAGTTGGTGGACCCCAACTACGTGAACCTCGCCCACAACATGTTCCATAAGCCCCAGCTCGAGCTGCACTACCGGTACGACATCGACCCGACCTCCTCGTTGAACATGACGGGGTTCTATTCGATGGGCCGCGGCGGCGGGTCCAGCATGAACTCCACAGGCACGCTGTTCAGCGTAAACAGCAGGGGAGGCGTCACGGACAAGTACGGCGAGGGCGGCGTGCTGACCAACGTTGACACGGCTCGAGTCGTCTACCTCGGTCCCGCATACCAGCGCAACAGCTATTCGCTCCACAACCAGACGGGCCTGCTGGCGAACTACGACTTCATGCCCCGCGAAGATCTGAAACTGACCGTGGGCGGCGAGTTCCGCTACTGGTGGGCCGACCACCCGGGCCACTTCACAAACCTCTTCGGAAAGACATCCATCACGGCGCAGCAGTATTCCCGCCGCGATACGAACGGCGTCATCATGTCCTCCGCATTCCGCCGCAGGAACTATCAGGGTGACTTGAACGGACCCGAAAGCGACATCTGGAACGTCTTCGGCTGGGAGATGGCCGGAGACAAGGATCCCGGATATGCCACGCAGTACCGCAACTACCTCGGCGAGACCCCGCAGTTCACCCTCTTCGCGCAGGGCAACTGGGCTGTCGAGAAGTTCAACTTCCTCGCAACCCTGCAGTACGTCTGGTATCAGTACAAGCTGACGGAAAACATGCCGAGTGAAAACGCCATCGGCCGGCAGCTGAACTCGACCGAGCTCGCGACCATCGACACGGTGGAAGGACAGTACGGCGACGGGAAGTTCCTGATGAAGGAGGCCAATAGCACGCGCTGGTACTCGTTCGACCTCGTGCGCGCCACGAGGACGCGCGGGTTCTTCCAGCCCAAGGTCGGCGTGAATTACAACGTCACGGACAACATCAACGTCTTCGCCAACTTCGCCCACGTGGAACGCTTTGTCGAGCTGAGCATCTACTATAACCAGGGCCTCGTGAACCCGGACGCCAAGGATGAGATGTCCAATCAGTTTGAGCTCGGCGCCGGATGGACCTCCGACCTGTATCGGGCGCGCGTGAACGGCTACTGGATGCAATGGGACAACAAGTCAGCCCGCATCCAGGACGTTTCCAAGGCAGGGGAACCCGGCTACGACCGGAACGGAAATCGCTACGAACTCGTGGGAACCTCTCTCCACATGGGCCTCGAGGTTGAGGGAAGCGTGAACCTCGGCAAGGTGTTCACAGAGCTGCCGCTCGAGGGGCTGACGTTTACGGCGACGGGGTCGTTCATGGATAACGAGTGGACGAAAGTCCTCGACGAGGTGAAGACGACGACCGATGCGCAGGGCAACAAGGTCAAGACGCCGTTCAATGCCAGCGCGGTCAACGGCGACGGACAAACATATGTCATGTATTTCGAAGACCTCGAGAATACACCGGTCGCGAGCGGGCCGCAGACAATGCTCTCCTTCTCGCTGCAGTATGACGAGGGAACGTTCTTTGCGGGTCTGGGAACCATGTTCTTCGGCAAGCACTTTGCGCTTGACGGCGGCACATATCTCGCCACGGATGGATCGTACACAAACCCGACCACCTACAGCGCCGTCTACCGCAACCGGCTGCCTGAGCGGTGGGTGTGGAACTTCAACGTCGGTGCGCGCCTCAATTTTGGGATGGTCAAGGGCACCGCTTCCATCCAGGTTCTCAACCTCTTCGACCACGAGTACCTGGAAGATGCCGACCGCTTCGGCGTGATCCCCGGCCTGACGCGCGCAATCCGCTTCAACATTGGCCTGGGCATCTAATCTCGGTCTCATTCTGCTCTGGTGATCATGGCGGCGGGCCCCGGAAGGGTCCGCCGCTGTGCTTTCTGGCAGATCCGGCGCTCCCCCGGCCGAACCGTTCATGCCTTCCGACGCCCCGGTCCGAGGTTCTCCGCCAGGCGTGAGGCATTGCCTTTCGGCTGATTTTTGGCGATTTTGGTGAGCGTCTCCGCTTCACCGCGCACCGGAGCCTCACGTGGGGCCGGGCGCTTCCGATGACTCTCAGGGAGGTACCCATGCACAAGAAACTCTTCATCCCCGGACCGACGGAGGTTGCTCCCGACGTCCTTCAAAAGATGGCAACGCCGATGATCGGCCACCGGAGCAAGGATGCATCCACGCTCCAGAAGGACATCTCGGACAAGATGCGGAAGGTGATGTACACCGAGAACCCGATCATCCTCTCCACCAGCTCGGGCTCGGGCCTCATGGAAGGCTCCATCCGCTCACTGACGGCGAAGCGCGCGATCGTCTTCTCCGTCGGGGCGTTCGGCAACCGCTGGTTCAAGGTCGCCGAGGCGAACAACGTCCCCGCCGACAAGCACGAAACGGAGTGGGGCAAAGCAACGACGCCCGACGTGGTCGACAAGTACCTCTCCACCGGCAAGTACGACGTCTTCACGATCACGCACAACGAGACCAGCACCGGGATCATGAACCCCGTCGAGGAGATCGCCGAGGTCCGCAGGAAGTACCCCGATGTCCTCTGGCTCGTCGACTGCGTGAGCTCGCTGGCGGGAGCGAAAGTGGAAGTGGACCGCCTCGGCATCGACGTCTGCATCACGTCGTCGCAGAAGGCGCTCGCTCTCCCTCCCGGCCTCGCGATCGCGTCCGTCAGCAGGCGCTCGCTCGAGTACGGCAAGCAGGTGAAGCATCGCGGGTGGTACCTCGACATCCTCGAGATCTACAAGTATATCGAGACCAAGGACTACCAGTATCACGCTACCCCGTCGCTCTCGCACATGTTCGCGCTGACGTATCAGCTCGACCGGATCCTGGCCGAAGGACTCGACGCCCGGTTCGCACGTCACAAGGCGATGGCCGAGTACACGCGCGCGTGGGCGAAGCAGTTCTTCGCGCTGTATCCCGATGCGCGGCACGCCTCGCAGACGCTCACGACCATCACGAACACGCGCAACATCGTGGTCGCCGATCTCAACAAGGAGCTCGCGAAGGTGGGCATGCAGATCTCCAACGGATACGGAGATTTGAAGGAGAAGACGTTCCGCATCGCGCACATGGGCGAGCTGACGCTTGACGACGTGAAGCAGGTGACCGCCGCGATCGAGCAGATCCTGAAGCTGCGCTAAGGCTCGGCCGTCGCCGGACTGCATCCCGTGCACGTGTCCCGGTGCACCGTAGGTCCGTGCAGCGTCAATCCTGCACCGCATTCCCTCGCGGGGAGGGTTGTATCCCTCCCCGCCTTCTTTTCACCGTTTTCTGGAGACACTCCGTGGCCACGCTCCGCCCGTTCAGAGGCGTCCGCCCCCTTCCGCAGCATGCCGCCGCCGTGGCGGCCAAGCCGTACGACGTGCTGAACTCCGAGGAAGCCCGGGCCGAAGCGGCCGGAAAGCCGCTCTCGTTTCTTCACGTCGGGAAGCCCGAGATTGACCTGCCTCGTGAGATCGACCTCTACGATCCTCGCGTCTACGACAAGGGGCGCGAGAATCTGCAGCGGCTGATGTCCGACGGCATCCTTGCGCAGGACGGCCAGCCGTCGTACTACCTGTATGCGCAGACGATGGGGAATCACACCCAGTACGGGATTGTCGGCTGCGCGTCTGTGCACGAGTACGCGGACGACATCATCAAGAAGCACGAGCTGACCAGGAAGGACAAAGAGGACGACAGGACACGGCACGTGCGCGTCACAAACGCGCATTCAGGGCCGATTTTTCTTACCTACAGGGCCGATCCGGCGATCGACGCGCTCGCAAGCGCCATCCGTTCAGGGAAGGCCGAGTACGATTTCGTGGCCGACGACGGCATCCGCCACCAGCTCTGGGTCGCAGCAGATCCCTTGGTGACGCGCCGCCTCGAAGAGGCGTTTCGCGCCATTGCGAACTTCTATGTGGCCGACGGCCACCATCGCTCCGCTGCTGCGGCGCGCGTCGGCCGGGAGATGGCCGCCGTCAATCCGCATCACACGGGTATGGAAGAGTACAACTTCTTCCTTGCCGTGCTGTTCCCGCATAACCAGCTGCGTATCATGGATTACAATAGAGTGGTCAAGGATCTGAACGGCCGTACGCCCGGAGCGTTCCTGGCCGATGTCGGCAAGCGCTTCACGGTCACCCCTGCGAAGAGCCAGGTGCGTCCGGCCGCGAAGGGCCGACTCGGAATGTACATGGGCGGAGCGTGGTATGAGCTTCAGGCACCACCCGGCATGCTGTCGGTTCCCGACCCGGTTGAGCGTCTCGACGTGTCCATCCTGCAGCGCGAGCTGCTCACCCCCGTCCTCGGGATCGACGATCCCCGGACGAGCAAGCGGATCGATTTTGTCGGAGGGATTCGCGGGCTTGGAGAGCTGGAGCGGCGCGTGAACTCGGGAGAGATGGCGGTGGCCTTCGCGCTGCATCCGACGTCAATCGAGGAGTTGCTGGCGATCGCGGACGCCGGGAAGATCATGCCGCCGAAGTCGACCTGGTTCGAGCCGAAACTGCGGGACGGCGTGGTGGTTCACCTGCTCAGCTGACACAGAAGCGCGGAAGCGACGGGGGGCTGCCGGGACATGTGCAGCGAGGGCGGCAGGTCAACAGATGCTTCCCGGCACAGCCATGCGGCCGTGCCTTCCTGCCGGGGGACCGTGACCGCTAGAGCGCTTTGATCAGTTTCACGACTTTCCACACGAAGTTGACCTCGCGCTTCTTTACCGTCACCGGATCGAAGTCCGGGTTGAGCGGGACGAGGTGGATGTAGTTCCCTTCAAACTTCACCTTCTTCAGCGTATCCTCCCCATTGACGCGCACGACGCAAATGTCGCCGCTCCGCGCTTCCGTCTGCGGGCTCACGATCACCACGTCACCGTCCTCAATACGCGGTGCCATGCTGTTCCCCTTCACCTTCAGCGCGAACGCCTGCGGGTCCTTGATGTCGTCGACCGTCACGTAGTCGTCCACGTGGTCCGGGTGGAACATTGTTGCGACCTTCCCCGCGGGGACGGCAGAAACCAGCGGGAGGTCGACCAGGCGGGAGGCGCGCCGGGCAGCGAGCGGCAGCGCATAGACATTCTCGGGCCGCTGTGGCGGCGGATACATCTCCCCATCGCCCGTGAGGAGCCACGTCGGCTGCACCCCCGTGGTCTTTGCGAGGCGCGTGATGGCCACGCCGTCCGGGACCTGCTCCCCCTTTTCCCACCGCTGCAGCGTTCGCGTTGCGATCCCCATTTTCTGGGCCAGCGTCGCCTGGTCCAGCTCCTTGGCCTCGCGCGCCGACCGCAGGCGTTCGCCGATTGTTGTCTTCATAGCTATCGCCACCGACAATTTTGTCTATCGTGGTCTTGACAAGACGACATTTATGTCGTATGTTCCACGAGCGAATATACTCATTCACCGGAGCTTTGTCAAGTCGGAGGCGCCATGGGGACATCACAGGAAGCGGTACTGCTGGGGATCGGCGGATGGGAGCACGACGTGCTCTCTGAGTGTCTCTACGGCGAGGGCGCCGGGGCGGCAGTCGACCGGCTGGCGCGGTATGCCGGCGTGTTTGACGTGGGGGAGGTGCGGGCGACGTTCTGGGACGATACGCTTGGGGCGGAGGATGCGCGCGCCTGGGCCGAGGCGGTGTCGGGCAACAAGCGGTTCAGCTTCGTGGTGAAGCTCCATGCCCAGCTGACACATCGACGCGAATTCAAACCATCCGCCACACAGGGACTCCGGGGGCTGGCGCAGGAGTTGGCGCGCCGGGGGAGGCTCGCCGGCCTCCTCGCCCAATTTCCCTATGCGTTCACGAACACGAGCGCAACACGCTACCATCTTCGCCGGCTCGCGGAAGTGTTTGCCGGATTCCCGCTGTTCGCGGAGCTCCGGCACGATTCATGGAACCAGCCCGGTCTCGCTGCGTTCCTCCAGGAGCAGGGCATTCAAGCGGTCAGCGGAGACCTCCCGCGCGTCAACAGGTACGTCCCCTTCCTTGCGAAGCCGACCGAAGGGACGGCATACTTCAGGTTTCATGGGCGGAACGAGAAGGGGTGGCTGCTGAAGGGTGGAGATGCGAGGTATGACTACCTGTACAATTCGCGCGAGCTGGTGGAGCTCCGCCGCCGCGTAGACGCGATGGCCGCTCGCTCCGAGCGGGTCATCGTGATCTTCAACAACACCACGGGGGGGAAGGCCGTCGCCAACGCACTGCAGCTCCGTGCGGCGATGAACGGAGGCGAGAGAATCGCGGTGCCGGCTCCGGCGCTTGCGTCGTTCCCGTACCTGGAATCGATCTCCCGGCCGGCCGTCGGCGAAGAGTCGCTCTTCAGCGGCGCGGCTTACCGCGAGGCGATGTAGGAGGTTTGCCGCCCGAACGCCTGGGGCCGGGCTTGAATCCCGGGCGACGACCTGAGGGGGGACGAGGTGTCCCCGGACCCCGCTGTCCTGCTGGACTGCGGCGTGCATCGGGTGGGCGATAACCTTCGGGCCTACGCCCGCCGCCGAGGTCACGCCGCCCTTCGGGTGGGCGACGGCCCTCCAACTTCGGGCGCGGTTCGAAGGGCCTGCCTCCTCCGGGACCTCGACGCCCCTGGGGAGGCCGACTTCCTTCCGGACCCCGGCGTGGTTGAGGTGGACGAAAATCTTCAGGTTTGCGCCTGCCTTCAAACCCACGCTTGCCTTCAGACGCGGGTCGACCTTCGGGGCGGCGGCGCCCTTCCGGCGCTCGACCATGTTCGGTGCCTCGACGGGCGTCTGGACGGCGCTGTGGCTCGAACGGCCGACGTCCCCGGGTGAAACCTCGTCCCTCCTGTCGATCCTGTGCAGCAGGCCGCCTCGGCTCGATCAACGTCGCAACGTCGGTCACGAATGATCCTGTGAATTCGTATCCGCCCGGCGACGCGGCAAGTCCCGCGCTCACCGGGAGACGCGCAATCTCTCGAACCGAGTGCTCCGGTCGCTCGCCGCGACGCAACATGCGCTCCAGATACGTCCGCTTCCAGAGCCGGTGACCAAGACCTCCCTCGACCGCAGCAGCTGCCGACGCCCGGAACGCCGCAAGGAACTCCTTCATATCGGATTCGTCGGTCCGGCCATGAATCAGAAGAACCACGCGGTCGGGGAGAACCGTGTAGAGGATAACGTCGAAGTGCGCCGCCAGGGCGGCGTCGCGCAACGCATTCAGGACGGGGGGAATCAGACCCCGGTCGGCAAAGAGGGGCTGCGCCTGAAATGCGGGCAGCGTGACGTGGTAGGTCTTCTGGCCGCGGTAGGAAAATTCCGTCGGAACTCCCCCGCTCGCGCTCTTTAGCGTCATGACCGTTTCGTCAGCCATCAGAAGATCCCCCGCGCAAGACCCCCGTCAACGGTGATCGTCGTGCCGGTCACGTAGCTGGAACGCTCCGAACAGAGGAACGCGATCACGTCGGCAAGTTCCTCCGGCCGGCCCAGCCTGCCAAGCGGGATCTCCCGGGCAGACTCCTTCAAGTACTCTTCGAATGTGATGCCCTTCGTCTTCGCACGGGCCGCGCCGATCTCCTTCTGGCGATCGGTGAGGATGAACCCGGGCGCCACGGCGTTGATGCAGATGCCATCGGCCGAGTACTGATTCCCCAGCACCTTCGTGAGCCCAAGAAGCCCTGGCCTGATCGAAGAGGAGATGACCAGATCATTGATCGGCTGACGCGCCACGATCGAGGTGATGGTTACAATCCTCCCCCACCCCTGCTTCTTCATGTACGGGATCACCGCGCGGATACAGCGGACGGTGCTCATGAGCGTCAATTGCGTTCCCCGCTCCCAGGCTTCGTCGCTCAGATCAAGGAAGGCCGCAACCGGCGGTCCACCCGCATTGCTCACGAGAATATCGACGCGGCCAAAGCGCTTCACCGTCGCTTTGACCAGCCGCCCGATGTCGGCGGCGCTGCTCATGTCGGCGACCATCGGAACCACCTCGGCCCCTTTCGGCGCCGTCCGCCGCATGCCGGCGGCGGCCTCGGCGATCCGCTTCCTGTCACGCGAGCAGACCACGATGCTGGCACCCTCCCGCGCCAATGCGGCGGCAGCCGCCCTGCCGAGACCCGCGCTGGCGCCGCACACGATTCCGACCTTGCCCCGAAGTCCGAGATTCATCCGGTGTCTCCTGCTGATCCCACCGCTCCGCTCACATGCGGAGCATGCTTTGAATACCGCTTCTGATCATCATCACCGCGATACCCGCCAGGAACAGCGCCGCAACACGGGACACAGCCCGCGAGCCGGCGCGCCCCATGACGCGTGTCATCGTGCCTGCCGACCTGAACACCGCCCACACGAGGAGAAGATTGGCGAGGAGCGACCCGACCGTCACGACATACCCGTACGTATCCACCAGCACAAGAATCGTCGTCAACGCGGCAGGCCCCATGATGAGCGGGATGCCGATCGGAACCACGCCGATCGTTTCGCTGCCCGTCGAGCCTGCTCCGTACGCTCCAACTGACGGGGCCCGCTCCGTGTCAATGGACGTGACCAGATCGATCACGGCGAGGACCAGCAAGACAATGCCTCCCCCCACGCGGAAATCCGCCTCGGTGATCCCGAGGAAGGAGAAGAGCAGCTTCCCGGCGAACAGGAACAGAAGCGAAATGAGAAATGCCGTGACCGTCGCCTGCGTGGTGAGCCTCCGCCGGTTCCTGTCGTCCATTCCCTCGGTGATCCCGACGTACAGCGGGAGGACGCCGAAGACGTCGATCGCCACGAAGAGCGGGATGAAACCGAGAAGGAATGCGTCCATCGGCGTGGATCAGAGTGCCACGCCCGACGCGGTGAGCCGCTCCTTGATCCGCTTCAACGCTTCTTCCTCGCTGATCTCGAGCCGGGCGCAGGCCGATCGCACTGCCGCCTCGAGAGGATCACGCCGATGCTTCAGCCACAACCAGAGCGTATACCCGAGGCGGTCACGGTCGTGGGGATCGACCGTGGGGATCCCTTCAACAGCTGCGTAGGCGATGCGTTCAAGCGCCGATTCAGGCGCGGGCTGAACGGCTGACGGCGGTTTCGTTGTCATGATGGACCGGGATTGGACATGAATGGAGTTGAAAGATAACCAATGCCACGCTGACTTGCACTGCGCGCGGAACCGCCGATGCGCGACTATAACCGGTACCCGATGAAAAAGTAGAACTGATACGGGCCGAGCTGGACGAACTTCCCGTCGGAATCGCTCCCCACCGTGAAGCTCCTCCCCAGCGCGAGCACCGCCGGTCCGACAGGTGTGTCGAACCCCAGGCTTGCACCCAGGCCGTGACGGAGCGTGCTGGACTTGATCTCCTGCGGCACCGCGGAGATCGTCCCGAGATCATACCTGACGCCGGCATACGCGTCGAACAGAAGCGTAAACGGAAGCCGGTAGCGGACCCCGAGATTGAGCAGAAGGAGCTGGCGGCCCCTGCTGTCATCCTCGCGCAGACCCATGAACGATTCCTGCCCGCCAAGAGAGAATTGCTGGCTGAGCGGCATCGCCCCGTCCCCGAATCCGACGGTGACGCGGGGGTACAACGTCCAGGCCTCTGCGAGCGCGACATACGATTCGTAACTCAATCGCAGCGCGTTGTAGCCAACATCGCCTCCGAAAGCGGCGAGGGAGAACTCATAGGAAAGGTTGAGCCCCGTGCCGCTCGTTGGGAAGGGATACCGGTTCTTCGTATCCACGACCGTTCCGACCCGGATGAGGCGCAACTGATTGGACTCCTCCAGCTCGGCCGCATTTTCGATGCTCACAATCCGGTCGGATTCCGCGATGAGGTCGACCGTAAAGGTGCCCAACCGCTCGAGCTGACTCCCGATCGACACCATCACGCCACTCTTGAAGGTCCGGTATTCCCCCACCCGGTCGCGCCGCCATTCATCCGGATTGGTCACGGGGGCGTCCGCATAGAGATAGGAATCCTTCTGCCGGTAGAATCCGCTGATGCCTGCCGTGATGTAGGTATGAAAGAGACGCCGGATCTTGTATTCCCCGACCACGTCGAGGTTTCGCGCGCCGCCGGCGACGGTCCCCCCCACCTCCATCCCCGACCCGAACAGGTTTTCGTCCCGCAGGTCGAGCATACCCTGAATGCTCCGCTCGTTGTCAACGCGCACCCCCAGATGGATGATCTGCGAGGGGTGTTCTTTCACGCGGATCGTCACGGTGGGCTGCGGATCGTGATAATCGACTTCGAGATAGACGTACTCGAAGAGCCCCGTGGCACTGATGTTTGCCACCCCCTGCCGGGCGCGTTCGATCTCGAAGACGTCGCCCACGCCCAGGGGAAACTCGCGCCGTACGATCCAGTCCTTCGCCCTCAGGTTTCCTGTTACGTCGATGCGCCCGATGATCCCCTCGTGGACGTAGACGGTCAGCACGCCGGTCGTCGCATCGAACCCCGTCGAATCGACACGCGCGAGCGCATACCCGCGATTCCTGTATTCGCGCAGCAGCTTTTCCGTCGCCTCCCGCACGTGCTTCCGGACGAGCGGCTCGCCGATCAGGCCGCTGAAGAGAACGCTGGCTTGCTCCACCGTCACCCGTTGACAGCCGCTGCAACGGACGTCTCGAAGAATGGGATTCTCGGTCACGACGTAGCGAACGACGACAGGCGTTGCAGCGGTCTCCACTTCTGCAACTGCGTCGGAGTACCGCCCCGTTTCGTAGAGCAGGTCCACATGATCGCGGATGTCGCGCAGCGAGACGGGCCTGGACTGTGCTTCGCTCAGGATATGCCGCGCCAGCGAGTCGGGCACCGCCCCTCCGGCAAACGAGACTGATGGCAACACGTACGCCGAATCGCCATCGGGGTCCGTGAGGCCGGCAAGAATCGCGCGCCGCTCTTCATACAAGGCCTGGAGCGCGGGGATCATGTCACGGGTCGCCGCCCTGCCGCGCTCGATCAGCGTGTCGAGCCCGCTGAAATCAGTCGAGAGATGCGCTCCGACCTCGGGCGTGATCACGATGTCCGCGTCGCCCAGCTGTTCGGCATTCGGGCTCTGCATCATGATGCCCATGATCTGATCGGCAGTCTCCCACGGCGCCTCCATCTCGTCCGCGGTGCGCAGGCGGCTGGTGGAGTTCACTGCGATAACGATATCGCACCCTGCTGCGCGGGCGACATCCACAGGAATATTGGAGAGCAGCCCGCCGTCGACGAGCCGCATGCTGTCGCGCTCGATGGGATTGAACAGCAGTGGGACCGTGGCTCCTGCCCGGATGGCCTCGGCCAGCGAGCCGCTCGAAAGAATGACCCGCGCCCCGCTCACCAGGTCGGTCGCCACCGCCCGGAACGGAATCTTCAGGGCATCGAAATCAGGATCGGGATGGTACGGCGCGCGGAGCACGAGCATGCTGAGCATGTCCGTGAACCGCTGACCGCTCGAGACCGCGGGGGGGATGACGGGGGAGAGGCCATCGAAGCGTATGACGAGGAAGCTGCGGTCGCGGGCCTGCTTCTGGTCAACGAACAGGTTCGACCGCTCGGTCTCGTCGGCGAGCGTCAGGACATCGTCCCAGCGGGTGGCGATCGTCAGGCTCTCGAGTTCCGCGGGGGTCCATCCGGCGGCGTACAATCCACCCACCACCCCGCCGATGCTTGTGGCCGCGACGAAGTCAATCTGGATACCGGCCGCCTCGAGCTCGAGGAGGACGCCGATCTGCGCAATTCCCCGCGCTCCGCCACCGCTCAGGACCAGGCCGACTTTGGGCCTCACGGTCGCTTTCGCGGGCGTGCCGAAGTCGGGCCGCCCGGGCACGACATCGACCCGGGGGCGGACGAAGAACCTCCCCGGACGCGCCTGTGTCCCTGCCTGCGTCGTCGCCTGCGCGCACGCCTCCCCTCCCCCTCCGCATGCAACCCAGAGCGAGAGGAGAATGGCGCCGATGAGATTCACTCGCAACGTGTGCGAATCGTGCATATCATAAAAACTTATCCCTTTGCAGAAGGAAATGCAAGCTGGGCTCTCGGCGAACCGTTTGCATTTCTTGCCCCTTTTCATCAGCTTTTTCAAGAGTCTATGACGTTCCTGAACCCCCTCATGCTCTTTGGGCTCGCCGCCGCGGCGATCCCTGTCTTGATCCACCTGTTGAACCTGCGGAAGCTCCGCACCGTAGAGTTCAGCTCGCTGCAATTCCTCAAGGAACTGCAGCGTTCCAGCATCCGTCGACTCAAAATCCGGCAGGTGCTTCTCCTGCTGCTCCGCACTGCGCTCATCGCCTCACTGGTGCTCGCGTTCTCCCGGCCCACCCTCCGGGGATCGTTCGCCGGCATGGTGGGCGGCGAGGCCGGCGCCTGCGTGGTGCTTGTGCTGGATGACTCGCCGAGCATGGCCGCGCGCAACGACCGGGGAGCCCTGTTTGCGCAGGGACAGGCGGCGACACGAGACATCCTCGACTTTGCCGGGCCGAATGACGAAGTGCATGTCCTCCTCACGTCGACAGCAGGCATGCACGGAGCGTCCCGAGCGCCCTCCCCCGTCGACGCGGCGCGAACGCTCGTTCAGGCGGCGGCTGTCTCTCCGGTGTCGGTGACGATTGACACCGCGGTTGCGCGCGCCATCGAGATTCTGGCAGCGACGCCACAGGCGAACCGCGAGCTCTTCATCATCACCGACGGCCAGGCGACTCAATTCCCTGCCGCCCCCGACATGAAAGATTCAGTCGCTCCCAGGCTCGAGGGAACCTATGCTGCATACCTGCTGACATATCCTCCCGAGCAATTCGAGAACGCCGGCATCGGGCCCACGGAGATCGTCACACGCATCCTCACCGCCGGGACGCCCGCCCGCATCCAGGCGACCGTACGAAACGCGGGCGAACGCTCGCTGAGCGATCTCTCCGTCAGCGTGTACCTGGACGGCACGCGGGTGGCACAGCAATCCGTCGCCGTCGGCAAGCGCTCCGCAACGACAGCAGAGTTGAGCCTCACGCCGCGTCGGCGCGGGACGATCGCGGGATATGTGGAGCTGGAGGAGGATTTCCTGGAGGCGGACAACAGGTGCTACTTCGCGCTCGAGATCCCTGAACGCGTCCGGGTATTGCTGGCCGGGACCCCCGAAGGGACGCGTCACGCGCGTCTCGCGCTCACCCTCGGGGGCGACAGCACCCTCGCCGGCGTGTTCACCGTGGAGCAGACCGCTCCAGAGCGGCTGGACGCCATCGACCTACGGACGACCGACCTCGTTGCGCTCTGCGCCGTTCCCACTCTTTCGGCCGGCATGGTCGATCGCCTGGCGCGATTCGTTGCGGACGGTGGCTCGCTGGCGATTTTTCCCGGCCCCGGCATCGACCCGCAGAACTACAACACGCTCGTGTTCCCGGCGTTCGGCATGCCGCCCGCGGCGCTCACCGACCTCGGCACCGCACGACAGGACGCGGGCACGTTGCGGTTCAACCGCATCGACTACGCACACCCCGTGTTCGAAGGGCTCTTCGACGCACCGCTGGACGTGCGCGAAGGACGCAAGGAGATCGAATCCCCCGCAATCCTCAAAGCCTTTGCCGCACCCGCCACGGGGGCCGGACGCACGATCATCACGCTGTCCAACGGACAGAGGTTCCTCGCCGAGTACAGGCACGGCGCCGGCGTGGTCATGGCCTTCGCCGTCGACCCGGGCCTGGAATGGTCGGACTTTGGTGTCAAAGGGATCTTCGTGCCGCTCCTTCACCGCGCGATGCTCTATGCGACCCCCATGAGCCAGCGGGCGACCAGCGTCACTGTCGGGGACCCCGTGGACATCACGCTGCGGCATGGCCGTTTGAAGGCGGGAGATCTCTTCATGCTCCGGACCCCCGACGGGGGCGAGGAGCGGCTCGTCCCGAACACCCTCCCGGGAGGCGGGCTGCGATTCACCGGGCAACCAACGCGCGAGCCGGGAAATCACCTCCTGATCAGGACATCCGAAACCGCGGGCGCAACCCAGGAAAAGCTCCTGACGATCCCCGTCAACCTGGTGGAGCGCGAGTCGGACCTGCGCACCATCACGGAGGAGGAGACGGCTAGGTTCTGGCGCCGGTCAGGACTCGATCCAGAGCGCGCGCTGACTCTGCGTTCCTCGTCGGACATCAAGACATCGATCCGTGAAGCCCGGGTCGGCGTCGAGCTCTGGCGGCATTTCCTCGCGATCGCGCTCCTGTGCGCCCTTCTCGAAATGGCCATCGGACGCGCGCCCAAACCGGAAGGATCCGAACGATGAGCGCCCGCACCTTACACGAGATTCAATCCCGGGAGCGCGAACGCGCCATCCTCGTGGGACTCTCCCGCGGACCAGGAGACCGCCCGCGCGTGCAGGAACACCTCGATGAGCTCGCGATGCTCGCCGACACCGCCGGCGCCGACATCATCCACCGCATCGTCCAGGAACGGCGCACGCCAGACCCAGCGACCTTCATCGGGCGCGGCAAGGTGGACGAAATCTCCTGGCTTGTCGGGGAGCACGGCATTCGCCTGGTGATCTTCGACGACGACCTCTCCCCCGTCCAGGTCCGCAACCTCGAGCGCTCGATCCCGTGCAAGATCGTCGACCGGAGCGGCATCATTCTCGACATCTTCGCCTCCCGCGCCCGCACCAGCGAGTCCAAGACCCAGGTCGAGCTCGCGCAGCTCCAGTATCTCCTCCCGCGGCTCACGCGGCAATGGACCCATCTCTCAAAACAGTACGGCGGGATCGGGACGAAAGGCCCGGGCGAAACGCAGATCGAAACGGACAGGCGGGTGATCCGCTCGCGCATCACGCACCTCGGCTCCCGGCTCGAGAAGATCGCGATGGAGCGGACCATCCGCAGAAAAGGGCGCGAGCACCTTCCGCGCGCCGCACTCGTGGGCTATACGAATGCAGGGAAGTCCACGCTCATGAAGTGGTTCACCGACGCCGATATTCTCGTCGAAGACCGACTCTTCGCCACGCTCGACTCAACGGTGCGGCTTGTTGAGCTGACCCCCGCGCACCGCATTCTCCTCTCCGATACCGTCGGGTTCATCCGGAAGCTCCCCCACCACCTGGTCGCTTCTTTCCAGTCGACGCTCGCGGAGGTTCAGGAAGCGGACATCCTTCTGCACGTCGTTGACGCGAGCCATCCGTTCGTGGCGGAGCACATCGTGGTCGTTCGCGAAACCCTTGCGGACATTGGCGCCGGAGGGAAGCCGACTGTGATGGTGTTCAACAAGATCGACCGCCTGGAGAACCGGAACATCATCCCGTCGCTCCGCGCGCAGCATCATCCGGCGGTGTTCATCTCCGCCACGCGTGGGATCAACATGACCGGCCTTGTCTCCTCGATCACCTCACTGCTCGAAGAGACGATGGCCACGATCACCCTCACACTGAACGCGGGCCATTACCCCCTCCTGTCGCGGCTGCATGATGAGGCCGACATCCTCGAGCAACGCTACGAGGGAGAGGACATCATCGTGACGGTCAGAACCACACGCACGGACGCCGATCGGCTCCGGCTGGAACTCGGGACCCCTGCGAAGACCCCACGGCCACGCAGGCGTGCCCCGAAATCCTGAGGATACACAAAACCGCCGCGATTGCTCGCGGCGGCGGCGCCTCGTACTGCGGGGACTGGCACAGTGTTACCGCGCAGGCGGTTCGGCCAGCATCACATCCCCGAACTCCTTGGCCCTCGAAAACGCCTTGATGTTCCACTGGCCAGTTACGTCCGCCGATTCCGCTCCTTTCCGAACGGTCATGTCCTCTGACGTAAACGCAACGCGGGTCGTCTCCCTTGGGGGCACCCTCATGGATCCTCTCCACGCGTTGCCGTTCGGCATCATCCAGAGCACGTTCAAGACGAGTTCTCTCTCTCCACCCTCCCGTTTCACGATCAGCTCGGAGTTCTCTGCTGCCGTCCGGTACAGCAGCCAGATGGGCTCGCTACCAAACTGAACCGTCAGGTCCACCTCGGTAAGATGTTGCGGGAGCCTGGGCTGGATCGAGAGGACATTCGATGGGACGTCGATCCGGATCCCGAGGAAATCCTGGTAGATCGACCGGAGGACTTCCGACATCCCGTGAAGCGATGCCCGCCTGCCGGCCGCGGACGGAACCGGATTCCCTGCCACGAGCGACGCGTCGAACGCCTCAGGAATCGTCCCGGCCAGATCCCGCTCCAGCGCATGACGGACCATGCTTGACGTCAGGGTGTACGCGATATCCTGTCTGTCGTACCGCGTGAGCGCGTACGCTGCGGGACCCGCGAGCCACGCGCACGCTGGTCCGTTGTGCATGGCTCCGCCGGTCGGACGGAACCGCGGATCGGCAGGATCGAGCGAGCCCACGCCGTGTGCGTACACCATCGTCCCAATCAGGCGCTTGAGCATGGTCTGCTGTATCAGCTCGGAGCCGATCAGCTCCAGGCACAGCATCGTATTGGGACGGAGCTCTTCGGACGGCGTCCCATCGGTTGCGATGTGATCATAGACGCGGTTCGCAACGGTATCGAGGAACAGCCGATTGAAGCTCGATCCGGTCGAATCGGCGTCAGCGGCCCAGACCTCCGCAGCGCGCCCGTCCCCGAGAAACGTCGCCGCATACGATCCGATGAGCTGCTGGAAGTACCAGAGCAGCTGCATTTCCGCGGCACGGTTGCCGCGCGGTGCGAGCGGTTCGCCGTCGGATGAGCGGGAATTCATCCACGTCTCGGCGTCGCCGTGCGTGATCAGGTTGTACGTGTCGGTGTGGTATCGCTTGGACCCTTCAATGCTCCTGCGGATCGCGGGGTACAGCTCGCGCAAGAGCGCGGTGTCGCGCGATCGTGTAACGTGGTCGTACGCTTCGCGGACAAACCACGGTCCCACGTCGGCCCCCGCATAGACCGCCCGCCCGTCAAGCACGCGGTCCGCCAACCGCCCGAACGTACGGTGCTGCGCCACGGTATCCTGCCACCGGGCGAGCCCACGCGCCAGCGAGGACACCATCGGATAGTCCTGCAGCGCGAAGTCCAACCCGCCCATGGACTGCGCGATGGCGCGGCCGTCGGCGGCCCCGTCCCATGGAATCCCCGCAATCGCGGTGGTGTCGGATGTTGTAATGAGCAACGCGTCGAGGGAGAGCTGGAACCAGCGGACGGCTTTCGTCAGGACCGGATCCGAGGTCTTGAAATACGCTCGGTTCAGCACCGCCGTTAGCCTGCTTTCCCGGAGCGCAAGGAGCGAATCGGACCGCGAGAGGATCTCGATCAGGCGGCCATCCCCGACAAGTCCCTCATGAAAAAGGACAAGGACTCGTGCGCGACTGCTCGGCGGGCACCTGATCCCGTCTGCGGCAGGCACCCCGTCTGGCCCCGCATAGATCGCCAGAACCCCGCTCTGGGATTTCCACCGCGCCACCGGGCCGCGGCCGTTCAGGCCGGACGGCTCCCAGCCGACAGGGGGCTGCACCGCCAGCTCCAGCGGCCGCTCTGATGGTAGCTCGATATCCAGCACGAATGCGTGCAAGCCCGACAAAGGGTCTTCGAGGACGCGAATCGTGTGGTAGGAATTATCGGACCACCAGACATTCCAGCGATGCGGCAGAATGAACGACGAATCGATGGTCGCCGCGGATACCTGTCCGGCGATGCGGTTCCAGACCAAACCCTCCAGCACAGGAACCCCGTTGACGCTCCAGCGGACGACCGGTTCACCGGCGCCGCGCGCGACTTCACCCGTCAGGACGCCGCCCGCGCGGTCTGTCTGCATCCACGTGCGGGAGACATCCCCGACAGGGATGGCAAGCTCTTCGAGCGCGACGGGTTCGCGAGGCGGCCGCTCCGCCACATCACGCGAGCAACCGGCCACAACGACCAGGGCCAACAGTGCGGCTGCAATGATTTTCATGCACGGCTCATCTACTGTAGAACGACGGCTCACATTTTGGGACACGACGCCTCAACCTACAGAAATCACCGCCGAGATGCAATGAATGGGCGTGGAACAACGCCCGCGTTTTTGATATATTGCGACGTCACGATCGAAGGAATCGGAATCCATGCTTGATCTCGCAATCCGCGCGGCCCGCGAAGCCGGCCAGTATCTCAAGGAGAACCTCGGGCGCGCCCGCGCCGTCGAAACGAAACAGGGTGAAGAACGCAATCTCGTGTCGGAGATCGATAAGGGATCCGAGGCGCGGATTATCTCGCTGATCAAGAGCCACTACCCCGGGCACGACGTGCTCGCCGAAGAGAGTGGCGGGGCTGTCGCCTCGGGTACGTACCGCTGGATCATCGACCCGCTCGACGGCACCACAAACTTCCTGCACGGCGTCCCGATCTTCTGCGTCAGCATCGGCGTCGAGTACAACGGAGAGATTGTTGCGGGCGTGGTCTACGATCCAAACTTCGACGACCTGTTCACCGCGGAGCGCGGGAGCGGAGCATTCCTCAACGGTCAGCGCCTCACGGTCTCATCCACACGCGAGATGATCCGAGCGCTGCTCGTGACCGGCTTCCCGTATGACATCGCCCAGAACCCGCACCACGCTGTCGAGCGCTTCAACAACTTTCTCATGGCGGCACGCGGCATCCGCCGGCTCGGGTCCGCAGCCCTGGATTTGTGCTATGTGGCTGCGGGGCGGTTCGACGGATACTGGGAAGTCCACCTGCAGCCGTGGGACATGGCGGCGGGGAAGCTGCTCGTGGAAGAGGCGGGAGGCAGGACGACGGACTTCACGGGGGCGCCGGCGCGGATCCACGGAAAGCAGATCGTCGCCAGCAACGGTCAGGTCCACGACGCGATGCTTGAGGTGCTGGGGCGGCCGCTAGGATGAGGCACCGGCGGGAAGACGACCTTCCGCGTCCACCACCCCGGCGATCCTCGGGATCGGGTCGACGGGGTCATCACCGATCGTGATATAGGCCTGCAGCAGGCGCACGGCCGCGAGCGCGGCGTCGCCGTCTGAAGCATACACGGTGGCGAGGAGATCCCCCGGTTGAACCTGATCCCCGATCTTCACCTCCGCGCTGATACCGGCTCGGGGATCGATCACATCCTCGTTCCTCCTCCTCCCCGCACCCAGGTCTGTTGCCAGTTCGCCTATGGCCCGCGTTGACATTCCCGTCACCCATCCTCCCCGTGGGGCGCACACATCTTCCCTGAACTTCGCGTCACCATACTTCTCGGGGGCTTCAAGATAGGCGACTTCTCCTCCCTGCCGCTTCACGCCCCGCAGAAACGTCTCGTACGCGCGGCCTGAGGTGATTGCCCGGCGGCATTGACCGCGTCCTTCCGCAAGGTCCTGAGCGAGGCCCGAAAGCTGCAACAGACTCCCGCCCAGAGTCAGGGTTACCTCCATAAGGTCCGGAATCCACGCACCTTTCAGGCAATCCACCGCTTCGCGCACCTCGAGCCAGTTCCCGATGGCGCGGCCGCGGGGTTGATCCATCATCGTGAGGAATGCTCTGACGCGAAGCCCGAGTGCGGACCCGACCCGGACCAGCAGGCTGGCCAGTTCCCCCGCCTCACGCTCCGTCCGCATGAACGCTCCGTCTCCCACCGTCACGTCGAGCACCAGCGCGCCGATTCCTTCCGCAAGCTTCTTGCTGAGGATGCTGCCCGCAATCAACGGGGGTGATTCGATGGTCGCAGTAGCATCGCGAAGGGCGTACATCCGCCTGTCGGCAGGAACAAGCTCTTCCGACTGGCTCGCCATAGCGAAACCGACTTCTTTCGTGACACAGCGGAACTCCTCGATGCTCAGCCCGGTCCGGAACCCCGGTATTGACTCGAGCTTGTCCAGCGTTCCGCCTGTGTGCCCCAGGCCTCGCCCGGAGAGCATCGGCACGTACGCGCCGCAGGCCGCAACCATCGGCGCAAGAATGAGGGAGACCTTGTCCCCGACTCCACCCGTGGAGTGCTTGTCCACGACCGGCGCGTGGATATCCGCAAACACGATGACGGAACCGGAATCCGTCATGACGTCGGTGAGATCGACGGTCTCCTGAAACGTCATGCCGCGGAGGAGGACGGCCATCTGAAACGCGGCCATCTGGGGATCGGAGACGTCCCCCCGGCAATGGCCGAGGATGAAGTACTCGAGCGATTCTCGGGAGAGCGTGCCGCCGTCCCGCTTGGTCCGGATGACCTCGGTGGGATGCATCGCTGGGGAGGGCCTGCGCCGCGCCTCAGTAGTTCCCTCTGCTTCCCGGCTTCACCGGCTTCGATCCCTGAGCGCACAGCGGGCACTCCTCGGGCCTGTACGCCACGACATCCATTGTGAGGACGGGATGTTGCGTCGCACCTTCGTCCATCGCGAAGCGCACCTTGCCGTTGCTGCGATCGACGATGTATCCGACCCCCGCAACGCTGCCGCCGAGCTGGCGGACGATGTCGATCACTTCCTGCACGGATCCACCGGTCGTCACGACATCTTCGCACACGAGCACGCGCTCGCCCGGCGCGAGCGCAAAGCCTCTGCGCAGCTCCATCTTCCCTTCCTTGCGTTCGGCAAACATGGTGCGGATACGGAGCTGCCGTCCGGCTTCCTGCGCGACGACGATCCCGCCGATCGCGGGCGCGATCACGGCATCGATGGCGCCGCCGCGGAACGCTTCCGCGATGTCGCCGCAGAGCGCTTCGGCGTATTCGGGGAACTGCAGCACCTTCGCGCACTGGAAGTACTGGTTGCTGTGGAGGCCGGAGGTGAGCTGGAAGTGTCCTTCGAGCAGGGCTCCGGAGCGGCGGAACATATCGAGCACGACATTGCGATCGAGCATGGATTCCTCGAGGATGGTAGGTCGAGTACGAACGGTCGAAGAGAAGGAACGGATGACGCCGGCACGGACTCCCATCGAGCGAGCGCCGGGCGCCCGCCCGACCGTCACAGCCGGAACCTGAGCCCCGCGTCGGCCAGCAGCAGAACGCCGATGGACGGGTCGTTCACAAGATACGTGAACTTCCCGCGGATCGTGAACGCAAAGGCGGCGGTAAAAAAGATGTCAGCACCTGCGCTGCCCGATACGCTCAGCCTCGTCGTACGCTTGACGTCGTAGTACGTGTGGCGCACGCCATCGATGACCTCCCGGTACGTCGCGCCCGTGACGAACGCTCCGCCAAACCCCCCTTCGATCCACGGGGAGAACCGCATGCCTGGCCGGAAGAGACCGCGGGCCAGGAGCTGCAGGTTGAAGACGCCGAGATCGATTGCGTTGGGCGGCACAGTCGGATAATCGGTGCCAAATGCCGGTTCGTCGAATGTGAGCGCGGATGCGTCGAAGGCCAGACCCACAAGGACCGACCGCTGGGCGGGCAGCAGCAATGAAATCGAGCCCGTCATCCCGGAGTTCCAGTAGCGCTTCACGGCGTCCTTGCTGAGCGGGAACGCCATGCCGACCGACACGCTCAGGGCCGGGCGCTTCCAGTTCTGGCTCTTCGGGCGGGACGACGGGGGGGGTGCGGTCGGTTGAACGGTCTGTGTCTGCGCGAGGAGGCGGCCGCCGGTCCCTGCGGCGAGGCACATGAGAAGCGCGAGCGCGGCGAGCTGGCGTGTCGTCACGGGGCTACCAGCCTCTCCGCGTCCGCAGGGCCAGAATCTGCCCGACGTGGTTCCGGCCGTGACCTGAATAGATGTTCAGTATCCTCTCCAGCGTCATCGCTCCGGATTCCGGATGATGCGCAGGGCGGCTCCAGTCGGAGTCGGCGCAGTTCTCGAACAGTTGCACGAGGCGGTCGTGCACGCCGTCGATGATCGCAAGCGACGGGGCCACTGGCGCCCCCGCTGCGTCGATGAGCCGCGCCCAGGAATCCTGGTCGTACGGCTTGAGCGTGGGGTTGTCCTCCGTCAGGATCAGCCGCGCACGGATGGAGGCGTTCATGTGGGAGTCGGCGATGTGGTGCACCACCTGCCGCACCGTCCATCCGCCGTCCCTGTACGGGGTGTCGAGCTGGGAGTCGTTCAGTCCGGCGATCGCCCTTCGCACTTCGCCGGGGAGGTTCCGGAGCGCGGAAATCTTCTCCTGTCGTTTCGGGTCAGCTGCCACTGGATTCGTTCCTCGCAGGATGTGGTTCGTGGATACAGAGTGGGTGGTCGTTGTCCGCGCCTCCGGTGAATGGGGCGTCCCGGCGCTCGAACTCGGGCCGGTAGTACTCGTGTGACGCAAACTCCTGCGCCCAGCCGTTGTCCATGCCGAGCGTGTCCAGATACTCGAGCACGCGCTCGTACTCCCCCTGCCGGATCGTCCGCGACAGGAGCGGCATCGACGCGGCCCGGTGCGTCGGGAAGTACTGCGCCATGAGGCTGATCGTGACATCCGGTCCCAGCGCATCGGCCACCCATTTCAGGCTCGCCTTGCTTCCAGCGATATCGTTCGGGAGCACAAGATGCCTGATGATCAGTCCGCGCCGGACCAGGCCGTCGGGCCCGAGCGTCAACGTCCCGCCGACCTGCCTGTGCATCTCGACGATCGCCTCACGCGCGATGCAGGGATACTCTTTGACGGAGGAGTATTCGTACGCGAGGTCCGCTTCGGCGTACTTCAGGTCCGGGAGGTAGATGTCCACGATGCCAGCAAGCAGCCTGAGCACGTCCACCGAGTCAAAGGCGTTGGTGTTATAGATGAGCGGAAGGTGAAGCCCGTGACGCGCAGCGATCTCGAGCGCCTCGACGATCTGCGGGACAACATGGCTTGGCGAGACGACCCCGATGCTATTGCAGCCGCGGTCCTGGAGTTCCAGCATGATCTGCGCAAGGGCTTCGATCGTCACCTCGTGCTGCCGTTCCACGCGGTGGTTCTGGCTGATCTGGTGGTTCTGGCAGTATGCGCAGCGGAGGTTGCAGTTGCCGAAGAAGATGTTGCCGACTCCGCGGGTGCCGACGAGAAGCGGTTCCTCGCCGAAGTGCGCCGTGTACGACGAGACGATGGGCAGCCGCCCCGTATAGCATTTGGCGATCTCGTTGTCGAAGCGGTTGTTGCCGCAGTCGTGGGGGCAGACGGTGCAGGAGGCAAGGAGGCGGTTCAATTGCTCGACCCGCCGGGCAAGCTCGCCCGACTGCGCCAGTGCGAGGTATGACGGCGCCTGATGCATGGGAAAACCGTCAGAATATACTGATTTCTCACTCGACCTCCAACGCAGGGACGCTCGGAAAGGGGTGACGCGGGAAGGAATGGGTCAAGGGGGGCGGCGGGACACGTCCGGCGACAGAAACGTCCGGACGCCTCAGAACCCCGACACGCGATGGACTCTGCCCATTGTGTGCCCGAGGAAGCGCTCGCCCACCTCGGCGAACTTCGCGGGGATGTCGGAGACGTGAAACTGCAGGTTGGGTCGATCGAGGCTGGGGTTTTTGAGGCCTTCGGCTTCCAGCAGTTCCGCGACAACCCCGGCCGTCGCCTCGCCTGAGTCGATCAACGTGACGTCATGCCCCATCGCCTGCTGGATTGCGGCGCGCAAGACGGGATAGTGCGTGCACCCGAGGATCAACGTATCGATCTTCTCCAGCGTCAGCGGGAAGAGGTACTCCTTCGCGATCAGACGGGTGGCAGCATGGTCCACCCACCCCTCCTCCGCCAGCGGGACGAACAGCGGGCATGCCCGCGCGAAGGCGGTGACGGTCGCGTCGAGTTGCCTGATGGCGTGCGCATAGGCGCCACTGCTTACCGTCGCCGCGGTCCCGATGATCCCGATCCTCCTGCGTCGTGTGGCGGCGACCGCAGTCGACGCCCCCGGTTGAATCACACCCACCACCGGTACGCCCGCGCGCTTCTGCACCACATCCAGCGCAACGGCGGACACCGTATTGCACGCGATCACGACCATCTTCACGCCCTGGGAGACAAGAAAATCCACGTCCTGTGCGGCGTAGTCGCGCACCACCTGTGCCGATTTGGGTCCGTACGGCACCCGCGCCGTGTCCCCGAAGTAGACAATGTTCTCGTGCGGGAGGCGCTGCGTCAACGCGCGGACCACGGTGAGCCCGCCGATGCCGCTGTCGAAAACGCCGATCGGTTTTGAATTCACGTCAACTCCAGTTCCTGCAGACTTCTGATAGTGCGAAGGATCTCTTCCCTGGTCCCGGCACGGCGCCGCTCGTCCGTCACGGGATGCCCATCCCGGTCCAGCACGTAGAACGCGTCCACGATGCCGTCCACCCGCGTCGCGATCTTCGCGAAATAGATGTCGAGCCCCAGGCGGGACATCGTTTCGGTCACGCGGAACAGGAAACCGACCGTATCCGGTGCGTACACATCGATGATGGTATGCCTCGGCGTCTCTTCGAACTCCACATCAATGCGCACGCTCGGGTTCACCGGCTTCTTCGCCCGCCGCTTCCACTTCCGGTGGTGCTCGCGGAAGAGATGGTCGATATCGATCATGCCGGAGACGACCTGGCGGAGATCCTCCTCCAGCTTCGCGCGCGTCTGTGCGGTAAGGCCGGAGCGCGACGCCGCATCCGCCACGCGGAACCGGTCGATGATGATGCCGTCGTCACGGGTGAAGATGTTGGCGTCAAAAATCGTGGCGTCGTTCGCGGCAAGCACCGCGCAGAATTTCGAGAGCGCATACGGCGCGTCGCGCGCGATGATGGTCACCTCCGTATATCCCGCCGCGTCTCCAAACACCACCTCGACCGGCTGCTGCTGCAGTGCCGCGCGGATGTGGCGGCTGATCTCCTGATCGCTGAACGTCGCAACGTACGCGTCGCTCTGAATCCCCTGGAGGTGCCTGAGGATCTCGCCGCGCGGAAGATCTCCGCCCAGCGATTCGACAAGATGCTCTTCCGTCTCGACCCGCCGGGCGCGCTGGAACCTGTCAATATCGTCGCCGGAGAGTTGCCTCCTCAGCACCTCTGACCCCCGCTGATACAGCTCCTGCAGCATCGCGGCCTTCCATTCGGTCCAGACCGTCGGGTTCACCGCCGCGAGGTCTGCATACGTCAGCACGTACAGATAGTCGAGCCACTCGGGTCGCTCGAAGCGCCCGGCAAAATCCTTGATCGTGGCGGGGTCATGGATGTTCCGCCTGAACGCTATCTGCTCCATCGCCAGGTGCTGGCGGATCAGGAACCCCACATCGGGGGCGATGTCCTCGAGACCGATGCGCGCAAGGATGCGGTTGGAGATCGCGACGCCCGTCACTTCGTGGTCCGACACACCCCGGGGTTTTGCGATGTCGTGCAGGAGGACGGCCAGGAACAGAATGTCCCGCCGCCGGAGCTTCTGGCTGACCTCGCGGAGCATCCCCCGCTCATCCCTGAGCAATTCGGCCTTCGAGAGCGCGATCAGGGTGTGCTCATCGGCACTATAATAGTGATACACGTTGTGCTGGAAGAACGCCAACAGCTCGCCCCATTCCGGGATGTAGTTCTCGAGCACGCCCAGCTCGCTCATGTCACGGATCGTTTGCGCGACGCGATTGGAGAGGAGAATCCTCCGGAAACCTGCCGCGAGTCCGGGGGCGTCGGCTCCATCAGGCCGGACAAGATCCGCGCTCCGCTCGATGACGCCCCGCAGGCGCCAGTCGAAACCGAGATCATACTCCGCCGCCAGCGCGAACGCTTCGAACACCTCCGTCGCAGTCCCGAGCCTGCGGATGCCACGGTCGATGCCAAGGCTATCCGGCCCGCGGAGGAACACGCCCTGCGACCGGACCGCCGCCGACGGGGAGCGGTGCGACGGCTCAACGATTTCGCGGAACGACTCGGCAAGCTGCGCGCTCAGCCGGTGCACAGTGCGGGCATGCCGGTAATAGTCACGCATGAAGACCTCGACCGAGCGCAACTCCGCTTCCCGACCATACCCCAGGCCTTCTGCGACCGCGACCTGGAGCGCGTACTCGAGCGTGTCGTGCTGGCCTTCCCTGCGGATGTGCATTTCATGACGGACGCGGAAGAGAAACCGGATGGCATGCAGCGCCGAGGCATACTGTTCCTGATCCAGAAGCCCGTGTTCGAGGACATGATCGAGGAAGAGCTGCAGGGCAGGGACGGTCCCGTCCAGTGGCGCAAAGTACCGGGCATCGGATCCGCGATGCAGCCAGAACAGAGCGTGCAGATCCCGGAGTCCTCCGGCGCTCTTCTTGATGTTCGGCTCGAGGAGCTTGACGGAATTCCCAAAGCGCGCCTGACGGGTCTTGATGTCGGCGAAGACGCCTTCCGCGAACCAGCGATCGATCCCGCGCGCCACGAGCGCCCGCTGCCCCTCGTGCAACGCGTCTGCGATATCCGCCCTTCCCGCGAGACGCCTGCTTTCGAGCATCGCGGTCCATGCGTCCAGCGCAGCACCGTGCATCGCAAGCGCCTCCTCCACGGTCCGCACGCTGTGCCCGACATTCAGGCCGGCATCCCAGAGCGTGTGGAGGAGCGTGGTCGCAGCCTCTCTCCCTTCCCCCTTGTTGTCGGGCTCCAGAAGCACCATGAGGTCGATGTCGGATCCGGGGAAGAGTTCCGCCCGGCCGTACCCTCCAAGCCCCATCACCGCGATCGCATCGCGGCGCGTCTCGGGGAGCGCGGACATGGCGGCCTCAACCGCGCGGTCTACCACGCGGGACAGGGAGACGGCCGTGGCGAAGCCGTCGGCCCCGGCGGAGTGCGCCTCAAGGACCTCCCGCCTGCCGTCGGCAAGCGCCGATCGCAACGTGTCCGATGTGCCCGACATACGCTGGAGCCGCCCACTCCTGCAGCAGATGTTGAAGTGCAAACAAAGTGCTCAACTTCAATATAGGCAGGGCGGCGAGGAGATTCAAACGACCCCTATTTCGCATCTTCGTCCAGCAGGTGTTGATTCTTTCATCACGCCTGTTGCGGAAGTCAACAGTCCAGAGAGATCGTCCCCGCGAAGACCTAATTTTCTGTTCAATTCGGGCAACTGTTGATCCGGCATAATGATTGCACAATCACAAGGTATAATTATGGACACATCTGCCACCCGCCAATCCCCTGAGCAGGGCCGACGACTGCTCGACCTGATCCTTTTCTGTCGGAAATCGTGCAAGGAACTCGCGCGCTGGTCTGAGCTCACCGTGGAAGAGTTCCTATGCCTCGGTCTTCTGTACGTCCACCCCCCGTCGTCGGTCAAGGAGTTGAGCCGCAGCCTCGGCGTCAACGCAAGCCAGACGTCCCGCATCCTGAGGACCCTCGAGGAGAAGGGCCTCATCTCGCGGAGCTTGAACGTCGCGGACCGTCGGGTGGAGGACGTCACCCTGACCCCGCGCGGACTCCGGGTCGTCGAGAAGCTCCTCGATCATGCCGAGACCGTCGCGGAGCATGCCACATCCCTCGCACGCTCCACATTCGTCGAATCCGAGGCCGTGTAACTCCCACCGCACACCTCGGGTTTTCCGGCCTACCGGCCCGTTTCCTTTCAGCCCCCCATTGGGTATATTTTTGGATGCACGAGCTTTCCATCGCAACGAGTATTGTAGAGATCGTCGAGCGACACATCCCGGCGGAACCCGTCGTGCCCGTGCTGCGGGTGGCCGTCAGGGTCGGCCGGCTCGCGGGTGTCGTCCCCGATTCGCTGGAGTTCTGCTTCCGCGCCGTCACGGCAGGGACGCGGCTTGACGGGGCAGCACTTGACATCGAGGCGGTCCCGATCACACTGCAGTGCGGGGCGTGCGGGCGCACCAGCGTGATCGACGACATCGCGTTCGCCTGTCCCGGGTGCGCCTCCACCGGCGTCGTGCTCCAGACCGGCACGGAACTGCAGGTCACAGAAGTTGAGATTGCGGATGCCCCATCGGGAGAGCCAGCATGAGCGTCATCACGATTGAGCGGAAGGTCCTCGAGAAGAACGACGAGATTGCGCGTCAGAACCGGGAGCTGCTCGCACGCCACGGCATCCTCGCCCTTAACATGGTCAGCTCTCCCGGCGCGGGAAAAACGAGCATCCTCGAGCGCATGCTGGAACTGATCAAGGACCGCGTGCCGATCGCGGTCATCGAAGGTGATGTCCAGACCGACCTCGATGCGCGCCGTGTCGCGCGGTACGGGGTCCCCGCCGTGCAGATCGTCACGCGCGGCGGATGCCATCTTGAAGCCAACCTCGTGCGCGACGCCCTGGCGGGCCTGACGCTCGCCGGCATCAAGGTCCTCATCATCGAAAACGTAGGCAATCTGGTCTGCCCGTCGAACTATGATCTCGGCGAGGCCTTCAAGGTCGTCGTCGCGAGCACCACCGAGGGCGACGACAAGCCTCTGAAGTATCCTGCAATGTTCAGGAGCGCGTCCGTCCTCATCATCAACAAGATCGATCTCCTGCCATACATCGCCAGCGACGTCGACGCGCTGCAATCGAACGCGCTCGCCGTCAACTCTGCGCTGACAGTGTTCCGCACATCCTGCACGACCGGCGAAGGCATAAGCGCGTGGTGCGATTGGCTTATCGCAAAGGCTGCCGCACTCGGCTGACATCCCAACCCGGGGAAGTGGGGCTCCCATCCTTCCCAAATCTGGGAAACAACGCCTCGTGCACACTATCCGGGGCGTTTCCGACGGCAGGAATGGTCGTCCCGCGTGGCATGTAAGTTGCGTTTCCCACTTGCGAATGTGGCGAGCGAAAGGTGCCGTCACGCTTGGTCACCGGCCGACGCACACCGCACCCACCAGCACGCAGTACTCACTTCGAACCCCACATGACTATGGCTTCCCCATCAGCATCATCCCCGCACCCGAGCGGCGACAACCGATTCAAGCTCCTTGACCGCGCGATCACGAAGCATCAATCGAAGGGCGATGCCCTCATCGAGGTGCTGCACGCGGCACAGGGCATCTTCGGGTATCTCGAAAACGACCTTCTCCTCTACGTCGCGCGGAAACTGAAGCTTCCGCTGAGCCGCGTCTACGGCGTCGCGACATTTTACCACTTCTTCACCCTGAAACCGAAAGGCGAGCACACGTTCGTGCTCTGCACGGGAACCGCCTGCTATGTCAAGGGCGCTCACGACATTCAGCGTGCAGTCGAGCACGCGTGCGGCGTGAAGTTCGGCGAAACCACCCCCGACGGCAAGGTCTCGCTCATTGCGGCGCGGTGCGTCGGGTCGTGCGGGCTCGCGCCGGTCGCGGTGCTCGACGACCAGGTGGCAGGCAAACTCGCTGTCGAGAGCTCCGTGCGGCGCGTCGGAGCAAGGATGGCGAAATCCGAGGAGGTGCCGGTATGACCGTCGAAGATCTTCGCGACATGGCTGACGCGGAGCGCGCCCGGCAAGCGGGATTCCGCGACCGCATCGTCTACTGCTCCGCCGCCGGATGCGTCTCATGCGGCAGCAACACGGTGAAGGAAGCGATCAAGCGCGTGCTGAAGGAGCGCGGACTCGACAAAGAGATCGAGGTCCTTGGCACCGGATGCATGGGTCTGTGCGGGGAGGGGCCGCTGGTGAAGATCGCCTCCGACGGCACGCTGTATCAGCGCGTCGACGAGACCACCACCGAAGCGATCGTCGACCGGCACCTGCTGAAAGGCGAACACGTCAGCGATCACGAAATTCGGCCGGACCATCCGTTCTTCACGTCTCAGGTGAAGATCGTCCTCGAAAATTGCGGGAAGATCAACGCCGAGAGCCTCGAGGAGTACGCTGCGGCCGACGGTTACGAAGCCCTGGCCCGGGCGGTCACCGAGCTGCAGCCCGTCGGGGTCATCGATGAGATTCGCAAGGCAGGGCTCCGCGGGCGCGGAGGCGCGGGCTATCCGACCGGACTGAAGTGGGACATCGTCCGCAAGGCCGAATCGGAACAGAAGTACGTGGTGTGCAACGCCGACGAGGGCGACCCCGGGGCCTTCATGGACCGCAGCGTGCTCGAGGGCGATCCGCACCGGATCCTGGAAGGCATGGCCATCGCGGGCTATGCTGTCGGCGCGACACAGGGATACATCTACGTCCGCGCCGAGTACCCGCTAGCGATCGACCGGCTGCGGCTTGCGATCAAGCAGGCGGAGCGTGCCGGACTCCTCGGCAACAGAATCTTCGAATCTCAGTTCCATTTCCGGATCGACCTCCGGATCGGGGCGGGCGCGTTCGTGTGCGGCGAGGAAACAGCCCTCCTCAGGTCGATTGAGGGTCGCAGAGGACGGCCCAGGCCGCGGCCCCCGTACCCGTCCGAGCGCGGTCTCTGGGGCATGCCGACCGTCATCAACAATGTCGAGACATACGCCAACGTCGCCCCGATCCTCCGGAACGGGAGCGCGTGGTTCTCATCCATCGGCACGCCCAAGAGCGCAGGCACAAAGGTCTTCGCGCTCGCCGGGAAGATCAGGAACACAGGGTTGATCGAAGTCCCGATGGGCATCCCTCTGCGCACAATCATCTTCGACATCGGTGGCGGGACGCCGGAAGGGACCGAGTTCAAGGCGGCGCAGACGGGCGGCCCGTCCGGCGGCTGCATCCCGAAGGAACACCTGGACCTTCCCGTCGACTACGAGTCGCTCGCCACCGTCGGCTCCATGATGGGGAGCGGCGGATTGATCGTGATGGACTCGACGTCCAACATGGTCGACGTGGCGCGCTTCTTCATGGAATTCTGCATGGACGAATCCTGCGGCAAGTGCATCCCCTGCCGCGTCGGGACCGTCCATATCCACGGGCTGCTCGAGAAGATCTCCCACGGAGAGGCGACACCTGGCGACCTCGCTCTCCTGGAAGAGCTCTGCCTCATGGTCAGGGAGACCAGCCTGTGCGGCCTCGGCCAGTCCGCCCCGACGCCGGTGATGTCCACCCTGCGATTCTTCCGCGGGGAATACGAATCGATGCTCCGTCCGGCCGCGGCGTACCGCCCCGGCGGCACCGGTGCCCCACACGAGCCCAGCGCAGGATAGTCCCATGGCAATCATCACCCTGACAATGAACGGCCAGCAGGTCAGCGGCAAGGCGGAGGAATCACTCCTCGACATTGCGAGGCAGCACGACATCCCCATCCCCACGCTCTGCCACCTCGACGGACTGTCCGACGTCGGCGCCTGCAGGCTCTGCCTCGTCGAAATCGAGGGTTCCACGAAGCTCCAGCCTGCGTGCGTGACGAAGCCGGTGGAAGGCATGGTCGTGCACACTGACACCGAACGGCTCCGCCGCTACCGCCGGATAATCGTGGAGCTCCTGGCATCCGAGGGAAACCACCACTGCGCGGTGTGCGTGGTCAACAACCACTGCGAGCTGCAGAACCTGGCGTACGACGTCGGCCTGCAGTACGTCCGCTTTCCGTACCTCTATCCCAGGAAGACGCTCGACGCCACGCACAGGGATTTCATCATCGACCGCAATCGGTGCGTCCTGTGCACACGATGCGTCCGCGTCTGCCACGAGGTCGAGGGGGCCCATACCTGGGACATCGCGGGCCGCGGCATCGCCTGCGAGATCATTGCCGACATGAACCAGCCCTGGGGCTCCTCGGACAGCTGCACGTCGTGCGGGAAGTGCGTTTCCGTCTGCCCCGTGGGAGCTCTCATCCGAAAGGGTGAAACAGTGGCGGAGATGGAAAAACGCACCGATTTTCTGAAATACATCGTGACGGCGCGGACCAAGCGCGAGTGGATCAACGTTGAGAGCGAAGAGGAGTGATGGCATGAAACCACGTGTTGCGACAGTCTGGCTCGGCGGCTGCTCGGGCTGCCACATGTCGTTCCTCGACATGGACGAGCGCCTGCTGGAGCTGGCGGACAAGATGGAGCTCGTCTTCTCTCCCCTCGCGGATCTGAAAGAATTCCCGGCGGACGTGGACGTGACGCTGGTCGAAGGCGCGGTCACCAACACCGAAAACGAGCACTTCGCGAAGATCATTCGCGAGCGCTCGAAGGTCGTGGTCGCGTTCGGCGACTGTGCCGTGACCGGCAACGTCACGGCCATGCGGAATATGTTTCGCGTCGGTGACGTGATCGACAGCGTCTACAGTGCCAACGGCGACGGCCCGGCCGCCACGCCCGACGATTACTCCTGCATCGCAAAGCTCCTCCCCGCGGCGAAGCCGCTCCACGAAGTCATCCCCGTGGACGCGTTTCTGCACGGCTGCCCCCCGACGGCGGACCAGATCTGGTTCGCGGTCAACGAGCTTCTGAACAACAGGCTTCCCGTCTTTTCAACTGTCTTCCTGCGCTACGGATGAGACGCTGACCATGACACGAACACTCACGATCGATCCGGTCACGCGGATCGAAGGACACGCGAAGATCACCATTCAGCTCGACGGGAACGGGGCGGTCGAAGACGCCCGGTTCCACGTGAACGAGTTCCGCGGCTTCGAGAAGTTCTGCGAGGGGCGACTGCTGTGGGAAATGCCCGGCATCACCTCCAGGATCTGCGGGATCTGCCCGTCGAGCCACCTCATCACGTCGGCCAAAGCCGGCGACGACATCTTTGCGGTCGAGATCCCCGGGACCGCCGAGCGGCTCCGCCGCCTGCTGACCCTCGGGCAGTGGGTCCAATCCCACGCCCTGAGCTTCTTCCATCTCTCGTCGCCCGACCTGCTCCTCGGGTTCGACGCGCCCGCGGCCACCCGCAACGTGTTCGGCCTCATGGCCGGGCACAGAGACCTGGTGCGCCGCGGCATCAGGTTGCGGAAGTTCGGCCAGGAGATCATCGAGATCCTCGGCGGCAGACGCATCCACACCCCCTGGGCGGTGGCGGGCGGAGTCCGGGAACCGCTCGAGGGGGAGAAACGCGACCATCTCCTCGCGTGGATCCCGGAGGCCCGGGAAACGGCACAGGTCGCGCTCGAGATCCTTCGGACATTCGAGGACGGGTTCCGTGATGCCATCCCCCATTTCGGGACATTCCGCTCGCTCTTCGTCGGCCTCGTCTCCCCGGACGGCGGGCTCGAATACTACGGGGGCGGACTCCGCATCGCCGACAGCGGAGGGAACGTCCTCGAGGACCACATCGACCCGAGGCGCTACCGTGAATTCTTTGCCGAACACACGGAACCGTGGTCGTACCTGAAATTCCCGTACTACCGCCCAGACGGCTACCCGAAGGGAATGTACCGGGTCGGTCCGCTCGCGCGCGTCAACATCTGTGACCACATCGATACGCCCCTGGCGGAAGCGGAGCGCAAGGCGTTCAAAGCTCTCGCCGGGGATGGCGAGATGGTTACGAATTCGTTTTATTACCATCACGCGCGCCTCATCGAGCTCCTCTTCTCCATCGAGAAGATAGAACAGCTGCTGTCGGACCCAACGATCCTCGGCACGCACATCCGTGCCAATGCGATGATCAATCGCCCGGAGGGGGTCGGCGCCAGCGAGGCCCCGCGCGGCACGCTGTTCCACCACTACTGGGTAAACGACGACGGCGTGCTGCAGAAGGTGAACATGCTGATCGCGACCGGACAGAACAACCTGGCGATGAACCGCACGATCAACCAGATCGCCGCGCACTACATCGACGGCTCCCCGATCACAGAGGGGATCCTCAACCGCATCGAAGCAGGGATCCGCATGTTCGACCCGTGTCTCTCGTGCTCCACGCACGCCGCCGGGAGAATGGCCCTGCACGTGCAGATCCTCAACGCCGACGGCAGCCTCCACACGGAAGTCCGCAGATGAGCAGCTCGCTCGTTATCGGATACGGCAACACGCTTCGCAGCGACGACGGAGCGGGCGTCCGCGCGGCCGAGCTGATTCGCACGGCGATGCCCGACGTCGAGGTCGTCGTGGTCCCGCAACTCACGCCCGAGCTCGCGGAGAACATCTCGCGCCACCGGCATGTCGTCTTCCTGGACGCATCCGCACAGACAGATTGGCAAGCGCTGCGCGTGCTCCCGGTCGACGCGACACGGCACTCCAGCGCACCGGTGACGCACGCGGCCTCACCCGAGCAGTTGCTCCAGCTCAGCGAATCGGTGTACGGGGCGGTCCCCGAAAGAACCGTCCTGGTGACCATCCCCGCGGTGTCGTTCGAGCTCGGGGAATCGCTTTCTCCACTCACCGCCCGTCGGGTGGTCGAGTGTGTCGACTGGTTTCGCTCTGAACTGAGTGGACAGCGGCCGCGTCCCCCGCGGGCGTGATCCCGCGAGTTGTCCCACGCTCTTTTTCATCCGGCGTCGTGTGAAGCAACGCGCACACATCATCATCCACGGTGCAGTCCAGGGGGTCGGGTTCCGTCCCTTCGTGTACCGTCTCGCCGGCGAGCTCGGCATCCGCGGATGGATTCTGAACAGCGCCGGCGGCGTGCGCATCGAGGCTGAAGGCGAGCCGAACGCCCTCGCATCATTCCTCTCACGCCTCGACACCGATCGGCCGGCACATTCCTGGATCCAGACGATGGACCACTCCCTCCTGGATCCGGCCGGATACACCGCGTTCGATATCCTGCAGAGCCGCGACGACGGCGTCCCTTCGGCAGTGGTTCTGCCGGACCTCGCCACCTGCCCCGAGTGCCTGGCGGAGCTGTTTACGCCTGCCGACCGGCGGTACCGGTACCCATTCGTCAACTGCACGCACTGCGGGCCGCGCTACAGCATCGTTCGACGGCTGCCGTACGACCGCCCGAATACGACGATGGTCGGCTTCAGGATGTGCCCGGACTGCCGCCGCGAATACGACACGCCCACCGACCGACGGTTCCACGCCCAGCCGAACGCCTGTCCGATCTGCGGGCCGCACGTTGAGCTCTGGGACCGCACGGGCCGGAAGGTCGCCGAGCACGACCAGGCTATTCGCGAGGCGGTCGACATGCTCAGAAACGGCCGCACTGTCGCTACGAAGGGAATCGGCGGTTTTCACCTGATGGTCGACGCCCAAAATGAGACCGCCGTCGCCGCGCTCCGCGCCCGGAAGTGCCGCGAGGAGAAACCGTTCGCGGTCATGGTGCAGGACATCGAGGAGGCGCGACGGCTCTGCCGGATCGGCGACGTGGAAGAGCAGGTCCTCCGATCGCCGCAGGCCCCGATCCTGCTGGCCCGGCGCAACGACGGGAGGGAGGAGATCGCTCCTGGCGTCGCCCCGCGCAATCCGTACCTGGGGATCATGCTGCCGTCAGCGCCCCTGCATCACATCATGATGCGCGATCTGGCCCACGCCATCGTCGCGACAAGCGGCAACCGTTCCGATGAACCGCTCTGCATCGACGAGCACGAGGCACTGAACCGGCTCGGAGCGCTCGCCGACGGGTTTCTGGTCCACAACCGCCCCATCCTCAGACATGTCGACGACTCCATCGTGAGAGTCGTCCTCGGCCGGGAAATGGTTCTGCGGCGGGCCCGCGGCTTTGCGCCCCTGCCGGTCCTGCTTCCGCGGGAGACCCCGGACATGCTCGCGGTCGGCGCGCACCTGAAGAGCACCGTCGCCGTCTCGCGCAACCGGAGCGTTTTCATCAGCCAGCATCTTGGCGACCTGGACACCCCGCAGTCCATCGAGGCGTTTCACGCCGAATCAAAGGCCCTCCAGGAGCTCTACGCGGTCGCGCCGGCACAGATTGTTTCTGACCTCCACCCCGATTATCTTTCGACCACCCACGCCCACTCCACCGGGCTTCCTGTCGTCGGCGTCCAGCACCACTACGCCCACGTCGCGGCATGCATGGCGGAGAACCAGCTGGACGGACGGGTGCTCGGCGTGTCGTGGGACGGAACGGGATACGGGCCCGACGGGACGGTGTGGGGCGGGGAATTCCTGCTGACTGACGATCGGGCATGGACGCGGGCCGCGACGTTCCGATCGTTCCGGCTTCCCGGCGGGGACGCTTCGGTCCGGGAGCCTCGCCGCACGGCGCTGGGGTTGCTTGTTGAACTTGAAGGCGCCGGGGCGCTCAGGCGGGGCGGCCTCCCGTTCCTGACAAGCTTCACCGCGGGCGAACGCCGGGTCCTGATGCAGATGCTCGTACGAGGGTTCCAGTCCCCGCTGACCTCGAGTGCCGGAAGGATCTTCGACGCGGTCTCCGCGCTCCTCGGGATTTGCATGCGGAGCACGTTCGAGGGACAGGGGGCGATGGAACTGGAGTTTGCGCTCGGCGGAACAACAACCGACGCGCGATATCCATTCGCAATTGTGCCGGCGACGGACGCCGCACGGCCGCATCTGGTGGATTGGGGACCGATGATCCTGGAGCTCCTCCGCGACCTGCAGCATGGGATCCCGATCCCTGAAATGTCGGGGCGGTTTCACAATACGATGGCCGAAGTCATCGTCGATGTTGCGGAGCGGATCGGCGAGCCGCGTGTGGTCCTCTCGGGAGGGTGCTTCCAGAACGCGTACCTCACCGAGCGGACCGTGACGCGCCTGCGCGCCGAGGGATTCACGCCATACTGGCACCAGCGAGTCCCGCCGAATGACGGAGGGATTTCGCTCGGCCAGATATTTGCAGCGGTCAGGGCCCAGCGCCACCAGTGATCGGGAGAGCGCAGATGCAGGGCTGGATCATCGCAGCGTTTGAGTAGTACGGGAGAGGGAGAGCCATCATGTGCCTCGCAATACCAGGAAAAGTCCTTTCTGTCCAGACCGGCGCCACGCCACTGATGGGACGCGTCAGCTTCTCGGGCATCGAGAAAGACGTCTGCCTGGAGTGGATGCCCGACGTGCGTCCGGGGGAATACGTCATCGTGCATGTCGGCTTCGCCATCAGCACGATGGACGAAGAGGAAGCGCTCGAGACGCTTCGCATCATCCGCGAGGCGGGCGAGCTTGCAGGCGACCGTGACCAGGACGAGCCCCGGACCTCTCCCCCAACGCAGCCAACCGGGAACTGAATCATGAGGTTCCTTGATGAGTTCCGGAACGGTGACGCCGCACGCGGCCTGGCAGCCCGGATCCGTTCGCAGACCACGCGTCCGTGGGTCATCATGGAGATCTGCGGCGGCCAGACCCACACGATCGTCAAGTACGGACTCGAGGCATTGCTGCCCGAGGGTGTCACGCTCGTGCACGGACCGGGCTGTCCGGTCTGCGTAACCCCCCTGGAGCTCATCGACAAGGCGATCGCCATCGCCTCAACGCCGAACGCCCTCCTGGCGTCGTTCGGCGACATGCTCCGCGTCCCCGGTTCGCAGAAGGATCTCCTCTCTGTGAAGGCCGAGCACGGCAGCGTACGGATCGTCTACTCGCCGCTCGACGCTGTCGCCCTCGCGCAGCGCAACCCGGACAAGCGAGTCGTCTTCTTTGCCGTCGGATTTGAGACGACGGCCCCGGCGAATGCCATGGCCGCCTGGGAAGCCCGCAGGCTCGGCCTGACGAACTTCTCCCTTCTCTGCTCGCACGTCCTCGTGCCGCCGGCAATGCACGCAATCCTCTCATCGCCGACGAACCGGGTCCAGGGTTTTCTCGCCGCGGGGCACGTATGCACGGTGATGGGATACGAGGAGTACATCCCCATCGCCCGGCACTACCGGGTGCCGATCGTTGTGACGGGATTCGAGCCGCTGGACCTCCTCCAGGGCATCGCGATGACGCTCCGCCAGCTCGAGACGGGCCGCTATGAGGTGGAGAACCAGTACACAAGGGCGGTGAAACGCGAGGGGAACATCCCTGCCCGCAGGCTCATCGAGCAGGTGTTCGAGGTGAGCGACCGCACCTGGCGGGGCATTGGAACGATTCCGCACAGCGGATACCGCCTCCGCCCTGCGTTCGCGATGTACGATGCAGAACGGCTCTTCGACGTCGGACATGTCTCCACCAGAGAATCGCCGCTCTGCATTGCGGGCGAGATCCTGCAGGGCATGCGCAAGCCGCACGAGTGCGCAGCATTTGGGCACGAATGCACGCCCGAGCATCCGCTCGGGGCTCCGATGGTCTCCTCCGAGGGCGCATGCGCGGCGTACTACCAGCACCGCCGCATGGGGCCGGTCGCAGCCGGCGCCGGATCAACCCGCAGCTGAGAAGGGACGGTGATCGCATGAGCACAGACGAACGCACCGCACCTGCCGGGCACGGCGACCTCGCCTGGGGACCCGTCTGCCCGGTGCCGATCAGCCGGTACCCTGCCGTCCTCCTGGCCCATGGCGGCGGCGGAAAGCTGACACAGCATCTCATCCAGTCGATGTTTCAACCTCTTTTCAGCAACCCCGCGCTCGACGCGCTGCACGACGGGGCCACGCTCTCGATCGCCGGTGCGCGCCTCGCGTTCACGACGGACGCCCATGTCGTAAGCCCGATCGTCTTCCCCGGTGGCGACATCGGTGTGCTTGCGGTGAACGGCACGGTGAACGACCTGGCGATGTGCGGCGCGCAGCCGCTCTACATCGCAGCCGCCCTGATCATCGAGGAAGGATTGCCGATGGCACGGCTGTGGGATATCGTCAGGTCGATGAGCGACGCCGCAGCAGCCGCGGGAGTCCAGATCGTCACCGGCGACACCAAGGTGGTCGAGAGGGGGAAGGGCGACGGGATCTTTATCACGACGACAGGCATCGGGCTGATCCCACCGGGAGTGTCGATGCGCCCGGATGCGCTCAAGCCAGGCGACCGCGTGCTGCTGAGCGGACGGATCGCAGAACACGGCATCGCGATCCTCTCCGTCAGGGAGGGGCTGGAGTTCGGAACGACGATCAAGAGCGACACGGCCCCGGTGCACCGGCTCGCAGACGCGATCCTCCGGGCCGCGCCGTCGGTGCGCGTGATGCGCGACCCGACGCGCGGTGGCATCGCCAGCGCCCTGAACGAGCTCGCACAATCGTCGAAGGTCGGCATCGTCCTGCACGAGGATCGCATCCCCACGGCCGCCGAAGTCCATGGCGCGTGCGAACTGCTGGGGCTTGATCCGCTCTACGTGGCGAACGAAGGAAAAGTGCTGGCGATCGTCCCCGCTGATGATGCCTCAAGGGTTCTGGCGGCAATGCAGGCGGATCCGCTCGGGCTTGAGGCAGTCGATATCGGAGAGGTAACGTCCCAACACCCGGGCGTCGTGACGATGCAGACGAACATCGGCGGCATGCGGGTCGTCGACATGCTCACCGGAGAGCAGCTGCCCAGGATCTGCTGACGGCGAGTCCAAAAACGGAGACGCCCCCGGCAGCAGCATCTCCCGGGGGCGTCGCACAGCGGCAGATCAGAACTCAGGCGCCGGACTGTTTCGTGTCCGGTCCGTTATCCATCGTTCCGAACACGTAATCCCACAACGGGCTGCTGACACCGTACCCTTTCTTGTCGTTCTTGTAGTGATGCCGGACGTGATGATGCTTCACCCACTGCGCCATCTTGGACTTCATCGGCGCATGGTGTGTGGCATAGTGGATGCTGTCGTAGCAGATATAGCCAAGAATGAACCCCGCAAAGAAGGGCGACACGAACGTCGGCCCGATCACCAGATAGAACAGTCCGTAGAAGAGCGCGGCGAGCGGGATACTCACGGCGGGCGGCATGACCAGCCGCTTGGAATCATTCGGATAGTCGTGATGGACGCCGTGCATCATGAAGTGCAGCCACTTCCCCCAGCTCGAGCGCGGCTCGTAATGGAACACGAACCGGTGCAGCAGGTACTCCGTCAACGTCCAGACCAAAAGGCCGGCAACGAAGATCAGCGTCCCGTTCACGGCCGTGATGTCCGGCGTCTGCGAAGCGCGATAGAGGAAGAAGCCCACGACGGGAACGTACAGGATGATCGGCACGGACCAGTGAACGTGACTGAACGGTTCAAGGAGATCGCTCTTGAAGAGCCGCGCGGATTCGTCTTTGTTGGAGACGTACAGTTTCGCCATGATCAGATCCTCTGACAAATGGTACAGTATGAACACTCAAAATACAAAATCGCCTGAAGAGTTGCCAAACCGGGGCCCCGCCTCGCCCGTCTCCACTGCCATGGCGTCCCTCGTCATCCGGCGGGCGGTTCCCGCCGACGGCGAGGCGCTCCTGCATCTCATTGGAAAATTGGCGGAGTATGAGCATCTGACACCCCCCGACGAGGGGGCGCGGACCCGCCTCGTCCGGGACATGTTTTCGACCCCGCCGAGGATCGAAGCGTACCTCGCCCTCCTGGACGGCCTTCCGGTCGGGTACGCACTGATATTCGAGACCTACTCGAGCTTCCTCGCCCTGCCCACGCTCTATCTGGAAGACATCTTTGTCCTGCCGGAGCACCGGAGGGGCGGCATTGGCATGAGGTTCTTCCGGACGCTCGTCGCGGAAGCGCACCGACGCGGGTGCGGGCGCATGGAGTGGACGGTCCTTGACTGGAACAAGCTTGCGATCAATTTCTACCGGAAGATCGGGGCCCGGGAGATGAGCGAGTGGCAGACATTCAGGCTGGTGCGCGATGACATGGAGCGGCTGCTGCAGTGATCGCAGGTTCGGCTGGCCGCGGAGGCCCACCGCCACGGTCACAGCCGGCCCGCGACAACGACCACCGTCCTCGCCGTCGCCACCAGTGTCCCGGATCCGTCAAATGCATCGAGGTGAAGAATGTACATCCCCATTCTGACGCGCCTCGACAGATCGTCGCGGCCGTCCCACACAGTCTCGCCCTCATATCCTCCACGCTCCCGCTCCATGAGCGTTCTGATCAATCGTCCGGACACATCAAAGATGCGGACAATCGTGTACCCTGCGTCCGCCGCGAGGCGATAGCTGACAACGGCGTGATCCTCCCTTCCATCGCCGTCGGGCGAAAACGGATTCGGACCTACGTGCAGCACCGAAGCGTATCGCCCCACGGGCGCCACGATGCTGTTCTGCATGCCGGGCGTCCCACCCTCCGGGACCACGGACGTACTCCAACTCTGCCGTGCGGTTCCCATGAGGTCCGGACGGATCTTCTCGAGTGAGCGGCCGCTCACGTCTGTGAATGCCGGATCGTGCCAGCCGGGCTCGTACGCCACACTATCGACCGTTCCTCCGGAGGGATCAACGAGCCTGATCGCCTCTCCGCTGTTGCTCAAGCCGAGCGCGGCGCCAGCAACGAGAAGGCGGGCCTGTCCCGACGGATCATGCAGTCGGCCGAACCTCGCGAGTATCGAAGAGTCTGACGCGACGACGACATACTGCGCGCCCGCGCCCTCCAGTACAAACGACTTCTCGGGCGTTCCATCATCCCTGATGCCAAGGTGAAGGGACCATCCGTCGATCTCGATGGGGATGCTTGCCGTTGCCAGCTCGACGTATTCCGACTCCCCCGGCAGCGGCTGGTACATGATTTCATTGATCACCACGCATCCCGGCTGCTGGCCCACGATCACGGAAGCTCGCGCGAGGTTGTTCCCGGGCCGCTCATCAGCGCCGACATCCGCCCTCACGATGAGCTGATGCACACCCGGGCGGGCGCCCGTCCACTCCCCCGCTAGAGTGCAGGAATCACCCGGCAGTATCGGCCCCGGTTCCCGGCGGACGACGACTTCCTCCTCCCCGTCAGGGACCGCATCCCGGTTCGCATCGATGAACCACCGGACCACGAAATCCCGCACAGGCTCACGACCGGAGTTCTTCAGCGACACGTCAAGCAACGCGACAGTTCCGTGCGGGACGCGGTATTCAGCCCGGAGCGACACGCTCACGTCCACGGGGAGAATCCCGATCGAATTCACTGTGCACGGCGTGGCCCCCGAGGAGTCCTCACATTCCCCCCAGTTCTCCCCTTCAGGCGGCGAGCAGGGGTCCCGACGCTCCAGCGACCTGCCTGCCGCGCCTCCCCAGACGGGAGCGTACGCGACACTGTCGATCGTCACTCCACCGGCCGAGTGGACGATGACGGCATCGCCCCCGTTGTTCAGCGATGGCATGCTCCCCGGTGCAACCGCATCGCATTGAGGCGCCCCGCGCGACAGCGTGAACTGCTGAAGGTCGCGCGTCACCACGACGGTCCCGCCGGCGGGCACAACGACTGCGGGCAACGGGTTCGAGCGGGTGCCGGAAGCGTCTGAGATCGTCCACCCCCCGATATGCACCGGGCCCGGGCCGGCGTTCATGAGTTCGATCCATTCCGGTTCGCCCGACTTTGGAGCGTACATGATTTCGTTGACGACGATCCTCTCCGGAGACACCGTGTCGGACTCCGCGTTGACACGGTCCGCCCATGCCCGGTCCTTCAAGCCCAGCACGGTCACCTCATCGATGCGGACGGAGACCGGCCGGGATCCGGGGCCGGCCTGGACGCACCATCGCACCGCAACCGGCGATGCCTTCCACCCCCCCAGATCGACCGCAACGAGATGGCCGGTGTAGCGCCCCGACTTCAGCGGGAGCCGGACAGCGAAGAATCTCGGTGCGTCCTGGTCGGGCGACACTTCCAGGCGGATGCCGGCCTCTTCAGCGTCAGAGATCCGCACGCGGCACCCCACCTCCAGGCCGACGCAGCCTGCCGGAGCGATCGGCGGGCTCATGAGCCACGCATCGCCTGTGACGTTGTCAGCAACCACAGCGTGATCGCCGCGCGCGGACGCCCCACCAGCGACAACAAAATCAGGCCACAACAGGAACCGCGAATGCGAGGACGACCACCCATCCGGGAGGAGCGCGCCACCAGACATCTCGAACGACTCCCGCAGGAGCACGCGCCTGGCATCGATCGCGCGGTCCGCGGCGAGGTGAAGCTGAAAGACACCGGCCGCGAGCAGCGTCCCGATGAGCCACATTGCGCATCCCCCTGAATCGTTTCGTCTAGCTCCCTCCCGTTCCGCAGGCCCGCCCGCCTCTCTCCCCCCTCTACTACACCCCAGGTTGATTTTCTTCGAGACTTTCCCTATTCTGCAGCGCACACAAAAGGATTGACGGCATGAGCCAGGCGCGGATTCTTGTGGTCGATGATGATGACGCACTTCGCGTGCTTGTGAAGAGTCAGCTCGAGGGTGCGGGGTATCAGCTCGACGAAGCCAAGGATGGGGCTTCCGCAATCGAGAAGCTGGACGGTGGCGTGTATGACCTGATGCTGCTGGACATCAATATGCCCGAGAAGTCCGGGATCGATGTCCTGAGGTTCTGGAAGGAGAAGGCCTTGACGTGCAGAGTCATCATGCTGACGGGCAGGGTGGGCTTTTCCATCGCCACCGAAAGCCTCAAGCTCGGCGCGGACGAGTACATCACCAAGCCGTTCAGCCTTGAATACCTTATGTCATCTATCAAGCGGGTGCTGGAGAAGTAGCGGGCAGCAACGCTCGCCCGGGCGGGGACCGGCGGCATCGTTCCGATTGCAGACCCGGCGGACATGCCGGGCACAAAGCGAAAAAGGCTCCGAAACCGGAGCCTTTTCCATTCCCACATCCGACCTCTTGCTTCTTGCCTCTTCCCTGCCTGCCCGCCGCCCGCTCAGGTTCCCGAGCTGTAGTCGTCCATGTACGACTTCTGCTCGCGTGTGAGGGTGTCGATGTCCACGCCCTGTGTGTGGAGCTTCAGCCGGGCGATCTCCTGATCCTGTTCGGCCGGGATATCGTGCACGGCATTCTCGAGCCGAATGCCCTTCTTATGCAGCTCCACCAGCCGCAGCTGGGACTGGAACTGATTGGCGAAGGACATGTCCATCACTTCCGACGGATGACCTTCCGCCGCGGCGAGGTTCACCAGGCGCCCCTGGGCCAGCACGAAGATCTGCCGCCCGTTCTTGAGGGTGTACTCTTCGTTGTTCGGTCTGATTTCGCGCTTGCTCTTCGTCAGAGCGGCCAGGTCGTTCAGGTTCAGCTCGCAGTCATAGTGGCCGGTGTTGCACACGATCGCACCGCTCTTCATCGACTGGAAATGCCGGCGCACGACGACATCCTTCACGCCGGTGGCTGTCACAAACACATCGCCCACCTTCGCGGCCTCGTTCATCGGCATGACGCGGTATCCCTCGAGGGTCGCCTTCAGCGCGGCGGTCGCCTTCACTTCCGTGACGATCACGTTGGATCCCAGGCCCTTGGCCCGGAGCGCGACGCCGCGGCCGCAGTGGCCGAAGCCCGCAACGACGACGTTCTTCCCCGCGAGGAGCACGCTCGTCGCGCGCAGAATGCCGTCAAGCGTGGACTGCCCGGTACCGTATACGTTGTCGAAGTCCCACTTCGTCTCGGCGTCGTTCACCGCGATGACCGGATAGCGCAGGGCGCCGTCGGCCGCCATCGCGCGCAGGCGATGCACGCCGGTGGTCGTCTCCTCGGTCCCTCCGATCACGTCCGTGTCCGCGAGCTTCTTGTACTTCTTGTGAATCGTGAAGATCAGGTCCGCGCCGTCGTCGAGCGTGAGGTTCGGCTTCATGCGCAGCGTCTGTTCGATGCACCAGTAGAACTCCTTGACGTTCATGCCGTGCCAGGCGTAGATCGACACTCCTTCGTCGGCAAGCGCCGCCGCCACCGCATCGTTGGTAGAGAGCGGGTTGCAGCCGCTCCAGCTCACCGTCGCGCCCGCGTCCACGAAGGTCTTCACCAGCACGGCGGTTTCCTTCGTGACGTGGAGGCAGCCGGCGATCCGGTACCCTTTGAACGGCTTGGTCTTCCCGTACTGCTTCCGGAGGGCCATCAGCACGGGCATGCGGGATTCCGCCCATTCGATAAGCTTGTGCCCTTCCGTTGCAAGGCCGAGGTCAGCGACCTTGTACACCCCTGATTGTGAATGCATACGTCCTGTCTGTTATGAAGTGAGTGGTACTGTGTCGATGCGATGTCAGCGGATCGCGCGCTGCAGAGTCTTCACCAGGTCGAGATGCTCCCAGGTGAAGTCCTTGTCGTCGCGTCCGAAGTGTCCGTACGCCGCGGTCTTCTGGTAGATCGGCCGCAGCAGCTTCAGGCGGCGGATGATGCCGCGCGGGGTCATATCGACTTCTTTGGCCACCACGCGCTCGAGCTCCGAGTCCGGAATACGGCCGGTCCCGAACGTGTTGACCTGGATCGAGACCGGGTCAGCGACGCCGATCGCATACGCGACCTGCATCAGGCACTCGTCGGCGAGGCCGGAGGCCACGATGTTCTTGGCGACGTGCCGGGCCGCGTACGCAGCGCTCCGGTCCACCTTGGATGGGTCCTTCCCGGAGAACGCCCCGCCGCCGTGCGGCGCGCGGCCACCGTACGTGTCGACGATGATCTTCCGTCCCGTCAGTCCCGTGTCCCCGTGGGGGCCGCCGATCTCGAACCGGCCGGTGGGATTGACGTGGACGATCATGCGCTTGTCGCGGAGGTCGGGCGGGATCACGTTGTTGATGACGTGGCGGATCACGTCCTCGCGGATCTTCTTCTGCGAGACGCCGGGGTCATGCTGCGTTGAGATGACGACCGTGTGCACGCGCACCGGCCTGCGGCCATGGTACTCGATGGTCACCTGCGACTTCGCGTCGGGCCGCAGGTACGGCATCAGCTTCGGCTGGCGCTTGCGGATGTCCGCAAGGCGCTTCACGAGCTTGTGCGCATACTGAATTGCCATCGGCATATACTCGGGCGTCTCCGCCGTCGCGTACCCGAACATCATCCCCTGGTCACCGGCCCCGCCCGTGTCCACGCCGCGCGCGATGTCGGGCGACTGCGAGTGGATGCTCGACAGGACCGAGCAGGAGTAGGCATCGAAACGGTACTCGGCTTTCGTGTAGCCGATATCCTCAATGACTTTCCGGACGATGTCCTGAACCTCGATGTACCCGTGGGTGGTGATCTCTCCCCCGACCATGGCCAGACCGGTGGTCACGAACGATTCGCAGGCCACCCGGGAGTGCTTGTCCTGCTTCAGCAGGGCGTCGAGGACCGCATCGGAAATCTGGTCGCAGACCTTGTCGGGATGCCCTTCGGACACGGATTCAGAGGTGAACAGATACGACATATGACGCCTTTCGTGCTGTGCTGAGAATGCGAGACTATGAAAACTCAATCTGGGATGAATCGCCGACATTGAACCGGTTGTATCGTCCGACGAGAATCGATGCGTTGCCGACGATCGAATTGTCGAGGAGCGTCGAGGTCACCTGCGCGTTCTCGCCGATGATCGAATTGCGGACAAGCGAGTCGGTCACGACCGCATGATCCGCCACGGTCGTGTTGGGGCCAATGATCGAGTTGCCGATGGTCGCGGTCGGCGAGATGTACACGGGCTCCACGACTACCACGCCGTCGATGGGCCGGTACGTCGATCCGCGCTCGAGCAGCACCCGGTTGGTGGAGAGCAGTGTCTCCGGCTTGCCGCAGTCGTACCAGCCTTCGACCGGGAACGTGGTCATCGCCTCGCCGCGGTCGATCATCATCTGCAGCGCGTCGGTGAGCTGGTACTCGTTCTTTGTCCGGATATTGTTCTTCACCATCGCATCGAGCGTGGAGAGCAGGAGCGGCGTGTTGACGATCCAATAGAGGCCGACCAGCGCAAGGTTGCTCGTGGGCCTCTCGGGCTTTTCGATCAGCCGGAGGATCCTGCCGTTCTGGGTTTCCGCAACGCCGAACCGCCGGGGATCCTCAACCGTTTTCACGCCGATCGCGCTGACCGTCCCGCGCATGACCGGGGTCAGGTCCACGTCGAAGATCGTGTCGCCAAGGATGATCAGCACGGGCTCCTTGCCCATGGTCGCTCTGGCCACATAGATGGCGTGGCCCAGCCCGAGCTGTTCTTCCTGTTCCACGTAATCCACGCGGAACCCCGGGAACGCCGCTGACACGTAATCGCAGATCTTTTCGCTCATGTGCCCGACCACAATGGTGGCCTCGGTCACCCCCTCACGGATGATCTTCTCGAGGATGTGCCCCAGGATCGGCTTTCCGGCAACATTCAGGAGAACCTTCGGCACCGTATGGGTGTGGGGCCGAAGGCGTGTTCCGATGCCTGCAACTGGGATTATGGCGCGCATGAATCGAATTTCCAGGTGAGTAATGTCTATTCAACCTACCAAACTGTCCCGCGATAATCAAGGAATGTGGCGCCGCGCATGTGCGGGGGGTCACACGGTGTGACGGACGTCTCATGTGCGGGCACGTTGCTTCTCTGCGGTGAAATGGTTATACTGCCCGCGCGATTCATCCCCTCGCCTCTCAGCATGCGCAAGCGTACCCGTCCGCGCACCACATCATCCCGCAAGCAGGAGCACGTCGATCTGACGTTGCAGGAAGATGTGGGTTTCCGGACGACAACCACAGGCCTCGAACGGCTCCGGTTCGTCCACAATGCCCTCCCCGAGATCAACCTCGAGGAGGTCGACACATCGGTGCATTTCCTCGGACGCCGTCTTGCCCTTCCGCTTCTTGTCTCGGGGATGACGGGCGGGTACGGGGAAGCGTTGCGCATCAACAGGCGGCTTGCCGAGGCATGCGCGGAGGCGGGCATCGGGATGGGCGTGGGAAGCCAGCGCCAGGCGCTGGAAGATACGACGTTCCACCGGACGTTCAGCGTGGTGCGCGAGGTCGCGCGGGATATCCCGATCATCGGCAATATTGGCGCCGCAGAAGTGGCAGCGTTGAGGTCGGCGGCCCCTGTCGCACGGCTGGCCGAGCTGGTCCGGGCGGACGCGTTTGCCGTCCATCTCAATCCGCTCCAGGAACTGCTTCAACCGGAGGGCTCCCCCGCTTTCCGGGGGGTACTCCGCGGCATAGGACTCCTCGTCCGCGAGCTCCCGATCCCCGTCGTGGTGAAGGAGATCGGGGCGGGCATCTCGCGGGACGTCGCCCGGCGCCTCCTGGACGCGGGTGTCAGAATTATCGACGTCGCAGGGGCCGGTGGAACGAGCTGGGCCGGGGTGGAGATCCTTCGCACGAGCGCGCGGCGCCGCAAAGAAACCTTCTGGGACTGGGGAATACCGACGGCCATCGCCGTGAAGGAAGTTGCTGCGCTCCGGAGCCGGCAGCCTGATCTGACGGTCATCGCATCCGGCGGCATTTCATCGGGGATGGATATCGCGAAGTCCATAGCCCTCGGCGCTGACCTCGCAGCGTCGGCGCGCCCCGTCTTGAAGGCGCTTGCCCGCGGCGGCGTCAGGGGAGTGAATGCGCTCCTGGCAGACTGGAGCCAGGAGCTTCGCAGTGCAATGTTCCTGACGGGATCCCGAACAACGGGCGAGTTGCAGCACGCGCCACTTGTAGAGCTCCAACCGTGACGTCCATCGACACTCAGTATACCAAACGGCTCACGCGACTCCGGTCGATGGTCGACCGCAGGCTGGCCCAATACTTCCGCTCAGGCCGGCCGGGCGATCTCCGCACCGCGTCCCGTTACGTGATGGCCGGGGGCGGGAAGCGCGTCCGTTCGACGCTCGTCCAGCTGTCGTGCGAAGCAGTCGGGGGAAAGCCGGAGGCCGCGGTGAATGCCGGCGCCGCCATCGAACTCATGCACAACTTTACGCTCGTGCACGACGACATCATGGACAGGGCCAAGTCGCGCAGGGGCCGGCCCACCGTCCACGTTGCGTGGGACCCGAACACCGCGCTCCTGGTCGGCGACATCCTTCTCGCGCACGGATACAAACTGCTGTTGAAATCCGACCCGCGCGTTCTGTCCAGACTTTCGTCGTCATTCACTCGCGGCCTTATGGAAGTGTGCGAAGGCCAGGCGATGGACCTCGAGTTTGAGCGCCGGGAAGACGTACGCGTGCGCGACTACTTCGCTATGATCGAATTGAAGACCGGGTGCCTGCTCTCGCTGGCGTGCGAAATGGGGGGCGTGCTCGGAGGCGGCCGTCAAAAAGACGTGAGCACGCTTCGCAGCTTCGGACACTACCTGGGGCGCGCATTCCAACTCCAGGACGATCTTCTCGATGTCATCGCCGACCAGAAGCGGCTTGGCAAGCCGATCGGTGGCGATATAATAGAGGGAAAGCGTACGTATCTCCTCCTGACTGCGCTGGAGCGGGCACGGGACGAGGACCTACGGGTGCTCCGTTCCGTTCTGAAGACCGGCCGACGCGCCGGCAGGGGCCGCTTGCCCAGGCAGGTGGTCGTACGTCGCGTCACCGACATCTACCGCCGCACCGGCGTCCTGCGGGACACCGAGCGACTGGTGCGCGTCAACACCAGGCGGGCGCTGACCTCCCTGGACAAGCTCCGGCCTTCCCCAGCCCGCGAAGCCTTGCGCTGGATGGCGGAGCAACTGGTGAAGCGGGCGTCCTGACCCGGTCCTTGAATGATCGAGCGCGAGGTCACCATTCGCAACCGAGCGGGCCTGCACACCCGCCCCGCGGCAGCCATCGTCAAGACGGCCGCACGCTTCGCGGCGGAGTTCACTATCTGCAAGGATGAGATGGAGATCAACGGGAAGAGCATCATCGGGGTCATGACGCTTGCGGCCGAACAGGGTTCGAGCCTGATGCTCCGCTTCGAAGGTCCCGACGAGGAGGCAGCCGCAGAAGCGGTGATCGATCTGTTCGAACGCGGATTCGACGAGCCATGACGACAGACTCTGACAAGCCACAGGAAACGGTCATGAAGGGGATCCCCGCAGCTCCGGGAATCGCCGTCGGGCCGGCGTACCTGTACGCACGCACCGTGCCGCAGGTGCAGATGCGGCACATCACGGCCCCCGACGTGCCCGCGGAGCTTGAGCGCCTGAAGACTTCCATGGCCCGGGCCGAAAAGGAGCTGCAAAAGATCCACGCCTTCGCGGAGCAGAAACTCGGGACCGAAGGGGCCGGAATCTTCGAAGCCCAGATCATGATCCTCAACGACGCGGTGCTGATCGGCGCGATCGAGCGCCGCATCAAAGAGGAACTCCGCAACGCCGAGTATGTCGTCTGGGATGAAATCACCCGCTACAAACGGATGATGCTCGCAGCGCCGGATGAGTACATGCACGAACGCGCCCAGGATGTCGAAGACGTCATGCACCGCATCGTCCGGAACATCCAGGATCAGAAGCTCTTCTCCCGCCTCGACGGCGAAAGCGTCATCATCTCCGAGAACCTCACGCCGGCCGACACGGTGATCTTCAGCAGGAACCAGATCCTCGGGTACGCGACCGACCTGGGCGGGACGACCTCGCACGCGGCCATCCTCTCCCGGTCCCTGAAGATCCCCGCTGTCGTCGGCCTCAGGAACGCGACGCGCCAGGTGCGACCGGGCGACCAGGTGGCCATCGACGGCTATTCCGGCCTGCTGATCATCAACCCCTCGGAGGAGACGCTCCAGCACCTGCAGCGAAAGGCGGCGAGGTTCCGGGAGTTCGACGAGCGACTGACGGCGATCGCCGGCCTCGTGGCCGAGACTGCCGATCACCGCCTCATAGAGCTTTCCGCGAACATCGAGTTCCCCGAAGAGGTCGAGTTCGCCCGCACCCAGGGCGCCGCCGGGATCGGGCTCTACCGTACCGAGAGCCAGATCATCGGCCGTGCGCAATACCCCTCGGAAGAGGAACAGGCGGAAGTCTACAAACTCGTCGCCGAAGGGATGTACCCTCATCCCGTGATCTTCAGGACCTTCGACGTCGGCGGCGACAAGGTGATGCCTGACGCACAGGCGGAAGAGAACCCATTCCTTGGCTGGCGTGGCATCCGCATCCTCCTCGACCAGCCCGAGATCTTCCAGGCCCAGCTGCGTGCGCTCCTGCGGGCCAGCACAAGGCGGAACGTGCGCATCATGTTCCCCATGGTCTCCACTGTCACGGAAGTCCGCCGCGCCCGGGCGCAGCTTAAAGCCGTCAAGGCGGACCTGCGGTCCCAGGGCATTCCGTTCGACGAGGAGATGAAGATCGGCGTCATGATCGAAGTCCCCGCCGCCGCCATCATGGCGGACGCCATCGCCGCGGAGGTCGACTTCCTGAGCATCGGCACCAACGACCTGATCCAGTATCTTCTGGCCGTGGACCGCGACAACGCGGCGGTGGCAGATCTCTACCAGCAGTTCAACCCGGCGGTCCTCCGCACTGTCAAGACGATCATCGACGCCGGGCACCGGCGGAATGTCTGGGTTGGCATGTGCGGCGAAATGGCCGGCGACCCCCTGGCCACCATCCTCCTGGTGGGTCTCGGGCTTGACGAATTCAGCACGGTTCCGACGACGCTGCCGGAGATCAAGAAGATCATCCGCTCGGTCCGCGTCAAGGACGCGCGCCGGGTGGCGGACCGCGCGCTCACCCTGGAGACGGACGAGGAAATCCGAACCTTCCTCGCCCGGACGACCCGGAAACTCATCCCCGAACTCCCCATTGACATAGACTGAGACAGCCATGACTCTCGATGACGTCCGCGCAGTAGACCCATCCGGCATGTACGACATCCTCGTTCGCTTCCCCGCCCAGGTTGAGGAAGCGCTCGCCATCGGCAAGGCTGCCCGTCTTCCCAGGCCCCCACGCGGGATCACCTCGATCGTGCTGGCCGGTCTCGGGGGATCGGCCATCGCCGGCGACCTCCTCAGGTCGTATCTCGCAGGGAAGCTCGACGTGCCGCTTATCGTGAACAGGCACTACACGCTCCCCGCGTTCGTGGGACGCGGAACGCTGGTACTCGTGTCGAGCTACTCCGGCAACACGGAAGAGACGAACGCCGCTCACCGCGCGGCCGAACGCCGCGGGGCGAAGATCCTCTGCATCTCCTCGGGCGGCACGACCTCCAAGCTGGCGACGCGGCACCGGACTCCGCTCATCCGGATCCCCGGGGGGCTTCCTCCACGCGGCGCGCTCGGCTACTCGTTCTTCCCGCTTCTGCTCGCTCTCACGCGGATGGGGTTCGTCCCGTCACGCACGCGCGAGATCAGCGAGACCGTCGCCCTCCTCCGCGCGCAGGCGAGAGCCTTCTCTGACCCGGCCTCCGAAGGGAATCCCGCCGCCGCCATTGCGGAGATGCTGAACCGCCGTGTCGGCATCATCTACGCCGCCGCAGACCTCCTCGAGCCGGTCGCCACCCGCTGGCGCGGGCAACTCGAAGAGAACGCGAAGACCCTTGCCTTCAGTCACATCCTCCCGGAGATGAATCACAATGAGATCGTCGGGTGGCAGGTCCTGACCGACGCGATGAAAGAGATGCAGGTTATCTTCCTGCGCGACATTGAAGACCATCCCCGGGTCCAGACGCGCATCGACGTCACGCGCTCCCTCCTGCTCCCGTACACAGGGCGGATCACCGAAGTCTGGAGCCAGGGTGTCGGCAGGCTCGCCCGCATGTTCTCGCTCGTGCAGCTGGCAGACTGGGTCAGCCTCTATCTCGCCGCCGCTCACGGCGTCGACCCGATGCCCGTGACCGCGATTGACCGTCTCAAGAAAGCGCTCGCCGACACATGACGCGAGAACAAAAGATCGCCCTCGCGGTTGCCGCGTTGACGCTGCTTGCCATCTTCCTGGTGACCGTTGTCCGGAACGGAACCGCCTGGTAACAGCGGTTTGCAGCTCTGGGGCAATGTGGCTCTACTCCCCTGAGTCGCGGGTATGTGCTGGATGGCGGCGATGCGACGACTCCCTCCGCCGCTACCCATCTGTCTCCTGCTCCCTTGTGCCGCCCTCAGGCCCCCGTGTGCCCTATCGCAGCCTCCCCCTTCGGACGCAACAAAGTCCTGTATACCGAGTTCGAATGGCAGGTCCTGCCGACCGACCATTTCGACATCTACTTCTACCCCGAGATGAAGGCGTTGGCCGAGGATGGGGCCGACCTGGCAGCGGACCAGTCCATGGTCACCCGTAACCCCTTGGATTATCATGCGTTTCTTGACTTTCAAACGGGGACCTGCTATATTTCCCCACTTCTGATTCAACCTGACTGCTCACTCTTCGACGGCCCGACAGTGAACGACGGCAGCCCGACCTCTACCCCGAAAGACGAGATCGAATTCCTCCGGAATGTTCCTATCCTATCGGACCTCGAGCCGATGGATCTGGAAACCATCGCACGAGTGGGCATCCGGAAGAAGTACAAGAAAGGCAGCATCATCCTCCTGGAGGAGGAAGCCGGAGCAGCGTTGTTTGTGATCATTTCCGGCAAGGTGAAGATTGTGAGGATGGATGACGACGGCCGCGAGGTGATTCTCTCCATCCTCGGCGAGGCCGATTTCTTCGGCGAGATGGCGATTCTGGACGGGCTGGCACGCTCCGCGAGTGTGGTGGCCATTCAGAAATCCGAGCTCTTCATGATCCACCGCCGGGATTTCCTGAAGCTTCTGCACGACTTCCCCTCGGTTGCGATCGCCCTGCTCAAAGAGCTCACCATGCGTCTGCGGAAAGCGGACGCGCAGATCAAAAGCCTGTCGCTCAAGGACGCCGCGGGACGCGTGGCGAACGTGGTCCTGCAGCTCGCGGACGACATCGGAAAGATCCGCAAAGGCCGGGTTGAAATCGACGAACTCCCCCTCCAGCAGGATCTCGCCAACATGGCGGGAACCTCGCGCGAAACCATTTCCCGCATGATCCACGCGTTCATTCGCGAGGGCCACATCGAAATCGAGAGGGGGAAGCTTCTCATCAATGACTACGAGAAGTTCAAGAGTCGATATCTGTAGGCGGTACGCTGTTCTTTCATGTGCGCCGGCGATGTATGGAGGGTAGGGCAGATCTTCACATTCACACCACCCATTCCGACGGAGCCTTCTCCGCGCGAGCAATAGTCGGGCACGCCCGACGGGCCGGTCTCACCACCATCAGCATCACGGATCACGACTCCACGGCCGCTGTTGACGAAGCGATCATGGCGGGGCGGGACTGTGAGGTCGCGGTGATTCCCGGCGTCGAGCTCAGCACGTCGTTGGATGGCCAGGATGTCCACATCCTGGGTTATTTCATCGACCACACGCACGACGGGGTCCAGGCTCACCTCAAGGTCCTGCGGAGGGAACGCCTCCTCCGCGCCGAGCGAATCGTCGGACGACTGAACGCCCTCAACGTTCCTCTCCCCTTCGAGGCCGTTCTTGACCAGGCCGGTCACGGTTCCATCGGACGACCACACATTGCGCATGCGATGGTCGAACTCGGGCTGACCCAGTCCTATCATGAGGCCTTTCTGAAGTACATCGGCGCAGGACGGCCCGCGTACGAGCGGCACGCGAAAATGACGCCACGGGATGCGGTCGTTTTGATCGCCATGGCGGGCGGGCTCTCGTTCATCGCGCATCCCGGCGCGAGCGTGACCGATGATATGCTCAAGACGCTGATCGCCGACGGAGTGGACGGCGTTGAGACCGTCCATCCCTGCCACACGCCGGAGCAGGCAGCTTACTACGCGGGGATTGCAGCCGAGTACTTTCTGTTGACCAGCGGCGGCTCGGATTTTCACGGCTCGAACAAGCACGGCCCCGTGCGCCTCGGGACCAGCACCATCCCCGAATCATCGGTTGCCGCCATGCGGCGACGGTTGTTCGACCGTCCGCAGGCGGACGCATCCGCAGGGAGAATGATCGCATGACAAAACAGATCGAAGGACACCTGAATGCGGCCGGCCGCTCGTTCGGCATTGTCGTCAGCCGCTTCAACTCGCTCGTCACGGTCCGCCTCCTGGACGGCGCTCTGGATTGCCTCCGCCGGCACGGGGCTGACCTCGAGAAGGTCACGGTCGTCCACTGCCCCGGGTCGTTCGAGATCCCGCAGGTGGCGCTCCCGCTCGCCCGCAGCGGCGGGGTCGACGCCGTCATCTGCCTGGGATGCGTCGTCCGCGGCGATACCCCTCATTTCGACTATATCGCCGCCGAAGTGTCCAAGGGCGTTGCCCAGGTCGCCATGGAAACGGGCGTCCCGTGTGCCTTCGGCATTCTCACCACCGATACGCTGGAGCAGGCCCTCGAGCGCGCGGGAGCGAAAGCGGGCAACAAAGGTTGGGATGCGGCACTGAGCGCCATCGAACTCGCCCAGGTCGTGGGTCAGCTGTCAGGAAAGCGCCGCGCGACCAAGTAAAACACCAGAGGCACGGCAGGGAAGACGATTATGACGGGTCGCGCGTTGGCGTGCGCGGTGGCAGTGTGCCTCGCCACGGAGACTACCGCGGCGGCGGGGGTCGGGCAGTGGAGGAACTACACCTCCATGAAGAACGCGACCGACGTCGCCGCCACCGCCACTGAAGTCGTCGCATCAACGTCCGGCGGACTGTTCCGCTGGAACCCTTCCGACAACACCTTCCGCCAATTCACCAGCGCCGAGGGGCTGCAGAGCATCGACCTCACGGCCGTGGGGATCGACAATCACGCGAACGTCTGGACCGGAACCAGCGGTGGGCTTCTGCATGTACTCACCCCCGAGAACAGCGTCATCATCATACGCGACATCGCCATCGCCTCGCAGACCAACAAGCGCATCAACGAACTGGTCATGACCGGCGACTCGGTCCTGATCTGCACTGACTTCGGCCTCAGCGTCTTCCGAACCACGCGATTCGAGTTTGGAGACACCTACACCCGGTTCGGGACGATTTCTCCCAACGTCCGGGTCGCTGCGCTCAGCGCCGTCGTGTTTGGCGGCGATATCTGGGTCGCGCTCTCAGACGGCCAGACAACGCATACGCTTGCCAGGGCGAGCCTGAGCCTTCCCAATCTGCTTCCCCCCGAGTCATGGGCCCTGCAGCAGGTCGGCCCGGCGGGTTCCGTTCCGCGAGCCCTGGCGGTCTTCAACAACACGCTGTACTGCGGGACGTCCTCTGGGCTCTACCGGTACGATGGTGCGTCGTGGACGGGCGTGGGCCTGCTCGCCAGCGTGCCGATGATTGACATCGCAGGATCGGCGGAGGCACTGGTTGTCTGCGGTGCAGACGGCCTGGTATTTCTGCTCGATGCGCAAGAAACACTGACGCCGGTGTCCGGCCCTGTTCCCTTTACGGGAACGGCGGTCGCCTTCGGCACCGACGGTGCTCCGATCGTCGCATCTTTGGGCGGAGGCGTTCTGCGCCCCTCGCCCCCAGATTGGACGCCGACACTCCCCCCGGGTCCCAACGGAAATACGTTCGTCGGCCTCGCAGTCGATCCGGCCGGCGCTCTCTGGGGTGGATCAGGCACGGTGAACGGCACGGGGTTCTTCCGGTTTGACGGATCGCGATGGACCGCATTCACAATCAGGCAGGGGTCCCAGCCCACAAACGACTACTACCGGATGTCGACCGACTGTGATGGATCCATGTGGGCCAGCTCATGGGGCTCCGGCCTCGCACATATCCCGCCCGGCACCGATACTGTCGCCTCCTCCGAAGTCTACAACACGAACGTGGGCATGGTGGGACTCCCCAACAACCCGACCTACGTCGTGTGCAGCAACGTCGCATGCGACGGGCAGGGGAATCGATGGACCACCATCTTCCGGCCGGCGAACAATCAGGTGCTCGCCGTCAGGCAGTCCGACGGTTCCTGGCGGACACTCCCCGCCTTTCTCGGGGGCACAACCCTCACCCAGTTGAATTCCGATCAGGTGGCCGTCGACCGGGCGCTTGCCGTTGACGCATTCGACAATCTCTGGGCGATCGTCGGCGATGCGTCCGTCAAGGGTGTGGTCTCCTTCGGAAACCGGGGAACGCTCGACAGCACTGTCGCATTTCATCTCACGGCCCAGGACGGGTTGCCGAGCGACGACGTCCGCACGATCGTCGTGGACCGGGACAATGACCTCTGGATCGGCACGTCGCGCGGCATCGCGATCGTCCTTGATCCCAGCAACCCTGAGCGGTCGGGGGGCATCGCGTCGTACAAGCCGCTCAACGGCCAGACCATCAACAGCATCGCGGTCGACGCGCTCAACCAGAAATGGGTCGGAACCAACGAGGGCGCGGTGCTCCTGTCAGGCGACGGGACGCAGGTCATCGCGTCGTACACGACCGAGAACACGTCCGGCCGGCTGATGGATAACCGGGTGCTCTCCATCGCCGTGGACCAACGGACCGGAACCATCTTCTTCGGAACGCCCGTCGGGCTGGCAAGCCTCACGACCTCCGCAGCGGCGCCGGTGAGTTCGTTCGGCGAGCTGCTCGTCTATCCCAACCCGTTCCTGGTGCCAAGCGCTCAGCCCGCGACGGTGGATGGACTTGTTGAAGGTTCGCGCCTCCGGATCCTCTCTGTGGACGGCAGGGTGATTGCCGATCTCCCGACGCCGGGCGGGCGGGTCGGATTCTGGGACGGCAAGAACGCACACGGCGAGGATGTCGCCTCGGGCGTCTATCTTGTCATCGGGTACTCGGAGGACGGACAGCAGGTGGGGACCGGAAAGGTCGCCGTAGTCCGCCGCTGAATCGCGACACGAATTGCGTACACGCCATACCACCATCAGTACGCTCCATCAACCATACAGCCTGGAAGGAGGGTGCGAACCTTGGAGACAGGGGATACCACCAACGGCTACAAAGACGAGATATTCACAAAGCGGGTCAGGGCAGGAAAACGCACCTACTTCTTCGATGTGAAGTCGACAAAGTCGGAGAAGGACTTCTACATCACGATCACCGAAAGCAAGCGCGTCGGCGACACTGACTACGAGAAGCACAAAATCTTCCTGTATAAGGAGGATTTCGAGAAGTTTCGCGATGCCCTCGCCGAGACGGTGGAATATGTGCAGACAAACCTGCTGGAGCATCTCGAAGTCGAGCGTACGCCGACCACCTGACCCACCTTTCCCGCCACGGCTCTCTCCGGCGCCAGGCCTCCAGGCTTGACTCTGGGGCCATTTCTGGGTATATTTCTATATTGTAGAGTAACGAACGGGGGCTATGCGCCCCCGTTCCATCGTTCTCGGATATCCAGACAGTGCACCGATGAAGATCCAGGTCGCCGGGCTTTCCCAGGGCGTGCATCGGTTTTCGTTCCGCGTGCCCGCCGCCCAGCTGTCGCTCGGCGAGAAATTCACGCAGGAGGTGGATGTCGATGCGGTTCTGGAGCGCACCGCAGCGGAGATTTCACTCGAGGCCAGGATCCGGACCGGGGGCCAGTTCGTCTGTGACCGCTGCGTGGCGGAGTTCGACATCGCGCTGACTCCCTCCTATCGCATGCTGTACGTGTGGGATGGGGCGGACACCACCCCGCTGGACCCCTCCGAGGTGCAGGTGGTGAGCCCGAGCCTGGCTGTCATTGACCTGTCCGAGGACGTCCGACAGACCATCCTGCTGGCGGTGCCGTTCAAGCTGTTGTGCCGCGATGAATGCCGGGGCCTGTGCCCCGGGTGCGGAGCGGATCTCAATCGCGAAGCGTGCCGCTGCACCGATGCGCCGGGGGAATCTCCCCTCGCAGGTCTGGCCGAAGTATTGAAGAACAGAACATTGTCCGAGGAGTAGGGACTCATGCCGAATCCGAAACGTCGCCATTCGAAAACGCGCGGGCGCAAGCGCCGCACGCACTACAAGGCCACGGTGCCACCGGCCGGGGAGTGTCCCAACTGCCACGCGAAGAAACTGCCTCACCGCGCCTGCCCGAGCTGCGGGTACTATAACGGCCGGACCGTGCTCGTCCCCAGGGGAAGCTGAGCTTCCACCCCGTACCGCTGCCCTCCCCCCATCCGTGAGGCCGCACCTTCGTGCCGTCACAGGACTCATACACCGTTGTTGCCGTTGATGCGATGGGCGGCGACCACGCTCCCGCGAACGTGGTGGCCGGAGCCATCGACGCACTTCGGGAAGCCGGGGGACGGTTCGGGATCGCGCTCGTCGGACGACGCGACGCCATCGAAGCCGAGCTCAACGGACAGCCCTGCCCCGCCGGGTGCACAATCGCCCACGCGAATGAAGTCATCACCATGGACGACGCCCCCACCGCGGCCCTCAAATCCAAGCGTGACTCATCGATCGGCGTCGGCCTGGGAATGGTACGCGACGGGTCTGCCCACGCGTTCGTCAGTGCCGGCAACACCGGAGCGGTGTTCTCCGCCTCCACCCTCGTGCTCGGACGCCTGGACGGCGTCGGCCGGCCGACCATCGGGACGCTGATCCCGACGGCCGTGAGGCCGTGCCTGCTGCTGGACGCCGGCGCCAACGTGGATTGCCGGCCCGACCACCTGTTCGAGTTCGGCGTCATGGGCTCCGTCTTCATGACAACGATGCAGGGCCGTCCGAACCCGCGCGTCGGGCTGCTGAACATCGGTGAGGAGAAATCAAAAGGGGGTGAGGTCGCTCAGGAAGCGTACGCACGCCTTACCTCCAGCTCCCTCAACTTCACCGGCAATGTCGAGGGCCGGGACGTGTTGACCGGAGTGGTGGATGTCGTCGTGTGCGACGGATTCGTCGGGAACATCCTGCTGAAATTCGGGGAAAGCATCCCGGGCTTCCTCAAGTCGCGGTTTACCGAGCTCGCGGCACACAGCCTTAAGGGCAAGCTCGTCGGGCTTGTGGCCCGCAACAGCCTCCGGTCCGTCATGAAAGAGCTGGACTACCAGGAATACGGCGGCGTTCCGGTGCTCGGAGTCAAGGGTGTCTCGATTATCGGCCACGGGGGTTCGACGCCCAAGGCCATCAAGAATATGATTTTCCGCGCCGAGGAGATGGTCGCCCGGCGTCTGCCCGAGAATATTCAAGAAGCATTCAAGACCCAGCATGCCTAAGCGAAACGCCACAATCACTGCGGTCGGCCACTTCGTCCCTGACCGTATCCTCTCGAATGCCGACCTCGAGAAGATGGTCGACACAAACGACGAATGGATCCGCACCCGCACGGGGATCACGGAACGCCGGATTCTGGACAATGGCGCGACGTCCGATCTGGGAGCGGGAGCGCTCAAGGCAGCGCTCCGGAACCGCGGCATCGCGGCCACCGATCTCGACGTGATCATCGTCGCCACCGTTACCCCTGACATGTTCTTCCCTTCCACCGCCTGCCTCATCCAGCACAAGGTTGGCGCGAAAAATGCCTGGGGCTTCGATCTCTCCGCCGCCTGCTCCGGATTCATTTTTGCCCTGACGACCGCGGCGAAGCTGGTGGAAAGCGGGGCATATCAGAGGGTGGCGGTCGTCGGGGCCGACAAGATGAGTTCCATTACTGACTACACCGACCGGAACACGTGCATCCTCTTTGGAGACGCTGGCGCCGCCGTCATCGTGGAGCCGAATGAATCCGGTGAAGGCGGCATCCTCGACCAGATCGTCCGCTGCGACGGCTCGGGCGAGGGAGCGCTGCACATGCGCGGTGGCGGAAGCCTGAACCCCCCAACCCACGAGACCGTCGACAAGAAGATGCACTATCTCTTCCAGGACGGCAAGGCGGTCTTCAAGGTTGCGGTGGTCGGGATGGCTGACGTCTCTGCTGAAATCATGGAGCGCAACAACCTGACAGGCGCTGAAGTCGACTGGCTTGTCCCGCACCAGGCGAACCTCCGCATCATCGACGCAACGGCGGAACGGATGGGGCTGGACCGGTCGAAGGTCATGATCAACATCGACCGCTTCGGCAATACGACGGCCGCGACGATCCCCCTCTGCCTGTCCGAGTGGTGGCAGTCAGGAAAGCTGCGCAAGGGGCAGCGCGTGGTGATGTCAGCCTTCGGGGCAGGATTTACGTGGGGCGCCATCCTGGTGCAGTGGACCGCCGAGAACCCCCGGGAGGTGTGACGTGGGAGCCGTCGCATTCGTCTTTCCGGGGCAGGGATCGCAGTATGTCGGGATGCTCAAGGACTTCGCCGAAGGCGATCCCGCGGCGCGGGAGATGATCGAGCAGGCGGACCGGATTCTGGGCGTCCCGCTCAGCGCCATCTGCATGAACGGCCCGGAGGACGAGCTCCGCCAGACGAAGAACACCCAGCCCGCGATCTTCCTGCACAGCATGGTTGTGGCGAGGGCCCGCAAGGGCGCCTCGCCGTCCATGGCCGCAGGACACTCGCTCGGCGAATACTCTGCTCTCGTGGTCGCAGGGGTCATCGGGTTCGAAGACGCCCTCCGGCTCGTCCGGCTGCGCGGCGAACTCATGCAGCAGGCCGGAGAAGAGCAGCGAGGGACCATGGCCGCCATCGTCGGTCTGGCGCCCGAAGCCCTCACCGAGGTCTGTCTCGCCGCATCGGCGGCAGGCGTGGTCCAGCCGGCGAACTTCAACTCGCCGGGGCAGGTGGTAATATCAGGCTCCGTCGAGGGCGTCCGCAAAGCGATGGAACTCGCCAAGTCGGCCGGAGCGAAGATCGTGAAGGAGCTCGTGGTGAGCGGAGCGTTCCATTCTCCCCTGATGGCAAGCGCAGGAGAAGGGCTGCGGGAGGGGCTGGCCAGGGTCCGCCTCCGCGACGCCAGGATCCCGGTCTATGCAAACGTGACCGCTAAGCCGGTCCGTGCGGCCGAAGAGATCCGGGACCTTCTGCATCGCCAGCTCACAAGCCCGGTGCGCTGGGATGAAACGGCCCGAAACATGGCCGCAGACGGTGCCACGGACTTCGTCGAGCTCGGACCCGGGAAGGTGCTGCAGGGTCTGATCAAGCGGACCGTCCCGGCCGCAGCGACGCATGGATGTGACACGCTGGCGGACGTGCGCACGGGGGAGGGTTCCGCATGAGCGCCACCGCTCCCATCCGCGTCAAGGGGCTCGCAATCGGAGACGGGCTGTTCACCACCGGCTACCCGGAGGGCTCCGGCCCGTGCAGTTGCACGTCAACGTGCTGTTCAGGAGGGGTCTACGCAGATATCGCGGAACGTGACGCCATCCTCAGGCACGCGGACATGATAGCGCGATACATGGACGAAACCCAGGTGCACGATCCCGCACAGTGGTTCGACGCCGGGGAAGAGGCCGATCCCGACTTCGCGTCGGGCCGGTGCGTGGGCACGGCAGTCCACAACGACAAGTGTGCCTTCCTCGACAAATACGGCCGCTGCACGATTCAGCTGGCGACGACGGAAGAGGGCATGGGAAGGTGGGCGCTAAAGCCCCTCTACTGCATCCTCTACCCCATCGAGATTTCCGAAGGGGTCGTGAGCTTCGATACTATGCTGCAGGAAGAGCAGCCGTGCTGCACGGTCACCGAGGAATTCCATCTGCCCGTCTTCCGCGCGTGCAAAGACGAGCTGATCCACCTTCTCGGCGCCGACGGGTACGGGATGCTGGAAAGCCACTACGTGTCGCATCAGAGCCCACAGAGAGAGAGCAAACATGGGCATTCTTGACGGAAAGGTCGCCATTGTCACCGGCGGCTCCCGCGGGATCGGAAAGGCCATTGTCGAGGCGTTATCCGAGGCGGGGGCGCGGGTCGCTTTTACCTACCGATCCTCGGCCGGCGCCGCGGAGGCGTTCAGGGACGAGCTCACGGGACGAGGGTTCACGGTCCTCGGGTTTCAATCCGATGCCACCTCGTTCAAGGAGGCGGCAGCCGTGGTTGACGCCGTCCTCGCCCAGCTCGGGCGGCTGGACATCCTGGTGAACAACGCGGGGATCACCAAGGACACGCTGCTTCTGAGGATGACGGAAGAGGACTGGGACAGCGTCATCACGACGAATCTGAAAGGCGTGTTCAATTTCACGAAGGCAGCCATCAAGCCCATGATATCCCAGCGTGCCGGAAAAATCATCAATATTTCATCGATTGTGGGCATTACGGGGAACGCCGGCCAGACAAACTACGCCGCATCCAAGGCCGGGATCATCGGGTTCACCAAATCTGTTGCAAAAGAGCTTGGTTCTCGCAATATTCAGGTCAATGTTGTCGCTCCAGGCTATGTAGACACAGACATGACCGGGGTTCTCACCCCCGAGCAGAAGAAAGCCCTCACCGATATGATTCCCCTGAAGCGGACCGCCCGCCCCGAGGACGTGGCTTCCGTTGTCAGATTCCTGGCTTCCAGGGACTCGGATTACATGACCGGGCAGACCGTGCGCGTTGACGGCGGCATGACCATGTAGTGGTACCCTGCGCTGAATTTGCGAGCTTACGACAACTCATCAACCCACCAACAGGAGGTTACTGCAATGGCCGATATTGAGGCGAAGGTGAAAGAAATCATCATGAACAAGCTGGGGGTCGAGGAAAGCCAGATCACCACGGAAGCTTCCTTCACCAACGACCTTGGGGCCGATTCTCTGGATACCGTCGAGCTTGTGATGGAATTCGAGAAGGCATTCAATCTGCAGATCCCCGACGAAGATGCCGAGAAGATCGGCACCGTCGGCGATGCCGTGAAGTATATCAAGGGCAAGTCGGCCTGAACGGCTGACGGTATGTCGGGCGAACTACCTTCTCCCAGCCGGAGCACAGGAGAGCGATGAGCAACAAACGGAGAGTCGTTGTGACCGGACTCGGTGCGCTGACCCCTATCGGGCTCACCACCGCCGAGTTCTGGACGAACCTGCTTGCAGGGAAAAGCGGTGCGGGGCCGGTCTCCTACTTCGACACCGCCCTGTACGACACTCACTTTGCCTGTGAACTGAAGGGGTTCAAGGCCACCGACTACATGGACCGGAAATCGGCCCAGAGGTCGGATCCGTTCGCCCAGTATGCCACCGTATCGTCGGACATGGCAGTCGCTGACGCCGGCCTCTCGTCCAAGGAGACGGACCCCGACCGCATCGGGGTCGTGTACGGGTCCGGGATAGGCGGGATGATGACGTACGATACACAGTTCCAGAACTACATGGGGGGTGGACCGCGGCGGATCAGTCCGTTCTTTATCCCCATGCTGATTCCGGACATTGCCGCCGGGAACATCTCGATCAAGTACGGGTTCAAGGGGCCGAATTACGCCACGGTCTCGGCCTGTGCGACGGCTTCGCATGCGATCGGAGATGCGTTCCGTTGCATTCAGTACGGAGACGCGGACGCAATGGTCTGCGGCGGATCGGAAGCCCCGATCACCCCGATGGGCCTCGGCGGCTTCAACTCCATGAAGGCCCTCTCCACCAGGAACGACGCTCCGGAGAAGGCCAGCAGGCCGTTCGATGTACAGCGCGACGGCTTCGTCATGGGAGAAGGCAGCGGGACGCTGATCCTGGAGGAGCTGGAATTCGCGAAGGCACGGGGTGCCAGGATCTACGCGGAGCTCGTTGGTATCGGATTCACCGCTGATGCTCACCACATCACGGCCCCGCCGGAAGGCGGCGAGGGCGCCGTCCGCTCCATGCGCCGCGCGCTGAAGGATGGAGGCATCGTACCTGAGGCCGTGGACTACATCAATGCCCACGGCACGTCAACGCCGATGAACGATATCAGCGAGACGCAGGCCATCAAGACCGTTTTCGGCGACCATGCGCATAAGGTCGTGGTGAGCTCCACGAAGTCGATGACCGGCCACCTTCTCGGGGCCGCGGGCGGCGTTGAGGCCATCGCATCGATTCTGGCGTGCGTGAACGACATCGCCCCTCCCACCATCAATTATGAGTTCCCCGATCCGGGGTGCGATCTCAACTATGCACCCAACGCGCCGGTTCGCCGCACCATCCGGTATGCGCTGAGCAACACGTTCGGATTCGGGGGCCACAACGCGTCGTTGCTCTTCAAGAAATTTACGGGTGAATAATCGTGTATGAAATGGCTGGCTCGCTTCCTGACCCAGCTGTTCAGAAAGCCCGCGGGTGCCCCGGACGACGGTCGGCGCGTGGCCGACGCATCCGGCGGCCATCTCCGGCTGGCTGAGCGCCGCATCGGCTACACCTTCCGCAACCCCGATCTGCTTCACCAGGCTTTGCTCCACCGATCGTTCCACCAGCAGGCTCAGGACACTTCGCTCTCCAACGAGCGCATGGAGTTTCTGGGCGACGCGATCCTCAACCTTGTCGTCGCAGAGTACCTCTACGCGCACTTCCCCGGCGCCCACGAGGGAGAGCTCACCAAGACCCGGTCCCGTCTCGTGAACAAGCGCGCCCTCACGGCGTACGCAGACTCGATCGACCTTGCACTGTCCGTCCGGATGAGCCACAGCGCGGCCCAGTCGGTCGGCAAAGGGATCCAGACGATCCTTGCCGACACGTTTGAGGCGGTTATCGCCGCCATCTATCTCGACGGCGGATACGGTGCGGCCCGCGCATTCATCGAGCGGCAGGTCATCAGCGCCCTGCGCGCCGGGTCGGTCGCCACCGACGACGACAACTACAAGAGCATGCTCCTCGAGTACGTTCAGGCCAAAGGGCTGGGGACCCCGCGCTACACGATTTCCCGGGAGGAAGGCCCCGACCACGACCGCACGTTCGTCGTGGATGTCATCGTGAACAACGAGCGCCTGGGCACAGGGGTTGGAAAGAACAAGAAGGAGGCCGAGCAGGCGGCAGCCGCCGAGGCGCTCAGGAGCCTGGCATAAGCATGGCATTCCCCGTTCCGACCGATCACCGGCGCATCGCCCGATGACGACGATGCGCCTTGCCGCGGCAGCGGCGGCTGTCCTGTTGCTTTTCAGCCCTTCCTTCTCACAGAGCATCCCAGGCGTTCCCGCGATCGACACCGTCCTCGTCGTCGGCAACGAGAAGACCGAAGCATACGTCATTCTCGACGAGATGAGCCTGGGACGGGGTTCGCCGGTGTCGCCGGCCCAGCTGGCCTACGACCGCGACCGCATCTACAGCCTCGGACTGTTCACGAGCGTCGACCTGCAGTTCGACTCGGTCAACGTGCCCCGGACGCTCTACGTCATCGTGCGTGAGCGCTGGCATATTATCCCGCACCTGATCCTCGGCTTCCGTGACGGCGACCCGAAGAAGATCTACTACGGCGCGGGATTTCTGCACAACAACCTCCGCGGACGGAACCAGAAGCTCTACCTCTCGCTCGCCTTCGGCTATGACCCCGCGTTCGCGCTGTCGTACCTCAATCCGCTCTTCGACCACGAACGCCGCTTCTATCTCGGGTTCTCACTCTCGTATGCCCGGATACGGAACCGCAGCGTAACGTCGCCGGCGGCCGGCAATTTCGACGAGAATCACTACGACGCGTTCGGCACCTTTGGCAAGCGATTCAACCTCGACGAGCGTCTCGGCCTCCGATTGGGGTACTCCAGCGTCGTCGTGTCGGAATACAGGGAAGGGCGCACGCAGTCGCCCGACGGGCACGACCATTTCCTGACGCTCGGGATGCAGTACACGCTCGACACGAGGGATCTGGCGGAGTACGCCTCCAGGGGAGCCTTCACCGACCTGTCCCTTATGAAGATGGGATTCGGAGAGGGGCACGTCAATTACGGGAGGGCCGGAGTCGACGTACGCCGTTACGAGCCGATCTTCTTTGACGTCACGTTTGTCGCGCGCGCGTACGGCTCACTGGTCTTTGGCGGCGAGGTGCCCCTGTACGGCCTGGCATACCTTGGATATGCGGAGCGCGTCCGGGGATATTTCGGCGACGTGTTCGAGGGCGAGAACGTCGCCCTCACGTCCGCCGAATTCCGTATCCCGATCGTATCTCCAACGGTCCTGCAGCTGAAGGGCCTTCCCATACCGAAGGAGTTTGCGTTCTGGCGAATCGGTCTCGGCCTGACAGTGTTCGGTGATGTGGGAGCAACGTGGTTGCGAGGAGAATCGATGACGTTCAGCTCGCTTCGCTCAGGATACGGAGCCGGCCTGGACCTTGTTCTCCCGTACTCCCTCATGGTCCGTGTCAGCTACGCCTTCAATGACCGGGGGCGGGGAGAGTTCATTTTCGATCTGCGCAAGGCGATCTAGCCATGGAAACGTTCTACGTCGACCCTGTGCGTGTCGAGGCCGGCGCGCTGACCCTGGTGGGTGAGGAGCACCGCCATTTGGTGCGGGTGCTGCGGGCCGCGCCAGGGGATCGTATTGCCGTCGTTGACGGCGCGGGTATGGCATACGACGCGGTGATCTCGTCCGTCTCCCGGCACGATGTGCGGTGCGCCATCGAAGGGCGGCATCCCCGGAGGAACGAGCTCGCGGTGTCGGTGACGCTCGCTCCTGCGCTGCTGAAGAACCCCGGCCGCTTCGATGTGGTCGTCGAGAAGGCGACAGAGCTCGGCGCCGCGAAGATCGTGCCGCTGCGCACGGCACGAGCCATCAGGGCGGCCGCAAAGATGGACCGCTGGTCGGGAATCGCGTTGGCGGCGATGAAGCAGTGCGGGCGATGTGTGCTCCCCGCGATCGAAGCGCCCGCGGAGTTTGGAGTCTTTCTTGGGAAGGCACCGCTGGACGCCCTGAAGCTGATCCCCCACGAGCGGGCATCGATGCCGTTAAGCGCCGCATTGTCGGGCTGCGCCGGACGGGACATCGTGATCTGCATCGGACCAGAGGGGGGATTTTCGGAGGAGGAGATAGCGCTCGCGTCCGCGGCCGGGTGTGCGCCGGTCCGGCTGGGAGACCGCCGGCTCCGGGCGGAGACGGCAGCCGTGACGGCACTCGCCGCCGTCATGCTCGCGGTGTCCTGAGGCACCGGGACCCGGTACCCCGGGTCGTCAGGACACGGTCAGCCTCGCATCAACGGCCGACTGAATCTCTTCGAGCATCATCGCGCTTGTCTTCAGGATCGAATCCACCTCGTCCGTCTTCCACCCCACGAATTCGGGATCCTGAAGCGACTTCAGATTGACTCTGACGTTTAGCGCAGCCGCAGAACACGCGGCATGCAGCATCAACGCGCTGGTCCCCACATCGGTGATGGCATTCGGGTTCCCCTGTTCGGCCACGCGCTGCGTCAGCGCGAGCGCGTCGATGCAGTGCTTCATCACTTCGAGCGGGACCAGCGTCGCTTCCTTGGTGGCTTCGCGGATGGCGGCCGCCCGCAACGCCTTCTGGGGTTCCGTCTCCTTCGGAAGTCCGAACGCTTCCATGACCTTGTTGAAAGCGGCGGTATCGCGATCGATCAGCTCAGTGAACTGCGCCCGCAAACCTTCAGCCTGGGCCAGGACCGCTTTCATCTCCCCTTCGACCTCAAGGTACTTCTTCTTTCCGATTGTCAGGTTGCACACCATGGCGGTGAGCCCGGCTCCGAGCGCGCCCGCCAGGGCGGCCACACTTCCACCGCCCGGGGCTGGCGAGGACGATGCGAGTTCATCGAGAAATGCGGGCAATGTTATCCGGGTGGGCATGTGACATCGTCTCCGATCAGAGTTGGTACTCGATGATTTTCTTGCGCCGATCGAACGGTTCCAGTTGGCTGAGCCCGAGGCGCTCGATGGCCAGATCCAGCAGCTGCTCGTCCGACATGGATGCACCCGCGGCATAGTGGCGTCCGGCCAGCAGCAATGCGTCGCGTGGCGTCAAACCTACGATTTCGCTCCCCGTGGCCTGCACACCCAGGCTGCGGGCCTGCGCCGCAACCTCCTCAAATGCCGCGTGCGGCGGCGTGACCGCAAAGTTCACCAGGTTCATGGAGACCTGTGCGATCGAGTGCGCCTCGAGCAGAACCCCCATCGCCTTCACCGCCCGGAGCGTGCCGGGGATGACGACCTTGTTCCCGTTCGCGTCAAGCACGGCGGCACCCGTGTCGTCCTTCTTGACCCGTCCACTCTCGCGCACGCGGGCGGCGATTTCCGAGGCAACTGCAACGTCTGCCGTGCTCAGGTTCACGTTATAGGCAATCAGAAATGACCGTGCTCCCGTCACCGTGGCCCCGGACCGGGCGTTGAAGTCTGTACGGCCGAAATCAGGGACCCAGGCGGGGTCCGCAAGTTTCGCCCGCAGCCCTTCATATTCACCCTTCCTGATGGTCGCGAGGTTCTTCCGCTCCGGGCGGGAGGCCGCTTCCTCATACAGGTACACCGGAATCCCGAGCTCGCCGGCGACGCGTTCTCCGAATCTCCGGGCGAGGCTGACGCAATCCTCCATGGTTACGCCGGCGACCGGAACAAACGGCACGACATCAGTCGCGCCCAGGCGTGGATGCTCGCCTGAATGCCGGGTCATGTCGATCAACTCCGCCGCGCGGGCCGTCGCGCGGAACGCCGCTTCGAGCACGTTCTCAGGCTCCCCGACGAACGTCACCACCGTACGGTTGTAATCTTTGTCCGGTTCGGCGCTCAGGAACTTGACGCCGGGCACGCCCGTAATCGCTTCCGCAATCCTCTTGACGACGCCGGGGTCACGGCCCTCACTGAAATTCGGCACGCATTCGACGATCTGACGCATGGGCCTCCTCAGAACTCCAGCAGGATTCCGTTCTTGATTGTATGCAGGACGTGATTCGTCCCGAATTGATAGGCCAGGTGCGTGTACTCGGGGACGTCGAGAACGATCATGTCCGCACGCTTTCCGACTTCGATACTTCCGACGGCATCCGACATACCCAGCGCCGCCGCACCATTGAGCGTACATGCCGTGATCGCTTCTTCCGGCGTCATGCGCATCTGCGTGCAGGCGATTGTCATCATCAGCGGCATCGAGTACGACATGCAGGACCCCGGGTTGAAATCGCTCGCAATCGCAACGCCCACGCCGCGATCGATCAGCATACGGGCGGGCGCGTAGCCATGGTTCAGGTTAAAGGACACCCCCGGGAGCACCGTGGCAACGGTTTCCGAAGCCGCCAGCGCATCGATGTCGCTGGGAGGGATATGCTCGAGGTGATCGACGGACACGGCGCCGAATTCGGCAGCCAGTCGGGCGCCGCCGAGTGACGCAAGCTCGTCCGCATGCAGCTTCAGCTCCATTCCCGCGGTCCGGGCTGCGCGAAGAATCCGCGCCGCGTCTTCGAGCGAGAAGTAGCCGTAGTCGCAGAAGACGTCGCAGAAACGCGCCAGCTTCTTCTCCCCGACGTACGGGATCATCGTCCCGACCACGAGGTCCACGTAGTCTGACTGCCGTCCGGCATACTCGGGCGGAAACGCGTGTGCGCCGATGAATGTCGGAACGATGGTGGTTATCTCCTCACGCGCGAGCTCGTTGATGGCCTCGAGCATTTTCGCTTCGGACGAAGGGTCGAGGCCGTAGCCCGACTTGATCTCCACGGTCGTCGTCCCGTGGCGCAGCATGGCGGCGAGTCTCCGCGAAGCCGCTCGCTTCAGCTCCTTCTTCGTCGCCGCGCGCACCTGCCGCACCGTATTGAGAATTCCGCCGCCCTGCTGCGCGATCTCCTGGTACGTAGCGCCGCGCACGCGCATCCCGAACTCCGCAGCCCGGTCGCCGGCGAACACCATATGCGTGTGGGAATCAACGAACCCCGGCATGACCACCGTGCCGGAGGCGTCATACTCGGGGAGACCGTGCACGCCCGGCTCGGACCCCATGGGCCCAACCCATTCGATCACTCCACCGCGGACAATGACGCCGGCACCGGTCATGAGGCCGATGTCGTTCATCGCCGCCCCTTTCCTGACGCGCCCGCCGCCAGCGGCCACCGTGACAAGCTGTGCGATATTTTTGACGAAGAGATCCACGCTGAACCAGGGAATTCGGGAGCGTGCTGGCGGGGAGCGAGGACGGAACAGATCTGCACGCCTGCAGGCCCGGAAAAAACAAATCTGCGGAAAACGCTGGAAAAACTGAGGAAAGATACGAAAAGCCCTCGGGAACAGCAAGCGGCAGGACCGCTCAGTGTCTTCGCCCGAGTGCCTGAAGTATCCGGGGGGAAAGCTGCGGCAATGACCCATCCCGTTGCATGAGGTCGACGTATGTGTTGAAGAACGCGTTCGGCCCGGTAATCAACGTCTCCGAAAGAGCCGCACGACCGAGGGTCTGGTCAATCTGACGCGCAACGACCATCCCCGCAAGCGCGCCGTAGTTGGTCCAGAAAGACGAAGAGTTGGAGAGTCGGATGATATCCCACGCCCGGCGTCGGTCGATGCTGGGATTCAACAGCTCTTCCGCGTTCCGATTGAACTCCTCGAACGCCGCCCTGATGTTCCGCTCCCCCTCGGCGGAGAACCGTCCCCCGGTCCTCTGAATCATCGTAAGGTAATACGCCACGCCCTCGTTCTGACTCAGATCGACAAGCTGATCGAAATACGATTGGTTGGCTGCATAGTACTCGCGCCATCCGGGAGAGCCGTCCTTGAACACCCCGAACGCCGCGTGGAAAACTTCGTGCGCAACGACCGTCAACAGTCCGACGAATCGCTCATCCGTCGAACGGCCGTACGAGATCGCCTTGGAGAGATTGACAATTATCGTCACCTCGCCCTCCCCTTCGCCGACAAACGCCGGCACGGTGCCGCGCCAGACCACGCGGCGCACATAGGCATCGACAGTCTGATAGCCGAAGGCGACGACATAGACGGGCACGGTGGTGTTGACGCGCACGCCTGGTGGAAAGATCTGCGCCACGGTGGTGACAACCCGCTGCGCAAAGTTGCGCCGTCGGAGCTCGGCGAGGAGATCGCTCATCGCCGCGACGTTCTCCTTCGCCTCTGCGAGGCGGAAGATGTCGTCTCCAAGCGACTGATTGAACTTGGCCGCCTCGAGAGCCTGCTCCAGGTCGGCGAGCGTCAGCGGCTGTTGGGCGAGCGTGGAGGTGGTGGAGAGCGCCAGACGGCTTCCCGGCATTTCAGCGATGCGCGTGGGGCTGCCCGCAAGACCGCGCATCAGCTCGATCGATGCGTCAGCCGATGCGACATTCACATCGAGCCGGAGATCGAAATCACCGTACTCCTGGGCAACGGCGAAGGCGCCGATGAATGCACACGCCAGGGCCAACCCGTGGAGCCGTCGGATCATGAAAGGCGGGGCTTCAGTACGACGATCGTCATGTCGTCGTGCTGTGTGGCGTCGCCCATGAAGGCGCGAATATCAGCCAGGAGTCGATCCACCAGCGCCCGTGCGGAGGGTCCGCCGGGGGCTTCACGGCCAAGCAGGCGCTCGATCCGCTCCGTACCGTACATTTCATGGACACCGTTCATGGCGTCGGCACACCCGTCGGTGCAGAAGACAACGAACTCCCCTGGCTTGAGGATGACAGAACGGTCGCCGTAGGTGCTGTCCGGTTGAAGGCCGAGCGGGAACCGGTCACCTGCAGGGTCCAGCCATTCACACCGGCCGTCGGTGTACAGCAGCGGCTTCGATTGCCCGGCGTTCGCGAACGTCAGCGTGCGGATCGAAGAATCGTAGGTGGCGAGAAGAAACGCGACAAAATGCCCCTTGCGCGTGTGCGCATGCACCGAGCGGTTGAGGCGGGTCAGAATGGTTGCCGGCGACACCGACTGGCGGGCTTCGGTGGCGAACGCGCCGCTGGTGAAGACGCCGGACATCGCGGCGTGCATGCCCTTTCCGGAGACATCCACGACCGCCACCGCGAACGGCCCGGGCGGGTCGCCCAGCCTGCAGTAGTCGAAGAGATCCCCCCCCACTTCCATGGCCGGCATGGAGACTCCCGCCACCTCGAGGCCGGGGGCATCGGGATCGCTGGTCGGCATGAGCGACATCTGGACTTCGCGGGCCAGGCGCATCTCAGTCTTGAGCGCCTCCTTCTCGCCGCGCTCGACCGACACAAGCCACGCAACAAGGTTGACCGCGCCCAGCACCAGCGCGCCGGAAACAACCAGCGACATGAGTCCGACGCCAACGTTGAGGAATGCCACGACCAGGCCCAGGGCAATCATCGAATACGAGATGACGACAAGGCGCCGGTGATCCGCCGGAATGTCCAGGTAGATCTCGTCGGTCCAGAGGATCGAGAAGACCACGGCGTCCCAGAAGGACAGCGTATCCCCGCCCGCTTCGATCTTCGCGCGCGCCGAGCGCTTCTGCTCGCGGACGAGGGCGGTGATGCGGCCCCAGAGAACCCAGAGTGTGCCCGCGACCACGAGGTCAATGCCGAACCGTTCCCAGCGTTGCGTCGAAAGCCCCTCGGCAAAGGCGCCGACAAGCTCGAGGACAACCAGCAACTTCAGCAGGCTGACGAGGATCCGCCTGAAGCGGATGGGATCCACAAGGGGCAGCCGCATCGCATGCTTCACCGGGGCGCTGGGCCCTCCGGAAGCGCGCACCTCCTTCATCTTCTCACCGACCTCGCGGAACGGCGTGACAATTGACTGGATCTCTTTTTCGATCGCCTTGCGCGCCTCGTCGGCGTTGATCTTAGCCATGGAACGGTCTCATGTCACATCATGCGGCGATGACGGACGTTGGACAAACCCCTCGCACCTGTGCACGGGCAGGCGGGGGTACCGGGCGAACGACGGATCGACGCGGGAGAGCAGACACAGGAGAAACGCGCTTCCCCGCGAGGAGCTGACGATGTCAGCGTGCCGGCATGTCGCGCAAAGCCCGGCACGCTGCACCCGACTGCTCCCTGTGGCTGACATCGCGCGACTTCAGGACGCTGCCGGCGCCGGCTTCTCGGCCGGTGCCTGCTCGTGAGGCGCCGCCTGCCAGAGCGAGAGTATGCACCCGTCGGGGGTAGCGAATTGGGCGAACCACCCCATCCCGCCGCTCTTGGTCTTCTTCACCAGCACCTTTCCCTTCGCCTTCTTGATCTCTTTCAGCTTCGCGTCGATATCCTCCACCTCGATGAAGACATTCACCTGCCCTTTCTTCGGCATCTTCTTCACGGGATAGAAGCCCCCGTTGGGCCGCGTCCCGGCGTGGAAGAGCGTATATTCGATCTCCTCGACTTCCCTGAACGTCCAGCCGAAGACCGGGCCGAAAAACTTCTTCGACTTCTTGATGTTGGTCGTCGGGATGCTGACATGTCCGAAACCGTGCATATTCGTTCTCCTCGCAGAATGGATAAGTGGCGTATGTGTGTTCAGTCCTTGAGCATCGGGATGGCCACGCCCCAGCGCCGGGCGTTGTCGATGGCCCGCTCGTAGCCGGCATCGGCGTGGCGGACGATGCCCATTCCCGGATCGTATGTCAGCACTCGCTGGAGCCGCGCGGCGGCTCCCGGCGTGCCGTCGGCCACGACAACCATGCCCGCGTGCAGGGACAGCCCGATGCCGACGCCTCCGCCATGATGGACGCTGACCCAGCTCGCCCCACCCACGGCGTTCAGCAGCGCATTGAGGATGGGCCAATCGGCGATCGCATCGCTCCCGTCGATCATCTTCTCGGTTTCCCGGTTGGGGGAGGCCACCGAGCCGCAGTCAAGGTGGTCTCGTCCGATCACGATCGGAGCGCTCACCTCGCCGCGCGCGACCAGGTCGTTGAATATCTTCCCCATTGTCGCCCGCTCGCCGTAGCCGAGCCAGCATATGCGCGCAGGCAAACCCTGGAAATGCACCTGCTCGCTTGCTTTGGTGATCCATCGCGCCAGGGGGCGGTTCTCGGGGAACGTCTCGAGGACGGCGCGGTCGGTCCGGCGAATGTCGTCCGGGTCTCCGGAGAGCGCCGCCCAGCGGAACGGCCCTTTGCCGTCACAGAACAACGGGCGGATATACTCGGGAACGAATCCGGGGATATCGAACGCGTTGCCGAGACCTGCGTCCAGCGCCACCCCGCGGATATTGTTGCCGTAATCAAACGTTACGGTTCCCCTGCGCATCAATCCCAGCATCGCCTGGACCTGCTCGACGATCGACTGCCGGGCCCGCTGGATGTACTGCGCCGGGTCGCGCGCGCGGAGACGCAGAGCCTCTTCGTATTCCATATGCGCCGGCACGTAGCCGTTCAGCGTGTCGTGCGCGGAGGTCTGATCAGTCAGGACATCCACCCTGATGTTCCGCGCCAGCAGTTCCGGGAGAACCTCAGCCGCGTTGCCGAGGAGGGCCACCGACCTCGGCTCTTTCAGCTCCCTCGCCGTTTGCAGGATCAGCAGGGCTTCGTCAAGCGTTTCGGTCATATCATCAACGTAGCCGGTCCGTAACCGCTTCTCGATCCGCGCACGGTCGACTTCCACCGCAAGGCATGCCGCACCGTTCATGGTTGCTGCAAGCGGCTGGGCGCCGCCCATGCCGCCCAGTCCCGCCGTGACAAGCAGCCGCCCTGCCAGCGTTCCGCCGAAGTGCTGATCGGCACACGAGGCAAAAGTCTCGTAGGTCCCCTGCAGGATACCCTGGGTGCCGATGTAGATCCAGCTGCCTGCGGTCATCTGGCCGTACATCGTGAGCCCCAGCGCTTCCAGGCGGCGGAACTCGTCCCATGTCGCCCATCGCGGGACGAGCATCGAGTTCGAGATCAGCACGCGCGGCGCGTTCTCGTGCGTCCGGAAGATGCCCACCGGCTTTCCCGACTGTACGAGCAGGGTCTCGTCGTTCTCCAGCGAGCGCAGCGATCGCACGATGGCATGGAAGCACTCCGCGTTGCGGGCCGCCTTCCCGGTGCCGCCGTACACCACCAGATCCTCGGGCCGCTCGGCGACCTCAGGGTCCAGATTGTTCATGAGCATCCGGAGGGCAGCCTCCTGCTGCCACCCCTTGCAGCTCAGCGTCGTCCCTCGCGGGGCGCGTACCGTTTCCGTCATGAGACTCATTACCGTGCTCCCCCGTTTCTGGCAACCGTTTCCACCACAGCCCACACGCGCATCAGGTTCCCGCCGCAGATACCGGCAATCCTCTCGCGAGTGTATCCGCGTGCGAGCATTTCCTCGATGATAGAGGGGTACATCGAGACATCCTTCAGCCCGATCGGGAGTGAATCCCCGACGCCGTCGAAATCCGATCCCAGCCCGACATGGTCCTCGCCTGCAAGCGCGATGACATGATCGACGTGGTCGACAACATCCGCGACCGTCGCGTACGGGAACGGATGGGCGCGCGCGTATTCTTTTGCGTACTCCCTGGTCCGCCGACTCTCCTTCCCCCACCCCATGGCCTGGGCGTGCTCTTCCACGGCACGCCTCTTCCTGACATCGTAGCTGTACGCTGAGTCGGTCAGGAACTCCGACCCGAAGTTGATCTGAATGACGCCGCCCCCGGCCCCGATCTTCCTGATCCTCTCATCGTCCAGGTTGCGTTCGAATCCGGGCGTGAAATGCCTGCACGAAGAGTGCGACGCGATCACCGGCGCGGTTGAGATCGCCAGGACCTGATCGACCGCGTCGTCGGTGAGATGGGAGACATCGACCATGATACCCAGGCGGTTCATCTCTTTCACGACTGTCTTGCCGAACGGACTCAGGCCGTTCCAGGGCCGCTTCTTGTCGTAGGACGCGTCGGAGAGATGGTTGTTCTTCGCATGCGCAAGTCCGAGGTACCTGATGCCGCGACTGTAGAATGCGCGGAGATTCTCGAGCGAACCCTCGATGGGCGATCCGTTCTCCATCCCCAGGGCAAGCATGATTCTGCCGCCCGACCGCTCCCGCTCCACGTCAGCGACCGATCGGACGATGACGAACTTCTCAGGGTACGTGGTCGCCAGGGTCTCGACGGCGGCGATCAGCTGTTCCGCTTTTGGCTTGGCCTTCCCGGTCCCTTCCAGGGTGGACGATGTGTAGATCGACATGAACGGGAGGTCCAGCCCGCCTTCGCGGGCACGCTCGTAGTCGAACTGCCCTTTGGCGGTGCGCCGGGAAAGGTCCTCGCGTCCTTCCAGGAGGCGGGACGGCGCATCGACGTGGGTATCAACGATCAGGAGCTGCCGTGCCAGCGCGTGCGCTTCCGCTCTGCGGGCTGCAGCCTGGTCCTGGCCGAACGCAGCCGCAGTCCAGGGGGAGCACAGGGTCAACAGTGCGCTCAGGACGGCCCCAAGCCTCTCTACCTTATTGCTTGTACGCAACGACTGCAATCTCCACGTTGGCGCCTTTCGGCAGAGCTGCCACCTGTACGGCCGTTCTCGCCGGATACTTCCCCTCGAGGAAGTACCCTCCATAGACGAGATTCATCTTCGCATAGTTTCCCATGTCCGTCATATAGACAACCGCGCTCACGACCTCGCTCGAATCGTACCCGGAGGCCCGGAGAATACGTCCGATGTTGTCCAGGACCTGCCTGGTTTCGGTTTCAATGTCGCCGCTGCGGAGCGTGCCCGTCTCCGGGTCCAGGGCAATCTGACCGGACACGAACAGAAGACCGCCGGCGCGAACGGCGGGCGTATAGGGGCCGATCACGGACGTCGGGGAAAACCACGCTGAGCCGGTCTGACGCTGCAGCTCATCGGCCACCGCCTTCCGGATGGCGTCCTCGGAAGGCTGGCACGCCGGAAGCGTGCAGAGGAGGAGCAGGAGAGCCGGCAATTGCGCACGCACGATATGCCTCACGGCTGTTTGGAGGGAGATACACTCAGGCCTTTTCGCGGACGGCTTCGACCAGCCGATCCACCTCGGCCCGTGAATTGTAGATGTGCGTCGATATCCTGTTGCAGTTCACACCGTTCTCCGGCACCATCCTCGTGGTGATCTTCCGCTCCTCGAGCAGAAACCTGTACAGCACGTCGTACGGCGTCTTTCTCAGCTGGAACGCGACGACCGCCCCGAAGCTCCCCTCTTCCGACGGCGTCAAAATCCTGACGCGATCCCCGAGTTCCTCCAGGCGCGAGCGGAGATGCCCTGCGAGCATGAGGTCTCTCGCGCGGATGGTGTCGATGCCGATGCGGTCGATGAAATCGATCGCCGCGTTGAGGCCGACGTACAGCGCCGCGTTCTGTGACGCGAAGTCAAACCGGTGGGCGTCACCCCGGAACGCCATCGTTCCCTTCCGGACATCCCACCCCGCATCCGATCCGCCGCCCATCCAGTACGGCTCCAGAACCTCGAGCATCTCCTTCCGGACGTAGAGGAACCCGGTCCCTTTCGGTCCGAGCATCCACTTGTGGCCGCAGCTCGCCAGAAAGTCGCACCCCATGGCCTTCACGTCCAGCGGCATCATCCCCGGTGTATGTGCCGCGTCGATCATCGTGTAGATGTTCTTCGACCGTCCCAGGGCGCAGATCTCTTTCGCGGGGAGCACATGCCCTGTTGTGCACGTGATGTGGGGAACCGCGATCGCGCGTGTCCGGCCCGTCAGGAGGCCGGAGATGCGCTCCAGCGTTCCCGCGGCAGTCAGCGCAGGCGAGAAGGTCCTGATGACGATGCCGTCCCGGCGGGCGCGCGCGAGCCACGGAAGCGCGTTGCCCACGTGCTCATGGTCTGTCAGGATAACCTCATCTCCCGGCTTCAGCGGGATCCCGCAGGCCACAACGCTGATCCCTTCCGTCACGTTGTGGGTCAGGGAAATCTCTTCCGGCGCGGCGTTGATGAAGGAAGCCACGGCCGGACGCGCCACGTCCCATCCGCCGTACCGCCCGGCGCGGTCGATGTCTTCCATCTCGGCGCGCACGGCAGCAAGCACGGGATACGGTGACGGTCCCATTGTGCCGTTGTTCAGGTAGACGGGCTCCGCACGCAGCGGGAATTGTGCGCGGACCATGCCCCAGTATTGCTCGTCGTTCGGCCCCGCAGCTGCGGGCGTCAGTTCCGGAGACGGGAGCGGTGCGGCCTCTCCGGCGTGACGGAGTATCAGGCTCCCCGCCAACCCTCCCGATAGGGAGCCGAGGAACTGACGGCGCGATGTCGCGGCGCTTGCCAAAGCCATTCTCCGGCTGATCAGAGTTTGTACCCGATCTTCCTCAGGAACTCCCTGCGGGTCTGGACGTCGGTGTCCGACTCGACGCCCTTCGACGCCGACCCGTCGATGACACCCAGGATCCCGCGACCCTGCTCGGTCTCAGCGATAATGACCTGCGTCGGGTTTGCCGTCGCGCAGTACACACGACAGACCTCTGTCACCATCTTGACGGCGTTCAGGATGTTGACCGGATAACCCTTGTCCATGAAGATGATGAACGTATGTCCGGCGGAGATCGCGCGCGCGTTCGAGCGGGCCAGCTTCTCGAGCGCTTCGTCGTTGCCGGCGGAGCGGACGAGGCAGGGCCCCGAGGCCTCGCAGAAGGCGGCGCCGAACTTCATCCCCGGGTTCGTCTGAACGATCGCTTCATAGATATCGTCCACCGTCTTGATGAAATGAGCGTGGCCGAGGATGAAGTTCATCTCCTGCGGCTTGTCGATGGACAGCACCGAGAGGTTCATGCGCGGTCTCCTGCTACTCCAATGGAAGCTGACGCATCAGGTCGGGCGGGGCGAGCCAGCGCAGGCTCGCCCGTGGAAACTCGATATCCCCCTGCATCTCGACGCACGCGACCGTCCCCGGGGGAAGGGAGAACGAAGCCGGTCCCTGATCGGCGACGAGCCACGCGATCAGGGTCCCGAGGTCGGGCTGATGCCCTACTGCCACAATCGATCCCCGTCCCGCCCCAATGATCTCGTTCAGGATATCGTCGACTCTCGCACCCGGTGTGAGGCGTTCGCTTGTTTTGACCTCGGGGCGACCGGGAAGCGCTTCCGCGATCAGCCGGCCCGTGTCCGCCGCTCTGACGGCCGGACTGGTCAGGACGAGGGCGATGGCTGGATCCACGCGGGAGAGGAGCTTGCCCGCGCGCCGCGCATCCTCCTCGCCCTGCGTGCTGAGCGGGCGGTCGGCATCCCTGGCAATGCCTCCGCCTCGCGCGAGCGCATCCCCGTGACGTACGAGATAGAGGTTCATGCCTCCCGCTGCCGTCCTTTCCGTTTCGCCCGCTGGCGGGCCTTGACGAATCCCGGCTTGATGACGTTGTAGATCACCTCGATGCGCTTGTTATACGGGAGAAAGGCGCTCTTCATGGCGTTGATGGTGAGCTTCTCGAGGTCGTCCAGTGTGAGCCGGAACGTCTTGTGCGCGACCAGCAACTCCTTGCTGAGAGTGGTATCGCTCATCAGCCGATCGTCTGTATTGAGCGTCACCCGGAACTTGTATCGGAAAAGCAGGCCAAACGGGTGGTTTTCGACCGAGTCGACCGCACCCGTGTGGACGTTGCTCGTCAGGCAGATTTCGAGCGGGAGCCGCTTGTCCAACACATATTGCGCGAGGTACCCCATCCGTGTGATCTTCATCGGGTCGTCTTTCTCCACCCCGATGTCCTCGATCAGGCGTGTCGCGTGTCCGATGCGATGCGCGCCGCACCACTGAATCGCCTGCCAGATGCTTTCTTTGCCAAATGCCTCCCCCGCGTGCACGGTGATATTGAAGTTCTCGCGCTGAATGTAATGGAATGCGTCGATGTGCTTCTTGGGAGGGAACCCGCCTTCCTCGCCGGCAAGATCGAACCCGACCACGCCCCGCTCGCGCAAGTCCACCGCAAGTTCGGCCGTCTCCAGGGAGAGGTTCATGTTTCGCATGGCGCAGAGGATGACGCCGTAGGCCACGCCGAACTCCTTTGATCCACGCTCGAGGCCGCGCAGCACGGCAGCAACCGCCTCGTCCCAGTGCAGCCCTCCGGACGTGTGGAAGACCGGCGCGAAGCGTGTTTCCACGTAGACAACCCCGTCCGTGTGCATATCCTCCATCATCTCGTACGCCACCCGCTCCAGCGCCTCCTCGGTCTGCATCACGCCGGTCGTGTGCGTGAACCCTTCGAGGTACTCGGGAAGATTGCCGCGCTGGGCACCTCGATGGAACCACGCTCCCAGCTCCCCGGGATCGGTCGTGGGGAGCCCCTGATACCCGGAGTCCCGGGCGAGTTCGATCACGGTCGACGGCCTCAAACCACCGTCGAGATGATCATGCAGCAAGACCTTGGGCAGCCTGCGAATGAAAGACTCGGAGATTCTCATCGAGTGAGGAGGGTCGCTCGCGTTGGGTGATCGAGGGAACGATTGCGTTGGATGATCGAGGGCATGGTAACAACTGCATCGCACAAAATCAACGAAATGTTGACTTTCAGCGGCCTTTTCTCTATAGTAGCATGATTTATTAGACCCACTACCCGCGGGCACGATGAACAAGAAAGACTTCTCGATCCTGGTCGTCGACGACGAGGAAGCATTCCGCTACATGCTCTCCTCCCTGATGAGCGGGGCGGGCTATGCGGTGGACACAGCATCCGACGGCGTCACCGCCATCAACGCCATCCAGACCAAACTGTATCACGTCGTCCTCCTCGACCTCAAGATGCCCAAGGTCGACGGCCTCGAGGTCCTCAAGTTCATCAAGACCAACGCCCCTGGCGTGGAGGTCATCATGCTCACCGGTATGGCGGACGTAAAGACCGCCGTCGAATGCATGAAGACCGGCGCGTACGACTACATCACCAAGCCCACGACCGCCGACGAGCTGCTCACGACCATCCAGCGCGCCCTCGAGCGCCGGCAGCTGCTGATCGACAACATCGTGATGAAGGGAACCCTCGAGCGGATCCAGGGCCCCTTCGAGATGGTCGGCGAGAGCGAAGCCTACCGCCGCGTCCTCGAAATCGCCGCCAAAGTCGCCCCCACCGAGTCCACCGTCCTGATCCAGGGGCCGAGCGGCACGGGCAAGGAACTCATCGCGAACTTCATCTACCAGAACAGCAGCCGGACGGACGAGCCGTTCGTCACACTGAACTGCGCGTCCATCCCTGATACGCTGATCGAAAGCGAGCTGTTCGGACACGAGAAGGGCGCCTTCACGGACGCCCGCCAGCAGAAACAGGGCATCGTGGAAATCGCCAACAATGGAACGCTGTTCCTGGACGAAATCGGGGACATCAGCCCGATCGTCCAGCCCAAAATCCTCCGCTTCATCCAGAGCGGCGAATTCCGGCGCGTCGGCGGGAACACCACGCTGAAAGCGGACGTGCGGATCCTGTCGGCGACCAACAAGAATCTTCAGGAGGAGGTGCGGGAAGGGAAGTTTCGCGAGGACCTGCTCTATCGCCTGAACGTGATCACGATCGACGTCCCCCCCCTGCGCGTCCGGAAGAACGATATACCGTTGCTGGCGGCCCACTTCCTGACAAACCGGATGAAGTCCCGCGTCAAGCCGACGATCTCCACGCGCGCCATGGAAGTTCTCATGGACTATGATTGGCCCGGCAACATCCGGGAGCTGGAGAACGTCCTCGAGCGCGCCGCCATTCTTTGCCGCAACAATCTGATCGAGCCAGCCGATCTGTCGCTGCCCAATGCGCCAATGTCGCTCCCCGTCGGGGCGATGTCGGATCAGAAGATCGGCACGGCGATTCCGCTGAAGGAGATCGAGCGCCTCCACATTGAGGGAGTGCTGCGGAGCTTCCGGGGGAACAAGGCGGAGTCGGCCAAGATCCTCGGCATCAGCCTGAAGACCCTGTACACGAAGATTCAACAGTACCAGATCAAGCTATCCTAGGTCCGGGGCACGGTCGCTCCCGGCCGGGTCCCTCCTGAGCCGCCCCACGGCCCAGAGCGCCACCGACGCAGCGAGCCCGGGGTACATGGGCTCAATCCCCCCGAGGGGGAGTATCTCTCCCCCTCCCAGCTCGCCAGCAGCCACCCCGTCGACACGAACCACCCGGCAGCCATCGCAGCGAGCGTCCATGAGGCGGGCGCCTTCCACCGTTCGTAGTACGACGTGACGAGCGGGATCAGCAGGCCCGGAATGATCGCCGTCCCGATCGAATACCAGAGCCGGATGACGGAAGGAACGGCGTACGCAAGCGCAATCGATCCCAGAGCAGCGACAACGATCCCCCACCGCACCGCACCCGTGCCGGCTTCCGGAACACCCCGCCACCGCCCGATGATGTCCCGACCCAGCGTCGTGCCCGAGACCAGCGCGAGCGTGTTCAGTGTCGAGAGGATCGTCGCGAGCATCCCCGCATAGAACATCCCCTTCGCTACCGGGGGCAGCACGGCTTCCGCAAGAACCGGATACGCCATGACCGGCTGCTCCAGCCCCGGCACCACGGCCCGCGCGTACAGGCCAGCGGTCGCAGTCAGCGCATCGAAGATGAACCAGAACGGGATCGACCAGAGGATTCCCCCGCGTGCGACCGCTCCCGATCCCGCCGCCGCGCAGCGTTGATGGAACGACGGGTCGACAAACGTCCAGAGCGCGATGAAGAACCAGACAATGATGTATGTGGCCGAATGGCCGCCGTGCAGTGTAAGATGAAGGGGTGGCAGATGTGCGGCGAGGAAGGGAAGCGCTCCATACTGTAGCGCAGCATATGGGATGATGATGGCGAACCCCAGAAACATCACGACGAATTCGAACACATCTGTTGCGACATCGGCCTTGAACCCGCCGGTCAACAGGTAGGCCACGCTCGCGACCGTCCCGACGCAGAGACACACAAGCAGACTCCACCCGGTCACAAGCTGCACCAGGATCCCCAGCATGAGGATGTAAGGCGCCGGGGTCATCAGCAGGAACGTCAGCACACCGCCCAGGAGCGCCGTCGGACGGCCGTACGCCGCTTCGAGCTTGTCGGGAATGGTGACGTACCCGGCCCTGTGAACTCGCTTTGCGAGGAAGAATGCGAAGAGTGCGGAGAACACGTAGTACGGAAACCCCTGGATGAACCAGTTCGAGAGCCCGTACAGATACGAAAACTCGCCGACACCCAGGATGCCGCCGTACCACGTCGACACCAGAGTCATCACGAACACCGGCAGCGTGAGGGATCTGCCCGCGAGCAGGAAATCGGCGGTGCTACCCGGACGCCGGGACGCGCGGAACCCGATCAGCATCACCGCAGCGGCAAACAGCGCGATGATCGCAAGGTCCGCCGGTGCGAGCGTGACTAGCGGCTGGGCGAGGCGTCCGGGGTCCATGCGCGTTGCACGATGACCAGAAGTGACCCTGACCTGACGAACACCGACGCGGGCCGGCTGCGTATCACGTTGCTGACCCCAACCTCCCCGATCCGCATCGTCGCGTTGCTCAGGGGATAACGGAAGCCCCGCAGCGTGAGTCCCGTGACCTTCCCGTTGGGAACGACGCTGACAACCGTTCCGGCGGGCGCATCGACCGACAACCTGGTCCGGACCGGCACCGCATACCATCCGTCGCCCGCAACCGTCAACGACATGCGCGCGAGGTACCGCCAGAGCACGGAGAGATTCCCGAGCGTGAAATCGATCCGGCGGCCGTCCGCCCCCAGGATCACAGCTTCCCGAACCCTGTTCGCCGTCAGGAAATCGAGCGCTTTCTCAAGATCGGTGTTGTCCTGCCGCCTGACGCGCAGGAGCAGGGAAAGGCGCGACTGCCGGAGGGTCTCGCGTGTGACCGAGTCCAGATCTCCAATAATCACATCCGGGACCACGCCATGCTTCCGGCACACGTTGGCACCGCCGTCGGCAGCGACGACGATAGACGCGTGCGCTGCAAGCGCCCGCAGCATGGTGCGGCGTGGCGGCTCCCCATTGCAGACAACGAGGGCCCGGCGTCGTGAATGGAATGCGCTCATATGCTCACCGCCAGATTCAGGAACGCGTTCCGCTCAGCGCCAACGAAGAACTGCTCGCCCTCGCCGTAGGTGGCGTACAGCGCATCGAAGAGATTGTTCACCTGCAACCGGATTTCGAGGGATGGCATTGCTGATGCTCCTCCGATGCGATATGATGCCCACGCGTTGACCACGAAGAAGGGGTCAACAGTGTTGTTGTCGTTCTTGAAGTTATCGGTGTAGAACTTCCCCTGGTACCTCCCGCTGCACGACACGGCGGCCGGACCGCCCCTCCAGGTCAACCGCAGGTTCGCCAGCAGATCCGGGAAGCCGGCGATCGGATTACCGTCCAGCGTCATGCCTGCTCCGGTGGAGTAGTCGGTGTGACGCACGAACTGGTTTCTGCTGACGGTTGCGTTGGCGGCCACTTCGAAGCCGGCCGGCGCGAGCACGGATCCAGAAAGCTCCAGCCCGTAATGCCGGGTGCGGTCGGCGTTCCCCGTGATGGGCTGCCCGAACCGATCCACCTGCCCGCTGCGCACGATCTCATCGGTAAACTCCATCCAGTAGAGGTTCGCAGACGCGGTCGCACCATCGCTCCGGTACCCGAGTCCGACTTCGAGATCCGTGAGACGTTCCGGCTTCACGAGCGGTTCGTCGAAATCATACGATCCGTCGGGGAGGACGGCAAACTGGGGGGTCACGCTCCCCCACGACGGAGGTGTGCTGGATTCGGCCGCATCGTACAGGTTCTTCAGCCGGGGCTCGCGCGATGTGTATGCAGCGCTCAGATAGGTATTCCAGGTGCTGGTCATATTGTAGTTCACGCCGACGCGGGGGTTCACGAAATGATACGGCACCGTGAAATCGTTCCCAACGAACTGTTCGTCATACAGGCGGTATGCATTGTACGCATACTGGACGTTCGCCATCACGGTCAGGTCGGGCGCCGGGCTCAGCAGCCCGTGCACGTACATGGAGGCGATATCCTTCGCCCCCTTGTAGTCGTAGTAGTGATAATCGTATGGAATATCGACGAGCGCGCTCTCGAAGTGCTGCAGCCGCCCCCAATGGTGCGAGCCGTGGAACCGCAGCTCGCCACCCGCGACAATCTCGCCGGCCCCTTGTCGCCACGTGAGCCGCGGCAGCCAACCCGCCTGGCTATTGGTGACGTGCGCGCGGATCAGCGCCCCGGGAACGTAGAGCGTATCCGGATCGCCCTGTACCGGGAAGCCTGCGTCCGGCGTCACGCGGAAGTACGAATACGGCGCCCACGAACCGTCATAGTCGAAGAACCCGTCGCCCCGTACGTAGAAGATCGTATTATTGAGCGTCAATATCGGACCGAGGCGCCACTCATGCAGCACCTCGAAATGCGGCTGCGAAAAATTCTCCAGCTCCTCCGGGCGCATAATCGGATTCGCGCGGCGCTTCTCACGGTCCTTCACGTCTGATTTCGGAATCCCGTAGAACGCGAGACCGTCGGCGACGGGGCCGCCGTACAGATGGATCTGCGTCGTCATGGTCCCGTCATAGCGTGCGAGACCCAGGAAATAGCTTTTGTAGTCGACCCACGCCCGATCGCGATAGCCGTCGCTCTGAATCATGGACAAGCGGGCATGAATCGCGTATCGATCCTCGATCAACCCCGAGCTCGCCGACGCGGAGAACCTCTTCGTGTTGTAGCTCCCGTACCCTCCCGACAGCTCCAGTGATCGCTCCGCACCGATGTTTCTCGTCACGAGGTTGATCGACCCGCCGATCGCGGGCGGACCGTAGAAGGCACTTCCGGCGCCGCGCTGCACCTCGACCTCATCCAGGCTGGCCGTGAGGTCGGGCATGTCGAGCCAGTACACATTGTGATCTTCCGGATCGTTCTGCGGCACGCCGTTGACCATCACCGCGATGCGCCGTGCGTCGAAGCCGCGGATGTTCACGTATGTGTAGCCGGTGGATGTCCCGCTTTCGGAGTAGTAGGTCGTGGAGGGAAGCTCGGACAGCAGCACCGGCACATCCTGAACCGTATACTGCTCGCGGAGGTCCTCCGCCTTGAGATCGTTGAATGGAACCGGGGTCTCGCGCGGTCGCCCGAGCATGGCGGTGACGGTAATCGGCTGGGCGGTGATCGCCGCGGGGGTCAGGGACACGTTCAGCGTCAGGGTGTCGCCGTCGGCCAGGGTGACGGCGCGCGCGTCTGCAACGTGACCGATATGCGAGATCCGGAGAGTGTACGAGCCGGAGAGCGCCGTGAAGGCAAACCGTCCTTCCATGGTGGTGGATGCCCCTACGCTCGTGCCCACCAGAACGACATTGGCTCCCACGATGGGCTGCCCGGACTCACGGTCAGACACCATTCCACGCACAACCCCTTCTGCACGGCCGGTGCACGCAGCAACGGCGAGCCACACGGCAATCACAACATACCGCCTCATGTCTGCCCCCTCCATTCGATATGCGACGTCCGCCGGAGGAAAGCACAGGAAGCAAAACACCCGGTGCACAAACGACAAACGCCGTCGCGCTGCCGGAAGCATGCGGAGCGGACGGCGATGTGCCTGAAAAAGACCGTCGTTCCGTTTTCCTACGCTGGCATGATCCAGATCAGGTTCCCGGGGTGTGTTCTCAGTCCCGCTCTTTCCGACAGGACACCCCCAACGGAAGTCATCAAAATAAGTGGAAATCACCAGCAAAATGCAATCCCGTCCATGCGCCTCCCGCATCGCAGGGGGGAATGCCCATCCCCCCCGATCCTTTTGCCTCTGTCCCTGCCAGTCCGTATGTTGCTGGCATGGAGACGGGCCCTCGCCCTCTTCCCATCCCGCGATCAGCCCGACCCCAGCATTCCTCCACACCGTCAGGGAGGCAGCCATGTACGACATTCCCGGCGAGCAGTGCTTCCGATTCATCGCCGACCTCCTCGCGTCCGTGAGATCCACGAACCAGTCCGAGAAGGTCCTGTCGCTCACCGTCGACCGCCTCGTGCGCATGTACCGGTGCCGGTCGTGCGCCATCGTTCTCATCGACCCGTCGACGGAGTACCTGACCATTGAGAGCTCGGAGGGAATCTCCCTCACGTTCAGCAAGTCCTTCCGCAGGATGATCGCGACCGAGGCGGTGGGACGCCTGATATGGACCGGGAGGCCCGTGTTGATTCGTGACGTGGACGCAGACCCGGGGCTGAGCCGACAGATGCAGATGGAGCATCCGTTCAGGTCATGCGTGGCGGTTCAGATCAGCGTCGACGAGCGTCCACTGGGGTATCTGTTCATGGATAGTGACCGCGGGGATGCGTTTGAGGAGACGGACGCGCAGAAGCTTCAGGTGTTCGCGGACATCGTCGGTATCGCGATCATCAAAGACAGGCTCTTCGAAGAGAACCTGCGACTCGAACGTGTGGATAAGGAGACCGGGCTCGAGAAGTATCTCCCGTTCCTGGAGAAGCTCGGATCGTCCGTCGCCCGCGCACAGGAAGTCCACGGCCGCGTCGCCGTCGTGCTGCTGGATGTCGATAACTTCAAGCAGATCGTCAACACATTCGGATACGACCGCTCCCGACAGCTCCTGCGCGAGATGGCTGACCTGGTGCGGACGCGCACGCATGCACCGGACAGCGTGGCCCGATACGGGTTCGACGAGTTCGTCCTCCTGCTCGAGAACACCGATCTGGACGTCGCCCTCGACCGGGCGAACAGCCTCAGGGAGGAACTCGCGGCGCATCCGTATACGGCGGCAGGGGTTCGCTCCACGGTGAGCATGGGGGTGGCCTCGTTTCCGCAGAACGGGATCAGCCCGGAGGATCTTCTGACAACCGCCCGACGGGCGCTCTACGAGGCACAACGCGCCGGACGCAACACGGTCCACCATTTCACCCGGGAGTGGTATGCCCGGGAACCGGTGCCATGACGGCGTCAGCCGGCCGACTCGATCAGCGCGCGCAGGTGGTGCTCAACGGAGAGTGCGAGTGCGGCAAGGTTGTAGCCGCCCTCGAGTACCGAGACTGCGGGGGCAATGCCCGCGACCTGGCGCGTGAGCTCTCCGAACGATGACTCCGTCAGACGCAGATCGGCAAGCGGGTCGTCCCGGTGCGCGTCGAATCCAGCAGAGATCAACAGAAGCCCCGGCGCGAAATCCCTGAGCGCCGGCACCACCCTCGTAGCAAACTCCTCGCGATAGCGGCTCTCGTCTGTCCCGGCAGGCAGCGGAATGTTCAGCGTCGTCCCCTCGCCCACCCCACGTCCCCGCTCTGATGCCGCGCCCGTGCCCGGATAGAACGGATACTGGTGCAGGCTGATGTACAGAACCGACGGGTCGTCCTCAAAGATGTGTTGCGTCCCGTTCCCGTGATGGACATCCCAGTCGAGAATGGCCACCCGTGCGATCCTGTGCCGGTGCTGCGCATATCGCGCCCCTACTGCGACGTTGTTGAACAGGCAGAACCCCTTCGGCTCGTCGCACTCGGCATGGTGCCCGGGCGGGCGCACGGCGCAGAACGCTGCGCGTACAGATCCGGTCAGGACCGCGTCGATGCAGCTCAACACCGAGCCCGCGGCCAGAAGCGCCACCCGGTACGAGGCCGGCGAAGCATGCGTGTCTCCCGCATCGAGCGTCCCTCCTCCCGCCTCACAGATCCGCTTGATGCGCAGGATATGGTAGCGCGTGTGGACCGCTTCGAGTTCCTCCGTGCGTGCGGATCTCGGGGGAATCTGCTGCAGCCGGCCGAACAATCCCGTGTCGCGGAGATGCTGCACCAGGCGCCGGACTCGATCCGGCCGCTCGGGATGACCGGGAGGCGTCAGATGCTCGAGGAATCGCTCGTCCGAGCACAACCCTATCGAGCGCTTGGACAGGTCGTCCATGGTCACCTTGCCGGAATGAGCATACGGAGCAGGAGTCCCCCCCTCCACGCCATGCATGTCCCCAAGATAGCAGCTGCGCCCACAGGTGCAACATCTTGCCTCCTGTGCAGGGCGTTGATATATTCATCAGGAGCGCGCAATGGCTCGAGCGAACACGCGCGCTGCGGACGCGCCCGACATCCACCCATGCCCGAACTCCCCGACCTCCTGTACATGCAGCCTCGCCTGCAGGCAGACCTGAGCGGCCGCCGAGTGACCGCGGTCCAGGTCCGCCAGCCCGTGGTGCTGCGGTCCTTCATCGATCGACCGCCCTCCGACCTTCTCGCAGGATTGAGCTTCACGGAGGTGTCGCTCCGCGGCCCGTTCATCCGGCTCGCTACCGACGGCGGCGTCGACCTGATCATCAACCTGATGCTCGCGGGCCGGCTCCAGCTGCAGCAGCCGGGCACGAGGGCGCTGGGTCATCTCTGCCTCTCCCTGACGCTCGACAATGGCGCGCGACTGAACCTCTGCGATGACGAAAAGATGGCGAAGGTCTACATCGTCCGGAGCGATGAAGCATCCTCCGTCCCGCGCTTCGGCGCGCAGGGGATCGATGTCCTGTCCGTCGCATTCACGGAAGAACTGTTCGTGACGCTCGCCGGCCGCCACCGCCGGAAACAGGTGCGCGTGTTCATCAACGACCACTCGATCCTCAGTGCGATCGGGAACGCGTACGCGGACGAGATCCTCTTTGAGGCACAGATCCACCCGAAAACACTCGTCGCCTCGCTCACGCCCGACCAGCTTGGCGCCCTCTTCCGGGCGGTCACCAGGACGCTGGCGTGGGGTGCCGCGGCGGTGCGGGATGCTGCGCAGCCCATCCACGTGAAAGTGCGCGGGCACATGCGCGTTCGGAACAGGCACGGCGAGCCGTGCCCTCGGTGCGGCACCACGATTCGACGGGAAGGAGTACGGGGACGCGATGTGTATTTCTGTCCCTCCTGCCAGCCCGCCACGCGCCGGCATTTCATTGATTGGCGGACGACTGGAGGGTAGCCGGCCGCCCGGTGCCTTGAGCGCGAACCGTCGGGATGCTTTGACCGAGAACCTGCGGGCGCCGGACCGGAGATTGCGATTCGCGTCGCTTCGGCGTATCTTTCGGGACCGCGGGTCCCCCACACCAACCTCGATGGAATCGTATGGTCAGCTCCATCAGTGAATTCGAGCGTCTGTGGTCGTACGAGGTCGAAGCGACACAGAAGGTATTCAAGCACATCACTACCGCTTCTCTCGCGCAACGCGTCGACGCGCAGGGACGAACGCTGGGCCGTATCGCATGGCACATCGTTCTCTCCATCCCGGAGATGGCGTCGCGGACCGGCCTCTCGCTGGAAGGAGTCCGCGAGGACGCTCCCGCCCCGGCCACGGCCAAAGAACTCTTTGCTGCCTACAACATTGTCGCACTCTCATTGCTGGAGCAGATCAAGAAGCACTGGACCGACGAGACATTGAAGATCAAAGACGATATGTACGGCGAGCAATGGGCACGCGGCGTCACGCTCCAGAGTATGGTCCTCCACCAGACGCACCACCGCGGACAGATGACGGTGTTGATGCGGCAGGCGGGTCTTGACGTCCCGGGCGTGTACGGGCCCGCACGGCAGGAATGGGCGGCGTACGGTATGCTTCCCCCCGGACTGTAGGACACGCGCACGGCCGGGGTCATGACCATCTCAGCATCACCGCAAGCTGAACACCCTTTTCCTCACGACGTCGCCTCCCGGCATTGACGCCGCAACGGGTCCCTGAGGAGTCCACCAATGACACGTTTCCGTTCTCTCTCCGCCACGCTGGTTGCGGCAGTCCTTGCCGCATCGTCCACGGACGCGCGCGCGCAGGACGCGAGCTCCGTGCGACCCGTCCACACCTATTCGATCGTCGCCCAGGACTCCGTCACGGGGGACCTGGGCGTGGCGGTCCAGTCCCACTGGTTCTCGGTCGGGAGCCTGGTAACCTGGGCCGAAGCGGGAGTGGGCGCGGTCGCAACACAATCGTTTGTCGATCCGGCATACGGACCTCTCGGGCTGACGTTGATGCGCGGAGGAAAGACCGCCCGGCAGGCGCTTGACGGTTTGCTGGCCGCCGATCCTGGCCGGGACGTCCGGCAGGTCGCGATGATCGACGCGCAGGGAAACGTAGCGACTCACACGGGAGCGAGGTGCATTCAGGGAGCCGGGCACATCGCCGGACGGCGATACTCCGTGCAGGCGAACCTGATGTCCAACGACAAGATCTGGGGGGCGATGTCGAATGCGTTTGCATCAGCCTCGGGAGACCTCGCCGACCGTATGCTTGCCGCCCTTGAGGCCGCCGAGCAGGCGGGGGGCGACATTCGCGGAAAGCAATCTGCGGCGATCCTGATCGTGAAAGGCGTGTCGACCGGCAAGCCGTGGGCCGACCGCATCATGGAGCTCCGCGTCGAGGATCACGACGCCCCGCTGGTGGAGCTGCGCCGGCTCATCCGCGTGCACCGCGCGTACGACTACATGAACCGGGGAGACCTGGCGGTCGAACACGGCGATGTGGACGGGGCGCTCACAGCGTACTCCGCCGCGGAAGCCATGTTCCCGGACAATCTCGAAATGAAGTTCTGGCACGCCGTCGCGCTCGTCAATGCCGGACGCACCGCCGAATCGCTCCCTATCTTCGAGGCCGTCTTCAAGGCAGACCCCGACTGGGCCACGCTCGTCCCACGGCTTCCGGCCTCGGGGACGCTGACGGCGGACGAAGCGACCCTCACACGCATCCTTTCCGTCGCCCCGCGGTGAACGGCCTGACACTCCGCGTCCCCCGCGGGTTCGACTTCTGGCGGACAGTGCTCAGTCACGGGTGGGCTGTCCTCCCTCCGTTCGAGTGCGATCCGCACCGGAAGACGCTGCGCCGGACCTTCCGCTTCCAATCAGGCCGGCTGGCAACAGCCACGATGCACGGAACCAGATCCGCCGTTCAGATCGACACGGGCCGCACCGTGCTCACGACCGAGGAGCGAACGGACCTCCGCCGTCAGGTGCAAACCTGTTTACGTCTGGACGAAGATTTCTCCGAGTTCCACGCCGCGGCACGACGACATGCTGGGTACAGGTGGATCGCGACATCGGGGGCGGGACGCTTGCTGCGCGCCCCTACGCTCTACGAGGATGTCGTGAAAATGATTTGCACGACCAACTGCTCGTGGTCGCTTACGGAGGCGATGGTCGGAAAGCTGGTCCGGCTGTTTGGCGCGGAGAGCGACGAAGGCCGGCGCGCATTCCCCGAGCCGCGCTCCATCGCGGAAAGTACGGAGCAGGCGCTCCGGGCCCGGTGCAGTATGGGATACAGAGCGCCGTACGTCCTCGAACTCTCGCGCCGCGTGGCATCTGGCGAATTGGCTCTCGAGACCCTGAGGAGTTCGACCGCCCCGGCCCCGGAGCTCTTCGAGACACTGCGGGCCATCAAGGGCGTCGGCCCGTACGCCGCGGGAAACCTGCTCAAATTGCTCGGACGATACGACCACCTCGGGCTGGATGCATGGGTGCGGGGTCAGTATGCAAAGCTCCATACCCGCGGCAGGGCGGTGAAAGATACGACCATCGAGCGCCGCTACGCTCCGCTCGGCCGCTGGCGCGGACTGTTCTTCTGGCTTGAGATGACCAGATCCTGGCATCACGAGAAGTTCCGGGGCTCAGGAGGCGATCTCCCGATATGACCCGCGAGCGGACACGCCGACTGATCGAGACTGAGCTCGCGACCGCGCGCAGTGCGGCTTGCAGCCCATCGCCTCACGGCGAAAGTCACCGGGGATTTCACGTTTCCATTCCTGGACCTCCGCTCGACGACGCACAGACGATCATCGCGCATCTTCTCCCAGAAGGGACACGATCACCATGAAACGATTGGCCCTGCTTGCCGTGCTGTGCTCTTCACCGCTTCTGGCATTCGCCCAACCAGACCAGGAGATTTTTGCCCGCCGCAGAACCGCGTTCATGGAGAAGCTGCCCCGGGGATCGATCGCCATCTTCCCTGGCGCTCCCACGCACATGCGCAACCTGGATGTCGAATACGAATACCGGCAGGAAAGCAATGTCTACTATCTGACCGGATTTGAAGAACAGGAGGCCGTGGTCGTGCTGAACCCTTCCTCTGCCCGGAAGAAGTACACGCTGTTCGTGCGGCCACGAGATGAGCATGAGGAAGGGTACGCAGGGGGACGGGCCGGAGTGGATGGCGCGATGAAGGCGTTTCGCGCAGATACAGCGATGCCGTCGAGTAGTTTCGAGCGGGCAATCTGGGGATACCTGGGCAAGGACAGGACCCTCTATTATACCTTCGGCATCAACCCTGAGATCGACGCGGTGATCACGAAGGCGGCGACCATCATGCGCAGCGCCAACATCACCCCCATCGTGGATCCCGCGCCGATCCTGGCGGAGATGCGGCTGATCAAGAGCGACGACGACTTCACTGCCGGGCTGCAACGTGCCATCGACATTTCCGCGCAGGCCCACGCCGAAGCCATGCGGGCCATCCGGCCGGGCATATTCGAGTACGAAGTCCAGGCGGTCTTCGAGTACACGTACCGGCGACTCGGCTCGCCACGCAACGGCTTTCCGTGCATTATCGGCTCGGGCCCCAACAGCTCGATACCCCACTACGACGCAAACAGACGCCGGATGGAAGACGGCGACATCGTCGTGATGGATTGTGCCGCCGAGTACGGATACTATTCCGCCGACATCACGCGCACCGTGCCGGTGAACGGGCGCTTCAGCAAGGAGCAGCGGACGCTGTATGCACTTGTGCTGGCGGCGCAGGAGGCGGGTATCGCGGCCATCCGCCCGGGCGGGCGATACCGAGACATCGAGAGCGCCATCGACACCGTGCTCGCCGACGGGCTGCTGCGATTAGGGTTCATCAAGTCGGCGGCGGATCGCCATATATTCACGCTGCACGGGTATGGCCACTGGATCGGACTTGAAGTGCACGATGTCGGCGGATACGTGCGGGGGGACTCATCGATCGTGCTGAGGCCGGGGATGGTGCTGACGGTAGAACCCGGGGTGTACGTGCGACCGCACGTATTCGAAGCGATGAAGGGAGCGGGGTACAGCGAGGAGGAGATCACGCAGCGACAGTCGCTGCTGGCCCCCTATATGCACATCGGTGTCCGCATCGAGGACGACATGCTCGTTACGGACACCGGTGCTCGAAACCTTTCGGCTTCCGTGCCGCGTACAGTGGAGGCCATTGAAGCGATGATGAAGGAGCGTGGGCTCGGGGAACGGGACTGATTCAGTCTCCGAATACCGCGCCGACCGCGCGCGCGACGAACACGAGCTGCGAATCGGGCGGCACGAGCCGCTGTCTTCCGATCGCGGTCTTCAGCGGCACGGTCACCACCTGGTTCCGGTCGAGGCTGGTCATGACCCCGAACTCACCCCTGGACGCAGACTGGAGCGCGACCGCGCCAAACCGTGTCGCAAGGATCCTATCGAACGCAGTAGGGCTGCCGCCGCGCTGAATGTGCCCGAGGACGGTGACGCGCGTCTCCTGGCCGGTCTCATCCTCTATGTTCTTCGCGATGAGCTCGCCGATTCCGCCTAGGCGCACGGGATCCGTGCGTTTCTTGTCCATCTCCTTGACCGAGATGTCACCTCCCGCTGGCTTTGCCCCCTCCGCGACGCAGACGATGCTGAACTTCGCGCCCTTGCTCCGCTTCAGCACGGACTCATATACCTTGTCCCACGAAAACGGGATCTCGGGAATCAGGATGATATCCGCCCCGGCCGCCACTCCTGCGCCGAGCGCGATCCACCCCGCGTATCGCCCCATCGTTTCCATCACCATGACGCGGTGATGCGCGGAGGCGGTAGTCGAGAGCCGGTCGAGCGCTTCGGTTGCCACAGCGCGCGCCGAATCGTGACCGAATGTGATGTCCGTTGCCTCGAGGTCGTTGTCGATCGTCTTCGGAACGCCGATCACGTTCAAGCCCATGCCGGAGAGCTTGTTGGCGATGGTCATCGTGCCATCCCCGCCGATCGCGATCAGGACGTCCAGCTTGAGGTTGCGGTACGTGTTCAGGACCTGGTCCGACGCGTCTACGATTTTGATGTTGGTCCGCTCCCCCATCGGGAAATGAAACGGGTCGCCTTTGTTGGACGTGCCGAGGATCGTGCCGCCCTGATGGATGATCCCGCTGACGTCCAGCGGCGTCAGCTCGCGGGCCCTCCCTTCCACCAGCCCTTCAAAGCCGTCGATGATGCCGATGACGGTCGAATTGAAATGTGCCATGGCCGGCTTTGCGACGCTCCGGATCACGGCGTTCAGTCCGGGGCAATCGCCGCCGCCTGTGAGGATGCCGATACGTTTCAATGCCATATGCTTTCGGTGTCGATGTCCATCATCCGCCGCTCTGGCGGAGGTCTTTCATGATGCCAGCTTCAATCACAAGATGGTCTTCCTTGGTGACGCCGTACAGCTGACGGATGTTCTCCTGCGTCCTTTTGTCCTCGCGCGTCAGGACGCCTGAGCGGAACGCCGAGAGGAGCGCCTCGGTGTAGGTCTCGATCTGGACCTCGCGCTCGATGATCGCGTGCTCGCCCTCGGGGATGCCAAGCGACAAACGGACCACCTCCAGCATCGCCTTTTCCTCGCTCGTGGGCTGGCCGTCCACCCAGGCCTGCTTGAGCATGCCGCGGTACGTCTCTGCGGTTTCCTTCCTGAGGGCCTCGCGCCCTTCGCGCGCGACCTCGGCCTTGTGCGCCTCCTCAGACCTCCACGCCTCTTCTTCGCGCGAGCGCTTCACGGTGACCTGCATCAGCTGGCTCTCCTTGAGCTGCGCTTCCAGGATCTTGCGCTCGAGCTCCTGCGCTTCCGCGTGTCCCGGATCGAGGCCATAGACGGTCTCGATTTCGTTGAGAGCCTTATCGTAGGCATTCTCCCGGACGAATTCCCGAGCCTTCTGGAGGCAGCCCGCGATCTTCGCCTCGCGGATGGCCAGGCGTCGCTGTTCCTCTTCCTCCAGCCGCGCCTGCTCTTCGAGCTTGCGCTGCAGCTCTTCGACCCGCACGCGCTGGTCGTCCTGGAGTCGCCGGGCTTCCTCCTGTTTCCGCTGATAGTCTTCGCGTGCCGCGTAGACGGTCTGCTCGAAATCGCGGGCAGCCTGATTGGAGGGGTCGATGCGGAAGACCTTGGTCACCTCTTTGAGCGCCTCATCGAACTTGGCGTCCGTCACGAGCTCCGATGCTCGCGCGAGGTATCCGGCCACCTTCTTTTCCTGGGCCAGGCGGCGCCCTTCTTCGATGGCCTGACGGACCGCCTCTTCATACTGGTGCCGCTCTTGTTCGTCGTGGCGTCGCTGTTCTTCCTGCTGTCGCTCCCGCTCGAGGTCTTCGACGGCGCGCCGGGTCTGATCCTGCTCGGCTTCTACCTCCTCTTTCGCGATCTGTCGCTGCTTCTCTTCGTCGGCTTTCCGGTACGCCTCTTCCTCGATCTTCATGCGTTCCCGCTCGAAGATCCGCCGTTGCTCGTTCGCCAGCTTTTCCTGCTCTTCGGCCAGCTTCCGGCTGTATTCTTCCTCGATCTGGCGTCGGGCGAGCTCCTCGGCCTGACGGCGCGCTTCCAGGAGTTCGTACTGCTCCTTCTTCCGCTGCTCGTCGATGCGGCGCTTTTCTTCCGCCAGTTTCGATTTCGCTTCTTCTTCGAGCCGCGCCTTTTCCTGCACGAGGCGTGCGCGTTCCTCTTCGAGGCGGCGCATGAGCTCGTCCTCCACCTCGCGCAGCCGCTGTTCTTGCTCCCGCCGGCGCGTTTCGGCAGCCTCCTGCTCGGCCCGCTTCATCTCTTCAAACTTCTTGTGCTCCTCGAGAGCACGGGCCTCTGAAGCCTCCTGCTCGGCCCGCTTCATCTCTTCGAACTTCTTGCGCTCCTCGAGGGCACGAGCCTCGGCAGCCTCCTGCTCGGCCCGCTTCATCTCTTCGAACTTCTTGCGCTCCTCGAGAGCACGGGCCTCTGAAGCCTCTTGCTCGGCCCGCAGACGCTCCTCCAGCTCCCGCCGTTCGGCATCGAGTTTCACCCGGATTTCCGATTCGAGCTGGAGCCGCACCTCTTCCTCGGCCTTGCGTCGGGCCTCATCCGCCTCCTGGCGCTTCAGCTCTTCAAGGCGCTCGCGCTCGACCGCAAGTCTCCGCTCTGTCTCTTCCTCCAGCTGGCGACGCTGTTCCTCGAGGCGCAGCTTCACCTGCTCCAGCTCCTGGGTCCGCTTCTCTTCCGTGAGGCGCATTGCCTCGGCCGCTTCCGCTTCTTTTCGGCGGAGCTCGGCCAGCTTCTCCTGGGAGTCCTCCTCCAGACGGCGGATCTTCTCTTCCTCCGCCTGGCGCAGCATTTCCGCTGACTGCTGTTCCTTGCGGATGACTTCTTCGAGTCTTCTCTGAGCTTCGAGCTCAAGCTGCCGCAGGCGAGCTTCCTCGTCGTGCCGGCGCGCCTCGGCGGCCTCCTGTTCGGCCCTTCTCATCTCTTCGAATTTCTTGCGCTCCTCGAGCGCACGGGCCTCGGCGGCTGCCTGCTCGGCCCTCCTCATCTCTTCGAATTTCTTGCGCTCCTCGAGCGCACGGGCCTCGGCGGCTGTCTGCTCGGCCCTCTTCATCTCTTCGAACTTCCCCCGCTCCTCGAGGGCGCGGGCCTCAAGCTCTTCCTCGATGCGTTTCTTCTCGGCTTCGAGTCGCTTGAGGGTTTCTTTTTCGATTTCCTTGAGCCGCTTCTCTTCTTCTTTCCGGCGGGCTTCGGTTGCTGCTTGCTCCTTGCGGGCCTGCTCCTCCGTCTTACGCCGTTCCTCTTCGAGGCGGGCCCGCATCTCCTCTTCGTACCGCTTCCGTTCGGCTTCGAGCTTCTTCGCGGTCTCTTCCTCCAGCCGCTTCCGCTCCTCTTCCAGGGCACGCCGGGCTTCTTCGGCGGCCTTCTGGCGCGTCAACTCCTCCAGGCGCAGCCGCTCCTTCTCCTCGCGCTCGCGGCGCGCCGCATCCTCTTTCTTGCGGGCCTCTTCTTCCTTGAGCCGGCGGGCCTTCTCCTCCTCGAGGCGCGCGCGGTCTTCCTCGAGCTTGCGCTGCGCTTCTTCGAGCTTGCGGCGGACTTCCTGCTCGGCGCGGTGGCGTTCTTCTTCCTCGCGCCGCTGGCGTGCTTCCTGCTCCGCCTTGCGCTTTGCCTCCGCGATGGCGTTCAGACGCGCCTCGTCCTCGAGGGCGCGCCGCTGCCCCTCTGCCTCATCGAGGCGATTCTGATCGGCATCGGGGGCCGTGCTGGTCCTCGGAGTCGGTGCTGCGGGGGGAGGGGGCGGCGGCGTGGGCTTTGCCGCAGGCGAAGCCGGTGCGGGCTTCGCGGGCTGGGGCTCCGCCGCCTTGCGGTCGCGAGCCTCGATGGCGACGAGAATGCGCTCTTTGTAGGCGACAGCGTACGGATTCTGCGGGTCCGCTTCCATCGCCGCATGAACAAGCCGCATGGCCCCGTCGAGGTCGGACCCTTTGTATAGCTTGTCCGCCATCTTCAGGAAATCACCGGCCTTCTTGCGTCGCTCCTGTCGAGTCGCGTCGTCCATGATTCAGAACAGAAATATATTCAATACTGCGGGGAATGTCAACGAATCGGGAACAGGCTGGGAACCAACGCCTGGCGTTGGCACTGCGTTATTGGTGGGTAATGATAGGAAGCAAAGCCTCATCGGAACGGAGGTTGTACAGATCCATATCGAGCAGATCCGGCAGGCTGTAGCGCGCCCGGACCGCCTTTTCGAGAGCTTCAAGCGCCTGAGTCTTTTCCCTCTGAAGGGCGAACATCCGCGCAGTCAGGTACTGAACATCGGTGCCTGACGGTGAGAGTTCCCGCGCCCGGCGGTTGGCCGCCGCAGCCTCTTTGAATTGCCCCAGTCTCGTGTACGTCAGCGCGAGATATGCATTGGCGAATGCATCCCCAGGAACCTGGCGCAACCGTGACTGCAACAGTGTTTGCGCGGTGATCAGATCACGCGTCCACGCGTCTTTTGGACGTCCCGCAGCCTGCTTCACGCGGGCAAGCTTGTAGTATTCCACATAATCGTTCCCGACCCGCGCGCTCCTGTCGAGCAGCAACTGTTCCGCACGCGCAGGCTGCCGGATCGAAACAAGCAGATCTGAATACACCCCCGCACCGTACGCGCTCCGGTCTGCCGCCAGCCGCAGCCCCCGATCGTATGCCGCGAGAGCGGCATCCAGCGACGCCCGCGAGTCTCCCCCGGTCTGGACGTACTGCCCGAGGAACTGATGGACGTTCCCGAGCACGGAGTGAGAAAGCTCGTTGCCGGGATCAATGGCAACAGCCCTGGTGGCCGCCGCGACCGCGCGATCGTAATCCCGCTTCGCCAGTCGCATGATCGCCAGCCGCCTCCACGTCTCGGCGTCACTTGCCCCCACGCGCGCGGCATCCTCCCCGCGCTCCAGCGCCTTGTTGTTCTGCCCGCGATAGAGCTCGATCAGACTCCAGGTCCGAAAGACTTCGGAATTCTTCAGGCCAAGCTGCAGCGCTTTCTGGACGGACCCGAGCGATTGTACGAGATACTGCGGCAGCGGCTCCGACGAGTTCTCGTAGATCAGCATCGTCGCCCACCCGAGCGCTGCGTGGGCGTCGGCAAAGCCGGAATCCTTGGCCACCGCATCGGCGTACAACGCCGCCGCGAGGGCGAGCGAGTCGCCACCGTATCTCCGGACCATCTCCCGGCCACGAAGGTAGGAATCGTACGCCGCGGCGCTGCGCGTCGGCACCCGCCGCACCAGAGCCTCGTTTTCCGCGTCCGGCTTCATCTCAAGTGCCGCGAGGATCCCGCGCGCGAGCTCCAGCCGGGCTCCCGACAACTCGCGGGGCGTCGCTTCGAGCCTGTTCACCCAGACCGCTTCCGCTTCACTGGTGTCGTGGAGATTTGTCTGCACAAGCAGCTTCTCCCCGACGCGCGAAATCGACCACTGCAGATAATAGCGCGCCCCGACTGTCCGTGCAATGATGCGCGCAGGCGTGGCGGATCCCCGGTACGCAAGGACGGTCGGCACCGCTGTCACGTGCAGGTCGCTCGCGAGCGTAAGGTCGCCGACGAGGTCCTCGAGGAATCCGTCCACAATGTAGCGGGTCCCCGGCTCCTCGCCGGGCACGGAAGGCGGCAGCACGACGATTGAGGCCGCGGGCGGGGCGACCGCATTCTTGATGTTGTCCACCACGACGTACCCGACGATTCCCGCAAGGACAATCAGCGCGACCGCCGCAATCGGTTTCCACGGAATCGTGACGCGGGAGAGCTGCTCCGCAAGGCGCTGCGTCACGGGCGGCTTTGGCGGACCTACCGGCCCCTTCTCTTCCGGCTGCAGGTCGAGCCCGTCCGTCGGCGCAGGCTTTGTCTCCGCGCCCCAGAAATCCTTGTCCCCGCCCCCGGCAGGAATGGGCGGCGGTGCCGCGGGCGCAGGATGGGCCGCGGCTTCTTCGGCCTTCCGCTTCTGCTCTTCCGAACGGATCAAGTCGGAAATCTGCTTCGCCTTTTCGATCTGCTCCTGAAGACCGATCGCTTCTTCGTTCTCGGGTTCAAGGGTGAGGACTTCGGCCACCTGCTTCAGCGCGCGATCGTACTTTTCCTGCTGATACAGAGCGTACGCTTCTTCCAGCATCTCCGAAGGCGACTTCTTTGAGGGACCCCGCGACTTGCGACCGGCCGCCTCCTTGGGAGCCGGCGCAGGGGCACTCGGAAGCGCTTCTGCGACTGGCGGAGGTGGCGGCGGCTCGGGAGGCGCGTTCGAAACGGTCAGCGCCTTGAGACGGACTTCGAAATCGGGGAGCGATGTATCGTCAGGGACAAGATGACGGAGCTCGTTCAGGATCGACGACGCCCGATCGACTTTGCCGCGGTCGATGGCGATCGTGAGACGCTCCTTGAGGATGGCGATCCGTTCCTCGGAAACCTCCGGTGCAGGCGCAACCTCCCCCGGTTTCGCGGGAGGTTCCTGCGGCTCCTGAACAGGAAGGGGAAACGGCATGGCCGCCTGCGCTTCGACAGGCTCTGCTGGGGTCTGCGAGGATTCGGGTGGTCCGGCCTCAGGCTCGTTCGACGCGGCCTCCCCGCCTGGGGACAGCGCGGGTTCCGCCTCCGATGAGAGTTGTTCGTCCTGGTCAAGCCGCTCTGTCTCGGCCTGCTCTGCCCGACGTCGGATCTCGTCGAGCAGGTTCTTCCGCTCAGCGTCACTGAGGCTGCTTTGATCGCCGGAACCCATATCGCCGGCAAAGATAGCCAAATCACTGTCGAATGTCAACAAAACCATGGCTTGACTTCCCCGCGGCGACTTCCTACGTTTAGCGGGTTCCGTTCCTACAGACAGAGGAGACAGGTATGACGTTCCTTGTGGTTCTTCTCGTTGTGGTGGCCGTCCTCGCCCTCTGGGTCGTCGGGCAGTACAACAAGCTTGTCACGCTGCGCAACCAGGTGCAGAACGGGTGGAGGCAAATCGACGTCCAGCTCAAGCGGAGGCACGACCTGATTCCGAATCTCGTGAATTCGGTCAAAGGGATCATGGAGTTCGAGCAGGAGACCCTGCAGAAAGTCATCGCGGCGCGGAATGCCGCAGTGGGCGCCTCGGGGGTCGCCGACGCCGCCGCGAAGGAAAACGCGCTCACAGGCGCACTCACACGCCTGTTCGCGCTGGCCGAGAGCTACCCGACGCTGAAGTCGAATGAGAACGTCCGCGAGCTGCAGGAGGAGCTGTCGAGCACGGAAAACAAGATCAGCTTCGCACGGCAATTCTACAACGACATCGCGACCAAATTCAATATCTCCCAGGAGGTCTTCCCGGGCAACGTCATCGCCGGAATCTTCGGCTTCAAGCGGTCCGAGCTGTTCGAGATCACCGACGGCGCCGAGCGCGCCGTCCCGAACGTTGACCTGTCGCTCAAGAAGTGATCGGTGCGAACGCAGGGGAGCCGCCCGATGAACCCGCGGAACATCTACGAACAACAGTCGGCGAACCGCCGCAATACCCTCTTCGTGATGGCGGGGTTCGCGCTCCTCGTGGGATTGATCGGCCTGGGGTTCGACGCGACGGTCCTGGGCATTGTTCCCGGAGACCCGGAATCGTCTCTCGGCGGGTTGCCTGTCGTGACGCTGGGCGCGCTGCTGTACGGGTCGTTCGCCGCCGTGTCAAGCCTGACTTCCGGTGCGAAGACCGTGCTCGGTTCCTCGGGCGCCGTTCCGATCGACGAAGCGAACGCGTCGTACCGACAGTACGTGAACGTTGCGGACGAGGTGGCCATCGCGGCGGGCATCCCCAGGCCGGCGTTGTACGTGATTCCCGATGCCGACCCCAATGCGTTCGCGACGGGCACCGAGCCGTCGAACGCCAGTATCGCCGTCACCGAGGGGCTCCTCTCGCAACTGACGCGCGAGGAGTTGCAGGCCGTGGTGGCGCACGAGATGAGCCACATCCGGAATTTTGACATCCGGCTGATGACGATCGTCGCTGCGCTGATCGGGACGGTGATGCTGCTGACCGAACTGGGACTTCGCGCCATGCGCGCCGGAGCGCTGAAAGGGAAGAGTACTTCGAAGAAGGGCGGCGGAGGAGGGCCTTTCGTCCTCATCATCTTCGCGATCGCGGTCGTGCTCGCACCGGTGATCTCGCGCCTGCTGGCAATGGCCGTGTCGCGTCAGCGCGAGTACCTCGCCGACGCGTCCGCGGCTGAGCTGACCAGAAACCCCGCGGCGCTCGCATCGGCGCTGACGAAGATCGACCGGGCAACGGAGCCGACGCGCTCGATCAAGAAAGGTACCGCGCACCTCTGCATCGCGGACCCGCTCGCCCGCGAGGTGAATGACCGAGAGGGATTTCTTGCCGACCTGTTCGCGACGCATCCGCCCATCAAGCGGCGGATCATGATCCTTTCGGCGATGGCCTACCAGGAGAGCGTCACTTCGCCCGGGCGGCCGCCAGCATCGACAGCAGGTCAGCCTCAACGGATACCCTCGGGGACTCCGTAATACGACCGACCTCCGCGCCGTCCTTCAGCACGATAAAGGTGGGGACGAATTCGATCCCGTACCGGGCCGTCAACCCGTCGGAGCTCTTTTTCGTCCGATCCAGGGAATAGAGCGTGATCTTCGCCGGCGGGAATCCCGCCCCGTCCGCGATCTTCAGAAACCGCGGCAGATCTCGCTTGCTGTCGCTGCACCACGCCCCGAAAAAGACCAGGAACTCCTCCCCTTCGTACGTCGTCCGGATCATTTCAATGTACTGAGGCTCGATACGCGTCGAGTCGTAGACCGCCGAGAACGCGGGCCACGCCGGGTCATTCAGGTATGCCCGCTCGACGGGACCGACAATATAGGACGGTTCGGTCCCCTGTGCGACCTGCGGAGTGTGTGTGAGCTCCGGGGCCGTACCGCAGGAAGCAAGCAAAACGGCGGCGATTGCGACCCTCAGTGAGCGTTTCAATTTTCTTTTCCTCCAGAAACAGGTATATTGGTTCGTTTTCCCACAGCGGACCGCCACCATGCCTCAGCCCCTTGACCGCCGATACGATGTCGCCGACGTTTCTTCCATCGATCCCGGCGCCCTCGAAACGTTCCCGTACGAGTACCCCGGCAAGGAGATCGTGATCACGATCTCCACGGACGAATTCACTGCTGTGTGTCCCTGGTCCGGCTTGCCGGATTTCGGGACGATCACGGTGGAGTACACGCCCCGCACCGTGTGCATCGAGCTCCGGTCGTTCAAATACTATCTGCTGTCGTACCGGCAGGTCGGCATCTACCAGGAGCACCTTGCGAACCGGGTCCTGGAGGACCTGGTCGCCGGCTCGCATCCACAATGGATGAAGGTCACCGTGGACTACAAGATCCGCGGGGGCGTTCACACCGTCGTGCACCGCGAGTACACCGCGCCCCGCCACCCCCGGCGCTGATCCCATGGGCTCCACACTGCTGGTCGCCATCTACGTGGCGTGCGAGCTGATCGCAAACATTACCGCGACGAAGCCCGTCACGCTATTCGGCCTTGTGGCTCCCGGCGGCGTCTTCATCTACGCGCTGACGTTCACCCTCATCGATCTGATCAACACGAATCTCGGCCGGAGCGGGGCACGCCGCGTCGTCGTTGCGGCGTTTCTTGCCAACATCCTCCTTGCACTCTACACGTTTCTGATCATTCGCCTCCCCTCGCCCGAGTGGTTCGGCGTGCAGGATGCGTTCGCCACTGTGCTGGGCTCCACGCCCCGTATCGTGGCCGCCAGCCTGGCGGCGTACCTGGCCAGCTCGCTCATCGACATTGAGATCTTCGCCTTCTGGAAGGAGCGCGTCGGCGGCCCCCCGTGGACCCGGGTGCTTGTCAGCAACGCGGTGTCTACGCTTGTCGATAGTGCGCTCTTTGTCGTCCTGGCCTTCGGCGGCCAGATGCCTGTCCTGCCGCTGATCCTGGGCCAGTATGCGATCAAAATGGCGGTGACGGTGGTCAGCGTCCCGCTGATTTATGCCGCGCGCGCGTCGCAGCACCCGTAAGCCTCCGCGGAATCCTCCCTGCGCGCAGCAGCACCGCTTCGCGAATGTTGTCGTGGAAACGGTGTGCGTGCCCGATCATCTCGGTATCGATTGTCACGGTAACGACGGGGCGCGCGTCGTTCTGCTCGACGACCAGCAGCTCCTCGCCTGCGGGTCCGAACACGTATGAGCGGCCGCCTTCCTCTCCGCCGGCGTTGCATCCCACCACAAAAACCTGATTTTCGATGGCGCGCGCGCGCAGCAGCGTGCTCCACGCGAGGTCCCTGACGGCAGGCCACCGGGCCGGAACGATCACCAGCTGTGCGCCATCCTGCGCTAGGGCTCGCGTCAGCTCGGGAAACCGGAGATCGTAGCAGATCACCACCCCGGCGCGCAGTTTTGTGCCACGCACTGTCAAGGGGAACGTCCCGAGCGATCGCCCTCCGACAAAATACGCATGGTCGTTCCCCGGGCGGAACAGATGAATCTTGTCGTACCGGTGAACGACGCGTCCATTGGCAAAGACAAGCGATGTATTCGTGTGCGTTCCCCCGCCGGCCGCAAGCATCAAGCTTCCGCCGACGATGCACGGCCCCCCTTTCGAGGCGTCGCGCAGCTCGGCAACGAATGCATCATCAAGCGCATGGCGCCCCTCGTTCCTCTTGACGGCCGCATACCCTCCGTCCATCAGCTCCGGGAACACGAGCAGGTCGATGTCCTGCCGCCCGGCGACCCCCGGGAAGACATCCCGGGCAAGACCGATCGTTGTCGCTGCCATGTCCTCCCCTCGTGTCACGCTATGGACGACTTCTCCACTCATCTCGATCCTCCTCGCGCCACGGGCAATGCCTGGCACACCACCATGGCAGGGTACCCCGCCATGAAGAGAAAACCCCGGTCGACAACGCCGGGGTGATATCTCAAAGGAACTGACGCTTCGTTTGCGCGCTCGACCTTGCTCACGCTCGCCGCGTGGAGTCCCTTCGGGCCCTCCTCCATTGGAGACTCCTTGCAGGGAAAGCGAACACCACACGGTGCACTGCAATTGCGGTGGATAAGATAGGAGGCGCACGAAGGAAACGCAAGGGGGGGGCCCGGTCCCGGCCGAAGCCGGGGCGGTCCAGGCACCTACTGGAGGGCCAAAAAGAGCTCGCCGCCGAGTGTCTTGCTGACGGTGATGGTATACCACATCTGGATGTCCATCTCCTCGAGGAGGACGTATTCCAGACGCTCGCGTTCCGCGCGGGAGAGATCGTGAAAGTGGTAGCGCATCCTCATGACGCCGTCTCAGGTCTCTTTCTATGATATAGAACGCTTTCGCGTTTGAATAGTTTCGAGCGAATTCCGTGCCAGTCTGCCACGGCCCTGTCCACAGCGCATTCGGCACCCTCCCGGAGCACGGCCGTTCACAGAACTGTGCAAATTGTTCACTCGTAAGCACACCCGACAGCCCGGCCTCCCACGGGCAGGGTATGGGCCCTCAGACGGTCCCCGGGCCAACAGGCTCTCCCTTTTTCATTCGATATTTCGCGGGGGCCGATTTTTTCGTATATTTCGACTCGCCCAACCACTTAGCGGAGATCCATCGATGCCCATCAATATTGAGGAGTTGCTCGGCAAAGAAGCCGGGTACTATCTGAACCACGTCTCAAAGACTATCCCGAAGGAATCCCTCCACCTTCCGGGGCCGGATTTCGTGGATCGCGTGTTCATCCAGACCGATCGCAAGCCCGCGGTCCTTCGCAGCCTCCAGCAGATTTTCGACCACGGCCGCCTCGCGGGAACCGGATACCTTTCGATCCTCCCCGTCGACCAGGGAATTGAGCATTCCGCCGGCGCGTCGTTCGCCCCGAACCCGATCTACTTCGACGGCGAGAACATCGTGAAGCTGGCGATTGAGGGTGGATGCAACGCCGTCGCCTCCACGTTCGGCGTGCTCGGATCGGTGTCGCGCAGGTACGCGCACAAGATCCCCTTCATCGTGAAGATCAACCACAACGAGTTCCTGTCGTACCCCAACACGTACGACCAGATCATGTTCGGCGACATTGACATGGCATTCGAGCTCGGTGCGGTGGCGGTGGGCGCGACGATCTATTTCGGGTCGGAAGAGTCAAAGCGGCAAATCCAGGAAGTGAGCGCGGCGTTCAAGTACGCACACGAGCTCGGGATGGCCACGATCCTCTGGTGCTACACGCGCAACAACGCGTTCAAGACGAAGGAGAAGGACTACCACGTCTCCGCGGACCTCACCGGGCAGGCGAACCACCTCGGCGTGACCATTGAGGCCGACATCATCAAGCAGAAGCTCCCCGAGAACAATGGCGGGTTCACGGCGTTGAACTTCGGGAAGACGCACAAGAAAGTGTACAGCGATTTGACGTCCGACCATCCGATCGACCTGACGCGGTATCAGGTCGCAAACAACTACATGGGCCGGGCGGGACTGATCAACTCGGGCGGTGCCTCCGGCGAGAACGACATCGCCGATGCGGTGCGGACGGCGGTGATCAACAGACGGGCCGGCGGCATGGGCCTGATCTCCGGGCGCAAGGCGTTCCAGAAGCCGATGCCGGAAGGTGTGAGGATCCTCAACGCAATCCAGGATGTCTATCTGAGCAAGAGCGTCACGATCGCCTGAGGCGCGACGGAAGGTTCATGGCAAACGCGGGAGCGGGAAGGCCCCCGCGTTCGTCAGAGGAAGAGGCCAGCGGTCTTCATCCGGAAGGGCGACGGGGATCACTCCTCCGCGAGCTGGTTCCTGACAAGCATCAACACCGCCGACTGAGGGACGATCACGTATTTGTGTCCTTCGAACTCGACGTCGACACCCTGCTCACGGAGGAACATCGCATAGTCTCCCTCCTTCGCCTGCAGCGGGATGTAGCGCATCGGGTCTTTCGGGGTCGACCACGGCTCATCGTCGCCGTAGTTGGGGTTTGGAATGGGATAGCCCGGGCCGACCTTCACAACGCGCCCCGTTGCGATCTTCTCCTTTTCGCGCACGGACGGCGGAAGGTACAGTCCGGATTGCGTGCGGTCCTGCCCGTCGTCGACCTCCAGCAGGATCCTGTCTCCGACAACGAGCATCTGTTTGCGGATATGCATTGCCTGGCGTACTCCGTTCTTACGACAACGTACAAAAAGGGAGCCGCATCCTCAACATGAAACGCCTCTATCTCTCCAGCACCGACCGGAAGATCTTCGGCGTCTGCGGCGGTCTCGCGGAGTATTTCGAGATCGACCCCACCGTCGTGCGCATCGGTGTCGCGGTCTTCGGCCTCATCACGGCCGTCATCCCCGTCGTCATCGGGTACATCATTGCAAAGCTCGTCATTCCGGAACACCCCGCTCCTTGATTTTTCCCGCCCCCGTTCATAAATTTTGTATTGTTTGATTCTTCCCGAGCCTACTCACTCACAGCAGCGCAGAATAACGCATGGCGATCACGGTCCGCAATCTGGTGAAGAAGTACGGTAACCAGGCAGCGGTGAACAACATCTCCTTCGACGTTGGCACCGGCGAGATCCTCGGCTTTCTCGGGCCGAACGGGGCCGGGAAGACCACGACGATGAAGATCATCACCTGCTATATGCCCCCGAACGCGGGGACGGTGGAGGTGGATGGCCTTTCGATCAGCGACCACTCGCTCGAGGTCCGTCGCAAGATCGGATATCTCCCCGAGATGAACCCCCTGTACTATGACATGAACGTCCTCGACTACCTCGACTATTCGGCGCGACTCCAGGGGATGTCCGATGCGGCGATCCCGGGCAAAGTCAAGGACATGGTCGGGGTCTGCGGACTGGGGGATGTCCGCCATAAGGACATCGGGGAGCTCTCGAAGGGGTATCGCCAGCGCGTCGGACTTGCGCAGGCCATGATCCACGATCCCGAGGTCCTGATCCTGGACGAGCCCACCAGCGGCCTTGACCCGAACCAGATCGTGGAGATCCGCAAGCTCATCCGCCAGCTCGGACGGGCTAAGACGGTCATCCTCTCGACGCACATCCTCTCCGAGGTGCAGGCCACGTGCGACCGCGTGCTGATCATCAACGAGGGTGCGATCGTGGCTGACGGGACCCCGGATCAACTGCAGCGGCAGTTCACCTCGGGCGAAATCCTGACGCTGGAGGTGAAGACTGGCACGGCCGATCCGCTCGAAATGGTCGCGCCGAAGCTCCGGATCCTGGCGTACGTGAAGAACGTGACGCTCCTCTCCCGTCACGACGGGGTCAGCCGGTTTGAGCTGGAGGCGGAGAAGGGGGCAGACGTCCGCGAGGCGGCCTTCCGCCTGGCGGTCTCGGAAAACTGGGTCCTCCTGGAAATGCAACGGAAGGCCACCACGCTCGAGGATGTGTTCCATAAACTGACAGTCGCCTGACCATGCCATCGCTTCGAACGATCCTGACCATTTTCCGGCGCGAGCTCCGGTCATACTTCAACTCGCCGGTGGCCTACGTTGTCATCGTCGTGTTCCTGGCCATCGTGGGCTGGTTCTTCAGCTCGAACCTCTTTCTGATGAACGTGGCGTCCATGCGGGTGATCTTCGAGCTCGTCCCGCTCGTCTTTCTGTTCTTCATCCCCGCGATCACGATGCGCCTGCTCGCGGAAGAGCAGAAGACCGGGACCCTCGAGCTGCTCACGACGCGCCCCGTGCGCGATTCCGAAATCGTCCTCGGGAAGTTCCTCGCCGCCTGGGTGCTGGTGGCGATCACGCTGCTGCCAACGCTGCTCTATGTCATCGTCCTCGCCTTCCTCGGCCCGCTGGACGTCGGCCCGGTCATGAGCGGCTACCTCGGCCTGCTGCTCATGGCGGCGGTCTACATCGGCATCGGCCTGCTCGCGTCAAGCCTCACGGAGAACCAGATCGTCGCGTTCATCACCGGCTTTCTGGTCATCCTCGCTCTGTTCCTGCTGAACAAGGTGCTGATCTACGTACCCGAGGGTCTGGCCTCGACATTCGAGTTCCTCGGCATCGATTATCATTTCTCCAACATCGCCCGAGGCATCATCGACTCGCGGGATCTGATCTACTTCGCGTCCCTGATGGGATTCTCGCTCCTTCTTGCCACGATGTCGCTGGAAAGGAGGAAGTGGTAGGCATGAAAACCCTGCGCGTCCAGACGCTCACCCGCGCCGCGATCGTCCTCGGCATTCTGATTCTGCTCAACATCGTTTCTATCCGGATCTTCGGCCGGCTGGACGTCACCCGCAACGGACTCTTCACGCTCTCCGACGCGAGCAAAGAGCTGATGCGGTCGCTCGACGATCGGGTCACGGTCAAGGCCTATTTCACGGAAGACCTCCCGGCCCCGTACAACAACCACCGGCGCGAGGTGCTCGACCAGCTGAATGAGTACCGCGCGTACTCGCGCGGAAACCTGCAGTACGAGTTCCTCGACCCGTCCGACGAGAAGTCGGAGCAGGAGGCGCAGCAGCAGGGCGTCGCCCCCGTCCAGGTCCAGGTCGTCAAGGAAGACAAATTTGAAATCAAGAAGGGGTACCTCGGGCTGGTCTTTCTGTATGAGGACAAGAAGGAAGTCCTGCCCGTGGTCCAGAACACGAACGGCCTGGAATACGAGATCAGCAGCACGATCAAGCGGCTGACCACCACAACGCGCAAGAAGATCGGATTCCTGACCGGGCAGGGCGAGCCTCCGTTGAGCGACATGAACCGGGTCCTGGAGCTCGTGCGCCGTCAGTACGAGACCGCAACGGTGGATCTGACCCGGAATGCGCCCGTCCCGCCGGACGTTGCGGCCCTCATGGTGATCGCCCCGACACAGGCGATCCCGGACCATGTGCGGTTCCAGATCGACCAGTACCTGATGCGCGGGGGGCGCGTCGCCTTCTGTCTGAACGCTGTGGACGCCAATCTGCAGAACCGGGTCGGCCGGGCGCTCGAGCTTGGCATGGGCGACATGCTGAACGCCTACGGGCTCCGGCTGAACACCGACCTGGTGCGCGACGTCCAGTGCGCCAACATCAGCATCGTCCAGCAACAGATGGGCTTTTCGATCCAGTCCCAGGTTCCCTTCCCGTATCTCCCCATGGTGAGCGCCTTCAGCGAGGGGAACATGATGGTGAAGGATCTCCAGGGGGTGGTGCTGTTCTTTGCGAGCTCCGTCGACACGGCCGGGGTTTCCGCACGCGGCCTCAAGAGTGAATTCCTGATGCGGTCCTCGCCCCGTGCCGGCCGCATGACAGGGATGTTCATGTATGATCCCATGGCACGATTCACCGAGGCCGACTTCGCAGAACAATCGATCCCGCTCGGCGTGAGCATCAGCGGCCCGCTGCGGAGCGCGTTCGCAGGCACGCCGGTCCCGTCCGACACCGCGGCCGGATCGGCCCCGCAGCTCGCATCGCCGCTGCAGCAGGCCTCCGACGCGCGCGTCATTCTCATCGGTGATGGCGAGTTCATGCGCGATCAGTATCTCGGCAACAGGGACAACGTCACACTCTTTGCAAACATGACCGACTACCTGGCCGACGACGCCGGGTTGATCGGTATCCGCTCGAAGGATATCTCGATGCCGCCGCTCGAGCAGGTCTCTGACGGTGCGAAGCGAACCATCAAGTACGCCACGCTCATCGCGCCGCCGCTCCTGATCATCGGATACGGTCTGCTGCGCTGGAAACTCCGCCTGGCACGACGGAAGGCGCTGGAGGCCGCCTGACATGAAACGAAGCACGCTGGTTCTGGTCGCGATTCTCATCGTTCTGATCCTCGCCGCGGTGATCGTCATGCAACGGCCGGGCGAGCAAAGCACCCGCGCAGGAATGGGGGAGCCGCTCCTTACGCTCGACTCGGCGGCGGTGGATCGCCTCGAGATATCTTCGGCAGGCGCCCGCGTCGTGCTCGCCCGCGAAGGCGGCACGTGGATGCTCACGGAGCCGATCCGATACAAGGCGGATCAGAATGCCGTCGGCTCGGCCCTCGGCCAGGCCTCGCACATGACCATCACGGCCCTCGCCTCATCGAATCCGCAGAAACAGGGACTCTTCCAGGTCGACTCCACCGCGACGCTCCTGAGGGTGTTCGAGAAGGAGACGGAGAAGGCAGCGGTGAGAATCGGAAAGGCGGGCCCGACCTACACGCAGACCTATGTGCGGCGCGAAGGTTCGGCGGACGTGCACCTCGTCGACGGTTCGCTGACCTGGACGTTCGTGAAGCCCGCGAAAGATTGGCGCGACCGGTCCATCTATGCGGTGGCAAAGGAGAGCGTGAGGAGCGTTCGGTTCCAGTACGGGGACACGACGTTCGTGCTCGACCGCGTGGACACGCTCTGGCGTGTGGACGGTGCCCCGATTGATCCGACACGGGTCGATGGTTTCCTGACCGCACTATCGTCGTTCACGGCCGACGAATTTGTCGACACAGCGATCACAACGGTGGGGCAACCAGCCGGCATGCTCACCGTGGATGGAGTCCAGCTCGTGTTCCTCCCCAACCCGGCACCCGGGAAGTACTACGTGCGCACCTCGGCGTCCCCCCAGGTCTTCGAGATCCAGGGGTGGAAGGCAACGCAGCTCTTGAAGAGGAAGACCGACCTGACAGGGCAACCGGGCTAGGTCGCCCGGCGTGAGTGGCTGCGGCGCGTGCGCCTTGAACCACCGGCGCGATGCATAACCAGTACATGCGGGAAGGGAGCCATCTCTCCCCGCTTGCTTTGCAGGCCCCCCGACTACGTCTTATTCCCAATTCTTGGGCCTGGGCTCTTGGTCCCTGATTCGTGCTCTCTGGTTCTTGCTCTCGGGTCCCTTCCTCACTCGTTCTTGCCACCCTTTCCTGCTTCCCCACCCGTTTTCCTCCTTTCTTCCTCCACAGTTCCCTGCATTCCGTCCATTTTCACTCATTTTTCTGACCCCCTCTCTGGCCCGAAATCTGCAGGTATGATGGCGGTACCCACAAAGATATGGAATCTATGTTTAGACGGTGTGGAACGCTGTTGCTTACGGTGGCACTTGCCGCAGCCGCTCATTCCCAGGAACGACCGGACGCCAGCCTTGAGCGGGCCCGACAGGTCATCGAATCCTATGTGAGCCTCGAACGCGCCTACGATCCTCGGCTCGCAGACCTGTATGCGGACGAAGCCGTCATCAAGGCAAATCAGAACGGGCCGAATGGTGAGTCACAGTGGGCCACGGCTCAGGGCCGGCAGTACAAGAAAATGATTCGCGATGCGATGCCCAGGTTTCGCGCGCAGGGCTTCAAGGCAAGCTACTCGGGCGCACGCTATGAGTTGTCGGGTAAGAACGTCCGCGTCAGCGCCATGCAATACATCGATAAGTCTCGCACCTCCAACCCGATCCAGTGGACCATCGGGCCCGGCCGCACCAGCCAGTGGCTCATCCTCGAGCAGGTGATCGTCCAGCGGTAGAGCCGGCGAGGATTCCAGCCACAGGCTGTAGAGCGGCGCGAGCGTTGCTTCTGTCGGGTTGCGACTGTACATTGACCTGTCCATCGATGTGCCGGTGTCAGATATCTGAGACGCATCGATGGGATGGCATACAGCAAGGTCAACGGAATATCCCGGCGGCCCCGGAACGTGGCTCTCCCGGCGTCCTCCTCTACGGCAGGCGTTATGAGACTCTCACCCGACCTGCACTCCGTCCTCAGGCGTACAATGGTCCTCGCATTGTGCGGCACACTCCTTACGTCGGTCGGGCATACCCAGCAGTTCTTTCCGCTGCATCTCGGGACACAATGGCTGTATGACGTTTGGACGCACGTGGGCCCGGGGTGGAACCACGAGCTCCGACACATTGCCGTCGCCAGTGATTCAAACACCATCCTGGGCGTGCGCTACTCTGTGCTCAGCGCAGACGATCCATTCGGCGGGATGATTGTGCGGGAGGACAGCACGGGCGTCTTCTACATGGGAATGTACCTCGAAGAGCTCCCGTACGAAGAATACGTATTCAACACGATCGACACGATCGGTCATGCGTACCCTGTGCGCTGGAGAACCCTCTTCTCGTCCGTCATCCAGTACGAGGGGGTATTCACCGTGCTCGGTGAGCAACGCGTCGTGCGATCCTTCCTGTTCGACGGGCTCACGACGGAATCGGTGGCCCTTGCAGAAGGTCTGGGCATCAGCCGGCGCGAAGACTACGGTGACGGCGCCGCCGTTGACGGGCTGCCCTGGAATAGCTGGAATCTTCGGAGCTGCATCATCGGAGACACGCTTCACGGGCAGGGCATCGGCTCGGCGGCCCCGGCCGACACGCTGGCCCTCTGGGGAACCTGTACCCCTCCGGGGTTCATCTGCCGTATGAACACTCCTGACCCGCGAGTGGATCGGATCTCTGTCGTCTGCCGCGACGGCATGATGCTCCTTGGCCCACCGTTCAGTGGTGCTCCCGGTATCGATAGCACCTACTTCGATGTCCTGGACGCCGGCACATCTAACACATATACGCTGTCGCTCACATGGTTCGACTGGTACGGGTATTCCGATACGATTCGATCTATCTTCCCACTCGATTCCACGATCTTCCTGCCCCCTGGATCGTTGACGATTACGCTGGAGGCGTTCGAAAACGGCATCCAGATCGATTCCCTTTCCATGCCTTTCGCTGTCTATCAGACCGGATTGGCGGTCGAGCCTGATGCCTCTCAGCTCCTCCCCCGTGATAGGCTCCTTCAGAATTTCCCGAACCCCTTCAATCCCGCGACGACGATCACGTACCAGATTGGCAGCGCAGGATATGTGAAGCTGGCCGTGTATGATGTCCTGGGACAGCAGGTTGCCATCCTTCTGGACGGCCCGGTACAGGCGGGGACCCATCAGGCACGATGGGATGCTTCTGGGTATTCTACGGGCGTGTACGTGTGCCGACTTCAGGTCCGGGATTCGAACCCGGCTTCGCCGACGGCATCGAGGGGCGGCGCTGGAAGCATGCATACACAGAAACTGGTGCTGACGAGATAAGGCAGCAACGGCCGCCTGGTAAGGAACAGCAGAGTTCCAGGGGACAGCAGCCCTATCGGCGAGGGATCCGCTGACGGACGACGGCGCGTCGCATGCACTGCAGTTTTCCATCCGCTTCTGGGAGGACCCTCCTATGATGAGTCGTCTAAACCGTCGCCGCTTTCTCGTCCTCACGGGCGCGGCTGTGGGGGCCTCCATGTGGCCCTCGAGGCGATCCCTCCTCTCCTTCCCCTTTGGAGTCGACAAGCTGATCCGATTCTACGTGGGGACGTATACAGGGGGCGAAAGCAAGGGCATCTACTACTGTTCGTTTGACCCCTCGAGCGGCAGCATCAAGGTCCTGGACGCGACGGACACCATAACGAACCCATCGTTCCTTGCGGCTGACCCACGCGGACGCTACCTCTTTGCGGTGAGCGAGACATCCGAATTCGAGGGAAAGCCCGGCGGCTCGGTCCACGCGTTCGCGATCGACCGCAATTCCGGCGGACTCAAGCACCTGAATGTCCAGCCCTCCCATGGCGCAGATCCCGCGCATCTCTTCATCGACAAGCGCGGCCGGTTCGTGCTCGTGGCGAACTACACGGGCGGAAACGTCTGCGTCTTCCCCGTGGCGAACGATGGCCGCCTCGGCCCGGTCGTCGCGAACGTCCAGCATGTCGGCAAAGGCCTGAACCCGAAACGACAGGAGCGGCCGCACGCCCACTCGGTTATTCTTGATCCCGCCAATCGCCGAGCGTTCTCGGCCGATCTGGGTATCGATCGCGTCATGGTCTACACCTTCGATCCCGACTCGGGCACCCTGGCACCCGCCGAGCAGCCAGAAGTGGTCATGGCATCAGGCGCGGGGCCAAGGCATCTGGATTTCTCCCCGGACGCAGACATTCTCTATGTCATAAACGAGCTCAACTCTACCGTGACGGTCCTCTCGTACAACAGTGCAACGGGCTCACTCGCTGCAGTCCACACAGTCTCGACGCTACCGTCCTCGTTCAAGGGAGAGAACACCTGCGCCGATATCCATGCCCACCCTTCCGGCAGGTTCGTGTACGCCTCCAATCGGGGACACGACAGCATTGCCGTGTTCGCCGTCGAGAGGTCCACGGGGAAGATCACAACGCTCCAGCATCAATCCACACGTGGACAATCACCCCGCAATTTTGCGATCGACCCCACGGGCCAATTTCTGCTGGCGGCGAACCAGCGGTCCAACTCCATTGTCGTTATGCGCATCAACCAAAGCGATGGCACGCTTGCGCCGGCCCGGAACAACGTTTCGATACCTTCCCCCGTGTGCATCCGGTTCATACCGGAGGAGTAGACATGTGGACGATATCGTTCGCTCGATCCACGCGGTCATTTCGGGCGAGGGGGTGCCCCTCTTCCTGCCGCACTCCTCAGAATGCTGGCTCGATACCATCGATGCGACACGATATGAGAGCGGATTGCTTCAGATTCGATCCAGGAGGAAACGCCAGCCCCACGGATGATAACGCTCCGAGGCCCGTCATCAGGGCTCGGAGCATTCAGGGGACCTGGGTGCTCCGCGTTCAGTCTCTGTCGCGCGGCTTTAGCTCCGGACGCTGGGCGTCCTTCGGAGCCTCGGGCCGGGCGTGAGGCTGCTTCGGAGTCTCCTTCACGACGGACTGCGACTCCCGCTGCCGGTCCTGGCGGGGCGCTGATGGCTGAACCTGCTGCCGGCTGCGCTGCTCACGATCCTGCGGACGCACATCCGGGACCGAGCGCTCACGCTCCCTGGGGGTCACCTGTGGCACAGACTGCTGTCGATCCTCCGGCGGCGGCGTGGACTCGGGACTCTGACGGATGTTCCGCTGTCGCTGGTCCAGGTATCTGCTGTCGATGGACGGCGCGTGCTCGCTGCGTGAGACTCGATCGGGGCGCATGGACCGTTCGGCCGCTTCGCGCGTGACGTGCGGGCGGTACACTTCGATCCGTTCACGGTCGCCCTGCCGCGTGGCTCTCACTCTGGAGTAATCATTCACATCCACGACGTCCACGGTGCCGATGCGGACGCGCCCGCGACGTTCAACGTACTCCCGGTCCGGGCCGCGCGATTCCACGACACCGTCGCGATACCGCACAGAGCCGGTGTAGCGGCTCGCCCCGTAGACACGCCGGATGTCGTCCCCATCGTAGCGATACCGGTAGACGTCCGGACGGGTCATCGATTCGTGCGCAACGAACGTCCAGTGCTCGTAGGGCGCACGGTACGCCTGTGAATAGTAGATGCCACGCTGCGCGCTGAACAGCGCGTAGGGACCGAGCGGCGCCCAGCCCACATAGTCAGGCCCGTACCTCCACTCCACCCACGCAGGTGCCCAGTCATACCCCGGGACCCAGATCCAGCCGTACCAGTCGTCATAGTGCCACCGGCCGTAGTGATACACAGCCCATGACCATGGCTCGTCGGACACCCAGTACCAGCCATACGCCGACCACACCCACCGGCCATACGCGTACGGCATCCACCCGTGCACGATCCTCCCCGGACGCCAGGCATACACGCCGTAGTCGACACACACCCAATCGCCGTACGGGCTGAGCGAGCTGTAGAAATCCCCGAACGAGATGCTGAAGCTCACCTGCGATGAAGCCGGGGCGGTGGTGAACGCGATGCTTGCGAAGAACGTGGCTGCGACGATCAGTGTCCGTTTCATGGCGATCCTCCCTCCGATGGCACTCTCGCCAGGGAGGAGTTCAATCCATGTGCCAGGGGTGGGGAGTCAAATACGGCCCAGATATGCTGATTCTCGCCGGGAAGAGGCACGCGGGTGTGCACTGCAGTAGGCAGTGGAGCAACAGAAGTGGACGCCTGCGAGGCGCGTCAGTCCGCAGGGAGACCGCGAACCGTCACTCCGGGCTTGCGCCGAGAAGCGTGGCCATCACCGCTTTCTGGAGGTGCATGCGGTTTGCGGCCTGGCGCAGGGCGAGTGAGTTCTTGCCGTCCAGCACGTCGCTCGTGATTTCCTCGCCCCGGTTTGCGGGAAGCCTGTGCATGACAACGCACGACGGCTTCGCGTGCTGCAGGAGCTGGCGGTTCACCTGGTACGGCTTGAACTGGAGGATGCGTCTCCCCGCATCTGCACCGCCATGCATGTCAGGCCACACATCGGTGTAGACGACGTCGGCGTTCTTGACGGCGGCGGTCGGTTCATCGATGAACTCAATGGTACTCGCCCCTGCCGCACGGCTCTGCTCCAGAATCTGTGCGTGCGGCTCATACCCGTCGGGACAGCACAGGACAAGGTGAAGAGGGATTTTCTCCGCAAGCTCCAGCCATGAGTTGGCGATGTTGTTGCCGTGGCCGATATAGACGATCCGGGTCTTCGGGGAGAGCAGGTTCATCTCCTGCAGCGTGAACGCGTCCGTCAGAATCTGACACGGATGCAACAGGTCGGTCATCGCGTTGATGAGCGGAACGGTCGAGCTCTCTGCCAGCTGCGCACAGGTCTGATGCCGGGTCGTGCGCGCGACGATGAGCGCGGCGTATTCGGAGAGCACCAGCCCGATGTCATGGACCGACTCCCGCGTCGCGATCCCGATCGTCTCCTGCTGAAGGAAGACCGGATGTCCGCCGAGCTGGACAACGCCGACCTCAAACGACACGCGCGTTCGGAGCGATTCGCGCTCGAACACAAGGCCCACGCCACGGTTGGCCAGCGGCCGGAACAATCCGTCGGACCGGTCGCGCAGCCTGGCGGTCAGGTTGAGTATTTGCTTGAGGTCTTCGCCGCTCCAGAGCGCGAAGGAAAGAAGATCACGTTTCATGGGATGGATGGAAGGAAGGAGTGCGTATACATCCGCTGCCGCTCACTGTGTGAACACGGCCGGCCTCGAGCGGGCTTCCCCGATGCGCCACTCAGAGGATGACGCGCGGCAGTTGACTGGCTTCGAGGAACGCGTGATGACTCACGTGCTCTTCGCACAACTCGCACAGACGTCGAGCCGGATCCTGCAGCAGAAGAACACTGGGGATCGAACGCTTGCAGCCGATGCACTGGCCGAACGTGCCGGTCGCCATGCGTTCCAGGACACAGAGCAACTCGTCGAGTATGGGATCGCTCTTGAACGCAAGGATACTCTCGAGCTCTCCCAGGCTCACCGTGCCGTCAATGAACGTTTCTCTCGCCCCCTCATAGTTGTACACGTCCCGTAGGTGCGTGTGCAGCCGCGAAAGAACCGCACGTCGTATCTGTCGCTGTTGCCGCGTCACCGTCTCCCGCTCCCCGGGGATTACCCCGTCTCCATGAATGCACAGCGACCGGTTCTCGCGAAGGCGGACAGGTTCACCGGAACCGTCCCTCAACGGTAAGCTACGATTCGAGCGGCAAAAGTCAAGTGCGTCACCTAGGTGACGCACGTGGGGCAGCCTCGTGGGGCAGCTTGGGGCAGCTCTTCGGGCGGCGCGTGACAACAGCCCGGAGTGGGGGGGCCGGGGCACATCCCTAACTCCGGCCCGTCGCCGGCCAGATTGCAGTCCAGACCAGGTCGGTCAGCATCGCTGCGACGCCGGCCCGCCAGAGAGTATCGCCCATCCCTTGCCCGACAAACAAAGCCGACGCGAGAAACGAGAGGACCCCAACGATGAATACGGCTACCTGCAGATTGCGCATGTGTCTGCTCCCTGGATGAGTGAGGGCTCCTCCCTGCCTGGGCGCATAACGTCCGTCCTTGACCACGGATACGTGCGGGCGCCGCCGGGGCTGCTGCCCTAACCCGGCGGACTGCTCAGAGCCTGCTTCCACAGCTCAAATGTCAACCACCAATCGACGGTTGACCGGCCAAGGCCGTCTCCGCGGTAGTATCGGTCGACCGCAGCGGTGACCTTCTGGTTGTCGTAGATTCCGTTCCCAGAAACACCGACCGAATGGACAACGTCCAGCACGTACTCCCTGAGCCGCGTCAGGAGCTCGTCCGGCCGCGGATCCTCATATCCCTTACCAGCCAGAGCCTTCGCCTTGGCTATCAGCCAGGAGAGGTTGGTGGGCAGGCCAAAGGGAATCGTGTCTCCGCCTTTGACTCTGGGAAATCGCATGAGGCGGGAGTCCATCATTCGGATACGATCGTAGTACGCCCGGCCGTTCGCCCTGAAACGCGCGGGCACTGCGAGCACGGTTCGAAGATACGAAGGCTGCGCCAGCGGCATGAAGTTGAGAACCTCAGAATCCTGCCGTGCCTGCTCGGGACCGCCGGAGTTCGGAATCCGAAAACGGACGGCAAACAGATCCACAAAATCTCCCGCGTCAAGTCTGTGCGCCGGCATGCTGTCCAGTGCCTCTTGAAGCGCCGCCAGTGCGCCCTGTTCGAGCAACCGCGCCACCTCCGGGACGAAGATGTCAGCACGAGAATGGCGCACCAGGTGGATCAACCCCTTCCCGTCCCGCGCTCTCACAGCGGCTCTCCCGAGCCGGACAACGCGATTAAAGAACTGGCGCCGGCCGAACTCCCCATAGCCGCCGTCAATCACGAGTTGTCCCCGCTCGCGAAGGATGGGGTAGTAGCGCAACTTCGACCATGTGCTTGCGGGTTCGACAAGGTGGACCTGTGCGACGTATGACCGCACGCGTTCCAGGCAGGTGTGCGGGTCAGGGAGAGGGTCGTAGTAACGGTCATGCCGGATCTTGAGTTGCGATGTCATCTCGCCCGCAACACGCACATCCGGGTCCGCCGGATCCCCAATCGAATAGGTCGTGAAATTGGCTTGCCCGGACCTGACAAGGAAAGCAAGCAGCAACCGCGAATCGAGCCCGCCGGAGAGCGCAAGCGCGGGAGTCAGTGAATGGCCAAGGGCACTGCCGACGAAGGCCCCGGCCAGGTCAAGCGCCACCCTGGGTGAGGCCGGTTCGGACTGTGGCACCCATGGCGTCACGGAAGAGCCTGTCAGTGATCCTGATCTGAACTGCGCGTGCCCGCCCGGCCCGAGGCGCCCGATCTGCTTGACGCTGGACGCGTACGACATCTGATTGAACAGCAGCCAGCGACTTCCGAGTGCATGGAAATCAAGATCGTGATGCCCGGTGGCTGCGGTCACCCAGTCCAGCCGTGTCGAGACGAAGATTCCGCCTCCGCTCCCTCCCCAGTACAGCGTGCGGAGACCCAGTTGATCGGTGAAGACTTCGACCGTCTCGCCCTTCCACCGCATTGCCGCGAAATGTCCATCGAGTGTCCGCGGATCGAAATCCGGCCGGCCCAGCACGTTCGCCCAGTCGGCGTGCGTCATCATCGTGGCCCGCGATCCGCTCAGAAGAATCCCGGTCCCCACGACAGCCCAGCCATTCGACGAGTCCGCATCGGAGTGGAAAGCACACGTGTCCGGATTCCCTCCGACAGCCACGGTCAGACCCGGTTGCGCTATGGTGTGCAGGGGAGTCGCGCGGAGAGGTGGTGCCTCTGCCCCCTTTGACGTGCTCAGTGCAACGAGCCAACTCATAGCTGTTCCCTATCAACTGACCCCAGGATCAGACAGGCAGGACCGCAACCGGAATACGATGGAATATAGGGCCGATTCACAAGATGTCCAACTTTCCCAACCCCGCCGGCAGCCTGAACACGGAACTCTCGCATATCCGGCATTGTTTTAGTATCGTTACCTGCTGCCCATAGGAGCATCACCCGTGATCACAATTATCTCAGTTGCCATGTTTCTGTCCATCTTCAATGTCTCGTCCCTTTTCGCCGGCAAACCAGCCACAGCCGCAGAACCCATGACCGAGCGCAGCGTCCTCGACTTCACGATGAAGTCGATTGATAACAAAGACGTGGCCATCTCCTCCTACAAAGGGAAGGTCCTGCTGATCGTCAATGTCGCCTCCCGTTGCGGCAATACCAAGCAGTACGAGGGTCTCGAGAAGCTCTACGAGACCTACCGCGACCGCGGCTTTGAGGTCCTCGGCTTCCCCGCCAACAACTTCATGGGGCAGGAACCGGGAACGAACGCCGAGATCAAGGAGTTCTGCTCCACGAAGTACGGCGTCACATTCCCGATGTTCTCGAAGATTTCGGTGAAGGGCGACGACCAGCACCCGCTCTACCGGTTCCTGACATCGGACGCCACGAACCCGAAGTACGCCGGGGCGGTGAAATGGAATTTCCAGAAGTACCTGATCGGACGCGACGGCGAAGTGATCGCCAAGTTCGCGCCCGGCGATGAGCCGATGTCGCAGGACGTGGTGTCGGCGATCGAAGCTGCACTGAAGCAGAAGCCGGAGCCTGCGACCAAGTAAGGCAGGATCGCTTCGCGCCAGGCCTGACAGTACCTGGCGCGCGACGACGAGTGTCCTGGCAAACAAAACGGCCCCGGATCATCCGGGGCCGTTTGCATTCGGGGTTGGCAGAGTCGCGTGCTTTCGGCGCGGGTCGCCTCAGCAACCAGCCGCGCCTTACACTTCCCGCTTCCTCTTGCCGCTGTAGATGTGCGTCGCATAGCCGTAGAACGCCTCGGCGGCTTCGGCCATCGTCTCCGACAAGGTCGGATGAGGATGCACGGCCTCGGCGAGATCGCGCGCGGTGGCACCCATCTCGATCGCCAGCACGCCCTCGGCAATCAGCTCTCCTGCACCGGTGCCGACGATCCCGACGCCAAGAATGCGTTCGGTCTCGGGCTCGACAATCAGCTTCGTCAGGCCGTCCGGCCTATCGAAGGTCATCGCGCGGCCTGACGCCGTCCAGGGGAACTTCGCCACCTCCACCTTCACTCCGCGCTCCTTCGCCTCGACCTCCGTCAACCCGCACCACGCGATCTCCGGATCGGTGAAGACCACCGCGGGGATGATAATGTCGTCCGATGAGCTCATCTCGCCGGTGATCCCATCCACCGCGATGCGCGCCTCTTTCGACGCCTTGTGGGCGAGGAGCACGCCGCCGGCGACGTCGCCGATCGCGAGGAGCTTCGGATCGCCCGTTTCCTGCCGGTCGTTCACTTTGATGAACCCCTTCTCGTCGAGCGCCACCTTCGTGTTCTCGAGCCCGAGGTCCTCCGTGTTGGGCCGCCGACCCACCGCCACGAGGACGCGGTCGTACAGCTCCTCGACCTGCTTTCCCTCTACCTCCATTGACACCTTGATCTGTTTCCCCGCGGTCGCCATCTTCCCGACCTTCACCCCCGTGCGGATTGCCTTCATGACCTTTTCCGCCCTGCGAACCACGGGACGCACCAGATCCTGATCCGCCCCCGCGAGAATCTGCGGAAGAGCTTCGACAATTACGACGTTGCTCCCGAGAGTTGCATAGACAGTCCCGAGCTCGAATCCGATGTACCCGCCGCCCACGATCAGGAAGTCCTTCGGCACCTCCTCGATCTCCAGGGCTTCCGTGGACGTCATGATCCGGGGGTTCCCGAGGTCAAACGCCGCGGGGAGTGCGGCGCGGGAGCCGACAGCGATGATGGCCTTGTCGTACGCCAGGAACTGCTGGCCTTCGGCCGTCTCGACTCTCAGGGTCGAGGAATCCTCGAAATACCCGCGTCCGTACATGACCGTCACGCCTCGACGCTGTGCAGTTGCGGCGACGCCCCCGGACAGCTTGTCGAGGATGGAATTCTTCCACGCGCGCATCGTGTTCAGGTCGAGGCGCGGCTTTTCGAAGTGAATGCCGCGGATGCCGGACTCTTTCGCCTCAGACAGCAGGTGCGCCGCGTGCAGCAGGGCCTTCGAAGGGATGCAGCCGCGGTTCAGACAGACTCCGCCCAGGCGGGGCTCCTGCTCCACCAGGATCACCTTCTTCCCCTTGTCTGCGGCGTAGAACGCGGCCGCGTATCCTCCGGGGCCGGCGCCAAGCACTACGAGATCGGTACTGATCGTATTCACCCTGTCATTCTCCTGTCGTCACATTCCTTGCTTCAGCTGCGCTTCGTCGAACCCCTCGAACGCCGCCACCAGGTCTACCATGAACCGCGCCGCGTTGGCGCCATCAAGCATCCGGTGGTCATACGAGAGTGACAGCGGCAACATCATGCGATTCACCATCTTGCCGCCCCGCACGACCGGCTTGAGGACGCCTCGCCCCATGCCGAGGATCGCTACCTCCGGCACGTTCACGATCGGCGTGAAGTGCCCGCTGCCGATACCACCCTGGTTGGAAATTGTGAAGGATGCACCCTGCATCTCCTCCAATGCAACCTTCCGGGCGCGCGTCCTCTCGGCAAGCGAGTTCAGCTCGGTCGCCAGCTGCAGCATCGGCTTCTTGTCCACGTCTCTCAGGACCGGGACGATGAGCCCCAGCTCCGTGTCCACCGCGATCCCAACGTGATAGTAGCGCTTCTTCACCAGCTCTCCGGCCGCGAGGTCGATGCTCGCATTGAACATCGGATGCTTCTGCAGAACGCCCGCGACGGCTCTCAGCGCAAACGCCGTAAGCGTCAGCTTCCCGCCCTTCTTCTCATAGGCGGGGTCGAACCTCTTCTTCATCTCCAGGATGCCGGTGATGTCGGCCTCGTCGAACTGCGTGACGTGCGGGACGGTGGTCCATGACTCCGACATCTTCGCACTGATCAGGGTCCGGAGGTTTGTCAGCTTCGTCTTTTCGACGGGTCCCCACTTCGAGAAATCGATTGACGCAGGCGCGGGTTTCGGAGCAGGCGCCGGTGCCGAAGGAACCGCGGGCCGCGTCCCGGCGGGTTGCTGCTGCAAACGCTGAATGTACCTGCGCAGGTCGGCCATGACGATCCTGCCGCCGCGTTCGCTTCCCCGGACGCGGGAGAGGTCGATCCCCAGTTCACGGGCGACCCTGCGAATTGTGGGAGCCGCAGGCGGAGGGATTCCCTCGGGCAGACGTTCGGGTTCCGGCCCAACGTCCTCCCGACCCTCCGGCACAGGCGCGGGCGGTGCCATCCCGGCGGGCCGCTCTTCTTCCTCGTCGCCGACAGAGACATCGATGACCTTCGACGGCGCAGGGTCCGGTGCGGTCCCGGCCACTCTCCCGCCCAGCGTGAGGATCAACTGCCCCACCTTGATCGTGTCGCCTTCCTTCACGTGCAGAGCCGAGACCGTCCCGGCCTCGGGTGACGGAATCGTCGCGACCGCCTTCTCGCTCTCAAGCTCGAGGATCGGCTGATCCTTCGCCACCGTGTCGCCCGCCTTGACGAGCAGGCTGGCAACCGTTCCTGAGTCCGCGCCCTCACCGAGCCGCGGAAGCCGTACGTCCATGTGTTCTCTCCTTCGTTCCTACTTCGGAGGTCAAACCGTCAACGGAAAGGCTTTGTCGGGATCGATATGGAGGTCCCGGATTGCGCGCGCGACCGCCTCCGACTTGATCTTCCCCTCTTCCGCAAGCGCAGACAGCGCGGCAACCGTAACGCACTCCGCGTCCACCTCGAAGAACCGCCGCAACGCGGCCCGCGTGTCGCTGCGACCGAACCCGTCTGTGCCCAGGGTCATCAAGCCGCCCGGCACCCACGGTGCGATCTGGTCGGGAACGATCTTCATATAGTCCGAGGCCGCGACGAACGGTCCCTCTACATTCTCGAGAACGGTTTCGATGTACGATTGACGAGGCGTTTCGGTCGGATGCAGCATGTTCCACCGGCGCACGCCCAGCGCATCGCTGCGGAGCTGTTTGTAGCTGGTTACGCTCCAGACATCGGCCGCGACGCCGTACCGCGTCTCGAGGATCTCCTGCGCACGGAGGACTTCGCGCAGGATCGGGCCGCTCCCGAAGAGCTGCACTTTCAGCTTCCGGTCGGCCGGTCCCTTGCGGAACCTGTACATCCCCTTCAGGATGCCCTCGTGGGCTCCCTCGGGCATCGCGGGCATCGCGTAGTTTTCGTTGCAGAGCGTCAGATAGTAGAAGATATCCTCGCCCTTTGCATACATGCGCTCGAGGCCGTTCTGCACGATGACCGCGATTTCGTAGGCGAATGCAGGGTCGTAGCACATCAGCGTCGGGACGGTGCTCGCCAGCACATGGCTATGTCCATCCTCGTGCTGGAGCCCTTCGCCGTTCAGCGTGGTGCGTCCGGCGGTCGCTCCGCACAGGAACCCGCGCACCTTCATATCCGCCGCAGCCCACACCAGATCCCCGATCCGCTGGAACCCGAACATCGAGTAGTACACATAGAACGGGATCATCGGCTGGTTGTGCGTCGCATACGCGGTCCCGGCAGCGATGAAGGATGACATCGATCCTGCCTCGGTGATCCCCTCTTCGAGAATCTGTCCGTCCTTCGCCTCGTGATAGTGCAGCAGCGACTCTGCATCGACCGGCTCGTAGAGCTGTCCTTTCGGGGAATAGATGCCGACCTCGCGGAACAGGGGGTCCATCCCGAACGTCCGGGCCTCGTCCGGGATAATGGGGACGATGCGGCGGCCGATCTCCTTGGTGCGCAGGAGCGCTCCGAGCATCCTCACGAGCGCCATCGTCGTGGAGACCTCGAACCGTTCGGAGCCCTTGAAGAACTCGGCGAAGGCCGTCAGCGGGGGCGTCTGCAGCGTCTGATACGCGGTGCGCCGCTGCGGAACAAATCCTCCCAACGCCTTCCGGCGATCGAGCAGATACTTCATCTCTTCGCTGTCGGAAGCCGGCTTGTAGAACGGCGTGTCCGCGATCTCCTCGTCGCTGATCGGGATCCCGAACCGGGCACGGAATTCGCGGAGCTCCTTCTCGTTCAGCTTCTTCTGCTGGTGCGTGACGTTCCGGCCTTCGCCGGCTTCGCCGAGGCCGTACCCCTTGACCGTCTTCGCGAGAATGACGGTCGGCGCACCCTTATGCTCGACTGCCGCCTTGTATGCGGCGTACACCTTCCGGGGATCGTGTCCGCCCCGGCGCATCTTCCGGATCTGCTCGTCTGTCAGCGTGTTCGCCAGCGGCAGCAGCTCGGGATACTTGCCGAAGAAATGCTTCCGCGTATAGCTCCCCGGCTCGACCGAGTACTTCTGGAAATCTCCGTCCACCGCTTCGGACATCCGCTTGAGCAGCAGCCCCTTCTCGTCCATCGCGAAGAGCGGATCCCAGTCAGAGCTCCAGATCACCTTGATGACGTTCCATCCGGCGCCGCGGAATGCGGCTTCCAGCTCCTGGATGATCTTGCCGTTGCCGCGCACCGGTCCGTCAAGCCGCTGCAGGTTGCAGTTGACGACCCAGATCAGATTGTCGAGCGATTCGCGCGATGCGAGCGTGATTGATCCGAGCGTTTCAGGCTCGTCCATTTCGCCGTCACCCAGGAACGCCCAGACCTTCGGCTCCTCCCCGGCGATGAAGCCGCGGGCGGAGAGATATCTATTGAAGCGAGCCTGGTAGATCGACATCAGCGGGCCGAGGCCCATCGAGACAGTGGGGAACTGCCAGAACGACGGCATCAGGTACGGATGGGGATACGACGACAGCCCTCCCCCTTCAGCGAGCTCCCGCCTGAACGCGTGGAGCTGCGATGCGGAGATCCGCCCTTCGAGATACGCGCGCGCATAGATGCCGGGCGAGGCGTGCCCCTGGAAGTAGATCATGTCCGCCGAGCGATCACCGTCGCCGCCGCGGAAGAAGTGGTTGAATGCCACCTCATAGAGCGTCGCTGCCGAAGCGTACGTGGAGATGTGTCCACCCACGCCGCCGTACAGCCTGTTGGCCTTCACGACCATGGCCATCGCGTTCCAGCGGATGATGCTCTTGATCCGCCGCTCGATCTCCCGGTCTCCGGGATACGGCGGCTCGTTCTTCGGGCCAAGCGTATTGACGTACGGGGTCGTGACCGCCCGCGGAACGGGGATGCCAGAGGCACGCAGCTCCTGGCCGAGCTTCTCCAGAAGACCCGGAACGGATTCGGGAGACTTGTCCTTCAGGACGGACCTGATGACGAACTCGAGGGCTTCGAGCCACTGGTCGCCGTCCGCCCCGCCTTGCGTCACGTTCGGTTGTTGTGTATTTTCCGTCGCCACGATGCGAAAACCTGTCCGAAATTGAGGAAATTCGGGGTATCTTGAGCGAAGAAGCATAATGTACATCATTCGCCCGTCCTTATCAAATAGGCCCTCCGGTGCGGTTTCTTGACCTCACATACCCGTCTGCAGCCGAAAACCTCGCCTGCGACGAGGCGGTGCTCGACCAATGCGAGGAGGGGTCCGGCGCGGAGACCCTCCGATTCTGGGAGAGTCCAGGCCATTTCGTCGTGCTGGGACTTTCTGGCGAGCTCCGGAAGGAGGTGCGCGAGGAAAAATGTGCGGCAAGAGGAATTCCGGTGCTCAGGCGCGTCAGCGGGGGCGGTACGGTCGTGCAGGGCCCCGGAGTGCTGAACTACGCTGTCGTGATCCGTCCGGGAACCACCCACGACGCTTCGTCGGTCCGCGGCGCGCACAGGTTTGTGCTCGGGAGACTTGCGGGAGCGATCGCGTCGCTCACTGGAGAAGTGGTTCAGCTTGAAGGTGACAGCGACCTCGCGATCGCTGGCCGGAAGATTTCAGGAAACGCACAACGGCGGCGAGGACGCGCCGTCCTGGTTCACGGGACGCTTCTGCTCGGATTGGATTTTTCGATTGTCGAGGATGTGCTGCCGCTTCCAGATCGGAGACCTCAATACCGTGAAGGACGTGGTCACTCGGCGTTCATGCGCAATCTGCGCATCGATGGGACAACGGTGAAGGAGAAGGTGCGTGAGGTGTGGAATGCAAGGGAACGCGCAACACCACCGGGGGAAGCAAGGATGAAACAGCTCATCGAGCAACGATATGGCAGAGAGACGTGGATCAGACGGCGATAGCCGGGCGGCTGACGTGAGCCCGCTGATCCCCTAAATCACCTCAATCGAACTCCGCTCTACCCACCCCTGCTTTCCGTCCGCCAGTCGGATCTTCACCCACTCGCTCATGCGGTCGACCACCCAGAGCTTCACGCCGCTGTGCAGGACGAACGCATCCGAGCTCTTCGGGTCGGGAGAATTCTTCACGGTCGCAACCGAGGCCATCATGATCGCTTCATCCGTCGCGCCGAGATCCGCCAGCCTGCCGATGAACACGGCCAGGAGGAGCAGGAACAAAGCGCCCGTCACCGCCAAACCGATCAGGCCGACGCGCCGCACCGTATAGCTCCCTCCCAGCAGGAGCAACGCCACAGACGCAATCACGATGAGATATGCGAGGAACGTGAGCCAGGTCAGGCCCTGGAGCGAGAGGGCATTCTTCAACCCTTCCCACCAACCCCAGATGAACAGCCTCGGCGTCGGTTCGATGCGGTCGGTAATACGGAGGTTCGCGAGCGCGAGGTTGTGCTGGAGGTCTTCATCCTGCGGGATCAGCCGCGCGGCGCGCTCGTAGAACAAAATGCCCCGGGCGATGCTCCCGGTCCGGTAGTAGACATTCCCGAGGTTGTAGTACAGCTCACCGCTGACGTATCCCTGCCCGAGAAGCGTCTCGTAGGCCTTGCGCGCCTCGTCGAGACTCCCCTGCTGGTAGAGCATGTTCCCCTGCTGGAACACCTGCTCGGGATTCTGCGCGAACACGGTTCCCGCGGATACCAGAAGGAGCAGCATGAGCGTGCGGAGAGTGGTCACTTGAGCGTCCGTTCGAGTTCAACGATAATCCGCCGCGCTTCGTCGTACGTCTTCTGCATGGCGGGCAACTCCAGGCTCGTCGGCGCAAACCGCGCCATGTCGCACGATTCCAGCAATGCTTGTACCGCATGGATCAGTCCGGGATCCACGCGACGCTTCCGGAGCGTCTCGGCGAGCACGTCCACCGACATCTCCGCCTGCGAGATACCCAGCTTGTCTCCGAGGTACTTTGAAAGCGCGCGGGAGATTTCCGCATAAAATCTGAGACGTTGGTTGGAGGCGGGCTCCCCCTTGGCCCCCGACTTCTCTTTCAGGAGATAGTCGGCCTCGTGCAGCCCCCGCTGCGCCACCTTGATGGCGCGCCGGGTCCGGTACCCGACGGCGTCAGCCATCGCCACCTGCCGCTGGCGCGTGTACACAACCGCCCCCGCAAGTCCAAGCAGCGGCAGCAGAACAAGCGTAATGAAGGCCGGCGATGTGTGCAACGACTCCCCTCTCCGCGCCAGAGAGCTCGAACTCACCTTGATGAACCGAATGTCCTCACTGAGCACCTGCACGTCCTCGCGCGGCAGGCCGGTGATCAGCGGCGTCGACGACACACTGCCTTGCTCCACATTCAGTTCGATCTGCGGAGAACGGAGGCGCGTAAACTCCCTTTTCACGGGGTCGAAATAGACGAACGTCAGCGGCTTGATCACCTTCAGTCCGGGATACCGCGGCAGCAACAGGTACTCGAACGTCTTGCTGCCGGTAATGCGCGACTGCCCCCGGTTGATCATGTCCGTGACCTTCGGGGGATACTGTTCGAAATCCGGCGGGATCTCTGGAACGGGCGACTCAAGCAGCTTGATGTTCCCCGTCCCCGAGATCGTGATCTTGAGTGATACCGGCTCGTTCGCGCGCGTGGTGCGCTTGTCCACCGTGGCGCTCATCGCGAACTGCCCCACGGCCCCGCGGAACTCCGGCGGACTGTCGGCCGGCAGGGGCTCCACGTTGATGGAGACGGTATTGCTGCGGACCGTGTGGTTGACGTTCCGCCCGAACGGATCCCGGAAGAAGGCATCGAATGGATCGGCCGAGCGTGACTGTACCTGCACCGTCGCCTGGAGCTCCATCGGGGAGATGCGGAGCGTGCCGGATTGCGTCGGAAACAGCGCCTGGCGCTTGATGACACCCACCCGGTACTGCTTTCCGTTGATGGTTTCCGTCGTTAGCTGGACGTTCTTGGGGACCTCCACATCTTCCGCCCAGAATCCGGTCATCGACGGATTCTTCTCGACCGCGTAATTCACAACGGAGACCCGCGTGTAGAGCTTGAACGTCAGGTTCACCTGTTCGCCCTGGAGCATCTGCGTGCGGTCGACGCTTGCGCGGAGGAACAGGTTCTCGTCGAGTTCCTTCCCGAGATCGCCGGAGGCGTTCTGCGGTTTCGCCGCCGTCGCGGCGCCGCTTCCCTTGACGACATCGATGTCGACAGGCTCCGTCCGAAGGACCGTGCCCCCCACCTCGATCGTCGCCGCCCCGATCGTGTGCCTCCCGACCTCCCTCGGCTGCAAGGCGTAGCTGTAGGTGACGGTCGACGACATCGCGCCGTTGATGATCTGGACGCTGCTCGACTGGTTCGGGCCGGAGAGAATGAAGAACTTGCTCATGTTCGGCAGCTGCAGGTTCTGTCCGCCCGCCCTGCCGGGATTCGTGAGCACGAGCGTCAGCGTGAATTGCTCGCCCATGCCAACGGTTGCGCGGTCAACCTGGGCCTTGAAGGCCGTCTCCTGCGCCGCCGCCGGGAGGGCGACAGCGAGGATCACTATGAATATGAGGAGGCGTTTCATCTTACCAGTCCTTGTCCCCCTTGGGCCTGACCGCCTGGCGAACGCGCAGCTTCTTCTGGATGTCGCGCTCGCTGTTCTTCAGCACGTCCAGGATGCGCTCCGCCTGCTCCTTGGACATCTGGCGCTGCTGCTGGGGGGACGGCTGGGGTTGCGGCTGTTGCGGCGGCGGCTGATCCTGCTTCTGTTGCTGTTGTTGCTGGTCTTGCTGCTGGTTCTTATTGTCCTGATTCTGCTGATTCTTGTCCTTGTTCTGCTGCTGCTGTTTTTGTTGCTGCTCCTGCTGTTTCAGCATATCCAGCGCATAGGACAGGTTGTACTTCGCGTCGGCGTCGTCCGGCTTCAGCTTCAGCCCCTCGACATAGGACTGGATCGCCTCCTGGTATTTTTGCTGCGAGAGAAACGAGTTTCCAATGTTATAGTAGCCGTTCGCCTTCGTTTCCGCGTCCGCCGCCCGGTTGATCGCCTGCTCATACTGGCGCACCGCCTCTTCCTGCTTCCCCTGCTTGTGCAGCGCATTGCCGAGGTTGAAGTGGGCCTGGACTAGTTCCGCTTCCTTCTCGAGCGCCTTCCGGTAGTTCACCTCCGCATCGGTGTACTTGCCCTCCGTGTACTCGTCGTTGCCGCTGTGGACGAGCGAGCGGACCGACTGGGCGCCGGCGGGTACGGCGACGAATCCGCACGCCAATGCCAGCGCGAGACACGGGACCAGGTGGCGTGTGGTCATGCCGTCACGCCTCACGATGACCCCTCCCTCACCGAACCCGTCGCCCCCGATCCCGCTCGCACGTTCGCCCCCGGGTTGCTCCAGCACGCTCCTCTTCATAGTGCCACCTCCTCTTTCCTGGCAAGCGGATTCCACCGGGCAATCCATGCCGAGCGGCGCTCCGACAGGAGCAACTCGCCGATCAGCAGGAGGAGCGCAGCCCCCAGGAACCACTGGAACCGATCCTCATAGTCCGTGAATCGCTTCGTCCCGAATTCCCGCTTTTCGAGAACACTCAACGATTTGAAGATCTCCTCAAGCTCGTCCTGTCCCGTCGTCGCGCGGAAGAACTTCCCGTTGCCGATCGTCGCAAGCTTCTCCAGACCCATCTCGTCCAGCTTCGTGACGACCACATTCCCCATTTTGTCGCGCTTGAAATCGGTCTGCCTCCCCGACGCGCTGTACATCGGGATCGGCGCTCCCGCTGGCGAGCCGAGACCGATCGTATAGATCAGCACCCCCTTCTCGGCCGCTTCCTTGGCGGCTTCGAACGCATCGCCTTCGGTGTTCTCTCCGTCGGTGATGATCGCAATAGCCTTCGTCGTCGGTTCCTCGAAATCGAACGACTCGATTGCGCGCTCGATCGCCGCAGCGATGCTTGTGCCCGGAACCGGCACCACGTCGACGTCGATGGCATCGAGGAAGAGATTCGCGGCGCTGTAGTCCGTCGTCAGCGGGAACTGCGTGAAGGCTTCACCCGCAAACACGATCAGGCCGATCCTATCCCCGCCCAGCCGATCGATCAGCGTATGCAGCTCCAGCCGCGCCTTCTCGAGACGGTTGGGCTTGACATCTTCCGCTTTCATGCTGAGCGAAACGTCGAGCGCAATGAACAGGTCGATCCCTTCCTGCTTCACTTCCTCCATCCGCGTCCCCACCTGGGGATTGGCGAGGCCAACAATGACCATGCCGACCGCGAGGAGGATCAGCATAACCTTCGCCATGCGCTTGGCGTTCCCCGCGGCGTCGCTGAGCCTGGTCAGGAGCGGGAGGTTGCCGAAGCGTTCCATGGCTGCGAGGCGCAGCCTGGCGCTGAGCCAGAACAGCAGGCCGAGGGCTGGGAGAATCGCCAGCAGAAAGAGCGTGTCCGGTTGAGCGAAGCGTATCATCAGGGATGCTTCCTCAGATACGTGCGGGAGAGGACTGCCTCGAGGACCAGCAACACCAGCGCAAAGCCCGCCCATCCGTAGAACATCTCGGCGTAGGATCGGTACGAGCGCACCTCGATCCGGGTCTTCTCCAGCTTGTCGATTTCGGCGTAGATGCGCTCCAGGGCTCGATTGGTCGTGGCCCGGAAGTACTCCCCCTCGGTCATGTCGGCGATCGCTTTGAGTGACTTCTCGTCCACATCCACAGGCACGTTCTGATAGCGGATCCCGAACGGGGTCTGTACGGGATACGGCGCCTCCCCGATCGTCCCGACTCCGATCGTGTAGATGCGGATGCCGAACGTCTGCGCCAGCTGGGCTGCCGTGAGCGGATCGATTTCGCCGCGATTGTTCACCCCGTCCGTGAGCAGGATCATGACCTTGCTTTTTGCGGTGCTCTCCTTGATGCGGTTGACACCCTGGGCGATGCCCATCCCGATCGCCGTGCCGTCTTCCACCATCCCTGGCTTGATCTGGCGGAGCAGGTTTTTCAGCACGCGATAGTCAAGCGTCATCGGACACTGCGTGAAGCTCTGCCCGGCGAACACGACAAGGCCGATGCGGTCGTTCGTCCGCGCGTCCACGAATTTCTGCGCAACGTCCTTTGCCGCCCCGATACGATTCGGCTGGAAATCCTCCGCGAGCATGCTGCCAGAGATGTCCAGCACCAGGACGATGTCGATCCCTTCGGTGTAGATGTTCTCTCCATCCGACACGCTCTGCGGCCGCGCGATGGCAACAATCAGCAGCGCGAGCCCCGCCATGCGGAGGACGAACGGGACATGCCGCAGCCGCTCGCGAATCGTCGGCTTCAGCGCCGCAAACGGAGTGAGCGACGAAAACCGGAGGGTGCCGAGCGAGGCCCCGTGCCGCCGAATGTACCAGAACACGAGCAGCGGTATCACCAGAAGTCCGTAGAGCGCCCACGGAGTCGCGAAGGTAGCGTTAGGCCCCCACATGCGCGCCCTCCTTGTCCGCCGCCGGCTTCGGACTCAGCCCTGTGGCCGGTGGCCTGGATTGCCCGGGAGTCGACGGCGTGGGGTGCCCCGGCGCGGATGGCGACTGGGGCGGCTGACCGGATGGCGACGGCGCTGCCTTCGTGCGCTCGACGACATCGTAGACCGACTTCAGGCTGGCGTCGTGCTCGCCGATCTCCGGCTTGTGCTTCGCAAACTTCACGAGGTCCGCGCGCACGAGAACCTCCGAGACATTGCCAATGATCCTCGGCAAAAGCTTCATCCGGTGCAGCCCCTCGATGATCTCTTCCGTCGTCTCCTCGAGGGCCATCATGCCGAACCGGTCTTCGAGATACCGCCGTAGAATGTCCGTCAGTTCCGAATGATACTCTTTCACCTTCCCCTGCTGCCACAGCCGCTTCTCTTTGAGCACCGCAAGTTGTTCATACGCGACCACGTGCGCGGCCTTCAACACGGGAAGCCGCGTGTCGACGACCATCGTCCGCCGCTTCTTCTTGAAATACCGGTACGCGACGTACGCGGCCGCTGCCACCACGAGGAGCGCCCCGACGAACATGAGAATCTCGGCGAGCGTGTACGGGATGGACATGACCGGCTTGATGTCGTGCGCCTGGCCGGCACTGTCCACCGGTACCCGTTGGACAGTCAGAGAGACCGCATTGGTTGACACGGGCAGCAGGGCGGTATCGCCCGGGACGGACGACAGGTAGGTCAGGCCCGGGACCATGGCTGACGCCGAATCGTAGCGGGCGATGATGACGCCTGTGCGGGTCACGGTGTCGGACATCGTCACAAACGGCAACCGCTGGAGCACCGTGAATCCGCCCAGAGAATCAGGGATGGACGGCTGGAACGTGGTCCCGCGCGGGTGACGGAGCTCGACGGTCACGCGGATCCAGTCACCGATGAGGTAACGCGAGGAATCCGCGGACGCGAGCGCCTTGACCGGCTGCGCCTGCGCCCGCCCAGGGCCGAACGGCATGCAGCCCAGCCCAACCACCAGAAGAAGAGTCGTCACGTGCGGCCTCACAGGCGGCGCTCCCGGAGCCTGAAAAAGTCGACGATCGGCTTGATATACGGCCTATCGATCCTCACCTCGATCGCGTCGACCTTGCTCCTGACGAAGATGCCCCGCCGGTCCAGCCGCCGCTGGCGCCAGTGGCGCTCGAATTCGTTGCGGACTACCGCATTGGCGGTATCCACCACCCGCTGCTCCCCGGTCTCGGCGTCTCGCAGCACCAGCAGGCCCGCGCTGGGCAGCGCCATCTCGCGAGGGTCCGACAGCTCCACCGCGATCACGTCGTGCTTGCGGCTGATGATCCGCAGAATCTTGTCGTATCCGTCGTCGATGAAGTCCGAGATGAGGAACGCGATCGACCGCTTCTTCGACACGTGGTTGAAATACTCCAGGGCCTTCTTGATGTCGGTCCCGGTGCCTGTCGGCTGAAAGGAGAGCAGCTCCCGGATGATGCGGAGGATGTGCGCCCGGCCTTTCTTGGGCGGGACGAACTTTTCGATCCTGTCCGTGAAGAGAACCAGTCCGACCTTGTCGTTGTTCTTGATCGCCGAGAACGCAAGGACGGCGCAGATCTCCGTAGCGATCTCATTCTTCAGCTGCGTCGCGCTGCCGAAGCCGCCCGAGCCGCTCAGGTCGACGACCAGCATGACCGTCAGCTCGCGCTCTTCTTCGAACACTTTGACATACGGGTGGTTGAGCCGCGCGGAGACGTTCCAGTCGATGGTTCGGATGTCGTCGCCGTACTGGTACTCCCGGACTTCGCTGAACTCGATCCCCCGTCCTTTGAAGACGCTGTGGTATTCCCCCGAGAAGATCTGGTTCACGAGACCGCGCGTCTTGATCTCGATGTACCGTACTTTCCTGAGTATGTCTCTGGTATCCATGCGGTCCCGGGCGTGCGTCCCTCGTCCCTGTTCCTTCTTCCCTTGCCTCGCTCCCTCTTACGGAACCTCGATCTTGTTCAGCACTTCCTGCACTACCTGCTCGCTCGTCACCTCCTCGGCCTCGGCTTCGTAGGTCACCGCGACGCGGTGGCGGAGTACGTCCAGGCTGATCGCGCGGACGTCTTCGGGGATGACATAGCCGCGGCGCTTCAGGAACGCATAGGCCTTCGCGCCAAGCGCGAGGTTGATCGAGGCGCGCGGCGAGGCGCCATAGCTGATCAGCTGCGCGAGATTGCCGAGGTTATACTGCTTGGGTGACCGCGTGGCGAAGACGATGTCCAGGATGTACTTCTCGATCTTTTCGTCCATATAGATCTCGCCGATCACGGCCCGGGCAGCGAGGATCGACTCAGGAGTCACGACCGGCGTGGGGGGACGGAGCTGGGCGTTCACGTTGGAGCGCATAATTTGAAGCTCCTCCTCCTTGGAGGGGTAGCCGATCTTGACCTTCAGCATAAACCTGTCGACCTGTGCTTCGGGGAGCGGATAGGTACCCTCCTGCTCGATCGGGTTCTGGGTCGCGAGCACCAGGAACGGCTCGGGCAGCACGAAAGTCTGCTCGCCGATTGTCACCTGCCGCTCCTGCATCGCCTCGAGGAGCGCGCTCTGAACCTTCGCGGGGGAACGGTTGATTTCGTCGGCCAGGATGAAGTTCGCAAAGATCGGCCCCTTCTTGGTCTCGAACCGGCTCTCCTTCTGATTGAATATCAGGGTACCGATGAGGTCCGCAGGAAGGAGGTCCGGTGTGAACTGGATCCGCTGGAACTTGGCCTGGATGGCCGACGCGAGCGTCTTGACCGCCAGGGTTTTCGCCAGCCCCGGGACGCCCTCGAGCAGGACATGCCCGTTGGAGAGCAGCCCGATCAGGAGCCGCTCCACCATGTGCTTCTGCCCGACGATGACCTTCCCTATTTCCGACAAGAGAACGTCGACAAAAGCGCTCTCCCGTTGGATTTTCTCGTTGATCGCCTTGATGTCCAGCGACATTCTGCCTCCAGCGCGTCAGTTCGAAGTGGAATCGCGAAAATTTGCTTGATTTGTATAGTACGAAAGTTGGCCAGGAAAATCAATGAAACCGGACGTGAGCTGGGGTGCAGGCGCGCGACTGAAGCGGGGGTTGTATGGGGCCAGGCGAAGGGTCGGGATGCAACGCGGCGACCTGGCGCAGACGTCGCGACCCTACCGGATGGCTGCAAGATGCTTGGGCGTGAGGAGCCACTCGAGCGTGGCGCACCGACCCGGTGACATGGTGCGGATCGCGAGCTTACAGAGCCCGCCCTTCTTGAGCGTGATCTCGAGGTCGGCTTCGCCTGACACCAGCAATGAGATCAACGAGCTCAGCATCGGCTCGTGGCCCACGAGGAGGACACGTTCGGCGTCCTTCCTTCGTGATGCGAGATCGGCAATCAACGCCTCCAGGTCCGCCCCCGGCTCCAGCAGCGCTGAGAGCGCGAGCCCGCGCTCCAGGCCGAGGCCCTTGGCCACGATGTCCGCCGTTTGCCGCGCGCGTGCGTACGGGCTGGAGAGGATCAGATCGAACGTGAGATCAAGCGATTGCATCGCGCCGACAATCCGCCTGAACTTCTTGATGCCATCGGGCGTCAGAGGGCGCTGGCTGTCCGACGGAAACTCCCCGGATCCGCGCTCGGCGGCAATCCCATGCCGAAGAATGTAGAGTTCCATTGCAGCCCTTGAGGTGAAGGTGCGTCAGTGGCGCGCGGGACGCCGCCTGATCCTGCGACGCGCAGGACGCCGCGCGACGGCCGTGCGCGCTTTGCGCACGACGCCGGGACCACTCTCTGCGCGTGACGTCCTGCGTGGCCTGGCCACCGGGGATGCGGGGATGTGCGGCTCGACTCCCGCCGTCCCCCAGAGAGCGTACAGCTCGTCCGCACGGGCGAGGAACTCGTCGACTCTCAGCTTCCGCATTTCTGCGAGGCGCTGCTGGACGGGCACGAGTGAGAGCGTCGGCGCGTATCGGCTGTTCAGTGTGAAGCTGTTCACGCACGCCGTGATCACCTGCATATCCTGGATGTTACCCATCCGCGTCTGATAAGCGTTCAGCGATTTCAGGAAGCGCTTGTCGACGCCGGGCAGGATCGGCTGCAGCACCTCCATCATGTAGCGGCACCTCTTGAACACAACCCTCAGACGGTGGATGCTCGAAGGGTCGCCTGGGTTCACCTGCTGGCGCAACTCAAACGCCCGCGCAAACGCGGCGCCCATCGCTCCGACGACAGTCGCCGTCGCAACACCCTCCATCCCGGGAAGATGCAGGAGCGTGCCAAGTCGCACCGACACGTCTGCCAGCGAGCGCTCCAGCTGCGTCGGCTTGATCGAGGCGATGGTCCCGCGCGCCGCGCGGATCAGCTTCGCCTCGCGCGTGCGCAATTCCGCACCAAGCTGACGAAGCGGTGGATACTCCCGCGCGAGTGCGCGCAACGCGAGGATCTGGATGTGCGTATCGCGCAGCCGATTGAACGCCTTGAGGTGCTTCCGCAACGACCGCCGTGTCCTCTCAAGCCCCTCGTCCGGAATGAGCGTGCGGATCATGTCAGCGGTCGCCATCAGCCGGCGCATTGACACTCTCAGGCCGTGCACCGAGGCCTCGGTACTCCTGCGGCGCGTGCGGCGGAGCTGCATCTGAAACGTGTGCCACCGCTCCTCGAGCGACGCGATCAGGATAGCCCCGATGTCAGGCGGTCCCGGAGCCACCACCCTGACCCGGGATCCCGGTGCCGACCGCCGACCCGATGATGAGGCGCGCCTCATCTACTCCTCCAGCACCAACCGGACGCTGAATACTTCTTCAAACATCTGGGCTTTCTTCATCAGCGACCACTTTTCGAGCAGGAGGTCCCCCTCGCCCCGGAGCCGGACCATGAATTTCGGACGCCTGTAGTCCACCTCGAAAGCGCTGACCTTTGACGCGTGCTCATTGTCCATCGCGTCGGCCAGTCTGAGGATTGCCGCCAGCTTCGACACTACCACCCGGTCCTTCGACGACAGCATCCGGTACAGGTCGTGCTGGGGCTTGGGCATCGACTTCCGGTGGTAGCGCGCGACATTGGACACGAGCGACATCTGATCCTCGGTCAGCCCCACGATCGGCGACGACATCAGCAGGTACTGCGTGTGCTTGTGATGGTCGGTGGAGTTCACAAAGTTGCCGATGTCGTGCAGAAGTGCCGCCACTTCCAGCAGAGGCCGGTATTCAAGCGAGAGGTTGTGGAGGTTGCGGGTTCTATCGAAGAGCTCCACGGCGTGCCGCGCCACGGTGGTCCCGTGCTGCTCGTCGAACAGGTACTTCCGCCCCAGCTGTGTCGCGGAGGCGATCACCTGTTCGCGGTTGAGGGCGCGCTTGTCGCCGTACAGCTCCTGCACCATGTCGATGAGGAGCCCGTCCTTCAGCCCCACGTGCGGAATCTGTGCCTCGTCGACCCGCGCCTGCTTCATGATCTGCTGCAGGATCACCGCCGCCGGCACGATCACGTCGGCCCGGTCCGGCCGTAGGCGCAGCTGCGAGACCCGCTCCTCGTACGTGAGGGCCTGCAGGCGCTTGATCAGGGAGTCAAGGTCGGAGAGCGTGACGACCGTATCCCGATCCTTACCAAGGATCTGCTTCCGCAGCTCCCCAATCGTGTCCACGTTGCCTCCCGTCCCAACGCACAGGTCGATGGTGCGATTGCCGACCTCCCGCTTGATCCGCTTCTGCGTGGCGTCCACGTACTCCTGCACGAGCTGATTGAAGTGTCGCTCGCCGTGTTTCTTCCCCTCCAGCTGCTGCAGCATCCGTACCGCGCCCATCTTGAAGCTTTCCGTGGAGAGGATGTTCCCTCCGGTCGCGAGCGTCACTTCCGTGCTGCCGCCGCCGATATCCACCAGCAGCGCGGCCTTGTTCCGCATGCTGATCCGCTGCGCCACGGCAAGGTGGATCAACCGCGCTTCCTCCTCGCTGGTGATGGTGGCGACATCGATGCCCGATGCCTGGGCAATGCGGTCGACAAAGATGTCACGGTTGAGCGCTTCCCGCATCGCGCTCGTCGCCACGGCTCGTGTCCACCGTACGCCGGCCTGGTCAATCGCCTCCCGGAAGTTCTTGAACGACTGAACCGCCTTGTCGATCGTCTCTTCCGAAATCATCGAGGTGGTAAAGACATCCTGCCCCAGTCGGACAGATTCCCGCACGAGGTTGACGACAGTGATGAGCTGGTTACCATCCACCTCGGCGATGGCGAGCCGGATGGCGTTCGAACCAACATCGATGGCCGCGAGTGTAGGCATGGGGGGGGACTCCTCCGGGGGGTCACTGCATCTCGAAGACCTGCGCGTAATGTGCCGCTCCGATGAGCCCGGCCTTCTCATTCAAGATCACCTCCACAGGCATCTGTTCCAGCAGCGGCTGGTAGCGTCCCTTGAACACGAACGAATGCATGAAAGAGCCCTGCTGGATGAGCGGGAGGAGCTTCGGGGCAATACCGCCTCCGACGAAGACGCCGCCCGTCGAACATAACTTGAGCGCCAGGTTTCCTGCCTCTGCTCCGTAGAGCGAAACAAAGAGGTCAAGCGTTTCCTTGCAGACCGCATCCTTGCCGTTGCTTCCCGCACGCGCGATGACCGCGGCAGGATCACCGGTGGAGAACTCGGAGGTGAGCCAGTCGGGCTCCGGTAGACCCGACCGGTGGCGGAAGAAGTCGTAGGTGTTTTTCAGGCCGGGTCCGCACACAATCCGCTCGTAGCTCACGCGTTTGTGTCGCCCGAGCAGAAAGCGCAGCAACTCGATCTCCAGTTCGTTCCGCGGACCGAAGTCGCTGTGTCCGCCCTCCGTCGGGATCGAAAGATAGCGGCGTCCGTCCCAGAGCAAGCCCGCCTCGCCGAGCCCCGTGCCCGCGGCGATGACCGCGATCGTCCGTCCGTCCTGGCGCTTCCCTTTTTGCAGTACGACCCGCTCGTTCTCTCGCAGCCTGAGCGTCCCATACGCCATCGCCTCGAGGTCATTCAGGAGGCCGACGTGCTTCACCTTGAGGCAGTCCGCCACCTCCTGCCCGTCCACGTCCCACCCGAGGTTGGTCAGCTTGCTCCTGTATTCGACGATCGGACCGGCGATTCCGAACGCCGCGGCGGTGACCTCCATCGGCCGCTCATCGAGCAATGCCTTGAGAACCGCCGGAAGTCCGTTGAAATCACGGCTGCGGTACGTGCGTTCGAACACCGGGATGAGATCGTCGCCGTTGCTGGCATAGGCCGCAAGATGGGTTTTGGTCCCGCCGATATCGCCTGAGAGAATCAGAGGGGAAGACATGGTCGGATCCGCGACGTGGTGCGAGAATGGGGCAATATAGCAAACCCTGATGTGAGATGCACCGGACCCGGGGCGCCACGGTGCCTTGACATTGTTCGACGCCGTCTGTATAGATCATCATCACGACTCGAGGAGACTGCCATGCCCGCCCGCACTCAACTCACCCCTGATCAGATCTACGCCACCCTTCCCTCGATCCCCGGATGGGAGCTGGTCGAAGGGAAACTGCGCAAGGATTTTGTGTTCCAGGATTTCGTGCAGGCGTTCGGGTTCATGACGAGCGTCGCGCTGATCGCGGAGTCCATGAACCATCATCCGGAGTGGTCGAACGTCTACAACAGAGTCCGGATTGAACTCATGACGCACGACGCCGGGGGGCTCACCGCGCTGGATGTCGAGTTCGCGCGCCGGACGAGCACCGCGGCCGGGCAGCGACCTCAGGCCGTGACGTAGCCACGAGCGGCAAAACACGAACGCCCCGTCCCGCGCTGACCGGGGACGAGGCGTTCAGATGCCCAGATGCTGTTTCTGCTACTTGCTGAGCGAATTCACCATCGCGTGGAATTCCTTCCGTCCCGCGTCGACCGTCTTCGACGGCCCGGTCATCTTGAAGAACACCATCCCTTCCGGTGCGGTGATGACCGCCCCGAGGAGCCGCGCGCCCTCCTTCTTCCCGGTGGACTGCATCATCGGTCCCCCGGGAGCGAGATACGTTCCGGCAAGCTCGACGGTCGTGACCGGTACGCCGTTCACGTCTGCGGAGTTTCTTGCCACCTCTTCGGGCTTCTCAAACTGCCCTTTCCAGCGATCGATGTTCATCTCCACGGGGCCACCCTGACCTGAACCGAAGAACGACACGACGCACTCCGCACCTTCCTGATCCCCTTCGGTCGCGGGAATCGTGTACGTGGCAACGCGCATCGGTCGTTCCGCCTGCGCGGTCCAGCGACCCGGCACCGTCCACTTCACGCCCGCAACCGTGCCCGTGGTCTTTCCCAGCAGATCCGCGCCGGAACCCGACGCGTCTGATTTCTTGGACTGACATCCTGCAAGCACAATTAGCGCCGCGACTGTCGCGGCGAACACGACGCTACCATGACGCATACAATGGGTCCTTTCAAAAGAACAGGGTTTATGATACCAATCCGGGGAGTGTGAGTCAAGCGCCACCCCGCACGGCGCGCTCCTGCCGCTCAAACTCGCCGGCAACCCGCCTCCTGCTGGTTTTTGCCCGCAGGATGGGCCAGCACGGCGCGTCGGGGGAAATTAACTGCTTCGGAGAATGCACCCCGGGGGTGCGGCATCGACCCAACGTCCCCGTCTCCTCGCCCATACTGCGATCCCGTCTTGCCTTTCTTGCGCCACTCCTGTAGACTGTCCCTCAACGGAGGATTCTCATGCCCAGGGCCAACAGCCTCGCGACGCTTCTCACGCTGGCACTCGTCACCACCGCACAGAGCGGCACGTGGATTCGCGTCAATCAACTCGGCTATCTGCCTGTCTCGACGAAAGTGGCCGTGCTCGGAACGTCGGACACCTCGCTGCACGTCGGGGAGTTTGCCCTGCACGATGCCCTCACGCACGATCCGGTCTGGCGATCGACCGCCATCGCCTCGTGCGGAGCGTACGGACCGTTCCGCGCATCGTATCGACTTGACTTCTCCCGGTTCACGAGCGACGGAGCGTACTATATCCGCGCCGGCGGGGAGGTCTCGCCCTCGTTTCGCATCGGGCCCCATGTGTACGACGGGGCGGCGGACTTCCTGCTTCGCTACATGCGCCAGCAGAGGTGCGGCTATAACCCCTTCCTGAACGACTCCTGTCATACGCGAGACGGATACATCGTGTACCGCCCGGGATTCGACTCCGCGTTCATCGACGTCGTTGGCGGATGGCATGATGCATCGGACTACCTGCAGTATGTGACGACCTCGGCCACGGCCGTCGTCTCGATGCTGATCGCCTACCGGGTCGCGCCCGGAGTTTTTCGGGATGCATTCGACGCGTCGGGCAGACCCGGAGCGAACGGCGTCCCCGACATCCTTGACGAGGCCGGCTGGGGAATCGCGTGGCTCCTGAAGATGAACCCCGCGCCGCGCGAGATGTACAACCAGATTGCCGACGACCGGGACCATCGGGGCTTTCGCCTTCCCACCGAGGATACCGTCGACTACGGCCGCGGGCGGGAACGCCCCGTGTACTTTGTCAACGGCGAGCCGCAGGGGATCTTCGAGTTCAAGAACCGCACCACCGGGGTCGCCTCGACTGCAGGAAAGTTCGCTTCCGCATTCGCCCTCGCCGCGCTCGTGTTCGCCGGGTCGGATCCGGATGCCGCACGCCTCCTCCACGAACGCGCGGTGACAGCTTTCGCGTTCGGCGAAGAGCATCCCGGCGTGTGCCAGACAGCCCCCTGCAAGGCACCGTACTTCTACGAGGAGGACAGCTGGGCAGACGACATGGAGCTCGCCGCCGCAGCCCTCTGGGAGCTCACGGGCGATACCAGCTACCAGGCGAAGGCGATGACGTATGCAGCGATCGAGCCGCTCACGCCGTGGATGGGGGCCGACCGCGCGCGGCACTACCAGTGGTATCCATTCATGAATCACGGTCGCGTTCTCCGCGCTCGTGCCAATAGCCGGACATCCGCTCCCGGCACAACTGATTCCACAATCGCGTCACTCCGACGGGGCATCGACACTGTGTATGCCCGCGGTCGCGCGAACCCGTTCCTCTTCGGAGTCCCGTTCATCTGGTGCTCGAACAACCTCGTGAGCGCGTTGCTTGCCCAAAGCATGCTGTACGGGCAACTCTCGATCGATTCCACGTATATGGCCATGCAGGGTTCGTTGCGCGACTGGCTCCTGGGGTGCAATCCATGGGGGACCAGCATGATCGTCGGACTCCCCCCGTGGGGCACGGCCCCGAAGGATCCCCATTCGGCCCTCTCCCATGTGTATGGGTACCCGATCGACGGCGGGTTGGTGGACGGACCCGTCTACGGATCGACATTCAACGGTCTCATCGGCATCCATCTCAGCAAGCCGGACGTGTTTGGTGCGTTCCAGTCTGATCTCGCGGTCTACCACGACGACTGGGGCGACTACTCTACGAACGAACCGACAATGGACGGGACTGCGAGCCTCACGCTCCCGTTCGCACTCCTGGAACAGGACGGAAACGGACAGCGATTGCTGCAAACGTCGCGCGTCGATCAGGGCGGCATTGTCAGGATGGACACAATTTCCAGGGTGGTATACCTGATGTTCTCGGGGCACGAATACGCCGACGGCGGAGAGAGCATACGGAAGACTCTTCAGGAGGAATCCGTCCGTGCGTCATTCTTCTTTACCGGAGACTTCTACAGAAATCCCGCCTTCGCCCCGCTCATCCGCTCGCTTGCGGCAGACGGCCACTATCTTGGCCCCCACTCCGATCGGCATCTATTGTATGCCGACTGGTCGCGACGCGATTCCTTGCTGGTGACCAGGGGGGAATTCCTCGCGGACCTGGCTGCAAACTACAGCGCCATGACGCCGTTCGGGCTTACGAAGGAGCGGGCTCCGTATTTCCTGCCGCCGTACGAATGGTACAATTTGGAGGTGGCGCGATGGTGCGATTCGGTAGGGGTCACCCTCGTGAACCTCACGCCGGGCACGTACACGAATGCGGACTACACGCACCCGGAGATGGGCGCGCAGTACGCAAGCAGCGACTCGATCATGGCTCGAATGATGCGAGTGGAGGAATCCTCAAGCAGGGGATTGAACGGAGCGTTGTTGCTTCTGCATATTGGAACCGATCCGCGACGGACCGACAAACTCTACGCGCGCCTCGGGGATCTGATTCGCGCCTTGCGGTCGAGGGGGTACGGTTTCGGGGCGTTTCGAGCCAGGGGTTGAGGATTCGGAACTCTTCGGATCGGACCACGATGCTCCGGGTTGCCTCGCCCCAGGCTGTGGCGTCCGGCTGATGTCGCCCGGAGACGACTTCGGGGTCCCTGCGTCCAGGGCAGGACTCGGGGATACTGCCACTCACACTCGGGCGGAGATGAACTCCCACACCGCGTCGCTGTACGCGGCAGGGGCAGAGGTGTGGATGCTGTGGTCCGCAGAGGGGATCGACCGCATCTCCGACCCGGGGATGGCGGTGCGCACCATGTCCGTGATGATGTGAAAGAGCCTCGGGCTCTTTTCCCCTGAGAGGAGCAACGTCGGGACCTTCAGCGCTTTCATCTCCTCGAGCGAGATCGGAGGCATATAGAGATCGAAGTCGGAGGCCAGTTCCATCCTTAGCTCCGGTCCGAACCGCAGAAGGTCCGCACGCTGCAGATTCGACAGTGCCCTAAACGCCCCCCTCTCTCCGCGGATCCCGTCGAAGAAATGCGCGACGCCGCCGTCATCATCCCCGCGGCCGAACGCTTCCCGCGCAGGTTCGAGTCCCCTCTCGCGAAAGACCCTGAGCGCAGCACGACCCTCGGGTGTCAGCCCGAGCAGGCGCAGCATCGGCGGTTCGGCGGCAACGAGCGACGAGGCAAGGGCGGGCTCCATGAGGCACGCCCGGATGGCGACGTACGCACCGTAGGACGAACCGACCAGATGGGGTGTGGTGAGGCGGAGAGCCCGGACGAGCGCGATCAGATCGGCGGCGTGATCGTCAAGCATGTACGGCCCGGCCGGACCGTTAGGTCCGCTTGGCGGATGGAACCGGCGCGAGTAGGCGATTGCCCGGGCCCGCTGCCCGAACCAGAGCAGTTGCCGCCGGAACGTATCCATCCCCGCAAGCGTCCCGTGGATGAAGATGATGGGCGCACCATCCCCCAGCTCCCGACACACAAGACTGCAGCCCCGGATGAGGATTGAATCCTGGCGGGGGTGGGTCTTTGCGCTGTGGGCGGTACTCATGGGTACGAGGATCGGGCCACCGGCGTTTGCCGGAGAGAGGACGTGCCCCGTGGCGGCATCATGCCGGTGGTGTCGTCCCGGCAAGATACAGGTCCACGATCCGGAAGACCAGTGGGACGACGCTCGTTTGGTCGCGGTTTGACAGGATCACGACTGTGAACTGGTCTTCCGGGAACCTGACCATGAAGTGCGTGAACCCCATCGTCCCGCCGCTGTGCGCTACAGCGCGCAGCCCGCGATAGTGCTCGATCATCCAGCCGTATCCGTACTTCGTCCGTGAGCCGTCCACGAGCGTCCCAGGAGTGTATGCCTCTTCCTGCGTAAGCGAATCGAGAAGCAGACAGCTATTCCACGCCCTGTCCCACTGAAGTACGTCGCGCACCGAAGAATAAATCCCCCCGTCGCCCAGCACGGCGCTCGTCATGCTCTGATCAGTGCGCTTCCACTTTCGCAAGACCTGAGCGCGTGAGTACCCGTACGCCCGCTCGCGCACGGGCGGACCCTCGGCTACATAGGCAATCGATCCGTCCATCCCCGCGGGCGCGAAGATCCGGGTCCGAAGGACCTCCGGGAACGGCAATCCCGCGGCACGTTCGGCGATCACGCCAAGCAGCGCGTACCCGGTGTTGCTGTAGTGGTAGGTCGTCCCCTCCCGAGCCAGAAGCGACTCCGCGTCGGCGATCATGAACGGGACCTCACGTTCCCGGACGGGGACGAGGTGAGTGATCCTCAGATAATCTTCGTAGTCAGGCAGGCCGGAGATGTGCTGAAGAAGCTGCTGTACCGTTACGTTGTTGGCGTAGGCGGGGAGCTCGGGAAGGTACCTGACAATTGGGTCGTCCAGCGACAGCAACCCCTCCCCGCGCAAGATAAGGATGGCGGTCGCAGTGAACTGCTTTGTGAGAGAGGCGAGACGAAAGTTGGTGGTCGGCGTGACGGCTCTTGCCGTCTCGAGTTCAGCAAGGCCGTACCCCTTCATCACCAGGGGTTCCCCCTGACGTGCCACGAGCACCGCGGCGCCCGGACCGTCCAGGGCGGCGTACTCCGCCATAATGCTGTCCACCCCTCCCGCGAGATCCTCCTCCCGCCAGACACCCCGCAGGTTGTGCTGCGTTGAATCGGTCTCCACTTCTTCGACGAGCGCCGGGACGTCGCGCGAACACGCCGCGAGCGCCAATGCAGCGACGGCGGCCAGAAGGAGGATGCCCGGAGGGCGTGTCATCGTGTTTTCACGGGGAGGAGAACCAGCGCCCCGAGGACGGCAAGGAAGATGAGCCCCGAAGCCGGTAAGAAGAGCGTGCCAATCGCGCCGAGGCAGAGCATCCAGATCCCCACGCCGCGCGGGAGCGGCCTGCCGGTATCCTTCAACAGCCGCAGGCAGAGGGCGCCGCTGAAGATGATCGGCAGACCCAGGTACGCGAACCAGAACGCGGCGTTCCGGTCCATCCATGGGTCAATCGCGTCGAAGAATCCGTCGTGCGCGACGCGCACCCAGACTTCCCACGACCAGGAGATCCCGAGGATGAGCTGGGAGATGCCAAGGGCTACGAGCGCCCATGCAATGCTGCGATGGAGTGTCATTGCTCGAATCGGATAGATTCGTGGTATTATGATGCCGGGGAGAGAACCTGCACACGCACAGCACGATGCCTGTCGATCCAGTACCCCCAGAGAACGAAGAGCCAGCTTGCGTTCCCCGCGTATGCGATGACGCCGGTGTCGGGCGGGGGGGGCCCAAAGACATTCATCGAGTAGATCACCACAAGGAACGCCACCAATCCCCAGAGGGCATAGGTTCCGATCCGGTCGATCGCCTTCGTCGTTCGTACGTACAGGGCAACGCATCCAGCGAACAGCAAACCTTCGACGATCAATGTCGCAGCAACGGAGTTCCACAGTCCGAGCCCGACATGCGTCTCGCTGCCGGGTGCGAGCGGGAGGTCCGGACGGTGCGTCAGGAAGTCCAGCACCCAGTGACTGATGACGAGCAGGCCGAGCACGATAGCGCCGGTGCGGTAGCGTCGTGCGGCGAAGTACGCCCCGCCGAACACGAATCCCCATACAACGACCGCAAGAAGGCTGTGCGAGAACGGGTAGTCGTAGAAGTCAAGCGGTGTCAGCGCCGTGTTGCCGGGATCAATGCGGACATGTTCCAGGCCAAAGAGGAGGAAGACGGGCCAGAGGAGATCGATGAACTGGGCGGCCATCATGAGGGATCCGAGCGACGCCTTCGGCGCCGCTTTCTTGGCTGCGAACGCAACTGCGGCGTGTCCAATGAACATGGGGATACCCTCCTTGGAGTTTGCACATAATATCCAGCCTGGACCTCTGAGAAGCAATCCAGGATTTGTGTTTTACAGTCTATTTTCCTTCCTTGGCCCCTTCACAGTCTGTCCTTTGAAAATCCACGGTGCAAGGGTGCGCGCGGGGGCACGATTTCCGCCCTTGATCCCGCACCGATCGTTCCACCTGAGGTGGAGGAGTATTCGCATGGACAATCATCCCTCCCAGATCCTGCCTGGTCTCTCTGCCGATGTGACGGCCTCTCCCTCGCCGAGGGTTCATCCTGGAATCGAGCGCTTCATGGTCGCGTCTGTCGTGGGCGCATGTGCCGGCCTCCCCGGGTACGTCGGCCTGCAGGGTGCGGGCCTTCCCTCGTTTGCGGCCATCCCCCTAGTGCTTGCCATTGTCGTGATCGGAATCTTCTGGCTCGCACGGCGACTGCCCCGGACACTGGACGGGGTCCGGAAGACGAAGCCCGCGCTCAGCGCCGCATGGGTAGTGCTTGCAGCGGTAGCTGTCGTGCAGACCGCACGACTCTCGATGTTCATGCTCGACACCGGCGCGCATCAGCATTCCATCTTCCCGGGCGACCAGTGGCTCGTTCACCACTGCTGCCTGACTGCATACACTGAAAGCGCGCGACTCGCCGTTGAAGGCGAGCCGAACGTGTACAGGGAGGAACACTACGTCGACAGGAAGCTGGAGGGGTTCGACGTCGACCTCTACCACTATCCCCCGACCTTCCTTCTTCTCCCCATCGCGATACGGGCGATTACCGGTGGCGAGTTTCTCGCGGTGCGTGCCGTCTGGTTTTCGGCGGGTGCGCTCACCCTTATGCTCGCAATAGGCTTGATTGCCTTCCGCCTGGAACCCGAAGGCAGGCTCCGCGTGATCGGCATGGCCCCGCTTCTGTGGTGCTCGATGCCGGTGCTGGTCGGTCTGCAAATGTCAAACGTCCAGATCCTCGTCTTCGCGACTTCCGCCATCGCGCTCGTGCTTTTCTCCCTTCGCGTCCCGGCCGGCGGACTGGCGCTGGCCATCACCATGGTTGCAAAGATCTTCCCTGGAATGCTCTTCCTCTATTTGCTTGCCCGCCGGCAGTGGCGCGAGGTGGCATGGACCACCGCGGCCGGGATTCTCCTGACCGTAATCGCATTCCTGGTCGCGGGGCCGGCATCCTTCAAGGCATTCTTCGAATACGAGCTCCCCCGCCTCTCCAGCGGGGAGGCATTTGCTCGCCCGCTCTCCCGGAGTTTTGGAGTTGCCAGGAATATGGCGCCCTTCGGGATTCCGCTCAAACTCGGTATGCTGGGGATTCCCGGAATGACGCCCGAGGTCGGGCGGGTGGTTTCGATGGTCTATCTTGCGGGAATCATTGCGCTGGCCATCTGGGCAGGGCAGCGCCAGCCACGTTCTGGTACAGAAGCAGTCTCTGTCTGGCTTTCGCTCGTGAGCCTCGGGACGCTGGCGAGTCCGTTTGCGCCCGGGAACTACATCCTGGTGTCGCTGGTGGCAATAGTGTGCATGAACCGGGAGCTATTCCGCCCCGCCGCAGCGGTTGCCATCTGGCTGATGGTCTGTCTGCCGTTTCTGATCTCGCGTGATGCGCCGTTCCTGGTACAGGCAGCCGGTTTCCTCCCAGCACAGGCGCTGGCCATAGGTGTGCCCGCCGTGATTCTGTGGAGTGCCGGGACCAGGCGGGTGTTGGATGAGGCTCGTGAGGATGCGTCTGTCAAGCCTCGTGGGTGAGAAAGCGATGTGCCCCCAACCGGATTCGAACCGGTGTTCCAAGCTTGAAAAGCTCGTGTCCTAGGCCTCTAGACGATGGGGGCGGGAAAGCAACGACGCGCTGTGGGGTACGGACAAAGGAAATCGCTGTGACGCCGTGTAGGCCCGGCGCGAATCGAACGCGCAACCTACAGCTTAGAAGGCTGTTGCTCTATCCGTTGAGCTACGGGCCCCAAGAATTTAAATATACCATTTCTGACGGTTCCTTTCAAACCGCACCGTCCCCGGCTGGCGGAATTCGCGGAGCACGACGCCACCTGTGATCATGGTGTCCCGACCCCGAGTGGGGCATTTCCTCTTGCGTCAGACTCACAATTCGCGTATATAGGTTTAATCTCTCCTGTTTTGTCAATCTTTCTCCTCTACTCTTCGCGAGGATGCCATGAAGAAAACCGCGCGCAAACCCGCACCCCGTCCGGCACCCCGTCCCACTCATGTGTCGTCGCTCGAACCTCTCATCGAGAAGTTGAGCACGTTTTCGGCGGACAACTACTGGGACCTCGGGAAATTCCTCGTTGACCGTGTCATTCCGGCGGCCCTCAAGGAAGGCATCTTCGCCGACCAGATTCTCAAGAAACTCTCCGAGATGCCAGGCTTCAAGTTCCCGTACCACATGCTGAAACAGTGCCAGCAGTTCTACACATATTACCCTGACGTCGAAAAGCGTCCGCTGCCCGACATCTTCTACTTCGAGCTGGGCACGAAGGTGGACGAGAGCAAGCGCCGCGATCACTACGAGAAGATGGCAATTCACGCAAAGTGGACCATCTCCGATCTGCAGAAGAAGATCCGCGAAGATGAGCTGGCAAAGAGAGAGGATGAACGCACGAAGTATGGGTTTGATCTGAAGGAAAAAAATATCTGGTCGATCGATTCGCCCGATCCGCGGTTCGGAAAGCCGGGGTACAAAGGTCGGTTGGCGGGTCAGATCGTGGCCAACGCCCTCTATTATTACTGCCCGCCGGGAGGCGTCGTCGTGGACCCGATGGCCGGCAGCGGCACGACAGGAGATGTGATCGAGACCCTCCCCTATTTCAAGGACCGTTCGGTGCGCATGTACGATGTTGATCCCGCCGACGGCAGGATCAACAGGGCCAACGTCCTGCAGACGGGAATTCCGGAGCAGAGCTTGTCTGTGGATTATGTACTGCTTGACCCGCCGGCCGAGTTTTTCGCGCACGGCGAGGACACTGATTTCTCCCCTGCCGCGGCGCGGTCGGAGACGATGATGAAGTTGAAGTCGTTGATGCGCGAGAGCGCTCGGATTCTGAAGCCGGGCGGTCGGGTCTCGGTGATTACTGAGGCGGTCGGCGGACCGTTCGGCCTGCTGGATTACCCGTCAGACGTGACCGGCGTCGCGAAGGAGCTCGGAATGGAGGTGATCGGGAAGGTCTATCTGCCGAAGCGTGCCGACAGCGGGAGGCAGCGACTCAGAACCGACGGCGTGAAGTGGATGGCATCCGAGTGTCGCGAGATGCTGACGTTTCAGAAGAAGTGACTGACACATCGCAGGTTGCGCGGCGGAGCCCCGGCCATGCGCCGGGGCTTTTCGTTTCAGGAGGAGCATCCTCAGGCTTTCAGTGCGCAAGCCGAAGGTGAGCCGGTGCACGATGGTGCCCGACGGGAACTTTAAGAGCGATGTGATCGGAGCCTCCTGGCCCTGATGGGGTCGGTGCTCTGCCACGATATTCCCTGATCTTCGCTGATACAGACGAGGCGATCAACAGACGCGTAGAGACAGGGTTCCACCGGTACGATCGCTTCGATGCCGTGAAATCGCACCTGCGATTGCCCCTTTTCATACGCGGCTATTCATCCCCTCTGCAGACGTTCCCCGGCGTTCGGCCTCTCTTGAAAACGACAATGGCCTACGGATTCCGAGAAAGAACGGCCGGAGAATCGGCATTTCCCGGCTGCAGGCGCACCCTCCTCGCGGGCACACTATATGCATATATACTCATATAGTTCAACAATCATAGGGCCTCCTGATGGTAACGACCGCCGCCGAGCTCAAGAGCGATATCTTCGAGGCGCTGGCACACCCGAACCGGATCCGCATTCTGGAGTTCCTCCGCCAGGGTCCACGGTGCAACTGCGAGATTGCGCCTGAGCTCGGCATGGAGCAGTCCAATCTCTCGCGCCACCTGAAGATTCTCGTGCAGGCGGGCATCCTGTTCTCCTGGAAAGACGGATTGCGGGTCAACTTCAAGGTCGTGGACGCCCGAACGTTCAGGCTGCTGGACATTGCCACAGCGCTTGTACGTCGGGACATCGAAAAGCGAGCCGAAGCATTACAGGAACCATGACAGCAGGAGGAACCATGACCATCAAAGTACTTGGACCAGGTTGCATGAACTGCCGCACACTGGAGCGGCGGACGCTGGACGCTGTGGCAGAGATGAATCTTCAGGCCACCGTGTCGAAGGTCAGCGACCTTGAGGGCATTGCGTCCTACGGCGTGATGCGAACACCTGGACTGGTCATCGATGAGAAGCTCGTCTGGCAGGGAGGCGTGCCGTCCATCGACAAGATCAAAGAACTGATAACCGCAAACGTCCGGGCAGTCCAATGAAGGAGTGGGGAAAAGTCACACTGCTTGCGGCAGTGTTTGTCTTCTTCTACTTCGCACCCATCGATGCGCCCATCGTGCTGCAGTCGATCTCCGCCGGGCTTTCCCTTCTCCATGAATACGCACGGCTTCATGTGCTCACGTGTCTTGTGCCGGCCTTTTTCATCGCCGGCACGATTGCGGTGTACGTGAAGAAGGATGCCATCGTGCGGCTTCTGGGCCCGAAAACCAACAAGTGGATTGCCTATCCGATCGCCAGTGTTTCAGGAGGAATCCTTGCCGTCTGCTCCTGCACGATCCTTCCCCTCTTCACCGGCATCTACAGACGCGGAGCGGGTATCGGCCCCGCCGTCGCATTTCTCTTCACAGGCCCCGCCATCAACGTTACTGCAATACTGCTGACCGGTAGCGTGCTCGGCTGGGATTTTGCCGTGGGGCGGCTTGTTGCCGCACTCGTCATCTCGGGGCTCGCCGGACTCCTGATGGCTGCGCTCTTCCGCGGGCACGACAAAAAGAACTCCCAGGAACCATTCGCCGCAGGGATGAGTGGGGACGTGCCCTATTCGAATTCCACCATCCTCACGTTCTTCCTGCTTCAACTTGCCACCCTGGTGGTGTTCGGGCTATCGCTTGACCAAACCCTCAAGGCGGTGCTCATCATCGTGATGGTGGGGGCTGTGCTGGGCATCGTGTTCTTCAAATTCCGGAGAGAACACAACCTGGAATGGCTGCGCGAGACGTGGGAGCTGACCAAGAAGATCCTCCCCTACCTCTTTGTGGGCGTGTTCATCGCCGGCATTATCGAAGTTGCCATTCCAAGGGACTTCGTGGTCGGGCTCGTCGGGGAGAACACGCTCCTCGCCAATCTTGTTGCCTCAACCTTCGGCGCATTCATGTACTTCGCCACGCTGACGGAAGTGCCGATCATCCAAAAGCTGATGGGGCTGGGCATGGGGCGGGGGCCGGCACTCACGCTGTTCCTGACGGGAAACGCTCTGAGCCTTCCGAGCATGATCGTCCTTTTCAAGATCATGGGGAGAAGACAGGCCCCAGTATACATCCTGACCATCATCACGCTTTCCGTGATCGCCGGATGGCTGTTCGGCGAGTTTTCGTGAACCTGCAGCAATGCTGCAGGCCCTGTGCGGCCAGGCACGCATCACACTCACGGGTGGAAGGATTCCATGACAACTCAAAGGACACTCCTGATTCTTATGGCGTTCATCATGGGCGGAGGCATGGTCCTGTCTCAAGAAAAGCACGAGACGTCGCCGGCAAAGACCGGCGAAGCCAGGAAGCCGCTTGTGACATTCGTCGAACTCGGATCCGTCAAATGCGTTCCGTGCAGGCAGATGCAGCCTGTCATGGCGGCCATCGAGAAGAAGTATGGTAACCAGATCGCCGTCGTATTCTACGACGTCTGGAAGCCCGACCAGCATGAATACGCCGAGACGTATGGCATACGGGTCATCCCCACGCAGGTATTTCTCGACAAGGACGGGAGGGAGTTCTTCCGACACGAGGGATTCTATCCCGAACCGGCAATCGACAGCCTTCTGCAGAAGCGCGGCCTGAAAATCCGCACTGCGGGATGACTCATGCTCAATGAACTCTTCACATGGCTGACGATGGCCATGAGTGACAGCTTCGGCATCGCTCTCCTTGCCGCAGCAGGTTGGGGTGTCTTGAGCATCCTTCTCAGTCCCTGTCATCTCTCCAGCATCCCCCTTGTTGTCGGCTACATCAGCAGTCAGGAACAGAACGGCACGGTGCGGCCGTACCTCCTCTCGTTGATCTTCGCCACGGGGATTCTGGTCACCATCGGGCTCATTGGAGTGATCACGGCTTCCGCGGGCAGGATGATGGGCGATGTCGGCGTCTGGGGCAATCTCATCGTGGCCGGGGTGTTCTTCATCGTCGGGCTCTACTTCCTGGATGTCATCCATGTATCGTGGCGAGGCGCCGTACCTCGGACGTCGCTCGCCCGGGGGTGGAGGGGTGCGCTGCTGCTCGGGTTGATCTTCGGCATCGGTCTGGGACCGTGCACGTTTGCATACATGGCACCGGTGCTTGGAGTGGTGTTCAGCGTGGCGTCGGCGAATCCCCTCGAGGCGCTGGGGCTCATTGCGGCGTTTGGCATCGGGCACTGCACCGTGATTGCCGGAGCCGGGGGTTCCGTCGGAGCCGTGCAGCGGTACCTTCACTGGACCGACCGCTCGGATGGGGCGCTGTGGATGAAACGGGTCGCCGGCGTGATGGTGATACTTGGCGGCGTGTATTACCTCTACACGGCCTTCTGAGGAGGGCAACAACAGTCGAGTGTGAGTCGGGGTGACTGGATTCGAACCAGCGACTTCTTGCTCCCAAAGCAAGCGCTCTAACCGGGCTGAGCTACACCCCGAGATCCGTTGCTAACAGCATCAACACGTCAAGATACGTACTCAGGGAAGGGAAGTCAACGCCATGATCTGCCTGTCCCTGCTTCTGTGGTACGCACCAGGATTCGGTTGAACGCCGGCCTGTCGCGTAGCAGGTCCCACTCCGGGTCCATTCGGAGCCATGACACGGACATCCATGACGGAATGGAAAGGAGATACTCAAGCTGCTGCACCGCGGCTTCGGTATCCCCGTTCAGCGTGTAGATGAAGGCCAGGTCCTGCACGTACGGGAGACCGTAGAAGGAGTCCGTGGCGACCGGAAGGAGCTCCACCGCGCTCCTCCCCTCACGAACCGCATCAGCCTTCCTGCCAAGAGCGGCGTAGGCAATGCCAAGTGAGCTGTGGTAACGTGGATCGTCCGGCCATCGCTTGGCCTCGGCTTCGAGAAGAGATCGAGCCGATTCGTACGCCTTCAGAGCTTTCTCCCGGTCTCCCGAGAGCCTCCAGGCGTAGCCGGCCAGAAGCGATTTCGGCATCGCCCAGCACTTGGTGCGAACCCAGCCATTGGGGTCTGTAGAAAGTCCTTCGATGGCCGCACCATAGTCTCTTTCAAACATGGTCTGCCAGTACCACACCCAGGCCGCCCAGTCGTGAGAGACCGGGACGGCCTGTAGAATTGTCCGCGTCTCAGCAAATGCGCCTCTCCAGCTCCAGAGCGAGAACGTCTTCATGAGATAGGGCCAGGCGTCATCCGGCGCGAGCTCGATGGCCAGATCGCAGGTCCTGACAGCCTCCTCATATCGCCGGAGCACCCAGTACACCTCAGCCTGATCGACCATCAGCGACCCGTCTCGCGGACTGAGTTCAACAGCTTCGCACACGCTTTCCAACGCATCTTCCCATCGCCCGTCGACCGATGCAACCGCGGTCTTGGCTCCGAGGACCTCTACGCTGTGAGGCATGCCCCTTTCAGCTATGGCGAACTGATCGAGCGCTCTCCAGGGCGGCGGCCCAGAGGATGGATTACCATCGGGCACCGTTGTTCTGCGTGTGGCAGGGAGATGCTCCCGCACAGCCCAGATATGCCAACCCTCCTTCCGGAAGAGTCGTTGGGTCGTCGGGTGGAACGGTGCCTCAGAAGCGCTCAGCAGCGCGCCGACACTTGGAAGTGGTCAGAGCGCGCCAGGAGTTGAAACAGCTACTTCAGGAACAGCAATCGCCGTGATTGTACGACGTCTCCCGCTTGCAGACGGTACAGATAGACTCCGCCCGCCAGGCCACTGGCATCAAACAGGACCTCATGATAGCCAGCCTCCAGCTCACAGTTCACCAGTTCTTCAACTCTCTCTCCGAGCGTATTATACACCGTGAGCGTTACGTGCGATCTCTCCGGCACCGCGTATGCGATTGTCGTCGCCGGATTGAATGGGTTCGGGTAGTTCTGCGCGAGGTGTGTCGCAGCCGGCCCATTCTGGTCCTGACCCGACGCGACCGAAACGATTGGAGACATCAGTCCGGTGGAAACAGAGAACCAGTACAGCAATCCAGCCGTCGCCCTGATCGCATACGGGAGGGTTTTGTCCCTGATGATGTCCAGATCCCCGGACGACCAGGGCCCGGCATTGGTGGTCGGCCCGCCGAGGGATCCCAGGTCGATGGCATTCAGGATCTCCCGCTCCGCCGCCGCAGCATCTCCCCCGATGACGTCGTTGCCGTCCCCATTGGCGGGTCCGTTGCTGCCAAAATGGTCGGCCTGCTGCTGTGTGGTGTACATCAGGGTGTGAAGCACTTCGTCTGTCGGGCCGTTCAGCACAATCGCTGAATCAACATTGTCAGCACTCCAGGCTGTGTAGGGATCGCCAGCCCCGCCAACATAGTCTTCGTAGCTATCCGCCAGCAGACCATGCTCGTCCAGATGCGCATGAGCAGGAACACTCATGTCGGCCAGCAAGTGACACATCCTCCCAAGCACTTCCCAGGCCACGATATTCCGGACGTCGTCAGCGACCTCGATCTCCGTCAGGTCACTCAGCTCGATAGTCTTCAGGTCTGTGACATCAAGGACCGTGCAGACATTTGGCTGGTCCGCTCGCACCGTGAGCCTTGCGCTTGAATAAAAGTCGACCAGTCCGTCGTACGACAGTGGAACCCCAAAGCCGGCATCCGAAACAAGTGGAGTGATGACCAGCCAGTGGTTGTTCGCCGTGTTGCGGCAGACGAAGAGCCGGGGGTAGTTCAGCACCCACCCGCCCTCAGCAAACCTCCTGAGTCTGGCATATGCATTCGGGAAGGGTCCGATATCGGTGTTGATCGGAGGCAACGGCGGCTGCTCGATAACCAGTCTGAACATATTGTCGGCGCCATCGCCACGATCGGCAGACCAGAAATGCGTAATGCTGGTGAGCGCATAGTTCACGCCGGGAAGGATATCGTAATGGTAGACGACGTCTTCCTCGTCCTCCCGCCATGCCCCCGTCGTGACATAGCCTTGTTGCCACGCGGAGTCTCCGATCGTGGATTGGTCCGCTGATCCTATGAACCGCGAGAGCTGCGGGATATCGTTTCCGTATGTCTTCACAAGCAGGGTGTACCCTTCACGAACAAGGTATTGATGAACCGGCTGCTTGTGGGACCAGGCAAACGGGGACGACAGGAGAATCACAAGGAGTGTCGCCCCGAAATGCAACAAGCTAGGCCGCGCGGTAGCCATGAGGTTGAGTTCCTTTTCATTGCGTCTTCTGAGATGAGTCTGGTTCTCATTGTACGCTAAAGTCGCCGCAAGAGATGACACAAGAAGTCGGCTCCGTGCTCCCAATAGCCTTCTAGGTCCAGTATACACACAGGGAAGCGAGCGACTGTCACAGATTTGTCAACGACACGTCCCGACGGGTCGTCGAAGGGGGCCCTTGAACGTAGGTGCTGGTTCAGGGTCCAGCAACGGCGGCCCGCCGACACTGACAACGGCCACATCACAGCGAATCATCGAACCAAAACGAGCTTCCGCGTCCGCACGGACTCTCTAGGTCCGCCCCCGGATTCGCGGCCGGTTGCAGCGTCCCTGGTGCGGACCTGTAACCGGTACAGGTAGACACCGCTGGCGAGTCCGGCGGCATCAAAGATGGCCCGATGATATCCGGCCTCCTTCTCATCCTGAACAAGCGTCACAACGCACTGTCCGAGTGCGTCGAAGACGGTCAGCGTCACGTACGAACGCTCCGGCAGCGCGTACTCGATCGTCGTGCTCGGGTTGAAGGGATTCGGGTAGTTCTGGAATAACTCAAATGCATCGGGGAGCCGGTCTTCAGAAGGCTGCGCCGAGGTGACCATTTCCGAGAGAGTCCGCTGCCACACACCGGCGCCGAACGTTCCCGCGAAGAGATCTACCCCTATGACCGCGAGCGACAGGATATTCACATTCGCGAGACCCTCATTGACTCTCGTCCAGCTCGCCCCCTTGTTGCTGGTCACGAAGATTCCCCCCGTTGTGCCCGCAAAGAGGCTCGTCCCGCTCACAACGAGCGACCTGATTACGAATTCGGTGAGTCCGCTGCTGACCGAGCGCCAACTTGCGCCCTTGTCTGTGGACACAAACACGCGGGCGCCGCTTGTGCCGGCGTAGAGATTCGAGCCGCTGACCGCTAGCGACAGGATGTATGGATACGGACCCGAACCCGGCTGGCTCCAGGTTGTGCCCCTGTCGGTGGATACAAAGACTCCGGAACCCTTGGTGCCTGCAAAGAGAGTCGTCCCCGATGCGGCCAGGCATGTGACACTGGGATATCGGCCGTACTGATCCAGGGGAAAACCTTCATTCGAAGCAACCCAGTGTGCGCCATGGTCAGACGAGACAAACACTCCATTGTCGGCGATGCCGGCAAAGAGCTTTGTCCCGCCCGTCCCGCCACCGCCGGGGCTCACGACGAGCGACAGTATCCGGATATTCGTCAGACCTGCGTTAACGGTCTTCCAGGTTCGCCCGCTATCCGCGGAAAGGAAGACGCCTGCGCTTGAGGTTCCAGCAAGAAGGTCTATCCCGCCTGCCGCTCCACCGGCAGGACTCACCGCGAGCGACACAACCGATGTGTTTCTCATGTCCACCCAGCCGCCGATCCAGGTCATCCCGCTGTTGGTGGAAGAGAACACGCCGCCGTACATCGTTCCCGCAAACAGTTCCGTACCACTCACGGCAAAACAGAGCACGCTTGTCCCCGTCAAGCCGGCATTCGCCGGATCCCAATTCATCGCTCCATCAGTCGAGAGAAACACCCCGCTGGACGTGCCCACGAACAGGTTCACGCCATTTGACACGATGGAATAGACATCCGCATTCACGAGACTCGAAGCGACTTCAGTCCAACCACCACCGTCATCGCCAGAAACAAAGAGTCCACCCAGGGTCCCGGCAAGGAGCCTCGTGCCACCGGCCCCGCTATCGTCAGGGACAACGGCCAGACACTGGACATCCCTGTGCTTAAGTCCTTCGCTGGCCGGGGCCCAGTGTGCGCCGTTGTCCGTTGAGAGGAAGACGCCACCTCGCGTCCCGACGAAGAGATGGGTCCCACCCGTCCCGTCACCGGCACGGCTGGCAGTGAGGCATTTGACGACCTTGCTCGCAAGGCCATCGTTGACCTCCGTCCAGTCGGCACCGTTGTTGGAGGACACGAACACACCGTTGTTTGTGCCGGCAAGAAGCATCGTATCCACAACGGCGAGCGCCTGGACGTCCATGTTCGTCAGGCCGTTCGCCACCTTTGTCCAGTGCGCACCGTCATCCGTCGAACGGAAGACGCCGTTGTTCCACGTCCCGGCAAAGACATCCGACCCGCTGAAGGCAAGACAGTTCACGATCGCATTGGACATTCCCGCATTGACGGGATTCCAGATTGCTCCGCTGTTGGTGGAGAGGAAGATGCCACTATTGGTGCCGGCAAAGAGATTCTCGCCACGGACGGCCAGACAATTTACATCTCTGTCGGACAGTCCCCGGTTGACCGCGGTCCAGCTCTCCCCGTTGTTGGTGGAAAGAAAGACGCCTCCGCGGTACGTCCCCGCATAGAGGTCCGTGCCGTTGATGGCGAGCGCCTGGACGAACGCGCCCGAGGGTCCGCTGGTTTGTACCCATTGACCGGAGGCAACAGCGCGGAGCAGCACGCCGGCAACCACGAGGCAGAGGAGATGTCCTTTCATTGTTCCCACCTTAATGCGCACACCGGACCGAGGAGGTCGATGTGTGCAGACGTCGGTTCGTTGCCGAGTCGTCAATCGCGCCTGTTCGCTCGTATGTCCCCCCAGGGACGTTCTTCATCCACATGTACAACCGGTGGTCGTCGGAGGTGGGCTCTACGACAGAGGTACTGGATCAGGGTCCAGCTTCGGCGGCCATCCGGCCGGGGAAACCGTCAGGCGCCAAACGGTGTGTCGCCAGAATGTACGCTGCGGCCACCGACAAAAGCAAGGCCCCGCGGAAAGGGGCCCTCTGGACTTCATCCAGGTGTGTCAGTGAGGTGACACACTTGAGTCACACTCGAGGCGGAAGAAGAGGCAGGGTTACCCTGCAGGGTTGCCCGGACCAATAAGCGATTGAATGGCCCGCACAAGTGCTTCCGGCTCATCCGTGCCGATCCGGAACCTGCGGCCATTCCTGTACTCGAGCTCGACCGCCTGGAGACCGGAGACGTTCCAGATCCAGCAGCGGCCTGGATACCAGCGGATTCCCCAACCAACAAACCAGGGATTCTTGACCGCCGTCGCGTTCGCGATCTCCACGAGAGGAATGTCTTTCTTGATGAAGCCGGGACCGAAACGGCAGGTGAGTGATCCCCCGTGGATCTCGACGGTCAGCGATACGAAGGAGGCCATCACGAGCGCTCCGAGCAGCACGATCACGCCCGTCAGGGGACCGCCGGGTGGGGGAGCAACCGCCGTTACGACGAACGCCGCCACGGTCATGGTCACCAGCCCCGCTATCATGGGCGCGCCAACCTGCGTATGAGAGTATGTCATGGGACGGAAGGCCTTTCGCAATATGCACTTTGCAGTTTCCCAAACACCCCGGCTTACTTCGCGACCACAAGCTTCTTTGTCTCAGTGAAGTCCCCCGCCCTCAAGCGCTGGAGTGGGAGTCGTTGACATAAAATATCGTGATCGTGTCGACCTGGGCTGCGATGGGGACAGAGAGCAACGCAGCCAGGGACGCCGGCATGAGCGTACGCATGGTGCCTCCCTTGACTGTTTCACAACAGTGCAGGCGCCTATGGGTCGTCGGGGCGGGCTCGAGAGCGGAGGGATCCGGATCGGGGTCAGGAGCGGCGGCCCGTGTATGCGGGGCCTCGGGCGCGATGGAGTCTCTGATAGCAATGTACTTCGCCGAGATCAACAAATGCAAGTTCCGTTCCGTTGATCGCCAGCCGATGTGAACCGGCTGAGGTGAAACTGAGAGGCGTGCGAGATCCTTCTGCCGGGTGTTTCCAGGTCCGGGCCGTGCAGGCACGCGGCGCAGTGACAGTTGCAACGGGCTGGCTGCCTCGACTTTCCCTTCCGAAATCCCTACATTTGCGCATGGAATATCCCGTGTACCCGCGCTCTGCCTTACAGGTCATACCTCGATGAGATCATTCGCTTCCCTCCTTCTGATGGCCGTTGTGGTTGCCGGATGCGATGACAGCACAGGGCCCGACAGCTCTCGCGGCAACGCTCCCGTGATCACGAACTTTACGTTTTCCCCGGATTCTGCGGCCTACTATCCATGGGGGGATATTGTGACCGTGCGCGGATCAGTCACGTTCTCGGATATCGACGGCGACCTCGCGACACTCCTCCTGTCCATTACGCCGGGCGGCTCAGATACCATCGCGGCCACCAGTGCAGCAGGCATGACGGCCGGCACGTTGATCGGAGAACTCCGCGTGGCAACAGGCGCCGTGGGATCGTTCAACGTGACCGTCACGCTGATCGACAGCAAAGGAAACCGATCCAATCCGACGTCGAAGATCTTCCGCGTCGCGCGCGACCGGTCCGGAGCCTCATGGGGATACCGCCCCTCTGGTACCACCGCTGGACTCCTCGGTGTTGCAGCCAGTGAGTCGATGATTGTCGCGGTCGGAACAGGCGGGACAATCGTGACGTCCCCTGACGGTCGGGCATGGGCACCCAGGGCCTCCGGAATCGGCGCACACCTGCGGGCGATCGCCTGGTCCGGACAGCAGTTTATCGCCGTGGGCGATAACATAGCGATTCTTGTGTCGCCGGACGGGATATCGTGGACGCCCGCCAGCGCGCCTCGGGCGGAGGGCGCCCTTTACGGCGTGACCGCGGGAGGAGGATTGATTGTTGCCGTGGGCAGCTCCCCCATGCTGCCTGGCGGGAGCACTGATACCACGGTGATTCTCACGTCCCCGGATGGCCTCGCGTGGACCGAGCGCGGTCCCTCGCTGCAGTACCGGAGCCTGCAGTCGGTTGTGTGGTCGGGGACCCGGTTCGTCGCAGCTGCTATGCAGGAGAGCTTCCCGGCGGACGTGATCGTTCTGACCTCGCCGGACGGGCTCACCTGGGTGCCGGTCACGCTGCCAGGAACGGACTACAGTATTTTCGACATCACATGGGCGGGCAGCGCATTTATCACGGCAGGCACGGGGGGCGTGTCATTCGTCTCCGGCAATGGGACGGACTGGCAGCGCTACACCCTGGATGCGACCACGCAATATGGCGTCGCGTCCGGCGAGGGGCCGCTCGTCACGGTCGGGTGGAATATTCTCACCTCACAGGATGGCCGCACCTGGAACCGCACCACCACGCAGGTGCCGCAACGGCTCCGGGACGTCATCTGGCACGACTTCCAGTACGTCGCGGTGGGTGAAGGGGGAACCATCCTGGTCTCGCCGCCGGGAGGCGTCTAGAGATCCGGAGAACCACTCACGTCCAACGCGGGGACCTCATCACCTGCCGTTCCCTCGCGCGGATGGGCGATGAGCGTGTTGGCCTGCACGCGCTTACCGAACCAGCACCATCCTCTTCGATTCGCTGAAGCTCCCCGCTGTCATGCGGTAGAAGTACACGCCGCTCGCCAGATTGAACCCGTTGAAGTCCACGGACTTCCTCCCCGCCGCTATCCCGCCATCCACAAGTACAGCCACCTCCTCGCCCGCACTGTCGTATACCGCAATCCGCACGTGCGCAGGCTCCGGAAGCTCGTACACGATCGTCGTGAGCGGATTGAACGGATTGGGATAATTCTGCATCAGGGCGTATGATGCCGGAACCACGTCCATCCCCGATGCGCGGGCAGCGTAGTCGATCAGCGGCAGCGTCGCGAGGTCGTTCTTCAACAGCACAGACTCCGTTTCAGCGCTTGAGGCCCCGAGCCAGTCCTTCAGAATCGACGCGTAGACCGAACGGAAGTCGTGCTGCATCCCAAGGTTGTCCCTGCTCGTCGCCGTTGGGGGAATCTCCGGGTTCGATCCGAAGATCCGTGGACTCACGGGCGTGCCGAAGAGGAACATCGGCGCCGATGTGCCGTGATCGGTGCCCAGGCTCGCGTTTGATGTGATGCGCCGCCCGAACTCCGAGAATGTCATCCCCACCACCCGATGATCGATGCCGAGCAAACGCAGGTCGTCCATGAACGCTGTGATGGCAACCGACAGCCGGTCCAGGAGCGTGGCATGCGCCCCCGTCTCTGTCGCGCCCGACGCGACCTGCCCCGAATGTGTGTCGAACCCCCCTATGTTCACGACAAAGATTCGTGTCTTCAATCCGCCGGCAACCAGCTGCGCCACGATCTTGAGCTGATCGGCCAGCGGGTTCCGGCCGGGGTTGGGATAGAGGGCCGAGAGATTACGCGCACGCCCGGCGGCGGATCGTATCACCGCCGAATACTGCTCCGTCTGCTCCGCTACCGTCCTGATATACGTAAGCTCGTGGCCGGCCGGTGAATCAGGCGGGATGTCGAACCCGCCCGGAAGCGTGAATGTCGAACTTGTGTTTGAGACAGCAATTCCGCCAGGGCCATCATGGCCGACAAGCCCTGGCGACACAACGGAGCCGATCTGTATCGCGGGCGGGTCGGGCATTCCGGTGGTCGGATAGGCGGCGGGATAGCCGGGGTATTCCTCAGAGACGTATCGTCCCATCCATCCCGTCGACAGCACCTGCCCGGAATCCGCCGCCGTGAGCCAGATGTCCGTTGCACGGAAGTGCGAGAAATTCGGGCTCGGATACCCCACCCCCTGGACGATCCCGAGCTTTCCGTCACCGTACAGCCGGTGCATGCCGGACATCGCCGGGTGCAGCCCGGTTGCGCTCGACAACCGAAGCACCTTGTCCTCCCGGATCAGGATGTTCCCCCGGACCGCACTCAACGCTGAGTACTGATCCAGCGGTATGACAGTGTTCAAGCCGTCGTTCCCGCCGTTCATCTGAACGATCACGAGGACCCGGTCCTCGACGGACGAGGCCGACAGAGCCTTCAGCAGGGGTCCCCGTGCATAGGCGCGCAGCCTGAACCCGCCGACCAGGAACGGGATTGTCGTTACCGGCACTGCACGGGCAAGAAATCCTCTTCGATCCATACGAAACGTCCTCAGTGCAACTGATATTCGGGCATCTGCATCATTGTCGAGAGCAATGTCTGCAGCTTGGTCTTGACCGGCGTGGCCTTCAGCGGGTTCGTCGGGTCGTTGACGTAGTCCATCCACTCTACCGTCCATTCGTAATCCGGCAGCCCGGGGATCAGCGTGTTCTTCAGGAATGCTCTCTGTCCCGCCGTGAGCGGAAGCGCATACAGATACTCGCACAGCTCATCGATCAGGCGATCCGGCTCCTCCGGCATGGTCAGCCCCGCCGCAAACGCGAGCGGATCGATGATGAGTGTGGACCCTCCCGTCGTATACCCTGTGCGCGCGAACGTGTTGCTCAGCCTCGTCCTCCGCGGCAGCGTGTCAGAGTTGATCCACAGTTCATAGTACTGGGGCGACTGATAGTACGCGGACCACCCGGCCACATCGGGCGGCTGCCCGAGAGACTGCTGCATCGCTGATGCCTGATTGACGAGGTAGAGGAGGAACGTGTATTCCTGCGCCAGATCGGCGGCGGGGATCGCCATCTCGAACTCCCGCACCATCCCCACAGTCAGATCCAGCGGACTCTTGATGACACATCCCGTGTTCACGGGATCGAAGAAGTGCGCGCTACGGAAGAGGAGGCGCAGCACCGGCTTCACTTCGTAGTGTGAGGCTCGGAGCAGGTCCGCCATCGGAGCGATGACCGTGTCTTCCACCTGGTCGTCGATCACGTAGTACACGAACCAGCGGTACAGCTTCCGGCACAGGTAGCGGGCCGTCTCAGGCTGATCGAAGATCATCGCGATCAGGTCGTCCAACTCTTGCGCCCCCGCCTCGCCGCTCCGGCCGGTGACGACCCGGTCCTGGTATCGATGGGAGAACTGCTTGTCGGTGGGATCGTGTCGTGTCGAGTCGAACCTCCAGGTCACCGCGCCCACCGTCCCGTCGGTATTCGTCTGCGTCCTCCAGCCGGTCAGCACACGCGCCGCCGCCCTGACGTCGACCTCTGTGTAGTTGGTGTAATCTCCGGGCGCGACCTCCGGCCCCTTCCCGATCGTGAATAGCTCCTGCAGCTCACGGGCATAGTTCTCGTTCGGGTTGGTGCGCGTGTTGGTGTTGCCGTTCAGGTAGAGCAACATCGCTCCTTCGAACGTCATGTCGCGGGCGAACGCACGAAAATTGCCGAGGGCATTCCGGCGGATCAGGTCAACATAGCGGTATGAGAATCTCGGGTCGCCAACATCCGGTATTTCCGTGACGAAATGGCTGTGCCAGAAGAGGACCATCTTCTCCCGGACCGATGCCTGTTGCTGAATCATCCGCTGCATCCACCAGGAGCGCAACGAGTTCATCCGCACACCGGTTGGGCTGAACGTCGACGCAGGATCCCTGGCAATCGCATTGACCCACGTGACTCCAACCGGGACCAGGTCCCGGGTGTCAGCGTTGAGCGGAAGGGTTGTGTCGGGCACCGCATCGTCAAGGACGCGGTCAATGGCCTGGTCGATCGACAACGCGGTTAGATTCTCGCGGTCTGCTCGCGACGCTCCAAATGTGGTGCGCCGGAGGAGGTGCCCGATCTGCAGAGGTCCCCAGGGTCCCGCGTACGGCTCAACACCCGCCGTCGTCCGAAGAACCTTCGGGAGCGTCTTGTTCGCAGCGTCCGGGACCGCAGCTGCACCCGCGACTTCCACTTCTTGATCCGCCCGACCCGTGACGAGAGCGAGGACTTTGTGCCGATCCATGCGTGCTTCCTGGAGAGGTGTGGTACAGTGCTCCAAGTCTCAGCAACTTCAATGCCGGGAAATTGCACGTGGATGTAAGGAAATCGCCCAATGTGGGCTGCATGGCTGGCCTTTCATTCGGTTCGGATTTCTGGTATATTCACGGACGTAGTCCCACGAGTGATGTTCACACATAGGAGGGATCATGAAATCCCGTTGGCTATTACTGGTTGTCGCCGCCGCGCTTGTCGGGTGCGGAAAGTCGGCGGACATGAAGAAGCTCGAAGCGGACCTGAACGCTGAGGTCCAGAAGGCCCACGAGACGCAGATGGCGTCGATGAAGGTGCTCGACAGCCTGACGGCGGCGCTGGATGCAGCCATGGCAAAGCACACAGAGCTCGCGGCGAAGTTTCCGAAGGCCCTCGAGGGCCATTCGGCCGATGATATTGCCGCCGCGAAAGAGCAGATCGCCGGCGCGAAATCGGCCATGGACGGCTGGATGAAAGCGTACAAGCCGTATGACGAGGGCCTCCCGCACGAGCAGGTCATGGCACAGCTTAACAAGGACATGGAAGGGCTGATGGGAACACAGACCCAGCTCGCTGCCGCGATGAAGGGCGCGAGCGACGTCATCACCAGCCACGCGAAGGCCGCTGAGGAGGTCATGGCGAAGTTCGACAAGAAGAAGAAGTAACCCCGCGAGACGAGATGCCAGGCCCCGCTGAGGCGGGGCTTTTTTTTCCCACTGTCATCCTGAACAACCCCGACTCCCAAGACCCCCGGTGCCGCGCCTCAAGCTCACGATCGAATACGACGGAACCCGCTACAGCGGCTGGCAGGTCCAGAAGACATCCCGGACCGTCCAGGGCGAGATCCAGCAGGCGCTCTCCCGGGCGTTGGGAGCCACCACGTTCGAGCTCCAGGGGTCCGGACGAACCGACGCCGGCGTGCACGCGCTGGGTCAGGTGGCGCACCTCGACTTCACAACCATGATGCCGCCTGAGGTCCTGCGGCTGAAATTGAACGACGGCCTCCCGGCGGACATCCACATCAGACGCGTGGAGCCGGTGCATGCCCGCTTCCACGCCAGGCATCATGCGGTTGCCCGAAGCTATCTCTATCAGATCTCGCGCCGACGGACGGCATTCGGAAAGAAGTACGTATGGTGGATCAAGGACCCCCTGGACGCCCCGGCCATGCAGGCGGCCGCGCGGGTGTTCCTCGGGCGACACAACTTCCGTTCGTTCACCGACGACGACCCCGAGGAGAAGAGCACGATCGTCCAGCTCGACCGATGCGCCGTTCTCGAAGATGGAGCTCTCCTTCTGGTTCATGTGCGCGGGTCGCACTTCCTCTGGAAGATGGTGCGCCGCATGGTCGGGACACTGGCAGGCATCGGCCGCGGATCAATCAGCACCGAGCAATTGCAGGCGTGGTTGTCCAAGCCCTCGGACGGTCCTGCAGAACACACCGCCCCCCCATCAGGACTGTTCCTCGAGCATGTGTACTACGAGGGAGAACCGTTCATTGATACCACTCATTCTATCGTAATGATTCCGCATGGCTGACAACAAGATCATCTTCTCGATGGTGGGCGTCGGCAAGGTCCACCCGCCGAACAGACAGGTCCTCAAGGACATCTACCTCTCGTTCTTCTATGGAGCGAAGATCGGCGTGCTGGGCCTCAACGGGGCCGGCAAGAGTTCGCTCCTCCGCATCATCGCAGGGGTGGACAAGGACTACCTGGGAGACATTACGTCGCAGAAAGGGATCACGTTCGGGTTCCTCCCGCAGGAACCGGAACTTGACCCGACCAAGACCGTCCGGCAGATCGTGGAGGAAGGCATGGCCGCGACGGTGAAGCTGCTGCGCGATTACGAAGAGGTGAGCGCCAAGCTTTCCGATCCCGATGCCGATTTTGATGCGCTCCTGGAACAGCAGGCCAAGCTCCAGGAACAGATTGAACACCAGAACGCGTGGGATCTTGACAGCAAGCTTGAGCAGGCCATGGATGCGCTCCGATGCCCGCCGCCCGAAACGCCCGTCTCTGTCATATCCGGTGGCGAACGGAGACGGGTCGCGCTCTGCCGGCTCTTGTTGCAGCACCCCGACGTGCTCCTCCTCGACGAGCCCACGAACCACCTGGACGCGGAATCCGTCGCGTGGCTGGAGCACTTTCTTGGAGAGTATCCTGGCACCGTCCTGGCCGTGACGCACGATCGCTACTTCCTCGACAACGTCGCAGGCTGGATTCTGGAACTGGATCGGGGCGAGGGGATACCCTTCCAGGGCAATTACTCCTCGTGGCTCGAGCAGAAGCAGGCGCGCCTGGCGGTTGAGGAGAAGCAGGAATCGAAGCGGCAGCGGGCGCTGGCGCGCGAGCTGGAATGGGTCCGCATGAACCCGAAAGGGCGCCATGCGAAGAGTAAAGCGCGCATCGCGGCGTATGAACGGATGCTGGCCGACGACCTGGAGGGCCGCCACGAAGATGTCGAAATCCATATCCCGCCAGGCCCGCGCCTCGGCAATCTCGTCATCGAGGCGCGAGGTGTTTCGAAGGCCTACGGGGATTTGCTCCTCTACGAGGACATGACGTTTGCGCTTCCGCCCGGTGGAATCATCGGCGTCATCGGTCCCAATGGGGCAGGGAAGACCACACTGTTCAGAATGATCACGGGGCACGAGAAGCCCGACAGCGGGGCATTCGTCATCGGGGACACTGTGAAGCTGGGGTATGTTGACCAGAATCGTCCGCTCGCCCCAGACAAGAGCATCTGGCAGGAGATTTCCGACGGCGAGGACCTCATCAAGGTGGGCGACCGCGAGATGAACTCGCGCGCGTACGTCGCACGGTTCAATTTCGGCGGAACGGATCAGCAGAAGAAGGTGGGATCGCTGTCGGGCGGTGAGCGGAACCGCGTGCACCTGGCGAAAGTGCTGAAGTCAGGCGCGAATGTGCTGTTGCTCGACGAGCCGACGAACGATCTGGACGTGAACACGTTGCGGGCACTGGAAGAGGCGCTGCAGGTGTTCCCGGGATGCGCCGTGGTAATCTCCCACGATCGCTGGTTCCTGGACCGCATCGCGACGCATATTCTGGCGTTCGAGGGGGAGAGCAGTGTCGTGTGGTACGACGGGAACTACTCGGAGTACGAGGCGGACATGCACAGGCGGCTGGGGATCGCAGCTGATCGACCGCACCGCATCAAGTACAAGAAGATGGCAAGGGGTTAGCGGCCCCCGGAGTTTACATAACGACCCCCACGTGCGTCACCTAGGTGACGCACATGGAATCTTACCGGCCATTCTGGCCCGCGTACCGCAGCGTCAGCACGGTGATGTCGTCCGATTGTGACGCGTCGCGCGTGTGTTTCTTCAGGTCCGCGATGCTCCCCTGCACAAGGTTCTCGATCGAGGCGCCTGTCGCAGTCCGCAGGTACGCCTCCAGGCGCGACTCATCGTACATGTTCATCTCCGGGTCCATCGCCTCGCTCACGCCGTCGGTGTAGAGAAACATCGAATCCCCCGGCTGGAGCTGCAGGCGCTTCGTTTCAAACTTGACCCTCATGATCTTTCCCAGCAGGGCGCCATCGCACATCGGCACCTGCTCCACCGCTCCCCCCGACCGGACCACGTACGGCGGATTGTGCCCGCCGCTGCCGTATTGCACTTCGCCCGTGCGCACGTTCAGGATCCCGAAGAAAACCGTCACAAACGTGTGGGCATCGCTCTCGGGGATCAGCAGCGTGTTCAGGCGTTGCAGGACCTCTCCGGGATCAGCGACCTGATGCGCGATCGCCTTCAGAAGCGTCCGGCTCACCGCCATGTAGATTGCTGCCGGGATCCCCTTGCCGGAGACGTCGCCTACGGCAAACGCCAGGTGGTCGTCGTCCACGAAGTAGAAGTCATAGAAGTCTCCCCCGACTTCCTTCGCGGTCAGCATCCGGGCAAACAGATCCACCTCGGGCCGCTCAGGGAATGGTGGAAATGTCTTCGGCAGCAACTGCTGTTGAATCCGTGATGCGGTCGTCAGGTCGCGCTGCACTGCGACGAGCTCGTCCCGCACCGTGAGCGCACTTGCGATGACCTCAAGCTGCTGCATGGTCTTTCGCATGGTCAACTCGAGATCACCGAAGTCGATCGGCTTGGTGAGAAAATCGAACGCCCCCCGGTTCATCGCGGTCCGGATATTTTCCATGTCGCCATACGCCGAAATAATGACCGACTTGAGCGCCGGGTTGTTACGCTCCGCTACGCGCTCCAGGAGCGTCAGGCCGTCCATTTCAGGCATGTTGATGTCCGAAAGGATCATCGTGATGTCCCGGTGTTCTTCCAGCTTCTGCAGCGCCTGGACGCCGTTCTGAGCGAATTCGAACCGGAGCTCGTCGTCCCGGATCTGCTTCCGGAACCGCTGCTTGATCAGGACCTCCAGATCCGGCTCGTCATCCACGACGAGTATTTTCGGCGCCTTCATCATGGTCTGTCTGCGGCCTGCTAGCCGTTATTGAGAACGTCGCGCTTGACCGCATCGAAGTCGATCGGCTTCGTGAAGTAGTGCTCGGCGCCGGTCGACATGGCGGTCTTGAAATTGTGGTCGTCACCGTACGCAGTGATCATCGAGACCCGAATACTGGGGTACTTTTCCTTCACTGCTCTCAGGAGGTCCAGCCCCGTGATCCCCGGCATGTTGATGTCCGATAGAATGCAGACCACGTCGGGAGGATTGAACGTCTGCAGGTAGTTGAGGGCCTCCTCCCCCGAAAACGCATAACACAACTCGACCCGTCCATCCCTTACCTCCTTGCGGAACTGTTGGCGGAAGAGGATTTCGACGTCGCGCTCATCATCGACAATCATGATCTTCATGCGGCAGTCCTCTCGTCCTTTCCTGAACCACGTGGCAACGTGATGATGAACTCCGTAAACTCGCCTTCCTTCGTGTCTATCGCGATGGTCCCTTTGTGCACCTGTGTGATGATGTCATACGACAGAGAAAGCCCGAGACCCGTCCCGACCCCGGCGGGTTTCGTCGTGAAGAAGGGGTTGAAGATCTTGTCACGGATCGATTTCGGGATGCCGTTCCCGTTGTCCCGGATGCGTATCTCCACACCTCCGGGGAGGCTTTTCGCGCTGACACGCACGGTGGGCATGAACCCGTTCGCGCCGCCCGATCGCCGCTTGTCGAAGGCCGCATAGCAGGCGTTGTTGACGATGTTCAGGAACGCACGGCTCAGGTCCTGCGGCACCACGCTCATCTTCCCAACAGTCGGATCGAAATCCGTTTCGATCTTCACGTTGAACGACTGATCCTGCGCCCGCATCCCGTGGTACGCCAGGTTGGTGTACTCGGAGAGTAACGCGTTGAGATCGGTGTCCTGACGCTCGCCCGCTTTCCCCCGCGAGTGCAGGAGCATCCCGCGTACGATGCTGTCGGCGCGCTTCCCGTGCTCATTGATCTTCGTGACGTTTTGCTGCAGGTCGTCCAACAGGCCCGCGATCTCTTTCGCGCGCGCGGGGTCCACCCTGTCGCGCTCCGCATGGAGTTCCTGCCGGAGATCCTGTGTCAGATCCTGGGACAAGACCGCGAAGTTTGTGATGAAGTTGAGCGGGTTCTTGATCTCGTGCGCGATACCGGCGGTCAGCTGTCCGAGCGAGGCCATCTTCTCTGACAGGATCAACTGGTTCTGCGTCTCTTTCAGGTCACTCACGGTTTTCTGAAGTTCGGAGGTCCGCTCGCGGACGGTCCGCTCAAGTTCCTCCCGCCGCTTCTTCATCGCGCGCATGCGGTAGAAATAGAATGACGGGCCCACTGTCAGGAAGGCGAAGATAGCCAGACCGACAAACCAGGCGGTCTGATAGAAGCGCGGCTCGAGCTGAAACGACATCGAAGCCCCTTCCTCGTTCCAGATGCCGTCGCTGTTTGCGGCCTTCACGCGGAACGTGTACGTGCCCGGGTCAAGATGCGTGTAGTAGGCGCTCCGACGGGAGCCCGCATCGATCCAGTCTTCATCGATCCCGACCAGCTGATACTTGTAGCGAACGTCCTTTGCGCCGGCGAAGTTGATACCGGCGTAATGGAACTCAAACCGGCTTGCACCCGGCGGAATGGTGAGATGCTTGCGGATATCCTTTCGCTCCCCTTCGACGACGAACCGATCGATCACCACCGGAGGCGGGATCTGGTTAATCCGGATATCGGCAGGGTTGACGACGGCGACTCCTTTCAACGTACAGAACGCAAGGCGTCCATCCTGGAACCGCCAGCCAGAGGGCCACGTTCCGCCGTTCGTCTCAAACGTTTCCATGCCGTCCGATCGACCGTAGGCGACGGACGTCACTCGTGTGGCTTTGCCATCCGCAACATCGTTCAGCTCCGATTTCTTTACCCGGTAGACCCCCTTGTTCGAGCTCATCCAGAAGTAACCCGAGGAGTCTTCGAGCACGACGTACGCGACGTAGTCGAATAGCCCCTGCTCCACCGAAATCGACCGCGCTTTCCCGTCCTTGTAGCGGATCAGCCCGACGTCTGCGACGCCCAGCCAGATCGTGCCCTCCGGGTCCTGGTAGAACGCCATGTACCAGCGCTCCGGGAATCCCTCCTTGCCGGACACGCGGGTGAGCGTGCCATCCTTATACCAGTACAGCATGGAGCGGGTGGAGATCCAGAGCGTCCCATCGCGGGCTTCGAACAGATGGGTGATGTACGAGTTGAAGTTTCTGACCGGCTCCGGAGTGACGAGCGGCGAGTACCGGCCGTTCCGAAACGAAAGCACGGCGTTGTTGGACGCCACCAGGACTTCCCCGGAAGAGCGCGCCAGGAGCGCATTCCCAAGCGGATACGGCTCGTTGTCCTGCATGGTGAACCGCGGGGTCACGGTTCCGTTCTGGTAGGTCACCACCCCCCGTCGCGTACCGATCCAGATGCGGCCCTCGCGGTCCTCCGCAAGCGAGCCAACCTCACTGGAAGGCAGGCCCTTGCGAGCATCGATCACGGTCACCTTGCCGTCCTTGATCAGGTTGACCCCTCCGAAAGTCGTGCCGACCACCATCGTGCCCGTATGGTCGCCCATCACGGTGTTCACGTTGTCATAGCTGAGGCCGACTTTGGACGAATAGGTCACGAACTTCTCATCGCGGAATCGGTCCAGTCCGCCGCCGAAGGTGCTGACCCAGATATTGCCTTCCGCATCGAGGAGCATCCGCTGTACCGCGTCATCCGAAAGGCCGTCAGACCCCTGATACTTCTCAAACGATCCGTTGGCGTACCGCGCGATGCCTTTCCCGGTCGAGAGCCAGAGGCTTCCCTCCCTGTCCTGGTGAACCTCCAGAATGGTATTCTCGTCAGGATCCGACGATGGCGTGAGGCGTGTGAACCTCCCGTCAGAGTACCGCACGAGGCCACGACCGGTAGCGAACCAGATGTTCCGCTTCGCATCCTCGAAGATCCTGTTGATCGCCGCGTCTGCCAGAGCGGCCGGCATCTGGACGCGGGTGAACGTCTTCCCGTCATACGTGATGAGGTGCCTGGGGCCGGCCATCCAGAGCATGCCCCGGCTGTCTTCAAAGACGTTTTCAAAACCGTTGATACGGGCGATGATCGTGTCGGGAAAATCGGCCCGGCCGGTGAGCCGCTCGATGGTACCGTTCACCATTCGTGCAAACCCCGCCCGCGTGCTCACCCAGAGCGTCTTCCTGGTGTCCATCATCATGGCAAAGACGGTGTCGGATGGCAGGCCGTCGTTGGTCGTGTAGGTCTTGAAGGCACCATCCTTGAAACGAGCAAGCCCGCCGAGCGAGCCGACCCAGATCCCGCCCGAAGAATCCGCAATCCAGGAGTTTGTCCGGAGACTTGCAATCCCTGTCGTCGTGTCGAACGATTCGAACGTCCCGCCGATGTACCTCACGAGCGGCGGGGTCGGACCCGTGGGCCTGATCCACAGCCCACCGTCAGAATCCTCCAGCAATCGAACGATGTGTGAGTTGCTGATCGCGGGCGTGTTCGCGCGGTCGAACACGGTGAATTCCACACCATCGAACCGCGCGAGCCCCTCCTGTGTCGCCAGCCAGAGGTAGCCATCGCGAGTCTGGACCATATCGGAGGCCGAGTTCTGCGGGAGGCCCCTGTCGGTGTTCCAATTGTCATGTACGTATTGTTTGATCGACTTGCGCTGGGCGAAACCGATCGTCCCGGCGAGACACAGGACGAGCAGCAATAGAACAGAGGTACCCGCACGCGGGCCCCTGAACAACCATGATGCGTTCATGAAAGGGTGCAGCTCCGGAAGTATGTGGAACAGAGGGAAAGCGCGCGATTGGATGATCGGGACAGGTGCGCAGGTTGTGCAGCGGGAGGTGTCCACGAAGGGGCATAGCCAGCGACGCCGTACATGGCAACGGATGGCAGGTGGACACGGTCCGTCACAGCGATCCCTTCGCGAATGGCAAGAACAGACTACTCTGAAACAGTGACTCAAAAAGAAACGAAATCCCTGCACGAAGTCAACCGGAAAGTTCCGGCTGGCCAGGGGTTTCTCTGCATGGCAAACCCCCGCCGGGGCCCCATTTTCGCACAGGAAGAGCGGGATCGCATCACACCGGCCCCCTTCCAGCCGTTTCCATACTACTTCAGCAGCAGCATCCGACGCGTTTCGACAAGCGTCCCGGAAGTCAACCGGTACACATACACGCCGCTCGGGAGATCCCCCCCGTCAAAAATCACTTCATAGGTCCCCGCCGGCTTCTTCTCGTCCAGCAGCACCGCGACCTCCCTCCCGAGCAGATCATAAACTGCAAGGGTGGTCTGACGCACGTGGCCGCCTGACTCGCTCCCACGATCTCCGGCAACCGCATACCGGATGCGCGTTACGGGATTAAACGGGTTCGGATAGTTCTGCTCGAGCTGCGCGACCGCAGGAGTCCGCTCGCCGGCAACTCCAGTCGGCACCGTAGAGAGAGATACAAGAGTTCCGGTCAGGACCTGCGTCGCTCTCTTCAGCAGGGAATAGTTCAGCGTCTCGATCGTGTCGGCGGGCGTGTGATAGTACGGGTTGGCAATGTATTGATCCGTGCTGTTCCATGGCGGTGCATGCTCGATCAACAGGATTGCATCGTATCCTTCGTCCCAGAACGAAGCGTGATCGCTGTATGTGCCGTATGCAAACGGTGAGGGGTTCGTGATCAGCGGGATCGCGAGAGAATCCCTTGCGTCCACGAAGGCCTGCCCGAGCCACTGGGATGCGGCGTTGGAGACGACATCGGTCGTGCTGAAGACCCTGTTGTGCGCTATCATGTCGACCGATATCATGCCCAGGATCTGGTCGTTGCGGGCGCGTGCCTGAGCGGCAAAGTGCTTGCTCCCGCCGTGCCCGCCGCGGTGGACCGGCCCGGATTCCTCGGACCCGAACGCCACGAACGTGATCGTGTAGTCGTTGGCAATCCCGAACGCGGGATCGCTCATCAGCCGGGACGCCTCAAGGATGGCGGCAATCCCGGACGCGTTGTCGTCCGCCCCCGGTGCACGAATCGTGCTCCAGAGTGAATTCCAGGACATGCCCTGAACGCGGCTGGCCGAGGCGTCATAGTGGCCACCGATGACGATACTTCGTGCCGGATCTGTGTTGCCCGCAAGCGTCGCCACGACATTGACGTGGGGCCGTGCCGTGTATGGAGGATCGGCGTCGATGAAGAACGTGTCAAGCCTGACCGACGTGAGGCCGGGGATTGCGAGGAAGGCACGATAGATGTAGGCGACTGCACTGTCGTTCCCCGGCGTAAGCGTCACGCGGCTGTTGTGTCCCCCCGGCGCTTCGAGCCATCGGATGTCGGCGCTCATGCGGACCAGCGACACGGAGTCGATCATAGCCAGGGTGCGGGAGCGGGAGGCTCCACCGGCCACGGTGGCATCGGGTGCCGAGGCAACCGCCACCGCGCCGGCAAGAAACAACAATGCGTATCTCATGCAGACAAGATACGCATCGAAGATGGAAAAAGCTTCACAAGCACTGCAGCCCCGGGACGCGGCCCAAGACCCGGCGACCTACCTCATAACGATCATCTGCCTGGCCTGGACATGATCGTTCGCGCAAAGCTTGTAGAGGCACACGCCGCTGGTCAGTCCGGCACCGGGAACTGACCTCGCGGGCAACCTTGCCAGGACTACTTCAGAAGGAGCATCCTGCGGGCCTCCACGAACTTCCCAGAAGTCAGGCGGCATACGTACACCCCGCTGGGGAGGTCGTGTGCCTCCAACCTCACCCTGTAACTCCCCGCCGGCTTCGCCTGGTCCACCAACAGTGCCACCTCCCGTCCGAGCAGATCGTGTACGCTCAATCGCACGGGCCCGGATTCTGCAATCCGGTATTCGATCTGCGTTGACGGATTGAATGGATTCGGATAGTTCTGTTCGAGTCCGTACGCCGCCGGCACAGCCCGGGGCTCGACCGATGTGGCCGGCCCGGTCAGGCGGTAGATCTTCCCGGAGCCGTATGCCACGACATACATTTCCTTCTGTCGGTCGATGCCGAACGTCGAGATCTGATGAGGCGTGTCAAGCAGCAGCTCGTTCGTCGCAGGGTTGACGCCGTCCGAGGTCAGCGCCCAGATGCGCCCGCTGGCGAAGTCGCCATACACATATTTGCCTGTGAGCTCCGACATGGCAGCCCCGCGATACACAGAGCCTCCCGTTACTGAGGCGTCGCCGGCAGAGCGATTGTAATCCCACACAGGCCGCAGGAGCCCTGCCGTGTCCTGGCATGTCGGGTTCACGCCCGGCGTGCAGATCATCCCCTCCATAAGCCGCCAGCCGTAGTTGCCTCCGGGCACGATTGTGTCAATCTCCTCGCGCGCGCCCTGCCCCACGTCCCCGGCCCAGAGCGTCCCGGTCTCGGAATCAAAGCTGAACTTCCACGGGTTTCTCAGTCCGTACGCGTAGATCTCCCGACGGAACCCCTGCGTATTGCCTGCGAACGGGTTGGTGGAGGGAATGCCGTAGGAAAGCGGGCGCTCCTGCGCATCAACATCGATCCGGAGAATCTTGCCAAGCAGCGTGGTGAGTGATTGCCCGTTGTTCAGCGGGTCGTTCCCGGAACCGCCGTCGCCGAGAGACACGTACATATATCCGTCCGGACCGAACCCGATCTTCCCGCCGTTGTGGTTTTCAAACGGCTGGTCCGCCGTGAGGAGAATGACCTCACTCGACGTGACCGCGGAATCCGGATCTGTCGCACTCACGCTGAATCGTGAGACGTAACTCTTCAGCGACCCCGAGCGCGAGCTGGTGTAGTACACATAAAAAGAGCCGTTGGACGCATGCGAGGGATGAAATGCAAGACCGAGCAGACCGGTCTCACCGCCGCTCGCGGAGACGACATCGCTCAGATTCAAAAACAACCGGCGGGTGGTAACAGATGCGGTGTTGTCGAAGACATAGATGCGGCCTCGCTGTTCGACCACGAACAGCCGGTCGGCGCCGTCCCCGGCACCGACGAGCTCAACGGGGAGAGAGAACGCAGGAAGTGCGGGGAATGCATCCTGTAGCGCATACTGCGCGCGCCCGTGTCCGACACAGAACGCCAGAAACACAACGAGAATGTGTCGGAGATGCCTCATGCTTGCACTCCTGAAATGTAAGAACAGACAGATCGCTGCGCCACACCTGACACAACCCCATCACAGCGTGCGGAGTTTCCGCCTCTCGAACTTTCCCACACCAGGGCGGCCAATCCCCACGGGGTGAAGCGGTTGGAGCTTCTGTCCTTCCGGGGTGTCGCGCCCACGATCGCTACTTGCGCAGAGCCTGCATCTGCTCCCGGACGAGCGCCTGCTGCTGGGCCGTAAGGCCTTCAAAGCCCGCCATTGCGCCGTATTCCGAGAGGGCCTCCCCGGTCAACTTCGCACGCTCAAGTGCCCGGGCCACCATGAGCCGGTCCTCGAACGACCTGCTGAGATCCGGGTAGAGTCGGAAGACTTCCATCGACCGCAGGACACACGTGGAAAAGAACCCGTTCTCGAACAGCACCCGCGCACCGTTCAGCTGCATCCGCCCTGTCCGGAGCTTGTTTTCGGTCAGCTCGCGAGCCGCCCCTTTGTTCGTTCCGTGAATTACGCCGGCATTCGGAATCGAGGGGTCCGATTCGTCCCATTGATAGCCCGATCCGCGCACCTTCTCCATCGTGAGCTTCAGCATCAGCTCCTCCTGCGAGAGGTCCCGGATATCCGATATGTCGACGATGACTTCAGACGGAAGCGTGATGGTTTTCGCGCCGGACGCCGTTGCTACCGAGAGCACGGCCGCACCGCTCCCGCCGGTTTTCATGCTGTCGTGCGACCGCAGGAGATCGCCGGCTCCGACGGGCATCCAGGATTCTGTGACGCCGTGGCGCACGCTGACCTCCCCCCTGGCGCTCTGCACGGTGATACCCTCGCCCGAGGCTTGCGCCGTCAGGAATGCGGATACAACGAAGATCGCAAGTCGTTTCATTGGCTGCTCCCTCTTCAATAGACGTCCACGATCCGGACCCAGCCCTTCACAAGCCCGAGGCCGACCTCGACGTGTTCATAATATTCCTGTGCTCCGCGGTCCCATGCCTCCTTGAATCCCTCGGCAATGACCGTCGTCTCGATCGGAACCCAGACGGTCTCCTTCCCTTCCCGCGTGGCGCGGACGACATAGCGTTTTGGATTGTCAGCAATACTGGATCCGAACCTCGGCTCCACGCCGGTATCGAAGAGCAGATAGATGTGGCTCTCCTCGGGCCGTCCCGGGGGAATAACATCCACAAACGCCACCGGGATGCCGATGCTCGTCAGCAGGGACGCAAAGCAGACCGTCATGTCGTCGCAGTCGCCGCTCCTGAGCGCGAGCGTTTCCGACGGATACTGCACATGGTCCGCACTCTGCCGCGGATCCCCGATATATGTCAGCCCGCCGCCGAACGTGTCGATCAGCACGCGCGCCTTCACGAACTGCTCGAGCGAGCGGTTCACATTCGCGAGCGAATCACGGGATTGAACAAGCACATCCCTCGTGTACTTGATGACAGCGGGATCGTCCGGCGTCACGAAGTACCTGAGAGAGAGCACGTCGCCGTCCCATGCATTCTTTCCCTGAATCAGGATGCGCGTTTGGAATGTGTCATCCTGCTCTCCGGACGGCGTGGCAATCACGGTAACCGTTGCGTCCCGAAGCGCCTGACTTGAGACGCGGCGGACCTGGTCGTTGAAGAGCGCGGTCAGGGGCACTTCCACCACCTGCCCGGGCTGGAGCGTGACAGGCAGTGTTTCAGTCGGCTCATCCATGTATCGTTCGACGTAGAACGACGCCTTCGCCTGAATCTGCCGGTCACTGACGTTGCGTATCTGGGCCGTACCTATGGGCTTGAAGGCGAGCGTCGCCGCCGAGGCCGGATACACCACGCTGGTCACCTTCACTCCCTCAATCCGGGCAAGGCTTTCACGGATCTGCCCGAACATGGCCTTCACGGAGATCGCAATCCGGTCACTTGAATATGGGTTCATATCAATGGTCGAAATCCCGGACGGATCGAACGCGGTCCCCTCCGTCGAGCCCTGCCTGCCGGTCTGGTCAAGGAAGTGCAGATACCCGGCCCCGATCTCCACAAATTCGTAGGACCAACCCACTCCCACAGCCACGGCATTCACGAATGGGGCGCCGTCGTCATCGAAGTAGAGCCCTCCACGGAACGCGAGGCCGAGACCGGGCGTCCACTCCGCGCCTGCTCCCCCTGTCACGTCGGTGGTGATCGCCGCCGCGAGCGCAATCTTCCTTGCAGGTCGGACCGCAAGTCCAAGCTCCCCGATTGCATGGGTGCTCAGGGCAAGGCTGTCGATGGCCTCAGGGAGATCACTGCCCAGCGAAGCGATGATATTCCGTCCGAGGAGCGACACAGAAACGGCCTGCGATGGCGTCCATGCAAGCGCGGCATCGACGTTCCAGTAGCGTGCCTCCGACGTCGTCTGGTAGATGACCGGAATCGCCACGGTGTCATTCAGCACAATCTCATACCGCGTATCGTCAACGATCTCGCGCCGGTTGCGGCCACCGAGCGCGACCACAATGCGATCACTCAACCGGTATGATAGACCGAGCGCAAATGGTTCGGAGTACTCGATGGTCTGGTCGTTCCTGGAGGGGTTGTCAGACTGGCCGATCACCAGCGTCGGGGGGACGACGAACCGCACCGAGGTCCCCGGGGAGTACTGAAAGGCGGCGGAGAAGTCGCCGAAGCGCTTGGCGAGCGTCAATCCATGAAAGACAAAACCGGCGTCTGAGCTGGTCGTCGTCAAGTACGTGCCGAACGCGGTCTCCCAGTCGCGGACTCCCGCAAGCCCCGCGGGATTGATCGAGAAAGCCCGGCTGTCGCTGGCCAGCGGCGCGTATGCGCCCACACCGACGGCGCGCGCATCTGACAACGACTGGCTCAGGACCTCCCCTCGGATTCCCATCACACACCCCGTCAGGATGATCGCTGCCGCTACTCTCACCGGATCTCGACGTAGCTGTTGTAGACGTCGGCCGCCCGGGCGAACACCCGCGCCGGATACTGCGGCACAGAGATCGATTCCGTGCGATTCGAGAGGATGAACGTGATGATATAGAACCGGGCTGTCGCAGGCAGGCCCGAGAGAAGCCGCGCTGGAAGCACAACACGTCCCGCGCTTGCAGGCGGATTCAGCGTGAGAATCGGGCGGCTCTTACGCCGCATCGGCTCATAGGTGCTGATCACGATGTCCATCCTGCCGTTCGCCCCTGTCCACCGCAGCTCGAGGTCCTGGGTTCTGGACACACGAGTCCCCCCGAGCGGCGCACGCACCACCAGGTCGTCGGGCGTCCTGACCGACACCGTCACGAAATGATTGCCCGCAGGATTGAGCACCCAGGAGAACTCGCGGTTTGGCGCGTACGTCTGGGTCCCATTGGAGATATAGGCAACGCCGCGTGCCAGGGCGGTATCGATGCCGAGGTTCGTCCTGGCGTGGAGTACGTGAGGGTATCGGAGCATCAGCCCCCCGTCGAAGGCGATCGCCCCGAGATCGCGCCCGCTGAACCCGCAGTTCTTGCCCCACATCTGCACGGCGCTGTCGGCAAAGAAGGCGTGCGCAAACGCGAATTTCACGCTGCCCGTTCCGGTATCGTGGGTCACCCGATTCAGCAGGAACGATCCGCCTCGCAGCGACTGTTCCTGCGGCAAGAGAGCAGTCGAATCGGACCACGCGCCTGACGAGGCGGTGTCCGGAACGACGACCGGGACAATTTCCACGCTGGCCTGGTCGGCCGATGCAGGGGCCACCACGATGTCGGATGGCTGCTGGCATCCCGTCAGGAGAACGATGGTGAGGGTCGATAGAATGTCGCGCGCGCGTTTCATGTGTCCGCCTGTGCTGTCAAGATACACGATTCACCGTATGATATTCAACCGCGCCGGACAACGCGCGACCCCGGACTGGATTCCAGCCCGGGGTCGTTGCGCAGACCGGCGGCGACTCTAGAGAACCCTGTACGGGACCCCCCACCAGCTCGCGGAATACGGAGCCTGATCGTCGAACAGGGTTTCATGCGTCACCGCGTCGATCCCAAGGTTGAACCAGCCGCGGTGGTAGTGCATGAAGAGCGGATGATCCCGGACCGTTTCGTAGACACGCGTGTACACGTCGCCGCTCTGCAGCTGCTCCACCATGGTCATCGGGAACCTCTTCCAATTCAGGTTCTTGAAGCCATATCGGACCGCAACGAAGTCGGTATCAGGCGACGTGCTCTCAAGTGTCACGCGGATACGCACCTCCTGGCCGCCAACCAGCTCTGGGACCATACACTTCCTCAAGCCGGCGCGAAGCTGGTGCTGCCCCATCCAACCGTAGTACAGGTAATGCTCGAGCGGGTCGGTGATCACGATCGTGGTGTCCCCCGTGATCAACTCCAGCTGCTTGATCGTGATGGAATTGTTCGGGGGCATCGTTTCGCCTCTCACGAGCGACGACGAGACCGGCATCCAGTTCTGCCAGAAGCGGTTCGGGTTGCGTGCGAGACGCTTGAACACCACGTTGCGTTCGGACACGTCGTTGAACGGTTTTTCCACCATCAGCGTTTCGTTCTCCGCCGTCACGACGAGAATCTTGAAGATGCCCGTGATGTCCTTCGTGATATGCGCGATCGCGACCTCATCGCCGGGCTCGAACGTGGTCTCCACAGTCTTCGTGATGCCCGTGATGACCCTGGCGAACCGGATCGGCGTTACCGCGGCATCAATCTTTCCAAACGAGCCGGCGTCGACAGGTGTCACTTCGCGGTCTGCGAAGGTCTCTTCATCGTTCGCGACAAAGCCGTCGTTCACCGCGTAATACTCGATTGCCTGCTTTTCGGTGGTCACCCCCAGCGGAGCCGCACCGCCGTCCCCAGGCCCGGTCTGGTTGTCAGAACAGCCGGCAATCAGAAGGCCCATCACGGCCAGACCTGCCAGCGTCCACAGCTCTCCGCGCTTGCTCATGACTGTCTCCCCCGCATACTGAATGGTGATTGGAATGTGCAACGGCAGTTCGAATTCGAACGCGCCAGCGCCCATAGTTCTTTCAATGGCCGTGCCAGAGATGTGGACCGGTGGCGTGACCCGGACAACCCTTTTCCGGTAAATGAGTTACAGCCGTTTTGCGTTGCGCGGGGGGTCACTGGAGGCCCGGCGAACTGCGGGAAGTGGCAGACGAAGTGCGGGACGCCCAAAAACCCCGCGGAAGCGATGGGATGCCCGAGAGAGGTGACAGGGCACCCTCATCCCCTGAAGGCCGGAGACCGATGACCGAACAATGTCGGTAGAGAAGACACGCCCCCGGGCGGGGCCTTACGTGCGGGAGAGTTGCCGGAGCTTCGCGTACTTCACGACCGGATAGACGGCCGAGAGGAACGCCCAGAGAAACCCGGGATAGCCGTTCAGGAAGTTGCCCTTGAGGAAATACTGCCTGACGAAGCCGAGAGGAAACGCCAGCGCGATCGAGGCCACGGAGGCGCGATTGCCCTGCGCATGCTGCATCCGCGCGGCCGCCGTTGTGTAAGCGTTGAACTTCTGAAGATACTGTTCGATCGAGACATAGCTGTAGTGAAGCATCTCCCCGCCGCAGCGCGTCACCTTTCCCCGCACATCGATCCGCTCGTGAACCGCGGCCGACGTGAACCCCCCCAGCGAACGCCGGAACATCCTGAGCAGCGGGGAAGCATGTTCCGCGCCGCGCTTGAATTCCCGGCCGAGAAACACCATCGTGCGCGGAATCTCCACGCCCGCGGCATCCGCGCTCCCCATCCCCAGAAACGCGAGCAGCTCATCGCGAAGTCCGGGAGTGATCACTTCATCGGCATCGATGCTGAGGATCCAATCGTGCGACGCCTGGTCGACGGCGAACTGCTTCTGGTCACCGTAGCCGGTAAACGGTCGAATCGACACGAGGCACCCGTACCGCCGTGCGATCCCGACGGTGGCGTCCGAGCTACCGGAGTCGACCACAACGATCTCGTCGCACCACCGGACGGAGTCGAGGCAGCGCTCGATGTTCACCCCCTCATTCATCGTGATGATGACCGCGCTGACCGGTTGCCGCGAGGGCGTCGTGCCTGATGCGCCGGTTGCACTATTCATAGCGCAGCGCCTCGATGGTGTCGGACATCGCAGCTTTCCATGCGGGGTACAGTCCGAAAAAAATCCCGACGAACGAGGCAAAGAGGAAGCTGAGCACAATGGAGTTCGGAGAGATAATCGGATTCCATTCGCCGTACCTGGTGATCACAAACGACGCGGCGATGCCGACCCCGATGCCGATAATTCCTCCGGCCACGCTCAGCACGACGGACTCGATCAGAAACTGGAGCATGATGTCCCGCTTCCGTGCACCGACGGCCTTCCTGATCCCGATCTCACGCGTGCGTTCGGTGACCGAAATCAGCATAATGTTCATGATGCCGATGCCGCCGACGACCAGCGACACGGCGGCGATTCCCGCGAGCAGCAGCGTGAACGTTTCCTGCGTTTCCTGGAACGTCTGAATGATATCCGCCTGGTTCCTGATGGTGAAATCGTTGTCCCACTCCGGGCGGAGCCTGTGTTCCCTCCGGAGGATCCGCTCGATGTCCAGGAACGCCTTGTCCATCATCTTGTCGCTCGGCGCGCGAACAGTGATCTGGGAGAGATAGTCGAGACCGAAGAGACGGCGCTGGGCCGTCGAGAGGGGAACGATGATCTGGTCGTCCGGATTCTGCCACCCGCTTTGCCCCTTGCTTTCCAGGAGTCCGATGACGGTGAAGGTCTGTCCCTGGATACGAATCTGCGCGCCGAGGGGGTCGCTCTCGGGGAAGAGGGTTTCGGCGACGGTCGCCCCGAGAAGGCAGACCTTCGCGACCCCACGCTCTTCCGAATGGCTGAAGAACCTGCCGCGGACGGCCCGGAAGCTGCGGACGGATTCGTACTCCGGGACAGTACCGATGATTCTGGTGCCCCAGTTTCGATTCTCGTACTTCACCTGGGCCTGTCGGGAGAGCTCCGGAACGACCGCATCCACGTACGTGGATTGCTCCCGGATGGCGTCGGCATCCTTCACCTTCAGGCGAACGCTTGAGCCCGCCTGCGTGACGGGAGAACCGCCTTCCCGGTGCACTCCGGGCGAGATGAAGAGGAGGTTCGACCCGAGCGACTGAATGCGCTCCACCACGGCCTGCTGAGCTCCCTCCCCGATGCCGATCATTGTGATCACGGCGGCAACGCCGATGATGATCCCCAGCATCGTCAGGAGCGCCCGGAATTTGTTCGCCAGGATGGCCCGGAAGGCGGTAGCGAAGCTCTCTCCTGCTTTCACCGGACGCGGACTCCTCCCATACCCTGCCTGCTTCTCATGCGTTCATTGAAGGCTTCGGCATCCTGTTTCGCGCGCGAGACTGTCGTGATCTGGACTTCGTCGCCTTCGCGCAGGCCCTCGAGTACTTCGCTGTAGTCGTAGTTGGCCACGCCAACCCTGACCATCCTGGGGGAAAACCCGCTCGAGTCGCGGACCAGCACGAGCCTGCGCCGCGCTTCCTCCTGCCGTGGAGCCTGGCCCGATCTGCGGCCGGGGCTTCCGCCCTCGCCTCCTCCACCTCCGCGCATGGCGCGGAAGCGCTCGCGCTCCTCCGGCGACATCTGCTCCACCCGCTTCCGGAATTCCTCACGCATCTTCTCACGCTCCTCGGGCGACATCGACTGCATCCGCTCCCTGAACGATCCCGGATCCGGCATCATGCCCGCGGGTGGCGCCTGCAGCCCGCCGGCCGAATCGACACTACCGCCATTCCCTTCCGCGTGTGAGGCTATCAGCTCGCGTCCCTGCTCGCTTTTCGGATCGATGAGAGCTTCATTGGGAGCCAGGAGCACATTCTGACGTCGGAAGATCTCGATGTCCACCGACGCGCTCATCCCGGCCTTGAGCCGCCCGCCGCGGTTCTTCACCAGGATGATGACGCTGAACACCGTCACATTCTGCGCAGTTTTGCCGAGGGGCGCGATCCGGATCACTTCGCCCGTGAATGCATCGTCCGGATACGCGTCCGCCACGACCTTTGCAGTCTGCCCTACGGCAACCCGGCCGATGTCCACTTCGTCCACATTCGTCTCGACGTACACCTGCGTCATGTCGGCAAGGGTCGCAAGCAACGATCCCCCGCCCACGTTCGACACACCCGAAGAGATGATCTGCCCGATCTCCACATTCTTCGTGAGGATGATCCCCGTGATGGGCGCGCGGATCCGCGTGTCGCGCAGGCGCTCGTCGGCCGACGACAGCGCCGCGCGGGCCTTGACGAGCGACGACTTGGCCCGCACGAACTCGACGTTCGCCAGATCCAGCTCTTGCTGGGAGATCATGTGCTTTTCGAACAGCTCACCGGAGCGCCGGTAGTTGTTCTCCTGCTGGGCGGCGTTCGCCTGAGCGAGCTCGAGATCCGCCTTCGCCTGCTCATAATCGTTGAGCGCCGTCCTTTGATCGAGGGCGATCAGCAGCTCGTCTTTCGTGACCTCCTGCCCTTCGACGAAGTTCAGTTCCAGAATCTGGCCGCTCGCTTTTGATTTCACTTCGACCTTGTTGATCGGCTGCACGACGCCGTCGGCAGAGACGGTCAACTCGAGATCCCCCCGAACGAGCCTTGCCTCCCGTTGCAGCTGGCTGGCCGGCGAGGTCGGCTCAGCGTCATTTCGCCCGACCCCGAAGACAACCCAGGCTCCGACCGCAACAACGACGACCGCGGCGGCGACAATCACTGCTCTCTTCACTGCGGTCTCTCCTGCGTCTCACGCATCCGGTCTCGCATCATCTGGCGCCGCTCCTCGCGGTATTTGTCGTACAACGGCAACTGCTCGGCGGTCAGCACCGCTTTGATCTTCTCGTCCATGGCGAGCATCCGCTCCCGGGCCGCCTCGCGGTTCATCTGACCCGAAGCCCGGTCCCTCTGCATGGCAGCCATGTTGTCCTGGAGAATGGGGCGGATCTTCGTCGCCTGAGCGTCGGAAATCTTTACCTTTGCTTTCATGTCGGCAATCGTCTGCTCAATCCGTGCGCTATCGGGTGGCGCGGTGGGGCCGGAAGGCTGCGCATCTGCAAGGGTGGAAGCGACAAGAATCAGGACGAGCGCGCTAAGAAAAGAGGTGGTTGTACGCATGGTCAGAGGCCTCTGGAGAAATGTCACAAAAGTTGACTCTTCATTCCCGCTATCATATTGGACACGCCGCGACATGGAAAGGTTTACCGTGTTTCAGAGTGAACCCCCGGGGCCGCCAGAAGGCTCTGCGGGGAGCTGCCAGAGCCCTCGAAAATACGCCTCTGCAGCCTCTTCAAGATGCTTGTGATACCGCTGCGGGAGATTCTTCATCTTCGGTTTCAATCCCTCACGCACCTCGTTCCAGGGACGACCACGATCGAGTGCCTCGACCAGGTTCGCCAGGTAGTCGATCAGCCGTTTCCTGATGCGGTCGTTGACCTTCACCTCAGCCGAAAGCGACACCGCACGGACGGCCTTCTCCACATCGAACCGGTGTTCAACAAACGCACGGATTGCTTCGCCGCGGAGATACTCGGCGACGGTGCCCCGGTTGAGTCCGCCCACCTCCGTGGCCGTGGCCGTGATGGCGCTGCGCGAAAACTCTTTCTCACGCAGGCTTGTGAGGATCTGCTCTTCAAGAGGGACCCTTCCCCGAACGACGGCAGCGACTTCGTCCGTGAGGTCCTTCACGCTGATCATCGACCGCTGATCCGCGCGCGCAAGCAGCGCGGCCCGCCGGATTGCGCTCTCGAGCTCGCGAATGTTCCCGGGCCAGCTGTACGCTTCGAGCGCTTCCATGACGTTCCGCGAGATGCTCAACCCATCGCCCTCGCTCCGGAGGAAGTGCTGCACAAGCAACGGGATGTCTTCTCTCCGCTCCCGCAGGGGAGCGATCTCCACCGTGAGGACGTTCAGCCGGTAGAAGAGGTCCTCCCGGAATCCCCCTGTGCGGACGAGCTCCTTGAGGTTCCGATTCGTCGCGGCGACGACGCGAACATCTGCGTGCAGCGTCTGCGCTCCGCCGACGCGCTCGAACTCGCCGCGCTGCAGGATGCGCAACAGCTTCACCTGGAATCCGTCGGTGGTCTCCCCGATCTCGTCGAGAAGGATGGTGCCCTGATGGGCCAGCTCAAACCGCCCCATCCGGTCCTTGACCGCACCCGTGAAGGCTCCTTTTTCGTGCCCGAAGAGCTCGCTCTCCAGAAGCCCCTCCGAGAGTGCCCCGCAGTTGACCGCAACGAACGGGCCGGACTTCCTGCCGCTCCGTGCGTGGATCGCCCTGGCGATCATCTCCTTCCCGGTACCGCTCTCGCCAAGGATCAAGACGGGTGCCGTACTATCCGCGATCTTGCCGACAAACTCAACAACCTGCCGCAACGCTCCGTGCTGCGCGTACACCATCCCTTCGAACACGGCAGGAGGGCCGGCTGCCGCGGAGGGGCCTGCGGCGTACGGCTCCATATCGTCGGCGCGCGAGGCAAGGGTCCGGATCTCGGACTTGTACGCCCTGATTTCCTCAAGCAACTCCCTGGTGCGCTCGGCGGCCCCGGAGCTCTCCGCCCCCGCCAGTTCGCGCTCGAGCATTGCGACTCTCGCCTCGCGATCCCGCAACTGTTCGAGGATCCGGCCCTTCTCTTCTGTCAACGCCGTCACCGTGGTCCTGGTTTCCCTGTGACCCCGTGCGAGCATCCACCCGCCGGCCACGAGGGCAATCACCAGGGCCGGGACCACTGGCAGCACGATCGAGACGGCCGCAAAGAGAGCCTGCGACAGCCCCGCCCACGAGAGGAGCGCAAGAGCGATCAGTCCGGCGCCCGGCAACGGACGACATCGGGTCGCGGCCAGCATGCAGAGGACGGCAAACGCCAGCAACGCGAGCGCGAGCAGCCAGAATGGGATCGGCGTGGGAAGCCGTCCGTTCAGAGCGTTGTCGACAAACGACGCGTGCACGGCCAGCGATGGCATTCGCGGATCAACAGGAGTGGGAAAAAATTGCCCGCGTCCTTCAGCCAGGAGGCCGACCAGGACGATCTTGTCCTTCAGGCGTGCGACGGGAAGGACGGGTTCCCTGTCCGCGCGCAGGGCGTCGTAGGACCTGAGGACCTCGAGAAAGGGATATCGCGTGAACGACGTCAGGGGGCCCGGATACGAGAGCCGCACGATCCCGCCCGGCGCGTCAAACGCTCGATCGCCGGAGTCCCCGCTCACGATGACGCGGCCGTCATCGATCCCGGGACGGCCATCCTCCCCCGACCCGAGAAACTTCACCTGCCCGCCGCTCGCAACCCTCAGCATCTCGAGGCCGAACGACGGCTCCAGGTCGAGCCCTGTCTGAATGAACACCGGAACGTCGCCGCGCTCGGTGAAGTTGACGTGACCCACGCCAGCGACGGACCCGCGCAGCGCGTCGAACGGTCCGTGATACCCTTTCCCCCGCATCGCGACGAGCCGGACGTTGGCCTGCATCCTGCCGCCGCCGACGCTGTCAGCCTCGAGCTCGGCCCCTTCCATCGACACCCTGTCGAAGTATGAGGTCGCGACGACATTGCCGGCCGATGCGCTGACGGTCGCAAGGAGGTCATCGTACTCCAGATACTCATGCTGGCGGGCCTCGAATACCGGCTCAAGCCCGATCGCGCGGACCTTGAGCTCGCGCAGCACGGTGACCATGAGAGCGTAGAAGTTCCGCCGGACCGGCCAGCCGAGTGTCTGTACGGCCTGATCGTCGATGTACACGAGAACGATGTTGGTGTCTGCGGGGATCGGACCGCGGACCGCGTACTTCCCGCGCGTCACGCCGTCTTCGAGCGCGGGCAGGCTCGCGACGAGAAGCAGCCCCGCAGCCACGGCTACAAGCGCCGGGAGGGCGACCGCTTTCCAGGAGGGCGTCATCGATCGCTCAGCCATGTTTCGGGGTTCTGTTTCTCTTTCCCCTTCCAGATCTCGAAGTGGAGTCGTGGGCCGTCCACCGACTCGCCGCTCTCGCCGATCACCTCACCCTCCGCGACTTCCTGACCTTCCGCCACATGAATTTCCTCGAGGTGGGAGTACACCGTACGGTAACCGCCGTAATGATTGAGGATGACGAGGTTGCCGAACGAGGGGAGCCACCAGATTGTCGCCACCTCGCCGCGTGCAACGGCCATCACGGGGGAGCCGGACCTGACCGCGATGTCGATCCCAGTATTCTGCGTGACGGTCTTCAACGTCGGGTGCCGTTGATTCCCGAAGCGCGCCACGACTCTTCCTTCACTCACCGGCCATCGCAACCTGCCTTTGCGCGCGTCGAACCCTGTGCCGGGAGGGATGGTAGGAGGCGTCTTCGCTTGCCCCAGCGCCCGCTCTTCGCGGGCGCGTTCGCTCTCGATCAGCCGGGTGATCATGCCCTCCAGGTCGCGGGCGGCGCGGTTCTTCCGCTCGATTTCGCGCTGCAGCTGCGATTTGTCGCGCCGGATGCGGTTCAGGAGGGTCCGGCGGTCTTCCGCCAGGGACGCGAGGCGCTCTTCCTCCGCCCCCTTTTCGGCGATCAACCGCCGCTCCTCGGTCAGTTCCTGCTGCGCCCGTGCCTCGACTTCCTCGATCTCGCTCCGCTTGGCAAGGATGCGTCCGACATCGGCCTTGCGCTGCGCAGCGAAGCGCTTCAGATACTCGTTCCTGATCGACGCCTGGTTCAGGGAGCGTGAGGCGAGTAGCAGCTCCATGTCGCGCTCCGGGCCGCCGGCGTACACTGACACGACGTAGCGGGCGTATTGGTCGCGCAGGAACTGCAGCTCCCTCCCGAGCGACTCCAGCTCCTCGCGCGTCGTCCCGATAGTCTTCTGCAACTCCACCTCCTCGCGCCGGAGCTGGGACAGCAACCGCCGGAGCAGCGTCCCTTTCTTATCGTACGAGTCAAGCAGCTCCAGGGTCGTGGACTCGGTCGTTGTCTGTCGGGCGATGCGCTCTTCGTACGTCTTGATCTGGTCCCGGAGCGTTTCCAGCTCGGCCTGGCGCTTCTTGATCTCGTCGTCGTTGCCCTGTTCGCCCGCCGTGCCCGGCCGGACAACCAGTGTCGACAGCAGCAGTATCAGTGCGAGCCTCATGGACGCGGGCGGGTTCTGTGGCGTGCGTTCGCCGGGACCGTGTAGGAGAAGTCGGGCGCGTCCCCGTTGACATCAAGGTCCGCAAAGAGGATGTGCAGGGTGGATCGGCGCGACGGTGCACGCAGGACAATGCTGCGCGGAAGCTGGATGTCGTCGATGGTCGTCAACTTCGTCAGCTCCCCCTCGAGGACCACGCGGCCGTCGGGCCCCGTGCGCCGGTATGACGTCACAACGAGCGCCTCGGGATCGACCCAGTACCGGCAGGTGTCCGTTCCGCACAGCGCCGTCAGGAGGAAGCGGTCATCGTCGATGCCGTACCGGAGAACGCGCGCGTCGGGATCGATCGGATACCGTCCGGAGAACGCATTGACGATCTGGGCTGGAGAGAGAGGGACCGGGATCAGCGCGCGCAAGGCAGCGCTGTCGGACGCCCCGACGATCACTTCGTTCTCCAGGCTGTTGTACGCGACGTAGCTTTCGCCGTCCATGAACAGCAATCCCACGTCCATCCCGAACGGCCCCTCCAGCCTGACGAGCAAGGAGTCGGGCTTGTGCAGTGCGAGCGTAAACTCCGCCGAGCCGCTCACCCGCGGGCTGTCAAAGACCAGCGTCCCGGAGCCGGCGATCGTCCGCACCCTCTCCGATGCTTCGCGGACACGCTCGATCAGTTCATCGGCGGGCACGCGCCCGGTATCAAGGACGAGCCCCTCGCGGGTTGTGCCGCAGGCAGTCACCAGGAGTGGCAGCGCCAGCCATGCCGCCCGCAACGCCATCCGCCAGGTCATAGTGTTCCGCGCGACACCTTCTCTTTGAGCGTCGCGTTCTCGGGGGTCAGCTCGAGCGCACGGCGCCAGTACTCCATGGCCTGGTCCGGCCGGTTCAACTTGTACTGCACATCCCCCATATGCTCCAGCACTTCGGCGTTCGCCTCGCCCTTTGCGAGCGCGCGGGCAATGTTCTCCTCCGCCTCGGGATAGCGGCCGAGGCGGAAATAGATCCAGCCGATCGTGTCCAGATATGACGCATTTTCCGGTTCGATGCCCACAGCCTTCTGGGACATCCCGAGGGCCCGTTCGAGCTGCATGTCGCGCACGGCCAGACTGTAGGCGAAGTTGTTCAGCACCAGCGGGTAGTCGGGGCGGAGCCGCAGCGCGATCTCGTAGAGACTGTCAGATTCCTCATACATCTTGAGGCCGTCGTACACCATGGCAAGCTGCGCGGCGGCATCGATGTTCGTCGGATCGATACTCCTGGCGCGTTCCAGCACGCGCACGGCGTCGGTCTGCCTGTTCAGCCGGTTGTAGGCAACCCCCAGGAAGAAGTTCACCCGGAAGTCGTCGGGCACCGCCTTCACGGCCGGTTCCAGCACGCGCACCGCTTCGTCGAATTTGTTCTTCCCGAGATACGCGGTCGACAGGTAGACCCAGGCGTCGGCGTTCCACGCTGCCAGCTCGGTGACGCGCCTGAAATTGCTGACCGCAGTGCTGTCCTGGCCGGACATCGATCCGATCGCGCCAAGATAGAAGTACGCCCGCCAATCGTCGGGATGCTTCTCCCGGATCCGCTCGAAGAGCGAACGCGTCAGGGGCACGAGCGTGGAATCCTTGTCCAGCTGCGCAAAATACAGCTCGCCGATATGCACCTTGAGGTCGACGGTGACGCTGTCGCGCGACAGCACGTCGTCGAACGCGCGGGATGCGCCCACATAGTCGTGCTGCAGGAGCAGGACACCGGCGCGTTCCGTCGTGTACTCCAGGTTGCCCGGATCGCGCTCGAGCAACTCCGTATACAGCGCGTACGCGGAGTCGAGCTGTCCGGCGCGGACATATGCCTGCGCGAGACTCTTGCGGAGGGACTGGTTTGCTGGATCGAGGCTGGACAGTTCCGCCAGGGCTTCGGCCGCCTGCTCATGCTGGCCCATGCGTGACCGGAGCTCGGCGATCTGGAGGAGGACTTCCCATTCCGGTCCGAACCGATGGAGGATCTCCTCGTAGATCTCGAGCGCCTGCAGGGGTTTGCGGGCCTGGTAGAGCCGCGCAAGGGCGAACCATGCGTCCGCCGCGCTCGAGTCTCGTGTGACGATCTCGTTATACTGGGCGATCGCGCCGTCGATATCGAACGCCGCGACCTGTGCCTGCGCGAGGATCCGCCGGTACTCGAGGCGGTCGGGCGCGCGGTCCACCGCTTCGCGGCCTGCCCCGATTGCGAGCGAGTACTTGCCGAGCGCGGTGTAGCACTTCGCGAGCGCGAAGTAGACGGCAGGGTCGGCGGCGTACCGGAGCGCGTCCTGATACTCCAGGACCGCGCGCGCGCAGTCGCCCTGAAGTTCATAGACCGATCCGTCGACGAGGTGCCCGAGAGCCGCCTCCGACATCGCCTCCTGCTGCGCCCGCGTGCGCTCGGCGCCTGGCGGAGACTGCGGTGCAACCGCCTGACCGCTCCCGCACCCACTGATCATCATCGCCGTCACGCCAGCGACAAGCGTGATCCGCACTCTGTGCATGTCCATAGAAAATAAATATACCACTTCACCCTCTGAATGACAAACCTCTGCTCGCGCCAGCTGCGCACCGCTCCGGGGCCGCGTTCCCTTGACATTCGGAGCATGGTTCGATACATTGGCTCATCACAAACGGTCACAAGGAGTCCCATAATGGTCACTCTCTCCCCCGACGCAGGGCGCTCCACAGTGCCGATGCTGGCCGCGGTCTTGCTGCTCGGCGCAGCAGTCTGCGTGACCGGATGCGGACCGACGGAAGAGGCCTTCGAAGACGAGGAGTGGGAGACGACCTCCACACCGCCGCCATCAGACGCGCCCGTGATGTCTCCCGCGCCGGTGCTCCCTCCGACGACGGCCGACCCCTCCACTGCCGCCCTGTCTTCCAGAGCCGACAGCCTGATGAAGGCGAACCTGATGCTCCAGGGACAGGTGGATGCACTGACGGTTGAGAACAGGACCATGCGCGGACGGATCGCCGAGCTCGAAACGAAGCTGCGCGCGGGACAGGGTCCTGCGCCCGCGACGCCTGCAGCCGCGTATGTCAACCCATCGTCCGACCTCAAGGCGGCCTACGCGGAAGCGCTGGATCAATACATGAAGCGGAATTATCAGCCAGCCATCCAGCAATTCGAGGCCATCCTGCAGGCGAATCCCCGGACGGAGCTCGCGGACAACTGCACGTACTGGATTGGCGAATCGTACTACGCGTTGAAAAACTACAGCGAAGCGACGCGCCAGTTCGGCCGCGTGCTGGAGTACGCGTCGTCAGGGAAGAAGCCGTATGCCCAGTACATGATCGGCAACTCACAGCTGGCGCTCGGCAACCGCGACGCCGCTCGCGACGCGTTCAACGCGGTTGTGTCGTCGTATCCCACCAGCCCGCTCGTGCCGAAGGCCCAGGCGAAACTGTCGCGCCTGTACTGACCTTCGCGTGCCGCCGCACACACAACACCCCCGCCGGAATGCCGACGGGGGTGTTGTGTGTGTGCCACACCTCTCGTGCCTGCCCGCACATTCGCCTGGTGACGTCCTGACCTGATTGCCCTTCGGGCCCGGTGGTGCGCACCCGGCTCATGGTTCTCACCCGCTCACGCGAGAAACGTCACCGCCCCCTCCACATCCTCAGTGCTCCCGATGAATATCGGCGTGCGCTCATGCAGCGTGAGCGGCGTCTTCTCCATGATCCTGACCCGCCCATCCGAGGCCGCCCCTCCGGCCTGCTCAACGAGATACGACAGCGGATTGCATTCGTACACAAGCCGCAGCTTTCCGTCAGGGTTCTTCGTGTCCCCGGGATAGAAATAGATTCCGCCGTACAGCAGCGTCCGGTGAATGTCGGCCACCAGCGACCCGACGTACCGTTGCGAGTACGGGCGCCCGTCAGCGGCGGATTCCTCTTTCAGGTGCCGAACGTACCGTTGCACCGCCGGGCTCCAGCGGTTGAAGTTCCCCTCGTTCGCGCTGTAAATGCTCCCGCGTTTCGGAATTCTGATGTTCTCGTGCGACAGGAGGAATTCGCCCACGCTTGGATCGAGCGTGAACCCGTGCACGCCGTGACCGGTCGAATAGACAAACATCATGCTCGACCCGAACAGCACATATCCCGCCCCCACCTGTCGGACCCCCGGCTGCAGCACATCTTCCATCGTCCCCTTGCCTGAGATCGAGGTGCGCTGATAGATCGAGAAGATCGATCCGATCGTCACATTCGCGTCGATGTTCCCTGACCCGTCCAGCGGATCGTACAGAAGCACGTATTTGCCGTGCGGATAATCCTCAGGGATGTGCAGCAGGTCCTCGTTCTCCTCGGAGGCCATGACACACAGGTGGCCGCCGTGGTCCATCATCCGGAAGATCGTCTGGTCGGCGAACTCGTCCAGCTTCTTGACGATGTCGCCGCTGATGTTCATGCGGTCCGTCGCCCCCAGGATGTTCACCAGGCCGGCCTTGGTCACTTCGCGCCACACAAGCTTCGCCGCGAGGGAGAGGTCGTGCAGCAGCCCGGAGAATTGCCCTGTCGCATGAGGGTGCATGCGGCCGCCCTCCAGAATGTGGCGCTCGAGGGTCATGAACTTGGAGGCACTCGGCACTCGTGAGGTCATCGCACGATCTCCGCGTTGGATTCGCACTCGGGAGGGGGTACAGGCATGCTACGCAATCGACCCGGGAGTTGCAAGGCAGGTCCGCCGGATCGTGACATGGAACACAGGCTCAGCGCGGCACGCCAGGCACTGCCTGTTCCTGATCTTTGTACTGCAGCTGGTAGAGCTTCGAATAGATCCCGCCCCGCCCGAGGAGCTCCTGATGCGTCCCCATCTCCCTGATCTCCCCCTTGTGCATCACGATGATCTTCGAGGCCGACTGGATGGTAGAGAGGCGATGGGCGATCACGATGGAGGTGTGGCCGCGGAGCAGCTTCCTGATCGCTCCCTGGATGAGCAGCTCCGTCTCGGTGTCCACGCTTGAGGTCGCTTCGTCCAGGATCAGAATCTTCGGATGATACGCGAGCGCGCGAGCGAACGAGATGAGCTGCTTCTGGCCCACGGAGAGCGTCGCTCCCCGCTCCTTGACTTCTGCCAGATATCCGCCGTGCAGCTTTTCGATGAACACATTGGCGCCCACCACGCGCGACGCGGCGCGGACGCGGTCGTCGGAAATGTGTTCGTCCCCGAGGGCGATGTTCCCGGTGATGTCGCCCGAGAACAGGAAGACGTCCTGCAGCACGACCGCCATCTGCCGGCGGAGGTCGGCCTGGCGGACATGCGCAATGTTCACGCCGTCCATGAGGATCTCGCCGCGCTGGATGTCGTAGAAGCGGGTGAGCAGGCTGATGATGGTTGTCTTCCCCGCGCCGGTGTGCCCAACGATCGCGACAGCCTCCCCCGCCTTGATCGTGAACGACACGTCCCTCAGCACCCACTGGGCCGGTTCCTCGCCGTTCGCCGTGGTGGTGTACGAAAACCACACGTTCCGGAACTCGATATCCCCCCTCACATCCCTCAGTGGGACGGGGGTTTCGGGATCCCGCACGAGCGTGGTGTCGTCCAGGAGCTTAAAGACCCTCTCGGACGACGCCATGGCCGTCTGCATGATGTTGTACTTTTCGGACAGGTCACGGATCGGACGCCAGAACATTTCGTTGAACTGAAAAAAGGCCATCACCGTCCCGATCGTCACCGTCCCCTCCAGCGCCCCCACGCCCGCATACCAGAGGATCAGCCCCACGGCGATCGCGCCGATCAGCTCCACCCCGGGATAGAAGAGCGCATAGTAGAAGATCGACCGGATGTTCGCGTCCCGGTGCGCCCCGTTGATCCCGCTGAACCGGCGGTAGGCCTCCTGCTCCTTGTTGAACAGCTGGTCCACCGTCATCCCGGTAATGTGCTCCTGCATGAACGTGTTGATCCGGGCGACCTGGAGGCGCACCTCCCGGTACGCGTCGCGCGCATGCCTGCGGAACAGGAACGTCCCGTAGAACAGCAGCGGCAGCACGCTCAGGGAGACGATCGCCAGCGTCCAGTTCATGGAGAACATGAACCACAGGATTCCGATGATCGTGAAGACGTCGCTGAACACCATCACGATCCCCGAGGAGAACATCTCGTTCAGGACCTCGACATCGCTCGTCACGCGGGTGATCAGCCGCCCGATGGGATTCCGGTCGAAGAACTTCGTGCTCAGGCGCTGCAGGTGCTCGAACACCTGCATCCGCAGGTCGAAGATCGTTTGCTGGCCGATCCACTGTGTGAGATAGGCATTGAAGTACTGCAGGACGCCGCGCGCAATCAGGATGACCAGAAAGTAGACGCTCGTAAGAAGCAGCCCGTGAGTGTCGCCGCTCGCGATGTTCTCGTCCACGGCCACCTTCGTGAAGTACGGGCGAACCGCCTCCATGGCGGATACGAGGACGCTCAGGAGAACGCCGAGCGCCACGTGCCACCGGTAGGGCCGGAGGTACGTTAGCAGGCGCCGCATGAGCGCCCCGTCGTAGGCTTTGCCGAGAACTTCTTCTTCGTGCATGGTCCTGCCCGGAGCGCCTACAGGTGCTCCAGCTCCTCTTCAAGCTGCTGTTTCCGGAAGAGATCCGCATAGATCCCCCCGTGCTCCACGAGCTCATCATGGTTGCCGCGCTCTGCGATATTCCCTTCGTGCAGCACGACGATCTGGTCGGCATCCTTCACCGTGGAAATGCGGTGGCTGATCAGGATACTGGTCCGTTCCTTCATCACAACCCTGAGCCCGGAGAGGATCTCCTCCTCGGTCACGGTGTCCACCGCCGAGAGCGCGTCGTCCAGGATCAGGATGCTCGGCTTCCGCATGAGGGCCCGCGCAAGGCTGGTACGCTGCTTCTGTCCGCCCGAAAGGGTGATGCCGCGCTCCCCCAGCATCGTATCGTAGCCCGATGGGAACTCCTCAACATCGCGCGCAATCCTCGAGATGTGCGCCGATTCCAGAATCTCGTCATGCGGGACGCTGTCGCGCCCGTACGCGATGTTCTGAGCGAGCGTCTGAGAGAACAGGAACGTCTCCTGCGGGACGCATCCGATGTGCTGCCGCAGCACGGCAAGCGGGATTGTGCGGACATCGCGCCCGTCGATCAGCACCGCCCCGGAGGTAACGTCGTACAGCCGCGGGATCAGGTTTACCATCGTGCTCTTCCCTGAGCCCGTGTACCCGACGATCGCAAGCGACGTCCCGGACGGGATCCTCAGGTTGACCCCGGAGAGCGTCTGACGATTCGCCCCCGTATGGGTGAACGTGACGTCCCGGAACTCGATGTCGCCATGCAGCGTCGTGATGGCCGTGTCCGTGTTCGGGCCGTCCGCGACCTCGGGCACCGTATCGAAGATCTTCGCCAGCCGTCCCATCGAGGCGGAGCCCTGCTGGAGCAGATTAATCACCCATCCGAACGCGATCATCGGCCAGATGAGCATCACGAGGTATCCGAAGAATGCGGTCAGCGTTCCGATGGTCATCCGGCCCTCGATGACCTTGAGGCCTCCGCCATAGAGGGTGATGACCAGCGAGAAGCCCACCAGCATGAACATCAGCGGCCACATGATGGACTGCACGCGCGCGAGGACGAGGTTCTTCTCGAGATACTCCCGGCTCAGCGTCCGGAAGCGGAGGATTTCGAAGCTTTCCCGCACGTACGCCCGCACGACCCGGATGCCCGAGAGATTCTCCTGCGCCCGCGTGGTCAACTCCGAATACTTCGCCTGCCGCTCTTCGAACTTCTTGTGCACCAGCTTCCCCAGACGGTAGACAGCGAGCGAAACAAAAGGCATCGGCACCAGCGCCAGCAGTGTCAGCTGCCAGTCCGTGGTGAACATGATCGCAAGGACCATCGTGAACGTCATCAGCGTGTCGGTGGGATACATGACGCCGGGCCCCAGCGTGTTCCGCACGGCACCGATATCGTTCGTCGCGTGCGCCATCAGGTCCCCGGTCGGCGTGTTCTGGTAGAACGAGAGCGGAAGGCGCTGGAGATGGGCGAGGAAGTCGTTGCGCAGATCGAACTCGATCTTGCGCGACATGACAATGATGGTCTGGCGGGTCAGGAACGTGAAGACGCCCGCCACGAGCGAGAGCCCCACGACGAGCAGGGCATAGAGCAGCAGATCGCCCCCCGCGAGCGAGTGCGTTTCGAGGCCGGTCTTGAGCGTGTCGATCGCGCGGCCGACCACCAGGGGCTGCCCCACCGTAAACAGGTTGCTGGCCACGACCGTCAGAATGCCGAGAATGACGGTGCGGCGGTACCGCGCGAGGTACGGTCGGAGACGGAGCAGCGGTTTCATGCGGCTCAGCCCAGAACTTCGAAACCGGTGTAACGATGAAGAACCTTCGGGATCAGGACTTTCCCCTCTGGCGTCTGGTACGCCTCGAGAAGCGCAGCCATGGTGCGCGGGAGCGCGAGGGCGGAGCCGTTGAGCGTATGGACGATTTCGGGCTTGCCGCCGGCGCGGGGACGGAAACGGATGTTCATGCGGCGGGCCTGGTATGCCTCGAAGTTGCTGACCGACGACACTTCGAGCCAGCGCTGTTGCGCGATGGACCATACCTCGAGGTCGTACTTCTTCGCCTGCGTGAAGCCGAGATCACCGGAGCACATGAGCAGCACGCGGTACCGGAGCCCCAGTTGCCGCAGCAAGCGTTCGGCCTGCCCGCGCATCGCCTCGAGTTCCTGATACGATGTCCCGGGATGGACGAGATTGACCAGCTCCACTTTATTGAACTGATGTACCCGGTTGAGACCCCGCACGTCCTTGCCGTACGATCCGGCTTCCCGTCGGAAGCACGGCGTGTACGCGCAGATCTTCACCGGCAGCTCCTCCTCGCGGAGGATTTCGTCGCGATGGAAATTGGTCACGGGCACTTCGGCCGTCGGAACCAGATACAGATTGTCGCGCGTCACGACGTACATCTGGTCTTCCTTGTCCGGCAGCTGCCCCGTCCCTCTCGCGCTGTCCTCGTTCACGACGATCGGCGGAAACATTTCGGTATAGCCGGAGGCGCTCGCCGTGTCCAGGAAAAAATTGATCAGCGCGCGTTCCAGTCTCGCGCCGCGGCCCGTATATATCGGGAACCCGGCTCCCGTTACTTTGGTTCCCCGCGCGAAGTCGACAAGATGCAATGTCTCGAGAAGCTCCCAATGCGGCTTCGGCGTGAAGTCGATCACCGGATCGCTCCCCCATTCGGCGATGACCTTGTTGTCGGCCGGGGTTCTCCCGTCGGGAACGTCGGCATGCGGGATGTTTGGGATCAGCAGGAGCGCCCCCCGCAGCTGCTCCTCGACCGTCCGCAGCTGATCGTCCAGCAACTTGATCTCCTCCGCGACCGCCCGCATCTCGGTGATGAGCGCGTCGGCGTTCTCGCGCGCGGCCTTCAGCTTCGCCACGTCGGCCGACACGGTGTTCTTCCGGCTCTTCAGCGATTCGGTCCGCTGGACGAGCTCGCGGCGGCGGCTGTCAAGCGCGATGACGTCGTCGACGCGTGCCGGGTCCTCTCCCTTGCGCGCCACTCCCGCCCGCACAACGCCGGGCTGTTCCCTGATAAACTTGAGATCAAGCATGGTCGTGTCTGATGTTCATGACGGGCGCTTCCCGGGACGCCCTTCGTTCGGTCGTTGTTGCCCCTGCACGCTGGCCGGAGCCCTATCGCCCGCCGGGCGGCGCGCGCTCCTGAACAGCTGACTGCGGACGATCTGCAGCCCTTCTTCGACAGTGGACGGCCGGTAGCCGATCTCCGTTTCGGCCTTGAGCGTGACCAGGCCGGACTGCAGGGGCCGGGGCGCCGGCTGCTTCAGATGCTCGGTTTTGATGGGGGTGACCAGCCCTGGATCCAGGCCGAACACGCCGGCCAGTGTCACCGCAAAATCATACCGGCTGAGGATGTCGCGCCCCGCGACATGATAGAGGCCCCACTTCTGCAGCTCAATCGCGCGCATGATCGCATAGGCGAGATCGTCCACCAGCGTCGGATTTCCGATCTGGTCGTCCACGATGTTGACGGGACTCTTCTTCTGCAGGCTTTCGATAAGCCAGAGCGCGAAATTGGCCTTGACACCCTCCGCGTACCCGTACAGGACCATCGTCCGGAGGATGAGGCACGTGATGTCCGACGCCCGCAGGACATTCTCGCTCGCGAGCTTCGTCTTTCCGTAGTAGCTCAGCGGCTCGGGCCGGTCGTCTTCGGAGTACGGCCCGTGCTTCCCGTCGAAGACGTAATCGGTGGAAATGTGAACCAGCGCAGCGTTCGCACGCTTTGCGGCGTCGGCCAGATGCTCGACTCCGGAGACGTTGATCCTCCACGCAAGCTCGCGTTCGGTCTCGCACGCGTCGACGTTCGTCATCGCGGCGCAATTGACGATCACGGACGGCTCGACGGCCGACACCAGCGCCCTGACATCCTTTTTCGACGTGATGTCCGCCTGACGGTACGTGACCGAATGCAGGGTGCGCACAGGAGCGGGTTCGACGGAGGAGGCCGTGATGTCGGCGGACGAGCCGCGCACGAAGAGCTCGACGACCTTCTGCCCCAGCAAACCATTGCTTCCAACCACAAGGAGGCGCTGGAGCGTCATCGCATGACATCCTTCAGGACTGCCGACGCCGCTCGCCCCGGCTCACGGTACTGCACGATGACGGGGACAGTCTGGGTGACACCGGCGGCCGCGGCACGCGACTGCCCGACCTGACGTTGGCCTTGCACGACGACAGCGTTCGGCGGTATCACCAGGGGCCCGTCGCCCGTCGGAGCAGACGTCCGCTCAAAAGCGGCGTCGTAGAGCGTGGCTCCTCCCGAGAGCATCACGCCAGGTCCGATCACTGCGCCATGGCGGATGATCACGCTCCCCTGTACCCACGATGCCCCCGCGAGGTATACGTCCTCCTCAATGATGACCGGAAGGGCGTCAATCGGTTCAAGCATACCCTCAATCAGCGTTCCAGGACCCATATGCACGTTCTTGCTGACCTGCGTGCAGCTCCCGACCAACGAGTGCGAGCCCACGCTCGTGCCCGCATCAACGTACGCGCCGGCTTCGATGTACATCGGCGGAGAGCAGAGAACGCCACGGCCGACGAACGCGCCGTCGCGGATTGCTGATCCGCCCGCGGGAACCATCACGCCGTCATCCACGGAAAGATGGCGGAGCGGGAACGTGGTGGTCTCGATGTAGCGGACCTGCGCGTTCAAGGTGACTTCCGCAGGCGTCCCGAGTCGCATCCCGAGCAGAATCCCTTTCTTCACCCATACGTGTACCTGCCACGTGTCTCCGATGCGATCGGCGGCCCGGATCTCTCCCCTGTTCAGGAAGAACTTGAACTCGTTAAACGCCTGCAGCGCGCGGTGGCGATTCAACGCGTCCGACGGGGTCGCAAAGAACTCTTCTATTTCCAGCGCGAGCGTCATGGTGCGGCCGTCATGTTGTTCTGTTCGACGCCCGCAAAGCGGGCGGCATGGTCACCGGCAGCGGCCACAGCGACCCTGGCCGCCGCAATCTCGTCGTCGGACCGGAGCAGCGAGGACAGGAACGCAGCCGCGAAGACGTCTCCCGCGCCCACGGGGTCTCGCTCCACGGACACGGCCGCGGCGGGGATGTCTTCCCGAAGCGTGTGCTTCCGCTCGTTCCGGTATATCGTCGCGCCCCGGGCCCCACGGGTGACGAGCAGCCTCTTCACGCAGAGCGTGAACAGATGCCCCACCAACGCCTCTTCGGTCTGCGTGTCAGGATGCAGGACGTTGATCTCCTCTTCGCTCCCCTGCACGGTGTCCACCATGAAGGCCCAGCGTCTCCACTCCGGGACCGGCCGCAGCACCCGCTCGTAGCGATCATTCACGCCCCGTGCAAGATTGTGGACATCGAGATGGATCGGAACGCCCTTGGCGCGCACCGCCATCCGGATTTCATCGAGCGTCTCCAGGCTCAGGTCAGAGCCCGAGGACATATTGATGAGCACGCCGTTGACGTCCAGGTACTTCCGGATCTTCTCGAACGGGATCGGCCGTCCGATCTCCCGGGCACAGGCGGTCATCGACCCGTCCGCCACGCGGTAGAAGTGCACGCGATGTGTCGGGGCGTCGGACTGATAGATCCCGGCTGTTTCCACGCCGGGGAGTGCCGCACACTGTTCCAGGACCGACCGGTACTCCTCGCGGCCCACGCCGCACACGGGGATGATCGTGTCTGTGCGTCCGATCATCTCCGAGAGCGCGGCGACCGAGCGGAAGACGCCCGCGGTTGCTTCCATCGTTTCGGTTTCAGATCGATGGTCGACGTCGATGGCCAGATGGCCCAGAACAAGGATCTTCATCGCACGGTTCCGGGCCGGTCAGAACTTCGACCCGCTCTTCCGGAAGTCGGCCAGCGCCTTCTTGAGCTGCGGCGTTCCGAGCGCCAGAATCTCCGCCGCAAGTACCGCCGCATTCTTCGCGCCGGCCGAACCGATCGCCACCGTAGCCACCGGGATGCCCGCGGGCATCTGGACGATCGAATACAGCGCATCGAGCCCCCGCAGGGCGGACCCTTCGAGCGGAACGCCGATCACGGGCAGCGTAGTCAGCGACGCTGCAAAGCCAGGGAGATGTGCGGCCATTCCGGCCGCGGCGATCACCAGCGCATAGCCCTTCCCTTCCGCCTCACGCACAAGCACAGCCGTCTCGTCGGGCTGGCGGTGCGCTGAGGACACAACAAGATCGTAGTCAATTCCAAACCTGGTCAGGTACTCCGTGCAGGCATGCATCGCCTGCTCATCCGTTTTGCTGCCGAGAAGCACGAGAACGCGTCCCATGGTCAAACCTTTGCAGTGTAAGGATAATCTCCGGCTTCGCACATGCGCCAGAGGCCCTGGCACGAAAACCGGTTTTCGTACAGCGCTCGCCCGATCACCACCGAGTCGACTCCCAACGATTCAAGCTCGCACACGGCAAGCAGATCCTCTAACCCCCGGAGCCCTCCCGAGGAGGTGATACGCATCCCCGAGTTCACGGCGAGGTCGTGGAGGACCTTGATGTTGACGCCGCGGAGCGTGTCATCCGGACGGACTTCGGTGTACAGCATCCGGCGGAACCCCATGGCCTTTGCGTTGAGGGCCACCGACAGCGCGGTGAGGCCCGACGACTCTTTCCAACCCTGCATCATCACCATCCCGTCCATGGCATCGACGCCGAGCACGATTTTGCTCGCGCCGAACGTCGCCAGCGCCTTTTGCGCCACCTCCGGCTCTTCGATCACCATGGTGCCGACAACCACGCGATACACGCCGAGCGAGAGGGCCCGATCGACCTCGTCCAGAGTCCGGAGGCTTCCGCCGACCTCGACCGGAATGTCAACGGCATCGACGATCCGCTTGACGGCCTCCGCATTGGGAATCGTGCCTGTCGAGGCGCCGTCGAGGTCGGTGACATGGAGCGAACGCGCGTTCTCCTTGCGCCAGAGGCGGGCCATCTCCACGGGGTCGTCAGAGTAGGAAAACCCGCCGACGCCTTGAACCTGTTGGACACAGCGGCCTGCGCGGAGTTCGATGGCAGGAATGACGAGGAGCATGGCCCAAGGTGCGCAAAATGGCTCAGAATTTCAAGCCAACGCGCGGAGCAGGCTGTGACATGCGCACGCCTTGGAACTCTTACTGCTTGTGTGTAGGTTGCATGATCTCAGCCATAACAGCTTGTTACGGAGATTGCCCCATGCGCCCCCTTATCCTGTTGTTGCTCGCGATCGCCCTCGCCGCTCCCGTCGATGCCCGGGCCGAGAAGCCGAAACTCATCGTCCTGATCAGCATCGACCAGTTCCCTCAGGAGTATCTGCAACGGTTCCGTGCCCACTTTGTCGAAGACGGGTTCAACCGCTTCCTGACGTCAGGGGCGGTCTTCACAAACGCCACGTTGAATCACGCCGCGACCCTGACCGGTCCTGGCCACGCCGTCCTCTCCACCGGAACCTACGGCCACCGGAATGGCATCGTCGGGAATTCCTGGTACGATCGCACGGCAAAAAGGAACATGTACTGCGTCGAGGACGCGCAGACGCGGCTGATCGGATACCCCGGCACCGGCCGTTCTCCCGCCAACCTCACCACCGGAACATTCGGAGACGAGCTACGGATCGCCGGCTCCTTCAACTCCCGCGTCATCTCCGTCTCCGGGAAAGACCGGGCCGCGATTCTCATGGCCGGGAAACTGGCCAACGGAGCGTACTGGATGGAAGATTCCATGTTCACGACGTCGACCTACTACATGGACCAGCTTCCCGAATGGGTCCGCGCGTTCAATATGAGCGGCCGCATCAACGCGATGTTCGGCCAGACCTGGGAGCGCACGTTGCCGGAGGAGGAGTACACGTACCTCGGGAGCGATGACCAGCCGTATGAGGACGGGGGAAAAGGACTCGGCCGGACGTTCCCGCACACGATCGTCGGCGATGACCCGTCGAGGATCACGGGATCGTTCTACGACGCGCTGTTGACCAGCCCGTTTGGCAATGAGCTGGTCTTTGAGTTTGCAAAGGTCGCAATCAAGGCCGAACAGCTCGGCCAGCGCGACGTCACCGACCTGTTGTGCATCAGTCTCTCGTCGAACGACTATGTAGGCCACTCATTCGGACCGCACAGCCACGAAGTCATGGACCTGACGCTGCGGACAGACCGGCAGCTCGCCGACTTCTTCGCCTACCTGGGTGAGACGCTCGGCCTCGACAATTGCCTGATCGCCCTGAGCAGCGATCATGGCGTTGCTCCTGTGCCCGAATGGATCCGCGCTCGCAACAACCGGGTTGAGGCGAAGCGCGTGGATGGTGCAACCGTGAAGGAGGCCGCTGGGGCTGCGCTGACGAAGACCTTTGGCGCCCCGCCGAAGGGAACGGCCTGGATCGAAGCGATGACGGGCGGCAATATCTACCTTAACCGCGACGTCCTGCAGGCGAAAAAGGTCGCCACGGATGCCGCGGCCCGCGTTGTCGCGGCGGGAATCGGTGAGCTCCCGGCCGTCGCAGGCGCCTATGCAACCGTGGACCTGCGGTCACAGGCGCAGCAAAGCACGCTGGCCGACCTGCTGGCGCGCGCGTATCAGCCGTCGCGCAACGGAGATGTCGTCTATGTCTATCAGGCGTATCAACTCGAGGGGAGCGGAAGCACGGGCACGACCCACGGAAGCCCGTACGCCTACGACCGACACCTCCCGGTGATGCTCCTGGGTCCTGGCGTGCGAAAGGGCGTGTATGGCGACAAGGCAAGTCCCGCGGACATCGCCCCGACCCTCTCGATTCTGACCGGCACAGAACTGCCGCCTTCGTACGAAGGGCGGGTGCTGTATGAAGCGCTCGAGGCGCAGACACGATAGTGCAGCGGGGATCGGCTGACGCCGGATGAGCTGTCGGGAAGTCTGTGGGGGAGCCGGGGACTACCCCGTGAATCGCTTCTTGCGATTGCGGATGTAATCGACGAACACGAAGGAGCCGAGGTTGTTGAGGGACGAATAGTACGCACGCCCGTGGTTGGCGCGCGTCAACTCCTCGACGAAGTTGATGAGGTAGGGATCCCGTGCCACCATGAACGTGGTGATCGGGATGTGCTCGCGACGGCAGGCCACCGCCTCGTCGAGCGTCTTGTTCACGATCTTCGGATCCAGTCCGAACGAGTTCTTGTAGAGCCTCCCGCTTGGCTCGAAGACGGCCGACGGCTTCCCGTCGGTCACCATGAAGATCTGCTTGTTCACGTTCCCGCACCGGCGCAGAAGATCCCGCGCCAGCTGGAGGCCCGCCCGCGTGTTCGTGTGGTACGGCCCCACCGACAGGAACGGCAGCTCGTTGATGCTGACGAGCTTCGCATCGTCGCCGAACACCACCAGCGCAAGGTAATCCTTCGGATATCTGGTCATGATCAGCTCGGAGAGCGCCAGCCCCACCTGCTTGGCCGGCGTGATGCGGTCCTCACCGTACAGGATCATGCTGTGGCTGATATCGATCATCAGCACTGTCGCGCATCCGGTCTGATGCTCCGTTTCGTAGACCTGGAGGTCTTCCTCCCTGATCGTGAAGTCTTCGATGCCGTCCCGCCTGAACGCGTTCGAGAGCGTCGAGGTGAGGTCGATGTTGGCGGGCTGGTCCCCGAACGTGAAGTTCCGCGTTTCGTTCAACCGGTCCACGCCTTCGCCTGAAAAGGGCGTTTCGTGCGAGCCCGTGGAGGATTTCTTCAGGGATGTAAAGATTTCGCGCAGGGCGTCCTGCCGGATGCGCTGAACGCCCTTCGTCGTCAGCACATCGCCCGCGTCCGCCTGCTCGATGATCCCCATCTCGCGCAGCCTGTCGATGATATCGTCCATCGTCATCGACTCGCCCAGAAGGCCGTACTCCTCCGCCAGCTGCCGGAGCCATTCGAGCGCCTCCTCAACGTCGCCGCTCGTCTGCGTCACCAGGTAGCTGAACAGCGACACCATCTGCTGGAGGCGCTGGTCGTCGGTCGATGATTCGGGACGCCACCGGGAATACAGATGACGCACGGTCAATCCTCCTCGTACATCCGCCCCTGCGATGTCAGGATGCTGCCGACCATGTCTTTGTAGGACGTCGCATGGTCAACCTCATCCTTGGCAATCTTGGAGCACTGGTGCAGCCCGTCGAGTACGAACTCCATCACCGACGGAAGCTCAAGCACCTGGTCGACATCACCCATGTGCCTCAGCGCGGTCTCGCGCAACCCTTTCACCTTCTCCAGCTCTTTCCGGTAGGCTTCGAGCGTCATATCGTCCGATACCTCAACTACGTTCCCCGCCTCGAACCAGTGGATGATCTTTCCGTATTCCGGGTCGTCGGGAATTGTCCGGCCACCGTGGGCATCCGCCACCGGCTTTGTCCGCTTTTTCAGCGGATCCGGAAAGTACCGCTTGAACGTCTCGCGCACGGCCTTTCCGACCAGCGCCTTCCCGACCTTCACGGGCCCTTCCTGCTCTCCTTCGAACACCAGCTCGATCTTCCCTGTCAGGCCCGGGAGCATATGCGGCAGGTCGCACAGTCTCGGGACGATCACGGTGTCCTTCCCGAGGATGGTTCGCCGCTCCGCGTTGCTGACCAGGTTCTCCATCGCGGCGATCGTGAGGCGCGCGCTGACACCCGACTTCTGGTCCACAAACTCGCTCTTGCGGGCCTCGAACGCGATCTGCTCCACGATCTCGCGGAAGAACTGCGGGATGCGGACCGTATGCTCGTCGCGCGCGATCTGCGCCTCCTGGTCGGTGATCTTGATGGCGTCCTCGAGCCTCCGGGGGTAATGCGTGAGGATCTGCGAGTCGATGCGGTCCTTCAGCGGCGTGATGATGTTGCCGCGGTTCGTGTAGTCCTCGGGGTTCGCCGTGAAGACGAGCATGATGTCGAGCGGGATCCGCACGTTGAATCCACGGATCTGAATATCCTTCTCCTCGAGGATATTGAAGAGTCCGACCTGGATGCGCGGCTGAAGGTCCGGCAGCTCGTTGATCGCGAAGATGCCACGGTTGGATCGCGGGATGATGCCGAAGTGAATCGCCCCCTCGTGCGCGTAGTGCAGGCGCTGGGCGGCCGCCTTGATCGGGTCGATGTCTCCGATGAGATCGGCGATGGTCACGTCGGGCGTTGCGAGCTTCTCGCCATACCGCTGCTTCCGGTGCAGCCATTCGATCGGCGTGTCATCGCCCCGTTCGCGCACGAGCTCCATGCCCATGTTGCTCACCGGGCTGAACGGGTTGTCGTTGATCTCGCTCCCCCTGATGACCGGGACGTACTCGTCGAGCAGGTCCACGAGCTGCCGGACGATCCGTGACTTCGCCTGTCCGCGCAGGCCGAGGAGGATGATGTCGTGCCGGGCGAGGAGAGCGTTCACGAGCGCGGGAACGACGGTGGCCTCGTAGCCGATGATGCCGGGGAACAGGGTTTCGCCGCGCTGCAACTTCTGTATGACGTTGGCCCGCAGCTCGTCCTTCACGGGGCGGACGGAATACCCGGAGCGTTTGAGCTCTCCCAGGGTCGTTTGTCGTGTCATAAGGGTCCGATCAGAAACGGTGACGGAGCAGGGCGGAACGCATGGGGCTGAATGTATCGGCCTTGTCGGTGAATGTCAATGTTGCGTTGCCGGCCCGTATGGATTCAGTAGTCTTCCCCGGCCGGCGCCGATTCATTGCAATTCCTTGGGAAAAATGGTACCATACCGCGCCGCATGCGGGAGATACTATCTAAAACATTGGTCATCCGGTTTAGTTCCGCCGGCGACATTATCCTCGCCACGCCGCTTCTCCGGGCACTCCGCACCCGATTCCCGCATGCGGAGATCGACTTTGCGGTTAAGCGTGACTATGCCGGTCTTGTCCGGCATCATCCCGCCCTCACAAACGTCCTCGAGCTGCCGGGCGCGGAGGACGGGGAGGCGCTCCGCAGGTTCCGCTCGGAGGTGCGCGCGCGCAAGTACGACCTTCTCATCGACATTCACGGCAGCCTGCGCAGCCGCTTCCTTTGCCTGGGGGCCCCCGGGGTGGTCCGCATCCGGAAACGCGTGCTCCCTCGCTGGGTGCTTATTCGATTCAAGAAGAATGTCTATGACCGATGGGGTGGGGCTCCGTCGGTCGTGGACCGGTACTTTGAGCCGGTTCGTCCGTTCGGTGTGGTGAACGACGGGGCGGGGTTGGACATCTTCCCGTCTCCTGAGGACCACACCGCTGTCGCGGCGATCCTGGCCGAAGACGACGTGCGAGAAGGGGAGTGGTGCGTCGTGCTTGCTCCGGGCGCGCGGCACTGGTCAAAGCGGTGGCCGGGCGAGCGATTTGCAGAGGTGGGTGCAGCACTTGCGGAACATACCGGCGCGCGGATCACCGTGCTCGGAGGCACGGACGACGTCACGCTGTGCGCCGACGTCGCAGCCCGGATCCGTCGGCAGGCACCAGGCGCGAACGTGCTGGATCTTGCCGGACGGTTGACGCTCCCCGGATGCGGGCTCGTCATGGATCGCGCGTCCGTCGTGATCACGAACGACACGGCCCTGATGCACGTCGCGGCGGCGCGCAAGCGGCCGGTAGTGGCACTCTTCGGGCCCACCGTTCGAGAATTCGGCTTCTTCCCGGTGGGGACGCACAGCGCCGTGCTCGAACGCGCCGGCCTCGAGTGCCGCCCGTGCACACATATCGGGGGGCCGACCTGTCCGGCCGGGCATTTTCGCTGCATGCTCGAGACAGAACCGTCGGCGGTCGTCGCGCATGCGCGCGCTTTCATGGAGATGTGATGGCTCGCTTCTGGCAGTTACTCTATAATAGTATAGCCCTTCCAGCCCTCTGGATCACCTTTCACCTCCTGTCGCTTGTGAACGGCAAGGTTCGCCGGGGTGTGCGCGGCAGGCGGGGATTGTTCGACTCGCTCGCAACGTCCGTCGCGAAGGTGGGCCCCGGGAAGCGCGTGTGGTTCCACGCTTCCTCTATGGGCGAGTTCGAGCAGGCCCGGCCGATCATCGCCGAGCTGCTCCGCCGCCACCCGGACGTGCGAATCATCGTGACGTTCTTCTCCCCTTCCGGATACGAGCACGCCATGCGGCATGCGGTCGCCGAAGTGACGTCGTACCTCCCCTTCGATACCAGCAGGAGTGCGGGGAAATTCCTGGACCTCGTCAGACCCGACGCCGCGGTGCTCGTGCGGTATGACATCTGGCCCAACCACCTCTGGGAACTGCGCCGCCGCGGCATCCCCGCCATGATCGCCAACGCCACCATGCGGAAGCAGTCTCCCAGGCTGCTTCCGGTCGTGCGCGACTTCCATCACTATGTCTACGACTCGCTGACGCACATCCTGACCGTGTCAGAGGCTGACCGCGCCGCGTTCAATGGGTTTTCCCTCACGCGCCCGACCGTGGCGGCGATCGGGGATACCCGGTTCGACCAGGTCTCCACGCGCAGCGCCGAAGCCCGCCAGCGACACCTGATGCCGGAGCATGTGACGAAAGGCAGGAAGGTCATCGTGGCAGGAAGCACCTGGGGCGAAGACGAAGCCGTGCTCATTCCCGCCCTTCGCGAGCTCTCACAGCGCGTCCCCGGACTTCTGACGATCATCGTGCCGCATGAGCCGACCGTCAACCACCTGGAAGACCTCGAGACATCGCTGCACGAATTCACCACGTCCATCCGCTTCTCCGCGCTGAACGAGTATGCCGGACAACAGGCGATTGTGGTGGACAGTATCGGCATCCTGATGGTCCTCTACGCGTCGGCTCATCTCGCCTATGTCGGCGGGAGCTTCCGGCAGGGCGTGCACAACATTCTCGAGGCGGCCGTCTACGGCATCCCGGTCCTGTTCGGGCCAAAGCACTGGAACTCGCAGGAATCTCTCCAGCTCCTGGAGTGCGGCGGTGCGTTTGTCGTGACAGATCCGGAGGACGTTGTCCGGGCCGCGCACAACCTGCTCACTGACGAGTCGGCACGCGTGCAGGCAGGAGCCCGGGCAGCGGAATTTGTGAAGGCGAACATTGGAGCCACACAGCGGTTCCTCACGTATCTCGAGCCCCATCTGGGCTTTTCACGCAGCGTGGAGACGGCGGAATGAAGATCGCGTACTTTGACACGGTGGGCGGGATCGCCGGCGACATGACGATGGCCGCACTGGTGAGCGCGGGCCTTCCGCTCGACACTCTCGCCACAGAACTTCGGAAGCTGGGCGTCGAAGGGTTCGAGCTCCACGCCCGTCATGTGCGCCGCAGCTCGATAGACGCCGTGCACATCGAGGTCGCAGTCTCCCACCAGCCGCACATCCATCGGGACCTCAAGGGCATCACCGGACTCATCCAGCGGAGCAGCCTTTCCGCATCCGTGAAGGATCGCGCCATCGCCATCTTCACCGTCCTGGGCGAGGCCGAGGCCCACGTCCACAATACAACCATTGATAAGATCCACTTCCACGAGGTGGGAGCGATCGACTCGATCGTGGACATCGTGGGAGTTTCCATCGGGCTGGACGTGCTCGGAATCGAGGCCGTGTATTCCTCCCCTGTCCGGCTCGGCCGTGGTGGCATGATCACGACCCAGCACGGGCCGATGCCCACTCCGGCCCCTGCGACGCTGCAGATTCTCCGGGACTATCCGGTTGAATTCTCCGCGGTCCCACGCGAGTTGACAACCCCCACGGGGGCGGCGATTATCAAGGCTCTTTCGCGCGGGACGCTCGACCGGGAACATCTGCGCGTGCAATCAATTGGGTATGGCGCCGGCACACAGGACATTCCGGAACTTCCCAATTTCCTGCGCGTCGTCATAGGGGAGCTGGAGCCCGCTGCCGAAACCGACGACGTCGTCATTGTCGAGACGAACATCGACGACATGAATCCGCAGATCTACCCGGTGGTCATCGAGGGCCTCCTGGAGGCAGGCGCACACGACGCCTATCTCATCCCGGTGATCATGAAGAAGGGGCGTCCCGGGATCCTCCTCTCGGTCCTCGCACCGACCACGAAGCTCGACGCTATTACGACATACCTGTATCGCGAGACATCCACGATCGGCCTGCGCGTTCAGCATATCGGCCGCCGGAAGCTTCCGCGACGCGAACTGACCGCAGAGACGAGCCTCGGCCCGGTGCGCGCAAAGGCTGTGATGCGCGACGGCGAGGAGACGATCACGGCCGAGTTCGAAGAGTGTCGCCGGCTTGCCCGCGAGCGGGGCATTCCCCTGCCGGAAGTCATCCGCAGACTCGACCAGGAGCTGCGCCCAGGATCCTAACCCGATCTCATCCACACAGGAGAGGAGCATGAAGTCGATGCCCGGTCTGATGTCCCCCTGCGCGGGAGCGATTCTCTTCATCGGAGTCGTCGTACTACCAGCATGTTCAACGCGGAAGGAGGACACGTCGATGCGCCAGCAAGGGGAGGCGAGCTCTGCGAAGCTCTCGACTGACATCGCCCGCTATGCCCCTACCGTCATCACGGCCGACACCACTGCTCTATCGCCCGGGGACCGGAAGGCGCTTGCATCGCTCGTCCGCGCGGCGGCGGTGATGGACCGGCTCTTTCTGCGCCAGACGTGGAGCGGCAACGAGACGACAATGCGCACGCTCGCAGCCGATCAGACGACGGAGGGCCAGGAGCGCTACCGGTATTTCATGATGAACATGGGGCCGTGGTCGCGACTGGACGCGAACGCCTCGTTCGTACCCGGGACGCCCGCCACACGGCCGCAGGGCGCGAACTACTACCCTGAAGACATGACCCGCGAGGAGTTCAACACGTGGCTCGCCACGCTGCCTGAAGCCGACCGCGAACGGGCAACAGGGTACTTCACGACGATCCAGCGGAGGCCGGACAAGACGCTCACCATCGCCCCGTACAGTCGCGAATACGCCGACCTGCTCCCCGAAGCCGCCGCCCGTCTCCGCGAGGCGTCTGCCGCGACCGACAATCTTTCGCTCCGTAAGTACCTGAGCCTGCGAGCGGACGCGTTCCTGTCCGATGACTACTACAAGAGCGACATCGCGTGGATGGACCTCGACAGTCCCCTGGATGTCACCATCGGTCCGTACGAAGTCTACATGGACGAGCTCTTCAATTACAGGGCCGCGTTCGAGGCGTTCATCACTCTGAGAAACAAGCAAGAGAGCACGAAGCTCGCCTCTTTTGCGACCCATCTGCAGGAGATCGAGAACATGCTGCCGATCAAGCCTGCCTACCGAAACCCCCGCCTCGGCGCAGCCGCGCCCATCAGGGTCGTGGACCTGGTAGTCACGGGCGGCGAAGCCCGAGCCGGCGTGCAGACCGCCGCGTTCAACCTCCCGAACGACGAACGGGTCGTCACCGAGCGCGGAAGCAAGCGCGTCATGCTCAAGAACGTGCAGGAAGCCAAGTTCAACACCATCCTGAAGCCGATCGCGCCCCTTGTGCTCGACCCCTCACAGCAGAACGACGTGGCGTTCGAGCCATTCTTCACGCACATCCTGGCCCACGAGCTGATGCACGGCCTCGGTCCGCACGCAATCACTGTCAATGGAAAGAAGTCGACAGTCAGGCAGGAGATGAAGGAGCTGGGCTCCGCCCTGGAGGAGGCCAAGGCCGATGTGGCCGGACTCTTCGCGCTGCATTCGCTGATCGAGCGCAGGCTCCTGGATTCGGGGATGACGAAGCCGTTGGCCGTGACGTTCCTTGCAGGCATCTTCCGCTCTGTCCGGTTCGGCATTACGGAAGCCCACGGACGCGGGATGGCACTCCAATTCAACTACATGATTGAGAACGGGGCGATCGTCCACGATTCCACGTCCGACACGTACCGCGTGGATTTTACGAAGTTCGCGGACGTCGCATCGAAGCTGACCGGCGTGATCATGACGATCCAGGCTGAAGGCGACTACGACCGGGCGAAGGCGTTCCTCGACACCTACGGGGTCATGACGCCGCAGCTGCAGCGGACGCTCGACCGCCTTCAGGCGATCCCGGTAGATATCGCGCCGGAATACCCGCTTGCGCGCTTGGCGTCTTAAACGTCGGCTGTATCCTGACTTCTGAGAGGAAGAATTCGGTGACCAGTCTCAAGGGGAAAGTCGTTTTCGTCACCGGCGCGAGCGCCGGCATCGGAGAGGCCTGCGCAGAGGCATTCGCTGCTCAGGGCGCCCACCTCCTTCTCTGCGCTCGGCGCCTGGAGCGCGTCGAAGCGCTTGCCGCCCGGCTTGCACAGAAGCATGGAATCCGCACGCACACAGGCCGCCTCGACGTCCGCGACCGCGCCTCCGTGGACGCGTTCGTAGCGGGCCTTCCCCAAGAATGGAGGGCGATCGACATCCTGGTCAACAACGCCGGCCTCGCACGCGGGTTCGCGAAGGTCCACGAGGGCGACATTCAGGATTGGGAGGAGATGATCGACACCAACGTAAAGGGTCTCCTCTACGTGACGCGGGCGGTCCTCCCGTCGATGGTGAAGCGCGGCAGCGGACACGTCATCAATCTCGGCTCCATCGCGGGCCACCAGGTCTATCCGAATGGCGCGGTGTACTGCGCATCGAAGTATGCGGTGCGCGCTTTGAACGAAGGGCTGAAGATGGATCTGATGGGAACGGGCGTGCGCGTCTGCTCGGTGTCTCCCGGCATGGTCCAGACGGAATTCAGCGAGGTCCGGTTCCGCGGGAACACGCAGCGCGCCGCTCAGACATACGCCAAGACCCGCCCTCTTCAGGCGGACGACGTGGCCGACATCGCCGTGTTCTGCGCACTGCGGCCGGCGCACGTGGACATCAGCGAAGTCATCGTGATGTCGACCGACCAGGCGTCTGTCCATCACGTGCACAGGACGGCGTAGACCATGACTGAGGGACGCGACCTGCTCCTGTTCAACGACGATAACATCCTCGCCCAGCTTGAGGACGCGCCCTTCACGCTCGGCTACTACACGCTCCGGTTCTATACGGAGAACGGCAAGCCGGTCAACAAACGCACGGACGCTGTCGGCGAGTATTACCTGTACCCTTCGGGCGGCACCCTGCGTGACTCCTCGTTCAACCTTCTCACGTATGATTCCCGGTTCGATACCTACCGGGGTTTTCAGCCACCTCATCTGAAAAGAAAACCCGCATGAACCGCTCTTCAGCTCCAGGCCGACGGAGAGGGGCTGGGATGCCGCGTGCCGCTGTTGGCGCATGGGCGCGGGCGCACAGGGGCCTTGCCGAATCCCGCAACGCGGGCCTCACGCGCATCAATGCCAGCCCGTCGGCGCTGAAAGATGGTGCGCCAATCGCCGACCCGCTCTCATGACGCTCAGCGAACATACCCCTCTCGCACCGCTGACCACACTCGGGTTGGGAGGTCCGGCGCGGATGCTCATATCGTGCGACTCCCTCGAGGAGCTGCGCGGTGCGTTTCGCAAGGCACGCAATCGCGCGTTCAAAACGTATGTCCTTGGCGGAGGGAGCAACCTTATCGTCCCCGACGAGGGGTTCGATGGGTTGGTCATCAGGATGAACCTTCGCGGGATTACCGTGAAGCTGGATGCGGAAGCCGTCCTCGTCACAGCTGGCGCGGGCGAGCGGTGGGATGACTTCGTGGAACACACGGTGGAACAGGGCTGGGGCGGACTCGAGTGCCTCTCGGGCATTCCGGGGCTCGTCGGCGCGACCCCCATTCAGAATGTGGGGGCGTACGGACAGGAAGTTGCAGAGACCATCGCGAGCGTCGAGGTCATGGATCGCGAGACGCTCGAGCGCAGGCAGCTGGCACCTGAGGGTTGCGCATTCGGCTATCGAACCAGTGCGTTCAAGGCGGGCGGATTGAGGAACCTCATCGTCATCGGGGTCACGTTCCGCCTCAAGCCGAACGCCGCTCCGGCGATACGGTATCCTGAGCTGCTGCGCTTTGTCGAGTCGGCGGCCGGCAGGAGCGCATTGCCCGGTGGGGCAGAGGGATTGCGCACCGTGAGGCAGGCGGTGCTGCAGCTGCGCCGTCGGAAGAGCATGGTGGTGGACCCGGCCGATCCGCATACCCGTTCGGTCGGGTCATTCTTCACCAACCCCCTGCTGACCGTCGAAGCTTTTGAATCGGCGGTCGCGCGCTGGAAGAAGAGCGGTTCTCCGGAGACCATCCCATCCTTCCCTGCTGCCCGACAGGCCTTGGGGCCCGAGGTGGGACGGGTGAAGGTGCCGGCTGCCTGGCTGGTCGAGCATGCAGGATTTGCAAAGGGGTACAGGGAGGGCAACGTCGGGATCTCCGCCAACCACGCACTCGCTCTTGTAAACTACGGCGGGACCACGAAAGCACTCCTGGCGCTGGCGGGCAAAATTCAGGATGCCGTTGGGGATACGTTCGGCGTCACGCTCGAGCGCGAACCCGTGATCTTACAGTAGCAAAGGCCATTCTCCGGAACGGTGGAGCGGCCTCTGCCGCCTGCGGGAACGCGTTCCTTCGAGAAGATGTTCTGTACAATATTGCCGACAGCGTCCCATTCATTCACGGTGCAATCGATTCGCACACAGTTACGCATGAGGTCACTTCATGAGCATGCCCAATCTCTCCAAGGCCACCGGAATCCTCCTCGTCATGCTTGGCGCGCTGGGGTATATCACGTCTGACGCCGCCAGTTGGACAGCGTTGATTCCGGCGTTCGTCGGAATTCCGATGTTCCTCTTCGGGTACCTGGGTGAGAAGGAGACCTTGCGCCGTCACATGATGCATGCGGCTGCCGGGCTTTCGTTGCTCGGGTTCCTCGGAACGGTGGGCGGCATCCCGAAGACCATTTCGCTCCTGACCGGCGGGACCGTCGCGCGTCCGCAGGCCGCAGTGGTCCAGGCCGCTATGGCGATCATCTGCCTCGGATTCCTGATCTTCGCCGTGCAGTCGTTCATCGCGGCGCGGAAGGCAAGGAAGGCCTGACGGCAACTCGCTCCGTCATCTAGAATCCACATTCGAGGGGGGATCGGGTAGCCGGTCCCCCTTTCTTCTTCTGCCCCTCCTTCCTCGAGGCCTGCGTTACCCACGACTCCCTCTCTACCGCATCTCTGTCAGTGCGGGCGGTCCGCATCACCGTCCATCGTGACTGGTTCAGCATCGCGCACACCCTTCGCTCCAAAACCTAGAACGTCTCCCTGTCCCGTATGACAGCTCCGTGCTTTCTGGCCTCCCCGTCGAGGTTCTCCGGGCCGCCTTCTTCGGCCTCGACGTGCGCACGATCGGGTCGGAGTCGCCTTGACGGTCCCAAGGCACACCGCTACGGATGGCAATCAAAGTTTACAGAGTGCTTGACATTGGGCCAGAAAACCTTATTTTCTAAGGTCGACTATATGATTGACCTTCCTTATGAAGGAGCCGCACGCCATAACATTGCATTAGTAAGGGCCCTGAAGGCCCCCGTGGACCTGCTGGAGGCTGGGCTTGCACCACTTGTCCAATCAGTCATAGGAGGAGGCACATGAAGAAGATCGAGGCAATCGTCCGACCACACAAGCTGGAGGAGGTCAGGGAGGCCCTCCTCGAGGTTGGCATCAAGGGTATGACGATCATGGAGGTGAGGGGCCTTGGAAGGCAGAAGGGACACACGGAGATCTATCGCGGCTCCGAATACCAGATCGGCTTTTTGCCAAAAATCAAGTTTGAACTCGTCGTGCCTGATGCCGTTCTGGAAACGGCCGTCAACGCCATCCTGAAGGCTGCGAAAACCGGTGACGTGGGGGACGGGAAGCTCTTTATCTCCACCATCGACGAAGCGATCCGTGTTCGGACACAGGAATCTGGCGACAGCGCGCTATGAGGACATTGCCTCGCCTGATACGAACCACCTATCCCCCCATGCGAAAGATGACGGCCATGCACATGACCCGGACGATGGTTCTGATCGGCGGCATTGTATCGTTGTCTTCCCTTGTGTGCCACCGGGCAGTGGCACAGGATTCGGTAACCGATTCGGTGCCGCCTGTCACCGTCGGCGGTTTCGTCGACACCTTCTTCAGCTGGAACTTCGCCCGCCCGGAGAGCCACGTCGACCGTTACCGGAATTTTGATGTCACCGACAATCAGTTCGTGGTGTCTGCAGCGGAGGTGGACTTCCAGAAGACGCCAGCCCCGATCGGCTTCCGTATTGAAGCCAGCCTTGGTTTGTCGTCGGACATTATTCATGCCGGAAGCTCGGAAAGCCTGAAGTTTGCCCAGCAAGCATACCTCACAGCCGTTCTTCCCGTCGGTGCAGGCCTGACGGTGGATGTCGGAAAGTTCGTCACCCATATGGGATACGAGACGATCAAAGCGAAGGACAATTTCAACTACAGCCGGTCCTTCCTCTTTGCGTGGGCCATACCATATTATCACCTGGGGCTTCGTGCGAGCTATCCCCTCCGCGACAATCTCGCAATCACCCTGCACCTTCTCAACGGGTGGAACGATGGTACGGCAAACAGCCGACAAGCCGTTGGAACCACCATTAGTTTTGCGCCGACTCCTTCCTTCTCACTTGTTGCGAACTGGATCGGCGGCCCGGAACAAGCCGATTCTATCAGCTCGGATTTCCGGCATGTGGTCGAAGGAATCCTCACGTTCCAGGCAACCGACCACCTGGCTCTCTCGGTGGATGGGATATACGGGACGGAGTCGAGTGCCGGCGGGACAGTGACCTGGAAGGGATGTGCGCTCTATGGCCGTTACAGCCTCTCCGCCGTCTCTTTCTTGAGCGCCCGTGCGGAAGTGTACAGCGATCCGCAGGGCTACACCACGGCACTTGCGCAGGATCTCAAGGAAGTTACACTCACATACGAGTACCGCTTCCTCGCTCACCTGTTGGCCCGTGCCGAATACCGCTACGACTGGTCCACGGCAACTGCGTTCGACGGAGACACCGCGCCCGGGGTGCGAAGCAACCAGAGCACGCTCGCAGTGGCCTGTATCGTGATGTTCTGACGCGGCTGAAACGAATGTATACTGCGGGATTCATCCAACATCGAAGGAAGATCTGACATGATTCAACTTGCGCTCTTCAGCAGGTATTGGGGCTTTGCCATGGTTGTCCTCACACTCCTGGCATGCTCTTCCCACCCTTTGCACGCGCAGGGCGATCCCACCGGTACAAGAACCGGGACCATCTCCGACGTTCCTGCCGCCAAACCAGGGGACCCCACGCTGTCAGAGGTCGCCGATGCGATAGGCCACACCCGCATCTCACTCAACATCGTCTGGGTGCTGCTCACCGGATTCCTGGTCATGTTCATGCAGGCGGGATTCGCGATGGTCGAGACAGGCTTCACGAGGGCCAAGAACGTGGCCCATACGATGGGGATGAATTTGCTTGTCTATCCGATCGGAATGCTGGGATTCTGGATATGCGGGTTTGCGCTGATGTTTGGCGGCGTAGGCTCCCTGCCCAGCCTGGGTGGAACACCGGGTCTGACCAGCGAATTTACCGTATCATTGTTTGGGAAGACGTTCGGTCTCTTCGGGGCGAGCGGTTTCTTTCTCAGTAATTCCGTCTACGATGTCGGCATCTACACGCTCTTTCTCTTCCAGATGGTCTTCATGGATACCACGGCAACGATCCCCACTGGCGCCATGGCAGAGCGGTGGAGATTCATTTCCTTCATGATCTACGGGTTCTTTATCTCGATGTTCGTGTACCCCGTCTTCGGCAACTGGGTATGGGGGGGTGGATGGCTCGCAGCCATGGGCACAAACTTCGGCCTCGGCCATGGCCACGTCGATTTCGCCGGTTCGTCAGTGGTCCATCTGGTCGGGGGGGTGGCAGCCCTCGCTGGAGCTATCGTCCTCGGCCCGCGCATCGGGAAGTACAACAAAGACGGCTCCTCCAACGCCATTCCCGGCCACAACATACCCATGGCGGTCATCGGCACATTCATCCTGGCCTTCGGATGGTTTGGATTCAATCCCGGGTCTTCACTGGCTGGAAATGACTTGCGCATTGGCGTCGTTGCCACGAACACAATGCTCGCATCAGCCAGCGGAGCGCTTGTCGCGACGATCTACATGTGGCTTAGATTTGGGAAGCCCGACCCCAGCATGATGGCGAACGGGCTGCTTGCCGGACTCGTTGCGATTACGGCACCGTGCGCGTTCGTAAACGCTCCGATTGCCGTGCTCATCGGAGCCGTGGCGGGCTTCCTTGTGGTGTCAGCCGTCTTCTTCATCGACCACAAACTTCGCGTTGATGACCCGGTCGGTGCCGTGGCGGTCCACGGCGTCAACGGAGTGTGGGGGGTACTTTCACTTGGCCTCTTCGCCGATGGATCGTACGGAGACGGCTGGAACGGAGTGGCCGGACCCGTGCGAGGTTTGTTCTATGGTGACCCCGGCCAATTCCTTGCACAGCTGATTGGAATCGGGGCCTGCATCTCCTTTGTCTTCGCGACAATGTATCTGTTCTTCAAATTCAGCAACGCAATGATACCGATGCGCACGCCTGCCCGGGACGAGATCGAGGGCCTCGATCTTCCGGAAATGGGAATCAAGGGATACGAAGATCTTACAGCGCCAGGTCGGGATTGACCAGATGTCGCCACAAGGGAACCTCCCGGGCAAGTACATTGCACGATATGAGACGACGGGTCCTGTAACCACACTGTCTGGAGGTTTAATTGCGTTACCAGACCCATCGCCAACCCACCTCTTTGCTCTTTCGACTGCGATTCTCGATCTTAGTCTAGCACAATGCTCGCCGACGTCGCCCTTCCGGTCGCAGTCGACCGGGAGTTCACATATCTCGTTCCCCCCGATCTCGCCGAAGCCGCCGTCCCGGGCGTCCGGGTGATCGTGCCGTTTGGACGGCGCCACGCCACAGGGCTGATCGTCCGGCTTCCCGAAGCCACGGCAGTCAAGGGCCTCCGCCCGATCATGGACATCCTGGACGCCAAACCGGTCGTCTCCGCCGAGCTGCTTCACCTGTGCCTCTGGATCGCCGAGTACTATATGGCGCCGTCCGGCGATGTCTTCAAAACTGCGCTTCCGCACAGTTTTGCCGAGCCGGCCCGGCGTATCGTGCATCCGGGGTCTGCGCTGACCGATGAACAGGCATCCGAGCTGCGACGGCGCGCCCCGCGTCGCGCGGATCTCCTTGAGATCGTACGGTCGAATTCCTCCATCCCTGTCTCCGATCTCCAAAAACGGACGAGGTTGAAGACCATCAACGCGGTCCTCGCGATACTCGAGCAGCAAGGTCTTGTGGCAATCGAAGAGGTGTTTCGCAAGCGCGACGTCGCGCCGAAAACCGTGGAGGTCATTCCGCTGCAGCAGGTGGAGCGAGCCCGCATCACGGGCGCCCTCGCGGCCCTTTCCTCCAGGAAGCAGAAGGCGCGGGCGTTGCTCGAGGCAGTCCTGCTCGCACACGACGAGGGGGGCAACGAGCTGACACTGAAGGAGCTCCTCACAACCGCCGGGACCCCGCGCTCGACAGCAAAGGCGTTCATCAACGAGGGAATTCTCCCGATCTCCACCCGCGATCTGGCGTTTCAAGAGGAGTACGGGTTCGAGGAGTTCACACGCACCATCCGGCTCAACGCGGACCAGCAGCAAGTTCTCGACGGCCTCACCACGGCGCTCGACGCGCTCCAGCCCCGCACGTTTCTCCTGCAGGGAGTCACTGGCAGCGGCAAGACACAGGTGTACATCGAGGCAATCAAGAGATGCCTGGCGTCCAGCCGCTCGGCGATCGTCCTCGTCCCGGAAATCTCCCTGACTCCCCAGACGGTGCGACGGTTCCGGGCGCATTTCGCGGACGAGGTCATGACCGTGCATTCGAGGATGACGCCATCGGAGCGGACCGAGGTGTGGAGGCGCGCCGCGCGCGGGTCCTGTAAGATCGTGATCGGCCCCCGCTCAGCCATCTTCGCTCCTCTCAAGAATCTCGGACTGATCGTCGTGGACGAGGAGCACGAATCGTCCTATAAGCAATTCGATGCATCCCCCCGGTATCACGCGCGGGACGTTGCGGTCGTTCGGGGCGCTCACGCGGCTGCGGTTGTCGTCCTCGGGTCTGCAACACCTTCCGTCGAGTCGTACGCGAACGCACTGTCGGGGAAGTATTCACTGCTGGAACTGCCGCACCGGATCGACGATGTTCCGCTCCCCGCTGTGACGGTGGTGGATATGACCGCCGACCGCAAGCGGCTCTACTCGGCTGCGAAGGCGCTCCTGCCTCCCGAAGCCCGGGCGCCGCTCCGGAAGTTTCAGCAGCCTGCGCTGTCCGACGGATTGCGCGCGGCGATCGGCGACCGGATCTCCAGAAACGAAGGCGTGATCCTTCTCCAGAACCGCCGGGGCTTCGCCCCGTTCGTGGAGTGCGGGGACTGCGGACACGCCGAGGAATGCGAGAATTGCCAGGTCACGATGACCTACCATCTCTCGCACAAGCATCTCCGCTGTCACTACTGCGGCTCGGTGAGGCCGATGCCCGAGCGCTGCCCTTCCTGCCAGAGCCCTGACCTGGACGTGAAGGGCGTCGGCACGCAGCGTGTCGAGCAGGAACTCGCGGTCACCTTCCCGTCGGCGCGGATCCTCCGCATGGACCTGGACACAACCTCACGCAAGGGAGCGCACGACCGGCTCCTCCGGAAATTCGGCAGCGGAGAGGCTGATATCCTGCTAGGGACGCAGATGGTCGCAAAAGGGCTCGATTTTCCCCGGGTCACGCTTGTCGGCGTCATCTCGGCGGACACGCAGCTGTTGCTTCCCGACTTCCGCGCATCCGAGCGCACGTTCCATTTGCTCACGCAGGTTGCGGGGCGCGCCGGCCGCAGCACGCTGAAGGGAGAGGTGATCATCCAGACGCACCAGCCCGGGCACGATGTGTTCCGTCACGTTCTCGCACACGACGTGAAGAGCTTCCTGGCTGGAGAGCTCGAGAGCCGAAAGGAACTCGACTATCCCCCGGCCACGCGGCTGGTTCTTGTCGAGGTACGTAGCCTCGAGGAGCCGCTCGCCCACCGCACGATTGAGCGTTTGGCAGACGCACTCCGTCCGCTGACGCCGTTCGCACAATTGCTCGGCCCGGCACCGGCTGTCATCGCTCGCATCAACCGCTTGTATCGCTGGCACCTGGTGATCAAGAACAGCAGGACGGCGGACGCATCCGGCGCGCGACTCCGGCAGGCCCTCGGCCAAACGCTGCGAACAGCTGCACCCCCGGCAAACGTCAAGGTCGCAATCGACATCGACCCGGCCGGCATCCTCTAGGCAGTCGACAGGGGTCACTATAGTCGTCACGCTTCAACGCATTCTGCATCCTCGGGCACATCGAACTCGGACGAACCCTCGCATGGACACACAGACACTCGATCCCGTCGCTCGCGACTACGTCAAGCTCGTCCTATCGCTGGGACTTCACGACGCCGACGTCGTGGATGCCTACTACGGGCCGTCCGAATGGAAAGCCGAAGTGGCGGCAGAGAGGCCGGATCTGCCGGCAATCCGCACACGGGCGTCCGGGATCGCCGAAGCGCTGAAAGCGTTTGAGGACGTCACAGACGAGGCCACACGCCCGCGGGTTGAATACCTGAAAGCGCAGGTGAGGGCAGTACTGACGAGGATCCATATGCTCGAAGGCGTGCGGCTCGCGTTTGACGAGGAATCGGATCTGGTGTATGACGCCGTAGCGCCGCATCACGACGAGGTGTACTTCCAGAAGCTGCTCTCTGCGCTGGCCGGGGTCATTCCTGGATCCGGACCGGTGCCCGAGCGGTTCGACAGGTTCCGCAGTCATTTCGTGATTCCGCTTGACCGGCTGGATCCGGTGTTCTCGGCGGCAATCGACGAATCGCGCAGGCGGACACAGCGCTGGATCCCTCTTCCTCCCGGAGAGTCATTCCGGCTCGAATACGTGAAGGGGAAGACCTGGAGCGGGTACAACTGGTTTCAGGGCGGGAGCAGGAGCCTGATTCAGATCAACACCGATTTCCCGATCACGATCGATCGGGCAATCGATCTCGCCAGTCACGAAGGGTATCCCGGGCATCACGTGTACAACGCGTTGATCGAGAGGGATCTCGTGCTCGCACGCGGGTGGAAGGAATTCTCGGTGTACGCCCTGTTCAGCCCGCAGTCGTTGATCGCCGAGGGTACAGCGAACTACGGCATATCGATGGCGTTTCCCGCGGGTGAGCGCGTTGCGTTTGAGAAGGATCGGCTGTTCCCGCTAGCGGGCCTTGACCCGAACCTCGCAGGCCAATACTATGAAGCGCACGAGCTCTCGCAGCGGTTGAACTATGCGGGAAACGAGGCGGCGAGGCGGTATCTGGACGGGCAGATCTCCCGGGACGATGCGGTCGAGTGGCTGGTAACGTACGCCCTCATGTCGCGTCCGCGCGCCGAGCAGCGCACTCATTTCTTCGACCAGTACAGAAGTTACGTCATCAACTACAATCTCGGTCAGGACATGGTGGGGGCCTACATCGCCCGAGAGGCGGGGCCGGACCATTCCGAGGCGCTGCGCTGGGAGATCTTCAGCCGGCTGCTCACCACCCCGCAGACACCGTCCTGTCTCGTGTGACCCCACGGTCTGTCCCGCTGCCGACTTCCCCGCCGGCCACATCGGTGCTGCTATCGGAGCACAACGAATGTACGCGTCTGGGTGAATGCGCCCGACTTCAATCGGTACATATAGACCCCGCTTGCCAGGTGTGACGCGTCGAACCTCACCTCATGCACTCCCGCATCCCGCCTCTCATTCACCAGCGACGACACCTCCCGGCCCAGCATGTCAAAGACCGAGAGCTTCACGTCGCTGACCGCCGGTAGCTCGTAGCGTATCGTTGTCGTTGGATTGAACGGGTTCGGATAGTTCTGGAAGAGCTCGTGCGTCTCTGGCAAGGGAGTGGCTTCCGTCTGCACATCCACCACGATGCCCGAGGCGTACAGCGTGCGCACCGCCGCGACATCCTCCCTGAGTCTGGAGACACTGTTCAGTCGATCTGTCCCTTGCGACATTACCACCCCTGCCACCACCTCCTGAGTGTCGCCCTGGGCCAGCGTGAACGGCCCGGTATTGGTCAGCACGTAAGCTTCCTGCGGATTCCATGGCCCGAGCGGGAAGTCCGGGGGCAGATCTCCCGTGCCGCCCACCGGGTCGCCGGAAAAGATGAACGTCATGACCGAGCTGTCGGGCCGGGTGAGGTATGCACCCGTAGCCAGCTTGCCCTGCAAGTAATTGTACGCCATCGGTGCGTAGTCCGGGTCGCCGTCAGGGGGACAATAGAGTAGCGGATATGTCCCGCATGTCGACGGCAGAAAGGAGGTCATCCCGAGATTCTTGTAGCCCGACTTCATCCCCTCCGCAAACCGCGCCACATCACCCGGCAAACCCGGGACGATCGGGCCCTGAAGAATGACAATGCCGATTGCGGGCGGCGTAGAACCGTATCCGCTGCTCCAGGCATCGTCGTTGTCCCCGTTGTAGACATATCCCATTTCAAGGGTCGTATCGCAACCCGGCAAATCATCACTCGGGAAGCCGAGGTCCACGTCATCCCAGAGGGCGAGATACACGCTGTCATAGTCCGCGTCAGATCGGTTAATAATCTGCCACCGCATGAACATGGCGTTCTCGAGGACGCCGGGTTGGTCGAACACCCAGTAGAACACTCTGACCTCCACCCCCATGGGCGGTGTCGCGCCCTGCACAACATGCTGAGCCTTGTTCACATCATTGATGATGCACCACATCTGCTGGTCACCGTAGAGACGGGGCTTGTCAATCCCCTGGTCCCACGAGCCGTTTGCATTCATGTCAACATAGGGAGCACCAAGATCGCCGGGCCACTCCAGGTAGTCAGTACTGAGCGTATCACTACGCTCAATCTTGTAGAGTCGATAGCGGGCATCCACGGCCCGGGACACGGGACCTGCATCAGCATTCGTTGACGTGTTGAATGTCTCAAGAAGAGGGCCGGGTTGATACTCTGAACTGTAGTCCATTGTTGCGGTACGGAGCGAATCACTCGGGAGGTGCCGCCCGACCATCCAGATCCCGGCGCTGTAAATCGCGGTCTTTCCTGAACCCTTTGGCCATTCAAAACCCGCGCTACCGGTGGCGCGGTAATCCGCATACGGACCATCGGAGGCAATCGTACAATTGATCTGATTGCCATCCAGCGCTTTCCTCTCGATGACCCGGGACTTCTGGATCAGGGAGGGCTTGCAGATGGGATCCTGCGCAAAGAGAGCCGATGTCCCCACAGCAGCGAGTGACAGGAGAGCACATGCCCACGTGCCCAGTTTCACTGTTCGTTCCAATCTCTTCATGGCTATTCCTCCCGGAGTGACACGGCGTCTGAAACTCTCGGATGATCACCCTCGCGGGTCGTCGGGTGGGCTCTACAGCGGAGGCGGGAGACAGGGTCCAACTCGGCGGCCCGGAGGCAAAGGGGGCCATCAGGCGCCAGTAGTAACGTGTGACCGAAATATACAAAGAAAATCGTCGCGCAAGGGCCGGAATCTTCGGCCAAATCCTATCATTTGTGCCTGGTTTGCTCTGTCTCCACCTGCAGCGTGGGGAACAAAGCCACGGCGACTACCGCCCGGCGTCTTTCATGCCATACTACCTGCTATAGAACCCTTATCGCAAAATCAACATTTTACGTGTCTGCACGATGCTGCCTGCTGTCAGCCTGTAGAGGTACATGCCGCTTGCGAGCCCAGCCGCGTCGAATGTGACCTCATAGCTCCCCGCCGTTTTCTTCTCATCCACCAGCACCGCTACCTCGCGGCCGAGGAGATCGTACACGACCAGCCGCACATCGCTGACCACGGGCAGTTGATACCTCACGACGGTGGTCGGATTGAACGGGTTGGGATAATTCTGCAGAAGTGCAAAATCCGACGGGAGACCACCGGCGCCCTCCACCGGCAGCAACCGCATGGGTGTCAACGCGTATACATCCCCTGAAACTGGCGTCCGCGAGACTACAAGTCGCAGGACTGTTCCCTGCGCAGGCATCGAGAAGCTCCCCGCGGGCCCTCTGTAGAACGTAATGTTGCCGACCCTGAACCGCCCGGCGAACAGGAACGGCGACGGATCAGGGAGCGGCTCAAGGTACTCCGGAACCGTGGTCGTGTACAGGGGCTCGCTGATCGTCGAGTCCGCCGAAACATCCCACGAACCGTTGCTGTTTGCATCAAGGATGCGGGGAACGAGCCTGACATCATCGACCGCATCAGAACCCGGTTCTCCGACGTCCCAGGTTTCAACAGAAAGCCTTCCGGTCGCTTTCGCCAGCAGCGAGTCTCTGCTCGGCCCCAGGTAGTACTCGCTTCCACCGGACGTGAACCTGAGTTCATGATCGCTGCGGGAATTCGGCACGGTTGGATAGAACGAATTCAGATACCGGACTGACGGCGGCGCAGGCGGAGCGTTGATGATCGACCACTCGCCCGTGATATTGGCCTTCATAAAGACGTCGCGCCCCGGATCACTCGCTGGTTGTCCGGGTGACGGCGCAACCGGGGCTCCCCCCGGCCCTCGTACCTCGTACACGCCGAGGATCTGACCGTTCGACCTCTGCGTGGTCCCCGTGGTGAGCCGGAACCCGTCCGTCAGAGGCATGTTTGTTCCCCATTCGTCAGCGGGGCCCCAATGGTTCGCAAGCAGCGTGTCACCGCTTATGTAGTCTATCAACGTAATCCGATCGGGCGCAGGAATAGTGATCCGGTACTCATGGTCCGTCAACTGCCGGGCGTCCTCGATTCTATACCCGAAGGCTCCCTGTGAGGTGCCCTCGATGTGCTCGGCTACCGACACCAGTGGATTGAAGACGTATTGCGCGATGTCGAAGACGAGCGTATCCTTCCAGGTCGCGTTGTAGAGGCGCTCGCGGATCGAGAGAATCAGCCTCTTGCAGCAGCCGATCGGCGCGTTGTCCGGGACGACGAGTTCGAGAACTCCTGCGCTCTGCGCCGTCGCAAATGCGGGAATCCTTGAAACGAACACCGAATCCCGCACAAGCACGTCATCGGCGGAAATCGGGGCGATGATGACGCTGTCAATCGGAATTCCGTTCGAGTTGACGAGGTCAAACGTGATGTGAGCAACATCTCCCTGTGTAATCACGCCGTCAGGGTTGAGGGAGTCCGCAAGCACTCTGAGGTTGATCGACTCGAGGCGGGTGATGGTGGGAAGCGGCCCGAGGACCGGAGAGAAGACACGGGTATCGCCGTGAGTCGTCTGGCATGTGACGTCAACGCGTAACGGCGCCTGGGTTTGGACGATTTCGAACGGGCGATCGCCGAACACCCCGTCGCCGGCCGGCCCGTCATCATGCAAGCCGTCATCATACAATTCCAGGCCGTATGCCTGTGACGAGTCCTGCGGAACGAGGGAAGCCCACGCGCGGGTCACGTTTGACGTCGTAAGGAGAACCTTGGCCGAGAGTTTGGGAAGGCCACTGGGGGTCAGGTTCACATACGGAAAGACGCGGACCGTCGTGTCTGCCCCGGCATCATAGAAATCCCTGACCCGCGCGACGTCTCTCTTCAAGAGCGAAACGCTTTGCAGGCGGTCAATACCCTGAGAGATCACACAAGCCCCGACCACCTCCTGGGTGTCCCCGCGGGCAAGCGCACATGGACCAGCATTGACGAGTATCCGGAGATCACTCGGCGGGAAACGACCAATCGGGAAGTTCTCGGGGAGGTAGCCCGTGTTGTTCACGGGGTCGCCGGAAAACCAGAACAGGGAGACCGAGCCATCCTGCCGGACCAGCGGTTGATGGACCGTGCCCATCAACCCTTTCAGGTAGTCATACGAAATCGACGCGTGCTCCGGCGATCCATCAGACGGATCCTGAATTTGCGGGAAACAACACGTCTTGCCTGGAGTGATGATTGAGCTCGGTGTAAGGTGCCTGAATCCCCGCCGCCAGGTGTTTCCCACCATCGCGCTGTCATCGGCTTCTCCCGGGACAACTGGACCCCGCAAAAGCATCGATCCCAATGCCGGCGGCGGTGAACCGTACCCATACGCGTACTCATCTTCATCGTCTCCATTGTAGACATACCCGCATGCGAGCGAGGTGTCACAGCCGGGCAGATCATCGAATGCATTCCCGAGGTCGATGTCGCTCCAGAGTCCCACGTAGAGCGAATCGTAATCCGCATCGCTCTTGTTGATGATCGTCCAGCGTACGAACATGGTCCTATCCAGAGCATCTGAGGCGGAAAAGGCCCAATAGAGCGCCTGCACTTCAATGCCCATGGGAGGCGTGGCACCGAACACCCGATGTTTCTCGTTGCTCACATCGTTCAGGACGGTCCATACCTGCTGATCGCCGTAGAACTCCGGCTTATCGATCCCTTGATCCCACTGACCATTGCGATTCACATCGAGATAGGGTGCCCCGAGATCTCCCGGCCACTCGATGTAGTCCGTCGCCAGCGTGTCCGCCCGATCAATCTTGTACAGCCTGTATCGGGGATCGTCGGCTCTCGACACTGGGCCGGCATCATCATTGGTCGTGGTGTTGAAGGGTTCGAGGAGGGGTCCGGGTTGATATTCCGTAGAGTACTCCATTTTGGCGGTACGGAGGAGCTGTGTCGGCTGGTGAATCCCGACCACCCAAATCCCTGCGGTAAAGATCGCTGTCTTTCCCGACCCCTTGGGCCATTCGAACCCTGCGCTCCCGGTCCGCCGATCGTCGGCATAGGGGCCGTCCGAGGCTATCGTGCAGTTGACCTGGTTGACGTCGAGTTGCTTCCACTCGAGGACTTGCAGCTGCGCCGGCGACCTGGGCCTGGAACTGTGGTCCTCCGCAACGGTGGGTTGCGCGATCAGCAGAAGAAGGATAAGTCGGAGCGGTCTTAGATTGGGATGCACATGATTCTCCCTTCGCAAGGCCACACTGCCCTGCCCATCGGTTCGGGCATTGTGAGGTCACAGAAGCGCAGTCGCTTCCGAGAATTCTCGGGAGCGGAGAGAAGGGGGGACCGAGGAAGAACAGGAGTTGCCCTGGATCGGCATCGCATGGCTGTCCCCTGCAATGTTGCTTACCAGCAATATGGCGAGGACCCCCGGCAGTGTCAAGCCACGGCGACACACCGGTGGGGTGACATGGAATACTGGCTATTCCGTTCAAATCATGCGAAATCCCTACGCCACCTCCGGGTATTCGAACAGAAGCCCCTGGTCCGGATCGCGGGGCGGACGCTTTGACCGGACCACAGCAGGAGGAGCACATCGAGCTTCAAGCGTTGCAAGGTCGTACCCGAACGGCAGGAGCAGCGTCTCAACGGCCTTCAACGCCATGGTCAGGTACGCGGCGATGTCATACCCGTCATCCATAGAATAGAGAGCCAGCGGCCGGGCCTTCTCCGGCTTCCGCTTTCCGCTCGCGTCCACGATCACGTACTCGATCATCTCCCCCGGGGCGAGCGTGATGCCGGTCTCCTGCAGGGCCTTCGCCACCTCCGCCGACGCGCTCCGGTTCGCGTACTCGTCCGGTTCGCGCGTGATGTGCCGGCGGACCACCAGATCCATCGGATCCGCCTGACCGCTCTGCAGCCGCCTGATGTGCTCCTCCGCCTTCGCCAGTACCTCCGGAACGAGCTGCTCCACATCCGCGACCGACCGCGCCCGCCCGAGAATCTGCAGCATCTCCCCCTGCATCCGCTTGATGAACACGGGCGTGTCGCGCCGGCGCATTTCAACGCCGCGGATCTTGATGTCGTTCGATTCATACCAGCCGACATACTTGTTCGCAGTCGGGATCCGCGGGTCCATCTTCGACGCCGGAAAGAGAATCCACCGGTAAATCCCTTCCAGGGAGATGTCGATGCCCGCGGCCGTGCTGACCTCGGCCGCAAGCCGCTCGTAGTCGGCGACCGTCGCGCCTTCCTTCTTGATCCACATGCAGTCTACGATCGCATGAATGAACGTGTACCCCGCCTGCTCCGCCAGTTCCTTCGCTCGGAGGATCGCATCCCGCGAGAAGGCGTTGACGGATTCGTGCGCCTCGATCCGCCCGAACCGCGCGTTTTTATACCCCAGGTATCCGAAGCAGGTCACGAGCATCCACTTCAGCGCGTTCTGCCGCCGGTCGTACAGCGTCCATCGTGGATCTCCTGCAGCTTTGAGCTGCTTCTTCTGCTTCTTGTACAGTCCCCGTTTCCGCACCACCGCCCGCAGCGTGGCCGGGACGATCCCCTCGCGCCGCTCGCAGATCGAATACCCGAGCTCCGGAACCGCGCGGTTGTCGCAGCACCGGCAGTTGACGGTCTCGGGCGACACGTTGTGCTCCACCATGATCGTCGGATACATCGAGACGAAGTCCAGCTCCGCGATCTGTTCGTGATATCCCATGACGGGCTGGAAGATGAGTCCGCCGCGGTCGGCAAGCAGAAGCGTGGCCGCCGTCTTGAACGCCTCCGGTTCCCGCTTCTTCGCAGGGATCAGGACGTTGTGCCGCATCGCCCACGAGAGTTGCATGGAGGAGAGGGCCGAGCCGATCGTGGAGCGCGACTGGTGCTGCACGGGAAGCTGCGTCATGCGCGCGATCTCGGCCACGCCCTCGAGGCTCGCCTCGCCCATCATGAACGAGTTTGCCGTGTCCAGGTGCCACCGGCCCGCGAGCTCGAAGGCGCCGTCCTTGTGGACGATCCTGCCGTACGTGAAGTAGCTTGAGGCATTGGTGGTGAAATATCCCGCTCGGTCATCGCGGTTCAGCTGCAGCGGGACCTGTTCATCCGCCGCCAGGCGCGCCAGCATCGGCAAGAGCACAGCGTCGCCGTACTGCGTGAGGATGATATCCGGGTCGCACGCACGCAGGTGGCGGTTCAGCCCCTCCAGCAGCGCAGCAGGTTCCTCCTGCTCCAGTTCAAACGTCCGCCCGTCATACGCCACCTCGAGCTGGTAGGTCTTCCGGTACCTGGGCGAGACGAAGTCGGCACGGTTGCGGAGGACCATCGTCGTAAGCGGCGGCATCGAGTATTCCACGGCATCCGGAGTGTCGGCCAGCGTCCAGCCGGCAAGCAGTCCGTCCTGCGTGATCTCGTACTCGCCGCGCGCCAGCGGAAAGAGACCGGTCTCGTACAGAAAGAGTTGCTGCGATGGAATGTCGGAGTTGAAGAAGACATAGTGCGGGAAGTGGCGCTCGAGCCGCTTCACCACGCCCAGGTGCCCGCGCGTGTCGTGCACGCGGACGCGGAGGACGGTCCACTCCTGGTTCGAGTAGATTTCACGCTGACGGGACCACTCGAACGTCACCTTCATCGGGAGGGAGCCGGTGAGCGAGGCTACCTTTGCCGCATCGGCTTCTGCAATGTGCATGAAGAACGAGGGGGTGAAGGGCGTGCTGCAGCGATGCTGCTTCCCCTCCTCGTCCACGATCCACAGCGTGATCCCTTCGGCCGACGGGTAGAGATCAAACAGCCATCCGATGATTCGGCGTGTCCCCGGGTCCTGCTGCATCAGCACCGAAGGTTGGCTCTCCTTCATGCTTTCCCCCGTCCAGTTTCTGGACCCGTTCTGCAAGCTGCTGCGTGAGTTGCTCAAGCCGCCGGATCGTCCGGTGCTGCGCCAGCAGCATGGACATCGCGATGCTCTCGAACGGGATCGGACGGGCGGCGTAGGCGCTCCCCGCCAGCTGCAGCCGCGCCGCCCGGAACAGATCATCCAGCGCCTCCTGGTCTTCACGCCGCAATCCCCGCCGGAACTTAGACCAGCTGTCCATTTCCTGCTGAATAACCATCGTGAATGTCGGTACTGTGCGTCCCATGGTGTTCCCTCCCGGGTCCCGGGGTGCGATGATACGGCGCGGCTAGTGCCGCGCCGGCCATCGGCCCGTCGGACCTGTCTTCAGTGGTTTCTGCTCCCGGCCCTCTTCTTCTACCATGTACACCTTGTCCATTGAGGTTTGCAGGGCCCCCTGCAGCTCGCGGCGCTCGGGCGGGACGGTCCGTGTGGTCACGGATGCAAGCAGGACCGACGTTCCCCCGCGCTTCAATCTCTGGAGCACGGCCACAATCCGCCGCAGGCTGTTGCGTACCTCGAACATTGGCGCCTGGTCGTCGTAAAACGTGTCAAGCAATCCGAAGATGATCGCCACGGGTGAGCGTGACAGCGTGAGGAAGGCCGGAAGCCGGTCGGTGATGAGCGCCTCCATCTGATAGCAGGTGAACGCCCGCGAGACGTAGATGCGCTCGAGCAGCTCTTCCGGCGAGATGCGCCGCCCCGCACCTGCGGAGGTGAACCGCCGCGCGAACTCCGCGACGAAGTAGGCGTCGAACCGGTTCGCGCCGTCCACCACCGTCATGGGCACGCCCGTTACGAGCGCCTGCGACGCGGCGGCCAGCGAGAGACGGAAAACGCGCTCGCTGCCGTGGAGCATGTAGAGTTTGCCCGGAGGGGCAGCGTTGAATTGCTGCACGATGGTCGTGTAGGGAACTACCGCCGTGCGGCCCTGCCCTTGAGGTTCCCTCTCCTCCCGCCGCCTCCCGCTCTCCATCTGCCACTTCTGTTTCTTTTGTCCCCTCTGGTCCATCTCTCCCCTCTGCACCTTCTGTTCCTTCCCCTGTCCTTCCTTCTGTTCCCTCCCCCTGTTCCTTCCCCCTGCTCTCTCTACTCCTCCCGCCCCTTCGCCTCCAATCGCTCATTCTGCAGCCCCTCTACCGCCACCCATTCTTCCTCTCTGTCCGCTCCTTCCTTCTGCCCCCCCTCCGGTATCTCACGCCGCCCTCCGGCGAAGCGGCGACCGCCGTGCCAGCTCTCCATCCAACGAATGCAGCAGGCGTGTCAGGACGGGAGTTGGCGCTTCACCGCCGATGAGCACGGTCAGCGCCGCACCCTCATCCCCGCATGCGCGGACGAGTTCGTGGACCCCGAGCGCCAGCGCCTCATCGTCGTCATCGTGATGCCGTCCGGGCCCTGCATGGACGCGCGCCACGCAGAACGGCGCGGAGAGGATTCCCGGAGCGAGAAGCTGATCGATCAGTGAAGGTGCATCCGAAGAGTGATGCGGGAGGTATGGTGTGTGATGCAGCAGGTGTGCGACGCCGTAGTCGCGCAGGCAGGCGCGGTACTCAGGCACGTTGAACGCGGGCGTGCGGAGATCCACCGCGTACCGGTACGCGCGGGGGAGCCCCCCCAGGAAGCGGTCGAGCCGGCCGACAAACTCCGGTGCCCGCAGCTCCTCCGTGCGATAGACCGGCTGCATCTGCAGCACCACCATCTCCAGCGTGCCGTCCAGCCCTGCCAGCGCCGCACACATGCGCTCTTGCAGCGGACAGGGATCCAGAAACCCGGGATTGAGTTCGCCCCGCCAGCCACGGTCGGGATGTCCGTACGGAAACCGGTAGGCCAGCGTGTCATCCGACAGCATCACCGTGAAGGCAAACCCCTGCGGGACCTGTCCCGCATAGTGTCGCATCGTCGCGGACATCGACAGGCCGTCCGGACCGCAGTCGATGCACCCGGCCCGAAATACCTGCGCATACTCCTTGAGCGTAGGACTCGCACACTCCCGGGCGGTCCCATCTTCCCTATCATTCTGCGTCCCGAACCCACCCGGGATCGCCCAGGATGTCAGGCCGAACCTGACCCGGTGCCGCTCCCACGCACGGAGGTGTGCGACCAGCCACTCGCGCGCCTCCTCTCCCCCGCCCCCCCGGTCAGATGAGCTCGTAGACCGGACTGTGGAGCCGGTACCCCTCGTCTGAGGCCTCACAGACGTCTCGCAGCGCATACGTAATCCCCCATTGAATGCTCTGGTACCCGTGCTTCTGCTGGAGCGCATCCAGCTTCCGGTGCAGATGCTGCAGCCGCTCCGACGACCGGCGGCCGAACTCCAGTTCCCCCGTGGCCTCGCCGGCCGGCACAAGATGCGATACCTTCACGCCCACAAGCCTGATCATCCGCCTCGGCGGCAACACCATTCCGAGCAGCCGCCGCGCCGTGCGGAACACATCCTCCTCGTTCGCCGTCGGCGCGTCCAGCGTCGCCTGTTTCTGCACTGTCTGAAAATCCGTGAACCGCGCCTTCACCGTCACCGTGGTCGCACACAGGTTGTCCGCCCGCAGCGCCTTGCAGCACCGTTCGGTGAGATAGTACAGCGTCGCGATGATGCGGCCCGCATCGTTCGTGTCCTCGTTGAACGTGGTGTCGCGCGACATGGACTGCTCGTGCCGGTCGCGGTGCACCTCCTCGCCCGCCCCCACCATCCGCTCCAGCACGCGCTGTCCGATGTGCGACTTCCCGGCTCGCGCCTCCCGCAGCAGATCCCCCACCGTGGCGATCCCGCGGGCCCGCATCACCTCGAATGTTTTCGGACCGATGCCGGGGATCACATCCACCGGCAGCGGCGCCAGAAATGCCTCTTCCTCTCCGGGCCGTACGACAACAAGGCCGTCGGGTTTGCGGACGCCGGACGCGATCTTCGCGCACATCCGCGAGCGTGCGACGCCGATCGACACCGTCAGCCCGCACCCGTTCCGGATGCGCTCCTTCATCGCAGCGGCCATCCGCACGGGATCGCCGCCCCAGAGATGCAGGCATCCCGTCACATCCATGTACGCCTCGTCGACGCTCACCTGCTCCACGTCGGGCGTGAAGTCCTCCAGGATCTTCATCACCCGTTCAGAATACTCGCCGTAGAGCTTGTGATGACCTCGCACGAACTGCGCTTCGGGTGGGAGCAGCCGCTCGGCCGTGCGCAGCGGCATCGCGGTCCGCACGCCGTATGTTCTCGCTTCGTAGTTCGGGCAGGCAACGATCCCACGCTCGCCGCGCAGTCCGCCAACGCACAGCGGCACGCCCCGCAGCTCGGGATGCAGCGCCATCTCGACGGAAGCGAAGAAACAATCCAGGTCCAGCAGCATGATCGTACGCATGGGCGTCGGTCGCGATGAATGGCGCGAGATACTCAGACGGCCAGGCCGTAGTCCGCGGCCGTGCACTCCCCGCACAGCTCATCGGCACCGCCGACGAAGCGCGAGGAGCACTCGGCACAGAGATGCAGGTGGGATTCCGCACAGGCGCGGCAATACGCTTCGCCGTGCAGCCGGTCGTCCGCCAGGGCTTCAAACTCGTGCAGTTCCTGCACGCTCAGCATCCGGTCGCAGATGCAGCAGCAGATCGCGGACAGCGTCGTCAATCGTTCCAGGCGTGTCATGGGCGGGCTCCAGAGAAAAGAGTGATGATGCGCCATTGTTCTGCCCCAGGAACATACGACATTTTTGTCGTGTTGTCAATATGCAAGTCACAAATTTGTCGTCTGTGGCCGTTGCTTCTCTTGGCCCGGTTGGGTATGTTAGCGTATGTTCAATCGTCCCACGGAGTCAGCCGCTTCCATGGAAGTACCTCATGACCTGCAGGCGGGAACGCCCGGCAGAATGAGCCTCCCGGCACGCCTGCTGGGGGTGATCACCAACCCGGCGGCCGTGTACGACGACGTCGCGGCGACCCCCCGGACACCCTCGAACTGGATCGCGCCCTGGATCCTGCTCGTCATCGCCACGGCCGTGCTCACGCAGCTGCTCATCCAGAACGCGGACTTCGCTGCGCAGCTCATGTCCGTCATGCGCGAGCAGGTGGACCTTCTGGTGAACGACGGGGCGGTGCCGCGTGAGGACGCCGATCGGCAGCTCGCCCTGCTCCAGCCCGGAATGCCGCTCTTCACCGTGCTGTCGATCGCAGGGCCGGCCTTCTGGGGGCTTGGGCTGGTTTTCGCGCTGTCGCTCCTCTACTGGCTGATCGGCAGGTCGGCTATGCATGCGTTCGCGCCCTATATGAAAGTGGCGGAGGTCGTTGGGCTCGCCTCCGTGATCAGCGTGATTGAGCTGTGCGTGTCAACGGGACTCATCCTCGCCACCGGCACGCTCACGATCACCCCGACGGCCGCGGCGCTCTTCCCTTCCGTGGCGCAGGATTCACTCCTCTACGCGCTTCTCCTGAAAGCCAACCCCTTTTCCGTCTGGCTGGTGATCGTCACGAGCATCGGACTGGCGCGACTGTTCGCGCGCGACGTACCGAAAGTGATTGTGCTGATACTCTCGCTGTGGATGTTGTGGACGGTGGCGATGTTGATTACCTGAGGAGAGCACCGCGGTATGAGACGCACGCCCGTGGCAGTCCCATGCGGCACGCACACGCGGCGCCACCGTGCGGTGGCGCGGTGCAATGCATGCGAGCAACCCGCGCGAGTCTGCGCCTGCATCCATGACCGTTGTCCCGACAGTGCAACACCGTGCATGCGACCATGGCCCTGAAGGTCAGGAAGAAGACACCCGAAGCCGACACCCCTTCGCTCTTCGGCGATGCCGCGCCGGCATTGCAGTCGAAGGCCGCTGCCCTCGCTCCCGCGTCCGAATACGTGGAGCGCAACCGCGAGCGGATCCGCCGGTGGTCGAGCAAGGGCGTCCTGTTCGGCAGCTCGTCCTGGAAATACCCCGGATGGAAGGGACAGGTGTACAACCGCGCGTATCCCTCGCAGAAGGCTTTCGAGCGGGAGTGCCTCTCGGAATACTCCGAGCTGTTCCCGACCGTCTCCGCCGACTTTGCGCTCTACGATTTCCCGTCTCCCGACATGATGCGGATGATTCACGAGCAGACATCGGACACCTTTAAGGTCGCCCTGAAAGTCACCGACCGCATCACGGTGAAGCGCTATCCACATCTCCCGCGGCACGGGAAACTGGCCGGACAGGAGAACCCGGATTTCCTGAACCTGGACCTCTTCCAGGAGGCCTTTCTCGGGCCGGTTGAAGAGCTGAAGAAGAAGCGTGGCGTCATCATCTTCGAGTTCTCCACGTTCTATCCGACGTCAGGCATCGGCTTCAAGGAGTTCACGGAGCGGATGGACCGCTTCCTCGGCTCGCTCCCCCGCGGCTACGAATATGCGGTGGAGATCCGGAACAACGACTTCCTCACCGGGGAGTATCTCGCGCTGCTGGCGTCGCACGGCGTGGCGCATGTCCTGAATAACTGGACGCGCATGCCGCCCATCATCGAGCAGATCACGCTCGCGGGAGTGCTGACAGCACCATTCGCTGCGGCGCGCGCGCTGCTCCGGCCGGGCAGGACATATCAGCAGGCCGTAGACATGTTCCAGCCATACGACTCCGTCAAAGAAGAGAACCCCCAGCTCCGCCTCGGACTTGCGGAGGCGGTGCGTCGGTGCGTCGCAGAAGGCCGCACGCTCTATGCGTATGTCAACAACCGCGCCGAAGGAAATTCCCCGAAGACTATTGAGGGCATCCTTGACATCATCGACCGATATCCAGTTGAAAAGCTCTGAAGCGCCCCCTGCGGCGGAGCCGCACTCCGACCTGAACCTGATCCACCCCCTGTCGGCCGCCCTCCTGATCGCCGTGGATTCGCTCTGGACATTCGCCGACTGGGCGGTGCTGGCCTGGCTGGTGACGATCCCCCTCAGCTTCCTTGCGGTCTTCCTTCCGTCCTTCCTGATCCAGAAGCACTTCAAGAAGGATCCCGCAGGGAAATCCGCTGCGGTCGCGGCGTTCCTTGGCGTTCTGGCTGCCATCCCAACCCCGATTACGGGAACGATGGTTGGGACGCTGGCTCTGGCCCTGGCCGGGTTCCGCTCGCTTCGCACCAAGGGATCCGCGTCATGAATTCCCCGGCCCCGTCATCGAAGGGCTCGTGGCTGCTCTATGCCGGGATCGGCGGCGGCGTGCTGCTGGTTGCGGCGGCCGTCAGCCTCTACCTGACGCTCTTCAAGGGCCCGGCTGACCTGGCGCGCGCCACTGCCGATGGCATCAAGGAGGTCTTCAACTTCACCCCGAGGGTGATGATCGACGAAACCGTGGTCATCCAGGAGGTCGCACCAATCGCGGAGATTGCCGTCGTGGAGCGCCCGATGCTCGTGGATTACCGGTGGACGCACACCTGGCTCGGGAGCACCAAGACACTTCACATGCAGGGAACGTTCGTCGCGAAGGCAGGGTTCAACCTGCGGGAGCCGTTCACGATCCGCATTGACCGAAACTCGCGCGACGTGAGCACCGTACTCCCAAAGCCACGCCTGCTTTCGCTGGAGATGACCGGTTACAGGATTCTGGAGGATGAAAGCGGGTGGTGGAACGCGATCTCGAACGGCGACCGGGAGACGGCGGTGATGCAGTTGAACGACACCGCGCGCCGGCAGGCGCTCTCCTCGGGACTTCTGGCAGACGCACAGCAGACCGCCAGGGCCCGCATCACCGAAATCCTCGAGCGAAACGGCGCAGGTGCCGCGTTCATCCAGAGGCCGGAGGAGCTCGAATCGGAGTGAAGAAGTACGTCCTGAAAAAGACCGCGGACGCAGCGACGGAGGTCCTCCAGCCGCCGAAGCACCTCCGGATCGATTACCGGAACCAGCTCAACCCCGCGCAGTACGAGGCCGTCACATCCGTGAACGGGCCCCATCTCATCGTTGCGGGGGCGGGCACAGGCAAGACCAGGACGATCACCTTCCGCGTTGCGTACCTCGTCGAGCTTGGTGTGAAGCCGGAGTCTATCCTGCTGTTGACATTCACGCGCAGGGCCGCGCAGGAGATGCTCCGCCGTGCCGCCATCCTCCTGGACGCGCGATGTGAAAAGGTCGCGGGCGGGACGTTCCATTCGTTCGCCAACGCGGTCCTGCGTCAGTACGCCCCGCTCCTCAAATTCGAATCCTCGTTCTCGATCCTGGACCAGGGCGACGCGGAAGATGTCGTCAATCTGCTCCGCACGCAGATGAGGTTCGACACGAAGGAGCGGCGGTTCCCGCGCAAGCAGACGCTGTTCGACATCTTCTCCCGAGCGGCCAACACCCTCCAGACGATCCGCCACGTGGTGCGGGAAGAATACCCGCACTTCGAGGAATACCACGAAGAGATCGCAGCGCTGCATACCGGGTACGAGCACTACAAGGCCGCGCACAACATGATGGACTACGACGACCTGCTGCTCTACCTCCGAAAGCTGCTGCGCGATCACGAGCATGTGCGCCGTGCGCTGTCCGACCGGTATCCATACATCATGGTGGACGAATACCAGGACACCAACCGGATACAGGCAGAGATCGTGAAGCTGCTCGCGTTGCGGCACGGGAACGTCATGGTGGTGGGAGACGACGCCCAGGCGATCTATGCGTTCCGGGGTGCCACCGTGCGGAACATCCTTGACTTCCCGGAGGAATTCCCCGGCGCCCGGATCATCAAGCTGGAAGAGAATTACCGCAGCACCCAGCCGATTCTGAATCTGACGAACGAGATTCTTCGCCGCGCGCGCGAATGACCATGGGACCGCTCACAGAGCTGCTCTCACGACGGCCCGCCCTGGTGCTGGACGGGGCAATGGGGACCGAGCTGCAACGCCGCGGCGTCGATTCGGGCCTCCCGCTCTGGTCCGCGCGGGGGCTGATAACGCACCCGGAGACAATCCTTCAGATCCACAGGGAGTACGTTGATGCGGGTGCGGATATCCTGACGGCCGACACGTTCAGGACGACACCCCGGACATTCAGGAAGGCAGGGTTTTCGGAGAGTCCCCTCGATGCGGGATCGCTGGGACGCGCGTCGCACCCCGTCAAGGCGACAGAGGGCCGATGGCCCGCGGGTACGCTGCCCCCCGACCAGTCGGAATCTCTGACAACCCTGGCGGTTGCGCTGGCGAGAAAAGCCGCGGACGAGGCCGCGGGACGGACTGTGCTTGTGGCCGGGTCGATCGCACCACTCGAGGACTGCTATCGCCCGGACCTCGTGCCACCGGATACTGAGCTGCACGAGGAGCATGCGTTGCAGGCGAGCAGGCTCGCCACGGCGGGCGTGGATTTCATCCTGCTCGAGACCATGGGGGTGATTCGGGAGGCGGTGATAGCTCTCGCGGCCGCCCGGGAAACCGGCAACGAGGTCGTCGTGAGCTTCATCTGCAAAGAGGAAGGGGTCCTCTTCGGCGGGGAGCGGCTCACGGATGCCGTGCGCGCGGTCGCGGGCCTGAAGCCAACACTGCTCTCCCTGAATTGCATTCCGGTCAATCACGTCGATGCAGCGATCGGCGCGCTGAAAGCCGCATGGTCAGGCCCGTGGGCGATTTACGCAAACGCGGGCAGACCCGAAGATCTCGATTCGGGCGTGATCACAACCGCGGTCTCCCCGGGCGAGTACGCCGCACACGCAAAGCGCTGGCTGGAGGCAGGCGCGCGCATCGTTGGAGGGTGTTGCGGGACAACGCCTGAACATATTGCATCCGTACGAGCCCTCGTCCCGGGACAGCGATAGTCGCACGGCGACTCTCACGGGGGCGGCACAACAGGCGACGCACACGACACGCAGCCTGACATCTCAGAGGCAGATCATCAGCGTTCGACACAAATACTCCAAAGAACTCTTCACCCACCGCCTGGGCGGTGAACTCCCAAGCATTGTGGTCGCGGCGACAGAGAACCTGCAGTCGCGCTTCGTGGTTCAGAAGGTCCTTGAGCTGCGCGAACAGGGCGTGCCGCTCAACGACATCGCGATCCTCTTCCGCTCGGGTTACCTTTCGTTCGACCTCGAGATCGAATTGAGCAAGGCGAACATCCCCTTCGTGAAGTTCGGAGGGTTCAAGTTCATCGAGACGGCGCACGTGAAAGATGTCATGGCATACCTCCGCGTCCTGGAAAACCCGCGCGACGCTGTAGCCTGGCACCGGATCCTCCTGTTGATCGACGGGGTGGGTCCACGCACCTCTCAACGCGTCATCGAGGACATTCTGGCTCGAAGGACACGTCCGACCACAGAACCGGAATCGCACAACCTCCCCGCATTCTGGGCCTCCTTCAACGATTATCCCGAGAACCTCCGCCGTCTGTTCGACATGTTGCGCGGCGTGGCACCCGCACAGATGCTCCCCGCCGACAAGGTGCAGTCGATCATCGACTACTACCATCCCATATTCACCCGTCGCTACGACGACCACAACAAGCGGAAGAAAGACCTGGAGATGTTCCAGCAGATCACGGAGCGGTACCGGTCGGTGGGGTCGCTGCTGGCAGACCTCGCGCTCGAGCCCGCGGCGGAGAGCGTCACGGACATCACCGCCCCCGGCACGGACGACGAGAAGCTGGTCCTTTCGACGATTCACAGCGCAAAGGGGCTGGAATGGCACAGCGTGTTCGTGATCTACGCGCTGGAGGGGCGCTTCCCGGTGACCCGCGCGGCGCTGAATGAGGAGACGATGGAGGAGGAGCGCCGGCTGATGTACGTGGCCTGCACGCGCGCGAAGGAGAACCTCTTTGTCACCTACCCGGTCAACGTGTACGACCGTGAGTCGGGGCTCGTCCTCTCAAAGCCCTCACGGTTCATCTCGGACCTGCCGGAGAACTTGCTCGAGGGGTGGGTGATTGACGAGGAGTGACCAGGGGTGTCCCTCGCCCGACATAGACGCCGGGACCTGACATCGCACAGGATGCATGGTCCGTGGCATTGAGTCCGGGGGCATCGCGCCGTTCCGGCACGCCACTGTTTCCCCCGGGCTCTTACGGGGTCTTCGCTTCGATCTCGGGAGGTTCTGGCAGCAACGATAGCGCCGTGTATGTGTTCAGGTTCCCCGTCCGGAATGCAACCGTCTTCCCCGCCGGCACCTTGTCCAGCTCGGCCGTGAGCACCTTGTTACTGCCCGACTCCTTCACGCGGAACCGGATGACCACGTTGGTGTACTCCCGCGGCCCCTTGTTCTGCACCCGGCCTTCGACCCAGTAGAGCGTCGACGCGGCCTGTCCGCCCCCGCTCGCGCCGAACTCGCTCAGCCCGGACGTGCTCGCGTTCGATTGGGCCTTGAGGGCCTTGTCAAGAACAACCAGATCCGCAGGGGCACTCTCACAACCGGCAAGCATTCCGGCCAGCGCCACGATCAACACCATGTGCTTCATTGTGACCTCCTTCGTGCTTGAGTCGCGAACCGTGTGCCGGTCGATGCTCGCGCTGCGTGCCGCTCTTCGCCCGGGCTATATCCCGCGCCGGCGCGCAGCCGGCTTCCGCCGTGCGGCGACTGTTGCCCGCTTTGCCGTGTGCTTCTTGCCACCCGCCGCCTTCTTGCGTGCCGCCGCGATCTTTCCCGCCAGCTTAGCTCTCGTCGGCTCCGCCTGCGGACAGTAGTACAGCTTCGTGTACTCCGCCACCATCCGGTGCGTGTTGTACACCGGGATGAGCGTCGCAAGCGAATGCCTGACACGCTTCAGCCACGCGTGCGGAAGCCCGTTCCGGCCGCGGTTGTAGAACAGCGGAATCGCTTCATTCTCGATCACCAACCGCAGCGACGACGCGTCCTTCTCGTCCAGCTCGTATTCGCTGGGAGCCCCGGCGTCGTCCCCGATCTGCCACCCGTTCTCGCCGTCGAATGCTTCGCGCCACCAGCCGTCCATGGTGCTGACGTGGAGCGCGCCGCTCATGATCGCCTTCATGCCGCTTGTGCCGCACGCTTCGTTCGGGCGCCGCGGCGTGTTCAGCCAGATGTCCGACCCTGACACAAGATAGCGTGCGACGTTGATGTCATAGTCTTCGAGGAACACGACCTTCCCGGCAAGCTCGGGGCGCTTCGTGATGTTCACGATCTCCTGGATGAACCGCTTCCCCGCGTCATCCCTCGGGTGCGCCTTTCCGGCGAAGATCATCTGCACCGGATACTTCTCGTTCGTCAGGATCCGGATGGCCCAGTCAAGATCCCTGAAGAAGAGTGGCGCGCGCTTGTAGGTCGCGAACCGCCGGGCGAAGCCGATCGTCAGCGCGTCCGGAGCGAGGAAGTTCGACGAGAGAGAGGCCTCGTCGCCGCCGTGCCGGAGCAACTGCTGGCGGACGCGTTTGCGAGCAAACTCAAGCAGCTCGCGCCGCAGTCCCGTGCGAAGCGCCCAGAGCTCCTCATCGGGAATCGCGGACGGCGTGAGAGCATTCTTCCAGAACTTTCCGTCCAGCATCTTCTCGTTCCAGCCTTCGCCGACATGCCGGCTCCAGAAGCGGGATGAGGATGCGGTCGTCCAGCCAGCAATGTGGACGCCGTTGGTCACGGCCGTGATCGGCACGCTGTCCACATCCGTGCCGGGATACAGGTCCTGCCACATACGGCGGCTCACGTCGCCGTGCAGCTCGCTGACGCCGTTGGCGCCGCGGCTCATCCGGAGCGCGAGCACCGTCATGGTGAACGGCTCGGCCGCCTGCTCCGGGTGCAGGCGCCCGAGCTTCATGATCTCTTCCATCGTCATGCCGAGCGACGCCGCGAAGCGCGGGAGGGCAGCCCCCATCAGCCCGGCGTCAAACCGATCGTGCCCCGCGGGCACTGGCGTATGGGTCGTAAACACACACTCGCTTCGGACGCGCTCCATGGCTTCGGCGTGCGTCTCCGCCGCCGACGCGTGGTCACGCAGCAGCTCGAGCGTCAGGAACGCGGAGTGTCCCTCGTTCATGTGATACACCGACGGCCTGATGCCCAGTGCGCGCAGGAACCGGACGCCGCCGATCCCGAGAACAATCTCCTGGGAAATGCGATTCCACTGATCGCCCCCGTACACGTGCGCCGTGAGGTCGCGGAATTTCTGGTCGTTTTCCGGAAGGTCGGTATCGAGAAGATACACGCTCACCCTGCCCACCGGGACTTCCCACCCCTGGAACTTCACGACGTCGTTCCCGATCTCGACGCTTTCGATGATGGGCTTCCCGTGGGAGTCGGTCACAAGACGGATCGGCAGCTTCTTCGGGTCGTGCACGGGATACCGCTCCTGCTGCCACCCATCGCTACTGATGCGCTGCTCGAAGTACCCCTGCCGGTAGAACAGCGTGATCCCGACTAACGGGACGCCGAGATCGCTCGCTGCCTTTGCATGATCGCCCGCCAGAATCCCAAGACCGCCGGAATATATCCTCAGGCTCTCGTGCAGCCCGAACTCCATGCTGAAGTACGCCACCGGGCGATTGCGCAGCGACGGGGCGTATCTGGTCCCCCAGGTCTTCTGCCCCTTCATGTACGTCTGGAAGCTCTTGCAGATCGTCTGAACCTTCTTGAAATACACCGGATCGGCGAGGCGACCACGCAGCTCCTGCCCGCTCACCCAGTTCATCACCTCAACAGCGTTGTGGTTCGTATCGTCCCAGAAGAAGGGCGAAAGCTCGTGGAAAATGTCCTGCGCTTCAGGATTCCACGACCACCAGAGGTTGTGTGCAACCCCCTTCAGGTCCTCGATCAGTGCCTGGATTTCTTTCTCAGGAACCGTCCGTGCCGCCACGTTCAGTGTACTCCTCGTGAGTGATGAAAAACCGCCGACGCTCTGGCCGTTATTCGGCGTGCGCCTCGACGGCCTCGATCTTCTTCTTCGCCGCTCGCGCCCTGTCCGACGCATCGAGGTGCCGCTTGCGCAGGCGGATAAACTGCGGGGTCACCTCCACAAGCTCATCGTCCCCGATCCATTCGATCGCCTGCTCAAGCGTCATCAGATGCGGCGGCTCGAGGCGGACCGCCTCGTCGGACCCGGAGGCCCGCATGTTGGTCAATTGTTTGGTTTTGCAGACATTCACGCCCATATCGTGCTCGCGGGCATTTTCCCCCACGATCATCCCCGTGTAGACGCGCGTCCCCGGATCGATGAAGAAGACCGAGCGCTCCTGCAGCTTCCACATGCCATACGCCACAGCAACGCCTGTTTCGGTGGCGATCAATGCCCCCTTCGTCCTCCGCTGGATCCCTTCCTTCACCGGCTCGTAGCCGTGAAAATTGTGGTGCAGCAGACCCGTCCCCTTTGTTTGCGTCAGGAACTCTCCGCGGAACCCGATGAGCCCGCGCGCCGGCACGATAAACTCCAGCCGGGTCGTCCCCTCGGATGTGATCATGTTCTTCAAGACGCCGCGCCTGCGCCCCAGGTTCTCGATCACCACCCCTACATGCTCTTCGGGAACGTCGACGATCACGTGTTCCATCGGCTCGCAGAGCACGTCGTCGATCCGCTTCGTGATCACCTCGGGACGGGAGACCTGCAGCTCGTACCCCTCGCGGCGCATGTTCTCAATCAGGATCGCCAGGTGAAGCTCTCCGCGGCCGCTCACCTTGAATGCATCCGGCGAATCTGTCAGTTCGATGCGGAGGCTGACGTTCGACCGCAGCTCGCGTGCGAGCCGTTCGCTCAAGTGGCGGGTGGTCACATACTTCCCGTCCTGTCCGGAAAACGGCGAGTCGTTCACCAGAAAATGCATCGAGAGGGTCGGCTCTTCGATATCCACAAATGGCAGAGGTGCCGGGTCCGCCGCGTCCGCAATGGTCTCCCCGATGTCCACATCTTCCATGCCGGCGATGGAAATAATCTCACCCATCGATGCTTCGGCGACTTCCGTACGCCGGAGCCCCTCGAACGCGTAGATCTTCGTGACCCGGGCGTCATCGACGATGCCATCCCGGCGGACCACCTTCATCGCCGAGCCGAGCTTGATCGCGCCTCGCTGGATCCTGCCGATGCCCAGGCGGCCGAGATAATCATTGTAGTCGATCGACGTTACCAGCATCCTGAACGGCCCCGCAGGGTCGCCCTGCGGCGGCGGGACCGTGGCGAGGATCGTGTCGAACAGCGGCCGGAGGTCCGTGCCTTCATCCGCCAGCTCGCGCTTTGCGATCCCCTGCTTCGCAATGCAGTAGACAGTCGGAAAATCGAGCTGCTTGTCGTTCGCCCCGAGCGAGAGGAACAACTCGAACACCATGTCGAGCACCTCGTGAGCGCGCGCATCCTTCCGGTCGATCTTGTTGATCACCACGATGGGTGTCAATCCGAGATCGAGCGATTTCTTCAGGACGAACTTCGTCCCGGGCAGCGGACCTTCCGCGGCGTCGACAAGCAGAAGGACACCGTTGACCATCGTGAGCGTGCGTTCGACCTCCCCGCCGAAGTCGGCATGGCCGGGGGTGTCGACGATGTTGATCTTGACGTCAGCGTAGTGCACCGAGGTGTTCTTGGCCAGGATCGTGATGCCGCGTTCCCGCTCGAGGACATTCGAATCCATGACCCGCGTCTGAACCTGCTGGTTATCGCGGAAGGTGCCCGTCTGACGCAGCATGTGGTCGACCAGCGTGGTTTTCCCGTGGTCAACGTGCGCGATAATGGCGATATTTCTGATCTGTTCCATAGAAGCTGATAATATACCGATCCGGGGACTGAAAACCAATGTGCGGTCACATACCGCCCCGGTGAAACCGGTCACCGTCGCCATTGCGTGTGCGGGGGGCGGACAGCGTGATGCGCTACAGGATTCCAGAAACCCCAAGCGTGACCATGAGTCGCTGCGGCGCGCTGACCCTCCAGGTCAGGTCCGCCCGGACGATCTGAAAGATCTTTCCGAATCCGAAGCCGACCTCGCCGTAGAGGCCGCCGGTCAACCGATAGATCGGTGTCGGCAGGGGTATCGAACCCTCAGGACCGGGTTGAGGAGGATAGAATGATAGCTCGGCATCCTTCGCCCACGTCTGCGCAACTCCTCCGTGCACCAGGAACTCGATGCCGTTGTCGTAGAGGAAAGGAATGCCCAGCCATAGAAACGGAAGCGTCCGGAAGTTGTGCTCGAGCGAGACCGCCACGTAGTCACTGCCGTTGTACTCCTTCACGTGCAGCCCGCGCATCACGCCGAACGGTCCGAATCCGCTCGACTGCGACTCGAGGTCGAATGTCCGTTGCGGAGGAAGTGATCCGGTGTGCGCGCCCGCCGCAAGCCGAATGCGCAACGACGGCTTCAGCAGGAAGTCGCCCCCGATTGTCGGAATCTGCACCGATCCCACGACCGCATACCGCCCGTAGCTGAAGTCGCAGCCACCCCACTCCAGATCCACGTCGAGGCGGTCGGTCCACACGAGATCGAACGGAACAGGCTTCGGTCCGAAGGAGAGCGTGAGTGTCCCGGCCTGAAGTCTGCCTTCGGCCACCGGCGGATTATCGCGGAACGCCGACCCGTCAACGAATATGGCAAAGTCTTCGGTCTGCGGCAGCGACCGCTGAAGCTCGTTTACGTATCCCGCTTCGGCCTGAAGCCACTCGACCGGCTTCACGGCAACAAACACCTTTCCGCCGTCCGCGGCGTAGTAATCCCTGTAGTCGTTCGCAACGAGCACGCTGGTCAGACTGTTGTAAAGTGGCCCGTAGTAGTTCTGGTCGGGTCTGTGAGCCACTTTCGAGTACACATCCGCCCCGAATCCGAGCGTCCGCTCGCCCGACGTGTAGACCGTGGCACCGACCCCCCATGTCGCCCGCTTGCGCGAAAACCCGTAGGCCCCGGCACCCCGGAGCTCCAGCCATGGAATTGCCGACCCCGATGCATACTGCGCACCCGCGTGGAACCCTTCCACTCTATCATACGAGAGATCCAGGTACTCGAGCAGCGACGTGGATTCCCCGCCGGCGGACAATGTCATGGCGAGACCACCGGGCCTGAACTGGACGTCAAGCGTCTTTGTGCTGTCCAGCGTGGCATAGGCCTGCTCTTCGACCGGCGTCAGCGGCAGCACCTTTGTTTGCGCCCAGAGGGTTGAGTCGAAAACGGCCACGGACGAATCCACGCTCAAGCGCGGCTTCGCACGCACACTGTCGGGAATAGGAACGTTGAGTTCGTACGAATAGACCACAGACGTCTGGGTGAACCCGAACCGGGGGAACGTAACGGCCGGGACGTTGATATCGAACGATCCGTCGATCCTGATGTCGACGGGCATCCAGAATCCCCCTTCATACTGGCTGAACTCCTGCCTGTACCGAAGGTTGCGCCGTTTGACAAACGGGATCAGGAAAGCGTCGTTCGGCTCCACGTTGACGCCCATGAGCGCGTCGGTGCCGCCCGCGATCATGATCGTGCCACCGAACAGCGGCGACGTGCGCGTCAGGGGAATCACCGTGATCTCGAAGAATTCCCTCCCCGATGTCGTGCGGGTCCCGATCAGCTTGTACGTGTAGTAGTCGAACGCATCCTCGGCCGTGGGGCCGACGAACGTGTATCCGAGGAACCTGAGGCGGTCCTCGTTGAAGTTCAGCAGCCGACCGACCGATGCGAAATTGAACTGCGACGGGATGTTTTCCGTCTGCCGGCGCTGGCGGATGATTTCACGAAGCGTGTCCCCTCGCTCCCAGTAGCCGGTCGTATAGGATTCGGTAATACTGGCAATGCTCGTGTCCCGGCTCAGGATCTGGCGGGTGAACGCATCCAGCCTGTAGCTGTTCAGTCGCTCGATCCACTTCCGTTTTTCCGCGATGACGCGCCGCATGATGGCTATCGCGGGGTCTTCCGAAGTAACGACGATTTCCGGGAGGACGATATCCGCGGGCTCGAGCGAAACGGAGAGGTCCCGGTTGGAATCCAGCGCAACCGCCAGCGTGTCGGGCTGATATCCCAGCGCGGAGATCACCAGGCTGTACCGGCCCGGCGGCAGAGAGAGAATGAACCGGCCGCGCTCGTTGAGCACCGTGCCAATGGGACTCCCAGCAACCCGGATGGTTCCGGCTGCAAGCGTATCGCCAGTGGCGGCGTCCCGAACGAAGCCGGAAACGGTGAAGCGGTCGGCCGCGGCGGCGGCGTGCATGGCCGCACCCCCGAAGGAGGCGCGCACCAGGTGGAATACACCCAACAGGATGAGCAGGCGCATGAAGGGGAGCTCTCGGTTTTGACGAGAGAGAATGTACGGCCTGAGGCCGTCAGCGTCAAGAAGAAGTATCGGAAAGAATAGGAAGCGTGGCCGGGCGGCTCAACCGAAGAGCTTCCCCTGCTTCAGCTTGGAAAAGAAGGCGCTCAACTGCGGGGCGTTCCGCTGCTGTGCGGAAGACGTGGGCTTGTCGGGAGAAATCTGCTTGCCGACCTTTTGGACCCGTTTGCCGGCATGCTGGCCCGGAGGCCCCGAGGCCTGTCGCCACTGCAGGATCTCGCGCTTCTTGCGCTCCAGGTCCTGTCGCGCACGCAGCGCTTCGAGCCGGCGCGATTCGCCTGCACCGTTGTACGGCGTGACCTCAGCAGCGATGCGTGCCGACGCGTCGTGAGCAGCCGTCGGTACATTCCTCTGGAGGAACGCACTCAGGTTCTCGCGACCCGGATCGTCCTCTTCGGGCGATGCCTTACGCACCGGATGCGCCGGTGGCGGGCCCTTTCGCATCATCTCGAGCGCGGGCTGCAGGAGACGCTCGCACGCCTCGACATGCGGACTCCCCGGGTCGAGCATGTGAGCCTTCATCAGGGATTGGAGAGCTTCCTCGAACGATCCGCGCTCATACAGGTTGATTGCGACCATGGTCAGAAGCCTGACGCGCCCTTCGACTCCGCGCTCAGGAGACCCCGGCGACAGCAGCCCGATTCCATCTCCAAACTCGCCGCGCAGCGCCAGCGAGGCGAGCCGTGCCCGCCGCTCCGACGCCGTCCCGTCGTTCTCCGGTTCAGCCGGCGTGGCGCAGACATGCTCGATTCCCTTGTCGGCTTTCACGACAAGCACACCGATGTACGGGTTCGCAGGCTCACGGCGCGCGGCCTCGGCCAGCAGACCCAGCGCGAGCAGATGCTTCCCTGCTGCGATGTCCTCTTCCGCACGACGAATGAGATCTGCTGTTGTGTATGACACCATGGGACCGGTTGACCCGTTTCTTGTCATTGAAAGTGTACCGGCGCAGGCGTGACGAACTTCACGGCCTGCCGTCACGGCTTGTGACTTGTAGATGGTACCATGAGAAGAATGCAGAAACGCTGGATAGCGATGTGTGATGGGGATTACACGCCGCCAGAGAGGGAAGGATGTGTGTACGACGCGCGGGAGCGGCCTAGGCCTTGCCTCTCAGGGTTCTGAGAGCCTTGAGCGCGACTTTCTGGCTTGCCGACTGCCAGGGGTCCGGCTCATCCTGGTCCCCCGGATCGGACGCCAGCCGCCACGTCTGCCGCTCCTTGTTCGTCCGCTGCAGCTCTTTCTGCTGGACAAGGCCGCTCAGTCTCTCCGTTTCGCTCCTGAAAGCGCCGTTAGTGCCGGCCGGCGAGGCGTCTCCATGGGCCTGTCGGACGCGCTCCCAGGCCGGGAGAACGCGAGCCTCGCAGGCAATGACATCCGGATTCATAGGGTCCAGAAGGTATGCCTTCATCAGCGAATCGAACGCGCTCTCGTTCAGCCCACGGCTCAGCAGCACCGACGCCGTGTCTGTAAGCTGGCGTATTTGCAGGCGAATTTGCTCCGGACTCCCCGTCTCCTCCGGCTTGATTCCCCCCCGAAACTCCTTGCCGATAGTCACAGAGAGGTACCGCGACCCTTCAAGAGCGGGATCCCGTCCCTGCGCAGGGTTGATCTGCGTGGCCCGAAGGTTCTGCGCCCGGACGATGATGGCATCAATGTACTGGTTTGCGGGGTCCAGACCCCGCGCCTGATTCAGCTGTTCCAGTGCAACGTCGTATCGGCCCTCGGAGAGGAACTTCTCCGCCGAGCGGATAATGTCAGAAACGCTGCTTTGCCACGTATGCAGGACGGGCTGGACGGGAGATGGAGCACGCTTTTTCTGCTGTCGTTTCATGCCGGTCCTCCTCTCTCGTTTATGGGCAAATCGCCGGGACGCTTTTCATGGGACCCTGCCATCCTTACCACAAGAACTGAACCAGAATTGCATGTGCCTTTTGGGACCTGTTTGGTTGGACTTGCAGAGCGCTTTCAGTATTTTCTACGATCCCCGATGGAACCCATCATTGTCATCGGTGCTGGTGGCGCAGGGCTTCTGGCCACGGCCCGGGCAGCCGAATCCGGCGCGCGGGTTGTGCTCCTGGAGCGCAATGCCCGGACGGGCATGAAGCTCCTTATCTCCGGCGGAGGAAAATGCAATATCACCCATGACGGTACCATGGAGCATGTCCGCTCAGCCTTCCTCCCGCGCGAGGCAAGATTCCTCAAGCCGTCATTCCATAAGTGCACCAACCGGGAGATCCGCGAGCGACTCGAGCAACAGGGTGTCACCACGATGGTGCGCGACGATGAGCGGGTCTTCCCCGTCAGCGGGCGCGCAAAGGATGTTGTCGACGCTTTTGTGCGACCGTTGCATGCGCTCGGCGTCGAAATCCGGCTTGGCACGAAGGTCGAGGACATCACCGCCGACGCAGAGGGCGTGAGCGGTGTGCGCACCTCCGCGGGCACCATCTCCGGCCGCCGGATCATCCTGGCAACGGGCGGCGCGTCATACCAGAAGACGGGAACGACCGGCGACGGATTCCGATGGGCCGCGGCGCTCGGCCACACGATCGTCCCGATCCGACCGGCACTCGCACCGATACGGATCGCTCCGCCGCTTCCCTCCGAGTGGCGCGGCATCGCCGTTCGCAACGGCCGGCTCACGGTCATCGTGCGCGGAAAGCATCGCGCATCGTGGTCGGGAGACCTCCTGATCACGCACGAAGGGATTTCAGGGCCCGCAGCGCTCGGCGTCAGCAGAGATGCCGCCCTGGCCCTCGAGTCCGGCCCCGTGGATTTGTCATTCGATTTCTTCCCGGACCGGGATCATGCAGCGCTCGACACAGACCTTCTCGAGCTGAGCCGCCTACGCGGCGCGCGGACACTCGAGACGGTCCTTGACGAATGGCTCCCGAACAGGATGGTCCCGTGGCTGCTGGAGCGCGCGGGCGTCCCGTCCGACATCAGGGGTTTCACTCTCACCCGGAGTCACCGGCGGGCGATAGTCGGAATTCTCAAGCAGTGGCGGCTAGGTTCCGTGGCGTCGATCTCTCTCGACCGCGGGGAGGTGTCAGCTGGCGGCATTTCGCTTGACGAGGTAGATCCCCGGACGATGCACTCCCGGAAGGTCCGTGGACTCTACGTGTGTGGAGAGGTCCTGGATATTGCCGGTCCGGTCGGAGGGTACAATCTCCAGGCGGCGTTTTCCACGGGGTATGTGGCAGGAGAATCCGCGGCGAAGGCACGACCCGAGGAATCTTCCGGGCCCCGCGAGCGTTCTTACCTGGGATAGCACTATGCCAGATCCGGAACGTCCTACGAATCCACGGGTATGATGAACAGACGGCAATTTATCGGAACGGTCGGCACGGGCCTTCTCGGCGCGGCAACGCTCCCCGCGCAGGAGACGACCCACCGGCGTTCGCGATGGGAGATGGTCGCCAACGACGATCCGGTAGTGGCTCCAGCCGCCCGGCCCGAACCCGCCACCTGGAGCGACAGCACCATCACGGCCGCCTGGATCGGCCACGCCACGGTGCTCGTCAACTTCTTCGGCGTGAAGTTTATCACCGACCCCGTCTTCTCTTCGCGCATCGGCCTGAACGTCGGGGGCCTCTTCACGATCGGCCCGCGGAGGCTGGTCAACCCGGCGCTCGAGATCGAGGACCTCCCGGAGCTCGACTTCATCGTGCTCTCACATGCCCACATGGATCACTGCGACCTTCCGTCGCTGGATCACTTCAAGCGCACCACGCCGCTCATCATCGCCCAGAACACGTACGACGTGATCGAGACGCTCGAGTTCGAGAAAGTCTACATGCTCGACTGGGGGAAATGGGCCGACGTCGCCGGCGTGCATATTGAAGCGCTCGAAGTGAAGCACTTTGGATGGCGCTACCCCTGGGAGCAGGACCGCTCGCGCGGGATCTGGAACGGGCGAAGCTACAACGCGTACGTCCTCTCGCGCAACGGCCGGAGCATCGTCTTCGGGGGCGACACGGCGTACCATGAGAATTTCAAGGCACTGAGGCGGCGGTCGAACCCGATCGACCTGGCCATCATGCCGATCGGCGCGTACGACCCCTGGATCAGCAACCACGCCAACCCCGAGCAGGCGCTGGCCATGGCCGATCACATGGGTGCATACCACGTCATGCCCATTCACTGGCGCACGTTCATCCAGAGCGAGGAGCCGACCATGGAGCCGATCGCACGGTTCCGCGCAGGAGCCGCCGACAGGCCCGACCGTGTCGCGCTCGACGACATTGGTCAGACCTGGACGCTCGGAAGTACGTCACCTGCAGCGCTCGTCGCGCCGGAGAGTGCTCCCGCCACCCGGTCTGGCGCCGGCGTTCCTTCGGCTGACTGAATCTTCTGCTGACACCCACGGAGCTTCCATGAACAGGGTCACTGTTATCACCGGCGCATCCTCGGGTATCGGGGCCGCCCTTGCGCAGGAGCTTGCCCGTGAGGGGCACCACCTGGTCCTTGCCGCCCGCAGGGAGGATCGTCTCACCGCGCTGGAGCGGGAGCTGCGCGCAGCTGGAGCCACCGTGCTCGCCGTCAGGTGTGACGTGACGAAACGCGATGAGGCTGAAGTGCTGATCCATCGTGCAGTGCGGGAATTCGGGCGGATCGATGTCCTCGTCAACAACGCGGGGCGCGGGCACTTCTCAAGCGTCGAAGACACCACCGACGAGATGATCGAGAGCATGTTTGCCGTAAACGTCTACGCGCTCTGGCACACGACGCGGCCGGCCTTGAAGTACATGCGAGCCCAGGGCGCTGGCCACATCATCAATGTCGCATCGATCGCAGGCAAGATCGCCTTCCCGTACAACAGCGCGTACGTCGCGGCCAAGCACGCCTGCGTGGGGTTCACCCATGCGCTCCGTCTGGAGCTTGTCGAAACGGGCATCCATGCAAGCGTCGTCTGCCCGGCCGGCGTCATGACCGAATGGGCATCGGCCACCGAAGGGGGCTCGATCCTTGAACTGTTTTCACAGGCCGGTCCGGCAGTGAAGAGTATCGCAGCAGACCGCGGGGCGAAGCTGCCGCCCATCGAAGGGGTAATGCCGGCTGAGGCGGTCGCGGTCGCGATCGTCCGCTGCATTCGTGAGCCCACTGCGGAAGTCTTCACCCACAAGGGCTCCCACGAGTTCGTCGTCATGTCCGCCCGGTCCCGGGAAGAGGCCGAGCGGTATCAGATCCCGGTCGCGCTCGGCGAGCGCGCCGTCTACGAGCGCCTGAAGAGCAGACAGTAACTCGTCCCGATGCCTGCGCCTCCCAGAATCACCGTCCAGGACGTCGCCGGGCGCGACCTGCCTGAGCCGGCCCTCACCGACGTGGATATCGCAGACTATCTCACGGGGTGGGAGCTGTTCAACCGAAAGCGCTACTGGCACGCCCATGAGGCATGGGAAGCGGTGTGGAAGCGCCACCCGGAGCCGTCGCGCCTCTTCTTCGAGGGGATTATTCAGCTTGCGGCCGCATACCACCTGCTCACGGTGAAGCGGCGGTACCGCGGGATGATGGGAAACTTCGCGAAGGCGGAGGAAAAGCTGAGGTTGTTCGGGAGACGCAGCAGGTGTCTCGGGGTCGACGTGCACGCGTTGCTGCAGCACATCACAGCAGCTCATGTGGAAATCGAGAGAGTCGGTGCAGGAGCGCTCGAGGACTTCTCGCCGGCATTGCTTCCATGCGTCGCGTGCTCTCTGACCTCTACCCGCGGTACCACCCCGTCCGCCACAGCCCATCGCTCCCGATAATGCGCCTTCTCTGCCCCCCCCGTTACGGCGCGCTAACGAGCCCGTGCGGCTCTAGCGGGCCATCACGGGCATCGGAGGGAGGCCGCTCCGCAAGATCCCCATGGCCACAAGCTCTGCACGAAGCGTCTGGAGGATCTTCATCGTCAATCCGATATTCCGAGGGTTGACGTGCTTTGATTCGAGCCAGACGATCTTCTTCGGTTGTCCCGCGGACTCGTACAGCATCTCCGCGTTCGCCCGAGGAACCTGCTCATCGTCCGCGCCGTTGATCATCAGAACCGGCCGCGGCGAGATCTTTCCGACGTGCCGGAGCGGCTCCAGCGGTTGCAGCAGCACACCAGAGAGCTTTCCGACCAGGTCCGCAACGAACGGTCCTTCGTACCTCCTGACGTTGTGCCTGATCAGCGATTCCATGTCGCCGCCGCCGTATACCATCGCAGCCACCGCGGGCCTGGCGTCGTTTGCCATGATGACGGGAACGAACGGGGCCCCGAAGCTGTACCCCATCATCACCACCTTCGACATATCCACATCACCGCGCCGCTCCAGATAGTCGAGCGCCAGCATCACCGACGGGACCACGTCCAGGATAGCGCCGTGAATCTCGGGGAGATCGCCAAGGAACGCCGTCACCGAATAGGCGTGCCGGGGCTCGTACGCGTAGTCGGGCGAGACAATGACGACGTCGTCTGTATTGAACGCATAGCGCACCGCGTTCTTCCCCGTCGCCTTCCCTCCCAGCACGATGATGGCGGGATATTTCCTGGTTGGGCTTTCTGCGGGCTGATGCGGCACGACGACCCCGCACCCCACCTGCAACCCGGACGTGCTCGTGAGCGTGACCCAGGAACGGGTCACGAGGGTGTCGGCCTCGGTGGAATCCGTCTGCACGCTCTGGAACGTCCCGTGCCGCTCGCGGAAGTCATCGCCGTAGTCGCGGGTCGCGAAATAAGCGGCCACGAGAACGACGATGGCAACGAGGACTAGTGCCACCTGGAATATGCCACGAAGGAAGCGTCGCACAGGTGCGTCCGAATGCTGTGGGCGAACTGAACACCACAAGATAGAGGGGAACCGGCAACGAGTCAACATGGACCCCCGGGAGATCAAGCGGGCGCCCTCTGCCTGCAGCAGGGCGCGGCCGTCCCCTCATAACAGGATTGGCTCCCTTGAAGCTTTTGCGCCCTTTTCGTATTTTTATTGAAGACTCATCGACAGTTCTCCCCGGAACCCTCACAAACCTCTCGCACCCATGATCATCGGCGTCCTCAAAGAAACCGCCTCCGGCGAAACACGCGTCGCCATCGTCCCCCAGGTCGTCGGTCCACTGAAAAAGGAGGGCCATGAAGTCGTCGTTCAGGCGGGTGCGGGGCGGGCAGCCGGGTTCCCGGATGATGCCTACACGCAGGCGGGAGCCCGCATCGTCCCGGATGCTGCGGCGGTGGCAACGGAAGCTGCAATGGTCGTGAAGGTGCAGCCGCCGGCAGTCGGGGGATCTGTCAATGAGGCCGCTCTCCTGAAGCCCGGCTCGACGTATGTCGGGTTTCTCGCGCCGCTTGCGAATCCTCAGGTCGTCGGCGAGTTCACCCGGCGCAAGGTCACCAGCTTCGCGATGGAGTACATCCCCCGCATCACGCGCGCACAGAGCATGGATGCGCTCAGCTCCATGGCAACGATCGCAGGGTACAAAGCCGTGCTCGCCGCCGCCGATCGACTTGGACAGATGTTCCCCCTTCTGATGACCGCCGCCGGGACCATCCCTCCTGCTAACGTGCTGATCCTCGGGGCAGGCGTCGCCGGCTTGCAGGCAATCGCGACAGCCCGCCGACTCGGCGCACGCGTCGAAGCGTTCGATCCGCGTCCCGCGGTCAAAGAGCAGGTGAAAAGCCTCGGCGCGGGATTTCTCGAGATGGAAGTCTCGGAAAACGCAGAAGGCACCGGCGGCTACGCGAAACAGATGTCCGACGAGTTTCTGAAGAAGGAGCAGGAGGCCATCGCGACCCGCCTTCCGAAGGTGGACGTGGTGATCTCTACGGCCCAGGTGTTCGGCAAGCGCGCGCCCGTGTTGATCACAGCCGACATGGTGAAGACCATGAAGCCCGGCAGCGTCATCGTGGATCTCGCCGCCGAACAGGGCGGCAACTGCGAAGCGACGCGGGCAGGCGAGACCGTTGTTGTCAACGGTGTCACGATCATTGGAGCCGTCAATCTTCCGGCCCTTGTCCCGCACGACGCAAGCATGATGTACGCCCGGAATCTCCTCAGCCTGATCCAGACGCTGTATCCAAAGGGGGCCGCCGTGGCGAACTTCGACGACGAGATCGCAAAGGGAGCCTGCATCACGCACGACGGTGCAATCGCGAACGCCTCCGTGCGCGACGCGCTGGGCCAGAAGTCAGCCTGAGGACGCGGCATACGGCTCAGCGTGTTCACCCGCTGTACCACCATCCGACACCCCGGCAAACGCCCGTCCTGCGCCGGGCGTGCTGTACCCCGCGCCGGGAACAGATGCAACCCCGGTCTCCGTGCATCCGTATACAAAAGAATATGTCTTTGTCCCTCTCTCCTCTCCCATCATTCTGAAGGAATACCAATGACCGCACGAGGATTCATCGGTACGGCATTGATGACCCTGCTGGCGGCGATGTCGTTCGCGGAAGACACGCGCCTGCTCAGATTCCCGGCGATTCACGGGAACCAGATCGTGTTCAGCTACGCCGGCGATCTCTTCACGGTCCCCGCAACCGGAGGCGTCGCCAGGCGCCTGACATCCGACGACGGATACGAGATGTTCGCCCGGTTCTCGCCCGACGGGAAGTCCATCGCATTCACCGGGCAGTATGACGGCAACACGGAGGTCTACCTGATGCCCGCCGAGGGCGGGACACCGAAGCGGCTGACGTACACGGCGACGCTGGGGCGCGATGACGTCTCCGACCGCATGGGGCCGAACAATATTGTGATGGCCTGGCGCGACGCAAACACGATCGTGTACCGGTCGCGCATGCACGAGGCAAACGACTTCAAGGGGCAGCTCTACGCGGTCCCGAGCGCGGGAGGACCATCCACCCAGCTTCCCCTCCCCCGCGGGGGCTTTTGCGCCTTCTCGTCCGACGGAAAGCAGATGGTATACAACCGCGTGTTCCGCGAGTTCCGTACCTGGAAGCGATACCGCGGCGGACAGGCGGACGACATCTGGCTGTACGATTTCGACACAAAGGCCACCACGAACGTGGCCTCCAGTCCGGGCCAGGACATCATCCCGATGTGGAAAGGGAACACCGTCTACTTCGCGTCCGACCGGGACGAGATCGGACGGATGAACCTCTATGCGGTCGACCTGACCACGAAGCAGACGCGCAAACTCACCTCCTTCACCGAGTATGACGTCAAGTTCCCGTCCATTGGCGACAACGCCATCGTCTTCGAAAACGGCGGATACATCTATCGTATGGACCTGGCCACGGAAAAAGCCGAGCGCCTCCCGATTACGGTCCTGGAGGACTTCGCCGTGGGTCGCGGCGGGATTCGGGATGTCAGCAAGGAAATCACAAATTACGAGATCTCTCCCGACGGGAACCGGGCACTCTTCGGCGCCCGGGGCGACGTCTTCACGGTCCCGGCAAAGAACGGCAATGTCCGCAACATCACCTCCACGCCGGGCGTCCACGAACGCAACTCGAAATGGTCGCCCGACGGAAAATGGATCGCGTACATATCGGATGAGTCGGGCGAGGATGAGATCTACATCCGTCCGCAGGACGGCCTGGGCACGCCGACCCAGCTGACAAAGGACGGCGACACGTACAAGTACCAGCCACTCTGGTCGCCCGACAGTAAGAAGCTCCTCTGGGCCGACAAGAAACTGCGCCTGCAGTATGTGGACGTGTCGGGCAAATCCGTGACACAGGTCGCGCAGGCGACGGCATATGAGTACGCCGCGTACACCTGGTCTCCCGACAGCCGGTGGATCGCGTTCGCCCAGCCGGAAGACCTCCGGATGACGACCATACAGCTCTACTCGCTCGATTCGAAGAAGACCACCGAAGTCACCGACGGTTGGTTCGATTCGTATGAGCCCGCGTTCAGCTCCGACGGCAAATACCTCTTCTTCGTCTCCGACCGGAGCTTCAGCCCGATGTATGGCCGCACCGAGTGGAACCACATCTATGTCGATATGTCCCGTGTCTATCTTGTGACGCTCGCTGCCGACACGCAATCCCCGTTCGCGCCGAAGAGCGACGAGGTGAAGGCCCCATCGGACGCCAAGGACACCGACAAGGACAAGGGGAAAGACAAATCCGACGCCAAGAAGGCCGAAAAGCCGGATGCGGTCAAGCCGATCGCGGTGACGCTCGAGGGTATGCAGGACCGCATCGCCGTCCTCCCGGTGACGCCATCGGGATATCGGAATCTGCAGTCCGTGGGTGATAAAGTGTACTACATCCGCCAGGGAACGAAGGACCAGAAGGCTTCGCTCGTCATGTACGACCTCGACAAACAGAAGGAGACCGAGCTGGGCGAAGTCAACGGTTACGAAATCTCGGCCGACGGGAAGAAGATGATCCTGGGGAGCGGCGGAGCACACTACATCATCGACCTCCCGACGGGCAAGCTCGACCTGAAGGACCGCCTGAACCTGGCGGACATGTCGGTGACGCTGGACCGAAAGGCTGAATGGAACCAGATTTTCAACGAAAGCTGGCGCCAGATGCGGGATTTCGTGTATGACCCGCACCTCCATGGCGTCGACTGGCCATTGATGAGGCAGCGATACTCGGCCCTCCTCCCCTATGTGAACCACCGTGCGGACCTCACCTATATCATCGGCGAGATGATCGGAGAGCTGAACGTGGGCCATTCGTATGTCGGGGGCGGCGACTATCCGCAGGCGTCGCGTGTTCAGATGGGACTGCTCGGCGCACGGCTTGAGCGCGACCCCGATACGAAATACTTCCGGATCAGGGAGATCCTGAAGGGACAGAACTGGGAGACCGACCTGCGCTCGCCCCTGACGGAGATCGGCGTGAACGCCAGGGAAGACGACTACATCCTGGCGGTCGACGGAAAACCCACAAACGAGATGCATGACATTTCCGAAGCGCTTGTGAATAAGCCCGGAAAGCAGGTCACCCTGACGCTGAACAGCTCACCAACGATGTCCGGGAGCAGGACCACCGTGGTCATCCCGACCGACGACGAGCGCGAGCTCTACTATCACAAGTGGGTCCAGGGGAACATCGAGAAGGTGTCAAAGGCCACCGGCGGGAAGGTCGGGTATGTACACATCCCGGACATGGGCGTCGGCGGACTCAACCAGTTCGTGAAGTATTACTACCCGCAGGTCCGCAAGGACGGGCTGGTCGTTGACGTACGCGGCAACGGCGGCGGCAACGTCTCGCCGCAGATCATCGAGCGGTTGCGCCGCGAGATTGCCATGATCACGATTTCGCGGAACACATCGTACGGGCCGAATCCGGACGGCGCGATCATCGGGCCGAAGGTGATGCTCCTTGACGAGTTCTCCGCGTCCGACGGCGATATCGTCGCGTACCGATTCAAGAAGCACAAGATCGGGCCGGTGATCGGCAAGCGATCGTGGGGCGGCGTCGTGGGGATCCGTGGGACGCTCCCGCTCCTGGACGGTGGATTTCTCAACCGGCCTGAATTCTCACGGTACGACGTCGAGGGGAAGGAATGGATCATGGAGGGGAAGGGTGTTGAGCCTGATATCTACGTCGACAACGATCCGGCGAAGGAGTTCGCCGGAGAGGACGAGCAGCTCAACAAGGCGATCGAGGTGATCAAGGATCTGATGGCGAAGAATCCGCCGAAACTCGCTCCGCCGCCCCCGTATCCCGACAAGAGCAAGTAGAACCACTCGCTCAACGCAGTCCGGGACCGTGCGTGCCCGGCGCTTTCTCAGGAAGGTGCCGGGCACGTTCATGTTGGGGGCGGGGCAGCAAGGAAGGAGTCTGCATCATGGCCCGGCCCAGGGAGTCTTCGCACCCCATTCATGACGCGCCGGGCGATGTGAACAGCCGCTCAAATCCCGAATACGGCACGAGCGGGATCACATCGAATGAGATGAGGTTCTCCCGCACGAGCGGCAGCGTCGAGAGGATCTTCCTCGCATCATCAGCGTCGATCGTTTCCATCAGGAGGACTGCCTCCCTCCGGTCCGCGCGGAAGTAGATCTCGCGGATCACTCCCTCCTTGCACAGACTCCACACGCGGGCAGCTTCCTCGCGAAGGAACGGCTCGAATGCGTCCGCCGATGGATGCGACAACGGCTTCTCAAGGACCAGGATCTTCATCGGATTCTCCCTTCCAGATGCAGGAACCACGGCCATCCCACTCTCAAAAATGGCAAAAAGAGTTCCAAGACTCCACCATTCGGCCGCATTTTCACTCGTTCCCCTTGGCACAATATCTGCCAGTCAAAACTGTAGATTTCCCGCACAGCATTGACCCAGCAATCCGCACACGTTTCGCCCCGGTCTGTAGAGCGATGGCACCCCATTGGGACCGCCGCCCGTATGCTCGGCATTTCAGTCCCGACCATCCGCCTCTACGAGCGCGAAGGGCTCGTCCTCCCATACCGGAAGCCTTCGGGGCACCGGCTCTTTTCAGACAGTGACCTCGAGCGCATCCGCTGCCTCCGCCGGACAATCATCGAGAAGAAGATCGGCATCGCCGGCATCCGCACCCTGCTGTCGATGGTGCCGTGCTGGTCCCTTATGGGATGCCCGCCGGAGGCCCGCTCCACCTGCAGCGCGGTCACGACGATCGGCTCGCCGTGCTGGACCATCACATCAAAACCGTGGCGGTGCGGCACCGCCGAGTGCCGGGACTGTATCGTCTATCAGTACATGAGCGATTGCGATTCATTGAAGCAGACAATCACCGCACTGACTCTCGCCCATAGCTCACCATTGCCCGACCAGACTCTATGAATCACCTTTCACGGCGCAAGTTTCTGAAGATCACCGGCGCAGCGGCAAGCGCTGTGGCGGCCATGTCCGCCGTTGGCTGCAACAGCACGACCGCATCGAAAGCCAGCGCGGAAAAGGGGATCCGCACCGTCCCCACATTCTGCGACGTCTGCTTCTGGAAATGCGGCGCCATCGCATACGTGAAGGACGGCACCCTCTGGAAAGTGGAAGGGAATCCGCTCGACCCGCTCAGCAACGGACGGTTGTGCCCTCGCGGCACCGGCGGCGTGGGCGCTCATTTCGACCCGGACAGGCTGCGCTCGCCCCTCGTCCGCGCGAAGCTCCGGGGCGAGGAGCAATGGGTCGCGGTCACGTGGGACGATGCCCTCGGGCAGGTTGCCGAGAAGATGCAGCGCATCAAGGCCGAGTACGGACCCGAAGCGATGGCGTTCTTCAGCCACGGCATCGGCGGCAACTTCCTGAAGCATACGCTGAAGGCGTACGGGTCGCCGAACATCGCAGCCCCGTCGTTTGCGCAGTGCCGCGGGCCGCGCGACGTCGGCTTTCGGCTCACGTTCGGCGAGGACGTGAGCTCGCCCGAACGCACTGACATCAAGAACGCGCAGTGCCTTGTGCTCATCGGCAGTCACCTCGGCGAGAACATGCACAACACGCAGGTCCAGGAGTTCGCCGAAGCGGTCGATCGCAGCGCGACCATCATCGTGGTTGACCCACGCTTCTCGATCGCGGCCGGCAAGGCGAAACATTACCTCGCGATCAAGCCCGGCACGGACCTCGCGTTGCTCCTCGCCTGGATGCATGTGATTGTCACAGAGAGCCTGTATGACCGCGAGTACGTCGCAGCTCACGGGTTCGGGTTCGAGCAGCTCGCCGCCCACGTGAGCGGCTATACGCCCGAGTGGGCATATCCCGAAACAGGCATCCAGCCGGAGCTGATCCGAGCCACGGCGCGGGAGATGGCACGCTACAGGCCCGCGACGCTGGTGCACCCGGGCCGGCACGCGACATGGTACGGCGATGACGCGCAGCGCAGCCGCGCGATCGCGCTCCTGAACGCTCTCCTCGGGAGCTGGGGTCGCAAGGGCGGCTTCTACACTCCGGTGAGCATGGATGTGCCCGGCTACCCGTATCCCCCCTACCCCACACCCTCCAAGCCGAAGGTGGACAATCCCGGGCACCGCTACCCGTTTGCCCACGAGACCATCACGACGGGCATCCGGGAAGCGACGCTCACCGAAAAGCCTTATCCCGTAAAGGGTTGGTGGGTGTACGCCACGAACCTCCTGCACTCCCTCCCGAACGAGCAGGAGACAATCAAGGCCATCCAGAAGCTCGATCTGCTGGTGGTCATCGACGTCATCCCGAGCGAGATCGCAGGATGGGCAGACGTGGTCCTGCCCGAGTCGGTCTACCTTGAACGGCACGACGACCTGAACGTGGAGTGGTTCCGCGAGCCGTTCATTGCGCTGCGTCAGCCGGTCGTTGAGGCGCCCCACGACCAGAAGCCGAACTGGTGGATCGCCCGTGAGCTCGCGAAGAAGCTGGGTCTCGCACAGTATTTTCCATGGGAGCATATCGAACAGTATTTCCGTCACCGGCTGGATACCGCCGGTTACAGCTACGATGAGCTCACGACGAACGGCATCATCCGCGGCAAGCATCAGCCGACAACGTTCGAAGAAGGCGTCCCCGCCGTGTTTCCGACACCGACAGGAAAGATCGAATTCGCATCGCCCCAGCTGGCGGCTGCGGGGTTCGACCCCGTCCCCGTGTACCGACGGCCCCAGGAAGGTCCTCCCGGCTACTACCGTCTGCTCTACGGCCGGGCACCCGTGCACTCGTTCAGCAGAACGCACACGAACCGCGTCCTCTCAGAGATGATGCCGGAGAATGAGGTGTGGGTGCATCCCGGCACGGGGCAGCGCCACGGACTCGAGAACGGCGCGTACGTCAGGCTCCGCAACCAGGACGGCGTCGTGAGTAACCGCGTCAAGGTCCTGCTCACCGAGCGCATCCGGCCCGACTGCGTCTACATGGTCCACGGCTTCGGACACACTGCTCGCGGACTCACACACGCATTCCAGAAGGGCGCAAGCGACGCGCAGCTCATCACGCGCTACACGATTGATCCCCTCATGGGCGGCACCGGAATGAATGTCAACTTCGTCACGTTTGCGGCGGAGGAGGCGTGACCATGGCGCGCTACGGAATGGTGATCGACACGAGGAAATGCGTCGGCTGCATGGATTGCGTCGTCGCGTGCAAGACCGAGAACAACGTCCCCGAAGGGTATAACCGCGACTGGATCGTGTACGAAACCACGGGTACGTCGCCGTCGCTTCACATGGAAATCCGGAGCGAGCGCTGCAACCACTGCGACGACCCGCCGTGCGTCCCGTGCTGTCCATGCGGCGCAAGCCATATCCACGAGCGGGGGGGCGTGGTGCTGGTGCATCACGACACGTGTAGCGGCTGCAAGGCATGCATCGCAGCCTGCCCGTACGACGCGCGCTTCATCAATCCGGAGGGGTACGCGGACAAGTGCACGTTCTGCATCCACCGGGTGGAGCACGGCCGCGACCCAGCCTGCGTGTCTGTGTGTCCGACGCGCTGCATGTACTTCGGCGATTTCGAGGACCCGAACAGCATCGTGAACCGTCTGCTGAACTCCCGGCTGCACCACGCATTGATCCCGGAAGCCGGCACTGAGCCACAAATCTACTATCTGACCTGACCATGAAAGAACTTGTCTCCACACGCGCCAACCCGATGATCGACCCGGCGTTCCATATCTGGGGGTGGGAGGTGCCCGTGTATCTCTTCCTCGGCGGGATGGTTGCGGGTATGATGATTATCTCGGGGTACTTCCTGTACCGGGGCCGGCATCGGGAAGCCTCATGCTCGTGCCTCCAGCTTCCGCTCATCAGCATCCTTCTCCTGTCGCTGGGCATGCTGGCGCTCTTCCTCGACCTCGAGCACAAGCGGTACGTCTGGCGGATGTATACCACCTTCCAGCCTGGATCCCCGATGTCGTGGGGGACATGGATCCTGCTCCTGGTGTATCCTGCTCTCACTGCAAACATGCTTCTGGCGCCGCCGTCCTGGCTGGTGCGCTTCGTCCCTGTCCTTATCCGCTGGCAGTCAACCCTGCGCTCCCGGCCGGCGGCCATCCGGACCATTTCCATCGCGAATATGGGGCTCGGAGTGGCACTTGGCACATACACCGGCATCCTCCTCAGCGCGTTTGGCGCGCGGCCCCTGTGGAACAGCGCCACCCTGGGCCTCCTGTTTCTCGTCTCGGGGCTTTCAAGCGCTGCCGCATTCGTGCATATGGTAGCGAAGAACTCCTGGGAGCGGGAGACGCTGGCGAAAGCGGACAACGGCTTCCTGTCGCTTGAGCTGCTGATTCTCGGGCTTTTCATCATCGGACTGGTGACGTCGACGCGGGTGCACATCGAATCGGCGGAGCTCCTGCTGAGCGGGCCCTTCGCCCCCGCGTTCTGGGTGTTCGTCGTGGGGATGGGCATCGTCCTGCCTCTCATCCTGCAATCGCTTGCGGTCAGTCACCGAATCCGCCACACGCCTGTCGCGCCGTTGTTCGTCATTGCCGGAGGGCTCTTCCTCAGGTTCGTCATCGTGAGCGCGGGACAGGCGAGCCACTGGACGCGCATCATCCCCTGAGCGCCGGATCGCATTCCATGCGGACGCCAGGATTCAGAGTTCGGTTCTATCGGATCTCACCACGCGGAGACAGCACATTGAATACTGCACCACATTCGATCAAACCTCCTCAACCGTACGCAAACCCCTACCTCGCCGGCATCGGGCTCGGGCTTGTGTTGCTCGCGGCCTTCGTCATCATGGGGCGGGGACTCGGCGCATCAAGCGCTTTCACGGCGATTGTCACCGCCGGCGTCAATGCCATCGCACCGGCACACGCCCAGGCTAATCCTTACTACGCCGAGTACCTCGGGGATGGAACCACGAGTCCCCTCATGGACTGGACAGTGTTCGAAGTGCTTGGAGTGGTTGTGGGAGGATTTCTCTCCGGCACGCTCGCGGCCCGCGTGCGGACTGGCGTCGAGCGCGGTCCACGCATCAACGACACGGGAAGACTCATCTACGCGTTCGTCGGCGGCGGATTGATGGGGATCGGCGCCAGACTGGCGCGAGGATGCACGAGCGGACAGGCGCTCACCGGCGGCGCACTGCTGAATGTCGGCAGCTGGGCCTTCATGATGTGCGTCTTTGCCGGTGGATACGCCTTCGCGTGGTTCATGAGGAGACAATGGCAATGATCGCACCCTTCTATAAGTACGGCCTCTTCGGCGACAACGTCAGTCTTGTCATCGCCTTTGTGCTCGGCATCGGATTCGGCTTTGCCCTCGAGCGGGCTGGATTCGGGAGCGCACGCAAGCTGGCCGCGCAGTTCTACTTCACCGACATGACCGTGTTCAAGGTTATGTTCACCGCCATCGTGACCGCAATGGTGGGTCTGTTCTTCCTCTCCGCGCTCGGGATCGTCGACCTCTCGCTTGTCTATCTTACGCCGACCTATCTCGTACCGCAGGTCGTGGGTGGACTGATTCTAGGCGTCGGATTCGTGATCGGCGGCTATTGCCCGGGAACTTCCTGCGTGGCGGCAGCCACCGGCAAATACGATGGCATGACGTATCTCGGCGGCGTTCTGGCGGGAAGCTTCCTGTTCGCCGAAGCCTATTCGTTCGTGGGCGACTTCTACTATGCGACCGCGATGGGCAGCGTCACGCTCCCCCAGCAGTTTCACATGTCGTACGGCCTTCTGGTCTTCGCCGTCATCCTGATGGCGGTCGGAGGGTTTGCCGGAGCAACACGGGTTGAGAAGTGGATGGCCTCAAAGAAGGGGGCGCGGGCATGAAGCTCTCGATCGCGACACTCTCGACGAACGCGAAACTCGGCCTGCTACTGGTGATCCTGGGTATCGTAGGACTCTTCATTGGGAATCCGTACGACCGGGCCACGGCGACCATCGATACCGCCGAGCTGGCCGAGATCGTCCAGCGGGAAGTCGACCACGTCTCGCCCGAGGAGCTTGCGGACTGGATCATCCAGGGGCGGGCGGACTACAGGCTCATCGATCTGCGTACTCCGGCGGACTTCGAGCAATACCACATCCCCGGAGCGGAAAACGTCCCGATCACCGGACTCGCCGACCACGGACTCCTGCGGAACGAGAAGATCGTACTCTATTCTGAAGGCGGGATCCATTCGGCGCAGGCGTGGTTTCTGCTGCGCGCGAAGGAGTACGCCGGCGTGTACATCCTCCGGGGCGGATTGCAGGAGTGGAAGGATTCGGTGCTCTTCCCCTCCCTCATCGCCGACGCTACGCCGGCCCAGCGTGTGACGTTTGCAAAGATGGCGGAAGTCAGTAGATTCTTCGGTGGCCAGCCGCAGGGCGTAGCCAGCGCACGACAGCCTGCGGTGGCGCCCGCGCTCCCCATGGCAAAGATGCCGACATCCGCTGCGCCACCTGCTGCGCCGGCCCCAAAGAAGAAGAAAAAGGAAGGATGCTGACCGCGGCAATTCTGGCCGGTGGCACGAGCTCACGCATGGGCGAGAACAAGGCTCTGCTCTCGTTCCGCGGACACCCCATGATCAGCGCGGTCGCCGATGCCGCGCGCCCTGTGGCTGCTGAGCTCTTCGTGGTGGCCGACGAGGGCCCGCCGTACCTCGCGCTGGGACTGAAGACTGTCGCAGACGTTCACAAAGGCCGCGGCCCGCTCGGCGGACTTCACGCAGCCTTAACCGCAAGCAGGACGGAGGCAACGCTTCTGCTGGCCTGCGACACCCCGCTCGTTTCAACGCCGCTCCTGCACTATCTGGCCACCTGCCCGTCGCGCGCTGCTGCACGGGTGGCGGAGATCGACGGGCGCATCCACCCGTTGTGCGCTGTGTACGACAAGCGCTGCCTCCCCGTGATTGAGCAACTCATCGCCGACGATCGCCTCTCGATGGCGGCATTGCTCGACGCGGTCAGCGCGCAGCGCGTCCCGATCACGCCAGACCTTTCCTTCTATCGCCCCAATCTGCTGACAAACGTCAACGATCCCGCGACCTTGCGGGCAGCGGAAGCCGCCCGATGACCTCCGCCTGGAAGAAGGCCGCAGTCTTCGGAAGCCTGTGGGCGGGGAGCGAGATCGTGCTCGGAAATTTGCTGCATAGCCTGCGTGTGCCGCTCGCCGGCACGGTGCTCGCGGCAATTGGTGTTTCGATCCTTGTCGCGGGACTCAGGCTCAGGGGTGAGCCGGGAGTCGCCCTGCGCGCCGGTGTCGTTTGTGCGCTCATGAAGTCGGTCTCTCCCGGCGCGGTCATCATCGGCCCGATGGTCGGGATCATGCTCGAAGCCTCGATCGTGGAGGGCGTCACCCGGCTGACGCGCCGCACCGTCCCGGGGCTGTTGCTGGCGGGAGGGCTTGCGACGGCCACCCCCATCCTCCAAAAGATCGGGGGATTGCTCGTCACCTATGGTGCCGACGCCGCAAACATCTACATCGGTCTGTATGAATTCGCGGCCTCCGCGCTTGGCATCAGGGGAGTCGGTTCCGTCGACCTGATCCTGCTGTTTGTTGCAGCCGCGGCCATGTGCGGCGTGATCGCCGCCGCCGCCGGATTGCGCATGGCTTCGCTTGCGAGACGAACCGCAGCCGATCCGCTTCCCATCGACGCCACACAGTCCTCGTTCACATTCGATGCCCCGTCGGATGGGCAGACATACTCACTTCCTCTCCTGGCATTTCACTTCGTTGCCCTCGTTCTCGGCCTGACGCTTGTGGCAACGACCCCGCTCTGGGCGGCGGCAATTCCCGCGGCGGCATACGCTGCATTCTCACTCCTTCAGTACCGCCGGGTCGCGCAGAGATTTACCAGGCCGCGCCTCTGGCTGGAGTTCGCGATCATTGCCGTTCTCGCAGCGGTGGTCCTCGGGATGCTCGCTCCCGGCAAGAGCCTGGTTGACGGCCTCTATGCCGGCGGTCAAATGCTGGTGAGAGGGATCCTGGTGATCGTCGCTTTCTCGAGCATCAGCGTCGAACTCCGCAACCCCGCTGTTCTGGTGTGGGTTCTCGCAAAAGACCTCGGGGGAGCGGCCGACGCATTGAGCATCGCCGCGGGCGCGCTCCCCGGCATCCTGCGCCTGTTCGGAAACGAACGCCAGGTCCTCCTTCACCCGGTCCGGGCCTTCTCGCGCTCGCTCGCCGCCACGGTCGCGTGGATCGACGAAGCCGAGAGGCTGGAAGCCTCGCCCGCACCCGTGTTCATCCTCTCCGGAGCCCGGGGCACCGGCAAAACGACGAAGCTCGAGGAGGTTGTGCGACTCCTTCGATCGGACGCGATCGAGCCGCGCGGATTCCTCTCGCCGGCCGTGTGGAACAAGGGTGACCGGTTGGGATACGACCTGCATATGCTGAGCGACGGCACACGGATCCCGCTCGCGCGAAGGGGCAGCACGGACGGCGTCCCGACGGCGGGCACCACGCGTACCGGACCGTTCACGTTCTTCACTGACGCCATTCACGCGGGCCGCGCCGAACTCGACAGGGCCCGCGCTCGCACGTCTGCACTGGTCATCGTCGACGAAGTGGGTCCGCTGGAACTGCAGGGCCAGGGGTGGACGCCGGTCCTCCTGCCGCTCATCGCCACACGCACATATCCGCTGATCCTCGTCGTGCGGCCGTCGCTTGTCAATGAGCTCTGCTCTCGCTGGAACCTCGAGCCGGTGGAGATCTGGGACGCCTCCGTCCTCGACGCACGGACCATCTGGACCGATCTGCGCATGGCACTCACCGACCGCGCGCTTTACTCTCAAGGCCGCAATGGCTACCTTAAAGGCGTAGCCCGTTGACCCGGGGCCCCTGCGCCCCGTTGCACCACCTTCCCTCCCAGCAGCGCACGACAGCGAACACACGCCATGGATGATGCCCTGTTGATACACCGGCTGCACTTCGGCTTCACTGCGGCCTTCCACTACATCTTCCCCCAGCTCACGATGGGGCTCGCCCTGCTGATCGTGATCCTCAAGGGGCTCGCGATCAAGCGGCGCGACGAGTTCCTGAACCGGAGCGCGAAGTTTTGGGCGAAACTCTTCGCCATCAATTTCGCGATGGGGGTCGTCACTGGCATCCCGATGGAGTTTCAATTCGGAACGAACTGGGCCAGGTTCTCGACATTCGCGGGCGGCGTGATCGGCCAGACCCTCGCGATGGAGGGAACGTTCGCCTTCTTCCTCGAGTCAAGCTTTCTCGGACTCTTCGTTTTTGGGGAGAAGAAGCTGGGGCAGGCAGGTCATTTCTTCGCTGCTGTCATGGTGTTCATCGGCTCGTGGCTCTCGGCGTACTTCATCGTCGCGACGAACGCGTGGATGCAGCACCCCGTGGCGTACACGATGGGTGCTGACGGGAGCGTGCATCTCGCCAGCGTCTGGGGATTGCTGCTCAACCCCTGGATTCTCTGGCAGTACGCGCACACGATGGCCGGCTCGGTAGTCACCGCCTCCTTCGTGATGGCCGCTGTCGGCGCCTACTACCTCCTTGCGAAGCGCAACACCGAGGCGGGCGCGCTGTACGTTCGGACAGGAGTGATCGCGGGCCTCATCGCGTCGGTGCTGGTGGCCATGCCGACAGGCGACATGAGCGGAAAGAACGTCGCCCTGCATCAGCCCGTCACACTCGCGGCAATGGAAGGGCTGTTCCGGACAGAGGAGGGCGCCCCGCTGGTGATCATCGGCCAGCCGGACATGGAGCGCATGCGACTCGACAACCCCATCCACATCCCCAACATGCTCAGCTTCCTGACCTACAACCGCTGGCATGCGGAGGTCAAAGGACTGGATGCGTTTCCACGGGAGGACTGGCCTGACAACATCCCGCTTCTCTATTATAGCTATCATATCATGGTCGGCCTCGGGACCATATTCATCGCCGTCACCGCACTGAGCGTCTTTCTGCTCTGGCGAAGAAAGCTCTTCAGCACCCGTCCGCTGCTCTGGATCCTGATGCTGGCGTTCCCCTTCCCGTTTATCGCGAACACGGCCGGCTGGATGACTGCCGAGCTCGGACGACAGCCCTGGCTCGTGTACAGCCTCCTGCGTACCGCAGACGGCACCTCCACCATGGTCTCGGCCGGCAACGGGCTGTTCACGCTGCTCGGATTTATGGGGATCTACTTTCTCATCGGCGTCCTCTTCCTGTTTCTCGTCGTCCGCCTTGTCGGCAAGGGCCCGGACGACGCCGGCACGTCAACGGTCCACCCATAGGAGACGGCCATGGAGATCCTCTGGTTCAGCATCGTCGCATTCATGATCACGATATACGTGATTCTCGATGGATTCGATCTCGGCGCGGGCATCATTCACTTGTTTGCCGCGAAGACCGACACGGAGCGCAGGGCCATCTTGAACGCGATCGGTCCGGTCTGGGACGGCAACGAAGTCTGGCTGCTCGCAGCTGGAGGAACGCTCTATTTCGCGTTCCCGCTCCTGTATGCCTCGAGCTTCAGCGGGTTCTATCTCCCGCTCATGATCGTGCTATGGCTGCTTATCATGCGCGCGCTTGGGATCGAGTTCCGTCATCAGCTCCATCATCCGCTCTGGAAATCCTTCTGGGATGTCGTCTTCAGCGTGGGGAGCCTCCTTCTCTCGATCTTCTTCGGGGCCGCGCTGGGGAACGTGATCAGGGGCGTGCCGTTGCAGGCGGACGGATACTTCTTCGCGCCGCTCTGGACGACGTTCACGGTGCAGCCGGAGGCGGGCATCCTCGACTGGTTCACCGTGATCATGGGGCTGGTCGGCCTCTCGACGCTCACCGTGCACGGGTCGAACTTCATCGCGGTGAAAACCGGGGGCAATCTGCAGACACGCGCCCGGGCCGCAGCGCGCGCCGCCTGGTGGGGCATGCTCCTGACATCGATCGCCGCGCTGATGTCGGTGAACGCAATCCGGCCGCAGATCTGGGCCAACTACGCAACGCACCCCTGGGGATGGATCTTCCCCGCGCTTGGACTCACGGGCATCGCCGGATCGCTCCTGTTCAACCTGAAGGGAAATGACGTGCGCGCGTTCCTGAGCTCCGCACTCTTCATCGCAGGTATGCTTGGAGCGACCGCCTTCGGACTCTTTCCGAACGTCCTTCCGTCGTCCGGGGAGCCGGCGCGAAACCTCACCGTCTATACTACGATCACGCAGGAGTACGGCCTGTCGGTGGGCCTCGTGTGGTGGACGATCGGGATTCTTATGGCGTCCGGGTATTTCATTTTCCTGTTCCGCTCGTTCCGCGGGAAGGTCGTGGTCCCTGCCGAGGGCGACGGGTACTAGGAGCGCATCCATCGCGACGGCTTCTCGAAGAGCGTGATTTCGAAACGACATTCGGGGCCGACACAGCCACCGGGGACGCCAATCCCGCATTTCCGTTGACCTCCCGCGGCCCCGATCCTGGCGGATCGATGCCCCCGGAGGCCTTTTGACCCCTCAGGGCCACTGACTGCATCTTATTGTCAGGTAATACATTCGAGACGGTCTCGTTCACGCGGGACACTCATCCAGGAGAAACCATGGCATTGCGCACAGCAGTCGTACGACAAGTTCAGGGCATCACGCTCGCCGGCAAAGCGGACTCCAGCCACTGGGTCATAATGGACGGCGGCGACAAGTTTGGCGGGAGTAACGCGGGCTCAAGCCCCAAAGAGCTTCTTCTCATGGCACTCGGCGGCTGCACCGCAATGGACGTGATCCCGATTCTCGCCAAAAAACGCGTCCCGTTTTCACATCTGGAAGTCCACCTTGAGGCGAACACCGCCGAGACACATCCCATGGTCTACACCGACATCAACATCGAATACGTTGTGTACGGCGAGGGCATTGATCCCGCGGACGTCGAGCGGGCGATCGATCTCTCCACGACCAGGTACTGTTCCGTTTCGGCCATGCTCCGTCCGACGGTGAAGTTGACGCACACCTACCGAATCGTACCAGTGGAGACCGAGGTGGCGAAAGCCTGAACGCCAGCCGTCGTATTTTCACGGCCCTGAACGTTTCCGCGTTCAGCGTTGTTCTGAAGTGATCACGCGCTCGAAGGCACTCCATGCTGTTCCGACAAATACGTTCGCAGGATGGCACCGGCACGCTGTCGTATATCCTCGGCGACCCGGCGACGGGCGAAGCCGTCGTCATCGACCCGAACATCACCGACACGCAGCGCATCCTGCTTGCCGTCGAAGAAATGGGCGCACGGATCAGCACCGTCATCGACACGCACACGCATGCGGATCACGTCTCCGCAGCGGGTGAGCTGAAGCGGCTCATCGGAGCCCGGCTCGTTATGCACCAAGAGACGAAGAACAAGTGGAAGGTGGTCGATCAGGGCGACGCGTTCGGCATCGGCGACATCCTCCGCGCAAACGCAGCACACGAGGTGGATCGCTATGTTCAGCACGGCGAGACTCTGAAGGTCGGCTCGATGGAGCTGCACATGCTGCTGACGCCGGGACATACGGACAACCATATCAGCGTCCGCGCGGGCGACATGCTCTTCACGGGCGACCTGCTGCTGATCGGGCAGGCGGGGCGCAGCGATCTCCCAGGCGGCAATGCAGAGCAACAGCACAACAGCCTCTTCACCACGGTCCTGAGCCTGCCGGACTCGACGAAGATCTATCCCGGACACGACTACGAAGAGCGCGAGTGCGCGCTCCTGGGCGACGAGCGCCGCACCAATCCGTTCCTGCAGCCACGCACGAAGGAGGCGTATGTGGAGTTCGTGAAGGACTTCTTCCCCCCGTTCGCTGAAGTCACGGAGGGCGGAGCGATGACCCTGCAATGCGGCACGAAGCGTGTGTCCACCGCCGCCGAAGGGTATCAGCGTGTCTCCCCCGCAGAGCTCGCTTCGCTGATACGACGCGAGCCCGGGCTGCACCTGCTGGATGTTCGTGAGCCGTTCGAGCTGGTCGCGTTCGGCACGATCTCTGGCGTTCAGAACATCCCTGTGGGCGAGCTGGCGTTCCGCGTGGACGAGCTGCCCGCCGATCACACCGGGCCGGTCGCCGTCATCTGTGCAAGCGGCAACCGCTCCTCGGAGGCTGCCCACTACCTCGTCACCCGTGGCTATGCGCGGGTGTTCGATCTGGATGGCGGAATTTTCGCCTGGACGAAAGACGGCCGGACGCTGGTTCGCGGCCCCGTGAAAGTGTAGACGGACGACCCGTGGCTCACATCTTCGATCCCTCCAACGCGCTCCGGCTCGAGAGTGATGAGCGCCGTGAGGTGCTCCAGCCGTCGCGCACGCTTGCCGGATTCGGCGTGGCGCGCGGGATGACGGTGGTGGACGTCGGAGCGGGGACGGGATTCTTCACTCGGGCGGCGAGCGAGCTGGTCGGCCCGGAAGGCCGCGTGCACGCAGTCGACGTGTCCGAGGCTATGCTGGGCCACCTGCGGAACCTCGGTGTGCCGCCAAACGTGAGCCTGTCGACCTCCGAACCTCTTCGCGTGCCGCTTCCCGCCGACACGGCCGACGTCGTGCTGGCCGCGTTCGTCGTCCATGAGGCCCCGGACCGGCGCGTGTTCCTTGACGAACTTGTCCGGCTCTTGAAACCGGGCGGCCGCGTTCTGGTGTTCGAATGGAAGCGGCAGGAGGAAAAACACGGCCCTCCGATGGCCGAACGCCTCGACGAAGCGGACCTGGACAGGATGCTTGACGGACGCCGGATCCTTGACCGCGGCGATTTGAGTTCGTCTCACTACTATCGCATATTTCAGCCCCGATCATGAACAGGAAGAGTGTCCTTATGATGATGTCTATCTTCGCCCTGGCGGTTGCCGGGTGGTTTTTCTCGCGGCAATCCGACCAGAATATGCTGTCACCCGCGGACGTCCAGGAGAGAATCGCTGCCGACTCCACGATGGTGCTGCTCGACGTTCGCACCCCATCAGAATGGCAGAGCGCCACAGGCCACCTGCCCGGCGCAATCCTGATTCCTGTACAGGAACTGGCAGGCCGTGTCGGAGAGCTGGATCCCTACAAGCACAGCCACATGATTGTCTATTGCCGTACCCAGAATCGAAGCGCCCACGCCGCCTCGTTCCTGAAGGAGCACGGCTTCAACGTCACCGCCATGGCAGGCGGCATCACTCGGTGGAACTCCGAGGAGCGCCCCGTGGTGCACGAGTCACAGGAAGGAGAATGACATGCAGTACGGAATGTCGAAGACTGTCGGCCTCACCTACGAGCAGGCCGTGGAAAAGGTCACCGCCGAACTGAAGAAGGAGGGCTTCGGGGTGCTGACCACCATCGACGTGAAGGAGACGCTGAAGGCGAAACTCAACGTCGAGTTCCCCCGCTACGTCATCCTGGGAGCGTGCAACCCTCCCTTCGCCCACAAGGCGCTGCAGGCGGAAGAGCAAATCGGCCTTCTGCTGCCCTGCAACGTCATCGTCTACGAGAAGGCGGGTACAACGGTGGTCGCGGCGTTCGATCCGATGGTCATGACCGCGGTGATGGACAACCCGGGCATGCATCCGATCGCGAAGGAGGTCAAGGAGCGACTCGACCGCGTGATCGCGGCCATGTAGGGTAGACCCGGAAAACCCTATGGCAGAACTGAAGACGAAACAGACCGATGCGAGCGTCGACAAGTTTCTCGCGTCGATCAAGGATGAGGGAAGGCGGAAGGATTGCCTGGCACTCGTGCGCCGGATGACACGGGCCACGAAGTCCGAGCCGAAGATGTGGGGGAAGAGTATCGTCGGGTTCGGCACGTACCACTACGTCTATGCCTCAGGGCGCGAGGGCGACTGGATGATGATGGGCTTTTCCCCCCGCAAACAGAACCTGACCCTGTATATCCTGCCGGGTCTGGACGCGTTCGCCCCCCTGCTCAAGAAGCTCGGGCCGCACAGCAGGGGCGGAGCGTGCCTGTACATAAAACGCCTCGAGGACCTCGACCTCAAGGTCCTCGAAACGATCCTCGCGGAGGCAGTCGCTGCCCTGAAGAAGAAGTCCGGCTGACGTCCGTGATGACAGCTACACCCCGCGCCGCCTCGCCCCCTCCAGTCCCGCTCAGAACGCGCTCACGAATCCGACCGTGATGCGGTTCGCCTCATACTCAAAGTCGTACGTATACTCGCCTGTCAGCCGGAGATTCCGCGCAAGCATGTAGCTCACACTCCCGGTGAGGGTGTGGTACTTCCCGCCCGCCGATTCCAGCCAGTTATACAATCCCGAAGGCGGGGGGGCGGCGGCTACTTCGTATCCAGGATCACCGGGAGGCCGTCTTTTCCTGCCCCGACGATGATCACTTTTGTGTTCGGCGACTGCGCGAGCTTCTCCGTCGCCTCGACGCCTTTCCATCGCAGCAGCTGATCGCTGATCCCCTGGGACACGATCGTCTGGAAATCCGAGATGCCCTTCGCCTCGATCCGTTTCCGCTCCGCCTCCTGTTTTTCTTTGGTCAGAACGAACTCCATCCGCTGGCTTTCTTGCTCGGCCCGCTGCTTCTGCTCGATGGCTTCCGTCAGCTGCGTGGGCAGGGCCACATTACGGAGCGGCGTCGATTCTACAATCACCCCGCGGGGCGCTACCGCCGACGCCAGCTCGGTCTGGATCCCCACGCCGAGCCTCTCGCGATCGGAGGAGTACAGCGCGCTGGCCTGGAAGCTTGCCGTCACAGAACGACTGATGGAGCGAAACTGCGGGATGAGCACGATGGTCTCGTAGTCGCCGTTCAGGACCGTCTGGTACATCCGGGCGGCTGAATCCGGATTCAGCCGGTATAGTGCGCTGATCTCCAGTCCGATCGTGAGGCCCTCGCGCGAGAGAACCTGCATCGTCTCCTTGATCTCCTGGGTCTGGATGGAGAATTTCTTCACTTTGGCGAAGGGGTTGACGATATTGATGCCGGCGGGAAGAGCCCGCTCCGACACGATGCCGAAGAAGTCCACGACGCCGACATGGCCGGCGGGGACAACAACGAACAGTTGTGCGAGTGCCAGCAGGCCAAAGAGGACTGATCCGATCCCCGCGAGCCCGCCCAGCTGCCGCGCCCCCTGGGGGCCGCCCACTGCGCGCTTCGACGCCGTCCGCCACGTCACGAACGCGCCGATCGCCAGCAGAACACTCAGAATAAAGAGCATACGATTCTCTCCTTCAATGGTTGTTGCCCGCACCGGGCGGGTTGCCGCGCGTATGATACTGGTGCTGCAACGGAAATGCAAGGCACCCCTGATCCCCATGTGCACGGACACGGCCTGCATTTGATATTTTCATGACCTTGTCGGATATTTGTCGGCATGAAACCTCTCAAGCCCTCCCGCCTTCGCGCCGGTGATCTCATCGGCCTCGTTTCTCCCGCAAGCCCCATCGCAGACCCTTCGCGCATCGACAAGGGGGTCCGGTATCTCGAGTCGCTCGGCTACCGCGTCGAGATCGCGCCGAGCGTCCTCAAGAACCACGGGTATCTCGCTGGAACGGACGAGGAGCGCGCGGGCGATCTGCACGCGTTCTTCGCGCGCAAGGATGTTCGTGCAATCATGTGCATCCGGGGAGGATATGGAACACCCCGCCTTCTCCGGCTCATCAACTACCGGTTGATCGCATCCAACCCGAAGATCTTCGTTGGCTACAGCGATCTCACGTCACTCCAGCTGGCGATCTGGAAGAGGACCGGGCTCGTGCAATTCCACGGCCCGATGGTCGGCGTGGATATGGCCGACGAGATGGACGCGTTCACCGAGGGCCTCTTCTGGCAGACCGTGACAGCAACCTCCCCCGTGGGCGCGATCGCGCTCCCCGATCCGCAGCCGACGACGCTGACGGGTGGAAAGGCGCGCGGACGGCTCCTCGGCGGCAACCTTGCGCTCCTGGTCTCCAGCATGGGAACGCGCTACTTCCCCGACTTCCGGGACACGCTTTTGTACCTTGAGGACATCGGCGAGGAGCCGTACAGGGTCGACCGGATGCTCTTCCAGCTCCTGAACGCAGGGATACTCCAGGGCGTGTCGGGCATCCTGACGGGGCAGTTCACGGACTGTGGCCCGAAGGACACCACCAAACCCTCGTTCTCCGTGGACGAGGTCTTCCGGCAGATCGCCGGTCTGACCGACCGGCCGTTCCTCGCCCGGCTCCCGTTCGGGCATGAATCCCGAAAGATGACGATCCCTCTGGGGATCACTGCGCGGGTGGACGCATCCCGGGGCACGATCGAATACCTCGAGTCGGCCGTGGGCAGGTAGGCAAGTCCCGACATCCGGTCCCGACCAGCCGCCGGTCCTCTCGGGCACCCGTCGAATTCCCGCGGTTTTGTTGAATGTGTCGCCAAATTGTGCTATTATTGTGACTTACAGCACGTTGGCAGAGCGCATTCATGCTTCAACTGGCCGTTCTGGGTTCCGGACGCGGCTCGAATTTTCAGGCAATCCTGCACGCGATCGATGAGGGGCGACTCCCGTCGACGCGTGTCTGTCTCGTCATCAGCAACAACTCTGACGCCGGCATTCTTGCACTCGCCCGCTCCGCCGGCATTCCCGCGCTGCATGTGAGCCAGCAGCAGTTTCCAACAGAGGAGGCGTTCACGGACGCCTTGCTCGCGGGGCTGCAGGGACACGGCGCGGACCTCATCGTGCTCGCGGGCTACATGAAACGCGTGCCGCCGCGTGTCGTGCGGAAATATCGGGGGCGGATCCTGAACATCCACCCCGCTCTGTTGCCGAAGTTCGGCGGACAGGGCATGTACGGCCACCATGTGCACGAGGCCGTCATCGCCGCGCGCGAGCGCGAGTCGGGCGCGACCGTGCACGTGGTCGACGAAGAGTACGACCGCGGGCCGATCGTTCTCCAGCGAACCGTCGCGGTTGTCCCGGGTGAGACGCCGGAGACGCTTGCCGCAAAAGTGCTCGAGGTCGAGCACGCGCTGTACGTTGACGCGATCAGGCAGTACGCCGACCGCGCGCTGCAGCACCACCAGACATAGGAAGACACCAGTGCCGACCATCCGGCGCGCATTGCTCAGCGTATCAGACAAACGGGGGCTCGTAGAGTTTGCACGGGCGCTCCGCAGCATGAACATCGAGCTCATCTCCACCGGCGGGACGTACACGACGCTCCACAACCAGGGCATCGATGCCACTCCGGTCTCAGAGGTGACGGGCTTCCCGGAGATTCTCGACGGCCGCGTCAAGACGCTCCACCCGAACGTGCACGCGGCGCTCCTGGCAATCGGCGACAACCCCGACCACATGCGCCAGCTGAAGCACCACGACATCGAACCGATCGACATGGTGGTCGTGAACCTCTACCCCTTCGAGCAGACGGTGGCGCGCGAGGGCGTCAGTTTCGAGGAAGCGATCGAGAACATCGACATCGGCGGGCCGGCGATGCTGCGCTCGGCGTCGAAGAACTTCCGCCACAAGGCCGTCGTGGTCAACCCCGACCGGTACAATGCGATCATCGGCGAGCTGCGGATGAACGGAGGGGCCATGTCCGAGGAAACCTGCTTCGCGCTCGCCCGCGAGGTATTCCGCCACACATCGTCGTACGATGCGGCCATCGCGCGCTACCTCGCGACAACGGCGGGGGGCGACAGCGGACTCCCGGAGACGCTCATGATCCTTGCCGGCAGGGAGCAGGCGCTCCGTTACGGCGAGAATCCCCACCAGCGCGCAGCCCTGTACGGCTCGTTCGGGTCCCTCTTTCAGCGCCTGCACGGAAAAGAGCTCTCCTTCAACAATATCGTAGACATCGCGGCGGCGGCCACGCTTGTGGCGGAGTTTGACGAGCCCACGGTGGCCATTATCAAGCACACGAACCCGTGCGGCGTCGGGTCCGCCCCGACCCTCGCAGAGGCGTACGCAAAAGCGTTCGCCACCGACACGAAGTCGCCCTTCGGCGGTATCATCGCGGTCAACAGGCCCCTCGACATGGAGGCCGCGACCGCCATCAACCAGATCTTCACCGAGGTGCTGATCGCGCCGGACTATCCGGCCGACGTGCTGCAGTTGCTGGAGAAGAAGAAGGACCGCCGGCTGGTGCGCCTGACGGGCGATCTGAGAAAGGCAATCGGCAGCGACATTCGCAGCATCCCCGGCGGCTACCTGGTGCAGGACGCGGACCCGATCGGGGGCGCGGGCGAGGAGTTCCGCACGGTCACCAGACGCAAGGCGACGGCCGCGGAAGAGCGGGCGCTCCGGTTCGCATGGAAAGTGGCAACGCATGTGAAGTCGAACGCGATCGTGTATGCACGCGAGGATCGCACGGTGGGCGTGGGCGCGGGGCAGATGTCGCGCGTGGATTCCGCCAGGATCGCCGTCGCGAAGGCGGGCGAAGAGAATCTGTCGCTGCAGGGGAGCGTCGTCGCGTCCGACGCGTTCTTCCCGTTCGCCGACGGCCTGCTCGAAGCCGTCCGCGCAGGGGCCACGGCGGTCATCCAGCCCGGGGGATCGATCCGCGACGACGAGGTGATTCGGGCCGCGGACGAGAACAACATCGCAATGGTCTTCACCGGCATCCGGCACTTCCGACACTAATTCACACCGATTCTCACCATATCTGATCCTCTCCCCATGGGCGTGCTCTCACTCTTCTCGTCTGACCTTGCGATCGACCTCGGGACGGCTAACACCCTCATTCACATGAAGGGTAAAGGGATCGTCCTGAACGAACCGTCCATCGTGGCGTTCGATCGGAACACCAAAAAGATCGTGGCTATCGGTCGCGAGGCCCAGGAGATGCTCGGCCGCACGCACCGCGACATCCGGACGATCCGTCCGATGAAGGACGGCGTGATCGCGGATTTCGAGATCGCGGAAGGGATGCTTCGGGAATTCATCAAGAAGATCCATGCGAACTGGCTGCCAAGCCGGCGTATCGTCGTGTGCGTCCCGAGCGGCGTGACCGAAGTCGAAAAGCGCGCTGTGCGCGACTCCGCCGAGCACGCAGGCGCCAAGGAGGTGCATCTCATTGCGGAGCCCATGGCTGCCGCGATCGGCGTCGGGCTGGATGTCGAGGCGCCCGTGGGCAACATGATCGTCGACATCGGTGGGGGCACGACCGAGATCGCCGTCATCGCCCTCTCCGGCATCGTGAACGAAGAATCGATCCGCGTCGCCGGCGACGAGATGAACAACGCCATTATCCAATTCTTCAAGAAGAACCACAATATCCTGATTGGCGAGCGAACCGCGGAAGCCATCAAGTGCGAGGTCGGATCCGCGATGCCGCTGAAGGAAGAAATCACCATCAGAGTGAAGGGCCGCGATCTCGTCAACGGCATCCCGAAGACCACCGAGGCGAGCTCGGTCGAGATCCGCGAGGCCCTCAACGAGCCGGTCTCCCAGATCGTCGAGGCCGTGAAACTGACGCTCGAGCGCACACCCCCCGAGCTGTCCGCGGACATCCTGGACCGAGGGGTCATGCTGAGCGGCGGCGGCGCGCTCCTGAAGGGGCTCGATGAGCGCCTGCGGCTGGAAACGAGCCTCCCGGTGCACGTGGCCGAGGATCCTCTCACGGCCGTCGTCCGGGGAACCGGGAAAGTCCTGGAGAATCTCTCGCGCTACTCGAAGGTGTTGATCAAGAGCCGACGGTACTGAGCACCGGCGGAATCGGGGCATGCTCAAGCGCATCATTGATATCCTCTTCGCGTTCAAAGAGTACGTCCTCCTTGTCATCCTGCTCACGGTGTCCGTCGGACTGATCGCGTCCAACGACCGCCCGCAGATCCGCGCCATCCGCTCCGTCACCGTCGGCGTTCTTGGCAGTGCCCAGAACCTCATCGGCATCGTTCCCAACTACTTCAACCTCCGGTCAGAGAACCGCATCCTCCGCGAGCAGAACCTCACGCTCTCCGAAGAAGTAAACCGCCTCCGCGAAGCGCGCCTGGAAAACATCCGGCTCCGGCGCATGCTCGAGCTGCGGGACACGAGCAGCACACGATACATTGCGGCGAGGGTGATCGGAAAATCCCTGCAGCTTCTCCGTAATACGATCACGATCAACGTCGGAGAGCGCGACGGCATCCGCCCGCTCATGCCGGTCGTCACCGAACGGGGCCTCGTCGGCAAGGTGGTCGCGACCAGCCGGGGCTATGCGGTCACGCAGCTGCTGTATCATCGCGATATGCGGGTCAGCGGGAAAGTCCAGCGCAGCCGCGCCGACGGCATCGTAGCATGGGAGGGCGGATCGACGCTCGTTCTCCGGAACATCGCCAAGACGCTGGACGTGCAGCCGGGGGACCTCGTGATCACCTCCGAGTACAGCAGCCTGTACCCGCCCGGCATCCGGATCGGGACCGTCTCGCTTGCGCGCCAGGTGCCAGGCTCGCTGTTCCAGACCGTCGAGCTCGTACCGGCCGTCGACTTCGCCACGCTCGAGGAGGTGTTCGTGATACCGGTGCTTCCCGATTCCGCTCGCCTCGCGCTCGAGGCGTCATTCCAGCGATAGCCCCATGCGCTCGCTCCTCGTCGATATCGCCCTCATGATCGCGGTCCTGCTGGTGCACACCACCATCGTCCCCTTCATCGCGATCGGCGACGTCGTCCCGGACCTCCCCCTCCTGCTCGTGATCGGCATCGCAATCCGCAGGGGCCAGATCCCCGGAACGCTCGCCGGCTTCTCCGTCGGGCTCGCCCTTGATCTGCTCAGCGGCGGCGACGGCGTGATGGGTCTCTCGGCCCTGACCAAGACCGTCGCCGGCTTTCTTGCGGGATACTTCTACAACGAGAACAAGACGTTCCAGACGCTGGGTGGCTCACAGTTTCCGGTCATCGTGCTGCTCGCCGGCGCGATGCACAATGTCCTCTATTTCGTTATCTTTCTTCAGGGAAGCGGGTTCAGCTGGCTGTGGATTCTGCTCCGGTACGCACTCCCGGCACTGCTCTATACTGCGGCCGCGGGGCTCGTACCCATGTTCTGGATCGGTCGCAAGTACGCCTGAGAGCGCATGGGTCTTCACGACGAACTGCATGTCTACAGAAAGCGGCGGGTGCTGTACGCCCTCATCGGCGTGGTGTTCCTCGTCCTGATGGGCCGGCTCTACCAGCTCCAGCTCATCTACCGCGAGGAATACGGCAAGAAGTCCGAAGAGAACAGCATCCGGATCATCCCGCGCGAGCCGGTGCGCGGGATGATGTTCGACCGCCACGGCGTTCTGGTCGTCGACAACCGCCCCGCTTTCACCGTGACGATCATGCCGTTCGAATTCGACCGGCGCGCGATCCCGTCCTTGGCGCATATGCTCGGCCTCGACAAGGCAGACCTCGCCGAGCGCCTTGCGCGCGGAGCAGCGTATTCGCGCTTCGCGCCCGTCAAGATTCAACGCGACATCGACTTCAAGACGCTCTCGGCCCTCGAAGAAATGCGCGACGCGCTCCCGGGCGTCACGTACCAGATCGAATCGAAGCGTTTCTACCCGACCGCCGCGAGGGCCTCGCACCTGTTCGGCTACACGAAGGAAATTTCCGAGGGGCAGCTCGCCCAGTTCGGCGAAGGCTATGAGCAGGGAGACGTGGTCGGATCCACCGGGCTCGAGGCACAGTACGAGCGATCGCTGCGCGGAGCCAAAGGCGCGGAGTTCAGCACCGTCAACGTCCACGGTCAGGTGGTCGGCAGCTTCGACAACGGACGGCAGGACCTCCCGGCCGTAGACGGTCAGGATCTTCTCCTGACATTCGACGCCGATCTCCAGGCCTTCGCGGAATCCCTGTTGACCGACCGTGCGGGCGCGGTGGTGGCCATCGATCCGGCGGACGGCGGCATCCTTGCGATGGTCAGCAAGCCCGACTACGACCTGGGCATCTTCAGCGGAGTGACCTCGCCCGATCTCTGGCGATCCCTCAACGCCAACCCGACACACCCTCTGTTCAACCGCGCCACACTCACGCGCTACCCTCCGGGCTCGACCTTCAAGATGATCCTGGCCCTGGCCGCGCTCGAGAACAACGTCGTGCAGCCCGGCTGGCGCGTCAGCTGCGGCGGCTCCTTCAGGCTCGGCAACAAGGTCTTCAAAGATCTCCATGTGCACGGATCGACCGATATGATCGAGTCGATCCAGAGATCGTGCAATGTCTATTATTACCAGCTCATGATGAAGGTCGGTCTTGACGCCTGGTCGGAAATGGGCTCACGGTTCGGGTTCGGCAAGCTGACCGGCATGGATATTCTTGAAGAGAGCCCGGGGCTCATGCCCTCGACGGCCTTCATGAACCGGCGGTATGGCGTCAACGGCTGGACGCGCGGTTACCTGCCGAGCCTCGGCATCGGGCAGGGAGAACTCGGCGTCACCCCGCTCCAGATGGCCGCGTACGCGATGGTCCTCGCGAACAGGGGGGCGTACCATCAGCCCCATACCGTTCGCGCGGTCGTCGACCGTCAGCACAACAGCATCGACACCGTCCTGTTCCAGACCCGAATGCTGAAGATTTCACCGCGGTCATGGGATATCGTGCGCGAGGGGATGCGGCGCGTGGTGCAGGAGCCGGGCGGTACAGGTGGAATGGCGCGCATCCAGGGAGTGGAAGCAGCCGGGAAGACCGGCACGGCGCAGAACCCCCACGGCAAGGACCACGCGTGGTATGTCGGGTTCGCCCCGTTCGATAACCCGCGCATCGCGATGGCAGTCCTGATCGAGAATGCGGGATTCGGAGGATCGTTTGCGGCCCCCGTAGCGGGGAAATGCATGGAGCGGTATCTCCGCCGCATTCTCCCGCCGACAGAGACGCAGCCGGGTGGCACGCCGCCGGCCTCCAGGCCGCCACGTCCGATCGCGGCAGCAGAGGAGAGACGGTGAGCAAGATCATCGGCGAATTCTTCGACCTCAAAACGTTTGCGATCGCGATTGCGCTCGTCGCCATCGGGCTGGTGTCGATCTACAGCGCCACCTACGATGCGCGCGCGTCGGCCATCTTCTATAAACAGCTGACCTGGGCAGGGGTCGGGGTGCTCGTTCTGCTGTTCGCGGTCCTTCTCCCCTTCCGCCTTCTTCAGGCCGTCTCCTTCCCGGCATACGGTCTCACCATCGCCCTGCTGATCGCGGTGCTCGTGATCGGCCGGACCGTGTCCGGGTCCACAAGCTGGTTCAACTTCGGAGCATTTCGCCTGCAGCCGGCCGAGTTCGCCAAGATCACCACAGTCCTCGCGCTGGCGTCGTATCTCAGCCGACCGAACGTCTCGCTCGGGAACATCAAGGACTTCGGGGTCGCCGCCGCGATCGTGCTGGCTCCCGTCGTGCTGATCATGCTGCAGCCTGACACGGGAACGGCCATCATCTTTCTCGGCCTGCTCTTCCCGATCCTGTTCTGGGGCGGCGCCACGCGGTTCGTGCTTCTCGCGTTGTTGGCACCGGGTCTCGTCGCCATCGCCGCCCTGCTCGGAACCACGCCGTTTCTGATTGCGCTCGTCGCCGTCGGCGCCCTCCTGTTCTTCTCGAAGGAGAACCGCCTCGCTGCAGCAATCGTCTTCGCCGTCACCACGCTCGGCGGCCTCTCGGTGCAGGTCATCTATGACCGCCTGAAGCCGTACCAGCAGAAACGCATTGCAACATTCCTTGACCCGAATGCCGATCCGCTCGGCGCCGGCTACAACATCCTTCAATCCAAGGTGGCGATCGGATCGGGCGGGCTGTTCGGGAAAGGGTACCTCCAGGGCTCGCAAACCCAGCTGAACTTCATCCCCGAACAGTGGACCGACTTCATCTTCTGCGTCCCTGGCGAGGAGTTCGGGTTCCTCGGCGCGACCGTCGTGCTCGCGCTCTTCGCGCTGCTCCTCGCACGCTGCGTCTCGATCGCCTCCACGGTCAACAGCCGGTTCGCAAGCTTCACGGCCATCGGCTTCTTCGGCATCATCGGTATTCACGCGATCATCAACATCGGGATGGCGGTCGGCCTGCTTCCGGTGATCGGCGTGCCGCTGCCGTTCCTCAGCTACGGCGGTTCCGCCCTGTTGGCCTCCATGGCGATGGTCGGCATCCTGATGAACCTGTACGCAAACAGAAAAGCCCATTGATCAGCGGATCCCTCGCATGAAACAGACCCGTCGCACGCCCGCCAGAACAGCCAGCCGCTCCCGCCGGCCACGGGGCGGCCCAGCCAGATTTGCGGTCCCTACGAAGGCGCTGCGCTGGGTGTGCACCCCCGCCGCGCTGGGGATCTCGAGCATGGGAGACGTCAGGCCCCTCCGCGAGATCATCGGGCAGGACCGGGCCCTCCGCGCGCTGCAGGTCGGCATGGAGATGCGCCACTACGGCTACAACATCTTCGTGACGGGCCTCCCGGGAACGGGAAAAACGGCCACCATCAAACGCATGCTGCTCGAGGCGGCCCGGCGGCACGTCGATCTGACGGACAAGTGTTACCTCCACAACTTCCGCGATCCCGACGCACCGGTGGCCGTGATGGTCCCCGCCGGCCAGGGCGCTCAGCTGAAGCAAGACATGGCGTCGCTGCTCGCGGAACTCCAGAAAAGCATTCCGGCTGTTTTCGAGAGCCGACGCTATATCGAACAGCGAAAGGCGACGCTGGATCATTTCCAGGAGCGGCAGCGCAGTGTCCTGAAGGACTTCGAGAAGAAGGTGAAATCCAAGGGCTTCGAAGTGGTCCAGGTGCAGGGAGCCGCCAGTACACGCCCGGAGATCGCACCCGTCGTCGAGGGGAACCCGGTCGGGCTGGACCAGATGCACGGCCGGGCCGAGAGCGGAGAGATCACCAGGGACGAACTGCAGGCCGTGCTGGCCCAGCACGCCGATCTCGAGGCACAGATGGACCGCGTCATGCGCGAAATGCGGAACATCGAACGGCGCGCGAAGAAATCGATCGAGGACCTCAATCACAAGATCGTTGTCCCTGTGGTCGAGGAGCTGCTGCAGGACATCCGGACGCGGTACCCGAACGACCGGCTCCAGGAGTTCCTCGTCGAGCTCGAGAAGAACATCGTCGACAATCTGAGCCGCTTCCAGCAGCGCGAGGAACAGCCATCCTCCATGCTCGGCATCCCGCTCCCGAAGGAAGAGGACGCCTTCATCGAGTTCGAGGTCAACGTCATCGTTGACAACAGCACCGAGCAGGGTGTTCCCGTCATCATGGAGCGTAACCCCCGCTACAAGAACATCTTCGGGACGATCGAGCGCGTCGTGGACCGCAACGGCGTCTGGCGCACCGACTTTACCCGCATCAAGGCCGGTTCGCTCCTGAAGGCTGACGGAGGGTATCTGGTCCTGGACGCCCTGGATGCGCTGACCGAGCCGGGGGTCTGGACGATGCTCAAGCGCGTTCTGCGCAACCGCGAAATCGAAATCCAGCCGATCGAGATCGGCCTCCTCGGCGGCACCTCCGCGCTGAAGCCCGAGCCGATCAAGCTGAACGTGAAGGTCATCATGATCGGCGACCCGTATATTTATCATCTGCTGTACGGGATGGACGAGGACTTCCGCGAAATCTTCAAGATCCGCGCGGATTTCGACAGTGAAATGCCGAACAACCCGACCTCGATCCAGAGCTACCTGTCATTCATCAAGGCCCTCTGCGACCAGGAGCACCTCCTCTCGTTCGATATGGCGGCTGTGGCCGAGGTGATCGAGTATGGCGTCCGCCTCTCCGGCAGGCAGAACAAGCTCTCCACTCGATTCTCTATCCTCGCCGACGTGCTGCGTGAGGCGAGCTACTGGACGGCCCGCGATGGCGCCGCAAGCGTGACGCGCACCCATGTGCGGAAGGCCATCGACGAGCGGATCGAACGCGTGCGCCTGGTCGAAGAGAAGATCCAGGAGATGATCGATGACGGTTCGATCATGATCGATACGCAGGGATCGGTGATCGGCCAGGTCAACGGCCTGTCGGTCTACAACATGGGCGAGTACGAGTTCGGCAAGCCTTCACGTATCACCGCGAAGACGTCCATGGGCAAAGCCGGCATCATCAACATCGAGCGCGAGTCCGCGATGAGCGGCCCCTCGCATAACAAGGGGGTGCTGATCCTCAGCGGGTTCCTCCGGAGCATCTTCGCACAGCACCACCCGCTGGACCTCAGCGCGAGCATCGCGTTCGAGCAGTCGTACTCCGGCGTCGACGGCGACAGCGCTTCCTCCACGGAAGTGTACGCAGTGCTCTCGAGCCTCTCCGACCTCCCGCTGCGGCAGGACCTCGCTGTCACGGGCTCGGTGAACCAGCATGGAGAGATCCAGCCGATTGGCGGAGTCAACCTGAAGATCGAAGGGTTCTTCGACGTCTGCCACGCCCGGGGCCTGACGGGCACGCAGGGGGTCCTCATCCCGAAGCAGAACATCCAGGACCTGATGCTCCGTCACGACGTGGTAGATGCCGTGCGGGCGGGGAAGTTCTCCATCTACGCCGTGGGCACGATCGCCGAGGGGATCGAACTCCTGACGGGCCGGCCCGCCGGACAGCGCACGCGCACCGGGTTTACCCCGAAGAGCGTGTACGCGCTGGTCGACGAACGGCTGAAGCATTTTGCGCGGGCGGGGAAGAAGCAGGACAAAAAGTAGCGGCAAGGCCATGACGCCGGACGAGTTTCGCACGCATGCGCATGATCTCGTAGACTGGATGGCCGACTATATGGAGTCCGTGCGCTCCTACCCGGTGCGCTCCCATGTCCGGCCGAAGGAGATCCTCGACAAGCTCCCGGCAGAGCCTCCCGAACAACCCGAGTCCTTCACCGACATCTTCGAGGATTTCAAGCGCGTCATTCTCCCCGGGATGACACACTGGCAACACCCTTCCTTCTTCGCATACTTTCCGGCAAACACCAGCCCTCCGTCGGTCCTCGCTGAGATGCTCACGGCGACGCTGGGTGCGCAATGTATGAGCTGGGTGACCTCTCCGGCCGCGACCGAGCTCGAGGAGCGCATGATGGGGTGGCTGGGACAGATGCTCGGCCTGCCCTCCTCGTGGCGGGGCGTCATCCAGGACACGGCATCCACCGCCACGCTCTGCTCCATCCTGAGCGCACGCGAGGCCCGGTCGGACTTCCGCATCAACGAGCGGGGGTTTGCCGGCGCACCGCACTTCACGGCCTACTGCTCCACGGAGACCCACTCCTCTATCGAGAAAGGGATCAAGATCGCTGGGATCGGGAAGGAGAACCTCCGGAAGGTTCCTGTAGACGACGCGTTCGCCCTCAGGCCGGATCTGCTCGAGGAAGCGATCACCGCAGATATCCGCGCGGGATTGACCCCGCTGTGCGTCGTCGCCGCCCTGGGGACGACAGGTTCCACTGCGATTGACCCGCTCCGTCCGATCGGCGAGATCTGCAGGCGCCACAACGTCTGGTTGCATGTCGACGCCGCATTTGCGGGCACCGCGCTGGTGCTCCCCGAGATGCGCTGGATGAGCGACGGGTTGGAGTACGCGGACACATTCGTCATCAACCCGCACAAGTGGATGATGACCAACTTCGACTGCTCGGCCTATTTCGTCCGCGACCCGACTCCGCTCGTTCGGACCTTTGAGATCCTCCCCGAATATCTCAAGACCGTCGGTACAGGAGCCGTCGACAACTATCGCGACTGGGGAATTCAGCTCGGTCGCAGGTTTCGGGCCCTCAAGCTCTGGTTCGTGCTCCGCTCCTTCGGCGTCTCCGGCATCCAGGAGAAGGTCAGGCGCGACATCCGGATGGCGCAGCAACTCGCCGGGGAGATCCGGCGACAGTCCGGGTTCGAACTGCTGGCGCCTGTGCCGCTCAACACCATCTGCTTCCGATATGTCCCCCCCGGCATGACCGACCCTGCCGCAATCGATGCGTTCAACGCCGAGCTTCTCGAGCGGATCAACGCCACGGGGTCGCTCTATATGACGCACACGCGTCTGCACGGCGCCTTTGCGATCCGCATGGTGATCGGCCAGACGAACGTTCAGCAGCGCCACGTGGATCGCGCCTGGTCGCTGATCCATGAGACGGCGGTCACTCTCACAGGCACAGAGGCATAGGGGCGCGTCGACGCGGTTTCTCCGGCCGGCACCCCCCGCAGGACCGACATACACGCTCACGTTCAGGTAGCCGGCATGAAACCCCTGTATGTCAAGGTCAGGCTGTTCGACACTGTCACCGACGATCCCGCCCGGGGTAACGGGACTCACGTATTCGAGGGCATCGACGTCGATATCGCCGAGATCGAGGAGTACCATCCCGAGGAAGCTGAGCATGTCCTGCAGCTGACGCCCGATCCGGCGACGCGACTCTTCGTCGCGAACGCGCGGTCGTATGAGGTGTCGCGGTCGCATTACTTCCGGGTCGGCTTCAGGCGGGGGAATTTCTCGAAGGTGACCGGCACCCTCCTGACACCCGAAGAGGTGACGCCGGCGGTGCTCCCCGTGTACGCCCCGTCCCGCATTCCCTGCTGGGATTCCGGCTGGGACGACGGGTACGAGACCAACGAGTTCTTTGACGAGAGTGATGTGCGGGTCGACTCCTCCCCCCAGAACCCGCTTACGCTCTACATCCCGGTCCGCCGGGTCTTCAACATCGGCCATCGTGGCGCGCCGTACTTCTTCCCGGAAAATACGATCGCTTCGTTCCGGCAAGCGCTCGATGTTGGCGCAAACGGGCTGGAGTTCGACATCTGCCTCACCAGGGATAAGCGGCTCGTGATCTTCCATGATCCGCGGCCGGATTCCCTCCGGGTCCGGTATGAGGATTTCCCGTACGAGCTTGCGTCCCCTGAGTTTGACGGAGATATCGCACTCATCAAGGAACCCAAAGGCGGCGAGTTCAGGGTAGTCCGCCGGAGGACCGTCCGGACGAAAGACACGTTTGATGTTCTGAAGCTGACGCTGCAGCAGGTGCGGGACCTCTACCGGTACCGTCTCGTGGACGGTGTCGAGCATTCTATCCCGACGCTGGAAGAGTTTCTGACGTTCTGCTCCGAGGAGACAGCCCGGCTCGAACTGCTATTCTTCGACATGAAAAACCCGCCGCTCTGGGACGAGGAGGACCTCCCGAAATTCACGGCCTATGGGAAGGCGCTCGGAAGCACGCTCAAGAAGTTCCCGAACCTGCCGGAGCACCTCGTCATCGCCAACGTGAGCGAATCCATTCTCAACGCGCTCCGCGGCGGCATCCGCTCTGTCGGTGAGACGCGCTGCCATTTTGCATACGACGCATCAGGAAGCTTCGGTGCAATGCTGGGATTCAAGGAGAACCCTCTCACCATGGCGCGCACGATGAACAACGAGGTCGTGTCAATCGGTGCGCGATTCAGAACGGGCGACCTGGAGGAGATTACGGATGCGACGCGTGACCGGGACTACAACGGTAAGAGTCGCATCGTGACGGTTCTGCACTGGACGATCAACGACCCCGCGCAGATGTTCCATTCGCTCGCGGCGGGGGTCAACGGCATCGTCACCGACAAGCCCGACGTGTTCGCTGACCTTCTCCGGAAGAACGGCCTGTATGTGCATCCACCGAAAGGGCGATAACGTAGCCGGTTTTCGTTGCAATCCCACCCCCCCTTTCGTATCTTTCAAGACTTCCCCGTCGATCCCGTGCCTTCCCAGATTCCCATAACCGCAATCCTGTTCGATTTCGGGCAGGTCATCGCTTCGTTCGACCTCGAGCGGATGGTCCGGAACCTTGCCGACGCATCCGGTTCGACGCCGGCCACGATACGAGGCTATATGATGGAGGTGCGGGATCTGGCCATCCGGTACGAATCGGGCTCGCTGACCTCCGATGCGTTCTTTGAGCGGGTGCGGACACAAACCGGCATGCGGCTCGACCGCGACGGATTCAGGAAGGCCTATTGTGACATCTTCACGCCCATCGCGGGGACGCACGACATCATCCGCGTGCTGAAACCGCGCTACCGTCTCGCCCTCGTGTCAAACACGAGCGAGTGGCATTTCGAGTACGGCATCCGCACGGTTGACGTCTTTCCACTGTTCGATACCGTCACGCTCTCGTATGAGGTTGGCGCCATGAAGCCTGACCCCGCCGTGTATCACGACGCGCTCAGCAAGCTCGGACTGCCCCCGGCAGCCTGCATCTATGTCGACGACATCCCGATCAATGTTGACGCGGCGGAGCAGCTCGGCATGCGGGCGTTCCGCTTCGTCGACAGCGTTACGCTGTTACGCGATCTCGCCTCGGCGGGCGTCGCGGTGACACCCACCGATTCCGGGAGATCAGCATGATCCTGACCGACAAGAAAATCCTCGAGGAAATGGGACGGGGGACCATTGTCATCACCCCCTTCGACCAGAAGTTTCTCGGGACAAACTCGTACGACGTCCATCTCGGGCGGTGGCTCGCGGTATACAAGAACGATATCCTGGACGCCGCCATCCACAACCAGGTCGAAAGTCTGGAGATCCCGGACGACGGCCTCATCCTCCTCCCGCACCGCCTGTACCTCGGCGTCACCGAGGAATACACCGAAACCCACCGCCATGTTCCGTTCCTCGAGGGAAAGAGCAGCATCGGAAGGCTGGGGATCGACATTCACGCCACCGCAGGCAAGGGAGATGTGGGATTCTGCAACACGTGGACACTCGAGATTTCAGTCAAGCAGCCCGTGCGCGTCTATCACAGCATGCCGATCGGCCAGCTGATCTACTTTGAGATTTCCGGAGAGATCGGGACGACGTACGGCACGAAAGCGTCTGCGAAGTACACCACACGGACCGACAGGCCCGTGGAATCGATGATGTGGAAGAACTTTCTGAAGTGACGATGACCGCATCCAGAGTCTCCGACGCCGTTCGCGGGACCGCCAGGGCTCACAAGGCGACCGCGACCGCTGTGGTTCTTGTCTTCTTCTTCCTTGCGGCGCCTCACATCGCCGAGGCGCAGGCGAAGCGCCCGCTGCAGATCGAGGACCTCTACCGCGCACAGAGGATCTCGGATGTGACGCTCTCGCCCGACGGCCGCCACGTCGCCTACACGCTCACGATCTCCGATGTGGAGGCAAACCGCAACAGCAGCGATGTCTGGGTGATCTCCGTCGACGGCACACAGAACCGGCAGCTCACCGATCATCCCTCGAATGACCGGCATCCCGCCTGGGCGCCTGATAGCAGGACGATTGCCTTTGAATCATCGCGCTCGGGCACAGGACAGATCTGGCTCGTGAGCGCGGCCGGCGGACCGGCACGACAGTTTACGACGCTCTCTACCGGAGCTTCGCTGCCCGTCTGGTCGCCGGACGGGAGCACGCTCGCGTTCGTCTCCGAAGTGTTTCCGGAATTCTCGGCGCAGCCCATTGCCATGAGCGACTCGTTGAACAGGCGGAAGCTCGATCGGGAGGCGAACGGTCGTGTGAAAGCCGAGATCTTCACGCATCTCCTGTACCGTCACTGGGACCACTGGGTGGGGGGGAAAAGGCAGCACATCTTCATTCAGCCCCACTCGGGGGGCGAACCACGGGATCTTACGCCGGGCGATCGCGACGCGGTGCCGTCCTCAAGCACGTTTTCCGACCCGCCCGACTTCGCGTTCACCCCCGACGGCCGGGACATCGTGTACACCGCAACGCCTGTCCCCGTCGAAGAGGAGGCATGGCGGACGAATCACGACCTGTACGCCGTGGCCATCGCAGGCGGCGCCACGCGCCAGCTGACGACCAATGCCGCGGCGGACGGGGCCCCCCGGTTCTCCCCGGACGGCAAGCACTTCGTCTATCGCGCACAGGCACGGCCGGGATGTGAAGCCGACCGCTGGCAGCTGATGTTGATGGACCGCGACATGAAAAGCCCGCGGTCCCTGACCGCTTCGTTCGACGCGTCCGTGAGCTCCCCCGTCTGGTCGCCCGACAGCAAGCGGGTCTATTTCCTGAGCGATGACAGGGCGGAAACCGCGATCTTTGCCGTGGGCATGGATGGAAGCCCCGCGAGGAAGATCTTCGGGACAGGGAGCAACGCTTCGATCGGCGTGATGCCGGACGGACGCGGCCTGGTCTTCTCACACGCGACCGCCATCCGCCCGGCGGAGATCTGCCGTTGGTCGATCAACCCTCCAGAATCCGCTGCCGGACTCGATGACACGAGCGGAACCGCAGGGATACCTGCGCAGATCACACGCCTCAACGACGAGCTTTTCGCCGCGCTGGACATCCCGGCTCCGCGGAGTATCACATACAGAGGTGAAGGCGGAACGCTCGTCCAGGGATGGCTGTTTCTTCCTTCGGGGTTCGATGCAGCAAAGAAATATCCGATGGTGATGCTTGTTCACGGCGGGCCCCAGGGCGCATGGGAAGACGGCTGGTCCTACCGATGGAACCCCGCCCTCTGGGCCGCACAGGGGTATGTTGTCTTCGCACCGAATCCGCGAGGCAGCACGGGGTTCGGGCAGGACTTCGTCGACGGTGTGAGCAAGGACTGGGGCGGGAAAGCCTACGTCGATCTGGTGAAGGGCCTCGACACGGTGTCCACGTTCCCGTATGTGGATCCCAAGCACGTCGGCGCCGCGGGCGCTTCATTCGGAGGCTACATGGTGAATTGGTTCCAGGCACGGATCCCGGAACGCTTCACGGTCCTCGTCACCCACAACGGGGAATACGACCTCATGAGCGCATACGGAACGACGGACGAAATCTGGTTCGACGAGTGGGAGCGCGGAGGGACGCCATGGACGGCACGCGAGGCCTATATGGTCCATTCCCCGTCACTGTACGCGGGCAACTTCAAAACCCCTCACCTTGTTGTTCATGGCGCCTACGACTTCAGGCTCGACGACAGTCAGGCCATGCAGCTGTTCACCGCCCTGCAACGGCAGGGCGTTCCTTCGAAGTATCTCTATTTTCCCGACGAGAACCACTGGGTGCTGAAGCCTGGGAACAGCAGGTTCTGGCATCAGACCGTGTTCGGGTGGCTCGCACAGTATTTGCATCCTTCGGAGAAGAGGCCGTGAAAGAGACGTATCGCAAGCAGATCGTCTTGATGCACACGCAGGCGTAAAGGACACCGGTCGACGTTCGTCGGCTCCCTGAAAGAGTACACCAAGAAGTAGCGCATCCCACACGCAGAGCAGCGGAGGCGACATGCAGCAGCACGGCGGACATGCAACGGTTCTGGCGGGACTCGGACTCAAGAACCTGGGGAACGTCTACTGGAACCTGTCGACGGCAACGCTGTACGAGGAAACCGTCCGGCGGCGCGAGGGGTGGATCTCGCATCTTGGCCCGCTGGTTGTCCACACCGGCCACCATACGGGACGCTCTCCGAACGACAAGTTCATCGTGCGCGAACCAGCCACCCAGGAGCATATCAACTGGGGAAAGGTCAATCAGCCGTTGGACGAGGCCAAGTTCAGCGCCCTGTACGCCAAGATGTGCGCGTTTTTCCAGGGACGCGATCTCTTCGTGCAGAACCTGTACGGCGGGGCCGATCCCCAGTACCGGATTCCCGTCCGCGTGATCACCGACTACGTCTGGCATAACCTCTTTGCGCGCAATTTGCTCCTGCGCCCCCAGGAGCCGGTCATCCATACTTCGCCTGACACGTGGACGATCATCGACTCGCCGCGCTTCCATGCCAACCCCGAGGTGGACGGCACAAACTCCGAGGTGTTCATTGCGCTCCACCTCACGCGCAAGCTCGTCATCATCGGCGGCACGAGCTACGGCGGCGAGATCAAGAAATCAGTCTTCACAATCCTCAACTACCTCCTGCCGCAGCAGTCGGTGTTTCCCATGCACTGCTCGGCGAACATCGGCCCGGACGGCGACAGCGCCCTCTTCTTCGGACTTTCGGGGACGGGCAAGACCACGCTCTCCGCTGATCCGGACCGGTCGCTGATCGGCGACGACGAGCACGGGTGGAGCGACCGCGGGATCTTCAACTTCGAAGGCGGCTGCTACGCGAAGGTCATCAAGCTTTCCGCCGAGGCGGAGCCCGCGATTTACGAAACGACCCGCATGTTCGGGACCGTGCTTGAAAACGTGCTGATGGATTCCGAAAGCAGGCGCATCGACCTGAACGACGGGTCACTCACCGAAAACACGCGGGCGGCGTATCCGCTGACACACCTCAGAAACGTCGTCGGCTCGGGAATGGGGCCACACCCCACCAATCTCGTCATGCTGACCGCGGATGCCTTCGGCGTCATGCCCCCGATCGCGCGCCTCACGCTCGAGCAGGCGATGTACCATTTCCTGTCGGGATACACGGCAAAGGTGGCGGGAACGGAGAAGGGCGTCACCGAGCCGAAGGCAACATTTAGCACCTGCTTCGGAGCTCCATTCATGCCGATGCAACCCACGGTCTATGCCCGGCTCCTGGGTGAGCGGCTCGCGAAGCACAGGGTGCATGTATGGCTCGTGAACACCGGATGGACCGGCGGACCGTACGGCGTCGGCTCGCGCATGAAGATCGCCCACACCAGGGCGATGGTGCACGCGGCGCTGGACGGTTCCCTGGCCGATGTCGCGACGCGGCAGGATCCGGTCTTCGGATTCCGCGTCCCCACATCATGCCCCGGGGTGCCTGCGGAGGTCCTTGATCCGAGGGGCACCTGGAAGGACGTCGCAGCGTACGATGCAAAGTCAACGGACCTTGCGGAGTTGTTCAAGAAGAACTTCGAGCAGTTCGCCCCGTCGGTGTCGCCGGACGTGCGGGCCTCAGGGCCCCGATGATCCAGGCCCTTCACCACATCGCGCTCACGCCGGAGGCGGGCACCCCGGGTCCGCATCCGACCATGATCATGGTGCACGGACGCGGAGCGGACGAGGAAGATCTTCCAGGTCTTGCCGAGCGGCTGGACCCCCGCCTGCTCATCCTGAGCGTGCGCGCTCCCTACCCCTATGCCTACGGCGGGGGGTACACCTGGTATGATGTCGGCACCGTCGGCACCCCCGAGCCCGCAATGTTCCGGGAGAGCCATGCGCGCCTGTCGCAGTTCGTGGACGAGGCCCTCCGGGAGCATCCTATCGACCCCACCCGGCTGTTCCTGCTGGGATTCAGCATGGGGACGGTCATGTCGCTGGCCCTGAGCCTTTCGCGGCCGGGCCTGGTCAGGGGAGTGTCCGCGAACAGCGGGTACGTCGCCGAGGGCACGCATCTGACCTACCGTTGGAACGAGCTCGCCGGAACCTCGTTCTTCATCACTCACGGAACGCTCGACCCCGTCATCCCAATCACCATGGCACGCCGCGCGAAGGAACTGTTTGCCGCGTCCAGCGCGCCGCACCTGTACCGGGAATACCCGATGGCGCATCAGATCACTGACGAGAGCCTCGGCGATATCGCGGCCTGGCTGCAGCCGCTGCTGGATGCGTCCGGATCATAGAACCATGGAATTCAACACCATCCTCCTGTACGGTACCTTCACCATCTTCATCCTGGCGATGCTAGCCATCGACCTCGGGGTCTTCAACAGGAAGGCTCACGTAGTCTCGCTCCGCGAGGCGATCATCTGGAGCATCGTCTGGACGGTGCTTGCGCTCATGTTCAACGCCGGCGTCTGGTGGTACGAGGGGTCAACGAAAGCGCTGGAATTTCTGACGGGCTATCTCGTCGAGCGCGCCCTCTCGTTCGACAACATCTTTGTCTTCGTCATCATCTTCTCGTACTTCGCTGTCCCTCAACACCTGCATCACCGGGCGCTGTTCTGGGGCGTGATCGGGGCGCTGATCACGCGCGCGATCTTCATCGCGGCCGGCGCGGCATTGATCTCCCGTTTCGACTGGATTCTCTATCTGTTCGGGGTGATCCTCGTCGTGAGCGGCTGGAAAATGTTCAGCCAGAAAGACGTCGAGGTGCACCCTGACCGCAACATCTTCATCCGCCTCGCCCGGATGCTCTTCCCGGTGACGTCAGGGTACGACTCGGGTCGGTTCTTTTCACGCATCAACGCCCGGCTCGCCATCACCCCGCTCTTTCTTGTCCTCCTCACTATCGAAACCACCGACGTTGTTTTCGCGGTCGATTCGATCCCGGCCGTGTTCGGAGTGACACAGGATCCGTTTATCGTCTACACGTCCAACATCTTCGCGATCCTGGGGTTGCGCGCGACCTACTTCCTGCTGGCCGGCATCATGGACACGTTCCATTACCTGAGCCATGCGTTGTCGGCCATCCTGATCTTCATCGGACTGAAGATGCTTCTGGTGGATATCGTACACATTCCGATCGTGCTGTCCCTCCTTGTCGTCGCCGCGGTCCTCGCCGTGTCGGTTGTCGCCTCCCTGCTGCATCGGCGGCATCATGCCGGCGGTCCTGGCGGCCCAACCCCCTGAAACGCGCGAACCGCCGGCACCATGCCGGCGGTTCGCGAGAGGTACCGGTGCAGCGCAAGGCTCAGCGCACGACGCTGGCCTCCTGGGCTTTCTTCGTTCCAGCCGCCCCCTGGCTATCCGTCTGCTCCTGGGCATCGCTCACTGCCATCGCTGTCACGTTGACGATGTCGGCGACCTCGTTCCCGGGGATCAGCAGGTATACAGGCTTCCGGATGCCAAGCAGAATCGGCCCGACCATCTCGGCGCCGCCGAGCTTCGCCAGCAGCTTATACGAGATGTTTGCGGATTCCAGGTTCGGGCAGACGAGCACGTTCGCCCCTCCCTTCAGCGTGCTGAAGGGATAGAGGCTCTCCAGAATCTCCGGCGACACGGCCGTATCGGCCATCATTTCGCCGTCCACCATAAGCGACGGCATGCGGCGCTTCACGAGCTCGGTTGCCCGGGCCATCTTCTCGGCGTTTGGGTGCCGCGTGCTGCCGAAGTTGCTGAACGACAGCATGGCCACGCGTGGCTCGATGTCGAAGCTCTTCACCTTCTCAGCCGCCATGATCGCGATGTCGGCAAGCTGCTCGGCGGTGGGATCCACGTTGACGGTGGCGTCCGTGATAAACCGCACCTCGTTCTTGAAAATGAGCATGTAGAGACCGGCCACGGTGCTGCTGCCCGGTACCGCTTTGATGATCTGCAGTGCGGGTCTCATTGTGTGTGGATAGTGTTTGGTGAGACCCGCTACAAGCCCGTCAGCGTCGCCGGTCTGTACCATCATCATCCCGTAATTGATGGGGTCCCGGACAACGGAGCGCGCATCTGCTTTGGTGATACCTTTCCGCGTCCGCATGTCATAGTACTTGCTGACGTATTCATCGTATTTCTGACTGTTCTTCGGGTCGACGATCTCCACCCCCGGGAGGTCCAGATCCAGCATCTTGATCTTCTCTTCGATGACCTTCCTGTCGCCGAGAAGGATGGGCTTTGCGATCTCCTCGTCCACGATGATTTGGCTGGCGCGCAGGATCTTCTCTTCCGTGCCTTCCGGGAAGACGATTCGCTGCGGGGCTTGCTGGGCCCAGTGAACGAAGGTGCGCATGATCTGCTTCGAACGTCCGAACCGGCTTTCGAGCTGATCGCGATAGGCCTTCAGGTCGGCGATCGGCTCGAGCGCGACGCCAGTCTCGCGGGCGGCCTGGGCAACTGCGGGAGCCTCCCAGAGCAGGACGCGCGGGTCGAGTGGCTTAGGGATGATGTAATCCCGGCCGAAGCGGAGTCGCTGTCCGCCGTACGCCTTGATCACAGAATCGGGAACGTCTTCCTTCGTGAGCGTGGCGAGTGCCTTGGCGGCAGCCAGCTTCATCTCGTCATTGATAGCCGTTGCCCTGCAGTCGAGCGCTCCGCGGAAGATAAACGGGAACCCGAGGACGTTATTGACCTGGTTCGGATAATCCGAGCGTCCCGTCGCTACGATAACGTCCTTCCGGGCTTCGAACGCGTCCTCCGGTGTGATCTCCGGATCGGGGTTTGCCATCGCAAAGATGATGCCATCCTTCGCCATCGTCTTCACCATCTCCTTCGTGAGAACCCCCTTAACGGAGACACCCGCGAAGACATCTGCCCCGCGCATGGCATCAGCAAGTGTCCGGGCATCAGTGTCGATCGCAAAGAACTCCTTGTACGGGTTCATCCCTTCCTTCCGCCCCTTGTAGACGACACCTTTCGTGTCCACCAGGATGAGATTCTCGCGCTTGACGCCGAGCGTCACGTAGAACTTTGCGCAGGCAATTCCGGCGGCCCCCGCGCCGCTGAAGACAACCTTCACGTCCCCGATCTTCTTTCCGACGATCTCCAGCGCATTCAGGAGGCCCGCCCCTGAGATGATGGCCGTCCCGTGCTGGTCGTCGTGGAACACCGGAATCTTCATCGTCTTCTTCAGCTCTTCCTCGATATGGAAGCACTCCGGCGCCTTGATGTCCTCAAGGTTGATGCCGCCGAATGTCGGCTCCAGCGCCTGGACAATCCGGATGATCTCCTCGGGGTCATGAGTATCCAGTTCAATATCAAAGACATCGACGTCAGCGAACCTCTTGAAGAGGACACCCTTCCCTTCCATCACCGGTTTTCCGGCGAGGGCGCCGATGTCGCCGAGGCCCAGCACCGCCGTACCGTTGCTGATGACGGCGACCAGGTTCCCCTTGGCGGTGTACTTGTAGGCGTCACCCGGGTTCGCGTGAATCTCGAGACACGGTTCCGCCACTCCCGGCGTGTAGGCCATCGAGAGATCGCGCTGGGTCGCGCACGGTTTGGTCGAGACGACTTCGATCTTTCCGTGCCGTCCCTGGCTGTGATAGTCAAGAGCGTCTTGCTTGCGAATGAGAGCCATAACTGGCCTCCTTGTGGTAGGTTCCGGCCTCCTGAGGAGTGCGGTACGAGGATGCGAACTGAAGGGTTCAAACTGCGTGCCACCGGCAATAATACTGGAATTCAAGTTCAAGGGCAACGGATGCGGGATTCGACACCGACGTCCGGCCAGCATCGACCATGCGGCACATCCTTCCCAGGAATGAAAAGAGGCCATGCCCTCCTTCCTAAAATCACGAATGCTTGCGTATCGGACCGTTTTTGGGTATTATCATATATTGTGCTCTCACACAGGCATAGCGTAGTGCGGTGACGTTCGAAGGAAATCCGGCAGAGGCAAAGACATACGCCAGGCTCAAACTCGCAACCGGTGTCGCCGCATCGGTTGTTCTGTTTTTGTTCCTCCTGGCGGTGACGGCCTCGGGATGGTCCTCGGACCTGGAGCGGTGGGCCCGAGCAGCGCACCCGAACCACTACCTCGCGCTCCTGTTCTTTGCCGCGCCTCTCTGGGCAGTCCAGATGTTCGCGACGTTGCCGTTTACATTCTACTCGGGCTTCATACTTGAACACCGGTTCCATCTGTCCAACCGTTCGTTTGCCGGGTGGCTATGGGACCACGTAAAGGGCATGCTCGTGACACTGCCAATCGCCGGCGCGCTCGGAATCGCGGCGTATGCGTGCCTCGAAGCGTTCGGACGTGAGTGGTGGCTTCCTGTCGGCGCCCTTCTGACGCTCGCATCGGTGCTCATCGCGGGAGTTGCCCCGGTGGTGATCTTTCCTCTCTTTCACAGGTTCTCCCCCCTTGCCGAGGGCGCCCTTCGTCAACGCATTGCGGATCTCTGCTCGCGCGCCCATCTCCGTTTCGACGGGATCTTCATATTCGATCTGAGCAAGACCACGCGCAAGGCCAACGCCGGCTTCGCTGGACTCGGGAGGACCAGAAGGATCATCCTCGGCGACACGCTCGTGCGGCAATTCAACGACGACGAAATCGAAACCGTGGTCGCGCATGAGCTGGGGCACTACGTCCACCGGCACATCCTTGTCGGTCTCTTCGTCGGCGCGGCCTCTTCGTTCCTCGGACTCTTTCTTGCCTCCCGCGCGTATGTATGGTCGCTCCCCTGGTTCGGCTTTTCATCGATCACGGAATTTGCCGCGCTCCCCGTGCTGGCGCTCTGGCTCGCGGCGTTCGGCCTCGTGACGACACCGCTCGGCAACATGCTCTCGCGGCATCATGAGCGCCAGGCCGATGCGTATGCCGTGAGCATGACGGGCCGGCGGGACGCCTTCGCCTCGGCGCTGCGGAAGCTGGGGACGACCAATCTTGCGGACCCCTCGCCCCACCCGCTCATCGAATTCCTCTTCTACAGCCATCCGTCGCTGGCCCGCCGCCTGCGCACCGTGGAGGGAGCATGACCGCCGTGCTGGGTGTGCTGCGATTCCTCGCGGGCGTTGCCGTCTGCCTGATCTTCGCGGTGTTGGCAATCCTCTCGATCCCGTTCGACCGCGGGACAGGGCGGCTCTTTCACAAGGTCTCGCGCGCGTGGGCAATCGTCGTGCTCTTCGTGACCGGCGTGCGTGTTACGGTCACAGGGTTGGATCGCCTCCGCCACGATCGGGCATACATTTACGTCTCGAACCACGCGAGTCTGTTCGATATCCCGGCGGTGTTCGCGGGCATCCCGGACGACATCCGGGTGGTCTACAAGAAGGAGCTCGAGAAGATTCCGCTGTTCGGGTGGGGGCTCAAGATGGGCGCCTATATTTCGATCGAACGGGGACACGGGCCGAGAGCGGCGCGGAGCCTGGAAGAGGCGGTCCGGAAGATGCGGGAAGGCGCATCGCTCTTGCTCTATGCGGAGGGGACAAGGACGATGGACGGACGGCTGCAGCCGTTCAAGCGCGGCGCGTTCAACCTTGCGCTGCGGGCGAACGTCCCGGTGGTTCCGCTCACGATCAACGGCACCTATGCGATCCTCCGAAAACATTCGGTCATGATCCGCCCCGGGACCGCCCGGCTGATCCTCGGGGATCCCATCGAGCCCAGCAACGCTTCCGGCCGCGACGCAGAGCTCGAGCTCATGGAGACGGTGCATCGCGAAATCGTCAAGACCTACATCGACCAGACCTAAGGACTCTCGCACATGTCTGTCACGATCAAGGATGTCGAACACGTCGCCGCGCTGGCGCGGTTGAGCTTCACGGACGACGAGAAGCAGAAGCTGACCGGCGAGCTGAACGCGATCCTGGCCTACATGGAACAGCTGAATTCTCTCGATACCTCGTCGGTAGAACCGTTGTCCCACGTGATTGAGCTGAAGAACGTGTTCCGCGAGGACGTTCACGTTGAGAGCCTGCCTCGCGGGGAGGCGCTCCAGAACGCCCCCGCCGCCACGGAGGAATTCTTCCGCGTTCCAAAAGTAATCGGCGACCGATGATCGCCGGGGAGAGGATCATCGCGGTCATCCCGGCCCGCTACGGGTCGGAGCGCCTTCCGGGAAAGCCGCTTGCGGACATCGCCGGGAAACCGATGATCCAGCACGTCGTCGAGCGGGTCCGGACGGCCTCGCTGGTCGATGAGGTGATCGTCGCCACCGACGACGAGCGGATCGCGGCGGCGGTCCGGCAGTTCGGCGGCCATTCCGTGATGACGGACCCTGCGCTGCGCAGCGGCACCGACAGGATTGCCGCGGTAGCGCGGAATATCCAGGAGGCGGCCATCGTGGTGAACGTTCAGGGCGACGAGCCGATGATACACCCAGCCATGGTGGACGAAGCGATACGGCCCATGCTCGACGATACGCGTCTGAACGTCACCACGCTCGTCCACCGCATTACGGATCCGGCGGACCTCGAGAACCCTGGTATCGTCAAGGTCGTCCTTGATCACCATCTGAATTGTCTGTATTTTTCACGGTCTCCGATTCCATTCGCGCGGGACATCCCCCCTGGCGAGCGGCTTGCGCACGCGCCCTACTGGAAGCACGTCGGGCTCTACGTGTTCCGGCGGGCGTTCCTGCTCACGTTTGCGTCGCTTGAGCAGACGCCTCTCGAGCGCGCGGAGAAGCTGGAACAACTCCGCATCCTGGAACACGGAGAGCGCATTCGCGCTTCGATCACAGAGCATGAGTCAATGCCCGTCGACACGCCCGCAGACCTCGAGCGCGTGAGGGCGCGCACGGGACAGTCGCATGGATAACTTCCGCAAGTCCTTTGTCGCCCATCTGCGCACCGCCTTCCTGCGCGGCGTGGTCGTCATTATTCCGCTGGTGCTCACCTACTGGGTCTTCAGCGGGCTCCTGAATGCCATCGACGGCGTCTTCTCACCGGTGCTCGAGACGTACCTGGGACGCGAGGTCCCGGGCCTGGGGTTCCTGACGATGGTTGTCCTGATTCTTCTGGTTGGGGTTCTCACGAGAAACCTGATCGGCAGGCTGCTGTTCGCGGGATTTGAAAACGTCCTGAGCTCGATCCCCTTTGTGCGCTCGGTCTACAGCGCCGTGCGGGACCTGGTCAGCGCGTTTGTCTTCGGCGATAAGTCGAAAACCTTCCGCGAGGTCGTGATGGTCGAATACCCGAGACCGGGCCTCTACTGTATCGGGTTCGTCACCAACAAAGTGCCGTACAGGCGGAACGCGGGAGGTCTCACCGAATTTGTCAGCGTCTATTTTCCCAATCCGCCTAACCCCACCTCCGGGTTCCTGATCTTCGTGCCCAGGGATCAGGCGGTGACGCTGGCCATCACCGTGGAAGAGGGATTGAAACTGGTTCTCTCCGGCGGCATCGTGCTGCCGGAGAATTTCACCGAGCTTCGCGCCCAAACGTAAAAGGACGTTCCTGTGACACGAAAGCGACAGGTCAAGTATATCTTCATCACCGGCGGCGTGGTCTCGTCGCTCGGCAAGGGCATCGCAGCGGCCTCTATCGGCCTCCTCCTCAAGTCGCGCGGTCTCCGTGTCACGATCCAGAAGTTCGACCCCTACCTGAACGTGGACCCGGGAACGATGAACCCGTTCCAGCACGGTGAAGTGTATGTCACCGACGACGGCGCGGAGACCGATCTGGACCTCGGTCACTACGAGCGCTTCCTGGACATCACCACCACGAAGCAGAACAACACCACCACCGGCCAGGTATATCACGAGGTGATCACGAAGGAGCGCCGCGGCGACTACCTCGGCGCAACCGTCCAGGTCATCCCCCACATCACCGACGAGATCAAGCGGCGCTTTGCTGCGATCGGCGAAACCGGCGAGTATGACGTGGTGATCACCGAGGTCGGGGGGACGGTCGGCGACATCGAGAGCCTCCCGTTTCTCGAGGCGATGCGCCAGTTCATGAACCGCGCCGGGCACAAGAACGCCCTCGCCATTCACGTCACCCTCGTGCCGTATATCGGCTCGGCGGGCGAAACCAAAACCAAGCCGACCCAGCACAGCGTCAAATCGCTCCTGGAGCTGGGGATTCAGCCCGACATGCTGATTTGCCGGTCCGACCGACCGCTGTCGCGCGAAGTCCGCGAAAAGATCTCCCTGTTCACCAATGTCGACCCCGATTCGGTGGTGGACGGCCGGGACGTCTCAACAATCTACGAAGTCCCGCTCGTCTACGCGGACCAGGAGGTGGACGAGATCATTCTCGAGCGGCTGGATCTGACGTGTCCCCGTCCCAACCTCAGGGAGTGGAAGCGGTTTGTGGATCGCGTCAAGAACCCCGCCGGCCGCATTTCGATCGCGGTCTGCGGAAAATACACGGACCACAAGGACGCATACAAGAGCATCGCGGAGGCATTTATCCATGCCGGCGCTGCCAACAACGTCGGCGTCGACCTCACCTGGGTCCGTGCTGAAGACATCGAGCGCGACGGCGCCGAGGCACACCTGCAGGGCATCTCCGGCCTTCTGGTCGCACCCGGGTTCGGCGAACGGGGGATCGAGGGGAAGATCATGGCGATCCAGCACGTGCGCACCCGCGGCATTCCCTTCTTCGGCATCTGCCTCGGTCTGCAGTGCGCGGTCATCGAGTTCGCCCGCCACGTCTGCGCCATGGATCGCGCCAACAGCACCGAGTTCAAACAGACCGACCAGAATGTCATCGATATGATGCTCGAGCAGAAGAAGGTGAAACAGTACGGCGGGACGATGCGGCTGGGGGCTTACGCCTGCAAGCTGGAAAAAGGCACGAAGGCCCAGAAGGCGTACAAGGCTGAACTGATTCACGAGCGCCATCGCCACCGCTACGAAGTCAACAATGCCTTCCTCGAGCGCCTCACGTCGCACGGAATGGTCTTCAGCGGATTCTGTCCGGACAACGGCCTGGTCGAAATGATCGAGCTTCCGGATCATCCCTGGTTTGTCGCGGGACAGTTCCACCCGGAATTGAAGTCGCGCGCCACGACAGCGCATCCGCTGTTCCGCGATTTCGTCCGCGCCGCGATGGAGTACCACGAGGGACAGTCCCACAGGGACTGACTGTTCTCGTTCACGCCGGCCCCACACGTGCCCAGAGCCCTGCTCCACGACCCCTGGCGGGGACGCTGGCTTGCATTCGACGCGCCACGAGCCGAGCATCGAGTCACCGACCTCGCGTCCCTCCCGAACATTCTTCGGGTCGTCTGCGATGCGGCCGCGACCCACGAGTCCTGGGCCGTCTGCATGCTGTCGTACGAATCCGCTCCTGCGTTCGATCCGTCATGCAGCGCCCGCGCATCAGACGAATTCCCGCTGGCCTGGTTCGCTCTCTTTGACCCGCCGAACATTCTGACGTCGCTTCCTCCGGCTGACCTCGAATCCCTTCCCGCCGGAGGCGCTCTGCCGACCGGAGCCGCCGCTCGTCGTGCCGCCAACGACCTCCAGCCGGAAGCGCCATGGCGCCCGTCCATCGATATCGAGTCCTACACACGCGCGATCCATCGGATCCGCAAGCACATTGCGCACGGCGACACGTACCAGGTGAACTTCACGTTCAGACTCCGGAAGGAATTCCCGCACGATCCCTATTCCCTCTTTCATGGGCTTGCCTCACGGGAGACTCCGCCATTCGCCGCCTATCTGGATCTTGGCTCGCACGCGATCTGCAGTTTCTCCCCCGAGCTGTTCTTCCGGCTCGACGGCGATCTGCTTGTCTCGCGTCCGATGAAAGGGACAAGTCCGCGGGGATTGAGCTCGGGCGACGACCTTCTCGCGGCTGACAGGCTCAGGCGATCTCCGAAAAACCGGGCCGAGAACACCATGATCGTCGACATGGTGCGCAACGACCTGGGGAGGGTCGCCCGTGTCGGGAGCGTGGCCGTCTCCAGCATGTACGATATCGAGCAGTACCCGACTGTCTGGCAGATGACCTCGACCGTCGAAGCGCGCACCGACGCGCCCGTGCCTGAGATTATCGCGGCGCTCTTTCCACCGGCCTCCATTACGGGCGCCCCCAAAATCCGGACGATGGAACTCATCCGCGAGCTGGAGGGCTCACTGCGCCATGTGTACACAGGAGCGATCGGATGGGTTGCCCCGGGTCGGGCCGCACAGTTCAGCGTCGCAATCAGAACGCTCGTGGCGGACAGGACAACTGACGAGGCAGAATACGGCGTCGGGGGAGGAATCGTCTGGGATTCCGATACGCGGGAGGAATATCAGGAATGCATCACGAAAGCCGCCGTTCTGGGGTGGCGGCACGTTGAGTTTTCCCTGCTCGAAACAATGCTCTGGACCCCCACCAAAGGGATTGGCCTCCTGAAGGATCACCTGGCCCGGCTTGGATCGTCCGCACGCTATTTCGGGATGCCGTTTGATGAAACGCTCATCCGTCAGCAGATCGCGGAGGCCATCGGGATCAGTGAAGACACCGTCAGGGCCGACCAGAGAGTCCGGCTCCTGCTGGCGCGCAATGGGGCCGTAACGATCGAGTCCGCTCCCATTCAACCGCTCTGTGCCGATGGCCCTCCCCGCGTGAAGCTTGCCGCTGATCCCATTGACCCGCGCGACCCGTTCCTCTACCATAAGACCACGCACCGGGCGGTCTACGATCGCGCTCGCGGAGCAGCCGGTGAATGCGACGACGTGATTCTCTGGAATACGCGGAATGAAGTAACCGAATCGTGCATCGCCACTGTTGTTGTGGACATGGGAGGATCCCTCTTCACGCCCCCTGTCGCCAGCGGATTGCTCCCCGGAGTGTCCAGGGCCCGCTTGCTGCGAACTGGAACCGTGCGAGAGCGCATCATCACGGTCGACGATCTGCGGCAAGCAGATCGCCTCTATCTGAGCAACGCGGTGCGGGGAATGTTCGAGGCGCGACTTCAACGATAGCGTCCGCAACCCGATTCCCCTCTCGCCGGGCCCTGCTGCGGAGACCCTCCCTGACACTCCCTCTTGTTTCTCTGCAGCACCCTCTCTACATTTCGACGACCCGCCATCCCATCGGGATGGCTGCCGGTCGCCTTCTGCGCGATCCTGTATCCCCTGTCCCGAGACCCGTTCAGCACTACGAGTATTTTGCGGAGTTCGCTATGGCATACCAGGCATCGGCAACCCGTTACGATAGCATGACATACAGGCGCTGCGGAAGGAGCGGAGTCCGCCTGCCGGCAATCGCCCTGGGACTCTGGCACAACTTCGGAGGCGTGGACGACCACGCAACCGCACGTTCGATTGTGTGCCGTGCCTTCGATCTTGGCGTGACCCATTTCGATCTCGCCAACAACTACGGCCCCCCACCCGGCTCCGCAGAGGAGACATTCGGACGCATCCTCCGGGAGGACATGCGTTCGTACCGGGACGAGATGATCATCTCGTCGAAAGCCGGATACTTCATGTGGCCCGGCCCGTATGGCGAATGGGGATCGCGCAAATATCTGATCTCGAGCCTCGATCAAAGCCTGAAGCGCATGGGGATCGAGTATGTCGACATCTTCTACAGCCATCGTCCTGATCCCGACACTCCGCTCGAGGAGACGATGGGTGCACTGGACCAGGTCGTCCGCTCGGGCAAAGCGCTGTACGCCGGCATTTCGAACTACTCGACTCAGATGACCCGCGAGGCCGCGCGCATTCTTCGCGGGATGGGAACGCCCTGTCTGATCCACCAGCCCGTGTACCACATGTTCAACCGGTGGGTCGAACCCGATTTACTCCAGGTCTTGAGGGAAGAGGGCATCGGGTGCATCCCGTTCTCACCGCTGGCGCAGGGCCTCCTCACAAACCGGTATCTGGGCGGCATCCCGGAGGGCTCCCGCGCTTCGAAGCCGCACGGGTTCCTGAAGCCGTCGGCTATCACCGAGGAGACGCTGGCGAAGGTCCGGAGGCTGGACACGATCGCGCGCACACGCGGGCAGTCACTGGCGCAAATGGCGTTGGCCTGGGTCCTTCGGAATCCCGTCATAACCTCCGCATTGATCGGCGCATCCAGCGTGCGGCAGCTCGAAGACAACCTCGGCACGCTGCAACGGCTGGAATTCTCCGAAGAGGACCTCGTTGCCATCGAGCAGGCACTGAAAGGATGAGCGGTGTTGCGGAAGATCACCACGCGCCATGACGGCGCGAGCTCGCCCCCCGCTTCGCCGATTCGGGAGCAGTTCCCGTGAGGGCGATGCTCCTGAAAGCCCTCGGGCCGATGAGCCCCGTGGCGACTCCGCTCGTCCTGGCCGACGTGCCCCGGCCGGCCCCGTCTCCAGCGGACGTGCTGATCAGGGTCAGCGTCTGCGGCGTCTGCCATACCGAGCTGGATGAGATTGAAGGGCGCACTCCTCCGCCTTCCCTGCCGGTCATCCTCGGACACCAGGTCGTTGGAGTGGTCGAACGGGCCGGCGCGCGCGTGCGCACGGTCAGGATCGGCGACCGGGTGGGTGTGGCATGGATCGGGGGCGCCTGCGGCACGTGTCCGCGCTGCCGGGAAGGACGCGAAAACCTGTGTGAGCGGTTCCGCGCGACAGGACGGGACCGGGACGGCGGATACGCGGAGTATGTGACCGCTGACGCGGCGTTTGTTCACCCTCTCCCGGAGACACTTGGGGACACGGAAGCAGCCCCGCTCCTGTGCGCAGGTGCGATCGGGTTCCGGTCGCTCAGGCTCTCTGGCCTGCGGGACGGCGAGCCGCTCGGCCTTGCGGGCTTCGGCGCGTCGGGGCACATCGTGCTGAAGATGGTCAGGCACACCCATCCTTCCAGCGAGGTATACGTCTGGTCGCGGAGTGAGGAGGAGCAGGCGTTCGCACGCGAACTTGGCGCGGTGTGGGCAGGCGGTTTCGGGCAACAATCACCCGAACTGATGCGCAGCATCATCGACACAACGCCCGCGTGGTCTCCAGTCCTGTGTGCGCTGGAAGCGCTTCAACCGGGAGGACGTCTCGTGATCAATGCGATCCGCAAGGAGGACCATGACCGGGACACCCTGACGAAGCTCGACTACAGCCGGCACCTCTGGAAGGAAAAGCAGATCACGAGTGTTGCGAATCTTACCCGTCAGGACGTCAGGGATTTCCTCCAGCTCGCTGCCGCGATTCAGCTCCGCCCCGAGGTGCAGGAGTTTCCTCTCGAAGAGGCCAACAGGGCGCTGCAAGAGCTCGTCGCGCGGAAGATCCGAGGCGCAAAGGTTTTGCGCGTCGCCTCGTCCCGGCAACTGACGTAATTGTCCGGCGCCCGGGAGCGGGATGCACGGGGCATTCCCACATGCTACTTCGAGCCCGTCACCACCCTCGTCCACGTCTCCGTCCGCCCGAAGAGGGGCAACAGGACATATCCCCGGAGGTCGAGCGTCTTTGCATCCTTCAGCGAGATCTTCCCCTGATATTCATCTCCACTTTCAGGATCGTAGACCTTTCCGCCTGACCATGTTCCCTCTCCCTCGTAGCTGAAGTCGCGCATGAGGATGAGTCCGATAATCGGACGATCCCTGAGGGCTTCATCGGGGTTCTCCTTGTCGCGCTTCGGCTGGCCGTTCTCTAGCGGCTCGGACAACCAGACGATCTTGCCGCAGTAGAGATCGCCGCACTGGTAGATCTCAATGTTCGCCTTCCCATCGGTGGTCAGCCAGGTCCCGAGGATATCTCTGCCTTCAAGGGCGGGGTCCGTTGCCCGCGGCGCCGGCAACAACAGCAGAGCAATGATGGCGACTGATCGCATGCCTATGCTCCCTGGCTTCTGGATTCGGGGGAACCGCTCTTGAACCCCTGGAGCATCCACGGACGCGCCACCAGAAGCCCGATCGGCGTCACCAAGGCGACAACTCCATAGATGAACCACATGGTCTCCGTCTGGAGTGCTTCCGGGGGCACCCCTGCGGGGCAGTACTGGCTCAGGAACCACCCCGAGTAGAGGCTTGTGACGACCTTGGTCAGGAACCACGGAAACTGGCCGATTCCCATGTATATGCCGGTCATTCCCGGGGGTGCCACCTCGGCGATCCATTGCAGGAACCGCGGCGACCAGATCGCTTCGCCGATTGTCATGATGATCAGATAGGCGAACAGCGTCCCCACGCTCGGGCCGGTGGCAAGGAGGAATGTGGGAATCGCCATGATCGCCGTCCCGACGATCATCATGGTGTACGTGTTCCTCGAGGATGTCAGCGCGGTCGCAAATGGCGTCATGATGAAGATGAGCAGGGGACTGAAGTTCACGAAGAACTCGTAGTTCTCGCTGACGATCCCGGTGAAGGCACGATTACAGTACTGCGGCAACGTCAGCCAGTTGTGCGCAAAGAGGGTTTGAACAGGAATGAGGACGAAGATGAAGAACAGGAAACGCCAGTCGCGGACGGGAAAGTTCTTCGCGTAGTAGCGGATGTGTTCTTTCAGGGGTTTGCGCTCGGTGGACGGCACGGACGATGGCGAGGGCGCGGATCCGCCAGCGGCCGCCCGGGCGTCGGCGTCAGTTCGGGCGGTGATGAACACAGCGATCACGATCATCCCAACGGCGGTCAGGGCGACGTAGACCCAAAAAACACCAGTGATACCGAACGCGTGCCGGATCGGAGGCGAGATAAGACCGGGAAGAAATCCCCCCAGGTTCATCAGCGCATAGAGCATCGCGTACCCCATGGCGGCGGATTTCCCGGTGCTGAAAAACTTCACGGCCGCGTAGCAGGCCGGCTGGTAGATTCCGTACCCGAGAATGATTCCGACCAGCCCGAGCATCGACACCAGGTGGGCGGGCGACCAGAGCCCGCTTCCTCCGACATCCGGGCTCAGCGTCAGGATGGTCCGGCCAACCAGCATAATGAGGAGTGAAATCAGTATCGCGCGGCGAACTCCGATGATGTCGACGGTGGCGCCCAGGAAGAGCATCGCCAGCGTGATGCCCGCGGTCTGGAAGCCGACCATCCGGCCGGCGCTGATGTCGTCGAGACGGATGTATTCATTGAAGAAGATTGCCAGGAGGCCAACCACGCCGAAGTACGTGAGCCCTTCGAGGGTGTACGAGAGGTGAACACCCCACAGGGCCCGCGGCGCAGCGCGCAGATCGCGGAACGGGCTGATGATGTCAGCCGCGACCCGCTTGATGACGGAGCCGCCCGAGGACGGCCCGGAGTATTCGTCGGTCATGGGTCGTGATTGGTCAGGAGAGGGAACGGGGTTGGTGGAGCGTGCAGAGTAACAAAAGGGCACGGCAATTGCAACGACCGGTGGAACGCGCCCGGACAATTGCGTATGTTTCTCTGGCATGGGACTTCTCTCCGGCCAGATCGACGATCTCTTCCCCCGTGACGCGGGGCCAGGAAATATTTCCGACCTCGAGCCGCGCCCGCAGCAGCGCGCAATGGCACTCGACGTCATGCAGGCGCTCGAGGATGCGGAGCATCTCATCATTGAAGCTCCCACCGGGGTCGGGAAGAGCATCGCGTATCTTCTTCCCGCCGCGGTCTTCGCACGGACAAGTGGACGCCCGGTGATCATCAGCACGAACACCCGGACGCTGCAGGAGCAGCTCCGCACGAACGATCTCCCGCTCGTCGGACGGATTCTCGGGAAGGCCGTTCACGCCGCCATCCTGAAGGGACGGCGGAACTACCTGTGCACCACGCGACTCCGATCCGCACTCGCCGCAGGAGGGAACCTGTTCGGCACCGGAGTCGCCGACGATCTCGACCGGCTCACCGACTGGGTCCGTCTCACAGCCGAGGGGGACCGTGACCATCTCCCGTTCGGGCTCCGGCCTGGCACGTGGGATGTTGTCTGCTCCGAACCCGGCATCTGCTCACCGGCGTGCGGGCCGCGCTGCTTCTTTCAGCGTGCGCGGGAGCGGGCGCGCGCTGCGGAGATTGTGATTCTGAATCACGCGCTCTTCTTCAACCTCGCGATGGCGCGAGGAGAGTCCGCCGAGGAGGAGGACGCCGCTCCCGTCATCTTCGATGAGGCGCACACCCTCCCCGCCGTGGCTGCATCCGGCGGCGCCCGCGTCAGCCGGCAACAGATCCTCGGTCTGATCAGGCGCCTGTATGACCCGAGGACCAAAACGGGGTTGCTCGCCGCCGAACGGAGATCGTTCAAAACGGAATGCGGAAGGATCGCCCGAGAGACCGATCTCTTTTTCGATGGGGTCGCGGACGTGCTTCGGCGACAGCAGCGTGCCGGCGGCGAATCGGCTCAGACCCTGTTCCGTGTTCGCCACCCGGGCCTCGCGGCTGATACGCTCACGCCCCGGATCATCGACCTCGAACAGCACGCGCGCGATGCCGCCAGCCACACCGAGCACCCCGGATTCAAGCAGGAGTTCACGGCGATCGCGCTCGCGGCTTCCGAGGCTGCGAGTGCGCTGAGCGACTTCCTCGCGTTCACTCGACCTGACAGGGCGTACTGGGTAGAAGCCGCAGACCTGCAGCGGTCCAATGTCGCCCTGGTCAGCGCGCCCGTCGACATTGCCGGGACCATTGGGCCGATCGTGTTCAAGCCGGGCGTCCCCACGGTGGTGACCAGCGGTACGCTTGCGGTGCACGGGACGCTCGACTATATGGCGCGGCGGCTGGGGGCTGCCGACCATCGATCCCGCATGCTGGATTCGCCGTTCGACTATCAGCGGCAGATGCGGGTTCGCTGCGCCTCGGGGATCGACGAGCCGGACGGCGCCGGTTACCGCAGGGACCTCCCGGACTGGATCCTGAGAAGCATCGACGAGAGCGGAGGGAAGGCCCTCGTCCTGTTCACCAGCGCGGCGCTCATGCGGGCGGTGGCGGACGTGGGCCGGACCAGGATCGAGGCCAGGGGCTACCGCCTCCTCGTCCAGGGGGCAGACGGGGAACGGCATGCGATCCTCGAGGAGTTCCGGAGGGACGTCACCTCGGTGCTCTTCGGCCTTGACAGCTTCTGGATGGGGGTGGATGCCCCCGGAGAAACTCTTTCGCATGTCATCATGACCCGCCTTCCGTTCGCCGCTCCCGGTCATCCCCTGATAGAAGCCCAGCTGGAGTCGATCACGGCTGCCGGCGGGCGTCCGTTTCAGGAGTTCACCCTCCCGGAGGCCGTCCTGAAATTCCGTCAGGGAGCCGGCCGGCTCATCCGGTCCATGGAGGACAGGGGGCTGCTGACGATTCTCGATTCGCGAATTCTCCAGAAATCCTACGGACGGTTCTTCCTGGAGGCGCTGCCCAGGTGTCCGGTCGAGGTCGTGTGCGCAACCGGCGAGGTCCAGACGCTCGATCGGGGCGAGTGGTAGGGCGGTCACATCTCTTTTTTGTTTGAATATGTCAGCGAATATGCTATCTTCTGTCGTTGTCTCTCGCACCCACCAGGCGCAACTGTTCGTCAACCAACCATAGGAGGATCAATGGGTAAGTCAATGTCAAAGTCCGCCGTCGTCGCGCACTTTGCAAACAAGTTCGGCCTCAAGAAGAAGATGATCGCGACCATGTTCGAAGAACTCGCGACGCTCGCATACAAAGAGGCGAAGAACTCGTTTTCCATTCCGGGGATCGGCAAGCTCGTGCTGGTCAACAGGAAGCCGCGCGTTGGACGGAACCCCCGGACGGGAGAGCCCATTCAGATTCCTGCGAAGACCGTCGTGAAGTTCCGTATCGCGAAGGCTTGCAAGGAAGCCGTCCTTCCGAAGAAAGCGTAACCGCGTCACCGGTCCGAAGCGTCCGTCGAAGTACTTCACGTCCCGCCCAATGGCGGGACGTTCTGTTTTTCGGCCTCTCGTTACCGCGTTGACTGTTCGTGACCTGATTCGTACATTGGGTGGCCATGAAGAGTCCGATTGCAGCGCTGCGAGAGTTTCTCGGCAATCTCGGCCCCGTCGAGCAGGCCCAGATCGTGGCGTCTACCGCCGTCGTAGTCTCCATGGCGACAATCATCAGCGCCATGGCCGTGACCGGGCAGTCGCCGCGACTGATGGACTTCATCAGCATCCTGACGGTCGGCCTGATCGGGTTTGTCAGCGTCTTTTTCTCCCTCCAGTACAGCCGGCAGCTGGACGAGCAGCGCCGCCAGCTGATGGCCCTCTATAACATCTCCGAGGCCGTCAGCAAGGTCGCGGAACTGAACGATGTTCTGGACACTGCCCTCTCCCGGATCAGCGGATTGCTTGATGTTTCGTACGGCTGGGTCTACCTTCTCGACGGCGACCGGCTCGTGTGCGCGCAATCACGCGGCACGAGAGAGGATTTCTTCGCAATTGCCGCGCCTTCCCGCACGTCCGTCTTCTCCTGGCTGCACCAGCCTCGTGTCGAGCGAGAGCGGATCGCCGATGTCCCCGAACGGATCAGCCCCGCCGGCAAGGCGCTCGGCATCCAGTGCTGGACATCGGTGCCTTTGAAGGCCAAAGACGCACCCACCGGCATCTTCGTGCTGGCCAGCGGCAACTATGAGATGTTTACGCCGAAAGAGGCCGAGTTGATAGAAGCCTTCAGCAACCAGATCAGCGTGGCCATCAGCAATGTTGCGCTCTTCGAGCGGCTCCGGGAGTCTGAGCGACAGTACATGGATCTTTTCGAAAACGCCCCCGACATGTACATCACGATCGGCCCGGACCACGGCATCATGAGCTGCAACAAGACCGGGGCTGCAATGCTCGGGGTGAAGGTCGCCGACGTCATCGGCAAGCCGTTCGAGTCGCTCTTCTCAGACCCCCAGCAGGACGGCGTCCGGGAAGCCGTGACCCGCATGTTCGCCGAAGGGCGCCCGTTGCGTGATGTGGAAGCGCAGCTCGTGACGACCAACGGCACAGGACTCGTGGTCAACCTGAATGCCTCGCTCGACCGCGACGAGTCCGGATATACGGCAAACGCCAGGATTGTCGCCCGTGACATCGTCGAGCGCAAGCAGATGGAAGCCGCACTCCTCCATGCGCAGAAGATCGACAGCATCGGCAACCTGGCGGGCGGCATCGCGCACGACTTCAACAACATCCTCTCTGCCGTCCTGGGCTCGGCATCCATCATGCGCCGCAAACTCCCCGAGCGGGCTCCCCTCGCGAAGTACGTCGAGATCATCGAGAACTCCGCCCGCCGGGGCTCGTCCCTCACGCGGCAGCTCCTCACATTTGCACGGAAGACCGAGACGATCACGCGCACCGTGGACATCAACGCTCTCATCCTCGAGACCCTGCAACTGTACGAGCGGAGCGTCAGCAAGGAGATCGTCATCAAGACAGCGTTTGCCGATGCGGGGCCGGCCGTTGTGGGAGACGAGGGGCAGATCCAGCAGGCGCTGCTGAACCTCTTCCTCAACGCTCGCGATGCCATGCCCGAGGGGGGAACACTCACCGTCTCGACCGCGATCACGATCGCCGACGCGAGAACCACGAGCCTGTTCACGACGATCAAGCCCGGTCCGTTTGTTCAGATTCAGGTGAGCGATACCGGACACGGCATTGCACGCGACCTCCAGAACAGGGTTTTTGAGCCGTTTTTCACCACAAAGGATCATGGCACGGGACTCGGACTGTCGGTGGTCTATGGCGTCGTGCAGAACCACGGCGGGTTTGTCAATTTCGAGAGCACGGTCGGACACGGGACGAGCTTCTCCATTTATCTTCCTCATGCGGGGACGGTCTCCCGGCGCGAACGCCGCCAGAAGCGGACGAGGGTGCCGCGGGGCACCGAGCACATCCTCATCATCGAGGACGAGCTGAGCGTGTGTGAGATCGCACGCGACATGTTGACGGGACTTGGCTACACAGTCATCGCGGCGCATGATGGCAAGCAGGGAGTCGACACCTACCGGTCGCGCCAGGGCTCGCTCGACCTCATACTCCTCGATATCAACATGCCCGTCATGGGAGGCAAAGAAGCCTTTGTCTTGCTCCGGGGGATCAATCACAACGTGCGGATCATTATCGTCACAGGATACGGCCACGAGGCGGTGGACATTTCGGCATTTCCCAGCGAGGTCAACGGGTTCGTCCAGAAGCCATTCCAGATGGAAACGCTCGCCACCACCGTCCGCACCGTGCTTGACAGTCCCGTTTCACAACGCGCGCAGGCGTCATAATGGAGACACTTGGAGAACAGCTGCGCCGGGCCCGCGAGGCACACGGCCTCTCGATCGGCCAGATCGAAGAGATCACGCTCATCAACGCCCGGCATCTTGAGGCCATCGAGCAGGGGGCGCTGAACACCCTCCCGAGGCCCTACATCCGCGCCTTCGTACGCGAGTACGCTGCGATCGTCGGGCTGGATCCCGCCGAAGTGCTGAAAGGATTCGACGAACGGGAGGCAGAGCGAACCCGGCAGTCGGCCGCCGCCACTGACGCGCGCCCGGCAGAGCCCGAGGAACCACATGCCGAGCCGGTCGCGAAACGGATGTTGAGCTCCAGCACCGTGCGCACCGCCGGCGTCGCTGCCGTTCTGGTCATCGGTGCGATTGCGCTCGTTGTTCTGAACGAACGGTCTCCGTCTCCGAATGTCCGGGAAATCCCGTTTGGAACCGTGATTCGCGAGAACGAGCAGCGATCCGCTCCTGCCCAGCAGCCCGCGCAGGCGTCGCCTGAACCGGTGCCGACCGCTGCCGACAGCCTGACGCTGGCAGTCTCCGTCACGGACACCCTCTGGTTGCAGATCGCCGTCGACAACGCCCCGCCCCGCGAGTATCTTGCCCGGCCGGGCTTCCGTACATCCTGGAAAGCACGCGAACGATTTCTCGTCACCGTGGGAAATTCCAGGGCGGCCACGTGGACGCTCAACGGTACGCAGCTCGCCCCCTTCGGAAAATCACGCGGTGTTGTTCGCAATGTTGAATTGAATCGGAAGTCTCTCTCCGGCCGCTGACGCGTTCATGCCTTCTCCCACACGCGCAATCATGCAGGAAGTCGGGCGCCTGCGCCGAGAGCTGCAGGAGCACGACTATCGCTACTACGTTCTCGCCGAACCGAGCATCGCGGACGAGGAGTACGACCGGCTGATGCGCCGCCTGCAGGACCTGGAGGCTTCCTTTCCCGGGCTCCGCACGCCCGATTCACCGACGCAGCGGGTTGGCGGGCAGCCCACGAAGGAATTCCCGGCCGTCACCCATCGTCCCCCGATGCTCAGCCTCGCAAATTCCTATTCCGAGGAGGAGATACGGGACTTCGACCGCCGCGTGTGCAGCAGCCTCGAGAATGCGGTTCCGGTCTATGTGGTCGAGCTGAAGTTCGACGGCGTGGCCATCGCGCTGCGGTATCGCGACGGGATCTTTGTGCAGGGCGCAACGCGCGGCGATGGTACCCAGGGGGACGATATCACCGCGAACCTTCGCACCATCCGTTCACTGCCGCTTCGCCTTCGCACGCGCTCCGCCTCTCTGCAATCGATCGACGTGCGCGGCGAGGCGTTCATGCGGCGCGCGGATTTTGAATCCATAAACAAGCAGCGAACGGCGGCCGGCGAGAAACCGTTCATCAACCCCCGGAATGCTACGGCCGGCACACTCAAGCTTCAGGATCCGAAGGTCGTCGCCGCGAGACCGATCAGCATGTTCGCCTATCACCTTGTCGCAGCGGACGCTCGCCCGGGCTCGCACTGGGACAGCCTGAAGACGCTCGCCTCGCTCGGGCTTCCCGTAAGCCAGCACCGGCGCCGGTGCAAGACCGTGGAGGAGGTCATAGAATTCTGGAGGGAATGGGAAACCCGGCGCGACACCCTCCCGTACGACATCGACGGTATCGTTGTCAAGGTCGACTCGTTGGGCCAGCAGGATGCCCTCGGGACGATTGCCAAGAGCCCCCGGTGGGCGATCGCCTTCAAATTCAGCGCCCGCAAGGCGGAAACCACACTTACGGGCATCGCGCTGCAGGTCGGTCGGACCGGGGCCATCACACCCGTGGCCGAGCTTGAGCCGGTGTTCGTCGGGGGAACGACGGTCTCGCGTGCGACCCTGCACAACCGCGACTATATCGAATCGCTCGACCTGCGCATTGGCGATACGGTGGTGGTCGAAAAGGGAGGCGACGTCATCCCGAAAGTGTCGGCCGTCGTTACCGCCCGGCGGCCGAAATCAGCACGGCGCTACACGATGCCGGACCGATGCCCCGAGTGCGGAACGCAGCTCCACCGGCCCGAAGGCGAGGTGAACGTCTACTGCGACAACACAGCATGTCCCGCACAGATCAAGGGCCGGATTGAGCACTTCGCGCACAGGGGCGCGATGGACATCGAAGGCCTCGGGGAGGCCATCGTCGACCAGCTGGTGCGCATGCAGCTCGTGTCGACCGTGGCCGACCTGTACGACCTCAAGCGTCACCGTGACACCCTCGTCGCGCTCGATCGCTGGGGAGAGAAGAGCACCGATAACCTGCTGGCCGCCATTGCAGCCAGCGCCAAACAGCCGTTCCACCGTGTCCTCTATGCGCTTGGCATCCGCCACGTCGGGGCAGAGGTGGCCCGCGTCATCGCGGAGCGCTTCCACTCCATGGATGCGCTCATGGCAGCGTCCGCGGAAGAGCTGCAGTCCGTTCCTTCGATCGGCCCTCAAATCGCCGAGAGCGTCACCTCCTTTTTTGCCGAGCGGCACAACCGCGAGATCGTCCGACGGCTCACCCGGACCGGGCTCACCATGGCCGCCGAACGGCGCGAAGGCACGCTGGCCGGGAAGACATTCGTCCTGACGGGCACGCTGGATGCCTTCACGCGTGACCAGGCCCGGCAGCGTATCGAGGAGCACGGGGGGACCGTCGCCGCGGGCGTCAGCAAGAGGGTGGATTACGTGATTGCCGGCGCCGACGCCGGATCAAAACTGGACAAGGCTCGCACGCTTGGAATACCCACGCTTACCGAAGAGCAGTTTCTCGCCATGATCCGCTGAGGCGCCATGCTTGACTCCGTCAGACGCTGGCTCGGGACGCACGCAGCACGGTATCATTTCCGCGCCGTGCGCGATCCCGTTCTCTCCTTCCGCGGTGCCTTCACCGCCGCGCGCTCGGCGCTCATCGTCCTGCCCTTCGACAGGGAACCGGGGCCCCCGCTGCAGGACCTTGCGGACGCGCTGAAGACGCGCTTTGCCCAGGACCGCATCACCGTCATCGCCGCGGAGCACCAGTACGATATTGGACGATTGCTGCCCCGCAGTCAGGTTGTCCGTGTGCCGGCCCGCGACCTGACATCCCTCTTTCTGCCCAGCAAGGATATCGTCGCTGCGGTGACGGCGCGACAGTACGATCTTGCGGTCGATCTCAACCTTGACTTCGTGATGCCCTCGGGGTATATTTGCAGGGTGAGCGGAGCACGGATGCGGGTGGGTTACGACCGCGCGGGTGCCGAGCACTTCTACAACTTCATCATCAAGCGCAAGCCCGGCATCGGACGCGAGCGAGCCTATCACAGGCTCGCAGAGTTCCTGCGCACGTTTTGAGGAGGATTCAGGGAATGAAGTTCGACGTGCACAAAAACGGCAACGGCGTCACGCTGATCCTGCACGAGCGAAAGCTCGATTCAACGATCGCCGCCGAACTGAAGGGGGAGTTCCTTCTGCTGTGCAAGCCGAAGGTCGAGACGCTGACGATCGACCTGGCGGAAGTGGAGTTCTGCGACAGCAGCGGACTCAGCGCGCTGCTCATCGCGGACCGCAAGATGAAGGAGCACGGCGGATCGGTCCGTCTCCTCCACGTGCACAAGAAGGTCCTGAGCCTTCTGAAGATCTCAATGCTCGACCGGGTGTTCGAGATCGATGAGGTACCCCCGGAGCCAACACGGCACTGAAGCTCCCCCCCCGGCTCCGGGTTACGCCAGCCGCTCAATGCGGATGGAATTCGTTGATCCCCCGCTGAACAAAGGCACGCCTCCCAGAATGACCACGGGGGCGCCGGTGCGCAGGAGCCCTTCTGCGCGAAGTTTTTCCCGTATTGCCCTGACGATCAGCGACACGGATCTTTCCCGGGGCCCCATGACAATTCCCCTCACACCCCATACAAAGCTCAGCCGCCTGAGGGTCTCTTCCATGTCCGTCACCGCAATTACGGGCGTCTCAGGCCTGTAGCGCGCCACGATCCTGGCCGTGCTGCCGGTGTGCGTCACCGCAATGATGGCTGCGGCCCGCGTCTGCTCGGCGATCACGCACGCGGCACGGCCGAGTGCGTCCTGCCACCGGTCCGCTTTCGCCGGCATCGTCTCCCAGAGCTTCCCGGCCGCCAGCCCCCGGCTTTCTACCTGAAAGATGATCCGGTTCATCATCGCGACCGATTCCACGGGGTACTTGCCAACCGAGGTCTCCCCGCTCAACATCACCGCATCAGCCCCATCCATGACCGCGTTCGCGACGTCGCTCGTTTCCGCCCTGGTCGGGACCGGATTCCCGATCATCGACTCCAACATCTGCGTCGCGACGATGACAGGCCGGCCGGCGGCGAGGCATTTCCGGATGATCATCTTCTGGTGGGCCGGGACCTCCTCGGGCGGGAGCTCCACGCCCAGGTCTCCGCGCGCGACCATGATGCCGTCGGCCTCTTCGATGATGGCATCGATGTCCTCAATCGCCTGCGGCTTCTCGATCTTCGCCACTATCGGAAGCCGCCGCTCCTCCGACACCAGCCGCCCCATCGCCGCCCGGAGCACCCGGACGTCTTCCGCACTCCTGACAAACGACAGCGCGAGCGCGTCCACGCCTTCCTTGATCCCGAATGCAAGGTCCTCCAGGTCTTTCTCTGTCAGACTCGGGACACTGACCGATGACCCTGGGAGATTGATTCCTTTCCGGGCGCTCAGCGGTCCGCCGACCACGACCCGGCAGATGACGTCTCTTCCTGTCACACGCTGCACTTCCAGGCGGATTTTCCCGTCATCGAGCAGGAGCGGATCCCCGACCTTCACGTCACCAGGCAGGCCTGCGTACGTGGTGGATACCGCCTCAGCGGTACCCGGGACGACCTCGGTCGTCACCGTAAACGTCGCCCCGGCCTTCAGGTCGACGCTCGGCGTCGCGAACGTGCCGATCCGGATCTTCGGCCCCTGCAAATCCATCAGGATCGCAATGGGGCGTCCCGCATCCTGTGCGGCCGCGCGCACATGCGAGATGCTCAGGCGATGGTCGTCGTGCGTTCCGTGCGACAGGTTGAGTCGAGCCACGTCCAGCCCCGCCTCTGCGAGTCGCGCGAGCAGCTCCCGCGAGTTGCTGGCCGGACCGATGGTCGCGAGAATCCGCGCTCGTGCCTCCATGCGTTCAATCTCCTTCCCCTGGTGCCGTGATGTCCGGGCGGGAGCGAAGCCTCTCGAGGTGCAGCACGAGAACAGGCAACACTGCCCCCGCCGATCCTTTGATGAACACGTCGGCCGCCGCCGAGAGCGGCCCCGGCTCCGGGTTCACGTCGGCGTGGAGTGCCCCAGCCTTCCGCGCAATCGCCGGGATCGACGCGGCCGGATAGACGACGCCCGAGGTCCCCACCGAGATGCACACATCCGCCCCGCTTGCCGCACGCACCGCGGCATCCCATTCCTCCTCAGGCAACATCTCGCCAAACCAGACCACGTCGGGGCGAACCAGACCGCCGCACACTGCGCATCGGGGGACCTCTGGTGACGCCGTCCCTGCGCCGATGTCGTGCGGCGCGCCGCATTTCACGCAGTAGTTCCTCTCAATGTTGCCATGCAGCTCGTGCACGACGGTGCTCCCCGCACGGCGATGCAGGTTGTCGATGTTCTGCGTAACGACCGCCACGTGCGGGACCAGCTTTTCAAGATGGACCACCGCCCGATGCCCCGCATTGGGCTGTACCGTCGCGATGATGGTCCGGCGATGCGTGTACCACTCCCACACCAGCTGCGGGTTTCGCAGGAAGGCGCTCATCGTCGCCAGTTCTTCGGGCTTGAACCTGGACCAGATGCCCTCCGCACCCCTGAACGTCGGGACCCCGCTCTCCGCCGACATCCCTGCGCCGGTGAACACCACCACCGAATCCGCCGCTCCAAGCCGCTCCAGCAGCCGCCGGGGAACTTCGAGGGAGCTCACCGTGCCGGTTCCAGCGTCATGCGGTTCCACCGCCCAGCCCGCGGATCGGACATCGCGGTGCGATAGCCGCCATTCAACCAGAGCTGGGCCTGATCGTCATACTGGGGATGGAATGCGTGGCCCGACTGCCCGGGGGGCAAGACTACGCGCGCGCTCGAGGGATCGCCGAGATTGAAGACTTGCCGGTACGAGGGACCAACCGACACCGTGTACGGAGTGTTGAAACTGTACTCTCCGCTCATGAGCGCCGTCGAGCCGCCGCTGAACGGGAACGGGCCGACATTGAAAATGGCGTTCAGCGGCGGGCGGATGCCGAACGGGTGCCGGAGCTCCACCGTATGCAGCGAACCCCACCGCCAGAGACGGGGATCGTCGCCCAACCTCTCGCGTATCTCCGCAACGGCCTCACGCAGGCTCTTTCGGATGATATCGTCGCGCGACTCCACGGCGTCCGTGGTCACGTCATCGAACCACGGGGAATTCCCGTCGCTCACCAGCCGGGCGATCACGCGCAGCGGGATGTTTACCAGGAGTACGTAGTCGTGATACAGGCTGTCCCCCATCTCGTCGCGGAACGTGTCCTGCACGAAGCGGACGAGCCACGGATGGAAGATCGCGCTGGGAATATCGTCGCGATCGAACGAGAAGTTCCAGCTGCGCAGGTACTCGACAATCCTCTCCTTCTCTGGCAGGCTGAACGAGGAATCAGCGCACACCTGCAGGACATACGGCACGAGCTGCATTGCGAGGGGCGAGACCCGGTCATTCTGCCAGCGCTCGCAATCGGCCACGGTGACGGCTTCGGGGTGTTCGGCCAGAAGCTCCCGTAGCCGCTGGATGCGGGCGGGAGGCTCCCAGAGATCGCCCATCGGATACGGATACGAGTTGTCAACCACCTTGTTGTTCGCCGACGCCACGAATCCCTCCTCAGGATTCAGCATCCGCGGAAGCCTCGCTGCCGGGACAAACCCTTTCCACTCCGAGGCGGAATCCCACCCGGGGAGCGGAAGCAGGCCGCCGGCGTTGCTCCTGATCGGGAGCTTCACCGCGGACCTGTAGCCGACAAAACCTTCAACATCGGCATAGACCATGTTCTGCCCCGGGACCGTGAAGCCGTCGAGCGCCGCGTTAAACTCTTCCCAGGTCCGCGCCCGGTTGAGCGCCAGTATCGTGCCGATGGGGTCGTTCAGCTCGTAGCCGGTCCACCGCATGCTGATCGTAAACGGGGTTCTCGTCTGCTGAAGGCCGGTTTGGATGTCGGACACGATCGGTCCGTGATGGGTCGCGCGCACCACGATGCTCACGGTGGTGTCTCCACGGACACGGATCTCTTCCTCCCATGATGCCAGCGGCCGCCACTGCCCGTCGTATGCATACCTGGTCCCTGACGCCGAATCAAGGCGTTCGACGTAGAAGTCTGCCTCATCCGCCATCAGGTTTGTCAGGCCCCACGCAATCCGTCCGTTCCTGCCGGCGACGATGCCCGGGGCCCCCGGGATGGACATTCCCCGGACGTCGTAGCCGCCGCCGCTGAGGATCATTTCATACCACATCGAGGGGACGGATAGCTGCAAATGGGCATCGTTGGCGAGCAGCGCATAGCCTGTCGCCGAGCGCCGCGATGAGACCGCCCAGGCATTGCTGCCCCCGCCGATGGAGACACGGCCGAACGCCTGAGCATAGGCGTTTCCTACCCGTACGAAGCCTGACGCCAGCGGTATCTGTTTTCTCCAGGCGGCCTCCGGCACGGTGGGCGCAATATCGGGAGGATACGAAGGCACGATATCTACCGCTTTCAGAAGACCGACGCGCTCCGCGATCGCGCCGAGCGTGATGTCGGTCCACCAGGAGAGATTCAGCTCCCATGCAATCAATCGGGCCACCAGCAGGCTGTGCACAGGCTCCCATGGCTCCGGGTCGTGCCCGAGGAGGTCAAACTCGACCGGAAACCGGCCACGGTTGGATTCGATGAATGCATTGACTCCCTCGGCATACCAGCCCAGTTGCTCCATCGTCGGCGCGTCGAGGTGCGCACACACGCTGTCGGCGGTCCGCCGAAGACCGACGACGCGGAAGAGGCGATCAAAGGGAACCGTCTCCGTGCCGAACAGTTCCGACAGCCGGCCTTCGCCCGCATGCCGCGCGAGATCCATCTGCCAGAGCCGGTCCTGCGCGTGCACGTATCCGATCGTGAACATGAGGTCGCGCTCCGTGCCTGCGGCGACAAGGGGGACGCCGTACGCGTCCCGGTACACGTCCACCGGAGCAGTCAACCCGCTGACCTGCACCTTCCCTTCAGTAAGCGGGAACGATTTGCGTACCTGGTGGCGGAAGAAGAAGAAGGCGACGACGGCGAGCACCAGCAGAACGCCCGTCACGCCGATCAATGCGCGCGTGCGCGGCTTCACGGGGTCATGCTCCAGGGGCTAGAAACACGTGGGGTCCATCATGCTCTGATGGACCCCAATATAGCCAAACACCGGCGGTGATTCAACCACGGAATCAGAACCTGTACGAGAGTCCGAGCATGGCGGTCTGGGAGGTCACGTGTTCGTAGACGCTGCTCGCAACATCGTTCGCACGAATGGAGTCCCACCAGCCGTAGGCGTATGCGGCTTCGAGCATCACGTTTCCTCCGAAGAGGATGCCGATGCCGCCGGTGATATACTTCCTGTCGTAGTAGTCGGGATCATCCTTGTACGGCGAGGGAAGCAGCATCGCGCCGGCGCGCAGACGAATGGTCGTCCATGGGATCAGCAGCTCGGCGCCAGCCCGCAGGTTGACCGTCGTGCGGAAGGTCGTCCTGATATCATTGTTGAGCCCCTCCACCTCCGGCGTCGCGTTGCTGAACTTCATCGTCGAGTAATCGCGCATGTCCGCGCTCCCCGACAGCACCAGCAGGTCGCCGAAGGAAAACGCGAGACCGCCGCTCAGCATCCAGGGTGTCGTGACGTCGTATTCGGTGTAGTACCTGGTGGCGAACCGCGAGTTCGCCGGCTCCGATGAGCCATCGTCGAACGTCGTGCTGGCATTGGAGACGCCAAACGTTTCTTTGACCGAGTACCACGTGGGCGTCACCGCCACAAGCCCGAAACGGAGGAAATCGCCCCGGTAGTGTACCCCGAAGCGCGCCGAGAATCCGGAAATATCGTCCTCGATGAACTCGTCGACCATCAGCATTCCGAAATCGTACGGGTAGGTCTGGTAGACCCGATCCCTGTCCTCTTCGGTGTACCGCCGGTCGTACGCGTATGAGCCGGTATGGTAGGTCAGCGTGACACCGAAAGAGAAATTGTAGGCAAGATCCATCGCCCCTGCGATCGACCACGCGTCAATGCCCCCGGACTCCGACACCTGCGCGAGCTGTGTCACCCTGTCGCGGATCGGGCTGATGAACACTCCGTTCACCGTATCCAGGTCGGCCAGGTACAGTTGATACGCCAGATTGCCGGTGAGATCGTACCCGTACGGTTGCCCGTCGGGCGCAGAGTTCTGGATGTAGCTATACGAGGGGTTGAAACCCTCATACCCGAGGCCGTTCGCGAATGAGTTGTCCCGGTGGAAGCCAAGCGCCACGACGAAGCTCCCGCGCTTCACCGGAAACGGTGCGGCAAACCCGAGCGCGCCGAGATGTGCTCCGCTGGCCGTGGTCGACGTCGTGCTGCCGAAGAATGTGCCTTCGTCGGTCACGCTCGGGAACGTGAACGCGCCCATGAACTCGCCGTACTTCAGCTGGGCCAGGCCGGCGGGATTCCAGTAGATCGCGCTGTAGTCGCTTGCCACGCCAGTGTATGCGGTCCCCATGCCGAGAGCTCGCGTACCGACGCCGATCCCCGGCATTGAGAGCCGGAGGGCATCTTCGGGAAACTGCGAGAGTGCAACGCCACTGAACAGGAGCGTGGCGATTCCCAACGGCATCAACAAACGCAGAGTACATGCGCGCATTGTCTTCTCGGATGATGTCAACAGATTCAGGTCAGCCGTCAGTGGCGTCCGCCGGACCGCGGGGCACTTGATCCCCCACTCGACGAGCCGCTGCCGGGCGATGGCGCCGAAGGTCGAGACGCCGGAGCCGACGACGGTGGCGGAGAGTATGAACGCGAACCGCCCGAGTCATTGGAACGCGGCCTCACGGAACTATCTCCCGACTTCCGCTCGGGCGCGCGTTGCGGCGTGGCCGATTGGCGCGTCCGGGCATCCTCCCTCTTCCGTTGCTCGGGCGTGGGCCGAACCTGGGGCGATGGGCTCCGTTTCCCGGTGTTGCCTTGCCGCACTGCAGGCGATGACGACGCTGGAGGATCGACGGTTCCCTGCCTCGTTGTCTTCCGCCCGTTCACCGCTGGCTGCGCCGTTGTGCGACCGGGCCTCGCGGCTGCAGGACGAAGTCCCACGGTGGACCCGGATCTCACGCCCACGCTGGAAGACGAGGCGCGATATGCGCCGGTGCCTGTCCGCATCGACCCGTACCCGCGCGTCGCTCCGAATGTCCTGTTCGTATACCCGGCATACCCGCCAGGATACGCCGTCGCCGGCGGTCCGTACCAGTATCCCGGGGGATAGTACGCCGCTGGCGGATAGTACCAGCCAGGAGAATAGTAGGCGCCGTACGGATACCAGTATGCCGGCGGGCCATAGTACCAGGGGTCAAACGGGTATGGATCCCAGAAGCCGATGCTGAAGCCGGGCGACCAGTACGGATAGCCGACGTTCACGTAGAACCGGTAGCGGGCGTCGTCATACCCCTCCGTCAGGGCAGTGCCACCCTCCAGCGTGTCGGATTCGGAGTAGGTGATGTCGTCCGGAGGCTGATCCTCCTGGGTGCTCTCGAACTGCGTGTAGCACCCGCCGATAGCCAGCGATCCGGCAATCGCTGCGATCAGGCCAAATGTCGGTGACATCTTCATGATCAGCCCTCCTTGTTCCTCCAGAGCGACAACTTTCTCAGTCAGGAACGTTCAAATCTGGTGCCACCGGGGGCCGCGGGGGCGAATGGAAAATGCTTGAAAATGGGGCCATAAATGCGGTTTCTCCCTGAAATCCGGTAATGACCGGACGGGGAGAACCGGGTGTTGTGCAGCAGAATAGACGGGTGCGGCAGGACCGTGTAAAATAGAAGACAGTCAGAGTTGGGTGACGTATTCCAGGCGGAGGGATCGCAGGGCGAAGACGTTGTTCCCTCCATTCTGGAGGAGGTCCTGGAAAACAGCGCTGAGCGTGAGCCCGCTTCCGATCGACCACCGGAGTGCCGCGTTGAGATACCCGCGGCCCTTCCCCCTTGCGTCGTGGTCGTTGTCATTAAATGCGAAATCGTACTCCGCCGTCAACGACAGCGCTCCGCCGATCGTCTTCTCGGCACCAACGTATGCGTTCAGATCGTCGTCGCCGTCCCCCCTTTCAAGACTGTAGTTGCCGCCGGCATGCAGGGTGAGGTATCCGAGGAAATCCGAGTTCTTGCTGACAACGGCGTACACGCCGGGCGACTTGAACGCGTATCGATCCTGTGACGGGTCGTACTCGCCGCGTCCCTGGGAATCGAATCCAAGAGCAACAGCGGGGACCGTCCTCGATTCGTCGAGCACGCGCACCTTCAGTTGCATCCCCGGCACGTCGTTCATTGTCGGCGAATCTCCGCCAACCAGGTCCGACCCCCCGTACGACACTCCGATCAGCGCGCGATCCAGAAATCCTATTGACAGCCCGCCGAGGACGCCGCCATGCTCGAACAGGTCGACGTCGAGCGCGAGGGCCCCCGAGCGGAGGATACCTGCCGTGGGCTTGTCGACAATCGTCCGCGGTTCCACGCCGCCTCCGGTTCCGGCGGACCCCTGGGCACGCAGATGTGGGGAGACAGCCAGTGCGGCCACGAGGATGGCCGTGATCCTACGTTTCATCGTCCTCACCGAAGACACGACGAACATCTTTGGGGAGCTCGGGGTGGATGGCGGGACGTTTCGGACTGACCCGGCGCTTTGGTGCGCTGAGATTTGCTGTACGTTCTTGTGGCTGCCCGGAAGATGTCTGCGATGGCGCGGGGACGGCCTCATGCGGAAGATCCGGCTCGCGTGGCACCAGCTGGAGCACCTTGGAGCGCGCGAGCACAGAGGCCCGTGGCTCATCTGAGCCCGAGGCAGACACTGGAGCCGCAGCACTTATCCCCCACCGCTCCCGGAGCCGATGGAGATCCGACAGCAATGCCTGTTCATCCTGGCGCACCAGCACACTGTTGTGCACTTCGAACACGCCCTGCACCAGCACATCGGACACCGCGGGCGACTGTGGCGAACGCATCAGCAGCGCTGCAAGGCTCTCTGCCGAAACGGGTGAGGGCACAGCGGGGATCCGGATGTCGTCGAGCTTCATCAGTACGAGATCTGCGCGCTTGCCTGGTTCGATCGACCCGGTCTCGCTTCCGATCCCGAGCGTCTCAGCACCGTTGATGGTGGCCATGCGGAGCAGCTCGACCGCGGTGAATTCCGGGATCCCGGGGATCCACGCCGGGAGCTGCGCAAGAAGGCGGGCTTCGGCAAGGACATCAAACGCCCCCCAATCCGTCCCGACTGCAAGGCGCACGTCGTGCGCCATGAGGCTGCGCAGGAACGGGTAGCCGGTCTGCTTCGCCATCGCAGAGCCGATGCAGATGGTCAGCGTGCATCCTGCGTCGCGCAGGGCCTGGGCGTCGGGTTCCGTGCAGTGATTCATGTGCGCGCACAGGGTGTCGGTGTGAAGCGCCCCGAAGTCGCGCAAGACATGGAACAGCGACTTCTGGAAATTCCGCCGCACCATCTCGACATGCTCGCGCATTTCGCCTACGTGTGCAACCAGCGGCATGCCGGCTTCCCGCGCCGCATGGATCCGGCTCTCCAGACTGTACACCGTGAAATCCTCTTCGGCTCCGAGGTCCATCGCAAACACATGCCCTTCGGCAGCAAGCTCGCGGGCAGCCGCCATCTGGTCCCAGGTGCGCACCACGGACAGCGCACGCACACCGGACTCCCCCATCGCATTGACGGCGCGCCTGAATACGTCTGCGTCGAGCTCCGCGGTCATTTCCGCAACAGCGGTCGTCCCGGATTTCACATGCGCGGCCGTCGCCGCCCTGACAATCGTCATGACGTCGGTCGACATCGCGGGGGATTCCAGGCGGCTCATGGCGTCGCGCAGCTGAGCGTTCGCGTTCCACCCGCTCAGCGGGACTCCGGTCGTGATGTCCCGGAGCACATAGCTTGCCGAGTGTACGTGCGCGTTCACGAAGCCCGGAATGACGAGCATCCCGGAGGCATTCATCACGGCGGCGCCCGGGTAGCGAGCCCGAATCGCCGCGGAATCCTCCCCCATCTCGATGACCTTGCCAGACCGTACGACAAGCGTCAGCGAGCCGGCGCGATTGTCCGGGTCGCATGTCAGAACAAGGCCGTCGGCAATGATCAGGACATTTTCTTCCACGTCGTCCCGTCCTTCCCATCCTCCAGGGTCATGCCAAGTGCGGCAAGTCCATCCCGGATCCGATCGGCAAGAGGCCACAATTTCTGCTGCCGGATCTCCTGACGCAACCCGATCAGGAGGTCCATCAGCCGCGGGAGGGTTTCCTCTGTCGCAGCGGTGGTGGCCTTCGCTCCGGGATCGAGCCCCAGAACCGCGCCCACATGGGTGGAGATCCAGGTATCCATCTCGCGCAGGTCCGCCGCCGAGGGCCGCGATGCGCCAAGCATCGTATTCATCTCCCGCAAGAAATCGAACACCACGGCGACCGCACGCGGCGTATTGAAGTCATCATCCATTGCCTCCATGAACGCGGACCGGTACGCCGCGACGTCCATCGTCGATGCGTCGTTCCCCGATCCCTCGTCGCGAACCATCGCGCGCAGACGCAGGATGGCGGCGTCCATCTTCTCGAGCCCCTTTCCGGCCCCATCCACCGCGGCCTTGCTGAAATCGAGCGGACTCCGGTAGTGACTCTGAAGGATGAACAGCCTGACGACCCGCGGGTGCCACGTGGCGAAGGCATCCTTGAGCGTCACGAAATTGCCCAGGGACTTTCCCATCTTCTTCCCGTCGACCGTCACCATGTTGTTGTGTAGCCAGTACTTGATGAACGGTTTGTGCGTTGCCGCCTCGCTCTGAGCGATTTCTGACTCGTGGTGCGGGAACTGATTCTCGAGCCCCCCGCCGTGAATGTCGATGCTCTCCCCCAGATACTTCATCGACATCGCCGAGCATTCGATGTGCCACCCCGGGAATCCCTCACCCCACGGGCTCGGCCAGCGCATGATGTGCCCGGCCTCGGCACGCTTCCAGAGAGCGAAATCCGCCGGATGTCGTTTCTCCGACCGGACCTCGATCCGCACCCCTGACGACATCTCCTCAACCGTCCGGCCCGACAGCTTGCCATATGCGGCAAACGACCCGATATCGAAATAGACCGACCCGCCGGATTCGTAGGCATGCCCCCCCTCCATCAGCCTGCGGACGAGGTCGATTTGCTCGGTGATATGCCCGGTTGCACGAGGGGAGATGTCGGGCCGCAGAACGCCGAGCGCATCCATGTCTTCGAAGTAGCTCCGCGTGTACGTCTCCGCGAGCTGCATCGGGTGAACCCGGTCCATGCGGGACTGCTTTTCGATCTTGTCCTCGCCCATGTCTGCATCGTCCGACAGGTGGCCGACATCCGTAATATTCTGGACGTACAGCACCCTGTATCCCGAATGGCGGAGATACCGCACGATCACGTCGAACGACACGTAGCTTTTGGCGTGCCCGAGGTGTGAGTGCCCGTACACGGTGGGGCCGCAGACGTACATTCCGACCTGCGGTGGATTGAGAGGAACGAACTCCTCTTTCGTGCGCGTCAGCGTATTGTAGACACGGAGACCCATGGGATTACGATGCCCGTTGAGAACGTTTGAGGCCCATCAACTCGCGCGCGCCCTCCTGTGCAGTCTCGGTGACGCTCGCCCCGCTCATAAGCTTTGCGACTTCCATGACTTGCTCGTCCAGCGTGAGCTGCCGCAACTGCGTGGTCGCGCGCCCCTTCCGTTCCAACTTCGATACCACGAAGTGCGCATCCGCGAGCCCCGCGATTTGCGGCAGATGGGTAATCGCAACCACCTGATGGAACGACGAAAGCGATTTCAGGCTCTTCCCCACGGCCTGTGCAATGCGACCGCTGACGCCGACATCGATTTCATCGAAGATCAGGACCGGCAGGCGGTCGGATTTGGCCAGGATCGACTTGAGGCCAAGCATGATGCGCGAAATCTCGCCGCCGGACGCCACCCTGACCAGTGGCCGCTCCTCCTCGCCCACGTTCGTGGAGATATAGAATTCCACCTGATCCACACCTCTGGCATTCAGGACCACCCTCCGCCCGCCGGCGGGTATCCACATGTCGCCCGCAACGTCATCGTCGACGCCGCTTCTGGTTATCCGCGTGGTGAACTTCGCGTCGGGGATGCCGAGCTTCGCCAGCTCGACGAGAATTCCCTTATCGATGCGGCGCGCGAACTCATGGCGCTTGGCCGAAAGGCGCTCGGCCAGCAGAGCGCATTCACCGCGGGCCGCCTCCGCGTCGCCCGCCAGCCGCTGGATGACCGCCGTGAAATTCTCGGCCAGCGAGAGCTCGGACGCTAGCTCCTCGCGCCGGGCAAGGACGGATTCCAGCGAACCGCCGAACTTTTTCTTGAGGAGAGAGAGCCGCCCGAGCCTGTCGCGCAACTCCTCGAGGCGATCCGGAGCGAACTCGATCCCCGCGTTGTAGCTCTGGATGAACCGGGCCACCTCGGCCACCACCGCCACCGCCCCTGCGCATTCGCGGGCGGCGTCCGCGAACTGACGGTCGATCGCCGCAAGATCCTGCAGCTGGTTGCGCGCAAGCACGAGGACATCGTGAACGGAACGTTCCGCGCCGTACATCGCTTCGTACAATTCACCCGTCGTGCTGAACAATCGCTCCGCGTTCTCAAGGATGGTCAGCGCTTCCTGGAGCTCGCCCTCCTCGCCCCCGCGAGGGGCAACCGCGTCGATCTCGGAGAGCTGGAAGGCTGTAAACTCCCGCTTCTCCATGAGTTGCCGCTCCCGCTTGCGCAGATCGGCAAGCTCCGCAGAGGCAGATCGCAGCCGCCCCAGCGCCTCCTGGTATCCCCTCACCATGTCTTCCAGCCCGCCGAACTCATCCAGCATCGTGACGTGCGTCTCCGGACGCAGGAGCGACTGGTGCTCGTGCTGTCCGTGGAGGTCGACCAGGAACTCGCCAATCTGTTTGAGGACGGTGAGCGTGACCGGGGAGTCGTTAACGAAGCACCGGCTCTGCCCGCGACGGGAGATTTCGCGGCGGACGATGAGCTCGTCGGTGGGATCCATGTCGTTGGACCGGAGGAACGCGTTGAGCTTCGCGTTGCCGATGGTATCGAACACCGCCTCGACAACTGCGCGCTCGGCGCCCGCACGAACTCCTTCCACACTCGCCCGTTCCCCGATCACCAGTCCGAGGGCATCAATGATGATGGATTTCCCGGCACCGGTCTCCCCCGTGAGGATCACGAGGCCGTTGGGGAACGAGGCCGTCAGGTCCTCGATCAGGGCATAATTCTGAATGTGCAGGGATGTGAGCATGGAACAGGTGGAAAAAATCTACCCATTCCTCCGGCGAGATGCAATCAGTTCACCGATGGGTCCGGACCGGAGTCGTCCTCCTCATCTTCATCGGCCGCGTCTCGCGTGTTGACATCGGGGACATCGGGGAGGACTCCATGGTAGTACGCGTAGTGCAGGAATGTTCTGAGGCTTTCGTCGGTCTCTTCGGTCGGAAGATACTGGAAGGGAGCGGCACTGTCACCCGCACGGGCTTGCGCCTCCTGGTGAGCGGTGCGGAGGGCATCCATGTCCCCCTGTGTCAAGGCCCCGCGGCTTCTGCACCAGAGGCCGTAGCAGAACGGGAGGCCTGTCATTTCACCCCACGCCTCCACGAGGTCGAGCTGCTCGCCCGGCAGCGTATCGTGCGCGCCGTCCACGCTCAACGCAGCATCCGCTCTTGCGAGCATGGCTGCCGCGGATCCCTGCACGGGCACGATCGAGGGGAACAGGCCGAACTCTTCGGCAAGGATGATGCGGGCAAGGATGATTTCATTGGACGACGATGGGTCGACGGCAAGCGTGGAGAGAGACCGCAGCCCGTGTCTGAACCGAAGTGTGACGGGGCCCGTCGGACCGTGGGACGCAACGACCGCGCCGGGGACCACGAGGTATGCGGAGCCGTCCCGGGCGTAATCGATCGGCGTCAGCAGGGCGCCCCGGAGGGAGCGCTCCCGCAATCCGATGGCGAGTCGGGCCGGAACATCCAGGTGCGTGTGGACACCGGGGATGCGTGCCAGCGCGTCAACGAGCGGTCGCGCGTAGCCGGCCGTCGGCAGACCCAGTGGGGACGGAGTGCTCATGGCGCCGGGAGGCGGAGTGGTTGTTCAGAGGCAGTCCCACCCGGAAGCGGGACCATAGGCCCCGCCCACGGGCCATCAGGGCCGCGGGCGGGGGAAGTGAACCTCAGGCGTTCGTCTTCTGACGAATGGCTTTGCTGGCAAGCGTGCGGAGATAGTACAGCTTCGCTCGCCTCACGGCTCCCTCCTTCACGCGCTCGATCTTCGCGATACGCGGGGAATGCAGCGGGAAAATGCGCTCAACGCCGACGCCGTCCGACACCTTCCGTACGGTGAACGTGGCGTTCATTCCGCTCCCGTGGCGTCCGAGCACGACGCCCTGGAACTGCTGGATGCGCTCCTTGTCGCCTTCGATGACCCGCACGTGCACGTTGATCGTGTCTCCCGGGCGGAATTCCGGAATGCCGGTTTTCATATGGGCCGCTTCGACCAGCTTGATCTTCTCCATGGTATCCTCTCTATCAACCGTCTCAGTGATGTTCCAACATATCGTCGCGTCGCTCGGCGGTGCGCCGATGTTGCTGCGCCTCCCGCCACGCGCGAATCTGGTCATGGTTACCGGACAGCAGCACATCCGGCACGCGCATTCCCCGAAACTCCGCCGGCCGCGTGTAACACGGCGCTCCCAGGAGGTTGTCCTGGAAGGAATCTGTCAGTAGCGACTCCCCGTCGTGCAGCGCGCCGGGGAGCAGGCGCACAACCGTATCGATCACCACCATCGCGGGCAGCTCCCCGCCGGTCAGCACGTAGTCTCCAATGGACAGCTCGCGTGTAACGAGCCCCTCCCGTATGCGTTCGTCGATGCCTTTATAGTGTCCGCACAACAGGATCACCGCGGAACGGAGCGAGAGACTCGTCGCGATGGCCTGCGTGAAGCGCTCGCCGTCGGGTGTCAGGTAAATCACGTCGTCGTACCGGCGCTCCTTCTTCAGCGCCTCGATGCACGCAAACACCGGCTCGGGTTTCATCACCATTCCGGCGCCGCCGCCATACGGCGTGTCGTCGATCGACCTGTGTTTGTCGATCGCATGGTCGCGGAGATCGTGCACGACGATCTCCGCGACCATGAGGTCCTGCGCCCGGCGCACCATGCTCTCCGTCAGGGGCCCGGCGAACAACCGCGGGAATCCGGTGACGACGTCGATCCTCATGATTCCAGAATCCCGTCTATGAGATGCACACGGAGGAGGCCGGCCTCGAGATCGATCGCCCGGATAAACTCCCGGACGGCCGGGAGCATGAATTCCCTCCCGCCATCGACGATCACATACACGTCCTGCGCGGGAAGCTTCAACACGTCCTTCACCACCCCGCGGCGTACCCCGTGTTCGTCCTCCACCGCCAGACCGACGATCTCATGCACGTAGTGGCGTCCCGTCGCAAGTTTCGCCCGGTCCCGGCGATCCACGAACAGATACTGCCCGCGGAGCGCCTCCGCCGCCGTACGGTCGTCGATCCCGTGCAGGTGGATGCGAACGCCCCTGCCTTCGACGGCTACCGCGTCTACCGTTGCCGGGCGGGACGTTTCGGCGCTTCGGCCAACGCGGACCGCGCGCAGTCGTTGAAACCGATCGGCGGAGTCTGTCAGCGGCTTGACCACGACCTCGCCCCGGATGCCGAACGGCTTGTCCACCTGCCCGACTGCAAGGAGCGCGACGTCAACGGTTCCGGTCATGAGCCCGCAATCTCCACCATCGCGCGCCGGCCCTGCCTGGCGGCAACCGCCGCGAGCAGGATCCTGATCGATTGAGCGGTCCGGCCGCCCCTGCCGATCACCCGGCCGACTTCGCCGGGGCCTACACGAAGCGTGAATGTCACGGTCGTATCTGCTTCGACCTGATCGATCACCACGAGCTCCGGGTGGTCTACAAGTTGCCTGACAATGAACTCGAGGAACTCCCTCATGACGTACCCCCTCTTCTGCGGCTTTCGCCGCTCCTCAACACACGTCGTTTTCCGCCGCCCCCCCGCAGGCGGGAGGCGGGAAGACGCGGAGCCCTACGCCTCGGCCGGTGCCGCGGCGGGAGCGGCCTCGGCTGCCGGAGCCTTCGCCGCTTTCTTGCGGGCGACCCGGCGAGCCTTGCGCTCTTTTTCGTGCTGGAGCTTCGGCCCCTGCGCCATGGTCCACTTTTCCATCTCCTCGGTCACGCGCGCCTCGGAGAGGCCGCGCTTCTTGAGGGTCCAGCGGAGCCACAGGCCGGAGCGCCGCAGAAGACCGCGAACGGTCTCCGTCGGCAACGCGCCATGCTTCAGCCAGTAGAGCACCCGCTCGTCCTTCGTGGCGATCGCCGGCGGATTCACGAGCGGCTCGTACCGGCCCACCACCTCGAGGAACTTCCCGGTGCGTGCCGAACGCGAATCGGCAGCCACGATATGATAGATCGGCGTCTTCTTCTTGCCGACCCTGCGCAAACGTATACGTACCGCCACTGGAACTCTCCTATATGAACGAATGACTGAACACCGGACCGCTTGCCCGGACCGAAGGCTTAGAACCCGGCGGGCAACCGCATGCCCCGCCGGGACTTCCCGCCCTTCCCGAGCGCCTTCATCATCTTCTGCATCTGCTCGAACTGCTTGAGCAGACGGTTGACATCCTGCACCGTCGTCCCGCTCCCCGCCGCGATACGCTTCCGGCGGCTGCCGTTGATCACCTGCGGACGCTGCCGCTCTTCTGGCGTCATCGAGCGGATGATCGCCTCGATGCGCGTAAGCGCGCTCTCGTCGAGCGCGACATTCTGCGGTAGCCGCTGCATCCCGGGGATCATACCGACCAGCTGGTCGAGCGGGCCCATGGAGCGCACTTCCTGCATCTGCTCAAGAAAGTCCTCGAACGTAAACTGCGACTGCCGGAGTTTCCGCTCGAGCTGCACCGCCCGATCTCCGTCGATCCGGTCCTGCGCCTTCTCGACGAGCGTGACGATGTCTCCCATGCCGAGAATCCGCGAGGCCATGCGGTCCGGGTGGAACCGCTCCAGCGCCTCGGGCTTCTCGCCGACACCGATAAACTTGATGGGCTTCCCGACCGTCGCCCGCAGCGAGAGCGCCGCACCTCCGCGCGCATCGCCGTCCATCTTTGTGAGGACCGCTCCGTCGAACCCGAGGCGCTCATGAAACGCCTGCGCGGTATTGACGGCATCCTGGCCCGTCATCGCGTCGACGACGAACAGGATCTCGTGTGGGCGGATGGCGGCCTTGATTGCCTCCACCTCACGCATCATATCTTCATCGACGTGAAGCCGTCCGGCCGTATCGACAATGACCACGTCGCGCGCATTCAGCCGGCCGTGCTCGACACCCTCCTGCGCAATTGCGACCGCCCCGGCACCCTGCACCGTGAAGACCGGGATGGAAATGGTGCCGCCGAGGGCCACCAACTGGTCCACGGCAGCGGGTCGATGGATGTCCGCCGCCACGAGCAGAGGGTGCCGCCCCTGTTTTCGCAGATGGACGGCCAGCTTCGCGCAGAACGTCGTCTTGCCGGACCCCTGCAGACCCGCGACAAGCACCACCGTGGGCGGCATGGGCGCAACGGCAATGTCCGCGCTCGAAGTGCCGAGCAGCGTTACCAGCTCGTCGTGAATGATCTTCACGATCTGCTGCCCCGGAGTAATGCTCTCGAGAACCTCGCGCCCCGAGGCGCGCCTGAGCACGCCCTCCACAAAATCGCGCGCAACCTTGTAGTTGACGTCCGCGTCCAGCAGCACGCGGCGGACCTCCCGGAGGGTCTCGGCGACGTTCTCGCCGGAGATCTTCCCCTGGCCGCGCAGGCGCTTCAGGGCCGCATCAAGCTTGCGACTCAGATCGTCAAACATCACATTCCTTCTTCACCGCGCAGCGCTCAGTGCTTCGGCGCCGCTGACAATCTCCAGTAATTCCCTTGTAATCGAGGCTTGCCGCGCTTTGTTGTACTGCAGCTGCAGCGAGTCGATCAGCTCGTTTGCGTTCTCGGTCGCATTCTCCATCGCGGCCATCCGCGCGGCCTGCTCCGAGGCATTCGACTCAAGCAACATCTTCCAGATCTGAAATTGCAGATGCTGTGGCAGGAGCGTCGCGAGAATGGCCTGTCGGTCAGGCTCGTAGATATAGTCCACCGGCTCCGGCGCCGCCTCGCCCTCACCGGACACCGGGAGGAATTGCTCGACGACGATCCGTTGCTGGGAGATCGACTTGAATTCGTTGTAGATGATCTCGACCCTGTCGAACTCGCCTGCACGGTACCGCTGCATCAGCATCCGCGCAATCCGCTGGGCGTCCGAATACTCCAGGACGTTGAACAGCCCGACAACCTTCTCGCCGACCTTGTATGCGCGCTTCCCGAAGTACTCCGCACCCTTCTTCCCGATGCAGATTACGGTGACGCGCTTGTCCGCGTTCCAGCCCTTGTACTCCGACTCCATCCGCTGTACGGCAGCCTTGATCAGGTTTGAGTTGAACGACCCGCAGAGCCCCCGGTCGGCCGTCACGACCACCAGTGCGACGCGGCGAACCTCGCGCGGGACGATCAACGCCCCGGCCTCGCCTTCGGCCACGCCGCGCAAGTGACGCAGGATGCGTCCGATCGCGCCCGCGTACGGCCGGGCAGCCACCGCCCCCAGCTGGGCCCGGCGCAGCTTCGCCACGGCAACCATCTTCATCGCCTTGGTGATCTTCTGCGTCATCTTGACGCCGGCGATCCGCCGGCGCACTTCGCGTAACGTCGGCATGGTTAGGCTGTCGCCACCGCCTTGAACGAGGCGGAGAAGTCCTTCAGGATCGTGTTCAGGCGTTCCGTCGTCTGCGCCGACAGGTCTTTGCTATCCGCGATCTCCTTCAGCACGTCGGCGTACTTCAGATCCATCAAGGAGAGCAGCTCGCGCTCGAAGCGCTTTACATCGTCAACGGGAATCGGATCGAGGTAGCCGTTCGTGCCGGCGAAGATGGACACCACCTGCTTCTCGACCGCCATCGGCTCGTACTGGTCCTGCTTGAGCAGCTCGACCAGGCGCGCGCCGCGCCGCAGCTGCTGCAGCGTGGCTTTGTCGAGGTCCGAGCCGAACTTGGCGAACGCCTCCAGCTCGCGATACTGAGCCAGTTCCAGGCGAAGGCGTCCGGCGACCTTCTTCATCGCCTTAATCTGCGCGTTGCCGCCGACACGGGACACCGAGATGCCAACGTTGATGGCCGGGCGAATGCCTGCGTTGAACATGCTGGACTCGAGGTAGATCTGCCCGTCCGTGATCGAAATGACGTTCGTGGGGATGTACGCTGACACGTCACCGGCCTGCGTCTCGATCACCGGGAGCGCCGTGAGGCTGCCCCCGCCCAGGTCCACGCTCAGCTTGGAGGCGCGCTCCAGGAGGCGGGAGTGAAGATAGAAGACGTCCCCGGGATAAGCCTCGCGCCCGGGCGGCCGCCGGAGCAGCAACGAGACCTGCCGGTATGACTGTGCCTGCTTCGTCAGGTCGTCATAGATGACCAGTGCGTGCCGTCCGCTGTCGCGGAAGTACTCGCCGATCGACGCACCCGCGTAGGGGGCGATGAACTGCATCGGCGCGGGGTCGCTGGCTGTGGCGGCGACAATGGTCGTGTACTCCATCGCCCCTTCCTGGTGCAGCCGGTCCACAACCTGTGCGAGCGTCGAGCTCTTCTGGCCGATCGCGACATAGATGCAGTACATGGGAGCGATGCCGCGCCGCTTGGCCTCGTCTGTGTGCGTGTACTTCTGATTGATGATCGCGTCAATCGCGATGGCGGTCTTCCCCGTCTGCCGATCGCCGATGATGAGTTCGCGCTGACCGCGTCCGATCGGAATCATGCCATCGACAGACTTGAGACCGGTCTGGAGCGGCTCCTTGACCGGCTGTCGCTGGATCACGCCGAGTGCCTTGCGCTCAATCGGGAGATACGCCTCAGTCGGAATCGGCCCCCGGCCGTCGATAGGCTGCCCGAGAGGATTCACCACGCGTCCGAGCATCTTGTCCCCGACGGGAACCGACGCCACGCGCCCCGTCCGCTTGACGGTATCGCCTTCCTTGATCTCGCTGCTCTCGCCGAAGAGAATGCAGCCGACGTTGTCCTCTTCAAGGTTCAGGACCATGCCGAAGACGCCGTGGGGGAATTCGATGAGCTCGCTCATAACGGCCTTGCTCAGGCCGTAGACGCGTGCAACGCCGTCGCCCACCTGGAGCACCGTGCCGACGTCATAGAGATCGATCTCTTTTTCGAAGCCAGCGAGCTGCCTGCGCAGGATCGCGGAGACTTCGTCCGGTTTCACTTCAGCCATGAACCTGTCCTCTGTAATATCTCGTTCAATTCACATCGGGACTGCCGGTGACCAGGCGTTCCCGGAGACGCTCGAGCTGGCGCCGCATGCTGCCGTCATGGACGGTGTCGCCGATGCGAAAGATCAGCCCTGCCTTGATAGCCGCATCCGTGGTGGCGCGAACCCGTATGGTTTTGCCCGTGGTCCGCTCCAGTGTGGCCGTGATCTCGCGTGTCTGATCTGCCGACAGTTCCACGGCGGTCGTGACGTCCACCGTCACGACGCCCAGACGTTCGTCCCGTATCGCGAACCACCGTTCGATCGTCGCGGACAGCGCAATTTCACGGTTCTTGTCCACCAGCAACGACAGGAACTCCATCGTGAGCGGGCTGAGCCTGGAGCCGAAGATTTCCGTCAGAATCGCCCGCTTCTTGGCGGGAGACACGATCGGGCTCTCCAGCAGCCGCTGGAGTTCCCGCGATGACGCCAGGGTCGCGCGCAGCGCCTCCAGATCGCGGGCGACCGCGTCAACCGCCTTCGACTCCTCGGCGGCGCCCATCAATGCGGCGGCGTAGCGTGATGCGACTCTTGCGTGCTTCATGACGTCTTGCCCATCTGGCGGATTGCGTCATCGACGAGCGCCCGGTGCTTCGGGGCGTCGAGATTCGCGTCCAGCAGCTTCCCCGCTGCGCCAATCGCCAGGTCGGCCACCTCGGAGCGGAGCTCCTGCAGCGCACTGTCTTTCTCGCGCCGGATTTCCTCTTTCGCCTGGTCGACCATCTGGCGCGACGACTGCTGTGCCTTCTCCAGGATTTCCGCTTTCAGCCGTTCGCCCATATCCCTGCTCTCGCGGAGCATCCGCTGCGACTGCTCATCGGCACGGGCGAGCTGCGCCTTGTTCTCTTCCAGCAGGCGTTCCGCTTCACGGCGCGCGCTTTCGGCCTGGGCGATCTGCGTCCTGATCCTCTCCTCGCGCGCCGTGAGCGCCGCCAGCAGAGGCTTCCAGGCGTACGCACGCAGAATCACCAGCGCGGCGATGAAGGTGATGATCGTCCAGACGATGAGGCCAGGATTGATTTCGAACATGGGCGTGCCGGATTATCCTTTGGTCGCGAGAATGATGCAGATCGCGAGGGCGAAGAAAGTCGCGCCTTCGATCAGAGCGGCTGCGATCAGCATGGAGGTACGAACCTGTCCGGCCACCTCGGGCTGCCGGCCGCTTGCTTCCATCGCCGCGGCGGCGAGCTTGCCGATCCCAAGACCGGCGCCGATGACGGTCAACGCTGCGCCAAGACCGGCTGCGAGATACCCGAGTGCGTTTGCTTCCATGAGTGCTTCTCCTTCCAGAAGTATGCGTGTGTACGAGTGAAAAACCGGTTACGCGGACGCGCCGTGCTCCTCGTGGGAGCCGTGCCCCTCCTGCTGCATCCCCAGACCCATGAACAGGGCGGTGAGCATGGTGAAAATGTACGCCTGCAGAAACGCGACAAAGAGCTCGAGAAACATGATCCCCACCACGAACCCTGCGGGGAGGATGGCGATGATATAGCTCTTGAACAGAAAGATGAGGCCGATCAGCGACACGATGACAATGTGCCCGCCGGTCATGTTGGCAAAGAGACGGATACAGAGAGCGAAGGCCTTCGTGAAGAGGCCGAGGATCTCGATTGGAATCATGATCGGCCAGAGAGACCAGTGGACGCCCCCGGTCAGGTGCGCCAGGAAGTGGCCGAGACCCTGCGACTTGATGGCCGCCCCCTGGATCATGAAGAACGCGATAATCGCGAGCCCTGCTGTCACATTCAGGTTCCCCGTCGCCGACGCCCCGTACGGGATGAGCCCCATCAGGTTCATCAGCAGGATGAAGAAGAACGTGGTCAGGAGATACGGCATATACCGCAGGCCGCCGGGCCCCATGTTCGCCACCGCGATTTCGTCGCGCACGAACACGATCACCGCCTCGACCATGTTGCTGAAACCGGACGGCACCTCGCGCCGCCGGACGCTCCGGGACACCAGCGTCGCCACCACGATGAGGAGCACCGCCGCCAGCCAGAGGAAGACCACGTGCTTCGTGATCGACAGATCCAGCGTCAGTCCGCCGATCTGCACCGGGGAAAACTGCGGGAGCGGGATGTACCCGAACGGCGTCTCGAGCTTCGGCGCATCGTTGAGATGGTGGAGGAGTTCGGCGAATATGTTCCCCCCGCCGGGTTCTCCGTGCCCTCCGGCGGCAGCTCCGTCCACCCCCGCGTGGAGCGTATCCGCAACCGCCTGCGCGGCATGTGTCGTGTCAGCCATCAACGCCATCTCAATCCTGATCCTTGACCAGCACCTTGGTTTGGATGAAAAGGACTTCCAGCACCAGATAGACCATATAGAACCCGAGCATCGACAGCGTCAACGGAAGCGACTGCACATGAAACGTGAGGATCAACACCAGCATGATCCCGAGCATGCCAAGCATCCTGACGCCCATGCCGCCGATGACCACTTTCAGGAATGTGGTATACGACTTCCCGAACGCGTACTCGATCGAGCAGTAGCCCAGGAGCGCGTTCAACGTGCTTATGACCGCGCCCGCCACCACCGCAACCGCGACGGCCGGAGATGCGTACCGGACCAGCGGATAGGCAAGCACCGCAGCCGCAATCAACACGACCGCGGCAACCCTTCTCGGGAACCGAAGATCAATTCCGATCGTGCTCATGCGCCCGTTCCTTCTCCGCATCCCTGTTTGCTTCTTTCCCCAGAGCAACAGCAGCGCGCAAGAACTTGATCATCCCACCGGCGATTCCCACCAGCAGCCCCGCCAGCATCAGCCACGGAGCCGTTCCCAGCTTCCCGTCCAGCCATCGTCCGACGAAAAAAAAGACGACCACCGCGAGGGCAAGCTGAATGCCCATGGTAAGGTACGGGCCAAAGGATTGCGCCCACGTCCTGCCGGACTCCCGCGTCATGCGTCTGCCAGCGCGCTCAGCCGGCCTTTGGAGGAGCGTTCTGTCCCGTCATCGCGCATTGCCCGTCAAACATCGCCCCTTCGTCCACCACGAGGCGCGCCGTGCGGATGTCGCCGTGGAGGATCGCCTTCTCCTCGAGCACGAGCTTCTCCAGCGCCGTGACGCTCCCCTTCACTTTCCCCGAGAGGGAGATGTTCCGGGCGGTCACCGTCCCCTCCACGATTCCCCGCTCACCCACGGCCGCATTCGCCTTGGCGTGAAGGTCGCCGATCACCTTGCCGTCGACACGGATGCTGCCATCCGTCGTGATCGTCCCTTCGATCACCGTGGTGTGACCGATGAAACTGAGCTCACCGTTTGCCGCTTGTTTGTCCGCCATTGGATCCCTCCGCATACTGACCTGACGTCTGGGCGATCAAATACAACCTGGGATCGCGCGGGACGCCGTCGCGCCACACCTCAAAATGGAGATGCGGCCCCTGGCTTGTTCGTCCCGACGTGCCGAGCAACGCAATGGCCTCGCCCCGCCTGACGAACTCCTGCGCGTTGCGCAGCACCGACTGGTTATGCTTGTACACAGTCATGTAGCCCCGGCCGTGCGCAAGGATGATCATGTTGCCGTCTTCATACGTCCACCCCGCGAAGACAACGTGACCGTCCGCGGGCGCGATCACCGGCGTTCCCCGCCGCGCAGCAATGTCCATACCGAAGTGGCCGCGTCCCGGATCGAACATCTGCGACACGAACCCCTCGGCGGGCATGATCAGCGGAAGCCGGCCCTCAACAGACGTCTCCTCGCCGACGGCGACAATCCCCGGAGCGGTCGCCACCATGATATCGTACTGTTCACTCACCGCCGGGGCGGACGATGTGTCCGGCCGCGTGGCAGCAAGCGCCTGTGGGACGCTGCCCGTGTCGGCAAGGACCGACGGAGGATCCGCGAACATCATCGAATCTCCCGTTGACCCTTCGCCGAGCGCTTTCCGCAGCTGGGTGTTGTAGTCGCTGAGCAGGAGCACCTGCTCGGCCAGGTCGTTGAGACGGACCTGCGTTTCCCGTATCTGCTCCCCGTAGCGCTGCTCGAGGATCGGATTCGGAAGAGGAACGTACATCGCCGCCGGCGTGAACATCAGCACTGCGAGTGTGAGGCCGACGATCGCAAGGACCGCAAGCACGCCCATCAGTACGAGCCCAACCCTGCTTACGCGGAACGCCCTTGCACTGCGCCCCTCTCCGAGCGACGTGACAAGCACCTCGTAGCGCTGGGGATCCCGCAGACGTCGTCTGCCTTCATGCGCCATGCGATCCCTAAAACAAATGGACTTTTAATATAGAAAGATTGGGATGGAAAGTCAACGCGGAAAGTGCGCTAACTGCTTTTCGGGCAAGGGCTTGCCGGAGAAGGGACCTGCGGACTGGCGCGCCTCGACATACGCACGGAACCGGGTCTTGAACACCTCCCGCCCGAACGAAAGGGCGTGTCTACGAAGGAATGAGGGGTCGAATCTGGACGTCCGCAGTCGCTTCACCGCACCCAGCAGGGAATCCACGGTCTGTTCGGGGAAAAGAACACCGGTCCCGCCATCCGGCCGGTCCAGAACCGTCTCGCACGCCCCTCCCCGCGCATAGGCCAGAACCGGCTTCCCGCACGCCATCACCTCAACCGGCACAATCCCGAAATCCTCTTCCCCTGGAAACACAAGCGCCGTGCACCGTTCGTACAGGCTCCGCAACTCCTCGTCAGACACCCACCCCGTAAACGTCACGTTCGGGGCGGCAAGCTTCCTCAACCGGTCCAGCTCTGGCCCGTTCCCGGCGACTATCAGCCGGTCGCCGGACCGTGAGAACGCCTGAACGGCAAGGTCGACCCTCTTGTACGGGACCAGCGCCCCCGCCACCAGGAAGAACCCTTCGTCCTGCGTCGACAGCCGAAACCGGTCTGTATCCACCGGCGGGTAGATTACGTCCGACGGCTTTCCGTAGATCGATCGGATGCGCTGCCGGATATGCTCGGAGATTGCGATGAAAGAGTGGGGTCGCGACGCGCTCGCCACATCCCACCGGCGCAACGGCTGCAGCGCGAGCCGCATCCCCAGCCGCGTCAACAGTCCTGCCCGTTCGGGGCTGAAGTAGTCGTCGTAGAGGTCCCAGATGTACCTCATCGGCGTATAACAGTAGCAAATGTGCAGCGCTCCAGGAGGCGTTCGCGCTCCCTTCGCCACACAGTGGCTCGAGCTGATGATGAGATCGAATTCCGAGGTGTCAAACGTGCTGACGGCCGCGGGAAACAGCGGGAGATAATGCCGGTAGCGGGTGGCAGCAAACGGAAGGCGCTGGACGAATGAGGTCCGGATCTGCCGGCGCTCGAGGGCGGGCGACACGCTGCCACGGTTGTGTAACAGCGCGAACAGGACGGCGTCGGGATACAGCTCGCACAGTGCCTCGACACACTTCTCGCCCCCCCGCATCGCGGTGAACCATTCGTGGACGATGGCAACTTTTGCAGGGCGAGAGGGCGCGCTCATGACGAGCACATAATACGAAGCGGGCCGTGGAGTGTCAACCTCGTCTCCGGTCTTGCCTTCGGGCGGAGGTCCGGTTATATTGCAGTATGAGTATTGCGCTCCTCGTGCTTCTGTTCGCGCTTCTCTTCCTCGTGTTCGTGTCGCTCATCCTGTTCGTCGTCGGCCCGTCGCTGCTGCTCCAGCCGTACCGTCGGACGATCGACTACTACCGTCGCCACACGTCGCTCCTGTACCCGTCCCAGCTTCCCTACAGGCACGAGGAGTTTACACTCGCGTCGGCCGAGGGCATTCCGCTCAGCTGCTGGCTTCTGCACCCCGCCGGCGAGCCACGCGGCACGGTTGTGTATCTGCATGGCGTCAGCGAGTCGAAGATTTCGGGCCTTCCGATGGCAAACCTGCTGTGCGGGGCGGGATTCCTGGTCATGCTATACGATGCCCGCCGCCACGGCGACAGCGGGGGACGGTTCTGCACTTACGGGTTCTACGAAAAGCGCGACGCCAGCACGGTTATCTCGTATCTGCAGTCAAGACCGGACCTGCGCCTTGGCCGGATCGGCATCTTCGGCACATCGATGGGCGCGGCCGTCGCCCTGCAGGCGGCGGCAAACGATTCGCGGGTCATGGCCGTCGTCGCCGAAAGCGGGTTCGCCCGCCTCCGGAGCGTATTCGACGACTACCAGAAACGCATGATCAAGCTCCCGTTCCATTACCTCCGCAACATCGTCATCATGCGCTCCGAGCAGCTCGCGCATTTCAAGGCCTCCGCCGTGTCACCGGTCGACTCCGTCAGCCGCATCCGCATCCCGCTCCTGCTGATGCACGGGACCGCCGACCCGCTCATCCGCCCATCGTATTCGCAGCAGGTGTTCGAGCGAGCGAACGAGCCGAAAGAACTCTGGATGATTCCGGGAGCAACTCACAGCAATACGTTCGAGGTCGGGGGTGACGAGTACCGGCGGATGGTGTCCGGCTTCTTCGAGCGGACGCTCGGCTGATCAGAGCGAGAACCAGTAGGACGCCTTCACGAGGAAGACGTCGTCGTGCGGCGTCGTCGGAATATCACCCAGCCGCTCGCTCAGGCCCGGCGCCGTATCGCTGATGACGTCGTAGCGCGATTGCGTCCACACGACATAGACCGTACTCCCCGGCAGGTACTCCCACCGCAGCAGGAGGTTCGCGTTGAAGTAGACGGAGTTGAAGTCGTACGTCCCCATCGCCACGGAGGCAGGCACAAAGTCCTCGGGCCCGACCAGCGCGCGGTAGTCCGCGTACCCTGCGCGGGCGACGAGGGCCTGGATGTACATCTGCAGCGACAAGGTCCGGGTGAACGTCACGATCCCGCGAAGATCGAGGTTCAGCAGATCCAGGTCGCGATCGCCGAACAGGCTGTAGGTGCCGGTGCTGTCCGTCACGGTCGCGATACCCCCGGAGACAAACGCCCCGGTCTCTTCCGTACGGATGCGCTGGTACATCACGCCCGGGCTCAGCTCGAGCCACGACGCCGGCCGCACGTTCATCTGGAGCAGGCTTGCGAACTCCTGCTTGTTCAACGCGTCACCGTTGCACATCAGCGCCAGCGATCCCGAGACCGACTGTCGCTGGTCGCTGGCCACCGACAGGGTTGCGCTGGCGCCTGCCGGCCTCCGGTAGAGCCCCAGGACGCCCCGTTCCGCATCGTCATAGGCCGGGAGCCTTGCGATGGCGCTCACGCCAATCCGCCAGAAGCTCTGCAGCTCTACGGTGGGCGCGAACTCGACCTGCGCGAGCGTGCGGACACCGTCCCAGTTCCAGCGCGCGTCCGGAACCACCGAGATCGCATAGCGCCTGGCGATCCCCGTAGCGTAGTTCTCACGGAACACGACCTGAGCGTAACCACCCTGGTCGTGAGGCTGTGCAAAGAACCCGATGTCGTTGGGATTGAAGCCCCGCGTGGCGAAGCTGTACGAGCCCGCATACAGCCAGTGTTCCGCTGAGATGCGGGAAAACAGCAGCCTGCCTGCGGATCCTGCTTGCGAACCGTAGCTGGGCCGCACACCCGCCAGGTAGCCGTCCAGCGCATGGAGGTTGTCCGCGAACCGGTAGCTCCAGTCCACTCCACCCGAGAATGCCGGCTGCAGACCCTCCTTCCCGCTCAACGTCGCGATGCCTCCGAACCATGTTCCATCGGCATAGTCCTGACGCAGCCTGACCGCATTGTATGACGCCCGCGGTTCCACCTGCGTGCGGGTCTCGGCTCCGCTGGTGTCGCGCACGGTGGCGAACTCCCGGTCCGTAAGCGCGGCAAGCGCCCCGACCGCAAGGCCGCCCGCCGAGCGACCCGACAGTTTCGCCGCACCGAGGATCGTTGTGACCGATGGACTCTCGACGATCGAGCCTCCGGGGGGCACGGTGAACCCGCCCGTCGGTTGCCGGCCGATCCTGCGGGAGAAGAAGAGCGACATCGGCGTGTTGTCGAAGCTCGAACCGAACGTGAAGAACTGCGCGCCCTCGACGAAGAACGGCCGCTTCTCCGGATACAGTGTTTCGAACACGGTGAGATTGAGGACGGCCTGGTCGACTTCCACCTGGCCAAAGTCGGGATTGATGGTCGCATCGAGCGTGTAGCTCCGTGAGAGCCCGTACTTCACATCGACGCCGGCAAGCCCCTCGGTTTCCGAACCGGATGCGTGACCGGATGTCGGCGCCCACTGCCGGAGCGTTCCGGATGCGTACGGAACGATATCCAGATGCATCGATGGATCGATCTCCGCCAGGCCGGTGAGCGTCCCCCAGAAGGGAATCTGCAGCTGCTCGGAGCGCGGAACCATCACCCATTCGACGGTCTCGTGCTTGCGCGCAATCACCCGGCGGAAGTTGATCCCCCAGCTCATCGCCTCGGGAGTATCGTCCGCGAACCGGAGCGCGTTGAACGGGATGCGGAACTCGGCAGACCACCCATCAAGATAGACCTGCGTCTCCACCTGCCACACTTCGTCCCACGTGTTGTCGTAGTTGATGCCCGCCTGCGTCATGACCCCGTCGCTTTGAACGCCGGAGACATTGACACTGAAGAAGAACGCCGACTGTCGGTCGGCGTAGGAATCGATCATGAGGGCAAAGCGGTCGGCTTCCGTCGACCGGTCGCGCCTGCTCAGTTGGCGGACGATCAGCTCGGGGTGCGCGTCGTAGCAGATCGCGCCGACATACAGCGCATGATCATCATAGAGAATGCGGACGGAGGTCAGTTCGGTTGGCCGCGCCCCTTCGTTGGGATCGAACTGCGTGAAATCCAGAACAGGGTGTGCGGTCTGCCATTCGGGTTCCAACAGCGACCCGTCGATCTCCGGCGGTCGCTGTACACGAGCCGCCTGAATCGCCTTCGCCGCCTCCCCGGCCAGAGCGACAGTGGCCGACAGGAGAACCAGCGGGACCAGACGGAATATGATTCCTGAGCGCATTTCGTTGCGGTTTTCTTCCTCCCGTTTCGGGAGTTAGCCCGAAAGTATCGGAAGATTAGAAGAAAATCAACGATAGACAGCGAAAATCTGCGAATCTGTGATTGGGCTCACGACGGGATGAGGAGCAAAGGGAGGATATTCTCCACGTGCCCGGTTTGCGGGAACATGTCCACCGGCTGCGCAGGCCCGGGGGCATACGGAGCGATGGAGCAGAGCATCTGGGCATCGCGGGCCTGTGTGGCGGGATTGCAGCTGACATAGACGATTCTCTCGGGCCGCAGGCGAGCCACAGCCTTGAGCACGTCCTCATGGCAGCCCGCTCGCGGCGGGTCCAGGATGACAGCCGACGGGAGCGGGTGCCCTTTCATCCAGCCGGTGTCGCGCGTGAGCCGCTCCTTCAGGTCGCCGACGACAAACTCACAGTTGCCCACTCCGTTGAACTCCGCGTTCCGGCGCGCGTCAGCGACAGCCGCCTCCACCGCCTCCACACCCACCACGCGCTCCACCGCGTCAGCGAGATGGAGGGCGATGGTGCCGGTCCCCGAGTACAGATCGTACACGATGTCCTCCCGACGCAGGCCCGCCGCGTCGCGCGCGGCATCGTACAACCGCTCCGCCTGGGCCGTGTTTGTCTGAAAGAACGAGTTCGCGGACACGCGGTACCGCCGCGCGCCGAGCACCTCGGTGATGTACCCCGGGCCGTAATAGACGCTCTCCGTCTCCCCCACCGCGACCTGCGCCTTTCTGGTTGTGATGTTGTTCACGACCGTCGTGATCGACGGCACCGCTGCGCGAAGACGCTCCGTCAGCGCCTGCAGTACCGCCGGGCGCTCGTCGCTCGTCACCAGGTTGACCATGAGATCCCCCGTGCGCTCGCTTTGCCGGATCACAAGATGCCGGAGGTATCCCGTATGCGTGCGCGTGGAGTAGATCGGCAACGATCGCTCGCGGCAAAACATGCGCGCCTCATTCACGATCCTCACGCTTCCTTCGGACTGCAGCCAGCACTCCTCGATATCCAGCACCTTGTCGAATCGCACCGGGATATGCAGCCCCACCGCGAACCGATCGGCCTGAACGTCAGCCCGCTCCAGCTCCTCCCGCGACAGCCAGCGTTCGCCAAACGAAAACTCCATCTTGTTTCGATACAGGTACGGCGAGGCCGCCGCCAGTGTCGCTCGTACCTCAATCCCCCGGAAGCCTCCGATACGTTCCAGCGCGTCGACGACGTGCCGCCGCTTGAACTCCGCCTGTGCGGCGTAGTCCACATGTTGCAGCCGGCAACCACCACACTCGCCAAAGTAGCGACACCGCGGGGTCACGCGTGACGTGGACGGCCGCATCACCTCCAGAATGGACGCCTCCACGAAATTCTTCCGCACCCGCGTCACCTGCACGCGCAGGCGGTCTCCGCGCACGCCTTCGCGCACAAACATTACCAGGCCCTCAACGCGCGCAATGCCTGCGCCCTCGGGCGTGATGCTTTCGATCTCCACCGTCAGTTCGTCGCCGCGCTTCACGTCTGTCCGCCCCGATCTTCCCCGTGGCCCGACAGCCGTTCCAGTTCCCGCGTCAGGTCGTTCCACCGGTGATAGTCGTTTTCCAGGTCTCTCTTCAGCGTCTGGTATTCCGCCGTAGTCTCCCGCGCCCGCTCGCCGTCCCTGTAGAGCTCGGGATCTTCCAGGAGGTGCTCGCATTCGCGGAGGCGCTGTTCCTTCCGATCGATCGCTTGTTCGATCTTCTCGATCGACTCCCGCACCGGTTTCACGAGGCGGTACCGCTGCTGCCGCTCTTCGGCCTCCTGCCGCTTCCGTTCCTTCCCTGCGCTGCGTGCGCCACGTTCCGCTCGCCCTGCCGGCGCAGACGATGCCGCATTCTTCTGCGCTTCCAGGAACTCGCTCATCGTTCCGGGGTAGACCAGCGGGGGCCCCGGACGCAGGGCGACCACCTTCGTCACGATCGGGTCAAGGAAATCCCGGTCGTGTGACACAATGACCGCCGTGCCGTCGAACCGCTCGAGCGCCTCCTGGAGGACGCCTTTGGACACCATGTCGAGATGGTTCGTGGGTTCGTCCAGGATCAGCAGATTGGCCGGCTCCAGCAGCATCTTCGCCAGCGCCAGCCTGCTCTTTTCGCCACCGGACAGAACGCCAACCCGCTTGTATACATCGTCACCGCTGAAGAGGAAGCATCCCAGCAGGGTCCTGAGCCGCTGCCGCATATCGCCGGTCGCGACCGCGTCCAGTGTCTGCAGCACGTCCGCGCGGGGATCCAACTCCTCCGCCTGATGCTGCGCGAAGTACGAGACCACCACGTTATGACCTGGCATCCGACGTCCGCCGCTCACATCCTCGACGCCCGCGATGATGCGTGCAAGGGTTGATTTCCCCGACCCGTTGACGCCGACCAGCGCGATCTTGTCTCCCCGGTCGATTTCCAGATCGAGCCCGTCGAACACCTCGATCGCTCCGTACCGCTTCTGGATATCCTGCAGCCGCATCACGACTGCGCCTGCGGACGGCGCCGGAGGGAAGTCGAAATCGAGACTGCGTTCGGTATCCTCCAGCTCGATGCGCTCGAGCTTGTCGAGCGCCTTGATTCTGCTCTGCACCTGCCTGGCCTTTGTTGCCTTGTACCGGAAACGCTCAATGAACCGCTCGGTCTGTTTGATCTGCATCTGCTGGTTCCGGTACGCCGAACGCTGCTGCTCCAGCCGCTCGGCTTTCTGCTCCACATAGAACGAGAAGTTCCCCTTGTATTCCGTCAGCCGGCCCAGGCTGAGCTCGAACGTTCGCTCGGTAAGCGTGTCGAGGAACCGGCGGTCATGGGACACGAGGATCAGCGCGCCGCGGTATCCTCTGATGTACTCCTCAAGCCACTGGAGCGAATCGAGGTCGAGGTGGTTGGTGGGTTCGTCCAGCAGGAGGAGTGACGGCTCCTGCAGGAGGAGCCGCGCCAGCGCGATGCGCATCTGCCAGCCGCCGCTGAACTCCTCGACGGCGCGCGTCAGGTCGCGCTGCGAAAATCCGAGGCCGGCCAGCACCGCTTCCGCCTCCGCCCGCATCGTGAAGGCGTTGGAGACCTCCAGGTGGTGCTGCAGTTCGCCGTACAGCTCCAGCAGTTCCCCGGCCTCCTCGCTCCCAGCATCCACCTCCCCCATGCGCCGCTGGATCTCTTCGAGACGCGTCTGTGCTTCCACCACGTCGGCGAACACCGATTCGGCCTCCTCGATGAGTGTGCGGCCGGAAGCGGTGACGCCTTCCTGCGGGAGGTACCCTACGGTAACGTACCGGGCTTTCGTGAGTGTGCCGCTGTCCGGCTGAACCGTTCCGGTCAGGATGCGCAGGAGGGTCGATTTGCCGGTGCCGTTGGAACCGACAAGTCCAATGCAGTCCCGCGCGCCGATCCGGAACGAGACCTCGTTCAGAAGCGTGCGGTCGGCAAAACGGAGGGTGATGTCGTTTGCGGAAACCATGCGGTGAGCGTGGCGCGCCGGCGTCGGAGTTGGACCGGGCGGGTGCGGCTGACGGAGACGCTATTTCAGATAGTACTTCAGCGGATTGGGATCCACGCGACACTCCTCGGCGATGCGGAGCCAGGTGATCTTCCGCTCTTCGCGGAGCTTGTAGAGGCGCGGCACGATCCGGTCCCGCAGCTCGATCGGCGTCATCGGAATAATGAAGATGCTCGTCCCACCTTCGAACCCTGCAGGCGTGTTGATCCTCCACTTGATCAGCACGTGCCACGGCATCTTGTACACCGCGTCGACCGGCGTGTAGTACCACTCCTCGTTCGCGGAGATATCGCTTCCGGTGGCGGCGTGGACCGCGTGCACGAGGTCGCTGATCCCCCGGATTTCCTCTTCCGCATGCTCGTGCGGCCGGCCCGCGTTCGACCGGGAGTAGATTTCCAGGGTCGGATAGCGGTGGCCGATCCCGACCATGGCGATCGCGTGGTCGTTCTCGGCGAAAATCAGGTTGTGGTGGGCCGCGAAATTCGCCGCCAGATCGTTGAAGGCGTTCGGATCGTCGCGGAGCATCCTGATCTGGTTCTGGATCGACGCCCCCCACTCGTCCAGGGCCACAAGCTGCTTGTGGAGATGATCGAACGAAGCGCCCGCCGCCTTCAACCAGTTCTGGTACACGCTCACGTACCGGACGTACCTGTTGGCGACGCCGATGTCGCGCAGCGCGTCGATCGTCATCCGGAAGTACCAGTAGTGCTCTTCCCCCGTGAGATCACCTGAAGCGCGGAGGTCCACCTCGGTCTGCGCATCCTCCCGGTAGTGCCGCCTGGCGATAATCTGCTCGTGGCTGCCGCCGAAGAACGCATCCCCCAGGGCCAGCTTCTCCGCTACCGGCATCTTCTCGATCTGCGCGTCCGTCCGCCCTTCCCGCCGGAGCCTGAACTCCACGATGCCTATGATGTGTTTCAGCCCGGCAGGGCTCGCGATGTAGTCTTCCTTCCACTTCTGGCGCCCCGCGGTCATCTTGTAGGCGTAGTTCTTCCGCCAGTAGTCCAGCGTCACGATCTCGAACATGTTCCCGACGCGCCGGAACTCGGCCGTGGTGTCGAAGTACCTGTCGGGCGGCACGAAGTCGAGCCGTTCCCACCGTTCTCCGCGCCGCACCAGCCTCGATTTTTCCGGCGGCACTTCAAAATACCGTGGCGCGCAGAAGCTGCAGTAGTCTTCCGGCGTGTGCACTGCCAGCCGTTTCGCCTCCGCGGCATCGGTGTTCGCCAGCGGCTTGTTCCTCCTGCCTGCAACCGCCCATACCTCGGTCCCGGTGAAGGGATTCACCTGCTTCACCGTACCGTCCGGCATGATCGTATAGAAGACTTTCGTCTGCATGGCAGCCCTCCGGCGTCAGCGCGCCCCCGTCAAAGCCCCCAGCATGGCATCAACCGCCGCCTCGCTCTCCGCCTCCGCATAGAAGCGCACGAGCGGTTCGGTTCCGGAGGCCCGAACCAGCACCCATCCGTGATCGACAAAATACTTGACGCCGTCCGTGTCTTTGCGCCCGGTGACCGGACGGCCGGCGATTTCCTTCAGCCCCTTCGTAACGCGGCGCATGATCGCCTGCTTCTCCTTCTCCGTGATATGGAGATCGACGCGCTTGAACACGCGGCGCCCGAACTCGGCGAACAACTCCTCGACGAGCTCCGCAAGCGACTTCCCGCGCACTGCCATCATCTCGCACAGCAGGAGGCCGAGCAGAACCCCGTCGCGTTCCGGGAGATGGCCTTTCACTCCAAGACCGCCACTCTCCTCTCCTGCGATCAGGATGTCCCGCTCGGTCATCAGCCGCGCAAGGTGCTTGAACCCCACTGCCGTCTCATGCATGGGAATGCCGTACCGGCGGCACTGCTCATCCACCATGGTTGTCACCGAGAACGATTTCGCGACTTCGCCCGTCATGCCCTTCTGCTCGACAAAATACTTCAGCAGCAGGGAGAAGATCCGGTGCGAATCCACGAACGCTCCCGTGCCGTCGACCGCGCCAACGCGGTCCGCGTCGCCATCGGTCGCGATGCCTATGCCAAACCCCTCGGCCGGCACGCGCCTGCTCAGCTCCACAAGATTGTGCGCCAGGGGTTCCGGGTTCGATCCCTCGAACGACGGGTTGAAGTCGCCCCGCATCTCCACTACGTCCGGAATGAACTGCCCCATGATCCCCATGCCGGAACCGTGCATGGCGTCGAAGAGCATCCGCACGCCGGAAGAACGGATCCGGGCCACGTCCACCTTCGTCCGGAGATCCTCGACGTACCGGTCCCGCATGTTCACCAGCCTGATCTTCCCCTTGCCCACGAGCTTCCCGAAGGGGGTGCCGCCTTCGGGCAGGCGTTTCAGCGCCATGACCTTCGCGAGCTCGCGCTCCACCCTGGCGACCATTTCGGGATGCGCCGGTCCGCCGAATTCCCCCTTGATCTTGAAGCCGTTCCATTTCGCGGGGTTATGGCTGGCCGTGATGACGATGCCTGCGGCCGCGTTATCCTGCTTCGTCATGAGCGACACCATCGGCGTCGACACGATGCTGTCTGCCAGAAGCACGCGGATCCCCTGGTTCGCGATCGCCTCCGCCGTCACCTCAGCGAACTCGCGGGACATGAACCGCGCATCGTACCCAACGACAATGCCGTTGCGGATCTTCTTGTGCCCCTTGAAATGGCGCGCCGTCGCCAGCGCCACGCGGCGGACGTTGTCGAACGTGAAGTCGTCGGCAATGACCGCGCGCCAGCCGTCCGTGCCGAACTTGATCACCTGTGCCATGATCGCTCCGGTTCTATTTCTTTCTGGCGAACGCGGAGAGGCCGGGATAGATCGCGTTCGATCCCAGATCCTCTTCGATCCGCAGCAGTTGGTTGTACTTCGCGATGCGGTCTGTCCTGCTCGCCGAGCCCGTCTTGATCTGGCCGGCGTTCGTCGCAACGGCAATGTCGGCAATCGTCGAGTCTTCGGTCTCGCCGGAGCGGTGGCTGATGACAGTCGTGTACCCCGCCTTCACCGCCATAGCCATGGCGTTCAGGGTTTCGGTGAGCGACCCGATCTGGTTCACCTTCACGAGAATCGAGTTGGCGACGCCGCTTTCGATGCCGCGGCGGAGAAATTCGGTGTTCGTCACGAACACATCGTCCCCCACAAGCTGAATCTTCCTCCCAAGGGCGTCCGTCAACATCTTCCACCCGTCCCAGTCGTTCTCCGCCATTCCGTCTTCGATGGAGATGATCGGGTACTTGCTGACCCAGTGCTCGTAGTACTTCACCATCTCGGCCGCCGTCTTCGTCGACTTGTCGGACTTATAGAAGAGGTACTTTCCCTTGTCCATCATCTCGCTCGCGGCCGTATCGATTGCAAGATAGATATCGCTTCCGGGTTGGTAGCCGGCGACCTGGATGGCCTCGAGAATCGCTTCGATGGCTTCCTCGTTGGATTTCAGGCTCGGGGCGAATCCGCCTTCGTCTCCGACTGCCGTGTTGTACCCCTTCTTCTTCAGCACGCCCTTCAGCGCGTGAAAGACCTCCGCCCCCATGCGCAGCGCCTCTGCAAATGAGGGGGCCTTCACGGGAACGATCATGAATTCCTGCACGTCCACGTTGTTGTCGGCATGCCGCCCGCCGTTCAGGATGTTCATCATCGGCACCGGGAGGGTCTTTGCGCTCACACCGCCGATGTAGCGGTAGAGCGGCATCCCGACCGCCTGCGCCGCAGCCTTCGCCACGGCCAGCGAGACCCCGAGGATTGCGTTCGCGCCCAGCCGCGACTTGGTGGGGGTGCCGTCCAGCTGGATCATCATCATGTCGAGCCCGACCTGGTCGAGCGCGTCAAAGCCGGTCAGCTCGCCGGCGAGTGTGTTGTTGACGTGTTCGACGGCGTTCAAGACCCCCTTCCCGCCGTAGCGGTTGGGGTCGCCGTCGCGAAGCTCAACGGCTTCGTGCTCTCCGGTGGACGCGCCGCTCGGAATGGCGGCCCGTCCGATGATACCGCTCTCGAGTTCGACGTCGACTTCAATGGTGGGATTGCCGCGGGAATCCAGAATCTCCCGCCCGACAATATCGGCGATCAGCGTGTTTCTCGAATTCATGGGGACTCCGTAGGTGTCGATCTAATTGTCTTGGGAAGGCAGAGATAAGCCTATCTGTAGAATTACCTGAAAAAACAGCACACAATCAATTGTCCGGGCGCGCAGGCGTGTGGTCCAGGGCCCTCAGAATGGCATCCAGCACGCGTTCCGGAGTCAGTTTTTTCATGCATTCCATGAAAGATTCGCCCGGACGGTTGCAGACGTTGAGGTGACAGGGATGGCAGGGGACGTCCTCCCGCAGTGCGCGGTGCCCGAACAGTTCAGGATAGGGAAACCAGATCTGTTCTTCGCCCGGACCGAAGATGCCCACTGTGGGTGTCCCCACGGCCGCCGAGATGTGCATCGGTCCGCCGTCGTTCCCGACGAACGCATCGGCAAGCGACAGGAGGGCTGCCAGCTCGCGAAGCGAGAGCGCTCCGGCACGCTGCGCAGTGCGCTCTGATTTCTCTTCCACTTCCATGAGCGTCGCCTCATCGCGCGGACCGCCGGTAAGCAAGATGCGGACCCCTGCGCTTCGCACGAGCAGCGAGGCAAGCTTCGCGTACTGTTCCGCACCCCACTGCTTCGCGGGCCATGTCGCACCGACATGCAGAATCACGAGCCGTTGTTCGGTGGCGGCTTCCGCCTGGCTCCCATACCTGCCCGACCTACCGCCCCGCGCCGGGTCCTCTGGTCCATTGTCGGTTGCACCACCTGCCGTACCCGTCACTCCCAGCCTTCGTCGCATCGCCTGCTTTTCCCCGGGAGTGACGACCACGATCGGTTGTGTTCCCGTCGGTGTCACGCCGATGGCGTGCAGAAACTGATTGTGGAACTGGATCGCCGTCTTCGGGACGCCATCGTCGTGGACCTGATGCGTAAACAGGCGACCGCGTCCGGCCCGGGCAAGTCCGACACGCACGCGAGCGCCGGAGAGGTACACAAGCAGAGCGCTGCGCGGATTGCTGAAGAGATCGAGCGCGATGTCGAACCGTGAGCGCCGCAGCGCGAGCGCAACGCGGGTCTGCTCGAGCAGCGACGGCCGCGCGAAGTCATAACCGATCAGCTCGTCGACGGCGGGGTGATGCTGCAGCAACGAGCAGGCCTGGGCCTCGGCCATATAGGCAATGTATGCGGAAGGGTACGCGGCACGCAGCGAGTGCAACAGCGGCGTCGTCAGGACGACATCGCCGATGAACTTCATGCGTGTCACAAGGATGCGGTTCGCCGGCAGAGGTCCGCCGTTGAAACCGGGCATTGGTCGCCCGTTGGACGCCGTTGTCGTTCGATCAGCAGATGCTGGTCGTGTGTGGTCAGCGGGCATGGCGTTGCATCCACTCGGATCTGTCAAGCCAACCTGCGATGCGATCGATCGCGGCGGTGGATGTCCGGTCGATGCAGTTCAGTGAGGTCCAGAATGCCGCCTTGGCCTTCCCCGGCTGGTGTGTGAGCAGGAGCAGTCTTCCTTGCAGCTGGAGGCGCATGCCTTCAAGCGGGTCGCGCTGGGGGAACGAGATCGATGACACCGCGTCCAGCGCGGCAGGATATTGTCCCGCTCGATGTAATGCCCTGCTCTTCAGGAACACGACCATGGGATGCTCGCGTGCCGGAGCGGTCAAGGAGTCCAGGATCGCGACGCGCACGGAGTCGGGGGCATCGGAGAGCACGAACCGTTTCAGCGCCGTCTGCGGGGCTCCGGAGTCGGTCAGGATCGCCCGGCGAATCCGGGCGGCTTCCGTATGAGATTCGGCCCAGTCAGCCGCGAGAATTTTCTCCAGCATGGCCAGCGCGGAATCCTGATGTCCCAGCGCCCAGTGTGCGTCCGCCGCCATCAGCGCAAGCGGCAGGTACATACCAGGATGGCCCGTCGACTCTGTAAGCGAATCTACGGTGCTTGCCACGATGCGATACTGCCCCAGCCGGGAGCGAACTGCCAGCGCGCCCCCGAGGGAGCTGGAGCTTCCGGAGCGCCTCAGCGCCTGTTCAAACAGGGCCAGCGAACGACTGTAGTCACGCGCAAGAAACGCCTCGCGGGCCTCCTGATTCCAGCGGCCCACAAGGCGCGGGCAGACGCGGGCAAAGATCGGTGGCCGGCGGAACAACGCGTCGACATTCTCCTGAGGCTGCGGACCCGGGTCCACCCCGTCCAGGAAGCGTTGCCAGTCCACGACCAGTTCGTCCAGCGTCCTGCCGTACTCGCGCTCGTAGTCGTTATGGCGGTACACCTGCACCAGCTTCCGAACACCGAAGCGATCCATCAGGTAGCGTGTCAGCGACCCGGCGAGCACGTAACTCACGGACGACGAATTCGACGCGAACCCCCGGATGGTCATGAGCGTTGTGATGTCGGGAGCCATTCCCGCCGCCCGGAGCGCAGCCGCATACTGGTGCGGCGTACGGTTCCCCCACTCCCAGTCGATGGCCGTGGCAAGTCCTTCCACCAATCCTGTGCTGAGGCTCGCGCGAATCACGGGGATGCCAAAATCGCCCGCCACGACGTGCACGATCTCGTGCTTCAACACCGCATCGATCGATTGCACCGACACGTGAACCTCCCGGTTCCACGGCTTCGCGATCTCGGTGGCCCCGGCGCCCATCAGCCGTCGCTTGATCTCTTCGTTCGGATACAGGTACGTCACGATCGGCGCAGTATGCGGCAGCGCGAACGCCTGGCACACTGACGCGAGTGCAAACTCGTGCTCGTCTCCGATGCGCGCAATCTCGGCGGCGCCGACCGACGCGTCCGGGTAATAGATCGTAAAATTCTCGGTGTGGTACTCACCCCCGAGCCGCGTGCGGATGAACGAGGCCGTGCTTTCCAATCCCATGTCGCACCGGAATGCGTACGTCAGGACGATGCCGAGCACGATCCCCGCCGTGATCCACCGGTAGGCTGGCATCACCATGACCTCGAGCAATCGCACTCCAGTCTTCCAGCCAGGCTCCCCCGCAGGAAGGTGAAGGAGCATCAGCGTTGTAAGCCAGACCAGGATGCCGGCGAGCGCAAGCGTCAGGAGGCGGGAGACAATGAGCGTGCCCGTGAGCGCGATGGTCTCGTCGTACGTGACGCCGGGGAAGAACCCGTAGAAGAGGTTGTACGAAAAGATCGCGGGCGTGAAGTAGCCAAGCGCGACTGCATACACAACGGACGCTGCGATCAGAAGCGCCGCCATTGACCGGGGATGCCTGTAGTGGATCGCACAGAACACCCCAAGCGCGGCAGAAACCAGCACCGTGACGCCGGGAATCAGGAGATAGAACCCCAGCCCCTCCAGCCAATCGCACGGCGGGATCACCAGCATGTACAGCGCGGCAACGGCGAGGGGGATCAGCAGCAGCGCGAGATTTGACACGACCGAGCGGCCAAACACGTGGAGCACAGCTTCCATGCGATCTTCGGCAGGTCCTGTGCCGGCGGGGTCGGCGTCGCGCACTGACGCGATCGTGGTCAGTGTGGCAACAACGGTCGCCACCAGCCCGATCACGAAGGCAAATTCGTATCCGAGGGTATGGAGGAGGGGTATCTGCGTGCAGGTGGCAGCAACGAGCAGGTACGCGGCCCCGCCGATCGCCGGCAGCACCCAACGAGTATCCCGTCTGCCACCGCGCGTCACGGAGTCTCCGTCAGAACTCTTCGCCCGCCACCCGCTCGATGTCGGCCCCGAGCGCACGCAGCTTCGATTCGATGCGCTCGTACCCGCGGTCGAGATGGTATACGCGCAGCACCTCCGTGGTGTTGTCCGCGATCAGGCCGGCAAGGATCAATGACGCGGATGCGCGGAGGTCAGTCGACATCACCTTTGCGCCGGTCAGATGGTCGACACCGCGAATAATGGCCGAATTTTCCTTGAGCTCAATGTCCGCGCCAAGGCGGATCAGCTCCGGGATATGCTTGAACCGGTCGGCGTAGATGGTATCGGTGACGACGGCCGTGCCGGAGGCCACCGCCATGAACGCCGTCCACTGCGCCTGCATGTCCGTGGGGAACCCGGGATACACCGCGGCCGTCACGTCCACGGGTGTAACCTTTGCGGGCGCCGCGATCGTTACCGTGTCGTCTGTCGACGTCAGGTGGCACCCGGTGTCTTCCAGCTTCCGGATCACCGCCGAGAGATGGCCGGGGTTCACCCCTGTGAGTGTGGCCGTCCCCCCCGTCATGGCGGCGGCGACAAGGAAGGTCCCCGCCTCGATGCGGTCCGGGATCGTATCGATGTCCGCGGGATGGAGCGTATCGACACCCTGGATTTCCAGGGTCGTCGTGCCGATTCCATTGATCGACGCACCCATGGAGACAAGGAACTCGGCGAGGAATGTGATCTCCGGCTCGAGCGCGGCATTCTCGATCACCGTCGTGCCCTGGGCGAGCACCGCTGCCATCATGACATTTCCGGTCGCACCCACGCTCGACACATCGAAATGAATCTTCGCGCCTCTCAGGCGTTTCGCCTTCGCGACGATGTAGCCGCCCTTGAGGTCGATCTCCGCCCCTAGCTTCCGCATCCCTTCGATATGCAGGTTCACGGGCCGCGGCCCCCATGCGCACCCGCCGGGCAGCGACACCTTTGCCTTCCCAAACCGTCCGAGCAGCGGCCCGAGCACGTAGATCGACGCGCGCATCTTCTTCACATGCTCGTACGGCGCCTCGAACTTGTTGACCCTGGTCGTGTCCAGCGTCAGGACATTGCCGTTCATCTCGATGGACAACCCCATCGACCGCAGGAGGGCCGACATGGTGGTGACATCGCGCAGGAGCGGTGTGTTTCTCAGGCGGAACATGCCTCCCGCGAGGAGAGTCGCAGGTATCAGGGCAAGCGTGGCGTTCTTTGCTCCGCTGATGGCGACAGTGCCATGCAGCGGCTTCCCTCCATGAATGACGAATTTATCCACGTGCGCTCAGTGTTTGAGGTGACAGAATCCGGCCGTCAGCACCGCATTACCTTCATTCAGCCCAGCCGCACTATCGTCGGGCACATGACCGCTTCCCTTCAGCACGAATGTCTCGAAATCGGTCAGGAAATGCAACCTGCGTTTGATTCTCGCACTCCTCTCCCCTATCTTCCGGCCGTACCGCCGATTCATCGCGCCGTTGGGATTGTTCACCCCCCGTGGAGCTTCCCAGGATGGCCTTCTTCCGCACCGGCTGTTGGCCCCGCGCATTTCGCCACAGAACCGCATCTGCTTTGTTGCGGGCAACTCTCTCCGCCCTGCTGATCATCGGCTCCTCTCAACCCCTCGCTGCGCAGGACAAACTCCTCCCCGTCATCCAGTTCAACCGCCTGACGACCGCCGAGGGCCTCCCGTCGAACCATTTGCGGTCGAACGTCGTACGCGATCAATGGGGATTCATCTGGTTCGGCACGGTGAACGGTCTCGTGCGATACGACGGCTACTCGTGCAAGGTGTACCGCGAGTTTAGCGTGCCGGACAACGTGCTGGTGCTCTACATCGATTCTCGGGGGCGTCTCTGGGCCGGGAAATACGCCTCCAGCCTCAGCCTGTATGACCCCACAAAGGACCGATTCGTTCACTTCGAGGGACGGCGGGACGACAGTCTCTCGTTTCACCCATCTTACACGCAGACGATCTATGAAGACCCGTCCGGGATTCTCTGGATCGGGACGGAAGATGCCGTTGTCTCACTCGACCTCGGGAGCGCTCGCGACGACACCGATGTGGATAGCGTGGCTCGTCATGCGCGTTTTCGAACGATACACTGCGACGGCTTCAAAGGGGGGAGCTTCAAACTGGAGCAATGGGACGACTCCAGTCTCGTCGTCGCATCAGTGGGCGGGTTGTTCCTGGTCAACCGCCACTCCGGAAAAATCACGAGGCCCAACCTTCCGGCCGTCGGCGGACTGCACATCGAAACCCTCAATGTCCCTGCACTGCTGCGCGAAAGCCCCGGGAGGCTCTGGATTGGCACGGCCGCGCATGGACTGCTCCTGTTCAACCAGGCCAGCGGGTCGTTGACGAGATACCCCAAACGAACTCGTGATGCTGGGGAATTGCGGGATGGCCGGATCCAGGAGATGGAGCGGGACGGAAACGGCATGATGTGGATCGCGACAGGGGAGGGGGTCGACATGTTCGATCCGGTGTCCGGGACATACCGTGAATACGTCCCTTCCTGGCTTGCACCCGGGAAATCGATGTACACGCGGATGTCGGTGGATAGCAGCGGGACACTCTGGATCGGCACCGCGGACGACGGGTTATACTATGTGCCACCCGCATCGTATCGATTTCCCCGCTACGCGCTGCGAGGCCCCTCGGGCCTTCCAATGGAGATGGAGACCATCGATCGGTGGAGCGACGGGTCATACTGGATAGGAGCCGAAGGAAAGCTGGTGCAGGTCCGGTTGGAGGACTTGAATGTTCTCCTCATCGTGGACCTGTTCAAGGGTGGAAAGAGCGGGTTCGACCGCGCCGGAGTCTGGGGCTCTCATGACGATGGGAAGGGAACGCTCTGGTTTGGTTCGTGGGGATTGGGTCTTTTTAGCTACGAACCGCGGACCGGCCGAGTGGCGAGCTACCGGTATTCACGCCAGCTCGCCAATCTTACCTTCAAGGACGACATCTGCAGGAGCATCGTCGGCACATCCGGAGACACGCTCTGGATCGCAGCATACAACGACGGGCTCCTCGCCTTCGACACGCGGCATCACACCTTCTCGAGCATCTCGCACGACTCACGGGGGCAGATCGTCCACCTGCTGAAAGCCCGCTCCGGGAAGATCTGGATCTCGGATGAATTCCTGGGACCCTTTGTCTTCGATCCTTCAGCACGTCGTTTTGAGTTCCTTTCAGAGGACTCGACCGACAGTGGGGCAATCAGCAGCATCCATCCTCAGATGATATATGAGGATCCCCGGGAGAGAATCTGGGCCGGGGGCAAGAACCTGTATCGCTGGGAACCTGGAACCCGATCATTCACGTCTGTCGTCAATGATCTTTTTGCGGGCTCCATTCACGCTCTTCCGCTCGGGAATGACGGTCGGGGGAGACTCTGGGTCTGGTACGTAGGAAAAGGCCTGGGAATTCTGGATCCGGCCGAAGGCACTTTTGCCAATTTCGACCATTCCGACGGATTCCTGGGACCCTTGAGCATGACGGCCCTGGACGACGGGAGGGTGGTCCTCGTCGGCTACGGCGGCATGTCGATCGTCCATCCGGACAGCCTGGATCGCCCGGTGCAACCGCCGTTCCTGGTCCTTTCGCGGACGTCGGTCAACGATACCGTAATGATTCCGCAGCAGGATCTTGCCAAGCCACTGCAGCTGCGGCACGATCAGAACGTTCTCGAATTCGAATTCGCCGCAATCGATCCCGGCCAGGGGCACCTTATTGAATATCGCTACCGGCTGGAAGGCGTGGAAGATACCTGGGCCAATCCCGGGGCGCGACGTTTCGCGAGATACCCCGGCCTCGCCCCGGGCAGGTACGTCTTCAGAGTCAAAGCCATCAACAGATTCGGTCGCTGGTCGGACCAGGAAATCGCACTTCCGATCGCAATCGCACCTCCCTGGTGGCGAACGTGGTGGGCATATGCAATCTATGGGTTCGTCTTTATTGGTCTTGTCACTGCGGCATATCGCCTTCGGGTGAGGCAGCTGTACCTCAAACACAAGGCGGAGCACCTGGCCGAAATGGACCGCCTAAAGTCCAGGTTCTATGCGAATATCTCGCACGAATTCCGCACGCCGCTGACGCTCGTTCTCGGGCCTGTCAGGAAATGGAGGGAGCGTCTGGGAGCCGGAACGCCGCGTGAGGGACACCCCGCTCCCCGGTTGCCTGGAGATGGCGGCTCGAGCGAGATGATCGACGCCGCAGAGCTGGAGCGGGACCTCACGATGGCCGAGCGGCATTCGCACCGCCTCCTTCGACTAGTCAACCAGCTCCTGGATCTCTCGAAGCTGGAGGCCGGGGCGATGAGGCTGCGTGCGAGCCGGATGAATATCGTTCCGCTCGTCAGGGGAATCGCCTATTCGTTCGAATCGTCAGCCGGGTTCCGGCGCATCCGATTGAACGTCGAAGCAGGGCCGGAGGAGATCGAAGTCTATTGCGACAGAGACATGCTGGAGAAGATCCTTGTCAACCTTCTTTCGAATGCGTTCAAGTTCACGGGGGAGGGCGGGACAGTCACCGTGAAGGTGACCGAATTCAGGGATCAGCATTCAAAGCTCAAACTTCAGAATTCAGATTTCAAAGCACAGAGATCATTCACGCCCTTTTTCCGGAACGGCGAGGTTGCGATCACGGTTGCCGATACAGGCGTTGGGATCGCCCCCGTGCATCTGGAGAAGATCTTCGACCGCTTCTATCAGGTCGATGAATCACAGACGCGAGAGAACGAAGGGTCGGGCATCGGACTCGCCCTCGCCAGAGAGCTCGTCGAGCTGCATCACGGCACGATCGAGGTAAAGAGTGAGGTTGGCCGGGGGACCGAGTTCACCGTCCGGCTTCCGCTGGGGCGGAGTCACCTGAAGGACGGGGAGATCTTGGAAATGCCAACGCTCTCTGCTCCCGCTGCGCATTCCGCGTCGGCCGTGCGTGCTGATAGGCCTGACGGAGATTTCGAGAGGAGAACCGGGGAAGAGGAATCTCCGGCGCCTGGCGAGCAGAGGCCGATTGTCCTTGTCGTTGAGGACAATGCTGACGTGAGGAGCTTTGTGAGGCAGTACCTTGCCGATTACCAGGTGTTGGAATCCGTCGACGGCGCGCAGGGGGTGGAAACGGCCAGGGCGGTGATCCCGGACCTGATCATCAGTGACGTTATGATGCCGCGCAAGGACGGTTATGAACTGTGCCGGATCTTGAAGCAGGATGAAAAGACCTGTCACATCCCGATCGTATTACTGACCGCAAAGGCGGCAAGCGAGCATAAGATTGAAGGGTTGGAAACCGGTGCGGACGACTATCTGATCAAGCCATTTGAACCAAAAGAGCTCATCGCGAGGGTCAGGAATCTGATCGAAACACGCCGCCGGCTCCGGGAGCGGTTCACGATCCCGCTCAGGCCGGGCGAAGTGGCCGTCACCTCGATGGACGACGCTTTTCTGCAGAAGGCTATTGGATTTGTTGAGGAGCGGATGGGTGACGAAGCCTTTGGAATCGACGACCTGAGAAGGGCGCTCAACATGAGTCACTCCCAGGTTCATCGGAAGCTGACGGCTTTGACGAATCAGTCTCCGGGTGAGTTTATCCGCTATCTGCGACTACACCGGGCCATGGACCTGCTCAGGGGCAGCGCCGGCACCGTTGCTGAAATCGCTTACCAGGTCGGTTTCAGCGATCCATCCTATTTTTCGAGGCGATTCCACCAGCAGTTTGGGGTGACGCCGAGCGAGGTCAGAGACACAGCTCCACAAAAGCCCCCACCGCACCCGGCCGCCTCATAGCAACGCCCCGCCCGGCTAGAAATTGCACCTCACCTCATTATCTCGTCAGGTTCCACAATACCCCCGTGAGTCCCGCTGGGCCGCCATGTCAGGCTGCATCCCTTCTGTACCTCCCCATTCTGCATAGCCAGTCCAACAGAATGCCAGGATCGTCCTAGTCCCTTCTCCCGGTGACGTTGTAGATTTGCAGGCAAATCCATCCTTCGCTTGGGCTTCGTCAGGACTGATACACGGAGGTAGATCATGGTCAAGACAATTGCGATTCTTGGGGCTCTTGCTCTGGTTTTGTCCCTTGATGCTCTGGCCCAGGTTACTCGTGTGCAGAATCAGCTGCCGCGTTCGATTGAATACCGCTTGCCCGTTGCCAGAAATGACTCCGGGCCCTCGTTCTACAAGCGCAAGTCCGAATGGCAGAAGATTATCGACGACTACTGGGGCCCTGGAGATTCGTACTCGCGGAAGTTGTCCGTGTTCAACTCCTTTGCGTCGTACGCGCGAACATATTTCCCGGCCTTCGCATATTCTCACCTCAACTGGGACTCCGTTGCCGCGTACTGGCGTGCAAAGATCACTGATTCAACAAGCCGCGGGGCGTTCCATGCGATTATCAGCAAGTTCATGTATTCACTCGACGAGTGGCACGCATATGCCGGCGACAACACCGTCTGGGCCACGCCAATGAGTCGAGGGGTCCCCGTTGCGTATTTCACAAACAGCGATGCCCGACACTTTGGTGCTGCGCTCACGCCAATGCCAGATACATCACTTCTCGTGTACAAAGTCGTTCCGAATCATCCGCTCGGGCTACAACCGGGGGATCGGATTTTGGGATACGAGGGCATCCCATGGCCCCGACTGTTTGAGGAGCTCACAGAGGCGGGTATTGGCACGGACTTCCTGACGGGCGCATGCCCATCGGCTAAAGAATACTATCGGCTGGCCTTCGCGGGTACGTTCTGGCACCTCTTCGACACAGTCGATGTGGTGAAATACGGCACGGGCCAGACTGTTCATCTCCCCACTGCTCCACTCATAGACCTCGACAGATCTGACCCATTCCTGCACTGCGAGCAGCTTCCAATTCCGGGTGTTCCGATGCCATCAGAGGACCTTCTTGCGGGCGTCGTGACGTACGGCATCGTGGAGGGCACGAACACCGGCTACATCTATGTTCGCCACCAAACCTCTCCCCAGCTCCCGGCACAATTCAATGGCGCTGTTCACGCCTTGGAGAACACAGACGGCCTAATCGTTGACCTGCGCCTGGACTATGGCGGAAGTTACGGCCTCATGATAGGTCTGGCGAGCTTGATGAGCTATGGTGATTCAACGCTCATCTTCAAGATGCGTCGCTCTGCATCAGACCTTGAGTCTATTGTCACCTATTCTGGCGGAGGCAGCAATCTGTCGATCCCGGCTGATGCCGGTACCATGTATGACCGCCCGATTGCAGTTCTCGTCGGACCGCAGACCAGAAGCTACGGAGATATCAGCGCCAGGCAGTTCGCATATGTTCCAGGCGTGCGTTTCTTCGGTAAGTCCCCGGTGGGAGCATACTCAGGATGGTGGTACAGTCCAGGTGTATCCATATCAGGCTACACCTTCTGGTGCCCGGACGTCATTGAGGTTGACCATAGGTCCCCGGATGTGCAGCTACTCAATAAAGAGTTTCCCGTTGACGAAGATGTATGGCTTACACCGGATGACGTGGCGGACGGAGAAGACACCGTGGTCAAACACGCTCTCGCGTGGATTCAGAAGGTGGCCTATGCTCACGACGTGAAGGTTGCTCGACGATCAGTCGATACCATTGCAATCCTTGCCCGGGTCGAGAACCCGCTGGGACACGCACTGCATGTGGTCGCGACACTCAACAACGGTTCGGGCGCGCTCCTGGACAGTCTCGTGCTTGCTGATTGTGGGCTACACGGCGACAGTGTCGCCGCGGATGGCCTGTGGGGGAGCGTGTACGTTCCGATGAAAGACGACACCATCTACGTTCACATTCGGACCGATGACCGGACCGAGGGCACCTCGCGATCACTACCGTACGCCGCCACATACCTCTTCACGCACAAGGCACTCCTCTGGGTTGATGATCAGGGCGTGAATTTCGGGCCGATTGACGACAGTATGCTTAGGCGTGATACCACGTTCATGGTTCGAAACCTGGGCGGCTCGGAGGATTCCATAGGTATCGCTCTTGATTATGTGCTTGTTTCGCCGGAGTCGGCCATCGCCGTTTCGCCGACACTGTTTGCGCTTGCGCCGGGAGATTCTCAGAACGTCACCTTCAGCCTCTATCCACCGCTGCTGACCCCCTCGTACTACAGTGCAATTGTGTGGGTTCAGTCCCGGTTTGGATACGGTCAAACGCGATATTCGAAGGCGATGATCTTCCAGATAGTCACAGGGGTGGCGGAGGAGGGACAGATACCGAAGACATATGCGCTTGACCAGAACTTCCCCAACCCCTTCAACCCGAGCACGATCATCACGTATGAGTTGCCGCACGCATCATGGGTGAGCCTAAAGGTGTTCAACACGCTCGGGCAGGAAGTGACGACACTGCTGGACGAAGACAAACCCGCGGGATCGCACGTAGTACAATTCGACTCCGGGAGGCTTCCGAGCGGAGTCTATCTGTATCACATGACGGCCGGATCGTTCGTCCAGACCAGAAAGATGATTCTAGTCAAATGATCATTCAAGCTTCTAGCCAGAGCCCTTCATCAACATTCAACCACCTCCACAAGGAGAAGGGTACGAGAACACCATGGTATGTTGCGCTGCTGACGGCAGCGATCGTCTCGCAGCTGTCGGGATGTTCGGACAACGTTACTTCAGTGGTGTCGCCGGGCAATCAAACCGCCACGGTGGCGCCGTCTCTCGAGAAGAAAGGGCCGATTGTCCACTCCGTGCAGGGAGGTTTCTGGTTCGACGACTACGGAAACGGCAAGAAGGTCCAGAACACAATCACCGCCCATCAGTACGCCGACGGCAGCGTCGACGGCAGGTACCTGATCAATGCCGCCAATGCCTTCGGGCACGACAAGTGGGTCAATGCACATTCAAGTGTCATCTACATGAAGGTGTATGAAAACGTCCTGGGGTATGAAAAGTTTGCAGTGGTGGGTGGGGTTGAGACAAGCGGGCCCGGGAAGGGGTACTACGAAGTCTGGTGGCTTGCCGTCAACGGTCCAGGGGGGCACAACTTCACTGCCGATGGTTTCTTCTTTAGCCTAGACCCAGACGAAGTTGCCAGCGTGTGGAATCTCCCGCTCGAGGAGCTAATTCTGGTCGATGGACTTGCTCCCTCTCCACCTATCGACGCCGGATCTCTTTCGATCAAGTAGGAGGGTTCACGAAAGCCCGGGAGCGCAGCCTCGCCCACGCGAATCTCGGCATCAGGTTCCCACCGGCGGGCATCCGGTGCTTCACGGGTGCCCGCCTTTCTTGCATCTCGCCACGACCCCCTCTATATTGATCGAGCTCTCTATTCGTCAACCCCTTCACCTGCATGCACGTTCGCCCCTTTCTTGTTCTGGCGCTCGCCGCGTTGCTGACCGCACAGGCAGCGGCGGAGATCACCGTCGTCGACGACCTGGGCCGGACCGTGCGCCTGGCCCGGCCGGCACAGCGCATCGTCAGCCTCGCACCGAGCCTCACGGAAACGCTCTTCGCGATCGGCGCGGGCGATGCGGTGGCGGGCGTGACGTCGTACTGCACCTACCCGAAGGAGGCGACACAGAAGCCGCAGGTCGGCGGTATGATCAACCCGAGCCTCGAGGCAATCGTCGCGCTCAAGCCGGACCTCATCGTGCTGAGCATGGAGGGGAACGTCCGCGAGGACTTCGACCGGCTCACCACCCTCGGTGCTGCGGTGTTCGTCAGCAATCCCCGGTCGCTTGCCGATATTCGTACATCCATCGGACAACTCGGTACCCTTGCCGGCCGGAGCACTGACGCATCCAGGCTGGCAACGGAACTGGCTGCAGCGGAGGCGGACGTCGTCCGCGGTGTGTCAGGCCCGAAGGTCAGAACGCTTCTGATCGTTTCCATCCGTCCCCTCATCGTGGTGGGCGGCCACACCTTCCTGAATGAGCTTCTGGAAACCGCCGGGGCCACAAACCTGGCCGCCCGGTTTCCGTCAACATACCCCACCCTCAGCCGCGAGGCGGTTGTGAGCGAAGACCCCGACCTGGTTCTGGTCACCTCTGAGGTCGTCGCTGACACCCGCCTCCTGTTTGAGGAGTTTCCAGAATGGACGTCACTGAAGGCCGCACAGCGCAAACGCATCTACCGCATCGACGCCGATCTCGTCTCACGGCCGGGGCCACGCTCGGTCGAGGCCCTGCGTATGATTGCGCGCCTGGTGCGCGGAGGAACCCCATGACATCTCGCACGCCTATGCGCCGGCGAAGGAAAGCGTTCGTCGGCATCGCCGGCAATATCGGCTCCGGAAAGTCGTCGCTCACGCGCCTGCTGAGCGAACGCACCGGCTGGGCCCCGTGCTACGAGTCCGTCGACGACAACCCGTACCTGGACGATTTTTACGCCGACATGCCCCGTTGGTCTTTTGAGCTCCAGGTGTACTTCCTCTCTCACCGGTTCCGCAGCCACAAGGCGATCGTCGAAGGCAGGAGGTCCGTGATCCTCGACCGTGTCATCTATGAGGACGCTGAGATATTCGCGCGGACGCTGTTTGAACTCGGCAAGATGGATGAGCGTGACTACCGGACGTATGTGGCACTCTATGGCGTCATGGCGGATTACCTGCGCCCGCCGGATCTGCTTGTCTATCTGAAGGCGAGTGTTCCAACGCTGCAGCGGCAGATCGCCGCGCGCGGCAGGGGCATGGAGCAGAGCATCCGGCGCGACTATCTTGAGAGGCTGAATACCCGGTATGAGGAGTGGATCAGCGGGTACACACTCGGAAAGGTCCTGACCGTCGAGGTGGATTCCACCGATTTCGTCAACCGGCCCGCAGACCTGGACAGAGTCACGAAGAGAATAGAGCGGGCGCTGCGGTAAGACATCCGCTGGGCGGACCGTCGCACGAACGAGGGATGGGCGAATGGCAACTACGGAAAGAAAAACATCTTCGCGGCAATGACGAAAAGAAAGGCGGCGAAAAGCCTTCGAAGGTTGTCGGCTTTGGTCTTGTGGGCGATCGAAGCACCCACGCGCGCCAGCGGAATGGACGTTACCGCCAGCGGGATGGCGGCAAGATATGCGACATAACCGAGCGTGTACGGCGGCAACAGCGGACTTCCCCACCCACGCATAACATAGCCGACGACGGCTGAAAGCGCAGTGATGACGATCGTCGCGCTGGATGTCCCGAGGGCCTTTTTGAGGGGGAAGTGAAGAAGGCTGTACATGATGGGGATTGAAAAGATTCCCCCGCCCACACCTGCAAGCGACGAGACGACGCCCACCACGAGACCCGTGAGCGACAGCCCGGCGATCCCCATCCGCGGCTCCTCTTCTCCCTTCGGCCTCCGTTGCTCCGAGAGCAGCCTGATCGCTGCCACAACCACAACGCCCGCAAAGATCTTCTGAAGCGTCTCCCCCCGCAAGCCCGCCGCCAGCCAGGACCCGAGCCATGCCCCGGCAACGCTTCCGATACCGATGATCATCACGGCTTTCCACACAACGTGACCGTTGCGCCGGTATTCGTACGCAGAGGACATCGACGTGAAGATGATCACGAGCAGGCTCGTACCGAACGCGATATGAGTCGCAACCAGCGAAGAGGCTCCGGTTGCCGACAGGTACGCCAGAAGGATGGGAACAAGGATAATCCCGCCTCCCACGCCGAAGAATCCGGCGAGGAACCCCGTGAGCGCACCTCCTGCAAGCAGGAGAAGGAAACTGGTCAGATCCATGCGTGAGCCGGAGTGAGAGAGTGTGTCAGATGCCGAGCTTCCGGGAGTACGCTTTCGGGTTCTTCAGCATCGCCACAGCGGTATTCAACTGCACGTCCGACGGGAACGAAGCCTTGATGCGGCCGCGCTCTCCCTGGAGCCGTCCCGCAAATTCGATCTGGAGCTCGTCTTTGATGTGGGCAGCATAGCGGTCGAGCGCGCGTTCCTTTTCCTTTGCGAGCGCGGAGGTAAGCAGATCCAGGTCCTTGAGCACTTCGTCACCGTAATGGTACGCGACCGCCTGCGTCCGAAGGTCCTGCAGCTTGGACTGGGTGTCCTCCTGGAACTCGAACTTCTCCTTCTTCAGGAATGCGTCAAACTCGCGCATCATCTCGGGCGTGACCGCATCGGAGGTGTCCGCCGGGTGTGCCGCGCGATAGGTGGTCACGAACTTGAAGAACATCGCCTTCCGCTGCAGCTCACGAACCATGGGTCCGGGGTTAGTTTCATCCACGACGGTGTCGGGCGTAATGCCTCCATGCTCGTACACCTTCCGCCCCTTTGCGGTGGTGAAGACCTGCTTGAGGCTGTCCGGCGTTTTCGCAAACACGCCGTTCGAATCGCGGTGCAGATAATCGATTTCCTGAATGCATCGGCCGCTCGGAGTGTAGTAGCGCGCCGTGGTCATCTTGAGCTGGGATCCGTAATCCAGCGGCATGACGGTCTGTACCAATCCCTTGCCGAAGGTTCTCGTTCCGATGATCAGGCTACGGTCGAGGTCCTGGAGCCCGCCCGCCACGATCTCACTTGCGCTTGCGCTTCCGCGGTCCGTGAGGACCACCATGGGGACCGAGCTCAGAACCGGCTCTTCATCAGAGCGGTATTCCTTGTCGGAGTCGCTGCTTCTGCCCTTCGTGCTCACCACGAGGCTCCCGCGCGGAACGAACTTGCTCACCACTTCCACGGCTGCGTCCAGCAGGCCGCCGGGGTTCCCCCGCACGTCGAGGATCACTCCCTTCAGGTCGCCGCGGACCTTGAAGTCCTTCAGCGCCTGCCGGACCTCTTCACCTGCGAGGCGCGAGAAACGTTCCAGGCGGATATAGCCGATGCCCGGCTCCACATAGTCGGCATAGGTGACGTTTTTGAGCTTGATTTCCTCCCGGAGCAGCACGAATTCCACCGGAGCCTTTTCGCCCTCGCGCTGGATGCTGACCTTCACCGACGTCCCGGGCTCGCCACGGGTAAGGCCCCGCACTTCGTCCGGCTTCTTTCCCTCAACGCTCACGCCGTCCACTGCAATAATCCTGTCGCCCGGCGCGATGCCTGCACGCTGTGCCGAGTATCCGTCCATCACCGAGATGACGCGCACACCGCCGTCCCTGATGCCGATCGTCACCCCGATGCCGCCGTACTTTCCGTTGGTGAGCAGATCAACCTCATCCCCTTCACCCTCCGCGATATAGACGGTGTACGGATCCAACGATTCCAGCATACCGTCGATCCCCGCTTGCATGAACCGGTCGGGGTCGACCTGGTCCACGTAGTGCGTGGAAATCTCCTTGTACACCCTCCCGAAAACCTCAATATTCTTCTTGACCGAGAAGAAATAGCTCGTATCGGCAGGGAGCGTGAAGCCCGCAAACAGCATCACCGCAACCGCAGCCGTCAACCGCACCACCGTCCGCTTCCACGTCATCGTGTCGTCCCTGCTCCTTGTCTCTGTCGTTCCAATCGCTCAGTCACCGTGCCCCACACGTGGGCTTCTACAACATCGGGCGTCTCGGTTCCGTCGATGCGCACGATGCGGTCCGGCTCGGCTGCAGCGAGCGTGAGGTATCCGTTGCGCACGCGTTCAAAGAACGCCCGGCCGGAACTTTCCATCCGGTCGGCAGCGGCCCCGGCGGCGCGCCGCCGGCGCTCCACTTCGTCGATCGGCACATCGAACAGGATCGTGAGGTCGGGCTTCAGCCCGCCTGCGCCGAAATCATTCAATCGCGTCACATCCTCAAGATTCAGCTCGCGTCCGTACCCCTGATATGCGGTGGTCGAGTCATAGAACCGGTCGCAGACCACGAGGCTCCCGCGCCGGAGGGACGGCCGGATCACCGCTTCCACGAGCTGGGCCCGGCTCGCCGCAAACAGCAGCAACTCCGTACGCCCGCACATCGCAAGATGCTGGCGGTCGAGGAGAACGTCTCTCAGCCGCTCAGAGAGCGGCGTCCCTCCTGGATCCCGGAGAAACGTCACCGCAGGCCAGCGATCTGGCTCCTCCCGGTGGCTCCGCTCCAACCGGCGCAGCAACCGATCGGCCTGCGTGGACTTGCCGCTGTAGTCCAATCCTTCGAGTGTAACAAACATTCAAAAAGGTACGCACCTCCGGGACGGGAGTCAACCGCCGCGCCTTGCGCCTGAAAGGTCCGTTCAGTACATTTCTCTGACGTTGCATGCCAAGGAAACCCCGCCGACATAGCGCTGACCCGCCATCTCCGCCCACCTCGCGAGAGGAAAAGAAGCTCGCATCCCGCAACGAGGATTACCAGACGATCCAGGACGCGCTCCGCGGCGACAACCGCGCGTACCGGAAGCTGATGGACAAGTATCATGATGCGATCTACAGCTTCATCTTCCGGATGGTTCACGACAGAGAGCAGGTCGAGGATCTGACCCAGGAAGCGTTCATTAAGGCGTTCGGCTCCCTCAGGAATTTCAACGAAGAGTTCGCGTTCTCCACCTGGCTGTACAAGATCGCCACCAACAACTGCATCGACTACATCAGGAAGCGGAAACTCCAGATGTATTCGATCGACAAACCGGTGGAATCGCACGACAGCGAGTACGTGTTTGAGCTCCCTGACGACTCCTACGAGGCCGACCGCGACGTGATCGCCGACCAGAGGTCCGTCCTGATCCGCAACGCCATCAACAAGCTCCCCGAAAAGTACCGGCGCGTGATCCTCCTGCGGCACACCGAGGAGAAATCCTACGAGGAAATCGCCCGGATGCTCAAACTCCCCATCGGAACCGTCAAGGCCCACATTTTCAGGGCCCGAGAGCTCCTCTACCGTCAATTGCGGAACAAGATCCGCAATTATTGAACCGCCCGTAACTTTGCCCTCGAGCAGGCCGTACTATTCTATAGTAGGGGATCCCGGACATGGGAACGCCGTGAAACATGCCGCCGCTATATCGATGTCCGTCCTGACCGCGACGGTCGGGCTTGCATCCTTTGCCCTGGCACAGGAACCGAAGGTGACCGGCACGGTGTCCCAGACGCGCGAGATTGGACGCACGACCGAACGTGAGCTCAGCGTCGTCCTCTCGTCGTCGTTCGGAACCGTCTCCATCGTTCCCGGCCAACCAGAAAAGATCCTGGTCGTCCAGAACCTGAAGGGGGACCCTGCCCACAACTTCGCCATGGACTATGCGATCCGGAACCGTGTCGGCTATCTGGATCTGAATTTGGGGGAACCGGAGGTCCGGGAAGAGAACGGCGAAGAGAGGACGACGGTGACGGCGTTTCAGCAGGGACCGTGGGAATTGCAGCTCAGCCCCGACATACCGGTGTCGCTCGACGTGGAGCTGGGCATTGGAAAGGGGGATTTCCGGCTGGGCGGCTTGCAGGTGAAGGACTTCACGCTTTCGACCGGTGCGAGCGACGTGGTACTGTCGTTCGATTCCCCGAACGTTGGCACGATCGAAAACATCAACATCGAGTCGGGGTTGAGCAGGTTCCAGGCACGCAATCTCGGCAACGCGAACTTCAAGCACCTCCGCTTTCAGGGAGGCGTAGGCTCGTACCTTCTGGACTTCAGCGGACGCCTTACCAGCGAGGTCGATGTCGATCTTGAGGTAGGCCTCGGCGTCGTCACCGTCGTGATTCCATCGGACGTTGGCGCGCGCATCGTGTACGACGAAACCTGGATGTCGAGCATCGATCTCGACCCGGATTTCCGCACGGCCGGCGACAACATCTACACCACCTCCAACCTTGGCACGGCTGCCGGACGCATGAACCTGCGCGTCAATTCAGGCGTCGGCAGCGTCAAAGTGCGCCGACACTAGCCCCTTCTAACGAGCCCACAAGAAGAACTGACCCCAGACCAGCGGAGACTGATATCCCGGCGTGCGTATCATGTCGAGCTGCACCGCCCGGAACGCCCCTGCCACGGTCGCGCCGTTGACCAGGTTCGTGTAGAACACTTCATTGAAGTACTTCTTTGCCTTTCGCAGCGGGACAAACCCATTCATCACCGTTGCTCCAGTTCCGTTGAACGCAAGGAGCAGCGGAATCCCCGTGTGGTAGAACGTGCCTCCCGGCGATAGGTTGGAGAGAACAATGGCTGGCGCCGGAGGCAGGGCGAGCAGCTGACCGAGCGGCACTTCGTCCGGAAACGTCTGCGACTTCCCGTCGGAGAGCACGATGACCGCGTTCTCCGGATGCCTCTGGTTGACGACGAACTGCGCCGCGATGTGCAGAAGCTGCGATGACTCCCGGCTGAGTTCTCCGACCGTCGCCTGCCTCCCGAAGTACAGCCGGGCCTCCCTGTAAAACGCCCGGATGTCCCTCAGCTCATATTCCACATCCCACTTGGTCCGGCCCGGGAACCCCGCTGCCGCCACTTCCCTGACGATCGCAGGAAGTCTCGGCGGGAGCAGCACGGTCCCAGCAAGCGGCAGATACTGCACCTGGTATTGTTCGGCCATGTACGCACTCCGCTTCCCGCGACCCGTCCTGAGCGCGTGTACCGGGAGCCAGGGAAACTCGGGCGTGGCCGTCACCAGGACGACCCCGTTTTTCGACAAATCGCGCGCGACGGGGCGCACGAACCAATCCGCCATCGACTGCAGCAGCTGCTCCGCCTGCGAGCGTGGTGCAGCGGGATCGATGCGGATGGTGTCAGCTTCCGATTCGACAGAGCGGAACAGCGAGGACAGCTCGCTCGTCGAAGCCATCACCTGTTCGCGGCGGACGGCCGCGATGCGGAGCTGAACGTCGCCCTCTGTGACGGCAAACACATACAGGCTCCGGGAGGTGGGCACATACCGGACAAGTGTGGCGCCGGGACCGAGCCGACGCTGGACATCCGCCAGCCTCACTCCATCAATACTGACGAGCGGTGCGAGCGTTGGCCACCTTCCCGCCGCCTCCTCGCGCACCTGAGTGGCTTGCGTCCCCGTGGTCTCGAGCCGCTGATGGGCCAGCTTCACAACCGGGATCCGCACCTCCCCCGTCGCAAGAAGCATCGCATACTGCGCCTCAGCCGCAATGCGGCGCCCTCTAAACCGCCGGGCCGTTTCGACGATCGCCGCGGCACCTGAATCCTTCAACGCGGGCTCCGTCCCCGAAAGCATGCGCAGATACAGCGAGCGGCTCTTCCGCTCCGCGAACCAGAAGGCTTCGCCCGTCTCTCCCGTCCGAAGCAACACGTCCAGCAGCTGGTCATAGGCGTAGGTCGACCCTTCGGGGAAGAATGCCGCCTCGCACCGGGCATAGACATCCTGTTCGGGAGGATTGCTGAGCCATTGCTCCTGCAATGCGATTGCCCGCCGGTACCGATCGGTCGCCTGAACAAGCTGCCTGTTCCGCTCGGCGATTTTTCCCAGCGCTGCCTGGGCGAACGCCGCCCCGCGCGCATATCCCAGACTTTCGAACAATTCCAGCCCGGACCGGGATTCGCGCACCGGGTCCCCGCCGCGGCTTTCCAGTGCGCACAGACCGAGGAGGATCGTTGCATACCCCTCGGCGATGCGGTCCCTCGAGTTCAGCGCATAGGTCAGCGCAGCCCGGTAGAACCGCGTGGCGTTGACCATGTCCCGGGTATGGACATATGTATGACCCACGTTGAGCAGGAGGCGCGTCGTGAGACCGCGCACGGCCGGCATTGTGTACGCAACCCGGAGCGCGTCCGAAAAATACTGGAGCGCCTCACGCGCGTTCCCGGCATCGGCGGCAACTTCACCGAGCGCACCAAGCGCCTGTGCCAGCACGACGGAATCCTTGGCCCGTCCGGCGTTGGTGACTGCCTCGAGAAACGCCTGGGATGCCCGCTGGCGGTCCCCGCGGAGCGATGCTCCGGTGCCCGATTCCAGGTCGAGTGCCGCCAGCGTGCCGGCATCGCCGGCCGCCGTCGCACGCTCGCGCAGATCCACGATCGCAAGCCGCTCGCCGTCGGCGTCATCCAGAGCCCGATACGACGGGAGCATCGCCCGGAGCACTTCCCGAACACCGTCCTGGTCCTTGAACAACCGGGCCAGCCGGAGCGTTTCGATGTAGATGTCCATTGCGCGCCGGTCGTCGCCCATCCGGCGGTGCAGCTCGGCGATCTGCAGCGTGAGCCTGCGGACCGCAGCACGATCCGCCAGCGACCGGCGGGCTTCAATAGAACGGTTCAGGTACGCGAGCGCCGAGTCAACCTCGCCCACAATGGCATAGCTTCCAGCGAGGGCTTCCAGCATTGTGGCGATGTTCTCGGGACGACCGTATTGGCGCTGCAACTCGATGGCTTCCAGCAGCTTTGCCCTTGCCGAAGGGAGCTCGCCGGCATCGTTCGCCGCGAGGGCGGTAACCATCACGGAGTCTGCCCGCAGCCTTTCCGGACTCGGGCCGCTCTCGCAGCCTGATTGCAGCCACCAGACGGCGCCAGCCACAAGAAGCGGAAAGGGGATTCGTCGAAGCGTCATATGCTGCGTCCTGTACGATTCAGCGATTGCCGCATGCGCGCGGGGAAATCAGTGATGATGCCGCTCACGCCGAGTGCGTGACAGCGTCGCGCCTGGCGGACCGTAGTGATACCATACACATACACAGCGAGGCCAGCTGCCTGGGCTGCACGGACGCGCGCCCCGCCCCCCTGATGCACGCTGCAGATGAACACGCGCGCCCCCGTTGCACGCGCAAGTGCAGCGGGCCCCCTCACCCAGTCTCGCACCGGCATGAAGAGACACCCCAGCGGTATGTGCGGTGCGGCCCTGTGAAGCCGGGTCAGAAACGTGTCATCGAACGATGAGACCAGGAGCTTCGCCGGGGGCATGCGATCGATGAGTCCGAGTAACGCCTCGACGTACGCCGACGGCCCGCGCGGGTCGCCCTCTGTTTTCACCTCTATGTTGAGGCCGAGCCGGGCGGGCCTCCAGGCCAGCACGCCCGCCAGGTCCGGAACTCGCGCACCCCGAAACTGACGCCCGAACCACGCGCCGGCATCCAGCCCGGTAATCTCATTCGCCCCCACGTCCCGGACCCGCCGTCCGATGCCGGTCGTCCGCCGCAAGGACATGTCGTGGTGGACCACAAGCACGTTGTCGGCGGCCAGGCGCACATCCAGCTCAATCATGTCTGCGCCGGCATCGGCGGCGGCCCGGAATGACGGCAGCGTGTTCTCCGGTGCGGTTCCCGCGCTTCCACGGTGGCCGATCACAAGAAGATGCGGCGTCACTGTCTCTCTTCGAGAAGCAGCTTGATCTCACGGTTGACGACGTCCACCGAACCGGTCCCATCCACGCGACACACAACTCCGAGGGCGTCGAAATAGTGGATAACCGGGGCCGTGCTGCCGCGGTAGACGCGGAGGCGGTTGCGGACCGTGCTCTCCTTGTCGTCGTCACGCTGCATGAGCGGGCTTCCGCACTGCGGGCACGGGGAGTCGATGGTCAGGCCATCCGTGTGCGCATTGAAGATCGTCCCCTCTTTCGTGCACATCATCCGTGAGGCGAGCCGCCGGATCACTTCCTCCTCGTCCACGTCAAACTCGATCACCTTGTACGATGTTATGCCGAGTTCCTCAAAGAGAGCGGAGAGCGCCCTGGCCTGCGGAAGAGTCCGCGGGAAGCCGTCTAGAATAAATCCGTTCGCAGCCGCCGGACCGCTGAGGGCCTCGCGCACGATGGCAATCATGAGATCGTCCGGAACGAGATGCCCTTCGTCCATGATCGCCTTTGCTTTCTTTCCGACCGGTGTGCCCTGGGTGACAGCAATCCGCAGCAAATCACCCGTGGAGATGTGGGGCACGCCGAATTCCTGGGAGAGGAGTTTCGCCTGGGTCCCTTTGCCCACGCCGGGCGGGCCAAACAGGAGGAGTCGCATAACAGTGTGCATACCGGAGAATCAGAGTGCTGCTGTGGTTGAGGCGCTGCGGCGGCGTCCCGGTGACCGCTCGGCTCTGACGGCCAGCTGTCCGCACGCGCCGTCGATATCCTCCCCCGCACTGCTACGTACCATCACGGTCAGGTGTGCCTGCCGCAGCTGTTCCACGATCTCGTCCATCCTCGGCGATGGCCGGAGCGAGGTACCCAGCCCTGTCGGCGCCGCGAATGCGATCGAATGGAACGGAATGACGTTGATTTTGCACGGCACGCGCCGCGCGAACCTGATGAGGGCGCCCACTTCGGGAGCCGTGTCGTTGACGCCGTCGAAGAAGATGACCTCGAAGGTGATCCGCCGGCGCGTCTGGCGGTAGTACCCCCGGAGCGAGTCCTCCAGGACCGGGAGCGGAAACCGTTGTCCGATCGGCATCAATGCCCGTCGTGTCTTGTCCACAGCGCTATGGAGGGAGACGGCCAGTTTCACGCGGCTCCGCTCCCCCGCCAGGCGCATGATCCCATCCACCCACCCCGCGGTCGAGATCGTGATGCGACGCGCGGTCACCTTCGAGCCCAGGCTGAAGATCTCCGCCGCCTTCATCACGGCGTCGTAGTTCAGCAGCGGCTCGCCCATCCCCATGAACACAATGTTGGTGATCCGGCGGCCCGTGATGCGCCGCACCTGCAGGAGCTGATCCACGATTTCACCGGCGGTGAGGTTCCGCTGGAACCCCATGGTCGCGGTCGCACAGAACGCACAATCCAGCGGACATCCGACCTGGGTCGAGATGCAGAGGGTCTGCCGGATCTGCTCCTCTTCCCGGGCGGCCTCTCCCGGCCGGAATGCAGACCGCGGAGGGATCAGGACCGTTTCGATCTTGCGGCCATCCTGGAGGGCGAAGAGGAACTTCGTCGTAGTGTCCCGGCGGGAGGTCTGGCTCGTGAGGTACTCGATGCCCTGGATGGTGGCGCTGGCCTCGAGGCGATCGCGGAACGCTTTGCCAAGGTCGGACATCGAGGAGAAGGCGGTCGCGCCTCGCTCGTACAGCCAGGCGAAGACCTGGTTCCCCCGGTACGGGCGCTCACCCAACTGCTCCGCGACCAGGGCGAGTTCCTCTCGCGACAACCCGAGGAGGTTGTGCCTCTGGGAAGACATGTAAAAAAAAGGTACGAAACACTGCCTGCCTAATCAAGGCTGCGCGCAGGCGGCAAAAGGCCCAGCCTGGGTCCGAAACCGGCACGGCCCCCGATATCGGGGGCCGTGCCGGAACAACTGCCTGAAACCGACCGTTAATCGAACGGCACCTCGGCGTCCACCTGGACGAGGATTTCAACGCAGACTTCATGCCCGGTCGAGGTCGGGAGCACGACGCCCCGTGAGTCGATCGTCACAAAGGTGTTCTCGGGATTCGCAATGAATCGCTTGATCAGGGCCTCGAGAGAGTCAACGCCGACAGAATTTGCGGCAATGAGCGGAGACTGGTCCTGTAGAAGCGATCGCCGCTGTGAGAAATCCTTTCCGTTGCCGCGGAATGTAACGACCTGCTGATACCCGGCTGGCGTTACGATGCCCGCCTCGCCATTGACACTGTCGGTTGGAGCTGCATTTGTCGCATAGACAACGACATCGACGAGTCTCGCTCCCACGACCAGATCCTGGTAGTCATCGGGAATCTCACCAAGGATATAGACCGTCGTAGGAGGATCGTCGCCCCATGTTTGCCCGGGGTTACTGACTTCACAGTGCTTTAGCGGGGCGTTCAATGGCACAATGAAGGGGTCGTTCAGACACGAACTGCCGTTCGCCATCAGTCCGACGACCACAAGCCCAAGTATGATCTTCGCTTTCATGCGCTACACTCCTTTGTGTTCTACGCTGTCCAGTTCGTTATCCGCCAAAGCCGATGCCGCCGGAGAGGTTCGTCACAGAGCCGACGTTGATGTCGGCGAAAATCTTGAAGACGCCGAAGGACAGACCGGCCCCCGCCGTGAACGCAAAGTTGTTCTTGCCATCAAGCTTGATCTCAACATTTCCGGGTGCAGAGGGGACGGTGGAATTATACTTCAGCGTGAGAGTGCTCGACTGATATCCCAGTCCGCCGTACACCGTGAGGATTCCGAATTCCTTGGACGCCTGGGCGCCGACCATAAGGCCGTTGAACTTCATGAGCTCGCCCGTCGACAGGCTACTATAATAGATGGCCGCCGAGAGATCCAGCGGCAGGGTGCCGAACCACTGATTCAGATTGTGCCGTGCGCCGATCGCCCAGAGCGTCGTGCTCTCGAAGTTGTCCCCCAGTGCCGGAACATAGCCAAACCGCCCGAGAAACTCCGTCCCGTATAAGGAACCCACCTTGATCTGCGGAGTCGCCATCGGCATCATCGTGGTGTTGAACACGCCGTCGGCGCCGCGGTACGAGAGTTGGGTCGGGACATCGGTCACCTCGTTCCCCTTCTCGCCGAAGATGGTTGCAGACTCAAACGTCGCCGGCGTGAAGCCGCTTGGCGTCGTCGCGTTAAACTTCTTTTCTGCATCGCCCACGATCGCACCCATTGCGATGATGTCGAATTCGAAATGAAACCCCGCCACGGGGACTGCCGCGGTACGGTAGTACCCCGAATTCAGATTCGCACCGAACAGGTCGGCGAACGGCTGCATGTATCCCTTCACGTTCTCCTCCCCGTACGCTGCGAGCGCTGACTCAACCGCAGTCTGCGAGGCCGACATCGAGGGGAGCAGGAGCACAAGGAAGCCTACAGCACACAGCGCCGCGGCGAGTGGACGAGCTGTTCTCATCACGCCTCCTGTCAAATAGGTAATAAGGATAGTATAGTTGGCAACCGCCTGACAACAGTTGCCGTGTATCACATGTTGCGCGGCAAGACGCGTGGCGCAATATATGCATCTCCCACGATTCTGTCACGAGAAAAATCGCCCGCAGGCGATGCAGGGTCATCGGGGACTGCGACGGGCGAGGGCGAGAAGCGCCTCAAAATCGGCGGGAAGCGGAGAATTGAACTCGATAGGCCGGCCGGTCGCCGGATGCACGAAACCCAGCGTCCTGGCATGAAGAGCCTGCCGGGGCATCACATCCAGCATGGCCTGGACCTCTGCCCGCTGGCGCGGAGTGTTCGGGCCGTCGTGGATCCTGCGGCCGTGATAGGTGGGGTCCCCGAACACGGGGTGATGGATATGGGCGAGGTGAACTCTGATCTGGTGCGTCCTGCCGGTCCTGAGGTGGAGCCGGACCAGCGTCAGATACGGAAAACGCTCCTCTACCAGATACTCCGTGGCAGCCGGCTTCCCGTGCTCCACCACCGCCATCTTCTTCCGGTCGCTCTTGCTGCGGCCGAGGTCGGCCTCCACAACTCCACTCTGCCCTTTGAGTTTCCCCCAGACGACGGCCCAGTACTCCCGCGTCGTCGCTCGTCGGGCAAACTGCCGTCCCAGATGCGCATGCGCCGCGTTGTCCTTTGCCACCACGAGAAGCCCCGAGGTGTCCTTGTCGAGCCTGTGCACAATGCCCGGGCGTACCGGGTCGTTGATCCCGGAGAGGTCGCCACAGTGATGGAGCAGCGCGTTGACGAGCGTGCCGGTGTAGTTGCCGTGCGCCGGATGTGTTACCATGCCGGCAGGCTTGTTCACGACGAGCAGCCGTTCGTCTTCGTACACAATCTCGAGCGGTATCGCTTCCGGCAACGCTTCCTGAGGCGGAGGCGCGGGGAGCGTGACACGAATGATGTCGCCCGGGCGGACCTGGTAGCTTGCCCGCACGGGCCCGCCGTTCACGAGCACAGACCCGGCCTCGATGGCGCGTTGCACCTTGCTTCTGGTCGCGTTTTCCACGTGATGGGCGAGGAAAACGTCGAGCCGCACCCGCTTCTGCCCGGGCGCTGCTGTGAGTTCAACCTCGTTGTGCATGGGTGATCCCGGGCGGCGCCTTAACCGCCCGCAGCGGATCCGGAGGAGGAAGTCGACGACGGCGCTGATGCGACGCTGGCGTCCGCCGTTGCGGTGTTGACCGCGTGCTGATCGGGCTTGTGTTCGATCGCCCGGTGGAAGAACAACAGGAGGAGGACGCCGATCGTCACGGATGCGTCGGCGATGTTGAAGACCGGCCAGCGCGTGAGATGGTAGCTGCCGATGGAGATATTGAAGAAATCCACGTCGAAGAAATCGACGACTTTCCCCTCGAAGAGCGGGGCCTCGCCATAGAGCGCGCCGTACAGGACGCGGTCGATGAGGTTTCCAACAGCTCCGCCGAGGATCATCGAGAGCGCTACGCGGAATCCGAGCGGGGCACGACGCACGCGCATCATGTACGCGATGATCGCAATGCTGGCGGCGATGGAGAGAATGGAAAAGAACACCTTCCCGCCGACGTCGATCCCGAAGGCCATTCCCGGGTTCTCGATGTACGTCAGCCGGAAGAAATCTCCCAGCACGGGAATGCTCTGGCCGTACGTCATCCCCTTCCACTCAATGCCAAGCCACGGGATGCTGACCCCCTTGACGGCCAGCTTGCTGACCTGGTCGGCACAGACGATGAGTGCGGAGATAATGAGCACCCGCATCGCGCGCTACTTCGCCTGCTTCTTGTACGCCAGCCAGATGCGGCCCCGTTCGCACGGCTGGTTGGTGTTCTTGTACTCGGCGCACGTCTGCGCCGTCAGGACGGCTTCCAGGCGCTCTTTCGGGATGAGCAACCCGCACGTCTTGCACTGACCGAACGTGCCGCTCTCGATCCGTGCGAGTGCATCGTCCAGCTGGATGATGAACTTGCTCCCGCGGGAGGCGAAGAGAAACGTCTTCTCGCGCTCCATGGCATCGGTCCCCTGCTCCATGTGCAGCGAGTAGTTCGAGCTTTCGCTGATGTACTCGCCGGTCTGGACGTCCATCATGCTTTCCTTGAGCGTGTCCAGCTCCTCCAGCGTCTCTTTGCGTTTCGTCAGGATCATCTCCCTGAACCGGGCGAGCTGTTCCTTGGTCCATATCCGGGGCCCGAGCAGTGCCTCCTCCTTCTTGGTGAGCGCCACGGGCTTCGGGGCGACCTTCACCGGTTCGGGGGCGGGTTTCTTCGGGACCACCTTTTTCGCGCGTGTCGCGGCAACCGGCGCGGCTTTTTTCTTGGCCGTCTTCTTCGGAGCCGGTTTTACTGGTTTCTTTGCCATCCCTATGCCTTTCACTTGTGTCTGCCCGCCGCATCAGCGGCGGCGTTCGATACCGATGGAGAGTGATTGTCCGTTGATATCCGTTGTGGAGGTCAGGTCACCCTTCGGGGCCCCCGTGCCGAACTCCTCCGCCAGCGTTTCTGCCATGATGTACGCGCGCAGGTCGGTCAGCGATTTCACCAGGTCGGCAGGTCCGGACACGAGGATGCCGATCCTGTCCGTCACCTGAAACCGCGCGTCTTTGCGCATGTTCTGAACGCGATTCACGAATTCCCGGGCGTTGCCTTCAGCCACGAGAGCCTCGGTCAGGTGCGTGTCCAGCGCCACCGTCAGCCCGCCATCCGACTCCACGAGCCAGCCCTCGATGTCCTCGCGGACGATCTCGACATCCTCCCGGCCCAGCGACACCGCGCTTCCGTTCAGCGACACCGCGAGAGTTCCGTCCGTCTCCAGAACCCGGATGTCGTCCGCCGTGAGCTCCTTTACGCGCCCGGCCACCTGCTGGGCGATCTTCCCGAACTTTGGCCCGATAGTTTTGAAATTCGGCTTCGCCCGCTTCTTGACCAGGCCAGAATCATCAGTCACGTATTCGATCGTCTTGACGTTCACCTCATCGAGGATGATGTCCTCGACTTGCCGGACGTCGTTCCGCTCCTCCTCGGTGGCGATCGGGAGGATGATCCGCGGCAGCGGCTGGCGCACTTTCAGGTTCGACTTCGTACGCATTGCGCGGACAAGCATCACGATGCGCTCGGCCCGTTCCATCCGCCGCTCCAGCTCTGCGTTGACGGCGCCGGTGTCCGCGACGGGGAGTGTCGCGAGGTGCACCGATTCCGCTTCTTTCCGCGACGATCCGTCGGTGAGATTCCGGTACAGCTCCTCTGCCAGGAAGGGAGCGAACGGCGCCATCAGCTTCGCGACAGCCATCAGGCATTCGTACAGCGTCTGGTAGGCAGCCGTCTTGTCCGGTCCCGACTCGCTCTTCCAGAATCGCCTCCGGTTGCGCCGGACGTACCAGTTGGAAAGCTGGTCGATGGTAAAGTCACTGATCATCCTCGCCGCGCGCGTGACGTCGTACGATTCCATCGCCTCGGTGTACCGCGCCATGAGGGAATGGAGCGCCGAGAGGATCCAGCGGTCGATCTCCGGACGCCGCGCCGGCGGCACCGGCGGCCCATCGTACCGGAATCCGTCCACGTTGGCGTAGAGCGCGAAGAAGGCGTAGGTGTTCACCAGCGTTCCGAAGAACTTCCGCTGCACCTCGCCCAGGCCTTCTTCGTCAAACATCGTCGGACGCCACGGGGGGCTCGTCGTGATGAGATACCAGCGCGTTGTGTCGGCTCCGTACGTTGCAAGCACGGCAAACGGGTCGACCGTGTTGCCGCGCGATTTGGACATCTTCTGACCGTCCTTATCCAGGATCAGATCGTTCACGAGAACGGCATTGTAGGCCGGCTTGTCGAAGAGGAACGAGCCGATCGCGTGCAGAGAGTAGAACCATCCGCGCGTCTGGTCGATCCCCTCGCAGATGAAGTCCGCGGGATAGCCTCCCCCGCGTTCGATCAGCTCCTTGCTCTCGAACGGATAGTGTGCCTGGGCGAACGGCATCGCCCCCGAATCGTACCAGACGTCGATCAGCTCGGGCGTGCGCGTCATCGTGCCGCCGCAGGAGCAGGTAAACGTCACCGCGTCCACATACGGCTTGTGCAGGTCGAGCGGCTCCTGGACGTTCTGGCCGGCCTGCAAGTCTTCTATGCTTCCGACACATTTTCGCTCGCCGCACGAGCCGCAGACCCAGATCGGCAGCGGGGTCCCCCAGAACCGGTCGCGAGAGAGCGCCCAGTCCTTGTTCTCCTCGAGCCAGTTCCCGAAGCGGCCTTCGCCAACCTCCGGCGGAACCCAGCGGATCTGCCTGTTCAGCTCGATCATCCGATGGGCATATTTCGTGGTCTCAATGTACCAAGAATCGCGCGCATAGTAGAGCAGCGGCGTCGAGCAGCGCCAGCAGTGCGGATAGCTGTGGGTGATCGTTTCCTTCCGGTAAAGAATCCGACGCTCCTTCAAAACGCGGATAATGTCCGCGTCGGCGTCCTTCACGAACTTGCCCGCAAAATCGGTCACTTCCGGGCCAAATGTCCCGCTCTTGGAGACCGGGTGGATCGTCGGGAGCCCCATCTCGCGTCCGACGCGCGCGTCGTCCTCGCCGTAGGCCGGGGCCATGTGGACGATGCCTGTGCCATCCTCGGTCGTGACGAAATCGCCGGCGACAACATAGAACGCTCTGGCGGCCACCGGATGGTACGAGAACAGCCGCTCGTACTCCAGTCCAACAAGGTCTTTCCCGCGGCGGCGGTCCACGATCGTGTACTCGCCGTCGAGCACGCTCAGTCTGGCCTCCGCGAGGATCAGCCGCTCGCCGTTCGTTTCCACCGTCACGTACTCGACGTCGGGCGCGACCGCGAGCGCGACGTTCGAAATGAGCGTCCATGGCGTCGTGGTCCAGACGAGGAAGGAAGTTCCGGGCTTGCTCGTGAGACGCATGCGAACGTACACGCTGGGATCCTTGACATCGTCATACCCGAGGGAGACTTCGTGCGAGGAGAGCGGGGTTTCGCAGCGCGGGCAGTACGGTTGAATCTTGTGTCCCCTGTAAATCAGCCCGGCGTCGAAGAAGCGTTTCAGCGACCACCAGACCGACTCGATGTATTCGTTCTCGAACGTCACGTACGGCCGGGACATGTCCACCCAGTAGCCCATCCGCTCGGTCATCTTCTCCCAGTCGGTCTTGTACTTCCAGACCGATTCGCGGCACGTGCGGTTGAACTCCGCGACGCCGTACCGCACGATATCTTCTTTGCGCTTGAACCCGAGCTGCTTCTCGACCTCGATCTCGACCGGGAGGCCGTGCGTGTCCCATCCCGCCTTCCTTGCGACTCGGTATCCGCGCATCGTCTTGTAGCGACAGACCAGATCCTTCACGGTCCGGCTCATGACGTGATGAATGCCCGGACGGCCGTTTGCGGTTGGAGGACCCTCATAGAACGTGAAGTGCGGTGCGCCTTCCCGCTGGCTCACACTCTTGCCGAAGATCCCCCGTTCCTTCCAGAACGCGAGGATCTCTTCCTCCATCTTGGGATACGCCAGCTTGTCTGTCAGTTCCTTGAACATGCTCAGTTCAGTCTCTCGACAACACCCTTCATGATCGCGGTGAGCGTCGGTTCCGCCGCCATCGCCACCGCGATGATCTCATCGACATTGGCCGGCTGCAGCGCGTCGGGGAAGCACTCGTCGGTGATGATGGACATCCCGAGCACTCGCATCCCGCTGTGGATCGCAACGATGTTTTCCGGAACAGTGGACATCCCCACCGCATCCGCTCCGATGAGCCGCAGAAACCGGTACTCCGCCCTCGTTTCCAGATTCGGTCCCGGGACTGCAACAAAGACGCCGCGCTGAAGGCGCACCTTGAGGTCGAGCGCCACGTCCTCCGCAAGCTTCTGGAGCCCCTTGTCGTACGGCTCCGACATATCCGGGAAGCGAGGACCGAGGCTCTCATCGTTCGGCCCGATCAGCGGATTCCCGCCGAGCAGGTTGATATGATCGGTGATCACCATCAGGTCGCCGCGGGAGAAGTGCGGATTCATCCCGCCGGCGGCGTTCGAGATGAGCAGGGTCGACACCCCGAGGGCCTTCATGACCCTGACCGGGAACGTCACCTGGTGCAGGGAATACCCTTCATAGAAATGGAAGCGCCCCTGCATGACGACGACCTGCTTCCCCGCCAGCGTGCCGAAGATCAGCTTCCCGTGGTGCGACTCGACGGTGGAAACGGGGAAGTACGGAATGTCCTCGTACTCGGCAACGACCTCCGCGCGGATCTCCCGCACCAGCCCTCCAAGACCGGTGCCAAGAATGATGCCGATCGGCGGCTGCATCGCCGTCCGGGTCCGGAGGTGCCGGACCGCTTCATCAATCATTGGCCGGAGTGCGCTCATTCTCCAGGCTCCTGAGGACGCTGTCGATTTCGATGATGTCTTTCCCCGTCCCTAATGACGTGCCACCAGAATAATCGTCGGCTGCGGTGGCTTCCAGAGTTTTCAGCACATCCAGTTCGGTAGTCAGCAGGACCCGAAGCCTGTTCACGAGCCCTTCCCTTCGGGCCTGCAGGCCGACAATGTCGTTCTTCAGGCGGCCAAGGTCCGTCTGAGCTTGCTCAACAATCCTGGCGGCTTTCTGTTCCGCCTCGCGGGCAATCAGCTCCGCCTCTTTGCGTGCCGTCTCGTACGTCTTCCCGGTCGTCTCCTGTGCCTGGAGCAATGTCTGCTGCAAGGTCTTCTCGATCGTCCGGTAGTCCTTGAGGTGCACTTCCAGCTCGGTCGCCCGCTCACGCAGCTCTTTCTGCGCGCGGAGGGCCTCCTCAAGCTCGACGGCAATCATATCCATAAAGGTGTCGACCTCGACAATGTCGTACCCGCGGATGACCCGCTTGAATTCCTGGCGCTTGACGTCCAGTGGCGTGAGCTTCATGACTGGTCCCTTTCTCTCGGCGGCCGCACCCGGTGCCCGAAGATCGCGGTTCCGATCCTGATGATGGTCGCCCCTTCCTCGATCGCGACCTCGAAATCCCCGGTCATGCCCATGGACAGATGCCGCATCGTGACGTTGTCCTGGGGGACCGCCGCGATACTGTCGCGCAGCTCGCGGAGCAAACGAAACATCGGACGCGATCCCTCGGGGTCGGGCAGAAACGGTCCGATGGTCATCAACCCGGCAATCCGCAGGTTCGGGAGCGGTTGCATCGACCGGACGAGCGACGCAGCGCCATCGGGCCGGACGCCGAACTTGGATCCTTCCCCCGTGGTGTTGACTTCGATCAGTACGTCCTGAACACGGCCGGCCTCACGCACGCGTCGGTCAAGCTCGCGCGCAAGTGCGACGGAATCTACGGCATGGATCAGGTGTGCAAACGGCGCCACCATCCGGGCCTTATTGCCCTGCAGGTGGCCGACAAAGTGCCAGCGAATGCCTTTGTCGCCCAGCACGTCGCGCTTGTGCTGCAACTCCTGGACGTAGTTCTCGCCGATGTCACCAACGCCAGCCTGCACCACCTCACGGACCGTCTCGGCGGGGAACGTCTTTGCCACCGCCACGAGGGTCACCTCGACCGGATCCCGCCCGATTCGCTCGCAGCAGCGGGCGATCCGCTCGCGAATCATTTTCACGTTGGCGGGAATCATAAACTTTCAAGACCATAATATATCCCATTCGGTTCTCATAATCAAAGAAATCGGGCCGTATAAGGCCCTTTGCGGCCAGGAGCCTACCTTGACTTGAGAGCCATTTTTCTGTTACTTGCGGTTGATGGGCGATGTCATCGCCCCCCAATAAGTGATGTCGTTCTAGAAGGTAAGGGCGGGGGAATGAGTACCTTCGATTTCAGTGGCTTTTTCGACGAGAACGAGGAGGACGAGCGGGACCGCGATCGTCTCGACGAGGAGCTGAAGAAATACCGGGACCTGCTCAAGAGCGGCGCGGACGGGATCACCAGCATCGAGGGCCTCGAAGAGCTGGTCAATTACTGCTTTGACCGCGAAAAATACGACGACGCCCTCCAGTTCGTGAACCGCCTCCTTTCCCTCGTCCCCTACAGCGCTGACAACTGGCTCCGCAAGGGCCTGATTCTCAGCAACCTCCTGCGTCACGACGACGCTCTCGAGGCTCTTGACCGCGCCCTCCACCTCAACCCCGTCGACCCGGAGATCCTGATCAACAAGGGAATCACCCTGGACGACCTCGGTAGGACGGAAGAGGCGATCGCATGCTTCGAGCGGGCGCTGGACATCGACCCGGGCAACTCTGAAGCCCTCTTCAACAAGGGCATCAGCCTCGAAAAGACCGGCCGGTATGAGGAGGCCTCCCAGATCTTCCGCTTCCTGGTGGAAGGGAACCCGAATCACAAGGACGCGTGGTACGAGCTGGGCTATTGCTTCGACTACCTCGACCGGGCGCGCGACTCCCTCCGGTGCTACGACGAACACCTGACAATCGACCCGAACAACTACAACGCCTGGTACAACCGCGGTATCGTCCTGAACCGGATGATGCAGTACAACCGCGCCATCGAAAGCTACGACATGGCGCTCGCGCTCCACGAGAACTTCCCTGCGGCGTGGTACAACAAGGGGAACGCGTACGCCAACATCGGCAAACTTCACGACGCCCTGGCCTGCTACCGTGAAACCCTCCGCCTGGATGAGAAAGACGTTCCGGCCTGGCACAATCTGGGCAACGCGTACGAGGAGCTCGGCGAGTACGAGGAGGCCATCCGCTGCTTCACCCGGGCTATCTCCTGCGACCCAAACCATTACGAATCGTATTTCGGCCGCGGGAGCTGCCTTGATTCAATGGAACAGTTCCGACGCGCCCTGCTCGACTACAACAAGGCCCTGTCGATCTGTAAGGACTACCCCGAACTCTGGTACGCGAAGGCCGACCTCCTCTATAATATGGGGAAGATCCGGGAGTCGGTTGCCTGCTATCGCATGGTCACAAAGCTGGAGCCGGACAACGTCGAGGCATGGCTCGACTATGGCGAAACGCTCGTCGAGCTCGGACTGCTGAAGCAGGCCCTCAAGGCGTTTGACCAGGCGGTGCAGGTGAACCCGCAGTTGGCGGAGCCACATTACAGCAGAGCCAAAGTGCTCCTCGTCCTGGACCGGGCGGCGGAGGCAATGGAATCGCTCAGGTCCGCATTCTCGCTTGATCCGGAAAAGCGGAAGGAGTTTGAGAGCGACTTCCCTTCCGTGCGGACGATGAAGGAATACCGCTCGCTCTTCCGGGAGTAAGCCCGAGATTCAGGCCGCAACTCCCCCGCCTTCTTCCCGAGGACGGGGGTTTTTGTGCCCGCCATGGTCAGCGTGAGGAACTATGATCGACGAATCACTCTCAGCGAAGCACGAGAAGCTTCAGGCAATTCTCAGGGAGATGCAGGCGGTGGCAATCGCCTACTCCGGCGGCGTGGACAGCACGCTGTTGCTCAAGGTTGCCGCCGATGTGCTGGGCGCGCGCGCGCTTGCCATGATCGGCCGATCGGCCACCTACCCCACCACGGAATTCGAAGACGCCATGGCGCACGCCACGACGATGGGTGTACGGGTGGTGGTGGTGACAACAGAAGAGACGGACGATATCAAATTCCGCGAGAACCCGCCGGACCGCTGCTACTACTGTAAGACCGAGCTGTTCGGAAAACTGGGCGCTCTGGCCGAGGCGGAACACATCCCGTGGATCGCCGACGGGACCATCGCCGACGACGTCGGGGATTTCCGCCCGGGCATGCGGGCTCATGACGAGCGGAATGTGCGGTCGCCACTGCTCGAGGCCGGATTCACCAAGGAGGACGTGCGGGCGCTCTCCCACGCTCTCGGCCTCCCGACGTGGGACAAGCCGTCCTTTGCCTGTCTCTCATCGCGCTTCCCCTACGGCACGGGCATCACAGGGGAAAACCTGTCGCGTGTCGATCGCGCCGAACGGATCCTGCGTGACGCGGGGTTCAAGCGCTACCGCGTCCGGTTCCATGACGATCGCACCGCGCGCATCGAGGTCAGCCCTCAGGAAATCCCGTGGCTGCTCGACCCAGCCCTGCGCGAGCAGATCGTCGGGCACATGAAGGAGCTCGGGTTCACGTACGTCACGCTCGACCTGCAGGGATACCGCACCGGCTCGATGAACGAGGTCCTGCCGGATGACGTGAAACAACAGTACGCGGGCTGAGGCCCTGCTCGCCGTCACCCTCGTCGACCCTGTCGAAAATCCTGTCCGGCAACGGGTAGTATCTATGGGAGCGATCATGAACTTCACGGAGCGACTGCGCGACGTCCAGCGGAACCGCACGAGCCTTGTATGCATCGGACTGGACACCGACAGGGGCAAGCTGCCCGTGTCGCTCAGGACGCACGACGATCCGGTTTTTGAGTTCAACCGAAGGATCATTGAGGCCACCCACGATCTGGTGTGCGCCTATAAGATCAACCTTGCGTTCTATGAGGTCACCGGTGAGCACGGGTGGCGCACCGTACACCGGACGCTCTCCGTCATTCCGAAAGAGCTCGTCACCATCGGGGACGCGAAGCGTGGGGATATCGGCAACTCCTCCGCAATGTATGCAAAGGCGCTGGCACAGGACTACGGCTTCACGGCAAGCACCGTGAATCCGTATATGGGGTTCGACTCGGTCGAGCCCTTTCTCGTACGTCCCGAGCAGGGCGCGTTCATTCTTGCGGTGACATCCAACCCCGGCGCCAGAGATTTCCAGTACGCGAAAATAGCCGGTCGTCCGCTGTACGAACGGGTGATCACGAAAGCCAAAGCCTGGAACACGAACAAGAATATCGGACTTGTCGTCGGTGCCACCCGCCCGAAGGAGATGCACACAATCCGCCGGATGGTGCCCGACATGCCGATCCTCATCCCGGGTGTCGGCGCGCAGGGCGGCGACCTGAAGGCGGCCGTCCGCTATGGATGTGACCGCAACGGCGAGCTTGGGATTATCAATGCGAGCCGGAGCGTCATCTTCGCCTCGTCAGGCGACGACTTCGCCGAGGCGGCACGGGCAGCCGCGGCGAAGCTCCGGGACGAGATCAATCAGTATCGGGACACATACTTCTGATCGGAATCCCCGAGCGGATCGTACGTCATCTCTGGCAACACACGCTGGTTCCCTCCGAGGCGCTGTCCACGACGGACGGCCGGCCCATCGAGATTCTTTTCCCCGGCACTCCCAACGACGACAGCGGTCCCGATTTTCTCAACGCGCGGGTGAGAATCGGCGGCATCCTGTATTCCGGTTCAGTGGAAATTCACCGGGATGCGTCCGACTGGACGGGGCACCGCCATCACGAAGATGACCGGTACAACGACGTCATCCTCCATGTCGCGCTTTCCGCCCGGATCTCCACGACAAAGACCTGGACCAGAAGCGGACGTCCACTTCCGGTGATGCTGCTCGGACGGCATCTGGACGCCGGAACTCTTCTCGATCGCGCGCGGTGGGCCCCTCCCCGTTCGGCTGACGGGGAACACTCTCTCCCCTGTGCCAGCGTCAACGAGCTGATACCTGCCGACCTCCTTCTGGGATGGCTCACACGCCTCGGGAACGAACGACTGGCAAGGAAGTCGCTTCGCTGGGGGCAGAGACTCACCGCCCTGCTTGAAGAGATTCGGGATCCGGGAGGGGCGCACAGCGGGGCCATCGCCGACCGTACCGCCTCGCGGCACACGCGCGGCGATTTTGTGTCGCCCGTGCTCTGGAATCAGACACTCTACGAGGCGCTGATGGAGGGGCTCGGGTATGCCAAGAACCGGCAGGCCTTCCGGACCCTCGCACAGACCATCCCGCTGGCATCGCTCCGGCGCCTCGGGCTCGGCAACACTGACGACGTCCTGGCGGTTCTCTTTGGGGCGGCGCACCTTCTGCCGGAACCCCGGGCGCTTGACGACCCGCTTGCGCAGCGGTATGCCGCCGAGCTTCGCGATCGCTGGGACGCACTCTCCTACACGTTTCCTCCCACCCCGCTCCGCGCATCGGACTGGCTCTTCTTCCGCCTGCGCCCGGCCAACTTCCCCACCGCGCGCATTGCAGCGTTCGCCCACGCCGTTCCGGTGATTTTCCGATCCGGCTTTCACGGCTGTCTGGACATCCTGCGTTCGGCCACCTCCGTCGAAGGCACTGTTCGGCGGCTCCGAAACATCCTCATCGTTCGCGCCGGCGGTTTCTGGCGGTACAGGACCAGCTTCGAGGGATCTGCTGCAGGAAGTGGCTCCGCCATCGGGCGCGGGCGGGCGACGGAGATGATTGTCAACGCCATCCTCCCGCTGTCGCTCCGCTTTGCGGACACCTTCGGCGATGCGACTCTCAGGAATGCGGTCCAGGGAATACTGCGGGAGGGAGCGGCGGCGCCCCAGCACGGGCTCCTGTCCCGCATGCGCGCGGACCTCGTCCGTGGTCGATGTGCAGCGGACTCCCCTCTGCTCACCCAGGGTGCGATAGAATTGTATTGCAGCTACTGCGTCAGGCTCCGGTGTCGCGCGTGCGCGGTCGGGGCTGCATGCGGGTTCGTCAGGTCTTCTGTTGCTTCTTCTTGGCCGCGGGGAAGAGGATGTTGTTGAGGATGAGCCGGTATCCCGGCGATGTCTTGTGCAGAGAGAGATCGGTGGGCGGATCGCCGACCGCGTGCTGGTAGTCTTCGGGATCGTGTCCGCCGTAGAACGTGAACGTCCCTCGCCCGAAGCTGCCGTGCAGATAGCGGACCTGATCGGCCCCCTCCTTTTCGGCCAGTACGACAACGTTGTTCTTGATCAGGCTCTTCTTGAAGTTCGTGGTCTGGCCGAGGAATCCCTTGAGGACGTTGACATGGTTTTGCGTCAGCATCGTGGGGACGGGGTCGAACTTTGCCGAGAATTCAAAGAGCGTGAAGTAGTCGGTGTCCGGATTCTGAAGCGCGAGCAGATCGCTGGGGGGTTGATCGATATCGGAATACTCATACCGGAGCGGATTCCGCTCCAGCGTGAAATTGGTGAAGGCGAGCGTCTTCGTGAAGTCGAGCTTTGCCTGGGCTCCGGGGTCGGGCGGATCGCCATCGTAGATCGCATCGCAGATGTCGACGCCCTCGGCCGCCAGCGCGATATCGTACGAGTCCGTCGCGGAACACATCGCGAACAGAAATCCGCCCGATCCGATGTACTCCTTGATGGTTCTCGCCACCGCCTTCTTGAGCTCCGAGACTTTCCGGAACCCAAGCTTCCGGGCCATCTTCTCCTGCGTGACCTGCTGCTCCTGATACCATGACGCTCCGGCGAAGGACGCATAGAACTTGCCGTACTGTCCCGTGAAGTCTTCATGGTGCAGGTGCAGCCAGTCATACTCGCCAAGTTTGCCCTGGAGAACCTCCTCGTCCCACACCTTGTCGTACTTGATCTCTGCGTATTCGAGGGCAAGGGTGACGGCATCATCCCATGGCTGAAAGCCGGGGGGGACATACACGGCGATGCGCGGCGCTTTTTCCAGTCTGACGACGTCCATGTTGTTGTCATCACGCTGCACCTCAGCGTAGATCTGGGTTGCCTGGGCGCTCCCCAGCTCCTCGACGGCCACGCCACGGACCCTGCACTCGGCTGCGACAAACGCGACCGCGTCTATCATGAACGACCCGCCGCGGTAGTTGAGCAGCCAGTCGATCTCGAGCCCCTTTGTCAGGGTCCAGTAGGCGATGCCGTACGCTTTCAGATGGTCGGTCTGCCCGAGATCCATCGGAATCAACAGTTTCTGAGCCGACGCCGGGCTGATTGCGAGTGCAAGAGCCACATATGCCCACCCGATCCGCTTCACTGCATGTTCCATCTCTTTCCCACGCACTTCTCTCCTACCGTTGCTGCACATCCGCCCCCAGTGGCACATTCTACAACGCGTCGCCGCGAAGCGTCCTGATACGCGCCCGGGCCGGCGACGTCAGGACCGACCGGGGAAAGTCCGCCAGCAGTTGCTCGTACGCGGCAATGGCTTTCGCCGGGTCGTTCAGTCCAAACTGATAGACCTCCGCGATGCTAAACCGTGCGCGATCCAGGTGCGTGCTCGTCTCCTTGTAGTCTGCCAGGAGTTTTTCGTACGCCGCCACTGCAGCGGCGTACTGCCCGGCTGCCGCTTCGACCTGTCCTATGCGCATCACGACATCGTCCGCGAGCGTCGCACGCGGAGCACGTTCCAGGAGGTCGCGGAACTCGGCTTTCGCATCGCCGAGTTTCCGCTGGCGGAGGAGGTAGTCCCCCCGCGCGAACTGGCGAAGGGCGGCTTCCGAGGAAGCCCGGTGTTCTTCCACAAAGGCCTGCAGGCGGATGGCGTCGTTGGCAAAATCGGCCTTGAGGTTTGCCGTTATCGTACCGAGGCGTTCCAGTGCCGCATCGAAGTTGCCGTAGAAATACTCCACCTCCGCGAGCCGGAAGGATGCCTCGTCACTCTGGTCAGGCGTGGCGCCGGGAGCACTCGCAACAGATGAAAACGAAGCGACGGCCCGGGCGCTGTCGCCGCGCGTCAGGTGGATCTCTCCTTCTCGCATCGCGATATCGAAGCGCAATGTCGGAGGAGCGACCGGTGCCCGGGCGGCCTCCGCCAGCGATGCGAGCGCGCCGTCGAGATCGAAATACTTTTCCGATTGGATTCGCCCGATCTGATACTGCGATTGCGCGGCATACACGGTCCCCGGAAAGTCCCGGGCCACTGTGCGGAAGTACGCAACCGCACCGCCGTAGCGCAGCTGCGACTCTGACGCCGGCCGCATGGCGGCGGTCAGGGGCCCCTGGAGCGTATCGGATCTGGCATCGATCTCCTTGAGGGCGCAGGCATATCCGTAGTGCGCGGCTGCAAGGCGCGGTCCGGTGAGAGGCGCAGCAATAGCGTCACGGTAGGCCTGGGCTGCAACCTCGTACGCACCCTCCTTGAACGCGCGATCCGCGAACGCGGCAAGCGAGGCACCCTGCGTCTTCGCCAGCCGATCGATCGTGCGATACTCTTCGAGCGCCTCGTCGTATGCCTTCCCCTCGGTGTACAGCCAGGCGAGGAGTTCGTGGAGGCGCGCGTCGTCCCGCTGGCGCAGCGCATCGCGCACCGCCTGGACGGCGGCGTCTCGTCCGTCGGGTTTCCACGTATAGAAGCCCATCCGGCTCTGCACGAACGACATCTGCGACGGATTCTGCACCAGCCAGGCGAGGTATTCCGCGGTCGCCCCCCGGTAGTCCATCGACGCCGAGAGGAGCTGCGCGAGCTCTATCGAGAAGAGCGACGGGTTGTTGCACGCGACCCGCCCATCGCGGTACGTCTGCGCCGCCCGCTCCAGCAACCTGTTTTCGAGCATCACGTTCGCTATCAAGCGGTATCGTTGCTGGTTCGTCGGGTCCCCGGCGATCACCTGCTCCCACTCCCGCAGCGCCTCGGGTTCGCGTCCGGCGCGGTAGTACACGCTTCCGAGTGACGCCCGGAGTACTGGATCCGCCGGGTTGGCAGCAAGCCGGTTCGAGAGCAGCGCAACCGCATCATCGTATCGCTTCAGCTGCAGGAGCGCATGCTGCGTCGCTTCGAAATAGACTACGTTCCCCGGATCCGCCTGGAGGAGTTGACGGTACAGTTGAACGGCCCGCTCGAGGTCGCCGGCCTGTTCGTAGGCCTGCCCAAGCCGGAACCTGGCCTGCGCGTCCTGCGCCTGCGCCGGCACAGCGGCCCACAGCCAGGCGACGGGAACGAAGAGAAGAAGATGTTGCGTTTTCATGGGCGAGAGCGTCATCCCGCACACGCGGGACCTCACACCCAAGATGCCAGTTGAGCGACTCGGAATCAAGTTCCGGTCGTTCTGAGATCTGGTTGCGCGACAGGCTCGATTTGCGTACTATGAAAGGTTACGACCGTCTCACATGCACCAGAAACACATCGTCATCCTTGGCTCCACAGGCTCGATCGGCCGCAGTACGCTCGAGGTTATCGAGCGTCATGCGGACCGCTTTCGTGTCGTCGGCCTGAGCGCGGGCCGCAATATCGATCTGCTCCGCGAGCAGATCGCGCGCTACCGCCCCCTCGCTGTCGCGGTCCAGCGTGAAGAGGACGCACGGGTCATCCGGACGTTTACGGACGGCCAGACGATGGTCCTGACGGGCAACGACGGGCTCATCGAGCTTGCCACCCATCCAGAGGCAGAGATTGTCCTGAGCGCGCTCGTCGGGTTTGCCGGCCTGGTGCCGACATACCGGGCTATCCTCGCCGGCAAGGATATCGCCCTGGCGAACAAGGAAACGCTGGTGATCGGCGGCGAACTGATGATGCAGGCTGTACGCGAGAAGGGCGTGCGGCTGCTTCCGGTCGACAGCGAGCACAGCGCGATCCTCCAGTGCCTGCAGGGAGAGGATCCAGCGTCGGTGGAGCGCCTGCTGCTCACGGCATCCGGCGGGCCATTCCGCACCGCCACCCCAGACCAGCTCGCGAGCGCAACCTGCGAAGAGGCCCTGAAGCACCCCACATGGAGCATGGGATCCAAGATCACGATCGATTCCGCAACGCTCATGAACAAGGGGCTGGAAGTCATCGAGGCCCACTGGCTTTTCGGCCTTCCGCCCGAGCGGATCGCGGTCGTCGTCCACCCGCAGTCGATCATTCACTCCATGGTCGAGTTCGCCGACGGGTCCGTGAAGGCCCAGCTCGGCATCCCGGATATGAAGCTTCCGATTCAGTACGCGCTGTTCTTTCCCGAGCGCCCGCCCGCACCATTCCAGCGGCTGGACATCGCTTCACTTCGCCAGTTGACGTTCCACGAGCCCGACGCCGAACGTTTCCGCTGCCTCCCGCTCGCGTACCGCGCCCTGACCCTCGGCGGCACGGCCCCCGCGGTCCTGAACGCCGCGAACGAAGTGGCCGTGCAGCTGTTCCTCGATCGGCGCATTTCGTTCACCGCAATCGCTGACATCATCGAGGACGAGCTCGACGCTCACACGCCGATGGTGTCGCCCACGATGGCCGACCTGGTCCGCATCGACCGCGCGACGCGCGAATCCGTTCTCCAACAGTTCTCAGCCGTCTCATAACATTCGCGACCCATGCACATCCTCGAAACAGCTCTCTACTTTGTTATCGTCCTTGGCGTTCTCGTCTTTGTTCATGAACTCGGCCACTTCCTTGCCGCAAAACTGTTCGGCATGCGCGTGGAGCGGTTCTCGATCGGGTTTCCTCCCCGCGCATTCGGCAAGCAGATCGGAGAAACGGACTACTGTGTCTCCTGGATACCGATCGGTGGATACGTGAAGATCGCGGGAATGATTGACGAGAGCTTTGACACGGAGTTCCTGCAGAGCGAGCCTCAGCCGTGGGAGTTCCGGGCGAAGCCGATCTGGCAGAGGATCATCGTGTTGAGTGCAGGCGTGATCATGAACGTCTTGCTTGCAATCGCGATCTTCTGGGGAATCAACGTCGCGCAGGGGAAGACCGTCCGCGACACCACGCGTATCGGGTATGTGCAGGACGGAAGTGCTGGGGCAACCGCTGGAATCCAGGTCGGCGACAGCATCGTGGCCATCAACGGGACTCCGGTCGCGACGTGGGAAGACCTCCTGGGCGACATCTTCATCGAAAGCATGAGCGGCGATGTTACGTTACGCGTGTTGCGCGAGGGACGCCAGGTGTCGCTTGTCATCCCCAAGGGTTCGCTTCCGGAGACCGATCCCGGCGCGCTCGGCATCAGCCCGGCTAAGCCCGGGATACGGGTGACCTCAGTGGAGTCCGGCAACCCGGCAGATCGGGCCGGCATCAAACCGGGCGACGTCATCGTGCGCCTGGGCAGCGAGCACGTCTCATCCGACAGCACGATGATCCGGATCGTGCGTGCCCATGCGACGGTGCCGCTGGTGGTGGAATGGAAGCGCGGCGATTCGCTGATGAGCGCGACCGTTATCCCGACGGCGCAGGGACGTATCGGCATCGGCTTTGATCCCCTCTTCGGCCTGTCCGTACGGAGGGTGGAGTACTCGTTCTTCGAAGCCTTACCGCAGGCAGTGAAGGACGTGGTGAACTATACAGCCCTGACGGTTGAGCAGATCTGGAATGTTGTTACCAGGAAGACCGAGTTCTCCCAGTCGGTTGGCGGTCCGATCCGGATCGCGCAGATGGCCACGCAGACGGCCGAACTCGGGATTCTTCCGTTCCTCTGGTTCATGGCTGTTCTCAGCATCAGTCTGGCATTCCTCAACATCCTCCCCTTCCCGGCGCTCGACGGTGGCCACATCCTCATCCTCCTGATCGAAGGGGTGATAGGAAGGGAGCTCCCCGTCAAAGTGAAACTCGGGATTCAGCGGGCCGGGTTCTTCCTGCTGATCGCCTTCATGGTGTTCGTGCTCTACAATGATATCATGAAGTTTTGACCGGTTCTGGCATGTGCGCCCTTCAGAACAGCGAAATTTCGCTCGTTTTGCTATGGCATGCGGTTTGTAACCTATCTGCATGTCGAATGCGCTCATTCGGTGGCCCCTCTACGGCCGCCGGGAAAGGGATGCTCATGCACGCGCGATCTATTCTGTTCCTCCTTCTGACTGTGGCAACAGTCGCCACCGGCCAGAACCTCCGCGTGACGACCACAACCGCGCCGGTGGATATGCTGACCATCAGCGACGTGGATTTCGTCAACTCCACCACGCCCAAGTGGCTCTTCACGATTGACATCGCTCTGGTGAACCCTGTTCCCGGCGGCGTGGAGGCCGAAATGGAGATGGTGGGGACCGTAACGCTCGCCAGCGGCGAGCAGTTCGACCGGGCCTTCTACCTCAAGACCACCCCGTTTCTCGTGAACCCCTCGCGGAGCTTCACGAACCTGGATTTTCGGAACCCGGCCCTTCGCGCCTCGTACACCGTCGATGAAAGCGCGAAGAATCGTTTTGAACAGACCGCCCTGGCGACCGGAACGATGCCTCCGGGATCGTACACGTTCACGATCACCGTGCGTCCCACGGGCGGGACAGAGCAGCCGGTCACCGACGAAGCGCGCTTCATTCTCTCGAACCCAAGCCGTGTGGATCTCTTGCTGCCGCTCGACCGCGATGACACCGTCAACCAGTTCCCCCTCTTCCAGTGGATCTTCGACGGCAGCCGTTCACGCCTGAAGATCTACGAGAAGCTCCCGGGACAGGTCTCGCTGGAGGAAACAGCGTCCGGCGTACCGATCCTGCAGACCGAAGTCACGATGACGGGATTCCAGTATCCGTCGTCGGGTGTCCGCGTCCTTGAGCCCGGCAAGACCTATGTCTGGTATGTCGAGGGCCTCATCCGTGCATCCGGCGGAAACGAGCAAGTCATCCCCAGCACGCTCAGGTCATTCGCGATTGCACAGGGCCCCGGAACTGCGTCGCAGCCATCCATGCTTGACGCCCTCGAACGCGCGCTCGGCCCGCAGTACAAGCCGCTCTTTGACCAGTTGCGCACTGAAGGCTTCTCGTCGGCAGGCACGATGCGGCTCGACGGTGCAGCAATCTCCAACGTCGATTTCCTGAGGCTCGTCAACCTCTTCCAATCCAATCCCGACGCTCTTCTGTCGGTACGGGCAGAATAGGGGGGCACAGCCATGAAACAGACTCGCATCGTCGCAATCGCTCTTACGGGCACCGCCCTCCTGTTTGCGGTGCCGCAGGCTCAGGCGCAGAACCCGGTCATCGGGCTGATCAGCAAAGTCATCCAGGACGTGACCCGGCGCGTCTCCGGGCAGGAGTGGGAAAAAGCAACGCGGGGGCAGACGCTTGCATCAGGCGATATCGTCAAGACTGGCGCAAAGTCGTTCGCCGTCCTGAAGCTGAAGGACAACAGCCTCCTGCGGCTCCGGGAGGAATCGGAGGTGGTGGTGACCGGAACGCTCCGGGGGAAGGAGTTCTCCAAGTCCATCCAGGTCCGCCAGGGCGTCGTCGGGTTCAACATCAAGAAGCAGGGACCCGGCGAGCAGTTCCGTTTCTCCTCGCCCACGTCGGTCGCTTCCGTCAAGGGGACGGGCGGCGTGCTCCGCGTGAACGGGTCCGATACGCTGACGGTCGTGGAAGGACTGGTGTCTCTGACAAACTCCGCATCGAACACCAGCGTTGACGTGCCTGCGGGATACACGGGGATTTCCCGGCCGGATGGAACCGTGGAGAGCCGCATTTCAACCGCAGCCGAGTTAACCGCTGCTGAAGACGCGATGCGGACCGGCGACCAGCCGCGCCAACTGAAACTGGAGTTGAAGAACAGCCAGGGTCAGCAGAAGGACTTGATCATTGATTTCAAGGAGCAGTAGGCAGACGCGCACACGGTGATGCGTCCCTGCACGGGCGAAGGAGAACCCTTCGCCCGTGCGAATATTCATAACTCCCCTATCGTATGCGACACGCTGTTCGTGCGGCCGCACTTGTCGGCCTCGTTGTGTTCCTGAGTGTGCTGAACGCCGCACACGCGCAGGTGTCTCCAACCATTCTTACCGTCGGCCCGGACGAGGCCGTCGCCAAGTCGCCCGTGACCATCCGCGCGGAGCTTCGCCAGCTGGATGTCATCGAGCGGCTGGCCGTCCTCTACCGCCCGTTCGGATCGAGCGAGTTCGCCGTGGCAGAGATGGATCTCGCCGGATCCGCCGCGACCGCCACGCTCCCCGCGGAGGTTGTCCTTCCGCCGTTCCTGGAATACTACATCGCAATCGTTCGGCGGGACGGATCCATGGAATCGTTCCCGGTGAGCCAGACGCCGGACCCGTTCCTCCTCCCGCCTCCGAACACACTCCGGCTCCCCGTCCGGGCCGCCGATGAGCCGGCACAGATTCTTTTCCTCTCGCCCGAGGCTACGGAAGTCGTGGATGCGGAAGACGTCGTCGTTGCCATTTCCCTGCTCCGGGCGGATACGGCGGTTGTGGAGGGCGCGACGCAGGTCACGCTGGATGGCGCCGATGTCACCGACAAGGTCCTTTTCGCGGACGATCTTCTGGTCTTCTCCCCTGTGGCCCACGACATCCGTCTCACGCCGGGCGTGCATCGCGTCGTGGTCCGTATTCTTGATCACAACGGCGCGCTCGTAAGTTCGGCCACGCACCAGTTCACCGTGCGCGGCGGTGCCGGGTTCCAGTACGCAGAGCCCGTCACGCCCGCCATGGCGTACAACGCAGTCGTCACCTTCGAAACCCGCCACGAGCGGATTGGGGGCGTATCGCAATGGTACAACCGCGGCGGCGTCCAGTTTGCCGGCCGCAAAGGCGATTGGCGCCTCACCTCAAACCTCTATGTGACCTCGGAAGAAGAACGCACGCGGCAGCCGCAAAACCGTTTCTATCTGGGCGTGTCATCGCCGTGGCTGGACGCCGGTGTCGGCGACCACTTCCCCGTCTTCCCCAGCCTCATCCTGCTGGGCCGGCGCGTCCGCGGGGCCAATGCCGAAGTGCGCACCGGGTTCTTCAACATCGAGGCGACGTACGGACAGATCGCCCGCCCGATTGAGGGCGCGATGCTTGAGTCGTTCCCGGTGGACAGCCTGAGCACGCGGCAGCAGCAGTATCCCGGAGATGCGTTCGGACTGGTGTCCGACACGATCTGGGGACGCTTCCGGTACGGATCCTACGAACGGAACCTGCTTGCGGTCCGCCCCAGCTTCGGCGCGGGCGAGGAATTCCAGCTCGGCTTCACCTGGCTGAGCAGCTCCGACGAGCAGAGCTCGATTCAGTACGGCGTCCGGCCGCAGGAGAACGTCGTCGTCGGCACAGACCTTCTTGCGAAGCTGGACGGCGAGCATCTCGTGCTGACCGCCCAGGCCGCGTTCAGCGCGTACAACTCCGACATCTCCAGCGGATCGTTCACGGACGCCTATATCGATTCGGTCTTCGACAACCCCGGGGAGATCCGCCAGGCACGCGACATTCTTAGCAGATTTATCACGGTCAACGAGAACCTCCGCCCGCTCTCGCTCTCCACGCCCGCCACGCTTGCCTATGAGGCGACCCTCTCCATGAACTACCTGGACAACGCCCTGCGCGCCACGTATATGTACCGCGGGAGCGACTATACATCGTTCGGCCAGACGTTTCTGCGGAAGGATGTGCGGGGGTTCAATGTGCAGGACCGGATCAGAGTGCTTTCAAACCAAGTGATGCTCACACTCGGGTACGAACGCCTGGAGGACAACACGAGCGACACCAAGGTCGCAACGACGACGTATTCAACGCTGAGCGCAGGCATGTCGTGGACACCCAGCCCGGACCTCCCGATGCTGACGTTCGGGTACAACCAGTTCCGCAACCGGAACCCGCTTGAAGGAAGAGGCATCGATTCGCTCTACCGGGTGGACGACCGGACTAACCGCTTCTTCGGCCAGGCGTCGTACGACTTCACGTTCGAGGCCCGACACACGGCGCTGCTGTCGGTCTCCGCGTCCGACCGGGCAGATTACACCGTGCGGAAAACCGATCTGACATCGAGCACCGTGACGCTGTCGCTTATTTCCCGGTTCGGCATCCCGTTGCAGACGAGTCTCGACCTTGCGCTGAACTTCAACGACTATCCCTCGTCCGCGACTCCCGACGGGCGCATGTCGCTGGACTACACGACGATCGCCGTCGGCGGCAGGTATTCTCTGCTTCCGGGCGAGCTCAACCTGATCGCATCTCTCGCGCCGACCTTTGGAGACCTGAGACGATTGGCGACAGACCTCGGCGCGGAATGGTATCTCCAGCGCACGATGAGCCTGACGCTGCAGGTCAGCACGTTCGACAATGACGACGCCCCGGACGATTCGTTCGTCAGCGTCCGGTTCCGGTACGATATCTGAGGCCGAGGATGCGAACATCGTCCGGAACACATCCGTGGATCGTCAGGACTCTCCTGGTCCTGGCCGTCGCACTGCTCGTGGTGATCCTGACGAACGAGGAGTTGTTTCAGGTCGGTCTGCTGCGCCGCCTCGAGCTATCCACGCTTGATTATCGGTTCGGCATCCGCGGGATTCGCGGGGGGATCGACGACTCCTCGGACGTGGTCATCGTGGAGATCTCCGAGGATGCCCTCCGGTCCATGCCGGCTCCGTTCCCCTGGCCCAGGTCGTACTATGCGCACCTGATCCGCAACCTGCGGTCTGCAGGCGCGCGCGCCGTGGGCATCGACCTCCTCTTCAGCGGCGTTGACCCCGTATCGCCCGTCCACGACGACTCCCTGCGGGCGGCCATCAAGGAGACTGACATTGCGGTGTTGGCCGGAAAACGAGAGGAAGACAGGCCGGATGTCGTCCTTGCGTCCACGCGCCAGAACTACGGAAACATCTTCTTTCCGGGCGACAGCTCCATCGGCCTCGTCAACCTCCGTCCCGACGCGGACGGCATCTACCGGATGTACAACCCCTTCTTCACGGTCGACGTGACCGGCGGCGAGACAGTAGACGTGCCGACATTCGGGTTCGCGCTTCTCAACAAGTACTTCGCTCTTCCCGCACCTACCGCGCCCCGGCCTGACGGCGACGCCTTCACGTACGCCGACCGCCGGATCCCGCGCTATGACCCCGGGTCGTTCCTGATCAACCTGTACGGCCCCCACCGCACGTTCCGTCATGTCAGTTTTCAGGACGTCGTGGACGACGAATCGTTCACCACGCTCGACGAACAGGAGAGCGGCGAAGCGATCAACACGTTCAGCGATCCGGAGTTCGGCTACAAAGTCGACGGGACCTTCGCCGGGAAGATTGTGCTGGTCGGCGTGACGGTCCCGGAGTATAAGGACGTCTTCCCCGCCCCGCTGGCTCGCGGAATCCAGAAGGGCGATAATCTGATGTATGGTGTAGAACTCCACGCGAACGTCATCGAAAGCGTCATCCGGAACGACTTCCTGAGGCTTCAGCCGTTCTGGTCTGAAGTGCTGATGATCCTTCTCCTGACCGCGGCGTCGCTCCTGGTGACATCATGGGTCAAGTCCCTTCGGGTACGCGCCGGATTCCTTGTCGAACTGTTCGGATTTCTCTGGGTCGCGCTCCTGACGGCGGGCGCGATTTACGTGTCCGTGTATCTCTTCTCGCACCAGGGCCTCGTGGTAAAGGTCACGAGTGCCCTGTTTGCGATCGCCGGAGGATACGCTGCGAGCACCATCTATCACCTGGTGTCTGAGCGCCGGCAGCGCCTGCTCATCAAATCCATGTTCAGCACCTATGTCAACCCGTCGGTCGTCGACGAGCTCGTTGCCAATCCCCGGAAGCTCGCGCTGGGAGGGAAGCGCGAGGAACTCACCGTGCTGTTCAGCGACATCGAGGGGTTTACGACGATGTCGCAGGGCATGCAGCCCGAGGAGATCGTCGCGCTGCTCAACGAGTACCTCAGTGGCATGTCGGCGGTGATCTTTCGGCATGCCGGGACCCTCGACAAGTACGAAGGCGATGCGGTCATGGCGTTCTGGGGCGCGCCGATTCCGCAGGCCGATCATCCGATGCGAGCCTGCAAGGCGGCGCTCGAGATGCAGGACGCCGCGACACGTCTGAACGCGCAGTGGAAGGAGAGCGGGCGCCCGCAGCTCCGGACGCGTATCGGGATCAACACCGGCACGATGGTGGTCGGGAATCTTGGAGGCGAAGGGAAGTTCGACTACACGGTCATCGGGGACAGCGTCAACCTTGCGTCGCGGCTTGAGGGCGCCAATAAGGAGTACGGAACGCGTATCATGGTAAGCGAGCGGACGTACGATGCGGTGCGATCGGAGATCCTCGGCCGGCAAGTCGACCGGATGGCGGTCGTGGGCAGGAGCCAGCCCGTCGTGACGTACGAATTGCTGGGCCTTCGCGGAGCCCCGGATGCGGCGGTTTTGGAGGAATTCGTGAAGGTGTATTCGGAGGGATTGACCGCCTATTTCAACCGCGACTGGCCAAGCTCGCTGGCACACTTTGACCAGGCATTGCAGGTGCGGCCTGACGACCGACCCGCGATGATTCATCGCGAGCGGGTGCGCCACTACATCCAGCACCCTCCCCCGCCCGAGTGGGACGGGGTCTTTATCCTGCTGTCAAAGTGAAATCCAGGCGACAGCCCCGAGGAACGCGGTCTGCGCCTCCAGAAGCTGCCTGAACCCGCGATCGCGGACTGCAGCCGGCACCACCAGCGTGGACGAATAGACCCGATCCTCCACGCGAAAGAGGACGACGCGAACCAGATCGCGCGTCTCGTACACCTCAACCTCGTACCCGCAGAACACTTTCCCCTCGCGCTCAAACGTCTCCGGACCGCTGAGCCGGCTGACTGACCGGTCGCCCGACGGGAGCGTCATGAGCAGTTGTGCCAGCGGCTCAAGTCCCCCGTCGCGCACCGCTGCCCGTGCCGCGGCATCGAACCGCACTTCATCAATCGTGAGCGTCCCGCCATAGTCATTCCGGATGATCCACACCACATGTCCGGCCGCCTGAGAATCGGCGGTCGCGTCGAACCAGCCCGGAGGCGTAACGTACTGGAGCCGACCGTCGCGTGAACGGTGGACCACGGGCAGAGAGGTGTCGCGTGATGATTCAGGAGAGCTGGAGCAGCCCGTCCAGAAGGCAAGCGCAAGAAGAACACATGCGGATCGGGGAACGATCCCGGCAAGCATCGGTCATTGGTCCGCGCGGCGGAACCGGTCGGACTCGAGGATGAACTTCACCGAAATGCGGTGTGTGTTCCCGAGCTGGTCGGTGGCGTCGAACTTTGCGAAGGAATAGTCGACGGTGAGTTTCGGGAGCGAGAGACCCGCACCGAGCGTGAGCTGCTTGACGTCGCTGTAGCCAACACGGACGGCTATGAGATCTTTGAACGCGTACTCGAGCCCGCCCTGCACATCCACGCTGACGGGCCCCATGTTGAACGTCGATGCCGACTGCCGGTTCTCGAACATGATGTCGAGATCCATGACCGGAGTGAACCGTCCTGCAAGCGCGTCAATACTGTATGCCGCACCGGTCTTGAGCGTCGGGGAGATGAGGTCGTTCCGCCCGGTGTTCCACGCGACGAGCGTCGTGGTGACGTCCTGCAGATTTGCACCGAGCATCAGCCGTTCGACAGGGCTATACTGGATGCCTACATCGAACCCGACGCCAGTGGCGTTGTTATCGCCGAGCTCGCGCCGGATGATTTTCAGGTTCGCGCCGTATGTGAGGTTGTCAGAGTGGCGCCGGGCATATGTAAAGAACAGTGCCCAGTCGGCGGAGCTGAAGTACGAGACCCGCGAGGGGTCCACGCGGCTGAACTGATTCGGGTCGAAGGTCACATTGCCGCTGGCATCGACGCCCGCGTTGCGGGTGTCGGGAATATCGTCCACGCCGAGGCGGATGAGGCTGATGCCGAGGCTGGTGCTGGTGCCGACCGGGAACGCAACGGCGCCATAGTCATGGTTGACCAGGCTGCCGAAGTGTTCGGCGTGCATGAGCATCAGTTCGGGGTAGGTGATCCGGGCAAGGCCGGCGGGGTTCCAGTAGCCGGCGGAAACATCGTTGGCAAGGGCGACATACGCGCCGCCGAGGCCGAGAGGCCGGGCACCGACGCCGATCGCGAGAAATTCACCGGCGTATTTGCCGATGCCTGTATCGGCGCTTGCGACACCCGTCAGGGCAAGCATCGCAGCCGCAGCAATCCACCGTCTCCTCAATCCCGTCCCTCCAAGTTCCTCAGGCACGCCATAGGACTTATAAAATCCAAAAAGAGGCGGTGAAAATCAAGGCGGCCGGCGTGTCCGCGCAGCGAGCCATACCACCACGGGCAGACCCGCAGCGCGCGCGCCGTCCCCGCCGGGAAGACCCGTGGCCCGGTCGATAGCACGCGATATTCAGCCTGATCAAGGAGTGCGGCGCGGGGCCGGCCGGAACTCCGGGTGGTCTCTCGCCTGTCATGGCAGGGGTGCACCCCCGATGCGCTCCCAGATCGTGACCGTGTCGTCCGAGATTGCCGCAATCCGTGTGTGCGTGACGCACGCGGCCTCCGCATCGACCGGGAGCTCGTACGAATAGCGGTACGAGGCGGTGCGGGCATCATAGACGTCCATCACCGCACCGAGCGGCCTGTCATCCGAACCGAGAAGCAGATGGAGTTCCCCGTCGACGCACGAGAGACTTCGCGTAACGACAGGGGAATCAGGGTCGGTCCGGGCGTATTCCATGTCCCCGGAGCGGCTGACAAGCACATCCGGGAAGCCGCCATGCTCGAGCGTTTCGCGGTAGACAGCAATCGAGTCGCCCGTGCCAGCGGCCACAGCAAGGACACCCGCACGATAGGCTGCATAGGCAAACCCTCCGGTTCCGGTCGCCGCGATTCGTCCATCAAGGGCAATCCCGAGCCGGGCCTGTTGCTCCATGAGAACACCGCACGCGCCGATTGTCTGGCCGCCAGGTCCGTGCAGATGGAACAACCGGTCCCCCGCCGGCAACGACATGACCGCGCACGTGTCCCCGCGGAGCAAGGCAATCCGGTGCGGCAACCTGTCCGGTCGCATGGTGGCCCGCACGGAGCCGTCCTCGTTGAAGACCGTGATGAGACCGTTCGCTGGGTCACATGTCCAGAGGGCTCCGTCGGCAGTAACGTCGAAATCGCTCAGGTTAGTGAACTCCCCGGGAGCTTTCCCCTCCCCGTGCCCGAATCGCATGAGGAATACCCCGTGTGGATCGTACTTCTTCACGCATCGCTCGCTCCAATCGAGGATGTACACACACCCCGCACCGTCAATCCTGACGTGAAGCGGCATCATCAGGGGCGCCTCCCCTGCGCTCCCGATGGATGCAATCGGTCGAACCGCTACGTGCCTCCACTCCCTTCCGGCCGCGTCTTGCGGACGGGGGCTGGCGACCCCCGACAGTGTCCCCCGCGACATTCCAGACACAATCCGTTCTTCGGGACCTCGGCCCGGCTGATACATCACGCCGATGACCACTCCGGCCGCGGCGAGCGTGGCGATGAGGACAAGCAGGAGCACGAGGCGCGCGTTCATTGCGTCCTTCCACTCGCGATGCGGCAGGAAAGCAGAGGTTCGGCCACGTCAATCCCGGCTGGTGTGGTCAATTCGTCGTCGTTAGACGCGCGAAGCATGCCATCGAAACCTCCATGGATCCGACCCTGACGCTGACCGTCAGGCAGGTATCGGGGCCTCCGGAGCACCCAACGAGCGAGCAGACTCTCGGCACGCCAGCGTATGCGTCCGTCGCCGCCAGGACGATCGACGCGGTGAGCAGGATGGCGATGACCCCCTGTTTGAATCTGGGCATGATATCCTCCTTGAGACGGTGAACGATTGTCATATGTGGATCCTCAGACCGGATCGCTCGCTGCGGACCGTACGGGCACCCCGGCACAGGAGCTGGCAAGCGCCCAAGCCAGTCCCGTCAACATGATGTTCAGAATGAAATGGGCAGGAGTCGCCCGCGTCGGACCGAGCGAGAACGAGCAACCACACAGGATCCCCGGCGTGGCAATCGTCGCGTACCCTATCATCACGGTAAATGCGGCGAGTAGCCATGCTGCCAGACCCAGGCCCCGGGGCCTGAACCATGGAACCACGATCGCGAGCGCGGCAAGCAGCTCGAGCGCCGGAACGGCGTAACTGATCGCCGGCAGAAGAACTGCCGGTACGACCCGGTAGAGCGTGAGGGCTTTCAGAAAGAGCGACCAGTGAAAGATCTTGTCAACTGCACTGTACGCCAGTATGCCCGCCAGAAACCACGACCCCGCCGGCACGAGAATCCGCATCAATGCTCCTCTCCTTCAGGTTCGACCCGAACGACGAAGACGATGGAACCGAGTATCCGCGTGAGTGCAGTAGACATGATCGTCTACCGGTACTACTTCAAGGCAGCGGCTTTTCCGAGGAGACGAACGGTCCCGGGGAGGGGAAAAGAGCGATGGTGAGTGTGAGAGATGAATACGGGTGCAGCGAGCAGGTACGGTACGCCTTACAGCGGTTCCGCTCCGAGCTCGCGCTTGAGGGCGGCGATGATCGGGTGGTCTTCAGGAGGGGCCGCCGGTGCCTGCTCGGCAGGTCCGGCGGGGGCATGTTCAGGATCGTACACCGCCTCAATGCGGAGGCGGACATGAAAGAGATCGCCAAAGAGTCCGGCCAGCATCTCGCGGTTCCGCTCGATGCTGGATTGTTCGAACTCCGTTCGGCAACCGATCCGAAGGCTGTTGCCCGTAACACCTGCAAGCCAGGTGCCGTCCATGACCGTGCCGAGGGAGATCTTCCGCTGGCGGATCGCCGTGAGGAACTCCAGCCAGCGGGACTGAACCTCCCGCTCGGAGATGGCCGGAGCCGATTTCGCTGCCCCAGATGCCGGTTTCGTGGAAGCAGGTACTACTTTCGGGGGCGCGGCCGGTACCTGTGGGGCAATCGCAGTGTCATCTGAAGACGCCGCCGAGGCCGGAGGAAGTGCCGATGGAGCCTGGGGAGCACGCGTCACGCGTGACGGTGGACCGAACGGAGACTGTGACACCGAGTCGGCGCCCGCGCGTGGCGCCGCAACTGCTGGTGAGCGACCTACGGAACGAAGGGGTGGCGCACTGTCAGTGAAGTCTTTTTTTTTCAGCTCGTCCAGACCGCTCAACACCTCGCCGATCTCCGCAGCGCGCGGCAGCGTCACGAGCTGCACCATATCGGCCTCGAGACGGAACCGCGGCTGCGAGCTCCACCTGATCCCGCCGTCGGTGCTCCCCACGAACCGCTGATACCGCAGCAGGTCCGAAATCGAAAACTTCTTCGCCTCATCCATATACCGTTTCCGGTACAGGTCTGAGGCCTCGATCAGAGAAGCGTTACCGGTTGTTTTGGCGAGGAGCAGGTTGCGCAGATGTTCCGTCACCCCGCCCAGGAATTCCCGGATGTCGTGCCCGCGCGTGAACAGTTCGTCCACCAGCGCCAGCGCGCCTGCGGCGTCCTGAGCCGTGATCAGATCCGTCACACGGAAGTACACTTCCTGATCGACGATGTGCAATGCCTCCAGGATCGACGCATACGTGACGTCCGTGCCGCACAACGCAATCACCTGGTCGAAAATGCTCTGCGCGTCGCGCAATGAGCCGTCACCCCGTCGGGCGACAAGCAGCAACGCCTCATCGTCCATGCGGATGCCCTCGGCCTCCGCAATCGACTTCAACTTCGTGCGGATCCGCTCCACCGGAATCCTGCGGAACTCGAACCGCTGGCATCGCGAGAGGATTGTCGCGGGGAGCTTGTGCATCTCGGTGGTCGCAAAGATGAACAACACGTGCGCCGGGGGTTCTTCCAGTGTCTTGAGGAGCGCGTTGAACGCCTCCTTCGTAAGCATGTGCACTTCATCGATAATATAGACGCGGTACTTCCCCTTCGCCGGCGCGTACCGCACGCCCTCCCGAAGGTTGCGGATTTCTTCCACCCCCCGGTTCGATGCGCCGTCAATCTCGAGCACGTCAAAACTCCGCCCCTCCGTGATCTCCCGGCAGATCTCGCATTCGTTGTCGGGGTTCAGGTCGCGCGGATTGATGCAGTTCACCGCCTTCGCCAGCAAGCGCGCCGTGGTCGTCTTCCCCACTCCGCGCGGGCCGCTGAACAGGTACGCGTGCGCCAACCGACCCGACGAAATCGCGTTCCGCAGCGTTGTCGTCACGTGCTCCTGTCCGACGACGTCCTCGAACAGCATCGGACGCCATTTGCGGGCCGTGACGAGGTACTCGCTCATCCCTTCTCTCCGCGCTTCGGGAACACATGCGGGAGCGCCTGCTCGATCCGCGAAATCGGAACGATTGTCAAGCCTTCTTTCACCTTCTCCGGAATCTCCGTCAGCTCTTTTTTATTCTCGTCAGGGATCAGAACCTTCCGGATGCCGCTTCGCTGAGCAGCCAGGAGCTTCTCGTTCAATCCGCCGATGGCGAGCACCTCGCCGCGCAGGGTGATTTCGCCGGTCATGGCAACATCGCTCCTGGCGGGACGTCCGCTGAGCGCGGAGTACATGGCCATCGCCATGGTAATCCCGGCAGAAGGACCGTCCTTCGGAATGGCTCCTTCGGGGACATGAACGTGAATTTCACGTCCCTTGGACACCGCTCCTTTGAGGCCGAACGACTTCGCCTGTGAGCGCAGATAGCTGAGCGCAGCCTGCGCGGACTCCTTCATGACCTCCCCGAGCTGGCCGGTCAGCGTCAGCTTCTCGGCACCAGGCATCACTGACACGTCCACGTGCAGGATGTCGCCGCCAACGCTCGTCCACGCCAATCCGGTCACTGAGCCGACGCGGGCCTCGGTCCTGCGGAGGCGGCTCCGGAACCGGGGCACACCGAGGTACTTCTCCACTCGCTCGGGGTCCACCACAAGGGATGTGTCCGCACCGAAGTGTGCCGTCTTCGCCGTCTTCCCTGCCTTGCCGTTCACAGCGCCCTTCACACTCTTCCCGCCTTTCCCCTGTGACAGCACGATGTCCTTGGCGATCTTCCTGGACGTCGACGCGATCTCCCGTTCGAGGTTACGCACTCCAGCCTCGCGGGTGTAATCCGCAATGATCTTGTCGATCGCCGCGTCATTGAACCTGACTCGCTTGGGGTCCAGCCCGTGCTCCATCAACTGCTTCGGGATGATGTGCCGCTTCGCGATCTCCCGCTTATCGTGGTGCAGATACCCGGGGAGCTCGATGATTTCCATCCGGTCCTGCAGCGGGAGCGGAATCCCGTACCGTATGTTTGCGGTCGTGATGAACATGACCCGCGAGAGGTCGTAGTCCACATCCAGATAGTGGTCGTTGAACGCGTAATTCTGTTCCGGGTCGAGCACTTCCAGCAGCGCCGCCGAGGGATCGCCCCGGAAGTCGGTGCTCATCTTGTCCACTTCGTCCAGAATAATGACCGGGTTCACCACGCCGGCGCGCTTCATAGACTGGATGATCTTGCCCGGCATGGAGCCGATATACGTCCGGCGATGGCCGCGGATCTCCGCCTCGTCACGCACGCCGCCCAGGGAAATCCGCACGAGCTTCCGCCCGAGTGCACGGGCGATCGACTTCGCGAGCGATGTCTTCCCCACGCCCGGCGGACCGACGAAACAGAGGATCTGTCCCTTCATCTCACGCACGAGGTTCAGGACGGCGATGTGCTCCAGAATTCTGTCTTTCGGCTTCTCGAGCCCGAAATGATCCTCATCCAGGATCGACTTGACGTGCTCGATATCCAGGTTGTCCTTCGTGCGCTTGTGCCACGGTACCGCGACCATCCAATCCAGATAGCTCCGGATGACGGTGGACTCCGGCGAGAGCGGCGGCGTCTTCTTGAGCTTCGCCAGTTCTTCCATCGCCTTCTCCTCAGCCTCCTTCGTCATCTTCGCCCGCTGGATGTCCTCACGCAGTTTCGCTGCTTCGGGCGACGCGTCCTCGTCCCCGAGCTCGTCCTGCAGAATGCGGATCTGCTCCTGGATGAAGAACTTCCGCTGCGACCGGGCGATGTTGTCGTGGACTTTGGTGTCGATCTCCTTCTCTATCTTCAGGACGTCGTTCTCGGAGTTCAGGATCCTGATGAGCTCGTGAAGCTGCTCGCGCATTGTGTTGAGCTGCAGGATCTTCTGCTTGACGTCGACGCCCTGCAGGATGTTCGACGCGATATAGTACATCCGCCGGCGCGGGTCCTTCGTGTTCTCGAATGCAACCAGCACTTCGCTCGGGACATTCCGGTTGAGGTGGACATATTCCGCGAATAGGGTCGAGGTATGCCGCAGGAGGGCGTCCAACTCGGAGTCCATCGGACCGGTCGGCCCCGCAAGGGCGATTTCCGCCTCCAGGAACCGCTCATTCGGCACGACCGTGCTGATGTGGGCCTGTATGAGCCCGTCCACCAGGATTTTCATCAGCCCGTTGGGCAGCTTCAGAATCTGGACGATTTTGGCGACCGTCCCCTCGTGGTGGATGTCGTCCATTCCGGGGTCTTCGGTCACCGAGCTCTTCTGGGCGGCCAGGAAGATGTACTTATTCCGCTCGAGGGCCTCGTTGACCGCGCGGAGCGAGGATTCGCGGCCTACCAGAACGGGAAAAATCATATACGGAAAGACCACCACGTCTCGGAGCGGTAGCACCGGGAGTTTCGGGGGGATGGCGCCCTGCGATTCGCTCACGTTGATGATCTCGGATTCATGGTCGAGGGGCATGTCGGATAACAGGGGTGTGCCAGAGACACAAAAAGGTGTCGGGGGTCGACACCTTCAGTCAGTATACCACATTAATTTGTGCCTGTCAAGGCGCAGAAATCACGGGACGGAGACTCCGTCGGCCTCTTCCGCTGTGACACAGGCAATGAGCTCGTCGGGATCGGCCTGGGCAATGGCCGCGCACAACGTGCCGCCACGCACCCAGATGGCCATGGTCTGTCCGTCACCAAGCCTCTCCGTGTACCATCCGGTCCTGCGCAGAGATTCCTTGACCTGATCGGGCACCATCAGGTTCTTCCCCTCCTGCACTGTTTTCCAGCACGTCTGATACATATAGATGAGCGTTTCTCCGCGCTTGTAGACCACGTGTGCCAGCGGAGTCCCCCCGTAGGCATTCAGCGCTCCACCGACCAGCGTGCAGTGCCTGAGTTTTGGAACATGAACGGGGAACTCCGTCATGCCCTCGAACAGCTTCCGCACACTGGCGGGTTCGCTCGATGCCACCTGCGGCGTTATGTTGCCCGCGAGCACCGCCCTGTAGTTCTCCATCGACTGGAGAAGGACGTTGTTCCCCGCCGCAATGGCAACGCGCACCGGAGGTTGGATGATTTGGGCAACGATGATCATGAGAGCGAGCATGCCAAACGCAATCGCCAGCGTGGGACGGACGCGCAGCAAAGTGACGAAACGCAAGAACCACGAAGGAGGCGCGGGTGTGGGAGCCGCCACGGACTCCTCATCCAGGCGATCGAGAATAGCATTCTTCACCGATGCCGGGGTATCCACCATGTACGCATGCATCGCGACGAAGCGCTTCGTGGAAGCCTCCGCTTCGTATTCACTGCGGCACGGGGGACAGGCATTGGCGTGATCCAGAAACTGCTTCATCGTCGCCTCCGACAGGTACGCGTCGACGGCGTCGGTGATGTATTCACGGAAATCTTTGCAGTTCACTTCAGGACTACCGTATCAAATGTCGTTCGGATCTTACTCCCTGGTTGCGTAGCCGCGGGTGCGCGCATACTCCATCAGCCTGGCTCGAAGAATCTTGCGTCCCCGGTGAAGCCGCGACCGGACCGTCCCTAACGGCACATCCACAAAGTCCGCGATCTCTTCATAGGTGAGACCCTCGATATCGCTAAGGATCACCACCGTTCGAAACTCTTCCGGGAGGTCTGCGATGGCCTTTGTGACGTCATCGTCCAGGAGGTTCTTGAAGAGGTTTTCCTGGAGATCGTTTGAATCGGTCGCCACATCCCGGACAGAGGCATAGAAATTCTGGACCTCGTCGTAGTCGACGGTTTCAGGTTCCCGGGTTGTCTTGCGGTACCGGTTGATGAACGAGTTCTTCAAAATTCGGAACAACCATGCGCGGATGTTCGTTCCCCGCTCGTACCTGTCCCAGAAACGGTAGGCTTTTAGGAAGGTTTCTTGAAGGAGGTCCTGAGCGTCGGCCGGATTGTTGGTCATCCGGAGGGCATAGTTGTACAGGAGGTTTGTGTGAGGGAGGGCTTCCTGTTCAAACTGGAGCTGTTTTTCGCTCTTTTTGGTCGTCATTCGCGCCCCGGACAGCGGGGTCAGATGGGGAGGAAAGAGCATAAAAGGTACGACAGGAATGCAGCAGTGTCAAGCGCGGGCTGGAGCAGCCCCCCTGGCGGGGGCCAATGATAACCTGCCCCTTATCCGTTCAGGCATGCCTCCGGTCAGAAAACCAGGCGGAGGCCCATAAACGCCAACACCGCTCCAAGGCCGCTGAGGTAGATCGCGCGTATGTACGCTCGAGGATTCTCGGACGCAGGGTCCAGCCGTCGAATCGTCGAATACAGAATGACGAGGTCCGTGATCGCGATGGGAACGAGAGGGAAGTTCGAACCGGAACAGGCGGAAGAGTCCTTGAAGCCTGGACCCCGTCATCTCAGAGTCCTCAGGGAACGGTATCTCGCGAGCACCGGGTGATATCCACGCACTCCAGAACCTTCCAGGGGTAGCCCCTCTCCACAACACGGATCATCGCGCGGCCCAGATCCTGCATGGTGCAGACGTACTTCGAGAAGAATCTGTTGATGACGGGATAGAAGGGCGAGATGATCTTTGACGCCGTCATGCCGTTCTTGAGCCCCGGCGTCGGACGGATGTACCCGGGACGGAAGGCATACACCGCCTTGAACGGCAGCCGCATAAGGTCGTTCTCGGTCTTGCCTTTCACGCGCGCCCACATGACGCGACCCTGCTCGGAGCTGTCGGTTCCTGAGCCCGAGACATAACAGAACACCATGCCTGGATTGAGCTCTGAGAGCGCCTTCGCCGCAGCCATGGTCAGGTCGTAGGTGAGCCGGCGATACTCCTGCTCGCTCTTGCCGATCGACGTGACCCCGAGACAGAAAAAGCAGGCGTCGTACCCCCGCAACCGATTCAGGATCGAGGTGTAGTCGTAGAAATCGCTGTGGAGGAGTTCGGTCAGCTTAGCGTGACTGACGTCGCAGGTCCTGCGACCCACAACGAGGATGGCTTTCACCGAAGGGTCGAGAAGCGCCTCATGCAGCACGCCCTCCCCAACCATACCCGTGGCGCCAAAGAGGATTGCGTTCATATATCCCGCGTGATCTGAATGCTGTGAGCGATCGGGACACTCTTGAGGGGAGGGGTGTCACGCCTGTGCGTGACGGAGGGCTGGCAGGCCACTTCCTCTCTCAAAACCAGGTCGCGCGTCGATACTGCAGAAAACTATCCCCGAACTGTTTTTCGAGCCTCCCCTCTTCCAGGTGTCTCCACCACAACACGCCCACAATGCCCACGAGGCCGAGGACAAAACTGGCTCCGGCATCGTGAACGGTGCTCCACCCGAGGAACCAGCAGATGAACCCCAGGTACATGGGGTGCCGGATCCGGCTGAAGAGCCCCGTGGTCACCAGACGATCGATGTTCTCCACACCCCTCAGCTGGACGAGCGCGCCGACCGCAAGGACCGTCCCGATGGCAAACACCGCAAGCCCTGCCCACCGAACCGTTGCCGGAACACCCAGCGGCACAGGGTCCACCTCCGGGAGACTGAACCAGGAGACCCAGAGTATCATCATGACCGAGAAGATCCCGGCAAAGACGATCTTGTTCTCCGGGTCGATCCTTCGAGCCTCCTTCAGCAACTCATAGGTCACACGGACCGCCAGGCTCGAAAGAAAGAGAATCGTGAAGACGACAAACGCGCCTTCCATCGGAGATGCTCCCTCGCAATAAGACTGGTGCTATGGCGTCCCAATGATTTCACGCAGCTGCGCCTCGGAGAACGACTTGTCCAGGGGAATGGCGCTGACATCGATCGGCTTCGGCAGGCCGTTGATTGTCTGCAGCGCGCCGAATGTGCTGAGATCGCCAATGCTCTTCACCGCATACCGGGCGGTCTCGTGGGCCGGCAGCGTGGTCTTCGTAAACCCGATGTCCGCCACACCGGTCCAGCCGCTCTTGTGCGTCACGGTCACGCTCCGGACGATGATATCGAGCATCCGGTCGCCGTTTTCCTCAAGCTCGTTGTATGCCGCAAGATCGGCCGACACGTACGATCCCGTGGCGATCGCATGCAGCGACACGAACAGCGCCACGGCGTTCAGCTTCCTCACGAACACCTTATCGGGATCGTCCGGCCACTGGCCGGATTCAATCAACACGGTACTGGTCCCCCAGCGCTGCATGTTGTCCCCGAACGCTCGCGGCTCGAAGGCGTCGCTGTACGTGGCACAATGCCCCCCGATGTACTGCTTGAGTGTCGTTGCGATGAGTGCCGCAATCCTCATCGCGCGTTCCCGACCCGGGGCGACGGTGCGCTCGGCATCTGCGGCGGGAGCCAGGAGGGCGATCGTGGTGACGTTTGTCGACTGCCCGACCGAGTTCGGATCCTGATCGTGGAGGTTGAACCCGAATGCCGGCGACAGACGCTTCTGGGCCTCCCGCAGTATGCGCGCCTCGGGTGTCAGAAGCTTCACCGCGTCACGATTGATGTCGATCCCGGCCGCGGTCAGGCGCTTCACCCGCTCTGCGCCGTCGGGATTCAGCATCGGAACAAAGTGCAGCGTCGCCCCCGCGAGCATCTCGCGCATCCACCCTTCCGAGGACGCCGGACCCGAGAGCAGATTACACATGTCCAGCAGCGCGAGCGTCGCGGTGGTTTCGTCGCCGTGCATCTGCGACCACAGCAGCACATGCACCGGGCCCGTGCCGCAGGTGATCTGTCGTATCGCCCGTCCTTCGATTGACGCGCCGAGGATCTCGGCGCTCAGGACCGTGCCGTCCCGTGCAAGATACTCATCGATGACCTTGTGGACCTTGTCGTGTTTGCACGTGACGGGGGTAACGTCGCCGGACCGGAACGTGTCGTAGGTCCGCATGAGGGCGGTGGCAAGTTCGGAGGAGGTCACTGTTCGAGCAGCTCGAAGTATTTTCGGATGAGAGCCTCATAGTCCCGCGCGTACCCTTCTTCCAGGGCCTTCAGCAGGTCGCGGCGAAGCTGATCGCGGCCGTCAAGCGTTGACGGATCCAGTGCGGCTGGTCCTTCGCGTCGCATGGTCCGTCCCGATTCGGCCCGGCGTCGCTGTTCATAGTCGCGTTCACGCATGGAGCGCTGGGAATCCAGGAGGCGCGAGAGGATTCGCTCCTGCTTGTGGAGCGTTTCCGGATTGACGTTTCCCTGCGCGAGGTCAGTCTGCACTTCCCGCATATCCTGCGCGATGCGCTGGAGGTCACCGAGCATCCTGCTCATCGCCCCGGACGCCGCCGCCTCCCGGGCCAGCTGTTCAAGCGACTTGCGCACCATCCCCTGTTCACCGGCCAGCCGGGCCATGGCGGCCGCCTGCTCCTGGCTCATCCCCTGCGACTCGCGCGTCCCCTGGTTAATCGATTGCTGCTGCCCCGACATCTGCTGCAACCGCTGCATGAGCCCGGCCATCCCCATCCCCTGGCCCCCCTGCATCATCGCTCCAAGCGACCCCTGCATCAGGCGCGCGGCCTCGTTCAGCGAGGTCATCGCACCGCTTTCGTGGCCGCCCGCCGCCTGTCCGTTGCGTTCGTCCAGGGCTTCCACGGCATTGCCCATCGAGCGCAGTGCGTCACCGATCGCCTTTCCCATCTCCGGTGAAATGGCGAAGGTCTTCTGCGAAAGTCCCGCCATGCGATCCGTGACGTTGCTCAGGTCCCGCGCGATGTCCATCTGGCGCTGTGCCTGCTCCCGGAACGTCTGCGACCCCGCGTCCCTGGACCGGCTTTCGTTCCGGAGCGCTTCCTGCCGTTCCGAAAGCGCCAGCAGGTCCTCGAGCGCGCGGCGCATCTCGTTCACGATCTGCTGTTCCTGGTTGGCGCGCATCGCATCGCGCATCTTGCTCATGCTCTTCCGCATCTTCTGCATCGCACCGGAGGCCGACTGCTGTGCCTGCATCGCCTGTGCCATCTCCTGGTTCTGCAGTGCGTCGGCGCTTTCCTGCAGGCTCTCGTCCAACTGGCTGTCCCTCATCTCCTGCATCGCCTGCTCCGCCTCCTGCAGCGGCATCTCCTTCGGGAACTCCTGCATCTTCTTCTGCAGGTCGGCGAGCTGTTCCTTCATGCGGGCTGCGTCTTCGCGGATGTCCTTCTGCCGCTCCGCGAGATCCCCCACTTCCTTCCGGTCCGAGGAATCAGCCTGTGCGGTCTTCTGGTTGAGGTCCTCCTGCGCCTTCGCCATCGCCTCGGCCCGCTGCACCATTTCATCAAGCTTCTGCTCCAGCTGGAGGCGCTTCAGCAGATTGATCGTGCGCTCAAGGCTCTTCCGGAAGGTCTCCTCGTTCATGCTCATCTGCTGGAGCGCTTGCCGCATCAGCTCGGGGTTCATCAGCCGCATCGATTCCTGCAGGCGCTTCATCGCTTCGGCAAGCTCCGGAGAGTTGATCTGCTCCATGAGCTGTTGCAGTTCCTGGTACTTCTCGAGCGTTTCCCGGGAGAGCATGCCCGATTTCTGCATCTCCTCTGTCGCCTGCGCCACCGTCTCCGCAGTCTGGTGTACCGCTTCCTGTGCCGCATCCATCTTCTTCAGCAGCTCTTCGGCACGCTTCTGATCCTTCCAGTCCAGCTTCTGTGTTTCCTTCGTCAGGTCCTTGCGCAGTTCCTCGAGGTCCTTGCGGGCTTCTTCCGCCTGACGCAAGGCTTCCTGCATCCCCTCCATGCTCGCAGCTTGCGCCCGCTCGTTCGCCTCCACCACCTCGTCCAGCGACGGGACGCGGATCGTGTAGGTGGGACTTACCGCAGACTTCGGCCCCGAGACGGCATCGTTGTCCAGTACTTCGATGTAGTACTCGAGCACGTCTTCAGGCGCGAGGGCGAACGGTTCCAGCGACCAGACGAACGGAATGGTCAGCTCTGTGGCGCGGAGCGCCGGGAGCGCAATGGCTGTAAACGTAAACGTGTCAGCCGGCTTCTCGTACCGTGAGGCGGAAAGACGGTAAGCCAGGCGCAGCCGGGAGAACCCGAAGTCGTCCTTCAGCGCAAGCATCAAGGCCAGCGCCGTGTCCTGTACCACCGTGACATTCATGCCGGGGAGCGGTATCGCAGCCGTGGGCGGTGCGTCGGCCACCAGCCGGATCGAGTAGTCGATTGGATCGCTGTTCTCCGCTCCGGTGTCATCGCTGAGTGAGATCCGGTACGATCCCTCCCGGCGAAGGGTCAGTATCCCGCCTGCCTGTTGGTCCCGGACGGCGAGCGGGAATTCAGTGCCGTCGCTGAACCGCAGTCGGGCGCTTGCCAGGGGCCTGCCGGCTTCGATCGCAAAGGATGCGCGGGTTCCGACCAGCGCAGAGATATCGCCCATGTTGTCGTCAAGCTGCCGCACGGGTAACCCTGTATACGCCGGCGGCGTCAAGGCAATACGCAGCAGCCGAACCACCGGCCTGTCACGCACGTTCAACACATACTCCCCGCTCTCAATCCGCCCAACCTTCGCGCCATAACGCGTCGTGGCTTTCAACGCGTTGAATGTATACCGGTAGTACCCGTCACCCCCCCGATTGAGCGTTCTGGTCTCCGGGACGGTCTGCCCCTCCCGTCGGCTCTCCAGCACGACCGGCTCGCTGGTCACGCCACGTACCTCCACGACAATAGAGATGTCGGTCCCCTTGAGCACGTCCAGGTTTCCGGGCTGCACAAGCAACGACACGCCTGACGGAGAGGCAAACGCTTCCCCGTGGTGAAATACGCGATAGGCCGACTCGAGGAATGTTCCGGGAAGGACAGCGACACCCAACGCGGCAATCGCGACAACGCCAAGCAGCAGTCGCGCACGGCGCACGAGCGCGGCATGGCTTATGGTGGACGTGAAATCGAAGGGAGCGATCTCGCGCTCAATGTCGCGCAGTGCGCTTTCTATCAAATCGTCGGAGTATGCGCCGGTCGATTGCTTCAGCTCGCGGTGAAGCTGCAGCGCATTCTGCAATCTGTCGCGCACGCCCGGGAGCGCGCGCCCGACCCGGGCCGCAGTCGCCTCGTCCGGCTCATCGGGGAGAATGCCGGCCAGGCGCAGGAGCGATGGGCCGGCCTTCAGCAGAAACGCCATGAGCGACGCCGAGAGTACCGTCCAGAACAATGCCGTTCGAACCGGGATGCCGGGGCGGAATGCGGATTCGAGGATCAGCGCGACCGCAGTGAGGCCCAGGAATCCCAGCCCCGCCAGTACCGCGCCGTGCGTGATGGCCATACGGTGCATCGTGTACCGCACACGGATCAGACGACGGTGGACATCGATTTCGAATGTCTGCAGCATGTCCATCTCTTCCCCCTCAGTGCGTCAGCGCCCACACAATGACATTCGTCCCGAACTGCAGGGCCTCCGTTCGCTTCTCCGGCGGATCGTTGTGCACTTCCGGATCGGCCCAGCCGTCGCTCGGATTGCTTTCGTAGGTGTAGAACACAACCAACCGACCGCTCTTGAAGAGGCCCAGTCCCTGCGGAGGCTTGTCGTCATGTCGGTGCGTCTTGGGCGGACCACCGGGGAACGGAAACTGAATCGAATAGATGCCGTGCGTGAACGGCACCTCGACGAGCCTGTCGTCCGGAAACACTTTCTTCAGCTCGCGCCTGAAGGCAGCGTCCATTCCGTAGTCGTCGTCGGCGAACAGAAACCCGCCTTCTTCAAGATACGTTCGCAGGTGGCGGACCTCGGTCTCGTTCAGCGACATGTTCCCATGGCCCGTGAGGAAGACGATGGGATAGCTGAACAGGTCGTCGCCGGCAAGGTCAACCACGCGTGGCCGGGCGTCAACAGCGAGGCCGGTCGACTCCTTGATGAACGTGAGGAGATTTACCTCCGCCGATGGATCGTTGTACCAGTCGCCTCCGCCTGCATACTTCACGCGGGGGAGCGAAAGGGCACTTGAGACTTTGCCTGACTGCGCGGAGGCGGGCACCGGCCAGCAGGGAGCTGCCAGCAACGCCAAAACAACCGCCTGCGTGAGCGAAATTCGCATGCGTCAAGTTATCAAACCGGGCAGGAAGAGTCAAACCGGGGAGATGCGCCGGCGCGAGGACCGCCAGCCGCGCACAAACGCTCGTGCCCCGCTCCCGACCTGTCTCTCGACAGGAAGAGGGCGGGGCACGATGTGGGCGACCCTGATCGGACTATTGCTTCGTGGATCCAGGAGGGAACTGTTCGAGGATCGTCTCAACCGCATACTTGATGTTCTCCGCGCGCTCTTCCGGAGTCGCCGTCTGCTGAACGACACCGGTGCCCACGCCACGCCATGCGAGCTCATCCTTGCCCGGGTTGTTTTTCACAACGTCGATGAAGAGGCTCGCCTCGGTGTAGTAGCTCACGTCGATGTTCCGTCCGTAGGCACCGTATGGCCCCCAGTATGCGCCGTAGGAGTAGCCCCAGTCGGTGACGTTCATCTTTTCCTTCGCACCGGCATGCGCAAACACGAAGAAATCCGGCTCGCCGCTCTCGACTTGCTGATACCCTTTGGTCTTCAGCGTCGCGATGACAGCATCCCGGATACGCGCCTTGATCAAGGGATTCTTGTCGAGATCGCTCCCCTTCGCATCCACCCACTTGAACGTCTTGAGGGTCGTGAAGTTGGTTGCCGGATCGTAGTCCGTCTGGACATCAATCGTCGAGCAGCCAGCCACGAAGAGGACGACCCCGGCAAGCATAATGAATTTCCCGATATTCATAACAGACTCCTGAGGAAAGTGTGGAATTGAAATCGCATTATCTGGGGCGGCGGCCCATGCGGGCACTGGACTGCTCAGAGCGGTCAAATATATCAAACCGCCCCTGCAGAATCAATTCCCTTGGACTGCAGCAGCATCCACGGGCGCACCGGTGTTCCGTGCGCCAGTGGACGTGCCGTTCAATCCATGATCTTGCGCAAAAAAGCTGGCTTTTCCGGATCCGCCTTGTCGATCTTCTCCCGGCTCTGCGGAGGCTCGTTCTCGACAACGCGCGAGCTCATCGGGATATCGATGCCCCTGCGGATGTACGCGGGCTCGTCAAACTTCTGGAGCTCCTCCACGCCGGTCGGGATGCGCTCGATGACGCGGACCGGCTTGGATGCCGCCACAGCGACCTTTGCAGGCGTCGCTGGAATTCCCTTCCGGTTAAACCCGGTGGCAATGACCGTGACCATCATCTCGTCGGCCATGTGCTCGTCCACGACAGCGCCGAGGATGACGTTCGCGTCGTCTCCCGCCGCCTCATGGATAATCTCGGTGGCTTCCTCGACCTCGAACAACGACATCGTCGGTCCACCGGTGATGTTGACCAGCACGCCCTGCGCGCCGGAGATCGACACGTCATCCAGCAGCGGGCTGGAGATCGCGGCATGGGCGGCTTCGACGGCCCGGTTGTCGCCCGTGGAGATGCCCGAGCCCATGACGGCATCGCCCATCTCACGCATGACCGTTCGCACGTCTGCGAAGTCGACGTTGATCAGTCCGGGAACGGTGATCAGTTCCGAGATACCCCGCGTTGCGCCGTACAGCACGTGGTTGGCCACATCGAACGCCTCCTGCAGCGGGGTCCGCGGCTCAACAATTGACAGAAGTTTCTGGTTCGGGATGACGATCAGGGTGTCCACCTGCTTCTTGAGTTCCGAAATGCCGAGGTCGGCCTGGGAGTACCGCTTCTTCCCCTCGCAGCGGAACGGCATGGTCACGATCCCGACAACGAGCGCGCCGAGGCTCTTGGCGATGTTCGCCACGACGGGGGCACCGCCGGTTCCGGTCCCCCCGCCCATTCCGGCCGTGATGAAGACCATGTCGCTGCCCGTCAGGGCACGGGTGATCTCCTCGCGGTCCTCCTCGACGGCACGCTGCCCGATGGAAGGATCGGCTCCCGCACCGAGTCCCCGCGTCAGGTTCTTGCCGATCTGGATCTTGCTCGGGGCGGCGTTGCGCTCCAGCGCCTGCAGATCGGTGTTGATCACAAAGAAATCCACCCCCTGCAGGCCCCTGCTCATCATGCTCTGGATAGCGTTCCCGCCACCCCCGCCCACACCGACGACGCGGATCTTCGCCCCGCGATCGTAGCCATTGTCGAGTTCTATCACAGGATTATCCTCCTTGGATTGATATTGTACACTCTGTTACTGATGCGTTCAATCTCGATGCTCATAGCGCGTCAAACCACTCTTTCATTTTCCGTGCAACGCCCGCCACCGAGCGCTCCCTCTTCCCGCCGGGCGACAGCGGCGCGGCTTCCATCGGCTCCCGGTGCTTCATGCCGTACAGCACGAGGCCGACGGCGGTCGCGTAAGCGGGGTTCTCAATCTCGCGGACGAGCCCGCCGGCGAACCCTGACGGGATCCCGATCTTCACGGGCATGCCCAGCACCTCGCGCGCCAGCTCGGCCGTCCCCTTGATCAGGGCACCGCCACCGGTCAGCACCACGCCACCCGACAGATGGCGCGCGTAGCCGGACCGCTTGATCTCCAGCGCCGCGATCTCGAAGATCTCCTCCATCCGGGGCTGAATGATCTGCGCCAGGAGACGGTTGTCGATCTCGATCGGCGAGCGGCCGCCGACGCCGGGAAGAATGATCGGCTCGTTCACGCTCACGGCCGGGATGTATGCACAGCCGTGATCCATCTTCAACTTTTCCGCCTGATCGTTCAGCACCCCGAGACCCTTGCGGATGTCGTCCGTCACCTTCTTCCCCGCGATCCCGATGACCGCCGTGTGACGGATTGTCCGCTCCTCGAAGACTGCCAGGTCGGTCGTGCCGCCGCCCACGTCGATCAGGGCGATGCCCACCTCCTTTTCTTCCTCATCGAGGACGGCATAGCTGGAGGCGAGGGGCTCGAGCACCATGTCGGTGACTTCCATGCCTGCCCGCTGCACACATTTGTAGATGTTCTGCGCGGCGCTGACGAGGCCCGTGATGATATGGACGTTGGCCTCCATGCGCACGCCCGACATGCCGAGCGGATCGTAGATCCCGTCCTGCCCGTCGATGATGAACTCCTGCGGGATGACGTGGATGATTTTCCGGTCCGACGGCAGCGCGACCCGCTTCGTGTCCTCGATCAGCCGGTCGATGTCGCCCTGCGTCACCTCGTGCTCCGCGCCACTGATGCCGATGACCCCGCGGCTCTGGAAGCTCTGAATATGATCTCCTGCGATCCCGACGATGACGGACGTGATGCGCACACCGGAGGATGCCTGCGCATCCGCGATGGCCGAGACGATAGAGTTCGTCGTCCGGTCAATATGCGTGACGACTCCGCGGGTGATCCCGTCCGACGGAGCCCGTCCGACCCCGAGGATATTCATCCGCCCGTGCTCGTCGGTTCCAGCCACGATCGCGCAGACCTTGGTAGTCCCGATGTCCAACCCGACGATGATGTTCTCCATAACGCGTCCCTTGCCTGTGATGATTCAGTTCCAGCGGACCACAACGTTGTCTTCAAATCGCAAGTCGACATACTGCAGGTCCGCGGCGCCGCGCGGGTACACGATTGAGCGCCAGAACCCGTCGAATTTCGCCATCTGCGACGCCAGATCCTCCCGGCGCACGATGACCGGAACGCCGAACTCTGAGGTGTGGAGGATCAGGGTTTCCCCTGTGCCGACCGCGACGTCGGAAATTCTCCTGTAGCATTCGTCGCTGATCGAGCGCGCCATGTCGAGCAGCACCAGGGCGTCGCGCACCGCAGGAGACGTGATGCGCTTCCCGGGCACACACTCCGCCACCGGTACCGCCCCGGTGATCAGCGGAAGGTCGCCCGCATCCGCAATCTTCACGGCCGGGAGCACCGTCCCTTCGGCGTCAATGAACAGCATGCGATCGGCCGAGAGCGCCGCCACGGGCACGCGCTCCTCGATCTCGAGCGTTACCTCGCTCGGGGCGTTCCTTCGCACGGTGACCCGGTCGATGAACGGGCTCTTGAGCAGCCGTCCGCGCACGGCCTGCAGGTCGACATCGAACAACCGGGCCTGCCCGGGGATCGCCGCCAGCTTCACGACTTCCTCGTCCGTCATGAGCCGGTTTCCCTCCGGGCGCACATGCACCACAGAGAGGTCTGATTTCCACTGATGTGCCCCGATCGCGGCGACCAATGTAACAAGGAGCACCGTGCCCAGCAGGGCGAGGCCAAACCAGGGACGGCCTCCCGTGAGTGTCTCGGACAGTCCCATCACCGCGCCTTCAACTGTGCAATGAAATCCTCGCCGAACCGCCAGATATCGCCCGCGCCCATCGTGATCACGATGTCGCCGGGCTGCACGATCGAGAGCAGGAATGCCGGGATCGCCTTCTTGTCGGGCACGTAGTGCACCTGCTTGTGGCCGAACTCCTTCGCCGCGTTGGCGATCAGCTCGCCGTTCACCCCCTGGATCGGCTCCTCGCGTGCCGGGTAGACGTCCGTCAGCACCAGCACGTCGGCATTGAAGAACGACCGGCCGAATTCGTCGTAGAAATCGCGCGTGCGCGAGTACAGATGCGGTTGAAACACACAGACCACACGGCGGCGCCAGCCACTCTTTGCCCCGGCCAGCGTCGCCTTGATCTCGGTCGGGTGATGCGCGTAGTCGTCCACGATCGTGACGCCCTTCACCTCGGCCTTCACCTCCCAGCGCCTGAAGACGCCGGTGAACTTCGCGACGCCTGCAGTAATCTTTTCGAACGGCACGCCCAGCTCCAGTCCCACGGCGATGGCCGCGAGCGCGTTCTGTACATTGTGCTTGCCCGGGAGCTGCAACGTCACCTCGCCGAGATCCTTGCCGTTGTGCACGACCAGGAACGTCGACGTGTTCTGCTTGTGGCGGATGTCTACGGCCTGCAGGTCTGCCTGTCCGTTCAATCCGTACGTGATAATCTTCTTCTTCAGTTTCGGCATGATGTCCTGGAGCGCAGGCTCGTCCAGGCACAACACCACGAACCCGTAAAACGGTACTTTCGACGCGAACTGGATGAATGCGGACTTGATGTCCTCCAGGTCGCGGTAGCAATCCAGATGATCGGTCTCGAGCGTGGTGAGCACGGCGATCGTCGGCGTAATAGAAAGAAACGATCGGTCGAACTCGTCCGCTTCCACGACGATGAACTCGCCCTTGCCCAGGCGCGCGTTGGAGCCGGCGAGACCTCGGAGCCGCCCGCCAACGATGACGGTCGGATCGATGCCACCCTCCATCAGCACGAGGCTGATCATGGAGGTTGTCGTGGTCTTCCCGTGCGTCCCCGCGATGCCGATGCCGTACCGGAGGCGCATGACCTCGGCAAGCATCTCCGCCCGGCGGATGACCGGGATCTTCCGCCTGTGCGCTTCGACCAGTTCCGGGTTTTCCGGAGGGACAGCGGATGAGTATACGACCACGTCGACGTCCGGCTCGAGGTTGTCGGCTGCGTGCCCGATAAAGATGTGTGCCCCAAGCCCCTTCAGCCGGTCGGTGTTGTCGCTCGCCGCACGGTCGGACCCGGTGATCGTGAACCCCTGGTCCATCAGAATTTCTGCGATGCCGCTCATCCCGATGCCGCCGATGCCCACGAAGTGCAACGTATGAATCGATGAGAACATGGTGTCCTGGTGTTCGGTGGAACTTACGCCTGTGGCCGGGGCCCCTTGCGGGGACGGAACGTCTCCCAGCGCCTGGTTCTCCGGCGCGGGACCCGCTGGGCGATCTTGCCCATCTCGCTCCAGAGCTCTTTCTCTTTCTCGTACCGCCCGATCCGCACACGGTAGATGCGCCGCTTCCCCTTCAGCTTGAAGACGACCACCTGACGCTTCCCCCCCGTCTCCACGCGTGCCTCGCGCCCGATGTGCATCCACTCGACCTCGGCAACCGGGACCCGGTGCTCCGCCCACCTGTGGCTGAAGACAATCGCCTCGTCCGTGATGATCAGACGGCGGTTCCGGAGCTTGTTGATCACCAGCGCGATCAGCGCAACCAGGACGAAGATGATGATGACATACATCAGCGGGTCGTTGAGGACATACTCGAACTTCGCCTCCACGAAGCTCCCGCGGATGCCGACGTACACCACCATCGTGATCAGGTAGATCAGGGCCGACTGGTAGTAGAAGTCCAGCTTGTATTTGAACGTTCGTTCCTGCACGACTCTCTCAGTGTTGTGCGAGCTTCAGGACTGCCCTGGCGAGCGTGTCCGCCGCATCGGGCCTGTCCAGGTTCCTGGCACGCGCGCTCATCGCCTGTCGCTGTCCCGGTTCGCGGAGGAGGGCAAGCACCGCGCCCATCAATTCCGCACCCGCGCGCGCTTCCGGAATCAGCACCGCCGCCCCCGCCTCCGCCATCACCCTGGCATTCTCTGTTTGATGATCGGCTGCCGCGTGCGGATACGGGACCAGCACCGACGGCACCCCGGCACGCATCAACTCCGCGAGCGTCGACGCGCCCGAGCGGGAAATTGCGAGATCGCTCGCGGCATACGCATTCTCCATCTGCTCGATGTACGGCAACACTCTCACGCGACCGGCGTCCGCGCCGGGGAGTGCAGCAACAGCACGCTGGCACGCTTCCACATCCCGTGTCCCGCATCCCCAGAGCACCTGTGCGCCTTCGGCGGTCATCAAACCGATCGACCGCTGCAGGACCACGTTCAGCGCCGTGGCGCCCTGACTGCCGCCGACGACGAGCACCGTCGTCCGTGCGGGATCGAGTCCGAATGCTGCTGCTCCGGCGGCACGGGAGACCGACCCGATCGCCGCCCTCGTTGGGTTCCCCGTGACGAATACGTTGTCTGTGCGCTTGAGATACCGGCGCGACGACTCAAACGTCAGGTGCACTTCGTTCGCCCGGGTCGCCAGCAGCCTCGTCGTCACGCCCGGATATCCGTTTTGCTCCTGGATGAGCGTCGGAATCCCGAGCATGACACCCGCTGCCAGCGGCGGGCCGCACACGTAGCCGCCCGTTCCCACAACCACGTCGGGCTTGAAGCTCCGCAGAATCCCGATCGACTTCGTTACCGCCGCGACAACGCGGGCCGGAAACACCAGCGTATCCACCGAAAACTTCCGGGCAAACCCGGTGATGGTGATGGAACGAAATGCGAACCCGTGCAACGGAACCACCCGCGCTTCGATCTTCCCCTCTGTGCCGATGAACAGAATGTCCGCATCCGGCCGCCGTTTCCTGACCGCCTCGGCGATCGACAGCGCCGGGTAGAGATGGCCTCCAGTGCCACCGCCCGCGAATGCGACCGCGAGTCTGGTTCGACTCAATAGGTACTCCCTACCGCCGGCTGGCGCTTTGCTTTCCGGAAGATGCCCCTAGCACCCTCGGCCCTGGGATGGAGGTCCGTCTGCGACGAAATGTTGAGCAAGACTCCCACCGCCGCGGCCGAGAAGAGCATCGACGACCCGCCAAAGCTGACAAACGGCATCGGAAGCCCCGTCGTCGGCAAAATCCCAAGGGTCACCGCCCCGTTCACGAGGCCGTAGCACGCGATCGCTGCGGTGATCCCTATCGCCAGATACCGGCCGAGGTCGTCCGGCGCGTGCCGTGCGATCCTGATGCCGCGAAGCATGATCAGCAAAAAGAGACCGACGATGAACAGCGTCCCGATCAGTCCGTACTCCTCGCCGACAATCGAGAAGACAAAGTCCCCGTACGACTCCGGGAGAAAGAGATCCCGCTGCCGGCTGTTCCCCGGCCCGAGTCCGAACACTCCGCCGTTTCCGAACCCGATCATCGCCTGCCAGAGCTGGTAGTTCGTCTTCCCGCCGCCGGAGCCGTCGATGTAACTCATGATGCGGCGCATGCGGTATTCGGCGCTCAGCATGTAGACGCCCATGAGCGGCACCAGCGCCCCGACCGTGACGCCGAGATGCAGTACCCGCGCCCTGCCGACGAACAGCATGATCAGGCTGATCAGGAAGATCATCACCCCCGTGCTGAAGTTCGGCTGCAGGAGGACGAGCACGGTCACCGATCCCACCCATAGCATCAGCGGAACGTACCCGAACTTGAGCTCGGTGATCCGCTCTTTCTTATCAGCCATCAGTGCCGCAAGATGGAAGATCAGGGCGAATTTCGCGAACTCCGAAGGCTGGAGCGAAAAGCCGCCGAACCGCAGCCACCGCGCGGCGCCTTTGACCTCGCCGCCGAGCCCGAGCGTAAACAGCAGCAGGACAATGGCAGCCACCAGCGCAGGCTTCGTCAGCTTGCGGTATTTGTGATAGTCGATCTGGATGAACAGGATCAAGAACACGAACCCCAGCAGCACCTTCAGCGCGTGGCTGCCCAGCAGCCTTCCGCTCTCACCCCACTTCACCATGGCCCACGTCGCGCTGGCGCTGTACACGACGCCAAGGCTCAGAACCATCAGCGTCACAACGGCGAGGAGCGTCATCAGGTCGATATGGTTCCGCTGCCGCGTCACGATCCGGTCTCCGTCATGATCCCATCCCCATCACCAGTTCCTTGAACACGCGACCCCGGTGCTCATAGTTCTGAAACCAATCGAACGACGCACACGCCGGCGACAGCAGCACGACGTCTCCGCGCTGCGCCATGCCCCGCGCGGAGCGGATCGCCTCGTCCATCGACCTCGCCATCGCCAGCGGCACGACGCCGGTGAACGCCGTGCGAACCTTCTCGGCCGATTCGCCCATGGCGACAATGGCACGCACGTGCTTCCTCACAGGGTCCATCAAGCGTGCATAATCGTTCCCCTTGTCCCGGCCACCCAGCAGGACGACGATCGGAGAGGTGAAGCTCTGGAGCGCATACCACACGGCATCTACGTTGGTGGCCTTCGAGTCGTTCACATACGACACGCCGTCCAGCTCCCGCACAAATTCCAGGCGGTGCTCGACGCCCCTGAAATTCTTCAGCGTCGCGCGGATCGAGGCCACGGACACATCCAGGGCGCATCCGGCCAGCGTAGCCGCCATCGCGTTCTCGAGGTTATGCGCGCCGCGAATGCTGATCTCCGAGACGGGGAGAACCGACGCAACGGCACCCTCCAGCACCACCGCCAGGTCCTCGTCCTTCACAAACGCCCCGGCATCAACCCGTTGCGTGCGACTGAACGCCAGCGTCCGAACGCCCGCGGGCACCTTCCCCTCAACTGCGGCGCAGGTCGCCGGATCGCCACTATTATAGATAAGTGTGTCGCCCATTCCCTGATTTTCGAACACCCGCTGCTTCGAGGCGAGGTACAGCTCGAACCGGTGATCGTAGCGGTCAAGATGGTCCGGGGTGATGTTCAGCAGCACCGACACCCGCGGCCGGAACGTCTTGACGTGGTCGAGTTGAAAGCTGCTGACTTCCAGAATCGCCACATCCCCTTCGCTCATCTCTGTCACGACCTGCGAGAACGCTGTCCCGATATTGCCGGCAACAACCGACCCGACTTTCGCGTCCTGGAGGACCCTCCCCGTCAGCGCAGTGGTGGTTGTCTTCCCGTTGGTCCCCGTGATGGCCACAATCGGGCCCGGACAGAACCAGCTCGCCACCTCCAGCTCGCTCACCACATCCATCCCGCGGGCAACCGCCTCCTTCACCAGCGGAACGGTGGACGGAACTCCCGGGCTCAGCACCAGCACATCGCCCTCGACCGCCCGCGCCGTATGTCCTCCGAACTCTGCCGGAACACCCAGACGCGCAAGCTCTTCGGGCAGAGATCCGAGCCCGGCCGCCTCACCCTTCTCGCTCAGAAACACTTCCGCTCCCGCAGACTTCAGGAGGCCGGCTGCAGCAAGGCCGCTACGCGCACCGCCGAGAATACTGAACCGCTTGCCCGCAACCTGCCGCTTCATCGCACCTTGAAGGTCGCCAGGCTGAGAATCATCAGAAGGATAGCCATAATGTAGAACCGCGTCACGATCTTCGGCTCGGGCCATCCCTTCATTTCGAAATGATGGTGGATCGGTGCCATCTTGAACACGCGCCGACCCTCCCCGTACCGCTTCTTCGTGTACTTGAAGTACCCGCGCTGGATGATCACCGACACTGTTTCCGCAAGGAAGATTCCGCCCAGCGTCGGCAGCAGCAGTTCCTTCTTCATCAGCACGCACAACGCGCCAATCGCACCACCCAGCGCAAGCGACCCGGTGTCGCCCATGAACACCTGCGCCGGATAACTGTTGTACCATAGAAATCCCAGCGCACCCCCCAGGAGGGCCGCGCAGAACACAATCAGCTCGCCGTTTCCCCTGAGATACGGGATCGTCAGGTACTCGCTGAGGACAACGTTTCCGGATACGTACGCGATAATCCCCAGCGTCAGCGCGACGATGCCCACGAGCCCGATGGCCAGCCCGTCAAGCCCGTCCGTCAGGTTCACGGCGTTGGACGTGGCCGCGATGACGAACACGACCATGGGGACGTACAGCACGCCGAGATCCAACTCCATCGCCTTGAAGAACGGAACGGTCGTAGAAGTGTTCAGCTTCCAGAGATCGGGGTCGATCCAGTGGGGTGCCCAGTAGATGATGCTCCCGATGATCAGCCCCACCCCCACCTGTCCGACGATCTTGTACTGGCCGATGAGCCCCTTTGGCTTCTTTTTCACGACCTTCAGATAGTCATCAAGGAACCCGACGGCACCCAGCGCGGCCGTAACGAACAGGATCATCAGCACGTAGGCGTTGGAAAGGTTTGCCCAGAGCAGCGTGGGGATAAGCACCGCTCCCAGCACGATCAGGCCGCCCATGGTCGGAGTCCCCGCCTTGGCGAGGTGCGTCTTGGGCGCCTCAACCTTGGCCGCCTCCCCAATCTGCAGCTCCCGCAGCTTTCTGATGACCCGCGGCCCAAGCCAGAAAGCGATCACCAGCGCCGTGATCGCCGCTGCCGCCGCACGAAACGTCAGGAACCGGACGAGACCAAACCCCGGAGGGTTGTACATGGTCTGGACGACATCGAAGATATGATAGAGCATACCGTTTCGTCAGTGAACGGGTGATGCGGCCGCGCCTGGCCCCGAGGGCAGCCGTTGCATGAGAAAGCTCACGACGTCTTCCATCGCCATGCCCCGCGAGCCCTTGATCAGGACCGCGTCCCCGGGCGTCAGCAACTCGGCAAGGTACTCTGCCAGCACATTCTTCTGGTCGTAATGCACGCCGAACGTGACGTGCGCGCTGTCGTGGTAGTGCTTCGCTACTTCTCCGTATGTCAGGAGATACTCGATCCCGAGGTCCGACAGCACCTTGCCGACGCGAGCGTGTTCGGCCGGCCCACCCGCGCCCAGCTCCTTCATGTCCGCGAGAACCGCAATCCGCTTCCCTGGAATCGTCGCCCCCGCCAGGGTCTTCAGACCCGCAACGACCGAGTCGGGGTTCGCATTGTATGTGTCATTGAACACTGTGACGCCCGCGATCGACAGGACTTCCATCCGTTTGGAGGGCGCCTGGAATTGCTCCAGCGCCGTCTGGATCTTTCGCGGCGGCACCTTGAACGCCACTCCCACTGCGGCAGCAGCGAGCGCGTTCGCAGCGGTATGCGCGCCCGGCACAGGAAGGCGGAGCGGGAACGACCGGGCGACCTTCTTTCCACCACACCGGAATTCCGGACAGCCGCGCGCATCGAGCTGAAGCGCGGAGCCGGCGACATCGAGCCCCCTGGAGAACCCGAACGTGACTTTCCGCCGCACCCGCGTGCCCAGCTTCACGGTCTCGGGGTCGTCCGCGTTCACGAAGGCCGTGCCGTGCGCGGCAAGCCAGCGGAACAGCGCACCTTCCTCTTTCGCAACGCCCCTGAGCGATCCGAAGAACTCCAGGTGCTCGAGGCCGATGTTCGTGAGAAGGCCGTGCGTGGGCTCGAGGATCTTCAGTAGCGCAGCAAGCTCGCCAGGGTGGTTCGTCCCGATCTCGACGACCGCGGCCTCGTGCTCCTTCCGGAGCCGCAAGAGTGTCAGGGGCACACCGATATGGTTGTTGAGATTCCCCGCGGTGCTCAGGACCTCACGGCCCGTGCGAAGAACCGCCGCGATCATTTCCTTCGTCGTCGTCTTCCCGTTGCTCCCCGCAACCGCAATGACCGGAATATGGAACTTGCGCCGGTGATTCCGCGCAAGCCGCGACAGCGCCGCAAGGGTGTCGTCCACAACGACCTGCGCGATGCCGGCCGCCTCCGCAACCGGCCGCCCGACGATCACCGCCGCCGCTCCGCGTGCTTTCGCCTGAGCGACAAACGCGTGCCCGTCGAAGTTTGCGCCCGACAGCGCCACGAACAGGTCACCCGGCGAGAGCGTCCTGGAATCCGTCGACACGCCGGTGAACACGCGCCCCTGCAAGGCGTCCGGCAGCGCGATCCGCCGGGGGCGGAGCGCCTTCAGGTCGTCGAGCGTGAGGCTCGTGCTGGGCTTCGGCGTCATGCCTCGCTCCGGAGAAAGACTTCCACTTCTTCCCGATCGTCGAAATGCGCCCGGGTGGTACCGATGACTTGATAGTTCTCATGCCCCTTACCGGCGATGAGTACCACGTCATCGCGCCGCGCTGCCGAGAGCGCCTTGCGGATCGCCTCTCGCCGGTCGGGTTCGACACGTACCTCGCGCCCGGCCGCCACACCGGCGACGATCTGCGCGATGATTGCGCCGGGATCTTCCCTCCGCGGGTTGTCGGACGTGACGATCGTGAGGTCACTCATCGACGAAGCGATCCGTCCCATGATGGGTCGCTTCCCCGCGTCGCGATTCCCACCGCAGCCGAACACGGTAATCACGCGACCCGGACCCGATGCCTTCACGCGTTGGATCGTCTTCAGGACATTCTCCAGCGCGTCCGGCGTGTGCGCATAGTCCACAATCGCGGTCCACCCCTGCGGGGAGACAACCTGTTCAAACCGCCCACGCACGGATCGCACCGATGCGATCCCCGCGCGGATGGCGTCCCACGGCAGACCGAGCGCCATGCCCGCACCCGTCGCCGCCAGAATATTGGAGACGTTGAACTGCCCGGTGAGCGACGACGTCACGGTCCCTGACGTCCCGGCTGCGGCCATCGTGAAGCTGCAACCGCGGACACCGAGCGCGATGTCGGCAGCGCGCACGTCGGGGCCTTGTCCGGTGCCGTATGTGAGCACCTTCGCCGGCGTCCCCGCGACAATCTCCATCCCGTATGGATCGTCCGCGTTCGTCACCGCGGTCGCCGACGGGTCGAGCGTCTCGAAGAGAATGCGTTTGGCCTGAAGATAGACATCCATGGAGCCGTGGAAATCGAGATGATCCTGCGTAAGATTGGTAAAGACTGCCGTCTGAAACCGCACGCCCTCCACGCGCTTCATCGCGAGCGCGTGCGACGAGACCTCCATCACCGCAGCCGTGCACCCTGTTCCGACCATATCCGCGAGCAATCCGTTCAGCTCGAGCGACTCCGGTGTCGTGTGCGTTGCAGGACGAACCTCGTCCCCGATTCTGTACTCGATGGTACCGATCAGTCCGGCACGCTCTCCCGCGGCTTCCAGAATTGCGCGCACCAGATGTGTCGTCGTCGTCTTTCCGTTCGTGCCCGTCACACCCACCATCCGCAGGGAACGTGACGGATCGGCGTAGAAGTTTCGGGACATCGCCGCAAGCGCCGCGCGCGTGTCGGGCACAACCAGCTTGCACACGCCGGCGTGCAGCATCAATGCATCCGGCGCCGCGCTTTCATCTTCCACCGCCACAACGGTCGCGCCGGCATTGACCGCACTTTGCACGAACCGGTGTCCGTCGACTTCCGTCCCCCGGATTGCGACGAACACATTGCCCTTCGCCACCCTGCGGGAGTCGTACTGCAGTCCCGTGATCTGAAGATCCTGCGTCTGTGCCGGCCCGCCGTAGCGCAACAGGAACATCTTCGTGACCCGGACGCCCGGGAGCAGCTGCCCGAGCAGCATCAGAGCCCCGCCAGAGCAACAGACCTGGGTTCGCAACGCAGACGCACGCGCGTCCCCGCCTTGACCTGCGATCCCGCCGTCGGAGACTGCGCAACAACGACGCCCGAGCCCGCGATCGACGCGTCAAGATTCTGTACGGTCAGACTCGCCAGTGCGCGTCTCGCCGAGAGTCCGCGGAGGTTCGGCACGACCGTGTACCCCGCAGGCACACCCGCCGAACCGTCGACGGTCGTGAGCGTCACGACTCCCCCGCGGTTAAGCGGCTTTCCCGGCGCCGGCGTCTGTCCACGAACCATCGTCCCGTTCCCGCGCATTGCCACCTCGAACCCGTACGACGCGAGCGTCGCCTTGGCCGCTTCAACCGCCACCTGCCGCACGTCCGGAACCGTCCGTCCAGAGGTCTCGGCGATCGGGGCCTCCACCGGGTTCGTCAATTGTCGGTTTGTCGCATGAATCCGCTGGGCGATCGCCTTGAAAATCGGGGCGCTCGCCAGGCCGCCCGTATATCCGCCCTCTGTGGCGTTGTCGAGCATCACCAGACAGACCACTTTGGGCTGATCCGCCGGGAAGAATCCGGCAAACGACGCCGTATAGCTGCCCCTCTGATACGAGCCGCCGATGTGCTTCCACGACGTTCCGGTCTTTCCCGCAATACGCATCCCCGGCACCCTGGCGCCGGTGCCCGTCCCCTTCTCGACCACGCCCTCCAGGAAGCTCGTCAGGGTTCGTGCGGTTTCCTTCGAAATCACGCGCCGGACCGATTGCGGCCTCGTCTCCTCGATCACCTCGTTGTTCTCGTCGATCAGCGCCTTGACCACATACGGCTTCATCAGCGTCCCACCGTTCGCGATCACGCCATAGGCCGCGGCCAGCTGCAGCGGCGTCACCCCCACTTCATAGCCGTACGCCATCGAGTTGAGCGTCGCGCCGGACCATGTGGTCGGTTTCTTCAATTCGCCGCGCACTTCCCCCGGAAGTTCGATGCCGGTCTCGACGCCGAAGCCGTAGTTCCGCGCGGTCAGGTAGAGCGCCTCCGCACCGATCTTGTCCGACACCTTCGCCATGACGATGTTGCTCGACTGCTCCATTGCCTCCCGGAACGTCAGCGTGCCGTGCGGGTGGAAGTCGGTGATCGTGCGGGGGCTCCGTCCGTAGTAGACGACGTAGGTTCCGTTCTCCGCGAAGTATTTCGATTCGGGCTTCACGACGCCGCGCTCAAGCGCTGCAGACGCGGTGACGATCTTGAACACGGAGCCCGGTTCAAACATGTCCGTGATCACGCGATTCTTGAGTCTTCCGGGAGAGGCCGCAGCGAGGTTGCCAGGATCCACCGACGGGTAGTTCGCCATCGCCAGGACTTCCCCCGTCGTCGGGTCGAGCATCACCACGAGCCCGCTCTCCGCTTTCGTCCGCTCGACGCCCTTGCGGAGCTCCTCCTCGGCGATCGACTGGTACTGCACGTCGATGGTCAGCTCAACGCTCATGCCGTTCACCGGCTCCACCACGGCGTAGTCCATCGACGGTGAGATTCGTCCGAGCCCGTCACGCTGCATCATCATCGAACCGTCCTGTCCGCGGAGGTGCGTCTCCATCTGCAGCTCGATGCCATCAATCCCCTGGTTATCGATGTCCGTGAACCCGATCAGTTGCGCGCCGGTCTGACCGAAGTGGTACAGACGTCTCGGCTCTTTTAATTCGACCAGTCCGTGGATCGAGGGGGCGTCGATGCGCCGCGCGTACTCGGGCCGCACCCGTCGCTCGAGCCACACGAACCGCTTCTCCGGTTCGCGCAGGCGCGCACGATAAAAGTCGCGCGAGCGCCCGAACACCTTCGAGAAGCGGTCGGCTACGGTGGTGACGGATGAGCCCAGAAGTTTCGGGTCGGCGCCAAACGACACGAACATGGTGTGGGAAACCAGGAGGGTCTGATTGCGATCGTAGATGTTGCCTCGCGCGGCAGGAATTGTCACGCGCGCCTCATGCTGGCGCTTCGCGATCGATTGATACCGCCCGGCTTCCAGGACCTGCACCTGCACGAGCCGCAGGATTACGACGGCGAAGCCGGCGAGCAGGGCGAACTTCACGATCGCCATGCGCTTGGACGCCGATGCGCGCTGGTCCGTGGGGGGGCGGGGTGTCGCGCTCATGGACGTGCTTGCCTGGCTTTCAGCGCCTCGAGCGCATCTTCGTCAATCGGAAACTCGACAGGCTTCTCGGCGGGATGACGGAGCCCAAGGTCTTTGGACGCTACGTCCCCGATCCGCTCCATGGCCGACTTCCGGTTCACGTCCGCCTGGAGAGCCGCGTTGCTGCTCCGCAGCCGGTCGTAGGTTTGCTGCAGTTCGTTGACGTCATGTGCCAGGCGGTTCACGGTGATGATATTGTTGACGTACAAGACGATCGCAACGCCGACCGCAAAGATGACCAGCATGACATTCGTGGTCGAAATCCGGCGCCGAATGACCCGCCGGTTCGAGCGCGCGGGGGGTACGGTAGGGGCGGCAGTCCGTGCATTGCCGGCATACCGGGTTGTTCCGGTCGTCCGGACATTTCCGCTGCCCCCGCTGTCGCCACTATAGATGTAGCGGCGCTCCCGCTTGTCGGCTTCTGCCCGCTTGAGCAAAAGATCCGCGTCCGCATCCCGGTGTCTGCGCGGAGTCGGCATTACATGGCTCCCGTCCGTTCGGCAACGCGCATGCGTGCGCTTCTCGCCCTCGGATTATTCCGCTGTTCGTCAGCCGATGGCACCACCGGCTTCCGTGTCAAAATGGTGAGCCCCGGCGTCCGCTCGGTGTCTGGCACCAGGGGGTGTCCCGAGGGGATCACCCGCGCGGCATCGGCCTTGAAGAACTCCTTCACGATCCTATCCTCGAGCGAGTGGTACGAGATGACCACAAGCCGGCCTCCAGGGGCAAGGAGGTCGCGTCCCTGTGTGAGACCGCGCTGAAGATTCTCAAGTTCATGATTCACTGCAATCCGGACAGCCTGAAAAACGCGGGCAAGTGACTTCGTGAGGAACCTCCCGCCGACCGCGGACTCGACCGCGTCGGCGAGCTCGCGCGTCGTGGCAACCGGCCGCCGCGCGATGATAGCGCGCGCGATCCGTCGTGCCGCAAACTCTTCTCCGTACTCCCGCAGGACGCTCTCCAACCCCGCCGCGTCCAGTCCGTTCAGAATCCCGAGCGCGTTCTGCCCGCCTCGCGCATCGAAGCGCATATCAAGCGGCCCCTCGCCGCGGAAGCTGAAACCGCGCGAGGCTTCGTCAAGCTGATACGACGAGACGCCGAGATCCAGCAGCAATCCGTGTATCCGGGTGACACCGAGGCTGGCAACCGTATCGCGGAGAGTTCCGAAGTTGGCCTGGACAAACGAAATGCGCTCACGGTTGCTCCGCAAGCGCTCTCTCGCGAAGGCGAGCGCATCCGCATCAGCATCGATGCAGATCAGCCGCCCCTGCCCTCGCAGCACATCACAGATCTTCCCAGCATGTCCCCCGCCCCCTGTAGTGCCGTCGACATAGGTCCCCTCGGGATCCCGCACCAGTTGCGAGACAGCTTCGGCGCAAAGGACGGGCTCATGGAACCGTTCGGCTGTCACATCCGCTCACATAGTGGGCGTACCACGGTGCCGAAGAACGCTACTTTTGAAGTACCGACTGGGCGACGCTCTCGTAGGAATCCGACTGCGACGCGACATACTCCCTGTACGTCTTCGGATTCCAGAGCTCGATGCGCTCGAGGACTCCGAGAATCACGACTTCGTTCTCGATGCCTGCAAACTGCAGGAGATCTTTGGGGATGATGATGCGTGATTGTCCGTCGAGCTGGCATTCCGTCGCGCGTTCGAGCAGCGTGCGCATGAAGAAGCGATGCTTGGGATTCGTCGTCGCAAGCTCGCGAATCGCATGTTCGAGCTTGTTCCATTCGTCCAGAGGATACACGAAGAGGCACGCATCATATCCCCGAGTAATTACGAATGTGTCGTTCGCCTCGGGAGAGACGTACTTCCTCAACCTGGCCGGAATATTGATCCGGCCTTTGTTGTCCACAGAGTATTCGTATGATCCTTTGAACGAAGACATAGTGCCTCAAACGCGCTGGATTCCACCCACCAACCCCCCACTTTTACCCACCGCGTCCACTTAAGATACGCAAACGGGGTCAAAAGTCAAGAAAAAAGTGGTCGAAACTGGGTGAGATTGAGGCTTTTTATGGTGGGGAAATCCCTACGTGCGCCTCGAGCACAACGGCAAGTGTGGCCTCGTACAGATAGGTCTCTCCTAGCTGGCAGTGAGCCTGTGGAGCATGCGTTCCTGGGACTCAATCAGCACCCCCGGGTCAGGCCATGTGCGCAAACGCACGACCAACGTGAGCGTCGAGCCGTTCTGCCGAAGCGTGAGCCCGTCCGCGCGGAGCGCCGAGATGTTCCGCATGATCGTCTGGAACAGTTCGGAATTGTAGAACCGTTCATCTGACTCGGGTGGGAAATCGTACTCAGTACGATCCAGTCCGAGGCGAACACGAATGAATCCCGCGCGGGTTGCAGCCAGTCGCACGCGCACCGCCCCGAACAACGCCAGCACCTCCTGCGGTGGCATGCCGAACCGGTCCCGCAGTTCTTCCATCACCTCCTGCAGCTGTGCCGCCGTCTCCAGCCCGTAGAGCCTGCGGTAGATCGCCAGCCGCTCGACGTCGTGCTGGACATAGCTTTCGGGAATCAGAGCGTCGAACTCCGGCTCCACAACCGCGCCTGCCTGGCGGCGCTTGCGCCCGGCTTCATCCGCAAAGAGATCCTGGAACTCTTCCTCTTTCAGCTCCTGAACGGCGTCTTCAAGAATTCGCGTGTAGGTCTCGAACCCCATCGTTTCGATGAAGCCGCTCTGCTCGCTGCCAAGCAAATTGCCGGCTCCACGAATCTCGAGATCGCGCATGGCGAGATTGAACCCCGCCCCCAGCTCGGTGAACTCCTCCATTGCCTGAAGGCGCTGCAGCGTCCCGCGCGGCAACACCGAAACGGGGGGCGTAATCAGGAGCGCGTACGCCTGCTGGTTGGACCTGCCCACGCGCCCCCTCAGCTGATGCAGCTCTGCCATCCCGAACCGATCCGCCCGGTGCACGATGATCGTGTTCACGTTCGGGATGTCCAGTCCTGACTCGATGATCTTCGTCGATACCAGGACATCGATGCGCTTCTCCAGGAAGTCCACCATGACCTCCTCCAGCTCGTGGGCGCGCATTTGTCCATGGGCAGCCCGCACCCGGACGCCCGGAAGAAACGTGCGCACGCGCGCCGCCATGTCCTCGATCGTCTGAATGCGGTCGTGCACCAGATACACCTGGCCGCCGCGATGCAGCTCGCGCAGCACCGCGTCGCGGACGACATCGTCGCCCCACTGCATGATTTCCGTGACGACCGGAAGCCGGTTCCGGGGCGGTGTAGCGATGATGGACAGATCCCGCGCGCCCATGAGCGAAAAGTGTAGCGTGCGGGGGATCGGCGTTGCGGTCATGGCCAGCGTGTCGACCTGTGTTCGGAGGTGCCGAAGCTTCTCCTTCGCGCTCACCCCGAACCGGTGCTCCTCGTCGACGATCAGGAGCCCGAGGTCCTTGAAGTGCACGTCTTTGGAGAGCAGACGGTGAGTTCCGATGATAAGGTCCACCGTCCCCTTCGAAAGCCGCTCCAGCACGGCTTTCTGGTCTTTTCGGGGCTTAAACCGGGACATAACGGCCACCTGGACCCCGTACCGACCGATCCTGTCCAGGAACGTATTGTAGTGCTGCTCCGCCAGGATCGTGGTCGGCACCAGCACGGCGACCTGCTTGCCCGCCGTGGCTGCTTTGAAGGCGGCGCGCACGGCGACTTCCGTTTTTCCAAACCCCACATCCCCGCACACCAGCCGGTCCATCGGGAACGGCTTCTCCATGTCCTGCTTGACATCAAGCGTGGTCTTCGCCTGGTCGAACGTGTCCTCGTAGAGAAACGAGGCTTCCATCTCCTTCTGCCACGGCGTGTCGGCCGGGAACGCGAACCCGGGGCTGTGTTTGCGCTTCGCGTAGAGCGTGATAAGCTCGCGGGCGATGTCCTTCACCCGTTTCTTCGTGCGGGATTTCAGGCGCTCCCAGTCGGGCGTGCCCAGGCGTGAGAGCTTCGGGATGTGACCTTCGCGCGAAGAGTATTTCTGCAGCTTGGTCACATAGTTCAGGTTGACATACAGAACATCCTTCTCCTCGTACAGTACCCGCACGACTTCCTGCTCGATGTTCCGGACACGGATGCGCTGGAGGCCGTCAAACCGTCCGATGCCGTAATCCTCGTGCACGACGTAATCCCCGCGCCGGAGGAGCTGCAGTTCCTGGCGCGTGAACCCCCTGAAGCGCGGCCGCCGCTTTCCGCCACGTCGTTTGAGCCGGTTGAAAATCTGGTGTTCGGTGAGAACGGCAAGCCGCGCGTCGGGCAGAATGAATCCTTCGTGCACGGCCTCGGTCGAAAACGTAACCGCGCCAAGGTCCAGAGGCGCGAGCTCACCACCTGCGTCATCGATGCTTCCGAGGAGGTCCTTCAGCCGTGTCAGCTCCTGAGACGTGTCGCAGGCGATATGCGTTGAGAAACCCGCGTCCAACATCTCGACAAGCCACGCCCTCAGCTGAAGGATGCTTCCGTTGAACGCCGGCTGAGGCTGACCGAGGAGGTCGATCGTCTCGCCCCCCGGGACGCCGATAAGACGCAGGTGAAGCGCGGGGAACCTGCTGAGCGATTCCGTTACGACGGAGGCAGCGAGCAGGTCGCCTGACGTCACGGCTCCCTCAAGGTCCGCCGCACGCACATCGGGGTCGAAGGAGATCAGAAGAGCGTCGTTCATCAGGTAGTCAGAGAGCGACGCCCTGTCCGCATCGTGGCCTCGCGCAAGAAGGTCCGGAACGATGGTGGCGGAGCTCAGCTCCCTGATCGAACGTTGGGAGGCCGGGTCGAACGCGCGAAGAGATTCAATGATGTCGCCGGAGAACTCGATGCGCACGGGGTCCTCCCCGGTGTACGGGAAGACGTCGAGGATCCCGCCGCGGAGGGCAACATCGCCGTGTGCCTGCACGAAGTCCGACTTCTGGAACCCCTGGCGCACGAGACGTTCCACGAGGGCAGTGAGATCCATGGCGGCACCAACGCTCACGCTGAACGCCTTCCCGCTCACCGCTTCTGGCACGGGGAGCGGTTGCAGAAGTGCCCGTGGGTACGTGACGATAACAGGTGACTCGCCTTCGAGAAGTGCACGCAGCGTCTCGATGTCGCTCACATCCTGCACGCTCTCGCCATCGGCCGGACGCTGCGCCCCGCCCAGGAACCGCAGAGCACCCTGGGGCATGACCAGCGACAGATCGTCCCGCAGGCGCTCGGCAGCTGTCCGCTCCCGCAGGAGGACGAGGATCTGCCCCCCACGTGCCTCATGCACCGCGGCGATGGCAAGCGCATCCAGCGAGCCCGCCATTCCGGCAACGGAGAGCCGTTCGCCGAGCGCAAGGGTTGCGGCTCTCCGCCCCAGCTCTGCGAGCGGCGCATATGATTTACCGATGGATTCGAGCATTCGTTTCTATCGATCAGGCTCAAACGGGCACACCCCGGCCTGCGCAGCCTCCGCCGCGCGTGCCGGGGCACCGGGTATCCATGCGTGGAACGGCCGGGCCGTCAGGACCGACCGATCGCGCCGCGGATAAATCCGCCGGCCGTATCGATCCTGCGCCGCGCCTCCTCGGGTGTGACGCCCACAAGAATCATTACAATGGCCGTTTTGACGTGGCCGCCTGCCTCTCCCAGCACCCTGGCGGCTTCGTCGTAGTCGACGCCGGTAGCCGTCATCACGATCCGCCGCGATCGCTCCACCAGCTTCCGGTTGGTCAGCTGCAGGTCCACCATCATGTTCTCGTAGACCTTTCCCAGCCGGACCATGGCAGTCGTCGTGATCATGTTCAGCACGAGTTTCTGCGCAGTCCCGGACTTCATGCGGGTGGAACCCATCAAGACTTCGGGGCCAACCTCCGGGCAGATGGCAACATCCACATTCAGATCGAATTCCGAGCGGGGATTGGTTGTGATATAGACGGTGCGTGCACCGAGCTCCCGCGACCTCGCAACGGCGGACACCACATACGGCGTTCTGCGGCTCGCCGCAATGCCACAGACTGTGTCGCGGCTTCCGACCTGGTGCGCGTCCACATCCCGCCGGGCCTGTTCCTCATTGTCTTCCGCGCCTTCCTGAGAGCGGAACATGGCGGCATGCCCACCGGCCATAACGCCCACGACCAGCGAGGGATCCGTGCCGAATGTCGGCGGACATTCGGACGCGTCCACCACCCCGAGTCTCCCGCTGGTTCCCGCCCCAAAGTACAGCAGCCGGCCGCCGGCCCTCAGCGACGACACGACGAACTCGACCGCGCGCGCGATGTAGGGAATTTCACGCTCGACGGCGAGCGGGACGAGCTTGTCCTGCCAGTTGATCAGGCGGAGGGCGCCTTCGGTGGAGAGTTGATCGAGCCCGGTGGACGCAGGGTTGCGCTGCTCCGTCTTGAGTCGGGCGAGGGACGCTGCAAGGTCGTGGTGTGACGTCATGTTTGCAATAACGGAAGTAGAATGAATGCCGGCCGGACAACGCTCCCGCCCGGCGCCGGCATGTGCGACTTCATCGCACGTGGACAATCAACAGCTTCTTCTCCTCCAACCCGATCTGCTCGCAGCCGGGAAACACCAGCGGCACGACCTGCACCCGTGCACCTCTGACCACCGCCTCCCGCACCTCCGCCTCGAGATCCCCTCCCTTCAATGTAAGAAGACATGAGCCATCAATACGAGTCCTCTCCACTCCCACCTGCACATTCCCGGACGGCACCATCCGCAAGCCCCGCTCCTCCTTCAGGAACGGCCGCGACCACTTCGTCAGGTCCGACAACCTCGCGACCGCTCGGGCAACAACGACGTCGTACGAATGTCGGTGTCCTGCCTCCCGACTGATTTCCTCCGCACGACCGGCCACGACGTCCACGTTCGCCAGTCCCAGCGCGCTTACCATCTGCCGGACGGCATCGACTTTCTTTCGAATCGAGTCGAGCAATGTGAGCCTGAGGTCCGGCCGAAGTATCGCCAGCGGAATCCCGGGCAGCCCACCCCCTGTGCCCAGATCCAGAACGCGCAAGCCGGGGGCAAGTTCAACAAAGAACCACGGCGATACCGAGTGTAGAATGTGAGCAAACCATACATTCTCCTGGTCACGCCGGGAGATCAGGTTGATCTTCCCGTTCCAATCCAGAAGAAACCCGACGTACCGCTCCAGGTGGGCGAACTGTTCCTCGGTGACTGTGAGCCCGTTCGTCCGAACGATCCGCCTGAATTCGAGTAGACTCACAGGCGACTCCAGTGTTTCACGTGAAACATTTACCTCTTCAAGCTTATCATGAGGACGGAGATGTCTGAAGCCGTAACCCCGCCAATCCTTGACGCCTGGCCGATCGACCGTGGGCGGACCCGTTCCAGCTTCTCCTTGCCCTCCTTGCTCAGCGAACGGACGCCGCCGAAATCAAACCCCTCGGGTATGGATAGGTGTTCACTCCGCTCATAAATCTCGATCTGCTCCTGCTGCCGTTTCAAATACCCCTCATACTTCACCTCAATCTCTACCCTTTCCAGAATGTGTGGGTTTTGCCTCAAGAATATCGCCCTTTCATCAACTGAAAGCGAGGGAATTCCCAGAATCCCCAGCAGGGTCACCTCTGGCCGTTTGAGCAGTTGTTCGGCCGATTGTGCTTCAACGACCGGACCACCCGTCAGGCTTCCAAATGTGGAGTTGATCTCCGCAGCCGAAACTCGAGCGACACCAAGGAATGCCCGGGCTCTATCTGCCCCCTGTTCCTTCCTCTCAAGGCTCTTCAGGGCAGAGTCGGGAATCAATCCCAGGGTATGCCCCTTCCGCATGAGGCGTGAGTCAGCGTTGTCCTGGCGCAGAGCAAGCCGGTACTCGGCTCTGGATGTGAAGATGCGATAGGGCTCATCCGTGCTCTTGTTGATGAGATCATCGATCATGACCCCTATATACGCCTCGGATCTGCTCAAGACCAGGGGGTCCTGCGCCCGCACCTTCAACGCGGCGTTGATACCCGCCATCAGACCCTGTCCTGCTGCCTCCTCATACCCGCTCGTCCCGTTTATCTGCCCCGCGAAGTACAGTCCCTGCACCCGCTTTGTCTCCAGCGTGTGGGTAACCTGATGCGGGGGGAAGAAATCATACTCAACGGCATACCCAGGCCTGATCATCTTCGCATGCTGCAACCCGGGGATGGTCGCGATGGCGAGCCGCTGCACCTCTTCTGGCAGACTTGTCGAGAAGCCGTTCACATAAACCACCTGGCTCTCATAACCCTCGCGCTCAAGGAATATCTGATGACGCTCCCGGTCCGCGAACCGGCTGATCTTGTCTTCTATCGATGGACAGTACCGGGGACCGATGCCTTTGATCAGGCCGGTGAACATTGGGGAACGGTCAAAGCCCGTGCGAAGTACATCGTGAGTCCTGGAACTTGTGTAGGTGAGGTACATCGGGATCTGTCGATTGCCTATCCGCTCGGTTTGATAAGAGAACGGCTGTGGATTGCTGTCAGCCTCCTGGAGCTCCGTCTGCGAGAAGTCTATGCTGTCGAACTCCAGTCGTGGCGGGGTCCCGGTCTTGAGCCGTCCGACCTCAAACCCCAACGAGAGTAACTTCTCGGTAAGTCCAGCAGATGCCGGCTCGCCGTGCCGCCCTCCAGGATGGGATACCTGTCCGGTATGCATGAGAGCGTTCAGGAACGTTCCGTTGCACAGGATAAGAGCCCGGCACGACAATCTGGTCCCGTCCCCCAGCACGACACCAGCAATGCATCCACCCTCGACATAGATGTCACATATCGACCCTGATATAACGTCAAGCCCCGCTTGAGACTGAACCCGCATTGCGGCCTCGAGCGAGTACCATTGGCGGTCATTTTGACACCTGGGGGACCAGACCGCCGGACCCTTTGACTTATTCAGCATTTTGAAGTGAATACCTGTGTGGTCGGCAATCTTGCCCATTTCACCGCCCAGTGCATCCACCTCTCTTACCAGGTGCCCCTTGGCGGTCCCGCCGATAGCTGGGTTACAGGACATCCGCCCGATGGCCACGGGGTCTATGGTCACAAGGGCCGTGGAACAGCCTATTCGCGCTGCTGACAGCGAGGCTTCGATACCGGCGTGCCCGCCGCCTACCACGATAACTTCGTACCTGTCCTTCCTGGGGATCAGATGTTTCACGTGAAACAGTCCCTACTTTCCTATGCAGAATCGGGCAAAAATGTGGTTCAGCACCTCTTCTGTCGTCACCTCACCGGTGATGCTTGAGAGCGCCAGGGTACATTCCCTGACGTCAAAAGCCACGAACTCATTTGTCGAGCCTGCTCGGAGCGAAGCAAGAGCTGAGTCCAGGTTCTGAATCGCTTTCTGAAGGGCGTCCCAGTGACGACGATTAGTGACAGCGAATGTTGAATCAGAGCCTACTCGCTCAATACCAACGACATCAATCAGCGCCTTCTCAATTTCTCTGATCCCGTAGCCCGTCAGCGCTGAGACCTCGACGACCAGAACGCCGGCCTCATGAGATATGACAGGGTCGGCCGGAAGGCCGGGCTTCAGGTCAGCCTTCGTCCGGGCGACCACAACCTTCTGAAACTGTCCGAGCGGAGGGAGGTCAGCCAGTATCGCTGGCGTACTCTTCTGGCTGGTGACCTCTTCGGCAATGAGTATAATGTCGCCTCTGCTGACCATATCCATGGTCCGGCTGATGCCCTCGGCCTCGATCACATCGCCAGGCGTGCGAAGTCCGGCTGTATCAACAAGCCTAAGGAGAATGCCAGACACCGAAATGCTCTCCTCGAGGAAATCGCGCGTCGTTCCGGGGACGTGGGTCACGATGGCCCGGGATTCTTTCAGGAGGGCATTGAAGAGGCTGGACTTTCCAGCGTTGGGCTTGCCGACGATCGGAACGCTCAAGCCCTCGCGTGGAAGCCGGCCGCCAGAAAAGGTCGCTGCGGCGACCGCCAGTTGGGTCTTCACCGAGGAGAGCCGTCGAGCTACTTCCTCCGGGGCAATGATGTCGATCTCATCTTCGCTGAAGTCAAGATCAATTTCCAGGGAGGCACACAGGTCAAGCAGGTCGGCTTTCAGAACCTTGATTCTGGTCCCGAGCCGGCCTGCAAGTTGATCCAGAGACGCACGCACCGCCCTGTCGGTCCGCGCTGCAATCAGATCAGCCACAGCTTCGGCCTGGGAGAGATCCATCCGGCCGTTCAGGAACGCCCGTCTGGTGAATTCACCCGGCTCCGCCTGACGCGCGCCTGCAGCCAGGGCGCCATCCAGGATCAGGCGGGTAACGAGCATCCCGCCGTGGCAGGAGAACTCAACGGAATCCTCGCCCGTGAACGAGCGGGGGGCACGAAAGACGGAGGCCAAGACTTCGTCGATCTCATCGCCACCGGGGAATCGAGCCCAACCGTGGTGGATCGTGAAGCCCGGGACGGCACTGAGAGAAACGCTTCCGGTGAAGAGACGGTCGGCAATCTCAAGGGCCTGCTTGCCGCTCAGGCGCACGATGGCGAGGGCGCCCTCACCGGCAGGTGTGGCGATCGCTACGATCGTGTCATCGAGCCGCGGTACCATGCCGCGAAAATTACGAAGATCCAGCGCGAGGTGCAACGCATGCGACATGCGTGGGTCTCGGCGCGAAGAGGACATAGTGAGCGCGACGCGCGTACGATGTAACACGCCCACGATGCGCGCACACACAACGCGCATGCGGCGCCATAAGGACGCGACATATGGCGCGCACGCTACACTCAGCGCACAAACGGGGGAGAGCAGAAAACACACCGGGGGATCCGTCGCATAGACGGATCCCCCGGAGAGAACTGCGAACGCGGTGCTGCGTCTCTGGTGCGGCGTTACTTCAGCTTGGGAAGATCCTTCGCGATCCGGCTCATGAGTCCGGTTTGCTTTTTCGGCTCGACCTTCCGCAGCGGCTCATTGCCGTGGCGCTTGTTGATCCACACCTGCTGCCCGATGGAGAGGATATTGAACACGAGGTAGTACAGGTTCAATCCGGACGGGAAGTTGTTGAAGAGGAGCGTGAACATCACCGGCATGACATACACCATCGACTTCTGGCGCGGGTCTGTCACGGTCATCTTCTGCTGGACGAACATCGTGACACCCATGATGAGCGCCAGGCCGCTGACCTCGTGGATCCCGAAGATAGGGATGGTGAAGGGAAGCTTCATGAGCGCGTCGGGGATGGACAGGTCCGTGATCCACCCCATGAAATTGGCCTGCCGCAGCTCGATGGACGAGCGCAGCACGCTGTAGAGCGCGAACATAATCGGCATTTGCAATAACAGAGGTAGACAGCCCGAGGCGGGATTGACCCCGTACTCCTTGTACAGGTTCATCACCGCCTGGTTCATCTTCTCCGGATTGTCCTTGTGCTTCTCCCGGATCTCGTTCATCATCGGCGACAATGCCTGCATCCGGCGCATCGAGTTCATGCTCGTCTTCGTGAGCGGATGGAGCACAACCTTGATGATCAGCGAGAACACCACGATGACCCAGCCGTAGTTCGGAATCACGGCCTTCAATACCCTGAACAGCGGAATCATCACGTACTCCGAGATCGGACGGATGATCCACGCCGCACCCAGGTTCATCACCTTCTCCAACCCGACCCCCAGGTCCTTCACGCCGTCATACTCGAGCGGCCCCATGAATACGGTAACCCTGGACGTTTCCGTCGGCTGCCCGCGGTACGGCATCTTCAACGCCACCGCGTACCGCTCCACCGATCCTCCGTTCGCCTCGCCGCGATGATCACCTTCAAGATACGCCCCCTGCGCCGCATCCCCGGGTGCGATCAACGCCACCCCGAAATACTTGTTGCGCGTCGCCACCCAGGCCGTCTTCCCGTTCAGGTCCCGGCTGTCCGTCTTGCCGATGCCGGATACGTCCAGCTCCGTGATTTCGCCACCCGAGGAGGCGTACGCCATCGCAAACGTTGACTCATCAACACTGTTCCCCTCGGCGTAGCGGACCCCGTGCTCCCAGACAACCTGGTATTCGAAATTCGACACCACCGCGCCGAGGTTGTGGAACTCGATTTCCGTGTCAACCAGATACGTCCCGTTCTTGAATGTGTATCGCTTCACAAGTGTGCCGCCGCCCTCAACCGGCAACGTCATGGTGACGGTACGGCTGTCCGTCCCCGAAAGCGTCAGGGATACGCCAGAGGTCTGATCGGCGTCGAAATAGAGCCGGCTCGTGTTGACCAGCTTCCCGTCAGCGGATGTGAAGAGCACCGACAGATCGCGACCGGCAGTGTAATCGATGAGCTGCACCGGATGCCCGTCCCACGTCTTGAACCTGCGAAGCTCCCAGGTGCGGAACGTCCCGCCCAACGTCGTGAGCTCCGCGCGGTACAGATCCGTCTCCACCACGATGACCCGCTCGCGACCGTGCTGGCGCACCGCAAAGAACCGCCCCAGGGAATCCGTCTGTGCCGGCTCGCCGATTGCAGGCGGCGGCACAACGGCTGCGGGCGATTGGGCGGCCTGCACCGCTGTCGTGTCCTGCTGCACCGGTTGCCGCTCGCCCGCCGGGGGCGTCTGCAGCCACATCCAGGCAATCAGCACGAGTGTGATGAGCACAAAACCGATAGTGGACTGTCTATCCATAATGTTGCATCTCCGTATCGCGGTCAGGCTGGGTCATACCCGCCGGGATGAAATGGGTGGCATCGCGCAATGCGTTTGACCGCACGCCAGAGTCCGGACAACACGCCGTACTTGCGGACGGCATCAATGGCGTACGACGAACAGGTCGGGTGAAAACGACAGGTGTTCGGGGGGAGCAGGGGAGAGATGATGATCTGATACCCGCGCACGACCGCAATGACGAGCGCTTTCATGAGCTCATAAGCCTGGCTGCGATTGTGCGGCATGCGGACGCCACGTCGGGAAGGACATCGCGCACCGTCAATCTGTCCGTCTCTGTGCGCTGGCGGGGACGATAAACGAGCAGCAGCTCCACCGACCACCCCGCGCCTTCTGTTGCGCGCCCCAGATCGAGGGACGATCGCCGGAAGGCTTCCCGCAGGAGGCGGCGAACACGGTTTCTGCGAACAGCATTGAGATGCTTGCTGGAGACGACAAAGCCGGCGCGCAGTGCACCATGCGTCGCCGGACCGACAGAGTAGATGCAGCCGACCAGGCGCCCGTCCAGCCGTCGACCATCCTCAAAGACTCGCTGAAATGCGCCGCGGCCGCGAAGGATCGCCTGCTTTTTCAACCCTACCGTTCGTCGCTCACCGTGAGCTTCCGACGACCCTGGGCACGCCTTCGTGAAAGTACTTTCCGCCCGGTCTTCGATGCCATCCGAGCCCGGAATCCATGTGTGTTTTTCCGCTTCCGAAGGTGCGGCTGGAACGTCCGTTTCATTCTGCATCACTCCTGAGTGGTCATCAAACCTATATAACCCCGAGAACAATAAATTTACTGAAGATGGCCGTGAGACACAACTCGATTCCCTCGCCTTCGGGAAAAAAATCCCTTGCAATCCCACCGGTTGAGTTGTATACTCGTTGAGTACACAGCCCCAAGATCCTGTTTGTATCTTGTGAATAATACGGCACCCCCGCTTACCCGTTCGTCCACATGCACCGCCGCTTTACAGTACGGGTGTTGAAAAGCCGGTTAGAACCTTGTAATGTGTTCAAATATAACAGGTTACTATCCACGGCAAGGTGTGGATAACGATGGCCCGGTCATGAGCGCTTCCTACTACGTGTCATCGGTGTGCATAGAGTTGTGAATATCGTGCGGTCTAGTGTTAATAACCCCTGGTTCCACAGTGAACATCCATGGAAACCCCTGTAAATCACGCAGTTAGCCAGACAGAGACCTCGGACGCCACGGCAGTCTGGAATGCATGCCTCGACGTGATACGCGAGCGCGTGAATTCCCAAAGCTTCAAGACCTGGTTCGAACCGATCACGCCCGTTCAGCTCCAGGGAAGAGCCCTGACCGTGCAGGTCCCCAGCCAGTTCTTCTGCGACTGGCTCGAAGAGCATTACTTCCCCGTCCTCTCGGCGACGATCACACGGGTTCTCGGCAACAATGCCAAGGTGGAGTACACGATCCGCCACGACGAGACTCCGCTGGAAAACATCTCTGCCCCGGTGCTCCTTTCACCGACAGCCGAGACGCGCGTCTTTCCGCCTCAACCGGAATCATTCACGGTGCGTGCTCCGCAGGCGCCGCATGGAGCCCGATACTCACAACGCGACGGGTCCTTCCAGAGCTTCCTCAATCCGCGGTACACGTTCGACAATTTCATTAAAGGCGACAGCAACCAGTTGGCGCGCGCGGCCGCATCGGCTGTCTCGAACAACCCGGGCGGCACGTCGTTCAATCCGCTTGTGATCTACGGCGGAACCGGACTCGGCAAGACACACCTGATCCAGGCCATCGGCAACCACGCGCTCAGCCATGGAAAGGCGAAGCGCGTCATTTATGTCTCGAGCGAGAAATTCACGGTGGAATTCGTCGATTCGATCCAGAGCGACCGCATCAGCGACTTCTCCAGTTTCTACCGGAGCATGGACGTCCTGATCGTCGACGACATCCAGTTCTTCGCGGGGAAAGAAAAGACGCAGGACAACTTCTTCCACACGTTCAACGAGCTGCACCAGATCGGCAAGCAGATCATCCTGTCCTCCGACCGGCCACCGAAGGAACTCCGCGGTCTCGACGACCGTCTGCTCTCGCGGTTCCAGTGGGGTCTTACTGCCGACATCCAGCCACCCGATCTTGAGACGCGCATCGCAATCCTTCGCGCCAAGAGCTCCGCTGACAACATCGACCTTCCGCAGGACGTCGTGGAGTGCATCGCAGCCAATGTGACGTCTAACATTCGCGAGCTCGAGGGGTGCCTTATCAGCCTTCTGGCAAAGGCTTCGCTTGAGGGACGGGACGTGAATCTCGACCTGGCCCGTGAGGTCGTCAAAGTTGTTGTCGGCGCTGTCCGCTCTCCGCTGACCATCGAAGCTATCCAGCGCACCGTCTGTGAATACTTCAATATTCCGGAAGACCTCATTCGCGCGAAGACACGCAAACAGGAGATTGTCAACGCCCGTCAGATCGCCATGTACCTCGCCAAGGAGTTGACAAACTGCTCGCTGAAGACCATCGGTCTTCATTTTGGCGGCCGCGACCACAGCACGGTCATCCACGCGTATCAGTCGGTCGAGGATCAGATGCATGTTGATCAGAAGTATGGTGCTCACGTGCAGCAAATTCGACGCCGACTGCAACACCTCTCTCATGTCTAGTCCGCCCATGCAGATGACGGCGGCCGGGGTACTCAGTGTACTCCGGCCGCTTTGCTTTTTGTCTCCATGGTTGCACGAGCTGTCTCCCGTTACTCGTTATAAATGAACTGCCGAAACCACGCCGCATCCCCTGTTCATAACCTGTCTCTAACGCAGTGGATGTGATGTGGGTTGCTGTGTGTTCCCTGTGAAGAAGGCTGCGGTTGGAACAAAGAACGCTCGACGATGTTGATGTTCTGTTGACCAGCCCGGTGATATCCACAGCCTGTTCGTTCGAGTGAATCTTGAACTGTCGCTAATCACCTGTAATCGGCTATGCACCTAGATGCTTCATACAACCGTAATCCACATATCCACCGGCCTTATTACCTATCTTCTATTAATATTCTTCTAATACTATTACTACATATAGGAAGCCGGGTCGTAGTTCTCTTTGGAATATGGGTCACGTGAGTGCGGCCAAGCGTAGGGCTGTTCTCGAGACAGGCATAAAAGAGGGGTGAAGAGCAGTGTATCAGTTGATAAATGACCGAAAAAAGAGATACCCGGAAGATGTAAAAGTAGATTTTCTGGCTATTTTTGCATAAATTTATTGGGTTTACACCATTTCTGGGTTTTCCCACCACCTCCACACCCAGGAGAAAACGATGAAATTCTCAGTTAATTGTGGCGATCTGCAGCGCACCCTTGGAAAATTGGGAAGCGTGCTCCCGGCACGGTCAACGATGCCCATTCTGGAGAACATCCTGTTTGACCTCAAAGGAAATACGCTGACGCTGACCGCAACCGACCTGGCCGTATCGATGACGGTGGGAATGGCGGTTCAGGGAGTGGAGGATGGCAAGATCGCAATACCCGCAAAGCGTATTCTCGATACGGTTCGCTCACTCACAGATCAGACAGTATCCTTTGCGATTGATATTACCGCGAATCGCGTGACGCTGACAACCTCGAACGGCCAATACAATTTGACAGCGGAACCCGCGAAGGAATATCCGCAACTTCCGCCCTTCCAGGCACATGCACAGATCACTCTGACAACGGAATCGCTCCGCAGGATTATTCAGCGGACCGCATTTGCGGTGAGTACCGATGAACTTCGACCCGCAATGGGTGGTGTACTTCTGCAGGTGAAGGAGGATGGGTTGCGCGCGGTGTCGACGGACGGCCACCGGCTGGTTCGCCTGATTCGCCGCGACCTGTCCGGTGCGCAGCTGAAGAAAGATATCATCGTTCCCGCGAAGGCGCTGACAATTCTCGGCCGGTCGATGGACGGCGCGTCCACCGAGCTCGGCGTCAGTGACACCCACATCAGATTTGTGTTTGACACGACAACGCTCATCTCCCGGCTGATCGAAGAGACGTACCCCAACTACGAAAGCGTGATTCCGAGTGAAAACGACAAGATCCTCGAAGTGCACCGTGACGAGATGATCACCTCGATTCGCCGCGTCGCTCTGTATGCAAGCGCCACCACGCATCAGGTACGCTTGACGGCGTCGCCGGAAGCGCTGGAGGTCAGCGCGCAGGATATCGATTTCGGCGGCGAGGCACGGGAGACGCTGAAGGCGACCTACAATGCAAGCCCCCTTGAAATCGGATTCAACTCCACCTACCTGCTCGACATCCTGACGCACCTCGACAGCGAGCGGGTGCGGCTCTCGTTCAGTGCGCCCACCCGGGCGGCCCTGGTGAGTCCGGTGCTGCAGCCGGAAGACGAGGATGTCATCATGTTGGTCATGCCCGTGCGGTTGAATACCTGAGAGCGGTGAAGCGGTCGGACCGGTCGACCCGCTCCGCAGGGGGGGCGACTGCGTTCTGACGGACGCCAGCGGCGATGATCGTCACGCAGATACAGCTCCGGCATTTCAGGAACCACACAGCAAGCGCGCTGGTGTTCGGCGAGGGTGTGAATGCCCTGCTCGGCGAGAACGGCCAGGGCAAGACAAACATCCTGGAGGCGATTTCATATCTCGCGCTGACGAAGAGTTTCTATGCGGCGTCGGATGCGCGGGTTGTGCAGTTTGAGGAGGCGGCGTTCGATGTTGAAGGTGTGATGCGGGACGCCGGAGGGCGCGAGCATCACATCCGCGTGGTGTACGAGGAAGCGGCAGGAGAGAAGGAGTTCACGATCAACGGCCTGAGGCCCGGACGGCTTGCGGCCGTGATCGGCAGGTTTCCGCTGGTGATTCTCTCTCCAGATCACGGGGCGATCACGTCGGGGGGACCATCCGAGCGGCGGAAGTTTCTGGACATCACCTTGGCACAGGTGAGCCCCGCGTACCTGGAGGATCTGCTTGAGTACCGGCGGGTGCTGCGGCAGCGAAACCTGTTGCTGGCTGATGGGCGCAGGCGGGGAAGCCTCTCAGTGACAGCGCTTGATCCGTGGACGGCAAGCCTTGCAGGCCGCGCGGCCCGGATCATAGCGCGCAGACGAGCATTTGCAGGCGAATTCACATCATATGTCGAGCCTGCGTACGGGCGCCTGGTCCCATCGGGGGAGCGACCGGGGCTCGAGTATGTCGGGGCGGCGGATGGCGATGGAGTGCGCGAGATAGAGGTGGCCCTCCTGAAGGCGCTGGAGCGCACATCACGCGAGGAGCGGCAGCGCGGCGTGACGCTCGTGGGTCCACACCGGGACGATCTGCGGCTGCTGATCAACGGGAAAGAGGTGCAGCAATTCGCCTCCCAGGGACAGCACAAGACGCTCCTGGTCGCGTTCAAGATGGCGGAGTTCCGGTATGTACAGGAACGTCGGGATGAGTCACCGGTCCTCCTCCTCGATGACGTGTTCAGCGAGCTGGACCGTGGCCGGGCCATGCGTATCCTGGGCCTGGTCGAAGAGCTTGGGCAGTGCATGATCACGGCGACGGACGACGGCGTTTTTCATGGGGCGCTGCGTTGGGGAGCGCGCCACCGGCGCTTCACCGTGCAGAGCGGGACCGTGCGCGAGACGGAGCCCGCCCGTGCGTAAGCGGCAGCCGATCTCCGTCGGCCAGGCCATGGGCGATCTGATCCGCGAGCTTGGGATCGGCAAAACGCTCTCCGAGTACGGCGTCATCACGCGGTGGAGCGACGTCGTTGGCGATCGCATTGCGGCCGTGACACGGCCGGAACGCTTCGAAAAGGGAGTTCTCTTTGTCGCCGTGCCGAGCGCGCCCTGGCGTGCAGAGTTGACGCTGCGCCGACAGGAGATCCTCGACAAGATCAACGCGGCGGCGGGAGGCACAGTGGTGCGCGAGATCCGGTTTCGATAGACGATTCATAGAGGGAAGGTTGTATGGCGAAGGGTTCGAAGACAAAGTCGGCACACGCGGCGGCGGGCGGCGGCGGGCACGCCTACACTGCGGAAGACATCACCGTCCTGAAAGGATTGGAGGCGGTGCGCCGGCGCCCGGCCATGTACATCGGCGACATCAGCGTGCGGGGTCTGCACCATCTCGTCTATGAGGTGGTGGACAACTCGATCGACGAAGCGCTCGCGGGGTTCGCGACGACGATCGAAGTGTCGATCAACAAGGACGGCTCGGTGACGGTGCTGGATGATGGCCGCGGTATTCCGACGGATATACACAAAGACGAGCGACGGTCGGCCCTGGAAGTGGTCATGACGGTGCTGCACGCTGGCGGGAAGTTCGACAAGAACAGCTACAAGGTGTCGGGGGGACTGCACGGTGTGGGCGTCAGCGTCGTGAACGCCCTCAGCGAGTGGCTCGAGGTAGAGGTATACCGTGAGGGGAAGGTGTTCCACCAGAAGTACAAACGCGGCGACCCTGTCGCGCCCGTCAAAGTCATCGGCAACGTAGACAGGCGGAAGACGGGGACGCAGGTCACGTTCATGCCTGACGGCGAGATCTTCAAACAGCGCGTGTTCAAGTACGAGACAATTGCGGAGCGGTTGCGTGAACTGGCCTTTTTGAACTCGTCAGTCACGCTGAAGATGGTGGACCTGCGGAACAAGAACGAGGCAGCCGACGTCTTCCACTTCAAGGGCGGACTCGTCGAGTTCGTACAGTACATCGATGCGACGAGACCGTCCATCATGCGAAAGCTGTTCTACGCGCGCGGCGGCGGGAAGGACGAATCCGGCCGGATGGTGGACGTCGAGGCGGCGTTTCAGTACAACGACCAGTACAGCGAGAACATCTTCACGTACGTCAATAATATCAACACCCATGAGGGCGGGACCCACCTGGTGGGGTTCCGGACGGCGCTGACCCGCTCGCTGAACAACTACTCGTACAAGAATGGTCTCCTGAAAGAAGGCGGAATCTCGCTCAGCGGCGAGGATTTCCGCGAGGGGTTCACGGGGGTGGTGAGCGTCAAGGTGCCCGATCCACAGTTCGAGGGGCAGACGAAGACCAAGCTGGGCAACAGCGAGGTGAAGAGTATTGTGGAAGGGGTGATCGGAGAAGCGCTCTCTGCCTGGCTGGACCAGAACCCGGGCGATGCCCGCCGCATCATCGACAAGTCGCTGCGGGCGGCCGAGGCCCGCGAGGCGGCGCGGAAAGCGCGCGATCTCACCCGCCGGAAGAACGCGCTGACATCCGGAGGACTGCCAGGAAAGCTGGCTGACTGCTCCATCAGCGATCCTGAGCACTGCGAACTGTACCTGGTCGAGGGCGACTCGGCAGGCGGCAGCGCCAAGCAGGGACGGGACAGGCGCTTTCAGGCGATTCTTCCGCTGAAGGGGAAGATCCTGAATGTCGAGAAGGCCCGCCTGCACAAAATCCTGGAGAACGAGGAGATCCGGAACATCTTCACGGCCATCGGCACGGGGGTCGGCGAAGAGTTCAGCGTCGACAGGCTGCGGTACGGCAAGATCATCCTGATGTGCGACGCGGATGTCGACGGATCCCACATCAGAACCCTGTTGCTGACGCTTCTCTATCGCCACATGAAAGAGCTGATCGAGCTCGGGCATGTCTACATCGCACAGCCCCCGCTCTACAAGGTAAAGAGGGGGAAGCAGGAGCAGTACGCGTACGATGACGACGAGCGCGATGAAGTGGTGAAGCGCTTGAGACAGGAGAAAGCCGAGAAGGTGAAACGGGAGGCGGAGGATACTCCGGTGGTCGAGACTGCCGAGGAGGGCACCACCTCGCTCGGCAACGGGATCGTGATCTCGCGCTTCAAAGGTCTCGGAGAAATGAACCCGGAGCAACTCTGGTCAACGACAATGAATCCGGAGACACGCACCATTCTGCAGGTGGCAATTGAGAGCGCGGCCGACGCGGACAGGACGTTCTCCATCCTGATGGGCGACGAGGTGGAGCCGCGCCGCGAGTTCATCGAGAAGAACGCAAAATACGTGCGGAACCTGGACGTCTGATATGGCTACGACAAACGAAAAAATCATCCCGGTTGACATCGAAGATGAGATGAAGGGGTCGTACATCGACTATTCGATGTCGGTCATCGTTGCCCGGGCGCTGCCCGATGTCCGGGACGGTTTGAAGCCGGTTCACCGCCGGGTGTTGTTCGGCATGCAGGACCTCGGCCTTGCGTCGAACCGGGCGTACAAGAAATCCGCGCGCATCGTGGGCGAGGTACTCGGCAAGTATCATCCGCACGGTGACAGCGCTGTGTACGACACAATGGTGCGCATGGCGCAGGACTTTTCGATGCGGTATCCGTTGGTCGACGGCCAGGGGAACTTCGGGTCGGTGGACGGCGATTCGCCTGCGGCCATGAGGTACACGGAGGCACGGCTGGCGCGCATCGCCGAGGAGATGCTGAAGGACCTGCAGAAAAACACGGTCGACTTCGTTCCCAACTTCGACGAGACCCTGAAGGAGCCCTCCGTGCTCCCCGCGCTGGTTCCGAACCTGCTCGTCAACGGCACCAGCGGCATCGCGGTGGGCATGGCGACCAACATTCCGCCACACAACCTCACCGAGGTCGTGGACGGGACGATCGCGCTGATCGACGATGAGACGCTGACCGTTGAAAAGCTGATGAAGTTTATCAAAGCTCCCGATTTCCCGACCGGGGGGATTATCTACGGCTACGAAGGGGTCAAGGACGCCTACATTAAGGGCAGGGGCCGCATTACCGTGCGGGCCCGCGCGGCCATCGAAACGGGGAAAAACGACCGGCAGAGCATCGTCGTGTCGGAGATTCCATACCAGGTCAACAAGGCCAACCTGATCGAGAAGATCGCCGACCTGGTGAACGAGAAGAAGCTGGAGGACATCGCAGACATCCGGGACGAGTCTGACCGGGATGGGATGCGGATCGTCGTTGAGCTGAAGCGGGAGGCGAACGCCGAGGTCATCCTCAACAATCTGTACAAGCACACGTCGATGCAGACCACCTTCGGCGTGATCATGCTGGCGCTGGTGGATGGCCGGCCGAAGGTCCTGACGCTGAAGGAGATGCTGCGCCACTTCATCGATCACCGGAACGAGGTGGTCGTTCGCCGCTCGAAGTTCGAGCTGGACGAGGCGGAGAAGCGGGCGCACATCCTTGAGGGCTACATCATCGCGCTGGACAACATCGACGCGATCATCAAGCTGATCAAGGCCTCCAGGGACGTCGACACGGCCCGAACCGGGCTGATGAAGAAGTTCAAGTTGTCCGAGATCCAGGCGAAAGCCATCCTGGATATGCGGCTCCAGCGCCTTACCGGCCTCGAGCGAAAGAAGATCGAGGACGAGTATCGCGAGACGATCAAGCTCATCGAGCGGCTGAAGTCGATCCTGAAGAGCAAGCAGCTGCAGCTGGAGATCATCAAGAAGGAGCTGCTGGATCTGAAACAGGAGTACGGGGACGAGCGACGTACGGAAATCGTGTACACGGCCGAGGAATTCAGCATCGAGGACATGATCGCCGAAGAGCAAGTGGTCGTAACTGTAAGCCACGGCGGGTTCGTGAAGCGATTTCCTGTCAGCGGATACCGGCGCCAGATCCGGGGGGGGCGCGGGAGCACGGGAGCGACAACCAGGGAAGACGACTTTATCGAGCTGCTCCTGGTCGCCGGGACGCACGAATACCTGATGCTGTTCACCACCACCGGCCGGTGTTACTGGCTGAAGGTGCACGAGATTCCGGAAGCAGGCCGCGCCTCGCGGGGCAAGTCGATCGTCAACCTGATTGCGAAGCAGGCGGAGGAATCGATCGCATCGTACGTAAGCGTGAAGAACTTCACCGATCCGCTGTTCGTGGTGATGGTTACGGAAAGCGGCGCGATCAAGAAAACGCCGCTCACCGAGTTCGGGAATCCGCGGCGGGGCGGTATTGCGGCGGTCGGGCTTAGCAAGGGAGACCGGTTGATCGACGTGCGCCTCACCGATGGCAAGCAGGACATCGTGATCGGAACGCGCAGCGGGATGGCGATCCGGTTCCATGAGAACGAAGTCCGTCCAATGGGACGCGCCGCCTCAGGGGTTCGCGCGATCACACTCGGAAAACACGACCGTGTCGTCGGTTCGATCGGCCTGCGCCGGACCGATACGGGCATCCTGATTGCCACGGAGCTGGGCTACGGCAAGCGGAGCCAGACGGGCGAGTATCGCGTGAGCCACCGTGGCGGCAAGGGGATTATCACCGTCAAGACTACCGGCAAGACCGGTCCCATGATTGCCATTACGGAGGTCATGGAGACAGACGACGTTGTTATCGTGACCAACGGCGGGAAGATCATTCGTCAGCATGCGTCCGAGATTCGCGTGGCGGGCCGCAACACGCAGGGCGTTAGGCTCATCCGCCTTGAAGCGAAGGATCTGGTGTCCGATGTGTCGGCTGTGCCTTCGGAGGAAGAGGAGGTGGTGGAGGCCCAGGCTGCACGGGCCGAAAGCGTGCCGGCGCCGAAGGCATCGGGTCCCAAGCCGCCGGCTGAGGCACCAACACCACAGGCCAAACCCGCAAAGCCTGATGCCACGACCACACAGAAGCCTGGGAACCAGGAAAAACAGGCCGCGCGGCCGGCCAGAAAATCAGCCGACAAGCGCAAGGGAAAGAGGCGGTAAGTTGAACCCCCGGGTGGTCGTACGGCCCGCACGGGACGAGGACCTGCGGGTGGTGTCCCGGCTTGCCGCGAAGCTCGTGGATCAGCACCGGGGCTACGACCCGCGGCGGTTTGTTCTTCCGGGTCCCGTCGAAGAGGGCTACTTCAGATTCCTGTCCACGGAGATTGCGGAGCCGGAGGCCGTCGTGCTCGTCGCAAGCGTCGACGGTGAGATCGCCGGATATCTGTACGGCCGCATCGAGCCTCCGAGCTTCGTCGAGTTGCGGGGCGAAGCGGGGTGGATCCACGACATCTTTGTGCACGAGCGCGGACGGGGGATGGGGATAGGGGGGGCGCTTCTCGATGCGGGGGTGGAGTCACTGAAGCACCGCGGCGCGCGAAGCGTGATGCTGAGCGTCTCGCCCCTGAACGATGCCGGGCGTCGTCTGTTTCAGGGCAGGGGCTTCGAGAACACGATGCTTGAAATGACCAGGCAATTGTAGGTTCGTCGCACTGCGGAACACGCCCCGCGTCAGAGCATTCCGCTTCTCTTCCTGAGATACCACTCGATCGAAAGCAGCGCAATGAGCGCGCCGAGGAGGGCTGGCAGCGTCCACAGGTCGAACCGCCGGTCGTCCTGGATCGTGCTCGGAACGAACGTCGGTAGCGCGCGCACTGCCGCGACCGCGCCTTCAATCCCCCCCACCGTGAAGAAAGCACCGCCCGTCGCACTGGCCATTTCCTCCAGCACCGCGCGGTTCATCCGCGTGTCCTGGAACTCGACATTCATGCCTCCCACCGCAAACTTCCCCGCATCGGTGCCGAGCCCGGCCTGACCCTCGCTCGCGCGAGCTTCGAACGTGTAGTCTCCTTCGGGGAGTCCGTCGACAGTCCCTTCATACCTTCCGTTGCCGATCGCCTGCATGGCGACGCCCACGCGTGTGTCTCCGGCGCGAACAGTCACATCGACCTCGGCGTTCTGGACTGGCCGGTTGTTTGCATCGTACAGTTCCGCAATGAACTCCACCGGTTCTCCCTGAGCGAACACGGGCCGGGCCGGTGAGACCCGGAAGGGACGCGTATCCTCCCGTGTCGTCAGCCACTCGACGGAGGCTGTCAGGAAGTCGGCCAGGAGCGTTGCAGTCTCCGGTCGTCCCTGTGCCATCAGCCGCCAGCGCCAGATGCCGTGCGCGAGAACAGCCATGGTCTTCCGACCGCCGACAGAGCGCGTGAGAATGAGAGGACCACCCGAGAGTCCGCCCTGGGTCTGCGATTCCGCGAGGGTTGTCGAGCCCGGACGCGGCGTGAAGACCGTCAGTGTCGCATACACAGGAGGGAGGCGTTTCCACGCGTCGACGCCTTCCGACCGCGAGAGCGCCAGAAGCTGGTTGGAGCGCTCGGATGCGACAGGCTCGACGGCAATCAGTTGTTCCGTCTGGGAGGGCATCGCAGCCGTGAACGGGAGCAGCTCGCCGAGGGACCGCATGCTCGCCTGATCCATGGTGCGCCCGCCGACAAACAGGATCGGCGTTCGCCGCGAATCGAGGGACTCCGTCAGGAGCCGGAGAAACGCCTGCTGCGTGGATGCGGTGGGGAAGCCCAGCAGCACCACGCAATCCGCGGAATCCAGGACGGCAGCGGGTGGAGCCTGGCCGTGCCATCCGCCTGCCGAACGCTGAGCGTAGGCGGCGACAGCGAAGCGGTCGACGCCGGCCAGCGTGAACCGGACGGCGGTGAGGTCGGGCGACGGCTCTCCGGCAAGAATCACGACCCTGAGCTTGCTCTTCAAGACGCGAGCGAAGAAGGTCCGACGGTTGTTCTCCGCGGTGAGCTCGTCCCGGAGTCCTGACACGCTGACGGTGTACTTCCTCACGTCCGTGCCCTCGGGGGTGTACGTGAGCCGCGTGGTGTATTCCCGTGTCCCCTGAGCGAGGATCAGGGGCGAAGATGCGAGCGTCCGCCCTCCCGTGAGAAGCCTGACCTCGACACGCTCCCCATTCGCTCCGCTACTGCGGACCGTGACGTCAACCGGTGACTCGATACCCTCATAGACAAGCGAGTTGGCTGCAACGCGCGCCACGAGCACATCGCGCCCTTCAGTGGTATCGCCGATTCCCACCGTGACGATCGGGACCCCGAGTTTCTCCGCGGCATGCACGGGGTGCTCACCGCGATTGTATGCGCCGTCGCTGAGCAGGAGAATGGCATTGAACGGCGTCCGCCGGTTGCGCTGGGCCAGGTCTTCGATCGAAGCCGCGAGGTCGGTGACGGGGGCATCGTACGACATGGAATCGAGTGTGGGCAGCGGCTGGAGGCCCGTCCCGATGGCGAACATTTGCACGCGGCAGGCGGAGGTGAGCGCGGCCACCGCGGGGCTGCGGAGGAGGCTGTCGACGATGTGGAACCGGGACGCCGCGCCATCGCGGAGCTGCATGCTCTCGGTGCCATCCACAAGCAGGCCGAGGAGGGGCTGTTGCTCGCCGGATGAGATAAGCCGGAGTGCGGGAGCAAAGAGGAGGAAGACGATGAATCCGAGGGCCGCCGCGCGCAGCACGCTCAGGAGAAGGCGCAGCACGGGGGAGACTGCCGGGAGCGTGTAGCGATAGAAGAGGATTGCCGCCGCGACGGCGGCACACGCCGCCACCAGAACAATGATGCTGCTGCCGTCGAGCGTGATCTCAACGCTTGGCATGGGGAGCGGAAATGGTCTGGCCGGGGCCCCTAGGGGGTCTCGCGGACGAGGCGTTCAATGATCTCGATCGCGGTGACACCGTCAGCTTCGGCATTGAAGTTGGGCACGATGCGGTGGCGCATGACCGGACCCGCCATGCGGCGGACGTCGTCAACATCCGGGGTGTGGCGGTCGGTGAGGAGCGCGCGCGCTTTCGCACCAAGGATGAGATATTGGGATGCTCTCGGTCCTGCGCCCCAGCTCAGCCAGTCCCTGATGAATTGCGGCGCCTGGTCGGTCCGGGGGCGCGTCCGCCGCGCGAGGCGGACGGCGTATTCGATCACGTTGTCAGCCACCGGTACGCGGCGGATGAGATCCTGGAACTGCATGATCTGCTCGCCGGTCAGGACGCGGCGTGGGGATGCGGTGAGCTGGCTGGTCGTCGCCTTCACGATCGTGACCTCATCGGACGGCGAGGGGTAGTCCAGCCAGAGGTTGAACATGAACCGGTCGAGCTGCGCTTCGGGGAGCGGGTACGTGCCCTCCTGCTCGATCGGGTTCTGCGTGGCGAGCACGAAGAACGGCTCGTCGAGTGCGTAGGTCTGTCCCGCTGCCGTCACGCGGTGTTCCTGCATCGCCTCGAGCAGCGCGGCCTGCGTCTTGGGTGGTGTGCGGTTGATTTCGTCGGCGAGGACGATGTTGGCGAAGATGGGACCCTGGATGAACCTGAACGCCTTGGACCCGCGTCCGGCCTGCTCCTCGATGATCTCGGTCCCGGTGATGTCGCTCGGCATGAGATCGGGCGTGAACTGGATGCGGCTGAACTTGAGCTCCAGCACTTGCGCAAGCGTTCTGATGAGCAGCGTCTTTGCGAGGCCGGGAACGCCGACGAGCAGGCAGTGTCCGCGCGCGAGGAGCGAGATCAGGAGATGCTCGACAGCGTCATCCTGTCCGATGATGATCGTGGCAATCTCCCGCCTGAGCGCGTCATACGACTCGCGGAGCGTGCGGGCCTGTTCTGTGTCCTGTGAACGCCGTTCCGTCACATCGCCTTCCTGCAGATCACAGCCGGGCCTGCCAGTATATTTTTGATTTTAGGTCATCGACCCATTGCTGGTACTCGCGGAACTGTTTGGCGTTAAGGGCGAGCACCTCGAGTCGCTGATAATCGTCTTCGAGAGTCATGGCGTGAGCCGGGGTGCGGCGTTTGACGAGGACGATCTGGAAGCCGGAGACCGATCCGCGCGCAAGGGCGACGGGTTCGGTGATCTCGCCTTCGCGCAGGGGCTGGATGGCCGTTTTGAGATCGCCCTCCAGCTGGTCGAGCTCGAAGGAACCCAGGTTGCCACCCAGAGCCTTCGTGTCCTTGTCCTCGGAATATTCGCGGGCCAGATCGGCAAAGGATTCACCGGCAAGCGCCCGGGCCCGCAGGCGGCCGAGGAACGCCCGCGCGGAGTCCTCTTCGGAGCCGGACGTTCTGATGCGCAGCAGAATGTGCCTGGCGCGCACGGCGTCGCCCCGCCGCTCCTGGAGCTGAATAAGGTGCAAGCCGAACTGGGTTTCTACAATGTCGGAGAGCTGGCCCTCCTGGAGGGCGAACACTGCGCTTTCAAATTCGCGAACGAACACCCCGCGCCGGACGAGACCGAGGTCACCACCCTGCGCCGCCGATGGGTCCTGCGAATACCGCCGGGCCATCTCGGCGAAATCCGCGCCTGCAAGGATGCTGTCGCGCACCCGGAGCAGCAGTTCGCGCGCGCCTCCCTTGTCGGCGTCGCTTACACGCGGCGCCACGAAGATGTGGGCCAGCTGAACCTCTTCCGGAACCCGCGGGAGGCTGTCACGGTACGTGCGGTAGAACTCCTCGACCTCAAACCGGCCCACCTGAAGGCCGCCAAACTTCTGCTGTCGCAGGCGCTGGGCGAGGAGCTGCTTCCGCATATCGTCTCGGAACTCGCGGCGGATACGGGAGAGTGGCATCCCGTACAGTTCCTCGAGGCGAGACTCCGATCCCACCTGCTGGATACGCTGCTGAATGACCGCATCGAGCTGCTGCTGTACTTCCTCGTCGGTGATCGTGACGCTGTCCTCGATCGCCTTCGCCAGGATCAGCTTTTCGGTGATCATGGATTCAAGGACCTGCTCGCGAAGGCCGGGTGTGTTGGGGTCGAGGCGGTTGTTCAGGACGAAGAACTGCACCTGCGCATCGACCTCGGACAGAAGGATGACCTCATTGTCGACCACCGCAGCGATCTTGTCGAGAGGCTCCTGTGCGGATCCCACGGCGGGAAGGAGCAGCGACCAGAGCGCAAGCGCAAGGGACCGGACCGACCGGGATGCGGGGCGGGATATCATCGGTCCCCCCGCGTTGTGTCGGTGACGTCGGCCCGGACGTCGACTTCATACCGGGCCCGAAGGTTCTGGACATACTGCTCATACTGCTGGCGGCGGAGATCGATCATCATCCGGCTTCGGACCTCATCCCGTACGTAGTCAAAATCGGGCGCCTCGCCCTGGCGCTTCAGGCCGTGCGTGAGGACGAGCGCGAATCCATCGGTGATCTTGGCCGGGAACGAGACCTCGCCGGGCCGGAGCGTGACGGCCAGCTTCCAGAGATCTTCAGGATACAGAGACGCGCGCGTGTGGTACCGCTGCGTCTCGACATGGTCCAGCAGAGGAGCGACGGCTGTGTCGGATTGCGCAATGCTGACCGTGCTGTCCCACGATGTCCCGTCAAGCAGGAGCGTGCGGAAGCGGTTTGCGGCCTCGCGCGCGGAGAACACCGCGAGGCTGATCTTCACGACATCCTCGCGCAGCAGAAACTCGTCGCCGGATCGCTGCAGGTAGGACGCAACTGCCTGATCGGAGATGTCCGTGGTGTCGACGGCGGCGTAGACCGCGTCTTCCAGGAGCGCCGCGATGGCCATTCGTTTGCGGATGAGTTCGATCTGGCGGCGGATCTCGTCGGTGTCAGCCTTTCCCCTCTTCACGGCTTCCTGGTACAGCATTTCAGTCAGGATCCATTCGTTGATATAGTCGCGCCTGCGCTGGGGGACGGCGGCGGCGTCGTCAAGCGACCGCCGAAGATCCTGCTCCGACAACTCGGTGCGGTCAACCCGCGCGACGTAGCCCGGAGGAGGCTGCTCCGGCGAACATGCGGCCAGCCCTCCCGCACCGAGAACCGCAAGCGATGTCAGCAAGCGACGGATATCATTGAACGGGTGCAAACGCACTCTTCAATACCTCCGGGTGCTCCACGACCGGGAAGTCGCGGCGGAGCCCCTCGATCCATGTGGACTCGAGTCGCTTCGACTCGTAATCCTGGAATGCCGTCGAGACTTCCGGGCCGGCCTCTTCGTACGTCTTCACCCGCTGCGGCTCTCGTCCCTCGAGGCGGACGATCGTATAGGCGGATTTGTGAAGGAATACGGGGGAATACGCTCCAACCGACAGCGAATCGGCGTGCCGTGCCCTCTCGTCCGCCGGCGGGGCGAGCAGCAGCGTTTCCACCTTGCCCTGGACTGCCGGCGTGCGGCCGATGACCTCGATCTCGACGCTGTCCCCTGTGCCCGGGGCGTTGCGCGGGATCGTGATCAGCGTGATACGAGGGTCGGGGAACGCCGTGCCTTTCCGCAGGTATCCCTTCATGCCTTCGACCCGCTTTTTGGCCAGCGCGAGCTGCTTCTCTTTGCGGGTGGAGGTGTCGGGCCTGATCGTGATCCGGGTGCGCAGGGTCGTGTCGGCAACCATCTGCTTCTTTACCCCGGCCAGGGCGTCGGTGACCGACGGCGGCATCGTGGACGATTTCGGCCGGAAGGCAACACTGTAGCGAGAGGGGAGCGCCATCCGCGCCGAATCTTCGGCGACGATCTGGGCCGTGCTCTTGCCGGAGCGAAGCTGTGCGAGGATCGCGCGCGCGTTGGCCTCATTGGTGCCCTTGACCTCGGTGAAGCGAACGCGGTCGGGGAACATAAACGTTGAAGCGTTCGCCGTATAGTACGCGCGGAGCAACGAGTCGCTGGGCGCGATTCGGGCCCATACGTTCTCCTGCTCGATCTGGTAGAGGAGGATGCCGTCGCGATATTCGTTCATCAGCGAGGCGAACTCGGGATTGTCCCGCTGCAGCCGATCGGCGATTGCGCTGAACACAATCTGCTGGTTGATCTTCTGCAACGTCGCGCTCATCGGAGCCGCCCGCAGCTGGACGTTGGCCATGTCGGGCCGGCCCTTCATCAGGGCGATGACGCTGTCGACGCTGATCGGCGCGGTGCCGAGCCAGCACATCGGGGATGCGCGCAGCGCGGGGTTCAGCGTGGAAGTCCAGCCGCTGTCGCGTGTGCTCTTCGTCGAATCGAGGCTGGCGAGGAACTGAGCCGTCACCGCATCATCCCGCCGGAAACCCACCACGGCCTCTTGCTTCGCGAGATATACCTTGAAGTCATCCTGGAAGCGCTGCTGCTGGTACATCTGGCGCACTTCCTGCTTGGACTCCTCGAAGTCTTTCGGCGGCCGGGTTTCGAAGCACTTGATGATATGATAGCCGTAGACCGTTCGGACGATGTCGGAAACCTCGCCTGGCTTCATCGCCATGGCGACTTCGTCGAACGGAAGGATCCAGCGGCGGCGGGTGAACCAGCCCAGGTCGCCGCCCCGGGGGGCGGAGCCGGGATCTTCAGAGTTGCGTGTCGCGAGGGCTGCAAAATCCGCTCCGGCGACAAGGCTGTCGCGGATGGCGCGAATCTTGGCGTAGGCGGCCGCAGTGTCCTGGGGGCTCGGGTTCTGGCTCGTGAACCGGATCATAATGTGGCTGGAGTGGACCTCGCCCGGAGCCGGACGACGGTCCGTCACTTTGATCACATGCAATCCGAACTGGGTCCGCACGGGCGCGGCAGTAATCTCGCCCGTCTTGAGTGCATATGCGGCGTTCTCAAACGCCGGTACCATCTGCCCGGCGGTGAAGTAGTAGAGGTCGCCGCCGTTCCTGCTTGCGCTGGGGTCCTTGGAGAGCTGCGTTGCCAGCGTGCTGAAGGCCGTGCCGGCTTTGGCCTGTGCAATCACCTCGAACGCCTTTGCATACGCCTCCGCTGAATCCGCCGGGCTGGCCGTCGGACTCAGTTCCAGCAGGATGTGCGATGCGCGAATCTCCTCCCGGCGGCGGGCGTAGAAGTCCTTCATGCCGGGCTGCACGACCTCACGGTCTGTCAGGAACGACTCCGCAAGGCTTCCCTTATACTGCTGCAGCTCGCCCAGGACCTCCGGGCGCTTGTCCATACCGTCGCGATACGCGTCCGCGAGTTTCAAGCGGTAATTGACCATCAGGTCCAGAAACTTCTCGCGCTCTTCCAGGGACGCCTTCTCCCCGGCTTCGCGGGAACCGTTGCTTTTAACGAACATGCGTTCGTACTCGGGGATCGTGATGTCCTGATCGCCGACGGAAGCGACAACGGCTTCGCCGGCTTTTGGGGAACATCCTGCAATGGTGAGAGCGACGAGAAGAGCGGAAAGTCCGGAGAACAGAGGACGGGTGGAGCGATGCAGAGGTGCGGCCATGAATACAATCTCCAACGATATTCCAGAGGAATAGAACAGAGAAGAATGCTAACCAAAACGCGTGTGACAATCAAGAAATTTGGCCCCGGCGGTGTCCAAGGCGGTCCAGCGCCCGCCCGAAATCCAGCGTGAGATCGCTGATTCCCTCGATGCCGACGGAAATCCGGATCATTCCGGGCGTGACGTCCTGCCGTTTCAACTCGCGCGCGGACAACCGGATATGGGACGAGTAGACGGGTATGCTCACGAGGGTCTCCACTCCGCCAAGCGACATCGCGTTGACGGCGACCCGAAGGGCGTCGCACACCCTGACGGCTGCGCGAGCGCCTCCCCGGACCTCCACCGTCACCATGCCGCCGTAGCCCCGCCCCCCGGCGCCGGTCATCTGCTTGCGCGCGATGTCGTGGCCGGGATGCGATGGAAGCCCCGGGTACAGCACGCGCGTTACGGCGGGATGCGTCTCCAGGAACCGTGCAAGCTCCATGGCGTTGTCGTTCTGGCGCGCGACGCGGAGCTCGAACGTCTGGAGGCTCCGCACCAGCAGGAACGCCGCGAACGGATCAGTGCATCCCCCCAGATACTTCTGCTGCGTGTGCACATCGCGCATGAACGCCACCGGCCCGGCCGCAACGCCGGCAATCACATCCGAGTGACCCCCCAGGTATTTTGTGGCGCTTTCCACCAGCACGTCCGCGCCGAGGCGCAACGGGTTCTGGTTCAGCACCGTCGCGAACGTGTTGTCCGCGATGATCAGGACGCGCCTGCCGCCGGGCGCCCTCCGGACCTGCCGCACGAGCTCCGTGATGTCGACAATGCCGAGCGAGGGGTTTGTCGGCGTCTCGAAGTACACCGCGCGCGTGCGCGGGGTGAGCATCCGCGGCAGCGTCTCGAGCCGGTCGGGCCGGACGTATCGCACGCCGACGCCGTGCCGCGGCAGAAGATCCCGGAAGAACCGGTAGGTGCCTCCGTACAGTCCGGGTGTGCTGATGATGCTGTCGCCTGAGCGCGCGGCAGCGAGCAGCGTTGAGGTGATGGCGGCCATGCCCGAGGAGAACACGAGGGCGCGGTCCGCTTCCATCATCAGTGCGAGCCGATCCTCCGCCTCCTGGACCGTGGGATTGTGGTACCGCGAGTAGACGTACACATCGGGATCACCGTCCGCATACCGGATGGCGTCGCTTGAATCACGAAACCGGTACGTGGAGGTCTGCACGATCGGCGTTGCGACAGGCGCCTGGTGGGGGAACAGTTTCCGGCCGTGGATAGCTCTGGTGGCGAGCATGGTTGTCCGGGGATCCGGAACGGTCCGGCGACGTGACGATCGTGGCATGGGATACCTATCCGTGAGTGAATGGTTCGGGACCGCTGTGTCAGTGCCGCCGGGGCCCTGTGCGCCGCACCCTGGCGGCGGAGGATTCTTCCACTGGCAGTTGCGGGGGCACAAACAGGACTTCTTCGCGCTCGAGCGCAACGGTCCCCGGGGGGGCCCCCCGCGGCTTCCGGACGAATTTCTTGCGCGTCATCGCGACCGGGACGGTGCCGGCGTTCCGCATTTTGCTGTAATATGCGGCAATTGATGCGGCCTGCTGGCGCGCCCGTTTGCCGGGGTCCCCGCTGCCGGTACCCACGCGGAGGACCACATGTGAACCACCGGCGCCCCGGGCGTGAAACCAGAGATCGTTCGGCTTCGCGTGGCGGAGCGTGAGCAGGTCATTGTTCTCGCTGCTCTTTCCGGCCCACACCTCGAATCCCCCGTCGACCGTGAAGATCCTGAATGGGATCTGCTCGCGCTCCCGCGCCTTCGGGCCGACGCCAAACGCCATGAGCTCTTCTTCGTGGTTGGCAGCGAAGGTTTTCAGGTCGTCGCGGCTTCGGAGCTGGCCGACATCCTCCAGCAGCTGGAGTGCGAGCGTGCGGCGCTCGAGCAGGGGCGGCCGGCGGAGCGCCGCCTCGGTGCGCGCTGCCCGTGCCCGCTTCGCGCGATCATAGTAACGCTGCGCGTTCCGTGTGGCGTTGATGCGTGGATCCAGCTGGATGACGTGGTGCGTGAGACCGTCGTCGATGTCCAGCGAGGAGGCGCCGCGCGGGACGGCATCGGGATGAGCCAACAATAGACTTCCGTACCGCTCGAAGAGATCGGCACGTTCGTGTTCGCTGCGGCCTTCGTCCAGCGATCGTATCGCGCGGTCGAGACGATCGATCTCTTTCTGCAATGTGTCCAGGATGCCGGATCGCTCCCTGTCCGCAACCAGGAGAGCTCTGCGGCGATAGACGGTGAAGCGGACAGCGTCGTGGATGTCATCGAACTCCTGCCGCTCACGGCCTTCGAACGATCGCAGCGGAATGGGTGAAAAGAGCGGAGCGGAGCCTTCCGGTCCGCCATACACCACTGGCCTGGCGTTGTCGAGCTCGCCGAGAAGTTCGCCCAGCGTCGTGATCAGGCGGCTGATGCCTGACGGAGGCAGATCGCGCGCATGGACGTCGTCCGGAAGATTGGAGCGAACCATCAGCTCGCGGGTGAGGTCGGGGCCAAGCTGCGGCACGGCCTGGCGGATGACCTTCGACACAAGATGGTCGGCCGATGTTTCGACCAGCTGCTGCAGTCTGACGATATCGAACAGCGGAGTCCCGGCTTCGGCCGGGGGGCGAGGCGCCTCGTCCGTGCGCGACCTTCGGAAGGACTCCACAGTCCGCCCTGCGCCGTCCACCAGAACTACGTTCGCCCGGCCGCCGAAGAACTGGCACGCCAATGCGAGCGACCCATCAAGGGTGATGCTGACCACGCGGTCGTTCGGGTCGGTGCCGACGGCGTGAATGTTCTTCCCGGCGGCGGGTTCCATCAGGTTGGCGGTGTTGGATCTGGCCCGCGCATACCCCGGGTGGAGGAAGAGGCAGTTTTCGCCATGGCGGCAGCTGATCACGATGTGGGAAGGGTCGGCATCTGTTGCGAGCACGAGCTCGTCCCGTTCCTGTGAAAACGCCCCCGTCAGATGGCGCCCCGGCAGGACTTCGTTCAGCCGTTTCGCGAGAAGCTTCAGTGTGAAGTAGTTGCCGGTCATCTTATCAACAATATACCAAAAATGGCGATTTCTCTCAACGAATGGCGGTTTTTTTGTGGATAAGTTGTGCGCGGGCCGGTGAACAGAACGTTCAGAATCTCGTGTTGCACCCCGCCCGCGATTTTTCTACTTTATATACTCTTTGGACAACGGGCATATTCACCATGGTTCTAAGCATGACCGGCTTCGGCCGGGGAGAGGTCAGCGAAAAGGGCGTGACCGGATCGGTTGAGCTTCGCAGCGTCAACAGCCGGTTTCTCGAGGTCGTTGCTCGTCTCCCGAGGGCTCTGGCCCTCCGCGAGAACGAAGTCAAGGACGCGGTACGCCAGCGGATGTCCCGCGGCAAGGTGAACGTCCAGGTGACGATCGAGCGTGAAACGGACGGCACGATCCCCGTGAAGCTGAATGCTCCCATGGCCCGGGCCTATGCGACCATGCTGAACCAGCTCCGCAAGACGGCGCGTATACGCGAGACCGTCAAGCTGGAGCACCTGCTGCAGTTCTCCGACATTTTCGAGCCGGTGTCGGTCGAGGCCAGCGATGATCTGGAATGGACCGTCGCACAGAAGGCGCTTGTCGTGGCGCTCGACGACCTGGTGACGATGCGCCAGAACGAGGGGCGCGAGCTCGAGAAAGATTTTCGCCTCCGCCTCGGGTCGCTCGAGCGGCAGCTGGACAAGATCCAGAACCTCTCCACGGGCCAGGTACCGCACGAACGCGAGCGGCTCAAGACGCGCATCACGCAAATGCTGAGCGCGACAACCATTGACGAATCGCGCCTCGAAATGGAGATCGCCTTGCTGGCGGATCGCCTGGACGTGACGGAGGAGTGCGTGCGATTCAGGAGCCATCTGAAGTTCTTCCTTGAAGCGGTCAGCGCCGGCGAGCCGGCGGGGCGGAAACTGAACTTCCTCGTGCAGGAGATCAACCGGGAAGTGAATACGATCGGCTCGAAATCCTCTGCTACTGAGATCGCACACATCGTTGTGGGCGTGAAGGAAGAGCTTGAAAAGATCCGGGAACAGCTTCAGAACATCGAGTGACCGATGGCCGGCGGGCTGATCGTCGTGTCCGGCCCGAGCGGATCGGGAAAGACAACGATCGCCCGGGCGTTGCTGCGCGACATTCCATCGCTCCGGTTCTCGGTCTCGGCGACCACGCGGCCGATGCGGGCGGGGGAGCGTGAGGGGGTCGACTATCACTATCTGACTCGCGAAGAGTTCCAGCGGCGCATCGTTGCCGGCGAGTTTGTCGAGTGGGAAGAGGTGTACGGAAATCTCTACGGGACCATGAGGGTGGAAGTGGAAGGGGCCCTGATGCGCGGCCAGCATCTGCTGTTCGATGTGGATGTCAAGGGCGCGCTCTCGATTAAGGAGCGCTATCCGGGCGCGCTGCTCGTGTTCATCCGGCCGCCGTCGCGGGAGACCCTCGAAGCGCGGTTGCGTGCGCGGAGCACCGAGGACGAGGCCACGGTCAGGCGCAGACTTGCGCGGACAGACATGGAGCTTGAGCTCGGCGAACAGTTTGACCGCCGGGTGGTGAATGACGTTCTGGACCGGGCGATTGCCGAAACAGAAGAGATTGTGAAACACTACCTACAGTTGAAGGAACGGAGGATCTGAAGCATGCCACTGAAACCGATCAACCTGGATCACTTCTACAAGAGCGGGACGAACGTCCACGAAGCCATCGTGGTCGCCTCGCGCCGCGCGCGCCAGGTGAACGAGGAAGTGAAGATCGAATTCAACCAGCGCATCGAGACGCTTGTCCCGAAGTCGGACGTCGAGACCGAGGGCGAAATGGACGTCAATCCCGACCAGCTGCGCATCAGCATGGAATTCGAGAAGCGCCCGAAGCCGACGGATGTATCGCTGCAGGAGCTCGTCGCCGGTGACATCGAGTGGCGCTACAAGGAAGTCCCGGAGCCCATTGCGCCGCCCGAGGAAGAGACCGAAGAACCCGAAGAGGAGTAAGGGGCCAGGCCCATGGCTGGGGGACACCACATCATCGTTGGGGTGACCGGCGGGATCGCCGCGTACAAAACCGCCATCCTCGTGCGGGAGCTTGTGAAGGCCGGAGACGAGGTCCAGGTCGTGATGACTCGCTCGGCGACGCAGTTCATCACCCCGTTGACGATGTCCACGCTGTCCCGCCGCCCCGCCATCATCGAGATGTTTCCCCCCGCCGGGGACGTTGCCACCGACCAGTGGACGAAGCACATCGAGCTGGGCGTCTGGGCGGATGCGATGGTCATCGCTCCAGCCACGGCGAACACGATCGCCAAGATCGCGCACGGGTTTGCCGATAACTTCCTGACGACGCTCGTGCTGGCATTGCGCGGCCCGCTGATTGTCGCGCCCGCGATGGACGTGGACATGTGGCTGAATCAGACCACGCAGCGGAATGTGGCGGCGCTGCGCGACAGCGGCTGTGTCATCATCGAGCCGGAAACCGGCGAGCTCGCCAGCGGCCTGAGCGGGCCGGGGCGTCTTCCTGAACCTGACGTGATCCTCCGGTCGCTGCGGGAGGTCCTCGCCGGCATTCATCACGATCTCCGCGGCAAGCGCGTGCTCGTGACCGCGGGCCCCACGTACGAGCCGATCGATCCCGTGCGGTTCATCGGGAACCGGTCGTCCGGGAAGATGGGCTTCGCGATCGCCGGGGCGGCGGCGCAGCGTGGTGCCGATGTCACGCTCATCAGCGGTCCGGTTGCACTGAGGACCCCGCGCAACACGCGGCGGGTGGATGTGGCCACCGCGGCAGAGATGCAGGTCGCCGTGGAACGAGAGTTCCCCTCGGCAGACCTGGTGATCATGGCGGCTGCGGTGGGTGATTTCGCGCCGGTGTCGCCGTCACAGTCCAAGCTCAAGCGGGAAAATCTCGACGACGATCGGCTCAATATTGAGTTCACGAAGAACCCGGACATCCTGAAGACGATCGGGCAGCGCAAGCGGCACCAGATCATCGTCGGGTTCGCGCTCGAGACGGACGATGAGCTCGCGAACGCGCGCAAAAAGCTGGCGGGCAAGAACCTCGATGCCGTCGTGCTCAACAACCCCATGGTCCCTGGCGCTGGCTTCGGAACAGATACGAACGTCGTGACGGTGCTGACGGCGCGAGGCGAAGCGGAAACGCTCCCTCTCCAGCCGAAGACCAACATTGCTCACGAAATCCTGAACCGCGTCGTCCCGCTGCTGCACTAGACACGCATTCCATCCCCTCGCAGGGCTGTCATGGAGCGGTTGCTCTCGGACATCAGTCATATCCTTGCCCGTGAACGGGAACTCTTCGGCGAGGACGCGCTCTCGGAGCCACGTGCCTCGATGAGCCCGTCGCGCACATCGACGACATCCCCGGAACGCCACACCGAGCCTCCGCCGGCGGAGGACCTGGTTCTGTTCGGCGTCCCTGCCGCCAGGCTCCCAATCGCTGCCGAACCATGGGCAGGCGCCGATTCGGTCGCTTCGCTCGACGAACTGATTTGCACGTGCATGAAGTGCCCGCTGGGGCACACTCGCACGAAGTTCGTCTTCGGCGTGGGGAATCCGAAGGCGACCCTGATGATCGTCGGTGAAGCGCCCGGTGCCGACGAAGACGCGCAGGGCGAGCCGTTTGTGGGCCGGGCGGGCCAACTCCTCAACAAGATCCTCGAGGCGATCGGATTTCGACGGGATGAAGTGTACATCTGTAACATCCTGAAGTGCCGCCCCCCCAACAACCGAAAACCCCAGCCGGACGAGGTGGAGCGTTGCCTCCCCTACCTCCGGAAGCAGATTCAGCTGGTGCAGCCGGCGCTGATCCTCTGCCTAGGCCTGACCGCGGCGGAGAACCTCCTGGGGACGAGCGAGAGCCTTGGCCGCCTGCGCGGCCGGACGCTGTCCTACGAGGGGACACCTGTGATGGTCACCTACCATCCGGCGGCGCTGTTGCGGAATCCGAACTGGAAGCGGCCGACCTGGGAGGACGTTCAGGCGGCGCGGGCGTTGCACGACGAACTCGTACGGAAGAGAGGCGCCAATGGCTGATGTCTTGACACGCAGGGGGATCGAGCTCGTGGGCGGATCGCAGGAGGCGCGCGTTCCGCCGAGCGCCCTGGACATCGAGGAGCAGGTCCTCGGCGCGATGCTCCTCGAGAAGGAGGCGATCGCGAAGGTCATCGAGGTGCTGGACGAGGACGCCTTTCATTCCGACAAGTACCGCAAAATCTTCGCGGCGGTGGTCGCGCTGTTTGAGCGCAGCGAGCCGGCTGACGTGATCACTGTGGGCGAGGAGCTCCGGAGACGGGGACACCTCGACGTGATCGGGGGGCAGGCCGCGCTCGTGGACCTCACGCTCAAGGTGACATCCGGCGCGAATGTCGAGTATCACGCCCGCATCGTGCTCGAGAAGATGCTGCTGCGGAAGCTGATCTCCGCAACGAGCACCATCGCGACACGCGCGTTTAGCCCGACCGAGGATGCGCTCGATCTTCTGGACGAGGCTGAGCGCGCGATCTTCAGCATCTCGGAGTGGAGGCTGAAGCGCAACTTCGTGTCGATGGACAAGGCGGTACACGACACGCTCGAGATGCTCGAGAGCATCCATGGCAAGCATGAAGGCGTCACCGGCGTACCCACGGGCTTTCGCGATCTCGACACGCTGACCGGAGGCTGGCAGCGGTCGGATCTGATCATCATTGCCGGACGGCCGAGCTCCGGGAAGACCGCGTTCGCGCTCTCGCTCGCCGCAAATGCTGCGATGCACCGGAACAAGCCAACGGTGACCGGCATCTTCTCTCTCGAAATGTCGACGCAGCAGCTCGTCATGCGTCTCTTGTGCGCGGACGCGCGTGTGGACGCTCATGCCGTGCGCACCGGACGCCTGCCCGAGGACGAATGGAAGCGGCTCAGCATGGGGGCGGGCCGGCTGGCGCGCGCGAACATCTTCATTGACGACACTGCGGCCCTGGGCATCCTCGAGCTGCGTGCGAAAGCCCGTCGCCTGAAGGCGGAACACAATGCCGGGCTGATCATCGTCGATTACCTTCAGCTCATGCAGGGCCCCCGGGGAGCGGAGAACCGCGAGAAGGAAATCTCTGCGATCTCACGCTCGCTCAAGGCGCTGGCGAAAGAGCTGGACATTCCCGTGATCGCCCTGTCGCAATTGAGCCGGGCCGTGGAAGGGAGAACGGACAAGCGCCCGATCCTCTCGGACCTCCGCGAATCCGGCGCAATCGAACAGGATGCGGACGTCGTGATGTTCGTTCACAGGCCAGAGATGTACCTCGATCCGCGGTCCGACAAGGCGTCGGAGGTGCAGGGCAGGGCCGAGATCATCATCGGGAAGCAGCGCAACGGCCCGATCGACGATATCCAGCTCGCCTTTGTCCACCGCTACGCGCGGTTTGAAAACCTTGCGCTTCCCGGATTCGAGGCGCTGCCGCCCGGACCCGAGGAGACACCGTTCTGATGATCATGCCAACCCTCACAGCAGGCACCATCTCCCGATGATCCGCCCGAGGCGCACATTTCTAGCACAGGCAGCTGCAGTCTCGGCATTGGCGTTCATCCGCCGGATCGGAGTTGCCCGCCCTGGTGCTCCGGCATCTGACGAGGAGATCGTTCGGGCAGCCCTCCAGGATGCCACGGAATCGGGGTGGGCCGGCCGCCCGATCGGAGATGTTGTAGCCCTGATGGGACAGCGCTTTCTCACAACGCCGTACGTTGCCCACACACTGGAAGCCGAAGGCCCCGAGCGCCTGATCGTGAACCTCCGGGAGTTCGACTGCACGACGTTCATCGAGAGTATGCTCTCGCTCGCCCGGTGCGTGAAGAAGTCCGCCGCCTCCTTCACGGATTTTCAATCCCAGCTCAGCCTGATTCGCTACCGCTCCGGCGCGATCAACAGCTATCCGAGCCGCCTGCACTACTTCACCGACTGGATTGTGGACAACGCTCGCAAAGGAACCGTCGCAGACGTCACCCGCGAGCTCGGTGGTACACCGCGGTCGTTTCGCATTGCGTTCATGTCGGAACACCCCGATTCGTACCGGCAGCTCGGAGACCCTGCGGCGCTTGCGGCCATCCGGTCGAGCGAGCGTGAGCTGACCGCGGCGGAGCGATGGTATATTCCGCGCAGCCGCGTCCCGGAGGTGGAGGGCAGGCTCCGCAGCGGAGATCTCGTCGGCATCACAACATCCGTCGACGGACTCGATATTGCGCACACGGGCATGGTCGTCGTTCGATCGGGGCAGCCGGTCTTCCTTCATGCGTCGCAGTCAGGGAAGCAGGTCGAGTTTGCAGATGGAACGCTCGCCTCCTACCTTCAACGGTACAGGACACACGACGGGATCATGGTCGCCCGTCCGCGTGAACCCGAACTCAAAGAACGACCACGATGATCAGGCACGAAAGGACTCATGTATGCGGAAGCTAACGCGGGCGTTCGTAGCCGGGGCCATGCTGGTCGCGATGGCACTCCCGGTGGCAGCTCAGGGACTCGTCTGGGAGAGCATCACGAAAGGCGGACCGGCGGGTGACAGCGGAAAACCCTCCACCACGTATATGATGCCCGGCAGGATGAAGCACGTCACCGACGACGGCACGATCGTTATCGTCAGGCTCGACCAGGAGAGAATGTACAGCCTGAACCCGACGGAGAAGTCGTATTGGACGATGACCTTTGCGGAGATGGAGCAGATGATGAAGGCGGCGACCGCAAAGATGGACGCGATGAAGGACCAGATGAAAGAACAGCTGAAGAATATGCCGCCGGAACAGCGAGACATGGTGGAGAAGATGTACGGGATGACGTCAGACGGAAAGAAGGAGCCGGTGACGATCAGGACGACCGGCAAGACGAAGACGATTATCGGGTACCAGACAACGCAATTTGTCGCCCGTCAGGGAGACAAAGACATGATGACGCTGTACGTGACGAAGGGAATCGGGGAATTCGACCGGTTGCGGCGCGACTGGGAGCAGTTCAACAAGAGGCTGCTCTCCATGGGCGGCGGGTTCGCGGAAGGTATGGCCGAGGCGTATAAGAAGGTGGAGGGGTTCCCAATGGAGATGGAGATCATGGGAGCCACGACGACCGTGACGAAGGTGGAGAAGAAGAGCACGCGGGATTCGGAGTTCGAGGTGCCGGCGGGCTACACCAAGGCAGACCCACCCATGATGTCGGAGAAGTGAAGTCTGTCCCGGGGGGAGCGGGGGAGTCTGCATCAGGAAATCGAGCAGCGGAAAAGTCTCAGTGGCGGGTCCGGCTCAGCGATGCGTCGCTGACCGGCCCGCCGCTGTGCATCTCAGGGGTGCGGAATTATTCCCAGACTCCCGGAATTGGCGTGCGGCACGTCGGGCAACACCCCTTTGTAATCACGTTCTCGGCGACATGGAATCCCAGCCGGCGGATCAGCACCGTCCGGCACGAAGGGCATTGGGTGTCTTCGTTCCCGTCGGTCATCCCCGGGAGGTTTCCCGCATAGACAAAGTGCAGGCCAGCTGCGCGGCCGATGCCTGCCGCGCGGACCAGCGCGCGCGCCGTTGTACGGTCAGGTTCCGTCATCTGGTAGTCACCGTGGAATGCCGTCACGTGCCAGGGAATCTGCGGAGAGACGGACCCGATGAACTCGGCGATCTCGCGCATCTCCTCGTCCGAATCGTTGAGACCGGGAACCAGCAGCGTCACCACCTCGATCCAGACCCCCAGCCGATACAGCGAGCGAATCGTCTCCAGAACCGTCTCCAGTGTCCCGCCCAAACGGCGATACGTGTCAGCCCGGAAACTCTTCAGATCGACCTTGTACAGATCCAGATGCGGACGGAGGTACTCCAGCACCTCTGGCGTCGCGTTCCCGTTCGACACGAACGATGTCTTCAGTCCCGCACCGCGTGCCAGGCGGAAGATCTCGACGGCCCATTCGCTCGTGATAAGCGGCTCGTTATACGTGCTGGTGACGACCTGTGCGCCGTGCTCGAGGGCGAGGCGCACAAGCTGATCGGCCGTCGCGGGTTCGACGGTGCTCCCCGCCGCGGTGTCGCGAAGGGCCTGTGAGGTCATCCAGTTCTGGCAGTACGCGCAGTGGTAGTCGCATCCCAGCATGCCGAAGCTGAGCGCACTGCTGCCGGGGAGCACATGGAAGAACGGTTTCTTCTCGATGGGGTCGAGGGCGACGCCCGCGGTGTACCTCGATGGTACGAACAGCACGCCGTTACGGTTTTCCCGGACCTTGCAGATTCCGTACCGCCCGGGCGGTATGCGGCACCGATGGCCGCACGCGTAGCAGAGCAACCATGAGCGCTCGAGAGGAGCGAAGAGTTCCCCCTGTACCGCAAGGCGATCGAGCGTTATCCGGAGCGTGGATCTGTCATCCATGAGAAAGGGTCCCGCAGGCTCTGCAGGAATAGTACGGCGCAGTGGCCTTGTTGTCAAGCCTGCGGTTGGCCGGGGAAACGCACGTTGACGGCCGTCCCACCCGTTCGGTCGATCGAAAGCGTGCCCCCGAGCTGGCGGCTCAGCGTTTCCACGAGCGCCAGGCCGAGCGTGGCAACGGGCGGCAAGACGATATCGTCCGGGAGTCCGATGCCATCGTCCTTCACGGTCAGCGTATGTGTCGCGTCGCTGTTGTGGACGAGCGTGACGCTCAGCGTGCCGCGCCGTCCGTCTGGATAGGCGTGGCGGAGTGCGTTCGAGACGAGCTCGTTGATGATCAGCCCGCAGGGGATTGCCGCGTCGATGCCGAGCCGGACGTTGGCGATGTCCACCGACAGCAGCACGGTCTCGGGATCCACCGAATAGGAGCGGTAGAGGCTGCGTGTCAGTGTCTGGACGTAGTCGACGAGGTCGATGGCCGCAAAGTCGGCGGCCTGGTACATCACGTGGTGCACGAGCCCCATGGAGCGAACCCTATTGTGGCTCTCCTTGAGGGCGGCGAGGACGTTCGGGTCGGTGACCGTCTGCACCTGGAGATTGAACAGGCTGGAGATGACCTGCAGGTTGTTCTTGACCCGGTGGTGGATTTCCCTCAGGAGGACTTCCTTCTCGTGCAGCGACTCTCGCAGACGGTTCTCGGCCTCGCGCCGTTCCGTGGTGTCCAGCTGCGTTCCGCTCACGCGCAGCGGGGCTCCCGCCGCGTCGCGGCGGACGACCTTTCCGCGATCCAATGTCCATCGCCAGCTCCCGTCTTTCGCACGCAGTCGGAGCTCGGCTTCGTACAAAGGCGTCTTCCCGTCCAGATGGTCCTGCAGCCGTCGAAGAACGTCTTCCTTGTCGTCCGGATGCACGAGCATCTGCCATGTTGAGAAGCGTGGCTCCAGCTCGTCAGGGGAGAACCCCAGCATTTCGGCCCATCGGGCGTTGTGCGTCACGCGTCCCGTGGGGATATCCCAGTCCCAGAGTCCCAGATCCGCTCCGGCAACGGCGAGATCAAGCCGTTCCCGGCTTTCGCGCAGCTCCGCCTCGGAACGCTTTCTGTCAGTGATATCGAGGAACGCAGCGACCATCTGTCCCGGCGATGTCTGGAACGCATGGACTTCGTACGCTCCTGCAATCTGGTGGTCCCTGTATATGATCTGGTCCGAGTGCCAGGAGCCGCCGTGCCTCGCCACGTCCTTGTAGTGGCTCGGGATCTCCGTCTCCACAAGCGGCGGGAACGCGTCCTCGATCGAATGCCCGACAAACTGAGCGTTGCCGATGCCGAGAATCTTGTCCGCTGCGGGATTGGCTCCGGCGAACACGAGTGTCCCGTCGCCTTCCAGCTGGTACATGTGCATACCCATCGGGCTCATCTCGAACACACTCCGAAAGCGTTCCATGGATTCGTGCAGTGCGTTCTCCATCTGCTTTCGATCCTGGATGTCGATGCCGAGACCGATCAGGAACGGCGCACCGCGGAGCATGATCCTGCGGCCCGACAGGAGAAACGGCATGTGTCGCCCCGCCTTGGTGACCAGCGTGCACTCGACGGTGGCGCTACCGGCGGTGAACACTCTCCTGACCGCCTTGATGATCCGGTCGCTCTCCTCAGGCGCGAAGAACCGATCGGGCCTCATCGTACAGATCTCGTCAGCGCTGTATCCGGACAGACGTTCGGTGATGCTGTTCCATCGAACCACGCGGAGATCGGCATCGATCAGATAGAACGCGCCGGGAACGCTGTTGATGACAGCGTCGGAAAAGTCCTGCTGGACGTCACTATGCGCGGGGGCATTGAGCGGTTGAAGCTGAGCGAGGATCCTGCGCGCTCCCGTTTCCTGTACCATCGTCAGAGACAGGTCGACCGAATGCTCGACTCCGTCTGTTCCCCGCACCTCCCACGAAAAGACCTGCGGGACTCCCCTGAGGGCGCGGGCCAGTCTGGCCGACAGGAAGGACCGCTGAGGGGTGGCGCCGATGGATGAGAGTGTCAGTGTTCCGGGGCGGTCGATCGCATATCCGAAAGTGCGCGAGAACGAATCATTCGCGGCGAGGATGGCACCCGTCTCCGGCTCGCAAACCACAAGCGGGACATGAATTGCGTCGAAGATCTCTCGCGATGCGACGCCGTTCTTCCCGTGAGACTGTGATATGTGTGGGTCCTTAGGCACCGGATCCGTTGAATGACATGAGTCCACCGGACATGAGGAACAAGGAGTGTGCCGTGGGCGGGATCGAGAACCCCCGTAGATCCGTCACCCGGCTTCTGCTAACGCGTTAGAAATGAAAACGTTACATCGATGGTGTCCAGAGCCCGGGGTTCGTGTACGGCTCCAGATGGAGACCGAGGGGCGACTATTGAAGAAAGAGGGGGGCGGGAAAGTCAAAGCCGGGGCAGATCTTTCCGAGGATAACCGGGCGGTCGGCACCTGTGACCCTGGGGAGGTTCCCGGGACGGCCGTGGACCGTTTCGTTGGCGAGCAACGCGAAGCTGATAGCCTCCCGGGCGTCCGAGGATACTCCGACTTCGTCCCCGGTGCGTACCCTGGCTGGCGCGAAGAGGCGCACAAGTTCTGACATGAAGAACTGGTTCCTAGCGCCTCCTCCGCTGACAATAACCTCGTCGGCAGCCATGCGTCGGGCGATGAAGCGGCGATAAGCATCGTGGATGGCCGTGACCGTGAATGCCGAAGCAGTTGCGACGATATCGGCCGGTTCGTACGGCCGGGCATATGCGAGCAGATGGCGGACGAACTCCTCGCCGAACACTTCGCGTCCGGTAGACTTTGGCGGCGACGTTCGAAGGAAGGGGTGCTTCATGAGAAAACGAAGGAGGTCTGCCGAGACGGCGCCACCGTTCGCAATGCGTCCGTTGTGATCGTACGGCGCGTGAAAGAAACGCCGCGTCAGGGCGTCAACGACCATGTTCCCCGGTCCGGTGTCAAACGCGACCACGTCCCCCCGCGCCGCGTCCTTCGGTACCGCAGTCAGGTTGGCAATGCCGCCGATGTTGAGGATCAGGCGATTCTTGTTCGGGGAGCGGAAGATGATCCAGTCGACAGACGGGACGAGAGGTGCGCCCTGCCCTCCGCGCGCCATGTCCGCAAGCCTGAAGTCTCCAACCGTCGTGACGCCGGTGAGGGCTGCAAGGGCCGAAGGGTCTCCGATCTGCAGTGTCGATCGCACCACGCGTCCGGCCACCTTTGCGGGAAAGGGGAGGTGGTGGATGGTTTGGCCATGTGATCCGATGAGGTCGATTGCGGAAAGGGGGATGCCAGCGTTGCGGGCGAGGGCCCGAACGGCGTCCGCATACGCCATGGCGAGCGCCATGGTGAGCCGGGTGATCTCGTCGACACGGCTGGTGTCAGGTACCGAGTTCCGCAGCAGCAGATCGCGCAGTCGGCGCGGGAATGGACGCTCGAGATAGGCGAGCTCCCGGAACCGCGTGTCCGCTCCGATCCCGTGGACCCGCAGAAGGACGGCATCGATGCCATCCAGCGAGGTGCCCGACATCAACCCGGCGATCGTCAGCGCCCGCCGCCGATGCGGTCTACGACCACGTTGTTCGTCTGGCATCGGTTTTCTATCTTAGAAGATGACCCAGCCCATGCTCCTCGGATCGCACGTGTCCGTTGCCGGCGGCCTCCACATGGCCTTCGAACGGGGAACCCGCATCGGATGCACCACGATGCAGATCTTTGTGAAGAACGCCAGCACGTGGACGGGGAAACCGTTGACGCCGGATGCCGTCGCAAGCTACAAAGCGGCGGAGGCGAAAGCAACCGTTGCGCCCGTCATCGCGCATGCCGCCTATCTGATCAACCTGTGTGCGCGTGCGGGCGATATCCTCCTCCGGTCCCGAAAAGGACTGGTCGATGAGCTGACGCGATGCACCGCGCTCGGCATCGCCGGCCTCGTTGTCCACCCCGGCGCCCACATGGGTGCGGGGGAGCCAGATGGGATCGCGCGCATCGCGGAGTCGCTGAACCTCATCCACGGGGAGCTGCCGGGGCCGTCGACGCCAACCCTCCTCGAGACCACCGCGGGACAGGGAACGACGCTCGGATACCGGTTTGAGCACCTCCGCCGGATCATCGATCTGGTGGAGGACAAAGCGCGCGTCGCAGTCTGCCTCGACACGTGCCACCTCTTTGCGGCCGGGTATCCGATCCACACAGAGGAAGGCTGGGAGAACACCATGCGCGACCTCGAAGCGATCATTGGCCTGGAGAATGTCGCGGCCGTCCATGTCAATGACTCGAAGCGGGAACGTGGCTCTCGCGTGGACCGGCATGACCACATCGGGCAGGGCCTGCTGGGCGAGACGGCGTTCCGGATGGTCATGAACGATCCGCGACTGCGCGTCGTGCCGAAGATCCTCGAAACCGAGAAAAGCGAGGATATGCATGAGGACGTCGAGAACATGGCTCGCTTGCGGGCACTTGTGAGGTGGTAGGGCCGCGGCCATCGTCTATGCAGGCTGCTGCACAATCGCGGCATTCGCTTATCGGCTGCACCGCCCGGTTGCATTTCGGAATGTATGACGGTATCATGAACCCATTCCCGCGTCTAATGCCAGAGCACCAACCGATGCTGTCCATCCGCCTCCTCCTGCTCGCGATGCTCATCGCCGCCCCGATGCACGCCCAGAGCCTGTTTACCGTCAGGGACGACGGAGAGCGCAGGGAGCGGACGTACGACGTTCTGCATTACCGCATCGAGGTCGCGCTCGATGAGCGCGCGCGCACGATCCGGGGGGCAGTGACCGTGACGCTGGTCCCGCTCCGGCCGGCGCTTCGCGTCGTCGACCTGGACGCCGAGGCCCTTACGATCGAGGGCGCCCGCCTGGGGGGACAGGATCTTCCATTCGATCTTCTGGAGAAAGGAGTGCGGGTTCGTCTCAGCGCCCCCGCATCGTTTCACGATACGCTGAAGGTGACGCTGCGGTATTCGGGCCGCCCTCAACGCGGGCTCTACTTCGTGGGGCCCGACTCGTCCTATCCCTCGCGGCCGTGGCAGATGTGGACACAGGGAGAAGACATGGATAACCATTTCTGGTTTCCATGTTACGACTACCCCAACGACATGGCCACCTCCGAAGTCATTGTCACGGTCAACGAAAAGTTCACCGCGGTCTCGAACGGACGGCTGGTGAGCACGCGCGGCGACAGAGCGCGAAAGACGAAGACATTTCATTGGCGGCAGTCGCTGCCCCACGTGTCGTACCTGATTATGCTTGCCGCGGGTGAGTATGCGGTCCTCCGCGAGACTGCCGAGTCCGTCCCGCTGGAATATTACGTGTATCCGCGGCATGTCGAGGACGCGAAGGCGTGCTTCCGGGAGACACCGGCGGTCCTCCGGTTCTTCAACGAGAAGATTGGCGTGGACTACCCGTGGGAGAAGTACGCGCAGATCCTCTGCAACAACTTCGTCGTGGGCGGTATGGAGAACACCTCGGCAACGACGCTGATGGACGACGCTACCGTCTACGACGCACGCGCCCGGGTCGACGGCATTCCCACGAGTCTCATCGCGCACGAGATGGCCCACCAGTGGTGGGGCGACCTGATGACGTGCGCCGACTGGCGGCACCTCTGGCTGAACGAGGGGTTCGCCAGCTACTTTGACGAATTGTATCACGAATACGCGCGCGGACGAGACGAGCTCGACTACCAGGTGTACAGGTCGCAGCTGGCCGGCATCGAATCGGATGCGCGCGATGGGCGCAAGCCGATCGTGAGCGTCGGATCGTACGGGACGAATCTCTACCCGCGCTCGGCTGCGGTACTGCACATGCTGCGGTTCGTGTTGGGGGATGAGTTGTGGTGGCGGTCGATACATGCCTACGCAACCACCTACCGGCACAAGCCGGTGGAAACGAACGACTTGAAACGGAGCATCGAGGAGACCACAGGGATCAACCTTCACTGGTTCTTCGAGCAGTGGGTGTACGGCGCCGGTTACCCGAAGTTCGAGGTCTCGCAGACGTGGAGCGATTCTGCTGACATGCTGAGCGTGGGTGTCCGGCAGACACAGACGATCGACAGTCTGACGGGCGTCTTCCGGACTCCTGTCGACATCGAGATCTGGGCTGGTGGCGCCCCGACGACGCACAGGGTAGCCATCCTCTCGGCGGACACCGCGTTCAGCTTCCCGTGTCCGTCGCGCCCCGAGATGGTGATCTTCGACAAGGGGAATTGGATCCTCAAGGAACTCACAATCCACCAATCGATGGACGAGTGGCTTGTGCAGGCGCGCCGGGCGCCGAACCCCGTCGACCGGCTCCGGGCCTTGAAGGTGATCGAGGAGAGGGATTCGCTGGGCGCGTCGGTTCCTGTGGTGTGCGCGATCGCGCTCTCGGATTCATTCTATGGTGTGCGGGATGCCGCCGTGCGGGCGCTGCCGAAGCTCTCCAAGGCATCGCCTGCGGCGACGGATTCCGCGCGCGCTGCCGCTATCGGAGCGCTCAGGGACCGGGTTCCCGGCGTAAGAAGCGCTGCGCTCAGCGCGCTCCTGCGCATCAGGGGGGCGGGAGCCGCAGGACCTGTGCGGGAAGCCCTGAAGGACTCCAGCTACAGCGTGGTGAGCGCTGCCTTGTATGCGCTGGCGAAAGTCGATTCCGCAGGGGCGGAGGCGGATATTGTCCGGCACCTTGATATGCCATCACACCGGAATGCCGTCGAGCTTGCCGCACTCTGGTCGCTTGCGTGGGTGGATTCAGGCAGGGCGCACCTGGAAGCCATGAAGCGCGTGCAACGGGGCTATCCCGTCTGGGTGCGGTATGCCTCACTGATTCAGTTGGGGCGGACAGGCAGAGGCAAGACCGACGCCGCCGCACTGGTCCTGGCAATGGTTGATGAAGAGGATCGGACGCTGCAGTCAACGGCAATCCGCACGCTCGGCAGGATCGGGGAGGAGTCTGCGTTGCCCCGGCTGGAAGCGATTGCCGCCGACCCGAAGCACCGGTTCCAGGACGAGGCGAAGCAGGCGGTTGCATCGATCAGGACCCGCACGCAGAGTGAAGTTCACTGACGCAAGCGCGAGGGCGAAGCAGCACCCCGATGACACGATCATTCCCGACATAGAATGAACGTCGCCAGCCTCGAAACCGTCGCGCTGCGCAAGGAATATCCGGGGACGGTCGCCCTCGACGATGTCTCGGCGCGGTTTGGCGGGGGCCGGATCCACGCGCTCATTGGAAAGAACGGCGCGGGCAAGAGCACGTTCGTCAAGATCCTTGCCGGAGCCGTGTGGCCCACGTCGGGCGACATCCGGATCAACGGGCGGTCGGTCACGTTGTCGTCGCCGCGCGAAGCGCTCCAGCAGGGAATCGCAACGGTTCACCAGGAACTGAGCCTCGTCCCTGAGTTGACGCTTGCGGAGAACATCATGCTCGGTCGTCTCCCGACGCGGCGGGGGACGGGAGGCCTGCTTGTCGACTGGGATGCGACGTATGCGCATGCCGAGCGAGTGCTTGAGACGTTGAATGTGCGTCTGAACGTCCGGCTGCCGGCGCGCGCGCTGGGCGTCGCGCACCAACAGGTCGTCGAAATCGCGCGTGCGATGTCGTACAATCCGGAGGTGCTCCTGCTGGACGAGCCCACCTCAGCGCTCGCGCGGGGCGAAGCCGACCGCCTGTTCGCCCTTCTCAAGGACCTCGCCTCCCGTGGGGTCATTATCCTCTACATTACCCACCGCCTCCAGGAAATCCAGGCGATTGCCGATACCGTGACGGCCCTCAGAAACGGGCGGCTTGTGTCCACCATCCCGGCGCGCGAAGCGTCCGCAGAACAGATGGCCCGCATGATGTTCGGAGATGTCGTCCGTTCGCACCGGCCGGCAGACGTCAACCCGGAAGGCGAAGTTCTGCTCGAGGTCCGGGACCTCACGTCTCCGGGGAGGTTCTCGAACGTGTCGTTCACCGTGCGTCGTGGGGAGATCGTCGGCATTGCCGGCCTGCTGGGATCCGGACGGACCGAGCTGCTGCGCGCGATCGCTGGCGCCGATCCTCCGGCCGCCGGAGACATCGTCCTGTGTGGGCGTGCGCTGCGTCCAGACAGTCCGGCCCGGATGAAGTCGCTGGGCCTCGTGCTGGCGCCGGAAAACCGGAAGGAAGAGGGCCTCATCCAGGTCCTGAGCAGCCGGGAGAACCTCGTGATGGCCGCGCTGCACACGATCACCCGCGGCGGCCTCACAACGCGGGGCCGTGAGAGGACGGCCGTCGCCCCGCTCGTGAAGTCCCTCGGCATCGACATGCCCGACGTAGATGCCCCGGTTTCGGTCCTGAGCGGTGGCAACCAGCAGAAAGTCGTGCTCGGGAAATGGCTGCTTGTAGGGCCGTCGGTGATACTTCTGGATGAGCCTACGCGCGGGATCGATGTGCAGGCGAAGCAACAGGTGTTTGACATCATCTGGTCGCTCAGCCGCCGCGGGATCGGAACTGTCGTGGTCTCCAGCGAGCTGGAGGAGCTTCCCGATCTGTGCCACCGCATCCTGGTGATGCGGCACGGCGCGCTCACAGATGAATTCCGCGCTGCTGACGTTACCGTGGATCAACTACTCGCACGCTGCCTCGCATGACCAGGACCTTCCTCCGCGCCGCGATTCTCGAAGTCATCCTCGTCGCTCTGTGCGCTGCCCTGGCCGTCGCCGCGCCGGCGTTTCTGACCGTCGACAACCTCCTGAACGTCCTCCGGAATGTGTCCATGCAGGGCCTGATCGCGCTGGGGATGACGATGGTTATCATCGCGGGAGAGATCGACCTGAGCGTCGGCTCCATGGTGGCGTTCGCGGGGTGCCTGACCGCGTACATCGCGGGGGCACTTTCGGGGATGGGGATCGGGGCGGCCATCGCGGTTGCGATCATGACGACCATTGCGGCAGGCGCACTTCTGGGGTCGTTCAGCGGTCTGATGCGGACGAAGTACCAGGTGCCGACATTCATCACTACTCTGGCGCTCATGACGGGGCTGACCGGGGTAGCGGAGCTGATCACGAACGGATTCCCCCTGACGCCCTTCCCTTCATGGTACAACTTCCTCGGCGGCGGGTATCTCGCCGGCATTCCGTTTCCTGCGATCGTGTTCCTCGTGGCATTTGCGGTGGTGCTGGTGGTGATGAACCACACGGGATTCGGACGATCGGTCTATGCCGTAGGCGGCAACGCAGAGGCCGCCAGACTCAGCGGCATCGATGTCGCGAACGTGAAGATCACCGTGCTCGCGACAACGTCAGGCCTTGCGGCGCTCAGCGGGGTCATGCAGTCCTCTGAGATCATGTCAGGGACCGCGACGACGGCGAAAGGGTGGGAGCTGGACGTGATTGCAGCCGTCATCATCGGCGGGACCAGCCTGACGGGCGGCATCGGAAGGGTCTGGGGAACGATGGTCGGCGTGATATTTCTGGGGGTGATCCTCAACGGCATGACGTTGCTGAATATCAGCGAGTACTGGCAACATGTCGTACGCGGCGCGCTGATCCTCACTGCCGTCCTCATCAACCGGTTGCAGCCGCGAGCGTAGGGAGTGAACCTCCAGGAGCTCGGCTGGTCCCCCTACTTCTCGGCCGCGTTCGAAAGGCTGGCGGAACCCGGATGCCTCCCGGCGCGTGTGGCCGTCCAGATGACCTCCGGCAAGTACCTGCTATACTGCAATGAGGACGAGGTCCAGGGAGAGCTTGCCGGTCGGCTGCAGTATCTTGCGAGCGGTCCGCAGGATCTTCCCGCTGTGGGGGACTGGGTGGCAGTCCGGATCGTCCCCTCGGAACGACGCGCGGTCATCGTGGACATCCTCCCCCGGCGCACGAAGTTTTCCCGGCGGGCAGCCGGGAAACGTGCCGAAGAGCAGGTCGTTGCCGCCAATGTCGATGTCGTGTTTCTCGTCCAGGCGTTCGACAGCACCCTGAACCTCCGGCGGCTGGAACGTTACCTTGTCGTCGCCGCCGACAGCGGTGCCCGCCCCGTTGTACTCCTGAACAAATCGGATCTCTGCAACAACCTCGATGAAGTGGTTGCTGCCGTCGAGCGGGTGTCGGCAGGAGCTCCGGTGCACGTGCTTGCGGCGCGGGACGGTCGGGGCGTTGAGGGGCTCAACGAATATCTTGCAGAGGGTGTCACCGGAGCGGTGTTGGGATCGTCCGGCGTCGGAAAATCGACGATCATCAACCGGCTCCTGGGTGCCGATTACTTTCCCACGAAAGAAGTGCGGGGGTTTGACGACAAGGGCAGGCACACGACCACGCGGCGCGAGCTGGTCATTCTCCCGGGCCGAGGCCTGTTGATTGACACGCCGGGGATGCGCGAGCTTCAGTTGCTTGGCGGGACGGAGGGTCTTGAGGCCGCCTTCGAGGATGTGGGGGCGCTCGCGCTGGAATGCAAGTTCCGGGATTGCCGGCACGACGAAGAGCCAGAATGCGCCGTGCGGCAAGCGCTCGATGACGGTCGTCTTCCTCTGGAGCGATTCGAGAGTTACCGAAAGCTGCTCCGCGAAATCGCCTTTCTTGAGCGGACCGGGAGCAAGACGGAGCAGACGTTGTACAAGGACCGTGTGAAGAAGCTGACGGCGCGGCACAAGCGGGGGTACAGAAAGTAGGCGCCGTCCGCTGCAGGAACGCAGCGGACGGCAGCCCGAGCATCAACCCGCAGGCCCGCGGAGGACCCGCGCAGGGAGCATCAGGATCGACTTCAGAAGCGCGAACACTGCTTCCACGCTGATGCCGATGAGTCTGAACGGGAGCATCACCAGCCAGATGATGGGGTACAGCACCAGCGCCAGCAGGGCCAGAGGCCAGCACACCACCAGCAGGAGAAGCCAGAGCAGGAATTTCATCATCGCCTGAATCCCTCTTACTTTGTCAGCTCGCTGACGACGGATCCGCCGCCCATGGCGGGCGGGATCTTTGTTTCGCTCTTCACGATCGTACGCCCCTCTTTCGCGATCCAGAGCTTCACCCCCTCGTTGTCGCCCTCGACCGGCTGTACCTCCACCACATACGCATCGTACGTCCCTGCGGGCGTCGTCACCTTCTCCGTCCCGGTCACGCGCGCGGTCATGTCCTTCACGCGCCCGCCCATAAGGTCGAACACCTTCAGTCCTGCGGTGTAGCCGTCGGCGAGCGGTGCAGTGCTGAGCGGCACCTCAACGCCCGCGCCGTCCGAGAGCACCGCTCCCGACTTCTTTACGTTGATAGGCATGTTCATGGGGCCCGCAATCTTTCCATCGATGACGTCAGGGCCGAAGGAGATGACAATCGTCATGGGTCCCTGCTTCATGCTCCGATGCACGGGGAGCAGGCTCGCGGCGTCCATGTCGAGCGTGTCCGTCGCTTCGCCCATGGGAGACGTGCTGACCTCGACGATTCTCCAGACTTTTGTGCCGTTCAGTTCCGCCGGGTGAATCGTCCGCGCAGTGGTGACCTTCATCGACTGGCCACGGGCTGACATCGTGGAAGCGTAGGAAGACGTGCCCGGCTTCAGGAGAGATCCGGCGAAGACTGCAGGAGCTGCTGCTGCCGCAGCACGGGCAGGCATGGTAACCGCGGCGACGTCGACCGTCAGCGCGTCGATGCGCTTCTGAATCTCCGGCGACACCGACTCCTGATATCGCCCCCCAAGGTGCGTGTTGAAGAATCGCTCGATGACGGCATAGGTTGCCAGCCGGTTTTCCTTCCCGGCGAACCCGTGGCCCTCGTCAGGCGCGACGAGGTATTCCACCTTCCGCCCCAGATCCCGCATGGCCACGACGATCTGGTCCGATTCGGCCTTCTTGACCCGCGGATCGTTCGCGCCCTGGATCACCAGCAGGGGAGCGGTGATGTTCTTCGCGGAGTTCAGGGGCGACTGGGCCTCGAGGCGCTTCACGTCCTCAGCGTTCTCGGTGTCGCCGACGCGTACGGCGAAAATTTTCTTGATCGGGGCCCAGTATGGCGGGATGGAATTCAGAAGCGTCAGAATATTGGACGGCCCGACATAGGAAATTCCTGCGGCGTACACATCGGGCGTGAACGCAAGGCCTGCGAGCGTCGCGTATCCACCGTACGAACCTCCGTAAATGGCGACCTTCTTGGGGTCAGCAATCCCTTCGCTGATCAGGTAGCGCGCCGCGTCGGTGAGGTCGTGCTGCATCGCGCCCGTGCCCCACTGCTTGTTCCCCGCGTTGAGGAATTTCTTCCCGTACCCCGTGGAGCCCCGGAAGTTCACGTTCATGACCGCATACCCGCGGTTGGCAAGGAACTGGACTTCGCTGTCATATCCCCAGAAGTCCCTCGCCCATGGGCCGCCGTGCACGACGAGAACTGCCGGGAGGTTCTTCGCCGGGATGCCCTTCGGCGTTGTGAGATAGGCGGGAATACGCAGGCCGTCACGCGCCGTGAATGTCACCGGCTTCATAGACGCAAGGTGGTCGGATGGAAGATTTGGCCGCAGCCGGTAGAGCAGCTCGGCCTTCCCGGTGCGACGATCGAACACATAGACCGAACCGGGGTCAACATCGGCGGAAGCCGAGACGAGCCAGACGTTCTCGTCCGCCGTGAGCGACGTGATGCCCAGCTCCCCGTCCGGCAGGGCCGCGCGGAGCTTCGCCCAGTCGTTCGCGAACTTCTTCTGCTTCGGATACACGCGCTTGAGGTCCGACACGTAAAACGTCGCCAGCAGCTCATCGGTCACTTCCGAAAAGAGCGCGTCGGTCAGGTCCACCGCATTGTCCGGGTCCTTGTCGACGAGCGATGTCTGTCCGGTCTTCAGATCGAAGAGTTCCAGCTGCATCTTATCGGCCGCAGCGCCCTTGTTCGTGACGAGATAGAACTTCTTGCCGTCCGGCGTGAACCGGTAGGGAGATGCGCTTTCCTCGGCGCCCACCTCATAGATGGGTTTGAGCGTTTCACCATTGATCTCGAGAAACTCGGTGCCGCCGGTGTCTGTGATCCGAAGCCCGAGGCGAAGGTCGCCCTTCAGATCGGTCACCCATCCCGCAACGTTGTCGTCGTTCTTCCGGATGAGTTTCCGCTCGCCTGTGTGGATGTTGAGCCGGTACACATCGTGAAGTTCGGCGCGGCGGTCGTTGAGGCCGACAATGATCTCGCCGGGCGTGTCACGCGGGACGTCGTAGATCTGTGCGCGGACCTTTTCCATGGGCGTGAGGTCGCGGGAGGGGGGAACGGGGTCCCCGCTTCCCGTCGGGTCCACCGAGTAGATCCTGTAGTTCTCGTCGCCGCCCTTGTCCTGCGAGTACAGGATAACCTTGCTGTCGCGGGACCAGAAGTACTGCATCACGGGCCGGGTGGTGTCGGCTGTCACCGGCCGCGCGCTCTCGAAGGGCTCGCCGGCCTTCTTGACCCAGACGTTCCGGACGTTCCGAAACGGCTTCAAGAACGAGATGAACTTGCCGTCGGGCGAAAGCTGGGCGCCGGAGATCTCCGGATCGCCGAAGAAGAGATCCCGGTCGATGAGTGGCGGGAGCTGGGCTGAAGCAAGAGCAGTTGAGATCATAAGGGCACTCAATACTAGAACAGTCCGAAAAAACATGGGGGTTCTCCCTGATGGTGGGTACAGGTCCAATATACGAAGGCATGGGATCGCCTGTTGCACAAGGCCCAAAAATACATCGATTTGGCCACATTCATCCCCTCTCATGCGTCGGGGACCTGCCTTGCTACTCCACCGGCTGTTGTGTACGATAGCCGCAGACGCTACACTGCCCAACCCTCTGGAGGTCGCATGAACAGGAAAGTCTGGCCGGGCGCCCTGGCCGTCTTTGTCACGGTTGTCGTCCTGGATCTTCTCGTCAACATGTTTCTGCTGAGGCCGGAGTACGAAACAACCAGGCATCTCTGGCATGCGACCCGGGACGTCAACATGGCACTCCTGGTCGCCTGCTACGCCATCCAGGCGTTCTTCTTTGCATTCATCTTCTCGAAGGGGTACGAAGGGAAGGGGATTCCCGAGGGTCTTCGCTTTGGGCTGTACATCTCCCTTCTGATGGTCCTCCCTTTTGCGTATTTCGGCTATGCGACGATGCCCATCCCGTATATGCTTTCGCTGAAATACTTCCTCTTCGGTACCATGACCTGGGTGGCCGCCGGAGCGGTTGTCGCGCTCGTCTTCGGAAAGCGCAAACATCCTCCGGTGCCCGCGATGTAAGACTGGGCCGACGCAGTGAGCCCCGACCTATCGGCCTCCGGTGGGGCCAGTGCATCCTGGAGGCGGGGCTAGATGCCCTGGGCGAGAAACGGCGACGGTGTGGAGGGGTCCTCGCCGGGGCGAAGGGTGCCGTGAGATGCGCGGATGTATGACGACTGCGTGGCGAAGGCGAGGACGCGCACCCAGCTTCGAAGAATGACCGCGGCCTGCTGGACCAGCACCAGCGGGACCAGCCATCCGCCGACAGCAAGCGGGACCATATCTTCGAAGAGAACAACACCGACGAGCGGGATGAGCGATGCAACCGCAAGTGTGAGCGTGAGCACGGCAACTCCTCCCGTATGCCTCACGAGAAACTCCATGGCAGCGCGGATACTGCCGAACACCCCCCGTTCCGGTTCCTGGACCAGAAAGATGCGTGCATAATCCGCGAGCGTGAAGACGCACGCGCTCATGACAGCGCCCACCGCCAGAAGTCCCAGCACACCCGGGTTCGACGGATTCTCTGTGTCCACAAAGAGAAAGCCTGCGCCCGCGATCGTCAGGGTGGCGATCAGCAGCACAGCGCCAATCGAGAGTAGCGAGAGTGTAAAGAATTGGCCTGTGTGTCGGGCCGCACCAGCGAAGTAGCTGCCTGAAGACCATGCTCCGTGCTCCTTGAGCGCGGACACGAGGCCGGCGGTGAGGAAGGAATGTAGCGGGAGACTGATGACGAAAACGGCCAGCGACACCGCCAGGACCGGGAGCAGCCGAAAACCTTCCCTCGTGAAAAGGTCAAAGAGTGTCGTGTACGCAAACCCGTTCGAGAGCGTCTCAAGCGCGGCCGATTTCCCAAAGGCGCCGACGAAACTGGTCTGAAAGACGTACCCAACGAGCCCGGCCGGAGTCGCCACCGCGACAAAGAGCAGCAGTGTGGATGGCCAGTGGGCCAGCGCGTCCCGGACTCCGTCCCTGAGGGCACGTACCATGATGCTCACATCTCCTTAGCCGAACATACCGACGAACTGCAGCAGCGTCTGGAGCCAGAACACCAGTCGTGCCGTGAAGGGTCGCGCCGGAGCCGAGGATGGTGTCGCAGCCCGGCTGTTGTTGATGATATTGATGTCGATCGGGATCCTCCCCCGGGGATCCACGATGGCTTTCTCGACCCGCACTCCACGCCTGTAGGTGAATGAGACATTCCGGTCCTTCCCGTCCCACCACTCCGTGACCTCGCTTCCGTCGTCGAACGACACCCTGACTTCAACCGGAAGCATGACGTCTCCAAGCCGGCTCACAGTCACAGTCGATATGAGGGTTCCCGCGGAGTCAGCCGCATCATGGCCATCGGGAAGCTTCCCGGCGGGCTCAATGGCTCTGCTGTTTGCGAGCGCCGTGACCGCGTAGTCGCACACGCCTGTTCCGTAGAGCACCTGGTCGAAAAACCAGTCCATGTTCGGGCCGAGGCGAGAGCGATGGTGGTGGGGGACGATCTCGTTAACGACGGCGATAAAGTCAGCTCCGGACGGATGACGGAATCGCCATCGATGGAAGTACGTCTTCATGACGGAGTCCATGACCGGCCGTCCGATCAGGCCTTCGAGCGTCTGGAGCATGAGCATTGTCTTGAAATACGTCAGCATGCCGTACCCGCCAAACTCGAATTTCCAGGCTGGAGTGGCGATGGGCGCGACGCTCGGGTTTCTGGAGCCCGCGTATCCCCCTCGCGAGAACTCGCCGTCGCTGATCCGGATTCCCATCCAGTCCATCAGTGAGGTCCGGGCGCCGTATGTCCCGTCCATGATCCGCTCTTCGTAGTATTGCGTGAACCCCTCGTCCAGCCACGCCTCCTCGAATTCGTTGGACGCCACCATTCCCTGGAAATAGTTGTGGACGAACTCGTGGATCGTCACCACCTCGGCGGTGCGCAGCGTGACGTCCGGAAGCGGGAAATCGCCGGCGGTGACCAGCGTCGGATACTCCATCCCGTCCGTCGCCTCCGCTCCCGGCGGGGGCTCCACAAGCGTGAACGTGGGGTAGGGATACGGTCCGACACAGCTGTCCATGTAGGCCATGGATGCAACCAGAGCGTCGAGGTTCCTGTGAGCCTTCCGGAGCCGTGTCCGGGGAAGCAGCATTCGAATCTCTGTGGTTCCCCAGCGGCAGGTTTGCTCGACGAACTCCGGCCAGGCGGTCCACGCAAAATCGTGCACGTCCTCGGCGTGATAGGTGATTGTGCGGTTGCCCTCCGGGTTCCACCGGTCGCTCACCGCTGCCCCGGTCGCGCCGACGACGAATCGGTTGGGCAGGGTGATCGAGACGTCATAGACTCCGAAGTCCGCGTAGAACTCCGTATCCGAATGAAACTGGTGGCAGTTCCAGCGGCCCCTGGTTGCGCCCCGGACACCACGCGGCTCGTACACGCCGATTTTCGGGAACCACTGTCCGACAAAGAAGAAATCGTCAACATACCCCGTCCGGGCGATCGCCCTCGGTAAGCGCGCGGAGAACGCGATGGACAAACGGACGGTTCCGGACGGGCCGACGGGCGATGGGAGCGGAATGCACATCACGGTGTAGTCGTCATGGTTGCCGTCGTCCGGCTGGACGTACTGCATCCGGGACGTGAGGTCCTCGCCGTTGACGAGCGTGATCGACGTGATGTCGATCCACCCCCACTCATCCGGGCCGATCTTTCCTCGACGGTTGTCGTTGCGCAGGAACGTCGTCTCTGAATGACGGAACGCGTTCAGGTAGAGATGGAACCTCAGTTCCGTGACGGCGTCGGTGGACGGGTTCGTCCACGTGAGGAGTTCGGTCCCCTCGAGCGTCTTGTCGTCGGGGTTGAGCGTGACGTGGATGTCGTAGTTCGCGATGCGCTTGCTCAGTGCGGTTTCTGCGAAGATGGAGGCGTAGAGAGGAGCGCTGCTTGTGACGAGCAGGACGACGAGCAGGGCGGCACCCGACAGATGGCACAACCGCGAACGACCTGTGTGGAGCGCGGTGGCGGACACGGCTACGTTCTCAGGTACGAGGCTCCGTTTGCGTCAATGATGGCCGCCGTCATGTAGGCCGGAGCATCCTTGGCGCAAAAGAGCGCAATGCGCGCGATCTCCTCCGCAGTCGCCACCCGCCGCAGGGGACTCTGCGCCTTCACTGCCTCGCCGTCAGGACTGTTCAGGGTCGATGCCGCCATGTCCGTATCCACCCATCCGGGAGCGATCGTGAAGACGAGCACGTTGTGCGGGGCGAGCGCCTGTGCGAGGGACTGTCCCATCGCATTCATGCCGGCCTTGCTGGCGCCATAGGCGGGGGCGTTCGGCTCTCCGCGGAAGGCGCCGCGGGAGGAAACGTTCACAATCCTTCCGCCACCTTGCGCGATCATATACCGCGCCGCGCAGTACGAGAGATTGGCGGCGGCGATCAGGTTTGTTCCGATCGTTGTGCGCCAGGCATGCTGCCATGCCTGGTACCCGACGTCGGCAACGGGGTGGTATTCGAAGATGCCGGCGTTGTTGATGAGGACGTCCAGCCCGTTCAGCGCGACGATAGAGCGTTGCACGAGCTGTTCGGCCTGGGGGGCGTCGGAGATGTCGGCGCGCAGCAGCGCGTGACCCGAGCCCGGCAGCTCGCCAAGGACCTGGCGGGCCGCTGCCTCACTACTATTATAATGTACCGCCACGCGGAACCCTGCGCCAGCCAGAGAGCGAGCAATGGCGGCGCCGATACCGCGCGAGGCGCCGGTTACGAGAGCGGAAGGCATTGGGCGAAGAACGGTATGTCAGCGTGGAAGAGTGTGTGGACAGCTCTGGAATGGTACGGAAAAGCAACCGGAGGGTCAACCGGACGGGTCATGCCCGGCCAGCCCCAGGACGCGGGATCCGTGTGCGGGCAGCCTTTCGCCGGGTCCGGCGCGAAGCGGTCGGGTTCCACCTCCTGCAATGCAGATCGATGCCGGCCGGGGGAACAACCACGCCGTCGTTTGCCAGCAGCGCGATCTGCGTACGCCCGGGTTCTCCCGGCAACGACACCTTGCCCAGGGCGTTCACCACCCTGTGCCACGGCACAGGGGATCCGGGCGGTAAGGCGTGCAGGGCATATCCCACGAACCGCGCGTGGCCCGGGATGCCCAGGAGTTCCGCGATCTGACCGTATGTAGCGACGGATCCCTTTGGAATTCTGGCCACGACGGTCCAGACGTCGGGATATGTTGGACTCGTTTGCCGCTTCATGAGGGAGAATCGCACCCCTGCTTGCCTCTCAAGCCATTTTTCCGTACTGAACCCGAACGGGACAACACAGACCTCTCAACGGCGATTGTGGTCGATCATGGCACTGCCCTCCCCCCTGACAGAGTCGGCTCTCCACCAGGACCCGATTCTTCAATTCCAAAAATGGTTTGACGCCGCCGCGTCGGCTGGCATCTCGCAACCGAATGCCATGACGCTTGCCACGGTGGCGCACGACGGAAAGCCGTCAGCGCGCGTTGTCCTCCTCAAGCGCGTCGACAAGCGCGGGTTTGAGTTCTTCACAAACTATCGGTCCCGTAAGGGGAAGGAGATCGGCGGAAACCCGAACGTCGCACTCGTATTCCACTGGGAGCCTCTGGGTCGGCAGGTGAGGGTCGAAGGTGAAGCGACGAAGCTCTCACCCGAAGAATCAGACGCCTACTTCCATGCCCGCCCCATCGAGCATCAGATCGGAGCGTGGTCGTCATCCCAGAGCGAGCCGGCAACCCGCGAGGAACTCGACCGGCGGTATGAAGAGACGAAGGCGAAGTACTCGGGCATCGAAGTCCCCCGCCCTCCTCACTGGGGCGGATATCGCGTTGCCCCGCGTGTCATCGAATTCTGGCAGCAGCGCCAGGCCCGTCTACACGATCGCATCCGGTATGAACGGCAGCCGGAGGGGTCGTGGCGGTTCCAGCGACTCTCCCCGTGAGCAGCCGGCTACCGGATGCGCGCCACAGCCCTGCGGCGGAAGCAGTCCGTTGTGTGGTCGTTGACCATCCCCACCGCCTGCATGTACGCGTAGCAGATCGTCGAGCCGACAAACCTGAACCCGCGCTTCTGAAGGTCCCGGCTCATCGCATCCGACTCGGCCGTTCGCGCCGGCAGTTGCTTCAGAGACTCCCAGGCGTTCTGCCTGGGCTTTCCTCTGACAAACCTCCAGACGTAATCATCGAAGCTGCCGAACTCTTTTTGGACTGCCAGGAACGCTCGGGCGTTTCCGATGCTGGCCAAGATCTTCAGCCGGTTCCGGACGATCCCCTCGTCTGCAAGGAGCGCCGCGACCTTGTGCGATGAATACCGCGCGATCTTCGCTGCGTCGAAGTTGTTATAGGCCTTCCGATAACTCTGGCGCTTCTTCAAGATTGTCGCCCAGCTCAGCCCCGCCTGTGCGCCCTCGAGGATCAGCATCTCGAAGAGGTGGCGGTCGTCGTGCGACGGGACCCCCCATTCCTCGTCATGGTAGGGATAGAAGAGCGGGTTGGAAACAGCCCACGCGCATCGCTGTGGCGAGGAAAGGGTCACGGAACCGCTACCTCCCGGGTTGTGTTGAAGGGCATCGTCAGGCGAAGGCAATGTAGCGATTCCGTCGCTGCCGCTCAATCGGCGGATCTTTGTCGCCTCACGTCAGGGTCCGCCCGCGAGGGGGGCTGTGTTGACTTCCCCTCACGGGTTTCGTACTATCATGACTGTCTTCCCGGCCGTGCACACCACTACCGGGGCACCATCCCCGCGGTCATGGCGGATCGTGCTCATTCACGTTCACTACGTTGAGGAATCCATGCGGTATTTCGTACTTGCTGTGTCGTTGTTGATGTCCGCCGGTGCTGCCGGCCAGATCCAGACCCCCACCGACATGGAGAAGAAGATCGGTGCGGCTGGCGTTGACGCCGATACCATGAAGATCAAGGGGTGGAAGGTGAACGCCGTTGTCGGGGCGGGGCTCTCCCAGGCCGCCTTCTCCAACTGGGCGCAGGGCGGCGAAAATTCCTTCGCGTACACGCTGAGCGGCCTCGTGAACGGGACGCTGCACGGCGAGCGGAGCAGATGGTCCAATACGCTCAGCCTCCGGTATGGACAGGCCCAGATCGGGAACGACGAGGCAAAGAAGACAGACGACGAAATCTACTTCGAGTCTCTCTTCGTCTACCGGATCTGGTCGCCGTTCCATCCCTATGGCGCTGCCACAATTCGGACGCAGTTCGCGCCGGGGTATGCCTATCCGGACAACGCGCCCCGCGTGCGGGTCTCGAAGTTCTTCGATCCTGCCTACCTGACGCAGAGCGTCGGCGTGATCTACGAGCCCTCGCCGATCTTCACCAGCCGGCTTGGTGTTGCGATGCGCGAAGTGCTCACGTCTGAATTTCCGCAGTATGCGGATGATCCTGAGACGCTCACGGAAATCGAGAACACCAGATTCGACGTCGGCATGGAATGGGTGACGACCCTGAACTACGAGTTCCTCCCGAACATGGTGTACGTGACGCGCCTCGAGCTCTTCGCCCCATTCAACGCGTTTGACCGGGTCGTCGCTCGCTGGGACAATGTGATCTCGGGGAAGATCAACAACTGGTTCTCCGTCAATCTCGGCGTGCAGGTGTTGAACGATGTGAACGTAACACCCCGTACCCAGCTGAAGCAGACGCTGACGCTTGGCGTGAGCTATCAACTGCTCTGAGGAACGGCAGATCGACACACCTGTTTCTACCATACACCTGGAGGCACGCATGAGCATGTTGAAGGAGTTCAAAGAGTTCGCGATGCGCGGGAATGTCGTCGACCTGGCGGTCGCGGTTATCATCGGCGGAGCGTTCGGCAAGATCGTGGCGTCACTGGTTGCCGATGTGATAATGCCGATCGTCGGACTGTTGCTGGGCGGGGTCAACTTCACCGGCCTCTCAATCACAGTGGGCGATGCGGTGATCAAGTACGGTGCGTTCATCCAGGCCATTGTGGATTTTGTGATCATCGCATGGGTGATCTTTCTGGCGCTCAAGGCGCTCAGCAAGATGAAGAAGGTGGAACCTCCGGCCGCGCCGGCACCCCCGCCGGCACAGGAAGTGCTGCTTACCGAGATCCGCGATCTGTTGAAGAAGGGGCGGTAATCGCTCTCGTCGGCCCACTGCAGTGTGTCGTCCGGGTCCGTCTGTGCCTCGAGACGGACCCGTTTTTTTTCCCCGATCAGGAGCGTAGCCCCATGCATCCCGCCATCCGCAGTACCGCGCTCGTGGGGTTCCTCGTGATTGTGCTTGCTGCTGCCGTCGGGCAGCCGAGACCGAAGCTCGGACTCGCGCTTGGAGGCGGGGGGGCGCGGGGCCTCGCGCATGTCGGGGCACTGAAGGTCCTCGAGGAAGAAGGTGTTGTTGTCGATGTCGTGACGGGCACCAGTATGGGCAGTATCGTGGGCGGGCTGTATGCGGTGGGGTACTCGGCGGCCCAGCTCGAGTCGATCGTGGTGAGCGTCGATTGGGACGTCGTGTTCGATGACCGTGCCTCCCGGCGGGACATCGCGATGGAGCGGAAGCGGTACGAGAGCCGCTACAATATCAGCCTGCCTGTGCGGGATTGGGAGATCTCGCTCCCGGCGGGAGTCGTGGCGGGACAGCGGGTGGGTCTGCTGCTGACCGAGACGACCGCGCCTGCGCATCACATCAGGGATTTTACCCGGCTTCAGGTTCCGTTCACGTGTGTCGCTGCCGACATCGAGCGCGGAGAGGCGGTGGTGCTGAAGGAGGGTGACCTTGCGGACGCCATCCGCGCAAGCATGGCGATTCCAACCGTCTTTACCCCCGTGATGATCGGCGACCGGCTCCTCGTAGACGGTGGTGCAGTGCGCAATCTCCCCGTGCAGGACGCGAAGGCGCTGGGGGCGGATGTCGTCATCGCGATCGACGTCTCGGATTCCTCCCTCGGGCGCGATCGGCTGACAGATGTGTTGACGATCATGAACCAGACGATGGGGATGGGTATCGAGAGGGCAAGCGCCGAACAGCGTGCCCTGGCCGATCTCGTTGTCCGCCCGTCGATGCCAGGCGTCTCAACGCTCGGCTTCACTGATGTGGCCCTGATCATGCAGCGAGGCGCCGAGGCAATGCGGCGCCAGATGCCGGAACTCCGCGCCCTCCTTGCCTCAAAAGGCATTCCAACCGCTCCTCGGAGGCGGCGCGGGATCGCCGGGACCGATTCGATCACTGTTACATCTGTGAGAGTTGAAGGCGGGACGGGGGTGATGCAGCGGACTGTGCGCTCCAGTCTTGCGTTTGCTGTTCCCGGCCGGGTTTCCAGAGAGGATCTTCGATCCACCGTCGACCGCCTCTACGGCATGCAATTCTTTGAGCACGTCGACTACCGCCTTGTGCCCTCAGGGGACGGATACGCGCTGACGCTTCGATGCACCGAGGGGGTTGGGAACAGGTTCCGGATTGGCGTGAGGCTGGACAACTACGAGCGCGCTGCAGCCGTCATTGGAACGCTCTTTGAGAATGTCGGCAGCGAACAGGCGTTTGTTGCCGTGGATCTCAGGCTTGGACGCGATGTCGGCATTGAGGCTACGTATGCGATCCCGCTGGGGTTGAGTCCGGGAATCGGAGTCCGGGTGGAGGCTGCGGGATTGGAGTTTAACCGGGACGTCTTTTTCGACGACGGGAGCATCCGCGTGCTGCGCACGAGAACCGTGCTGGGCGGCGTGACCGTGGGAAGTCTGTTTACGCGGCGGATGTCGGGCGGAGCGGGCATCCGGGCCGAGTGGGGATCGTCGAAACCGGTGGACGCGCCAGATGTTGCCTCCGTAGACAAACGGCTCATGATGGCCGACGTTTTCGTGTCGTACGACGGTTACGACAGAGTGCCGTTCCCGTTGACCGGCGGACAACTTGTGGCGGTTGTGGACCGATCGCTGGCCACCAACGATGAGTTGTCGCTGCTGACGCGCTGGTTCGTGTCGGGGTCAGGCGTCCTTCCGGTTTCGCGTCGCCTGGCGCTGCAGGGCGCGGCCGCGGTGGGGCTCCTGACGGGCGACACCCCTGCGCGCGAGTATCTGTTCACGCTCGGCGGCGTGCGGGTGCCGTTTGCGTACCCGTACAACCGGATGTCTCGGACTTCCGTGATGGGATTCCGAGCGTTTGAGCTCTCAGGCCGGCAGATTCAGATGGCGCAGGGTGGCGTGAACTACTGGCTCGGAGAAACGGTGATGGTGGGAGTCCAGGGGAATGTTGCCTCGGCATCGGACAGTGAGAGTATTGACTTCGCTCACACGCAGTACGAATGGGGAGCGGGGGTCACCGGCGGCGCGCTGACGCTGCTGGGTCCGGTGCAGCTGACCATCATGATCGGCAGCAAGAACGGTTTCCTGGTCTACGCGAGCTTCGGGTACGACTTCTGAGTCGTCGTTCGATTCGAGGTCCGATACGGTCTCCGCACGAACCGGTTCCTCAGCGGGTTACCATCGTGGTCCAGCTACCGATTGCTTCGAGCGCTGCAGGAGCGAACGTCTCCTCGATCGTTCCGTACTCGCCGATGGCTCCCGTCTGCGCCGTTTGGAACAGATGGTTCAGGCCGGGGAGAATCGATGCCTGCACCTTGCTGTTCCCACCCTCCGTCAACGCTTTCCGAATTTCCTTCTGGTTCTCTCCCGCCGCGACCTGGATGTCCTTCTCACCATGCAGGACCAGAACCGGGCAGGTCACGGACCGGAGTGCCGGGCGTGGATCGTACCCGACGAAGAATCTGAACCAGGGACTCGTGATCACCACCACCTGCCTGTCAATGGCAGCCTGGCCGCCTGCCTGCTCCCGGGCCTCCGGCGAGTCCGTCGCAAGCGCCTCCGTGAGGATTGCGCGCGCCTTCTGCGCCAGCAGGGCCGAATCCTTCTCTGCTTTCATGGTTGCGTAGATGCGCGCATTGGTCGTGCGGGCGCGTTCGATCTCAGCCTCGCTGGATCCCGCGGAACGAAGAACATCATCTGTCTGGCGCAGCAAGATCTGGTCTCCCGGGACGCCGGGTGCCGCGAGCAGCCCGATGAAGGCGATCTCTTTTGACCGCGAGGCTGCCAGGGGTGCGACGAGTCCTCCCTCGCTGTGGCCGATCAGGCCGATGCGGGCTGCATTGATTTCGGAACGGCCCTTCAGATATTCCACGCCAGCCATCACATCCCGCACGGTCTCATCGGGCGTGGACTCCATGGTGTTCCCGGTTGATCCTCCCACGCCGCGGTCGTCGACGCGCAGGACTGCAAACCCTCTACGGGTCAGATCATCAGCCAGCACCAGGAACGGTTTGTGGCCGAAGATCGTCTCGTCCCTGTCCTGCGCTCCGGAGCCGGAGATGAGAATGATCGCCGGAAATGGGCCGTTTCCTGGGGGAATCGTGAGGGTCCCCGTCAGCCGGATGCCCGGAGCGAGGCTCTCGTACGCAACTTCTTCCTCCCGGTACGGATACGGAGGCACGGGCGTCTGAGGCCGCACGAGCGCTGGAGGTTTTGCGGACCGCCTGACAATCAGCGGGAGCGACATCCCGCCCTGCTTCCATGTGCCCGTGATGGTTGTGTCGCCCGCCTCCAGGCGTCCGGCGTATCCGCCTCCGATCGCGAGGACGCCCAGCATCAGGGAATCCCCCTTCAGGACGACGCCGGACACAGGAATTCCCGTGGCGCCCTGGTCGGGGCTATCGAGCGTTGCCGACATGGCGCCGGCGGAATCGGCCTTGATGTTGAAGACGATGCGCAGTTGCGACGGACCGATCTGAAGGGTCCCGATCCAGGAACCGATAACCCTCCTTCCCGGCACTGGTGCGGCCTGTATCGCCGACGGAGACGCGAGTGCGCAAGCCTCGCATGAAGACGCACAGAGAAGCAGGGCGACCATCACAGCGGCGGGAGATCTCATCGGTTGATCCTGTGTAAAAAAGGGTGAAGGGGAAGCCTACACGGCTCCCATGACAGCATTGATCGCTGCGACGTTGACAATGTCGCTGACACTGCAACCTCGCGAGAGGTCGAATGCCGGAGAACGCAATCCCTGAACGATCGGGCCGATCGCTTCTGCACCCGCCATGCGCTGCGCCATCTTGTACCCGATGTTGCCCGCGTTCAGGTCGGGAAAGATGAGGACGTTCGCTGTGCCGGCCAGCGGACTTCCGGGGGCTTTCGATTGCGCCACCTTCGGGACGATGGCCGTGTCGAGTTGCACCTCGCCGTCCATGACGATGTCGGGACGCTTCGCTCGAAAGATCGTGACCGCCTGCTGGACCTTCTCCACGAGTAGATGTGCGGCGCTTCCCTTTGTTGAGAACGAGAGCATCGCGACTCTGGGTTCCTCACCGGTCAGCCGCCGGTGATTGTCGGCGGTGGAAATGCCGATGTCGGCGAGCTGCTCGGCCGTGGGGTCAGGGACGACGGCGCAGTCCGCGAACGAATAGACCTTCTGCGGGAAGATCATCAGGAATATGCTGGAAACGATGGAGATGCCGGGCTGGAGGCCGATGACCTGGATGCCGGCGCGCAATACATCGCCGGTGGTGGAAAGAGAGCCCGCGACGCTGCCGCTGGCAAGACCCTCGCGGACCATCATCGCGCCGAAGAACAGCGGGTGGTGCATCTGTTGCTTTGCTTCGGGAAGCTGGAGGCCCTTAGCCTTCCTGAGCTCATGGAAGATCCCCGCGAACACTTCGAGCCGGTCGGACGTCACCGGGTTGGCGATCTGGATGCCGTCGAGGGACGTCCCCGTCTTCTTTGCCTGGGCGAGGATTGCGCCTGAATCGCCGACGAGGATTGGGGTGACGATCTGCCTATCGGTCAGAATCCTTGCAGCCTGGATTGCGCGCTCGTCGGTCGCATCCGGAAGGACAATAGTTCGTTTGAGAGTCTTCGCCTTGGCAATAATGTCTTCTAACAGGTCGCTGGAAGCCATGGGAGTCTTTCGATGTGGGGTTTGAGAGAGCGGGATACTGCACCCGGAAGATACCAAAGATCAAATCCCAAATAAAGACCGAAATTCGGCTTCATCGTCCCCATATTCTGACGAATTGGCATTTCACCCCCCAAAACACCCAAAATCGGCCAAATTAAAAAGAATTAACCACTTCTTAACGTGGCTCGTTTGTTTTTTTGTCAGGTTCAGGGTAGATTGTCTTCCGCCTTTTTGACACCCGAATGCCATATCCTCCAAGCCCTAAAAGGGTATACGTCGAAACATACGGCTGCCAGATGAACCTAGCTGACACGGAAGTGGTCGGCGGCATTCTGAGCAGACACGGGTACGAGATGACCCGGCAGCTGGATGACGCCGATGTTGTTCTCCTGAACACCTGCGCCATCCGGGACAACGCCGAACAGCGCATCTACGGGCGGCTCGGGCTCATTTCGACGTTCAAGCGGTCGAACCCCCGGTTGATCGTGGGCGTCCTGGGGTGTATGGCGGAAAGGCTGCGGACGCAGCTGGTGGAGGAGGACGCGCTTGTTGACATCGTCGTCGGACCCGACGAATACCGGAAGCTTCCGGACCTTGTGGAGAGGGCGTTCGAAGGGGAGAAAGGCATCGCAGTCCGGCTCTCGCGGGTCGAGAACTACGATGACGTTGTCCCGCTGCGCACGGATGGCATCAGCGCGTGGGTGTCGGTGATGCGGGGATGTGACAAGTTCTGCTCCTTCTGCGTCGTCCCGTTCACACGGGGCAGGGAGCGGAGCAGGCCGCTGGCCGGCATCGTGCGCGAGGTTGCGGACCTCGCAGCACAGGGCTTCAAGGAGGTGACGCTGCTCGGGCAGAATGTAAACTCGTACCGGGATGGAAGCTACGACTTCGCCGACCTGATGCTGAGCGTCGCTGCAGTGGATCCCGCTGTCCGCATCCGGTTCACGACGTCCCACCCGCAGGACATGTCCGACCGGCTGATCGCGGCGATTGCATCCACGGACAACATCTGCAGCCATGTCCATCTGCCCGTGCAGTCCGGCTCGGACAGAATTCTGGACCTGATGAACAGGACATACACGGTTCGGGGGTACCTCGATCTCGTGGAGAAGATCCGGCAGCGGATCCCGGGCGTCAGTCTCTCGACGGACGTCATCTCCGGTTTTCCGACGGAGACGGAGGAGGATCACCGGAAGACCGTCGCACTGATGCAGGTGGTCGGATATGACGGCGCGTACACGTTCAAGTATTCCGCGCGGGAGCACACGAAGGCCTGGGAGATGGCTGATGACGTGCCGGAAGAGGTGAAGGGACAGCGGGTGAACGAGATCGCCACGCTCCAGCACGCGATCTCGCAGACACGAAACGAGGGCATGGTAGGGATCGTCGAGCGGATTCTGGTCGAGGGACCCAGCAAGAAGTCGGACCGTGACGGCACGGGCCGCACGGATACGAACAAAGTCGTGGTGTTTCCCCGGCACGGCGAACGTCCCGGGGAGTACATCGACGTTATCATTGATCGCGTCAATTCAGCAACGTTGTTCGGCCGCAGGCTGACACCGTCAGTGAAGGAGGGGAACGAATGAGGCTCCGTATGCTCGCAGCGCTGATCATCGGATGGTCCGCGCTTGCCGTGGCTCAGACGGGCGCGCCGGACGTCCAGCAGCTCGTGGATCTGGTTAACCGTGGGCAAGGCGATGTGGTCAAGGCGGAGCTTCCGTCCCTGCTCACCCGATACCCCAACAACCCGGGCATTCTGTACGTTCAGGCTCTGCTGACATCCGAAGGTGCCGAGGCGGTCCGCATGTACCAGAGCATCGTTGACAATTTTCCGAAGAGCGAGTGGGCTGACGATGCGCTCTACAAGGTATATCAGTTCTACTATTCGCTGGGGTTGTACCGCACTGCGGAACTGAAGATGGCGCAGCTCAAGCGCGAGTATCCGTCGTCGAAGTACATCACCAGCAGCGCGGGCCCAGAAGCCGTGAAGCCGGCCGCGGAAGCCCAGAAGCCGCAGCAGAAGCCGGCCGGGACCCCGCCGCCCGTGAAGCCCACAGCAGCTCCGCAAGTCCCGGCCGAGAGCCCCGCGCTACAGGCTGGGGAGACGGGACTCTTTTCGTTGCAGGTGGGAGCCTACACGGCCCTCACGAATGCCGATCGCCAGAAGAAGTACTTCGAGGAGCGGGGGTACACGGCGGAAGTGATCTCTCGCGTCCGCGACGGCCGCTCGATGTACGTGGTGCTTGTCGGGGCGTACCGAACCTACGACGAGGCGAAGGCGCGGGCCGCTGAAATCAAACAACGCCTTAATATCGATTCGTTCGTTCTGTCCCGTTAGCATGTATCGTGAAGCCGTGACACCATCCGTTCAGCCATCCACCCAGCCTCCGGGCATCGTCGGCGACTCCGTCGCGATCCGGGAAATTCTTGACGTCGTCAGGCAGGTGGGTCCGACGGATATTACCGTGCTGATCTCCGGCGAGAGCGGGGTGGGGAAAGATGTTGTGGCCAAAGCGGTCCACGCCTCGAGCACCCGCGCCCGGAAGCCGCTGATCACGGTGAACAGCGGCGCGATCCCGGAGGGCATTATCGAGAGCGAGCTGTTCGGCCACGAACGGGGCTCGTTCACCGGTGCCTCCGAACAGCGGAAAGGGTACTTCGAGCTGGCCGATGGCGGGACGATCTTCCTGGACGAAATCGGCGAGCTGCCCCTGCCGGCGCAGGTGAAGTTTCTGCGCGTCCTGGAAAACGGAGAGTATCTCCGCGTCGGGTCGTCGGTGCCGCGAAAAGTCGACGTGCGCGTCATCGCAGCCACCAACAAGGACCTCGAGGCCGAGGTGCGGCACGGCCGGTTCCGGCAGGACCTGTACTACCGCCTTCGCTCGGTGAACATCGTCATTCCTCCGCTCCGGTCGCGGCCGGAGGATATCCCTGCGCTGGTCAGTCATTTCGCTGCGGAGATCGCCGCGAAGAACGGCATCAGGTTCGAGGGGATCACCGATGTGGCCATGGAGGCCCTGAAGGAGTACACCTGGCCGGGAAACGTACGTGAGTTACGCAATGTCGTGGAGAGCATGATGGTGTTGGAACGGGGGAAGAAGATCAAAGAAGACGACGTGCGGCGTTATGTGAACACCGCACAGGTCATGCCCGAGGAGCGCCATCTCCCCGTGCATGTCGCGGGGAAGAGCGTTGAGCAGGCGGAGCGGGAGCTGATCCTGCGCGCGTTGCTGGACATCAAGACGAACCTGCTCGAGCTGAAGGACATCTTCGGCATGCAGGCAGGAGCGATGGAGTCGGATCGGCGTACGCAGGGAGGCATGGCAGTCGGACAGCCTTCCGAAGAGGCGAATCTTTCGCTCGATCACATGGAGCGCAGGATGATCGCCGAAGCGCTGGAGCGGCACAAAGGCAACCGGCGCATCGCCGCACGGGTACTCAACATCAGCGAGCGGACGCTCTATCGGAAGATCAAGGAGTACGGACTCGGATGAGAGCGGTGGCGCTCGGCCGCATCGGCATGATTGCTGCGTCGGCGGGGATGATCGGATGTTACTCCTTCACCGGAGCGTCCGTGCCGTCGCACCTGAAGACCATCGCGATCCCGACCATCGAAGATCAGTCGACCTTCGGGGAGCCGGGAGTGCGGGAGCGGATGACGACGGAGCTGACGACGCTGTTCCTGACGGACAACAGCTTTCAGGTTGCGGATCGCGGGACGGCCGACGCGGTGCTCAAGGGGGTCATCATCAACATTACGGACGCGCCCGCAGCGGTCGAGCAGGGCGAGACGGTCAGAAGCCGGCGCATCACGATGTCGGCAAAATTCACGTTCCAGGATATGAAGTTCAGAAAGACGCTGTGGGAAAAGACCTTCTCAAACTGGGGGGACTACCCTGTCACCGGAGGGTCGTCGCAGCGCAGGGTCGGGCTCGATGAAGCCATGAAGAAGATCACCGAGGACGTCCTCCTCGAAACAGTCTCCGGCTGGTAATCATCGGGCGGCGCCCGGAGCCACGTTCCACGTCATAATCATACTACCATGGAAGAACTGATACTCATCGCTTACATCGTCTGCCTGTCGGTCCTGTTCCTCTTCGGATCGCACGGGTTCATCATGATTTACTACCACATCAAGTTCCGGAATCGCCACCGGGTGGATGTCAGGCATATGGGGAACTATCCGACTGTTACCGTTCAGCTCCCCGTGTACAACGAGCTCTATGTTGTCGGGAGGCTCATTGACGCTGCTGCGGCGATGGTGTATCCGAAGGACAAGCTGGAGATCCAGGTGCTTGACGACTCCACGGACGCCACGGTGGGCGAAATCGCCGGGATTGTTGCCCGATACCGGGAGCAGGGATATGACATCAAGCATGTGCGCAGGGGGACGAGGGTCGGGTACAAGGCTGGCGCGCTCAAAGCGGGGCTGGAGGTGGCGCGTGGCGAGCTCGTGGCAATCTTTGATGCGGACTTCATTCCGCGCCAGGATTTCCTCCTGAAGACGGTGCCGCATCTCGTGGCCGACCCGGGCGTCGGCATGGTCCAGACCCGGTGGGAGCACCTGAACGCAGACTATTCGCTCCTTACGCGGACGCAGGCGATGGCGCTGGACGGGCATTTCGTGATCGAGCAGGCGGTGCGCAACAAAGCGGGCCTCTTCATCAACTTCAACGGCACGGCGGGCATCTGGCGCCGCACCTGCATCGAGGACGCCGGCAACTGGCAGGCCGACACGCTGACGGAAGATCTTGACCTCAGCTACCGCGCGCAGTTGCGTGGCTGGCGGTTTATCTATTTGAACGACGTCACCTCGCCCGCGGAGCTTCCCTCCGAGATCAACGCGCTGAAATCGCAGCAGTTCCGCTGGACAAAGGGTGCGATCGAGACGGCCAGGAAGATGCTGCCCGAGGTGTGGCGCTCCCGGTTGCCGCTGAAGCTGAAGATCCACGCGACGTTCCACCTGACCAACAATCTGGTGTTCCCGTTCATCGTTGCCGCCGGTATTCTGAACGTTCCGCTGGTGTTCATCAAGCACTCGGGTGCATACGATTCGTATTTCGCATTCATGTCGGTCTTCGTGTTCGCGTTCATTGGATCGTTCCTCTTCTATCTCTTCTCGCAGCGTGACGCTTACACCGACTGGCAGCGGCGACTCTACCTGTTCCCCCTCTTCATGGCGGGCAGCATGGGCTTCGCGGTGAACAACAGCCGCGCGGTGCTTGAGGGCCTGTTCAAGAAGAAGAGTGAATTCGTCCGGACCCCGAAATACAGCATCCGTTCGCGGAAAGACTCGTGGACCGGCAAACAATACGTCCCCGTGAAAATCGACCCGGGCGTGGTGATCGAGCTACTCCTGGCGGTGTACTGCCTGTTCGGGGTTGTTTCCTCCGTTTATTTTCTCGAACTTGCCGCCATCCCGTTTCAGCTTCTCTTCTTCCTCGGCTTCTCGATTGTGGCGGTGCTGTCGCTCAAGCACGCCTACGTGGGGCGGAGGATCAACGCGGGGAAGTGATCATCTTCAGGGAGGCATACGGCCATGGCGATGCTTGACGAGTCGGCCGTGCATTCGTTCGCGCGGGAGGCGGCCACGCTGCTGTCTCGCGGAGAGGCTCCGGCGGCGCTGCAGGTCTGCCGCAACGGTGTGACCGTGCATCCCGTCTATCTGGCCGGCGTGTTCATGCTCGGCCGGTGCTATGAGGCGCTCGGCCAGTATGCGGAGGCGGCGGTCGAGTACCGCCGGGTGGCTGCGAAAGTACCCGGGAGCGATGTCGTGCAGCGCATGCTGCGCCGGGTCGAGGGCGCGGAACGGGATGAGTATGAAGCGTTTGTCACGCGCCGGCAGCAGACGCTCGCGGTGGAGCGTGATGCGCAGTCGTTCGAGGCGTATGCTGCGGCCCACCAGCCGGCGGCTGAAAACGCCGTGGACTTCCTGTTGCGGCAGGTTGAGCAGGTGAAGAGGAGCGCTCCGGCGGAGCCGCCGGCGCGCGAAGAGTCGGAGCGGGGAACAACCCGCGGCAGCGGAAAGATCGTGACGCCGACGCTGGCCGAGATCTACGCGAGCCAGGGTGAGTACGAGGAAGCGATGAAAGCGTACCGGAAGCTGATGACGCTGCGGGCCGCGGACGCGCCTCGGTTTGAAAAGAGACTGGCGGAGCTGGAAGCCCTGGCGCGGTCACGCGGACCGTCCTGAGCGCCGGGACGCCCGGAAAGGCAAACGCCTCGCCCCGCTGCAGCGGGACGAGGCGTTTCGCGTTTCAGATCGGGCCCGCGTCTACTTCATCGCGTTGACCAAGCGGGTCAGGCTCGACTTGTTGTTGGCGGCGGTGTTGGGGTGAATGATCCGCTTGGCGGCGAGCTGATCCAGCAGCTTCACCGTCTTGCGGAGCTCGGCGGCCGCCTTGTCCTTTTCCTTGGCGGAGCGCACGCGCTTGATGGCGGTGCGCATCTTGGACTTGAGCGCGGCGTTGTGTGTTGCGCGGCGCGCTGATACGCGTGCCCGCTTCTCTGCAGATTTGTGTTGAGCCATTGTCGTTTCCAGCAGGTGAGAAAGAGTTATAGTATACTCAAAAGGGGAGCGAAAGTCAACGTAGGGTTGCGTTTACGGGCCTCAGTCGCTATATTTTTCTCTCTTTGGCTCTACGCTATCCATCTCTTTTGAATCACCCAGTGGGAGTTCCCATATGAAGGTGGTCGTGTGCGTCAATCATGTCCCCGACACCGAGACGAAGATCAAGGTGGGAGCGGACGGGGTATCCATCGATCGTACGGGGGTGAACTATATGCTCAGCCCGTACGACGAGTTCGCCGTGGAGGAGGCCCTCCGGATGCGCGACAAGTTCAAGGGCGAGGTGATTGCCGTGAGTCTCGGCCCCGACCAGCACAAGGAGACGCTCCGCAAGGCCCTCGCGATGGGGGTGGATAAGGCGGTGCTTCTGAAGGATGACAGCCCGCGCGACTCGTTCGGGGTGGCCCATGCGCTTGCGGAAGAGCTGCGCGCACTCGCTCCGGACGCTGTGATGTTCGGCAAGCAGTCGATCGACTACGACGGCTCCCAGGTGGGTACCATGGTCGCCGAGATGCTCGGTCTCCCGTCGGTCGCCGTGGTGGTGAAGATGGATGTCCAGGACGGAAACGTCGTGTGCGAGCGTGAGATCGAGGGCGGCCACGAGGTGGTGGAGACGAAGCTCCCAGCCGTGTTCATGGCGCAGAAAGGGTTGAACGACCCGCGCTATCCCTCCCTGAAGGGGATCATGGCCGCGAAGAGCAAGCCGATCGAGGAGAAGCCCGCGGCACCGGCCCAGGCGCGCGTCGTCGTCAAGAGCATGCGGAAACCCGCCGCCAAGGGGAGCGGGAAGATCATCGGCACAGACAAGACCGCCGCGGCGGAGCTTGTCAGGCTCCTGCATGAAGAAGCGAAAGTCATCTGAGCACCCACCGGACGAGACCAACCATGAAGATTCTGGCATTTGCAGAACAGCGTGACGGCGTCATCAAGAAATCCTCGTTGGAAGCGGCACAGGCGGCGGCAGGCCTGGCCTCGAAGGCGGGCGGCACCTGCACGGGGCTCGTTGTCGGCAGCGGCGTTGCCGCGAAAGCCGCTGAGCTCGGCGCGTACGGCGTCGGTCGGGTGATCGTGGTGGACCAGCCGGACCTCGCGCGCCATTCGAATACGGCCGTCGCGAAGGTGATCGCCGAGATCGCACAGCGCGAAGGCGCCGACGTCGTGGTGCTCTCCGCGAGCCAGACGGGCAAGGACCTTGCGCCGCGCGTCGCAGTGAAGCTGGGTGCCGGACTTGCGGCGGATTGCGTTGCCCTCGCGCTTGACGGCGCATCCATCGTGTGCACGCGGCCGGTCTTCGCAGGGAAAGCGCTTGTGGATGTGACGGTCGAGACTCCCGTCAAGGTCCTGACGCTCAGGCCGAACGTGTTCACCGCAACGCCCGGCCCCGGCACCGCGACAGTCGAGACGGCGACGGTGCAGCTTGGCGTCGGGGACTTCAGTGCCGTGGTGACGGAGACGAAGGTTGCATCCGGCCGGCCGGACGTGACGGAGGCCGACATTATCGTGTCGGGTGGCCGCGGCCTCAAGGCTCCCGAGCACTTTCGCATGATTGAGGAGCTCGCCGATGCGCTTGGCGCCGCCGTAGGTGCATCGCGTGCGGTTGTGGACGCCGGCTGGCGTCCGCACGACGAGCAGGTAGGGCAAACCGGCAAGACGGTTGCGCCGACGCTCTATGTCGCGTGCGGCATTTCGGGCGCCGTGCAGCACCTTGCGGGTATGTCCTCCTCCAAGTATATTGTGGCTATCAACAAGGACAAGGACGCACCGATCTTTCAGGTGGCCGACTACGGGATTGTCGGGGACGTCTTCGAGATTCTCCCCGAGCTGACCGCCCGGGTCAAGGCGATGGCTGGCACGTAGGCGAGGGGACCGCTCGAGGACAGAAGGGAACGGGAGCGCGTGGACAAGGTGTTGGTGGACATACTGGGCCTGTCGACGAGTCCGGCAAGCGGCGGAGCCTATGCATTGATTCTGCGCGAGGTCAACGGCAATCGCCGGCTCCCGATCATCATCGGGGCGGCGGAAGCCCAGTCGATCGCACTCGAGATGGAAGGCATCAAGCCGCCACGGCCGCTCACGCACGACCTGATGAAGAACATCATCGGCGCGTTCGGCGGGGACCTCACCGACATCATCATCGACGATCTGCGGGACGGGACGTTCTATGCCAAGCTGAATATCGACAGCCAGCAGATCGACTCCCGGCCGAGCGACGCGATCGCGCTCGCTGTACGGTACGGCGCGCACATCTTTGTTGCGTCGGCTGTCATGGAGGAAGCGTCGTTCGTGCCCGAAGAGGAAGATGAGGACCAGCAGCCCGAAACCCCGCCGGGCATGGCAGCCAAGCCGAAGCCGGAGCCCAAAGCGAAGCCGTCGCAGCTGGAGCAGCTGCACGTGCAGCTGAAGGAGGCGATCGAGAAGGAGAACTACGAAAAGGCTGCCGCGCTGCGGGACCAGATCAGAAAGCTGGAAATGCGGGGGTAAACCACTCCGTCCTGCGTCCCTGATGTGTGAACAGAGGCCTCCCTGGTGGAGGCCTGTGCGTTTGTGCCCCCGCTCACCTAGTTGCGTACTGAGGATATCGGGGGTACATTGAAAACAGAAGTGCACTGAGACGCTTTCGCCTGTACCCTGCAAGGGGAGATGACCATCATGGGCCCGGTCCACATCGAACACCACATCCGACGCATCCTCATGCTCGTTGCTCTGTGGCTGTCAGTTCAGCCAGTCGCGGAATCCCAAATACGCTGGACGAAGCACACGGACAACCCTGTCCTCCGGGTTATCACGGATGATGCTCGTCATCCCTTCTCCTATCGGTACAAGTATGCCCCAACCGTGCTGAAGGACCCCCTGGGACGGGGGTACCGGATGTGGTTCGCGAGCCTGACATACTACGATGGGCGGTGGTCCGTCTCCCACGCCACGTCGCCCGACGGTATCTCCTGGTATCACTACGACCGCAACCCGGTCCTGAAGACGGATGACTACCCGGCCTTCGACAGCCAGTGGGTGATCGATCCGGATGTGATCATGGTGGGTGATCAGTACTTCTTGTACTACACCGGGCATGACGGCAGCACGTGGAAAGGGGGCCTTGCGAAATCATCCGATGGAATTCACTGGGAACGCAGCCCACAGAACCCCCTGTTCGCCGTCGAGCCTGGGACATGGGAGTCAGCCGTCAGCGGCGCGCAGCACACGGTTGTCCGCGACAATATCTTCTATGCGTTCTATGCCGGCTATGACGGAACCATCAGGAGGATGGGACTTGCGAATTCCACGGACGGCGAAACGTGGACGAAGTTCCCCGGGAATCCTGTGCTTGGTCCCGGCGCACCAGGCGAGTGGGATGAGCGGGGGGTGACGCCGCTAACGGTGTATCTGCATCAGGGAGTGTTTCATCTCCTGTACAATTCCGAACCACTCGGGAAGATCGGGCTGGCAACCTCCGAGAGCGGGGTTCTCTGGAGGAGGTATCCGGGGAATCCGGTCTTTACGCCTGGCGGACCGGGAGCGTGGGATTCGAGCATGGCAGGAGCCACGGTGGTTCTTGACGGTGATTCGCTCCGCCTCTGGTACAGCGCCTACGGGGCGGTCAGTGAGTGGGAGAGCGCGTGGCAGATTGGCTACGCCGTTTCACCGATCGACCCTACGGTGCTCAGCGTGGGACAGGAGCAGGTAATCCCGGGGGAGTTTTCGCTGTTCGAGAACTACCCCAATCCGTTCAACGCCTCAACGATGATCAGCTTCGATCTTCCGCGTCGCGCATCCGTGCTTGTCAGAGTGTACGATGTTCTGGGGGAGAAGATTGCGACGCTCGCGCGCGCGATGTACCCGCCGGGCAGACACGCGCTGAGGTTTGATGCGGCGGGGCAGGCGAGCGGAGTGTATTACTGCACGGCGGAGGTAATGTACGAGGAAAGCCCGGGCCAGGATGCGGTGCGCGCCACCCGGGCCATGCTCCTCGTAAAGTGAAGTCAGCGAAGCAGTGTGACCATATCCCGTACGGCCCGGTCGAGCCCGACGAAGACCGCCCGCGCGATGATGGCGTGGCCGATGCTCACCTCTTCAATCTCGTCGATCTCGCGGAACTGGAGGATGTTCGTGTAGTTGAGACCGTGTCCGGCGTTCACCCCCATGCCGAGCTCACGGGCGAGGCGCGCCGCCTTTCTGATTTCCTCCAACAGTGCTTCCTGCTCTCCGTACGAGCGCGCGTTAGCGTACGTCCCGGTGTGCAACTCGACGAAATCGGCTTCGGCTTCCCGTGCCGCTTCCACCTGTTCGATCGTGGGCTCGATGAACAGGCTCACAGGAATCTCGTTTCGGTGCATCTCATGGATGACCTCGCGGATCCGGTGGCGATTACCCCGGACGTCGAGCCCGCCCTCCGTGGTCAGCTCCTGGCGCTTCTCGGGGACGAACGTGACGAGATCCGGCAATGTCTCAATCGCGATCTTGATGATCTCGTCCACCGCGGCCATCTCGAGATCCAGCTTCGTCTTGACGCTCTCGCGCAGCAGCCGGAGGTCGCGGTCGTTGATATGGCGGCGGTCCTCCCGAAGATGGCAGACGATGCCCTGGGCGCCGGCAAGCTCGCACAGGTGGGCGGCGGTCACCGGATCGGGCTCCTCTCCGCCGCGCGCTTCCCTGACAGTAGCGATGTGATCGATGTTGACTGCGAGTCGCATCGGCATCCCTCCAATTCTTACAAGCGCTTTCGAACGATATGCTGCAGCCGGTCAGGCTTCCGGCGAACGATCTGGATCTCCTCGGGGCCCGTGACGGCGTACGGCACGGCTCCCGTAGTGTCCGCTTCGATCGCCCGGTACTCCACCGCCACGCGGAAATCGGTCGCACTGACCGACGACAACTGCTTGATGCCGCCCCGCACGACAAGCTCCACGCGGGGCGGGATCAGGATGACTTCCCGAGGGGCGGGCACACTGTCGATCTCCACCGGGATCCCCGTGAGCGTCTTCTCCGCAAACGGCTGAACATTGACCATGAGATGGATGGATCCCGTGGAAAGAGTCAGCGGCGCGGCCGGGTTCTGCAGCAGAGGCACCTGCGCGTCAATCGGTGCCTTCACGTCCGAAAATATCGCCGGCTCGGTCTTCCAGGATGTGATGCCCGCGATCACCGACTCCGCCCCGGCAACCGCGATGCTTTCAGGCGTGACCATGACGGTCCCCACCTGCCCGTACCCCTCCCGGAATGAAAGCGAGAGGTCGGGAACGACAGGGATGACTTTCGTCATGCGCCTGTCCGTCCCGATGATCACGGAGTCCGGCGTCATTCCCAGGAACTGAATACCGGTCCGGACGGCGAATCGGTCCGCCACGGTCGCCGAGGTCACCACCTGCACGTCGGAGGTGGATGCCGCGTAGCTGACGTCGAGCCGGGGAGGAGAGCCGAGAAGCAATCCCGCCAGCCGCCACCCCTCACCACGAAACTTCAACTGCACGGAGGACGGCACTGAAGTCCTGATGGCCCACCCCTCGGGAATGTCGGTCACGCTCAGGGGTGCGGCCACCGCAATGGTATACTGTTCCCTCATGGCGACGGAAAGCCACACCAGAAACCCAAACACAATCGAGGCGAGAATCAGCCTGAAACGTCTCTTCGTCATGATCGATGGTAAATGTACCCGCTAGGCCGAGGTGATCCGTCGGCGGAACCGCTGCGCAATCCAGTCGCGCACCTGCGGCATGCGCCAGAGTCCGACAAGTACAAGGATCAACGCCGCGAGCCACGCGACATTTGTGATTGTCAACCCCGCCCAGTACATCGGTGGCGCGAACGTGAACTCGACAGTATGTGTGCCCGCCGGGACGCGGACCGATCGAAGCACGGAATTCGTCCGGAGGATTTCGGTCTCAGCACCGTCGACCGTGGCCTTCCAGCCGGCCGGGTAGTAAATCTCACTCAACACCAGCAGCGCCGGCGACGTGGCCCGTGATTCCAGGACGATCCGGTGCGCGCCGTACTTCGTCACACGCACGCCGTCTCCGGGCGCAGGAGGCGCGATGTCTATGGGCGCCGTTCCCTGAACGACCGCCGTTGTGCGAGGATTGAACGTCGAGGAGTTGAGGAGATTGTACACCTCCCGGTCGGTGCTCGCCGTGATCGCGTTCCCGACCAGCATCGCGCGCGGCAACGCTGTCGGGTTTGCATAGGTGACCGTCCGCTGGGCGCCGTTCACATGTGCAATGGGAAACATGCCTTCCGGCAGCCGGCCCGGCACGACGAGGTATCGGACATTCAACATGTCGACCACGTTCATGTTCAGCGGAAAGGTCGGGCTGGTGCCGTGGTACAAACATGAATCGAGCAGCGCCTGGTAGATCTTCAGCTTCGCCGGACTGTATCCTCCGATCGACTGAATGCCGTGGTAGGCGTACGTCTTTTCCCCGAACAAGTTGCCCAGAGGAAATACTCTGAAAGGCTCCGCGCTGCTGCGGCCCTGCTCCTGCAGGAACGTGATGGTCTCGTCCCGCGGAAAGCTCTGCGTGAGCGCTGAAGCAGGCTTCGGCTGGATCAGCTTGCTGTCGATGATGTACAGGTCGACGACCGTGATGCCGATGAGCAGCGTGAGGACGAGGGCGGGCTTGATTGTCTCTTTCAGGTAGAGCAGGATAACACCGGCCGAGCAGGCGAGCAACAGCGAAAACGTCAACGCGTCGCTCCAGAACGTCGTGAACCGAACCTGTTTCAGCTGTGCGATTGCCTGTCCGGCCTGCTGCCCGTACTGCTGCCCGTACTGTTCCAGTTCTCCGGCCTTTACAAACCACGCGCCGGAGAGTGTTTCGGCCAGCGTCGATTTGAACAGCAGCAGGATGGCGAACAGAGCGGCGGCCGCGATCAGCACGGTCCGGGCCGTTCGGAGCGCCGATACGCGTACCCGCGCCTGATCGGCGTTCCGCAGGTCGAGAATCGCCTGGAGACCGTATGCGCCGAGGATCGCTACCGTGAACCGCAACAGTTGGAGAATCATCGCTGGCGCGCGAAACTTGTCGAAGAACGGGAGAACTGAGAACGCAGTCTCGTACACGAGCGGGAAGTTCCGGCCGAACGAGAGGAGAATCACGAGCACCGTGGCGACGAGGAAGAACCAGGTCATGGCTGTGCGCCGGATGCCCACCGCGACGATTGCCAGCAGCACCGGGAGGAGCCCGACGTACACGGTCGAGTCCGTCCACGGCTCCATCAGGCCCCAGTAGTAGGGGAGCCGGAAGCCGAAGAACCCGGGGACAAAGAGCGTCAGGAGTTCCGCCGGGTGCCACGACCAGTTTGTTGCATAGTCGTACGCAAGGCCGCCTGCTGCACCTGCCGTGCCTCCTCCCCGGATGGAGTACTGGGCATATTCATAGGCGGCGAGGTAGTTGTAGGCGGAGATCGCGAAGCCGATCGCCAGTGCGACCACGAACATGCCGGTAGCGGAGAGCACCTCGTGGGTATGCGTGCGGACATCCACGATCAACCTGTACACGATGTAGAGGCCGACAACCATAAAGACGTAGTAGGCGATCTGGACGTGGTTGGCGAGCATGAGGGTTCCAACCGACGCGGCCAGCAAGCCCAGGCTCAGGAGGTCACGCCGCTCGAACAGCCGGTGTGTGAACAGGAAGACCAGCGGGAGGTACGTCAGCGCCATCATTTTGGAGCCGTGGCCTTCCCCTGCCAACCCGACGCCATAGGGGCCGAGCATGTAGACGATGGCGGCGAAAAACGCCACGGGGCGGTAAAAGCCCAACTGCCTGGCGGCGGCATACATGAAGACGCCGCCCAGGAAAGTGAAGACTACCAGCCACGTCCACGGTCCCTTCAGGTAGAAGAAGTCCAGCAGCCACACTGCCGCCCGCTGGGCGTAGCTGACGGCCCGCGGGACGATGGCGAAATTTCCGAACGTCGGCATGCCGCTGAAGAAGTAGGGGACCCAGAGGACATCTGTGATGCCGTCATCCGTCTGGATTCGCTTCGCGACCTGCTCATAAGCGACTGCGGCGGCCGTGTCGCCCGCTTCAGCAAACGCCGCCTTGTCGAACACGATGGCCCTGAACAGGACGAGCGTGATAATATAGAGCGTGAGAATCGCAATGCCGTCCTGCTTCCAGGACTGAAGGGTTGCGGGGCCGGAAGGCCGTTCAGATTCCCGTGCGTGCTGGTGTTTGCGGTGCTTGCTCATGCCGTCAGTCCGAGTCCACGAATGAAGGAACGGAGCGCGTCGGAGAAGTGGGAGCGGTCAAACATCCGCGACCGTTCCCGTGCGCGGGGCTGAACCGTCTGGATCCGCCCGGGAGAAGCGATGAGGGAGGCCGTGATGCCAATGAGCTCCTCCTGCGACTCCCAAAGATATCCCGATTCGCCATGAGATACAATTTCTTTCTGCCCGCCCTTTCTGATCACGACGGGGACGCACGACGCGGACATGGCCTCCACGGTGGACATGCCGAAATGTTCCGTGCGCTCCGGCTGGGTGCGCTCGTCCGCGCCGAATCCAGCTGCGTGCCAGAAGATCGTGGCGCGCGCGTACAGAGAACGGAGGGAGTCGTACGGTGCGTTCACTGAGAACACGATCGGGTAGCCCGCGGCACGTTCGCGGAGGGTTTCGACGACAAGCCTCGTTGCGTCATCGTCCGCCGCGCTCCCCGCGATCCAGTATTGAAAGCCGTCGTTGAGCTTGCGGTCGCAGAGCCATTTGAACGCGTCGATGAGGACGTCATATCGTTTGTTGTTGTACGGGCCGCGGAAGAACCTGCCGACGCTCAGGATTGCCCGTTCCTTCCGGTCGGTCGAGGCAAAATCGTCGATCGGCGGGTACAGCACGGTTGCCCGGACACGATGATTGACGCTGAGCGTGTCGGCGACGAAGCCGGAATAGGTGATGACGCCCTGCGCATGACGCGCATCCCGCAGCAAGCGGAGCCGGAGGATGTTCTTGCCGGCTTCGCGCACGTTCAGCGCGGCGACGTTCGCCGCAATTGTGCCCGCTGTGATCGGGGGATACGGGATCTGAAGTACGTACGCAGTCGTGGGGGCGGGGCATCCATACGGCATGAAGTTGGACATGACGATGCAGGCATCGGACGCCTGCAGCCGGGCCCGGACCGCCGATTGCGGACAGGGCTCGAGGTGGACGCGCTCCAGCGGAAGGTTGAAATACGTGCGGAGCTGCTCGCGAGTGATGCCCGGCGCATCCATCAGCAGCCGCACCTCCAGGCTATGGTCGAGGGACAACTCGTCGGCGACGACGCAGAGATATTTTTCCCCACCTCCGAAGCTGCTCCAGCTGGCGTTGTATAGTGCGACGCGTTTCATGCGGCCCCGAATGGTGGACTGCCGGGCTGGAACTCCCCCATCCGGCCGGCGCCGTGTCGGACGCCGGCCGAGCTCAGGCCGTCCATGAGACCAAAGACTACGGCCTTCAATGCGGGTCGGCTCCGCTTCAGCAGTACCGCACGGGATACCTGGCGAACGAGATAATAGACAGTTCCAGGGATTCCCGCCAGCCATGTCCATGGAAGACAATGCTTCCGCAGGAACAGGATCTTGTTCCTGAGATTGAGGTAGGTGTAGGCCGGGCTGTCCCAGGTCGTCGTGCTTGAGACCTTGTGGTAGAGCACGGCGGATGGCTCGTACCACAGCGTAAAGCCAGCTTTCCTCACGCGATGGCAGAAGTCGGCGTCTTCGAGGTAGGCAAAGAAGGCTGCGTCGAACAGGCCGACCCGCCCCCACACTTTCGCGGGCACAAGCATGGCGCACCCAGTGATGAATGTGCATGCTGCCGGCTGGTCGAAGGCCGCCGTGTTCTGGAGCCCGATGCCGTGGTGCGCTGCCGTGGCCGACTGCAGATGCAGGCTCCCCCCGGCATACCAGATGGTCGCAGGTGCGTCGGCATACAGGATCTTCGCCCCCACCGCGCCGACCCCGGAATGTGCTCCGGCAGCCTGCACGAGCCGGCCGAGCATGTCCGGCTCAACCACCGTGTCGTTATTGAGAATCAGGATGTACTGTGCCTTCCGCTCGAGTGCCGCCCTGATGCCCACGTTATTGCCTTCGGCGAAACCGAGATTACGCTCATTGCGGAATAGTGTGATCCGGGGGCAGGCGGACACGACGCTATCGGCCGCGCCATCCGGCGAGGCGTTATCCACCACGATGATGTCATAGTCGGTGAATGTGCTTCGCCCGATCGACTGGATGCACTCGATGGTGTCGTGCGCGCGGCCGTAACTCAAAAGGATGATGGCGACGGATGCCAACGGTCACCGGTCCGACGGGCATGCCGTCAACAAATACTGAAGGGCCAGGAACTCCTCGAGGGTCCCGCCGGCGACCGTGTTCAACGCACGCATCTTCCTGCTGGCTACAATTCGAGGAGCGGCGCTCACGACCGAGAATCCAGCGTCGGTCAGCAGCTGGATCATGGACCGCCGGGAGAAAAATCGAAGGTGGGTTCGGTCGAAGAGCCCGAAGTCGTCATAGCTCCATCCGCTCCCGACAAGACGCATGATCGCCGTATAGTGACGGATATTCGGGATGCTGCAGACGAGGAGCCCGGAAGGCGCCAGGCGTTCGCGAAGGCGGCGCAGGGCGAGCAGCGGTTCGAGCAGATGTTCGAGAACGTCCGCGCAGATAATGCAGTCGTAATCACCGGTCAGCACGGAAGGGTCGAGCGTCTGGATGTCGCCGGTGATGACGCGGTCGAGGAGGCGACCGGCATCACTGGCAATTGCGGGCTCCACTTCAATGCCTGTGACATGTCGGCCGAGGACCTGTTCCTTCAGCACTCTGCCCAGCGCCCCTCGCCCACAGCCAACATCGAGAATTCTCATCGCCTCCCGCGGGACGAGACGTGCGACCTCGCGGCGATCGTTTTCGTAATAACTTGTTGTTGTTTCCATATTAGGAACCGGGAGAACGCAGGACCGCCTCATAGTGTGACATGATCTGTGCGGAGACCGTACCGAGGCCGAAAAGCTCCGTGGCCCGCATGCGGGCACGCGCTCCGAGTTCATGGCGCCGGTCAGGACCCGCCAGCAGCCTGCCGAGGGCGCGCGCGAGCGACTGAAAATCCGATGGGGGGACGATCACCCCGGCGTCGCCGACAACTTCGGTGATCGAGCCGGACGATGTGGCGACCACTGCCTTCCCGCACGCCATGCTCTCCACGAGGACATAGCCGAATTGCTCCTGCCATCCCGGTATGGGATGGCTGGCCAGGACAAACACATCCGCGAGGTTATGAATCCGTGGCATGTCCTGGTACGAGTGGGGGCCAATGAGACGGGCGTGGCGCTCGAGCTCGAGCCGGCGGATGAATTTCCGGATGGCCGCCTCTTCCGGGCCTTTTCCGGCGATCAGGAGCTTGATGCTCCGGTCCGCGGCGTTGTTCGCCAGCATGCGGACGGCGGCGCACAGATCGTAGATTCCCTTATGGCGAGAGAGATGTGCCACGTAGAGGATAACGAAATCGTCAGGGTCGCAACCGAATGACCGCAGCAACCCCTCGTCGCGGGGTGCGGGGGCGAAGTGCTGGACGTCAATGCCCGGCATGAGCACGTGGATGCGGTCTCCGGGAGCCCCCTCCAGCATCAGGGCGTCCCTCGCGCGTGTCGACACTGCCAGAAATCGGTCGGCGTGTTCAAACACCGCCTTCTTGATCTGCCGTGTTGCGGGGTGATCAAGCTGGAATGGGATATTCTCCCACACGGTGACGACAAGGCGAAAAGCGAGTCGTGATTTCAGCCGGGCCGCCTGGGCGGTGAAGTAGTAGAACGATTCAGCCGAATGCACAATATCTACGCCTGCAAGGGCATCACCAAGGCCGCGGAGGTCGTGATGATCTCCTTGAACCCTGTCGATCAGACCACGGACCCACCGTGAGCGTACGGCCTGACCGAATGACGGAAGGCGCTTCACCGGGAACGGAATCCTGTCAAGCTCGAAGTTCGGCTGCTGGCTTGCGATGCCGACGATATCGAACCTGCCGGTCAACGGGGCGAACATCTGCGCTTCCCACGGGTTCAGGTTTGGACCTCGCAGGAGGGCGACACGTTTCAGCGGTCCCTGCAATGTGGATGCCCCTGGGCGCACGGTTGTGGACGGCCGGCTGGTCATAGCGATCCCGGCCTCCGCGCTTTGACGATGATATCCATCGACAGGCTCGGGAACCAGTCGCCGGTCCATGCGAGGAACGGGTGGCGGATATCGTCGGCGAACTCCTGGGGGATGAAGGGGACCCAGTTTCCTTTCACGCGCTCAACAGAGAAGCCCGTCTCGCGGAGATGCCGCACAAGAGCCTTCAGGGTGTAGGATCGGACGTGACCCTGGCCACCCTCAAGTTGGAACTCCGTCCAGATTGGATAGAAACCGAAGAGCAACCGCAGCCTGTTCTCGACGCTCGCAAGGTTGGGGGTCGTGAGCACAACACACCCGTTCGGCTTCAGGACGCGGCGAATCTCGGAGAGAAAGGCCGTCGTGTCCACGATATGTTCGATGACCTCGCCGGCAAACGACACATCGAACGACTGGTCGGGAAACGGCAGCGGGCCGGATCCGAGGTCGTGGACACGCGCATCGAGTCCCCGCGCACGGGCGCCTGCAATCTGCTCCTCAGTCATATCGATTCCGGTAACTGCAAATCCCGCCCCGAGGAAACCCGCCGAGAACGATCCGTTCCCGCATCCGATGTCCAGGAGCCGCCCCACCGGTTCGCTGAGAATCATCGCCGCAGCCTTCTGAAGACGCGATTCCCGGTGATCGGTCTGGAGGGAATGGAACTTCTCCTTGTTGTATTCGGATAGGCTGCGCATGAATCAGGATTCCTCCATGTTACGATCTTCCCGGAGAAACGCGTGTGATCAATCCCCGGAGGACTGCCCGCTCCTGTTCTCCCAGCCCCCTGAAGGCATACAACGCTGCGATATAGATGGCGGCGCCAAGCGGGATGCGGGCGAGCAGCGGGATGGAGCCAGGCAAGAGAAGGGTGGCGGCCATCACCAGAGCGGCCGCAGCAGGCCGCCACAGCGACCGGAGCCAGAGCCGCCGGTAGCCGATATGACGAACATACAGAATCTGAACCACGAACAGGATAGTCTCGATGCCCGCGGTAAGAAACGGCAGGGCCAGATACCCGTACTGCGGGACGAGAATTAGGCTGAGAAGTCCGGCGCAAAGCCCGACGCCAAGGGAGAGCCGCATCAAGAACGCCTGCCGGTTACTCGCAAGCAGAAACGAATAGAGAATCCAGTCCATGAATCCCAGGACGTTGCCGAACAGGATCACCTGCATGACGATTACCCCGGGGAGATACTCTTCGGTATACAGCAGGCGGAAGAGATCATTCCCGACAATCAGCGCCCCCGCCGCAAGCGGGATCGAGATGAGGGTGATCACGCGAAGGGAATCCGCCAGCGCTTTCTCCAGTTTTTCCCTCGTGTGGGCGAAGAACTCGGAGAATACGGGGAACAACACCTGTGTGAATGCGGTCGGGATAATACTCAGGATCATGATGACTTTGTATCCTGCGCTGAAGAGCCCGACTTCGGACTCGCTGCGGGTGAACTTCAGTATGGTCGGCCCGACGAACGTGTAGATCGAAATCCCCAGCGAGGCGAGGGCGATGGGGATGCCTTCCCGCAGGAGGGTCTCTGCGGCCCTGATGTCCGCGCGGATGACCGGCATGCCAATGAGTCTGTTGCAGACAACAAAGAGCAGGGTCAGGTTCACCACGGAGATCGCGGCCGTAATGATGAGTGCGGCGGTGACGTGAGGATGTCCCGGCAGCACGAGGATAATGGCGGCGGAGAGTACCGCGTCATTGATGATGTTGGCGGCTGACACCAGCGCCATGCGGCGGTGCGCCTGGAGCGCGCTCAGGAAGGCCGCGGCCAGCTGGTTGATGGCCAGCGCGAGGGTGGTCAGAAGAACCGCGGTCAGGGTTTCGCCGGTGAAGCCGGCGAGCAGCGTAACGGCGATCAACAGCATGCTTGCCAGTGCGGAGGTCCCGAGCTTCAAGACGAGCACGCGGCCGAGAAGCTCACGGCTGCGCGATAGGTCGCGCGAGATTTCCCGCGTAAGGAGCTGCGCGAGTCCGAGATCGAAGAGCGATGCGAAGAGCGACGTGAAATACGTAGCGAAGTTCAGCAGGCCAAAGCTCGATACGCCAAGGAGGCGGGCCAGATAATTCAGCCTGATCAGCCCGAGCACGAAGCCGACCCCACGCCCAAACACGAGTGCCGCGGCATCGAGAGTGATTTTCTTTGTCTGGGATGCCATGTCAACGATCCTTGGTGTCGGCTCAGCGCGTCCGGCCCGTGCCCCTGCGGAACGCGTCCCGGATGAAGTTTCGGATGTCCTGCTCGCGGCGGAGTATGCCGCCGATCGGCAGCGGAACGGAGTCCCAGAGGCGATGCCTGGTGGTGAACGCGACAATCGCGCTGGCAGTCGCGTATGCGGCCGCGGCACCGACCGCCCCGAACGGGGGGATCAGGAGGAGATAGCCGGCGAGCGACAACAGCAGCATCTGCAACCCGAGCCTGAACACGGCCCGCGCATTACCGAGGCCCATCAGGATGCTTGATCCCACAGCGTAGAGCGGCACCACAAGGCCGAGCAGCGCGAACACCCGGAGCACCGGGACCGCTTCCTGATATCGCCCGCCGTAGAGAATGTCCATCAGCAGGCCCGGAGCCAGCAGGAACACCAGCGCCACAGGAATGACCGCGATAGTGGTGAATGCGACAGCCTTCTCTGCCAGAGCCTGCAGGGCGTGTTCCTCGCCCCGGGACGACAGCCGGGAGGTGGCGGGGAGCACGAACATCTGCACGACCTGCGGGATCATGTCGAACACGCGAGTGAACACTTTCGCGGCATTGTACACCGCGACGGCCACCGGGCCGGCAAACGCCGAGAGGAACAGCGTATCCGCCTTCGTGGTAAACAGGTAGCTTACAACGCCCCCCATCGCGTACGTTCCATAGTCCAGGACCTTCCGGATGTCCGCACCGGTCGGGAGCGTCATCGCGGGCAGTTCGCGCCGGGCGACGACGACTCCGACGGCGGAGGAAGCCGACAGCGAGATGATGGCAATCATCACAAGGTCCATCGCGGAGTCAAACATATGCAGCCGCGAGTAGACCCACACGAGCAGGGGAGCGCCGAGGAAATGCATGGCATCCACCCAGAACGCCGCCGTGAGACGAAACCGCGCCTGCAGCAGGGCGAGCACGAAATTGCGCAGCAGGGAGGCGGCGACGAGTGCGGGCAGGTAGGGCAGGAGCTCGGCCAGCATCGACGACTGCAGGAGCGCCCCCACGGGTTCCCGCACAAGCGCCAGCACGAGGGAGGTCACCGCAAGGAACACCGCATGGACAATGAACGCCGCACCCATGACGCTCTTCTTCGCTCCCCCTTCCTCCGAGGCGAACTTCAGCAGCGGTTGCAGCGCGATGGCCGTGGCCAGCCCGGTCAGGATGAGGAAGATTTCCTGCAGCAGGACGTAGTTGCCGAATTCCTCTTCCGGAAGGACGCGAATCACCAGCAGGACGAAGCCGAGGCCGTACACCACCGGCAGGGCCTTTCCCGCAAGCCCCCAGATCCCTGTGCGGAGATGCTTTCGGAATTCCATCAGCGTCCGGTCCGCGTCAGAAGATACCGGCCGGCCGCGGCGGCGTTCGACAGGATGTTCAACCAGGGAAAGGTCAGCCAGTGATACCAGCGTGCATGGCGGGCCATGAAGCGGAAGTTGCTGAGGAATTTCCTGCGCATCTTGTAGGCCGACAGATGTCCCCCGCTGCTGACGGAGATCTTGTGCCAGACGTGCGCGAGCGGCTCGTACTGGATCGCATATCCCGCGGCGCGAATTCTCCAGGACCAGTCGGCGTCCTCCGTGTACATGCGGAAAGCCTCGTCAAGCATCCCGCAGCGTTGAATGACCTCTCGCGAGACGAGCACACAGCACCCGGTGGCGTATCCGGTCTCGCCTCCGGCATCGTGCTGGCCCCTGTCGATATCGCGGAGTCCTACGTGCCGGAGTGTCCCCGACCAGAATGACACTTCCCCCCCCGCGTACCAGAGCCGCTGAGGGTCGCTGTGGTAATAAATCTTGGGTGCGACCATGCCGCAGCGCGGCGTGGAAAGGGCGCGCATAATCATGGGTTCCAGGAACCCCGCCGCGACTTCAGTGTCGTTGTTCAGCAAGAGGACCATATCCGCGCCGTGGTCGAGCGCGTGCCGGATGCCGGCATTGTTCCCGCCCGAAAACAGTCGATTCTCCGGGAGGGCCAGCACCTCCACGGCGGGATACGCACGACGCACAGCCTCCGCAGTGCCATCCGTCGAGGCATTGTCCACGAGGAGCAGGTGGTGCTGCTGATAGGTGATGCGCGACAGCGAGGCGAGGCATTCGAGCGTAACAGCCTGCTGGTTCCAGCTCAGGACGATAATGGTGACGTGGGGCTGGTCTGGCATGCGGGAAGATACGAGGATTTGTCGACCCGAACAATCCGGGCGTCGAAGGCCCTAGGTTCCGGCGAGCTCTTCGATGGCGTCGGTCATGCGCTTCCAGCCGTATGCCTGCTTGGCCGTCCGCACGCCCGCGGACAGCGGCTCACCGAGATTTCGGCCGTAGAACTGGCTGATCGCGTCGGCCAGAGCAGCGGGGTCGCCGGGGGCGACCACCAGGCCGGTCACCCCTGCCTTCACGACCTCACCCAGCCCCCCGACGCTGGTCGCGATCACGGGTCGGTCAAAGTTGAAAGCGATCTGCGCGATTCCGCTTTGCGTCCCGGAGAGGTACGGGAGCATCACCGCGTCGGCTGCGGAGAAGTATGCATGTACCAGTTCGTTCGGGACATACTCCGGCACGAGACGAACCCGGGTGTCAAGCCCGCGTGAAGTGATGAGCTCCCTGTACGGTCCGGCATCCTCGTAGAATTCCCCGACCACGAGGAGCTGGATGCCGAGCGACTCCGGGAGCAGAGCCATGGCCTCGAGGAGCGTACGAAGACCCTTGTACTTCCGAACGTAGCCGAAGAACAGGAGAACGCGGTCTGCCGTGATCCCGAGCTGCTTGCGCGCGACGTCCCGGTCGAGTGTTTCGCCGAACATGGAGTAGACCGGATGCGGAACGGTGCGATAGCGTGTACCCGGCTGAAACTCGTTGAGCTCCCGTTCGACGGTCTCCGAGAGAACGATCAGCGAGCTGGCAGAGCGGATCATGGCGCGCGTCAGCGCCGCGTCGAAGGGGTGTCGCTCGTGCGGGAGGAGGTTATGGCAGATGAGAATGACCTGTGCGTGCGTCCCCCGCGTCGCCACGCGGGCGATCGTGCTGAAGCACGGTGCGAAGAACGGCATCCAGTAGTGAAAAATGAACAGGTCGGCGTTCCGGCGCCGGAGCTGGCGCCCGACGCGGACCCAGTTCATGGGGTTGATCGAATCGATGAGCTGGGGTGCGGGAGTGGCTTGCAGCGGAGCGCTGAGGTCGTCCTGGGTTGTGCCCGGAAAGAGGAGGGCAGGGTACTGCCGGCTGAACGTGACCGTCTCGACCTGATGGCGCCTGCCAAGTTCCTTCGCGAGCGTCGCGTTGAAGTGCGCGATGCCGCCGCGGAGCGGATACGCAGGGCCGACGATGACGATATGCATGGTGTTCTCGCCCGGTCAGTTACGCGGTGACAGGCGCGCGAGCATTGTCGCCGCGTCCCTGTTGTTGGGCGCCAGTGTGAGCGCGGTTCGCAGCGAGGCCAGGGCTCCCGCCGTGTCGCCCACCGCCTCCTGCTGCTCGCCGAGCAGGGTCCAGGGAGCGGAGTATTCCGGATTGAACCGCACCGCCTCCCGGAAGCGCTGCGCCGAAGCTGCGTGATCCCCGCGGTCGCGAGCGAGCACGCCGAGCATGATCTGGCTCTCGACCATTGCGGGATTGATGTCGATCGCCTTTCTGTACCACTCCTCGGCCGTCCGGGAATTCCCCAGCGACCGGTACGCGTTGCCGATCTCCTGCGGCAGCATCGCGAAATCTTTCGGCGCTGTCCTGAGGGCCTTCGCAAAATTCCGGATGGCATCAGACGGCGTGCGCCGGAGGTTCATGCCGATGTAGAAATCGTTGATGAATTCGGCGCTTGACGACGTGTCTTCCGGCACCAGGGGATTGACCAGCGACTCCTCGCTTCGGTGGTATGCGACGTTCAGGCTCGCCACGTCCCCGTCCAGATGGAAGAAGCGGGGAGCGTAATGCCGCCGGAACCCGGATCGCGTGAAAAGCGCGCGCTCAGCGAAGGCGCTTGGCTTCACGCCTGTCGAGAAGAAAATCCACTCCGGTTTCCTGGAGAGCACATAGCTTGTGTTGTACTTCCGCTCTTTCCATCCGCTCTGGATGCCCTGGAGATACTCGGGATGATGGGCGATGGTGGAATCCGTAAGGCCCAGCATGTCGACCAGCGTCACCCCTCCGTAGTACCCGAGGGCTCCAATGGTAGTGGCCGCCACGACCGTGGAGGAGTCGGAGTTTGCCGCAAGCCATCGTCCGGTGGACGTCATCTTGTCCACGAGGCCGATCTCCATGGTCCATTTCTCCCGCACGTATGCATACGGCTGGCTGAAGGTCATATAGGCGAGCAGCACCCCGGCAGCGACCGGAAGCCACTGGCCTGCCGCCGTCCTGCGGCTGAGCTTGGCCGTCAGGCCCACGAGCGTCTCCTGGACAAAGAGATAGAAGAACGGCAGCACGGGGACAAAGAATCGGAAGGCGTGGAGGACATCGCCGCCCACGGACACGACATAGGCGGAATAGCCGAGCGACAGCAGAATGAGGTAGAGAATCTCCGGCGTGCGCCGCTTCCACAGCAGGAACGCGACGGGGACCGCCAGGAGGGCGCCCTCGAGCATGTAGGTGCGCAGGAACAGGAGCAGGTACTCCCACCCTGCAGTCAGGTACTCAATGGAGAATCCGGCCTTTGCGTAGTAGGTGTTTGGGAACAGGTGTCCATAGTACATGAGGCGCCACCCCATGAACAGGACGAATGGCACCGCGTAGAACCCGAGAAGCCGCCCCGCATGCGGAAGCATCTCGCGCATGGTCTGTGTGCGCCCCAGCCTTTCGAGCACGAAAAACAGGACTGTGAGGCCGAACAGAAGCGTCCCTTCCGGGCGCGTCAGCGAGACCAGAAGAAACAGGATCGGCGTCCAGAAGAACGTCGTGTCCCGCTCGTGCAGGAACGCGAGGGCGCTTCCGACCAGCAGTGCCGCGAAGAGCGGGGTTTCCATGCCGCTGACCGACCAGTAGGCGATCGCGGAGTTTGCGACCGTAAGCGCAACGGCGATCAAGGGGAGCAGCGGTGAGGCCGTGGAGGGCCCGCTCACCCTGATGGAAAGGCGCCACAGGAGGAACAGTGCGACAAGGCCCGCGGCAATGCCGAGGATTCGCGCGCTGGATTCCAGATCGAGCCCGCAAACGCCAGGCACGGCAAGGAGGATGGTCCAGAGAAATGTCGTATAGCCCTCCACCCGTTCTCCCGGGTTCCAGACGAGCCCATGTCCGTCCACGAGATGCCTGACGTACCGGAACGTGATGAACGAATCGTCCTGCACGAACTGGAAGTGGGCGCAATGGTACACCCAGGCCAGCCCAAGGGCAAGGAGGAGCGCAAGCGGCGCCCACGCCGGCACGCGCAGCCCAGGGGGGCGATTCTCAGTCTTCTGTTTGCGTCGGGACATGTCGGTAATTGCTGATGTTCATAGGCCGGACTCCGGGGATGTGGGGTCCGGACGGCGCTGTGGTACACACCATGGCGGGGGACGTGCGGGGAGGATGGGGGAGCGGCGGGCTCCCCCCTAGCGAATGAACTCTCGGATCGCGTATTCCTCGGAGCTGCGCTGCGATTTCGTAATCATCTCCCCGAGCAGACCGATTGAGATGAACTGAATACCCACGATGACCAGGAATATTCCGGCGAGAAACAGTGGCCGGTTGCTCAGCGGCCTGCCCTGGAACCAGTCGACCACAAGCCAGATGCTGATGCCCAGCCCGATGAGCAGGGCGACCAGTCCCCAGAGGCCGAACAGATGGAGCGGTCTGCGGAAGTACCGGGTCGTGAAGATCACCGTGAGAAGATCGAGGAAGCCCTTCCAGAACCGGCCGAACCCAAATTTGGTCTTGCCGAACCGGCGTGCGCGATGGCGCACGGGCAACTCTCCGACCTTGAATCCCTCCCAGTGGGCGAGCACCGGGATGTACCTGTGCAGCTCACCGTACACGTTGACAGCCTTGATCACGTCCCGCCGGTACGCTTTGAGGCCGCAGTTGAAATCGTGAATCCTGATTCCGGTCATCATGCGCACGACAACGTTGAAGAGGCGCGAGGGGATCGTCTTCGAGAGAGGATCCTTTCGGGATTTCTTCCACCCGGAGACAAGGTCGTAGCCGTCGTCCAGTTTCCGCTTCAGCGCGGGGATTTCCGCGGGATCGTCCTGCAGGTCGGCGTCCATCGTGATCACGATGTTGCCCGTAGCCTTTTCGAAGCCGACGGCGAGCGCTGCGGACTTTCCGTAATTGCGGCGGAAGCGGACCACTTTGATGTGCCGATCGACGCGCTTCAAGTCGCGGAGCACCTGGAACGATTTGTCCGTGCTGCCGTCATCCACGAACACGAGCTCATACCGCTGGCTCATCCGCCCGAGCGTCGCCTTCAACTGCTGATGGAGCTCGCGAAGCGACTCTTCTTCGTTGTGAAGAGGGATGACGACGCTGATGTCGGGCCACCGCTGCTGATTTTGCTGGCCTCCATCACCCTGCCGCTGTGGCTGCTGGTTCTGTTGCTGAGGCTGGCGCGGTTGCCGTTGCTGCCGCTGCTGCTGTTGCCGTTGCTGTTGCTGCTGGCGTGGCTGTTGCTGGGCGCGCGCCTGCTGTGCGGGCTCTTGAGGAATCGGCTCTGACGCCGCTTCCTGCTGCGGGGTTTCGTCTTGGTTGTCGGTCTGGGTCATGCGAGGAGACTGAATATTTGTGTCAACCTAAACATTTACCCCTTGAAAATCAATGCGTTGCGGATTCCTGCCGGGTTGGTTATATTTTCTTCTTTAGGAGGCCCTTCTTGACACGCTCGACCCACCGTTGGCTCCTCATACTCGGCATTCCGCTCCTGCTGGTTGTCGGCGGAACCGTGGCCCTGAAGCTCATTCTCACCGGCGACCGGCTCCGCGGGATGATCCTCCCCCGGGTGGAGGCTGCCATCGGAAGGCCCGTTTCCGTCGGTGACGTGTCCCTCTCCATTTTCCCTTCGCTGGCCATTCGGCTCGACAGCCTGAAGATCATGAATCCGCCCACGGGCCACTTTTCGGGGACCCCGCTGCTGCTCCTGGAGAGCGGCGTTGTCGACGTGCGCCTGATGCCGCTGCTCACAGGCTCGGTCGAAGTCACGACACTGAGCCTCGAGCGGCCGCGACTCTGGCTGGAAGTTGACAGTGCGGGCAATGCGAACTACTCGCTTGCAGAAGGCCGGAAGGAAGCGACCGGCCAGCCCGATACCGCGGCGTCGGCGTTCAGCGGACGCATCTCCCTCCCCGACGTACGCATCGTTGACGGAACGCTCGACTACGTGAACGTTCCATCGGGCTCGGCGATGGGTCTTGAGGACCTGGATCTCTCGATGTCGGCGAACGTGCCCGAGGGTGGATCGGTGGTCGAGGCAAAAATATCGGGAACCGCCGGCGGTTTCCGATACGGACAGAAAGATGCGCCGCTGATCCGCAATCTCCCCGTGGGGCTGGAACAGACGATCGTGTACCACCGTACGGAAGATAGCGTTGTTCTCGGCAGCGGCACGATCACGCTGCGGCGTATGCAGCTCGCGACCTCGGGCTCCGTTGCGCGCGCCAGTGCCGATCAGTACTACGATCTAAAGATTTCGGGCGATCGCATCACCGTCGCCCAGTTGCTCTCGCTGGTCCCACCGGAATACATGAAGCAGGCCGCCGGCATGGATGCCTCGGGCGAGGTGCAGGCGGCCATGCACATTCTGGGGACTGTCACGGACTCGACGCTCCCGGCGGTCACCGGCACCGTGCGCGTGAACAACGGGACGATCAAGTACGCGCAGCTCCCGAAGGCCATCACCGAGGTCGGGCTCAGCGCCTCCTTCGAGATGTCCGACGTGAGGGAGGAGTTCGTGATGGACCGGTTCAGCGCGCGCATGGGATCGAACCCCATCGACATGCGGCTGAAGGTGGTTGGTTTCGACGATCCATCCATTGCGCTCAATGCGAAGGGTTCGCTGAACCTCTCTGAACTTCCTCAATATTATCCGATCGAGTCGGGGACGAAGGTCTCCGGAATGCTCGCGGCCGACGTGGATCTCGCCGGGAAGGTTGCGGCTCCGAAATCGATGCGCGCCTCGGGCACGATGACGCTGCGGGGCGTGACCGTGAAGACGGCCGCGGCCGCACGCCCTCTCGAGAATCTCGAAGGGACGCTGGTCTTCACCAACGAGCGCCTCGAGGGGCGGAAGTTCTCGATGATGCTCGGGAAGTCCGACCTGGCGCTCGATTTCAGGATGGACAATTATCTCGCGATGGCGATGCCGGAAGCCTCAGCCGGGCGTCCCCGGCTCTCCGGGTCGCTTGTGTCCAGACATCTCTATGCTGCCGATATTACGGAAAAACCGGCGCCGGAGCAGCAGGGTGGGAGCCCCGTGCCGCGCGCAGCGTCGAAGCCCGGCAGCCTCCCTGATCTGGATGCCGATCTCTCGGCACGCGTCGGGGTCCTGACCATGGAGCAGATGGAGCTGAAAGACGTGAACGCCTCAGTGGAATTGAGAGGCGGGACGCTGACGCTCCGAAACTTCGTCGCGAAGGCTTTTGACGGGGATATCACGACACGAGGCACGATACGCATGACCGACCCGGCGAAGCCGGAATTCGATCTCTCGATGGATATGTCCCGCATGGACGCCAACAGCCTGCTCAGCACCTTCACGAGCTTCTCGGACCGCCTCTTCGGCGCCCTCAGCATGAAGACATCGATGAGCGGTGCGCTCAACGACACGATGGGTCTCGTCCCATCGACGCTCAACGGCTCGGGGACAGTCTCGATCCAGTCGGGGAAGCTTGCGGGCGTCAAGATCAACACAGCGATCTCGGACCTGCTGCACCTGCCGGATCTCGAAGAGATCACGTTCAAGGACTGGTCGAACAGCTTCACGGTCGTGGCTGGCCGGCTGCACTTGAAGGATCTGACGATCGCGTCTGGTGACGCCGACTACACGATCAACGGTTCGCAGGGGCTGGACGGGAGCCTCGACTACGGCATGACGGTGCTGCTTTCAGGTCCCATGTCGTCCAAGGTTTCGCTTCCGGGTCTTGCGGGCGAAGCGGTCCAGGTGCTGAAAAACCCCGATGGGCGCCTCCCGTTGAACCTGAAGGTGGCAGGGACCACCACGTCGCCGAAGGTTTCGCTCGACACAGCAGAGCTCGAGCGCCGCTTGCAGGACAAGGCGAAGGAGAAGGTGGCGGGAGAAGCCAAGAAGCTCCAGGGCGACATTGAGAAGAAGGCGGGCGACCTGCTCAAAGATCTCTTCAAGAAGAAGAAGTGACGACGATCTCCGCTCGCACGCCCGCTCCACGGCTGAAGAAGTCGCTCGGACAGCACTTCCTGCACGATGACCGCGTCGCAAGGAAAATCGTTGCCGCCGCGGATCTCCACCCCGGGGACCCCGTCCTCGAAATTGGGCCGGGAGGCGGGGCGCTGACGCGGCACCTCGTCGATGCGGCTGGACGCGTGACGGTCGTCGAGCTGGATGGACGCGTGCTCGAGGGACTCCGTGCCGCTTTCGGCGACCGCGTCGAGATCGTCCACGGCGACATTCTGAAGACCGATCTCACCGCGCTTGCGGACCGGTTGAATGTCGGGCGCTGGCGCGTGGTCGGCAATCTTCCGTACTACATTACCACCCCCATTCTCTTCCATCTCCTCGACCACCGTGATCGGATTCAGGATGCGGTCATCATGATGCAGCGCGAGGTCGCCGCGCGCCTCGTCGCCCGGCCGGGGACAAAAGACTACGGAATTCTCACGGTCGAATGCAGCCTGCACGCCGATCTGGATGTCCTGTTTGCGGTTCAACCCGGAGCGTTTGTTCCGCCTCCTGGCGTCGTTTCCTCCATGGTGCGCGTGAGGATGCTGCCCGGACCGCGCTTCCCCGTAACCGATGAAGCGTATTTCCGGCGGCTGGTGCGCGGGACGTTTGGCAAGCGCCGGAAAACACTGCGAAACACGCTGAAGATGTTTCTGGATGCCGACCCCCCTGACAAGCCGGCGGGCATCGATCTTTCGCGCCGTCCGGAAGAGCTGTCCCTTGACGAGTTCATCCGCCTGAGCAATGCGCTCCGCAACGACCGCCGGGAGGCCCGATGAACCTCCGGCGGTTCACGTCGTCCATGCACACAACCGACGTGCTCCTGATCGCCTGGGCGGTGTTTCTGTCCGCGGTCAACGTCGTGTTCTCCGGGCGCATTCCGTACTGGCGGGTCTTCCTCGTGCTGAACACGGCCAGCGTCATCTTCATCGTTGCGGTCGCGACCCTGAGGGGACGGACCACGTCAAGAGTCATTCGCGTCGTCCACGACTGGTACATCGCGCCCGCCGTCTTCCTCACATTCAAGCAGCTGTACTATCTGATCAAGCCGATCCATCTGGGGGCGGACTACGACGACTGGCTGATTCTGGCGGACCGCTGGCTTTTCGGGGTGGATCCGACGGTCTGGCTGTACCGGTTTGCCCATCCCGTGCTCACCGAAGTGTTGATGATCGCCTATACGCTGTTCTATCTGCTCTTTCTGCTCATCGGGTACGAATTCTACCGGCGCGGCGAGCGGGCAGCGTTCCACCTGTTCATGTTCACGTGCGTCTACGGGTTTCTTCTGTCGTATCTCGGCTACTTCACGCTGCCCGCGGTCGGTCCGCGGTTCACGCTCCACGATTTTGCTGCGCTTGATCGCGAGCTGCCTGGCCTCTGGTTGACCCCCCCCCTTCGTTGGTTCGTCAATGCGGGAGAGTCGATTCCGACAGGGGTGCCGAACGATGTCGCGATTTCGCTCACGCAGCGTGACGTCTTCCCGAGCGGCCACACAATGATGACGCTGGTGCTCATCTACTACGCGTGGCATTACCGGGAGCGCGTGCGCTGGTTTGTCACCGTCACGGGCGTGCTGCTGATTCTTGCCACCGTGTACCAGCGGTACCATTATGTGGTGGATCTCCTTGCCGGTGCCCTGTTCATGCTCTTCTGCGTGTGGAGTGCACCCCGTCTGAACCGGTGGATTGTCACGCGCCTGCAGACACTCGAGCGCTCGCTCTACCAGCTCCCCGACGCTTGACTCCCTGCCGGGAGAATCGTATCCTTCAACAGTTGAACAATCGCTCAATTGAAGGATATCGATGGATTCCCCCACGTCGCTGCCCGACATCACCGACCGTGCCGGCGTGAACGCCGCCCGCCGCGCCATCCATGACGACCGTACGCTCCGGGGTCTCAGCGAGACCTTCAAGGTCCTCGGCGACCAGACGAGGCTGAAGATCTGCCTTGGGCTTGCGCGCCGGGAGCTGTGCGTGGGCGATATCGCGGCCCTCCTCTCCCTGACAGAATCCGCCGTGTCCCACCAGCTGCGCCTGCTGAAGACCATGCGCCTGGTAACCTACCGGCGGGACGGGAAGCAGACCTACTATATGCTGGACGACGAGCACATCGAAGAGCTGATCCGGCTTGGCGTCCGGCACGTCAACGAGCCATAACCTGCGACGATGTCTGACCGGAGGAAATACGTTGTTGGGGGCGTGTGCTGTTCCACCGAGGAGGGAGTCCTGCGGCGTTCGCTGGGCGGGGCCCTCGGGTCGGCGGCGTACGACTTCAGCCTGCTGACCGGCGAACTCAGCGTCGATGCGGCGGTGGAGGAAGCCACGGTGATCCGGCTCGTCCGCCGCGCGGGCTTCCAGGCGCGGGCGAGGCGCACGCCTCCGGAGCGGACCACCTTCCTCCAGCGTCACGAGGCCGGCATCTTCACGGGCGTTGCCCTGCTCCTCACGGTCGCCGGCGCGGTCATGGAGTACGGGGGTGCGCCGGATCTTCTCGCGCGCGGCACGCTGCTCGCGGCCATCGTCCTTGGCGGCTGGCGGGTTGCCCTGAAGGCGGTCAAAGCGCTGGGGCTCGGGACGCTCGACATGAACGTCCTCATGGTTGCGGCCGTGATCGGCGCCATCACCCTCGGAGAATGGACGGAAGCGGCCTTCGTGATCGTCCTTTTTGCCGTATCGCTGATGCTGGAGACGTACAGCACCGCGCGCGCACGACGGGCCGTGGAGGAGCTCGTCGACCTCGCTCCCCAGCACGCCCGCGTCCTTCGTGACGGAGCGGAAGTGTCCATCGTCGCGGATGAGATACGGCCAGGCGAAATCATCCTCGTCCATCCAGGCGAGCGGATCCCGCTGGACGGCGTCATCCGGGAGGGCAGCGGGACCGTCAACCAGGCGCCGATCACAGGCGAGCCGGAGGACGTGGTCAAGAATCCCGGCGACACGGTCTTCAGCGGATCGGTGAACGGGCGGACTGTGTTCCGGATCAGTGTCACGCGCGAATACGAAGATTCGACGCTCGCGCGGATGGTGCACCTGATCGAAGAAGCGCACCTGAAGCGCGCCCCCACGCAGCGCTTCGTGGATCGGTTTGCCGCCATCTACACGCCGGTGGTGTTTGCAGGCGCGGTACTCGTCGCGACAATTCCATCGATCGCCTTCGGTGCCTCGTTGTCCGAGTGGTTCTACCGCGCGCTGGTGATGCTGGTCATCGCATGCCCGTGCGCGCTGGTTATCTCGCTCCCCGTGACAATCGTGAGTGCGCTTGCGGCGGCGGCGCGGCGCGGGATTCTCATCAAGGGAGGGTCGCACCTTGAGACTCTCAGCGCAATCCAGGTCATGGCGTTCGACAAAACCGGAACGCTGACTCTCGGCGAGCCACGCATCACGTCGGTGAGGCCTCTTGACGGCATGCACCCCAGGGACGTGCTTCCGCTTCTCGCGGCCATCGAGCACAGGTCGGAACATCACCTGGGTCAGGCCGTGCTTGCCGAAGCTGCGCGCACCGGCGTGAGCTTTGATCATGTCGTCGTGGAACGCTTTGAAGTGCTCCCGGGCAAAGGCGTGCGCGCCGAGATCAACGGGACGGCATATCTGCTCGGCAACCGGGAGCTGATGCGGAGCGTTGGCGCGTGGACCGCGGAGGTCGAAGCGCTAGCAGCGACCGTGCACGCTGACGGGTCGACCGTCATGGTGCTTGCGGCCGACGGCCGGCCGGTGTGCGTTGTTGGCGCACGCGACACGATGCGCTCGCACGCGCGACAGGCGATCGAGGGGCTGCGGCGGGAGGGGATCGCGCAGACGGTGCTGCTCTCAGGGGACGACATTCTCACCGCCCGGAGGCTAGCGGAGGATCTGGGGATGGATGCCACCCACGGTGGGCTCATGCCCGAACAGAAGGTAAGTGCCGTGGAAGCGCTGAAAGTCACGCATGGCGTCGTGGCCATGGTGGGGGACGGATTGAACGACGCCCCGGCGCTGTCGGCCGCCTCGGTCGGCATCGCGATGGGAGTGGCGGGCTCCGATGCCACCCTCGAGACCGCCGATGTGGTGCTGATGTCTGACGACATCGCCCGGCTCCCCGCACTGGTCTCCCTCAGCCGGAGGGCGATGCGGGTGGTGAGGCAGAACATCGCGATTGCGCTCGGCCTGAAGGCGGTCTTCCTGGTGCTGGCCCTGACCGGCCATGCCACGCTCTGGATGGCGATTTTGGCTGATGACGGGGCAGCCCTGGCCGTTATCCTGAACGGATTGAGGATTCTGGGGCATTTCCGGCGGGAAGCTCCGCACGCGCATTGACATTCGGCTCTGGATTGATTATATTAATAACCTATTGCTTTGCATTGAGTTACACCCCCCTGAAGGACCGTGACGATGTACGCTGTAGTCGAGATCGCCGGGCGCCAGTATAAGGTCGCCGCCAATGACCGGGTAAACATCCCCCTGAACGGGGAGCAGCCCGGAACGAAGCTCACGTTCGAACGCGTTCTGCTTGTCGGCGACGACAAGAAGGTCACGGTCGGCAGCCCCACCGTGAAAGGCGCGCGCGTGCAGGCGACGATTCTCGAGCACGGGCGTGAAGACAAGATCATCGTTTTCAAGAAGAAGAAGCGGAAGGGCTATCGCGTCACGCGAGGCCACCGCCAGGGATACACACGGGTTGAGATCAACGGTATCGCAGTCTGAGGAGTTGAGCCATGGCGCATAAGAAAGGTGTCGGAAGTTCCCGCAACGGTCGCGATAGCAATGCCCAGCGGCTCGGCGTGAAGCGGTTCGGCGGCGAGTTGGTTTCCGCCGGCAGCATTCTTGTTCGCCAGCGCGGCACGCGGTTTCAGCCGGGTGTGAACGTGGGCATCGGCGGCGATGATACACTCTTCGCCAAGACCGCCGGCGTCGTCCAGTTCAAGAAGTACGCGAAAGCCCGGAAGGTCGTCAGCATCCTTCCGAAAGCGTAGTCCCGCGCCGCCCGGTTTTTGCCGGCGCGTTGTTCCTTTCATCCCAACGGAGCAGGCGGTCGAAGGACAGGAGCCGCGCTGCACGTCCATCCCGCCTCTCCTCCGCGCATTCCCACCACCAGCCGGAGTTCAACCATGAAGATCACAGTCATCGGCGCTGGCAATGTCGGTGCCACAACCGCCCAACGCATCGTCGACAAGGAGCTCGCCAACGAGGTTGTCCTGGTCGACGTCCTTGAAGGCGTCCCCCAGGGAAAAGCGCTGGACATGTACGAGGCGACGCCGGTGGAGATGACCGACGCCCGCGTGATCGGGTCGAACGGATACGTTGAAACCGCGGGTTCCGACATCGTCGTGCTCACGGCCGGCATTCCGCGCAAGCCCGGCATGAGCCGTGACGACCTGATGAACACGAACAGCGGGATCATGAAGGCGTGCACCGAATCGGTGGTGAAGCATTCGCCCGGCGCGATCCTCGTCACCGTGGCGAACCCGCTGGACGTCATGACGTACGTCGCAATGAAGGTGAGCGGCTTCGACCGGACGCGCGTCATCGGCATGGCGGGCGTGCTCGACACAGCCCGGTTCCGGACGTTCATCGCGATGGAACTGAAGGTGTCGGTGGAAGACGTTACCGCGTTCGTGCTCGGCGGCCATGGCGATTCGATGGTCCCGCTGCCGCGTTACTCGACGGTGGCCGGCATCCCCATCACTGAGCTGATGAGCCCCGAGACGATAGAGCGCCTGGTGAAGCGGACGCGCGATGGCGGCATCGAGATCGTGAATTTCCTGAAGACGGGAAGTGCGTACTACGCTCCGTCCTCCGCGACCGTCGCCATGGTAGAGTCGATCGTGAAGGACAAGAAGCGGATTCTGCCGTGTGCGGTGTATCTGAAAGGCGAATACGGCATCAACGATACAGTGGTCGGCGTGCCCGTGAAGCTGGGCGCCAAAGGCGTGGAGGAAATCGTCCAGATCAAGCTGAACGCCGACGAGCAGGCAGCCTTAAACAAGTCGGCGAACGATGTCAAGCAGTCAATCACAAAGCTGGTGCTCTGACCGCGTTCTCTGCAATCTGACGAGAGCAGCCGTCGCCGCCCCCACCGGGGGCGTGTGGCGCGCTGCTCTCGCTGTTTTCCGGGGTGCGCTCGCCGTGCTGAGCGGCCTCCTGGCCTTCCTGCCCGCCGGGCGACGATCGATCCCCGAGTCAGCGGTTGAGCACGAGCCAGAGCTTCACTTCCATCCCACCGCGCGTACGGCGGAACTCTACCCGGTCCAGCAGGGTCCGCATCAGGAAGATTCCGCGCCCTGTCTCCTTCAGGAGATTCTCCTCCTTCAGCGGGTTGGCCACCTTGTCCGGCTTGAATCCCCTCCCCTGATCGGTCACCGTGAACAGCAAGCCGTCTTCCTGCGCCTCGCACACCACGTGGACCAACTTCTCTTCGTTCGACCTGTTGCCATGCAGGATCGCGTTGTTCACGGCCTCCGTGAGCGCGATCATGAGCTTGTGTTCCTGGATCTCGTCGAGGTGCACAACGCGGTCGATCTTCTTCAGAAACCCTTCGACCTTGACGATGTTTTTGGGCTTGCTGCTGAGGGTGAGACGGAACGCCTTCTGTTGTGAGGCCACGAGGAACTCCCTCAGAGATTCACGGAAACGTTCATGACAATTGTCGGGAACGATCGGGCGGAACCGTCGGGCTGGGCGCGGCGCTCATACCAGCCGCGGAGGAGGAGTCGGCTGGCAGGACCAATGGCCCACTGGATGATGCACGTCGGACCGATGCTGTGCAGCGTTGCTGCGCGGCGCTTCCCGCCGTTCACATAGTCGTATCGCGACTGGCTGAACGACCGGATACCGGCCGCGAGCAGGGTGCCGGGCGATGGGCTGAATCGGAGCTGGGCAGCGAGCGTTCGGTCGACAAACGAATTCTCGGTCCGTTCCTGGAAGTCGTCCCAGTTGAGCCTGCCACGTTCATATAGCTTGAAATAGGCGAAAAAATCAAGGCCTACACGGTGTGTCAGGTCGATGGACGTGGAATCCAGCCAGGCAAACTGCCGATACGAGAAGCTCCGGGCAAGGCTCGCCTCCTCCTCGAAATCATACACTGTGTAGTTGGCGAGCACCTCGAACGTGTTGGCGCTGGAGATCCCGTCGGCCGGGCGATACGTCACGCGGGGCGCAAGCCGCAAAACCCGGTTGACATTGTTGTTCGCACTCCGCTCCTCCAGCAAATAGACCAGATGGCTGTAGGTTCCGTCCAGCAGGAGGTCGAGGTCCAGGAACCGGCTCAGCCGGTGCGTCGTCAGGACGGAGAGAGCGACCAGGAGCTCGTCGCGGTCCTCGACATTGAGCTGGCTTGGCGTGTCGTACCGGAGAATCGACCCCGTACCGCTGATGGAGAGGCGGTCCGCCGACCACAGTGGAAGTCCGATAGAGCCGGTCAGGACGGAACGCTTTGAAATATTGTCCTTCGACTGCTCATGGCGGTTACGTTCGTTCCAGAGAATAACCTGGTTGGACGTGGCGTCGGAGGGGAGAATGGCGCGGTGGTTTTCGTCGCGCTCGAAGTGCGAGAAGCGGAGCAGGGCGGAGGAGCGTCCGTCACGCGCGACATACCCCAGCTGTCCTTGCACCTGCAGGATAAACTCGTTGACCTCGGTATCGAACTGCGGCGTGCTGAACCCCAGGGGTGAGCTGGTGCGGAGCGACTTCTCGAGATTGCGAGAGGCTACCGCCACCAGCAGGCCGGCGTTGAATCGCGGCGTGAACTGGTAGCTGATGACATTCGAGATGGTGAACTGATCGTCGAGCCGGCTCTCGAGAACCGTATCGCCGGAGGTATAGTACTCCCGCCTGGTACGAAACACGCCTGCTTCCAGGCTGTCGTCCGCCTCGTCCGTGAACGACTTCGAAATCTTGGTGCGCAGGAAATGGCTCTCCAGCCGCCTGGGGTCGAGCCAGTCGGTGTGGTACTGCCCGATTCCTTCGATCCGGTAGCCGCTGAGGATGCTTCCCGGAAACCGGAGGAACAGCTGCGCGGATGGCCCGCGGTCCGCGACGCCGCCCTGCGTGTCCCACCGGTACCCGCCGAGCGGGGCGATGCTGAAGAAGGACACCGGCGCGAACTCGAACCCTCCAAGCAGTGAGGTGAAGTTCGCGTCGCTCAGCCCGACACCCTTGTTGTCTGAGAAGACCAGCGTATTCCATTCTGTCCGGACGGCGACTCCCTCCAGGATCGGTCGTGTGAGCGTGAGACCGATGGTGTGCTGGTTGCTTTCGAGCGTGCGCCGAAGCGTACCTGGGGCGGACGGGTCGACGAGGATAATATTGGAGAGATACTGCTGTCGGTAGAGCAGCGAGGTGCCCAGGACGGTGGTGTCGAGCCCGATACGTCCGAGCCAGTTGTAGGTGTTGAGGTTCCTGTCGAACAGCACCGAGACAGCGTTCCGGCCTTCCGACTCCTGGAGCGATAGTGGTGTGCCCTCCGGCACCCGCTGTCCTTCCTGGCCCCGCACGGTCGAGACCGATAGGAGGAGAAGGAGCCAGATCGGACAGCCTGCTCGCGCGATTCGCATGCTGGTAAATGCCGGCGGCACCGCCTAGATGAGCGGCGCCGTGTCCCCTCGTTCTGGGATGTGCACGCGCCGGAACCCCGACTCCGACAGGCCGGCCTGCAGCTTCTCTGCCTGGTCGAGGTCGCCGTGGACGAGATAGATGTCCCTCAGGCGTGACGTGTCGAACCGGCGCACGTACGCCAGCAGGTCATTCCGATCGGCATGGCTGCTGAAGGAATTCAGCACCACAACTTCGGCCCTGAGCGCATGCGGTTCGCCGAAGATGTTGACCTCGGACTCCTTCATCACGATCTTCTTGCCGAGAGTGTTCTCGGCCTGGTAACCGACGATGATGACCATGTTCTTCGGGTCGGTTACGCTGTTCGCGAGGTGATGGACGACCCGGCCCGCCTCGCACATGCCCGAGGCGGCGATGACCAGAAATGGGCCCGGGCGGTCGTTGAGGGCCATGGATTCCTGACGCGTCTTGACGTATGTCAGCCGCTGAAACCCGAACGGATCGTTGTCCTCGGGAGCCTGCAGGATCTTCCTCGTTTCAGCGTCAAAGCATTCGGGGTGCTCCCTGAACACCCTGGTCACGTTGACGGACAGTGGGCTGTCTACGAACACCGGGACCGATGGGAGTTGGCCGCTGGTGACAAGGCCGTGCAGGACATAGACGAGCTCCTGCGTCCTCCCCACACTGAAGGCGGGAATCACCACCTTGGCCTTCCGGTCGAACGCCCTCCGCAACGGGTCGAGGAGTTGCTTCCCCATATCTTCGATGCGCGCGTGAAACCGGCCCCCGTACGTGCACTCGCAGACGAGCGTGTCGGTGTTCTGCCCGTTACCGATGAATACCGGGTCACGGAGAATCGGCAGGCCCGTCCGGCCCAGATCGCCCGTGAATGCTAGCCCGGCCTCACGCGATCCGTCCCTCAGGCGGAGCGCAACCGACGCCGAACCGAGAATATGTCCGGCATCTTCAAAATGGCATGTCACCCCATCGGCGACCTCGACGACCGTCGAGTAGTCGATTGACCGCATGAGAGGGATGGTGGCGCTGGCGTCCTCTTCCGTGTAGAGCGGTTCCACGGGCGGGAGTCCGCGTTTGCGATGCCGCTTGTTGATGAACTCGGCGTCTTTCTCCTGAATGTACGCGCTGTCCTTTAGCATCACCTCGCACAGGCTCTTCGTCGCGTGTGTGCAATAGATGGTGCCGCGGAATCCCTGGCGCACGAGGGTGGGCAGGTTCCCGCTGTGATCGATGTGGGCGTGGGAGAGAATGACAGCATGAACTGATGCGGCATCGAAGGGGAAGGTGCTGTTGCGCTTCGTGGCCTCCTCTCTCCGGCCGTGGAAGGTGCCGCAATCAAGAAGGAGGGTCTGGTCCTTGACCCGAACCACATGCATCGATCCGGTGACGGTGCGGGCCGCACCCTGGAACTGGAGCATCATGCGGCGCACCGCCGGCTGGGAGAGTTCATGCGGGTCTTCATGGATGCGGCAGCAAGGAGCCGAGGATGTGTCTCCACGAAGTTCGGAAAGGGCAGGGACAAACTCAAGGGAACGTCAGTCCCTGATGCCCGCCGCGGATGGGTCTGTGTCATAGACGATGCAACCTGGCTGTGAGGGGTGATCCTGAATGTTGCTCGAGGTGGGCACATGCCGGAGCATCCAGAGAATGAGAATGTCCCCGCCGGCGGCGACAAGAAAGAGGGTTCCGAATCCCGCGAGCCATCCGTTTCCGGTCGCGAGCGCAATCAACAACGGGAGCACGCCAAGTGCCAGGCCGGGCATGGCCGCTCCGAGGCGGTACTGGTTGGCCGGGAGCGGTTCCTTGAAGTGCGCGTACGGCGTCAACGTGGCGACGTTAAAACCGAAGCGGATGGACGAGAACGGCCGACGGCCTGCAAGCGCCCATGTCACGCCGTGCAGCATCTCATGGAGGACGATCCCGATGAGAGCGGCGGGGAGGAGCGAGCCGAGCGCGAAGAACCGGGCAATGCCTTCCCAGAGACTGTCAAGTCCCCACACGAGCGCATACGGGATCAGAGCGACGAGGATGACCGCGATTGCGACGGGGATCGCCAGCAGATTAATCCGTGAGAACGACATCACGACTTCCCGTCCGCCCGGCCCCGGGGCCGCCGTCCCTGTCGCCTGGTCGGTCATGTGACTGTCCCTTGTAGATGGTGGCATGAGGAGTGGTCTTTCCCGGGGTTCATGCGGGCTCCCGGGGGAGCCTCGTTCGCGGTTCTGCTGGTTAGTGCTTGAGACCTTCTCCGTGTGCCAGGTCGTGCTCCTCGAGCGTCTCGAGGTGACTCAGGACCTTCACCGGGGCCGGCAATGCCTTGCTCAGGGCCTGCTCGATCTCGGTCGCATGGCGGTGTGCTGCTTCGAGTGTGGTTGCCGGAGGGAAGAGAAGGTGAAATTCCACCCATGTAGTGCTCCCGCTCTTCCGTGCGCGCCTTTCGTGGTAGCGGAGCGACCGTGCTGCGGTTTCGGCGTCGAGAACCTTGCGGACGGCGGCATCCAGCACCGGATCGCTTGCATCCATGAGGCCCGCCACAGACTGCCGCACGAGCTTGAAGCCCGTCCAGACGATGTTCATCGCCACGATCAAGGCGATGATCGGGTCGAGGATGTACCAGCCGGTCAGCAGCGCCAGCAGGAGGCCGGCGACCACACCGAAACTGGTCCAGGAATCGGTGAGGACATGCTGTCCGTTTGCTACAAGGATCAGCGATCCTGTTTTGCGGCCGGTGCGAACGAGATACAGTCCCAGCACCAGGTTGACGACCGAGGCAAGCGCAATGATGCCCACCCCGGAATCGAGATTTCGCAGCGCCGGCTCTCCGAGGAGCATCGTGATGGCTTCGTACATGATGTACGCCGCTGCCACAAGGATCAGGAATCCCTCGGCTCCCGCTGAAAAATACGTGACTTTGTCGTGTCCGTACGGGTGGCCCTCGTCGGCGGGGCGGTGGCTCAGCCAGACGCTGTAGGCCGCCATTCCGACGCCGAGGATGTGGACGACGGACTCGGCGGCGTCCGAGAGGATCGCAGACGAGCCGGTGAGTCCGTAGGCGATCCATTTTCCAGCAAGCATGCAGACGCCCGCAAGAAACGACAGGCGAATGGCGTTGCGGTCGCGTGACTGTCGCTGCGTTGGCGTCAGGGAGACGGTACTCATGTCACACACCCTCGTTGAGGAATTGGAGAATAGTGTCCGCCATCGCCGGGTCGCGACGGAGCACGAGTGCCTGAGGTGTGGCAGTCATCCGCACGATTTTCATGTGCGTCAATAGCACCGGCAGGATCTCGGGGAGGGTCTCGTCCGGGCCGAGCAGGGCCAGCGTGGCAACCGGGAGCGGCATCATGTCCCGGGCAGTCCATCGGCGCGAAGAGGCCAGCGACGTGAGCAACGAACGCGCCGCGCCGTACGATGCGTGGGGCGACGCGATGGGTGCCGCCAGCGGCTGATCGGTGCCCAGCGCCTGATCAGTTGCCAGCGTGTATCGGTCCTGCCATTGGTCCGCCGCAACCGGGTCGGCCGGCGGGATGCCGGCAGCAGTCAGCGCGCCACCGGTCTCGCCCAGGAGATCGAGGATGGAATCGTAGCGGGTGCCATCGGGTGGCATCGGGGATAGGAGGATGAACCGGTCCACCCGCCCGGGGTATTCGCGCGCGTAGCGAACCGCCACCGCCGCACCGAACCCCCGGGCGATGACCACGACGCTTTCAGCCTTCGCAACATGCTCGCGCACCGCCTCAAGCTCGGCCACCAGAGCGCTCACCGTGTAATGCGAAAGACTTGCCTTCACCTGTGAGAGGCCGGACCCGCGGGGGTCATACGAGATGACCTGCCGGGACGAGTCGAGGAACCGGAAGCAGTCGTGATACCCGATGCCCGACTCACCGGCCCCCCCCAGGAGCAGGACGGCCGGCGGGTTGCCACGGTCGGTTCCGGTTGCCCGATAGCAGATTGCGAAATCGCCGAGGTATGCGATTGACCCTCCGGAAGCCGGACTCGATGGCGGACGTTCGGCCGCGGCGGTGGGGCTGAATCTGTTTGTCAGGAAGATCAGGAAGAGCGAAGCGAAGAACAGAACGAGGACGGCGGCCGCGCTGATCGTGGCGAAGAGGCGACGGGGTCGTTCCACAGGCTGGTGGGACATGCAGGCAATATAGAGGAAAAACGGAACGGGCACAACGGCGGGAAGCGGTCGTGCCCGTCAGCCAGAGGCTGCACCAGGAGGGGGTAGGCGATTCAGGTTCGCCGCGACTTCAGCGTGTCGCGGTCTGAGGCAAATGTGACCATGAAGGTTGAGCCGCCGTCGGTGACGACGTCCAGCGTGCCGTGGAGCTGGTTCACCAGCATGTTCACGAGCTGGAGCCCGAGCGTCTTCGGGTTCTTGACATCGACCTCCGGAGGGAGGCCCACGCCGTTGTCGGTCACCGTGAGAGCGCAGCGCTCGCGTGAGATCTTCAGGAAACTGATGTGCAGATCGCCTGTGCGCCCGCCAGGGAATGCGTACTTCAACGCGTTCGACACGAGCTCGTTGATGATCAATCCGCACGGGATCGCGGTGTCGACGTCGAGCGGGATATCTTCTGCCTGGAGCTTCAGGCCCACGCCGCCGGCGCTGTACGAACGGAATAGATCGCGCGTGAGATTGCGGAGATACTCCGCGAACTGCACCTGCGCGAGGCTTTCTGACTGATAGAGCTTCTCGTGGATGAGCGCCATCGACCGGACGCGGTTCTGGCTCTCGCGGAGAAGCTCGCGCGTTTCTTTGCTCTCGATGCTGTTGGACTGAAGGTTCAGGAGGCTTGAGATCACCTGCAGGTTGTTCTTCACCCGGTGGTGGATCTCCTTGAGGAGCATCTCCTTTTCTTTCAGCGATGCGTGAATGGCGTCTTCGTCCTGCTTCCGCTCGGTGAGGTCGTGCGACACGACGACTGCGTGGGTGACCTCGCCGCTTTCGCCGCGGTACGGATTGTAGTTCACGGCGATGTAGCGACGACCCTTGGCGCCGAAGTCGAACCAGCGCTCATAATGGACGTCGCTTCCGGCGAAGCAGTGATCAAGGTACCCCTTGATGACCGTGGAAAATGTCTCCTGGCCCCAGATGTCGGCGACAGTCCGTCCGACGATCTGATCGCGCTCCTTTCCGTGCGCCTTGCAGTACGCGGTATTCGCGGCCTCGTAGACATAGTGCCGGTTGATGAGGGTCATGAACTCGTTGGACGAGTTTGCGATAAACTCGTAGCGCCGCAGCGTCTCCTCCGTCGAACGCCGGCCGGTGATGTCGCGGGAGACGACGATGACTTCCTGCAGCTCGCCGGTGAGCGGATGGCGCACGGGGTGGGCTGACGACTCGAACCAGACGTAGGCGCCGTCCTTCTTGCGGATCCGGTAGATCGAGGTGCCGGCCGACAGAAACGCCCCGCCGTCGGCATCGGCGCGCCTGATGGCATCGGTGTCGTCCGGGTGCAGGTATCCGTACGCCGACGTGCCGAGCAGTTCTTCAGGGCGGTAGCCCAGGAGCGTGCGGGATGCGGGAGACGCATAGAGGAAGACACCCTGCGGGCTATGGCGGGAAATCAGGTCGGTGGCGTTGTCCGCCATGAGGCGATAGCGCTCCTCGCTCTCCCGCATCGCTTCCCACGCCCACTTCTGCTTTGTGATATCATGAGAGGAGCCGGCGATCCGGTACACCTCTCCGGCGGCATTGAGGACCGGGTAGATCCTGCTCCAGACCCAGCGCGTACTGCCGTCCGGCCTGACGATGCGGTATTCCAGGCCGCGGTCTTCTTGCTTCCCCGCGAGCGCGGCGTTGTACACCTCAAGCACCTTCGGGCGGTCGTCGGGATGGACGGGTTGCACCCAGTGGTCGAGCGTAGCCGGGAGGTCGCGATAGGGTCGGCCCCAGATTTGCTCATACGCCGGGCTGAGGTAGAGCGTTTCGCCCGATTTTGCATCCATCATCCAGAGGACTTCACCGGGATGATCGGCGAGCTGACGGTACTGCTCCTCGCGGTCGCGCAGACGCTTCTCGACCTGGTGTTTATACAGGCCGATCTCGATGGTGAACCTGAGCTCACGTTCGTCAAACGGCTTGAGGACATAGCCGACCGGCTCGGTCAGCTTCGCACGTTCGACAGTCTTTTCGTCCCCATAGGCGGTGAGATAGACGACGGGGATATCCATGGACTTGCGGATCTGCTGGACGGCATCAATGCCGTCGTACGTCCCTTCGAGGACGATATCGGCGACCATGATGTCGGGGCGCAATTCATGAGCGCGCTGAACGGCCTCTTCTGCCGAGGCGGCAATGGCCGGGACGGAATAGCCGAGCGCCGTGAGCCGGGCGCGAATATCCGCCGCGACGATAGCTTCGTCCTCGATCAGGAGGACGATCGGGGCCTGCCGTCGCAGTCCGGGGTCCTCACTGGGTATACTCTTCAGCGTCTCCATGTATGTTCCTTTGTTACAGCGATCTCGGGCCACGTGCGGGAACGTGCGACCACACCAGGCATGCGCGCCGCGATATCAACAGTCGTGTTCGAAAGCATCGGAAAGCTCACCAGATCATCGAGTCTGCAGCTGGTCTGCGAGGGGGAGTCGCCTGACCATGCTGCGCTGGTGATGGAAAGCTGCGTCACATCGCCAAGAACGGTCGACAGCATCGTCGAAAAAACGGGAGGGGGATCAACAGGAAGCACGGTTCTGTAACTGCACAAATGTACTAAAGCACTTCAGCCAACGCAAGGAGAATCATCGCCCGAGGCTGCGAGTGTGCGCTGCATCATACATCTGGAGACGCTCGATAATTTTTGCGGATCGACATGACATGGGTGTACCACGCAATCAATCACACAACCCAGAATGCATGCGGCTCAGCACCCGGTGATCCACGGCACACGCAAGCGTCACTTGGTGTGGCATCCTCCGTGCGAACGGGGTCCGAAAGATCGGATTTGAGTTTGGTCCCGTGACTGAGTAGATTCGACGCGAGAGGAGAACGGGAAATCCACACATGTCATCCACCGGTAAATCATTTGTCATGATTGCTCTGATGGGCGGGGCAGGGCTCGTGGTGCTTGCGCTCCTGAGCGCCTATTTTGAACCCTGGATGCCGCTGTCCGGGCGGGTTGAGCAGCCCGGGGTGCAGGCAGTGCTGCGTGCGGGTGGCGATTCGGCGATGGTATCCGCCGATCTTCCCTCGGCCGCGGTGGTCGTGTATGGCCACACCATCATCGGGAAGGGCTACAACACGGTCCGCCGTGACACGGCCGCAGGCGGGCACGCCGAAATCAATGCGATCTCAGATGCTTTGCGGAACGTTGGGTTCGACCACTTCTGGAAACTGCGGAGGGATTCGCTGGCGATCGTGAGCCTGCTCGAGCCGTGTCCGATGTGCCGCGGCGCCATCGTGCAGTACAACATTCGCCTGGTGAGGATTCTCAGGGCGAAGAACCCAGTCACTCTCATGGGCGAGGATCTGGATCTGTACAGGTATTACTGGGACCGCGTGTTCACGGGTCCGGACGGACTCGCGGATTCTCTCCTCACGAGGTACCACTCGAGAGCACGCTGACAAAGCCTGCCGACGTCAACGTTGCCTGCCCCGCACACGAGTGGCGCGGGTCCCCGATCGTCATGTTCCCGAGCGGTAGAACCTCACGGTGGCCTTCTCGATGGTCGCGAGGCCTTCGCCGATGGCCCCGTCGACCGCCTGAAGGAATCGCTCGAGCTTCTCGGCGGAATCCACGATCTCAACGATGAGAGAGGTCGCTGAGAACACCGTACTGTTCCGCCAGTTCCCAGAGAAGACCGATGCCCGCAGAGCCGAGAACATTCACGGTAAGCGTGCCGAAGGGATACAGCGACTCGGGCGCGGCGCCCTGCACGAACCCACTGAGGAGATACCGCGCGACAGAGCCGAGAAATCCGCCGGCGCCGATGAGGAAGACGCGCATCATGGAGTTCCTTTGCCATGGCGCATTCCCTCCGCAGCCCTGCGCACCCACCTTGGCGCCGAGTCTGTTGCCTGCCGGAGCAACATGTTCAGCTGGCCCGCGTGGTGCTGGACATGACGCATATTATAGAGCAGCAACTCCCCGACGCTGAGGTCGAGCCAGTGGAAGCCGCACCTCTGGCCGGCCTTTTCCGGGGTGAGAGCCGCCATGGTTCGCCTGCACTTGCCCCGGGCGTGGTCAAGGTAGGCAAACAGTTCCTCTTGTGTGTGCGGGCGCTCGGGCATGATTCCCGCCGGATCCATTTCGTCCAGCGTAAACGGGGAAGGTGGCGTAAACCCTGCGTCAGTGTCAGAGAGGTAGAGATCAATGAAGAAGAGCGTGTGAAACGCGACGTACCAGAATTCCGGGGTTCGCGAGCGATCGTACCACAGGTCCTCGGGGCACGCCCGCATGGCGTTCTCGAGCATGTCGATCGCCGCGCCGAACTGTCTCCAGATGATCTCTTTTGTGGCAGTATCCATCGTTCCTGGTCCCCTACTACGGTTCGAGAGTGGGCGGCGATAGCGCGGTCAGCGCCACGCGCGCGCCAGGAGGTCAACATAGGCCCGCGCCTGCATCTGCGAAGGAAGAATCCCGAGCGATGCGAGCAGCCGGTCCGCTTCATCGAGGCCCGATTGTGGAGATTCGTTCTCTGTGAGAACCACTTCCAGCTCGAGGAAGTCTCCAAGCTCCTCGACACGGTCAAGATGTATCCGCGTCCTGCCTGCAAGAAAAAGCGTGCGGCGTTTCCTGACCCGCCCGACAACACCATAGGCGTGCGATAGCGTTTCACGCATTGCGGAGGGTGTCGATGTCCGTGCAATAATGTAAAACGATTCCGTCGGCCCCGCGTCATCCGGCCGCAGATAGAAAATAAGCTCGCCCTCCTGCGGGGACAGCTGCCTCAGCTTCAACCTTCCGTTCGGACAGGCAAAGAAGGTGTCGTCCTGATCGATCTCGATGGGCCCCTGATCGGCCAATGCGGCCGCCGCAGGGACCAGGGCTTCAACTCCATCAATCTTTGCTTTGATCTCGATGTTGCGGGGCATGGGGGAACGTGAGTCAGTCAGGCTCGAACGTCGTTCGGCCGTTGACGTGAACGGAACTGCTCAATGTAGCACCGTAAAGCCCGGGTGTCAAGCGATGGAGGGCTCCGCCCGGTGCGTTGAACTTGCGCTCGGAATGAGGTATTTTTCGCGCACCTGACCCCCCTCTTCCCTGACGAGGAACTGATGAAGGCCGCCGTAATGCATGCCCGAAGGCGTAAGGTTGACTTCTGTAGCCACGGAGCCTGACGTGGTAACCGGCATCCGTCACCGGCCGCATCTCTTCATTACGGCGGCAGTATCGCTGGTTGTCGTGGTGGTCCTGGGTGCCATCTTCAACGGAGAAGGCGCATTCTTCCAATGGGAGACCCACCGGGACATGCTGCGTCAGATGTCGGTATTCGGCATACTGGCCTGCGGTGCGACGATCGTGATTGTGAGCGGCGGGATCGACCTTGCAGTGGGCAGCATCCTGGCGCTTTGCGCGGTGGTGTTTTCCATCCTCACGATCGGGATGGGATGGGGATCGGCACCGGCCATCGTGGTCACGGCGTTTGCCGGCATGATCTGCGGCGCCATGTCGGGCGGACTGATCGCGCGGTTCACCATGCAGCCGTTCGTTGCGACATTGGCGATGATGGTTTTCGCCCGGGGCGTGGCGAAGCTCATATCGGGCGGTGAGAAAATCTCCACGGCAGTGCAGGAACCCGACGGCACCTTCAGGTACGTCGATGTCCCTCAGGTGTTCGAGGCGCTGAACGCAAAGACCCTCGGCGACAACCTCGCGGTCGTCACCATCGTCATGATCTGCTGTCTTGCGGTCTGCTGGGTCCTGCTTGCGCACACCTCGACCGGTCGCGCCCTGTACGCGATCGGTGGAAATGAAGAGGCGGCCAGGCTCTCCGGCATTCGCGTCAGACCCGTGAAAGTGCTCGCGTACTCCCTCAGCGGGCTGCTCTGTGCCGTCGGCGGCATGTGCCAGGCGGCGCAGGAGCAGCAGGGCGACCCGGAGACGGGCGCGACGTACGAACTCACCGCGATCGCGATGGTGGTGATCGGAGGGACGAGCCTGCGCGGCGGGGAAGGATCCATCGGGCGAACGGCATTTGGCATCCTCACGATCGGGTATCTCGAGAAAATTCTCAGCATTAACGCGGTGGGGGAAGAGACGCGGTTGATGCTCACGGGGCTCGTGATTGTGATCGCCGTGCTTGCACAGCGCGCACGAGCCGGAACGTAGCAGGGCCACACTCGCCCCGCACTCACAACAGCCGATGACAGCAGAAGGATCGCACGCCATGCGAACGGTACCTCCCTTGACGTCTCTCTCCGACATCTGTCGTATGGCCCCCTTCGCTCTCTTCTTCGTTGCCTTTCTCACGGGGCAATCCTCCTCGCAGGTGACCCGCTGGACCATCGGTATGAGCCAGTGCAATCTCGGCGAGCCGTGGCGCGTGCAGATGAACGCGGACGTCAAACAGGCGGCGGAGACGCATCCAGAATTCCGGTTGGTGTTCAAAGATGCGCAGAACGACGCGCTGCGGCAGAGTGCGCACATCGATGAGTTTGTGCGTGCAGGCGTGAACCTGATCATTGTGTCGCCGAAAGAGGCGGCCCCGCTCACGAGACCCGTCCAGGAAGCATACAAGAAGGGAATCCCCGTGATCGTCCTTGATCGACGGGTTCTCGGGGATCAGTACACGTGCTTCATCGGCGCCGACAACCGCAAGATCGGCCGCGCGGCGGGTCGGTGGATCGCTGCGACGCTGGGAGGAAAGGGGAATCTTGTAGAACTGAAAGGGCTGATGACCTCCACGCCAGGGCAGGACCGCCATCGCGGATTCCGCGAAGGCATTGAGGGGTCGGAGCTGAAGATGGTCTTCGAAGCGGACATGAAGTGGCTCGAGCCGAATGCACGGAAAGAAATGGAGTCCGCTCTGACCCGGTTCGGGAAGATTGACCTCGTCTATGCGCACAACGATCCCGGGGCCCACGGGGCGTGGGTCGCCGCGAAGGCCGCCGGGCGGGAGACATCGATCCTGTTTGTCGGCGTCGATGCACTTCCGCACGAGGGACAGATGTATGTGCGCCAGGGGATTCTCGCCGCGTCGTTCGAATATCCGACGGGAGGTGCGGAGGCGATCAGGATCGCCTTTGAAATCCTGAACGGGAAGACTGTCCCGAAGGAGGTCGTGCTCCCTTCGCGCGTCTACACGCAGAAGAATGTCGACTCCGGGGGCGAGCTGGTGCGCTGATGGTGTGGGGTGCCGCGGAGAAGGCGGTGCTCCGGCTCGGTGCGAACGCGAGCATCAACGCCCGACCACGGAGCGAAAAATGTCCCACTGGGCTTTCGACATCGCACCGCCCTCAAACAGTACAACACCGTTTGCGCCCCCCTCGATGCAGGCCTCGACTGCCCGGGCGAATTCCTTTTCATCGAGGTGGAAGATCAGGATGCCGCTGTACAGCGGCGCACGGCCCTGCAGAGATTTCACGCCTTTCTCCGTCTCCTCCTTAATCCATTCGGGGCCCTTCTTGTAGAGCGTGTGGTAGAGCATCGGCATGACAGCGTCGAGTTTCCACGCCGGCCACTGTTGGCGCACCATGTCCCAGCCGGGGAAGACCGCCGCGGTGATGCTCTTTCCGTGGGCCCGGGCGATGGGAATCAGCGTATCGTTGACCAGATGCGTGATCCGGTCGTAGCGGAACTGCCTCCACACAGTGTTCGAGGTGGGATCCTCGAGCGTCATCGGGTCGATGCCCGTTTGCTGCTTGAAATCGTGACGGCAGGCATCGCAGTAGCAGTAGTCGAACTCGGGATATTCACGATCCTGTGTAAGGCCGTACTTGGGCTGAAGAGCCTTGGGGAGGATCACGTCAGGATAGCGGATGTAGTCGAGATGGACCCCGCGAAGGTTTTCGTACTGGCACAACTCGGTGACGGTTGCGGCCAGAAATTCATGGACCCCCGCATGGGAGGGGCAGAGGAATTTGTAGTAATCCACGTATGCCGGCTTCTCTGCGGCCGATTCACCCTTCCGGTTCACGGCAAACCATTCCGGGTGTTGCTTTCGCACGTCTTCGATGTTGCACGGCATCGACCACATCCAGCCGTGTACTTCGAGTCCTTCGGCCCTGGCGATGGGCAGGAGCTTTTCCAGCCACGCTTCTTCAACAGGAAGATGCTTGCTGTTGTAGTATGCGTGCTGAGCGTCGTAGATTTCCGGAAGGATTGCATCGATTCCCGACGTGCGCATGAGGGCACACTGCCGTTTCATGTCATCGGGGGACGATGAGAGGTCTGTTGCGAGCCAGGCCCAGTGTTTGGGACCGAACTCCGGCGTGATAGCGCGGAACGGCACACGTGAGTGAAGCAGGGGCCGTGCGGCGAGTCCGAGGCCCGCGAGCCCGAGTGTGCGGAGAAATTCGCGCTTGTTCATTGAACCCCTTCCAGGCGATGGCTGACAGAAGATTGAAGGCTATGATACCAAGATTCTTCTGATTTTGCCACCCTGCTGGCGTTCATGTTCGTGGATGTGCCCGCCCCCCATGAATGACGTCAACGACGAACTGATCATGGAGTTTTCTTGCAATGATCTCCCTGCAGGCGCACCGGATTGCGTCCGAGGCTTTGAGTTAAGGAATCCCGGTTCGGCATGTGCGACAGCGGCGGCGCTCTTCAGACATGCGAGCCCAACCAGGAGGGATGGGTAGTGGGCGATGGGGATGCCGGTGATGGGGAAATTCTCCGTCGCACGAACGGTATGAATGCCGTAGTGCGCTGTCGCAGGGACGCGCCGGCCAAAGTCCTCTGTCTACCTCACTTCCCGGGACATCTCACGATGGAGAAGCATACGCGATATCGAGACCAATGAAAAGGCCCCGTGAGTAGTTGACTCACGGGGCCGGGAAGGCAACGTGCAAAGAACCATCTGTGGAATCAGTCGGAACGGTGGGATTTGAACCCACGACCCCCTGAACCCCATTCAGGTGCGCTACCGGGCTGCGCTACGTTCCGTATCGATCCAAAATACCCAGATCTTCCCTGAAATGCAACGAGAACGGCACCGGCATCCAGCGCGGACGCTGGCGCAACCCGGCGCCCCGATTGACAATGCCCCCGCGGTCAAGGGCGGTTCGTGCCAAACACAACCTGGATAAGAAACCCAATCGCCTCCTTGAATAAGGTCCTTCTCGTCAACCCTCAACGGAAGGACAGGGAGAGGAAATCTGAGGTGGGGGGACTGTGCTGCTGGGTGGAGACGTGCTCGATAGGAACATGGCCGGGCGCTCGCGAGCGCCCGGCCATGCCTGAAGATGTCCTGCGTTACTGGGTGCAACGAGCAAAGAACCGCTGCTCGATGAACTCCGGTGGAAGGTTCGTGAGCGGGTTCTGCATCCAGGTCTGAATTGACACCGCATTCGACGTGCCGGGTTGCCCGCCCCCGCAATTCACGACTTTGATCCCAATTGGGACCAGGTCGTCTCCTGGATTGGCGTCCACGAAGCTTAAGCCTTGACTGTCTTTAGGAAAGGCCGTCCCGTCAGGGCGACTGATCGCATTATCAGGCTGGAACTTGAAGAATACCCGCCTATTGCTGGTTGTCGAGGTGGACCCCGTCTTACCCACCGTGATCCCGGTGGTCAACGTGGTCGATGGCGCGCGAAAGAGCAGATTCACATTGATGGTCGCGGTGCTGTTCTTGTCAATCGTGCTCCCGGTCGGAAAGGTGATCGACCTGACGTAGTTCTTGACGTTCGTGCATTTCGTGCGCACCTGCTTTGTGAATCCCGAGGGCGAAATATCCTTGCCTAGGGGGCTGCACGTTGTGTTGCTCTTGAATGTCAGAGCGACGGTCACGTCCTGGATCTTCGCGCTGAAGAATATTCGTGCCTGGAGCGACGTGGCCGACGAGCTCAACACTCTGACACTGGTCACGGTCGCATTCCCGCCCAGGGTAATCAACGGCACGAGGTTGTCCACCACGATGGCTCCGACTGCCGGGTCGACTGCTCCCTGCAGTCCCGTGCCCGTAAGCGTTACCACGATCTCATTGAAGGGTTCCGCGGGCGAAGGCACATCAACGCTTGTCACCGTTGGTGCGGCCAGAACGGTGATGGTGAATGAAAACGTTTCACCACCGAGGCCAAGGTCGGGGTCGTTAATCAAATTGATGGTCTTCTCGCCAGGGGTCGCATTGCTTGTGCCGATGCGAAGGGTGACGTCTCCCTTCCCCGCATAGGGTCCCGTGTTATTCTGGGCCCCATTCCTCTTGGCAACGATGCTCACCGTGACCCCCGCCGGGGCCGTGACCCTGTCGATATTCTCGATCCAGTTTCCGTACACGTCGAGGTTGAACCCCGGAGGGCTGTAGGTCGTGGGAAAGCACGTTCTGCCGACCTTCCCGATGACCGTGCCGGCAAGTGCGGCCTGCGCCATGGAGGCGAACAGGACGCCCAGCACAAACCAACGCATTGCGGTTCTCATTGTTGTAGCTCCGTGATGTTGATGAATGAAATGCTGCTGTTGAACCAACGATTCCTTCAGGGATGGCGATCTTCAAGGTCCCCTGGCCACCGTCCACGCACCAAAGATGTGTCGGGAGCGAATCACGGCTGTCCGTCGCTCCCGCGCACGAGCGTTCGCCACTCGCTTTTGACCAGGAGATCACCATTCTCGTCGAGAGCTTCGACACTCCAGAAGACGCTCTTTGCGTCCTGCTTCGTCCAGATCCACGGCGGCAGACTGTATGTTCCAACCCCGGGTCGGAGCAATGCCGTCAACACAACAGTGTTCGTGGGGTCAATCACGACCACTCGGTAGAGCGACCCCTTCGGGATGTCCGTCCAGGCGAAAGATAAAGGCGATTCCGGCGTGGCGACCGCCATGTCTCTTGGCGCAAGAAGGGAGACGGCATTCTCGCCCAGGGAGGGCGTCTTTCCCACAAAGTACCGGAGCGGTGGGATGGGGAAACCTGCAGTGCCCCCTGCATCCACGGGCGCCGGGCCTGCACCCACAGCGTCAAGATTCGACGTTGACTCGATGTCCGGAGTAGACTCGATCCGGAGAAGGATCATATAGAGCCCCCGGACGTTAGATGGGAGTTTCGATGGGTCGGGGCCTCGCAGGGTGAAGCTTCCGGTGGGGGGAAGGAAGACGCTGAAACGCTCCAACTCTGTATACCGCCGCTGCTGTGACCGCTGCTCAATCGGGAGGGTCGCTTGCGTCAGGAGGTCCAGTTCTGTCGGCAGCTCGTCACCCGGCCTGACGATCTCCCATCGCCCCTGCAGCTGGCCGGTGCCGTTGTATGAAATCGACGCGAAAAGTGGAGGGGACGGATCGCCTTCGTTGATCGACGCGACGACGTCACGATTCTCGAACGCCAGCTCCACGTTCGTCAGCGCGAACGGCGTGCGCGCACCGCCGCTGCCGAGCTCGCACGTCACGGCAACGTACTCGTCCGGCCCGCCCGTTGTGCTGATGAACCGTCGAACATAAAAGAAGGTCGAGGTCTCACCGGCGGCCGCCGCCTGGTAGGCCCGTCTGGAGACCGAAGGAGGAATGGACATGATGTCGGTGAACCCGGTGGTGCCGCTCGATGTCGAGAGGTTGAATCTCGCGGGCAACACGCCGAAGATCGTCCCGGCCACGGGCTTCGACCCGATATCCGGAGCGGCATTCGTGATCTCCCCGCACCAGACTGATTCGCCGGGGACGTACCCGACCACCCCTCCGAAGGTAAGGAACACGGTCGTTGCGCCAGTCGTGTTCACATTCACCCAGTGCGGATCGACCTTGATCTGAGCGCTAGCGCTGCTCCCGATCAGGGCGAGCATCAGAAGCAGGTTGATAGCCCGGGGCTTCATGGATGGCATCAGAACAGATTGATCGACAAACCTGTGTTCACGACCCAGGCCCGCGTCTGCGAGTCCAGATTGAACACATTGTCCCGCGACGTGGTCTCACTCCACGAGTACCGCACGAACATCTGACCTCGCCAGCTGAAGACGAACAATGAAGAGAGATCGAAGGCGTACGACGTCTCAAGGGTGAACGACGCCTGGCGCTGTTCGCTTGTGCCGTCATCGGGTTCTGTCACCGAGAGCGACGCGTTGAGCGAGGCGGTCGCGCCCGTGAACAAGCCCGCCAGGACATTGAATCCGGCCCGATCGGTGCGAAGGATCATGCCGGTCCCGGTGTTCTCGATGGACTCGAGCGATCCGTCGAGACTTGTTGAAACCTCTGCGACCGGAGAAAAGGAGAGGCTGAGCCCGTTCGTATGGCCAACGATATCGGTGTTTTCCCTTCCGGGCTGTCGGTTGTCCTGCATCGTGAATGTGCCGCGGTATCCCACCCGCAGACCGCCTCCCTGCCACTCGATGCCGGCCGAGTGTGTGGTGGTCAACTGGTCGGGCACGCGTGCGGGGGTGAACTCGCTGTTGGTCGGCGTGCTGACACCGAACTGATGCGTGCTCAGCAGACCGTAAGAAAATGCCGGCAGCCAGGGTGGCAGCAACTCCGCCGACGCGAGGGGGGATAATGCGATGTGGACTGTCGTCTGCCGGGTCTTGCTCTTCAACACGGATGCGATGTCCGCGAGATTGTCTTCCGCCCTCCGGTGCATGAAATCCATCTGGAGGGGGCCGACGCCGCCGTGGAGTTCATAGGCGTTCTGGAGAATATCTGCTTGTGTGCTTGAGCCGACAGCCCGGTAGAGCGGATCGACGCGCTCGTGACGAAATGCGACGTTCAACCGGGCAGGCAGGTTCTCCAACAGCGTCGCATCCCGGACGACCTCCCATGTGGCATCGACATACTGTGCCTGACGCGTCGTCGGTTCGACAGGAACGATGTCAACCCCCTGCGAGAGGAGGGGGTCGGGCGGGTTGGTGAACCGCGCCACTGTGAAGCCCGCATCCAGGGAGAGGCGTTTCCCCGCATCGGAAAGGAGGAGCCGCGCGGTTCCACCGTTGCTCTCCTCGGCGTCATTGACCCGACCCTGGTTGAAGTTGGTCAATGGCAACTGCGACCCGTACACATAGGATCCCTCGACGCGAATCGTGCCCGGGTCTTCCGGGAGAATTTCCACTCCCAGCGTGCCGCTCACCACCCGGTGCGATGAGTTATTCAGTCCGAACGGATTGTCCCAACCTACGATGCTCGTCCCGTTCAGAATGCTTCCCGAAAGGTCGACGAAGGACCCAATGGCAGTGCTTGCTGAAATGCCCCGGCTCGAAAAACCGTTGAGAAGATGTCGGGACCTGCCGTGACTGATATGACCTACGGATACTGCCGTCCGGCCTGTGCGAGTTTCGACCAGATACGTGGCAAGGTCAATCTTGGGGGCGGCATCTCCCAGTTCGGCGAAGCGGAGGGCTTCCTGCCTGAAGGATACGCCAACGATATTGACGCCGAGGCCCACACCGACGCCGCTCCGTTCGGCTTCCGCCTTCACCGCCAGTTGCCCGTTGAGTTCCTGGAACCTGCCCTGATCGGGCGCCGTGCTTTCGGGGAACTGGCCCGCCGCAAGCTGGCCCCGGCTGGAGAGAGTGATCGATGGCGAGACGAGGACCTTTTCCAACCCCGTGGAGGCAAGGACGTTCAGCGAATAGGTGCCAACGAGAGTCCACGGTCCATCGCCGCTGACAAGATAGAGTGAGACTTCAACCACGCCAGCCGGCAGGGGAATCTCCCCGGGCGTGTAGCTCAACGTATCCTCTCGGATGGCGCACAGGTTGGTCACATCCGTATGTCCTATGACGAGCCCGAGATGACCGCCTGCGGGAACGGTTCCCTCCAGGGTGAACTGCACCGGTGCAAATCTCGATATCCAATCCCCGCCCCCATGCATGACCGCCGAGACTTCTTGGGCTGCCATGGTCACCGGCTCGACGAGCAAGAGCGCCATCAGAACGATCCGAACCCGATGGACCCGTTGTCCCGGCACCGAATGATTGCATCTGTGGAATTCAGCGAGATCGAGGGTGCCTGGCGGTTCGTGCGACATGACGGCGTGGCCCAAGTATATGAAGACTGGCGGGTGGGGGGAATAGAGCCGGACACGTAACTTGGGCTACGGGGATACACGTAGTATAGACTGCGCTCATGATTGCGCTATGCTCGTATGGCGTGGAAACCCGCGAGAGACTGCAGGGACTACAGGGAGGACTTGTTCTCGAGAGCGAATTTCAGCAGACTGTGGCTGCCGTGAATGTTGAGTTTCGTGGCAATATTCGTGCGGTGGGTTTCAACGGTGCGGTAGCTGATGCCGAGATCGTCGGCAATGTTTTTGCTCGTCTTGTTGAGCGCGATAAGTTTCAGGATGCGTCGCTCCGCCGGGGTCAGGTCGGCGAGACTCGGCTTCTGCGCAAGGAGGTGCCGGACCCGCTGGCTCCTGCCTACCAGGTGGCCGGCCAGCGAGGGGCTGAAGAAGTACTCTCCCATCGCCACAGCCTTCATCGCCTCCAGCAGATCGATCACAGCAGTCTCCTTCATCACGTACCCGCGCACACCCGAATCCATCGCTTCATTGAACATATCCTCTTCCCTGTAAATGGTGAGGATAATGACCCCGACGAACAGCTCCTTGTCCTGAATTGCCCTGGCTACCTGTAGTCCTCGCAGCTCAGGCATATCGATATCCAGTACGGCGATATCCGGCATATGTTCTTCGACCAGCCTGAGGGCTTCCGCTCCGGTGCTGGCTTCACCCACGATCGAAAACGAGGCATTTTCCTCGATGGACTGGCGGAGCCCCCTGCGAAAGACGGGGTGATCATCCGCGATAACCACCGTGATGGGAGAGGTCATGGCTTTGCCGTCCGGACAGGGATGCTGACATGGATGGTCGTGCCGGTGCCGATCGTCGAGTCGATCGTCCATGTCCCGCTCAACATGCGGACGCGCTGATCGATTCCGCTGAGGCCGAAGCCGTAGGTCTGCGGTGGCGTTGACTGACCCGTGGGGAATCCACGACCATCGTCACGGACGGTGATGTCAATCCCCCAAGAGGTTCGCTTCACGGTCATAAACGCCTCCGACGCGGCCGAGTGCGTAAGGATATTATTGACGGATTCCTGCACGATGCGGTAGACGAGCGTGCTCGAGTCCGGCGTTAGCAGCGAGTCGATGTGATCGATGTCAGCGGTGAACGCGGTCGTGGAGGATGCGCTCGTGTCCGCCGCCAGCGAACGAAGAGCCTGTGTCAGGCCCAGCCTGTCCAGCTGATACGGCCTGAGGTTGTGCGCGATCTCTCTGACTTCATGGATTGCTCCGGTGAGCGCATCGGAAATGTTGGTGAGTTCCTTGACAACTCGTCCGGGGTCGCCGGCGTTCTTGATGCTCAGCAACGACCAGTTCTTGGCGACAATGAGGTTTTGCACGAGACTGTCGTGAAGCTCGCCGGCGAGCCGTTTGCGCTCGTGTTCCTGCAGGTCCAGGAGCCTGCGCGAAAATGTCTGCTCTGCGAGCGCCTCTTTCTCAAGACTCTTGACGCGGCGCGAATGGATCGACAGTAGCACTCCGGCGACGGCCACGACAGAAAGTGCCACGAACCACCAGGTACCCCAGAACGGCGGGTGAATGACAAACGTCAGGCGCGCGGGGTCTGACCAGGGCGTGCGCCCGTTGCGCGCGCGAACGAGGAGCTCATACGTTCCCCACGGTAAGTGGGTGTAGCGGACATACCGATCCGTGTGCGGCGCCTGCCAGGTTTCATCAAAGCCCCCCAGCATCCACTGGAACACGGTACGCCGTTCGTCCCGGAAGCTCAGCGAGTTGAAGTGCGCCGTCAGAGTATTTTCGCTGTAGGAGAAGGATGTTCGAAGGCTCGGGTGCGGTTGCCCGTCCGGAGCCAGGCCCTCGATGTAGACGGGGGGAGGATCCTGCTTCTTCCGAAAGGTCCTCATTTCAAGGCGTGATACGCCGCCGACGGTCCCGATCCAGAGGTTCCCTTCGGTGTCAACATACCCGCATCTCGTTGGGTCCGCCACGAGGCCGTCGTCGGTCCCGAGGTGTGCGAGCACGGAATCATCCCATTCATAGATCCCACGCTGTGTGCCGAACCACATATTCCGGAGGCTGTCCCGCACCACGAACGTGACGATGCCGTTGCGAAGATCCTCCTCCATTGTCTTCATCGGCTCGAACCGATGCCCGCTCCAGAAGACGGCCCCACGCTGCGTGGCAAACCAGATCGTGCCATGCCTGTCCTGGCTTATCGACATGACCCACTGGTGAGGAAGCCCTTCCGGCTCTCCGAGGAGGACGATCTTGCCGTCTCGGTAGAATCCGCCGCCCCGTGAATCTGTCCCGAACCAGAGAGTGTTATCCGCATCGATGAAAACCGCAGAGACATCCGCATCCGGGATTCCCTCGTCTGCATCGAGCGTCAACAAGACCTTTCCTGCCGGGGTGAGGTTCACGATCTTCCGGCGACTGGCACCCCACAGAGTCCCCTGCCGATCGGGAAGAAGTCGGATCACCGGCACGTCGCGGAGTGCACCGATCGAACCGGGCTTCAGCTTCCCCCTCTCATGGACAACAAGCCCGTTCCACGTCCCGATCCAGACGCTCCCGTGCAGACCCTGAGCGAATGAGTGCACGGCGAGATGCGGCAATCCGTCGTTGAGTCCGAAGGATGTGGTCCGCCCTCCGGGCTCGAACACCGCCGCCCCGTTATAGGTGCCCAGCCAGCAGTTTCTCTCTCCGTCCAGGAAGATCCCTATGACGTGGTCACTGCGCAAGCCTGTGGAATAGTTGTAGCTGCGAAACGGCGTGCTCACGAGCTTGAACGCTCCGCCCTCGGTCCCGAACCACAAGAGATCTTCCCGGTCTCTGAAGATCGCGCCGATGTACTGGTTGGGCAGTCGTTGATCCCTGGGAAGGCGGACCGCATGCCCTGCTTCGACCACCACCAGACCATCCGTTGTTCCAATCCAGAGATTTCCCTGTTCATCTTCGCCGAGGCTTCTCACCTGCACCGATGGGCCGAGGGGTTCACAGGTGAATACCGACGTCCATACACCGTCATGGTATCGGATGACGGTTCGATCTCGAGCCGATCCCGCAAGAATGTCTCCGTTGCGCAGTTCGATCATCTGGGCAGCGGGGGTTCCCTGTGAGGATCTCTCGCACGTCAACGAGTTCGTCGTTCTTCAATGAACATTGCAGGATGCCTCCGGCGGACCCGATGAGAATGGCGCCCGTGCTGTCTTTTCGCAGGACGGGAATATACTCGTCCTGAAGTCCCTGCTTTGTGCCGAACGAAACTCTTCTGCCTGAGGGCGTGAAGACGACGAGGCCCCTGTCGGTGCCGACCCACATATTCCCGTCATCATCCTTGAGAAGTGTCAGGATGTAATCAGAAGGCAATGAGCCGTCCCAGGTTTTCATCCAGTGGACTGTGGAGTCGCCGAATGCGAGCAGGGCCAATCCCGTCGTCGTCCCGATCCAGAGCGTATCCCTGTCGTCCTCGCAGATGCTCGTGACGTGGAATGCGCTGTTCCTGTAGCTCCAGAACGTTCGTCCATCGTACCGGCTAATTCCGCCCCACGTCCCGAACCACATGTGACCCCGGGAATCCTGAAAGAAGCAGGAGACGGCAGATTGGGCGAGACCGTCCGTGGTCGTGTAGGTCGTGAAGGGAAAAGACTGGGGGAACGCCTCAGAAGACGCCAGAGCGACCAGGATGACGATTTTGAGGAGGCGGATGGGCATGTGTGGAATGGTGGCTTGTGAGCTGTGGGCCAATCTACATCCGGCATGCCTGATAGTCAACGTCAGGGAGGATCTCAGAATCCCTCCGCGGGAAGCCAGGTCTGGCATTTCGTATGTGTATTAAGGAGTCTGAAGGCCGGCGTCCCTCCAACACGCGGGCCCTCTCAACGTACGGGAGCTAGATGCAGGGAGAGAACAAGAATGAAACCGACGGATGGCATCGGGAAGTTCGACGGATGGGCGCCCGCGCTCAGGTTTGATATCGGGTATGCGTGGTAGCGGGACATAGCACACCCTCCTGCACCAAAACACAATTGCACCTTTGGGTACGGGAGCGATCGGTGTCCAGTGTTTTGTCCGGATGGGTGCTGACTACTTCATCAGAAGCATCTTCTTCGTTTCCACATACTCGCCTGCGGTCACGCGATAGAAGTACACGCCGCTCGGAAACCCACTCGCACTCCACGTGGCGCTAGCCTTGCCTGCCACCTTTTCCCCTGATACAAGCGTGGCAAGCTCTTGGCCCAGAGTGTTGTACACTTTGAGCGTGACAAAGCCGGAGTGTGGCAGGGTGTACTCTATCGTCGTGCTTGGATTGAATGGATTTGGATAGTTCTGATCGAGCTCAAATGACCGTGATCGTGAAGGCCCCTCCTGGCTGACGCCCACGATGGGAGTCTGGCCATACTTAATCGCGGTCCAGGAAGACCCCGCGTCGGTGTTGGATCGTACCAACGTCACATAGACACCCGAGCCCTGGTCAAGCCCCAATCCAACCGTGTTCTGGTAGGATGTGGGATTAGCCGATCTCCGCATTCGCCAGATCTCACTCCCATCACTGCTGTATTTCACCGTGACGATCTCGTTCCCCCCCACGGGGTTGTAACTCTGGCCTGTGACATACGCGCTCCCTTCATCATCCACCGCGAGGAGAGTTGGAACATCTCTCCCATGTGCATCCCCGTCGTACGTCACCTCCCACATCGTATTGCCATTCGTGTCATATTTTATGGTGAGATAGTCTTCTGCGTTTCCCCCTCCCGTTGAGGAACCCGTTACATATACATTCCCCTCGGGATCGATGCCCATGGCGGTCCCGATATCGAACGAGTGAACGCTATCGTCATATCGGACAGCCCACTGTTGAAGGCCCTGGGGAGTGTACTTGATGGTGACAATATCTTGTTGGGTTGCGACGCCCTCGCTCACCCCACTCACCAGAATGTTTCCCGATGGGTCCATGTGAAGCGACGAAGGTTTGTCGTTGCGGTTCGCTGGACCGTTGTAGCGTCGTGCCCATTGGAACTGGCCGAACTGATCGTACTTGACCGTGGCAAGATCCTGGCCGGTCCCGGTGCTATCGCTGGTACCAGTCACATAGACGTTTCGGGCGGCGTCCACTGCGATCGTCACCGGGATGTCAGACCCTCCGCTAGAAGCACTGAATCGAGCTGCCCACTGCTGCAACCCAAGCGGTGTGTACTTGACGGTAACGAAGTCTCGTTCCGTCACTTCATAGCTTTCACCTGTGACGTAGACATATCCGAACGAATCGACGGCCATCGCACGGGGGATGTCGCGCCACGGGAAGGGTTCACCATATCGGGCCACCCATTGCCGTTCTCCTGACGGACTGTATTTGATGGTCACATAGTCGAAGTCCGCACTGTCCACCTCCATCGGACCTGTGACGTAGACATTTCCCGATGCATCAACAGCCATAGCCCGGGGATTGTCCCTCAAGTCCGACGGTCCATTGTAACGTGCCGCCCAGACCGGCATGCCGGCTGAGTCGTATTTGAGGGTGACCCAGTCGGTCAGCGTCTCCGGGTTGTAGGTGTACCCGGCCACAAACAGATTTCCGTTGGCATCGGAAGCGGACGCCATCGGAAACGAAAGCCCCGGAATGGAGGTCGGTTCCGACCATACATGGCGCCCGAGACTATCGATCTTTGCGATGAACGGAGGCAAGTCTGTGTATCGATTGTTAAACGACAGGTACGCGTACCCGGATTCATCGAAGGCGCATACGGTCTGACCATACCTGTACGCCGGATCCGGGATGACCGTCCTGCGTGCCCATTGCTTTGCACCGAACCGGGAGTACGATGCCGTCGGAATAAGACCCCCGGGGGTGGCAACATCTGCAACCACGATATCCCGGGACTTGGTCATCGTGAGGGCAAGGATGTTCCAGATGCTGTCAGGATAGCACGCCACAGACCACACCGTGCCGCCATTTCTGGTGAGGCACTTGAGGGACCACCCCGCGCTCAGATACACAAGGGTAGAATCAAGAACAATGTGGACACTCCCGCCGTCAAATGGATCATCCTTACTCCATTGTTGCACACCGGCACTATTGTACTTGATCGACCATGTATAGTCGTCACCAGTCTGAATATTCTCGGACCACCCCGCGACATAGACGCTCCCCGTTTCGTCAACGGCCAGAGATGACGGTGGGAAGGCGGTCCCGGAGACGTTGAAGGACCGTTTCCATTGAAGTGTACCATCCGAAGAGTACTTGAGATTCTTGACCCGGCCGAATGGCGCGCTGATGTAGATATTCCCGAGCCGGTCGATCGCCCCCGCGCCTGGAGCGAAGATTGTATCGACAGCGCTCCATTCCTGAACACCGTTGGAAGCGTATTTGACCACTGCGCCCATCAACTCCCTCTGCTCGTCTTGTGTCCATCCGAACACTACCACCTCCCCTGAGGGACCAAGAACCAGCCCCATGAGAACGTCGCTCGTGTCACCCGGTCCGTTGTACCTGGCGACCCATTGTTGTTCGCCTCGCGAATTGTATTTGATCGTCACAAAATCTTCAAATGTCGTCGCTCCAAAGCCAGTACCCCCTACATAGACATTCCCCATGCCATCGGTGCGGATGACGGGCCCCGTATCAGTAGTGCCGGGGTATCCCCTGAAGTGGGTCGCATAGCGCGCCTCCCAGACCGTGAGGCCGTAGGGATTGATCTTCTTGGTGAGAAGCCCGTAGTCTGATTCCCCGGGCAGGCGACCGTAACCCGTCACATACACATTGCCGACGCTGTCCACAACCATATCCTCCACCGAGTGATCGCTGGTGTCGACATCGGGATACTGCCGGACCCACGCCTCGTACGCAGTCTGGGCCGTGGACATGGCGAGACCCGAAATGAGCAGACTGGCAGTCAACACCACGCGTTTCACGTTCCTCATACCCACCTCCGGTCACTTCATGAGAATCATCGCGCGCGTGGCGAGAAATGCATTTGCCTTCATGGTGTAGTAGTAGATTCCGCTCGCGTGCTGCGATCCGTCCCATGGCGCACGGTGAGTTCCCGGGGATTGTGCCTCGTTCACAAGCGTCGCCACCTCTCTCCCGAGGACGTCGTAGATCTTGAGCGTCACGATTGCCGCATCCGCAATCTGATAGGAAATCTCCGTGGTCGGATTAAATGGGTTCGGGTAATTCGGCAAGAGCTCCGTGCGTTCTGGATGCTGCAAATCGTCTGCCGCAATGGCCGTGGAGGATAATGCTCTCACCAACTGTACCTTCTTCTCACTCGCCGTTCCCGTTGGGCCTGTGACCGTCAACGTCACCGTGAAGCTCCCGGGAGCGACATAGGTGTGAACCGGATCTATTGCTGTACTCGAGGTGCCATCCCCAAACTTCCAGAGATAGCTCCGGCATCCCTCCCAGGATCGATTGGTGAACGCTACAGTGAGCGGGACGTCGCCGGCAATATTTGCTGCATCGAATGCGGCGTGGGCGCGAAGCTTCCCGCGAAAGATATCGCCTGCGCGCCGCCACACATACAATCCACGGTCCAGATAGACCGGAGCGTTCTCGTAAAAATCATCGCTTGTCAGCTGCGTGACGACCCTCCCGTCGCACACGAGAACATTCTTGTCCTGGGTCCATGCGATGGTACCGTCTGTCATCCAGTTCCACATCAGTTGGTTGTATGATGTGCGCGCAACTCGTCGCGATTCACTCGTGGCAACGTCATAGTACCACATCACTGGATTCACGGCGGGGAACGGGTACTCTGCATTCTCGTACCAGACGATATGAGACCCATCGGTGATCGGATAGAGCATCGACGCACTAGAGTTGGTGACCTGGGTCTTTGCCGCGGCTGCGATATCGTACATCATGATCTGCTGAATTCCATTTCGGCGCTCCGACCACACGATCACGCCGTTCCTGTAGCTGTAGTGTTCAGTGACTGATGAATCGCTGATCGTGGCGGTAGTGGCTCCGTCGTGGAACATCATACGTTCTGTGTTCAGATCACGCCAGCACGCCGTCGCCCCATAGCAGAGCACATTGCCGGATTCAGCGTCACCGGAAGTCAACTGGATCAGGCTCCCTGAGGCAATCCGATAGAGCCAGCCTCGCTTGATACTCTCTCCGTTCGTTGTTCTGGGGCCGAAGAATCCGATCGAACCCCCGGCCACGTACAGATTTTCAGCCTGAATGGTGTCCAGGAACTTCACGGGCGCGTGAACACCATCGTAATAATGGAGAGAGTCGAAGTTCGATCGCCAGACGAGATAGCCGTCATTCAGCATGAGCAGATCGCGCGGCAGCAAGGAGTCGGTCAGTTGTGTGGTAGTGCCCGCGTTGTCGTAGAACAGCCGATAGGAAGTCGTGTTGCCGGCCGCGTTCCCCCAAACGATCGCGCTGCTATCGATCGTCTTGAACTTCGTCTGCTCCCACCCGTTCACACCGTCCGAGGTCATGCGCGTGTAGGTGACCGGCACATACAGGCTGACGGCATCGCCCAGGGTCCAGGCAATCCGACCATCATCCACGACCGGATTCTCGGCGAGACCGATCTCCTCGAAGAGTCCGCCGGGGTATGCATGGGTCCTCAACCGCTTGCGCGGCCCGCTCCCCGATTGCCAGACGATTAATCCGTTATCGATGTGTACGCTCCAGACTCCGTTGGAATCGGGAATCGTCTGTCTGGTTCCCGTCTCGGCGGAGAAGATTTCGATCCTTCCGCGGCTCGTGATCGTGTCTCGCAGTGCCGCCACGCCGATACCATTGCTGGCGTCGTACCCCGTGCACACGTCGGATCCGACTCCTTGTTCAAGGAGGGTAATGACGGAATCCTCCGTAAAGAGCCGCACACGCCATGAGGGAGGGCCCGATTCCACCCATACGACCTGTGCGTCTCTCATTATCGGGGCCCGAGGTTGGAGACCCGTCGTTCCGGAGATAGTCCGTGTTCGCTGGCCATCGAAGAAGACGATGCTCGACGAAGCCAGCTCGAATTCTGCGTCAGAGGCAACCCAGGCAACTTGTCCGTGGTGGACGCTCGGGGCAGTATTCCACACCCCTGCGCTCAGTGACGTGTCGACTCCTGAAGAGAAGCAGTGCAGGAGGATATTCGTACCGGTCCCCGGTTTCCGCGTTGCGTACGCGGCGAAGTCTCCTGACGCGCAGACAGGCTGCCTGAAATCGGGGTTGTACGACACACCGATCGGAACGGTTGTCCACGAGCGAATGTCAAATGCCTTCACGTTCTCCAGGTGAGTGGTCCACACTACGTGGTCGCCGCTTATGGCCGCAGACACTGCGTGGAGGTTGGAATCGAGCACCATAACATCAGCACCCGAAGAGTACTTGAGAAAGTACTTGCCCGAGTTCGGGTCGGTGTCGCGCCAGATGAGTCGACCCCGGTCAATAGCCAGCTGTGTCGGGGAGGAGGTAGTCTGGGTGATATTGAGTATCCGATAATCATCCACCTCCTGAGCGGTGGCTGCGGCCAATGGGAGGACGAGCAAGAACAGAAGGGCGAACGTATGGCGTGATTCCATTACGTGCTCCTCAAGATTAGGAGGGTTGAGAAATTGAAACGGAGACGGTTGGATGTCGGGTGGAGGGGCCGCAGGGGTTGGAAGTTGCAGGTCCGCACAAAATCCGGGCGAGCACACTCACGTGTGACCGGGAGAGCTGGATGCGAACCGAGGAGGAACATCCTGTACCACAAGAACAGTGAGCCGCAGTTGTGCAGCAACACCCATCCACGATCAGTGGAATGGTTTCACCAAGCTACCGAGGACAGGAGGGAATGTCAAGTCACAGCCTTTCCCATGGCAATTCAACAAAAGCTGAGTGGGGCGTTTGGTGAGGTCAGACTGGGTGGTGTGCTATGGTCGTTGCCTTTCAGGCGAAAGGTGTCCACAATGCTGTCAACAGGTAGGTGAAATCCAGTCGGAACGGTGGAATTTGAACCCATGACCCCCTGAACCCCATGCAGGTGCGCCACCGGGCCTGCGCTACGTTCCGTCGTGTTGGTTTGCTTGCCCCTGACTTTTGAGAATACCGAGATCCCGCCTGAAGTGCAGTGACATCCGAACGGGCTTACGGTGTCCACGCAGGCGGGCTCCAATGCGTGATTGACAATCCCCCCCGCGGTCAGTAGTTTTCAGAAAAGCGCCCCATGAGCATAGAAAACAACAAGGCCACGGTCACCGCGTTCGTCCAGGCCATCAGCGGGCAGGAATGGGCGACGCTCGACGCCCTCGTCGCGGACGACGTCGTGCGCCGCAGCCGCACGTACGGACAACCTGAACTGCGCGGACGCAGGCAACTCGTAGAGTTCCTCAAAAACGAGTCGATGACCTTCCCCGACGCGCACCAGAAGATTCTCTATCTCGTTGCCGACGAGGACCGGGTCGCCGCCGCACTCCAGTTCACCGGAACACAGAAGGGACCCATGGGGCCGTTCCCTGCCTCCGGTCGTCGCATCGAGGCGAACTTCCTCGCCATGTTCCGGCTGAAGGACGGACGCATTGCCGAGGTCTGGGTCGAGTGGGACAATCTGAGTGCGCTCCTCCAGCTCGGCCACCTCACGCTCCCGTCGTGAGCGCCTCGAGGTGAAACTCGTCTCTTGTATACTGCCGTGTCTGCTCCTTGTCCGGGCGTCGGCCATGGCTCAGACAACCGCCCCGGCCGATTCTCTCCCACGACCACCAATCACTGCTGACTCGACAACCGCGCGGGAAGGCGTGAACACGGCTCGCCTCGTTCTCGTCGGCGGCCTCACCGCCGCAGCCATGGTCGGAATCCATGTATACCAGCAGAACGGCTGGTGGAAGAACAATCGCACATCGTTCCACTTCCAGGAGGACCTCGAGTACGGGCTCTGGGTGGACAAGCTCGGGCACTTCTATGGCGCGACCGTCGTAGCGTTTATTCTCAGAAAATCGTTCGAGTGGACCAACATGTCCGCCGAACAGTCGCTCTGGTTCGGCACGTCAGGCGCAATCCTCTTCCAGACCTATGTGGAGGTGCAGGACGGATTTTCGGCGTGGGGTTTCGATCGCGTTGACTTCGCCGCGAACCTCGCCGGGGCGCTGTACCCCGTGGCTCAGTTCTACTGGCCGCCGCTGAAGGACTTCAACATGAAGTTTTCCTACCATCCTTCGGATCTGATCAACGAACCGGGCGGCGTGGGCTTTCAGGGGCAGAAGCACATCATGTTCGACGACTACGAGGGGCAGACGCTCTGGCTGAGCATCCACGTGAACAACCTGCTCCCGCGATCGGTCGAGCCGGTCTGGCCTGATTGGCTTGCGCTGGCGGTTGGATACGGGGTCAGGGATGTGGCGACGCCGAACCCCTACAGCATCGTCATGCTGAGCCTGGATTACGACCTGACGAAGATCATCCCGCAGGACACCGAATTCCTGCGGCTCCTCGCGGAGGCGCTGAATTTCATCCACTTGCCGGCGCCTGCGGTGCGTATCTCGCCGAATGCGGTGTGGTATGGGCTCTACTTCTAGGCCCGTTCTCGCTTCCTGAAACGGCTTCGAGCGATTTTCGTCGGAGGGCCCGCCCGGCTCCAAGGTTTGATTTCCAGGGTGTTTTTTGTATGTTTCTTGCTAACAGTCCTGTGCTTCCATTCTGCCGCGTATGCCCCTTCCTCACGCCGAGGCAGTCTCACCCCAGACGAGCTGCTTTCATTGTGGCGATCCTGTCCCGAGCGATGTGCCTCAGGGCGACGGGAAAGCGTTCTGTTGTCAAGGGTGCAAAACGGTCTACGATTTGCTGGAGCGCCACAGGCTGGGAGACTATTACCGGCGCGAGGAATCCCCGGGCCTGACTCCCCGGTTCGGCGGCGACGCGCGCTACGCGTATCTTGACGATCCCGAAGTGGTTGCAGGGTTGCTCGATTTCACCGACGGCACAACTCACACCACCACGCTGACTGTTCCCGGGATGCATTGCGCCTCGTGCGTATGGCTGCTCGAGAACCTGCACGCCCTGGACCCAGGAATTGTCCATTCACGCGTGGACTTTCTCAAGAGACAGCTCTTTATCAGGTTCAACGGCGATACGACACTCAGGAACGTCGTCGAGCTTCTTGCCTCGCTCGGATACGAGCCCGAGCTCTCGTTTGCCTCTCCCGAGCGGCGCGCACCGGCACAGCCGATGGCCGCTCTCTACGCGCGCGTGGGCGTAGCGGGATTCTGCTTCGCCAACATCATGCTCCTGAGTTTCCCCGAGTATTTCGCCGGCGGGGAATCGGAATTGGGCAAGCTGTTCTCGGCGCTGAATGTTGCCCTGTCCCTGCCCGTGCTCCTGTATAGTTCACAAGCGTTCTTTCTCTCCGCGGCCGGAGGGTTGAAGCGTGGGATCGTCAACCTCGATGTGCCGATCGCGCTGGGGATCCTTATCCTGTTCGCAAGGAGCCTGTTCGACATCGTCTCGGGTGCAGGACCGGGATTCCTGGATTCGATGAGCGGCCTGGTGTTCTTCCTGCTCCTCGGGAAGCTGTTTCAGGCCAAGACGTACGACACGCTCAACTTCGAGCGCACATACAAGGCGTACTTCCCGCTGGCCGTGACGGTACGTAATCAGGACGGCGAGCGTCCGGTGCCGGTATCCAAGCTTATGGTCGGCGAGCGCGTCGTGGTCCGGAACGGCGACATCGTCCCCGCCGACGCCGTCATGATGTACGGGCGCGGGCTCATCGACTACAGTTTTGTGACGGGGGAATCGACGCCGGTCGAGCGCGTTGTCGGCGACCTGGTGCATGCGGGCGGTCGGCAGCGCGGTGGCGCGATCGAGCTTGAGGTCGTGCGGGAGGTCTCGCAGAGCTATCTGACGAGCCTGTGGAACGAGCACGGCGATCAGCGAGACGAATCCCGGAGCCTGGTCACGGTGTCGAACACGGTGGCGAGGTACTTCACCGCGGGCGTCCTGCTTGGTGCGGGGCTCACAGGCCTGTACTGGTTCCCGCGCGATGCGGGCATTGCGCTTGACGCCATCACCGGGGTCCTGATTGTTGCATGTCCATGCGCGCTCGCGCTGGCGACGCCGTTTGCGTTCGGGACGATGATGCGGCTGTTCGGCAGGAAAGGATTCTACCTGAAGAACGCTGGAGTGGTGGAGCAGCTCGCCCGCGTCACGACGATTCTCTTCGACAAGACCGGCACGCTGACGTGTGCCGGCGGAGTCGGGCTGCAGTTCGAGGGAGTGGGGTTGTCGCGGAAGGATGCGGTTCTGGTGGCATCGCTGGCGCAGCACTCGTCGCATCCTCTCAGCCGCGCGCTATCAGCCGCGCTCCAGGGTGATGCCACGGGAACCGTCGAGGAGTTCTGCGAAATTCCCGGCGAAGGCATCGAGGGAACGGTTGACGGGCATGCCGTTCGGCTCGGATCGTCGCGGTTCGTAGCGGGTGCGGATGGGCCAATGCCCGGGCGGACACACGTGGCCGTTGGCGTAGACGGCACCACGCGGGGGATCTTCGTCGCCCGGACGAGGTTTCGCGATGGACTCGAGAGAGTGTTCGCGTCCCTGCGAGGGCGGTATCGCCTCGGGCTGCTTTCGGGCGACACGGCGGGGGACAGGCGCCCGCTGCAGGCCGTCCTGGGCGGAAATGTCGAGATGCAGTTCGGGAAGTCGCCGGCTGAGAAGCGCGAACACATTCGCGGACTCCGGAAAGAAGGAGCAGTCGTGATGATGGTTGGCGACGGATTGAACGATGCCGTGGCGCTCAAGGAAGGGGACGTGGGAATCGCGGTGTCGGAGGATGCAGCCCGGTTCACCCCGGCCAGCGACGGGATTCTGCACGGAGGCTCGTTCCATCTGCTCCCGGCGTTTCTGGATCTGTCCCGGGCCGCGGTGCGCATCGTGCTCGTGAGTTTTGCGGTTTCATTTCTGTATAATGCGGCGGTGCTCTGGGTGGCGGTTCGCGGGGATCTTTCCCCCGTGGTGGCGGCTATCCTTATGCCGCTCAGCTCCATCACCGTCGTGCTGCTCTCCACCATGTCGGTGCGGATTGCGGCGCGACGCAAAGGGATTGCCTGATGTCCGTCATCGCGGTCATGATCGGAGCCAGCCTGATGCTCGCGGGAGGATTTCTCCTGGCGTTCCTCTGGGCGGTCCGGTCGGGGCAGTACGATGACCGCGTGACGCCATCTATACGCATGTTGTTTGACGAGCCGAATCCCGCGCCGCGGGACTCGAATCATCATCTATCGTAAGGAACGCATGGAACTCGAACGCTTCCGATACGACAACACGATCGTCCGCGCGTTCACCATTGCGACGGTCGTCTGGGGCCTTGTGGGGATGCTGGTCGGCGTCATCATCGCCTTCCAGCTGTTCATCCCCTCGCTCAACGCCGGCCTCCAGTACATCACCTTCGGCCGCATCCGGCCGCTGCACACGAACGCCGTGATCTTTGCCTTCGTGGGGAACGCGGTCTTCACGGGCATCTACTATTCACTTCCCCGCCTGTGCAAGACGCCGATGTTCAGCAGGCTGCTGGGGTGGATCCACTTCTGGGGCTGGCAGGGGATCATCGTCTCCGCCGCCTTGACGCTCCCGCTGGGACTCACGACCAGCAAGGAGTATGCGGAGCTGGAATGGCCCATCGACATCGCGATCACGCTGGTCTGGGTGGTCTTCGCCATCAACCTGTTCGGCACCCTGGTCAAACGGCGGGAACGCCACATGTACGTGGCAATCTGGTTCTACATCGCGACGATTGTCACCGTCGCCGTTCTGCACATCGTGAACTCGTTTGAGCTGCCCGCGTCGATCATGAAGAGCTACCCCCTGTATGCGGGCGTGCAGGATGCGCTGGTCCAGTGGTGGTACGCGCACAACGCGGTGGCGTTCTTCCTCACGACCCCGTTCCTTGGGCTGATGTATTACTTCCTCCCGAAAGCGGCTGACCGGCCGGTCTACTCTTACCGGCTCTCCATCATCCACTTCTGGTCGCTGATCTTTATCTATATCTGGGCGGGCCCGCACCATCTGCTCTACACGGCCCTGCCGGACTGGGCGCAGTCGCTCGGTACGGTCTTCTCGGTCATGCTGCTCGCCCCGTCGTGGGGCGGCATGATCAACGGTCTGCTGACGCTCCGGGGAGCATGGGACAAGGTGCGTGAGGACCCCGTGCTGAAGTTCATGGTGGTTGCGGTTACCGCCTACGGGATGGCGACGTTCGAGGGCCCGGCGCTCTCGCTCAAGAACGTGAACGCCATCATGCACTACACAGACTGGATCATCTCGCACGTGCACGTCGGGGCCCTTGGCTGGAACGGGTTCCTCACGTTCGGGATGCTCTACTGGCTGGTGCCGAAACTGTACGGGACGACGCTTTATTCCCGCACGCTGGCAAACCTCCACTTCTGGATCGGGACGCTCGGCATCGTGTTCTACGCGGTGGCCATGTACACCTCCGGCCTGACACAGTCCCTGATGTGGAAGCAGTTCACGGACTTTGGAACCCTGCAGTACCCGAACTTCCTAGAAACCGTCCTGCAGATCGTCCCGTTCTGGACGATCAGGGCTTTCGGGGGAACCCTGTATCTGGGCGGCGTCGTGGTGATGACGTACAACCTGGTCAAAACGGCCCGTCAGGGAAAGTTTGAGGCCTCCGTCGAAGCTGCTGCAGCGCCGCTTGCGGCCGATCATCACGGTCCGAAGGAATCCCGCCACCGCTGGATCGAGCGGAAACCGGCGCAGTTCACTGTCCTTGCGCTCGTGCTGATCCTGATCGGCGGCCTGGTCGAGATCATCCCCACCTACGTCGTAAAGAGCAACATCCCCACCATCTCCAGCGTGAAGCCGTACACGCCGCTGGAGCTCCAGGGACGGGACATTTACATCCGCGAGGGGTGCAACAACTGTCACTCCCAGATGGTGCGCCCGTTCCGGTCGGAGACGGAGCGCTACGGCGAGTACTCGAAGGCCGGGGAATTTGTCTACGACCATCCGTTCCTCTGGGGGTCCAAACGGACAGGGCCTGATCTCCATCGCGTCGGCGGCAAGTTTCCGAATCTCTGGCACTACCTCCATATGAACGAGCCGACCTCCATGTCACCAGGATCCATCATGCCGGCATACCCCTGGCTGTTGTCGCAGGATCTGGATGTCGGTTCGACCGCTGCAAAGATCCGGGCCATGCAGTCGCTCGGCGTTCCGTACCCGGCCGGCTACGATGAGCGCGCTGTTGAGGACCTCAAGCTTCAAGCCGAGGCGCTCGCGACGGACATCACCAAGGCCGGGGCGCCGGCGGATCCGCAGAAGGAGATCATCGCCCTCATTGCGTACCTGCAGCGCCTGGGCACCGACATCAAAGGCGCGAAGCGGTAACAGGAGGAAAGCCACCGTGATCTCACACTATCTTTCATCCCTGACCGGCTCGGAGTACATCGGCCAGGTATCTCTCATACTCTCGGTCCTGGCCTTCCTCCTGATTGTCGTCCGGGTGTTCCATATCACGCGTGAGCGGATCGACCACTGTGAGCGGCTCCCGTTCGACGATGACAGCGTGCGCGGAAAGGAAGTGAGACTATGACAACACTGCGACGTATGTTGATGATGACCCTTCCCATCATGCCCACCGGCGCCGCGTTCGCGGCGGGGTCCGGGGATCCGGGCACCACCTTCGCGCTGAACCTTACCGCGACAACCACGATCATCATCATCGCGATCCTCTTCTTTCTCCTCGTGCTCCCGGAGGCCGATCGGAAACGGCTCGGTGCGACGTTCGCCTTCCTGCGGCGCTATGCGCTTGCCGGGAAGTCCGCCGACGCCGAAATGCCCGACCACGTGTATGACAACATCCGGGAGCTGGACAACCGCATACCTCCTTGGTTCACAACGCTCTTCCTGGGGACAATCGTCTTCGGGGCGACCTATATGATCAGCTATCATGTGCTCGGGAGTTCGCCGCTCATGGTCGAGGAGTACCGGCAGGAGGTCGCGGCGGCGGATCTCCAGCGGCGGATGATGATCGCGAAAGAAGGTGCGATCGACGAGAACGCGCTCGCGGCGCTCGTGGACCCGGGAGCCCTCGGGCGCGGCAAAGAAGCGTTCGGCAAGTACTGCGTTTCCTGTCATGGTCCCCAGGGGCAGGGCGTGGTGGGGCCCAACCTCACCGACCAGTACTGGATTCACGGGGGTGCCATCTCAAACGTGTATGCAACCATCAAGAACGGTGTGGCGGCAAAAGGCATGATCAGCTGGCAGCTGGTGTTTACGCCAAAGCAGATACAGGAAATCGCCAGTTACGTCTTGTCGCTGCAGGGAACAGCCCCCCCGAATGCCAAGAAGCAGGAGGGAACGCTGTACGTCGAGCCCGCCGTGAATGCCGCTCCGGCCGATAGCACAAAGGCAACCGGATAAATGGGAGACACAGACGGGGGAACGGTACGGGCCGAGGGGGCGGCGGAGGAGCCGGGTCAGGCCACGGAGAGCTTCCGTGACTCGATGACCATCGTCAACAAACAGGGGAAGCGGAGCTGGATCTATCCCAAGCAGCCGTCTGGCCGCTTCTACCGGTGGCGCACGATCCTGAGCTTTCTCCTCCTGGCCTTCCTCGTCGGCATGCCGTTCGTCCGCATGCACGACACGCCGTTCTTCCTCTTCAACATCCTCGAACGGAGATTCATCCTGTTCGGCACCGTGTTCGGCCCCCACGACTTCTATTTGCTCGCCATAGCGCTCATCACAACGATCGTCTTCATCATTCTTTTCACGGTCGTCTTCGGGCGCCTTTTCTGTGGCTGGGTCTGTCCGCAGACCGTATTCATGGAGATGGTGTTCCGCAAGATCGACTACTGGGTGGAGGGGGACCACCGACAGCAGCGCCGGCTGAACGAGTCCCCCTGGAACAGCCAGAAGCTTCTCCGCAAGGGGACGAAGTTTCTCATCTACGCCGTGCTGGCCTTCGCTATCGGCAACACCCTGCTCGCCTGGATCATCGGGACCGATCAGCTCTGGACGATCGTGACCGACCCGCCCTTCAGGCATATCGGCGGGCTCACGGCGATGCTCATCTTCAGCACGGTGTTCTATTGGATCTTCTCGTGGTTCCGCGAGCAGGCGTGTATCCTGGTCTGTCCGTACGGCAGGCTGCAGGGCGTGCTCCTCGACAAGAACTCTATCGTGATCGGGTATGATTATCGTCGCGGCGAACCCCGGGGCAGGCTCCGCCGGGGCACTGACCGCACGAAGGGCGACTGCATCGACTGCGACCAGTGTGTGGAGGTTTGTCCGACAGGAATCGACATCCGCAACGGCACGCAGCTGGAATGCGTGAACTGTACCGCATGCATCGACGCCTGCGACACCGTGATGGACAAGATCGGGAAACCCCGTGGGCTCGTACGGTACGACTCCGCCACGGCGATCGCCACCGGCACGTCGCGCCTCTGGACGTCCCGCGTCATCGGATACTCGGTGGTGCTGCTTCTCCTCGTGAGCGTCCTTACTGTTTTGCTGGCCAATCGGAGCGAGGTCGATGTGACGGTTCTCCGTACTCCGGGGATGTTCTATCAGGACCGCCCGGACGGCAGGGTCAGCAACGTATACGACGTGAAGGTCCTGAACAAGACATTCGTGAAAGTGCCCGTTACGTTCATCCTCGAGGAGACGGAAGGGCAGATTGAGGTCATGGGCGGTGACCTGGCGGCGGAGCCACAGGGGATCGCGGAATCGAAGCTGCTGATTCTGCTGCAGCGCGAGCAGCTTACGGGCCTGAGCACACCGTTGACCGTTGGCGTGTACGCGGACGGGAAGAAGCTCCATACGATTCACACCTCGTTTCTCGGTCCGGGGGTGCAGCGATGAACGCGGCGCGCACATTGAACTGGGGGACCGGGATCGTGATCGCGTTCGCGATCTTCGGTGTGGGCTTGGCAGTGATGGTCTGGATCGCGCTCTCGAGCCCGACCGACCTGGTCGCGGACGACTACTACCAGCGGGGGCTCGAGTACGAGGGGCGGATTCAGAGCATCCAGCGTGCGCGATCCTCGGGCGCCCTGATGACGGTGAGCGGAACGACCGGCGGCGTGACGATCATGATCCCCGGGGTCGCTCGGTCCGGCGAGGTGAACGGAACCGTGACGCTCTACCGTCCGTCGGACCGCGCGATGGATTTTGCCGCGCCGCTCAGCCTGGACTCGTCCGGAACGATGCGTATTGAATCACCGTGGCTGCACCCCGGGCTCTGGACGGTGAAGGTCGAATGGCTCGCCGGCGGAGCGCAGTACTATGAAGAGGCGAAAGTCGTTCTGAACTGAGGGCTCCGTGATGGAGATTGTATCGGGATTTCTTGTCGGCGTCATGGGAAGCGTGCATTGTGCCGGGATGTGCGGGCCCATCGCGCTTGCGCTGCCAACTGGCGGGAAGACCGCATGGCCGCTCCTCGCAGGTCGACTTACCTACAACAGCGGCCGTATTGTGACATACGCTCTGCTGGGCCTCGTGGTCGGCGCCATCGGCAGAGGCATCGCGCTTCTCGGCTACCAGCAGGCCCTTTCCATTGTTCTCGGCGCATTCCTGATTCTTACATCCCTCGCCCCGGCGGTTGCACGCCGCTTCCTTCCCCGTGTCCCCGGTGCCGATGCCGTGCAGAGGCGCATGACTGACGCGCTGGGCTCGCTGTTCCGACGCCGGTCGCTGTTCGCGTTGTTTCTGGTAGGCGTGCTGAACGGCTTTCTCCCGTGTGGGTTCGTTGTGGCGGCGCTCGCCGGCGCGGCTACGACCGGCTCCGAGGCCGGCGGAGTGATGTTCATGGCCGGCTTCGGCACGGGTACTGTGCCCATCATGCTGGGGTTGTCGATGGCGGGATACAAACTGCCGGGCTCCTTCAGGATGAAGCTCGTCGCAATGCTCCCGTGGTTCGGCGCACTGCTGGGCGTGTTGTTGATTGTGCGGGGGCTCGGTCTGGGAATTCCGTATGTCAGCCCTGCGGCTCCCTTGCCGGCCGCTCCTCACGGAGGGTGCTGCGACTAGGTCCTGACGTTTCGATTCCCGCCAGTCGTGGGCAACAAAACAGTGCGGGGCCGTCCCGATGGACGGCCCCGCAGGCGTTTGCGCAATCTGGTGCTGTCGTCAGTTCAACTTCTTCAGCAGGTCTTCGAGGAAGGTCTTCACTTCCGTCACGTCGGACCGGAGTTGTTCGTCCTTGATCTTTGTCCGGGCCTTCGGCTGGTTAATCAGCTCGAGCTGCTCGCCCAGGCCGGTATCGGGAGCGTAGCTCTTCAGGACCTGCTTTGCCCCCTCGATGGTGTAGCGCTCGTCGCGCAGCAGCTTCTTGATGTACAGGATCAGCTTGATGTCACGGTTTGTGTAGATCCTGTTTCCCGCCCGGTTCTTCGCCGGCTTCAGCTCGTCGAACTCCGACTCCCAGTAGCGCAGGACATACTGCTCGAGGTCGGTGATCTTGCTGACCTCGCTGATGGAGTAGTACAGTTTTTTGATGCCGAGCGACTTCATGGTCCCTCACGCGCCGTGACGTAATCGAGAAGAACTTACAGAATCTGCCTCTGAGTTGCAAACCGCCCCCCCCCGGGGGGGATCGGCGGCGCAAGCCCTGCCGCCACCCGAAGATCATGCGACGGGGATCACTTCTTTCGTGTCCGGGACGTGCGCACGTCAACTTCCTTGAGTTTGCGGAGCTCGTCGTTGACCTGCTGCAATTCCGTTTCGAGGTCCCTGACGCGGCGACCCTGCCTGCGGAGAAGCGTCGCAAGGCTGTCGCCGGAAGCGGATTCGTGGCCCAGCTGCTCACGGAGCGCCATGTTCTGCTGGATCAGGGTTGTGGCCACGGCGACCTCCTGCCGTTCCTCCCGGGTGCGCGCCAGGGGATTGTAGATCCTCATCCACCGTAACGCCAGCGTGTCGTTATGGGCGGGATTGTCGGGATGAGCGTACAGAAACGCTACCCGTCGAACGGCCAGCGGATAGACGTCGGCCGTCGGGAACTGCTCTGCGACTATCGCGTATTGAGCTGTAGCCTGGTCGAGCAAGGAATCGGCTTCGAGCGATTCGGCGAATGCCAGGACCGCCTCGGCGTCGCCCTCTGCCGAGCCAGTGTCCTTCGATGGCGCGCAGCCTGCCAACAATACGCAGCACAGGATGACTGCCGGCGAATATCGCAGTGAATCCGTCATGATGCTGATTCCTCCTGGCTGACAGTTGCCGGCGGGAACTCGGCGATGAACGTCGAGCCCGAGCCGAGCACGCTTTCCGCGCGGACATGGCCGCCGTGCTGCTTGATGATCGCCCGTACGAGGGCGAGCCCGAGACCGGTCCCCTTCCTCCCCGTCTGTCCGGAATTCGCTGCCTGGAAGAACTTCGTGAAGAGTTTCGGCACGTCCTCCGGCGGGATTCCCACGCCGGTGTCGGTGACGGTGAGCTGCGTCCCGAATTCGGAGGGGCCGACGTGAACGGTGATCCTTCCGCCCTCGGGCGTATATTTCAGGGCGTTGGTCAGAAAATTCGTCGCAACCTGCTCGATCTTGCCGGGATCGACTGTCACCCGGGGGGTCTCTGTGGCCTCCAGCGTGAGGGTGATGTTCCGTTCACGCGCGACGAGCAGGGCGTTCTCGACGGCCGGGGCGATCACGTCGGCGAGGTTGACCGTTTCGGGGGCGAACGGCATCACGCCCGCTTCGATCTTTGCAAGGTCGAGGAAGTGTGTGCTGAAATCCGAAATGCGGTCGATGTTGTTCTTGATGTTGCCGATCACCTTGCGCTGCTCGTCCGTGATCGGGCCCGCGATCTGCTGGGAGAGGAGGTAGTATGCGGCGTACATGGACTGCAGCGGACTCCGAATCTCATGTGAGATCTGCTGCAGCATTTCCGTCCGGAGTTCGTTGCTCCGTTTCAGCCGCTCGCTCATGTCGTTGAAGTCGTCGGCAAGGCTGGCGATCTCGTCTCTGGAGGAGACCCGGATAGGGACATGGACTCCCTCGAGAACGTGGCGCGTTCCGGCCTGCAGGGCCTTCAGCGGGCGGGTAATGGTGCGCGTGATGATGAGCGCGACGAGCAGCGTGCCGAGCAACGCCCCGATGGTCAGGTACGCCGCGCGTTCCAGCGCTCGCCCGGTGTTCGTCTCGAGCTCGGTCATCGAGCGGCTCATGTCCTCGCGCGTGCGCATGATCACTCCGTCCAGCGACAGTTGAAGCCGAGCGATTGTGTCGGCGATCGCCGCTTCCCGCAGCCCCGAGGCCGTTCCCTTGCCCGGCAGCATCGCGGGGTTCATGATCGACTCGCAAAGCGTGCGATGGGACGCGGCGATGGCCGCGAGCGCCGGACGTTCGCGGGGCGGCGAGATCGATGGGAGGACGGAATCGATGAGTGGCCGGGAGAGCGAGGCGACGTCGGCAAAGAGAGCCCTGTACAGGGTGTCGCCGGTGACAAGGAGTTTCCGGGCGCTCCCCTCCTCTTCAGCCAGTAGCGTGCGCGCCTGGCGGGCAGCTTCGATGGTGCGGGCGTTCGTTGCCAGCATGAGGCGAACCGTGTCCGAGAACTCCCGCAGCTGAAACAGGATGGACCCGTTGACGAGGACCAGCACCAGGATGATGACACCAAACCCGATCACCATCTTCCCGTAAATGCTCATCCTCACGGCCGGGACTCCTCGATGACAACCATCGCGACGACGTGAAAATCCGAGTGGGAGATGGTGACATGGACGGTGGCGCCGGCCAGCAACTTCTCGAGCTCGCCATGGAGCACGATGCGCGGCTGGCCCGTGGGGTCGTTGACCACCTCGACGTCCGTCCAGCGGAAAGCCCCGGACCATCCGGTGGCCAGGGCCTTGCTCGTTGCCTCCTTGGCGGCGAAGCGTGCCGCGAGGTGCTGGTACTGATGGTGCTTTCCGGCGGCGTACCGGAGCTCGCCCTCGGTGAACACCCGCTGAAGGAACCTCTCTCCGCTGTCAGTCGCCAGGCGACGGATACGATCGATCTCGATGATGTCGACGCCGATTCCCTTGATCATCGGATATCCCCCGGGATCCCGTTTTCCCTGTCGATGACAGTCAGAAGCTCGGACACGTCGTTGACGTCGTATTTCGCCCCGGAATGGATTGTCCCGAACGTATCGCCATAGCGGGCGAACACTGTGGTGATGCCGACGGTTGCCGCCCCCACCATGTCCCGCTCCGGCCAGTCGCCGACCATGAGAGTCTCGTGCGCCTCGACTCCCAGGCCGGTGAGTGCCTTGAGGAAGGGTGCGGGGCTCGGCTTGTGCTGACCGGTGTCCTCGAACGTGACGACCACATCGAATGCGTGCTGGAGGTTCAGGTAGCAGAGGCGGAGCCACGCCTCGCGGCTGGGCGCGTCGCTGACTACCGCGAGCTTGATCCCGCGCTTCAGCAGCGCGAGCAACGTCATATTCACATGCGGATACGGAACCAGTGCCGCCTCCCGGGCCCGGCGGTAGGCGACGATGCCTGCGGACAGGATCTTGTAGTCGACCTTCTGGAAGACATCGTAGAGCAGCTGGTCGAAGACGTTCTGGAACTCGATGCCCCGCTCCTTGTAGATCGCGTCGATGCGTTCGCGGACGGCGCCGGGGCTCAGCCTCAGCCCCGCATCGATCATCGACTGGATCGCGGCATCGACGGCCTGCCGCTTCATGCTCATAAAATCCACGAGCGTGTTGTCGAGGTCAAAAATCACGGCCTTGATCATCGCGCCTCCCGCGAGGCTTTCACGGCCTCGTCTTCGATGAACTGACGGATGGCAGGCTTCAGGAAGATCGTCTCCAGGCCGATGTTCTGCAGCGCGAGCGCCAGCGTGGAGGCCTTGCGCGAGGGCATGAGCCGCTTGTTGATCAGCACGAGGTGCTGATCCCGCAGCACGCAGTATCCGCCCTCGAAATCACCCTTTTCAAACCGGACGGTGACGCCGATCTGTCTGGCGACGTCCTGCAGCTCTTCGATGATGTCCTCGGCTTTCATGGCGCGGATGGAAAACGTTTTCGGAACGGCTGGAATACCACCACCACGATGATGGTGATGTAGCAGAGCTGTGCGATGAAGGGGGTGCCAGCGAGGGCGCCGACGCGGGCGAGAAAGAGCTCGCGAAACGAGGCGCGGGCCTCCGCCGTGTAAAATTCCATGTAGATCATCTTCAGATCGAGATACGCAGTGTACACCTCGACGGGGACGAAGAGAAAGAGGAGGATGGCGCTCAGCATAAGCCAACCGTGGTCTTTTGGCCGCAGAGGAGAGGTGGCGAGCACCACGACGCTGCTCATGATGACGATCACGTATCCGCCAATGGCGTAGGCCGAGGCCATCGAGAGCAGCCGGTAGATCTCACGTTCCGCTTCGGGGGCGATATAGTCCTCGAACTGCAGCGTGCCCGGCTTCAACAGCTCGCTCCAGAGCATGATGCGCATGATGCTCGCGCCGAACCACACAATGGTTGCCATCAGGAGGACGACGAGCGCCAGCCGGAAGACGCGGTCCTGCAGCCTGGCGTCCGGGCGATTGTCCGTCATACGTGCGCCTGCTTGCTGTCGAGGAGCCAGTTCTTGTACCACGTGAGATCGCCCAGGAGCGCCATCAGAGTGCTGAGCCCGCCGGGGGTCAGTGCGAGGTATGAGGAAGAGAAGCGGTCTCGGATGTCGTCCGGGGCACCGGAAAGAAGTGAGCGCAGACGGCCGCGGGCCGCGTCCATGTTGACGGCGAATTCCGTTTCCAGCCTGTCGTAACCATTCCCTTCACGGCCGATCCTCTGCATGATGCCGAATGCGCGCGTCAGGAATTTCGAGCGAAATGCCAGATCGGCGAGTACGGCAGACTGCTCCGGGGAGGCCCCCAGGTCAAGCAATATTCCGAGGTCGTCGCGTCGCTTCAGCTGTCCGCGGGAGGCGGTGTCCAGTGCGGCCAGAAGAGAGAGTGTCGAGGAGCTTGGCGTCATCAGCGTGCGATGTGAAATGCACATCGAATCTATAATATAGGCATCCGAATGTGGAGGTTCAAGAAGGCTGTTTTTTGATTCTCTTTCGTCAAACAGGTACCTTGAGCCGAATCAGCCGTCGCCGTCCACCAATTACCGGCCGTTCCATGCACGTTCTGCAGCGTCTGCCGCTCTCCCGGAAGATTCTCCTGGGGATTCTCCCCCTGTTCCTCCTGTTTATCTCGGTTAGCGTGCTCCTCCAGAACCGGTTCCAGGAGCGCGAAATGGTGGAGCAGGCACAGTTGTCCGCCCACACACATGCCGACATCCTCCGGGAATCCCTGGTCAGCATGATGGTGACGAATCTGGAAGTCGATACTGCGTTTATCGAGCGGGTGAATACCATCGAGCGGTTCGAGACGGTGCGGCTCGTGGTGAATGACCTCCGGCTGCGCAAGGAAGCGCAGCCTGCGGTGCCGAAGGTCGCCACCAGCCGCCGGTTCGTCGACATCGGTGCGCGCGACCCGATGACGCGGAAGGCACTGGAGAGCGGAACCCCCGAGTTCGTTCGGGCGGGCGATCGGTTCCGAGGGGTCATCCCGTTCACTGCAACAAAGACCTGCCAGGAGTGCCATGCTGTGCCCGTGGGCTACACGCTTGGCGCGGCCGACCTCAGCGTTTCGTTCGCCGATATGACCGCCGCGACCAGGGCGAACTGGACACGGTCGCTCCTCATCTTCCTGGGATTCACGGGGCTCGTCATCTTTGTCTCGTCGTTCATGTTCACGCGGTTTGTCACCAGGCCGGTGGACCGGCTGGTTGCGGCGACCCGCGCGATCAGCAAGGGCGACCTCGAGTCTGCCACCCCTCGGGCGGCGGAGGAAACGGACGCGGGAGACGAGCTCGGGTTCCTTGCGGCAAGGTTCGACGACATGCGTCTCTCGCTCAGGCAGAAGATCGGCGAGCTCGATCACGCCAACCGTGAGCTGTCGCGGAAGAATCGTGACATCGAAGAGGCACTCGAGCGCCTGCGCAGGACACAGGAAGACCTCGTGCGCAGCGAGCGCCTCGCGCTGACTGGCACGCTGACCGCCCAGCTTTCGCACGAGATCAACAACCCCGTCCATAACATCCAGAGCCTCCTGTCTTCATCGCTCCGGAAAATCCGCGCCGATGATCCGGCGCACGAGCTGGTGTCGGTGGCGCTGGACGAGGTGAACCGCCTTGCGGGATTGACGAGGGCGATGCTGGACATGTACCGCGGCGCTCCGGTCCGGGTGGAGCGCTCACCGGTGAACGTGATGGACCTCGTGGAAGACGTTGTTCGCATGTACCGGGAATCGTTCGCAGGGCAGGGTATCTCGATCGACGTATCGGCGGGCCCCGGACTCCCTGCAGTCCGCGGATCCCGGGACAAGCTGAAGCAGGTGTTCCTGAATCTTCTTCTGAACTCGCGGGATGCGATGCCGCATGGTGGGACGATCTCGATCGGGGCGCGGGCGGAGGGAGGCAACCTCGTGGTCCGTGTGGACGACACCGGCACGGGCATCCCTCCCGAACACCTTCATCGCATTTTCGACGCCTTTTTCACTACAAAGAAAGAGGTAAGCGGGGTCGGCCTCGGCCTCTCGGTCACCCACGGAATCGTTCACCAGCACGGCGGCACGATCACCGTCCAGAGCACAGCCGGCAAGGGAACACGGCTCACGATCACGCTGCCGTCCGGAGACGCGCACGATGACACACACTGACGCACGCCCGAGAGAACACATCCTTGTGACGGATGACGACGGAGCCTTCCGGCTGGCGACCCGCACCGTGCTCGAGGACGAGGGCTACAAGGTGACGCTGGCCGACGGCGTCACGAAAGCGCTCGATATCCTCGCTGCCCAGCGATGTGACCTGCTCCTTTCCGATCTTGTGATGGGGAGCGGAAGTGGCATCGACCTTCTTCGCATCGTCAAGCAGCAGTGGCCTGACCTGCCTGTGATCATGGTGACGGGATTCGGTTCCATCCAGACGGCGGTGGAAGCCATGCGACTCGGCGCCATCGACTACCTGACCAAACCGTCCAACAATGAGGAGCTGTCGATCAAGATCCGCCGGGCTCTGGATCAGCAGTTCCGGGAGCTCGAGCTCAGGTCGCTGCGGGACGCCGTCCAGACGAAGTACAGTCTGGGCGGGATGGTTTCCCGCAGCCCCGGGATACGGGACGTGATCACCCAGATCACGCAGGTTGCCGACACCGACGTGACCGTGTTGATCCTTGGTGAAAGCGGAACCGGGAAGGAGCTTGTCGCGCGTGCGCTGCACTTCAACGGCAGACGGAAGTCGAGCCCGTTCGTTGCCGTGAACTGTACGGCGCTGCCGGAACAACTGCTGGAAAGCGAGCTGTTCGGCCACGAGCGGGGCTCGTTCACGGGAGCCGACAGGCAGCGGACCGGGAAGTTCGAGGAGGCAGACACGGGGACCCTCTTCCTGGATGAGATCGGGGAGATGCCGCCAGCGCTGCAGGGGAAGCTCCTGAGGGTACTGCAGGAAAAGACATTCCAGCGCGTCGGCGGAGGGAAGACCGTTACGGTCGACACCCGTGTCGTGGCCGCAACGAACCGCAATCTTGATGTCATGGTTGCTGCGGGAGATTTCCGCGAGGATCTCTTCTACCGTCTAAACGTGTTTCCGATCACGCTTCCGCCACTGCGCGAGCGCGTGGAGGACATCCCGTTGCTTGCGGAGCATTTCTTGCGGCTTCACGCCCACCTTGCTGGTGGGCGCGTCACCTCCATCAGTCCTGACGTCATCGGCGAGATGGTTGCGCATCCCTGGCGCGGGAATGTCCGCGAGCTCGAGAACCTGATCAAGCGTGCGCTGCTCAAGACGCCCGGCGACACGATCACGCACCTCGAACTCCCCGGTGCCGCCGATCACGCGCTCGCGGGAGATGAGCAACCCGCCGTCCCCGGCCTCGATATTCCGTACCGCGATTATCTCGGGGTGATTGTGCGCGTCGCCGAGGAGCGATACCTGCTCCGGCTCATGCGGGAGCATCGGGGCAACATCAACCAGATAGCGCGGCTGATGGAGGTGGACAGGAAGACCGTGTACCGCAAACTCGCCGAGCACTCGATCGACCCGGCCACATATCGCGCGTAAGCGCTGCCGCAGCCTTTTGCGCGCTTCAGCCCAGTCTCCCAAAGACCATCTCCCGGTCTCTTGCGAGCTCCATCGTGGCTTTCGTTGAGCCTCTCCCCGGTGTGGCACGGCCGCCACACCGGGTCGCCCATCTCCGTACCCGGGGTGCGGCCTGAAATCCCCGTTCCCCCCCGGACCCGCACCGTATCAGCCATTTCCGCCATGTTCATGCCGGCCTGCGCGCCTCCCGGTGTGGCACGGTGCTTGACCCTGCGAGGATGGTCGAAGACAACATCAAAAGGTCGTTTGAGAAGGCCTTCCCCGACGAAGATCAGGACGGCGACAGCAACTGAATCAACGCAGTACGCAAACCTTTTTCTGGGGGGACTGAAATGACAAAGAATGTCGGCTCGGCGGACCGTGTCATCCGGACGCTCGTCGCACTTGCGATCGGAGTGTTGATCATGGGTGGACAGCTCACCGGCCCGACTGCCGTGATCCTCGGGATCGTGGCTGTCGTGCTGCTCGTGACGGGTGCCGCCGGATTCTGCCCGCTGTACGCATTGCTCAAGGTCACGACCGCGAAACGGTCGGCCTAACCACAGCTGCAACCAGACTGGAGACACACATGACTCGATTCCGATACACCATGGTGCTGATCGCTCTCGTGCTTGCTGGGGCGGGCCCGGCGAACGCGCAGATCCACTTTTCGGCAACGCTGAACGGCGCGCAGAGCGTTCCCCCCTCCGCCGTCACAGGGACGGGCTCAGGTTCGTTCTCGCTGAATGAGACGTTCACCGAGCTTGCGTATGTGATCTCCTATCAGGGGCTGACAGGCGCGCTCTCGGTGGGCGGGCATTTTCACGTGGGGTCCCCGGGAACAAACGGCGCCGCCATGCGAGGCATTGCAGAGGCGGGGGCGGCGCCGTCGGGGATCATCACGGGAGTCTGGCGGAGCACCGACACAGAGCCGCTCACACCGGCACTTGTTGAGTCGTTGCTCACCGGCCGGGTCTACGTGAATTTCCATACAAACTCAAATCCGGCGGGCGAAATCCGGGGCCAGGTCACGCTTGCGACAGCCCTGCACTTCACCGCGCACCTCTCCGGGGCGCAGGAACCGAATCCTGTGACGACCGACGCCATGGGGACGGGCGTATTCATCCTATCTCCAAACAGATCGCAGCTCGATTACTACCTGGCCTATCGCGACCTGAGCGGCTCACTCAGTGCGGGCGGCCACATTCATACGGGGGCTCGTGGGGTATCGGGGCCCGTGGCGCTCGGAATCGCGTCGGGCGGGGGTCCCGCAGCGGACGCCATCAAGGGAAGCTGGAAGTTCACGGACAGCACGCCGCTCACACCGGCGCTCGCGGATTCGCTCATTGCCGGGCGCCTCTACGTGAACTTCCATACCGCCGCGAATCCCGGAGGGGAGATCCGGGGCCAGCTCGAACTCCAGGGCGGCACGAGCTTCTTCTCGTGGCTCGAAGCTTCTAACGAACCCGGGACGGTGACCGCAGACGGGAAAGGGGCCGGGTCGTTCACGCTGAACGATGCGCGGAATGAATTGCGCTACGAGATTACCTACTTCGGCCTGACCGGGCCGCTGACCGCCGGCGGACACTTCCATACGGGCGATCAGGGGCAATCCGGGCCGGTCGTGCGCGGTGTAGCGAATGGCGGCGGCCCTGCTTCTGCCACGTATGCAGGGACGTGGACGACCACCGACTCCCAGCCGCTGACAGTCGCGCTGGTGGAGGCGCTGCTGGCAGGGAGGATCTACGTAAACTTCCACACGACGGCGAACCCGGCCGGCGAAATCAGAGACCAGGTGCATCTCACCACCGGCGTGGGGTTCACCATCATGCTTGACGGGGATCAGGAAGTTCCTGCCGTCGCAACCGCGGGGCGCGGGGCGGGATCCGTGGTGCTGAATGCGGAACGTCAAGACATTGGCTATGCAATTACGTACTATGGCCTCTCCGGACCGCTTTCGATCGGCGGGCACTTCCATGCGGCGCCGGTCGGTGTGAACGGGCCCGTGGTGCGGAACATTGCCGGGGCAAGCGATCCTGCGTCGGCAACGATTGCGGACAACTGGTCCACGAACAGCCCGTCGCAGCCGTTGACCCGGGCGCTCGTGGATTCCTTGCTGGCTGGTCGCATCTATGCTAACTTCCATACGGCCGCCCATCCGGGAGGTGAGATCCGCGGACAGGTGCGTTTCGGTTCAGACGCGGTGACATCCGTTGCGCCGGTTGAGGAGGCTCTACCGTCAGCCTTTTCGCTGGATCAGAACTATCCCAACCCCTTCAATCCGTCAACCTCGATCCGCTTCCAGGTTCCGGAGCCCGGTCGGGTGTCGCTGAAGGTGTACAGTCTGCTCGGGCAGGAGGTCGCGACACTTGTTGATGACGTGCGCCCGGCCGGGACCTACCTGGCCACCTTTGACGCGCGCGGACTTTCCAGCGGCGTCTATTTCTACAGGCTGGATGCGGGCAGCGGCCCATCGCTCACGAAACGCATGCTCATACTCAAATAACAGGAGGCACCACCACATGTTCATCGTTCGATCCTCCGCCGGGTCGACGACTGCGTCCCCGCTTCTGGCAGCAATGGCCGGACTGATGCTGCTGGCAGCGGGGTGCAGCGATTCGGGCACCAACCCCGCTACTCCGCCCGACACCGGCGTCCCCACCGCCGGCTCGCCGACGGGCGTCACCGATTCAAGCTTCACCGCAAGGTGGAGCGCCGTCAGCGGGGCTACGGGTTATCGCCTCGACGTCTCTCAGGATTCGCTGTTCGGCTCGTTCCTTGCCGGCTACAACAACCGCGACGCCGGAATTGCGACCTCCCTCACGATCACCGGGCTCACCACCGGCGCGCGCTACTTTTATCGTGTGCGCGCCGTGACGGCGGGCGGGATCTCCGCGAACTCGAATGCCGTCGGAGTAACGGTTCAGGCGGGGACGACACAGGTCTCCTTCTCGCAGGATGTTCACCCGTTGCTGGTGCAGCACGGCTGCACAGGGTGCCACGGCGGCACCAACGGGCTGACGGTGGAAACGGTTGCCGACCTGCTCAGAGGCGGCAACCATGGACCGGCCATCGTGCCTGGCGATGGAGCCGGCTCGAACCTCGTGAAGAAGATCTCACCGAACCCGCCTTTCGGTGCCCGCATGCCGCAGGGCGGTCCGTTCCTGCCGGACGCGAGTATCACGACCATCCGTACCTGGGTCGATCAGGGCGCGCTGAATAACTAGTGGTCGGTTGTGTTGAATCACACACGGGGGGTAGGTATATTTCCCCGCCTCCCGTGTCGTGCATTCCACCTCCAGGACCGAAAGGGACGACCATGCGCGTGCTGCTTCGTTGTCTTTCTCTCGTTGTGGTTGGCGCGATGTTCATGCTCAACCAGGCTGCCGCCCTGCCGCGGTTTTCGAGCAGGACGGGCGCGAAGTGCCAGTCGTGTCACGTGAACCCGTCCGGTGCCGGCATGCGGCAGCTGTTTGGTGCGCAGTACGGCCGGGAAACGCTCCCGGTTCCGGAGTGGGGCACAGACATGGAGATCGAAGACTTTACGACGCTGCTCACGAACTTCGTCGGAGTCGGCGTGGACGTGCGGACGCTCTATTATTATGTGCAGCTGCCGGACACCGGTGGCTCATCCGGGAAGAACAGCAACGCGTTCTGGGAGATGCAGGGGGATCTGTACCTCAACTTCAAGCTCGCCAAGAGGGTGAACGTCTATTTCGAAAAGGGCCTCTACAGTGGCTTTGAGTTGTTCGGCATGGTCTCCCAGCTGCCGGCCGCCGGGCACGTGAAGGTCGGAAAGTTTGTCCCGAACTTTGGTACGCGCCTCGACGACCATACGGCCTACATCCGCCACTACACGGGGTTCAGTCCGGAATCCAGCCCGCGGCCTGAGCTGACGGGCCTCGAGGCGGGAGTGTCGCCCGGCTGGTTCTCCGCGTTTGCAGGGGTGTACAACGCGCAGGACGGCTTCGGCGCCGCGACGGGGAACAGCAAGGCATACCTGGTCAGGGCCGACGGTCTCTTCGAGCTTGGGAAAGACATGCATCTCGGCCTGGGGGCGAACATGTTCGGGACGACGACCTCGGGCGACGTGACGCAGAATCTCTTCGGCGGCGTTGGGTCGTTCAGCATCGGAGACTTCACGCTGTTCGGCGAGGGGGACATGATCCAGACGAAACATCCGTCGGGGACCGTTACCGGCTACGTGGCATACGCCGAGGCCAACTACGTCGTCACGCCGGGCGTGGACCTGAAGGTCGCATACGATTTCTACGATCCGGACAAGGACGTGAAGGATGGCGCGATGTCGCGCTACAGTTTCGGGGTGGAATTTTTCCCCGTGAGCGGCGTAGAGGTCCGTCCGATGTATCGCGTGGTCGTGGAGGAGCCGGAGAACTACTCCAACAACGAGTTTCACATCATGCTTCACTTTTACCTGTAAGGGAGGGCGCGTTGAGAGAACGTCATCGTTGGTGTGTGTTGGCGCTGCTCGTGGTGGGCTGGGCGGTTGCTGCGCGGGCGCAGGAGAAGGGCGTGGAAAGAGTGGATACTCCGAAGGTCCGCCCGCCCGTATCATTCTCGCAAGACATCGTCCCGATCATCAGCAGGAACTGCATGCCGTGCCATGCGGAGGAGCAGTTTAATCCGAGCGAGCTGTCGCTCGACTCGTATGATCTGCTGATGAAAGGCGGGAAACACGGAGATTTGGTTAAGCCGGGGAAGGCATCGGAGAGCGTCTTCGTGCAGAAGCTTCTGGAGAATCCGCCGTTCGGCGACCGGATGCCCTTTGATCCCCGCAAGAAGCGGAAGAAGGAGCCGATCAAGCCATTGTCGGACGGGGACATCGGCATCATCACCGAGTGGGTGAATCAGGGGGCGAAGAACAACTGACCGTGTCAGGGTCTGAAACATTGGCACCAGGAGCCCCGGCCGGCGTCAGCAGGACGGGGCTTCGCATTTCTGATTGACTCTGGCGCGCGTTCTTAGTTTATTTGTTTACATAATGTCTGCCCGTCCGCATGGCCGATGAATATCCCCTCCTCGCTCTGGGCCGCCGCTTTCGCGGCCTGCACCTCGTCAGGTCTGATGCGGCCAAACTCAGCATCGCTCTCGGGCTGATCGTCCTTCTCGGGCTGATGTTCCCCCGGGGAGAACAGATCGAAGTCGATGCGCGCGTCGGGGCTATCTGGGCCCAGCGCGATCTTATCGCCCCCTTCTCCTTTCCGATCAACCGCGACGAGCAGGAGTACGCACAGGACGTGGCTGAAGCACGCCGTTCCGTCTATCCCGTCTTTGAACGTGATTCGACCGCGCCGGCGCACTATCGCGCCGCAATTGCACGAGTGTTCTCCCGTCTGGATTCTACGCTCCGCATCCCTGCGGGCGATACGCTCGCCTTCAGCGCCTCGAGCTCCGGCCTCGATGTGCGGTTCACGGATCAGGAGTGGCGGGATCTGCGCGGAATCTACGTCCGCGGGCGCATGGCGGTCCTAGAAAGCACGGTTGCCGCGATCGGGACAGAATTTCTCCAGACTGGAGTCCTCGACCGCTCGAAGACGCAGCTCGAGAGGACCGACATTGCGCTCCGGCGCGGCAAGACCGAAGAGATTGTTCCGCTCAGCCGGTTCCTGGACCGCGGGGATCTCGCCGAGCGCCTCGACAGACGATTGGACGCTGAAGGCCGGTTGCCAGCGGGCCTGCGCAGCCAGGCGTACAAGATCATCATCACGGACATTCTGCCGAGCCTGGTGTTCAACGACACCGCCACAGCGCTTGCCGCCGCTGCCGCCGTCGATGCCGTTCCGCGCACGACCGGGTTCGTGCAGGAGAACGAGCGCATTGTCTCCGAGCACGACCGCATCACGCCCGAGATCAAGCTGAAGCTCGATTCGTTCAACCGGGCCCGTGTGGACCGGGGCCCCGCCACCGACACACCGCTCCAGATCATCGGCTCCGCGCTGCACGTCGCACTCCTCGTCACGCTCTACGGGATCTATCTATTCCTGTTCAGAAAGCGCATCGTGGGCAGAACACGAAAGCTCGCCTTGATTGCGCTGATCATGCTCCTTGCCGGGACCGCCGCCTGGGCGCTCAGGATGCTGCATGTCAAGGCGCCGGTGGAGTATCTCATCGTCGTGCCCGCGGCCTCAATGCTCTTGACGATCTTCTTCGATTCGCGCGTCGGGTTTTACGGGACGGTGATCCTTTCGTTCATCGTCGCTGGCATCTGGGGGAACGATTACGGCATCGCCCTGGCCTCGCTCGTCGCTGGCGCGCTGTCGGTCTACACGGTACGGGACATGAAGAACCGCACCCAGATCTTCCACTCTCTGGGCTTCATCTTCCTGGGATACGGGCTGGCGATCGTCGCGCTGGGTTTTGCGCGGAGCGAGCCGCTCGGGCTGCTCCTCCAGCAGCTCGCGTTCGCCGCGTCCAACGCCATCATTTCTCCGGTGCTGACATACGGTCTGTTGATCTTCATCGAGAAGACGTTCCGGCTCACGACCGACCTGACGCTGCTGGAGCTGGTGCAGTTCAACCACCCGCTGCTCCGCCAGCTTGCCGAGAAGGCGCCCGGCACCTACCACCACAGTATGACCATGGCCAGCCTGGCTGAGGCGGGGGCCGCAACGATCGGAGCCAATGCAACGCTTGCGCGCGTCGGCGCATACTTCCACGATATCGGGAAGATTATCAAGCCGACGTACTTCGTCGAGAATCAGAAGACCTCCCGCAGCAGGCACGACAAGCTTGCGCCGCGCATGAGCTCGCTCATCATCGCGGCCCATGTGAAGGAGGGGATGGCACTGGCCCGCGACTACAAGCTCCCGGAAGAGGTGATCGAATTCATCCCGATGCACCACGGCACCACGCGGATGGACTTCTTCTACTCGAAGGCGCTGGAGGTGGCGCGCCAGTCCGACGACGAAACAAAGATCGACGAGATCAAGGAGCAGGATTACCGCTATCCCGGACCGAAGCCGCAGACCCGAGAAACCGGGATTATGATGCTTGCGGACGCGATCGAGGCGGCAGTCAGGACGATCGAAGAGCCGACGCCGCAACGCATCACCGATCTTGTGGACGACGTTGTGAAGCGGCGCGTGGAACAGGGTGAGCTGGATGAGTGCCCGTTAACGCTGCAGGACATCACGAAGGTCAAGGAAGCGTTCGTGAACGTCCTGGTTGGCATCTATCACACGCGCGTGAAGTATCCCGACGTCGAGCCGCGAAAGCGCGTGCGGCGCGCGTCCTCTTCGGCGCAGCGGCGCGATGACCAGGGCGAGGAACCAATCCCCGCTCGCGGCCAGGAATGATCTCCCGCGAATCCCCGTGAATCAGTACTGCCTGCAATATCTCCACTACCTGCAACTGCAGAAGAACGCGTCGCCAAATACCATTGCATCGTATCGGCTCGATCTCGACCGGTACGTGCGGTTTCTGGAAGACGCGCAGGTGACATCTCCCGACCAGGTGTCCGAAGAGCACACCGCGCGGTTCCTTCGGTCGCTCCGCAAGAGCGGGCTGTCGCCCCGCTCCATCACGCGAAGTTTCTCTGCCATCCGCGGCTTTCACAAGTTCCTCGTCGGGGATGGCGCCGCGCGAACGAACCCGACCGAGACACTCGATCCGCCGAAACTTTCCCGGCAGCTCCCCGATGTCCTGACCACCACGGAAGTCGACAGCATCCTGCAGCAGCCTGCACCGACGGCGAAGGACGTGCGCAATCTCTGGCTCCGCGACCGGACCGTCCTGGAGGTGCTGTATGCCACCGGGATCCGCGTGTCGGAGCTTCTCAGCCTGAGACGGTCGGATATCCAGGCGGACGACGGCACGGTTCGGGTGTATGGAAAAGGGAGAAAAGAGCGCCTTGTACCGGTGGGTTCGTCCGCGCTGACCTGGATCCGGCGGTACGCATCCGAGTGTCGCCCGCTCCTTCGCCGCTCCGGGCAGTCGACCGACGTGCTGTTTCTGAATGCCCGTGGCCGGCCGATGACGCGCATGGCGATCTGGAAGATCGTGCAGACGTACAGCACGCGCGCGAAGATCGACAAAGACGTGCACCCCCACACGTTCCGCCATTCGTTCGCGACACATCTCCTGGAAGGGGGTGCGGACCTCCGTGCGGTGCAGGAAATGCTGGGGCACTCGGACATTTCGACCACGCAGATCTACACGCACATCGACAGAGAATACCTGAAGGAAGTCCACCGCACGTTCCACCCCCGCGGGTGAGAATCGGACAGCTCCGGAGACCATCACATGCACCACCCTCAGGCAACACTTCCCCGTACGATCGCTGCGCTTCGGGCCGACATCGTCGGGATCGGCACGCTCGTCCCGCTCCTGGACGGCACGAGCAGGCGTTACGTGTTCCTCGATAATGCCGCGAGCACGCCCGCATTGGCAAGCGTCATGCAGGCGGTGACAGACTTCATGCCGTGGTACTCCGGGGTTCACCGCGGCACCGGATTCAAGTCACTGCTCGCCACGGAAGCGTTCGACGCGGCGCACGACATGGTCGGGCGGTTCGTCGGGGCCGATCTGGCGACGAACACGGTGATCTTCACGAAGAACACCACCGAATGCGTGAACAAGATCGCGGCGCGGTTCGGGTTCGAGCCCGGCGACGTGGTCATCACGACGCTTGTCGAGCATCACTCCAACGACCTGCCGTGGCGGCGGCACGCGACCGTGAAGCATGTGGGGATCACGCCCGATGGGCACGTCAATCTTGAAGAACTCCAGCAGGCGATCCGGTCACACCGCGGGCGTCTGAAGGCGGTTGCAGTGCACGGTGCCTCCAACATCACGGGTCTGTGCCCCCCCATTCACGCAATCGCTCGATGGGCGCACGAGGCCGGCGCGAGGATTGTCGTCGATGCCGCCCAGCTTGCCCCGCATCGACCGATCGCGATGGGCCCTGATGGCGATCCGGAACACCTGGACTTCGTGGCGCTCTCAGCGCACAAAATGTACGCCCCGTTCGGAACGGGCGCACTCATCGGTCCGCGCGAGTTCTTCGAGCGCGGCGCGCCCGATATGGTCGGGGGCGGGGTGGTCGACATTGTCACGCTGGACGATGCCCACTGGAACCGGCCGCCGCACAAGGAGGAGGCGGGGAGTCCGAACGTGATCGGCGGGATTGCGCTCGCGACGGCCTCGCACGTCCTCTCCTCGATCGGCATGGACACGCTGGCGGCACACGAGCTGGAGCTGATGACATACGCGTATGACCGCCTTCGCCGCGTCCGGGGTGTCAGGCTGTACGGACCGACGCAGGCCCTGGAGGAGAAGGTCGGCGTCATCGCGTTCAACGTTGAGGGGGTTCACCATGCGCTGGCCGCCGCCATCATGGGAGCCGAAGGGGGGATCGGCGTGCGGAACGGATGCTTCTGCGCGCATCCCTACGTGAAGGAGCTTCTCGGCGTCACCCCCGAGGAGGACCGCACGCTGACCGCCGACGTCCTCGCGGGCGACAAGTCGAGGCTGCCCGGGATGGTCCGCGCGAGCCTCGGGTGCTACAGCGACCGAAGCGATGTTGACGCGTTCGTCGACATGACCGATCGTATCGCACGCGGTGCGTACCGTGGTACGTACGTGCAGGACAAGGCCAGCGGGGCGTTCTACGCCGAAGGATACAGGCCGGAGTATCAAGAGTATTTCAGCTTCCCGGCGCCCTTTCTTCCCGCGGCCCGCCGCCTTCCCTCCGAAGCATCCTGAGAGAGGACGCATGACACCAATCCACGATCGGGGATCAGCATGAGCCACTTCTATTATCGCGGCGGGGCACTCTGGTGCGATGGCGTCGACGTTGCCGCGCTGATGCAGGAATACGGAAGCCCGCTGTACGTATATAGCAGCGAAGCGATCGTGCAGAACTGCCGGGAGATCGAGAGCGCGTGTGGCGATGCACCGCACCTCGCCTACTATGCGGTGAAGGCTAACGCGAACAGGGAGATTCTCAAGCTGATCGCAGCGCAGGGGCTGGGGGCGGATATCGGGTCGGGGGGTGAGCTGTATCTCGCGCTGCAGGCGGGGTTCAAGCCCTCCTCGATCACGTTTTCGGGGGTTGGGAAGCGCGACGATGAGATCGCGATGGCTATTGATGCCGGCATACTCGCCTTCAACATCGAATCCCGTCAGGAGCTCGAGGCAATCGAGGCGGTTGCCGCCTCGCGTGGGGTGAAAGCGCGGGTTCTCCTGCGCGTGAACCTGGACATCGACGCGGGCGGGCACCGGTACATTTCCACGAGCCTGAAGCATAATAAGTTCGGCGTTCCGTGGCACCATGCCGAGGTGGAGCTGACGTATGCGATGACGCTCCCCCACATTGAGGTGGGAGGCCTCCACAGCCACGTCGGGTCGCAGATCACGAACCGCGACGTCTTCCACAGGGCGGCGAGGCGCATTGTGGGGCTTGTGCGTGAGCTGCGCGCTTCGGGGATCCCGATGGAGGACCTGGATTTCGGCGGCGGGTTCGCCGTGCGTTACCACGGATTCCTCCAGGATCCGGGATTGCCAGAAGAGCCGCACGAGTCGGAAGACCTGACCGCCCCGGAAGCCATCCGCTCCCTGATCCCCGTGCTCAAAGACGCCGGGTGTAGAATCTCGTTCCAGCCGGGCCGCTCGATCGTGGCACAGGCAGGGGCACTGCTGGTCACCGTGCTCTACCGGAAGCAGATGGATAAGAAGACGTTTGTGATCGTGGACGGGGGGATGAACGATCTGATTCGGCCGAGCCTGTACGGGTCGCATCACCAGATCGTTCCGATCCGGTTGAAAGGAGCCCCGCACGAGATGACCGATGTGGTCGGTCCCGTGTGCGAGTCGGGCGACTTTTTCGCCCAGGACCGCCCGTTGCCGCGGGTGCAGCGGGGCGATGGCCTTGCCGTCCTCTGCGCAGGGGCCTACGGCTTCGTTGTCTCGTCGAACTACAACGCGCGGTTGCGCGTGGCGGAGGTGATGGTGGAGGGCAGCACCGCCCGTGTTGTCCGGCCACGCGAGACATTTGCCGATCTGTAATCCGACCCCGGTCGAACAGTCAAGGACATTGCACCATGAGAATCACCGCGTCTGTGCGTACCCTGCTCGCCATCCTGGCCGGGTCACTCGTGCTGAGCGGCTGTCTGTTCGTGCGCGAGACAGAACACAGGATCAGGGTCAACGAGGATGGCGGGGGAGAGGCGTGGATCCGCCTGATCGACATCCGATCGGACGGCGCAACGGATTCGTCCGTGACGGCGGACCTCGAAGACATGCTCGCGTCCTCCGAGGGGGATGTCGACAAGGAATTCGAGCGTCGGGGTCGGACGCTGGTGGCGAAGAAGTTTCTGCTGATGGGCGACACGCTGAGCGCGGAACTGCAGTACTCCTTCGGAAAGCTCACCGCGATCGAGGGGCTGCTGGTCACGTCGGAGGAGCTGGCGATTGTCGTGTCCCAGGAGCGAGAGATTGTGCGGACGAATGGGACCGTGACGGCGTGGCACCAGAACACACAGAAGATTTCCTGGCCGCGCGACTCCGAGCGGCTGTTCTACAGAGTCCGTGAACGAGTTGTCCCGCCGAGCGTGATGCTCGGGCCGAAATACCGTCAACGAATGGAACAGTGAGGACCCATCGCATGCCTTCCAAAATCCGGATCGGAGTCATCTTCGGCGGTCGCTCGAGCGAGCATCAGGTGTCGTTGGTGTCGGCGGCCTCCGTCATGGGTGCGCTCCCGGCGGACAGATATGAGGTCGTGCCCATCGGCATAACGCCCGACGGGCGATGGATCAGCTCGACGGGCGCTCTGGGTCTGATGAAGGAAGGCGGGGTGCCGGCGTCTCAGCCCGAGCACACGCTTCTGCCGGAGCCGGGGCGCCAGGGGTTGATCGGCGCGGGCGGCGGCACGTCAGATCCGATCAGGCTGGATGTGATCTTTCCGGTTCTGCACGGCACATTCGGAGAAGACGGGACGATGCAGGGGCTCCTGGAACTTGCGGATATACCGTACGTCGGGGCAGGCGTGCTCGGGTCGGCGGTCGGGATGGACAAGATCGTGCAGAAACAGCTGTTCGAGCAGGCGGCGATTCCCGTGCCGCGGTACTGCTGGTTCTATGCTGCTGCGGTCAACGAGGCGCCCAGGAAAGCTGCTGCGGTCGTCGAACGCCGGCTCCGCTATCCGGTCTTCGTAAAACCCGCAAACACAGGATCGAGCGTGGGGATTTCGAAAGCGCACGATAGAAAGGAATTGCTGCGTGCGTTTGAGGAAGCCGTGCAATACGATCGCAAGGTGATCGTGGAGCAGGGGATCCGCGATGTGCGGGAAATCGAGGTCAGCGTGCTCGGGAACGACGATCCGGAGGCGTCGGTACCAGGAGAGATCATCCCGTCGAATGAATTCTACGATTACGATGCGAAGTACGTGGATGGAAAATCCACGGCCGTGATTCCCGCGAGGATTCCGAGAGCGTCCGCACGAAAGGCGAGGGAGTACGCTGTCCGGGCGTATCGCGCAATCGATTGCGCAGGCATGGCGCGCGCGGACTTCCTGATGGCGAGGCGAACGGGCCGCATCTACATCAACGAATTGAACACGATTCCTGGATTCACCGCCATCAGCATGTATCCGAAACTCTGGGAAGCGAGCGGCCTGTCGTATCCGGAGTTGCTCGACCGCCTGATTCAGCTCGCGATCGAGCGTCATCGCCAGACGCGGGCCCTGCGCCGCACGTACAATCCGTCAAGGGCCTGGTACCAATCGTGATTTAGCCTTCGCTCACTGGGGCGCGATTGCATTTCATCGCGCCGATCTGCATTTCACCGCATACCATCGGATCGCTGCGCGTCCGATGAAACCTCCGCACACCACTCCCGTATTCACGTCTGTCGGCAACAGAAACCAAACATGGGAGGGAGTCATGAAACGGGTGATAGCAGGAATGGTCGCGGTGGTGATGATCGCGTCGGCGGCACAGGCGGCGGGCAAGCTCGAGATTCAGCCGCCGGAGCGATATGCGAGGGTGGAAGCGAACCTGCTTACAGCCCTGGCGTCTGACAACGCGGGTCTGCGCGAGAGCGCGGCCTACATGCTGGGTGAAATCGGGTCGACGAAGGCGGTGGTTCCGTTGATGGGGATGCTGCGCGACAGCGACACCGAATCGGCTCGGATCGTCGCGGCGCTTGCGCTCACGCGCATTGGCGACGCTCGCGGGGTATACGCCGTGCAGCGTGCCGCGCAGTTCGACGAGAGCCGGAATGTGCAGTCCCTGTGCGCATGGTTTCACCAGCAGTATACCGAAGGCGGCGCGTTTGCTTCCGCGGCCGGCGGAACAGAGATGACGCCCGCGGTCGCAGCCCGCTGACCCCACCGGGATTGATCGACGCCTCGCGGCGGCCCTGCCTCACCGGCCTGATGCCCGGTGAGGCGGGGGTCTCGCGAGGCGTTTCTGTCTTCGCACAGTCCCCCCCGCGGCATTCCTGCCCTTGCGCGTCCTCGGATTAAGTCGTACATTCTTCCGATGGGTGACGGTGATTTCTATCGCAAGCTTGACAGACGGGTCGACCTCCGGTTGGCGCTGAAGCGCCTTCTCGCGAACCGTCGCCTGGTGCTGGGCCTTGCCCTCGGCGTGCCGCTTGCCCTGTTCGTTCTGTTCGGCAACCGCGGCGTCGTGCAGCGTGTACGGCTCCAGGCCCAGAAGACCGAACTGGAGCAGAAGATCCGGGAGGCGGAGGCGGAGGCAAAACGACTGCAGCAGGAATCCCGGGCGCTCGATGGCGACCGGAAGACGATCGAAAAGGTGGCACGCGAGAAATACGGCATGGTCCGCGAGGGCGAAACGGTCTATCGCGTCGCCCGCAGCCGCTGAGTCCGTACCACCATTCCGCAGCCGCCTGATCCTCCATGGACCTCTTCGACACACAGGCGGACCACGAGGCTCCCTCCGCACACTCTCCACTCGCTGAGCGCACGCGCCCTCGGACGCTCGAGGAATTCGTCGGACAGGAGCACCTCGTCGGTGAAGGGAAGGCGCTCCAGCGGCTGATCGAGATGGACCAGGTGCCTTCGATGCTCCTCTGGGGCCCCCCGGGGAGCGGCAAGACCACGCTGGCCCGCATTATCGCCCGTCGCACGCAGGCGGAGTTCTTCCAGCTCAGTGCGGTCGCTTCCGGAGTCAAGGAAGTGCGCGGCATCCTGGAGGCCGCCCGCGAGAACGCGCGCCGAACCCGGCGGCGGACCATCCTCTTCATCGACGAAATCCACCGCTTCAATAAGGCGCAACAGGACGCGCTTCTGCACAGCGTCGAGGAAGGCCTGATCACGCTTATCGGCGCGACAACCGAGAACCCGTCGTTCGAGGTCATTCCCCCGCTCCTCTCGCGCTGCCGGCTCTATGTCCTCCGTCCGCTGACCGACGCCGACCTCAACCGGATTCTCGATCACGCGGTGGCGACCGACTCCGCGTTCCAGGGGCGAACGGTCACGATCGAAGACCGCCCGCTCCTGATGCTCTATGCCGGTGGCGACGCGCGCGCGATGCTGAACGGCCTCGAGACTGCCGCCAGGCTTGCGGATACGGGGCGCGGCACAGCGCTCTCCATCAGCAGATCACACGTCGAAGAGGCGTTCCAGCGGAAGCAGGCGAAGTACGACGACGGCGGAGAGGAGCATTACAATATCATCTCTGCCTTCATCAAGAGCATGCGGGGGTGCGACCCGGATGGCGCCGTCTACTGGATGGCGAGGATGCTCGAAGGCGGAGAGGACCCCAAGTTCATCGCGCGGCGGATGATCGTGCTCGCGTCCGAAGACGTCGGCAACGCCGATCCGATGGCGCTCGCGATTGCGACCTCTGCGTTCACCGCTGTGGACTACGTCGGCATGCCCGAGGCGCGCATCATCCTTGCGCAGGCCGCGACCTACCTGGCCTCGGCCCCGAAGAGCAACGCATCCTATGTGGCGATCAGCGAGGCGGGGGCCGACGTGCGCGAGAGGCCAGCCTCGCCGGTCCCCCTGCATCTGCGGAACGCTCCCACGGGAGTGATGGCAGGGCTCGGGTACGGGACCGGATACAAGTACGGACACGACCATCCGGGCAGCTTTGCGGACCAACAGTACCTTCCTGACGACCTCAAAGACCGGAAGTATTACCGGCCGACCGACAACGGCGCCGAGCGCACAATACGCGAGCGGCTGAACTCATGGTGGAAGTCCAGACGGCGATGACCCGCCTGCGTTCCGCATCTTTTGTGCTTGCCGTGCTCCTCAGCCTGCTTGCGCCGGCACCGGGGGCGAAGGCACAACCCCGCGCCAGTTCGCCGGGCACTGCGGCCCAGCCACGAGCCCCGGGGGACACATCCGCGGTACGCGCAGACACGTCAGAAGTGACCTCCCCCTCGGGCGTGGATTCCGTCGTCACGTTCACGGCCAAGGATTCCGTGCTCTACCATGTCGGCACCAGGACGATGGACCTCTTCGGGACAGCGACGATCCGGTACAAGGAGCTGGGGCTGGACGCCGATCGCGTCTCGGTCGACTGGAACACCGCAGAACTCACCGCACACGGCATCCCCGATTCCTCCGACACGACCGGGACGAAGCAGCGCGGCCTTCCCGTCCTGAAAGACGGTACGGATACCTACAACGGGGAGTCTGTTGCGTACAACTTCCGCACCCGGAAGGGCAAGATCGGGGTGGGCAGGACCGCGATCGATGAGGCATGGTACAGAGGCGCATCGATCAAGAAGGTGGACGAAGACGTGATGTTCGTGGAGGACGGAGCGTTCACCACATGCGAGCTGGAGACCCCGCACTACCATTTCGGCAGCTCCCAGATGAAGTTGATCGCCGAGGACAAGATCATTGCGCGCCCGGTAGTCATGTACGTTGGCGACGCGCCGGTGATGGCGCTGCCGTTCGGCGTGTTTCCCGTGCAGCGGGGCAGGCGGTCGGGACTGCTTACCCCGTCATACGGAGTCACCACGAGAGGGAGGTACATCAGCAACCTCGGGTACTACTGGGCCATCGACGACTATCTCGACCTGAACTTCCGTGGGGATGTCTACTCCAAGGGAGGGTATACATTCTTCTCTGACTTCCGGTACGCCTTGCGATATCTCCTGAGGGGGAGCCTGAGTGTCTCCTATGGGCGGGTCGTCACCGGCGAACCATACGACCCTGACTACAGCGACACGCGCGAATACGCCATCGGATGGATGCACGAACAATCGTTCGATCCGACGACGCGTCTCTCGGCGAACGTTCGGTTCCTCAGCAGCACGTACTACCAGAACACCAGCGTCAACCTGAACAACCTGCTGGAACAGAATATCGTTTCAAACGTCACGTTCATGAAGTCATGGGAGGGGACGCCGTTCAGCCTGACCGCGAACATGTCACGAGACCAGAACCTCAACCCACGGCCAGGGGCGGTCGAGCTGACGCAGGTGCTCCCGGGTGTCTCGTTTACGATGAATCAGACGTATCCGTTCCGGACGTCTCCGGGCGGAAAGCAGTGGTACGATCTGATCGGGATATCGTACAGCGGGCGGTTGGAGAACAGGGAGACAAAGACATTCCTGGAGACCGGGTCGGTGCAGGATGTGCGACCCGGGGTTCAGCATCAGGTGAACGTCAGCGCGTCGCCCAAGGCCGGGTATATCACCATCTCGCCGTTCCTCTCGTACACCGAGAAATGGTATGACCGTGCGCTGGAGCAGTCGTTCGAACAGGGGTCAGGGGTCCTCGCCACGTCGGAGCCGCGGGGATTCGAGGCGGTGCGGTATTATTCGCTCGGCATCAACGCCAGCACGCGCCTGTTCGGGATCGTCCAGCCGCACATCCTGGGTATCAATGCGATCCGCCATCAACTGATACCGTCAATCTCGTATTCCCTTTCGCCTGATTTCGCTGCTCCGCGCTTCGGATACTACGGGGAGTACACGGACACGCTCGGCGCGACGCGGCGGTACGACAGGTTTCAGAAGTCGATCTTCGGCGGAGCGCCGGCAGGGGAGCGGCAGGCTATCAACTTCTCCCTGGGGAACGTGTTCGAGGCGAAGATGGCGCCGTCGGACACCTCGGGGAAGGAGCAGAAGGTGCAGCTCCTGAACCTGACGGCAGGAGTCGGCTACAATTTCGCGGCGGACAGCCTGAAGTTCAGCGAAGTCGGGCTGGACTTCAGGACCTCGATCGCGGACCTGCTGAGCATCGGTGGGTCGAGCAGGTTCAATCTGTACACATACGAGCCGTACCCCGATCAGCCGACGCGCGGGCGGAGAGTGGACAAGTTTCTGCTGTCAGAGGAGGGCCGACTGTGGGACCTGACGGCGTTCTCCCTGAGCATTGGAACGCGACTCAGCGGCGAGAGGCGAGAGACTAAGGCAGGACCGATCGTCACGGAGCAGGATTCGATCAACCGTGCACGAAAGTCGGGGTTCGTGGGGTTGTACGACGATGTCGAGGCCGACTTCAGCCTTCCGTGGAGCCTGGACCTCACGTGGAACTTCGCCCAGCAGGAGCCCGCGCCGGGCACCATCTTCAGGAGCTCGACGCTCGCCGCACGCCTCGGGTTCAATCTGACGGATTACTGGAAGATCACCGCGAGCGCGAACTACGACATCCTGCGGCAGGAAGTCTCTGCGCCGCTGATCACGGTGTACCGCGACCTGCACTGCTGGGAACTGGACTTCTCGTGGGTGCCGGTAGGTCAGTACAGGAACTTCAGGATCGAGATCCGCCTCAAAGCGCCGCAGCTCCGGGATCTGAAGCTGACACAGCAGGAGAGCAGCAGGGGGATTTATTGAGCAGGGAGCGTGTCGCGCGGCGCGATGCGGGACACCGGCGGCTTCCTATCGACGGCGTCAGGCAGTTTGCTTCCGCTCTTCGTAGTGGAAGACGGGCTCCTTCTTCTTCTGGATGACGTCCTTCGTGATCGTGCATGAGACCACGTTCGGCCTGTCGGGGAGGGTGTACATGATGTCGAGCATAACCTCCTCGATGATCGACCGGAGCGCGCGCGCGCCGGTCCCGCGTTCCATCGCTCTCTGCACAACCACCCGCAGCGCGGCCTCTTCGAACTCCAGCTCGACGCCCTCCATCCTGAACAGTTTCCGGTACTGCTTGACGATCGCGTTCTTCGGCTGCGTGAGGATATTCATCAGCGCCTGTTCGTCGAGCGAGTGCAGTGCCGAAACGAGGGGAAGCCGTCCGACGAACTCGGGGATCATGCCGAACTTGATCAGATCGTCCGGCTGGACCTGCTGCAGGAGCTGATCGGCGTGGAGGTCGCGCCGGCCCCGGATGTCCGCCCCGAACCCCATTGCGTTCTTATTCACCCGCCGCGCCACAATCTTGTCGAGCCCCTCGAACGCCCCACCGCAGATGAACAGAATGTTCCGGGTGTTGATGTTGATGAGGCTCTGCTCGGGGTGTTTGCGTCCGCCCTTGGGCGGGACGCCGGCCACGGTTCCCTCGAGGATCTTCAGGAGCGCCTGCTGTACGCCCTCGCCCGACACGTCGCGCGTGATGGAGGCGCTGTCGCTCTTCCGCGCGATCTTGTCGATCTCGTCGATATAGACAATGCCCCGCTCGGCCCGCTCGATGTTGTAGTCAGCGTTCTGGAGGAGGTGTACCAGGATGGTCTCGACGTCGTCGCCGACGTACCCGGCCTCCGTAAGCGTCGTCGCGTCCGCGATGGCGAAGGGGAGGTCGAGAATGCGCGCCAGCGTCTGCGCGAGCAGCGTTTTGCCCGTGCCCGTGGGCCCGATCAGGAGGATGTTCGTCTTCTCGATATCGACGTCGTCGAACTCGTAGAGGTGATCCTTCGAATCGAGGCGCTTGTAGTGGTTGTAGACAGCGACGGCGAGGCTGCGTTTGGCGAGGTCCTGGCCGATCACATAGTCGTCGAGCGCCTTGGCAATCTGGGCGGGGGTGAGCCCGGTCCGGCGTCCGCGGCGGCCGGTATAGGCCGCGAGGTTGCTCCGGATGATGTCCACGGAGCTCGACACGCAGATGTCGCAGATATAGACATCGGGCCCGGCGATGATGCTCTGCACCTCTTCGGGCGCCCGGCCGCAGAACGAGCAGCGGATCTTCTCTGGCGTGCGACTCTTCTGGCTCATGCAGCCCCCTTGGTTGGGTTACTTCTTCGCTTCGCGGGGTTTCTTCACGAAGACGGAATCGATGAGGCCGTACGTCTTGGACTCTTCGGCGGACATGTAGCGATCGCGGTCGGTGTCCTTCTCGATGTCCTCGAGCGGCCGCGACGTGTGGTGCGCAAGGATCTCGTTCAGCCGGCGCTTGGTGCGGAGGATTTCCTCTGCCTGGATGCTGATGTCAGAGGCCGTCCCCTGCACGCCGCCCCACGGCTGGTGGATCATGATACGGGAGTTCGGGAGCGCCGCGCGCTTCCCCTTCGTCCCGCCCGCCAGCAGCACCGCGCCCATGCTGGCCGCAAGCCCGATGCAAATCGTCTGCACGTCCGGGCGGATGTACTGCATGGTGTCGTAGATGGCGAGGCCGGAGGATACGCTCCCGCCGGGGCTGTTGATGTAGAGGTTGATGTCTTTGTCCGGATCTTCGGACTCCAGGAACAGAAGCTGTGCGATCACCAGGCTCGCGACCGTATCGTCGATCGGCGTGCCGATGAATACGATGCGTTCCTTCAGGAGGCGCGAAAAGATGTCATACGCCCGCTCGCCACGTCCGGTCTGTTCGACCACCATGGGGACGAGCTGGTTGTACACGGTCGGTAACTGCATGCGGTTCTTTCGATTGCTGAGTGTCAAACGGAATGCAGGTGCGGTGCGTGGGCGGCCACGGGCCGGTCGGTGATCGTGGCGCGCTCGCGGAGAAGGGCCATGATCTTGTCCGACAGGATGCGGTCCCGCACACTGCCTGATGTCTTGTAGTACGCGAGCAACTTATCTTTCGCCAGGCCGATCCGTCCCGCGTCCGCCTCGGCGGCCTGCTCGATCTCCCCGTCGCCGACGTCCAGCCCTTCGCTCTCGGCGATCTGCTCCTTGATGAGCATCCACCGTGCCTGCCAGATCGCATTGGCCCGCTGCTCCTGGCGGAACGCCTTCTCGTCAAATCCGGGCGGGAGCGACTTTCCGCGTGTGCGCGACTTGATGTCATCGACGAACGAGTCCAGGAATTTCTCGACGAGCGATTCGGGGACCGTGAATTCATGCAGCCGCACGACTTCGTCCGCGAGCGCGTTGCGGACGTGCGACTCGGACTGCTCCGCCCAGAAGCGGACGATGTCCTTCTGGACGGACTCCGTAAACTCGTCGGGGTTCGTGACACGCCCGCCGGTCAGCTTCGTAACCAAGGCCTCGTCGATCGCCGGGAGCTCGAGTTGCTGGATGTCGGTGACTGTCATGGCGATGTGCATCGTGTGCGCCTGCTCGCCGTCCTTCCGCTCGAGGGTGGCCCGATACGTTCCGCCGCGCTCGGCGGAGGCGAGCGCCTGTCGGATCTCATCCGCAAGGCTCTCGTCGTACAGCTGGAACGTCATGTTCGAAGACTTCTTGCCGATCAGGGGCGTGCCGTTTTCGTCGACCTCCTGGACGTCGGCGGTGACGATCCCTTCGGTGCCCGTGACGCAGTCGGCGGGCTTCTTCTCCGCGTTGGAGCGGCGGATCTGCAGCAGCTCGGCGTCCAGCTCATCGTTCGTCACGGCATGCACCGGGCGCTCGATCTTGATTCCCGACGTTGACTTCAGGGAGATGTCGGGGCGGATTTCGTACTTGACCGTGAACTTGAAGTGCGACCCGCGCTTGAAGTCCATGTCCACCATGGCCGGCTGCCCCAGGGGGCGGACCTTGTGGTCCTCCATGGCGCGGCGGTACGCATCGTCGGCGATCCCGTCGAGGGCATCGTGTTCGATGGCCTCGCCGTACATCTTCCGGATCAAATCGAGGGGGACTCTTCCCTTGCGGAAGCCGCGAACCTCGGCCTTGGGGCGGAACTTCTCATATGCCACGGCAAAGTGGGGTAGCAGCTCGTCGTTGGTGAGCGCGATTGAGGCCTGTTGCTCGACCTCGGATAGCGGGGTGATGATGACTTCCAAAGGCGTGCCCTTCTGGGAATCTGACCGTTTCCGGGGACGCACCCTCAAGTGGGTAGAGGGGGACTTGAACCCCCACGGATCGCTCCATTGGATCCTAAGTCCAACGCGTCTGCCAATTCCGCCATCTACCCGGGGATGGTCGGCGTACTGCGCCGTGTGGTCAAGCGGCGTAACACAAAAGATACGCAATCGGGGGTGGAATATCAAGAAATCGGAGACGCGGAGGTTACGGCAACGGTAAGAATAGCCTGAATGTGGTTCCCTGGCCGGGCTCGGATTCGAGCTCGATACGGCCGTTATGGTCGTCCACAATCTTCTTGACGATCGCAAGGCCGAGTCCGGTCCCGTGTCGCTTGCCTGACGTGAAGAACGGCTCGAAGACCCGGTGGCGGATCTCCTCGGGGATGCCGCCGCCGGTGTCGGCGAACTCGAAGACCACATACGCATCCTGTTGCCTTGTGCGGATGGTCAGCGTCCCGCCCTTGTCCATCGCGTCGGCCGCGTTGCCAGCAAGATTATAGAATGCGCGCGACACCTTGTCCAGGTCGAGGAGGGCCGGTCCGGTGTATGCGTACTCGTGTACGATGGCAATGTCGCGCTTCGAGAGGTCCTTCTCGATGAACGCCAGAAGATTCTCCATGACGTCCGACAGCTCTACGTGCTCGAGATGGACTTCCGAGACGCCCCGGGAGAAATCGAGAATTTCCTGCGTCATGGAGACGAACCGGTCGACCTGGCGGATGATCTCGTCGGCGAGTTGTGAGGACTCGGAGTCGCCCGTCTTCCGCTTGATGACCTGCGCGTACATGCGCAGAGTCGCCATGGGGTTCTTGATGTCGTGGATGATCGTGCTCGCCATGCGCCCCACGGCCGACAGCCTCTCGGTGTGCACCATTTCGCGGGCGAGCCGGGCGTTCTCGACGGCAATGGCGGCATGCACGGAGAGGGCTTCGATGAACGCCTCGTCCTCGCGGCCGAACGGACCGTCACGCTTGTTCAGAAGCTGAAACACGCCGACGATCTTGCCTTCCTTGTCCCGCATCGGCATGCACAGCACATTCTTCGTGCGGTAGCCGCTCTTCCGGTCGATCTCGGGATTGAATCGAGGATCCTTGTAGGCGTCGGCGATGTTCATCGTCTCGCCCGTTTTGGCCACGTACCCGGCCAGCCCCTTTCCGAGCGGGAGCCGGATCTCGACCATGTTCTTCCCCTGCGCCACCTTCGACCAGAGCTCGTTTGCCTGCTCATCCACCAGGTACAGCGTTCCGCGGTCGGCCGCGGTGCTCTGCGTTGCCACCCGGAGGATTGTGTCCAGCAGCGTGTCGATGTCGAGCGTCGAATTGACGATCTTGCTCGCCTCCACGATGCGGGCGAGATGGTCCATCTTGGTCTTTGCCGCAAGGGCGCTGCGGCCCAGCTCGAGGACGAACGTCTGGTCCATCGTCCGCAGCCGGATGCCGAGGTTGTTCAGGAGGTTGAGCCTGAAATCCTGGCTCTCTGCGAGGAGGGCGCGGAAGGTCTCAGGCGTCAGCACCAGGAGCGAGCAGTCGTCCATCGCTTCGGCGCGGGCGGAACGGGGGAGGCCGTCGACGACCGACAGCTCGCCGAAAAAGTCGCCGGGATGAAGCACCGCCAGCAACGATTCGACCCCGAATTTCGTATATTTCTTGATGCGGACCCGGCCGGTGACGATCAGGTACAGGTCGCGTCCCTTGGAATACTCATCGAAGATCTGTTCACCGGCCTTGCGCTCGGCGCGGGCGAACTGGGGCAGATGGCGGGCGGCGAGTTCGGCGGGGACATTCTGGAACAGTATGTTGGCGAGGGCCCCCTTCAAGAGCGTGTCCTCGGGGGGGACCGCCGCTGCGGGTCGAGAGGTCGAACGGTTGGAGCGCTGTGATGTCCTCTTCTTCATGGGGTCGCGGGTAGTATAGGCAAATCACGCTGGGAAATCAAGGACCGCCCCGGAAGGCCTTCCGGATGCCCGAAGAGATCATCCTCGAAACCAACGGTCTCGGCAAACGCTACAAGAAGCGCTGGGCCGTCACCGATCTGAACCTCAGCGTGCGACGGGGGGACGTCTTCGGATTCCTCGGCCCGAACGGGGCCGGCAAGAGCACCACCATCAGGATGATCCTGACGCTCGTGAAGCCCACCACGGGCGGCGTCCGGGTGTTCGGGACGGACGTCACGCGTCGGCGGAACGAGCTGGCACGGGTCGGTGGACTCGTGGAGCGCCCCGACTTCTATCTCTACCTCTCCGCCCGCCGCAACCTTGAGATCGTCGCCGCTCTTCGCGGCCAATCGGACCGCCGACAGATCGATGAAGTGCTCGAGATCGTCGGCCTGCTCTCTCGCGCCGACGATGCCGTCAAGACATTCTCGCACGGCATGAAGCAGCGGCTTGGCATCGCGCAGGCACTGCTCGGGTTTCCGGACCTCATCATCCTCGACGAGCCCACATCGGGGCTCGATCCGCATGGGATCAAGGAAGTGCGGGAGCTCATCAGGCGATTGGCCGTCGAGCGCTCGATGACCATCTTTCTCTCGTCCCATCTTCTCCATGAAATTGAACAGACCGCAACGCGGATGGCGATCATCAACAACGGATCGACCGTCGTACAGGGCGGTGTGAACGAGCTGCTTGCGGAAGGGACGCCGACGGTGACGCTGCAGGCTTCGCCGCTCGAGGATGCTCGCCGCGTCGTGGCGCAATTTCCCGGTGTGACCGGTCTTGAGGTCGACGGCGTTGTGCTGCGGTTCGCGGCCGACCGCGGCGCCATTCCGGCGCTGGCCCGACGGCTCGTGGAGGAGCATATTGCGATCGATTCGATCGTGCCGCGGCGCTCGCTTGAGGAATATTTTCTGGCCATTACAGAGGGGGCGTCGGACGTCCCGCGGAACGGACGGGGGAGGCGCTGACGATGGCCCGCACGGTGTTCGGCAACGAGTTGGTGAAGACGTTCAGGAGATGGCGCTCGTATATCGCGTTCATTACGATCGGCATTGTCGTGCCGCTCGTGTTTCTCGCGATCAGGCTCCAGGACGATGCCATGGCGCAAGGATTCGTCCGCGGCATGACGCGCGACTTCGTGATCCTGGGGAACATCCTCAACGGCTACTTCGTTACCGTCTTCCTGATGAACAGCCTGTGGATCCACATCCCGTTCCTGATCACGCTGGCCGCCGGTGATCAGCTCGCGGGGGAGGCGACGGGAGGAACATTCCGGATTCTGCTGATCCGGCCTGTATCGCGCACGTCGATTCTGTTTACGAAGTATCTTGTAACCCTTGTGTACACGGCATCTGTCGTGATCTTTCTGGCAGCCCTGTCACTCGGGTTGGGCCTGCTGCTGTTCGGCGCTGGCGACCTCTTCGTCCCGGGCCGCTTCATCGTCATCCTCCCCGAAGGGGACGCGGTTGTGAGGGTTCTGTTCGGATTCGCTCTTGCCACCTGGGGAATGTTCACGGTGGCCTCACTCGCGTTCTTCTTCTCCTCCCTGGTGGACAACGCCCTGGGACCCATCATCGCGACGATGGCGACGATCATCGTCTGCTACGTCATCACCGGCATCCCGGCCGAACTGTTTGAGGCGGTCAAGCCGTTTCTCTTTACCACCCACCTGAACGTCTGGCAGAAAGCGCTGGAGCAACCCATTGAATGGAGCGGCCTGGGGAATTCGGTGGCCGTTCTGGGTGCATATAGCATTGGCTTTTTGGCGTTCGCATGGTATATTTTCGTGCGCAAGGACATCCTGAGCTAGTCACGCCTGCATGCCCGCGCAAGGACCCCACCACCACCGGCTCGAAGGACGCTGCCATGAACATCAACCAGATCCAGGCTGCACTGCGCCGATTGAAGGCGGACGGATGGCTCCTGTGCGACTTCCGGAACAGGGACTACCTGGCCTACCGTGTGCTCGGGCTGAACTTCGAGAAGATGAGCAGCCGCCGGTGGTACTACTATATCCCGGCGCGAGGGACCCCGAAGAAGGTGGTCTCGGCCGTGGAACTGCACAGGCTGGATGAGCTTCCCGGGACGACGCATGTGTACCTGTCATGGAAAGAGCTCCATGCGGCGCTCCACTCGGTTCTCGGAAGTGGCAAGCGCATCGCGATGCAATACTCAGCCATGAACAACGTGCCGTATGTGTCGGTGGTGGATGCCGGCACGATCGAGCTCGTGAAGAAGCTGGGGAACAAGGTGATCTCGTCCGCCGACCTGGTCCAGATGTTCGTCGCCGTCCTGGACGGGAGGGGCTACGCCCTGCATCGCGAGGCGGGGACCGTGATGGACCGGATCATGCAGGAAGCCTTCGCGGAGATCGGCCGTGCGCTGAAGACCGGTGCAACCGAGTACGACGTGCAGCAGTTCATCATGAAACGGTTCGCGGAAGAGAACCTCACAACATACGACCCGCCGATGGTCGGGACGAACGAACACCCCGCCGATCCACACTTTGACCTGACCCGCGAGCTGGCGCGTCCGTTCAAGCAGGGCGACACGGTCCTGATCGACATGTGGGCGAAGAAGAACGTGCAGGGAGGAATCTACTACGACATCACGTGGGTAGGCTATGTTGGAGACACGCCGCCGCCGAAGTATCAGAGGATCTTCGCCGTCGTTCGCGACGCGCGTGACGCGGCGGTCGACTTCGTCAACGAACGCTTTGCGAAAGGGAAGCCGTGTTACGGATGGCAGGTGGACGACGCCTGCCGTTCCGTCGTTGAGAAGGCGGGCTTTGGGAAGCGGTTCCTCCACCGTACCGGACATTCGATCGGGGAGGAAACGCACGGCAACGGCGTCAACATCGACAACCTGGAGACGAAGGATGAGCGGCTTCTCCTGCCCGGCTGTCTCTTCTCGATCGAGCCGGGCATCTACCTCAAGGGCTCCATGGCCGTCCGCACGGAGATCAACATGTTCATCGGGCTGGACGGTGTTCCCGAAGTGACAGGCGCCGTGCAGCGCGATCTCGTTTTCATTTCCTGACCCGGAGCCAACCGATGACGTCTCTCTCGGATCGCCTTCGACGCCTTCAGCAAGGCTTCGACCCGACGTTCTGGGTCGCGAACGGCATGGAGCTGTTTGAGCGGCTCGCCTACTACGGGCAACAGATCGTCTTCATGGTCTATCTGCGCAACCGCCTGGGGTTCACCGAGGCCGAGGCGGGACAGCTCTCGGGGATCTTCGGCGGGTTGATCTATCTGCTGCCGATTCTCGGCGGGACGCTGGCCGATAAATGGGGGTTCCGGCGGGCGTTCAACATAGCGTTCTCCATCCTGGCGCTGGGGTATTTCCTCATCGGGTCGGTCGGCATGGACGCCTTTGCGGGCGTGTATGAAGGCATTCCGCTGTTCTGGCTACTCCTGGCGTTTCTGGTGCTGACGGCCTTTGGCGGTTCATTCATCAAGCCGTCCGTGCTGGGGACGGTGGCCGTCACGACCAACGAGCAGACGCGTTCGCTGGGATTCGCCATCTACTACTGGCTTGTCAACGTCGGCGCCCTGCTTGGCCCCACGATCGCGTACTTCGTGCGCGACAGCTTCGGGAACGAGTTCGTCTATCTCGTGTCGGCGTTCAGCTGCCTCGCGATGCTGATCGTCAACCTGATGCTGTACAAGGAGGTGGCGGCGAGCACGGCCGTCCCTCAGGAGTCGCTCGGGAAGAAACTCCGGAACCTCGTCGTGGTGCTGGGCAACTGGCGCTTCATGGCATTCCTCCTGATCTATTCGCTGTACTGGATCATCTTCTGGCAGGAGTTTATCGTCGTTCCGTACTACATCACCGACTTCATCGGCCGCGACGCGCCGTACGAGATCGTACAGTCGTGGGCAGGCGCGGGAGCGATCATCCTCTTCCAGATCCCGTTGAACCGGATGACCAGGCATCTCTCCACCCGCACGGCGATCATGCTGGGGTTCGCGATCTCAAGCCTGATCTGGGTCATCATCGGGATGTCGCCGAGCATCCCGACAATCGCGGCGGGCATCGTTGCGTTTGCCATCGGCGAGATGATCCAGGCGCCGCGATACTACGAGTACATTTCCGATATCGCGCCTCCAGGGCAGCAGGCGCTGTACCAGGGTTACGCATTCCTTCCCATCGCGATCGCCCGGTTCGTGGGGGATCCGTTCGGCGGGTGGTTGTACCAGACCGCGAAGGAATCGGGTCGGGTGGAGATTGTGTGGCTCGCGCTGATTGCCGTGGGCGTTGTGGGAACGCTGCTCATGGTGCTCTACAATCGATTCGTGACGCCGGAGGCGGAGAGAGCGTGATGCTTGCGACGCTGGTATCGTTGCTGGTGCTCGGTGCGACGCTTGCAGAGGGGGGGGCGACCGCGCCTCCGGACACCGGGGGAGCGGCGGTCCTCGACCGCGTTGCGGCGCAGTACGCAGGCGTGCAGGATTACGCCGTCACGCTGAACGTCACGACAAACATTGAGCGGATGTCTGTGCCGCCGATGAATGCGACGATGTACTTCAAGAAGCCGGACAAGGTGCACTTCGAGGCGAAGGGCTTTGCGGTCCTTCCGCGCGAGGGGCTGGCATTCAATCCGGCGACGCTGTCGGAGCGTTTTCTGGTGGATGCGGTCTCGCCCGATACGCTGTCAGGGAAGCGCGTGGCGAGGTTGACGATGCGTCCGCGGAGCGATCAGGCGCGAACACGGCGCGTGATACTGTATGTGGACCCGCAGCGATGGACGCCCGAGAAGTTTACGACCGCGGGAATTGACGGCCGCACCATGTCGGCGTCGTTCACGCACACACGCGTCGACGGCTTCTGGCTCCCCTCGAACCTCTTCGTGGAGTTTTCCGCGTCCGCCGACACCGCCGCGGTCCCGCAGTGGGAGCAGAGTGTCCCGGGATCGTCCGGCCGCATGCCATTCCGCGGCGGGACGATCGAGGTGAAGTACTCCGACTACCGCGTCAACACCGGGCTGGACGACGCGGTCTTCGAGGAGCCGCCCCGGGAGAAGAAATAACCCCCTGTTGTTGCTCCGCTTCATTTCCCCGTATTTCCAGTCAATGGTCAATCTGCGACGCTCGCGAGTTCCCGCCTCAGGCGCCCGGCTTGACAAATACCCAGATAGTTCTAATATTATTTTTAGGTATCTCTAAATCAAATACGGGGCCCGATCCCTGGATTACTCTCCAAATCCCATGACCAACCGCGGCACGGAAGACTACCTCAAGACCATCTACGCGTTCGAGCAGCGCGGGGACCGCGCCAGCACGTCCGCGCTCGCCGCCCACCTGCAGGTCGCGGACGCATCCATCACCGACATGCTCAAGAAGCTGTCGCGAAAGGGGCTCGTGAACTACCGGCGGTACCGGGGGGTCGAGCTGACTCCGGCGGGGCGGCAGGTCGCGCTCAGGATCGTCCGGCGCCACCGTCTCTGGGAGATGTTTCTCGTGAAGTTCCTGGACTACTCGTGGGATGCGATACACGTGGAGGCCGAGCGGCTTGAGCATGTCACGTCGGAGGCCCTTGAACGCAAGCTCGATGAGGCGCTCGGGTTCCCCACGAGCGACCCGCACGGGGATCCCATTCCGAGCGCCGATGGTGAGTGCCCGCCCTCGAACATGGTCGCGCTCTCCGCCGTGGAACCCGGTACGGTGGTGGTCGTCTCGCGTGTGAGCGACGCCGATCCGGATGTGTTGAAGTACGCATCCTCGCTCGGCATCCTCCTTGGCAAGAAGATCCGCGTGAAGGAAACCGTGCCTTTTGACGGTTCGCTCCGCGTGATGGTGGGGAAGAAGGAGCGTTTCATCAGCGGGAAGCTTGCGAACCACATTTTCATCGAAGCGACCTGACGCTGAGCCAAGACCCTACACCTACACTGCAACCGAAACTGAACCTGTAACCGAACCTGAACCCAAATCCGGATCACACATCTAGACCACAATCTCACCCTGAACGCAAACCATGGAATCCATCCATCCACTCACCGCGCTGACCGTGGGGCTTGTCGTCCTCGCAGCCGCCGGGATCATCTTCTGGCCTCACGGCGGATTGCTCGACAGGTGGAGCACCACGCGCCGCGTCACGTCGCGAGTGCGGAGCGAAGATGCGCTGAAGCATGCCTACGACTGCGAGTACCGGGGACTCACGTGCTCGCTGGAGAGCATCGCGGGCGCTCTGGATATCCCAACGGACCAGGCAGCTGATATCGTAGCACGGCTGGAGCAAAGCAACCTCCTCCGGTCTGCCGCCGGAGCACTGACTCTCACCGGCGAAGGTCGCTCGTATGCACTGCGTGTGGTCCGGGTGCACCGCCTGTGGGAGCACCACCTCGCCGACGAGTCCGGCCTGCAGGAAACCGAGTGGCACGATGACGCCGAACGGCACGAACATAGCTTGACGCCGGAGCAGGCAGATGCCCTCGCGGCGAGGCTTGGCAACCCGGCATTCGACCCGCACGGGGACCCGATTCCCTCCGCCACGGGGGAAATCCCGAAGCGGCCCGGCGTTTCGCTGCCGGAGCTTCCGGTGGGACGCCTGGGCCGCGTCATCCATGTGGAGGATGAACCAAAGACCGTGTACGCCCAGCTCGTCGCGCTCGGCCTTCATCCTGGAACTCAGGTCCGCATGATCGAGTCCCGCCCCGACCGGGTCAGGTTCACGGCCGACGAGGAGGAGGCGGTGCTCGCGCCCCTGCTCGCGCGGAACCTCACGATTCAGCAGATCGGGAGCGACGAGCGGATTCCCGGACCGTACAGGACCCTTGCGGGAGTCGGGCAGTGGGAGCAGGCGGTCGTCGTTGGCATCGCCCGGAGCTGCCGGGGCCAGCAGCGGCGCAGGCTGATGGACCTGGGCGTGGTTCCCGGGACAACGATTGTCCCTGAGATGGTGAGTGTCGGCGGCGATCCCGTCGCGTATCGCGTGCGCGGGTCGCTCATCGCTCTGCGGCGCAATCAGGCGCAGCAGATCTACGTGTCCCGGGAGGCGGCATCATGACCGCCCCGAATCAGACCGGTACGCCGGTCACCGAAGCATGCGAGACATGTCCGGTCAACACGCGCGGCCCCCTCACCCGACTTGGAGCGAGCGTGCAGGACGGCGACTACGTCGTTGCCCTTGCGGGCAACCCGAACACAGGAAAGAGCACGGTCTTCAACGCACTGACGGGCCTCCGCCAGCATACGGGGAACTGGCCAGGCAAGACAGTCACCCGTGCGGAGGGCGGATTCGCTTACAATGGCAAACGGTTCCGGGTCGTCGATCTCCCGGGCACCTACTCACTTCTGTCGACAAGCACGGACGAGGAGGTCGCGCGAGATTTCATCCTCTTCGGACGGCCGGACGTGACGGTCATCGTGGCTGACGCGACGCGGCTGGAGCGCAATCTGAACCTTGTCCTGCAGGTCCTCGAGATCACCGACCGTGCGGTCGTGTGCGTCAACCTGGTGGACGAAGCTGCACGGCACGGGATCACGGTTGACGAGCGCAGGCTGGCGAAGGACCTGGGAGTCCCCGTTGTCCTCACATCGGCGCGAGGGGGGGAGGGGATCCGCGAATTGCTCGCTGCGGTGTATGACGTTGCCACGGGCGCCGCGCGCTGCAAACCCTACCGCGTCGAATCTGTCGCGGGACCGCTTCGGGATGCGGTCGATACGCTTGCCGCGCGCGTGAGCGTGGAATTCCCAGGCTTGCCCAACGCCCGCTGGGTGGCGCTCCGGCTCCTGGAAGGCGACCAGCGAATGATCGATGCGGTACGAACCGGGGAGCTCGGGCAACTAGCCAGGGTGGCGCACGCCGCCCGGACTGCTGACTCTACAGCTACGCCCCTGGAGGCAGAGACTGAGACGAGGAGGGAGAATGGCTGAGCGCAAGCAGTCGTTGCTCGCGGCCGCGGAAGCCGCACGGTGGGAAGTCGGCGACGATGCCCACGAAGGGTTAACGGCCACGCTCTATGATGCCGCATCGCGCATCGCGGGACGCTCCGTCCGGCGCGAGGGCGAGAAGCCGAAGTTCGACCTCGACACAACAATCGATCGACTCGTCACGAACCGCTGGCTCGGCTTTCCGCTGATGCTGCTGATGCTCGCGGGGGTCTTCTGGATTACGGTGGAGGGGGCAAACGTTCCATCCCGGCTCATCGCCTCGATCCTCGTAGATACGGTCCACCCGGCGCTCAAGAGCTTCGCGGCATCGATCGGCTCGCCCTGGTGGCTGACGGGCGCTCTCGTCGACGGCGCGTACCTCGCGATGGCGTGGGTCATCAGCGTGATGCTTCCGCCGATGGCGATCTTCTTTCCGCTGTTCACGCTGCTGGAGGATTTCGGCTATCTGCCGCGCGTCGCCTTCAACCTGGACAACCTGTTCCGCAGGGCGGGCGCTCACGGCAAGCAGGCCCTCACCATGACGATGGGGTTCGGCTGCAACGCCGCCGGCGTGATCGCAACGCGAATCATCGACAGCCCGCGAGAGCGGCTGATCGCGATCATCACGAACAACTTCTCGCTCTGCAACGGCCGCTGGCCGACGCAGATCCTGATCGCCTCGATCTTTCTCGGATCGCTTGTCACTCCGGCGCTGGCGGGACTGGTCAGTGCGGGAGCGGTTGTGGCAGTGGCGGTGGTCGGGATGCTCTTCAGCCTCGCCATGTCGTGGTCGCTGTCCCGGACGGTCTTGAAGGGCATCCCGTCAGCCTTCAGTCTCGAACTGCCGCCGTACAGACCACCTCAGATTCTGAAGACACTGTACACGTCGCTCATCGACCGGACCGCCTTTGTTCTGTGGCGCGCTGTTGTCTTCGCCGTGCCAGCGGGGATCGTGATCTGGCTAGTGGCGAACGTGGAGATCGGCGGTGTCAGCACCGCGGCCCATGTGGTGGACTGGTGGAACCCGTTGGCGTTCCTGGTCGGCCTGAACGGCGTGATCCTGCTTGCCTACGTGATCGCGATTCCCGCAAACGAGATCGTGATCCCGACGGTGCTCATGCTGACCGTGCACGTGCTCGGGCTGCAAGGCGTGGGAGGGGGGGCGGGCGTGATGTTCGAGCTGGATTCAGCGTCGGCGGTGGGCGACATTCTGCGTGCCGGCGGGTGGACCGCGCTGACCGGCGTAAACTTGATGCTCTTCAGTCTCCTGCACAACCCATGCTCTACGACGATCTATACGATCTACAAGGAGACCGGAAGCGCGAAGTGGACCGCGGTCGCGACGCTGCTTCCCCTCGTGCTGGGGATCGTGGTCTGTTTCTTCGTGGCGCAGGTGTGGCGATTGATAGCTGGCGGGTGAGTCGAGAAAGGAAGGGAAGAGAAGAGAGGAAGCGTGAGATCTGTTCTTGCTGTGATGCTGGCCACTGCGGTCATGCACGGGGCACATGGTGCCCGTGCTCAGGAGCCGGAGCTTTCGACAGACCGGCCCGACCTGACCGAGTCAGCGGCACTTGTGCTGCCCGGACTCTGGCAGGTTGAATCGGGGTTTGCGCGAGAGCGGGTGACGGGAGAATCGGGCGAACTCCGCAGGCTGGTGGTCGCGGAAATGCTCGTGCGCGTAGGATTGAGCGAGTCGGTCGAAGCGCGCATCGGGGGAGGGTACGTCCACCAGAGGCAGAGCGGAGATCTGCCCACCTCCTCGGACGCCGGGCTTTCAGGCGTCATGGCCGGCGCCAAAATCCGACTCGGCGAGGGGTTCGCCGCGCTGGCGCACATTCATCTGCCGATCGGAAGCACTAACCTACGACCGCCAGACCTCGCCCCTGAACTCGTCCTCGCCGCGGAGATGCCGCTGAATAGCTGGCTCGAGCTGTCCGGAAATGTGGGAGGCCTGTGGCTACAGGATGAGGCAGGCATGTTCGCGACCTCGGCGCTCGGCGCGGACCTGACAGAATCGCTCGGCATGTTCGTCGAGGGGTTCTGGGGGACCGCGATGGGCGAGACGCCGCTCTTGCAGGCCGAAACCGGCCTAACGTATCTGCTTGCTTCCAACCTTCAGCTGGACTGTACGGGAGGGGTCACCCTCCTTGAATCAGACCCGGGGTGGTTTCTTGGGATGGGCGTTTCCGTCCGGTTCCCGCGGTAGCCCGCACTCCCCCTGCCCCTCGCGACAGCTCGTTCGACTTCGATCGTGCGATCACTTCCGGGCGTGGCATCAGGCAGGCGACGGTGTATCGTTCCGTCGTCGGCCATGCCGACGTCATGCATCATCGTGTTGCGCTTCGGACGCTTCGCGAAATCGATCGGACAACTCGCCGCAGAACCGATGGTTCACGAGAGAGGAGCAAGACGGAGCCGTTGGGGCCAGGGGGTGAACATCATCATGACTGATGCCCCGTAGAGGGCCGACAGGGCGTGGTGGCGCCATCGATATGCCGGGGTTATCCACGGCGTGGTGAGGTTGACAATAGCTGTCAACCTTCTAACTTACTTGCCTGTTCTCAGCCATACCCATGAGCGGCCGGACCATACGCCACATTCAGATCCTCAGGATGTTCGGCGAAGCCGGACCGGCTGGACCGTGCACAGGCCACACAATCCGCTTTGTGACACCCCTCCGGACGAGACAGGGGGGCGCTCCCAACGAAGCAACGCATCGGCGAGATGATCTCGAACTGCCGAATCGCCAACCAGACGGTGCCGGACCTGGCACGGGTGCACGAACGGTGTGTTGTCCGCCGGACTTCAACACGCGGCCGTTTTCGTGACAGAGGACAGGACCAACAGACCTCCCATCACACAGAGCTCCGAAGGAACACGCAGCATGATCGGACAAACCGTTTCACACTACACGATCCTGGCGGAACTCGGCCGGGGCGGTATGGGAGTGGTCTACAAGGCGCAGGACACCACGCTCGATCGGTTCGTCGCCCTGAAGTTCCTGCCCGCGCATCTTGCTGCGTCCATGAGCGACAAGGACCGCTTCATGCAGGAAGCGAAGGCCGCGTCGTCCATCAATCATCCCAACATCTGTACGATCCACGCCGTCGGAGAACATGAAGGGCAGCTCTTCATCGTCATGGAGTATGTGGACGGACAGACGCTGGCGGACCGCAAATCCGGCGTCTCCCAGAAACAGGCCATCGAGTTTGGGATCCAGATTGCGGATGGACTTGCGGCCGCACACGAGAAGGGGATTGTCCACCGCGACATCAAGCCCGAAAACATCATGGTCCGGAAGGACGGAATCGTGCAGATCATGGACTTCGGCCTGGCGAAGCTGGCCGGGGTCTCACGCCTCACGAAGGAAGGTAGCACTGTCGGAACCGCCGGATACATGTCGCCCGAGCAGGTGCAGGGGATGGACGTGGACCACCGTACGGATATCTTCTCGTTCGGCGTCCTGCTGTACGAAATGCTGGGTGGCGAGCTCCCGTTCAGGGGTGCGCATGAAACCGCCATGATGTATGAGATCGTGAACGTGGAAGCCGTCCCCCTCTCGGCGACGCATCCCGACATCGATCCTTCGCTGGATGCGATCGTCCTGGAATGTCTGGCCAAAGAGCCGGACGAACGGTACCAATCGATCAAGGAGGTCTCGAAGGAGCTCCGCCGCTTCAAACGCACGTCGAGCAGGGCCCACGTCAGCCGTGTCATGCCGACGCGGCCGCTCACGCCGCTCTCGCGAGAAGTCCCTGCCGCGGGACCCGCGCTGCCTCCTGAATCACCGGCCGCGTCCGCTCGACCAAAACGCAGCTCACGTATCCCCTGGATTGCCGGGAGTGGGATCCTGCTTCTGGGAGTCATCGGGCTTGCGGTGGCTCTCTTCCGGTCGGGAGGGAACCCTGAACCGATCATTCGCTCATCGCTGCTCTCACCCCCGGGCGTGAACTACAATACCACCGTCGGGGGTCATCTAGCCCTTTCCCCCGATGGAACCAAGCTGGCATTTGTGGCGGCAGACTCAACGGGGAGGCAGGCGCTCTGGGTGCGATCGCTTGCGCTCGTGAACGCAACGGCGCTGGCCGGAACTGACCGTGCATCATATCCCTTCTGGTCTCCGGACAGCAGGTCGCTGGGTTTCTTTGCGGACGGCAAGCTGAAGCGCATCGAAGTGGCAGGCGGACCTCCCCTGACCATCTGCGACGCCCCGTCGGGCAGAGGCGGATCATGGAACGAGGCCGGGATGATCCTCTTTGCGCCGGGCTCAAGCGACCCGATCCATCGAGTCAACACCGGAGGCGGAAAGGCGGAGCCGGTAACAGTGCTGGATACCACCCGGGGGGAAACCAGTCATCGATGGCCGTGCTTCCTGCCCGATCAGAACCACTTTCTGTACACATCACAAGCAGGGACGGGGCGCGTGGGGGTTCAAGAAGCGGTCCACGTGGCGTCTCTGGACGGCTCAAAGAGTTCCATCCTCCTCTATGCGTCTTCGAATGCAGTGTTCGCGAACGGCTACCTGCTCTTCGTGCGCGAGCAATCGCTTGTTGCGCAGCCCTTCAGCGCGGAGGCACGGGAGCTGCGGGGCGATGCTTTCCCCGTGTCGGATCTTGTCCAGTTCAACCAGGCACGGAGCCGGGGCATCTTCTCGGCTTCATCGAACGGGATGCTCGTCTATCAGGCTGGCTCGAATGACGATGCCCGCATGGTTTGGGTGGACAAAAGAGGGACGGTCGTCGGGTCTGTTGCCGAGCTGGCACCCTCATACTTCTGCAGGGTGTCCCCGGACGGCGGCCGTATTGTCTTCGACGACTATGACGCCGAGTCACGCAATACCGACCTCTGGCTGCACGACTTGAAGCGCAATGTAACGACACGGTTCACGTTTCACGCGTCCGATGATTTGACCCCCGTGTGGACGCACGACGGACAGAACATCCTCTTCTCTTCAAACCGGAACGGAGCATATGAGGTGTTCATCAAGTCGGCCGGGGGGGCTGATGAGGAGAAGCTGCTTCTGAGCGACGGAAAGAATGAACTCTATCCAACAGGCGTCACCCGTGATGGGCGCTTCGTCATACTCTCCCGGCGTCTTCCGAACGCCAAATGGGACCTCTATTACGCGGATCTCCACGGGGATAAGAAGCCGCTTGCCCTCCTTGCCACGGAATTCAACGAATGGCTTGGAGAGTTTTCCCCCGACGGGCGGTGGCTGGTCTACCAGTCGGATGAGTCCGGCAAGTACGAGGTATATGTCCGTCCGTTCCCAGGCGGTGGAGGGAAGTGGCAGATCTCTACGGGGGGCGGGCAGGGTCCGTTCTGGAGCCGGGATGGAAGGAATATCTTCTACGAGTCAGGCACGGGCAAGCTGACATCGGTGAAGGTGCAGCTGGGTGATCAGACGCTCAGTACCGGCATACCGGAGCCGCTCTTCGATCTCGCGGGCCGCGAGCAATTCACGGTCTACGACCAGAGTCCGGATGGGATACGCTTCGTGGCCCAGCTGGCCGCCGGGGAGCGCTCCACGAACCCCGTGACGCTCGTTATCAACTGGCCCCGCGAGCTCAAGCAGCACGCTCGCTAAGAGAGCGTGCTCCCGTTGAACTTCCCGCCTGGGGGGAAAAAGTCAGGAATCGACGCCGGGAGACATGGCCTCAGACTCCGGGGAGGGTCACATCCCCCCGATGTCCTTGCCCTCAAGCAGCAGCCGCTCATACTCCTGCTTGTACCGTTTGATGGCAGAGAAGATCGACTCGGCGATCTTTTCCTGTCCCGCGTGTGACCGCAGGAACTTCTCATCCGTCCTGTTGGAAAGGTACCCTGTCTCGACCAGCACATTCGGCATCGCAGCGCCGACGAGCACGTAGAATCCCGCCTGTTTCACGCCGCGGTTTGGGAGATCTGTCGTCTTTTCAAGCTCCTGCTGCGTGATATCGGCGAACGTCTCGCTGGACCGCACGTAGGCGCTCTGCGCCATCGCCACGAGGATAAAGTTCTCCTCGGTCAACTCCTGGTACCGGTCTTTCGTCCCCTCTTCCAGCTCGATCACGGCGTTTTCACGCTCCGCGATCGCAACGGCTTCCTCGGTCTTCCCCGGCCGCAGGAGGTAGACTTCGAATCCCCGCATCGGGTTCGGCTTCCGCGGCATCGAATTGCAGTGAATGCTGATGAACAGCTTCCCGTCCGCCTCGTTGGCGATCTGCCCGCGACGATAGAGTTCGATGAAGCGGTCGTCCTTCCGGGTGTAGACGACCTTGATGTCCTTCAGGTTCTTCTCGATCAGCTTCCCAAGCTTCAGCGTTATTCCAAGGGATACGTCTTTCTCGCGAGTCCCCGTGGCGCCGATCGTTCCGGGGTCATGCCCGCCATGACCAGCGTCGAGAACGATAACGTCCAGTTTCCACCGTTTGCGCTGTTCAGACAGATCCGACGTCCGCGCCGCCGGACGGATGGTCAGCAGGAGATCATTCGAATTCGGATCCTGGATCAGCTCCGTTGCCTCGATCGTCCCGGTGAGCCTGAACGTGAGTTGCACGGAGGTGGGTGACTGGATGGCGATGATCCGGCGAACGAGACCCCGGGATGGGATCGCGTTGATGGAGGTCGTATCGGCGCGCGCCCCGGCGATGGTGACATACAGCCATCCGTCCTGTTTTAACCACGCTTCGTAGTCGGTGAAGCGTTTCGTGGAGCGGATGCGCACGAGCATCCCGTTGGCCTTCTGGTCAAGCTCGACGGCCGGGATGTCGTACCCTGCCGGGACAGGGCCGATCACGGTAAGTGTTTTGGACTCCACGTCAAACCGCGTCTGGCTTCCGAGCATCGATGCGAACAGCGGCGAAAACCCCGCCATCGGAATGAAGAACGTCCCGGCGGCATACTGCACGTCGTGCGGGAGCTGATAGATCGTCTGACGGTTCGTCGCGTCCAGGAAGGTCACGAACGGGTTCGCCCCCGTGAACCTGACGCGATATGGCTTGCCGCTGACCTCGGCTTTCTGCGCATCCGCGGCTCTTTTCAGGGACAGCGAGAAGAGGGATGCGATGTCGGACAGGGAGCCGTAAACGGTCCCGTCGCGCTCAAACGCCCCGATCACGCTGGTGCGTGAAGGGTCCTCCTTGAACACGACGCGGACGATATTCTCCTGCGCCCGCGCAACGCCGAGGCTGGCCATCGCGTACAGGAGCGCACAGGCGAGGATATGGGGGGTGCGGAGCGGCATCTACCGGTAGTTGGTGAACTGCACGGCGAACTTCAGATCGGCGGTCCTGACCGCTTTCATGGCGGCCTGGAGATCGTCCTTGTTCTTGCCCGAAACGCGGATCTGGTCGTCCATGATCTGCGCCTGGACCTTCAGCTTCAGGTCCTTGATCATCTTCACGATGGTCTTCGCATTCTCCTTGTCGATGCCGACCCGGAGCGTCACCGCCTGCCGCACCGTGCTGCCGGCGGCTTGCTCCACGGTCCCGAAGTCCAGCGCCTTGATGGGTACGCCGCGTTTGATGAGCTTGTCCTCCAGGACGTCCACGACGCTCTTGAGCTTGAATTCGTCGTCGGACACAAGCGCCAGCGTCTTTTCCTTCGCGTTCAGCTCGATAGAGCTTTTCGAGCCCTTGAAGTCGTAGCGCTGGCCGATCTCCTTGCGCGCCTGGTTGATGGCGTTGTCCACTTCCTGGAGATTGACTTCTGAGACGATGTCGAACGAAAACGTGTCTGCCATGATCATCGAAACTTGATGTGGAAGAATGCGTGGACGAAGATCTTGAGCAGCTCCCAGCGGGGATGACCCGTATTGAGGACGTACTGCCGCCGGACTTCGCGGTCGAGCGTGCTGTCGCGGGTGCTGATCTGCACCGTGAGGGGATACGTCATGCGCCTTTCTCCTCCGTGAGCGTTGTGGAGATCGTGATGCCTCGTCGCGCGAGCTGTTCAACCATGTCGGCCGCGGGTGCGCACACTTCCGGCGTGAGCACGCCCCGGCGCGTGATGAGACCGTGGGCGAGCTGCTGGGCGATGATCGATGTCGGGTATGCGGTGGTCCGCATCATCGCGCTCATGCCCGTCGCTTCATCATAGTAATCTACGAATTCAGACACAAGGCGTGCGCGGGCGCCCCCTTTTGTGCCCGTGACCGAGGAACGCGCGAGGATGACGTCGGGGCCTCCGGTGTCAAGTTTCCGGCGGAGCAACTCCGTGAACAGCTCCCGGCTGGTGCGGACGCTGTTGCCGATCAGGATCGGCTCGTGCGAGGCGAACCCCAGGTCGAGCAGCGTCCGCATCTTCTCGCAGTGCCCCGGGTAGCGGATCGTCTTGTAGTCGAGTTCGGCAACCGTCCCCTCGAGGAGCCGCGGAAGAATCGAGAGCCCTCCCGATGTGTTGAACGCTTCCAGGGCGGTGAAAGGTTCTGGGAACGACAGTGATTCCAGGTCCGCCATCGATGGTACGGTGACGCGGCGGCCGCCGCGGATGACCTCCGCGGGCTCAACGTACTCGTTGATCAGGCCTTCGACGGAGAAAACGATCTGGTACTGGAGGGGTGGGCGCGGGTGGAGCGGAAGCCCTCCGACGCGAAGCTTCACGGACTCCACGGCGTCAAAGGCGCGCACGCCGTCCATCCCCAGCATATTGATCAGCCCGGGGGCAAGGCCGCAGTTGGGCACGATCGTGACGCCCGCAGTCTGTGCGTGCCCGTCCAGCGCGAGCTGTCGGTCGACGACGTCGTTGTTCCCCCCCATGTCGCACATGTGCACGCCGGCGTCGATGGCTGCGCGCGTGAGGCGCTCGTTGACCGAATACGACACTGCCCCGATGACCACGTCCATGCCGGCGAGCGCTTTGGCCAGTGCGCCGTCGGCGTTGACATCCAGCAGGAGCGGGCGGACGTTCGGCCCGGCGGTACGGACAGCGATGTCTGCGGCCTCGGCATTGATGTCCGCAATCACGACACGTGCGGAGGGGTCGAACTGTGCGAGATCGTATGCGGCCGCGCGGCCCATCATTCCCGCGCCCAGGACCAGGTAGTTCGGCGTCACTATTTGAGGATCTCCCCTGTTTCGTTGCTCCAGAACAGCAGGTCGAGCTCGTCCATCGGAATTCCCACCGCATCCGCGAAGCGGCCGAAGCGCCGTTCGATCGCGGAGTACCGTTTCGGCGTCAGCGTTGCGGGGATGGACGCGAGCACGCCGTGATGCGTGAGATTCTTGAGAATGTGCCGGTCGAGTATTGCGAGGTTCCTCCGTCCGATGTTCCGGAGGAAGTGCGACGCCTCCTTCCATCCGAAACCCTTGACGTTGCCCGCGAGCCACGCGCGCAGTGCGGGCGCATCGGGCGTCGCGGCAATCGTGTCGGCGATCGTGCCGAACGCCGCAAACGCTTCTGCGATCCGCTTCGCCTTGGTGTTGTGGAACCGGATGTATGCAGACGCATGTCGGAGAATGTCCGCGGAGATCTCCGGTCTGTGCCAGCACGCTGCCTTCCGCAACGCATCGACTGCGCGGGCCGCGTTGACCGCGCTCGACTGCGGGGTGAGCAGGCAGTACACGAGCTCTGGAAAGTACTCTTCGCGCGGCACCGCTGCGAATTCATCGAGCCGACGGAGGATGTCAGACCGGCGCGTCAGGTGCGCGGCGTGAAGTTCGTCCACCCGTCGATATCGCGGAGCGCTCATGCGAGAGAGACCTTCTGCGGCACCGACTGTTGATTGCGCCGTACTTCCACAAGGCCGTCCCGCTCCAGTGCGCGCAACACCCGGTGGAAGACCTGCCTGTCGCGCCCGGTGAACTTCGGGAAGATCGCCCTTCCGAGCTGCGATGCCGCGATGGTCCGGCGCGGATGAGCGTTGCGCAGGGCCTCGATGACGCGGCCCCGGTACAGGCGCAACGGTGTCCCGCGGTGGGACCGCTCGCGCTGTGCCGGGCGCCGCTGCCGGGCCGAGCGTGTACCCTGATCGGACACAATGGTCGCGCGGGATGTGCATGCGTCTGACACCGGGCATGCAGCGCATCGCGGTCGTGCGGCAGTACAGACCGTGGCACCCATGTCCATGAGGGCCTGGTTCCAATCGTACGCTCGTCCGGCCGGCAGGACTCCTCCTGCGAAGGCCCAGATGGTGGATTCGTCCGCCACCGCGGCGACAGTCTTCATACCGAAGAAGATGCGGGACAGCACGCGCCTGACGTTCACGTCCACGACGGGGACCTGCTGTCCAAACGCGAAGACCGCCATGGCGTGCGCGGTATACCGCCCGACGCCAGGGAGCTGCATCAATGCGCCAACGTCGTCGGGGAACCGGGAGTTGCTGCGGGCGTCCAGATGCTGTGCGAGCGCGTGGAGCCGGACCGCGCGGCTGTTGTAGCCGAGCCCGCGCCAGGCCATCACGACGTCCCGTTTCGGGGCGCGCGCCAAGGCGCTCAGCGTGGGGAACTGACGGAGGAATTCGTTGTACTTCTGCTCGACGCGGGCGACCTGCGTCTGCTGGAGCATCACTTCGGAGACGAGGATGTGGTAGGGGCGCCGGGTTTGCCGCCATGGAAGCGGGCGCCCGTTGCGCCGGTACCAGGAGAGGATCCGCCTGGCGGCCTCAGGCGCGCTTCGCGATATGTCCGGCGTACCCATGCGTGATCAGGAGGTCGATGGCTGTCCTGTTCCCCTCCAGGATATCCATCCCGGCCAGCTCGTCCGGCGTCACCCACCGGATGGCCTCGAACACCCTGTTCACTGGTTCGCCGCTGAATTCGGGGACCAGGAAATAGAAGACACGGTAGGAACCGTCCCGCTGCGGGTCGGGCGTGCCCTCGTTGTAGACCCATTCCTGCCGGTGAATCGGGAATGCGGCGTCCACGATAATTCCCAACTCCTCGTACAGCTCGCGGAAGACGGTCTGTTCGGGAACCTCTCCCGGCTCGACTTTTCCGCCGGGAAACTCCCATTTCAGCGGATAGCGCATTGTGTGCTTCCGCTGACAGGCGAGGACGAGTCCGTCCCGGACCATTATGCCGACCGCAACTTCCTTCATCTTTACAATATACAAAAACCGGGGGAAGAATGACAATTCCTGGTGGCCGCAGGTCTGGAAAGGCGGAGGATGGAGGAGGCGGGTGCAGAGCGATGGGCCGATCTCGAATTCAACGAGACCGGCCCGCATGGCACCGGAGGCGATACAGGGTCAGGACTCTGTGGTGGCGGTTTCCATGCCCGGGAGTTGCGCCCCAATGACGTCCCAGCCGCCGAAGGGGCAGCGCGAGAGCGCGAGCCTCACCGTGCCCGAGCCGCCCACCTGTGTCCGGCCGGACGGGAGCACGCCGCTCCAGCTCGCGCTGCCGGTGACCGTTGCCCGGTCTCCGTCCACCTCGCAACGCTCAATCTGCACCGCGTGCTGCGAGACCGTTCCGATGTGTGCGAAGAATTCGAGCGCCGCATCCCGCAGGAGCGATCCGGCCCTTCGGATCTGAGGAGAGTCGCCATCATGCGCGCCGCCGATGAGCCGGACGAGATCCGCTTCTGACTTCTCGAAGATCGCCAGGCAGAACTCGCGCGCCGTGCGCTCTGCTTCGGCCCGCTCGTCCGGGTGGAAATCGTCGTACAGAAAGAGGGTCGAGAATCCTTCCACGCGGATGTCGTCGGTCTCCGCGGCCATCAACTCTTCGCTCAGGAACCGGTAGGTCTCCGCAAGACTGACGTGCTCCCCGATCTGCACGACGATGTCGTTTGCGGCAAGGAGTTCCATCACCCAGTCGACCGCCTCGCGTAGCTCTTCCGGCGGGATCTCCCCGAGCGGCCTGAACGGCGGGCTCCCGATGAACTCGCGGACGGTTATGGACCTCGAATTGCCAACGGCCTGTTCGAATCGCTCGATCGAGTCGAGCCAGGCTCGCTCCACCTCAGGCGGAAGCGAATCGTCCGGCGGAGAGAAGATGGCCCCGAACCGCTCCTCAAGCGTCTTCCGGCGGGAATCGAGGAGCGAGCGCTCGATGCGGTCGGCACGATCGAAATCAGCCATGTGTATGCTCCTTTCGAGAGCGTGTGCGCTCTCTGCAGTACATACACGTACAGAGCCATAATTGCGAAAAGAGCGCAGGGCAGAGTACAGCGGGCGAAGGATAGGGGATGCCTGACGGCGCGCGATACTATGAGATCAGCTGTGAGCAGGTCGACGTGGGCGCGGCACGCGGGGTCAGGTGGGCACAGCCCGGGTCGGGCGCGAGGCCGCGGGACTATGAGCGGCCCGACCGGGTCAACCGAGACCGCTCAGACTCAGGTCCGGAGGTAGTCCACGAACGAGAACTCCTCGCGGTCGTCGCGAAACACTTCGCGGAAGCGGGTGCCGATCAGGTGTGCGAACGGAGGGAAGAACGCGTCGGCGGTCACGTCGCGGTGGACGTGGGTCAGCAAAAGCTCATCCGCATTGTCGAGGAGCTGCGCATACACTTCGCCGCCCCCGACCACGAACACACGCTGCTCGCCAGCGAGTGCTGCGAGCGCTGCTTCGATGGTCGAGCACGTTTCGACGCCCGGAATCGCCCTGTGGGTGAGGACCACGTTCCTCCGGTTGGGGAGAGGTTTGCCAAGGGCTTCGAACGTCTTGCGGCCCATGAGCACGGCGTGGCCCGTCGTGATCTGCTTGAACCGCCGCATGTCTTCGGGGAGTTTCCACGGGAGCTCTCCTTTGTACCCGATGCCCCTGTTTCGGGCAACCGCGGCGATCAGGGCGAGCTTCACACCGCCACCGCGAATTTGATGGGGGGATGCGGATCGTAGTTGTGCAGCGTGAAGTCCTCGAACGTCAGCCCGGCGAACGGCTTGCGGGCGATGGTCAGCAACGGGAGCGGCCGCGGCGCGCGCGTGAGCTGCTCCTTGAGGCCGTCGACGTGGTTGACATAGATATGCGCGTCCACAATCGAATGGCTGAAATACCCGACGTCCAGCCCCGCTTCCTGCGCCAGAATCTGTGTCAGGAGCGAATAGGCAGCGAGATTGAACGGAATTCCAATGGCGATGTCACCCGAGCGTTGCGTGAGGTGGCAACTCAGGCGCGTGCCCTGCACGTTGAACACGAACGAGTAGTGACAGGGGGGGAGCTTGCTGTCCAGCGCGTTGCCGGGCTCCCAGGCCGTGACCACCATCCGGCGGGAGGTGGGGTCGCTTTTCAGCATCTCCACGACGCGGGCGATCTGGTCGACCTCGACCACCCTGTAGGAGCCTGTCGACGGGTCTTCCTGAGCGCTCGGAAAACGGCGCCAGTAGCGACCATAGGCAGTATCGAGGTTCCCCTCCTCGTCGGCCCATGCATCCCAGATCTTCGTATGCTGCCGCAGGTTCCGGATGTGGTCCTCTCCGGAGAGGTACCAGAGGACCTCCCGCAGCATCGCATTGAAGTTCACCCTCTTCGTCGTGAGCAGAGGGAATCCCGCGCTCAGGTCAACCGTGTAGTGCTCGGCGAAGCAGGAGATGGTGTCGACGCCCGTCCGCGTATGTTTGAGGGCACCGCGGCGCAGGACGCGCTCAACCAGATCGAGATATTCACGCATGGGAGTGAAATGGAAAGTGTGGAGCCATGATACGGACTGTGCCGCCGAAATGCAACGCGGCCGGGTTCAGGCGAGAATGCCTCTCGTGAGCGTCCACACTGCCAGCGCGAAGGAGGCCAGCAGGAACACGCCGAACGCCGTGGCCTCGAGCAGGATGATCTCCGGCGTACCGACGCCGATCGTGCAGTACCGGAGCACGTCGGTGTGCCATGTCAAAGGATTCACCCATGCAACGTATTGCAGCCCTACGGGCAGAGCTTCCAGGGGGTAGAACATCGTCGAGGCGAACATCATGACGAAGTACGCGACGTTGATGAACGTGTTGAACATGTCGTTCCGCCGGATCCTGAGGGCAAACGACGAGAGGAAGAAAACCCAGCCGGCAGTTCCGATGGCGACGCCCGCGAGGGCCAGTGGAACGAGATCCCATCGGACGTCGATGCCGAGCACCCATGCGCCGGCTCCGATCGTAAGGGTGGCCTGCACGAGCGAGAGAATCGCGTTGAAGAGTATCTTGCCCAGCAGGAACTGTGCGCGGGTCATGGGATAGGTGAGGAACTCATAGAAGATCCCGTTGTCACGGTCCACGAAGAATCCGTACGATGTGTTGATGGCGATCCCGAAACATGCCATGGAGATCACCCCTGCCAGGAAGAACGCGTTATACGACAGCGTCGTGTCGTGCGTTGCCAGTCCGCCGGCGAATGTGCGGTCGAGCGCGATGCCGAACAGGAGCAGGTACGCGAGTGGCACGATCAAGTCGAAGAAGAGCCACGTGAGGCTCGTGGTCCTGATGCGGAATTCACGGTACAGGATCGCTGCGACCGGATTCATTTCCGTTCCCCCCGTCCGCCTTTGTTCCCGGCTGTCCCCGGGGCACGTCCGCCCGATTCCATCGCAGTCTTCTCGACTCCCGTCGCTCCATGATTCCTCAGCAGCTCGAGGAACACGTCTTCCAGTGATGCGCCTGACACTTCGAAGTGCATGATCGTGTGGCTTGCCGAAAGGGCCTGGAGAATCCCGAGCGCAGAGACCTCCTGGCCGTGTACCACAAGATCAATCGTGTTACCCTGCACGGTCATCTTCCGGAGGGGGAACCTCCGGAGATCGGCGAGCGTGGATTCGGTGACCCCGTCGAATGTAATCGACATGTCGAACGCGTGCGATGAGAGCGCAATGATTGTGCGAAGATCTCCCTGCGCAACCGTCCGGCCGTGATCGATGATCGCGATCGTGTTGCAGAGCTCCTCGGCTTCCTGGAGGATGTGGGTTGTCAAGAGGATGGTGCGTCCGCGGAGAGCTTCTTCGCGGATGGCGTCGAGAGTCGCGCGCTTGTTGAGGGGGTCCATGCCGGTCGTTGCTTCATCGAGGAAGACGATAGGCTTGTCGGCCATGAACACTTTCGCAACCTGCACCCGGCGCTTGAGTCCGCCGCTCAGGTCGATGACTTTCTGGGAGCGGTACTCGGTGAGCCCGAACACTTCGAGCGCCCTGTCCGCCCGGCGCCGCGCTTCGGCGCGCGGCACTCCCTGGAACCGCGCGTACGTGGCCAGGTTGTCATCCACAGAGAGGAAGATCTCCACGGCGTTCTCCTGGAGCACCGCGCAGATCGACCTTCGGACATCGAGACCGTGAGTCCGGACGTCCATCCCCATGACCCGGGCCGAGCCGGAGGTGGGGGGAACGAGCGTGGTCAGGACGCGCAGGAGCGTGGTCTTCCCGGCCCCGTTTCTCCCGAGGAGCCCGAAGATCTCTCCCTGGCGGACCTCCAGGGTAAGGCCGTCGAGGGCGCGGACGGGTTTGCCGCCCGTGCCGCGGTAGATCTTGATCAGTTCCTGAACGTGTATGGCCGGGCCGGTGAATGTCATCATGAATTCTCAATCTACGCAGTCGGGGTGCCCGAAATCAAGCAGAATCGCCAGAAATCAACCCCGCTTCTGTCTTTGCCGACCGGCAAATATCGCAACACCGTCTGAACGGAAGGCGTATACACTAAAGAGCTTAGAAGCCTTTCTGACCTGACAGGGATGTCATGAGAAAAGTCATCGTGGGCCTGGCGTTTGCAGCGGTGGGGGTGCTTCCGCTGCACGCGGGTGAATCGACCGTCGCGCACCTGAAGGACCTCTGCGCCGCAGAGTTGCGGTACACAGGGCTTGAGGTGAAACAACCGGTGACGCTGCACATTCTTGCGCGGGGTGGCGGCGGGGACTACGGATGGTCGTACAAGAGCAAGTCGCTCTTCGCTTACGGCTGGATCATCGACGCATCCACGCGATCCCCGGTCTGGGTGATGACGGTGGACAACACCTCCAAAAGCGGGGACGACCGGGAGTTTGACGGCAGCGTCTCCCTCAAGCCGGGCAGGTACGAAGCCTACTTCACCGCGTACGCATTCGCCTACCACACGACCTTTTCGCACTTTGTTTCAAATGTCGATCACAGGTTGACTCCGCTCTTCGGTCAGCAGGAGACGTCGAAGGGGAATGTCGTGACCTGGTTCAAGAGCTGGTGGAGCGACGACATCGAGAAGGAGTGGAAGAGCCGGTGCGCGGAATGGGGGATGGAGCTGGCCGTCGATGACGGGCAGCGGTCCGCAGTCGCGGCCTATCCGCTTTCCACCAGGCCCGAAGGGTGTGCAGTCCAGGCGATCGGGCTCGGCGACAACGTCGTGCTCAGGAAAGCGTTCTCCGTAAGCAAGCCGACGGCGGTGGTCATCGACGCCCTCGGGGAAGGGACCTCGGGCAAGGAGATGCACGACCACGGCTGGCTCATCGACATGAAGACCCGGGAGCGGATCTGGGCGATGGAGGGCCGGGCGATGGAACACGCCGGCGGCGCCTCCAAAAACCTGCGCGTGCGACGCTCGATGACTCTCGACGCGGGCAGCTATGTCCTGTACTATGTGACCGACGGCAGCCACTCCATGGACGATTGGAACGCGGAGCCGCCGTACGATCCTCTGCGCTGGGGCATCACCGTGTGCGCCGAGAATCTCGACGAGCGCGGGAACATCACCGAGATCCCGTACGAAGAGATTCGCAACGTCATCGTGAAGCTCGTCCGGGTACGAGACAGCGAAACGCGTTCAGAGGGCTTTGTGTTGAAGGAGGACACCGACGTCCGGGTCTACGCGTTCGGCGAACGGAGCAATGAGCGGCGGACCATGGCGGACTACGGACAGGTCCTCGACGCGCGCACCCGCGAGAAGGTCTGGTCGATGGATGTGGATCGCACCATGCACGCGGGAGGGGCGGAGAAGAACCGGTACGTCGACGAAGTCGTCCATCTTCCCAGGGGAAGCTACGTCGTCACCTATACCACGGACGACTCTCATGCATACGACGAATGGAACGACGACCCTCCGTTCGACCCCGAGAACTACGGCATTACGGTCATGGGTGCGGGATCGGGTTTCTCGTCGTCGGTGGTGGGCAAATATGTCGAGTCGCGCGACAAAAGCATCCTGGCGCAGATCGTTCGCGTTCGGAACGACGCGGACGCCTCGGAGCGGTTCAGTCTTGACCGCACGACGCGTGTACGCATCTATGCCATCGGCGAAGGGCAGAACCGGGAGATGTTTGACTACGGATGGATCGAGAGCGCGAAGACCGGCGCGGTCGTGTGGGAGATGACCTACTCGATGACCATGCATGCCGGTGGAGGGCGGAAGAACCGGAGCGTGAATGCGACGGTGCTGCTGGAGCGTGGAGACTATGTGCTCCGCTTCCGGAGCGACGACTCCCATTCGTTCGGAGATTGGAACGTCGACCCGCCGGAGGATGCGATGTACTGGGGCATCACCGTTTACCGCGACGAGCCCGTGGAGGCCGCGGCTCCCGTGCCGCCGCCACCGCCCGCCCCGCCAAAGAAGAAGTAGCCGCGGTGCGGGAAATCTCCCTCCATGTTCCAGGCGGGAGCGAGCCGAGTGTCAGCGAACCGATTCGGGTTCGAACCAGCCGCAGGGTCGGGTGCCCTGCGGCTGCCGTCATTCTGCGGACCTGCCTGTTTCTCCCCTCCGTCAGCGTCACCTCGATCCACGCGGTAGGAATGTGTGCGCGAAACCGGATCGGTACTGGTCTTGGCGGGAGCGATGGCTCTGTTGCCATGAGCCGGGCCCTGGCGGCGAGGACGCGATGGCCATCCAGGACGATCGTTCCAGACTCGAGGGTCTGGATAGCGCCCGGACCGGGAACACCTTCCACCTGTGCCAGATACGTTCGCGGATGACCGAATGCGGGGTCCATAAGCCGGTGGCGGATCTCCATGTCGTCGGTCAGCAGCATGAGGCCTTCGCTGTCCGCGTCAAGTCTGCCGGCCGCATAGACGCCGGATGGCAGCCCGGAAATGTCGGCAAGGCACTGCCACCGCGATCCGGCAGGGCGCGTGAACTGCGACAGCATCCCGTACGGTTTGTTGAGAAGGATGTACATGGGGCCTCCGCCTGAAGAATGTAATGTCCCCGGAGGACAGGGACAAGGGATGGGCGGACGCAGGCCGGCGCGACAGCCGCCGTGGCGAGGGCGGATTGATTCTGGCGCTGTGCGTGCGTACTTTACCTGCATCCTCAACGGGGAGATCGGCATGGAATCCATGCGCAGGGATTTTCTCAAACAGGCGGCGCTTGCCGGTGCTGCGGCCGTCGTCGGCAGCAGATGGCCCTCTGTCGCGAACGCACAGAGCGGACCCCCCGGAGTGCGGGCGGTCGCAAGCGGGAACGGACAGCGGGCGGTCGACAAGGCCGTTGAGCTGATCCGCGGCGGCGCGGATGCCCTCGACGGCGTCATTGCCGGCGTGAATATCGTCGAGGACGATCCCAACGACGTGACGGTCGGGTATGGAGGGTTGCCGAACGAGGACGGCGTCGTTGAGCTTGACGCGGCGGTGATGCATGGCCCGACACATCGTGGCGGGGCGGTGGCGGCCCTCCGGAACATCAAGAATCCCTCGCGCGTTGCGCGAATGGTGATGGAGCGGACGGATCACGTCCTGCTCGTTGGCGACGGGGCGCTGCGTTTCGCCCGCTCCTTCGGATTCGCGGAGGAAGATCTCGTAACCGAGAAGTCACGGGAGCTGTTTCTGCGATGGAGGGAGTCGCGCTCGACGGAGGACGACTGGCTTCCGGCGCACAGCGACACAAGCCGGGCGATCGGCATGCTTCCCGAGCATCTCCGTCCGTCGATGGAAGATGCGATCCGCCACACCGGGACGATCCATTGCAGCGCCATCGATCTCAAGGGAAACGTGTCGTGCGTGACCTCCACCAGCGGATTGGCCTACAAGATTCCGGGAAGGGTGGGAGATTCGCCGATCATCGGAGCGGGGCTCTACGTCGACAACGAGGTCGGCTCCGCCGGTTCCACGGGGCGCGGCGAAGCGAACCTCGTCAACTGCAGCTGCGTGATAATCGTGGAATTTATGAGGCAGGGGAAGTCGCCGGAGCAAGCCTGCCTGCTGGCGTGTGAACGGGTGGTCCGGCACACGAAGATGCGCCGGCTGCTCGATGAGCGCGGCCTGCCAACGTTCAGCGTCTCGTTCTATGCGCTGAACCGTCGCGGCGAATACGGTGGAGCTGCGATCTACAGCGGTCCGAAGTACGCCGTCCATGACGGGACGGAGTCCAGGCTCCTCCCCATGGCGTATCTGTATAAGAAAGAGGGGCTATAGTCGGAGCAGCGGAAGGAGCCCGATGGGATTCTTGATACGACACTGCAGTTCGCTTACACTTCTCCTCCTCATATCCTGTACCGCCTCCGCCCAACCCTTCAAAGTTGATACGGTGGCGCGTGCCCCGTTTTCCCAGTTCCCGGTGCGCATTGCGTTTGCACCGGACGGAAGCGGCAAGACGTTCTTCACCGAGAAGGTCACCGGACGCGTCCGCGTATTTCACCGCGCCCTGCTCCCGAACCCATTCATCGCCCTGCGGGTTGAATCCGATGGTGAGCAGGGGATGCTCTCCCTTGCAGTCCACCCCAAGTACCCGGAAGAGCCCTATCTCTACGTCCTCTATATCCGGACGCTGGACCGGTCGATGGTCGTCGAGCGGTACCGGGACTCCGCCGGAGTCGGAGTGGACCCGCGGCTGATCCTGGTGGTGCCGCGCCTGGACGGAGACGCGACGCACGTGGGCGGCGCGATGACATTCGGTCCGGACGGAAAGCTGTACATCGCAGTGGGGGATTTCGGGACGAGGGCAGAGGATGCGCAAGACGTCTCGACCCGCCGCAACTACTACGGCAAGATCCTCCGCCTGAATGACGACGGCACGATACCCGCCGACAATCCAGCAGCCGGTCGCTCCATCTGGTCGTTCGGGCACAGGAACGTCAGCGGCATGGCCTTCGACGCCCTCACGGGAGAGATGTACTGCACCGAAAACGGCAGAGAATTGGCAAACTCCGTGAATCGGGTTCCCAGGGGTGCCAACCTGGGCTGGCCGGATCCTCGCGAGAGGGCGGGAAACAGGCTGTACGAGTTCACAGGGGCAGACCAGCCCGGGCTCACCGGCATTCTCCTCTACCGCGGCAACGCGTTCCCCCGCCTCCGCGGAAAGCTCCTCTTCGGCGGATACGCCGCGCCGACCGTCTGGGTCGCCGATCCGGTCCCGGCTGGCGGCAGGCTCCAGCCGGAGGTGTTCTTCCGGACGAACGCGGGGTTCGCGGACCTCACGGCGGGTCCCGATGGCACGATCTACCTCGTGAACGGACCGTTCGTCTCAAGCCGGATCCTTCGGCTCGTTCCCGTTGCCCCGATGTTCACCTCGGACCCGCCCACCGTCGCCACTGAAGATGTCCCCTATTCGTACATCCCGGAATTCAGCGGCACGCCCCCCGAGGTTTTGCTGGTGGAAGGTCCGGACGGCATGTGGGTTGATACGCTGACCTGGGGCATCCGCTGGACGCCGTCGAATGTGCAGGCGATGGCCGGGTTCCATTCCGTGACGGTGCGGGCCCGCAACGGAGCCGGTTACGCGGACCAGTCGTTCACGGTCAGGGTGAACAACGTGAATGATCTTCCGCGGGCGGCGCGGCTGCTGTCGCCGCAGGACGGTGAGCTGATGGTGGCGAGGGACACCGAACCCGAGGTGACCTTCCGGTGGAGGCGAGGTCTTGATGAGGATGGGGACTCAGTGATGCACGTGCTGGAACTCGATACGCTTCCGTCGTTCACCGGCGGCGCCCTGCGAAGGTTGTTCCTCGGGCAGGCGGATTCCGTTCACGTTGTTCTTCCGCGCTCTGCGGCGACATGGCACTGGCGCGTGCTGGTGAGCGACGGAGCACAGGGTGTGCCCTCGGAGCCAGGGATGCGGCACTTCTCCGTGCAGCTCCCGGAGCCCGCGATGGCGTCGAGCGAACTCCGCATGACTGCGCGCCCCGTGCCACGCACTCCTGAACCGCTGTCGACAGTACAGCCCGTGGAACGCACCGCGTCAAGCGTTTCCTATTCTGTCAACAGACGCGGCCCGGTCAGGATTTCCGTGGTCAACATTCTGGGGCAGGAGGTGGCTGTACCCCTGAACGCGGAACAGTCGGAAGGAACCTACTCGGTCGACGTGGGACTTGCGGGATTGCCTTCCGGGATCTACTTCGCGAGGATTCAAACGCCCGGAAGGATGGAAACGAAGAAGGTCATCCTCACCCGGTGAGTCCTGCGTGTACCCTTCAATCTCTCTTCACCAGATGCCGCCGCTGCGCGCGACGACGCATCGCACCACCTCACCTCACCATCTCTCGATACCACATTTCCCGGCTCCCTCACCGCGTCCGCTTGATGACCACCAGCGTCTTGTCGTCCGAATACTCGGGGAACCGATTGTAGACCTGCACATCTTCGAGGATCAGCTGGCATATCTCCTTGGGGGTTTTCGTCTTGTGCTTCCGGAGCATCTCCGTCAGCCGCTGCTCTCCATACAGTTCCTGTCGCTCGTTCTGCGCTTCGACGATGCCGTCGGTGTACAGGAGGAGCACGTCCCCCTTCTTCATCAGCACGAAATCATACCGGTACTTCTCGTTGGGAAAAGGCCCGATAATGTGCCCCGTGGCGGGGAGGCGCTCTGCCTCGTCGGTGGCGTGGCGGAGAAGGATCGGGACGCTGTGTCCCGCATTCGCGTAGAGCACGAGCCCTTTCTCTGAGCTGATCAGCTCGGCATACACCATCGAGATGAATTGCTCCGGCGTGAACGTCCGGTGGACGAGCTGATTGAGCCGCCCGAGGATGGTGCTGATCTGGATCTGCTGCTCGAAGCCCATGCGCAACGCACCCGCGACAAAGAGCGCCTGGGCCGCCGCCGAGAGGCCCTTGCTGGCCGCGTCGCCAATCACGACGCCGAGCCGGTCCTTTTCGTCCTGGAGCTGCAGGTAATCGAAGAAGTCGCCGCCCACAACCCGGTCGGGGATGGAAACGCCGTACAGATCGAACGCCTGGAACCGCACCTCGTGCTCGGGCAGGATGCTCTTCTGAATCTCCCGGGCCTTGTCCAGGTCAGCCTCGAGGGCCTTTGCCTTCGATTCGATGCGGCGGTTGCGGAGGGCCGAGGTCAGCGCGTGCCCGATGATGTTCAGGGCGTACGACATGTCCTCCTTGAGGTATGCGGCGTTGATGGCGATGACATACTGATAGAGCGAATAGTCCTTCCACTTCACCTTCTCGCCGACGCCCGTCGCGGAGTAGATGCGGATGCCTTTCTGCTGGAGGTACCGGTTCGTTTCGGTCGCGACGATCGTCCCCCTCTTGTGCAGGTGGAGGAAGACGGGATAATCCAGGACGCTGATGCGAAAGTTCTTATCGATCGGGTCCATCTCGCCATACTGGCGGAGGAGGCGGTATGTTCCCGCGGCGGCGTCGAGCTTCCAGATCCGACCTCCCTTGATGGGGATGTCCTCGTTCTGGATGATGTTTTCGAGCACGTGACCGAGGAGCGATTCCTCGTTCCGGAACTTCTCGTCGCCCAGCGTCAGGATTGTGCGGTAGAGTTTGTGCTGGTCCATGAAGCCATCAGTGATGATAGGTCAGTTCCCCGGCGCGCACGGGCGTCAGGATGCGGTCTTCTGTGCGCGGAATCGCGCACGAATACAGGTTGCTGTAGGCGCAGTACGGATTGTAGGCCTTGTTGAAGTCGATGGTGTATGCGTGCTGCGGATCGGGCTGTTCCACGCCCACGTCCACATAGCGGCCGACGTGATAGGTTTCGACGCCGGTGGTGGGGTCGGTGAACCAGACGCTCAGGTAGTCCCGGAACAGGGCGTAGCGTTTGCTGTCATAGGGGGTGAATTTGTACACGTTCAGCCGCACCTGCACGGCCGTGCCGTTCGTATCGGGGAGAGCGAACTCAAAATACCCGTAGCGGAGCTGCCGTCTGGTCTCTCCCTTGGTGCCCATGACGTCCACCGTGTCGGGGGTTTCATAGCGGTGAATGGCGGATCGGACTGTGTAGCGGGAGTCGATGGGGTACCACTTGATTCCCGTATAGGTGATGCTGCTATCGCGCTTGAAGGGCGACCCCGGGTCGTACACGAAGAAGCTGTCCACCGACGCCCGATGGCTGGCGTTCTCCTCGACGATGGCCAGGCTGTCAGCCACGGAGAGTTTCACAGGCGGCTGCGGCCGTGCGCAGCCTCCTGAGCCGAGCAGGCCGGCGAGGATCAGGACAGCGGCGAGGAGGGCGAGGGAGAATGGCGTGGCGAAGGGCGCGATGTCGGCGGATGGCTGTGCCCGCTGGAGAGGGGTTGCATCAGGTGACGATTGCATTCAGACTCCGATCACGTTCAGCAGATGGTTGATCTTTCCCCGGAGGCCGAGGTGGTACCCGTGTCGGCCGGCGGTTCCGCGGCCATCATGGTCGAGGAAGTCCTCGATGGGGAAAGGGACGAGCTGAAGCTTTTGTTGATGGGCCGCCCTCATATTCTCGAGGCAGGGTGCGCCATGGCGTCGGAATCGCGGGAGCGACAGATAGAGCTGCCTCCGCAGCATCATGCAGATAGGGCGGATGTACGGGGTCCCGCCGGAGGACTCCTCGACATCGAACCCGCGCCGGTTCATCCAGATGCGTTTGCCCGTCGCGTACGAATGCGGGACATCGGTCAGGGCATTCGTCATTCCCTCGATGAACCCGTGGCGACGGACTACGATGTCCGAATCCAGAAACAACACCAGGGGCGTGTCGACGGTCCGGAGAGCCTGGTCCATGGCCGGGCCGTGATGGCGGTTCTGTGTGTTGAGGACAAGATCGGTGCACTCCGGGTGGGCCGTCTGGAGCGCCATGAGGTGGTCGACGCTGTCGTCACCCGAACCGTTGTCGATCAGGAGCAGAGGAGTCTGGGGGTAGTACTCGCGGAATGACCGGACCGCGCGCGTGATGAGGTCAGGCGTACGATAGTTGACGCTGACGACGGTCACCTGGGGCGGCGTCGGCATGATCAGCCTTCGCCGTAGACGGTGTCGACGCCATATTTCCCTGCTGCCCAGAGCGAGAGGTTGGAGCTGAGCCCCGCGATGGCGCGCTTCTCGTCGTCCGCTCGGATCACCAAGTCGTACGTGTCGGCGACGAACCGGAGGTTGCGCAGAACGCGGTCGAGCCGTTCCTTCCGGACGCCGCCGTGCCAGAACGCCACCTGCTTGCTGATCATGGCCCCGTGCCGGCGCAGGAATGCGCCCATCGGAATCACGTTCGCGCTTCGGGGGGTGCGAGGCGTGCATATCGACGCGAGGTCGGTGAAGTACTCGTCCCAGTACGTCGCGAACGCACGGTTCTCGGGCCTGCGGAGGAATCGGGCGCGCTTCAGCGAGAATTTCGCCTGAGTCTTGACGCGGAACTGAGGGATGAGCGGGTGGAGGTCGTACAGCGTCTTCATCTCTGAAGGATCGTCGCTGTCGATTTCTTTGTAGACCCACCGCCGTTTCAAGACCCGCCATTCGTCGATGCGCACCACGGGCGCGTTGCTGCTGTCGACGTAGATGAACTTGCCACGCTCCGCCCCGACGATGGTGATCCAGTGGCTCCAGCCGTCGACGCAGAGCAGGCACGGATAGCCGCGCTTGAGAGCCAGCAGCAGCTCGCGCTTGGCGCGCAGCGAGTTGGTGCGGCGCACCATTTTCATCGTACAGTCGTACTTCCGGGCGGCGCGGGCCAGCTTGACTTCGTCGGTGCCAGCCCACCAGTGGGTCCCCGCGATGCGCGACACGTCCTTCTCATCGATAATCATGCCGAGCATGATGAGCGCGTGCTTGAGGGCGAAAGGCCCGCATTGGTACTTATTCGGCTGGGGGTAGAGGCCCATGATTGACCGGGGAACGACAGGTTGATGCGAGGCAAAACTGTGCGGATGCGAATGGCCACGGAGGGGCGCCGTTCGCATCGGCTCTCAAGGTACATAAAGGGGGGGGTATTTCCAAGAAAGGAAAAAACGCCAAAAACGGCCGCCATTGGCCAGTTCTGGACTAACCGGGAGGAGCTGGCACCTCTACACTGCGGACAGAACGGAGTCCTCTCCCCTGTAAGAGCGGATCGCGAAATAGACCGCTGCGCCGGCTGCCAGAAGGCACACGAGGATTCCGAGGCCGAAGACCACCGTGGAGAGCGGCCCCGCGGCCTCGAGGTTGTCGGAGAGAAGCCAGTTCCAGTCGTGGAGCAACCCCTTCGCGATGAGCTTGAGTTGCCTGTACGGCGCATCTGCGATATAGACGCTCAGGTTCACCATGCTCTCGCCCGTCCAGAACAGGGGGAGCGTTGCGTGCGAAGGGCTCTGCCGGAACGAGACAATCACGAGCGACAAGGGCACGATCACCTGGAACACTGACCCGCCGATCATATGCATCCACTGGCCGAAGATCCTGAATATGAAATGGCCAGCCTCGTGGATGAACAGGTTTACCCAGTCGAGCACGAACAGCAGGAACGGAGGGCTGAACCCGGCGGGATCAGAGGGGTCGTACGATGTCGCAAGGAAGAAGAGAATATAGATGAGATAGCCCCAGAGGAGGAGCTTTGCCGAAAGCATCGCAATCCTCATGTGCAACTCATCCGGCTGTTCTTCATTGACGGTCGCGTCGCCACGGACCAGCTCATGCGCTGCCGAGCTTCGCGGTCTCTCTGTAGAACGTGATCATCCCGGTGGATGGCGGTGTGGTGCCAACCTGCCGCATCATGGCAACGACCTGCCCGCGATGGTACGTCGAATGGTCCACGACGTGCTGGAAGGCCTGCCCGTAGGTCTGCGTGAGCTGCTCACCCTTCGCATTCCTGAATGAGAACGCCGTGAGCGACTTCTTGTCGTTCATCGTTCCCAGGAACTTCGCCGTCTCGAACCCGGTCTTTTCCCAGAGGTTGCGGAGCGTAGTGACATCCGGCGTATCCGTCTCGGAGAGGAAGGATGCGTCGGGCGTTCCGAGCCAGCGCGACAGCCAGATCTTCTCGGCGCCCACCATGTGCACCAGAGTTCCGTGAATGCTCTTGTGGCTGGTTGTGAGGTCGCGGTGGTATTCCTCGGTGGCCATGGTTTCGCAGGTGTTGAAGATGCGGTTTGTGGCCCAGGAGTTGAATGCGTGCAGGAGCTTGAGTTCCTGGAGTGTCATGATCGGAGTCCTGTTATGTGGTGGCGGATTTCTTGAGCGCTGCAAGGACCTGGAGCGCTTCCAGCGGCGTCATGCGCTCGAGGTCTAGCGACTGAATGGTCTGGCGGATCGGATCGTCGCGCATTTCAAAGAGCGTCAGCTGCGGCTCCGGAATGCGCGCGCGGCCGGTCGTCGTGCGGCCTTTCGACTGTGCGTGGGGGGTCAATTCTGACCCTTCGAGGTTGCGGAGAATGGTGCGGGCGCGGTCGGTCAGCTCGTCGGGGAGCCCCGCCATCTGGGCAACCTGTATCCCGTAGGAGTGGTCCGCGCTTCCCGGTGTCACGGTGTGCAGAAACACGACGCGGTCACCGTACTCCCGGACATCGACCTTGACGTTCCGGATGCGGGGAAAGAGGTCGGCCAGCTCGTTCAGTTCGTGGTAGTGGGTGGCGAAAAGCGTCCTTGCCCCGACCCGCTCGTGGAGGTACTCAGTAAGCGCCCAGGCGATGCTGATGCCGTCGAAGGTGCTCGTCCCGCGTCCGACTTCGTCGAGCAGGATCAGGCTCCGGTTGGTGGCAGCGTTCACGATATGGGCCGCCTCGTGCATTTCGACCAGAAACGTGCTTTCGCCGGAGGCGATGTTGTCGCTCGCGCCCACGCGCGTGAAGATGCGGTCGACGATCCCCACGGACGCGGCGGCGGCCGGGACGTAGCTTCCGATCTGGGCGAGGAGGACGATGAGGCCGGCCTGGCGCAGATAGCTCGACTTCCCGCTCATATTCGGCCCCGTGATGATCAGGACCTGCGCGTCTGCCGTGTCGAGGCGGAGGTCGTTCGGGATGTACTGCTCGCCCGGGGGGAGCAGCTGCTCGATCACGGGGTGCCGGCCCTGCCGGATGTCGAGCACGGTGGAGTCGTTGACGTCGGGCCGCGCGTAGCCGTGCCGCACTGCGGCTTCCGCGAGTGAGGCGAAGCAGTCAAGTGCTGCCAGGGCTGAGGCGTTCCTCTGTATGGCTTCGGCATGCTCGGCGATCTTGATCCTCAGCCCGCTGAACAGCTCTGTTTCCAGCGCCAGCATCCGCTCTTCGGCGTGCAGGATCTTGTCTTCATACTCCTTCAGCTCGGGAGTGATGTAGCGTTCGGCATTCGTGAGCGTCTGCTTGCGCACGTAGTTGGACGGAATCTTCTCCTTGTGCGTGTGGGTCACTTCGATGTAGTACCCGAACACGGAATTGAACCCGACCTTCAGGGAGGAAATCCCCGTGCGCTCGCGCTCCGTGCGCTGCAGGTCGGCGATCCAGGTCTTCCCGCCGGTGGCGACGCGGCGAAGCTCGTCGAGGTCCGCGTTGAAGCCGGCGCGGATCACTCCTCCGTCGGCAAGCGAGGCGGGAGGATCGTCTGCGATCGCCGTCCCGATCAGCTCCGCAACGCCGGGGATGGGTTGCAGCTGATCGCGGAGGGCGACGAGGGTCGATGTGGCGGGAGCTGCGACGGCCTCCCGCAATGCGGCAACGTCCACCAGCATCTGCCGCAGGGCGACCACTTCGCGCGGGTTGGCGCGGCCGGTACAGACACGTGCGTTCAATCGCTCGAGGTCGCCAAAGCGCTCCAGGATGCCCCGCACCCCGGGCCGGAGCGAGTCCGCCTGCACGAACTCCTGCACGGCGTCGAGCCTGCGGCGAATCTGCTCCACTGACCGGAGCGGCGCGTGGAACCAGCGCTTCAGCATCCGGCTCCCCATCGGCGTCAGCGTGTGGTCGAGTACGCCGATGAGTGTGCCGTCGGTCGAGCCGGCAAGCGAGGAACTGATCTCGAGGTTGCGTTTCGTCGACGGGTCCAGCACCATCGTCTCGCCCGTGTCGAACGGAACGAGGCGTCGGATGTGCAGGAGGTTGCCCTTCTGCGTTTCTTTCAGATAATGCATGATGGCGCCGGCGGCGCGGATGGCCAGGGGCAGATCCTCGAGGCCGAACCCCTTGAGCGATTGCGTCTTGAAGTGCTGAATGAGAACATCGCGGCCGTAGTCCTCGCTGAACACCCAGTCGTCCTGGGTGGTCGCCAGACCGCGGAATGCGTTGCGCAGAAGATCGGTGATCGTATCCCGGTCACGCCGCTGCAGGATCAGCTCGGAAGGCTGAAGGGAGCCGACCTGTTCGGACAGCTGCTGCAGCGCGAACTGGCTCGCTTTGAACTCTCCCGTGGAGGCGTCGACGTACGCGAAGCCGACCGGCTCGCCCGGCGACGCGATTGCGGATGGAAGCACGACGGCGGCCAGGAAGTTGTTCTGCTTCTGGTCCAGGATGCGGTCTGAGAATGCCACGCCGGGCGTCACGACTTCGACGACATCGCGCTTCACGATCCCCTTCGCGAACCGCGGATCCTCGAGCTGTTCGCAAACGGCAACCCGGTGTCCCGCTTTGAGGAGTTTGGGGAGGTACGCATCCAGTGCATGGTGAGGAAAGCCGGCCAGGGGAATCTCGCCGGCGGCGCCGTTCCCGCGCCTGGTGAGCGTGATGCCCAGGACGCGCGAGGTCGTGACGGCATCGTCCTCGAATGTCTCGAAGAAGTCCCCCATCCGGAACAGCAGGATGGTATCCGGATAGCGCGCCTTGACCTGCGCGTACTGCTTCATGAGGGGGGTGGACATGATAGCAAAGTAACCCAAATACGGCAGGAAAATCAACGAGGGCAGAAAGCAAACGTGCCAGGCATCGTCGGGGATACGTGCCTGGCACGATTCGAGTCATTGGACGCCGATCGGGCGGGGCGTCCAGCTCCGCGGGATCAGTTGAATTGCGGCATCTGCACGCTCTCCCACCAGCTGGCTATCGTGTACGTCTTGGTCATGAAGCCCGGGTAGAACGGGGGCCGGAAGTTCGGGTTGGCGAGCCGTTCGTCGTACTTGTAGGACTTGGAGAAGCCTGTCTTGAGCGTGGTCTGGCCGGTTTGGAACGTGCCGACAGCGCCGCGGCTCTCCTGGACGATAGATCCCAGGATCTTCAGCTGGCCGCGCGGCGACCCGGTGTTGTAGTTCTCGGCGGTGAACGACCCGGACCGCGCGAATATGCTTCCGTCCACCTCGCAGCCCGTGCTATTGGCTGCGTTGTCCGCGATGACGACGCTGACGTTGGAGACCAGGCCGAGAACGTCGTCGCTCGTGGTGACAGACCTGTTCTCATACTGGATGTTGTCGGTGACATAGATCTGCGTGTTGGAGCCGATCGTGATCCTTCCGTCCACTGTTCCCTTCACGCTCACCTGGCCTGTCGCGACGAGGGCGCCGTTGAACCCACCGCCCGACAGCGAAATGCTGTCGATGACGACTCCACCCTGCCTGACGACTGCGTACCCGTCGTTGTTGGCGGCCGTTCCACCGCCGAGCCTGACGTCGATATTACCAGCGTAGCTGCGCCCACCGGACGTGGCCGCGGTGAATAGCGGAGACAGGTCGGTCGGGAAGGGGATCTCGGCGATACCGGTTTCGTACCCCTGCTTGAAGATCGCCTGGTTGCCGTTCGTCCCCCACTTGGGGTTGATGCCCTTGGACGTGGTGGCCTTGTCCATGAAGACGGGTGTGCCGGACATGTGCAGCTGGCCGTTCGTGTGCACCCGTCCCCAGACCGTGTCCTTCGTGAACCAGAAGACGTTGCCTTCGAAGTTCGTCAACCATGCGAAGAGCGTGAAGCTGTTGTTGCTGCCGGTGTTGAAGAAGATCTCGACCGTGTCGCGCAACACGCCGTCCGGGTGATTGCACGCCGACATGCTCCGCAGGTACGGCCGCCCGCTGGCGTGGTTGGCGATCGTGTACGACAGGGTGCCCTTCAGAGCCCCGGTAAGGCTCTGTGTCACCGTGCCGCGCCACGACGTGTCCTGGTAGAAGCGGGCCAGGCCGATGTTCGCCCCCGACACGGCGAGGTTGTGAGACTCGGTTGCCGCCGCGTACTGGCTCATGTTGCCCTGCGCATGCGTGGCGATGGTGTTGAGGTTCGAAGAGATCAGGCTGATGATGAACCCGAACCCGAGAACCTGAATAAGTGCTGCTTTACCGCCCATGATGATTCCCCCTGATGTTAGCGGCGCGAATTCTGCGAAGCCAGACGCGTCTGTTGCCAGAGCGTATTGGAGTACAGTGCATTGTCCACCGATCCCTCGATCTTGCCACCGCTGCTGATGACGGCGTACGGGTTCTGGACTTCCATCGTGATCTCGACGGAGTGCACCTCGCTCAGACGGTTTGCCGCGACCGGTGTGGCCAGGGTCTCGCCTGTGCGCGTAAGGAACCGCAGGTGGAAGGTGGTGACCACTCCGATGCGCGCGGCCGTGCCGCCGTTCACCCGCCGGAAGAGCGGGCGGTCAATCGGATTCTGCGTCCCGGCCATTTCGGCTGTTGTCCCCATGGTGTACGCAACCGTGTCCGGCGTGCCGTTACGGTCGATATCGTACAGGAACCTGATGGTCGAGGTGTCAGCGGCGAGGACGATCTGCCCGTTATCGGGCACGCCCACGCCCATGTTTCGGAATTCACCTTCCACCAGATACGCCGTCTGGACCAGCATCTCCTGCACCATCAGGTCGCCATTGTACACGGACTGGTTCTCGCTCGCGATGTCGTTCGCGCTCAGGATAATGGACAGCATCGCTCCGCCGAAGAACATCGAACCAAGAAGATCCATAAGTGATTGCATGTGTCGCCTCTGTTTGGCTGATATCGTTCTCGGGCCGCGTCAGTCGAAATGGAAGTATCCCATGACCATCGACATTCGCAGGGTGTCCAGTGCCGTGCCGGTCGGGGGCGGATAGGACCGCCAGGATTTCACGTCAATGCGCTTCACGAACGTACGGGCCGCGGACACAGTGTTGACGTTCGCGGGATCGACATAATTCACGCTGAACGTTGTCCGGAACCGCCGGCCAGTCGTGCCCGACTCGCGCTCGACCGTGAAGCCATCGAAGTCGTCGAAGTCGTTGAACTTCTGGAGGCTGTCCTCCTGAGCATCTTCCGGGCCGAGCTGCGAGGGGCTGGTGAGGGTTGCCGGGCTCGAGAGGGCGAGGTTCGTCGTGTCGGTGATGTTGTCGAACGCAAGGCCCTGCGCGCTCTCCAGATATGATGTGGCCAGCGTCGTGGCCAGGATCATGTCCTGCGCATTGGTGATATCCCCGCCTGTGGTCCCCAGAAGACCATAGAAGTTCTGCAGGATGGTCAGCAGGATCGTGAAGGCCCCGATCGTCAGCATGGTTTGGTTGGTTGACATGTCTGGCAGCCTATATGAATGTGACCGAGCACTCGGGCGTGCAGCGGGGAGGTCGACTGCAGTCCCACATAATACTGTCAAAGCGTGTGCCTGACTGATGTTAGAGGTGAGGTCACAGGTGAAAGGGCCAGCGCGGAGAGAGCGGCGCGGTAGACAGAAAGGTCATGGGTGAATGCAGCGGGGGGCAGACTGAGGGATCAGGAGAACGTTGAAGAAACTGCCGGTCCCGCCCGACCCCGCAGTGCGGGGTGGAGCGGGACCGGGAGGACTGATGAGTAGTGATCGGCTAGCGGCCGAGCATGGTGAAGATACCCTCGATGCGGCCGAGCGGCGCAGAAAGCTGAACGCCGGCCACGATCGGCTGGACGTGCTCGAAGGTTTCCCGGGCGATCGCGACGCCCTCCGCGAATGCCGCTTCTTTTGTCGCCGCGCCGCGCATCCGTGCCAGGATCTCCGGGGGCACGCTGGCGCCGGGGACCTCATTGTTCATGAATTCGGCGTTGCGATACGAAACCAGAGGCCAGATCCCGCAGATAAGCGGGAGCTGGACGTGGTCGATCCGCTTCATGAAGCGTTCGAGGATCCGGATGTCAAACACCGGCTGGGTGATCATGTACTCTGCGCCTGCGTCCACCTTCCAGTCGAGCCGCCGCAGCTCTTCGTCAAGATTGATGGCGCCGGGGTTCACGCCCACGCCGATGCTGAACCCCGTGGGCTCGCCGATCGGATTGCCCGCGAGGTCAAGGCCGTGGTTCAGGCGATTGATCAGGTTTGTGAGCCCGATCGCGTCCACATCGAACACGGCCGTCGCGTCAGGATAGTTCCCCAGCTTCGGCGGATCGCCCGTGACCGCCAGGATGTTCCGCAGCCCCAGCGCCCAGGCGCCGAGCAGGTCGGACTGCATCCCGATGACGTTCCGGTCGCGGCACGCGAAATGGAGCACCGTCTCGATGCCCACGTCGCGCTGCAGGATGACCGCCAGCGACAGGGCCGACATGCGTGCGGAGGCACGCGGGCCGTCGGGGATGTTGATGGCATCGATGCCGAAGTGGTGCAGGCGGCGGGCCTTCTGCACCTGGGCCGCCGGAGAGACGCCGCGCGGTGACACAAGCTCCACGAGCGTCACAAACTCCTTCCGCAGCAGCCTGGACATCAGCCGGGATTTGTCGGTCTTCTCGATGACCTTGACCGTCTCCGGGGCGGACACCTGGAGGTCGGCGGAACGGACATCCATCCGCTTGGTCGGTCGGAGCGCCTGGACTGCGCGGCGGATGGCCTTGATGTGGTCCGGGTTCGTTCCGCAGCAGCCACCCACGATGCTGGCGCCGGATTGGATGAACCGCTTCGCATATTCGGCAATGTACTCGGGGGAGGTCATATAGATGTTGCGCCCGCCGATGTTCTGCGGGATACCGGCATTGGGCTGGACGGAGAGCGGCAGCGGGGTGAGGGTCTTGAGGACTTCAAGCGCATCGAGCATCGACTTGGGGCCGACGGAGCAGTTGAGCCCGACCACGTCCACGTTATGCCCGGCGACGCCTTCCACAAAGCTGTCGAGCGAGCCGCCGCTCAGCAGCGTCGCATCGTCATTAATGGTGACCTGCGCCATGAGCGGAATGTCAGCATTCAGCTCGCGGACGGCACGGATTGCCTGGACGAGTTCGGGGATGTGGCTGAACGTCTCGAGTACGATCAGATCCACGCCGCCTTCCAGGAGCGCTCCGACCTGCTCCTTGAACGCCTCCCGCGCCTCGTCGAACGAGAGCTTGCCCAGCGGCTCAATCTGCACGCCCAGCGGACCCACCGATCCGGCAACGAAGACCTTCCCTCCCGCGGCGCCCCTGGCGATTTCCGCCCCCCGCCTGTTGATCTCGGCGGTGCGGGATTCCAGGCCGTGCGGCGTCAGCTTGAACCGGTTCGCGCCGAACGTGTTCGTTTCGACCACGTCCGCCCCGGCCAGGACGTAGTCGCGGTGTACCTGCGCCACGAGGTCGGGGTTGGTGAGATTCAGCTCGTCGAAGCAGGTGTTGATGAATATCCCTTTTTCATACAGGTACGTGCCGACGCCGCCGTCGAACACGAGAACCTCGCGGTGAAGCCGCTCGCGAAAATCGCCCATGCGTGTAGGTTCCAATGTGCTGGATGTCCCGCTGTGCCTGGCACGCGCTGCACGCGCGATGGAGCGGGCTCTGCTGGTGAGTATACGAATTTTGGCGTATCATTTGAAAGTCAGAAACGGAATCTCTACCATATGTGACATGTCTCACGTTTCCGCCGCAACCCTCCCGAAGGCTACTCTGGCATGAACCCCCCGTACGAACATTCCCAGCGGAATCCGCCCTCCGATGTGGCGGAGGGGCTAGATCTCACCCGGCAACGGGACAGGTCCCGCATCCCCCAACAGTATACCTGGAAGCCGGAGGACATCTTTCCGACGGTCGAAGACTGGACGGGGGGGAAGAAGAAGCTCCTCGAGAACCTCACGGCGCTCGACCGTTACAAGGGGCGTCTGGCATCGGGGCCCGCCGCCCTGCTCAATTGTCTCCTCACGGTCAACTGGATAGCCAAGGAGTATGCACGCCTCTCCGTCCATGCCGGGATGATCTCGGACATCGACACGCGGAACTCCGCCGCTCTGGCGCGCGTGCAGGAAATGAGCCAGATCGGCTCCGATATCGCAGAGCGGAGCGCCTACATCCAGCCGGAGATTCTCGAGCTCGGACCCGAACGGGTGGCGGCGTTCATTGAGCAGGAACAGGGGCTGGAGGTTTTCCGCCATGCACTGGACGACACGCTGCGTCGGAAGGACCATACTGGCACGGCAGGTGAGGAGAAGATTATCGCCGCCGCAAGCCTCATGGGAGACGGGCCCGAAACAATCTACGGGGTGTTTGCAGAGGCGGACTTCCCGTTTCCGGAGATCACCCTGGCCGACGGCACGCCCGTGCGGCTCGACAAGCCGGCGTTCAGTGTGCAGCGTGCGTCGACCAACCGGGATGACCGGCGGGCTGCCTTCGCCACGTACTTCGGCCGGCTGCACGACTACCGCCGCACGTTCGGCGCACAGCTCTACGCACAGGTGAAGCGCGACATGTTCTTCGCGCGGGCGCGGAACTACCCGTCATGCCTGCATGCGGCGCTCGATTCCTCCAACATCCCGCTGGATGTGTACCACAGCCTCATCCGGAATGTGCGGGCACGCCTTCCCGTGTTCCACCGGGCGCTTGAACTGCGCCGCAAGCTGCTCGGCGTCGAAGTCCTGCACTACCACGATCTCTACGCTCCGATCGTCCCGGACATTGAGATCCAGTACACATACGACGCGGCCACCTCCCAGGTGCTTGCGTCGCTCGCCCCGCTGGGCGAAGACTATGTGGAGACCGTGCGGCGGGCGTTCGGCGAGCGGTGGATCGACGTCTATCCGAGCGAAGGGAAGAGGTCGGGTGCGTACTCGAACGGCGGCGCCTATGACGTGCATCCGTACATCCTGATGAACTACACGGGAAAGTACGACGACGTGAGCACGCTGACGCACGAGCTGGGCCACACGATGCACAGCTACCTCACCAACCGTTCGCAGCCCTACCCGACGTCGCATTACTCCATCTTTGTCGCGGAAGTTGCCTCGACGTTCAACGAGGCGCTCCTGCTGGACTACATGCTCAAGACGATCGATGACGATGCGGTGCGGCTGTCGTTGCTGGGGAATTATCTCGACGGGATTCGCGGGACCGTGTTCCGGCAGACGCAGTTCGCGGAGTTCGAGCTCACGATCCACGAGATGGCGGAACGGGGGGAGACGCTGACAGGGGACGTGCTGAACGAGGTGTACGCTCGGCTCACGAGGGAGTACTACGGGGAGGACACTGCCGTCTGCATTGTGGACGACGAGATCCAGGCGGAATGGGCGCACATCCCGCACTTCTACTACCAGTTCTACGTGTACCAGTATGCAACGTCGTTCACGGCCTCTGCGGCGCTGTCGGAGCGGGTGCTGGCCGGAGACCGGGAGGCCACGACCTCGTTCGTGGATCTGCTCTGTGCGGGGGGATCAGACTATCCGATGAACCTGCTGCGGAAGGCGGGAGTGGACATGGCGACGCCCGAGCCGTTTGAGCTCGCCATGAGGAAGATGACCCGGGTGATCGAGGAAATGGAGAAGATCGTTGCCGCGAGGGGGGACGACGGTTACCGCGGGTAGGTGCCCACCGCCTTGTTGATCCACCGGTGGACTTTGTGGATTGACTTCACCGGCTCAAGAAACATCAGGATGCACTGGCCGTCAACGACGTTCATGCCTGCCGCCCGGGCCGTGTCAATGGCGGGTGCCGACGACGAGCCGGGCTGCATCCAGACGGACGTGACGCCGCGTTCTGCGCACGCCGGAATGACCCGCTCCGACTGCGGCGGCGGAACGACGGTCACCACACTCTTTACCTCCGCCGGCAACTCCCCGACCGAGTGGTAGCACGTCTCGCCCTCCACCGAGTCCAGCGTCGGATGGACCGGGAAGACCGTCAGTCCCGCGTCGCGCATGTTCCGGAATACGGTATTCCCGAACTTCTTGCGGTCGGCAGAGACGCCAATCACGGCGAACGCCGCGGATTCGAAGAACCTGTCGATAGGTGCACGGGTTGGCATGGCTGCTCCCGGGTTCGTGTCTGTGCACACCGCCGGTGCCCCATCGCGTGGCGAACTTCAGACGGGACGAGGCACGGCGCTCTTTGCGGCCACCCCCGATGGTGCGGCCGACCAGGGGTGGCTGACCGTCAGCTTCAGAGAAGCGCCCTGTACGATTGCAGGGTGCGCATGTAGTTCGCCCGCTCGAACGCTTCAGGATTCGCTACGGATTTCTGGCTCATGCTCCCCTTCATCTGGGAGACCGAGACGTACTCATGATCCAGCATCCACTGGTTCACGTCTTCGAGAACCTGGCGAATGTGGCCCGGCCCGTGCTTCAGAAGGGCGGAGCACATCATGGTCACGTCGGCGCCCGCCATGAGCAGCTTGATCACGTCCTGCGCGCTGTGCACGCCGCTGGTGGCGGCGAAGCTGGTCCGTACGCGCCCGTACAGCACGGCGATCCAGCGAAGTGGCAACCGCATCGCCTGCGGCGTGCTCAAGATGACGTTCGGCTTGACTTCCAGCGCATCGAGGTCGATGTCGGGCTGGTAGAAGCGGTTGAAGAGGACCAGTCCGTTCGCCCCCGCGGCTTCGAGCCGGGCGGCCATATTGGCCATCGAGCTGAAGAACGGGCTCAGCTTCATCGCCACCGGAATCGTGACGGTCCCCTTGACGGCCTTCAGGATGTCGATGTAACGCTGCTCGACTTCTTCGGAGGTGTGCCGTGCATCGGCCGGGATGTAGTAGACGTTCAGCTCCAGCGCGTCCGCACCCGCCTCCTCGATCTTCTTCGCATAGTCGGTCCAGCCGCCGGCAGAAATGCCGTTGAGGCTACCGATGATCGGGATCTTCAGCGCCCGCTTTGCCTTGTGGATCAGCTCGATGTACTCCTCGGGGCCGAGGTTATACTCTTCGGCCTCGGGGAAGTAGCTGAGGGACTCGGCGAAGCTTTCTGTGCCGTACTGCATGTAGTGGTCGAACTCTTTCGATTCGTGGACAATCTGCTCCTCGAAGAGCGAATACATCACGATTGCCGAGGCGCCCGCGTCTTCGAGACGCTTCATGCCTTCGAGCGTGTGAGAGAGCGGGCTGGCCGACGGGACGATCGGGTTCTTGAGGGACAGCCCCATGTAGGTCGTTGTCAGATCCATGGTCGGTATCTCGTTCGGTGACTGTGTCAGTGATCCGTCGGCTTACTTCGCCATCGCCTCGTAGGTCTTCCAGCGTTCCTTCGCGTCGGCCTGGGCGAGTTCCAGGAGGTGTTTGGCCTCCTTGGGGTTGGTTTTCGTGAGCATCTTGAAGCGTGCTTCCATGTAGGCGTAGTCCTCGAACCGGATCTTCGGCTCGCGGGAGTCGAGCTTGAGGGGGTTCTTCCCCTCGGCCGCGAGCGCCGGGTTGTAGCGGTAGAGGACCCAGGACCCGCTGTCAACGGCTGCCTTCTGGTTGTTCATCCCCTTCGCCATGTCGATGCCATGCGCGATGCAGTGGCTGTAGGCGATGATGAGCGACGGCCCGTCGTAGGCCTCCGCCTCGAGGAATGCCTTGACCGTCTGGAGGTCGTTGTAGCCCATGGCGACGACAGCAACATATACGTTGCCGTAGCCCATGGCCATCCGGCCCAGGTCCTTCTTGTTGAGCGGCTTGCCGCCGGCGGCGAACTTCGCCACCGCGGAGCGCGGCGTCGCCTTGGACATCTGCCCGCCCGTGTTGGAGTAGACCTCGGTGTCCAGGACGAGGATGTTCACGTTCTTGCCGGAGGCAATGACGTGGTCCAGCCCGCCGTACCCGATGTCATACGCCCAGCCATCGCCGCCCATGATCCAGACGCTCTTTTTCACAAGCGCATCGGCGAGGCTCAGGAGACTCTTCGCCTGGGGATCCTTCATGTCTTTGATCTTCTCGATCAGCGTCGCCACCCGCTGGCGCTGCTCGTAGATGCCGGCTTCGGTCGACTGGTCGGCTTCGAGCAGCCCCTGGACGAGTTGGTCACCGAGCGTTCCCGCCATCGCCGTCACGAGTTCGCGTGCCATCTCGTTGTGCTTGTCGACCGTGAGGCGCATGCCCAGACCGAACTCGGCGTTGTCCTCGAACAGCGAATTGGCCCACGCCGGGCCCCGGCCGTCGTTATTCTTCGACCAGGGTGTGGTGGGCAGGTTGGCGCCGTAGATCGACGAGCATCCTGTGGCGTTGGCGACGATGGTGCGGTCGCCGAAGAGCTGGGTGACGAGCTTGACATAGGGCGTTTCTCCGCAGCCGGAGCAGGCGCCTGAGTACTCGAAGAGGGGCTGGAGGAATTGCGACCCCTTGATCGTGTCGACCTTCACCGTGCGCCGGTCCACTTCGGGCAGCGCGAGGAAGTACTCGTAGTTGACGCGCTCGGCCTCCCTGATGGGCTGCTGCGGCATCATGTTGATAGCCTTCAGGCGCGTTTCGGTCTTGTTCTTCGCGGGACACACTTCGACGCAGAGTCCGCATCCGGTGCAGTCTTCGGGCGCGACCTGGATGGAGTAGCGCATGCCCTTGTACTCGGTCCCCCTGAACTCGGTCGACTTGAACGTCGGCGGCGCATTCTTGAGCTCGGCCGGGTCAAACACCTTCGCGCGGATCGTGGCGTGCGGGCAGACGATAACGCATTTGTTGCACTGGATGCACACCTCGGTATCCCAGACGGGGATCTCGAGCGCGATATTCCGTTTCTCCCAGGCGGCGGTGCCGGTGGGGAAGGTTCCGTCGATCGGCATGGCGCTGACCGGGAGCGATTCGCCGAACCCCGCCCAGATCTGTGCCGTCACGTTGCGAACGAACTCGGGAGCCTGGGCGGCGACGATCGGAGGCATCTCGATCGTGCTGCTTGCGGTTGCCGGGAACTTCACCTGGTGCAGGTTGGCGAGGGTCTGGTCGACCGCGGCGTAGTTCTGCTGCACGACCTGGTCGCCCTTGCGGCCGTAGGTCTTCTTGATCGAGGCCTTGATCGCTTCGATGGCTTCTTCGCGCGGCAGAACACCGGAGATCGCGAAGAACGCGGTCTGCATGATCGTGTTCACGCGTCCGCCCATGCCGGTCTTCTGCGCGACTTCGTAGCCGTCGATCACGTAGAACTTGATCTTCTTCGCGATGATCTGCTCCTGGATGAGCCGCGGCAGCTTGCCCCACACCTCATCCGGTCCGTAGATGCTGTTCAGGAGGAACGTGGCGCCGGGGATGGCAGCCTTCAGGACGTCGAACTTCTCGAGGAAGAACCACTGATGGCAGGCGACGAAGTTGGCCGACGTGATCAGGTATGTCGAATGGATCGGGCGCGGCCCGAACCGCAGGTGTGACGTGGTGGTGGAGCCGGACTTCTTCGAATCATATACGAAGTAGCCCTGGGCGTAGTTGTCGGTGTCCTCGCCGATGATTTTGATGGAGTTCTTGTTGGCGCCCACCGTCCCGTCCGCGCCGAGGCCGTAGAAGATGCCGCGGACAACGTTGTCCGGCTCGATGCTGAACGAGTGATCGACGTCCAGGCTGGAATGTGTGACGTCGTCAACGATCCCGACCGTGAAGTGATTGCGCGGTGAAGGTTTTGCGAGCTCCGCGAACACCGCCGCAACCGCCGCGGGGGTGAACTCCTTCGAGGAGAGCCCGTACCGTCCGCTGACGAGCTTCGGGAACGCCTTCAGGCCGCCGTTGCCGTCGGCGATGGACTCTGCGATGGACGTGATGACATCCTGGTAGAGAGGGTCACCGCTGGCGCCCGGTTCCTTCGTGCGGTCGAGAACGGCGAGGGACTTCGTTGAGCGGGGAAGCGCCGCGATGAACGCCCTGGCGGCAAACGGGCGGTACAGCCTGACCTTCAGGATGCCGACGTTCTCGCCCTTCGCATTGAGGTAATCGACGGTCTCCTGTGCCGTTTCCGCGCCTGAGCCCATGAGGATGATGACGCGCTCGGCGTTCGGGGATCCGTAGTATTCAAAGATCTTGTACTGCCGTCCGACGATCCCCGCGAAACGGTCCATCAGCTTCTGGACGATCTCGGGCGTGGCCGCATAGAACGGGTTGCATGCTTCGCGGGCCTGGAAGAAGACGTCCGGGTTCTGTGCGGTTCCGCGCAGGACCGGATGGTCCGGCGAGAGCGCGCGCTCACGGTGCGCGCGGACGAGGTCGTCGGAGATCATCGCCCGCATGTCGTCTTCCGTGAGCTGCTCGATCTTCATGACTTCGTGAGATGTCCGGAAGCCGTCGAAGAAGTGGAGGAACGGGATGCGCGACTCGAGCGTTGCGGCCTGGGCGATGAGCGCCATGTCCATCACTTCCTGGACGCTGTTGGACGCCAGCAGCGCAAAGCCCGTGGAGCGGGTTGCCATGACATCGCTGTGGTCGCCGAAGATGGAGAGCGCGTGGGCTGCGACGGTTCGCGCTGAGACATGGAAGACCGTGGGCGTGAGCTCGCCCGCGATCTTGAACATGTTGGGGATCATCAGCAGGAGGCCCTGGGAGGCGGTGAACGTCGTTGCAAGGGCTCCGGCCTGGAGGGCGCCGTGAATGGCGCCTGCTGCGCCGCCTTCGCTCTGCATCTCCGTCACGGACGGGACGGTTCCCCACAGGTTCTTGCGTCCCTGAGATGACCACTCGTCCGCCCATTCCCCCATGTTCGAGGAGGGCGTAATGGGGTAGATGGCGATGACTTCGTTGAGCTTGTGGGCGACGTATGCGGCGGCTTCGTTACCGTCGATTGTGACCATCGGTCGCTTCATACTTCATCCTGTCTGATGTGAAAGAACCGCTGATTTCGGGCGTCTTGGAGCGGGTCGTGGAAAAAGGTACCATGTCCTGATGTCCAATATCATGCCACGGCGGAGGGGCGATTCTGGCCGGAATGGAGCAAATTCTTGGCGATTATTCCGAATTGTAGGAATCCGGAAGGGGGATGATGGGAAGGATGCCGGTACTGCGCTCATATGCATCAACCTCCCTGGAGGTAGGATCGGCGGAGGTGTCTCCCTGGCGGGCCTCAGTCCCGAACGATCGACGCGCGGAACTCGACCACGGGCACGCCGGAAGCGCGAAGCACCTCTCTGACCTCGTGCCTGCTTTTCAGGTGGGCGGAGAGCGTCGAGGTGTCGTCGCCCAGGCCCCCCAGGTAGATGATGCCACGGACGCCGGCTTCTTGCGCGGCGGCGCCGAAGTTGGATGCTGCCTCGCGGTCCTTCTCCTCGAACGAACCCGCGGTCCCCATGGAATGCACCATGTAGTACGCGATGCTGACGCCGGCCAGCGCCCCCTGGAGGCTCTCGCGGTTCAGCACGTCGCCCTGAACGATCTCCGTCGTGGGGGATGCCCGAGGCTTCAGGAACTCTGGCTTCCGTGCAAGGCACCGGACCCGCAGGCCGCGCTGCTCAAGAGCACGCAGCAGGCGCCCCCCGATGTAGCCGGAGGCTCCGGTAAGAAGGATGAGGGGGGGTGCTGGAGTTGTGCTCATCCAATCACGTTGTCGTCGTGAGGGCGCGGGAACGATCGAGCGCTTCAGCGAGCGAGCCGCACACGTTGTCTTCCCCGATCCGGTCCAGCAGTCCCGCCTGTGTGATGGCAAACAGCGGCTGCTTGTGAATCCCGGAGAGAATGAACTTTGTCCCGTCGTGCGTGAGTCGCGCGACAAGATCCTCGATCGCGCGGATTCCCGTCGCATCGATCGCAAGCAGGTTGCGCGTCTCCAGGATGAACACCTTCGGGGGTTTTTCGAGCGCGCGCATGGTTTCAGTGAACTGCTCCACCGCGCCGAAGAAGAGCGTTCCGTGGACCTCGAACACCTCCACGCCGTCGGGGAGTCCCTTCGGGCGCGCAATGTCGTCATCCGCTTCGTCGCCTTCGCTCAGGTCTTTCGTGAGCGGCGTTACATGGCTCACCTCGGCCATGCGCCGGATGAACAGCATCGCGGAGAGGATGACTCCGACCTGGATTGCGACCGTAAGATCCACGATGACCGTGAGGGCGAATGTCACGAGCATGACGGCAATATCGCTGCGGGGTGCCCTGAATGTCTGCACAAACGAGTGCCACTCGCTCATGTTGTAGGCCACGACGAGCAGGATGGCGGCCAGCGTCGGCATCGGGATCAGTGCCGCCCAGTGTCCGAACAGCATCATGATGAGGAGGAGGACGACGGCGTGCACTATCCCTGCCACCGGTGTGCGCCCTCCGCTCTTCACGTTCGTGGCGGTGCGCGCGATGGCGCCGGTGGCGGGGATTCCCGAGAAGAGGGGAGAGATCACATTTGCTACGCCCTGCGCAATCAACTCTATGTTTGATCGGTGGCGGGACCGGATCATCCCGTCTGCCACCACGGCGGAGAGGAGCGACTCAATCGAGCCGAGCATGGCGATGGTGACCGCAGGCGAAAACACGCGAGTGACGGTCTCCCAGGAGACGTCCGGCAGACGGGGGTATGGAAGAGTATTGGGGACGCTCCCAAACCGCGAACCGACGGTTTCGACGGGGAGCTGGAGCAACTGCACGACGGCGGTCATGCCCAGGATTGCCAGCAGCGATCCCGGAACGCGCGGGAAGAAGCGTTGCGCGATCAGGATGATGGCCAGCGATGAAATCCCGATGGCCAGACTATGGGGGTCCACCGATCCTGCGTGGCCCGCGTAAGAGGCCCACTTGCCCACGAAATCCGCCGGCAGCCCCGCGATGCGGAGACCCAGAAAGTCGTTGATCTGCGACGAAAAGATGATGAGCGCGATACCGCTGGTGAATCCGACTGTGAGCGGGTACGGGACGAACTTCAGCAGCGTCCCGAGACGAGCCAGCCCCATGACGATCAGGATAACGCCGGCAATCAGGGTGGCGACGGCCAGCCCGTCGTAGCCGTACGTCCGGACGATACCGTACACGATCACAATGAATGCGCCTGTCGGACCGGCGATCTGGACACGGCTGCCGCCGAAGGCAGACACGATGAGCCCGGCGATCACGGCCGTGAAGAGCCCCTGTTCGGGCTTCACGCCGGAAGCTATGGCGAAAGCAATAGCAAGGGGGAGGGCGACGATGCCGACGATGATGCCGGCGGTCAGGTCGGCGACGAACTGCTCGCGCGAATACCCCGCCCGGAAGACCGTGAACAGCTTCGGAGTGAGTGGGTGGTATGCTGGCATAACGAAACGCTAATATACCTCTCGCCGGGATGAACCGCCAATCAGGACTGTGGTTCTTCGTGCGTCAGGCAGTGAATCGTGCCGAGGCCCCAGACGAGATCGACAGCGTGAATGCCGATGACCGGACGGTCCGTGATCAGCTCAGCGAGGATGCCGAGCGCGATGCGGTCGTTCGGGTCGTTGAACGTGGGGACGAGAACGGCGGCGTTGGCGATGTAGAAGTTTGCGTAGCTTGCAGGAAGGCGTTGCCCGTCAAAGACCACCGGAGCCGGCATGGGGAGCGGGACGACCTGGACCCTCGATCCGTTCTCCAGCCGCATGTCCTGCATCCGCTCGCGGTTCTCGCTCAGCGCGCCGTAGTTTGCGTCCTTCGGGTTCTGCTCTTCGCACAGGACGGCCGTCGTGGGACTCACGAAGCGGCAGAGATCGTCTACATGCCCGTGGGTATCGTCTCCGGCGATCCCCTTCCCGAGCCAGAGCACGTTGGAAGCGCCGAGGTGTTCGAGCAGCACGCTCTCAATGACGGCACGCGACATGCCCGGGTTGCGGACCTGCGTGACGGGATCGAGCAGACACTCTTCGGTCGTGAGCAGCGTGCCGCGGCCGTTCAGGTCAATCGACCCGCCTTCGAGCACGACGTGCCTGCCTCCGAACTCCGGGACGAAGAGACGCTTGTTGAGGCGCTTCGCTGCAAGGCCGGGAATCCCTGCATCCCGCTTCCAGTTGTCGTACTTGGCCCAGGCGTTGAACCGGAATCCGGCGATTGCAGTCTCACCCGCGGGGCCGGCCGGCGGGCCGGACCGAGCATCGCGCCTCACGAAGATCGGCCCGATGTCGCGCATCCATCCCCGGTCGGTCGGGAACCGGAAGAACTCGATCCGTGTCGGGTCCACCCCGACGCGATTCAGAATCCGGCGGGCCGAGCCTTCATGGGAACGATCGTTGACGAGAATGCGAACGATCTCGCCCGGGGCGACGCGGCGGGCTATCTCTCCGTAGACCCACGGGATGGGTGTGAATTTCCCCGGCCAGTCGGACGTGTTGTGGGGCCACCCGAGCCAGGTGGCGGTGTGGTGCTCCCACTCGGCGGGATGCCGGAAGCCGAGCTCGCGGGGCGTCGGCGCCGGTGCGGACGCACGTTTCACGAACCAGCCTTGTCGTCGAGAAACCGGCGCGTGATGCCGCCGTAGGCATCGACCCTGCGGTCGCGGAGGAACGGCCAGTTCCGGCGGACGTCCTCGATGCGGGCCAGATCCACCTCAGCCACCAGGATCTCCTCCCTGTCGACGGAAGCTTCCGCGATCACCACGCCCTGCGGGTCTGCGATGAACGACGAACCCCAGAACTCGATGCCGGGCGTCCCGGGTGTGATGATCTCGTGCCCGGTCCGGTTAATAGCTGCGACGTACGTCCCGTTCGCGATCGCATGTCCCCGTTGCACTGTGCGCCACGCATCGCGCTGTGCGGCGCCATGCTCCGCTCTCTCGTGGGGATGCCATCCGATGGCCGTCGGGTAGAAGAGTACGGCCGCGTCCTGCAACGCCGTGAGGCGCGCGGCCTCGGGGTACCACTGGTCCCAGCAGATCAGCGTGCCTATCGTTCCCTGCGTCGTCCTGAACGCCTTAAACCCCAGGTCCCCGGGGGCGAAGTAGAACTTCTCATAGTACGCGGGATCGTCGGGGATGTGCATCTTCCGGTACATTCCTGCCAGCGACCCGTCGGTCTCCAGCACAGCGACGGTATTGTGATAGAGCCCGGCCGCACGGCGCTCGAACAGCGAGGCGATGATCACGACGCCGAGCTTCCTGGCCAGCGGGCCGAGGATGCTGGTTGTCGGACCCGGAATCGATTCGGCCAGATCGAATGCGGCGGCGTCTTCGCGCTGACAGAAATACTGCGATCGGAACAGTTCCGGAAGGCAGATGACGCGTGCTCCACGCGCTGCGGCCTGTTCGACGCGATCGACGGCAGTCCGGAGGTTTGCGTCGGTGTCGGTGCCGACACGCATCTGCACGACGCCGATCGTGAAGCGTGTGTTGGGGGGGGGCGTTGTCACCGTCGTCGCCATAAATGTAGCGTGAATATAGGCCGGCACCGCGGGAAAAGCAAGGAAGTGTCTTGACTCTCCGGTGTTTTTGGCCTATGTTCGAGCGATATGACACTCGCGTGGCGCACGTACGTAGTTGTGCTCGTCGGGGCTCTCCTCTGGTGCGGGGCGATCGTTCTCGCGCCCATCCTGGCTATCCTTCCGGAACCGTTTGCTGCAGTCGGGAATGTTCTGTACGGACTGTTTTCCCCCGTGTGCCACCAGATCGGTGAACGTTCGCTAGAGGTGTTTGGCCTCCCGCTGGGGGTGTGCACGCGCTGCACGGCCGTCTATGTCGGATTCCTTGCGGGGGTCCTGCTGTACCCGCTCGTTCGAAGCGTCAATCACCCTGCCTATCCGCCCCGGTGGATCGCTGCGCTTGCGGTTCTCCCGATGCTGGTGGATGTCGTCATGGGATGGACCGGCATTCATCCCGTCTCGGGGGCGACGCGATTATTCACGGGCGCGTTCTTCGGACTGATCGTTCCGTTCGTTGTGCTTCCGGCGCTTACCGAGGCCGTACAAGAGTTCGTTGCCTCACACCGCCGTCCATTCCCTCAACCACAGAAAGGACTCAGCGATGCCTGAAAAGCCAAGTATTTTGATGCCCGCCCTCTTCGGTGGGATCATCACGGGCGTGCTGTCGGGTATCCCGTTCCTGAACTTCGTCAACTGCATCTGCTGCGCGGGCGTTCTGCTCGGCGGGTTCATGGCGGTCTTCTTCTATAATAAAGACCTCGTCCCCCAGATGCCGCCGCTGACAAGCCAGGACGGGCTGAAGCTTGGCGCACTCTCCGGAGTGTTCGGCGCGATCATCGGCACGATCATCTCGGCCGCGCTGATGGCAGTGGTGGGGAACGTGGCCGGCCAGGCGATGTTCGACATGATATACAACCTGTACGATTCCACGGGGATACTCGATCAGATGCCGCCGGATGCGATCGACCAGATGGAACAGGGGATGAGGGATAGCGGGCTGTCGGCGATGAGCATTATCGGGTCGCTGATCATCTATCCGATATTCGGGTTGCTTGGCGGGCTGATCGGCTATTCGGTGTACAAGCCGAAAGCCGGGACTCCTCCGCCGGCGCCTGTCGTGACTCCGTAGCGCGCGGCCAGAGCGCTCACAACAACAACGAGTGGGTGGAAAGGGGCACGTCGTCCCCGCCACCCACTCGTTCCGTTCTGGAGCAGCTCGAGGCCAACGCACCTCGAGTTCACTGCCGGCTCAATACCCGCCTGCGCCCCCTTCCGGTGCCGTCCTCGGATCGGCCACCGCCTCCCATCGCCCGTTTCTCCGCACGATGGCAGGAGCGCTACCCGTCCCGTCTGTGGCCTTCAGCCTGTGGCCCTTGTCGGAAAGCGCCTCAAGCAACGACTCTGCGAATCCGCCCCGCTCATAGGCGATCTGGTCGGGCTGGTGCTGGTGATGGATGCGCGGAGCGGAAACCGCACTTGCAGCGTCCATGTCGTAATCCAGCGTGTTGATCAGAACGTGCACGACAGAGGTGATGATGTGCGGTCCGCCCCGGGCGCCGGTCACGAGAACGACGCCGCTGTCGGGCCGCGCGACGATCGTGGGCGTCATGGAGGAGAGCATCCGCTTGCCTGGCGCGATGGCGTTGCGCTCGCCCTGGACCAGGCCGTAGGTGTTGGGCGAACCCGGTTTCGCAGCGAAGTCGTCCATTTCGTTGTTGAGGAAAAAACCGGCGCCCGTGACGACCACGCCGCAACCGTGCAGGCCGTTCAGCGTCGTGGTCAGCGCGACGGCGTTTCCTGCGGCATCAACCACGCCGAGGTGCGTCGTCTGCGAGGGTTCCGGCGCAAGCAAAGCTCCACCGATCACCGCATCAGACGGCGTCGCATGCTCCGGATCGATCGACGCACGGAGGGAGGCGGCATACCGAACCGAGGTGAGCGTTGCGAGAGGGATGGAGACGAAATCGGGATCGCCCAGCAACGCGTTCCTGTCTGCGAACGCCCGGCGCATCGCCTCGGCCGTGAGGTGGAGCATGCGGGGTGAATGCCAGCCCATTCCGGCAACAGGGTATCCCTCCAGGATCCCCAGGATCAAGGCGATCGCCACGCCGCCGGAGGACGGCGGCGGCATCGACACAACCCGGTATCCGCGATAGGCAAACTCGATCGGCTCGCGCCAGACGGGGTGGTACCGCTGCAGGTCCTCGTGCGTGATGAGCCCTCCGCCGCTTCGCATCTCCCCGACGATCAGGTCCGCGACGGGGCCTTCATAGAACCCCGCCGGTCCGCGCTCGGCGATGGCGGTGAGCGTCTTCGCAAGGTCCGGATTCTTGAAGAGGGTGCCGGCGGCAAGCGGCCGCCCGCCGGGAAGGAAGAGGGCAGATGTGCCGCTGTAGCGCGAAAAGCCGGCCGAATCCGCCCGGAGCACCCGCGCAACGCGGTCATCAATGACAAAGCCGTCGGAGGCGAGCTGTATCGAGGGAACGAGGATATCCCGCCAGGAGAGACGACCGTAGCGCCGGTGGGCCTCGTACTGTCCGGCGACACTTCCGGGGACACCGACCGCGCGGTGCCCGATTTCGGAATCCCGGGTTGGCGTGCCGGAGGAATCGAGGTACATCGTGGCCGTCGCAGCCAGCGGCGCGGTCTCCCGGAAATCAAGCGCCACACTGCGACCATCCGCGAACCGGGCAACCATGAACCCGCCGCCGCCAATGTTCCCCGCCTCGGGATAGACGACCGCCAGTGCGAAGGCGGTCGCAATCGCCGCATCAATCGCGTTGCCTCCGGCGCGCAGGATCTGGACGCCGACGGCTGTTGCCAGGGGGGCGTCGGACACGACGGCCGCGGAATCGGCAACGAACGCGCGTGGAGGCTGTGCGTAGCGCCACTCCGGGGGAATGCGGGTTGCCGCCGTGTCTTCAGGAGGGCGAATGCATCCGCTCAGCGCGAGCGCTGTACCGAAGATCAGAAATGCGCCGGGCAAATGTCGCGGGATCACCATTTGTCCTTGAAGAAGCTTGCCTCGGCAAAGTACGGACGCGTCAGCTTCTCCAGCCGCTCCATCTGTTCGCTGTCGAGCGGCACAAAGGTCTTCGCGATTCTGACGTTCTCCTCAAGCTCTTCGAGCTTGGAGATGCCCACGATGATTGTGCTGATGGGCAGCGTGAGGACGTACGACATCGCCTCGGTCATCGTGGTGATGCCGCCGGGCCGGAAGATCTCGCCTCGTGCGGGCACCTTCATCCCGATGATCGCCATCTTCTTCTCGACGGCAGCCGGGAGAAAGTTGTCGATGAACGACGAGTGATGCCTGTCCGCGGCGTTGAGAGCCACCAGGACGGAGTCGAACGGATGACGCTCGACGGCGGTCTTAAGGATGAACGGATCGCGATGCCCGGTCACGCCGATGAAGCGGACGATTTTCTGGTCGCGGGCGGCCTCGAGCGCCTTCACGGCGCCATCGTCGGCGAACATCTGCTCGAGGTCCTCTTCCGTGCGAATGTTGTGAATCTGCCAGAGGTCGATCGTGTCGGTCTGGAGCCGCTTGAGGGAAGTCTCGAGCTGGCGCATGGAGCCGTCGTATCCGCGATCGCGCGTCTTGGTCGCCAGGAAGACCTCCTTCCGGCGACTCTTCAGCACTTCGCCGTAGTATGTCTCGCTCACGCCCTGACCGTACACATGCGCGGTGTCGACATAGTTCACGCCGAGGTCGATGGCGCGGTTGATGATAGCCACCGCGTCGTCTGTCCGGTCGGGTTGCTCGAGCGTGGCCTGTCCGCCGAGGCTGAAGATGCGCACCGAGAACCCGGTCTTGCCGAACGGTCGTTCAGGCATCGGGGGCGCAGCGGGCTGCTTGCCGGCGAGCGCGTCGAGTTGTCCGATCGTGCCGGCGAGTCCGGCGGCTGCGGCGGACCCGACGACGGCGCGGAAGAACTCACGGCGGGTGACGGGATTGTGCTCCATGGGTCGTTCTCCAACGGATCAGTATATATGCGAAATTTGTCTGTTCATTGACGTGAGAGGGCGGTCCTGAGTCGGCTGCTACCCGCCCCGGAAGATCGTCTCCTCCCTGTCTACCCATCGGGAACAGGCCCAGAGGCTGATCCCGGCGAGCGCCAGGAGCGATGCATAGACGATCGCCAGGAGCCCCGGGGTAATCGTTCCGGCGATGATCTCCTTTGTCGCGAGGGAGACGTTGAGGATCGGGATCAGTGCCGTCAGAGGCGTCAGCTCGATGCCGGGGATCATCCCGACGGCCACCGGAAGGATGATCACGATGGTGAGCGGGCTGATCAGGCTCTGTGCCTCCTTGTAGGAGCGTGCATAGAAGGAGAGCGACAGCAGGAACGCAGCGAAGAACATCGCAACCGGCAGCAGCAGGGACAGCACGAGCAGAATGGTTCCGAGGCCCAGGATGCCCGTGATCGTGCCGAGCATCTCTTGGGGCATGTCCGGGTTGTTGCCGACCGCGATGTACAGTCCGAGCATGGAGACCGCGGCGCTGAGCAGGCCCGTCAGGACGACAACGGCGAACTTACCGAGAAGTATCTGGAATCGTGACACGGGAGCTGTGAGGAGGGTTTCGATGGTTCCGCGTTCCTTCTCGCCCGCGGCGAGATCGATGGCCGGGTACATGCAGCCCATGAAGCAGAAGATGACGAAGAGGTAGGGCAGGAACCCGCCAATCGTGCGGCCAAGCTTCTCCTTGAGCGGCGTGATGTCTTGCTCCTGGAGTGCGACGGCTTCGACGATCTCCGGCCGGATACCGAGCCGTTCGAATCGTTTCCCCACGAGTCCCTTCTCGAACTCGTGAAGGATCTCCTTCACGCGCCGCTCCGCGATGCTGTATTCGTCCGAGAACCTGTAGGCGAGCGCCACCGTCCCTCTGCCCCCCTCCGCGACGGTCCGGTCAAACCCGTCGCTGACGACGATCGCCGCATCCAGGCTGTCGCGTTCGAGGAAGGTGCGGGCGCTATCGGGGTCGATGCCCTCGACAAGGGCGAATCCCGTCCGTGACGCCAGCAGCGTCCGGAGCCCGGCTGCGTTGCCATTGAGGACAAGGCCGACACGGAGAACTCTGCCCTCCGCTTTCTTGATCTGCGACGTCTGCACCGCGGTAACGGCGGTCAGCAGCAGGGGGAACAGGAGCAGCGGGAAGATCACCATGACGAACAGGGTGCGCCGGTCCCGCACCGTGTCCAGCAGCTCCTTGAAGAAGATGGTGCCGAAGGTCTTCATGTCAGGCGGCCTCCACGAGGCGGACAAACTCATCCTCGACGGACTGCGTCTTCATCCCGGCCTGGAACTCGGGATAGGTCCCGAGAAACACGAGACGCCCGCGATGGATGATCGCCAGGTCATCGCTGAGCAGGCTCACTTCGCCCATGCGATGCGTGGAAAAGATCACCGTGCGGCCCTGCTCCCGGCACTGGCGGATGAGCTGGATGATGTTGCGAGAGGTCACCACGTCCAGAGCGGCGGTGGCTTCGTCGAACACCACGACCTGCGGGTCATGGATCATCGTGCGGGCGATGGAGACCTTCTGCTTCATCCCGCTGGAGAGCCGCCCGATCCTTCTGCGCGCGAATTCATGGATGCCCAGGATGCTGTAGAGCTCCTCGCGCCGGCGCTGGAACGCAGCCCGGTCCATGCCGTGGAGGTTGCCGTAGTACGTGATGAGTTCATCGGGTGTGAGGCGGTCGTACAGGCCGGTGTTCCCCGTGAGAAATCCGACGCGCTTTCGAACCTCCTCGGGATGCTTCACGGTGTCGAACCCCGCCACGGTGATCGAGCCCGAGGTCGGCTTCAGCATGGTGGCGATCATGCGCAACGTGGTGGTCTTGCCCGCGCCGTTCGGTCCGAGAAGGGTGAAGATCCTCCCGGGCCGGCATGCGAAACTGATCTCCTGGACGGCGCCGATGGAGGTCCCGCTGTGCGGCCCCATCTCCCGGCGCTGCTGCCGGGTGAGCGTGAATCGCTTGGTAAGACGGTCAACGTTGATCATGGGGTGCCCATCGAGACTGGTGACAGGGACAGGACACTTGAAGAATACTGAAGAAGAGTCGCGGAATCAACCGGGGTGCGTTGAATTTCCGGGATTCGGGTGGTATCTTACCATCGTAGACCTATGGTCGCGTCATCGTAGTCCTCGTGTCACATTGCTCCTCTGACAGTCGTCTTGTGTTCCTGACATGATGGAAGCCGGCCGATATCTCTTCGCCATAAAGACGTCTGAACTCGACTTCCGGAAACGTATCCCGCCGTCCGTCCTGTGCCGGTGCCTCCAGGAGTCGGCCGAGAACCATGCGGTTGCCTACGAGTTCGATTCCGAAACGCTTCTCCAGAAGGGCCTCTCCTGGGTGTTGCTGAAGATGCACCTCGTCATCGATGAATATCCCGAGGGGCGGCAGGACGTCGTCGTAGAGACCTGGCCGTCCGGGCTCGAGAGCCGGTATGCCCACCGCGATTTCCTGATGTATCTCCCGGGGCGCCCGAACCCGATTGCGAAAGCCGCAAGCACCTGGGTTTTGCTTGACGTCGCGCGGAACCGCCCGTCCGTCGTCGGGAGCTTGCTGGGCGAGGGGCACGTCGTTCGTCGCCCCCGCGCTCTTGAGAATCCGTTTCCAGCGATCACGCCGGCCGGCGATGTGGTCCGAACGCTCACGGTGCCAGTCCGCCTTGCCGACCTGGACATCAACGACCACGTCAACAATCTGCATTACGTGGAGTGGATCGTGGAGAGTGTCCCGGAGCGCGTGTGCCGGGCAACCACGCCGGCGGAGATCCAGATCGAATTCAAGCGGGCTGTGCGGTATGGCGAGTCGACCCGGGTCGAGACGTTCGGGGGCGCCGGTGGCGCCTACACGCACCGGATGACATCCTCCGGAACGGCCGGCGACGTCGTGCTTGCGCGGACGCTCTGGAATCCGATGCCCGCGGCCGGTTGATTTTCCTTCCTCATCTGGTATATTGGCGGTTGACATGACCACGGAGTCCCTCTGAGCCCCCAGGTTCCCACAGTTGACTCGCTCCAGGACGAGATCCGGCGGCTGCGCCGGGCGGTCGAGGAGCTTTCCATCCTGAACGATCTGTCACGTGCGATCGGTGCCTCGCTGAATTCCGAGGAGATCATGCATACGATCATCGGCCGCTCGCTCCGCGCGGTGGGCGCCGAGCAAGGGGTGATCACGCTGGTGGACCAGGAGGCGGACAAGTCGATGAAGACGCTCGTCCGCACCGCTGTCAGTTCGGCCGGTCACTCGAAGTACCACTTCAACCAGGCGCTTCTCGGGTGGATGCACATCAACAAGAAGCCGCTGACGATCAACAGCCCGTCGACGGACGAGCGGTTCCGCGGCGTGCGGTGGGACGAGTCCATCCGGTCGCTGCTCTGCGTCCCCATGATCGCCAAGTCGGCCCTGCGGGGCGTGCTCACGGTATACAACAAGAAGGGCCAATCGCAGTTCACGGAAGAGGACCAGCGTCTGCTGGCCATCATCGCGGCGCAATCGGCCCAGGTCGTCGAGACCGCGCGGCTGTACGAGATGGAGCAATCGCTCATCCGGATGAAGGAAGAGGTGCGTCTGGCGGCGCGCATCCAGACCGACCTACTGCCCAACTGTCCGCCCACGCCCCCGGGCTACGACATCGCCGGGAAAAGCGTTCCCGCGCAGATGGTCGGCGGCGACTATTTCGATTTCATGCAGATGCCCGGCGACCGGTACGGTGTCACGCTCGGGGATGTCTCCGGGAAAGGGCTGCCCGCGGCGCTGCTGATGGCGAACCTGCAGGCGACGCTGCGCGGGCAGACGCTATTCGGAGGCTCGGTCCACGAGTGCATCCAGCGGTCGAACAAGCTTCTCGCTGAAAGCACAAGCCCGGAGAAGTTTGTCACCCTCTTCTATAGCGTGCTCGACCCCGGGGCCAGGACCCTGACCTACTGCAATGCCGGCCACGACGCTCCCATGGTGTTGCGCGCGGGCGGTGTGTCGGAGCGGCTCGCGACGGGCGGGGTGGTTCTCAGTATCATGGAAGACTTCCCGTACCAGGAAGAGACGATCGCGTTCGGGCCCGGCGACCTGATGGTGGTGTACTCCGACGGGATCTCCGAGGCCATGAATCCTGCGGAGGAACAGTTCGGCGAAGGGCGGATCGCGGAGGTGGTCGGCCGCGAGCGCCACCGGACGGCGATGCAGATCATCGAGAGCATCATCATGGCTGTCCGCGATCACGCCGGCACCGCCCCCCAGATGGACGACATGACGCTGGTCGTCATCAAGGGATCCTGACCGACCTTTCTGGCTGCCGGGCCCCTCCTGGGCCAGGGCCTATCGTGATGAACCCGGTACTGAATCAGATTGCACGCCCTGCACAGTGCGGCCGCACTGCACCTGCGCCGGCATGGGCCAATCTGGCGGCGCGGGCACGCATGGCGGCGCATCTGTGCCTCCCGGTCGTCCTCCCGCTACTGTTCGTCTCCTGCAGAACGGCCGGCGGCAAGTGGGCGAGTGAGGTCGATTGGAACGACATTTCTCCCTCGTCCCTTCCCTCCGCCAGCCAGTATCCCGAGGATGGCGCGATCATCGTGCTCGATGAAGGCGCGATGGAAGTACTGGGGACTGTCGAGCTCGGATTCAGCTCCTTCGAAACGCACCGGATCGTGAAGGTGTTCGACGCGCGCGGCGAGCGGTTTGCGAACGTCGTCATATCCTACTCCGAGGGGAGCAGCGTCGAGGACATCCAGGCGCGCACGATCGCGCCCTCCGGAAAGATTTCTGTGCTGGACCCGGATGCCGTGTACGACGCCAGCCTCTACCCGAACTTCGTTTTCTTCTCCGACCGCAGGGCGAAGCTGTTCACGTTTCCGGCCGTCGAACCCGGTGCGATCCTGGAATACCGGTACCGCATCGTCATCAGGGATCGCACCCTGTGGCACTCCTGGACGTTCCAGAACGAGGTCCCCACGCTGCAGTCGCGGTTCACGCTTGTGAAGCCGGGAGAGTGGCCGCTCAACTACCGCACGTACCGCATCGAAGTCCAGCCGCGTGACGTCAAGGTCCCGCAGGGATTCAAGTCCACGACCGTGTGGGAGGCGCTGGACATTGCGCCGGTCAGGAGCGAGTTTGCGATGCCGCCCTACCGGGATGTCGTCGCGCATCTTGCGCTCGCGCCGGTGGGGTTCGTGTCCTGGAACGATGTCGCCCGCTGGTATCACCGGCTGAGCGATGCCCGCATGTCGCCCGGCGCCGGAGTCGAGCAACAGGCGCGTGAGATCGTGGACGGATTGTCCGATGACCGCGCAAAGTTGCGCGCGCTCTTTACGTGGGTGCGCGACCGCGTCCGTTACCTCGCCGTGGAAATCGGCATCGGCGGATTCCAGCCTCACCCCGCGGAGGATGTCTGCACCAACCGGTATGGCGACTGCAAAGATATGGTGACACTCCTCTGCGCGCTCGGGCGCGCCGCACACGTTCCGATCTATCAGGCGCTGATCAGCACGCGGCAAAACGGGACGCCGGACACCAGCCTTGCCTCTCCGCTCCACTTCAACCATGTCATCGCGTTTGCGCCCACGGTCGACGGAGGTGTGTGGATGGATGCCACCGAGAAGGGGTGCGCGTTCGGTGGTCTGCCGTGGTACGATCAGGGGTTGCCGTCGCTTGTTGTGGGCGATGGGGGGGAAGGGATGCTGCTCGTGACACCGGCCGACCCGGTCGACGAGAACCGGGAATCGCTCACCTGGCAGGTGGCGATCGAGAAGGACGGCGCCGCACGCGTCGTGGGGCTGTGGGTGCTGGACGGGGCCCCCGCCAGCGATTTCAGGGAAGAGCTTCGGCAGACCTCGCGCTATCAGCAACGCCAGTGGCTGGAGACGCTGCTCGCACGGCAGATGTCCGGCGTGCGGCTTGACACGTTCGCGATCGCGGGGATGGTGCCGGAGGACGGGCCGCTCGAGATCACGTACGCATTCGGAGCCCATTCGTTCGGGACGGTCACAGACTCGTCGCTGCTCCTCCGGCCGGGGAGAATCGCGATGTCCTCACTTCCCGACTACTTTCGGGCGACGGCCAGGATGCATCCCGTGCAGTTCCGGTACGGGCACCGGCGGGACCTCCGGATGAGGATGGCGCTTCCGCGCGAGTATCGCCTCATGCGTCCGTCCGGGGCCGACTCGCTCGGATCGGAGTTCGGTTGGTCGCGGACCCGGCTCGGGCTCGCCGCCCGGCAGCTCTTCTTCGAGGGGTCGTACCGCGTTCCGGGGACGCCCGTCCCGCCCTCGTCTTACGCGGCATTTCAGGCGTATCTGGACTCCTTGCGCATGCAGGACGAGCGAGAGGTCCTCCTTTCCCCCTAGGGTCGGGCTCTGGCATGTGACCGATTTCGTCTCTATATTTCGCAACCATTTCTTCCCCTGTCCACGGAGGGCGTATGTCCATCAAAACCAGCACGCTGGATAACGGCATCGGACTCATCGAAGCCAAAGGCTCGATCGTCGGCGGCGATGAGACCGTCCAGCTCCGGCAGGCCATCGCAGGCTTTGCGGACCGTGAATACCAGAAGCTGATCATCGACCTGAGCGGCGTCACGTACATCAACAGTACAGGGATCGGGGTCCTGGTGTCAGCCCACACCACCTACAGCAAGAAGGGGTGGCACGTCAAGATCGCCGGCGTCAACAAGAACATCAGCAACATCTTCGTGATCACGAAGCTGACGCTCGTCTTCGAAGTGCACGACACGCGGGAAGAGGCGATCAAGAGTTTCGCGTAAGCGGCAGCATGAGACTGTCGCAGTCAGTCGGCCTCCGCCGCGGCTCGTCGCCGGGGTGGAGGCCGTTGCGTTACGGCTCCAGGTCGCGACCTTCCACGGGCGTACCCGATCTGCCGCTTTCACAACACACTCAGTTGCCGTCCACCACGCCATGAAAACCAGCTCCACCCTCGCGCACCATGTCTGCGTCGCGGTCCTGTGGTCTTTGATGCTGTTCGGCGCGACCATTCCGTCGCCCGCTCAGGAATCCGCGCTTGTCTCCGGCTCCACCCTTATGCAGGGCATCAAGAGCCCGGACGCATTCCTCGGATATCCTCTCGGGTCGCGTCCGGCGCGGTATGCGGACGTGGTTGCGTACTTCACCTACATGGCCGGCGCGTCGCCTCGGGTCAAACTCGTGGAGATGGGGAAGACGTACGAGGGGCGGGCGCAGTACTATGCGATCGTGACGGCCGAAGAGAACCACGCGAGGATCGAGACGATCAGGCAGGCGCTCTCCAGGATCGCTGCCGGCGATCGGGAAGAGTCCTCCGGACAGATCCCGGACAATCTTCCTCTTGTCGCCTGGGTCGCATACGGTGTCCATGGCGACGAGCTTTCAAGTGTGGACGCCGCGCTTCAGGTGCTTTATGAGTATGCGGCGGCCTCTGATCAGGCGACGCTCGGCACCCTGCGGAGTCTGGTGATCTGCATCGAGCCCACGCAGAATCCGGACGGGCGAGAACGGTTCCTCGGGCAGATGGAGCAGTGGCGGGGACCCATTCCGAATCCGGATGCACAAAGCATCCAGCACAGCGGCATGTGGCCGTATGGACGGGGAAACCACTACCTGTTCGACCTGAATCGCGACTGGTTCTTTCTGACGCAGGTCGAAAGCCGGAACAGGGTGGCCGCGGTGTCGTCCTGGCATCCGCAGGTCGTCATCGATGCACACGAAATGGGCGCGTACGACACGTATCTCTTCTCACCTCCCCGCGAACCGGTGAACCCCAATGTGTCAGCGTCGACGAAGAAGTGGTGGAAGGTGTTCGCGGGCGACCAGGCGAAGGCGTTCGACCGGTACGGGTGGAGCTACTACACCCGCGAATGGCTGGATGAATGGTACCCCGGGTACGGGAGTTCGTGGTCGCTATATCTGGACGGGGTCGGGATCCTCTATGAGCAGGCAGGCGTCGATGGATCGCTTGTGAAGAGGCCGGACGGCACCACGCTCACCTACCGTGAGGCCGTTCATCATCACGTCGTGAGCACCGTGGCCAATCTCACGACCGCGTCCGCGCACCGGGGCGAGATTCTCTCGGACTTTGCCGCTGCGCGGCGAAGCGGCGTGAAGGTTCCAAAGAACGGGCCGCGGCTCTTTCTGTTCCCTCCGGGACAGCACACGTCGCGGCGGGAGAAGTTTGCGGCGAACCTGCTCCATCAGGGAATCGACGTGCGCGTGGCCGAGCAACCGTTCAGTGCAGGAGAGGTTCACGACTACTTCGGGTCGAAGTCGGGGTCGCGCCAGTTCCCGGCCGGGACGCTGGTGGTCCCGGTCGATCAGCCAGCCGGACGTCTGGCGCTGGCGCTGCTCGAGGCGGATCCCAGGATGCCGAATGCCGTTCTGGAGGAGGAACGCAAGGCCATCGAGAAGGAAGGGAGTTCGCGGCAATACGACGTAAGCGCGTGGTCGCTTCCCCTTGTCTCAGGCGTCGAGGGCTTCTGGTCGCCGGAAGCCGGACCGCTGCCCTCCAGGCGGTACGTCCCGCCAGCGCAGCCAGCCGCGACGATGACGGATGCAGGAGCCGGGTACGGTTTCCTTGTCGATTATGCGGACGACTCGAGCGTGGAATTCCTCGTCCGCCTGCTTGAGCGGAACATCGTGGTGCGTTCGGCACGGAAGCCGTTTACGATCGAAGGCCGCACGTACCAGCGAGGGACGCTCCTCATCAGAAGAGCCGAAAACGCAGCGTCGATCGCCGACACCCTGCAACGGCTCGTGGCGCAGACCGGCGTCTCCGTTGCGGGCGTACATACGGCACTCACGTCCGACGGGCCCGACCTCGGCGGAAACGACATGGTGCTGCTGCAGCAGCCGCGCATCGCGGTGCTGGCGGGACCCGAAACCGGGACGGGCGGATTTGGCGCCCTCTGGCATCTGCTCGACGAGCGGTTCAGGACGCGTATCACAATTCTGTATCCGTACATCCAGTATGCGGACCTGGACAAGTACAACGTCATCGTGCTTCCGTCGTCGGACGCGGGTTCCTACAGCCGGGCAATCGGCAAACCGGGGATCGCCAGGCTGGCCTCCTGGGTGGAGCGGGGAGGGACACTCATCGGGATCGGTGGGGGGGCGGCGTTTCTCGCGGATTCGGCGACCGGGCTGAGCGCGGCCCGGCTACGGGAGCAGGCGCTCAAAGATCTCGACGGGTACGCGGCAGCGGTTGTCCGTGAGGTGGCGGCCGGCAAGCCTGTGATCGACAGCGTTGCGGTCTGGGAGGGGAAGGTCGTGCCTTCCGATACGGCGCGTGGTTCAAAGCATGCAGCAGGAGGAGAGAAGCGGCTCGCGGAGCAGGATGAGCGGGCGCGCATGCTCATGCCGCGGGGCGCGATACTGCGCGTTGGCCTGGACGAGGAACACTGGCTCGCCTTCGGCGCCGGCACATACATTCCGGTGCATATGTTCACCCCGCACGCGTTTCTGGCAAAGTCCCCTGTCCAGGTCCCCGCCCGGTTTGCCGGGGCGGGAACGCTCCGGGTTGGCGGGCTCCTCTGGCCCGAAGCGCGCGCCCGCTGGGCGGAAACCGCATATGCGATGCGTGAAGGACGCGGCGGCGGGCAGGTGATCCTGTTCGCCGATGACCCCGTATTCCGCGGCATGTTTGCGGGGACGACGAAGTTGTTGATGAACGCGCTGTTCCTCGGACCGGGTTGGGGGACCGCACGCAAAGCGGAATGGTGATATGGTCGGCACGACAACATTCCTGTATGCGAAGCGTGAACCAGTCCGTGACCTCTGGGTGCTACGGGCCGCGAGGGATGGTGAATGATGGCACGAATGCTTGGCGGACAAGCGAGGAGGGTGCGAGCATGTTCCTGAGGCTAGTACAGGCGAAAATCAAGCCCAACGACGCGTCACGTCTCGGCGACGCGTATGTGCAGGGCATCATGCCCGCGCTCGAGCGAACGAAAGGGTGTTTGTTTGCCGGGCTGGCGCAGAGCGCCCGGCAACCCGAAGACGTCATCTCGCTGACACTCTGGACGTCCCGTGAAGATGCGGCGGCGTACGAGAAAAGCGGCAAGTTCATGGAGCTGCTTTCGATTGCGCGCCCGTTCTTCTCCGATTCGTCGGAGTGGCGGCTGCACCTCACCGACGACCTACGTCTCGAATACGGCCCCGTGCCCCATGAGCCCGTTGTCGTCAGCTTCGACGATGTTCCTGCGCACACGCCTCCTCCTCTTCCCGAATCGACGTCGTCGGAGTACTTTGTCCGTATCGTCTTCATGGTCGTCCATCCCGGCCGCCGCGCGGAATTCGTGCGCCTGTATATGACCCAGGTTGTCCCCGCCCTCAAGGCGGTGCCCGGCTGCAGGTTCATGCAGCTTGCCCAGAGCATGGAGAACGCGGACGAGTTCATCTCGTTTACAGTGTGGGATTCGAGGAGGGATGCGGAGGCGTACGAGGAGAGCGGACAGTTCACGAAGCTGCGCGATTATCTCCGCCCGACCCTGTCATCTCTGTACCAGTGGAAAATGGATCAGGAGACCGAGCGGGGGACGCTGGCGCATACGAGCGAGGATACCACCGTGCAGGCCTACCAGTTTCTCGTCGGCAAGCCGTTCAGGAAGTGACGCTCAGTCGTCGGTGTGGACTTCGAGCTCGACGACCTTAAATGAGTGGCTAACATCAAGCCCTGCAAAGACTATCCCTGTCAGCACTGCAATCATTCCTGCGAGGAAAGCGATCAGGGAGACGGACTGCAGCGCCCGTGAGTCCACGAACACGCTCAGCCCGATGCATAGCGAGGTGAGGACGAAGAGGCCGATCCCCGTCTGCATCGAGAGGATGCCATTGCGGACGAACCGGGTGCGTTCAAGGAGGCTTTCCGTCTGACGCACGACGCTCTGGTACCGGACGTTGTCGGCGTATTCCAGGGTCCTTCCGTCTGCCAGGAGCTTCAAGAAGCCCCGCTTTTCGTTGTTCAGCGCCCGGATCCGGGCAATGATCGAACCGTACCGATTCGACATGCCAAGCAGGAGCAAGCCGACGGCGGAAATCCCCACGCCGGGGGCCAGCATGGCCTGGATGACGGAAAGGGCGGTAATCTGGGCGTCCATGCATACAATATACGAAAGCCCGGGTCGAGATGCGCAAATCCTCCGGGGCGAATCGCCTGCCCCCCGCGTCGCGGTGCGCGGCCGCGCTTGCCGGGAGGCTGCGCCTTCCTTCCCCGGTGCATCTCTCGTGATCACGCAGTATCTTTCGTGAGCATGTATCCCGCGCGAATCACGTGAAATCCCCTCGCACCCTCAGCATCACGCTGGGCATCCTCTTTCTCGTGCCCTTCTGCGCTATTGGCGTTGTTGCGATGATCCTCTCCGTTCAGGCGCTCGCAGAGGGAGACCTGGAGAAGGGAGGGTTCCTCTGCATCTTCGGCGTCGCATTCGGCGGCGCCGGGTTCGGAGGTCTTGCGGCTCTTGTCTTTGGCCGGCGCCTCCTGCTGAAGCAGGAGGAGTGCAAGCTGCAGCATCCCGACGCTCCGTGGAAGTGGAGGGAGGATTGGGCGGAAGGCAAGGTGCGAACGGCGGGACGTCCCGCCATGTGGGCCGCCTGGGTCTTCGCCCTGATCTGGAATGCGATCTCGTCGTCGATGGTGTTCTTCCTTCCCCGGGCGCTGGAGGAGGACAACCTGGCCGCCCTGATCGGGCTCATCTTTCCGCTCATCGGGGTCTGGCTGATCTACCGCGCGGTGAGATTCACGATCCACCGCCGTCGATTTGGGGAGGCGACCGTGCACCTCGACACGCTTCCCGGCGTCATCGGGGCCCGGCTTGCCGGGACGCTCATGATTTCATCGGGGTTTCCGTCCGACGCGCGAATGTTGCTTCGCCTCACCTGCGTGAACCGATGGCGGACGAGGGGGAGGAGTAGCTCCTCCGGCGAGAGTATCGTGTGGCAGGAGGAAGCGCCGCCGGCGTCCGCCTACAGTGCGGGTGGTGCAGTGACCGTCCCGTTTGCCTTCACGATCCCCGCTGACGCACAACCTTCGGACACGAGTGGCGACGGGACCGGCATCCTGTGGCGGCTCTCTGGCGCCGCGGAGATTCCCGGTGTCGACTTCGAGGCCGACTTCGAGATGCCTGTATTTGGTTCAGAGCACGGGGCGTTGCCGGGCCCGCACGCGGCGCTGGCTCCCGAGCCGGCAACGGCCGTCAGCGCCGACGCCCCCGGTTCTCTTCCCGAGGGTTTCGCGGCCAGCCCGGCCGCTGATGGCGGAGCGGAATTCGTGATCCGACGATGGAGGAACGGGCGCGCGGCACTTGGCCTGGCGGCGTTCACGGTGCTCTGGACCGCGTCCATCGCGCTGATGATTGCGCTCGGCGCCCCGCTCTTCTTCCCGATCGTTTTCGGACTGTTCGATCTTCTGCTCGTCTGGTTTATTGTCCACCTATGGGCGGGAGAGACGCGGGTCACCATCGATCCTACCGGTGTCACCATTCACCCGCGCTTTCCGGTCCTCGCCTCGTCGACCGTACTGCCTCCGGGACGCGTGTCGGACGTGCGGTTGAGCATCGGGATGCAGTCTGGCAATGCCGTGTTCTACAATCTTGACCTCACCGGGGGGACCGGGAAAACGGTGACGATCCCGGCGTTCCTGCGCAACAAGCGGGACGCCGAGCGCGTAGCAGTAATGATGAAACAAACGCTCGCATCCACTCATAACATGCGGACAGGACAATGAAACGGCTGTTATGCTTGCTTCTTCTGGCCGCCGGGCCGCTGTATGCGCAGGCGACGCGAATCGAGGTGCCCCATACCCGGTTCACGCTGCCCAACGGCCTGACGGTCATCCTGCACGAAGACCGCACCACGCCGACCGTGTCGGTCAACATCTGGTACCATGTCGGCTCTGCGAGGGAGAAACCCGGACGTACCGGCTTCGCCCACCTGTTCGAGCACATCATGTTCGAAGGATCCCAGCACGTCCCGGAGGGCATGTTTGACACGTGGCTTGAATCGGTCGGCGGCGACAACAATGCCTCGACCGGGGAGGACCGCACGAACTACTACCTCACCGCGCCGAACAACGCGCTCGAGCTTCCGCTGTTTCTCGAGTCCGACAGGATGGGCTTCCTCGTACCCTCCATGTCGCCGCAGAAGGTGGACGGGCAGCGGGATGTCGTGAAGAACGAGCGGCGCCAGGGTCTCGAGAATCAGCCGTACGGGATGGTGGAGGTCATCATGAGCGAGGCAATGTTCCCGCCGGAGCATCCCTACCACTGGCCCATCATCGGCTACATGGAGGACCTCACGGCGGCGAGCTACGATGACGTCGTGGAATTCTTCCGGAAGTACTACAGCACCAGGAACGCTTCGCTGTGCATCGCGGGAGCGATCGATATCGCCACGACGAAGGCGCTCGTCGAAAAGTGGTTCAGCGATGTGCCCGGCGGCGCGCCCGTGCCCCCCATGACGCCCGCGGTTGCAGGCCTCACGGGCGAGGCGCGGCTCCTGTATCAGGACAAGGTGCAACTGCCCCGTCTGTATATGTCGTGGCACACGCCTGCCGTCCTCCGGCCGGGCGATGCCGAAATGGATATCGTGGCCAGCCTGCTGACGCAGGGGAGAAATTCCCGTCTCTACAAGCGGCTCGTGTATGACCTCCAGATCGCACAGAACGTCATGGCCTATCAGTCGTCGATGGAGCTGGGATCCACGTTCGAGATCATTGCAACTGCGCGGGCGGGCCATACGCTCGCAGAGCTGGAAAAGGTGATCCAGGAAGAACTGAACAGGCTGAAGGGCGAGGCGCCGGTACGGCGCGAACTGGACCGGGCAGTCAACCAGTATGAGACCGGGTACCTGTCGGGCCTCGAAAGCATCGGGCAGAAGTCTGATCTCCTGAATGCATACTATATGCGGACGGGGAACCCGGACTACTTCAACGAAGACCTCTCGCGCTACCGGGCGCTGGATCCTGAGGATATTCGTGCGGCGGTCACGACGTATCTCCGCGACGACGCGCGGCTCGTGCTGAGCGTTGTCCCGATGGGTAAGACAGACCTGGCCTCAGGCCAGGGGAAGGAGGTGTTCCCGAAATGAGGACCCTGATCATGAAGCGCGCCCTGGTTTTCCTTGCGGTCGTCTCGGTTCTCACGTCGGCGGCACTCGCGCAGGCTCCCGACCGCACGCGTCCGCCGAAGGTCGGCCCGCCACCGTCGCTGAAGCTGCCGGCGATCAAGCAGCTCAGACTCTCCAACGGACTCCCCGTCGTGTACATGGAGAAGGCAGGCGTTCCGGTCGTCCAGCTCGTCGTCGTGGTCAAGGCCGGCCTGGTAAACGAGCCGGCGGCAAAGACGGGGTTGTCGTCGATGGCCGCCGCGATGTTGACGGACGGCGCGGGATCGCGCGATGCCCTGCAGCTGGCCGATGCCATCGACTATCTCGGGGCCCGATTGGGTGCGGGGGCCGGGCCTCACACAACAACGATTTCGCTGTATTCGCCGGTGTCAAGGATGGATTCGGCCCTTGCGCTCCTGGCTGATGTCACGCTGCGCCCGACGTTCCCCGCCAAGGAACTGGAGAGGAAGCGCAAAGAGCGGCTGACGACGCTGCTACAATGGCGCGACCAGCCGTCCCCTCTGGCGTCGGTGGCGTTTTCCAGGGCGGTGTACCCGATCCATCCGTATGGCGCTATCGCATCAGGTACCGAAGCGAGCCTCAACTCGCTGACGACCGAAGACCTGAAGGTATTTCATGAGACGTACTTCCGCCCGAACAACTCCACGATCATCGTAGTCGGGGACGTGAGGGAGAGGGAGATTCTGGGCAAACTCGAGTCCTCCTTCGGGAAATGGAAGGCCGCGGACATACCGACTCCGACGCTGCCTGCGGTGACGCAGGTGACGGCGCGCGAGGTGACGATTGTCGATCGCCCCGGCTCCGCACAGACGGAGATCCGCATCGGCTGTGTCGGGGCGGAGCGGATGACGGACGACTACTTTGCGCTGGTGGTGATGAACACGATGCTCGGCGGGTCGTTCACGTCGCGGCTGAACAACAACCTCCGCGAGCAGCACGGGTATACGTACGGCGCCCGGTCGAGCTTCTCGTTCCGGCCGCTCCCCGGGCCGTTTAGCGCGGGTGCTGCGGTGCAGACCGAGGTCACCGATTCGGCGCTCGTGGAGTTCATGAAGGAGCTGCGGGGGATCCGCGAGCCGCTGCCCGCGGAGGACGTCGAGAAAACGAAGAACTACCTCGCGCTGGGGTATCCAGGAGACTTCCAGTCCGTGTCGCAGATCGCGGCCCAATTGCAGGAGATGGTGGTGTACAATCTGCCGGACTACTACTTCAACACCTACACGATGAAGATCATGGCGGTGACGCCGCAGGATGTTCAGCGTGTCGCGCAGAAGTACCTCGATCCCGACAAGATGGCGATCGTGCTTGTGGGCGACCGCACGAAAATCCAGCAGGGGGTCGCGGCGTTGAACATGGGACCGATCAAGGCGATGACGGTCGAGGACGTGCTGGGTCCGGTGCCGGTGGTGAAATAGCCGGACCCGGCTCGCCCGGGGGCCGACGCGCGCGCTCCCGGGGCACGCCGTCCGAGCTGCCCCGACGGTCCCGGGCCCCGGATGCGGATCTTCTGCTGCCCTGCGCGCCTCGAGACTGCGTGCACCGTCGGGAGACAAGCGCGGGTACCTGCTCCACGGGGTACGCCGCGCGGACCTGTGAATTCGTCGCCTGCTACTCACGCTTGACTGGAGGTACACGCATATGGCACAATCACTTTCCATCGGTGCGCCGCTCCCCGAATTCAAGAACCTTCCGGACGTCTCGGGGAGGCAGATGTCCGCGTCCGACTTCAGCTCCGCGAGTGTGCTGGTGGTGGTTTTCTCATGCAATCATTGTCCGTACGTGCAAGCGTACGAAGACAGGATGATCGCGCTCCAGAGGGAGTACGGGTCGAAGGGAGTGCGGTTGGTGGCGATCAACTCCAATGAAACAGAACACTATCCCGAAGACAACGTCGAGGCGATGAAGACGCGGGCACGGGAGAAAGGGTTTCCCTTCCCGTACCTCCGGGACGACGATCAGTCGGTGGCGGAGGCCTTCGGTGCGACGCACACGCCGGAGTTCTTTGTCTTCGCCGCGGCATCCAGTCATGCCCGTCCGTCGCTGCGGTATCACGGGAAGATGGATGACAACTACCAGAATCCCGGGGCGGTGAAGAGGCGTTATGTCCGGGAGGCGGTGGACGCGATTCTTGCAGGGAAGGAGTTGGAGGAGAAGGAAACGCATTCGATCGGCTGCACGATAAAGTGGAAGAGATGATCTGGAAAGCCGGACTGGACAGGCGCGTCACCGAGTGCCGCGCCTGCCCCCGTCTCGTGCGGTGGCGGGAGACGGTGGCGCGCAAAAAGGTGCGGCGTTATGCGAACGAGGAGTACTGGGGGAGGCCGCTTCCGGGATTCGGCGACCCGGGTGCGCGCGTCCTGATCGTGGGCCTCGCTCCCGCGGCGCACGGCGGGAACCGCACGGGACGGATGTTCACCGGAGATGAAAGCGGGAACTGGTTGTTCCGCGCGCTGTATGACGCCGGATTTGCAAGCCAGGAGGCGTCGGCGCATCGCCGCGACGGGATGGAGCTTCGCGACTGCTACCTTACCGCGGCGGCGCGCTGCGCGCCGCCGGCGAACAAGCCCTTGCCGGCGGAGCTCAGGAGATGCCGGACGTTTTTGCTGGAAGAGATCGCGGCGCTGAGAAAGGTGCGCGTGGTCGTGGGTTTGGGGCGGATCGGGTTTGAAGCCGCGCTGCAGGCGTACAGGGCATCAGGCAGGATCGCGTGGGAGAGAACACCGGAATTCGGGCACGGCAGGGCACACACGCTCGGGAAGATCACCTTTCTCGCTTCGTACCACCCGAGTCAGCAGAATACGTTCACGGGCAGGCTGACCCGCCCCATGCTGGATCGCATCTTCGCCACCGCCGCGGATCTGGCGCGCGCCCGCGTCCGGCCACCGGGCGCTCCCGTGCGCCGACGCGTCAGGTCGTGAGGCGTATCCTGAACGTCGTCCCCTGGCCGGGGGCGCTCTGCTTGACGAAAAGCTTTCCCTTGTGGTATTCCTCGATGATCCGCTTCGAGAGGCTGAGTCCCAGCCCCCACCCCCGCTTCTTCGTGCTGTAGCCCGGCCGGAAGACCTCCTTATGGAACTTCGGGTCGATGCCCTTGCCGGTGTCGGTCACGTCGATGGTGGTTCTGCGTCCCGCCTGCTGGATTGCGAACGAAATCTTCCCGGGGTGTCCTTCCATGGCGTCCAGCGCGTTCTTCATCAGGTTTTCGACAACCCACTCGAACAGCTCGCGGTTGATGTGTGCGCGGAAGTCTCCGGATGTCGTGATGGAGATTTCGATTGTCTTCCCCGACTTCGGGAGCCGGCGTGAGATGTACGTGATGACCCCCTGAATGACCTCCGGCAGGCTCTCGTCCTTCAGGTCCGGTCGCGAGCCGATCTTCGAGAACCGCGCGGCCACCTTGTTGAGACGGTCCACATCGCTCTGCATCTCGTGCAACGCTTCCAGGGCCTGCGGGGTCTCGGTCACCTGCAGGCGGAGCCGCTCAAGCCATCCCATGAGGCTGGACAGCGGCGTACCGAGCTGGTGCGCCGTTTCCTTGGCCATGCCGACCCAGATGTTGCTTTGCTCGCTCCGCTTGATGTAGCTGAACCCCAGGTAGGCGATGAACAGGAAGATCGCCGCGATGGAGATTTCCCCCGCCGGCAGCCATCGCAGCTTTCTGATCAGCGCCGACTCCCCGTAATGAATGTAGTTCAGCACGAGCGTGTCGTTGACGGCGATGCGGATCGGCGTGTTCTGCCTGTCCATCGACTCGATAAGGTCCTTGAAGAACTTCCTCTTCGGCCCGGGCGCGAGCGTGGCCGTGTCGACGTCGATGTTCTTCCAGTATTGCGGCGCGTTGGCGGTGTCGGTGAGGATGATCGGGAAATCGATCGCGCGGATGACCTCGAAGGCAAACGTGACGTCGCCGCCGGTCGACGGGTTCGCCGCGACGTACTCCAGGGAGCGCGCGTACAGGCCGACCACGTCGCGTTCCCTCTGCAGGAGCTGGTCGGTGATCTGCTGGGTATAAAAGAGGAGGCCGAAGACGAACAGCGAAGCGAAGGCGATCAGGAGGATGCGGAACTTTCCTGCAATGCCGATCGGAAGGCCGGACGGTTCGCCGTTCATGGTCGGTTGTGCGAGAGGCGCTACGGAACAGTGACCGTCTGGTCGCGGCGCGGGCCGACGGAGACGAGCCAGATCTTCGTCTCCGTGAGATCGGCCATGGCCTCGAGGTAGCGCCGGGCTTGCGGGGGGAGATCGGCAAAGGAGCCGGCGGACGAGAGCGGCGTCTTCCACCCATCGAACCGCTCGTAGATCGGTGTGATGTGCTCGAGCGAAACGATATCCGTGGGGAAGGTCTTGAGCCTCCGGCCCTTGAATTCGTAGCCCGAGCAGACGAGGATTTCGTCGAACGAGTCGAGGACATCCAGCTTCGTCACCGCGACGCGCTCGATGCCGTTGACCATGGCGGAGTACTTGAGGGCCACCGCATCAAACCAGCCGCAGCGGCGCGGGCGGCCCGTGGTGGCGCCGAATTCGTGGCCGAGCGTCCGGAGGCGTTCGCCGGTGGCGTCGTTCAGCTCGGTCGGGAACGGACCGTTCCCCACGCGGGTGGTGTACGCCTTGACGACCCCGATGACGCTGCTGATCGCCGTGGGCGGGATGCCCAGGCCGGTGCAGGCGCCGCCGGAGGTCGGATTCGAGGAGGTGACATAGGGGTATGTCCCGTGGTCCATGTCCAGCAGCGCGCCCTGCGCTCCCTCGGCGATGATGCGTTTTCCGCTGCGGATGGCGTTGTGGAGGAACAGCGCGGTGTCGGTCACATAGCCATCGATCGTCTTGTCAAACTCCTGGTACTCGGCGATGATCGCGTCGACGTCGATGCGGGCCTCGCCGTAGATCTTGGTGAGGACCTGGTTCTTTTCTTCGATGACGGCCGTGAGCTTGCGCGCGAGCGTATCCCTGTCCAGCAGATCCACGATGCGGATGCCGATGCGCATGGCCTTGTCAATGTAGGCGGGACCGATCCCCCGTCCGGTGGTGCCGATGCGCGATGTGGACTGTTCCCTGATCTGATCCAGCTGCTTGTGGTACGGCATGATCAGGTGGGCGTTATGCGAGATAAGCAGGCGGCCCTCGACGTGCACGCCGGCGGCCTCGAGCTGGGCGATTTCGGCCAGGAGGGCGGAAGGGTCGATGACCACTCCGTTGCCGATCACGCAGGTAATGTGCTCGTGAAACATCCCCGAGGGGATGAGGTGGAGCACGTACTGCTTATCGCCGATGCAGACTGTGTGGCCCGCGTTGGCACCCCCCTGATAGCGCGCCACGATGTCGGCGCGTTCGGAGAGCATATCGACGATCTTCCCTTTTCCCTCGTCGCCCCACTGGGCGCCGACGATCACATCGACTGGCATGGCGTTCGGCTCGGCAAAAAAAAGTCTCCGATCCGGCTGCGTGCCGGTCGGAGACGGGTTGGACAGTACAGGCTCAGGTCTTGTAGCTCTTGGCGGCGGCGTCGACCGTCGGGTAGGTTTCGAGCAGAGGGCCGAGTTTGGACACGGTGAACACCGCCGAGAGCTTCGCGGACGCTCCGGCGATGGTCAGCCGGCCCCCGGCGTTCTTTACGGCGCTGACGCCCCCGATGAGCAGGCCGAGTCCCGAGCTGTTCATGACCGTGACGTGCGAGAGGTCGAGCACGATCTGCTTCTTTCCCGCCTCCAGCAGCTCGTGAAGCTTGGTATGCAGGACCGTGGCGTCAGGGCCCCCGAGGAGGTTGCCCTCAAGACTGAGAATCGTGACACCGCCGCGCGCTGCTGTTTTGAGCTTCATCGCAGGTTCCTCATGGACCCGGTTAGTCGATCAGCTTGCCCTTGCTCTTCGAGCGCGTAATCCACTCGAGCGCCACCGCGCTTGCAACGTAGATGGACGAATACGTCCCGGTGATGATGCCGATGGTGAGGGCGAATGCGAAGCCCCGGTTCACCTCTCCGCCGAAAAGCAGCAGGATCACCAGCACGACGAAGATCGTGAGGCTCGTGATGATCGTCCTGCTCAGGGTCTCGTTGATGCTCTTGTTCATGAGCGTCAGAAGATCCATGGTCTTGTGGATCTTCTGGTTCTCCCGGATACGGTCGAAAATGACGACGGTGTCGTTGACCGAGAGACCCACGAGCGTCAGGAACGCGGCGATCATGTTCTGATCGATCTCGAGGTTGAAGACCCCGTTGAAGATCGACACCATCCCGAGCGTCACGAGCACGTCGTGGAACAGTGCCACGACCGCTCCGAGGCCGTAGACGAACTTGAACCGGAAGCCGACATAGATCCAGATGGCGACCAGCGACGCGAGCACGGCGTACACGGCATCGCGGCGAAGCTCGGCCCCGATCTTCGGCCCGATCTTGTCCTCCTTCTGAACGATGAACGGGTTGGAGGGGAAGGCCGATGTCAGGCCTTCGCGGAGGCGGTCGCCCACGGCGCCGCCGCCTTCCAGCTCAATCGAGGATGTCCGGATGAGGATGTCCTTGTCGCTCCCGAAGGATTTGATCTCCGCGCGGCCGAATCCGATCTTGTCCATCGCTGCACGGACATCGCTGATCTCCACGGACTGCTGGAACTGAACGACGAGTTCCGTGCCGCCGAGAAAATCGATCCCGAAGGAAACCCCCTTGACGGCAATGGAAATCATGCCGAGCAGGATGAGTGTGGCGGAGACAAGATACCACGTCCGCCGCTTCCCCATGAAATCAATATGTGTTGCTCCAAACAGCCGCATAGGTGCGATGCTCCAGAGAATCGATTAGCCGAAGCTTACGCCGGTGGCGTTCCGGTCGATCAGGATGTAGAAAATGACACGCGTGATGAAGATCGCGCTGAACATTGACGCGACGATGCCGATCATCAGCGTGAGGGCGAACCCCTGCACCGGCCCGGTCCCGAACTGGTACAGGATGACGCCGGTAATGAAGGTGGTCAGGTTCGAGTCGAAAATCGCGCTGAACGCCTTTTCATACCCCGCATCCAGCGCCGCCCGCAGGGTCTTGCCAGTGGCGAACTCTTCCCGGATGCGTTCATTGATCAGGACGTTCGCGTCCACGGCGACCGCCAGCGTGAGGATGATCCCCGCGATGCCGGGCAGCGTGAGGGTTCCCTTGAACGCCGCGAGGACCCCCAGCACGAAGAGCAAGCAGAAAATCAGCGCCACGTCGGCGACCGCGCCGCCCGTGCGGTAGTACACGATCATAAAGAGGACCGTCATGGCAGTCGCAAGCCCCGCCGACATGAGGCCCTTCCGGATAGAGTCTTCGCCCAGCGAGGGTCCGACGGACCGCTGCTCGATGATCTGGACCGGGGCGGGGAGCGCGCCGGCCTTCAGGACGATCTCCAGAAGCCGGGCCTCGTCCATGTCGTCCATCCCCTCGATCTGGGAGTGGCCGCCGATGATCTTGTTGCGTACCACCGGGGCCGAAAACACGGCATCGTCAAGCACGATCGCGACGCGCTTGTTCACGTTCGCGCCCGTGATGCGCGCCCAGTCGCGCGACCCCTCGCTGTTCATCTCCATCGTCACGATCGGCTGGTTGAAGCCGGGGTCGATGGTCGCGCGGGCATTGACGATCACGCCGCCGGTCAGCTCCGGCGTGCGCTTCACGGGATAGAGCGTGAAGTAGCGCTTCCCCTCTTCCACGAACCGGGGTTTGGCGCTCCAGATGAATTCCACGTCGTTCGGGATGACGCGTTTCACGTCCTCCCGGTCCAGGATCCGGCGGACCCTGTCCTTGTTCTCTTCCGCGACCAGGGCTTCGCCCGGGAACTGCTGCGGGTTCACGATGGCCACCGCGAAGAACGGATGTTTCCGCTTGAATTCCTCGGGGGAGAGCTCGCCTTCGGGCGTTGCGATGCCCGCCGTGTCGGCAGCCGTGGTGTCCTTGGCGACCGCGAAGAGCGTGTCTTTCACTCCGGCAGTGTCGGCTGCCATGGCCTTGTCGACCGCTTCCATCACGCGGTACGCGACCTCGGGCTCCTTGAGCAGCTTGAACTCGAGCAGCGCGGTGCCCTGGAGGAGCTGGCGCACTTCGGTCTCGCGGGTCACGCCCGGGAGCTCGACGATGATCCGGTTGCCGCCCAGTTTCTGGATTGCCGGCTCGGAGACGCCGTACTGGTCGACGCGGTTCCTGACGATCTCAATGGCGCGGTCGATCGCCTTGGTGGCTTCCGCGTCGAGGGACTCATAGACGCGATCATTGTCGTCGCGGAGGCTGCCGTAATACCGGCTCAGGCGGATCTGCCGCTCTTCAAAGGCGCGGCGGAGAAGGAGGACCGGCGACTCGTCGGACGTCTTCGTCTGCTCGCGGACCTGGTTCATGATCTGGGCGAAGACGTCGTCCTTGTTCTTGGCGAGGTCCTCGATCAGCTTCAGGACGTTCACCTCCATGACGACTCGCATGCCGCCCTGAAGGTCGAGGCCCAGCTTGATCCGCTTTGCCCGCGCGTCGCGGATGGCGGTCTCGTTCTCCGTCAGGTACGCCAGGCTGTCGGCGCCCGTGAGTGCCTGCAGCTTCGAGTGGAGCCGGTAGTCCTGGAGCGTCGGGATCAGAAAATACACGGCGAGTGCCACCGCCGCGACGATCAGGAGAATTCGGAAACGGTACTTTTGCATACGGGGATGTTCAGCGCTGGTAGGGAAACTACGTGTCTGAGCGCGGCGCGCGTTCACTGACGCGCCCGCAAGTTAAAGCTTCACAATATACCGTCCATGGCTCTGAAAGTCAACCCGATCGGGATTGCTTTTCCATGCCTATTCGGCTATATTTGATGGTTTCCCTGGACCCACCAATCTGGCGAAGGAACCACGCAGTATGCCTATCATGACTCGCATGCGTGACAGCATGCCGGTGATTCTGTTCACCCTGCTCATCGTCTTTGTCCTCACGATCATTTTCGACTGGGGCATGGGGTACCTGGGGCTGCGGGCTCCCGGGGGCACCGAGGATATCGGGAAGGTCAACGGCAGCCCGATCACGTATCGCGAATTCACCGACGTCCTCCGCAACTACACGGAGTCCCAGAAGCAGCAGACCGGCGCCGATCCGACGGAAGATGAACTGAAGACGGCGCGCGACCAGATCTGGCAGAGCATGGTCGCCCAGAAGCTGATGATGGAGGAAGCCTCCCGGCTGGGGATCAAGGTGACCGATCAGGAGATCGTGGACTGGGTGCGCGGCGACAATCCGCCGGAGGACCTGCGCCGCAACTTCGTGGATTCCACCGGGCAGTTCCGCCGCGACGTGTACGACCAGTTCCTGAGCAACCCGAATCAATTTCTGCGCGACCCCGAAGGGTCCGACCCCGGCTACGGCAGCAAGTGGCTCGCCGAATACGAGCAGAGCCTCCGCCAGCGCAGGCTGCAGGAGAAGCTGCAGAGCGTGGTGCTCGCGTCCGTCGGCGTGACGGAAGGCGAAGTGCAGCGCCGGTTCGCAGACCAGAACCAGCGGCTCAACGCCGTTGTGGGCTTCGTCGACGCGGGGACGGCGGTCAGGGACAGCGACGTGACGGTCAACGATGCGGATATCCGCGCCTACTACGACGACAACCTCGAGTCGTACAAGGTTCCCGCGTCGCGCACGCTGAAGTATGTGGTGTTTCCGATCGCGCCGACCGCCTCTGATTCCGCCGCGCGCATCAGCGAGATGAACGACATTGCGAAGAAGGCGCGTGACGGCGCCGACTTCATCGACCTGGCTGCCATGTACAGCGACAAGCGCGACAGCGGCGCGTACTACAAGCACGGCGAACTCGCAGCCGGCCTCGAAGGCGAGGTTTTTGCCGCCCGCTCGGGCGATATCGTCGGACCGGTCCATGACGGCACGACGATGCATCTCTTCAAGGTGCTGGACTCCAGGAAATCGGCGACCGAGTACGTCCGTGCCAGTCATATCCTGTTCCGCCTCGATGGCGACACGGTTGCCGTGAAGGAGCTTGCGCAGCGGGTGGCGCGGGAGGCGAAGGGCTCGGCCGATTTCGGCGCCCTGGCCCGCCAGTATTCGAAGGATCCCAGCAACGCGGGCAAGGGCGGCGACCTGGGGTGGTTCACCAGGGGGCGCATGGTGCCCGAGTTCGACAAGGCGGCCTTCGGAGCGCGCGTAGGCGACGTGGTGGGGCCGGTGCGCACGGCGTTCGGGCTGCACGTCATCAAGGTTACCGGGCGCGATTCCCGCGAGCTGAAGCTCGTCAGCGTGAAGATCCCCATCGAGGCGAGCGCACAGACGCGCAACGACCTCCTCGACCGCGCGCGCGACTTCGCGTATAATTCGCGCGAAACCGATCTGCCTCGCGAGGCGGAGCAGCTCGGCATGAAGGTCCAGGAAGCCACCGTCACGGAAAACGGCGGCGCGATCCCCGGGCTCGGCGTCGACGAATCGGTCAACCGCTGGGCGTTTGGAGAGAAGATTGGCTCGGTGAGCGAACCGTTCTCCATCCAGAATTCGTACGCGGTCTTCGCGGTCACCGACGCAAAGGAAGCGGGCGTCCGTCCTTTTGACGAGCTGAAGGAATCGCTCCGGCCCCTGGCCCTGCGGTCGAAAAAACTGGACCGCGCGACGGAGATCGCGGCCGATCTGCGCTCGAAACTCGGACCCGCGGACAGCGTCACCCGCGTGAGCGAGTTCAACCCGTCGGTCACCATCACCAGGACGGGCGAGTTCTCGCTGTCCGGAGGTATCCCGGTGGCGGGACGCGACCCGGCATTCATCGGCGCGGTCAGCGCCCTCCAGGTCGGGCAGATTTCCCCGGCCGTCAAGGGAGCCCGCGGCGCCTATCTGATCCAGCTCCTGTCACGGTCAGAGATCGATTCTGTGGCCTACAACTCGCAGGCCGAGATGCTGCGCACGCGGCTTCTCCAGGAGAAGCGGAACCGGTACCTCGCAGACTGGATGGAATCGCTCCGCAAGAACGCCGAGATCGAGGACAAGCGGGATCTGTTCTATCGGTAGTCTGATCCCTCAGGTGCAGGAGGCGTCATGTGCGGCAGGCTTGCCGGCATGGCGGCAGGAGGAGTGCTGCTCCCCGCGCAGTGCTTTTTGCCGATCTTCGGCCAGGAGCAGGAGCCCACGCTGGTCCTCCGCGGACCTTCACCACGGACGGGCAGACCTACCCGAACCCGACGTCTGCCGACCCCTTCGCGAATTCCCTGCCATACTCTGTGGGCGACGCCCCCGGCGCCGGAGTCGAGGTCCCCGCCCCGTATCGGCCACGCCGGGTTGCGGCATCCACGCCGTCACGGGGGTGGCGTATCGGGTGACGGAACGCTTCTCCGTGCCGGGCGAGCTCACGTTCCGCGACCTCGTCCCGGAACGGCCGTTCGAGTCCAGCGTCCATATGGACGGGACAACGTTCACAGTGGGCGTCGCCTTCGCGCTGTAAGCTCAACGCACCGACCATGACTCCACCTGACGTCCCCGCCATCGCGGGCGCAACAATGGAAGCGCTCCAGGCCGCGCTCACGGCACGCTACGACCTTCGCCTGGAGGAGCTGGATATCGCCGGACACCGGTTCAGCATGACGGTCGTCCGCGATTCGTATGCGCTTGTGGACGCGATCGCCCCCGAAGTCTTCGCCGCGAACGAACGGCTGCCGTACTGGGCGGACCTCTGGACGTCGTCGCTGGAGTTGGCCCGGTGGTGCCTGATCGATCCTTCGGTCACGGGCGTCTCGGTCCTCGAGATCGGCTGCGGGGTCGGGCTGGCCGGGATCGCCGCGGCACAGGCGGGTGCCCGCGTGCTGATAACCGACGTGGATCCCGAGGCGCTGATGTTCGCCCGTTACAATGCGTTCAAGAATCTTCCGGAGCCAGTGATGCGCTCGTCGCTCTCGGTGGGCGTGCTCGACTGGGATGCGCCAGGAGCGGTCGAGCCGGTGGACCTGCTCCTCGGCGGTGATGTCATCTACGAGCGGTCCACATTCAACCGGCTGCTCGACCTCTTCGATATCGCACTTCGCCCGCAGGGGGTCGCAGTCCTGACCGACCCCGACCGCGCGATCGGCCGGGCATTTCTGGAGCGGGCCTCGGAGCGTGGGTACGAGATCCGGAGCGAAGCGCAGAAGGTCTCACGCGGTTCCATGGAGACCACCGTCATCCGCTCCCACCTCCGCCGATCGCGATGAAGGCCCACTCCCCGGCACAGCGGGACCGCATCTATCTCACCGGGTTCATGGGGAGCGGGAAGAGCACGATCGGACCGATCCTCGCCAACACGCTCGGATACGACTTCGCGGACGTCGACCGCGTGGTGGAGGCTTCAGAGGGCCGTGCGGTCAGCGAGCTCTTCAGGGAGAAGGGCGAAGCCTACTTCCGCGCGAAGGAGCTTCAGGCGCTCGTGGCGCTGAGCGTCCGTCCGCATCTTGTGATTTCCCTGGGAGGAGGGACGCTGGTCCAGCCGGCGGCGTTCCAGCTGATCCGGAACACGGGCATCCTGGTGTATCTGAAGATGTCGCACGACGAAGTCGTGCGTCGCCTGCATCACCGGACCGACAGGCCGTTGCTGCTGGACGCGGAAGGGGAGAAGCTTCCCGAGGATCAGTTCCGCGCGAGGATCGAACAGCTCTACCGGGAGCGGTCGCCCTTTTACGAGGCTGCGGATGTCGTGGTCGCGACCGACGAGACCCGCGTCGGGATGACGGTCGATCGTATCGTGAAGTTGATCCGGCACGACATCGCTCCAAGTCCTTGATTTGCCGAGACTTGTTAGGTATATTTATTTGCTATGGAGGATTTTTTGAACGAGCGTGGTCTCGACGAAGCCGGCATCGATAGAATCCTGGGGCAATTCCAGGGGAAGCGCATTGCCGTCCTCGGTGATCTGATGCTCGACCGCTATTACTGGGGGTCCGTGCACCGGATTTCCCCCGAAGCACCCGTCCCGGTCGTTGAGGTCGAGTCCGAGTCGGTGCGGTTCGGCGGCGCCGCGAACGTGGCCAACAACATCCTGGCCCTGGGCGGGGTCCCTTTCCTCATCGGGCTTGTGGGCAATGACCACCCCGGGCAGATGATGGCCGAGATGATGTCGGACCGCGGTATGGACACGAGCGGGCTCGTGACGGACGCCGACCGGCCCACGACGATCAAGACGCGCGTAATCGCCAGCGAACAACATGTTGTCCGCATCGACAACGAGGCAAAGACGCCCTGCCCGGAGCACCTGCAGTCGAGCATCGTCGACGGCGTCCGGTATCACATCCATGATCTGGATGCGATCCTTATTGAAGACTACAACAAGGGCGTGATCACAAAAGCGGTCATCGACGAGGTCCTCGCGGTGGCGCGCAAGTACAACAGGGTTGTGACGGTCGATCCGAAGTTCGACAACTTCCTCGAGTTCAAGGGCGTGACGGTATTCAAGCCGAACCGGCGGGAGACGGAGGACGTGCTGGGCGGGCGGTTGCGCACGGACGAGGAGGTGGAGCGGGCCGGACGGAAGCTGCTCGAGCTGCTTGGCGCCGAGAACGTGTTGCTGACGCGCGGTGCGGAGGGCATGTCGCTGTTCCAGCGTGACGGCGGGTCGTGCCATCTCCCGACGGCCGCGGAGCACGTGGTGGACGTCTCGGGTGCGGGCGACACGGTGATCTCGACGCTTACGATCGCCCTCGCGGCCGGCGCGCCGATGCGGGATGCATGCGTGCTCGCGAATTGCGCGGGAGGCGTCGTCGTTGGCTCGGTGGGGATAGTTCCGGTGACTCCGGCACAGATTCGTGATGCCGCTCTCCGGTTCGTCAAGCGCAGAGCGCAGGGCTGACGATGGGGAAACTCGTCTCGCAACCCTCGCTTCGTGCGATCCGTCAACGGTTCCGGCGGCAGGGCCGCACGGTCGTCTTCACGAACGGCACGTTTGATATCATTCATCGCGGCCACGTCGAGTATCTGACGAAAGCGCGCGCGCTCGGAGACGTGTTGATCGTGGGGTTGAACACGGATGCGTCCATCCGGCGCATCAAGGGGAAGGGCCGGCCCGTCAATCCGAACCACGACCGGGCGGCGGTGCTGGCAGGTCTCGCGGCCGTGGACTATATCTGCTTCTTCGGCGAGAACACGCCGGAGCGCCTGATCCGGTCGCTCGTACCGGATGTGCTTGTGAAGGGGGCGGATTGGGCGGAAGTGGAGATCGTGGGTGGCGACGTCGTCAGGGCCCACGGGGGCGTCGTCCGGCGGATTCGCCTCACGCCGGGCAGGTCGACGACCAGCATCATTCGCCGGATTGTGAATCTGGACCGGGGGCGCTGATCGGTTTCGCTCGAAGGGGCCGACACGGGAGCGCGGTCATGAAGACACGGGGACGGCTTGGGGGCATCGTTCGGCGCGTGGTCGCGCTGACGGCGGTGCTTGTCCCATCGACCGCGATCTTCATCGGCCTCGTCGCCGCGGCATCCCAGACGCAGTTCTTCCGCGACCGCCTGCGCGAGATCGCCCTCGCGCAAATCACCTCTCTCCTGGATGCCCGGGTCACCCTGGGCACGCTCACCGGGGATCTCCTCTCAGGTTTTGCGGTCGATTCACTTGCCATCGAGGTGCGCGGCATGCCGCTGGTCACGGCCGGCCGCGTCGAATTCGGCTACAGCCTCCTCCCGCTCGCCGGCAGAATCGCGGCCGTGGACCGGGTGACGCTTGTGCAGCCGTCGATCCGTCTGGAGCGTGGCGAAGACGGGCTCTGGAACTTCGAGCGCATGCTCCGGGCCGGGCCCAACGAGACGGATACGTCGCGCGGAGAAAGCTGGTCCCTGGTCCTGAAGCAGTTCCGAGTCATCAACGGACGGGTCTCGATGGTGGATTCCGCTGCGCTGCTCTCGCCGGACCATCCGGCGCCGACGCCCGCGAGTCTCGAATACCACCGGCTCTTGCTGGACAACCTCGACGTCGATCTGGAGGCGCAGCTGCGTCCGGGCAACCGTGCGCTCAGGATCAAGAATATCTCCCTCGTATCGCGGGAGCCGTGGTTTCGTCTTCGGAAGCTCTCGGCCGACGTCACGATCACCGATACCTCGGCGACCGTCGCAGCCCTGCAGGTCGTGACCGAGCAGTCCACGATCAACCTCTCGGCGTCCATGCGCGGGATCGACCTGCTGAATGGGATTTCGCTGGAGGCATTGAAGCCCTGCCCCGTCTCGCTCCAGGTGCGCGGGAGCCGCGTGCACTTCGCCGAGCTTGCGTACTTTCTCCCTGCGGTGTCGTTCCTCCGGGGGCCGGCGACGATCTCGCTGGATGCAGGGGGGCAGTTTGGATCCGTCGACGTGCGGGCTCTCGAGCTCGACTATGCGAGCACGCATCTTGAGATGCGCGGATCGGTGCTGAACCTGGACCACCCGGCCGATCTGACGCTCGATGTCATCATGTCCAGGAGCACGATCGATCCTGCGGATCCGCGTGCGCTCATGCCCGAGTTCGACCTTCCCGATTTCACGTCGGTCGGTCCGGCGGCCATCGAAGCACATTACCGCGGCACGCCGCTCGACTTCATTGCGGACGTGTCGCTCTCGACAGCAGCGGGGAATATGCAGGGGGACGACGTCAGGCTGACCATCGGCGGTCCGTCGTCGCTGACGTATCGGGGCGCCGTAGCGTTTCAGGGAATTGATCTCGGCACGATCCTCCGGGATCCCGGGTTGCGGTCCCATCTGTGTGGGAGCGCCAGCATTGACGGCTCGGGCCTCGACCTCTCGGTCCTGAAAGGGCGGGCCGAGGTTGCACTCGATTCCTCAGTCTTCCGCGGACGCGACGTGGGGCCGACGCGCATCCTGGCGGTGGCGGAGAACCGCGCGTTGCGCGGCTCGGCACTCGTGAACCTCGCCGACGCAAGGGTGGACGTCGACGTCACGCTCGAGCAGCCCGCATCGGGTCTCAACCGGTTCCGGCTGGCGGGCAATGTCCGGCACCTGGATCTCGCGGCCGTTCTCGGAGACCCCTCCATGGCCAGTGACATCACCGGCCGGATCGATGCGGATGGAGCGGGGCTTACGCTGTCGAACCTCTCGGTCGATGCGTCTCTGGATCTTGGCCTCTCGTCCTATCGGGGCATCCCCATGGACACGGGAGCGGTCCACCTGCTGATCGATCAAACCGATCCGGGCCAGAGCCTCGTGCAGTTCGACTCGCCCGTGGCCTACCTGTCGATCGGCGGCACGTTCGACCTCGAGTATCTCCTTGGCCTGGCACGGTTCGAAGCCGCCTCGGTAGCCGAGGACCTTGCACCGGTCATTGCGGTGTTCGATTCCGCCGCTTTCGCCGGCGGCGACAGCGTGGGGACGGACAGGCTGGAGCAGGCGCTCGACCAATCCGATGTGACGGTTGATGCCACGTATGCCCTCTTCGTAAAGGACCTCAAGCCGCTGTCGCAGCACATCGGGTGGCGTCCGTTTGACGGCGTCGGGTCTGTCACCGGGTCCATCCGCGGCGATCACCGGGCTCTGACGATGGCAGCGGATATCGGCATCCCCGAATTCTTCATCGGCACGTCCGGCGCGGGCATGCTCGTCGAAGGGCTGCACGCATCGCTCTTCGTTGACAATCTCGGCCGCGGACGCCTCTTCCGTGACGCGACCGTGAAGTGCGACCTTGGCGTCGGCGACCTTCACGTCAATCGTACGGAGATTGACAGCGTCGACCTCCGTCTCCTGGGTGCGGGAGGGAACCTGCAATATGACGCCGCAGCGAGGCTTCAGCGGACGCTTTTCATCTCCTCGGGCGGCACGGTCGCGTTCGGCCAGGACTCGATCGACGCGCTGCTGGGCGAGCTTGAGGCGCGGTATCACTCGTATGCGTGGCGGGCCGAGCCGGGCGCCCGGGCCGTGATCTCGCCGTCGGGTGTTGCGCTGCGAGACCTGACGCTTCGGCGCGAGGGTGAAACGATCGCGGTATCCGGCGGCATCGGATCAGACGGCGAGCTGAACGCGCGCCTCGAAGCGGCCATGTTGAACCTTGCGGATGTGAACTACTTCATCCCGGCATCTGAGTACGGGGGGGGGCGGGTGTTTCTCTCGGGCGGGGCGCAGGCCTTCCTGACCGCCAAGGGGACGGTCAGCGATCCCGAGGCGACATTGATCATGAGCGCCTCGGACCTCGTGTACAAGGATGCGCCGATCGGCGGACTGGAAGGGTTCTTCTTTTATAAGGACTCGCTGCTGGACGTGAATCTCTTCCTCAGTGAAGGTGGGGACGCGCAGGGGGGCGAGAAGAAGCTGACAGTCAACGGGAGCATCCCGACCGCCCTCTCGGTGGAGGGGCTCGAATTCCTGACGGGCGACCGCCCCGTGAACCTCACGATGACCTCCACCGGGATCAGCATGAAGGTCTTCGACCCGTTCCTCTCGGAGTTCAATGACCTTGAGGGCAGGCTGCTCTGCGACCTCACCGTCCGGGGCACCCTCGAGAAGCCGAGCTACGGCGGGCAGGCCACGGTGATGGACGCGGCATTTCTGTTCACGCCGAACAATATTATGTACAATATGGACGCGGAGTTCGAGGCCGACGGGGAGCGCATCAAGGTGGTTCGTGCGACCGTGCGCAATACCGGGGCGGACGTGAAGGGACGGCAGGGCGGGAGCATGCAGATCAGCGGGGACCTCTCGCTGCGGGACCTGAAGCTGGGAGACTTCAATCTCTCGGGCACCGGCAGCCTGCTGGTGGTGAAGGAGTCGACGCGGCAATCCGAGCTCTCCGTGTACGGCAACCTCTTCGTCGAGATTGGATCCGGCGGGCTGCGATTCACGGGGGAAGTGGAGCATTCGCGCCTGAAGGGAGACCTCCTCGTGCGGAACTCCACCCTGATCTTCCCGCCGACGCGAACGGTTGACGTCAGGGCCCGGGGCGGAGAGTACGCGGTGCCGATCGTCGTGGTCGATGACACCACGGTCGTGCGGGGGAGCGGGCTGCGTCGCAGGGCCGCGGAGTACTTCGGCACCGAGTCCGCCGAGGGTGCCGAGGCCGGCACCGGGCCGGCGAGCCCGGGCAGTCTCATGGACGGCCTCCGGTACGATCTCGACATTGAGACCTCCGGCAGCAACACGGAGATCAGGATGATCTTTGATCCCGTCTCGGGTGAGGAGCTGGTGGCGGGCATCAACGGGAAGTTCAGCATCACCGGCGACGGGAAGCAATGGTTCGGGGATCTGGTCGTCGAGCGCGCCTACTACAATTTTCTCAAGCGCTTCAACGCCGACGGGTCGATCCGGTTCCGCGGCGACCTGATGAACCCCGAGCTGGACATCAGTGCCAGGTACGAGGGGACGCGCATCCTGCGCGACACGTTGACGGGGGACACCGCCGAGAAGGTGGTGGTGACCTTCCAGATCGGCGGTACCCGGCTGAACCCGAAGATTTCGTACGATATGACGATCGACGAGTACTCATATCTTTCGTATACGGGTCCCAAGTCCAACGATATCCAGTCCGATGCCATCCAGTTCATCGTGTACGGGTCGTTCCCGATGACTGTCGGGCAACGGGGGCAGGTACCCGCGGACGTGGAGCGGCAGATGGGGCTCTCGCTGCTGACGGGGGCGTCCTCGCTGCTGACGGGGGCGCTGTCGCAATTCCTGCGCGAGAACACCGGCTTCATCAACACCGTGGAACTCCGCTACGGCGGCGCCGGGAGCCTCACGGAATCCGCCGACATCCGCCTGAGCGGCTCGCTCTGGAACGGCTACTGGCGGTACGGCGGCATGATCCTGGACGATCCGCTGGGCAACGCGAATTTCAGTCTGATGTACTCGTTCGACGCGATTCTTGGAGATCCGTCCCTCCGCAACCTGATGTTCGAGCTCGAGCGGCGCGTGGAAGCGTTCCCGCTCGGCGGCACCACCGATCTGAAGCGCGTGAATTCAGCGCGGCTCTTTTACCGATTCTCTTTCTAGTACCGACTCTCATTGCAGAAGGACAACCTCATTGGCATCACATGCCGACCTCAAGAAGGCAGTGCTCGCGTATCTGACGCAGCATCGCCGCACACCCATCACCATTAAAGCGCTGGCGCAGAAGATCCGCGTCGGCGGCGAGGAGGACTACCGGGGGCTGAGAGCCACGGTTCGAAGCCTCATCGACGGCGGCGTCCTCACGGCTGACGAGCAGGGCCGGATCCGCTACGCATCGGCGGCGAAGAAGAAACAGCCCGCCGGCGGAGCATCGCACAGGCTCGTGGGCGTGATCTCGCTCCTGCGTCGCGGAGGCGGCATGGTCCGCGCCGGCGATCCCCAACAGCAGTATTTCATCCCGCAGGCGTTTCTCCGCACCGCATTCGACGGCGACACCGTCGCTATCGTCCCCTTCGCGCGCAGCGAGCCACGCGGCAAGCCCGATCCCGACAAGCTTCCGGAAGCGGAAGTCGTCGAAGTCGTCGGTCGGACCACGACCACCGTGACCGGGCGGCTGCAGAAGGGCCCCAACTCAGCATTCGTGGTGCCGGACGACGAGCGCATCAGGCGCGACGTGTACGTCCCGCGCGAGGAAGCCGCACGAGCGAAAGACGGCGACAAAGTCGTCGCACAGCTGCTTCCCTGGCTGGACGAGCACCGGAATCCCGAGGGGAAGATCATCGAAGTGCTCGGGCCCACAGGCGACGCCCGCGTCGAGGTGCTCGGCGTCGCGCGGCGGTTTTCCCTTCCTCTCGCGTTCCCACAGGAGGTGGAGCGGCAGGCGGCGAAGTTCCCCGCCCAGATCCCCGAGTCGGACCTCCGCGACAGGCTTGACCTCCGGTCCAGCATCGTGGTGACGATCGACCCGGAGGACGCAAAGGATTTCGACGACGCGCTCTCGCTCGAGATCCTGCCGCGGGGCACCAGGCGTCTCGGCGTGCACATTGCCGACGTCAGCCACTACGTACGCGAGGGGAGCCCCCTCGACGCCGAGGCCTACGTCCGCGGCACCAGCACCTATCTTGTGAACGAAGTCATCCCGATGCTCCCGGAGCGGCTGTCGAACGATCTCTGCAGTCTGCGGCCCAGGGAGGAACGCCTGACGTACAGCGTATTTATGGACATCGACCGCGACGGCGACGTCGGGGCGTGGTCGCTGAAAAAGAGCGTCATCCGGAGCACGCGCCGGTTTACGTACGAAGAGGTACAGCGCATCCTCGACACCGGGAAGGGGGACTACGTCGAGCTGCTGACGGCGCTGAACGCCCTGGCGAAGCAGCAGACGCAGATCCGAAGAAAGGCCGGCAGCCTCGACTTCGACGCGGGCGAGACCAAGTTCAAGTTCGACGCCGAAGGCTTCCCCACGCACATCCTGAAGAAGGAGCGGCTCGATGCGCACCGGCTGGTCGAGGAGTGCATGCTGCTGGCAAACAAGACCGTCACCCGCCTTGCGGGTCTCGGCGAGGAGCTCCCGTTCATCTATCGAGTGCATGATCTTCCCAACCCTGACAGGCTCGCCGACCTCGCGGAGTTCGTGAAGAAGTTCGGCTTCTCCCTGAACGTAAAGTCGGGCGTTCCGTCGCGCGAGCTGCAGAAGCTCCTGGACCGGGTCAAAGGTTCCGAGGTGGAGAACCTGATCAGCGACGTCGCGTTACGCTCCATGGCGAAAGCGGTCTACGCAACCAAGAACATCGGCCACTACGGGCTCGCCTTCCGGCACTATGCGCACTTCACCTCGCCCATCCGCAGGTATCCCGATCTGATCGTGCACCGGATGCTGAACGCCTACCAGCAGGGGGTGGCTCGCAAGGCGGTGCCGGCTCTGCGCAAGCAGCTGGACGACATCGCTGCGCAGTCGTCGGCGCGGGAGCGGGTCGCCGCCGAGGCCGAGCGCGCGTCCGTAAAGGTGATGCAGGTGGAGTACATGAAGCGGCACCTGGGCGACGAGCTGGACGGCGTCATCGCGGGCGTGACCGCGTTCGGGATGTTTGTGGAGATCGACGAGCTGCTCGTGGAAGGGCTGGTGCCGGTGCGGGACATGGCCGACGACTATTACGTGCTGGACGAGAAACACTATGAGCTCCGGGGCCGGCGGACGGGCAAGCGGTACCGTTTGGGAGACCGCGTGCGGGTGCGGGTGACGGCTGTGAAACCCGAGGCGCACCAGATCGATTTCTCGCTGGTGGATTAGCCGACAGGAACAAAACGGGCCGTTTTCGGTGTTTTCATGGTGCCGGCAGAATGAGTTGTTTGCATTTCCCCGGGTGGATACGTAGAATATTACGATGAATGTGATGCACAGGAACAGTTCAGGGGGAACGCTGGTCATGCGTCGCTGGTGGGGCATCGCGCTCGTCCTGAGCGCCCTTCTCCCTGCGCTCGTGAGCGCCCAGGACGCGTATTTCGGGAAGAACAAGGTCCAGTACAAGAAGTACACCTGGTCGTTCATCCAGTCCGACCATTTCGACGTCTACTTCGCCCAGGACGGTCAGCAGCTCGCCGAATTCACCGCGGTTGCCGCCGAATCGGCCTACGCCTCGATTTCCAGACTCTTCCGGTACCAGCTCGTCAACCGCGTCCCGATCGTCGTCTACAACTCGCACAACGATTTTCAGCAGACGAACGTCATCGGGGAATACCTCGAAGAAGGGATCGGGGGCGTCACCGAGCTCTTCAAGAACCGGGTCGTGATTCCGTTCGAAGGGGACTACAGGAAGTTCCGGCACGTGATTCACCACGAGCTCGTGCACGCGGTGATCAACGACATGTTCTACGGCGGGTCGATCCAATCGATCATCTCGAACAACATCACGCTCCAGATCCCGCTCTGGTTCAACGAGGGATTGTCCGAATACGCCGCGCTGAAGTGGGACACGAACTCGGACATGTTCCTCCGGGACGCGACAATCAACCAGAACCTTCCGACGATCAACCAGCTCTACGGGTATTTCGCGTATCGAGGCGGGCAGTCGGTGTTCTGGTACATGTCGGAGAAATACGGCGACCAAAAGATCGGTGAGCTCCTCAACCGGATCAAGAGCGTGCGCAGCGTGGACGGGGGATTCCGGGCCGCGCTGGGGCTCAACATCGAGGAGTTCTCGGAGCGTTGGCAGAAGGAGATGAAGGTGCTGTACTGGCCGGACATCGCGAAGCGGGAGGATCCCGCCGACTACGCGCGCCGTCTGACCGATCACAAGAAGGACGGCGGGTTCTACAACACGAGCCCGGCCATCTCCCCGCAGGGCGATCGCATCGCGTTCATCACCAACCGGGACGACTTCTTCGACGTCTACATCATGAACTCGGTGGACGGGAAGGTCATCGAGAAGCTCGTGGACGGCCAGCAGACGGAGAACCTCGAGGAGCTGCACCTGCTCACGCCGGGTATCAGCTGGTCGCCCGACGGCCGGCGCGTGGCGCTGGCGACGAAGGCCGGCGAGGAGGACGCTATCCTGCTGCTCCAGGTCGGCACAAGCAAGTACGAGAAGTTCACGTTCGGTCTCCAGGGGATCTTTTCGGTTGCCTGGTCCCCGCGTGGCGACAAGATCGCGTTCGTCGGCAACAAGGCGAACAAGTCGGACATATTTGTCTACGATCTGACCACACAGCAGCTCACGAATCTCACGGACGATCCGTACAGCGACGCACAGCCCGTGTGGTCGCCGGACGAGGAGACGATTTACTTCTCCTCCGACCGGGGCGCTTCGCTCCGGCCCCCGACCGTGTCCATGAACAACGTCGACTTCAGCCAGGCGGATCTGTACGGCGTCGGGGTTGCCACGGGCGCCGTCGAGCGCCTGCTGGCCTGGCCGAACAGCGACGAAACGTCGCCGGTCGTGTCGCCCGACGGCAGGCGGATCCTGTTCGTGTCGGACCGCAACGGCATCAACAATGTCTATCAGCTGAATCTCGAGACCCGGGAATACCGCCCGGTGACCAACTCCCTGAGCGGTGTCTATCAGCTGTCGCTCTCCGCCGACGGCTCGAAACTGGCGTTTACCTCGCTGAACAAGTCGGGCTTTGACATCTTCCTGATGCGGAACCCGTTCGACCGGATGCTCAAGGTCAACGAGCTGGAGATGACGGAGTACTTCAAGGAGAAGTTCCGCGTGCCGTTGACCGCGGCGCCTGCCGTTGCCGCACGCGATACGTCCTCCATCGAAACCATGGAATTCCAGCCCGCCGACAGCGTTGCGATAGCCGCGCAGGGGACAAAGGCCGACACCGCCGCCGCCAAGGATTCCACGGGCCTGTACGGCGAAGGGTTCCAGATCGATTTCAGCAACTATGCGCCCGCGGAGGAACGTGCCGAGAACGTCCCGAAGGATTCGACGATCCAGGCGATGCCTGCCATCGCGAACAACGTGGACGAGGACGGTAACTTCCGGGTCAACCGCTACAAGCTGAACTTCACGCCGGACATCATTTACGGGAACGCGGGGTACGACACGTTCTATGGCGTGAGCGGGTCGACGGTCATGGCGTTCAGCGATCTTCTGGGTGACCACCAGATCATCCTGTCCACGAATCTGTTACTGGACCTCAAGAACAGCGATTACGGTATTCAGTATTTCTACCTCCCCAATCGGATCGACTTCGGCTTCGGGGCGTTCCACAGCGCCCGGTTCGTGCTGGTCAACGATATCTTCGGCGGAAGCCTCTACCGCTTCCGGACGTACGGCGGGCAGATCTCCGCGCTGCTGCCCAACGATCGGTTCACGCGGTTCGAGTTCGGGGTCAGCTACTATAATATTCTCCGCGAGAACATGGACGTCCTCAACGCACCGATTCAGGAGCGGACGGTGATCGTGCCCGGCTTCGGCTACGTGTACGACACGATCCTCTGGGGCTTTACATCGCCCGTGACCGGCACGCGTTACCGGATGGACCTGTTTGGGACGCCGCGCATGGGCAGGGACGGACTCAGCTTCGTCAACGTCACCGCGGACTACCGGACATATTTCCGGCTTGGCCGTTCGTACAGCTTTGCGCTGCGGTTTGCGGGGGGCGCGAGCATGGGTGAGAACCCGCAGAAGTTCATGATCGGCGGCGTTCAGAACTGGATCAACCCGCAGTTCGAGGGCGGGTACGTGCCGATCACCCAGGCGGAAGATTATCTGTTCCTTCAGACGGGCGTTCCGCTGCGCGGCTACAATTATAATGCGAAAATCGGCTCACGGTACGCGCTGTTCAATATGGAGTTCCGCTATCCGCTCTTCGCGTTTCTGCAAGCGGGACCGCTCCCCCTGGGACTGCAGAGCTTCGGCGGATCGCTGTTCTTCGACGCGGGGACGGCCTGGAACTACGCCGGCGGCAAGGAGAATCTCAAGCTGTTCACGCGGACCCCCGACGGCAGCATACGGTCACAGGATCTCCTCATGGGGATGGGCACCGGTGCACGGGTGCTGTTCCTCTTCTTCCTGCTGAGACTTGACGTGGCGTGGGCCTGGAATGTCGACGGCTTCTCGTCGCCGAAGTATTACTTCTCGCTTGGCGCCGACTTCTGACGCGAGCCCGGCGTTCCGAAACGCGGACGCCCCGTCCCGCCTGATGCGGGACGGGGCGTTTCGCTGTCTGCCCGGGCGCGCTCAGTTGAGCGGGAGCTGGACCGTGAAGGTCGAGCCTTCGTGCGGGCTGCTCTGCACCGTGATCGTGCCGCGGTGCAGCTCAGCGATCCATATGGCGATGGAGAGTCCCAGTCCGCTTCCGCCCAGCTCGCGCGAGCGCGCCTTATCCACGCGGTAGAATCTGTCGAAGATCTTCGCCTGCTCGTCCGCGGGAATGCCGATGCCTGTGTCGCTCACCTCGATCCGTGCGCTTCCGTTCTCCTGCCCCAGCGCCAGCGTGACCGTCCCGCCCTGCGGCGTGTATTTGATGGCGTTATCGATGAGGTTCAGAATCAGCTGCCGGAGCCGGAGGCGATCGCCGACGATCCTGATCTCGGCCGTCTCACGCAGGGCGACGTGGATGGCTTTCCGCTCTGCGAGGACCTCGCTGTCTTCGTACAGCTCCTGGACGAGCGCGCCGAGGTCGACCTCCGAGAAATCCGCGTGGTACCTCCCCTGGTCCGCCTTGGCGAGCACGAGGAGGTTGTCAATGATCGCGGTCATACGCATGATCTCTTCGAGGGCGCTCTCCAGGACCGCGCGGTATTCCTCCGAGGTTTTTGGGTTCCGGAGCGCGAGCTCGATCTCGCCCCGCATGATCGTCAGTGGCGTGCGGAGCTCGTGGGATGCGTCGGCCGAGAATTGCCGCACCTGCGCAAACGATTCGTGCAGGCGCGTCAGCATCGCGTTGATGGTCGTGCCCAGGCGTCCGATTTCGTCGCGCGGATTCCGGACCGGGATCGTCAGGTCCAGGTTCTCCGCAGAAATCTTCCGGGCCTGGGTGACAATTTCATCGACGGGGCGCAGGGCGTTCTTGGCCAGCAGGTAGCCACCGACCAGCGAAATCAGCACGGCGATCGGAATGAGAATGAGGAATGTAAGATAGAGATTGTCCTGCAGATCCCGCAGCTCGGCGAGGGGGTAACCGACGAGATACGTGAAATTCGCGTCACGGACCGCGGCGATCCTCACCGGTTCCGCGCTCATCCGTCCCGTCAGCACGACGGGGGTGCCGAGCGGGATGCTGTCCCGCACGACAAGGCTGTCGGACGTGAGGTTGTACGAGCGATAGATGATCGCTCCCTTCCTGTCGAGAAACTGGATGAACGTTCGCTTCGTGCTCTGCAGGTTGTGCCGGTAGATCGCATTCCAGATCTCGTCGGCTTCTTCGACTGTGGTGTCGCGTTCCAGGCCCGTTATGCGAGGCTGCGTCGCGCGATTGCGCATGATTGCGTCTATGGACCGCTTGCTCGGCTTCACGCGTGCTGCCTGCGGGCCGATGAACTCCTTGACCCACCGCACCTGATTCTGCAGGGAGAGGTCGAGGTTCTCGGCCAGGGTTCGACCGGTAAAGTAGTAGGAAACCCCCACGAAGAGGAGGAGTGTGACGAGCACCACGAGCGTGTACCAGAAGGTCAACCGGGAACGGATTGACATGCGGAAAAACGGACGCATGCTATTCCTCCCTCATCACATACCCGACGCCGCGGACCGTGTGGATCAGCTTCGTGGGATATCCCGTATCGATCTTATTGCGGAGATGGTTGACGTAGACGTCGATGAGGTTGGTGCCGGTGTCGAAGCTGTAGTCCCAGATGTGCTCGGAGATGACGGTCCGGCTGAGAACGCGTTCCTTGTTCCGGAGGAGGAATTCGAGCAGGGCGTACTCTTTGATGGTCAGGTCGATGGCTTTGCCGCCGCGCCTGGCCTTGTGCGTGACGGTGTCGAGCTCCAGGTCGGCAATGGAGAGGATGGTGGACTTCTCCGCGGTGCCCCGGCGAAGGAGCGAGCGCACGCGGGCGAGGAGCTCGGCGACGGCGAACGGCTTGGTCAGATAGTCGTCCGCTCCGCTGTCGAGTCCCTCCACCCTGTCCTCTACAGCGGTCTTCGCCGTGAGCATGAGGATCGGCGTCGAGTGTCCTGCGGCACGGTGGATGCGGGTCAGCTCGACTCCGCTTTTCTTCGGCAGCATCACGTCGAGCACGAGGAGGTCATAGGGCTGCTCGAGCGAGAGGCGTTCGCCTTCCTCGCCGTCGAAAGCCACGTCCACGGTGTACCGCTCCTCTTCCAGCGCCTGCTGGATGAACCGGGCGACTTTCTTTTCGTCTTCGACGACCAGGATGCGCATGGTGTTCGTTGGGAGAAGGCACCCTCAAAGTACACGATTCACGCGTGAGTTGCAAAACCGGGCCGGTTGCATTGTTCGGAGGTTTTCGGGATATTGAGCGAGTCATTTCCACACCGGCCCGCATGAAGACACTCATCGCCTGCACGCTCACCGCACTCCTCCTGTCCGGTTGCATCCAGCAGTTCGCCGTGTCCACCGTCGGAGGGATCGTCGACGACGGCTTTGAAGGCTTCACGGAAGAGGCGGACCTCGAGTTCGCCCGCGACGCCCTCCCGGGGAACCTGAAGCTGATCGACGTCCTGCTGAAGTCCGAGCCGGACAACGAGCGATTGCTTCGCCTGGCAAGCCAGGGGTACAGCAGCTACGCGCTCGCCTTTCTGGAGGACAGTGATCCGGAACGCGCGCGTGCCTTTTATCTCCGGGGGCGCGACCACGCGTTGAATATTCTCCGGACCGACGAGCGGATCGCGAAGGCGCTCCCCGCCCACCCCGACGAGCTGCGCGCCGTCCTGAGCACAACGTCCGCATCCATGGTCCCCGCCGCTTTCTGGGCGGCGTTCGGGTGGGGGAGCTATATCTATCTCTCGCTCGACAACACGGATGCCCTTGCCGACCTCCCGCGCGCCGAAGCCCTGATGCAGTTCGTCGCCGACAACGACTCGGCGTATTATTACGCCGGCGCCGATCTCTTCCTCGGGATGCTCTACGGCAGCCGGTCGAAGATGCTGGGAGGCGACCCGGCCAAATCCAGGATGCACTTCGAGCGGGCGCTCCGGATCACGGACAGGAGGTTCCTCATGGCCCAGCTATACTATGCGCGCTCCTACGCGACGCAGAACCTGGACGAGGAGCTGTTCGACAGGCTGCTGGCCGAGGTCGAGAGCGCGTCCCTGGAGATCCTGCCCGAGAACAGGCTGGCAAACGCGGTAGCGAAGCAGAAGGCGGCGCTGTTGAAGGCGAAGAAACCGGAACTGTTCTAACATCTCGTGGAGACTGCAACCGTGCGACACCCTGTCGTGTGTGGGCTCCTTGTGGCGGCCCTTTGTGCTGCCGGGGCGCCCCGTGTGGAGGCCCAGGAGCAGCTGATCAAGTTCGCCACGCTGGCGCCGGAGGGGACAACCTGGATGAAGATCATGCGCGAGTATGATCAGACGGTCCGGAAAGAGAGCGGCGGGCGGCTGGGGTTCAAGATCTATCCGAACAGCCAGCAGGGCGAGGACAAGGACGTCATGCGGCGCATCCGGCTGGGCCAGCTTCACAGCGCGGGCATCACCGGCGTCGGCATCGGGGACATTTCCGGCAACCTGCGGGTCCTGGACGCCCCGTTCCTGTTCGAGTCGTACGATGAAGTCGACCATATCCACTCGATGTTCGCGAAGGAGTTCGAGCAGGAGTTCGAGAAGAACGGATTTATTCTGCTCGGGTGGGCGGAGGTGGGGTTCGTATACGTGTTTTCGAACTCGCCCGTCCGTTCCGCCGAGGACATGCGCGGCGTGAAGATGTGGCTCTGGGAAGGCGACCCTATTGCCGAAGCTGCATTCAAGTCGCTGGGCGTGAACCCGATCCCGCTCTCGATCGTCGACGTGCTCACGTCGCTGCAAACCGGCCTGATCAACGCGGCCTATGCGTCGCCGCTCGCGGCGGTCGGCCTCCAGTGGCACACGCGCGTGAAGTACATGATGGACCTGGCGCTGGCGGACGCTTCCGGGGCTGTCGTCATGTCCAAGAAGAAGTATGATGCGCTCCCGCCGGACCTGCAGGAGATCCTCCTCCGCAACGGCCGATCCTACATGGCGCAGCTGACGAAGAAGAGCAGGGAAGAAAATGCCCAGGCGATCGAGACGTTGAAGAAGAACGGCGTGCAGATCATCGGCGGCGGGACGCCTGCCGAGCGGAAGCAGTATGCCCAGATCGGCAAGAATGCGCGCACGGCCCTTGCGGGATCCCTGTACAGCAAGGACCTTCTGGACCGTGTCGAGAAGGCTCTGGCTGATTTCCGGGCGAAGCGGGGCGGGTCGAAATGACGCTCCTGCGGACCGTCGACCGCGGGCTTGTCCGGATCGAGGGCTGGCTCCTCGTCTTGTTCCTCGGGATCATGGTGGTGCTGTCCTTCACCCAGGTCATTCTCCGTAATGTGTTCGGCACGGGATTCCTCTGGGGAGATCCACTTGTCCGCCACATGGTGCTCTGGGTAGGATTCCTCGGGGCGGCCATTGCCACGCACGAAGAGCGGCACATCAGCGTCGACGCCCTCACGAAGTTCCTCTCCCCGCGGTGGAAGGCTGCGGCAACTGTCACCGGCCAGCTCTTCCTTGCCGTCGTCTGCGCGTTCCTTGTCAGCGCGTCGTGGACGTTCCTGATGGAGGAGAGGGATTCCGGCGGCGAGCTCATCGCCGGAGTCCCGACTTATCTGGCGCTGATGATCATCCCGCTGGGGTACCTGCTCATTGCGGTCCACGCGGTGATCAGGGCCATGACGCGGTGGCCGGCGCTCCTCGGCCGTGACGTGCCGAAGGAGGCATGAGCGATGGAAACTTTCTTCGTCGGCCTTGCTCTCGTCCTGCTCGCGCTCCTCGGTGCGCCGCTCTTCGCCATCATCGCGGCGGTCACCTTTCTCAGCTTTTCCGCCGAGGGCATCAGCCCGTCCGTGATGCTGATCGATCTTACCCGGATCGGTACGAACCCCACGCTCGTTGCGATTCCGCTCTTCACGTTCGCCGGATACCTCCTCGCTGAGAGCAAGGCCCCGCAGCGCCTTGTGGACCTTGCCCGCGCGTGGTTCGGTTGGTTTCAGGGCGGGCTGGCGATCGTCGTGCTCGTGACATGCGCGGCGTTTACCGCATTCACGGGCGGCTCGGGCGTAACGATCATCGCCCTGGGTGGGCTCCTGTACCCGATCCTGCTCAACGAGAAGTACCCCGAGCGGTTCTCGCTCGGGCTGGTGACGACGTCCGGCAGCCTGGGCCTGCTCTTTCCACCCAGCCTCCCCATCATCCTGTATTCGCTGGTGACCTCCGGGAATCCGAGCTTGGCGCTGGGCATCGACAAGCTCTTCGCTGCGGGGTTCATCCCGGGGACGGTTCTCCTCATCGCCCTCTCGGTCTTCGCCGTCGTCCGCGTGCGCCGTCTCAATCTCCCGCGTCATTCCTTCACGATCGCCGCTGCGATCAACGGGATCAGGCGCACCGCCTGGGAGCTTCCGCTGCCCGTTATTATCATTGGCGGGATCTACAGCGGTCTGTTCACGGCGACCGAGGCCGCGGCAGTCACCGCGTTCTATGTCCTCATTGTCGAGGTCTTCATTTATAAGGACCTCAGCCTTTTCCGTGATGTGCCGCGCGTCATGCGCGAGAGCATGGTCCTGACGGGCGCGATCCTCATGATCATCTGCGTCGCCATGGCGCTTACGAACTACCTGATCGACCAGGAAGTCCCGGCACACCTGTTCGAGTTGACGCAGACGTTCATCACGAGCCCGGTCATGTTCCTCGTCGTGTTGAACGTCTTCCTGCTCATCGTCGGGATGATGATGGACATATTCTCGGCGATCATCGTGGTCGTGCCGTTGATCATCCCGATCGCCCAGGCGTACGGCATCGACCAGGTTCACCTGGCGATCATCTTTCTCACCAACCTCGAAATCGGCTACCTCACGCCGCCCGTTGGGCTGAACCTCTTCATCTCGAGCCTTCGCTTCGAGAAACCCGTGTTGACGATCGTCCGCGCAACGCTCCCGTATATCGCGATCCTGCTCGCGGCCCTTCTGCTGATCACGTACGTCCCCGACCTGAGCCTCTGGCTTGTGCGATTTCTGGATGTCCGGTAAGCCATCCCGGCCCGCGTTGGCGGCAGACGGAAAGCTGTTCATTCCGGATCAGTTGGCTGGAGCGACCATGGGCTCACGGTCGAGCAGTGTGTGCCGCTGCGGGTGGGGACGGAGAGGCTGATGAAACGCGGGGAGAACATGTGCCGCGCCGGGCGGGTCATCGAGTAATGCGAGAGGTCCCTGTCAGCGCGGGACGTTGAGGGACTGTTCCACCGTAGCGGTGCCAGCCTGAAGCTTCAGCAGGTACGTCCCCTGTCGGAGGTCATAGTCCTGCAATCCCACCACGTAGGTTCCCGCACCCTGTCGCTCGTCCACCAGCCGTGCAACCCGCACCGGTGCGGGCTGACTCACACGCAGCAGGTCGAGCGTGACCGGGACCGTGCCCGCCAGCCGGTACGCAGCCAGTGTCGGTCGCCCGTCGGCCGCTCCGACTGAAACGCTCATGCTTGTGACTGATGTGGTGACGCGGGCGAGCGTGAGCAGGGCTTTGACGGCCGCACTCGCGACCGTCGATGGAGCGCTTTCATTGCGTGCCCGGTCGTGGGAGGCCACTGCGTAGTAGTAGGTGACACCGGTCGGGATGCGTATGGTGTCGACCCACGACGTCGCCGCGCCGGGCAGGACGGCGAGGATAGAAGAGGGATCGCTGGTGTCGAGGGCGGGCACCGACGACCGGTATACCACATACCATGAGGCGGTATCACCGTCGGCTGCGGCGCGGGGCGCCTTCCATTCGACCAGGAAGAGATTGGTGGCGACCTCTGACACGGCGAGGTCGCGGGGCGGAGACGGGGGTTGAGGGTCTCTCCACGGCATCGGCGGGACGAGGGCCGGCGTGTCATATCGTCCGCCAAACGCTTCGCGCGCGAAGACATGCTCGAGTCGGAAGAACGCCTGTCCGGAGAGGCCCGCGGAGCGTGCGAGGTCGATCTGCCGCGCGAGCTCTGCCTGGACATCCGGCTTGTATGCGCCGATGCCGGCGTAGACGTGCCGTCCTGATGAAGCTTTCGACCAGGACCGCACGAGTGAAGCAAAATCCGGATCGCCGCGCGACAGTCCGATGTTCCAGTAGATCTGAGGTGCGAGGTAGTCCTGGATGCCCGCCGCCAGCCACCCCTGAGAATCCTGATAGTATCCCGCGTAACTCCCTTCCGAGCCCGAAGAAGGATCGCCAGCGTACGTCCCGAGCGGCGAGGATCCGACCTTCAGCCACGGCTTCGCTCTCCTGCAGCGCTCGTACGCTTCGCGCACGAAGCGCGTGACGTTCTCTCGGCGCCAGTCAGCCTTCGACGCTCCCGATCCGTACCGCCTGTACGAGGCGTCGTCAGCAAAGTCGGCGGAGGGGTAGCGGATGAAATCGAAATTGACCCCGTCCAGGTCGTATCCCTTCACCAGGTCGAGCAGAACGTCCAGGAGATACTGTCTGACTGCCGGAAGGCCCGGATCAAACCAGAGCTCCCCGTCAACGTCCACGGTCCATGACGGATGCGCTTCGGCGGGATGCGGGAGGCCTTCGGAGCGGACGGTGCCCCGTGCGCGGATCTTGTACGCGTTGAACCACCCATGCACTTCGATCCCGACACCGTGCGCCTCATCGAGCACCACCTTCAATGGATCCCATCCGGGGTCGCGTCCGAGTGCTCCGCCGATTTGTTCGGCCCAGGGCTCGTACCGGGAGCGGTACAGCGCATCGCCCCGTGGGCGGACCTGGAAGAAGATGGTGTTGAAGTGGTCGGCATGCAACCGCCTGACGATGGCGCGCAGCGATGCCTCCTGCTCCCGGCGATCAGTGGACTTCGGCCAGTCGAGTCCCGGGGCGGTCGCGATCCAGACGGCCCGGAGTTCGGTCTTCGGCGGAGTCGCGCAGGATGACCGCGCGAGGGGGAGGCAGCCGAGTCCGGCGGCGACAGCAAGTGCAGGTACCGTCCGGCAGAATCGGATGCCCATGGGTCAGCGGCTGTGTTTCCTGCGCGCGGGCTTGCGGCGGGGAGTCGTGCGCTGCCGCCGCTTGATCGAGACGCGGATAATGAGGACGGTGATGTTGTCAAATCCGCCGCGCTGGATCGCGAGGGCGGTCAGCTCGCGGGCCGCTTCGTCGGGCGCGCGCGCGGTGACGACCGTGCGGATCTCGTCATCGTCCACGTGCGTGTAGAGCCCGTCGCTGCAGAGCACCAGGGTACATGGCTGCGTGAGGGGAGGTCCCTCAACAATATCGACCGTGACCGTGGGTCTCGCGCCCAGCGCACGGTTCAGGAAGGATCGCTCGGGGTGTTCGCGGGCCTGTGCGCTCGTGATGATCCCGGCGCGAACAAGTTCTCCGACGCGCGTGTGGTCCTCGGTGAGCTGTGCGATGGCGGAGTTGCTGACGGCGTAGGCCCGGCTGTCGCCGACGTGCGCAATGAGCGATCGATCCCCCGCCAGCAGGAGTGCGGTGCATGTCGTCCCCATCCCCCGGTGGGCCGGCTCGGAGAGGCCCTGGTCATGGATCCGGAGGTTCGCAGTCTCGAGCGCATGCCGGAGGGACGCACCCGGATCCGCCGATGGAGTGCCTGCGAGGAATGTCTCGCCGATGGTCTTCAGGGCGAGTGCGCTTGCCTCTCGGCCGGCATTGTGTCCGCCCATACCGTCGGCAACGACGAACAGCTGTTCGCCCGGGTAGGACGGGTCGAACGGTCCGTCCGGAAACTTGCCGGCGGCGTCCTGATTCTCGGTGCGGACGACGCCTCTGTCCGTCGTGATGGCGAACTCGACGGTGCGAAGCGGGCGCGATGTGCGGGCGGGCATAGGGGCCTGTGTCGGTGAAATCCGAATTGCAGACGGTGAAAAATAGAGCATCACCGGTCGAGAAGCAAGGCGAACCGCGCGTTGAATCTCACGCAGGACGGGCGTATATTGGTCAATCGCCATGACGAAACAGCTCACCCGGTTTGTATGTCAGTCGTGCGGCTCCGAAACCGCCCGATGGGCGGGACGATGTGCGAACTGTGGCGAGTGGAATTCGCTGGTCGAAGAAATCGTGGTGCGGGCGCCGAAACGGGGTGCGCGGAGCGCGCGTGCGGCGTCCGGCCCCATTGTGCCGATCACGGACGTCGAGGCAGTCGCCGAGCGCCGGATCCCAACCTCGCTGCCGGAGCTGGACCGCGTGCTGGGCGGAGGGATCGTGCCGGGCTCGGTCGTGCTCGTCGGCGGCGACCCGGGCATCGGGAAATCGACCCTGATGCTCCAGATGGCGGCTGCGCTGAAGGACCGTGTGACGTTGTATGTGACTGGTGAGGAATCGCCCGCCCAGGTGCGTCTGCGCGCCGAGCGGCTCGAGTCGCCTCCGGGCGATCACATCCTGCTCCTGACCGAAACCAATGTCGAAAGCATCGAAGCGCTGCTTGACAGGCACCCCCCCGGGCTCATGATCGTCGATTCCATTCAGACGATGGTGCGTCCGGACCTGGACAGCGCGCCGGGGACCGTGAGCCAGGTGCGCGAAGCGACCGGCATGTTCACGCGGATCGCCAAAACCCGCGGCATCCCCATCTTCCTCGTCGGCCACGTGACGAAGGAAGGGATGATCGCAGGCCCCCGCGTTGTGGAGCATATGGTCGACACCGTCCTCCAGTTCGAGGGCGAGCGCCATTCTGCATACCGGATTCTCCGGGCGATGAAGAACCGGTTCGGCTCGACCAACGAAATCGGGGTCTTCGAAATGCGGGACACCGGGCTGCGGGAGGTGGCCAACCCGTCCGAGGTGTTCCTGTCCGAGCGATCGTTCGGCGCGTCCGGCTCCACGGTTGTCGCCGGGATGGAAGGCACTCGCCCGATTTTGCTGGAAGTGCAGGCCCTCGTGGCGCCCACGAGTTACGGCGTCCCGCAGCGCACCGCGACGGGCTTTGACAGCAGGAGGCTCCAGATGCTTCTTGCGGTTCTGGAGCGAAGGGCGGGCCTTCACATGGGCCAGTACGACGTCTTTGTCAATGTCGCCGGCGGGGTGCGCGTCGACGAACCCGCCGCCGATCTGGGGATGGCCCTGTCGATCGTCTCCAGCGTGCGTGACGTTCCCGCCGATTCAGGAGCGGTCGTCATCGGGGAGGTCGGGCTGGGAGGGGAGATCAGGCGCGTGAGCCAGGTCGAGAAGCGCGTGGCCGAGGCGAGGAAGCTCGGCTTCACGCGGGTCATCCTCCCGGCGCGCAATCTGAGCGTGCAGCGATCCGCCTCTGAGGTTGAAGTCATTGAGGTCGAAACCGTCGTGCAGGCCATCGCAGCGCTCCTCGGCTCGTAGCGGGACCGGTCTGACGTCCCGGAGACCAATCTTCACCAGGGATATGCCGTTCGATGAACAACCTTCTGATAGCAACCAGAAACAGGGACAAGGCAAACGAGCTCGTGGCGCTCCTCGGTGACCTGCCCGTCTCCATCCGAACGCTCCACGATGTAGAGGGCGTCCCCGAGATCGTCGAAGACGCGGAGACGCTCGAAGGGAACGCGATCAAAAAGGCCACCGTTGCGTTCGAGCGCACGGGGCTTCCGTCTGTGGCGGACGACACGGGTCTCGAAGTAGGGTACCTGCGCGGGGCTCCGGGTGTTTATTCGTCGCGCTATGCGGGTCCCGGCGCGAGCTATGCCGACAATGTGCGGAAACTGGTCCGTTCCCTGAAGGGTGTTCCACCCCGGCGGCGCACTGCCCGCTTCCGCTGCGTCGTGGCGTTCGCCTCACACGGCGGAATCCTCGAGGTCGTGGAGGGAATGTGCCCGGGGACCATCCTCGAGGCTCCACGGGGGACCGGCGGGTTCGGGTACGATCCGGTGTTTCTGCCGGATGGACATCGGCAGACGTTCGCAGAAATGGAGTTCGCGACGAAGAACGGGCTCAGCCACCGCGCGCGTGCCGCGATTGCGATGAGGCCCATTCTCCTCCGGCATGTTATGGGCGCTCGCTGACGCGCCGGCTTCATGGATCTCGGCCGACTGTTGCGGCGTGGAGCATTGTCCGTTGCCTGGCGCCAGCATGTCAGAGGCGTTCTCTGGAGAATCGTTCCGGATGACGAAGGCGGGCTGATCGGCGAAGAGCGCGACCCCGCGGCAAGGACCGCCTCCTTCTTCCGCGTGCGTATCTCGACCGGCGAGATGGTCTGGAGGGATGTGACGGCGCCGGGGGGCTGGTGGACCGGGATCGAGTGCGTGACACACGGGGCCCTTTTGCTTCACGGGTTTGCCTCGCCGGATCTTCCGGGGCATCGCGGGCTGACCGCGCTGGACCTGCGTGGTGGCTCATCGCTCTGGAGCGATAACGATACTGTTTTTGTGGCCGCTGTAGACGGCGTCGTGTACGGCCTGCGGGGAAGGTCCGACCGGCGCGAGTTGATCGGACGGAACCTGATCACCGGCGCGGTCGCCAGCGAAGAGGCAGCGGAGGAAACGCGTCTGCAGGATCTCGTGAAGCGCTGGCAGGCGGACGCGCCGCCGCCGGTGGCCGTGCCGGAACCCGCAGAAGCCGGGTCGGAGGCATACGCAATCGCGCGCACACTGCTTGCGGGCGCTCCCATGGTTGAGGGTACGCTCGAGGCGCTTCGACGTGGCGGGACGATGGTCACGGTCCATCATGAGTCTGCGCCGCCGGTGACGCCGGGCCGACCGGCGTTTCAGAGAATCCTCTCGGTATTCAGCGGCGAGACAGAAACGCCCGCTTTCCGCGAGGTCCTGGACGACAATCTGCCTGTGCCTGCTCGAGAAGGATTTCTTGTGATCGATCGAACGCTGCTGTTCGTGAGGGGCCGTCGAGCCCTGTGTGCGGTGCATCTTCCAGACGCGGTGGGGAGGGAGTAGGGCGTGCACATCAGGATCAAACAGGTCGACGCGTTCACGGAGGCTCCGCTCACGGGGAATCCGGCAGGCGTCGTGATGGATGCGTCGGGTTTGACCGATCAGCAAATGCAGGCCATTGCGAGGGAGATGGCAGTGCCGGAGACGGCGTTCATCGTGCCGCCCACGATCCCCGGTGCGACCATCCGCATCCGCTGGTTCACTCCGTCCACAGAGGTGAACCTCTGCGGGCATGCGACTGTCGCCGCCTTTCATGCGCTTGCGGAAGAGGGGATGCACGGCATGGCTGTGCCCGGAACGTACCCGTTTGCGGCCGAGACGCGCTCGGGGATTCTCCCGGTCACTGTCGCGAAGGGGAAATCGGGCACCGAAGTCCACTTCGGCCTCCCGCTTCCCGAGTTTGCCCGCGCGGCCCAGCTCAAGCTGGATATCATGCGGCTCCTGCGCATCCAGATCGAGGACTTCGACGGAAGCCTTCCGATCGTGTCCGCAGACTACCTGTACGTCCCGGTCCGTCGCCTCCACACGATCTTCTCGCTCTCCCCGAATCTTCCCGCCGTCGCTCAGTTCCTCGAGAACAAGAAGTTCGGAGGGCTGTGCGTCTTTACCACGGAAACCATCGACCGGACATCTTCGGTGCATTCGCGCTTCTTCGCGCCGCATGTGGGTATCCCGGAAGACCCGGTGACCGGCTCCGCGAACGGCCCGCTCGGCGTCTACCTATTCGAGCGCGGCGAGCTGGAGGGCACGGGCGACGTCCTGACGATCATCGGCGAGCAGGGCGACGCGATCGGACGGAAAGGTCGGGTTCGCATCCATCTCGGCCTCGCCGGCAACCGTGTGGAGTCGGTGAAAATCAGCGGGACTGCCGTGACGGTCATCGAGGGCACCATCCTCGTTGGATGATCTCACGGCGTCCATTCCCCACCCATCATTGACGGACCCCGTATGACGATCGGCTCGCTGTTGTTCGCGCTCGTCCTGGTCGCAGGCCTCCTGTTCTTTGTGCGCAACGCCCGGCGCCTCATCGGGTACCTGAACACCGGGAAGCCCGATGACCGCTTCGGCCAACCGTGGCGCAGGCTGGGGAACGTAGCGTCGATCGCGTTCGGACAGACGAAGCTGCTGCGAGAGCCTTTCGCCGGGCTGCTGCATTTCTTCATTTTCTGGGGCTTCGTCATCCTGCTGTCGGCGGTCCTGGAGTCGATCATCGAAGGGCTGATCCCCGGCAGCTCCCTGGCGTTCCTCGGTCCGCTGTATCCGCCCCTGATCTTCCTGCAGGACGTGGTCGGGTTGCTCGTCGTGATCGCGGTGGTCGTGTCGATCGTCAGGCGCATTGCCGCGCCGCCGAAGCGCCTCGACGTGAGCGGGCATGCTCGCGTGGACGCCCTCGTGATCCTCACGCTGATTCTTGTCGTCATGGTGACCATGTTCGGACAGAATGCGATGCGGTTTCTGATGGGTGCCGGTGCGGGACAGGATGCCAGAGTGTTGTCGGCGGGACTCGGCACGATGCTCTCTCCGATGGATCCCGGGACCGCGGCGACGTGGTTCCACGTGTTCTTCTGGGGACATATGCTGACCGTCCTCGGATTTCTGAACTACCTCCCGTACTCGAAGCATCTGCATGTCCTCACGTCGATTCCGAATGTCTACTTCTCACATCTCGGCCCGCGCGGTGCGCTGCGGCCGATCAACCTTGCCGACGAGACGCTCACCAAGTACGGTGCCACGGATGTCGACGACCTGACCTGGAAGCAGCTGCTTGACGGGTACACCTGCACGGAATGCGGGCGCTGCTCGTCGGTCTGTCCTGCCAGCACAACCGGCAAGCTGCTCAACCCGAAGAAGATTATCGTGGATATTCGCGCGCGGACGATGGAGAAGGCACCGGTGATGGTCGCCAGGGCGACGGGCGACGCCGCCGGGACGGTCCTCGGACATCAGCTTCTGGACAATTTCATTACGGAGCAGGAGCTCTGGGCGTGCACCACGTGCATGGCCTGCGTCCAGGAATGTCCTGTCACGATCGAGCATGTGGATACGATCGTGCAGATGCGCCGCGGGCTGGTGCTGAACGAGTCCCGCTTCCCGGACGAACTGAAAACGACGTTCTCGAATCTGGAGCGGAACTATACGCCGTGGGCCTTCGGTCATGCCACCCGTGCGGAATGGGCCGAAGGACTTGCGATCCCGCGCATGGCCGAGAAGAAGAGGGCGGACGTCCTGTTCTGGGTCGGATGCGCCGGTTCGTACGACGCGCGGTACAGGAGCGTCAGCAGGGCGTTCGCAAAGCTCCTGCAGAGGGCGGGGGTGGACTTCGCGATCCTGGGCGAGGAGGAGAAGTGCACGGGCGATCCTGCGAGGCGGATGGGGAACGAGTACCTCGCGCAGTCGTTGATCACGGACAACGTGTCGACGCTCAACTCGTATTCCTTCTCCCGCATCGTTGTCACCTGTCCGCACTGCATGCAGGCGCTCGGCAAGGAGTACAGGCAGTTCGGCGGCACCTACGAGGTGGTCCATCACACGACGATGCTGCGCGAGCTCATTATGTCCGGCACACTCCGCATCCCCCCCGGGTCGGCGGCGAGCGTGGCCTTCCACGATCCGTGTTATCTCGGCCGGTACAACGACGAGTATGATGCCCCGCGCGACGTGCTCGACGCGCTTGGCGGCGTCCGGCGGCTCGAGATGCTCCGCAGCAAGGATCGCAGCTTCTGCTGCGGCGCGGGCGGCGGGCGCATGTGGATGGAGGAGACCGAGGGGAAGCGCGTCAACATGGAGCGCACGGACGAGGCGCTTGCCACGAACCCCGATGTGATCGGTACCGGCTGCCCGTTCTGTATGACGATGCTCACCGACGGCGTGAAGGCGCGTGAGGCCGCCGAACGGGTGCAGGTCAAGGACGTGGCCGAGCTCGTGCTCGAAGCGCTGGAACCCGGCGGAAACAGATGAGAATCCTCCGGCGGCTGTATTTCCTCGGCGTTGCGGTCCTCGGTGTTCTGCAGACGACCGTGCACGGGCAAACTCCTGTTCCCGCATTCCGCAAAGACGCAGAGCTCGTCTTTGTCTCGGCCAAGGGAGCCACGCTGGCCCGGATCGACGTCGAGATCGCCGAGCGCGCCACGGAGAGAATGCGCGGGCTGATGTTCAGGGAGCAGATGGAAGAGAGCCAGGGCATGCTGTTTCTCTTCCCCACGGAGGAGCCGCTGTCGTTCTGGATGAAGGACACGCCGCTCCCGCTCGACATCATTTTCCTCGGCGCCGACCGGACCATCGTGACCATACGGAAGAACACGGTCCCGTTCTCCGAGGCATCGGTGCCATCGGACCGGCCGGCAAAGTTCGTCGTGGAGGTCAACGCCGGCTTTGCGGACCGGCATCGCCTCGCGCCCGGAGACAGGGTATTTTGGCAACGCATCTGACATCCCCCGCGGCCGGTGAGCGGGCCCGCCTGGCGGGCGTGATCTTCGACAGCCTGAACGAGGGCGTCACTGTCGCGGACTGCAGTGTTCCCGACATGCCGCTGATCTACGTGAATTCCGCGTTCGAGCGGTTGACGGGCTATTCGCGCGACGAGGTGCTGGGCCGGAACTGCCGGTTTCTGCACGGGGCGGAGAGGGACCAGCCGGCACTCGAATACCTCCGCGAATGCCTCTCGAAGGAGCGCGCGTGTACGGTGGTGCTGAGAAACTTCCGGAAGGACGGCGCCCTCTTCTACAACGAGCTCCACGTTTCGCCGGTCCACGGTGAGGACCGCCGGCTCCAGTACTACATCGGGATCCAGCGGGATGTGACCGACCGGGTCAACGTCGAAAACGCCCTGTGGAAGCTGAACGAGGACCTCATCGGCGCGAACAAGGATCTCCAGGAGGCCAACGACCGGCTGAGCGACCTGCTCTATGTCGCGGCACATGACATCAAGAGTCCGCTGACGAGCATCCTCCTGTCGCTGGATCTGCTGGAGACCGGTGTGGGGCGCATGCGCCCGCCGGCGATGCGGAAACGAATCCGGCAACTGCACGACGTCTCCCTAAGGATGCGGGACATCGTGATCGACGTGCTGGAAGCCCGCCGTGTCGAGGCCGTTCCCACCAGCCTGGAGCTTGAGGCGATCGATCTCCGGCTCAAGACCGATATCGTGTTCCGGTTGTACAGGGACCAGGCCCGGGCGAAGCACATCGCGCTGCGCGTCGACGCGCCCGCCCGCCTCCCGAAGGCGCGCGCCGACCGCGGGTGCGTCCTTGCCGTGCTCGAGAATCTGGTGTCCAATGGCGTGAAATACACGCCGATCGGAGGATCGGTCCTCGTCCGGCTGAGGAGCAGGGGGAAGCATCTCGTGATCGAGGTGGAGGACACCGGTCAGGGAGTTCCCCCTGAAGATGTCCCGATGTTGTTCGGGCGGTTTGCGAGGCTCGGGTCGCGCCCGACGGCAGGGGAGAGTTCCACCGGGCTCGGGCTGTACATCGTGAAGAAATATCTTGATCTGATGGGCGGGACGATTCGGTACGAGCGGTCGGAGGGGGGAGGGGCGAGGTTCATCGTGGAGCTGCCGCGTGCGGCTCGCGCGGGCCAATCATGAAAAACCCGGGAGGATTGCGATGCAGAAGGTCTTCGTGGCGGCGCTTGCAGTGGTACTATCGGTAGGCTGGACCCCGCGTCCCGAGCAGCAGGGGACCACGGGCGGCTCCCAGACCTCCTGGGCGGCGGCCTCCATGAGCGCGCTTGAAGAAGAGCTCACCGCCAAGTACGGAGAGCACAGCCGGAGCAGATTGCAGCGCGGGATGCGCCAGGTGTTGCAGTTCTGGCGCGAAGAGGACGGTGATAAGACCGTGTTCGAGCAGTTCGTGCGGGTGCACTTCGCGGCCGATACCGCGTCGCGCGACACGCTGCTCTCCCGCTTTGAGCGCATGGTGGAAGCGCTCGACGGGCACATGGGCGAGATCAACCGCCACCTCAAGACGCAGGCCGACCTCGACATCGGTCCGATCCTTCCATTCGACGAGCTGTTCGCCGGATACGATCCTGAGGCGCATCTGGTCGACGACTTCTTCGCAAACAAGCTGGCGTTCGTGGTGCTGCTCAATTGTCCGCTGACGACGCTTGATGAGCGCCTGAAGGAGGGAGCCTCCTGGTCGCGTCAGCAGTGGGCTGAGGCGCGTCTGGCGGCCCGGTTTGCCCGGCGTGTGCCCGCGTCGGTCAAGCTCGAGATCGCGCGCGTGACTGCGGAGGTGGACCAGTACATTGCCGAGTACAACATCTGGATGCACCACGTGATGGACGGGCGCGGCACCCGGCTGTTCCCTGCAGGGAAAAGGCTGCTCTCGCACTGGAACCTGAGGGACGAAATCAAGGCGAGCTATGATGACAACTCAAACGGGCTTGCGCGCCAGCGCCTGATTCAGTCGGTCATGGAGCGGATCGTGACGCAAACAATCCCCGCGGCGGTGGTCAACAATCCCGGTGTCGATTGGGATCCGGTGGCGAACACGGTCGCGGCATCTTCTGTGAATGATGCCCGGGACGCGGTTGTTCCCTCTGCGACGGCGTCCGCCAGCCCCGAGCCGGATACGCGCTACGCCATGCTGCTGAAAACGTTCCAGGCCGAACGCCTCAGGGATCCGTACGCGCCGACAGCCCCGACGCTGATCGCACGAAAGTTCAACGAAGAGCGCGAGCTTCCGGAAGAGCGCGTCAGGGCCATGCTCGAGGAGGTTGTTTCCTCGCCCCTGGTTCCGCGCGTGGCCGAGTTGATCAAGCGGCGACTTGGCCGCCCGCTTGAACCCTTCGACATCTGGTACAGCGGGTTCAGGGTGAAGAGTCCCGTCGGCGAGGTCGAGCTGGACCGCATCGTGGCCCAGAAGTATCCTACCGCGGACGCGTTCAAACGCGACATTCCCACAATCCTGACGACGCTCGGATTCACACCGGAGCGCTCGCAGTACCTTGCCAGTCTGACCGCTGTCGATCCCGCGCGCGGTTCCGGTCATGCCATGGGAGCAGGGATGCGAGGCGTCCCGACACGTTTGCGCACGAGGGTCGAAAAAAGCGGGATGAACTACAAGGGATTCAACATCGCGGTTCACGAGCTTGGGCACAACGTCGAACAGGTCATATCGCTGAACGACGTCGACCATACCATCCTTTCGGGTGTCCCGAACACTGCGTTCACCGAGGCCATCGCGTTCGTGTTCCAGGCGCAGGATTTGCGGCTGCTGGGGCTTGCCGCGGACAATCCGAAGTCGTACGCCTCGAACGTCCTGAACGATTTCTGGGGGACCTACGAAATCGCAGGGGTGGCGCTGCTCGACATGGCGGTCTGGCACTGGATGTACGACCACCCCAAGGCGACGCCCGCGGAACTCAAGGCCGCTACCCTCGACCTTGCCCGTGGCCTCTGGAACACGTACTACGCGCCCGTGTTCGGGAAACGTGATGTGGTGCTCCTGGGCATCTATTCGCACATGATCCACTCCGTCCTCTATCTCCCGGACTACCCCATCGGGCACCTGATCGCGCACCAGCTGGAAGAACAGATCAAGAAAGGGGCGAGCACAGGGAGCGAGATTGAGCGTGTCGCGCGGATTGGCCGGGTCACGCCGGATCTCTGGATGACGCAGGCCACCGGTTCGGCCGTCGGCGCAACTGCTCTGCTGGAGGCAGCCGAACGCGCGCTCACGGAGGTGAAAGAGTGAACTGGATAGCCATCCTGGTTGGTGTCGCGCTCCTGACGGTCGGGCGCAAGCTCTTCTGGGTGTTTGCGGGAGGGGCCGGGTTCGTCGCCGGAATGTGGCTGATGCAGGCATTCTTTCCAGAACAGCCGCAGAACACGGTCCTCATTGCCGGGGTCATCGGGGCTGTGGCAGGCATCGCGCTGACGCAGTTCGTGAAGACGATCGCGATCACCATAGGCGGGTTTCTGGGAGGTGGCGTCATCGGTCTCGGACTGGCGCGCATGATTGGCCCGTGGCTTCCGGAGTGGCTTGCATTTATCGTCCTCGGCATCCTGGGCGTGGTGTTGCTCAAGATGGCGTTTGAAACGGCGCTGCTGCTGATTTCGTCGATCGCCGGCGCGATGCTGATTGCCGCGAACCTCCCCCTGTCGGATCCGCTGCGCGTCGTCGCCATCGTGGTTCTGTCGATCGCGGGTATACTGATTCAACGAAAGGTGAAAGAGGGCGGATCCACCCAGAAGGAGTGAGTCCCCTCTCCGGCACACACGCACAACTACTCCCGGACGCCCGATGAAATCATGGACCATGCGGCTGATCGCCGCGAACGTGGTGATATACTTCCTCACCTCGGCATCGCCGGGGCTGATGAACACGCTCATGCTGGTGCCGGCGCTTATCGTCAGCGCACCGTGGACCGTCGTCACCTACATGTTCCTCCACGCGAACCTCTGGCATCTCCTCTTTAATATGCTCGGCCTCCTGTTCTTCGGTCCGCGGCTGGAAGCGGAGCTGGGCGGGAGGGATTTCCTGCTCCTGTACTTCATCAGCGGCGTCGCCGGAGCTCTCCTGTCATTCATCACGCCCTATGTCGCGATCGTGGGGGCATCCGGCGCTGTCTTCGGTGTGCTTCTGGGCTTCGCGCGATACTGGCCCCGCGAGCAGATCATGATCTGGGGCATCATCCCGGTCGAGGCCCGCTGGCTGGTGATCATCATGACCGTTCTCTCGCTCATCGGAGGCTTCGGCGGGGGAGGGGATGTCGCGCACTTTGCCCATCTCGGTGGCTTTGCCGGGGGCCTTCTCTTTCTCCTCTGGAGGGACAGGAACACGCGGGCTGCGCGCTTCAAGGCTTCCATGACCGCGCCGGCGATTCGTCCTGCAGACCTCCAGCGGTGGTCGAGCATCGACCGCACGCGGATGCACGAGGTCAATCGTTCAGAGCTGGACAGAATCATGGTGAAGCTCCAGACCGGCGGCACGGAGACCCTCACGCCCGACGAACGGGCGTTCCTCGACAGATTCTCCAGCTGACTCATGCGCACACTGCTGGTTCTGCTGCTGGCCTCCTGCGCCATGGCGCAGCCCGGGGCGGACCTCATCCTGGTGAACGGCCGGGTCTGGACCGTCGATGAGGCGCGTCCTGTGGCACAGGCGGTGGCGGTCACGGGCGGGCGCATCAGCGCTGTTGGCACTGACGCGGAGATCCGGGAGCTGGCCGGGCCGTCAACCACCGTCGTCGATCTCAAGGGACGCCTGGTCCTCCCGGGCCTCATCGACAATCATGCCCACTTCATGGCGGGCGGGTTCCAGCTACAGAGCGTCGACCTGCGCGCAGCGGCCACGATGCAGCGGTTCGCCAGCCTCATCGCAGACCGGGCCCGCCGCCGCCCGGGGCGATGGATCACCGGCGGCGACTGGGACCACGACGCATGGCCGGGGGGCGCGCTCCCCACGCGGGCGCTCATTGACTCGGTGACCCCCGGAACGCCTGTGATGGTCGGCCGCTACGACGGCCACATGGGCCTGGCAAACACCCTCGCCCTCCGCATGGCGGGCATCACGCGCGACACCCCCGATCCGCCCGGCGGCACCATCGTGAAGGATCCGGAGACCGGAGAGCCGACAGGCATCCTGAAGGATGAAGCGATGGCTCCTGTCTGGAGGATAATCCCGGACCCCTCACGGGAGGAAATGCTCGAAGCTGCGCGTGGCGCGCTGGCGGAAGCTCGTCGCTATGGCGTTACGTCGGTTCAGGATGTCTCCTCCCGCGCCGACATCCAGACCTACAGGGAGCTGCTCGCATCCAACGAATTGACAGCGCGGATGTATTGCCGGTTGCCCCTGCATGAATGGCGCGCGCTGGCTATGGAAGGCGTCACCGCGGGATCCGGCGGCAACTGGATCCGGCTGGGATCCATGAAGGCGTTTGCCGACGGATCGCTCGGCTCCACCACCGCACTTTTCTTCGAGCCGTACGACTCGGATCACACAACCCGCGGACTTCCCAGTGATATCGCGCTGAGCGGGGCGCTGGAACAGTGGTCGCTCTCTGCGGACAGCGCGGGGCTCCAGCTCTCGATCCACGCCATCGGCGACAGCGCGAACAGCATGGTGCTCGGGATCATGGAGCGGGCAGCGGCCAGGAACCGTCCGCGCGACAGGCGATTCCGCATCGAACATGCGCAACATATCCGTCCGTCGGACTTCGCCCGGTTTGCCCGGCTTGGCGTCATCGCCTCCGTGCAGCCGTATCACGCGATCGATGACGGCCGATGGGCGGAGGGGCGCATCGGGCTGGAGCGGTGCAAGACTGCCTACCCCTTCGCCTCCTTTCTCGCCAACGGCGCGCTGCTCTCGTTCGGGAGCGACTGGACCGTCGGCCCCCTCAACCCGCTGCAGGGGGTGTATGCCGCCGTCACGCGACGAACCACAGACGGCAAAAATCCGGGAGGGTGGTTCCCTGAGCAGAAGATCTCCGTCGCCGAGGCCGTGCGGGCGTACACGATCAACAATGCGTACGCCGCATTCGAGGAGACGCTGAAAGGCTCTATCGTCACAGGAAAGGTGGCAGACATTGTGGTCCTCGAGCGCGACATATTCGAGATTCCCCCGGAGGAGATCGTCGAAGTCCGCGTGGACCTGACGATCGTTGACGGAAAGATTGTGTACCGCAGGGAGGGATAACCGGGGTCGCGGCCTCTCATCAGCCTCAGGAGTATTCCATGAAGCGCGTCGCAGTGGTACTGTTCGCTCTTGTTATCGCTCGCCTGCCGCTCACCGGACAGGGCCGGGACATTGCGTCGGACGGGGAGTTTCAGTCGACCGTCCACCTCCTCGGCACCTGGATCAACGCACAGATCGAATACGCGGGGATCCCCGGTCTTGCGATGGCGATCGTCCACGACAAAGATCTTGTCTGGTCGGGCGGGTTCGGCGTGCGGGATCTTGGCACGCGCGCGCCGGTGACGCCGCAGACGATCTTCCGCATCGCATCCATCACGAAGACGTTCACCAGCACCGCGACGCTCATCCTGCGTGACCAGGGGAAGCTGGACCTGGATGATCCGGTCGCGAAGTATCTCTCCTGGTTCGCGTACAGGAACGCCTACCCGGACGAGCCCGTGACGATCCGCCAGCTCCTCACGCATACGTCCGGACTGCCGAGGGAAGCGGCGTTTCCGTACTGGAGCGAGAACGAGTTTCCGACGCGGGAGCAGATGATCGAGGCATTCAAGACGCAGGAAAGCATCTTTGAGCCGGGGACCCGCATCAAGTACTCCAACCTTGCGATGGCGCTGCTTGGCGAGGTTGTGGCGAAGGCCTCGGGGATGCCGTATGAGCAGTACATCCAGACGTCAATTCTGGATCCTGTGGGGATGAAGAGCACAAGCGTGTTTCTGACGCCGGAGTTTCAAGAACGCCTCGCGACCGGCTACTGTCGCCGGATGCCCGACGGCTCGCGCAAGCCCACGCCCGTGATGGATTCCAGGGGCATCGCGCCCGCGGCGAACATCTCGTCGACAGTGGAAGATATGGCGCTGTTCGCCGCCGCGCACATGCAGGAGGACCGCGGTGACGCCGGCCCGCTGCTGAAACCCGTCACCTTGCGCGAGATGCACAGGGTCTCGTTTGTGAATTCCGACTGGGACGGCGGGTACGGATTGGGATTCTCTGTTGCGAAGACGTCAACCCGCCTCATGTACGGTCACGCCGGATGGGCCGGAGGGCATCGTTCCCAGCTGCGCATCAGCCCTTCGGAAAAAGTCGCCGTCATCGTCATGCTCAATTGTGACGACGGGGACGCGACGATGTTCGCCGACCGCGCGATGGCCATGGTCGCGCCCGTGATTTCCCGCATCACTGCCGCCCCCGCCAAGGAGGCGGTGCCGGATCCCGCGTGGGCTGACTATGTCGGCACGTACACGGACCCTGATGGGTGGGAGTCTGAGATTCTCGTCCGGAAGGGGAGGCTGATGATGTACGGCTTCAGCTATCCTCCCGAAGAAAACCCTCTGGGTTCGCTTGTGGAGCTGACGCCGGAGGGGCCGGACAGATTCAGGATGACCGGCGAGGGTGGGAACGGGGAACTGGTGATCTTCGAGCGGAATCCCGACCGGTCAGTCAAGAGGGTGAAAGCGACCGAGAACTTCATGTATCCGGTGAAGAAATGAGGCGCGACCCGGGAATCGGCGTCTCGGGGATCCTCGTCCTCGGGGCCTTCGCCCTCGGTGCCCTGTCCCTCCGAGCGTCCGGCTGCTCACGCGAGCCCGCGTATGATGTCGTCATCCGCAACGGGACGATGTACGACGGTAGCGGACGGCTTCCATTCCGCGGGGACCTAGCGATGCAGGGCGACACGATTGCCGCGCTCGGGCAGCGCATACCCGGGAGCGGAAGGATAGAAATCGACGCCCATGGGCTCGCAGTCGCACCGGGCTTTATCAACGTGTTGAGCTGGGCAAACGAGTCGCTGATTCACGACGGGCGTTCGCAGAGCGACATCCGCCAGGGGGTGACGCTCGAGGTCTTTGGAGAGGGGGAGTCGATGGGACCGCTGAACGACGCAATGAAGCAGGAGCTCCGCGAGCGCCAGAGCGACATCACATATGAGATCGAGTGGACCACGCTCGGCGAGTATCTGTCGTACCTCGAGCGGCGGGGGATTTCTCCCAACGTGGCGTCGTTCGTTGGTGCGACGACGGTGCGGATTCACGAGCTGGGGTACGAGGACCGTGCCCCGACCCGGGACGAGCTCGAGCGGATGAAGCAGCGTGTGCGTCAGGCGATGGAAGAGGGGGCCCTGGGCGTAGGCTCATCGCTCATCTATGCGCCCGCGTTCTATGCCCGCACGGACGAGCTGATCGCGCTCGCGGGCGCTGCGGCGCCGTACGGGGGGATGTACATTTCGCACATCCGTGGAGAGGCGGCGGGAATCCTCGGAGCGCTCGATGAGTTCCTGGAGATTGCGCGCACGGCGAACGTACCCGCCGAGATTTACCATTTGAAGGTTGCGGGTCGCGCGAACTGGCACCTGACGGACTCCGTCTTTGCGAGGATCGAGAGAGCCCGGGCAGAGGGGGCGGCGATCACTGCGGATATGTACACGTACACGGCGGCAGCGACGGGGCTCGACGCAGCCATGCCGCCCTGGGTGCAGGAGGGCGGGTTCGACGCATGGTCGAAGCGCCTTCGCGATCCGGCCGTGCGGCGGCGTGTGGCGCGGGAGATGAGCGAGACACCGAAGGGGTGGGAGAACCTGTATTACGCCGCAGGCTCCGCGGAGAAGCTGCTGCTCGTCGGTTTCAGAACGGACTCCCTCAAGTACCTCACCGGAACAACCCTCGCCGAGGTCGCTTCCAGGAGGGGCGTGGCGCCTGAAGTGGCAGCCATGGACCTCGTGATTCAGGACAACAGCCGCGTGAACGTTGTGTACTTCCTGATGGCGGAGGAAAACGTCAGGAGGCAAGTGCAGCAGCCATGGATGAGCTTTGGTTCCGATGGCGAGTCTGTCGCGCCGGAGGGGGTGTTCCTGCGCTCCCAGCCTCACCCGAGGACCTACGGGAACGTTGCCCGGCTGCTCGGGAAGTATGTGAGAGAGGAGAAGCTCATATCATTGCACGAGGCCGTTCGGCGTCTGACCGGCCTGCCGGCTGCCAACCTCGGTCTCGACCGGAGAGGATTGCTGCGCACCGGGTACTTCGCGGACGTCGTCGTGTTCGATCCGGCGTCAATCGCCGACCACGCGACATTCGAGACGCCGCATCAGTACGCGACCGGCGTCACCCACGTCTTTGTGAACGGGGCGCACACGCTCAGGGATGGGGAGCACACCGGGGCGAAAGCCGGACGAGCTGTGAGGAGAAGATCCTTTGTCCGTTGACGCCTGTCGGTCGACACGTGAGAATCATATGGCCGCACGCGGTCAGCATTGAATGTCTAGGCCGTTTGTGGTACCTTTTGCGGACTTTTGATGCCCGGCTCCGAACCAGAACGCCAGCTCTCCTTTGTCCAGACCTCGTCGATCATCGTCGGCACGGTAATCGGTTCCGGCGTTTTCATCAGCGTGCCCATCATTGCGGCCATCGCCGGCAGCCCCGGCATGAGCGTCGCGATCTGGTTGCTCGGCGGCGTGGTCTGGATCCCCCAGGTGCTGATCCTTGCCGAGATGGGAACGGCGTATCCGATCCAGGGGGGAGCGTACCATTATCTGCACCGTGCGGGGTCGCCGTTTCTGGGCTTTCTCTACACATGGACGGCGTTCCTGACCAGCGACACACCGACGTTGACGATCGTGGCGTTGAGCGCAATATCGGCGCTGACGATCTTTTCGGCGGCTTTCGGGGACCCGGCCATTGCGCGCCTGATCGCTGCGGTGTTGATCATACTCGTCGCGTACATGCACTGGCGCAGCGTCAGGGGTGGCGGGAACGTGCAGGTCTTCCTTACCGTCGCGAAGCTTGCGCCGCTGGTGTTGATTGTGGTGTTCGGGCTTCTGTCGTGGAAGCCCGAGGCGCTCTCCTTTGCGGTTTCGGCAGCGAACGTCGAGCAGCGGCCGTTCTGGAACACGATTGTCGCCGGGGTCTCGTCCACGCTCTGGTCGTATGCGGGGTTCACGAACATCCTGTACATGGCCGGCGAGGTGAAGAACCCGGCGCGCATCCTGCCGGTGTCGCTCATCGGCTCGCTCGCCTTCGTCATGGTGTCCTATACGCTGATCGCGGCCGCCACCGGCGCGATCGTCCCGTTTGCCGACATTATTGCGGCAAAGGGGACATTCGTGAATCCATTCGCCTATCTGCAGGGGTTTGAGGGGTCGGCCGGGGTGGTCTTTGCCCTGGCCAGTGCGACGTCAATGGTTGGTGTTTTGAGTGCATGCATGATGAGCCAGCCGCGCCTGGAGTACGCCATGGCGCGGGATGGTCTGTTCTTCCCGGTGTTCGGGCACCTGCACCCCATGCACCTGACGCCGGATTACTCTATTATGATTCAGGCAGGGCTGGCCATCCTGATGCTGCTCCTGGGCGACATCGAGAACCTGCTCGGCTATTTTACGCTCTCGTATGCGCTGCAGAACGCCCTCGTCTACGGTGCGCTCTTCTTCCTGAGGCGGCGGAAAGATTACTCGCCGACATATCGCGCTCCGTTCGGTCTTACGATGGCGGCGGTTTCGCTCGCGATCCAGGGAGCGGTGGCGGTCGGGACGCTCCTGGCGTATCCCGCAGGCGGGGCGTTTGCCTGCCTGGGGCTGATCCTCACGGGGTTTCCCATTTACAGGTATTACCGGAAGCACGGGTCAGGGCCTGCGCGCCCGGCTGAAGCGGCAACACCATGAATCAATCGATCTGTTACATCCGCGGGACGGTCCTGACGCAGCGACGCGAGATGCCGCGTGCGGAGGCGGTGGTGACGCGTGGCAACCGGATCCTGTTCGCCGGAACAACCGATGACGCGCTCGCGGCTGGTGGGCCCGGCGCGAGGGTGGTGGATCTCGGGGGTCGTTGCATGCTCCCCGGGTTCATCGACGGGCATACGCACTTCGTCCAGGGAGGGATGCATCTGCAGGGCGTGAACCTCCGCGCGTGCAGGTCTGCCGAGGATTTTGCCGCCACGCTCAAAGCCTACGTCGTCGGTCACCGTGGGTCATGGATCACGGGGGGCGACTGGGATCAGGAAGCGTGGCCGACGCGGCGCCCGCCAGCAAGACAGATGGTGGACCCGTTCAGTGCCGATACGCCGATTTTCGTGCAGCGGTTTGACGGGCACATGGGGCTCGCCAACAGCGCTGCGCTGCGCGCAGCCGGGATCACCGCCTCCACGCCTGACCCGGACGGGGGAGTGATCGAGCGTGATCCAGCAACCGGTGAGCCGACCGGTATCCTGAAGGATGCGGCCATTCCGCTCGTCACGGGCCGCGTACCGCCGCCGTCTGCAGCAGCGATCCGCCACGCTGTCTGGATCGCGCTGCGCGAGGCCGCGCGGAATGGCGTCACCTCGATTCACGACATCACGCTCCCCGAGCAGCTCCCGGTGTTCGAGGCGATGGCGGCGGACGGGGAGCTGACCGTGCATATCTACTCGCGGCTGCCCATTGCGATGCACCGCGAGCTGATCGATCGGGGCGTAACGGCGGGTGCGGAAGAGGGACGAGTGAGCCTCGGCTCGCTCAAGGCGTTCTCCGATGGGTCGCTGGGCTCGGACACAGCCTGGTTCTTCGAACCGTACAGCCACAACCCCTCGCTCACCGGATTGGCGATGGATGTTGTGACCTCCGGCGAGCTTCGCGAGTGGGCGCTCGAGGCGGACCGCCATCGGCTGCAGCTTTCCATCCATGCGATCGGCGACCGGGCCAATGACGCCGTCCTCCGGATCTTCGAGGAGATCGCGCGGACCAACCCGCCGTGGGACCGCCGGTTTCGCATCGAGCACGCACAGCATCTGCGTCCCGACGACTTCGCGCGCTTTGCATCGCTGGGCGTGGTTGTCTCCGCGCAGCCGTATCATTGCATCGATGACGGCGTGTGGGCGGAGGGGCGGATCGGGGCTGACCGGGCCAGAACGACCTATGCGTTCCGGTCGTTTATCGATGCGGGCGTGCACGTGTGCTTCGGCAGCGACTGGACCGTGGCCCCTCTGGAGCCGATCGGCGGCATCTACGCTGCCGTCACGCGGCGCACGCTGGACGGCACCCGGCCCGGAGGCTGGGTGCCGGAGCAGCGCCTCACGGTGGAGCAGGCCCTGCAGTGCTACACGGTCGAAGGCGCCTACGCCGCGTTCGAAGAGCGCCTGAGGGGGAGCATCACACCGGGAAAGATCGCGGATCTCGTGGTGCTGAGCCGCGATCCAACCATCGTGCTGCCGGAGGACTTGCTCGACATTGCCGTGGACATGACGATTGCCGATGGCCAGACCGTCTACAGCCGCTGAACATATCGCCGGGCGCGTCGTGATGGTGACCGGCGCGACGGATGGCATTGGACGCCAGACCGCGCTTGAGCTGGCGCGGATGGGAGCCCGCATGCTCGTGCACGGGCGGGACGAGGCTCGCGGCGCGGAGCTGGTGAAGGAACTGCAGAAGCTTGGCTCCCGGGGAGCGGCGTTCTTCCGCGCGGACTTCACGCTACTGGCGGACGTGGTCCGGCTCGCGGGTGCGGTGAAAGAGGCGACGACGCGGCTGGATGTGCTGATCAACAATGCCGGCGTCTTCATGACCGAGCGCCGGCTGACGGTCGAAAAGCACGAAGTCACGTTTGCAGTCAACCATGTAGCGCACGCTGCGCTGACGCTCTGGCTGCTGCCGCTCCTGACACACAGCGCGCCATCGCGCATCATCTGTGTGAGTTCGGCGGCGCACATGCGCGCCCGCCTGGATTTTGCAAATCTCCAGGGCGAAAAATCGTTCGATGGCCACGCCGCATACGCCCTCTCCAAGCTCGCGAACATTCTGTTCGCCAACGAACTCGCCGCCAGAGTCCGGGGCATGGGCGTGTCAGTCAACAGCATGACCCCGGGGGTGATCGCAACCAAGCTGCTCCGGGTGGGGTTCCCCGATGTGCGGGGACGCCCCGTCACCGACGGAGCCGCGACCACCGTCTACCTTGCCTCGGACCCTGGATTGACCATGGTGACGGGGACATATTTCGTGGACGGGCGGCAGGCCCAGCCATCACCGGTCGCGCGAGATCCCGAAGCGCGGCGCCACCTCTGGGCGGCAACCGAAGCGCTGCTGCGTCAGGCCGGAGCCTGGCGCGACGTGGAATGACGACCAGCACGCACATCACCGAGGAGTCCACTCCGTGGAAACTGCGATCAGTGTTCTTATCGGCATCGGTCTGAGCGCAGCGGCAGGGCTGCGTATCTTTGTTCCGTTGCTCGTGATGAGCATCGCCGCATACAGCGGGCACCTGGAGCTTGCCTCCGGTTTTGCCTGGATCGGGACGTTGCCTGCGCTGATCGCCTTCGCGGTGGCTACAGCCCTCGAGGTGCTTGCATACCTGATCCCCGCCGTTGATCACGTCCTGGACGTGATTGCCGGCCCGGCGGCGGTCGTCGCCGGCGTGATCGTGACCGCGTCAACGGTGGTGGGGATGAGCCCGTTCATGCAATGGACGCTGGCCATCATCGCTGGGGGGGGCGTTGCAGGCCTGGTGAAAGGGCTGAGCGGAGTGACCCGGGCAAAGGCCGCCGTCACGACGGGCGGGCTGGCCAATCCTGCGGTGGCGACTGCCGAAACCGGCGGTGCGGTGACACTTTCGGTGCTGGCAATCGTACTTCCGGTTGTGGCGTTCCTTCTTGTGCTCGCGATCGTTATCTTTGCATTCAAGATGATGAGCAAGATTATCGAACGCCTGCGAGGCGTTTGACGGGTTTCGTGCTTCACCATCCACCCCTACATACGAGGGACACACTATGTCGTTCATCTACACCGTTCTTATCGGCCTTGCCGCCGGAGCCATCGCGAAGCTTGTCATGCCGGGCAAGGATCCGGGCGGCTGGATTGTGACCACGTTGCTCGGTATCGCGGGTGCGATCGTGGCGAAGTATCTGGGGCAGCTGGTGGGACTCTATGCCGAAGGCGAAACGGCCGGGTTCATCGGTGCCGTTGTGGGTGCGGTCATTCTGCTGGGCGCCTATCGGCTGATCACCAAATCCAGGAAGGCGTAGATGGCATCCTGTCTCTCTGACCCCCAGGTCCGCCCATGGGCCTGAGGTGGCTCTGGCTGTGGTTTGATGAGCTGACACGCGATCAGCTGTATGAGATCCTTGGCCTCAGGGAGCGGGTCTTCATCGTCGAGCAGAAGTGCATCTACCCCGACATTGACGGGCGAGACGTCCGCGCTCATCACCTTCTCGGGCTGGATGGGGCGGGCGCACTCGTGGCGTACCTGCGGCTGGTGGCTCCGGGTCACCGGTATACGGAGCCGAGCATCGGGCGGGTGGTCACCGACCCCGCCGTGCGGGGGCACGGGTTCGGCCATGCGTTGATGAGGGAGGCGATCCGCCGGGCGGAAGAGGCGTACCCGGGGATGCCGCTCCGCATGTCGGCCCAGCGATACCTTGAACGGTTCTATGCGGCGCACGGGTTCGTGGCCGTGGGAGATCCGTACGACGAGGACGGGATCGAGCACAGGGGAATGGTGCGCAACCCGCGATGACTGCAGGACGAACATTGGGCCGGCCGTGGGCGGCGACATGACGCGGGCGGCGGATCGCATCGCTGTCGTCACCGGCGCTTCAGGCGGCATCGGGCGGGCGACGGCACGCGCCCTTGCCAGCGAAGGCTGGATCGTCGTCCTCTCGGCGCGGAACGAACGCGCGCTGGAAGCCCTGGCCGGGGAGATCCGTGGCAAGGGCGGCAAGGCTCACGTCATTGCCGGCGACATGACGTCCCCTGACGGGCCCGAGCGCATGATCGATGATGCCATCGCGCGGCTCGGCCGGGTCGACCTCCTTGTCGCCAACGCGGGCGTCTATGTGCGGAAGCGTCCATGGGAGACAACCATCAGCGACTATCAGGCGTCGATGGAGCTCAACTTTTACGGATCCGTCCGTCCGATCCTCCGGGTCCTTCCGCATATGCTGGAGCGGCGCTCCGGGCAGATCGTGGCCGTCAGCTCGGTGGACGGGAAGAAGGGGCTGACCTACGACATCGTCTACGTCCCCACGAAGTTCGCCCTGACCGGGTTCATGGATGTCCTCCGCCAGGAATTGCACGGGACCGGCGTGGCGGTCACCACGGTTCTGCCGGGGCGCGTGGACACGCCGATGATCGGGGACCTGGACGTGCCGGCGGTGTCCGCCAAGGTTTCCAGCGAAGCGGTGGCGCGCGCCGTGCTGCGCGGCATCCGCCGTCGGTCGGCTGAAGTGCTGGTTCCCTACTGGAGCTCGAAGGCGCTGGTGCTAGTGTCCGCGGTGTCGGCGAAGCTGGGCGACTGGTGTATTCGCATTCTCGGATTGGAAGGAAGCAAGTCGAAGACATGAGCGGTCCGCTGGAGGCGTCGTACTTTCGAGCAATTCAGGAATCGGCCGTGCGGAAGATCCTGGGCATGGACCGGCATTTGCCGCTCACGCCCGAGGAGATGGCGGCGAGTCTGAGGGTAACCTTTTTCCCCGTCGCGTCCCAGACGGAGCGCGTCCGCGCGTTTGCCGCCCGGCTCGAGCAGGCGCTCCGTGAGGCGGGCGTCACAATCGTGCAGTATCAGGACGCCCTGGAAGACCCCAGGAAGGGGAAGGTCCGCGAGCGGTACGTCATCATCGCGCCAGGGGAGATGGAGTCGGGTGACCTTCCGGTGGACCACGTGACCAACCTCCGCACCGCCACGATCGTCGGGATCGAGGATGGCCCGTGCCCCGCCGACACTGTGGCAAGCCTGCAGGACAAGCTGAACAGCGTGGTCCGCAAGCTGGCCTGGAACATCGTCCAGGTGATGCTCTTCGTGAGCGATGACAGCTGGACGGTGGCGACCATGAACGGGGCGATCGTCAAGTTCTCCTGCGGCGATCCGTTCGACAGGATCGTCCGCCAGGTGGTGATTCCCAAGCTTGCGGCTCCCGTGGTGCCGCCGCACGCGTCGGATTTCGAGGTGCGCAACGGTGAGCTGGACCTCCACCGCAACGGGTTCGTGCGGTTCGCCCGCGACTTTTCCGAGAGTGGCCGCACCTGGGCCGACACCGGGCTGATGCTCTTTCATACCTCGCTCGAATCGCTGGAGTTCCGCAGTCGGTACTACCAGCGGATCGCCGCGGCATACCTCGACCATCGCTCCGGGATGAGCTACGGGTTCCTTGCGCGGCAACTGCCGGTGCAGGTCGAGCCGGCGACGCCGGTCTGCGCCCCCGCGCCCGATGGGGGCGGGCTGGACGGACACTCCGTCCTGGTGACCATTGCCGGCCAGGCGTACCGCGTGCGCGTCCCGGACGTCTGGGTGCTGACGACCCGCTCGGGCTGCGACAAGTCGAACGTCGACGTGGACCGCGACATCGTGCTGATGGGGCTGGTGAACGGGTCGGTGGTGTTTGAGACGCCGCAGGGCACGGACATGCGGGTGGATTGCCGCCCTTCGTACGATACGCTGACGATCATGGCGCATGCCGCAGGCAACGCCATCGTTGCGTGCATCCTGGCCCGCGTTCAGCCCGCCGCGCCGTTTGTGTCGATGATGCGTGAGGGCGGCGCGGCTCTTGCGCACTGGCATGGGCTCATCAATCCGGCCATCCTGCCTCCGGGGTACTTCGTGCACGGCACGACCAACCCGCCCGTCTCCTGTTCCACGTTCCAGTCGGCGGTCTACGCGCTCACGGGCAAGCTGGGCGCGCTCGAGCAGAGCATTCGCGAAGGAGTACCGTTTCTGGGCGACGTGCACGTGGAGCCGTTCCACGGCACGAACATCACGGGCGAGTCGCTCGTCTCGCTCGCCGGGTGGATCCACCGCAACCTTGCTACACACGGCATCACGCAGTTCACCGTTCAGACGCCCGGTCACGAGAGCGTCGAGGCGGAGAATCCGGATCACTGAACCAGAGGAGGGGCATGATGCTTGTCGTTACAACACCGGCCATCGAGGGGAAGCACGTCGTACAGTATTTCGGAGTCGTCAGCGGTGAGGCGATCCTCGGCGCGAACATCTTCCAGGACTTCTTCGCCGGCATCCGCGACATCGTCGGGGGGCGGTCCGCGGCCTACGAGCGCGAGCTGAAGAAAGCCAAGGACATCGCGATCGCCGAAATGGTCCAGCAGGCCCAGTCACTCGGAGGGAATGCCGTGCTCGGCGTCGACCTCGACTACGAAACCATCGGAGCCAACGGCTCCATGCTTATGGTCTCGGCGAGCGGCACGGCGGTGCAGATCGAGTAGCTTTTTTCGTACACCAACAGGAGAACGCATGTTACGCATCCTTTCCGGCATCATGCTCTTCGGACTCATCACGGGAACAACGGCCATGGCACAAACCATCTTTCCGTATCAGTTCACCCGCGACGTGCTCCCGAACGGCTTGACCGTCTATATGATCCCGGTGGAAAGCCCGGGCCTTGTCGCCTACTATTCTATCGTGCGCACAGGAAGCAGGGACGAGGTGGAAAAGGGGAAGTCGGGCTTTGCCCACTTCTTCGAGCACATGATGTTTCGCGGGACGAAGAAATATCCCGGAAACGTCTACGACAGCCTGCTGACCGGGATCGGCGCCAGCAGGAACGCCTACACCACCGATGACTACACGGCGTACCACCTGAACTTCGCGTCGGAGGACCTCCGGCTCGTCATGGAGCTGGAGAGCGACCGCTTCCAGAACCTCTCGTACGGGAAGGAAGCGTTTCAGACCGAGGCCGGCGCCGTGTACGGGGAGTACCGGAAAGCGGTGACAAACCCGTGGCTGGTGCTGTCGGAGAAGACGCAGAACCTGGCGTACGACGTCCATACGTACAAGCACACGACGATCGGTTTCGAGGCGGACATCAAGGCGATGCCCGAGCAGTATGAATACAGCCTCTCGTTCTTCAGGCGGTTCTACCGCCCGGACAACACGGTCATTCTCGTTGTCGGTGACATCGACTCGAAAAAGACGATGGAGATGATCAAGGAATTCTACGGCGCGTGGGAGAGGGGATATGTGGCGCCCGCGATCGTGGCGGAGCCGCCGCAGAAAAAGGAGCGGACCGGGGCGGTCACGTATCCCGGAAAGACGCTTCCGCTCTTGAACATCGCGTACAAGGGAGAGAAGCTCGACCCCGCGAACACCCGGTTCGTGGCGGCCCTGCTCCTCGGCGAGCTGGCCTTCGGGGAAACGAGCGATCTGTACAAGAAGCTGTATATCAAGGAGCAGCGCGTCCAGATGTTCGGCGCGAGCATCCCGCTGAACCGCGACCTCCCTCTGTTCGAGATCACGGCAATGGTGAAGAAGGTTGACGACATCGAGCCGATCCGCGACGAGATCTATGCCACGCTGGCGACGTTCCAGTCGACTCCGGTGCCGGACCAGCGACTCGCCGATCTGAAGAAGCGCCAGAAGTACGCCTTCCTGACCTCACTGGACACGCCGGACCGGGTGGCGGGGGGACTCGCGCGCTTCGTAGCGCTGACGGGAGGGATCGAGGTCATCGAAGAGCTCTACAGGGCCTACGACCGGGTGACGCCGAAGGACGTCATGGATGCGGCGGCCGCATACTTCACGCCGGAACAACGAACCGTGGTAGTCCTGAAAGGAGCACAGCAATGAACAGACTCGTCCTGCTGTGCGCATGTGTGATCGCAATCGTCGCGCTGTCCTGCACTCCGGGAGAACCGCTCGTGGCAGAAAAGAACATCGTCCTGTTGCCCGTGAAGAACGATCCGACCATCAACATCCGGATCTGGTTCAAGGTGGGGTCCCAGTGCGACCCTGAGGGGAAAGAGGGGCTGACCGCGCTCACCGCCCAGATGCTCGGCGATGCATCGACGGTCGCGAACTCGTACGAAGCGATCATCGAGAAGCTGTACCCTCTGGCGGCCTGGTATGCCGCCTCGAGCTCCATGGAAATGACGGTGATAAGCGGGCGGACGCACCGCGACAACATCGAGGAGTTCTATCCGCTGTTGCGGGACGCGATCGTGAAACCCGCGTTTGCAGAAGCGGACCTGGAGCGGATCCGGAGCCAGTCTCTGAACTACCTGGAGAACGTCCTCCGGTATGCCAGCGACGAGGAGCTCGGCAAGGCGGTGCTCTACGACGACATCTTCGCAGGTACGCCCTACCGGAAGCCCGCGGCGACTGTCGCATCGCTGAAGAGCATCACCATGGAAGACATCAAGGCTCACTACGCGAAATACTTCACGCGTGACAACCTGGTCGTCGGGCTCGGCGGCTCGTATGGCGAGGCATTGCTGAAGCGGCTGCGCACCGACCTCGCCACGCTGCCGGCCGGCGCGCCGCCCGATGTGCCGCCGCCGGCACCGGCGCCCCTGGAGGGATTCAGCGTCACCATCGTGGAAAAGGACGCCCCCGCGACGGCGTTGAGCATGGGATTCCCGATCGACATCCTCCGCGGGTCAAAGGAGTGGTACGCGCTGGCGGTTGCCAATTCGTGGCTTGGCGAACACCGCAACTCCAGCAGCCATCTCTACCAGGTGATCCGCGAAGAGCGCGGGCTGAACTACGGCGACTATTCGTACATCGAACACTATCCGAACGGTGGACAGCGCTCAAAGCCGCCCCAGAACGTCTCCCGCAGGCGCCAGCTCTTCGAGATCTGGATCCGGCCGGTGCCGAACGCGACCCGCCACTTTGCACTGCGCGCAGCGCTCCGGGAGTTCAAGAAGCTGGTGGACAACGGCCTGAGCGAAGGGGAGTTCACGCTGACGCGGAACTTCCTGAGAAAATATGTCCTGCACTACGCACCGACCACGATGGAGCGGCTCGGGTACGCGCTCGACGACAGGTTCTACGGGATCGACGGAAGCCACCTCGACAAGTTCCGGAAAGCGATGGACGGGCTGACCGTCGCCGACGTGAACGCCGCGATCAAACAGTACTGGCAATTCGGGAACATGCATATTGCGGTGGTGACGAACGACGCCGCCGGGTTCCGCGAAGCGCTCGTGAACAACACGCCGAGCCCGATCACCTATGCCACGCCGAAGCCGGCCGAGGTGCTGGAAGAGGACAAGGCGATCCAGGTGTTCCCGCTCGCGGTGAACCCGGACAAGATTACGATCGTGAAGGTAGAAGAGCTGTTCGCGAAGTAATCGCACGGCGGCGCGCCTGCCATACGGTGAACCGGTGGCAAGCGCCTCTGCCGCGGCGCAAGGCGTTCCAACAGATTATCTCGCGGGAGGATTCATGAGACATCCTGTGCTGGCTGCGGTTCTCCTCGTGATATCTTCGCTGTTGCTCGTGTCGTGCTTTCCCGGGGGCGGGACGAGCACGCCCGGGGATCCGGCGGGCTTCTTCACCGGCGTGTGGCACGGATGGATTGCCCCGCTGTCGCTGATCGTCGGCATCTTCAATGACGCCGTCAGGGTGTATGAGCCGAACAACACCGGGTGGTGGTACGATCTCGGATTCTACGTGGCCATCATTGCGGGGTTCGGCGGCATCTCGCTGACGCGCAAGAAGAAATCCCAATCGGCCTGACGGCTGGCAGGGCCTTCATCCTCCATGCCAGCCAGCACCATGCACGATCGGGAGCTGCCCGCGGATTCCCGCCCCTCGCGCCGGAGCGCGATGGTCGCGGGCTGGACAAACATAACGCTGGGGCTCCTGTTCGGCTTCGCCACCACCGTTGGCTTCCTCTCGGGGAACCTCGGCGGGGTCGAATCGCCGTTCTTCATCCTCGTTGCATGTCTCCTGGTGGCCGTCGGAGCGTTTGCGCTTGCCCTCCGGCCCTGGCCCACCACCATCTTCGGCCTCGCGCTGCTCTTTCTCGGGCTCTTCCTGGGATTCGGGCTCCTCGTCGGGGGAAGCGTCTTCGGTGCGGCGGAGGCCGCCGTCACCAAGGCCGTGGGCGTTGCGGGGATTCTGCTTGCAGCGCTCGAGGGGTGGTCGATCCTCGCGGTCTCGCGCCATCGCACCCGGCCGGTGCGGGAGATTGAAGCCCCCGACGCAGAAGAGGGGGGTGAATCCTCCGGCGCAGGGGGCGGGGTCAAGGGTGCAGACGCGGAGAGCGGGGTTCGGCGCTCCGGATGACACAGCGACTCAGGAAATCAGTAAGGAACCTCTGCGCGCGTGAAGGACGCGCGTCTCAGCGGAGAACGTCGAGGGCGTAGATATTGACGCCCGGAAGGAACACGGCGTACAGCAGCCAGAGAAACGTGCCGATCGCCAGCGGGATCGCGAGGTTGTCGTCGACGGCCTGGGGCGCGGCTTCGACAACTGCGCCGAGCAGCGCCGCAACCGCTCCGATGAGATACTCCGTCGGACTATAGATCACCTTTGGAGCGAGCCCAACCACGATGAGGGCGCTGACGAAGAATGCGGTGGTCCCTTCGAGGCTCTTGGCGAGGAACGGTCGGCGTCCCAGGCGCCGCCCGACAAGCGCCGCGGCGCTGTCCGAGACGATCAGGATCGCGAAGGCGGTGAGGAAGATAACCTTGGGGAACAGCCACACGCAGAGCGTTGCCGAGATCAGGACGTATGACGCGCCCGTCAACCGGCGGCCACGGTCGTTGCGCTCGTGCGATCGGAGAATGGATCCGAACAGCGCCTCATAGAAACGCCCGAACGGCTTCACATGCAGTCGCGCAAGATCGTTGGCGACAAAGAAGGCGGTCAGGGGAAGAAGAATGGTGAGCGCCGCCTCCTTCGACAGAAAATAGTAGATGACGGGGATAGAAAGGGAGAAGAGGTGGATCCCTTTGCGGACCACCTCTGCTCCGTATGATGTCTGGCCGGCGGCGCGGTCGCCGTTCATGTGCGTGCGGGTCGCGGTTCCGGGGAGGGCAATTTCGACCCACCGTCCTTGGGCTGTGGAGAAGCGGGGACTGGGGGCTTTCCGTTGCCCCGTCCCATGGGGGGCAATTCCTCCCCGCGGATGACGGCGTCGATCTCGGTCCCGTCCAGGATTTCCCGTTCGAGCAGCGCAGCCGCGAGCCGGTGGAGCGTGTCCAAATTGTCCTCGAGGATCTTCTCCGCGCGCCTCACGCAGCTCACGACGATATGCTTGATTTCATCGTCGATGGTGACGGCCGTCTCCTCGCTATAGTTCTTGTGCCGCGTGATCTGGCGGCCGATGAAGATCTCCTCTTCCCGCTGGCCGTAGGCGAGCGGCCCGAGCTTCTCGCTCATTCCCCACTCGGTGACCATCTTGCGCGCAAGCTCCGTCGCGCGCTCGATGTCGTTGCCCGCTCCGGTCGTCAGCTCCCCGAAGATCAGCTTTTCCGCTGCGCGTCCACCCAGGGCATAGGTGATCATCGTTTCCAGGTACCCCTTGGAGTACGTGTGCTTCTCGTCGATCGGCAGGTACGTGGTGAGCCCGAGGGCCCGGCCGCGCGGGATGATCGTGACCTTGTGCACCGGGTCTGCCTCCGGGAGCATCCGGGCCACGAGCACGTGCCCGATCTCGTGGTAGGAGGTGACCTTCTTCTCGCGTTCTGAAATGATGAGGCTCTTCCGTTCCATGCCCATCATGACCTTGTCTTTGGCCTCTTCGATGTGCGCGCGGGTGACGGCCTTCGAATTCTGCCGGGCGGCCAGGAGCGCCGCTTCGTTGACGAGATTGGCGAGCTCCGCGCCGGCGAGGCCGGGCGTTCCTTTGGCAATCACGTCGAGGTGGACGTCCTCGCTCAGGGGGATGTTCTTCGTATGGACGCGGAGGATACCCTCGCGCCCCTTGACGTCCGGACGGTCCACGACCACCTGCCGGTCGAAGCGGCCCGGGCGCATGAGCGCCGGGTCGAGGACGTCGGGGCGGTTGGTCGCGGCGATGATGATCACCCCGCTGTTCTGTTCGAACCCGTCCATCTCCACCAGCAGCTGGTTCAGGGTCTGCTCCCGCTCGTCGTGTCCGCCGCCCAGGCCCGCGCCGCGGTGGCGGCCCACCGCGTCAATCTCGTCGATGAAGATGATGCACGGCGCGTTCTTCTTTCCCTGCTCGAACAGGTCGCGCACACGGCTCGCGCCCACACCCACGAACATCTCGACGAAGTCCGCCCCGGAAATCGAGAAGAAGGGGACGCCCGCCTCGCCGGCGACAGCGCGCGCGAGCAGTGTCTTGCCGGTGCCCGGAGGTCCGAGCAGGAGGACGCCTTTGGGGATCTTCCCGCCGAGCTTCTGGAACTTGGTAGGTTCCTTCAGGAACTCGATGATTTCCATCAGCTCGAGCTTCGCCTCATCGGCCCCTGCGACATCCGCGAACGTGATACGCGGTGCCCCTTCGTTCAGCATCTTCGCGCGGCTCTTGCCGAACGAGAAGATGCCCCGGGGGCCGGCGCCCTGCATCCGGCGCATGAAGACCAGCCATACGACCAGGATCAGCATCCAGGGCAGGGCGCTGATCAGCGCGCTCACCCAGGCGTTGTCTTCCTTCTGAATGCTGAACTGGACGCCGCGTTCGTTCCATTCCTTCACCACTTCGCTGTCGAGGACCGGCAGCGTGACGACGAATTTCTGAAAACGCGACTCTTTGTTGCCGGAGCGAACCATGCGCGGCTCGCGGAGTTCTCCGTGGAAATCGTAGTTGGTCAGCTCCGATTTCTTGATCGTGGCCCGCACGATCGCGTTCTCCTGCAGGAGCGCGCGGTACTCGGTGTAGCTGATCTCCTGTTCGGTCCCCTCGGCGGACTTGAACAGCGTCATCACCAGAAAGACCATCAGGATGATCGCGGACCAGCTGAGAACCACCTTCAGGACCTTGTTCCAGTTGAACTCGTCGTCCGGACGGAACTGCGGACCCTGTCGTTTGTTTTTCATGTTATATGCCATAGTCGTTCGCGCTCTGCGTTGGGTTAACGGGTGCTTCGCCGGACCCGGCGGCTGCTGCTCCATCGTTGTGTCCCGGACTGCCGCGTGCGGGGCTGGACCCCGTCCGGCATCTGCCGGTAGATGGCGGGCAGGTTTCTCTCCCGCTGGGCGTAGTCGAGCCCGTAGCCGATAACAAATTCCCCGCCGATCGTGAAGCCGATGTACTCGAGGGGGACGGCCGTCTGGGCAGAGCCTTTCTTGTACAGTAAGGTAACAACCTTGAGCGACCGGGGGTTCTGACGCTCAATCAAATCTCTGATAAACTGCATGGAAAGCCCGGAATCGACGATATCCTCCACCACGATGATGTCCCGTCCTTCAACCGTGCAGTTCAGGTCCTTCAGGAGACGGACGTTGCCGGAGCTGATCTTGGAATCGCCGTAGCTGGACAACTTCAGGAAGTCCACCTCGCAGGGGATCGTCACCTCGCGGATCAGGTCGGCCAGGAACATGAACGACCCGTTGAGGACGCCGATGAACACCGGGACCGTTCCGCGGTACTCCTTGCTGATCTCGCGGGCGATGCTGCGCACGCGCGCCTGCAGGCGCCGCTCACTGATCAACAGTGCGAAGAGGTCACCGTTGACCCGAATTCGACGTGCCATTCAGCCTGTCCTGTGACCGGTGAAACTCCAGTTTCAGTACCCGCCTTGTTTCGTCCGTGACCTTGAACCTGTCATCGATCCGCTGCCCGCAGACCCAGACGATGGCGCCGTCCGCGGTCTCGAGAATGGGGAACCGGCGCTTCTCGTAGACCGGGACCTTGGCGTCCACGAAGAAGTCGCTGACCTTCTTCATCGTCCGCATCCCCAGCGGCATGAACGCGTCGCCTTCGCTCCATGTCCTCAGGATCAGATCCCCGGCATTGAGCTTGTCGGCATCCACGAACTCTGCGGGCCTGCCCTGGGTCTGGCCGGGCACCCCGTTCAGGAGCTCCGACGAGAAGTGAAAGGTCCCCAGGTCGTATGCATGGTTCTGCTGCACCACGATCCTGAATTCCGACAGCGGTTCCGCCTTGCGGAACACGAGCGCGTCGCGGTCCCGGAACACCACGTGATCCTGCGAGAGCGGCACCCACGCTCCCGTCGTTCCGTCCATCAGATCCAGCACGCGAGCGGTCTGATCGAAATCAGGCCGCCGGCCGGTGAACCGCTCAGCCGCGAGCATCACGATGTGCTGCCGCAGCAGCACCGGAACGCCGCGCAATCCGGGGATCGCGACGTGGAGGTCGTCCGCGGTCTGGCGCGTCACGATCAGGTCGAGATGCCGGCGTGCGTTGTACGACAGGTACGCTTCCAGCTCCCGGAAGAGCTCGGAGGAGCGGTTCAGCGTCTGCACGATCGTCGGGTTGACCTGCTCCTGCACCAGCGGGAGGACCCGATGACGGATGAAGTTGCGCGTATAATGGTCGGTGTCGTTCGACGAGTCCTCCCGGAAGGAGAGGCCGACCTCCTGCCCGTACGCCGCGATGTCCTTCCGTTCCGCGAACAGCAGAGGACGGATGATGTTGCGATCGCTCCGGAAGGCGGGAATGCCCGCCAACCCCTGGACGCCGGCGCCGCGGAAGAGATTCAGGAGAACCGTTTCGGCGTTGTCGTCGGCGTTGTGCGCCGTGGCGATGCGGTCGAATCCCGACGAGAGCAGCAACTTGGCGAAGAAGTCGTAGCGAAGCGTGCGTGCAGTCTCCTGGACGCCCCGCTTGGAGAGACGCGCGACCTCTGCCGTGTCAGCGCGCTCGACATAACACTCGATGCCGTACGCGCGTGCGCGCTCCATGACGAAGGTCTCATCGTCGTCCGATTCGGCTCCGCGCAGCTGGTGATTGAAGTGCGCAACGGCGAGAGTCAAGGCGAGATGATCGCGCTCCCCCGCGAGCAGGTCGAGCAGGATGACGGAATCGACGCCGCCACTGACCGCGACGAGAATCTTGCTGCGCTCCGCGAGCAGCCGGCGACGGACAAGAAATTCACGGAAGCGGGCGCGGAACGTATGTGCTGCGAAGCTGGGCATCTGCTTTCCCCACGGAGCCCCGGCACGTCCCGGCTGTCCGTTGTAGCGGGAGAGGGATTCGAACCCCCGACACATGGATTATGATTCCATTGCTCTAACCAACTGAGCTATCCCGCCGAAAGACACTTAATATATCCAAAACCGCCAAGAAGAGCAAGGTGCTGATTGCAGTTTCGGGCCGATTTTGATAGGTTTTATGAAGAATGGGACGCAGGACGTCCATATCTCCCGCCGTCGGGGAATCGTTTCTCCACTGCGAGCGGATCGCGAAGGAACACTACGAGAACTTCCCCGTCGCGTCGCTTGCGGTGCCACGGAATCTCAGGCCGTACGTCTGGGCGGTCTATGCATTCGCCCGTGCTGCCGACGATTTCGCGGACGAGGGAACGGGTCCGCCGGCGGAGCGCCTCCGGGCGTTGGACTCCTGGGAGCGGCAGCTGGACGATGCGCTCGCGGGCCGCCCGGGGGGGCCAGTGTTCGTCGCGCTCGCGGAAACCGTGGCGCGCACATCAATCCCCGCGCAGTTGCTCCGCGATCTCCTGACCGCCTTCCGGATGGACGTCACCAGGCCCCGTCATCAGACCTTCGACGATCTGCTCGGGTATTGCCGGTGTTCCGCAAATCCCGTCGGGCGGCTCGTGCTCCATCTCTTTGGCGCCGCAAGTGCCGCGACGGTCGATCGCTCCGACGACCTCTGCACGGCCCTCCAGCTCACGAATTTCTGGCAGGATATCGCGGTGGATCTGCAGAAAGACCGGATTTACCTCCCGCTTGACGATCTACGGCGTTTTGGGTATACTGAAACGGACCTTCGGTCGTCGGCGATGGATGCCAGGTTCCGCGGCCTGATGACGTTCCAGGTGGCTCGTACGCGGGCGCTGTTTCTGCGCGGGCGACCGCTCCTTGGAATGGTGCGCGGCCGGCTCCGGTTTGAGCTGGATCTGATCTGGCGAGGGGGCGTGGCAATCCTCGACGCGATCGAACGGTCCGGATACGATGTGTTCCGGACGCGGCCCGTTGTCGGCCGCGCGGACAGACTGCGCATTCTGGCGGCAGCGATTGTCAGCGGGAGAATATGAACGCCTCGGCCACCGCAATCACGCGACATAGCAACACGAACTTCTACTACTCCTTTTCGCTGCTCCCGCGTCCGCAGCGGGAGGCGCTCCATGCCGTCTACGCATTCTGCCGCTATACGGATGACATTGTGGACGAGGAGCCCGATCAGGGGCGGAAGGCCGTGCGCCTCCGCCGCTGGAGGATGGAGCTCGGCCGGGCGCTGAGCGGCACATCGACGTTCCCGCTTCTCAATCAGATCAGCGCGGTCGCACGCCGGTTCAACATTCCGGTCGAGCTGTTCCATGACCTGATCCGTGGCATGGAGATGGACCTCACCCGGACGCGCTATCAGCGCTTCGACGATCTCCACGAGTACTGCTATCTGGTTGCCTCTACCGTCGGATTGATGTGCCGCCCCATCTTCGGGGCTCAGAACGCGTCGACGCGCGCATATGCCGTCAACCTGGGCATCGCCCTGCAGTTGACGAACATCCTGCGGGACGTCAAGGATGACGCACGCCGTGGCCGGATCTATCTCCCGCTTGAGGACCTCGAGCGCTTCGGGGTCCGCGAAGAGGATATCCTGCAGAGCCGCTACACGCCGCAGTTCGTGGAGTTGATGCGGTATGAGTGTGACCGGGCCCGATGCTACTTTGATGCGGCGCGTGCATCGTTGCGCGATGAGGACAAGTACTACTTCTTCGCGGCGCGCATCATGTGGTCGATCTACGCCCATCTGCTCCGTCGGATCGAGAGTGACAACTACAACGTTTTCGCCCGACGCATCTCCGTATCGTCGCCCCTGAAGGCCCTGATCGCTTTCAGGTACTGGCTCAGCCATTTGTTGAAGTACTCCTGGATTGCCCGCGCCCGCCGCGCGGAACCTCACAGCATCCCCTCCGTGTGAAACCCGTCGTCGTCGTCGGCGCAGGGCTGAGTGGCCTCGCCGCCGGCGTTGCACTGGCTTCCCGTTCCATCCCGGTCGTTCTCCTGGAGCGGCGCCCGTATGCGGGCGGCCGGGCGTACTCGTTTCGAGACCGGACGACCGGCGACGTCATCGACAACGGGCAGCACCTGCTGATCGCCGGATACGCCCGCACGCGCGCCTACCTGGAAACGATCGGCAGCGCGCACCTGCTGGATATCCAGACAACGCCTGAGCTCCTCTTTCATCACCCGCGACGGGGCTACCTGCGTCTCCGCTTTCCGGCGCTCCCCTCGCCGCTCCACCTGCTCGGAGGCGTGCTGGTCTCCAATCTGTTTGCGGCCGGGGACAAACCCGGCGTGCTGCGCGCGGGGGCCGCAATCGCACGGGAATCCGTATCCGCGTCCGGGGTCCCGCCGGACTGGACAATCGACCGGTGGCTCGACCGGCATGGAGCCTCCGCCGAGGCCCGGGCATCGTTCTGGCACCCGCTGGCGATTTCCATCATGAACGAGAAGCCAGGGGCGGCCTCCGCCCGGGTGTTCGTGCGCTCACTGCGCGAGGCGTTCCTCTCCCACCGCACCGGCGCGGCGCTCGCGATTCCCAGGGCCGGGCTCTCGGAGCTGCTGGTTGATCCCGCGGTCTCTTACATACGCGCGCGCGGCGGCGACGTGCGCTTCGGGATCGATGTGGCTGAGACGATTGAGGAGGGGGGGAAAGCCGTCCGGGTCCGGACGAAGGACGGTGCGGTTGTCGATGCGTCAAGCGTGATTCTTGCGGTGCCCTCGACGCATGTCGCGCGTCTGCTGCCGGCCTCCCGTCATACGGATTTCCACCTCCGGGAGATTTCGTCGACGGCAGTGTCCCCGATCCTGTGCATTCATCTGTGGTACGATCATCGGGTTTCTCCGCACGCCGTGCTGGGAGTGCTCGGGAGGAGTGTCCAGTGGGTGTTCAGGCACGCGCGCGTGAACGCAGCCGGCGAACGTCTCTCGCTCGTGATCAGCGCGGCGTACGAGGAAACTGCGTTGACAAACGAGGCACTGGTCGCACGAGGGATCGAAGACTGCGTGGGCATCTTCGGCGAGAGTGCGCAGTCCCCGTATCATGCGGTGGTCATCCGGGAAAAGCGAGCGACGTTCTCCCTCTCGCCGGAGGTTGAGGCGTTGCGCCCTGATGTGCGGACACCTGTGCCGAACCTGTTCCTTGCGGGCGATTGGACCGCGACGGGGCTGCCGGCGACAGTCGAAGGAGCCATACGGAGCGGAGAAGCTGCCGCCGGGTGTGTGGCGCGGACGGTATCGCAGTGAAGTTGCGAGAGATGCAAACTTTTTGCGACCGTTGCCGTCTCGAGGAGCAGTTTCCCCTGTTCGCGTTCAGGGCGTACCTCCCGGGAGCACGAGGAGGAGATTTCCGACGGCACCCGCCGTTGCGTTTCCGGTCGGGATTGCTGATATTATAGATGTTGAAAGTCATGCAATGAAACATACGCGCCCCGACAAACTCATCCTGCTCGTGGATGATGAGCCCGCTATCCGCGACGCAACGCTCTTCGGCCTGCGCGATCGCGGGTTCCACGTTGAGGCAGTGGATGGAGCGGAGTCAGCGCTGAAGGCGGTTGCGCGCCTGAAGCCGAGTATCATCATCTCCGATCTCGTCATGCCCGGCACGAACGGGTTCGAGCTGTTCCAGGAAGTGCAGAAACTCCGGGAGTATCGAACCATCCCGTTTGTGTTCCTCACCGCTGTCGACGACTACTATGCGAAGAAATTCGGGAAGGACCTCGGCGGGGCAGCATACGTGACCAAGCCCGTGGACCTCGACGAGCTCGAGCGGATCCTCCTCGACAAGATGGGGACATAATCGCGCGTCGCCTCCCGGCGGCCGAATTCCCGTTCCCCGCATCTGCGCCAGCGTTCAACCATGCACCCTTCGTCACAGCGCCTCGAATCCCTGGATATCCTGCGCGGCATTGCCGTGGTCATCATGGTCCTTGGCCACAGCGTCGATTCGGTCCTGAGTCCGGCCGTGCGTACGACAGACATGTTCCGGGTCTACGACGCCGTGCGCGGGTTCACGGGGCCGCTCTTTCTGTTCATCTCGGGCCTGGCATTCATGGTCGCCACCGAGCGGCGGTGGGAGGAATACCGGATGCAGGGGCCGTTGGTCGCGAAGCGCCTCGGCCGCATCCTCTTCCTGCTGGTTGTGGGATACGCACTCCACCTTCCGTATTTTTCTTTTGAGAAGGTCGTTGCCGGCGCCACGTCCTCCGAATTGGCGCAATTCGCCCAGGTGGACGTCCTGCACTGCGTTGCGGTCACCCTACTGATGCTCCAGATCATCGTGATGCTCAGCCGTACACCGGCCGTCGCAGCCGCGATCGCGGCCGGGCTGGCGGCGGTCATCGCCATTGCGGCTCCTGTGCTCTGGTCGACTGACCTGAGCGGGGTTCTGCCGCACTTCCTCACCCCATATCTCAACGCCTATCAGCCATCAGTCTTTCCGGTCGTGCCGTACGCCGCCTACATGCTCGCCGGAGCGGCCGTCGGGCGGCTCTACCTCGGCAGCCGCGCGAAGGGGACGGAGCCGGTGGTGCTCGGGCACGCCCTGGTCATCAGCGCTGTTGGCGCTGCGCTCGGCGTGATCAGCGCGCTCGTGCCGGCGCACATCTATCCGCTGCACGATTGGTGGAAGGCCAATCCGGGCCTGATCCTGATCCGGCTCTTTGTCGTCTTCACGCTTGCGGCAAGTTTCCTCGGCGCCGGCCCGCTTCCGCGGCCGCTCAGCCGTCCGCTCGTGGCCCTGGGGCGCGCTTCGTTCCTCATCTACGCTGTGCACCTCATCCTCGTCTACGGGTCATCCGCCAACGATGGACTCATGCAGCTCGTCGGGCAGCGGCTCGGAATGACTGCCGCGCTCGCCGTCGCGACCGCGGTGCTGCTTGCGATGACGGCGATGGTACACGTGCACGCCTACCTCAGGACGCAGCATGCGGGCCGTCTTGCCACGGTGCGCATGGTCGTGGCAACCGCGGTCACCTACGTGTTCCTGACACGTCCGTACTGACGCGCGTGGGAACGCAGAGCCCGACCGGCCCCGGCGGTTCGCGCGCGCGCCTGCAGTTTGTCGACCTGCTCCGCGGATGGGCGGTCATCGTGATGGTCCAGACGCACGTGCTCAACGCCACACTGCGCACTGATATGCGCGGAGAGCCCGCGTATCGGCTGATCAGCTTCGTCGACGGGCTTGTCGCCCCCTCGTTCATTTTTGCCTCAGGGTTCGTTTTCGCGGTCGCTCTCAGGCGCAAACTCCCCGACTATCTTTCGTTCGGCCCGGCGCTGGGCAAGCAGGCCGGAAAGCTCCTGTTCGTGCTCGCGCTCGGATATGTGCTGCACCTGCCCGCCTTCAGTCTTCGGCGCTTCATCGAAGGAGTATCTCCCGAAGCCTGGACGAAATTCTGGGCGGTGGATGTGCTGCAGTGCATCGCGGTCAGTGTGCTGCTGGTGCTGCTGATCCTTCAGATCGTCCGTACCGAGCGCCGGCTCTTTGCCGCGCTCCCGTGGCTGGCTGCCGGAATCGCCCTGCTGACCCCCATCATGTGGAGCGTCAATCCGGCCTGGCTGCTCCCGCTGCCGATCGCCGCATATCTGAATGCGGGATATGGATCCCAGTTCCCGCTGTTGCCGTGGTCGGTATTCCTGCTGTCGGGAGTTGTTGCCGGGGGCGTGTTCACGGCCGCCCGCGACCGCACTCCCGGTCGTGAAGGGGACGATCCGGCCAGGTCGTCGATGAAGCGATTCGCAATGGTCGGGGCTGTGTTCGTCGTTGGTTCGTTCATCATCGAGCCCGTGCTGACGGCGCTCTACCCGCCGCATGATTACTGGTACACAAGCCCGAGCTTCGTTCTCCTCCGTCTTGGGCTGGTGTTGCTGCTGCTCTCCCTGTGCTATGCCTATGAGCGGCGCACGGGGGTAGGGGAGCGGTCTCTCGTAGCGTGTGTGGGCCGCGAATCGCTACTCGTGTACGCCGCGCACCTCCAGTTGATCTACGCCGATGTCGGCGGGTATTCGTTCCGGCGATGGGTGAATCGCTCCTTCGGATACCCTGAAGTTCTTGTCACCACAGGTGTTCTCGTCGGGCTCATGATCCTGATCGCCATCTGGTGGGATCGGGTTCGCCGCGGCGACCGGAAGCGGATGCGTCTCCTGCAGGGGCTCGCGCTGGCCATATTCCTGCTTGCCTTCCTCGTCTCGCCGGGGTAGGCGGCTCGTTGTTGAACGACATGAGGGTTGGATGATCACATCGCCTCTCTTCACTTCGTGGCTCTGCATTCCGGTCAACTTCGGTACGGTCCTCCTTGCTATGGCACTCTTGACGTCATCGTCGCACGCATCGCCGGCTCGCATCACGTTGGACGGCGAGTGGCTCTTCCGACCCGACACGGCGAAGGTGGGAATCGTGAACGGATGGTACAGACCGGATGTCTCACGCGCCGGCTGGAGCACGGTCCGCACGCCCGCGTTCTGGGAAGCGTATCCGAGTCTCGCCTCGTACGACGGCTGGGGCTGGTTCGTGCGTACCGTCCGGCTCGACGCTCCGATCCCGCCGATGAGCATTCACTTCGCGGGCGTGGACGACGATGCAGAGGTCTGGGTGAACGGCGTCGACGTGGGGACGCACACGGGGTACTCCGATCCGTTCGCGCTCGACGTGTCGAAGGCCGTCCACCCCGGCGAGAACGTGATCGCCGTGCTCGTGAAGGACTACGCCGGCGGAGGCGGGATCTACAAGCCCGTGACGCTGACCCCGACCGGAAGTCTTGAGGAATTGCTGAAGGGGCCGCTGGCCGACGCGCCCGCGCGGCCCAGCGAGACATGGGTGAAGGAGGCGGTCATCTACTCGGTCTACGTGCGCTCGTTCTCCCCCGAAGGAACATTTGCCGGCCTGCAGCGGCGTCTGCCTGAGCTGAAGTCGATGGGCGTCACGGTGCTCTGGCTGCTGCCGATTCACCCTGTCGGAGTTGAGAGACGGAAAGGCACGCTCGGGAGCCCGTATGCCGTGCAGGATTTCTACGGAATCAATCATGAGTTTGGAACGCTCGACGACTTTCGCAGTCTTGTGCTGGCGACCCATGCGCAGGGGATGAAACTGATCATCGACCTCGTCGCGAACCACACGTCGTGGGACAGCAGGCTGATGGCCGAACACCCCGAGTGGTTCACGAAAGACTCGACAGGGAAGATCGTGCCCCCGAACGTGGACTGGACCGACGTCGCGGATCTGGACTATGCACAGACCGGGCTTCGCGAGTACATGATCGAGATGATGTGCTGGTGGGTGCGGGACGTCGGCATCGACGGGTTCCGATGCGACGTTGCCGAGCTGGTGCCGATCGGCTTCTGGGACGCCGCCCGTGCGGCGCTGGACGCGATCAGGCCGGTCATGATGTTGTCTGAGGGCTCACTCCCGGAACATCACGTGAAGGCGTTCGACGTGACGTACGCGTGGAACATCTACGACGCGCTCGACCCGATGCTGAAAGGCGCCAGGCCGCCCGACCTCATCGACCAGATTCTCCGGAACGAGACGCTGCAGTTTCCCGTGGGTTCTCTGCGGATGCGGTTCACGACCAATCACGACAAGAACGCGTGGGATGCGCCGGCGACCGAGAAGTTCGGTGCCGATGGCGTCGCGCTGGGGAACGTGTTGACGTTCACGATGCCCGGCATTCCACTGATCTACACCGGCGAGGAAGTGGGCAATCGGAAGAAGCTGAGCCTCTTCGAACAGGTGAGCGTCGACTGGTCGCCTCACAGGACGATGGGAGATCTCTTCACGTCGCTGGCGCGCCTCCGCCGCGAGCATGCGGCGCTGGTGAGCGGATCGATGGAACGTCTTGCACGTCCGGGTGCCACGGGCGTCTACGCATATCGGCGGATCGCGGGCGCCGACACGGTCACGGTCTTCCTGAACTTCAGCTCGATGCCCGTCAGGGTCGACGGCGTTCCTGGGACCGCCCGCGACGCGTTCGGCGGCCAGGCTCTCGCCGGGGGATCCGTGCTCACGCTTGGCCCGCGCGGGTACCGGGTGCTGATCCGGGCGGACTAGCGGCATGTTGATTTCCCTGGGCACTTGGCGTACATTAATCTACTTGCCAAGGCCATGAGCGTCACGACCATCATCCTTGAGGTCCTCGGCGTCAGCCTTCTCGTCCTGCTGAACGCCTTCTTCGTCGCTTCCGAGTTTGCGATCGTGAAGGTGCGCGCGAGCGAGATCGAGCCACTTGCCCGCTCGGGGTCCGCCACGGGCCGGATCGCGCGGCACATTGTCGCCCACCTTGACAGCTACCTCTCCGCCAGCCAGCTCGGCATCACGATGACCAGCCTTGGTCTGGGATGGGTCGGGGAGCCGTTCGTCGCCGAAATCCTGCGCGGCCCCCTGGAACTTGCAGGGCTGACGCAGCACGCCGTGCTGCACGCCGTCGCATTCGCCATCGCATTCTCGATCATCACGTTCCTGCACATCGTCGTCGGCGAACAGGCCCCGAAATGGTATGCGATCCAGTTCGCGAAGAAGACAACGCTCGGCGTCGCGAGGCCGTTGCACCTTTTCTATGTCGTCTTCCGCCCGTTTATCTGGATCGTCAACGAAAGCGCCAACCGGTTCCTGAAAGCGCTCGGGATCCAGACCGGGCGCGAAAGGGAGGGCGGCCACTCGGAGGAGGAAATCCGGCTGCTGCTCTCGACCGGCACCGTGCTCTCGGGACTGGGGAAATCGATTTCGCTGAACGCCATCGACTTCCGTGAGCGGTCGGTCCGCGAGGTGATGGTTCCGCGCACGAACGTCGTGGCCCTCTTCACGGACAAGACGATTCAGCAGAACATCGCGATCGCACTGGAGAACCAGTTCACCCGATACCCGCTGTGCGAGCGGAACATGGACAACGTCGTCGGGATGATCCACCTCAAGGACCTCTTCCGCCTCAAGGGAGAGACCGGCCCCGGGAAGGATCTCATGAGCATCCGCCGGGAAATGCTCTTCATTCCCGAGACGATGCCGCTCGAAACCATCCTCACCACGTTCCTCACGCGCCGTGTCCTGATGGCCGCCGTGGTCGACGAGTACGGAGGGACTGCGGGCCTGGTGACATTGGAGAACGTGCTCGAAGAGCTTGTCGGCGACATCCGGGACGAGTTTGATGTCGAGAATCCGCTCGTGCAGCGGATCAGCGACAGCGAGTTCCTCGTCGACGGCTCGTTCTCGCTGCATGAGTTCGAGCAGATGTTCGGGATCGAGCTGGAGTCGCGCGAGGTGGTGACGGTGAGCGGGTACGCGCTGCAGCTGCTCGGGAGGATGCCGGAGCGGGGTGCGACCGTGTCTATGGGAAGCTGGCAGGCGACGGTGGAGGTGGTCCAGGGCAAGACAGTGAAGACGCTGCGGCTCAAGAAGATCGGCGAACCGCGGGGAACCGGCGTAGCTCCGGAAACACGGGAGGCCTGATGCGGGAAGTGCTGTTCACGTTCGCATTGCTGCTGGTGTACGCGGGGCGGGTTGCGGCGCAGTACGAAGAGCCGGCCGATGTCGCGCCCGCGGAGTGGCGGTATCTCTGGGCGGGCGCGGCGTTCCGGACCTTCGGGCCCCTGGCCAGCAACACCGCACCTCCCGACGTTCAGATCGACTACAACGCCGTCATGGCCACACTCGGGTTGAGGCAAGGACCGGTGGATCTCGCCGTCGGGTATGCGTCGTTCGACCAGCAGGGCGAGTCGCACGCATCCATCGTCGTCAACCTCATCTATGCGTTCCCCTTTCCGATCACGGGCCCCGGTCCGACGACACTGATCCTTCCCGTCATGCTGGGGGCGGACTACACAAAGGCCGAGGCCGCGGGACCGGAACGCAACACGTTCAACATCGCAAGCGTCGGCGTCGGGACCGGCCTGGAAGTGAGGCACCGGACCTCCGGGATGGAGGTGAGCGTTCGTGCCGGCGGGCTTGTACACTACAGCACCGAGGCCTACAATTTCACGGGCGGGTTCTCGGCAGCGGCGGTCGGCGAGGCGGTTCTTCTCTTCCCACGCATCGGGATTCTCGACGGGCTCGCCGTGGGCTACCGGGTGCGCTATCAGACGTGGTCCATGTCGAACGAGGAGTTCAACTACACAACGTTTGCCCACGGTCCGTTCGTGGGCGTGATGCTCTGATGCAATCGCTGCGCGCCAAGATCATCCTGACGTTTTCGGGTCTCGTCGTCCTCAACCTCATTGCGAGCTTCTGGTCGATCTACAATTTCTATACGCTGGGGAATACCGTCGCGACCGCCGTCCGGGAGAACTACCAGGGCGTGCTGGCTGCCGAGAACATGGTGACCGCGCTCGGGCGGCTGGAGAGCTCGCTCCTACTGGCGGCAGAAGGGGAAGATACGGTCGCGGTTGTCGGGACCTACCAGGAAAACTCAGAGCTGTTCGTCTCGTGGCTGGACCAGGCGTTCCGCCGGCTGAACTTGCCCGAGGATGTGGAGCTGCGGGATTCCATCCAGGCGACCTATCGCCGGTATGCGCAGGCGGCGGAGGTGATGCGGGCAATGATTGTGCAGGGTGCCGTTGGCGAGGCGCGGGAGTTCTACAGTCGCAGGGTGCGCGAGCCGGGTGTGCGGCTGCGGGACCTCAGCTTCCAGGTATTCGACGCAAACCAGAGGGCGATCAACGCCGCGGAAACAACCACGCGCTCGCTGGCGAACCAGACGGCATTCGGCGTGCTCATCGCCTCCATCGTCGCGCTGGGGCTGAGCGTCATCGCCACCGCGTGGCTTACGAAGTCGGTCGTCCAGCCGGCAGAGCGGCTGACAGACACCGTGAAGCAGATCGGCCGGGGGAAGCTGGATCTGAAGATCGACGTGCTCTCCGACGACGAGATCGGCCAGCTCAGCAGGGAGTTCAACAAGATGACCGAGCGGCTCCGGCAGTACGAACAGATGAATATCGACCAGATCCTGGCGGAGAAGAGGAAGTCTGAGGCCATCGTCGCGTCCATGACGGACGGCATCATCGTGACCGACGGGGGGGGCAGGATTGTGCACGTGAACGGCGTCGTGGCCGGTCTCTTCGGCATCGACGCTGCCAGGTCGGTGGGTGTGCCGGTCGCGCAGGTGATCCCCGACGCGCGCATCCGGGAGTTGCTCGAGCGTCGCAGGCTTAGACATGGCACGCGGGGGGATTCCGCCGTGCGGACGCTCGAGTTCGAGCGGGACGGGAAGATGCTGTTCTTCAGGCCGACAGTCTCCACGATCGCCGCCGGGGCGGGCACGGCGTACGGGGTTCTGCTCATCCTGCAGGACGTCACGCAGTTCAAGGAGCTGGACAGGATGAAATCTGATTTCATCGCCACCCTGTCGCACGAATTCCGCACGCCGGTGACCTCGATCGGGATGAGCGTTGACATCCTCAATCGCGGGATTCTGGGCCCCCTGAACGACCGGCAAAAGGAGTTGATTGATTCCGCGCGGCAGGACTGCGTACGGCTCACGAAGCTTGCACGCGAGCTGCTCCAGCTCTCCAAGCTCGAATCGGGGAGAGCCCAGCTCAGGAACGAGGAGCTGGATCCGGGCGTGGCGATCGAGCAGATCCTTCGGCCGCTGCAGGTGCAGTTCACCGAGAAGGGGGTGGCGCTGGAGACGGACCTTCCCGCGTCGCTCCCGCATCTGGTTGTGGACGAGCAGGCGCTGGCCTCGGTGCTGACCAACCTCGCCACGAACGCCCTGAAGCACACCGAGCCGGGCGGCACCGTCACCGTCCGCGCGCGCGAGGACGACGGAGCGCTCCTGGTGAGCGTGCGCGACAGCGGGCACGGGATACCCCCCGAGTACCTCGCGAGCATCTTTGACAAGTTCGTGCAGGTGAAACAGGCTTCCGAGTCCACCCCCGGGAGCGTCGGCCTGGGTCTGGCCATCGCGAAGGAGATCGTCGAAGCGTACGGCGGATCCATCTGGGCGGAAAGTGAGCCGGGGCGGGGGAGCAGCTTCCACTTCCGGATTCCGGCGCTCGCGCATCAGAACAGCAGCGGAGTCTGACGATGGCACGGGGCTCCATCCTTCTGGTCGACGACGAGCAGAACATCCTCACGACGGTCCGGATCGCCCTGGAAGCTTCGGAGTTTGAGGTCACGCCGTTCCTGAATCCTCTGAAGGCGCGGGAGGCGCTGCGCGGGCGGTACTTCGATCTTGCCCTGTACGATCTGAAGATGCAGCCGATCGACGGGATCGAGCTCCTCAAGGAGACGCGGCTGGTGTCGCCGTTCACAACCGTCATGCTGATGACGGCGCACGGGAGAATTGACAGCGCTGTCGAGGCTATCAAGGCGGGTGCGTACGATTACATTCAGAAGCCGTTCGAGTTCGCGGATCTCCAGCGGCTCGTGGACCGGGCGTTCGAGCATCACTGCCTGCGCAGGGAGGTCCAGGAACTGAAGGAGGAACTGGCGCTCCGGGAGGGGACCGGCGAGATCGTCACGCGCAACGCGAAGATGCAGGGGGTGATCGATCTCGCGCTCCGGGTGGCTCCAAGCTCGATCTCGGTCTTGATCGAAGGGGAGAGCGGGACGGGGAAGGAGCTGCTGGCGCATCTCGTCCACCGGAACAGCGGGAGGGCGACCCGTCCGTTCATTACGGTCACCTGCAGCGCGCTTGCCGAGACGTTGCTGGAGAGCGAGCTGTTCGGCCACGCCCGCGGTTCGTTCACGGGCGCGGTCCGCGACCGACAGGGCAGGTTCGAGGCGGCGGACGGCGGCACGGTGTTTCTCGACGAGATCGGCGAGATCGCTCCGGCCACGCAGGTGAAGCTGCTCCGTTTTCTTCAGAGCAGGGAATTCGAGCGCGTTGGGGAGACGGCGACCCGGAAGGTAGACGTGCGCGTGCTTGCGGCCACGAACAGGGATCTCGAAGCCGCGGTGCAATCGGGAGCGTTCCGCGAGGATCTGTTCTATCGTCTGAACGCGGTGCGGTTGAAGCTGCCTCCGCTCCGGGAGCGGACCGAGGACATTCCGTTGCTGGTTCAGCACTTCGTCGCGAAGGACGGGTCGAACGTGACCGTCAGCCCCGAGGCGCAGCGCGCGCTGGACGCGTACGCGTGGCGCGGGAACATCCGGGAGCTGGAGAACATCATTGAACGGGCGCTGATCCTCTCGCACGGGACGGGCGTTCAGTTGCAGCATCTTCCGGAGGAATTCCAGTCGCTGGGGGATGCGTCGCAACGTCCGATGTCCCTCGAGGAGGTGGAGCAGCAGCACATCGTGCGCGTATTGCGGATCGCCAGGGACCTGGACGAGGCCGCCAGAATCCTGGGTATCGACCCGACCACGCTCTGGAGAAAACGCAAGAAATACGGCCTCTAGGGTCATTCTCGAGGTCTCTGGAGGCCCGCGGTTTCTTGCAATTTGCAGGGTCGGTTACTATATTGGCCCGCACTGGCTTGGACGTTCCTTCCTGTTTCGTGCCTCGATCGCCGTGCATTCTGCATTCCGCGCGATACTTCCGTGTGGCACATCTCAGGTGATAACGTGTTGATATGAAGGGCGTCGGCGGATTCTCCTCACGCCGGGTCCGGGTGGCATCGGGTTTGCATTCTCCCCGTGCGGGAGGTTTCGCCCCATGTCATCATCTGTGCCTGCGGCGATCGCGTCTTCACTCACATCATCGTTAGCCCGTATCTTTGGAGGAACCATGTCGGTGAAAACCACAACGCTCCACAGCGGCAAGATCGGCATTATCGAAGTCAAGGGTTCGCTTGTTGGCGGCGAGGAAACGGACGAACTCCGGAGTGCCGTGGCGGACTTCGTGGAACAGGGCACGAAGAACCTGATCATCGACCTGTCCAAGGTCACCTATCTGAACAGCACGGCGATCGGCGTGCTGGTCTCGACGCACACCACATTCTCGCGGAACGGCGGCAAGGTGAAGATGACCGGCATCAACAAGAACATCAACAACATTTTCGTGATCACCAAGCTGACGCTCGTGTTCGAAGTCACCGAGACGAGGGAGGAAGCTGTGAAGGCCCTCGAGGCGACGCTGGCCTAGCGCTCGCGCCACAACGATTGTAACCCTCACCCACATTCACAGGAGTAACCGATGAAGCAGTCCATTTTCCTCACGGTGGCCATCATCGCAACCGCCGCCATCGCGTTCATCATCTACATCTTCGTGCTGGGGAACCCGGCGAACTTCGCGAATGGCGAGGTGCGCACGGTCCCGAACAACCTGCTTGGAACGGTCTACACCGGTGGCATCGTTGTGCCCCTCCTGATCACTCTGACGCTGCTGGATTTCACGCTCGTGTTCGAGCGCGTCTTTTCGCTCAAGAAGGCCCAGGGTCGTGCGTCTGTCCCGAAGTTCCTGAAGGAGATGCAGGGCCACCTGATGGCCGGCCGCATCGACGACGCCATCAAGGCATGCGACAAGCAGCGCGGTTCCGCGGCGAATATCATCCGCACCGGCCTGGAGCGATTCAAGGGCATCCAGGGTGACAAGAAGCTCGATCCCGACAAGAAGATGGCCGAAGTGCAGCGCGCCATCGAAGAGGCGAGCAGCCTCGAAACACCATTGCTCGAGCGCAATCTCGTCGCTCTGTCGACCATCGCGTCGATCGCAACGATGATGGGTCTGCTCGGGACGACCATCGGTATGATCCGTGCGTTTGCCGCCCTTGCCCGCGCGGGCGCCCCGGACGCCATCCAGCTCTCCATCGGTATCTCCGAAGCGCTCATCAACACGGCCCTCGGTCTGCTGGCCGCCATCATCGGTATCGTGGCCTACAATTTCTTCGTGACGAAGGTGGATAACTTTACGTACATGATCGACGAGTCGAGCTACAACGTCGTCCAGATCCTGAATACAAAGACGTCGGACTAAGGGCGGACGGAGACCTAAGCCCATGCCGAAATTCAAACCACATCGTCAGGGCGTTCGGATCGACATGACCCCGCTGGTGGACGTGGCGTTTCTGCTGCTCACGTTCTTCATGCTGACGACGCAATTCAAACCGCCGGAAGAGGTCTCGATCACGCTCCCGTCGTCGCACTCGGAATTCAAGCTTCCCGAGTCTGACGTCATGACCATCAACATCGCCGATGACGGCCGGATCTTTCTCGGGCTCGACTCGCAGATTCTGCGGGGTCGGCTGTTCGGGAAGGAAAACGAGCTGAAGGCGAGCATCCTGGTAGAAAAAGACCAGCTGGGGAACCTCCTCGTGCAGGCACGCACGATGAATCCCAAGCTGCGCACGGTCATCAAGGGTGACCGGAACTCAGAATACGGGGTGACCGAGGACGTCATGGACATCCTGCTCAAGACGCAGATCACCCGGTTCAGCCTGGTCACCAACCTGGCTGCGAACGTCGAACCGTAACGATCCCGGAATCAGGAGACTCATATGGCTGGCGGAGATGTCGCTCAAAGAGAGCGAAAAACCAAAGGCAAGAAGAAGAAGAAGGGTCGTCGCCTCGGGGTTCGCATCGACATGACACCCCTGGTTGACGTTGCGTTCCTGCTGCTGACGTTCTTCATGCTGACGACGTCGATGAGCAGGCCGCAAACGATGGAAATCAACCTCCCGCCCGACAAGGACGTGAAGGTGGACGTAGCGGAATCAAACCTGCTTACGCTCAGGATCGACAAGGAGGGCGCGATCTACTGGAGCGCCGGCATCGGGGCGCCGAAGCTGCTCCCTGCGGGGACGCTGCGGACCTTCCTGAAAGAGCAGGCAACTAATCCGAAGGTCGTGGCGTTAATAAAGATAGACCGGGAGGGCAAGTACATCAACCTGGTCGACATTATCGACGAGCTGACGAACTTCGCCAACATCCAGCGGTTCAGCCTGGCGCCGATGACGGACCAGGACAAAGAACTGCTGAAGAAAGCCCAGGCGTAGGGAAGGGAGAAGACACCACATGGCAAGCACAGCAGCGACAGTCGCCGCGGGTGGCCAGTACGGTGCCGTCGAGCTCAAGCGCAACTACCAGAGATACTGGCTGACCGCGCTGGGAATTTCCACGGCGATGCACTTCGGCGTTGTCGGGTCGTACTATCTCGGCGGGTTGCTCCAGGCGGAGGAGCCGCCCACCGTGTCCGTCCGCATCTTGAAGTACAGCGATCTCGGGCCGCCTCCGTCCATCGCGGCTGCAAACACGCCGCCTCCCATTTCGGTCTCTGCTCCGGTAGCCAAGCCGACGGTCGGTACGCCCGTTCCGGTGCCGGATGCGGAGGTGACCGCCGATCAGGTGTTCGCCACGCAAACGGAGATGAGTCAGCAAGTCGCCCCGGTGGGTGAAGGACTGGGCGAGGGAAGCGGGGTCGAGATCGAGCAGGACATCCAGATCCAGGACGACGGGCCGCCGCCCGACTTCGTCCCGGTGGAGAAGGAACCGGTAGTCGTGAAGAAGGTCGAGCCCAAGTATCCGGAGCTCGCCATGCGCGCCGGGCTCGAAGGCAAGGTCTGGGTGAAGATCTGGGTCGACAAGGAAGGGAAGGCGAAGCAGGTGGTGGTGATCAAGAGCGACGCGGAGATCTTCAACGAGCCCGCAGTCGAGGCCGCCAAGCAGTTCGTCTTCACGCCCGCCTACATGAACAACGGTCCCGTCGCCGTCTGGGTGTCGGTGCCGTTCAAGTTCAAGCTGGCCGACCGCAAGTAACCTGACGCGAGTGCCGATGCAACGGGGGAGGCATGCCTCCCCCGTTCGGCTCTCAGGGAGGATGCGTGGGCGTCGTTCACTATGTGATTCTCGCGCTCTCCGCAGGTGCGATGGTTGTGGGCGGGCTGGTGGCACTCGGCGTCCTCGTGCCGCTGAGCACGCCCCCTCAGTTCCGGCAGATTCTCGGCATCGTGGTCTCACTCTATGGACTCTATCGTTTCGTGGTGGAGTATGTGCGCTCGGGACGTCGTGGTGAAGCTGGCCGCAGGAGTCGCCGTCGTGCTGACGGCGATAACGGGCCCGGCCTGCGACCGTGAACCGGGATCGACGGCCCTGACCAAGGGGTCGCTCGTCGTCGCTGTGGATGAGGCGATCGAACCCGTGATGCGCCGCGAGGTCAACGACTTCCAGGCGCAGTACGAGGGGTCGGCGATCGAAGTCCGCGTCATGGAAGCGCGCGAGGCGGTCGCGGCCTTCGCGGCCGACAGCGTCCGCGTGATCGCGATCGCACGGCGGCTGAACGACGATGAGCGCAAGGCGCTGACCGACGCGAAGATCTGGTTCGAGGAGCATCACGTGGCCCAGTCGGCGGTGGCGGTCATCACCCATCCGTCGAACCGGCAGAAGGAGATCAGGATCGGGGAGCTGGACAGCATCTTCAGCGGCACCCGGACCACCTGGTCGGGGCGCGGTACCGGGCACGTGATTGAAGCCGTGATCGGCGGACTGAACTCGAGCACCAACGAGGCATTCAGAGATTCGATTCTGAAGGGGCGCCCGTTCGGGCTCAGCGCAACGCCGGTTTCCCGAAGCGCGGACATCGTCAAAACCGTTGCGCGCACACCGAACGCGATCGGGCTGGTGCCTTTGAACTGGCTGCTGGGCGTCGGCGATATCAACGTTCTGGCCGTCGGAGGGCCGGGGTTCAGACCGGACACCAGCCTACCGGCGGGCAAGTACTTCAGCCCGGCGCAAGCGTATCTGTATCTGTACTACTATCCCCTGTCAACACCGGTCTACATCTACACGCGCGAGGTGACTCGCGATCTGAGCCTGGGGTTCATCGCCTTCGTCAGCAGCCCCCCGGGACAGAAAGCTTTTCAGGAGGCCGGCCTGGTGCCGAAGACCATGCCGGTGCGCCTCATCCAACTCTCATCCAGGTAGGACCAGAAGCATGAGAACGCTCGTTCTTGCAATGCTCATCATCAGTGTGACCGCCGGTGCTGCGGCACAGGACTTCATCGGGAAAGCGAAGGGGTCGCTGACCGCCCGCGACACCGCTGCGGCGATCACGGGATTTCAGGACGCCCTGAAGGCCAACCAGAAACAGGCCGAAGCGGGATACTACCTCGGGGCAATCGCGTTCGCGCAGGGGCGTACGGACGATGCGATCCGGTATCTGGAGGGGTCGGTCAAGAGCGACGACGAGAACGTCGCGGCGCTGAAGATGCTCGGCGACGCGTACATGCAGAGGAAGGATCTCCCCAACGCGCTCAGCGCGTATCGCCGTGCGGAGAGGCTGGCGCGCAAAGACCCCGCCGTGCTCAGCGCGTATGGCCTTGCGCTGGTCGCTGCGGACTCGGTCGACAATGCCATTCGCGTCCTGACGCTGTCAAAGGAGTACGACGAGAAGAACGTCGAAGTGTACAAGGGCCTTGCGACTGCGTATGCGAAGCAGGGGGTGGCGCCGCTGGCCGTGCTGAACTACCAGAAGGCCATCGAGCTGAATCCCAAGGACATCGAGACGCGGATGACGCTGGGGCACCTGTTCGAGAAGCAGCGGCAATACAACGAGGCGGTAAAGGAATACGATGGAGTCATCGCCGTGGACTCTACGTATGCGCAGGCTTATCTGGAGAAGGGCGAGATCCTGGTGCTGGCGAAGATGTACCAGAAAGCCATTCCTCCGCTGCGGAAATATGCTACCCTGGACCCGCAGGGCGTGCCCGGCTCACAAAACCTGGCGAAGGCGCTGTTCGGCGCAGAAGATTTCCCCGAGGCGGCAAAGGCGGCGAAGCGCTCGCTGGAGCTGGATTCAAGCAACGCCGATGTCTGGCGAATCTACGCGCACTCGCTGGCCGAGACGAAGGACTACGCGGGGGCCATCGGCGCATTTGGCGGCCTGGAGCGGCGAAATGCAATCAAGCCGGAAGACCAGGGCAAATACGGCATCGCGCTCTATGGCCTCGGCCGCGAGGACGAAGCGATGAAGGCGCTCCTGACGGCCGTCGAGACCGATTCAACGAACTGCGAACCGTATTTCTCGCTTGGCTCGCTGTACATGAAGAAGCAGGAGTACGACAAGGCGGCGCAGATGTTCGAGAAGAGGATCGCCTGCGATCCCCGCTCGCTCAGCGCGTACATCAACGCCTCGGCATCGTACATGCAGGTCAAGAACTATCAGCGCGCGCACGAGCTGCTCACGAAAACCGTGACCATGAAGCCTGACTTCCTCCTGGGCCGGCTCTGGCTCGGACGGACGCTCTCGTTGATGGACTCCCTCGACGAGGCGAAGGCGCAGTATGACGAGGTGCTGACCCAGGCGCAGAGCGACCCGGTGAAGTACAAGAAGGAGATCGGCGAAGCGCAGTACATGAGCGCGTCGTACTGGTTCCAGAAACAACAGTACGAAAAAGCCGTTGACGGGTATCGCAAGGCGCAGGGGTCCGGGTATGACAACGCGGACAGCCGGTTCTCATGGGGACAGGCTGTGCTGCAGACGCTGGATCCAAAGGGCGATCCGGCAGAGAACCGTAAGCGGATCACCGAAGCGGTGACGCACTTCCGCCGCTCCGTGGAGATGAACCCGACCAACTACATGTCCCACCTCTGGCTGGCGCAAGGATTGGTCCTGCTGCGCGTTGAGGGGGATGATGAGGCGAACCGGAAGCTGACGGGCGAGGCGTGCGAGGAGTACAGGAAGGTCCTCCGACTGAACCCCGGAAACGCCGATGCGAAGAAGGGGATGGAAAGGATCGGCTGCCCCGGCGCGAACTAGACAGCCAGGAAGCAGGTGTCAACGGGGGCCCATTTTGGGCCCCTTTTTTTGTGGTTTCGGGACATTCGCGCGGCCTAAAGTTCGTTCCTGTAACTTGTTGTTGTTTAAACAATTACAGCGGCAAATAGTTTTTTGTAGGGTCTTGACAAATGCCTGGCGGGAGGTTATATTAAAACATCAAAATCGTATATACCGAAGAAAACGACAGCAACGAAATCTATCCCCAACGCCGGAAGTCACTAACCATGAACCCTACGACGGGCACAAAGCATACGAGGTTCAACGAAGAGATGGCTCCGCACATGGACCTTCTCTACAACTACGCGCTCTACCTTACGTCCAACAAAGAGGAGGCGAGCGACCTCCTCCAGGAGACATTCCTGAAGGCGTACCGCTTCTTCGACAAGTTCGAAGAGGGAACCAACGCGAAAGCGTGGCTGTACAGGATCATGCGCAACACCTACATCAACGAGTACCGTCGCGTCAAGCGACAGCCGGACCACGTCGAATACGACGAGCAGATCTCCGCATATCAGATGGCAGCCCGCGAGATCTCCGATCGTCAGGACATGGCCGCGCTGGACGTGGATGACATCTTCGAGGACGAGATCGCCGACGCCATCGGCGGACTCCCCGAGAAGTTCAAGAGCGTCATCGTGCTCCGCGATATCGAGGAGTTGCCGTACGAAGAGATCGCCGAATCGCTCGAGATTCCCATTGGAACCGTGCGGTCCCGCCTGCACCGGGCGCGGGCGATTCTGTTCGACAAGTTGAAGGGGTACGCCACATCGCGCGGCTACCGGGTCGGCGCCCGCTTTGTTCCTTCGGATCTCGGGTTTGCACAATCGTAACCGGGCAGCCCGACGTCATCCCGCCCCTCCCCGTTGATGCAGACGCGGAGGGGCGGTCTGTTCAGGGATCGTCGTGCGTTGTCCCCGTGGCGAGGGACAGCAGGTTGCGGAGGATGTACGCCGTCGCGCCCCAGATCCGATGGGGGCCGTACGCATACGTCCAGACCCTGCGCGCGAGGCCGTCGAGCACGAAGATTTCCGATGAGCAGATGTCCGGATTGAGAAGCGTCGAAACGGGGGCCTCGAAAACTTCTTCGACCTCGTCCGTGTTTGGGATGTAGAGGGGGAGAGTTCGCAGGATCCCGACGACCGGAGTGATCCGGAACCCCGTCGGCGTGGCAAGATCGTCCAGCAGGCCGAGCGTCTCAACGGAGGCCGGCTCGACGCCGAGTTCTTCGTGGGTTTCGCGCAGTGCCGTGGCGACGACGTCCGCATCGCCAGGGTCTACCACCCCGCCCGGAAACGAGATCTGCCCCTTGTGCGTCTCGACCCGGTCGGTGCGCCGCGTGAACAGAAGAAGGGGCTCGTCGTCGTGGAGGAGCACGGGGACCAGAACGCCGGCGTCGACCAACCCTGCACTGGCGACTCTCCGACGCGGACGTGCAGGGAGGGAGGAGCGGAGGATCCGTTCAAATGCGGCGCTCGTCATCATCACCGAAGATACCAACTCATTCCTTCCTCCGCAACGCGCGTTGCATCTGCCGGGGGGTGTCTCTATATTTCCGGGGGCTCATGTGATGAAAATGCCGCACGGTGCGCGTTGCATGCCACAGCACCAAACGGATGAGCGGGAACTATCGGGAGAGCGTCCTCATGACGACAACAACGGTGCGGATTGACGGGATGGGATGCGGCCACTGTGTCGAAGCAGTGCGGCGCGAGCTGGCGTCGCTGCCCGGCGTCAGGGTCGATTCGGTGAGCATCGGGGAGGCGCAGGTTTCCTTCGAAGAGAAGGCGGCATCGCGGCAGGATATCGAAGGTGCGATTCGCAAGGCCGGGTATACGCCGGTACCGGCGTGAGGCCTGCGCGCGCTGACACGGTCCTCGAGGAACTCCGGTCCATGCAGAATGCGCGGAACCGGGAGGGAATGGCGCGGTACGGGATCAACACCGCACGGGCCCTCGGGGTGTCGATTGCCCGGTTACGCCCCATCGCGCGCCGCCTCGGGAAGGACCACCGGCTTGCGGAGGATCTCTGGGCCTCGGGAATCCATGAAGCCCGCATCCTGGCGAGCATGCTCGCGGATCCGGTGGCCATGTCTGCCCGCGCTATGGACCGCTGGGCGCGAGAGCTGGACTCGTGGGATCTGTGCGACCAGGTGTGTGCGAACCTGTTTGAGCGCACGCCCCACGCCCAACGGAAAGCGCTCCTCTGGAGCGGGCGCAAGCAGGAGTTCGTCAAGCGGGCCGGGTTCTCCCTGATGGCACGCATTGCCGTGAGCCAGAAAGGTCTCCCCGACAGCACTTTTGGGCCCATGCTTCTGGCGATCAGGCGGGAGGCAGACGACGAGCGCAACTTTGTGAAGAAGGCGGTCAACTGGGCCCTTCGCCAGATCGGCAAGCGGAATCCAGCGCTGCGCACGAAGGCCATTGCAGAGGCTGCACGATTGCGTCGCAGCGGATCCGGAGCAGCGCGCTGGATTGGAGCCGACGCAGAACGGGAGTTGCTCGGGCGGACCGGAACCTGAGGCACGAACAGATGGCGCTGCGCACTCACAACATCGAAACGTTACTCCTCCCTGTCGGGGGCATGACCTGCGCCGCGTGCGTGACCAGGGTCGAGAAAGCCCTGGCGTCGGTCGATGGCGTCAGCACGGCCGCGGTCAATCTCGCCACGGAAGAGGCCGCGGTCACAATCGACCGTTCGCAAACAGACCTCGAGGCATTGCGGAAGGCGGTCGAGGGGGCAGGCTACACGCTGAGCGTCGACTCCGTCCCTGCGCCTGATCCGGGCGAGGATGCGCGACGTTCCAGAACCTCGGATCTCATCCTGAGCGTTGCGCTCACCGTCCCCGTCGTGTTGCTCGGCATGGCCGGCATGGTCGAGGGGTTCGATCGGGTCATCCCCCTGTCCGTCCACCAGCTGAACCTGATCGTCCTCCTGCTGTCGGCCCCGGTTGTCTTCGGGGCCGGCCGCAATTTCTTTCGCGGGGCATGGAGTGCACTCCGGCACCGGACCGCGGACATGAACACCCTTGTCGCGGTAGGAACGGGCTCGGCGTTTCTGTACAGCGCCGCAGTGTCGGTGATGCCGGGGCGTGGCGGCCTGGATCACCACGTTTACTTCGAGACGGCGGCCACCATTATCACGCTTATCCTGTTCGGCCGCTGGCTCGAAGCAAGGGCGCGCGGCAACGCGTCATCCACGATCCGCGCGCTAATCGCCCTCAACCCGGCGCATGCCGTCCGGAAGCGCAATGGAATCGAAGAACGCGTCGACGCCTCGCTGCTGGTGCTCGGCGATCTGGTGGTCATCCGGCCGGGAGAGCGCATTCCGGTTGACGGGTGCATCGTCCGGGGGATGAGCGCCGTGGACGAATCGCTCATGACCGGCGAGAGCATGCCGGTGGACAAGAAGCCGGGGGACCGGGTAGTGGGCGGATCAGTCAATGGTAGCGGGGCGCTTGAGATTGAAGCGACGGCAGTGGGTTCGGCGACGGTCCTGTCCCATATGATCCGTCTGGTGCGGGAAGCGCAGACCGGCAAGCCGCCGATCCAGGCGCTGGCCGACCGGATTGCGGCGATCTTTGTGCCGGTCGTGATCGGGATTGCCGTCATCACGTTCCTCGCGTGGTACGTCGTGGGTGGCGTCGGGCTCGGGGGCGCCCTGGTCCCCTTCATTGCTGTGCTGATCATCGCATGCCCGTGTGCGCTCGGGCTTGCCACCCCGACCGCCGTCATGGTCGGGACGGGGGTCGGTGCGAAGATTGGGGTGCTGATCAGGAACGTGGTCAGTCTGGAGCTCGTTGGACGCGTGCGCTGGCTGTTTCTGGACAAGACGGGAACGATCACTGAAGGTACGCCGCGGTTCATCGGCATGGCGGGAGCGGAGGGGTGGACGGACGGTGATGTGCTCGCCGCCGCGGCCGCCGCGGAGCGCGGGTCGGAGCACCCTGTAGGGCGCGCGATCGTCCGGGAGGCAGAGCGGCGGAACATCGGGCTTGCGGACGTCGAGTCGTTCGCGTCGAAGCCGGGCCTGGGCGTCGTTGCGCACGCCGGAGGACGGACGATCGTGGCCGGGAGTGCTGCTTTGATGCGCGAGGAGGGGGTGGATCCGTCTCCGCTTGTGGCTCGGGTAGAGATGTGGGCAAGCCAGGGAGCCACAGCGGTCTTGATCGGGGTGGATGGCGCGTGCGTCGGTGCGATCGCCGTGGCGGATGCCATACGCCCGTCGTCGCGCGCGGCAATCGAACAGCTGAAGAGTCTCGGGCTTCAGCCTGTCATGCTTACGGGAGACGCTGGCGGTGCCGCGAAGGCTGTGGCCTCGGCGGCAGGAGTTGACGAGGTGCTCTTCCGCCTCAGTCCAGAGGGCAAGATCTCTTCCGTGAAGGAGTACCAGCGGTCCGGCGACCGGGTCCTCATGGTCGGCGACGGCGTGAACGACGCCCCGGCGCTCGCGCAGGCAGACGTCTCCGTGGCGATGGGCTCTGGCACGGACGTCGCGATGGAAGCCGCGGACATCACGCTGATGAGGCCGGACCTGATGGCTCTCGTGGATGCCGTCCGCCTCTCGCGGCAGATGGTGCGGACGATCAGGCAGAACTTCTTCTGGGCATTCGCCTACAACGTTGTGGGGATCCCGCTTGCCGCGCTCGGGCTCCTGAACCCCGTGCTGGCCGCGGCGGCCATGGCGTTCAGTTCCGTCTCGGTCGTGAGCAACTCGCTCAGGCTGCGGCGCTTCAAAGGCGCGGTGGCGTGAGTGGGGCTCTCGTCACGGTTGACGTTGCGCACCCTCCCCGGCATCCGGACGACGTGGAGGCGGAGCTGGACGATGCCGCCGCCCGCATCATGCGTTCCGCGTCGCACCGCGTGTTGAAGGTCGTTCACGGCTACGGAAGCTCGGGTCGTGGAGGGACCACGCGGGAGGTCGTCAGAAACTGGGCGTTCCGCAGGCGCGCGAGGTTCAGGGCGGTGATCGCGGGCGAGGGCTACGCGCTGGATGACGAGGCGACACGGGAGTTGCGCATCGCGGTCGGTTCGTACGCCGACTCTGACCTGGGCGGCGCGAACCGGGGGATTACGATCGTCTGGGTGAAGTAGGGGACGCGGATCTGAGCAGGGAAGCGTAGATGGCTTCCAGCGAATCGGTCTGGCGTTCCTGATCGAAGTGAGCCACGACCCGCTCGCGTGCGGACTGCCCAAGGCGCGTGCGCAGGTCGGGATTGCCGACGAGCCTCGTGAGCGCCAGCGCGAGGGCGAGCGCGTTCTTTGGCGGCACCAGCACCCCCGACACCCCCTGCTGCACAATATCGAGCACGCCGTCAGAGCTGCTGGCAACAACGGGCTTCTGCATCGCCATCGCCTCGATGAGCGCCATGCCGAACGCCTCGGCGTGCGATGGGAAGGCGAAGATGTCGAACGCCGCCATCACCTCGGGCACATCGGGCCTGAATCCCGTGAAGACGACGGTTTCTTCAAGATGCAGCCGAGCCGCAAGCCCCCGAACGTTCTGTGCGTACGCTTCCTCTCCGAAGCTGGCCTCCCCCACGACCACGAACCGCACGCCGGGATGGTTGTCACGCACGACAGCCGCCGCCTGCAGCAGCTCCTCGTGTCCCTTCCCGGGCGAGAACCTGCCCAGGCACCCCACGACAATCGTCTCATCACTGATTCCCAGGGTCCGACGGAACGCCTGCCGATCGACCGTCGCAGGGTTGAAGCGCCTCGTATCCACCGCGTCGTGCAGGACCGTGACGCGCTCTGGCGGAACGGGGGTCGTCTCGATCACGTTCGTGCGGATGACGGACGAGACTGCCAGCACGCGCGAAACGTGCCTGTACGTCAGCCGATGAAACGGATCGCGCTTCGATACCATGGAGCCCACGCGTTTGCTGAGGATGATGGGCGGCCGGCGGCCCGACAGGAGCACCGCGGGGACGACGGTCGCGATGTCGCGCGAGTGCTGTGCGTGCACCACGTCGACGGACAGTTCCTTGATTGAGCGGGCGAGCTTCGCAGTAAGGAGGGGGTGGATGTACCCGCGCATCGCCAGGGGGATGGTGGAGATGCCGCGCCCTGCCGCGGCGGAGAGGAGCCGGGAATCCGGAAGGGCGGCGAGCGTCACCCGGTGACCGTGCGCGGCGAGGGACGCCGACATTTCCAGCGCCTGCATCTCCAGACCTCCCCATGATCGGGAAAAGCATGTGTGCAGCACCGAGAGTGAGCGCATGGCGGTGGGGTTGGAAGAGCTGACCCGGCCGTCCCGTCCCGCTGCGGCGGGACGGGACGGGGGTACGGGTGGGCGTCAGGTGCGCTGGCTCAACATCGGGACATCGCGCCTCGGGGCGCCGAGGTAGATCTGCCGCGGGCGGGCGATCTTCTGATCACCGTCCAGGAGCATTTCCTGCCACTGCGACAGCCAGCCGGACATGCGCCCGATCGCGAACAGCACCGGGAACATGTCGACCGGAAACTTCATCGCCTGGTAGATCAGGCCCGAGTAGAAGTCGACATTCGGGTAGAGCTTCCGCTTGACGAAGTAGTCATCCTGCAGGGCGATGCGTTCCAGCTCAAGGGCCATGTCCAGCTTCGGATTCCGTCCGGTCACTTCGAAGACCTGGTCCGCGAGCCGCTTGATGATGGAGGCCCGGGGGTCATAGTTCTTGTACACCCGGTGCCCGAAGCCCATGAGGCGTCCTTTTCCTTCTTTGACCTCCTTGATGAACGCGGGGATCTTGTCGAGGCTGCCGATCTCGTCGAGCATGCGCAGCACGGCCTCGTTCGCACCTCCGTGGAGCGGGCCGTACAGCGCGGCGGCTGCGGCCGCGGCGGCGCTGTAAGGATCCACATGGGAACTGCCGACGCCGCGCATCGCGCTGGTGCTGCAGTTCTGCTCGTGGTCAGCATGGAGGATGAACAGGACATCCAGGGCGCGCTCGAGGACGGGGTTCACCTTGTACTGGGGTTCGGCAACCTTGTACATCATGCTGAGGAAGTTGCCGGCATAGCTCATCTCGTTGTCCGGGTGGACATACGGCATGCCCATGCTGTGGCGGTATGCGAAGGCCGCCAGCGTCGGGACCTTCCCGATGAGACGGTAGATCGTGAGCGTCCGCTCTGCAGGATCATGGATGCGCTTGGCGGTCGGGTAGAATGTCGAGAGCGCTGCGATCGTGCTGACGAACATCCCCATGGGATGGGCGTCGTGGTGGAAGCCATCCATCAGCTTCTTGATGTTCTCGTGGACGAACGTGTGCGTGGTGATATGTGCGGCCCACTCTTCGAGCTGGGTCTTGTTGGGGAGCTCGCCGTACACGAGGAGGTACGCCACTTCGAGGTACGAGCACTTCTCTGCCAGCTGCTCGATGGGGTATCCCCGGTACATCAGGATCCCCTTGTCGCCATCGATGTACGTGACGGTGCTCTTGCACGAGGCGGTATTCATGAAGGCTGGATCGTACGTCATCAGACCGAAATCGTCCGGATTGACTTTGATCTGGCGCAGGTCCGGAGCCTTGATGGTTTCGTTCTCGATCGGGACCTCGTAGTGCTTCCCGGTGCGATTATCAGTGATGGTGAGCGTGTTCTTCACGCCACCTTTTCCTGCATCTCCACCTGCTTGCATGGGATTTCCTCCGCGTGGATGATGACCGATATGAGGGCAGGTCCATGGCGTGCTATCGGAAGGGTTGAACCCGGCAGGCGAAGCCGTCGGATCCTGCGCTTGGCTGGAAACTTAAGAGAACAATGGTGAGCGGTGTCAACATAGTAAGAAGCCGGTCCAGAAACAAGCGGGGCGTGGGGACCCGGGGGGCGGTTTCAGGGAGGGGGTCACGGGGGCCCTGAAAGCGCAGACCCCTTCCAAAGCGAAGGGCCCCGTTCAGATCATGCAGTGCCAGGCCGGCGTAGCGGTCGGCTCAGAGGGTGCCGGGGGCTGCCGGAGACGGCGCGATGGGCCTGGGTGCGGTGGGCCGCCGGTCCTGCTCCGAGCGGACGCCGATCGCGTGCTGCTGGCTTTCATGGGGATCCTGTCCACTCGTCGGGACGATCCGGGCATAGGTGCCGTCGGGCTGAAGCACCCGTGCGCGCATCGTGTCCCTCAGGGCACTCTCGAGGACTTCCTGTCTGGCCGACTCCAGCAAGGCGGGGTCTTCGATCGGGAACAGGAGCTCGACGCGCCTGTCCAGGTTGCGGCCCATGATGTCCGCGCTCCCCATGAACAGTTCCGGGGACCCGTTATTCCACGCGTAGAACACCCGGCTGTGCTCGAGGAACCTTCCGACGATGCTGATGACGCGGATGTTGTCGCTGACGCCGGGGACGCCCGGCCGCAGGCAGCAGACGCCGCGCACGATCAGGTCGATGGACACGCCGGCTTTCGAGGCCTCATACAGCGTCATAATCATCTTGGGGTCGGTGAGGGAGTTCACCTTGATGATCATCCTGCCGCGCCGTCCCTCGCGCGCATGCGCAGCCTCCCGTTCGATCAGGTGCTTGATCTTTTTCCTGAGCGTCACGGGGGCTACGGCAAGCTTCGTGTAGTCGTCGCGTCGCGAGTATCCTGTCAGGTAGTTGAAGACCTCGGTCGCGTCCGCGGTGATGTCCTCGCGTGCGGTGAAGAAGCTGTAGTCGGTGTATATCCTCGCGGTCACCGGGTTGTAGTTCCCCGTGCCGAGGTGGACGTACCGGCGCATGCCGTCGCCCTCGCGCCGGATGATGAGCGCCATCTTCGCGTGCGTCTTCAAACCCACCAGCCCGTAGACGACGTGGATCCCCGCCCGCTCCAGCTGCTTCGCCCAGATGATGTTGTTTTCCTCGTCGAAGCGCGCCTTGAGCTCGACAAGGACGGCGACCTGTTTCCCGTTCTCGGCGGCCTCCATGAGCAGCGGGATGAGGGGCGACTCCTTCCCAATCCGGTACAGCGTCTGCTTGATGGCAAGAACGTTCGGATCGCGCGCGGCGACGGTGATGAACTGCACGACCGGCGCAAAAGAATCGTAGGGATGGTGTAGCAGGAAATCCCGGCGCCTGATGGCGGCGAAGAGGTCCTCCCCCTCGCCCAGCACGACGGGATTCGCCGGACTCATCGGCGGATCCTTCAGCTCGGGCCGCGGCAGCTTCATCAGGCTCATGAGGTGGCCGAGTCCCATCGGCGGCGTGAGCTGGTAGACGTCGTCAGGAGTCACTTCGAGATTCTCGATGAGGATATCCCGGATGCGGTCGGGCATCGTCTTCTGGATGCCGACCCGCACCACGGAGCCGAACCGCCTCTGACGGATCGACTCCTCGATGGAGCTGATCAAATCCTCAGCCTCGTCCTCCTGAATCTCGATGTCGGCGTTCCGCGTCACGCGGAATGCATACGACTCTTTCACCGTCATTCCGGGGAACAGCATCCCCAGGTTGTCCGCGATGAGATCCTCCAGCCAGACAAACCGTGCCGGGCCCCCGTCGGGCGTCTGTTCGTCGACAGGAATCAGGCGGGGGAACACGCCGGGCACCTTGACGCGGGCGAAGCGCTCTTCGCCGCGGGGGGTGCTGACGACGACCGCGAGGTTCAGGCTCAGGTTTGAGATGTAGGGGAACGGGTGGCCCGGGTCGAAGGCCAGCGGGGTCAGGACCGGATATATTTCGCGGGCAAACATTGCGGAGAGCCGGGCGCGGCCCTCCTGGCTGACTTCGTCGAACCGCAGGAGATGGACGCCGGCGGTGCGAAGCTTCGGGTGGAGGTCCTGCCAGAAGCAGAGGCTCATCTCCTCCACCATGCGCTCGACGCGCTGGTGGATCGCCCGGATCTGCTGCAGCGGCACCATGCCGTCGGGGGTGTACTCCACCACGTCCGCCAGGATCTGTTCCTTGATCGCCGCGACCCGGATCATGAAGAACTCGTCCAGGTTCGTGGAGACGATGGACAGGAACTTGGCCCGCTCAAGGAGCGGGTGCCGCTCGTCGCGCGCCTCGTCGAGCACTCGCTGGTTGAATTCCAGCCAGCTCAGTTCCCGGTTGATGTAGAGGGACGCATCGAACTGGGAGCTCTGAGAGCCCGGGAGAACGTCGGCGGAGCTCGGAAGGCGGTTGCGGCGCTTCCGGGGGATTCGCGATTTCTTCCCGTGGCTGCCCGCCCGTTCCTGGGCGCCGTCGTCAGAATCGCCGGGGTGTGGTCTGTTTGTCTGAATCATTGGCGTTGGCACCGATCTGCATTGAAATAATGTACAGGAAGGTCGCCACAAATACCAAACGATTCCGCGTCCGACGCTGATCACAGGACGAGGCCCAAAGGTTTGCTTCTGATCACGCGAGCGGATATATTTAAGTTCTGACCGGTTTTCCCGGCCTTTTTCCCTCTCCCGGAAGCTGCCGCGAGCCGGGTCAAGCGCTGACGTGACGGACGCTCATGGTCTGTAAATCCTGCAACGCCGATCTCCCGGATGGTTCCCGGTTCTGCTCCCATTGCGGAACAGCCACGCAGGAAGCCATTGCCGTCGGCCGCCCCTCCGTTGACGGCTTCGCCCTCATTCAGAGCTACATCCCCCGAGATCTCGCCCAGAAAATCCTCGACGCCGGAAAGCAGATCGAGAGCGAGCGCCGCCTCGTCACCGTCCTGTTCGTCGACGTCACAGGGTTCACCGCTCTGTCCGAAAAGATGGACGTCGAGGACGTTTCGATGGTCCTCAACGAGTGTTTCGGGGGCCTCATCTCGGTGATTCTCAAGTACGAGGGGACGATCGACAAGTTCATCGGCGACGGGATCATGGCGATCTTCGGGGCGCCGCTGGCGCACGAGAACGACCCGGAGCGGGCCATCAGGTGCGCGCTGGAAATGCTGGCCGAGATCGAGCGGTTCAACCTGCGCAGCGCCGCGATGACACCCATCCCGCTCGGGCTTCACGTCGGGCTGCATTCGGGCTGGGTGATCGCCGGGAACGTCGGCAACGACCTCAGGATGAACTACTCGGTCATTGGCGACACCGTCAACCTGGCGGCGCGGCTCGTGGAGATCGCCCCCCGCGGTGAGATCTATCTTACGGAAGAAACCTATCGCCTCGTCTCGGGCATCGCGTCGGTCGAGAACCCGGTGCCGAAGATCTTCAAGGGAAAGACCACGCCCGTCAACGTGTACAAGCTGAAGGGGCTGCGGACCGACGGTGAGATCCGGAAGCAGCTGACCCAGGAAGCGTTTGTCGGGCGCGAGCAGGAGATCCATGCCATCAAGACGGCGCTGGCGCAGGTCGAGCGCCGCAACCAGGTGCGCCTGTTTATCCGTGGAGAAGCTGGCGTCGGCAAATCGCGGCTCAAAGCGGAGCTGGTGAAGCACGCGTACGCAACCGGCATCGCCTGCTTTGAAGGGGCGTGCTCGAGTTTCGAGATAAACACGCCGTACTTCCTCTGGACCTCCCTCCTGAAGAACATCCTGAAGATCACGCCCGATGCGAGCGAGGGCGAGGCGAGGCACCGGCTGCACCAGGCGGTCACGTCGCTTGGCATGGAAGAGCACGAGCCGTACCTCGGGACGCTGTTGTCGCTCCGGTACGACCAGCACGCGCAGGTCGACGATACCGTGAGGAAGCAGCGCGTGTTCAAGGCGGTGCGCGCGTTCCTCAGCGCGTTTGCCCTCCACCGGCGCGCGGCATTCATCCTCGAGGACCTCCACTGGATCGACCGCTTCTCCCAGGAGCTGCTGGAGTACATGTTCTCGCGCACGACATCGGTGGTGCTGGCGCTGTTCGTCCTCACGTTCCGTGACGAATATGCGCATGCCGGGGGGCTGGTCGACGAGGGCGAACTGATCGACCTGAACCGGCTGAGCCGGGCGGACGCCTCCAAGCTCATCCGCGCGCGACTCGGGGCGGATGCCGTCCCGCCGGAGGTGGAGGCCCTGATTCTCCAGCGGTCCGAAGGGAACCCGTTCTTCATCCAGGAGATCATCAAGACGCTCCTGGACAAGAAGAAGATCGCCGTGCGGCGCCGGAAGGTCGAGATCATCTCGGAGAACTTCGAGGCCGGGATCCCGGAGACGATCCAGGGGATCATCATGGCGCGGATCGACAGGATCCAGGACAGCATCAAGGAGGTCCTGCTGCGGGCGTCGGTGATCGGGCGCGAATTCTCGGCCTCCCTGCTCGAGCGCGTCGTCGAGAAGGACACGGACCTCAAGGGGAACCTGCAGGATCTTCGCTCGCTCGAGCTGGTTCTGAAGAAGGACGAGGCGCGCGAGTATGACTTCCTGTTCAAGCACTTCCTGATCCAGGAGGTGGCCTACAACACGATTCTGTTGAACAAGCGGAAGGAGCTGCACGCTTCGATTGCCCGTGCCATCGAGCAGCTCTATGCGGACCGGCTCATGGAATTCTACGAGCTGCTGGCTTTCCATTATGAGAAGGCCGAGCAGTGGGATAAGGCTGCGGAGTACCTGAGCCGCTCAGGGCACAAGATGGGGGAGATGTTTTCCGGCGAAGAATCGAGGGAGTTCTTCGAGCGGAAAGAAGTTGCCGTCAAGAAGCTGTACGAGGCGTCAGGCGCGCGCCTTTCAACCTGGGCCACCGTCAAGGCGATCCTGCCGCCATTGATCGCCATGATGATCCCGATCCTTCCGATATTCGCCTACGTCCGCTACACAGGGAAGTACCATTCGTTCGATCTCTCGACGCAGATCATCGCGGGGGCCGTTGTGATCGTCCTGTGCCTCTGGTATGCGCTGTCGCTGTGGTACCTGGGCGTCCTCCCGTTCCTGCGCGGCCGGCCGAAGGTGTACGACATCATGGAGGACCACGTGCGCATGATCTACCGCGACGGCGCGACGCTCGCGGTGGATTTCTCGGAGATCGAGAGGATGCGGTACTGCGATTCGCAGTCGCGCAGGGCGCGGACCTTCTGGCAGAAGCTGATCGATCCGTTCGGCCGGCTGATGCAGTACGACCGCCTGCGGTTCAGGGAATGGTTCCGCGAGGTGGTGCTGAACGTCCTCCCGCCGTACTCGTTCGGGTTCGGCTCGGGGAAGGCGGAGGTGCATCTCAGGCTGTACGCGGGGTATCGCGGGATGCGATTTTTCCTCCCGTGGTGGAACACGCCGTTCAAGAGCAAAGACCTGAATCTTGTCCCGAACGACGCACGGGAATTCTACCAGCAGCTCGTCTTCGCGTTCAACAAGTGGAAAAAGAAGAAGGCGTAGCAGGGTTCGACACGCAGCCCTGATCCGGATGCGTCACTGTGCAGGGGTGAGCAGCACCATGACCTCCACAGATGTGGTCCCCGGGAAGAGGTCGTAGGGAACCGCCTGCCGCGCGGCGTACCCGTGGGAGGCCCAGCGTTTCAACTCACCCTTGATCCCCTCGATGTTGCAGAAGATGTGCACGACGCGCGCGGGTGCATGCGCCGCAATCCCCTCGACGACCCCCGGCGCCGTGCCTCCCCGGGGCGGGTCGAGGATGACGGCGTCGCCCGGCGCCGCGTCACGCATCACCCTCCCGATTGTCTGACCCGAGATATCGCTCTGCATGAACCGGGCTGTGCGGACGCGGTGGCGTTCTGCGTTCGCGCGCGCCGCATCGATAGCATCGCGTCCCGACTCCACGCCGACCACTGCCCGGACGCCGCCGGCAAGCGAAAGCGCGAAGAGGCCGTATCCGCAGTAGAGGTCGAAGAGCGTCTGCGAAGCACGCAGCTCGAGCATTGTCCTGACCCCGCGCACGAGTGGCTCGATCATGCTCCGGTTCACCTGTGAAAACGCGAGTGGGCCGAACAGGAACGGGCGCCCCTCGGCGCGCACCAGGAGGGTTTCCCGGCCGAAGATCTTCCTTACTCTCGGTACCCTGCCGCGCTCCGATCCGAGATAGTATCGGCCGCCGGTCGTGTCCTCGTAGAGGAGGAGGGACGTCACCTCGGGGGCCTTGCGGGCCAGCTGCTTCGAAAACGCGCCCGCTGCTTTGACCACCTCCGGATGCATCGGGCCGATGTTCAGGAGGACCAGGTATTCGTTGTCGTCCCCCTTGACGATGACATAGCGGAGGACGGAGGCGAGCCCGCCGGCCTCCGGCGAGGCCAGAAGCTTCCCGGCTGCCTGGTAGATGGCCGCGTGTGCGGGTGGCTCGATCGCGCACCTGCCGACGCTGATGAATCCCCCCGATGCGCGCTCATCCGGATCGATCAACCCCAGTCGAACGCTTTTCCCGTCTCTGTATGCCTTCCGCTTCGACACGAAGCGGTACTCCCTGCCCCGGATGGAGGGTGCCAGCTCCGCCAGGGGCACGTCCGGCAGGGTTGCCGACCAGAACTCCTTCAGGGCGGCCGCCTTGAGCGGGTATTCCCGCTCATAGAGCAGCGCCCCGGCCGTACACAACCTGCAACGCGCGCCCGAGGGAGAGGAACACTCCCCAGGTTCCGTTGTACGCGAGGTTCCCCCGTCGCGGGAGGAGGCTCGCTGAAGATAGTCGATGTATGTGGATGGGCGCCCGTCTTCCATCGTCACCTGCGGTGAGTTCGTCCATGAGCAAGATAGTCAAACCCGTGCGAAGTTGCCCCGCTCATCGGGTGACTGCTTCCGGGTGACGCGGCTCCAGCACGTGCGCTGCACGGTGACCCGGAGACGACCCCCGACGTCAGGGGTGGAACGACTGCGAGCAGTACCGTGAACAATTTTTAACGCAGATTTAACGTCCAAGTAACAAACAAACGGTGATCTCGTTCGTATATTCAGACAGAAAGTCAACTGAAGTCTGTGCACCCCTGAACGACGAGCGTACCATGGACGTCTTCCTCGAATCGTATCTCTCCAGCGGATGGCTTGCCTCCGTCGAACCGCACCCATCGGTGGTCGTGGAGCGGTTCGTGAAGGAGGTCGCCGCAGGAAACAACGGTGCTGTCATGGCCATGCTTCCCGAAGTGCTCCGAAAGGGTATCGGCGAGGACAAGCTGGCTGCGATCTTCGCCCGGAACCGTGCCGAGATCGACACGCACGGCGGGCTCCTTTCGCTGGAGGCCGAAGACCTCTGGGAAGATACCCGGCACGCTGCGGTGGAACTCACCATGCGGTATTGCGATGGTTCGTCCGATGAGGAGCTGATCCTCCTTATCCGCGAGAACGCCGACTGGCGGATAGACCTGACGCGCTAGCAGCAGGCGCGCCGGCAGTACGAGGCCGTCGCCCCCGAAAAGGGGGCGACGGCCTTTCTGTTTCTCCGGCGCCAATCAGGGGGAATTCGTTGAAATTCGGGGCGCAAATGGGTATCATTATTGACACGGCAATATGCGTCCCCCTGCTCCTACATCGTTCTTTCTGCTGGATGTCATTCCCGATATGTGCCTCGTTGTGTCCGAGGAGAAGACGATCCTCGGGCTCAACGCCCGGGCCCGCGAATTCTTCGGCCTGACAGCCGCGCCCGGGGGCGACATGAAATTCTCGGATGTGCTCGCCCCGGACTCACCCCCGCTGGATTTCGCCGCCTGCACCGCCGACGGGCTGATGCGCGAGGTAGACGTGCGCATCAGGCGCCCCTGGGGAAAACCCATCGACGCGGTCCTCTTCATCTCGCGGTTCGAGAACAACGGCCGCAACCTCTATTATATCATCGCGCGGGACGTCTCGAAACGGAAGGAGCAGGAGCTCGACCTGCTCCGGTTCTCGAACGTCGTTCACTACACGGTCAACCCCATCCAGATCACCGACGCGAGCGGGCGCATGATCTATGTCAATCCTGCCTTCGAGAAGGTGACCGGCTACAACAAAGAGGAGCTGATCGGGAAGAACCCGAGCATCATCAGCAGCCGGAAGTACCCCCGCGAGTTCTGGTCGAAGGTGTGGGGCGCGATCAGTGCCGGAAAGGTCTGGAACGGAGAGATCGAGAACCGCCGGAGGGACGGGCAGGCGGTCTATACACAGCTGTTGATCTCGCCGATCATCGACGGCGACGCCCGGGTGATCGGTTACCTGGGCGCGCACCGCGACATCACCGAGCAGAAAGCGCTCGAACAGCAGCTCATGCACTCGCAGAAAATGGAGAGCATCGGGACCCTCGCGGCGGGCATCGCGCATGAGGTGGGAAACCCCCTGGCGTCCATCTCCTCCATCGTGCAGGTCTTGATGCGGACGCTGTCAGACGAAGCGGCCAAAGAGAAGCTCGGGCTCGTGCAGTCGCAGGTCCACCGCATCACGAAGATTATCCGCGACCTTGTGGATTTTTCGCGGCCGTCGAACTACCAGATCCGGCCGACCGACCTCGTCAAGCTCCTCACCGACGCAGTCGAGATCGTGAAGATGGGAAAGAAGGCCAAGAGCGTGACGTTCGTGACGCACGTGCGCGGGCCGATCCCCATCCTGACGCTGGTTCCCGACCAGATCTCCCAGGTGTTCATCAACGTGCTGCTGAACGCGGTGGATGCCATGGCCGGCGCGAAGGGGACGATCACGACAAACTTCGAGCGCGACGAAGAGTTTGTGCGCGTGACCATCACCGACGAGGGCCACGGCATCATCCCGGAGCATCTGCCGAAGATCTTCGAGCCGTTCTTCACCACGAAAACCGTGGGGGAGGGGACGGGCCTCGGACTCTGGGTGAGCTACGGAATCGTGAAAAGTTTTCGGGGAGACATCGTCGTGGACTCGGTGCCCGGGCAGGGCACGTCGTTCTCGATCCTGCTCCCGCTGAACGCAAAGGAGTATCAGAATGCCTGAATCGATCCTGATCGTCGATGACGAAGAAATCATCCGGGAGTCGCTCACGTTCATCCTGGCCAAAGAGGGCTACCGGGTGCGCGAGGCGCCGAACGGACGCGCGGCGCTGGACATCATCCGCGAGGACGGGATCGACCTGGTTCTGACCGACCTCGAGATGCCCGAGATGAAGGGGATCGAGCTGCTGGAGAACGTGAGCAAGGTGAGCCCCGAGACGCTCGTGGTCATCATCACCGCCTATGGGTCGATCGAGACCGCGATCTCGGCGCTGCGCCAGGGAGCGGTCGATTACATTCTGAAGCCTGTGGAGTTCGATGAGCTGCTCGTGAAGGTGAAGCGTCTGCTTGCCTCGAAGCAGTTGAAGCTCGAGAACAAGCTGCTCCGGACCGAACTGAACCGGCAGTACGACTTCGGGAACATCATCGGCCAGAGTCCCGCAATGCACCGCGTGTTCGAGACGATCAAGAAAGTGGCCGCGACGGACGGGACGGTGCTGATCAACGGGAAAAGCGGAACGGGGAAAGAGCTGGTGGCCCGGGCTATCCATTATAACAGCAAGCGGAGTGCCGGGCCGTTTATCCCCGTGAATTGCGGAGCGATCGTCGAGAATCTCTTCGAGAGCGAGCTTTTCGGGCACAAGCGCGGCGCGTTCACCGGGGCGACGATGGACCGGGAGGGGTTCTTCAAGGCGGCGGACGGAGGGACACTGTTCCTGGACGAGATCAGCGAGATCCCCCTGCATCTGCAGGTGAAACTGCTGCGGGCGATTGAGCTGAAGGAGATCACACCGGTCGGGACGGTGCTCCCGGCAGGGGTGGACGTCCGGATCATCTCCTCGACCAACAAGAACCTGACCAAGGAGGTCGAAGAGGGGCGGTACCGGGAGGACCTGTACTACCGGTTGAACATCGTGGAGATCAATCTCCCGTCCCTGGCCGAGCGGATGGACGATATCCCGCTCCTGGTCCAGCACTTTGTGGCGAAATACGCCCGGGAAATGGGGAAAGATGTGCAGGGCGTGGACAACGAGGTTATGAAGTACCTCCTGGCGCATCAGTGGAAGGGAGAGATCCGCGAGCTGGAGAATATCATCGAGCGCGCGATCATCTTTACCGACGGAACGATCGTAACCAAGGGCGATCTCCCCGGTCTCTTCAATGTCCGGCCGGACTCCATGCACCCCTTCGACACCAACCGGACGCTCAAGGACGCGGTGGACGACTTCGAGCGACAATTCATTACGCACGTCCTTCGCGCTCATCAGCACAACAAGGAAGCGACCGCAAAAGCCCTGAAGATCAGCCTCTCATCACTCTACCGCAAGATCGAGGAGCTGCAGATCAGTTTGCAGCCGTAGGAATTTCTCCCCACGCTTTCCCACAATTTGGAAGCCGTTTCAACGGGTTCCGCCTCCGGATTTCGATTCGAACGGAAAATGCACTCCCGCGCCTCTGCCAGGGCAGGTACGGTTGGCACATATCTTGACCACACAGCCCATTGACTTCGGGGGATTGAACGATGGTCTACTTGCAGAAGATACTTGTGACGACGGACCTGTCCGAGTTCTCGCTGGCCGCCATGGATCACGCCTCGACGTTCGGACTTCTGTACGCGTCCGAGTTGTCAATTATGTATGTGAATGAACCTGCCAACCACAGGGGTTCGAAGGGGTCGCAAGCCGCCGATCCGGCGCATCAGAAAACACTTGAAGAAGCGACGCATAACCTCGCCAGGTTCGTGGAGCACAACATCAAGGCCGACACGCATGTCCATCAGATCGTTCGCCTCGGTAACCCGGCCGCGGAGATCTGCAAGTTTGTGTCGGACGAGCACATCGACCTCATCGTCATGGCAACCCATGGGCGGACGGGTCTCAAGCATGTTCTGATGGGCAGCGTGGCGGAAAAAGTAGTCAGAATGTCGACTGCACCGGTCCTGACGGTGAAGCCCAGGGTTGTACGGGAATACATCATCGCGGCCGAAGACGTCGAACACGACCTGCATATTCGGTGAGAATGGCGACGGTCCAGGACAACAAGGAAGTCCGGGTTGCTGAGCAGCATGCGGACAAAGGGAGGAAGACGATCCTGATCGTCAGCCCCGACCCGAATTTCTGCCTGAGCCTCTCCATGCTCTTCGGTGACCGGTACAGGGTTCTCACCGCTGCAAGCCTCTCCGTGCTGCAGGAGGGGGTGGAAGCGAGGGGGGTTGACCTCATTCTGATTGACGAAGGGCCGTCACGCAAGATGGTTGACCGCATCGATGCCTTCAGGCACCTGAACCCGACTCTCCCCATCATCATCCTCTACGTCTACAGCCCGAAGGACGTGGATTTGGACTCGGACCTCCGCAAGGCCGCGGATTCCGTATTCTATAAGCCCTTCGAGATCGGGACCGTGTCCAAGCGGATCGACGACCTCCTGAGCGTCTAATCACATCGCCCTTTTCCCACCCCTGCTCCTGAGACTTCCATTTCTGGGAAGATTTCAGGCACTTTCGGGACAATTGTGGCAAAATTCAACACTTTCTCCGCATCGGGGTTTGGCATAGCTATTGACCTTACCGACCGGATACAGATGTGATGTAGCAGTCAATCACCGGGACCTGATGAAGCCAGCTGGATTTCTTGCCCTGTTCTTCTGCCTCACCCTTGCGTCATCCCCCCTCGCCGCGCAGAAGGACGAGGAATGCCTGACGTGTCATGGTGAGCAGGGCCTGACCATGACGAAAGGCGGGAGGGAGATCTCCCTCTCCGTCGACCGGAACGGGTTCCGGAAATCCGTCCACGCCGACCTCGGCTGTGTCTCCTGTCATGAAGGGTTCAACCCTTCCGAGCTCCCTCACGCACGCCACATCAAGCCGGTGGACTGCACCGGGTGCCACAGCGATTCGCAGTACGTGAACTTCGCCATGAGCATCCATGCGAACCCGAAGACGCCGGGGAAGCAGCGGCTGCGATGCGCGGATTGTCATCGGCCCCACGCGGTTGAGCGGCTTACGGGCGCGGACGCCCGGGCCCATCAGAAGTTCGTAATGGGGACGTGCGCGCGATGCCACAGCGCCATCATCTCCAAGTTCATGGCCTCGGATCATGGTGTTGCGCTGGCCGCGGGAGTAACAGGCGCGCCTACGTGCGTGGACTGCCATGATGAACACCAGGCCGTCGCAGCTGCGGACACGTCCTCGCCCACCAGCAGGATCCACGAAGCGACAATGTGTCTGGCGTGCCACCTGGACAACCCGGACGTCAAGGCGGCGGTCGCACCCTCCGCCGGGTTCATCGCCGGCTACGAAAAGAGCGTGCATGCACAGGCGATGAAACACGGGAACGATCTCGCGGCCACCTGTTCCGATTGCCACGGCAGTCACGAGATGCGGAAGGGATCGAACCCGGAATCGCGAGTGTTCAAGCTGAACATCGCGGCGACGTGCGGACACTGTCACAGCGACATCAAGGAGGAGTATCTTCAGAGCGCCCACGGTGTTGCGCTCGGCAAAGGCGTGCGGGAGTCGGCGACGTGCACCGACTGTCACGGCGAGCACACGATCCTCGCGCACGATGATCCGCGGGCGCCAATCGCACCGGTCAACGTGTCGGGTCAGGTCTGCAAGCCGTGCCACGAATCGGTCCGCCTCACGGCAAAGTACGGCCTGGCGGGGGATCGCTTCAGGACGTTTCAGGACAGCTATCACGGTCTTGCCGGCAGCGCCGGCTCCGTGGAAGCAGCCAACTGCGCGAGCTGCCACGGCGTCCATTCGATTCTCTCTTCCTCCGATCCACGCTCGAGCATCAACAAGGACAACCTTCCGAAGACCTGCGGCGAGTGTCATCCCGGGGCGACGGCGAACTTCGCGAAGGGCACGGTGCACGTGATTGCCGCGGAGTCCGAGAACGGTCTCCTGCGGTGGGTGGCGTCGACGTACATCCTTCTGATCACCGTGACGATCGGCGGGATGGCCTTTCACAACATTATCGACTTTTTCAGGAAATCCCGAACGCAACTCGAGTACCGGCGGGGAGTCAGGCAGCGGCCGCGCCACGGCAACCGCCTCTACCTGCGGATGTCCTTCGGCGAGCGGGTCCAGCACGGCCTGCTGCTGACAAGCTTCATCACGCTGGTGCTGACCGGCTTCGCGCTCCGCTTCCCGGACGCGTGGTGGGTTGCTCCGTTCCGGCAGATCAGCCCGTGGATGTTTGACCTCCGCGGCATCATCCACCGCGTCGCGGCGGTGGTGCTGGTCGGCGCGAGTCTCTACCACACCTACTATCTGCTTGCCGTCCCCCGCGGGAAGCAGCTGCTGAAGGACATGCTCCCGGTCGGGAAGGACGTTACGGACTTCATCGGCGTGGTCGCGTACAACGCGGGCCTCCGGGACGAGAAGCCGCTGCTCGACCGGTTCAGTTACATCGAGAAGGCCGAGTACTGGGCGCTCATCTGGGGCACCGCCGTCATGAGCATCACCGGGGTGATCCTCTGGTTCGACAACACCTTCCTGGGGCTGCTCACCAAGCTGGGCTGGGACGTCGCACGAACGATCCACTACTATGAAGCGTGGCTGGCCACGCTTGCCATCATCGTCTGGCACTTCTACTTCGTGATCTTCAATCCGTCTTCCTACCCCCTGAATCTTGCATTCTGGAAGGGGACGCTGACCGAGGAGGAGATGGAGGACGAGCACCCGCTGGAGCTCAAGCGCCTCCGCGGGGAGGAATGGGCGATTGCCGAAGGCACGAAGGACGACGGAGAAGGGGAGGGCTCATGAGTGCGCGCCCCGATACCGCGATCCGGGTCCGGGGCTTCGCCCCGGGCATATTCCTGCTGGCATGCCTGGGCCTCCTGTGCCCGGCCCCCCGCGCCCTCGCGCAGGAGAACGAGGAATGCCTCGCCTGCCACGGGGACGTTACGCTCACGACGGAACGGGGCGGCAAAACCGTTTCGGTGTACGTCAACGAGAAGAAATTTGCGGGATCCGTGCACGCGAGCCAGCCGTGCGTGACGTGCCACATGGACCTCGCGGGAAAGGAGTTCCCCCACGAGGGAACGCCCGCGCGCGTCGAGTGCGCAACCTGCCACGGCGAGATCGCCGAACAGCACAAGTCGTCCCTCCACGGAAGAGCCCTTGCACGGAAAGACCCCCTCGCGCCGGGGTGCACGACGTGCCACGGGACGCATGAGATCCTCTCGTCCAAGAATCATCGCGCCGACACCTCTCCGCTGCGCATCCCGTATCTCTGCGGGAAGTGCCACCAGGAGGGTGCGCCTGTCGCGCGTCAGAGGCCGATCCACCAGTCGAATATCCTCGAGAACTACTCCGAGAGTATCCACGGCGAGGGTCTGCTCCGCAAGGGGCTCTCTGTGTCAGCGAACTGCGCCTCGTGCCACACGGCGCACATGATCCTGCCGCACACGGACCCCCGCTCGAGCATCGCACGCGCAAATATTGCCGCCACCTGCGCGCGATGCCACGCGGAAATCGAGTCGGTCCACCGCAAGGTGATTCAGGGGCAGCTCTGGGAGAAGGAGGCGCATGTGCTCCCGGCGTGCGTCGACTGCCACCAGCCGCACAAGGTGCGCAAGGTGTTCTACACGCAGGGCATGGCCGACAGCGACTGCCTGCGGTGCCATGAGGGAGAGAACATCCGATCGTCGAAGGACGGCCACTCCCTCCGCGTCGCCGGTGCAGACCTCTCGCACTCCAGGCACGCGAAGGTGGCCTGCAGCCAGTGCCACTCGGAGGTGAGCGCTTCCCGCACGCGGGCGTGCGAAACGATCACCAGGCAGGTCGACTGCGCCTCCTGTCACGCGGAGGTCGGGCAGCAATATGTCGGCAGCATGCATGGCGTATTGCAGGCGAAGAGTGATCCAAATGCCCCGAACTGCAAAGTGTGCCACGGAACGCACAAGATTCTCGGCAAGAAGGATCCCCAATCGCGGACATTCCCCACGAATGTGCCGGATCTCTGTGCCAGCTGCCATCGCGAAGGGCAGAAGGCTGCCGTCCAGTACCTGGGCACCGAGCATTCGATCGTCGAGCGCTACACCGAGAGCATTCACGGGAAGGGCCTGCTGAAGAGCGGATTGACAGTCACCGCCATGTGTACCGACTGCCATACCGCGCACGGCGAACGGCCGTACAGCGACACCCTGTCGAGCGTCAACCGGAAGAACGTGGCAGGCACGTGCGGCCGTTGCCACCACGGCATCCAGGAGCAGTTCGAGCGGAGCGTTCACGCGACTGCTGCGGGCAAGACTGAGAAGCAGACTCCGGTCTGCATTGACTGCCACTCCGCGCACACGATCAGGCGGGCGGACGCCGACGGATTCAAGCTGGACATCATGCAGAAGTGCGGCCGCTGCCACGAAAAGATCGCGGCGACCTATTTCGACACGTATCACGGGAAGGTTTCCCAGCTCGGCTACACGAAGACGGCGAAATGCTACGATTGTCACGGCGCGCACGACATCCTGCCCGTGTCCGATCCCCGTTCGCACCTGAGCCACAACAACGTCGTGGGCACCTGCCAGAAATGCCATGCGGGGGCAACCAGAAGATTTGCGGGATACCTGACGCATGCGACCCATCACGATCCCGACAAGTACCCCTATCTGTTCTGGACCTTCTGGGGCATGACCGCGCTGCTGGCCGGGACGTTTGCCATCAGCGGCTTGCATACGCTTCTCTGGCTCCCGCGCGCGCTCAGGATGAAACGTGAACACGCGCGCGCCCTCGAGGAGGCTGCCCGCGCCGAGGCCGAATCTGCGGCTGCACAGGCAGCGTTGCCTCCTGCGGATCCCCGGCCTCCCGGCCGGCAGGCGTCAGGACGCAATGCGGGAGAGGACCCAAAGGCATGACCACGACCACGCTTTCATCTTCGGCGGACGGCATCCATGAAACCGTCGTCATTGAGAAGGAGTACGTCAGGTTCACTCCGCTCAACCGCACGCTCCACGTGATCATGATCATCAGCTTCATCAGCCTTGCGCTGACCGGGATGACCCTGAAGTTCTCGTATACCGGGTGGGCCTCCGTCCTCTCGCACATGTTTGGGGGATTCGAAACCGCAGGGTATGTGCACCGTGTTGCTGCAACCTCCATGGTCGGTATCTTCATCGCGCACATCTGGGATCTCCTGCGCCGGGCCAGGAAGGAGTCGGGCGGCCTGAAAGCGATGTTGACCGGCCCCAACACCATGCTGCCGACGAGGAAAGACCTGCATGACCTGATCGGATCCGTGCGCTGGTTCCTGGGGAAGGGGCCGCGTCCGCAGTACGGTCGTTGGACCTACTGGGAGAAGTTCGACTACTTTGCCGTGTTCTGGGGGATCTTCGTGATCGGATCAACGGGGTTCACGCTCTGGTTCCCTGAATTCTTCACCCGATTCGTCCCGGGCGAGTTTCTGAACGTCGCAACAATCATCCACAGCGACGAGGCGTTGCTGGCGACAGGGTTCATTTTCACGATCCATTTCTTCAACACCCATCTCAGGCCCGAGAAATTCCCGATGGATATCGTCATCTTCACTGGGCGGATGACTGTTGAAGAATTGCGGATTGACAAGCCGTTGGAGTACGAAGCCCTGGTCAAGACCGACACCCTGAGGGGTCATCTTGCTCCGGGATATCCTCCGATCGTTCTCCGGGCGGTGCGGGCGTTCGGCTGGACAGCCCTGACTGTCGGTTTCTGCATGGTTTTGTGGATCATATATGCGATGGTGTTTGCGTACCGGTAGGAAGTGTCCTTGCGGTTTTCAGATCGGATCGCTACATTCGGTCGTGATTCCCGCCGCAGGATATCAACACAGTAACACAAGGAGGACCTGTTTCATGATCTCTATTCGCAATATTTTGGCGCTGGCGCTTGCGCTGGCGTTTGCCTGCACCGTGTCCCTCGCGCAGGCGAAGTACACGGGCGTGAAGATGTGCGGCGCATGCCACAAGCAGGAAAAGACTGGCATGACGTACACAAAGTGGGAGAAGAGCGCGCATGCAGGCGCTTACAAGACCTTGCTTGGCGAGAAGGCGATCGCCATCGGGAAAGAAAAGGGGCTGAAGACTCCTCCTGCCGAATCGCCGGAGTGCCTGGCGTGCCACGTCACCGGTGGCGGCGCGGCGACCAACGTTGAGAAAACTTTCGCCAAGGAAGAGGGCGTCACCTGCGAAGCGTGCCACGGAGCGGCATCGGGCTTCAAGACGCTGCACAGCAAGCCTGAGAATAAGGCCAAAGCTGTCGAGGCCGGGCTCATCGAGGGGAACAAGGAAGATGCGACGTTGTGCAAGAAGTGCCACAACGAGAAGAGCCCCACCTTCAAGGGATTCAACATGAAGGAGGCCTGGGCAAAGATCGAACACGGCCTGCCCGCCAAAACCACGAAGTAACAGTCCCGATCTTTACCGGGGCCGTCTCAGAGGTCATGGTCGTGGACATCTGAGATGGCCCCGGAATCTCTCTTCCCTGCCCATGCGCGATCTACCGAAAGCCCTATACAATCCCATTTCAGTCGTTGGTGCGGCGCTTGCCGGCGTCAGCTTTGGCGCGATACTCTTTCTGACGTTCGTCGACCTCCTGCAGCCCACAACGCCGCCGTATATCGGCATTATCGCGTACGTCGTCCTGCCGGTCCCGTTGGTCCTGGGGATGATTCTCCTGGTGTTTGGCTGGGTACGCGAGCGGCGGCGGGTCCGCCGCGGGCTTCGCGCCAGCCGGGATGCGTTCACTGTGGACCTCAACATTCCCCGCCAGCGAACGTTGCTCGGTATTTTCGCGATCTCCGGCATGATCTTCTTTCTGTTCACGGCCTACGGAAGCTACCGCGCGTTCGAATGGACGGAATCGGTCGAGTTCTGCGGCGAAACCTGCCACGAGGTAATGGAGCCGGAATTTGCGGCCTACCAGAATTCGCCCCATGCCCGCGTGGCGTGCGTGGATTGCCATGTGGGGCCCGGTGCAGGATGGTACGTCCAGTCCAAGCTCTCCGGGGCATACCAGGTGTATTCGGTCCTCGCGAACGCATACTCCCAGCCGATAGCGACGCCGATCCACAACCTTCGCCCCGCCCAGCAAACCTGCGAACAGTGTCATTGGCCCTCGCATTTTGGGGGAGAGAAGAAGTACGTCAACACGTACTTCAAGTCGGACAGCGCCAACAGCCCCTGGTCCGTTGCACTTCTCATGAAGATAGGAGGGGGCGATCCCTCACGGGGCCCTGCGGAGGGCATCCACTGGCACATGAACATCGGGAACGAGATGATGTTCGTGGCCTCCGATTCACTGTCCCAGGTTATCCCCTGGGTGCTGACCCGGAACAAGGAAACGGGGCAAACGACAGAATACCTCTCCACCGACGCCCCCGATTCCGCAGGCGCATACCGGCAGCGCGCAACGCGCCGGATGGACTGCATCGACTGTCACAACCGCCCATCCCATATCTACAGCCCACCCGTGCGCATCGTGGACCGGAGCCTTGCCCTGGGCAGGCTCAGCCGGGAACTCCCGGCCGTGAAGGCCGCATCAGTCGCGGCGCTCGTCGGGGAGTACACCAGCCGCGAGGCTGCGATGGACAGCATCCCGATCCTCTTCGAACAGTACTACCGCGAAAACTATCCGGAGGTCGCCGCCGCCAGGGGCGAGGCCATGCGCGCGGCCTCGGAGGAGCTGAAGCTCCAGTACGGCAGGAACTTCTTCCCCTATATGAAGGTCAGCTGGAAAGCCTATCCCAACAACATCGGTCACATGACGAACATGGGGTGCTTCCGCTGTCATGACGGGAAGCATGTCAGTCCCGAGGGGAAGGTCATTTCGAAAGACTGCAATGCGTGTCACACGATCCTGTATCAGGGTCCCGAGCGGATGCCGTCGACCTATGCCACCGCAGGCGCCGAGTTCATACATCCCGAAGACATCGGCGACGCCTGGAAAGAGACGAACTGCAACGATTGTCACACCGGTCAGTGAGGGGCCGGTTCTTCCTCACCTATTGCCAGGAAAGGCGTCACGCCATGATGAGACCTCGCATCGCCGCAGTGATGCTGCTTGCTCTCACGGCTGTTCTCCCTCTCCGCGCCCAGCTCGTGAGCGGGCGCTTCGTTACCTCCGCATACACGTGGGAGCAGTTTGACACTGTGGGAACCTCCGCAACCTATCTGCGCGCGTTCCAGACTGCGCAGTTGTCGGTGGCCCAGGGTGATCTCTCGTTCCACACGTATCTGCAGGGGGCGCTGAACGCCACCAATGAGTTCGGCGATCTCGGGAGAATCCGGGTTTACAACCTCTACCTGAAGTGGTCCAACATCGGAAACGCTGTCGACCTGACGGCCGGACGGCAGTCTGTCTACGCCGGCGTCGGGGCCGGGACCATTGATGGAGGTCTGGTCCGCGCCAGGCTTCTCGACAAAAGCGTCACGGTCGTGGGGTATGCGGGTGCGCCGGTTGTGGGGCGGTACGATTGGATTTCCGAGGGATGGGACAAGGGGCTCGCCTTTGGCGGACAGCTCACCACGTCCGCGCTGGAGAACACCAAGGTGGGCGTGAGCTATGTGAACTGGCGGGAAGACCGTCCGTCGTACACGTCATTGCGCGCACGTGACACGACCTTCGCACCCTACGCAATGCCGATCGAAGTCAACGATCAGGCGTATCAGTACATCGGCGGCGACCTTCAGTACCGGTTCCAGGGCAAGGTATCGCTCTACGGCCGCTACGATTACGACATCAATTTTGACCGGACGGCCCGGTTTCAGGCCGGGGCCCGGTTCGACGGCATCGATCGCCTCGGGTTCACGGCCGACTATATCTACCGGATCCCGCGCGTGGCGTTCAACTCGGTCTTTTCTGCGTTCATCGCCAACAACGTCGAGGAGATGGAGTTCGGCGCTGAGTATGAAATCCTTCCGCGCCTGCGCGCGTTCGGCAAGGTGGCGCGGGTCATGTACGACACCGATGAGAGCAACCGGTGGACGCTCGGGCTGAACAGCGGCTACGGCTCGCTCAGCTACTCGGGAGGCGACGGCTATGCCGGCCAGCTGCAGTCGGTGACCCTCCAGGCGGCGTATCCGCTTGCGGAACGGATGATCATTCCGAACGCTGCCGTCAATTACGCCAGCTACCGGCTGAGCGCTGACGACGACCGGCAGGATGCCCTGAGCCTGGCGCTGGGGGCCACGTTCCGTCCGTCGCAGCCCGTGTCGATCGACGTGCAGGGACAGATGCTCACGAACAGGTACTACTCGAACGACTTCCGGCTGCACCTGCGCTTCACGTACTGGTTCGCCGAACAGCTCACACTCTTCTAGTCAGGAGGGATTCCCATGCTCGGTCGGTATTTGATCGTCATCCTGGTGATCGCCGGGGCCCTCGTGACCGCTGTGGCCCACAAGTCGTCCGCGCCGATGTCCTGGCCGGAGGACGACAAGGCGTCGTCGCTGAAATTCTCGCACAAGTTTCACGTCGGCGAGGCCGGCGTGGCATGCGCCGACTGCCATAACGCCAAAGAGAGCAAGCTCGCCACAGACCACCTGAAGGCCGGGCACGATAACTGCACCTCGTGCCACGAGGAGCAGCTGAACGACAACTGCGCGTACTGCCACGCGGATCCCGACAACATCATTCCCGCGCCTGCGCCTGCCCGTGAGATTCTGTTCTCACACCAGCAGCATGTCGCCATGGACGGCGTCGCGTGCGAGACCTGTCATGCCGGGCTGGACAAGGTCGCGTATGCGGGGCCGGCAAACATGCCGACGATGGAGACCTGCGCCACGTGCCACAACAGCACCAGGGCGACGAACGCCTGCGAGGCCTGCCATCTGAAGTTGACCGACGTGATTCCGTCGGACCACCTCGTGGCGAATTTCAGGCGCGAGCACAAGAAGCCGACGCGCATCGGCGCGCTGGACGTCGAGTGCTCCACCTGCCACACGCAGGATTTCTGCGCGGACTGCCACGCCGCTCCGGCGTCGGTGCGGTTCGGCATGGGACCGCTCGTGGCCGACCCGTCGCCGCGCGCCTCAGCGACTGACTCGCCGGACAAGATGATCCTGCAGTTCGCTCATGATCTGAACTATCGATACACGCACGGCATCGACGCCAAGAGCATTGCTGCGGATTGCTACAGCTGCCACAACTACCAGCAGTTCTGCGTGACGTGCCACATGGAAGGCGAAAAGCTCGCAGGCCCCGGCTACGTTCCGGCGTGGCATCTCGGGTCCGGGTTTGCGCTTGCCGGACGGGGCTCCGGCGGCGGCAGGCACGCCGAGTTCGCCCGCCGCGACCTCGAAAGCTGCATTACGTGCCATGACGTGCTCGGAGCTGATGCGACCTGCATGCAGTGCCATGTCGACCCCGACGGCATCAGGGGTACCGATCCCAGAACCCATCCCCCGGGATTCCGGAGCGGTGGCGAGGGGGGAGAATGGCACAGTGATCCCGGCGCGACGTGTTACTCGTGCCACACGGACCTGAATGCGCGGCCCGGTGGCACGCCGGGCAGGGGCTTCTGCGGATACTGCCATGGATCGGAGACCTCCCATGAATAGAATGCATGGCGTCGTACCTCGGCTGGCCGTGCTGCTGCTCGCCGGAGCGTTCATCGCAGGGTGCAGCGAGTTGAAGAAGGAGCTGGCGCCGCCCACCTCTCCCGCAGTAGGAGTTCACAGTGAAGCATGGGTCGACACCACGTCGTCCCAGTTCCACGGCGCCGTGTTGAAACAGTCGGGGTTTCCGGCGAACGAATGCGTCAAGTGCCACGGAGGTGACTTCGGCGGCGGCACGAGCGGCGTGTCCTGCTACGGTTGTCACGCGCTCTACCCTCACGACCCGGAGTGGATGAAAGCGGGAAGCGACAGCTCGCACTCGGCCTACCTGAAGAGGGGTGGGTACAACACGTCGTCGTGCGTCACGTGCCACGGCGCCGACCTTGCCGGAGGGTCCAGCGGCGTCAGCTGCAACAGCTGTCACGCGCTCTATCCCCATCCGCCGGGATGGATGACGCCGACGGATCAGGGCTTCCACGGCGCCTATCTGAAGAACCAGAGCTACAATCTCACCGGGTGCGCGTCGTGCCACGGCTCGGATTTCCAGGGCGGGTCGAGCGGCGTGTCGTGCTACGGATGTCATGCATCCTACCCGCATCTTGACGCCTGGACGAATGTCGCGAGCGGCGCGTCGCACGGTCACTACCTCAAGGCGAAAAACTGGCTTGATGCGGAGTGCCAGTCGTGTCACGGCACCACGTATGCGGGCGGGACGAGTGGCGTCGCATGCTTCACGTGTCACGCTCCGTATCCGCACAGCCAGGCGTTCCCCTCAGGCGTGGACCACCCGCTGTATATGCGCCAGAACAACTTCCCGCTGCCGGCCTGCAAGACCTGCCACGGGCAGACGTACGCTGGCGGCGCGGTGTTGAACGAAGGGTGCCTGGAAAGCGGCTGTCACGTGGACGCGAACGGCGTGAAGAAGTCGCCGGAAGCGTGCAATACATGCCACGGCAGCTTCAGAGCGCCGGAGGCTGACATCTTTGCCACGGCGCCGCCAAAGAGCGTCGCGGGCGAAACGTCAACGTCCGTCCCGGCCGTGGGTGCGCATGCCGTGCACCTGAAGTACGGTCGAGCGCTTGAGACCGTCCAGTGCGTGGAGTGCCACAACGTTCCGTCGGCATGGAATGGTTCAGGCCACATCGATCCGACGCCCGCAGAGATCGTGTTCAACGGTCCGCTCGGGCGACAGGTCACGGGGGACGGGACGAACGTCCCCGCCCCGGCGTACAACGGCGGCACGAACGGCTGCGCCGGGACGTATTGCCACGGCAACTTCGCCGTTCGCAAGTCGGCCGCGCCGGCTGAGTACGCTTTCGCGTATGCCGACTCTGTGATCACGGGCGGGTTCTTCGCGCCGGTGTGGACCGGCGGCTCGGGGCAAACGGCGTGTGGTGCAACGTGTCATGCTCTGCCTCCGAAGGGCCACCTTGCCTCCGGTCCGACCTGCAACGGATGCCATTCGGGAGTCGTTGATGCGAACAACAACATCATCGATTCGACCCTGCACATCAACGGGAAGGTGAACGTCTTCGCGACAGAGAGGCCGATGCACTAGCACCGGTCGTCATGGAACCATGGACCACGGGCCTTGGTCGATCGCGTGGTTCATAAGTTGAGGAGGGCGCGTCCCGGAAGCCCAATGTGGTGTCATCCTGTACGGGGATGTGCTGAGTCGCTACAGAATCTCGTGGGGTTCTTGAGACCTGTACCGCAGCCCCCGAACGGATGTCAGCCCGATAGCAGCTTCTGGGACGGCCCCTTCTCGGTCATTGGGCCCGCCGGCAATACGTGACGGGTGTCCACCAGCCTTGTCTCCTCTCTAGTTCCTGCCTGCCAGCCGCCCTTTGTTTTTGGTGAGAAATTGAACCCCTCGTGTTCCCAGACCTGCGAACCACTGTTGAATTTTTCCACACTTTCTCGTGAAATGACCCCGGAATCGCCCCCTGCTCGTGGCACGGTCATTGCGCTAAGGAAGGACACAATTCCATGCACCTCAGGAAGCTCCAGGAATTCCGTCAATGGCTCTGCGTCTAGCACTCGGTACACTGATCGTTCCACTGCTGTTCCTGTTGCTCGTCGCCGTCGTCTACGGATAAGGACTGCCTCCGGCCTGCCGGAGGACCATTGACTGCAACCCCGCCTGCCGGGCACGCGGGCATCGGATCTTTGCCATATGCACCAAGCAATTCTGAGTTTTCACTCCTGCAAAGGGCTTCCCATTGATTGGAAGCCCGAGCGGTCCTCGGTGCCCACATCCCATATTTCCTGCTGCAATAGCACTATTTCCCGGTCCGGGTCAGGCCTCTGCGTGGCACGCATGTTGACCCCATCCCATCAGATACGAACGAAAACCGCTCAATGACTGTTCTTGGACACTGGCTTATCCTCCTGGCTGTCGCGACGTCGGTGGCGTCTGCAGTTCTTTACTTCCGCGCGGCGACCACCAGCAATCGCTCCACCCGGCTTCCCCGTCTCCTCCTTTTCGGCGGCGCGGGCGCCGTCGTGCTGGCTTCCGCGGTTCTCCTCACGCTGATCCTCCGACACGATTTCAGCAACGGGTACGTGTACTCGTACAGCGACCGCTCGCTGCCGCTGCACTACCTTCTCTCCACCTTCTATGCCGGGCAGGAAGGGAGCTTCCTCTTCTGGGCATTGTGTGCGATGGTCATCGGTCTGTTCCTCGCGCGGTTCACTGCGAAGGAAAAGATCGAGCCGTACGTCATGACGGTGTACATGGCGGTCACCGCCGGGTTGCTTCTGCTTGTGATGGTCAAGTCTCCGTTCCGCTCATTCTGGGAGATGGTATCGGGCGCGCCGGCGGGATTTATACCCGAGGACGGACGCGGCCTGAACCCGCTGTTGCAGAATTTCTGGATGGTCATCCATCCGCCTGTGCTCTTCATCGGGTTTGCGGCGATGGCGGTGCCGTACTCGTTCGCGATCGCGGGGCTCTGGACGCGGACGCAGGACCTGCTCGTCAACAGGGCGCTTGCATGGATCCTGTTCGCGTCGGCGGTCCTTGGCCTCGGCATCGTCCTCGGCGCGTACTGGGCCTACGGCGTGCTGGGCTGGGGCGGTTACTGGGGCTGGGATCCGGTCGAAAACTCCTCGCTGATCCCGTGGATCGTCGGCATCGCGCTCGTGCACACTGCGATCGCGCAGCGGCGCACGGGCAAGTACGTCCGGACGAACCATCTGCTCGCTGTTGCCGTCTACGTGTTCGTTGTGTACAGCACGTTCCTCACGCGGAGTGGCATTCTCGGCGACGCGTCGGTCCACTCTTTCACGGATCCGGGCTCTACGGTCTACGCAATGCTGCTCGGGTACCTGGTTCTTCTCGGCGTTGCAGCAGCCGCGCTCATGCTGCTCCGCTGGAAGGGATTCGCGGCGCCGGAAGCGGGCGCTGGATTCCTCACGCGCGAGACGGCACTCGGGATCGGCGCGCTGGTCCTGATGATCAGCTCGGTGATCATCCTGTTCGGCACCAGCCTCCCGATCTTCTCCACCACCCGCGTCGAACCCTCGTTCTATGACGCGACGAATCTCCCGGTGGGGATTCTGATGGGCCTGCTCATCGGCCTTTCGCTGTACCTGCAATGGGAATCGCAGGAAGGCGTCGGGTTCCTTCGGGGGACGTGGAAGGCAGCGGCGGCCGCTCTTCTGGCCACGATTGTGCTTGCGATTGTCGCCGCGCGGGACGTGCCCACGATGCTGTTTGCGTGGACAGCCTTCTTCACGATTGCGGCGAACCTTGAGACCGCGCTGCGTACCTGGGGGGGCAACTGGAGGATGCTGGGCGGGAAGCTGGCGCACATCGGGACGGCGATCTTCTTCCTGGGTGTGATCGGCACCGGGAAGTACGCGGACACCGACCAGCTTGTCCTGCCACAGGGGAAGCCGGTCGAGGCCCTCGGGTACACGTTCACATATCAGGGGAACGCCCAGCGACCCGATGGCAAATACGCGTTTCGCGTCCGCGCCGAGCGGGCCGGCAACGCGGTCGAGCTGCAGCCCGTGATGTTTCAGTCAGGCGAGCAAGGGGTGATGCGGAACCCCGATATCGCCAACTTCCTCACAAAGGACCTGTATGTCTCTCCGGTGTCGCTGCAGGAGAGCGAAGGGGGGCATTCGCACGGCGCGGAGTACACCCTCGAAAAGGGTCGCGCGGTGAAGGTGGGTGACGCGATGGTGACGTTTGTCAAATTCGATATGGGCGCGCACGGGGGGGAGAGCATGGGTGCGGCCGGGATGAAAATCGGATCGCACCTTGAGATCGTGCGTGGCTCAGAGAAGGAGACGATCATCCCGGTGATGGTCTACGTGCCGAACGCTTCACCCGAGTATGAGCCGGCGAGTTCGAAAATCCTTGGCGGCGTCGTGCGCCTGACCACCATGAACGCGGGGATGAGTGGAGGGGGATCTGCCGTGACCATCGAGGTGGGAGACGGGAAGGGCGGACACGCGGCGGAAGAGTCGCTCATCGTGGAGGCGAGCATCAAGCCGTTTGTGGGGTTGCTGTGGCTCGGTTTCCTCGTGATGATGGGGGGATTTGGGGTGTCAATCGCAAAACGATCGAAGGAAGCCTGACCGTGAACGACGATCCGAAAAAGCTGCCCCTGAACGTCCCGGGGAAGTACTACACGACCGAAGAGTGCGACGGGTGCGCCTACTGCGCATCGCTTGCCCCGGAGAACTTCGACTACAACAAGGACACAAACCAGTACGTGGTCGCGCGTCAGCCGAAGTCGAAAGAGGAGGAGGAGTTCGTGCAGGAGGCGATGGAGGATTGTCCGGTGGATGCGATCCGCACCGGCGATGGAGGCGCCCGCAAGGACGCTGCATGACGATGCTGGCCAGGGACACGCACGCGCTGTATGATCCGGTTCGGACGCCGTTCGAGGTGGACGAGCGCGATTTTCCGGTGACCGGGGCGCTGGAGGATCAGTTCCGGTTCCTGCTGCGCTATGCGATTCTTGCGCCGTCGACATACAACACACAGCCGTGGCGCTTCGCGGTGAGCGAAAACGGCATCGAGGTGTATGCCGACTACACGCGCCGGATGCCGTTCGTGGATCCGGGAAACCGGGAGCTGCTGCTGAGCATCGGAGCGGCCGTGGCGACCGTGCGGGTTGCAGCCGCGCATTTCGGATTTTCCTGCCTGGTCGAGTACAACCATACGGGAAGCAGCGACCGCCCGCTGGCCATCGCGCTTCTGACCCCGGTGGCGGCCCACCCCATCGGGGATGCCTCGCGTGCGAGGCTGTTCCCGGCCGTCGCCAGGCGCCGGACCAACCGGAGGGCCTTTCTCCTTTCTCGCATCCCGCGCTCGGCGCTGGAGGCGTTCGGTGGATTGGACGGGGGGCGGGTGAGCTCGCTGACAGTCTCCGTCGACGGGCGGCTGAATGAAGCGGTGGCGGACCTGGTGGCCGAAGCGGACACGCGGCAACTGGCCGATCAGGCCTACCGCGACGACATGTCTGCATGGATCCACGCAGACACCGCGGCAGTATCCGACGGCATCCCCGCGGTGGCGACCGGATCCAAAGGCGTCCCTCCTCCGATAGCCTCCTGGGCGGTCCGCGCGGTGGAAAGCGCCCGTCAACGCGCTACGCAGGAGCTGAACCTGTGCCGGCAAGCGCCGGCCCTGGCCGTGATTGCATCAGAGGACACGGTTCCGCACTGGCTGGACGCCGGCGAGCTCTTGCAGGAGCTCCTGTTGACCGCCGAACGCGAGGGGCTTGCATGCAGCTACTTCAATATGCCGATGCACGTACCGGAGATCCGCGCGCGGCTCCGCTCCGTGATTGGCGTGTCATCGTGGCCGCAGCTGCTCCTGCGCATCGGCTACTGCCTCGAAGAGACGCCGCGGACGCCCCGGCGGCCGCTCGAGGACGCGCTGGTACCGACATCAATCGTTTGACACTGGAGCATTGCGATGGACATGTCACAGAACGAACAGCAGGACAAGAAGGAACTGAGCGGGTATTCGCCGGAGACGCGCCTGATATACGGCGAGATGCAGGACCCCGCCTGGGACTATTCCCATCACCTTCTGCCGCCCATGTCTTCGTCGGCGACGTACAGGCTCGACAGCGCCCAGCGCGGGGCCCAGGGATTCATGGAGTTCGCCCACCACACGCCGGAGGTCGATGTACGGACGAAAGCCCCGATCTATATTTATGACCGCCTCGGCGAGCCGAACAAGGACATGCTGGAGCAGAACCTCGCGTTCGCGGAGGGCGGCGACGTCGCCGTCACGTTTGCGAGCGGCATGGCAGCCATCTCGGGAATCCTCGGCATGCTGACGGCGGCGGGGAGCGAGATCGTCGCGCACTCGACGTTGTACGGCTGCACCTATTCACTGCTCACGAACTGGTATCCCCGATTGAAGATCGGCGTGCGGTTCACCGACCTGACGAATGTGGCGAATCTCGAGAAGGCCATCACGGACAAGACGCGCGTCGTCTACGTTGAATCGCCGGTGAACCCGACCATGCGGCTGGTCGACCTGAAGGCCGTGGCGGACATCGTGCGGCGCGTGAATGCCGCGCGCGGGAAGGACGAGCGCATGTACACGGTGGTGGACAGCACGTTCGCTACGCCGTTTTGCCAGCGGCCGATTTCGTTCGGGTTCGATTTCGTCGTGCACTCGCTCACGAAGGCGATCTGCGGATTCGGCACGGAAGTTGGCGGCGTGGTCATCGGTCCTTCCTGGAGTCGCGACCCGCTGCTGCTGTACCGGAAAGACTTCGGCGGCTCGATGTCGTCGAAGAGCGCGTGGCCCATTCTCGTGATGGGGCTTCCCTCGCTCGCCGTGCGCATGCGCGCGATGCAGGAGACGGCCGGCAAGGTCGCGCAGTTCCTGGCGACACGCCCGGAGATCGAGTGCGTTCATTACCCCGGCCTCCCGACGTTCCCCCAGCAGGCGCTGGCCCGCCGCCAGATGGTGGACTACGACGGAAACTTTGCGCCCGGATCGATGATCTACTTCGTGATGAAAGGGAACGACCTGAACGACTCGCTTCGCCGGGCCGAAGCGTGCATCAACAGAATCGCCCGGGACGCATACTGCATCACACTGGCGGTGAGCCTGGGAAACATCCGTACGCTGATCGAGCACCCCGGCTCCATGACTCATTCGGCGATCCCGCCGGAAGAGCAGGTTGCCAGGGGGCTGGACCCCGGTGGCATCAGGCTGGCGATCGGCATCGAAAAGGCTGAGGATATCATCAGGGACCTGAAGCAGTCACTGGAAGCCGGACGCTGATCCGGTTGGCAGAAGGATAAGGAGGACACTCGATGGCGACCAAAGGCAAGGTGACGTTCGACATTGAGACGTGCAAAGGGTGCGAGCTGTGCATCGAAGCATGTCCGCAGGAGAGCATCACCCTTTCCCCGCAGATCAACGCGCAAGGATACCACTACGCCGTTCTGATCAAGGACAACTGTACCGGCTGCACGAACTGTGCGCTGGTCTGCCCCGATGCGGTGATCACGGTCTACCGGGAAGCGAAAAAGGAGAAAGTGCCGGTGGCCAAGATCTCCAACGTGACGCAGGATATCACCGTCACCATCGATGAAAGGAGCTGACCGTGGACGACGTTCGGTTGATGAAGGGGAACGAAGCCCTCGCGGAAGCCGGCATCCGCGCGGGGTGCCAGGCGTACTTCGGGTATCCGATCACCCCCCAGTCTGAAATCCTCGAGTACCTCACGGCGGAAGCGCGCCAGCGCGGGATGGTCGTCCTGCAGGCGGAGAGCGAAGTGGCGGCGATCAACATGGTCTATGGCGCAGCAGGCGCGGGCGCCCGCGTGATGACCACGTCATCCAGCCCCGGCATCAGCCTGATGCAGGAAGGGCTCTCCTATATCGCGGCTGCCGAACTTCCCTGCCTGGTCGTCAACGTGAATCGCGGCGGCCCGGGCCTCGGCACCATCCAGCCATCGCAGGGAGACTACTTCCAGGCCGTGAAGGGCGGAGGGCACGGCGACTACCACCTGATCGTGCTGGCCCCCTCCAGCGTCCAGGAGATGGCGGATTTCGTCTATGACGCGTTCGACCTGGCCGACACATACCGCAACCCGGCGATGATCCTGGCGGACGGGGCTCTCGGACAGATGATGGAGAAGGTGGAATTCCGGAAGTACAATCCCGCCGAGCACACTCCTCCGAAGCCATGGGCGACCACCGGCAAGCCGGCGACCCGCGAGCGGAACGTCATCACGTCCCTTCATATCCAGCCCGAAAAGATGGAGGAGATCAACCTCCGTCTGCAGGAAAAATACCGCATTCTTCGTGAGAAAGAAGTCCGGTTCGAGGAGCTGGACACGGACGATGCCGACGTCGTCATCGTGGCGTACGGACTGGTGGCGCGCATCGCACACCGGGCCTCACAGATCGCGCGCGAAGAGGGAATCAAGGCCGGCGTGCTTCGCCCGATCACGCTGTATCCATTCCCCACGCTCCCGATTCGCGCACTGGCCGACCGCGTCGACGGCATGCTCGTCGTCGAAATGAACGCCGGGCAGATGGTCGAGGACGTGAGGTTGGCCGTGGAAGGCCGAACCCCTGTCACCTTCTATGGGCGTATGGGCGGCGTGATCCCCTCGCCCGAGGAAGTCGTCGGCGCGCTCAAGAAGCTGATCGCGCAGAAGCAGTCACGCCACGCGGAGGCCTACTGACATGGAAGACGTCGAAATAACCATGACCGAGGAAGAGCGCCGGACGCTGGAGTGCGTGTACGAGAAGCCTGACACGCTGACGGACACGCGCTTCCACTACTGCCCAGGGTGCGGACATAGCGCGGTCCACCGGGTCCTGATGGAGGTGGTGCACGAGCTTGGAATCCAGGAGCAGACTGTGGGCGTCGCGCCCGTAGGATGCTCGGTGTTCGCCTACCAGTACCTGAACATCGACATGCAGGAGGCGGCACACGGGCGGGCGTCGGCTGTCGCCACGGCCGTCAAGCGCATCCTCCCCGACCGCTATGTCTTTTCATACCAGGGCGACGGCGACCTTGCCGCGATCGGAACCGCTGAAACGATTCACACCGCGAACCGCGGCGAGAACATCCTCATGCTCTTCATCAACAATGCCATCTACGGGATGACGGGCGGGCAAATGGCCCCCACCTCGCTGCTGGGCATGAAGACCTCCACGTCGCCGGCCGGACGCACGGTCGAGACCGCAGGCTTTCCGTTGAAGATTACCGAAATGATCGCAATGCTCCCCGGAGTTGCCTACGTCACGCGCCAGTCTGTCCACACCCCCAATGCGGTCCGGCAGCTCAAGAAGGCGCTCACGAAGGCGTTCCAGTACCAGAAGGAGAAGAAGGGGCTCTGCTTCGTGGAGGTCGTCTCGAATTGCCCGTCGGGGTGGAAGATGACGCCGGTGGAAGCGAACCACTGGATCGTGGATCACATGTTCCCGCTCTACCCTCCCGGCGATCTCAAAGTGCCGCAGTGAACTGACGGAGAAGATCATCCATGACACATGAAGCTCTTTTTGCGGGGTTCGGCGGACAGGGCGTCCTCTCCATGGGGATGACGCTCGCCTACGCGGGCGTGGTGGAAGGGAAGGAGATCAGCTGGATGCCGTCCTACGGGCCCGAGATGCGCGGCGGCACGGCGAACTGCATCGTGATCGTGTCCGACCTCAGAATCAGCTCCCCCATCGTGACGACATTCGACACGGTCGTCGGGCTGAATCAGCCGTCCGTGGACAAGTTCGAGCACGCGGTGCGGGCGGGCGGCCTGCTGCTCTACGATTCCACGAACATCATCACGCCCCCGACGCGCACGGACATCTCCGTGCTCGGGATTCCGGCCAGCGAGGAGGCGGTGAAGATGAAGAACAGCAGGATCATGAACATGATCGTGCTGGGGGCCGTGCTGGAGCGGACCCATGTCGTGGAGCCGCAATCGGTCCTGAGCGCGCTGAAGAAGGTGCTGCCGGAGAGGTATCATCATCTGCTGTCGCTGAACGAGCAGGCCATCAGGCGGGGCATGGAGCTCGCCGGGGCCCTGGAAGCCGTCTGAACGAAAGGAGGGCCGATGGAACGTCAGTGCGTCCATTCGTGTAGGGGGGTGTGTGCGGCGCTCGATGTCGCCGAACACCGGGAGCGGGAGGCGATCAAGGAGTATCAGCGTTTCGCCGCTGAGTGCGATTACCCTGACATCCGGGAGCTGCTTGAAGACCTGATCCGCGACCGGAACCGCTCGCTCGCTGCGTTGCGCGTCAGGCGCGAAGCCCTGCTGGCACGCTTCAACACACTCGACAATATCAACGATAGCTTTGCCTGACATGCCACATCACCGACCTGAACCGCTCAACTGGGCCGAGATGTCCATGCGCGATATCCTTGAGATCGCCATTGCGGATGAGATTGAGGCGCGGGATTACTACCGGCATGCCGCGGACGTCGCGGCGGATGTGCACACGCGGCAGGTGCTGATGGATCTGTCCGCGATGGAGCAGGGGCACGCCGATACGCTCCGCAAGGAACTCGAGGAAATCGAGCTGCAGCGAGACCTGGAAGCGGGCATGGCGGACTGACCGAGGGGGAGGCCAGTGCTGCCCGGTGCCGGGTTGGCTGCGGCACTACGGTCACACTACCCACGGAGGGAGCCATGAAGCAGTATGTCGTTGCGGCGATCCGTATCCTGGTCATCACACTGGCGGGTCTTGCCGGCGCGGTGGTCGTCGGCCTGATGCTGTACGGGAGCGAGGTGTTCGTCCTCACCAGCCCGGGGTTTGCGTTTGTGTCGTTCGGCTTCAGTTGTGCACTGATCTTTGCATTCTACCACGTCCGGGGCCTTTCGGAGGCGATCACCGCGGCGGTCGTTGCGAGCGCGGTACAGTTCTTCGTCGCTACCTCCTACGTCCCACGACTTCAAGCCGTCATTTTCTCCTTCGGCCTGAACCTCCCCGTCATCGTCGTCGCGTACCTGTTCGAGCGAAGGCTGGCGCAGTTGCGGGCGTTCAGGTTCGTCGTCGTTTCGCTCACCTACGGCGCGATGTTCGTGCTGCTGACGCTGCTCATCGGGTCGCTGTCAGGGCCATCGGCGATCCCGGCGGAAGCCTTCCGCAAGAACTTTGTGGACGGGCTGCTTCTCGGGCTCGGGCTTGGTATCGGGGTGGAAGCGGGGGAGGCGCTGCTGCATCCGCTCGAGATTAGGACCGCGGGCGAGCGGAAGGCCTAATTCGTCTGATCATAACCACGAAACGGACATTCTATGGGACAGTATTCGATCGCCTGGCTGCCCGGCGACGGCATCGGCAAAGAAGTGATGGAAGCCGCGCGCCTCGTGCTGGACGCGCTCCATCTTGACGCAACATATCCGCACGGCGACATCGGCTGGGATTTCTGGTGCAGCGAGGGGGACGCCCTCCCGAAGCGCACCATCGAGCTTCTCGGCTCATCCCACGCGGCAATGTTCGGAGCGATCACATCGAAACCGGTCAAGGCCGCCGAAGCGGAGCTCACGCCGTCCCTTCGCGGGACCGGACTCGTGTACCGGTCACCGATCGTCAGAATGCGCCAGCTGTTCGATCTGTATATCTGCCTCCGTCCGACCAAGGCCTATCCGGGGAATCCACTGAACTTCAAGGAAGGGATCGACCTGGTCGTCTTCCGCGAGAACACGGAAGACCTGTACGCCGGCGTCGAGTTTTCCCCCGTTCCTCCGGCGCTCGCCGACACGCTCGGCTCGCTCTCGAAGCCGTTTGGCGCGTTCACGGGGTTGTTGCCCGAGGAGTATGCCGTCTCCTGCAAGATCAACACGCGCAAGGGTTCGGCCCGGATCGCCCGCGCGGCGTTCGAGTTTGCCCGCGAGCACAAGCGCAAGCGCGTCACGATTGTCCACAAGGCGAACGTGGTGCGCGCGACCGATGGTCTGTTCCTTGAAGAGGCGAAGCAGGTTGCCAGGGAATTTCCGGATATCCAGATGGACGAAGCCAACGTCGACGCGATCTGCATGTGGCTGCTGAAGAATCCGTTCAATTATGACGTCCTCGTCGCGCCGAATCTCTACGGCGACATCATCTCCGATCTGTGTGCGCAGATGGTCGGCGGCCTCGGCTTCGGGTGCTCAGGTAATATCGGCACGAAGCTCGCCGTGTTCGAGCCGACGCATGGCTCCGCCCCGAAATATGCAGGGCAGTACAAGGTCAACCCCATCGCCACAATCCTCGCGGCGAAGATGATGCTGGACTGGTTGGGAGAGGGGGAGAAGGGCCGAAAGCTCGAGCAGGCTACCGCCACGGTCATCAAAGAGGGGAACGTCCGCACATACGACATGGGCGGCAGCGCGACCACGATGCAGATGGCGGAAGCCATCGCGGGGAAGCTGGGAGCCTCGGAAACCGCAACGGTGGTGCGGGCGGCAAAAGCGTTCACCGGAAAAGGGAAGAAGGTTGGCGGTGCGGCGAAGCGGCTCGCGAGAAAGGCGAAGCCGGCTCGGGTGAAGGCAAAGGCGAAGAAGAGAAGCGGAAAGAAGTGAACCGCGAACCTGAAGGAAGTGCCCCGGGAGCCAGAATGAGATGCCCCGGCAACCGGCATGCAGTTCCCGGTGAACCCGGAGGACATGGCCCGGGAACGCGATCCCTGTACTCAAAGTGAGACCACGAACGTGAGGATGCAGAAGATCGTACTCCACGAAGTCGGCATGCGGGACGGTCTGCAGATGGAATCCGCGACCGTGCCGCTGGAGACCAAAGTCCAGTGGCTGGAAGCCCTCGCCGGAACGGGCCTGGATGTGATCCAGGTCGGTTCGTTCGTCCACCCGACGAGGGTCCCGCAGATGGCCGACACCGACAGACTTTTGCCCGCCCTGGCGGGCCGGATCCCGCAGGGAGTGACGCTGTCTGCCCTCGTGCTGAACGAGAAGGGGCTTGAGCGCGGATTCGCATGCGGGGTCCACATGTTTTGCATGGGGGTCTCCGCCAGCGAGATTCACAGCATGAAGAACACCGGCATGAACATCGCCGAAGCGACCACACGAATCATCGCGATGGCACAGACTGCCACCGACTCCGGAGCGAAGGTGCAGGTGTCCGTCCAGTCCGCGTTCGGCTGCGGATACGAAGGGCCGGTCCCGCAGGAACGGGTCCTGGGCATCGTCCGGAGGTACGTCGACGCAGGACTGCGCAATATCAGTCTTGCCGACACCGCCGGACATGCGACGCCCGATCAGGTGGAGCGCCTCTACGAGAGCCTCCACGCGATCGAGGACGACCTCGAGTTGGCCTGCCACTTTCATAACACATACGGCATGGCGATCGCGAATTGCTACGCGGCCATGAAGGCGGGCGTGCAATCGTTCGAATCCTCCGTGGCTGGCCTCGGCGGGTGCCCGTTCACGAAGATCGCGGGTGGGAATGTATCGACCGAAGACCTGGTGCATATGCTTCATCGCATGGGTCTCCGGATGGAGGTGTCGCTGGATCCATTGATCGGCGTTGCGCGGCAGATCGCGGAGTTCTTTGCGCGCGAGATGCCCGGCACGATTTATCGCACCGGTCCGATCGCACGCCAGCCACTGCACGCGTGACCGGCACCCGGGGCAACACTATGCTGAAAGCCGTATGACTGCAAAAGCACTCCAGGGCGTACGCGTCCTCGACCTGACGAACGTCCTCTCCGGACCGTTCGCGACGCTCCACCTCGCGCTGCTCGGGGCGGAAGTCATCAAGATCGAGAATCCGAAAGACGGCGACCTCGCCAGAAAGCTCGGCTGCGTCCCGAAGTATAACCAGATGTTGATGGGGACCAGCTTCCTTGCGCAAAACGCGAACAAGAAGTCGCTGACGCTCAATCTCAAGACGCCCGACGGGAAAGCCATCTTCAGGAAGCTCATTGCCACGGCCGATGTCGTCGTGGAGAACTTCCGCCCGGACGTGATGACCCGTCTTGGGCTGGGCTACCAGGCGTTGCGTGAGATCAACCCGGGGTTGGTCTATTGCGCCATCTCCGGTTTCGGGCAGACCGGGCCCGACGCGCTGAAGCCCGCGTACGACCAGATCATTCAGGGCCTCAGCGGCGAGATGGCCATCAACGGCGACGAGCGGCTGCATCCACTGCGCGCCGGATTCCCGGTATGCGACACGGTCGGCGGTCTCAACGCGGCCTTTGCCATCATGGCCGCGCTGTATCACCGCGAACGCACGGGTGAGGGGCAGTCGATCGACGTGGCTCTGCTGGATTCGATCATGCCGCTCATGGGATGGGTGGTGGCGAACCTCATGATTGGCGGCCAGCACCCCGTGCTCCTGGGGAACGACAATTTCACCGCCGCGCCGTCCGGGACGTTCCGCACAAAGGACGGCTTCATCAACATTGCGGCCAACAAGCAGGAGCAGTGGGAGGCCGTTGCCGACGTTCTGGGGGTCCCCGGGTTGAAGGAGGATCCGCGGTTCAAGGAGCGCGATGCGCGCAAGAAGAACCGGAACGCCCTGACCCCGCTGCTGGAGGAGAAGCTTGCCGGGCGGGAGACCGCCCATTGGGTGACTGTGTTGAACGAGCACGATGTCCCGTCGGGGGAGATCCTCACGCTGGATGCGGCCGTGAAGCAGCCGCAGATCGAGCACCGCAAGACATTCGGGCTGGTGACGGTGGACGGCATCGGGGAGATCCCGCTGTTCCACATGACCGCGAAGTTCGAAAAGACCCCCGGGACGCTGGAGGCGCCGCCGCCCACGCTAGGGCAGCACACCCGGGATGTCCTCCTGGGCCTTGGCTACACCGAGGGCGATGTCGAGGCGTTTCGCAAGGCCGGGTCGGTGTGACGCCCGTTCCGCTCGCGCGGCATCACCGTCGCGCGATTCATGTGCCATGAAGGAAGAACTCGTATGGGTATGACAGTTGTCGAAAAGATTCTGGCGCGTGCCTCAGGGCGTGTCGCCGTCAAAGCCAGCGACGTGGTGGAACCAGCCGTCGACCTGGCGATGTCTCATGAGAACGCCGCGCTGGTGGTGAACCAGTTCCTGGAGGTCTACAAGGGGACGGGCCTCGAGCCCGCGATCTGGGATCCGGTGAGGGTCGCCATCATTTTCGATCACCGCGTCCCTGCGGAGTCGCCCAAGACCGCGAGCAACCAGAAGAAAGTACGCGAGTTCGTCGCCCGGCACGCCATACGGAAATTTCACGATATCAGAGGCGATGTCGGCGGAATCTGCCATCAGATCCTCCCGGAGAGCGGCTACGTGCGGCCCGGCGCGGTCGTCGTGGGTACCGATTCGCACACGACCAGCCACGGCGCGCTCGGCGCGTTCGCGTTCGGGATCGGTGCAACGGAGATGGCCAGTGTCTGGACGCTCGGTATCGCGGTCAATGTCGAGGTTCCCGCGACGATCAGGGTGAACGTGCGGGGCAGATTCAAGCCGTTCGTCGGACCGAAAGACCTGATCCTCCACCTGATCGGCACGCTCACCGCTCAGGGCGCCAACTTCAAGGTGCTCGAATTCCACGGCGAGACGATCCGCACGCTGCCGATGTCCGGCCGTCTCGTCATCTGCAACATGTCGGTGGAAGCGGGAGCGACTGCAGGGATCGTGCCCGCGGACGCAGAGACGGAGCGCTACCTGCGTGAGGAAGCGGGAGTCAGGGATCCGGTGGCGCCGGTACTGCCGGACGCCGACGCCTCATATGTGCGGGTGATCGACATTGACGTCAGCGGCCTCGAGCCGCAGATTGCCTGCCCGCACACCGTGGACAACGTCAAGAGCCTCGACACGGTCGCCGGCACGAAGGTCCACCAGGTAGTCATCGGATCGTGCACGAACGGCCGGCTGGATGACCTCGAGGTTGCGGCGTCGCTCGTGCGCGGCCGCACGGTGGCCCCGACCACGCGGATGCTCGTGTTCCCGGCGTCCGGGCGAATCTATCAGCAGGCTGTCGAGCGGGGGCTCGTCGCCGACTTCATGCGCGCCGGAGCTGTCGTGATGAACCCCGGATGCGGCCCCTGCCTCGGCGTCCACGAAGGCGCCCTCGGCGACGGGGAGACTGCGCTCTCCACTACCAACCGGAACTTCAAGGGCCGCATGGGCAACCCGAATTCCGAAGTGTATCTCTGCTCGCCTGCAGTAGCCGCCGCGTCCGCGGTCACGGGCGTGATCACCGATCCCCGCAAAGGAGGGATGAACTGATGGCGAAGGTTGTTCTGACACTCGGCGACGACATCTCTACGGATGTCATCTACCCCGGCCGCTACATGGCCACTGTGCTTCCTTCGGAAACGCCGCAGTTCGCCTTTGCGGACATGACCGACTTCAACGCGACGCTCAAGTCCGGCGGCATCGCGCCAGGGAGCATCCTGCTCGCGGGAAAGAATTTCGGCTGCGGCTCCTCGCGCGAACAGGCCGTCTCCGCCCTTGTCGGCCATCGCCTGGTCGTCGTCGCAGAAGGGTTCGCCCGGATCTTCCTGCAGAATTCCGTGAACCTCGGCCTCCGCGTGATCGCTGCGCCCGGGGTGAGGGGGAACGTCGGAGACGATCTTGAGGTCACGCAGGGGGAAGTCATCAACCGCACGACCGGCGAGACATATGTGATGGAACCCCTGCCGCCCGCCCGGCAGGCCATCATCGATGCCGGAGGGCTGATCGCGTACACGCGGCGCCGGCTCGTCGATCGCACGCAGCAGGCTCGCCCCTGATATGGAAACCACAGACCCATCAAAGACGCGGCAGAAGTCGTTCACGTTCCGGACATCCGTCTCCTGGCACTCGGACCGTTCGGGGACGGCCACGGCCAACGGGAAGCCGCCCATCCGGGTGTCGACCCCGCGTGAGTTCAGGGGGAACCCGAACGAGTGGAGCGCGGAAGACCTGTTCATCGCGGCGGTGGAGATCTGCCATATGCAGACCTTTCTCGCCTACGCAGCGCAGCACTCCGTGCGGGTGGTGTCCTACACCTCCCACGCTAACGGCGTCCTTGAGTTCATCGATGGCGACTACCGGTTTACTCGTATCGTCATCTTCCCTACCATCGGGGTTCCGGCGGCAGGGGCGGAAACCGTCGTGCACGGGCTCCTCAGGGAGGCTGAGAAGCACTGCCTGGTCGCGAATTCGATCGCCTCTATAGTAGAAGTCAACCCCACGATTATCGTCGAACAGGGCTGAGGCGCGTTCCTTGCGAATCGGCCCGGAACTGCGTAGGTTATCTGACACCCTGTTCTTTGACGACCCGGCTGGAGGAGAGGATGGGAAGTTCGTTCGCCAACGTTGATCTCGCGCTGCTTAAGAAGTACGATCGTCCCGGCCCCCGGTACACCAGCTATCCGACCGCCCCGCTGTTCAAGGACGCGTTCACGGCCGCGGACTACCGCGATGAAATCGTCGCCACCAACGCCCCGGGTGTGAATGCCGATCTCTCCCTCTATTATCATTTCCCGTTCTGCGACACACTGTGCTACTTCTGCGGCTGCACCATGCTGGTCACGCGCGACCGTGCCCGCATCGAAGAGTACAACGCGTACCTGAAGCGTGAAATGGAGATGATCGCCCCGCTGCTCGCGCCCGATCGCCGGGTGGTGCAGTTGCACTGGGGCGGAGGCACGCCGACGCACCTGTTCCCTGACCAGATTGCCGACGTGGCCGGCACAATCATGCGCCTGTTCCACGTCGACCGCGAAGGAGAAATCGGCGTCGAAGTCGATCCGCGCGAGCTGCACCGTGAGCATCTCGTCGCTCTCCGCGAGTCCGGCTTCAACCGGATGAGCATGGGCGTCCAGGACTTCAACCTCAGGGTCCAGGAGGCGGTCAATCGAATCCAGCCCGAAGCCATGACGGCGGAGGTCTACCGCTGGGCACGCGAACTCGGGTTTCAGAGCATCAACATCGACCTCATCTACGGGCTGCCGTTCCAGACGGTGTCGACGTTCAGGGAGACCGTCCGGCGCGTGATCGAGTACGGCCCCGACCGGATCGCCGTCTTCAACTATGCGCACGTCCCGTGGCTCAAGCCGCACCAGAAGCTGATCCACCAGGGAGATCTCCCGACGCCTGAACAGAAGCTGGAGATCCTCAAGATGACGATCGAGGAGCTCTGCTCGAACGGGTATGAGTATATCGGCATGGATCACTTTGCGCGACCGGACGACGAACTCGCGCGGGCGCAGCGCGGGAAGACGCTGTACCGGAACTTCCAGGGCTACTCCACGCGGTCGAGCGCTGATCTCTACGGGTTCGGCATGTCGTCGATCAGCCATTTCCAGACGAGCTACGCCCAGAACGAGAAGAACCTGAAGGAGTACTACGGGGCGATCGACGCAGGCCGGCTGGCGACGCGCGTCGGGTACCGCATGACCGCGGACGATACGCTGCGGAAGCACGTCATCATGAGGCTCATGTGTGACCTCGAGCTGGACATTCCGTCGGTGGAGCAGAAGTTCGGCGTCGATGTTCAGCAGTATTTTGAATCGTCGTTGCAGGCACTCGAAGAATTCGAGGCCGACGGGCTCGTCGAAGTAACGCCCGCGAAGATCACCATCCCCGGGGCGGGACGCCTTCTGCTTCGGAACATTGCGATGTGCTTTGACGCCTACCTGCCCTCGATGACGACCGGCAAGCCGGTGTTCTCGCGGACCGTGTAGGTCGCGCATTCTCCCCCTGGCGCCGGCTCCCTGCGCGAACGCGGACGGAGCCGGCGGGCAGGGGATACTGTTCTCGCACACCCGTTCTCTTTCACCTTGTGGGAGTTCCACGCAATGGCTGCGCGCCGTCTCTGGGCCGCCATCGGCCTACTGTTGTGCCTTCTTGTCGCTGGACCTTCTTCTCTGCTCTCCCAGCAGAAGGAGAAGCTGACCATCGAATGGATGAACAGCCCCGAGTCGTATCGGATCGGCGCACTGCCGCAGTGGCGCTGGATGCCTGACGGGTCGCTGCTCTGGGATGATCCGGCAAAGCCCCAGGCAGAACGGCGTCTTGAGGTTATGGATCCCCGGACCGGCAAGCTCCGCCCGTTCGTCGACACCGCCGCAGCGCTCGGCTCGATCCGCTCTATGCTCGGAGAGGAAAAGGCCCCGCGGCGGATATCGATGCCTTCCGAGCTGGACGAAAAGGGGGCGCGGGGCCTCTATACGATCGAAGGTGATCTCTTCGCCCTCGACCTGCCAGGCTCGAAGTTCCTGCGGGTCACTTCGAATCCCGGTCCGGAAAAGAGCCCGCGCATGTCGCCCGACGGACGGAGCGTCGCATACGTCCGCGGCAGCGATCTCTATGTTGCCGCCATCGACGTTGCCGCGGAGCGGCGGCTGACATCGGACGGAACGGACAGCCTGCTGAACGGAACCCTGTCATGGTTATACTGGGAGGAGCTGTTTACCCGACGGGACGTGGGTTACTGGTGGTCTCCTGACTCCAGAGCCATCGCCTTCCTGCAGACGGATGAGTCGGGTGTCAGCATCGAGCACTGGGTCGATTTCAAGCCGTGGACGCCGCGCGTCATCACCCAGCGGTATCCAAAGGTCGGCGAAAAGAACCCGCGCGTCCGCGTGGGCATGATCGAGATCGAGTCCGGGAAGATCACCTGGGCCGACTTCTCCGGGATCCCCTACGAATACATCGCCCGCGTGGGATGGACGCCTGACGGCTCCACGCTCGCCGTCCGGACATTGAACCGCCTGCAAACGGAGATGAAGCTCGTATTCGTCAACCGGCAGACCGGGGCCGCGCGCACGGTACTCACCGAATCCAGCGAGTCGTGGGTGAGCGTGCTGGACGATTTCTACTTCCTGAAGGATGGCAAGCATTTCCTCTGGCCGTCGGAGCGGACCGGTTATCTTCATCTCTACCGGTATACCATGGACGGGACGCTGGTGAACCCCGTCACGTCCGGCCAGTGGTCGATGCATCCGGATCGGGCCAGCAACCAGGGATTGGAGCAGGCCGTCGTCTCCATCGACGAGGCGGAGGGCTGGGTGTATTTCAACGCTCTCGAGAAATCCCCCATTGAGCGTCACATGTACCGCGTGCGCGTGAACGGGAAGGATTTCGAGCGGCTGTCGAAGGAGGACGGCACCCATGACTACACGATGAGCCCGCGGGGCGACATGATGATTGACAGGTACTCTTCCGGGTCGACCCCCCCGTCCTTGAGGCTCTTCGATTCCGACGGCTCGTTGATTCGTATGCTCGCGGAGCCCAATCGGACGTTCAGCGAGCGGTTCGAGGCTGCGGTCCCCGAATTCCTCCAGATCCCCGCCCGGGACGGCTTCCCGCTTCCCGCCATGGTCCTGAAGCCCGGCGTTCTCGAACCCGGGAAGCGCTACCCCGTGATCTTCAGCGTGTACGGGGGCCCGAATGCTCACTCCGTCGAGAACTCCTGGTCGAACAGGGTGTGGGACAATATCCTGGTGCAGAACGGATTCATTATCGTGGCCGTGGACAACCGATCGGCTACGGCTATCAGCAAGACGCTGGAGGAGACCATTCTGGGCCAGCTGATGGGGGAGGGCGAGCTGAACGATCTTGTCGATGCCGTCCGCTGGGTGAAGCGGCTCCCGTACGTCGATTCGTCCAATGTCGGGATCTGGGGCTGGAGCGGCGGTGGCACGTACACGATGCTGGGGATGACGCGCTCCGCGGAGTTCAAGGCAGGCATCGAAGTGGCGGGGGTGAGCGACCAGCGCTTCTATGACACCAAGTGGACCGAACGGACGATGAAGACCGAGGCGGAGAACAGGGGCGGGTATGAACAGACGTCGCTCCTGCGCTACGCCAAAGATCTGCATGGGACGATCCTCCTGGTCCACGGAACGTACGACGACAACGTCCATCCGCAGAACATGTGGGCGTTCGAGGACGAGCTGATCAAGGCCAACAAGAAGTTTGAAATGATGATCTACCCGATGCGCAGTCACGGCATCTCGGACTACCCCGCACGGATGCATCTCTACACGACGATGCTGGATTTCTGGAAGCGCCAGCTGCAGGGCAGCTAACAATCGGGAACGGGAATCACACAAGGAGCAGACCATGGATCGACGAGCGTTCTTCAAGACCGGACTCGGGGCATCAGTTCTGGCAGGGACGACACTGGGGGCAGCCGGACGGAGGGGACTCCTTGCGGGGGTGCCCGCGGGAGACGGTGGGTTGCCGGACCTTGTCGCCGTCCGGGGCGGCGAGCCTGACGTGATGTTCGACCGCGGCATCACGGCGCTCGGCGGCATCGGGGCATTCGTCAAGAAAGGGCAGACCGTGGTCGTGAAGCCCAATATCGGCTGGGACGTGGGCCCCGAGCGGGCCGGGAACACGCACCCGAAGCTGGTCTCGCGCATCGTGAAGGCCTGCTATGAGGCGGGAGCGAAAAAAGTCTTCGTGTTCGACCACACCTGCGACGACTGGCAACGCTGTTACACGAACAGCGGCCTCGAGCGAGCGGCGAAAGATGCGGGTGCCACGGTGGTGGCGGGGAACAGCGAAAGCTACTATCAAGAAGTCAGAATCCCGGGCGGCACGGAGTTGAAAGAGGCGAAAGAGCATGAGCTCATTCTCAGCTCTGACGTCTTCATCAATGTGCCGGTACTCAAGAACCACGGGGGGGCCAGGCTGACGGTCAGCATGAAGAACCTGATGGGCATCGTCTGGGATCGGGGGTTCTGGCATAAGACGGATCTCCACCAGTGCATCGCAGATTTTGCGACGTACCGCAAGCCCACGCTGAATGTTGTGGATGCGTACAATGTGATGAAGCGGAACGGGCCGCGCGGTGTCTCCGTCGAGGACGTGACCATGATGAAGGCACAGATCCTCACGACGGACATCGTTGCTGCCGACGCGGCGGCGGCAAAGCTCTTCGGCATGGAACCGGATGCCGTGCGGCACATCGCCCTGGCAGCGGACAAGAAGGTCGGGCGCAAAGATCTCGAAAACTTGAAGATTGAGCGGATCAGCATCTGATCGATGAACCTTCAGGCCCTCAAACCGATCAGGGTGTCGCTGGCGATACTGTTTCTTGGCGCCAGCGCCGTCATGTTCCTCGATCTGCGAGGCCCGGTTGCGGCCTGGGTGTCGTCTCTTGTCCTCCCGCTGCAGTTCGTTCCGGCGCTCGCAAAGAGCCTCGTATCGCTGGGGATCTGGACTGCGGGACTGGCGACGGTGGTGGTGCTGACGGCGCTGGTGGGGCGGGTCTACTGTTCGACACTCTGTCCTCTCGGGACGCTGCAGGATATTGTCATCCATCAGGCGGAGAAGAGGAAGAGGCGGCGGTACCGGTATGACCGTCCGAGGTACGCGCTGCATTACGCGGTGGGTGGGGTCACGCTCGTAGCGTTTCTTGGGGGGAGCCTGATCCTGCTGAACACGCTGGAGCCGTTCAGCAACTTCGGGCGGATGACCGACGCGCTGATCCGCCCGCTGGTGATGGGGCTGAACAACGGCATCGCGATGGCCGGATCGATGGTCGGCGTGCAGACGCTGCAGCCCGTCCCGTTCCATCTTCCCGGTCTCTGGATCTTCCTGGCTGCGCTCGCGGCCCTGGGTGCCATCGGCTATCTTTCCTACAAGCACGGGCGGCTGTTCTGTAACACGCTGTGCCCGGCAGGTGCTCTGCTTAGCGTCCTGTCGCGGGTGTCGCTGTTCCGGATCGTCATCGATGAGGAGACCTGCCTGGAATGCGGTCTGTGCGAAAAGGTGTGCAAGGCTTCGTGCATCGATGCGGACAACAAGAAGGTCGACTACGCGGCGTGCGTCGCCTGTTTCAATTGCATCACCGCGTGTCCCACGGTGGGTTTGAAGTACGCAGGATTTGGAGGGAAGATGATCGGAGCCGCGGCACAGCGACCGGTCAATGCCTCGCGCCGCCGGTTCGTGTCCGGGGGCATGGCGGCATTCGCCGGTACGCTGGCGGTCCCGACGGACAGCGCGATGATTCGCGCGGCGCAAGCCGGGATCGGGACGCGTCCGGTGACTCCGCCAGGCTCCCTCGGCATCGATCATTTCAGCGGCCGGTGCACGGCGTGCCATCTGTGCGTGAGCGTGTGCCCGACCCAGGTTCTGCGGCCCGCGCTGTTCGACTACGGGATCGCCGGCATCCTCCAGCCGCGCATGGACTACTGGACGTACTACTGCACGTACGATTGCGTGCTCTGTTCGACGGTCTGTCCGAGCGGCGCGATCCTTCCGCTCACGCAGGACCAGAAGAAGGATGTGCAGATCGGCACAGCGAGGTTCGTGAAGGAAGACTGCATTGTCGAGACGAAGAAGAAAGACTGCGGTGCCTGTGCGGAGCATTGCCCGACGAAGGCGGTGCGCATGGTGCCGTACGGAGCCCTGATGATCCCGGAGTTGACGAACGATCTGTGTGTCGGATGCGGGGCATGCGAGCACGCGTGTCCCACGACGCCGCTCAAGGCGATCTTCGTGGTGGCGAGCGACCTCCATGGTCGCGCCAAGAGGCCGGTGATCGAGAAGGCTGTTCCCGCTGAGCAAGTGCCCGTCGAATTTCCATTCTAGACACGTGTGGCGTCCCCAGGCGTGTTCTCCAGCCGCCGATTCCCCGATTCCATTGCGAATTCAGCATCTTTTTTTTGCTGGAATTCCTTGACAACCCTGCCTGAATTACATATAATGTAAACGTTTACATTGAGAGCGCACGGGATTTCGGTAGGTCCTGTCGACGCGATGTACCCGTTGTAAACGTTTTCATGGTTGCCTTCCCCGCCTTTGTTCAGAGCGCTCTTTTTTCGGCTGCTGCCGGCCGGTCCGTTCACAAGACTCTATTTCGTTTCCTAGATGCTAGTCCACCTTCAACACACACTCCACGAGGAGGACAAGATGAAGTGGCTTAAGGGTTTCCTTCCGCTGGTTCTGGCCGTCAGCACGATTCCGATGTACGTGCAGAGCGTCGCTACCGCGCAGCCGCTGGCTTTCGACGACCCAAGCTCGGTCGCCGCGCAAAACGTACTCGGAAGTATTACGCTCGACGGGCTCCTGAGCGAATCCGATTGGAGCGGGGCACAGACGCTCCTCTTCGGCAACGGCGCTGAGGTCAAACAGCAGCCGGGCGAGTTCACCGTCACCGCCGGGTTTGACATCAAGGCGACGTACGACTACTGGGACCAGGGGGTTTTCTACGGCACGTTCCACCTCCCGAACACGGACAGCTCGCTGGCGAAGGTGAAGTTCCTGCGCCGCGGGACGAACCTGTACGTCGGGATCCAGTCGGACGACAAGTCGATCTGCAAGTTCGACTGGGAGGGTGACGGGATCTTCATGAAGGTGAAGAAGTCGGACGGGACCGATGTGGAATACAAGCTGTACTACCAGAACCTGAACGACACGATCCGGTACGAGGAAAACCTGGCCTCATCGGGAGCGGGTGCGGGGTCTCTGACGGCGGGTTCGACGGTCAACGACACGACGCAGGTGGACAACGGGTACACGGCGGAAATGGTGATTCATCTGGATTCACTGGGGTACGCTCCGGATGTGACCGGGGTGGAGGTGACGATGGCGGTGTTCGACCCCGACGGCTATCAGCATCCGATGAACTCGTACGACACGACGGCCGGGACGTACTACAAGTCGTGGTGGGGGAGCGAATGGGGCGGCGTCTATCGCACGGTGACGCTTTCTCCCGAGCCTGTCCGGTTCGATGACCCGGCAACGCTTGCGGCATCGTATGCCCTCGACCAGATCACTCTTGATGGGAAGCTGGATGAGCGTGATTGGGGCAATACCCCCGTGCTCCTGTATGGCAACGGTGCGTTCCTGAAGCGCCAGGGCGAGGAGAAGACGGTCACCGGCGGGTTTGACATCAAGGCGACGTACGACTACTGGGACCAGGGGATTTTCTACGGCACGTTCCACCTCCCGAACACGGACAGCTCGCTGGCGAAGGTGCGGTTCCTGCGCCGCGGCATGGACCTGTACGTCGGGATCCAGTCGGACGACAAGTCGATCTGCAAGTTCGACTGGGAGGGTGACGGGATCTTCATGAAGGTGAAGAAGTCGGACGGGACCGATGTGGAATACAAGCTGTACTACCAGAACCTGAACGACACGATCCGGTACGAGGAGAATCTGGCCTCATCGGGAGCCGGGGCGGGGTCTCTGGCGGCCGGTTCGACGGTCAACGACACGACGCAGGTGGACAACGGGTACACGGCAGAAATGGTGATTCATCTGGATTCACTGGGGTACGCTCCGGATGTGACCGGGGTGGAGGTGACGATGGCGGTGTTCGACCCCGACGGGTACCAGCATCCGATGAACTCGTACGACACGACGGCCGGGACGTACTACAAGTCGTGGTGGGGGAGCGAATGGGGCGGCGTCTACCGCACGGTGACGCTATCGCCCGAGCCTGTCCGGTTTGACGATCCGGCGGCAGTCACGGTGAAGAATGCATATGGTCCCATCACGCTCGATGGCAAGCTGGACGAGGGGGTTTGGACGGGCGCACCAACGTTGCTATACGGGAATGGCGCATTCCTGAGGCGCCAGGGTGAGGAGAAGACGGTCACCGCCGGGTTTGACATCAAGGCGACGTACGACTACTGGGACCAGGGGATTTTCTACGGCACGTTCCACCTCCCGAACACGGACAGCTCGCTGGCGAAGGTGAAGTTCCTGCGCCGCGGGACGAACCTGTACGTCGGGATCCAGTCGGACGACAAGTCGATCTGCAAGTTCGACTGGGAGGGTGACGGGATCTTCATGAAGGTGAAGAAGTCGGACGGGACCGATGTGGAATACAAGCTGTACTACCAGAACCTGAACGACACGATCCGGTACGAGGAAAACCTGGCCTCATCGGGAGCCGGGGCGGGGTCTCTGGCGGCGGGTTCGACGGTCAACGACACGACGCAGGTGGACAACGGGTACACGGCGGAGCTGATGATCGATCTCGCCGCGCTGGGGTACGCTCCGGATGTGACCGGGGTGGAGGTGACGATGGCGGTGTTCGACCCCGACGGCTATCAGCATCCGATGAACTCGTACGACACGACGGCCGGGACGTACTACAAGTCGTGGTGGGGGAGCGAATGGGGCGGCGTCTATCGCACGCTTGAGTTGACTCCGGAGCTCACGGTCTTTGATGACCCTGATACAATGCTCGCGAAGGCGGCGACAGGGGGCGTGACTCTTGACGGCATGCTCACTGAGCCGGAATGGGCAACTGCCCCCGTGCTCCTGTACGGGAACGGCGCATTCCTGAAGCGCCAGGGCGAAGAGAAGACGGTCACCGGAGCGTTTGACATCAAGGCGACATACGACTACTGGGACCAGGGGATTCTCTACGGCACGTTCCACCTCCCGAACACGGACAGCTCGCTGGCGAAGGTGAAGTTCCTGCATCGCGGGACGACCCTGTATGTTGGGATCCAGTCCGACGACAAGTCGATCTGCAAGTTCGACTGGGAGGGGGACGGGATCTTCATGAAGGTGAAGCAGTCCGACGGGACGGATGTAGAATACAAGCTGTACTACCAGAATCTGAACGACACAATCCGGTACGAGGAACAGCTGGGCGGGTCAGGCTTTGGCGCCGGATCAGTGGCCTCAGGGTCAAAGGTGAACGACACGACGCAGGTGGACAACGGCTACACGGCGGAGCTGATGATCGATCTCGCCGCGCTGGGGCATGCGCCGAATGTGAGCGACGTGCAATTGATGATGGTGGTGTTCGATCCCGACGGGTACCAGCACCCGATGAACTCGTACGACACGACGGCGGGTTCATATTACAAGTCGTGGTGGGGCAGCGAATGGGGCGGCGCCTATGGGGTGGTGCATTTGGAGGGAACGGTCGGTGTTGCCGAGGGGACGGGCGTTGTGCCGGCCAGCTTCAGGCTAGCGCAGAACTACCCAAATCCATTCAACCCATCGACCAGGATCAACTACGATGTTGCAGAGCGGAGCAACATCACGATTGCCCTGTATGATGTTCTTGGCCGCATGGTCCGTGTGCTGGCAACCGGCGATCACGCACCAGGCTCCTATGCCGTCACGTTGGACGCAAGCGGTCTGGCGAGCGGTGTCTATCTGTACCGCATGACCTCCGCGACCCTCGACGGCTCGACGGATCTGTTCACATCCGTGAAGAGCCTTGTCCTGCTGAAATAGTCCGCGGCACGGTTTGACGTTGGGCCCCGCACGGCGCACGCCGCGCGGGGCCAACGTCGTGCTGCCTGCTCCTCTACCATCGCTCCGGCGGCCGGATGTCCACAACGATCAAGGAAGTGGCACGGAAGGCGGGCGTTTCCATCGCCACAGTGTCCCGCGCGCTCAACAATGTGGGGTCCGTGGACGATCATACGCGCCTTCTCGTTCAGAAGACCGCCCGGGAGCTTCACTACGTTCCCAGTGCCCTGGGACGGAACCTCAGCAGAAGGAAGACCGAGGCGATCGGGCTCGTCCTGCCAGACCTTTTTGGCGAGTTCTTCTCCGAGGTCATCCGCGGGACCGACCAGGCGGCTCAGCAGCACCACTATCATCTGCTTGTCTCCAGCTCGCACAACAGCCGGGATGAGATCGAGGCGGCACTTCGTGCCATGCGAGGCCGGGTGGATGGCCTGATCATCATGTCGCCGCATATTGACGCCCGAACCCTTCACGAGAACCTGCCGTCCGGCCTCCCCACCGTTCTGATCAATTGTGCGGTCCGGGAGGGCGACTTCGATTCGGTCAACATCGACAATTTCGGCGGCGCGCGCGCAATGACCCAACATCTCCTCGGGCATGGTCATCGACGGATTGCGTTCATCGGGGGTGCTCCGAAGAACCTTGATGCATCGGAGCGGCTGCGCGGATTCCGCCAGGCGTGCGCAGAGGCGAGCCTGGCTCCGGGAGACGTCCTGGAGGTCACGGGTGATTTCTCGGAGGCCTCCGGGTACGCCGCGGTACGCACTCTGCTGGAAGGGACGCAGGCCCCCACGGCGGTTTTCGCAGCGAACGATTCCATGGCAATAGGAGCCCTGAGCGCGCTGCGAGAGTCCGGGGTGCGAGTACCCGGTGATGTCGGGCTCGCGGGCTTCGACGACATCCCGATTGCGGGTTACCTGACGCCTGCGCTTACCTCCGTGCGTGTGCACATCAGCGAGCTGGGAACGCTCGCGATGCTGCGGGTACTGCGGGCGATCTGCGAGCGCGGATTGCACACGCGGGGCCATGAGATCATCAGAGCCGATTTGAGTATCCGTGCTTCGTGTGGATGTCCGCATGGAGGAAGCGCGGACAACGGCGACCCCGCGCCCCATTCCCTCGCAGACTGAATGTTGGTGACAAGGGCAGTTCACGTGTCTCACTAGCTTGAGAGGTTCGTATGCATGCTGGAAGATTGATTTGCCCGTTGATTGTCCTCATCCTGCTCGCAGGAGAGGCGATGGCACAGTTCTCGCCCAGGAAAGACTATGTCTGGGCGAGAGACGTCTCGGTCGCCACAAGCCCGGCCATTACCCTTGACGGAATCCTGGACGAGGCGGTCTGGGCGCAGGCGGAGTCGCTGGCCATCACGTACGGTGTCCTCGACGGCAGTTCCGGTAGCGGATGGAAGATCATGAACGGGAGCGGCGTCCCGCGCGATAGCGCCCGCGCGGTCGTGAAGGTGCTTGCGAACAAGGTCACCAACACCCTCTACGTTGCGGTAGTCGCGGCGGACAGCTCGGTCGGGGGCTCGGGTTGGGAGAACAGCGACGGCATCCTGGCTGGAATCTACGACCGGACCCGGCGAGCTTCCAACCAGGTGACGCTGCACCGTGATATATTCATTTCGTGGGCAGACTCCACCGGCGTCGGGACGCTGCCGAACCTCACGGGCGGGGCCCTCCCCGGCCAAGGTGTCGTCACCGCGGGGGCGCAGGTTCGCGGGCTGTCAAACAGCGACACCGACGGGGGCGGCAACCGCGTGGCGGACGAAGGCTGGACGATCGAATTCGCCGTCGCCCTGGATAGCATCGGGTATCAGGCGAATGCCCAGACGACGGAGGAAGTCCAGCTGAGCATGTGCATCTGGGACATGGACTGGCTCAACACGAACGATCACGTCGCGACCCGCGCATGGTGGTGCAACGAGTGGGGGAACAACGGCGGCTCGACCGCTGGGCGGTTCCTGCTCAGAAATGACGTCACGGTCGCTTCCGGCCCGCTGCCGGAGTATCCCGCCGACGTCATCGTCCCGAACGGCGTGAATTACCCTCCGATCACGCTTGATGGCATTCCGAACGAAGAGATCTGGGGCCTCGTCCCATCCTTCGACATCCAGTATGGAAATACAGCGCTCCGCGCGACATATCCTAGTATCGGGAAGGACCGGAGCGGGCAGTGGGTGAGCACGCCGGGCGTCAACCCGTTCAACGCGGGGGTCGCGACCATCCGTGCCGTGTTCCAGGGCGACGTCCTGTATATCGCTGCCGACGTGAACGACCGGTCCCTGAATTCATACGGCGGGGATGACCTCATGGACGGGCTGCAGGTGAGCATGACCATTCCTCTCGACACGCTGCGTGACGCGAACGCCCACTTCATGGTGGGCCGCCGGTTTGGGTTCGCCGTGAACGCCACGGGAGGTTCGCTCGCGGTGTGGGATGCGACCGACTGGATCCCGACGGGTGCCATCTCGTACGCTCTCTCGCCGAAGGGTACCTCTACCATCGATGTGAACACTGACGTCGATCAGGGCTACACGCTGGAAGTGTCGTTCGATTTGACGAAGTTCGGCTATCCCGCCGGAGCGCAGAACAAAACTGTCGCCATCGGCCTTACCTATCACGATTATGACAAGACGAGTATTGATGCCTCCGGGTACCGCGTGTGGTGGTTCCGGGAGTGGCCGGGCTCATCGTCGCCGGCGTTCTGCATGCTGGATAATGCCGCCGTTATCACGGGCGTCGATGAGGATCCGAACGCGCGGCTGGCGCAGGAGTTCGCGCTGATCGGAAGCTACCCGAATCCCTTCAATCCCTCGACCACAATACGCTTCATGGCCCCCTCAGCAGGGATAGCGCACTTGATGGTGACTGACGTGCTGGGCCGCCTGGTACTTGATGAGAGTATCGCCGTCAGGGTCCCCGGCACGCAGGAGCATCAGTTCAGGGCCGATCGGCTTGCGAGCGGGGTGTACTACTATCGTCTCGGCTTCGCCCCCGACGGGACCGGAAGCATGCAATTGTCAGGGGCCAGGTCGATGGTTCTGGTAAAATAGTCCATTTCCCGGGGTTATCGCTTCGCCACGGTCGCGCGGGCGAGTCGATGAGACCGCCCGCGTACCCCAACCGCAGCCAGACAGTGTCTATGGGGGAGTCCCATGCCATGAGAGTGAACACCTCCCGTGATTACACGTTTGCCGCGATCCTGGGCTCAATCGTCGTGTCGTTGCTCCTTCTGCTACCAGATGTCTCCCTGGCAGACACGCGAGGGAAGATATCCGGGCAAATCGTCGACAACGCGAAGCAGGGGGTTCTCGGCGCCAACGTCATGATTGTCGGTACCACACTCGGGGCCGCAGCGGATCCGCAGGGGTATTATGCAATCCTCAACATACCGGTGGGGATGTACGATATCCGCGTTAGCGCGGTTGGCTACCAGACGAATATCATCCGCGGCGTGCGTGTGGAATCCGGGCAGACGGCGACGGTGAACGTCACGGTCGCAGAGGCGGTGATCGAGGCTGGTGAGGTTACGACCGTGGCGGAGCGCCCGCTTGTGGACAGGCGACAGACCAGCTCGGTAGCGATCCTGAGCAAGGACGACATAGAGATGTTGCCGGTGCAGTCGCTCAACGATGTCGTGAACCTGCAGGCGGGAGTGGTCGACGGCCACTTCCGGGGCGGCCGCGCGGGAGAGGTCCAGTATCAGGTCGAGGGGGTGTCGGTCAACAATCCCTTTGACAACTCGCCGGTTCTTGAACTCGATCGCTCGGTGCTTCAGGAGGTGCAGGTCATCAGCGGCACGTTCGACGCGGAATACGGTCAGGCGATGAGCGGTGTCGTCAATGCCATCCTGCGGAGCGGGTCCGAGGAGCGGTTTGAAGGCTCGCTCGAGCTGTATACGGGCGAGTACTTTCCCGGCAACACCGCGGATTTCCCGCAGGCAGAGGGATCCTTCCCCCCCGCAATCGGAAATGCGACGCTGACGCTCAGCGGCCCCACCGGTCTTTCCGGCACATCTTTCCTTGTGAACGTCCGCCGTTTCGTCGACGACGGCGCACTCTACGGCACGCGGAGATTTGTCCCCACCGACACGTCTGATTTCAGCGCCCGGGTGTTCCGCCCGACCGGCGACAGCGAAGTTGTCTCGATGTCCCAGTACGAAGAGTGGTCCGGGCACGTGAAGATCGCCACACGCCTCCTCCAAGATGTCCAACTCAGCTATCAGTTGATTGGCAACCTCTCCCAGAATCTGGCCAACAACTTCCAGTACCGCTTCAACCCGGACGGTATGCGAACACAGGAGCGCCGTGCGCTCGTCCATGGCCTTGACTGGACACACACGCTTTCCCCGACCACGTTCTACACGGTCAGCCTGCGGCAGAACTACTTCTCCTACTCAGATCTGGCGTTTGGGAGCACGCTGGATGAGCGGTACTACGAAGCCGGCGCGCCTCGCGGCGACGTGAACTACGAGCTCGGTGCCATTATCCAGGGATACGACATCGGCAGGTATGAACAGAAGACAAATGCCCTTGTTGCCAAGGGATCACTCACGAGCCAGGTGTCGCAGGCGCACCTCCTGAAGGTGGGCGGCGAGTTCCAGTACGCGGACGTGGGGTTCGGGGCTCCCGGGACCCTTTCCTATGAGATCCTCAGCGGAACGGCCTCGCGCGTCTACATCGTGGCGGATTCGCTTGCCCAGAACACGAAGCGATACTTCCCGACAACCTTTGCCCTGTTCGCACAGGACCGGATCGAGGTGGCAGACTTCCTGATCCGTGTCGGCCTTCGCGCGGAGTACTACGACGCCAATTCCTCGGTGCCCAGCGATCCCGCGAATCCGGCCAACGCTATTCCCGGCGCGCCCGAAAGCGTGCCGCAGCAAACCACCACGAAGTTCGTTGTCGCTCCACGTTTCGGCATGTCCTATCCGATCACTGCCACGGGGGCGCTGTACTTTTCCTACGGGCATTTCTACCAGATGCCGGGCTTCGGCAATCTGTACGCGAACTCCGACTACTCCATCCTCGAGAATCTCCAGGAGGGTGGGGTGTCCTATGGTGTCATGGGCAACCCGGATATCCGCCCGGAGTTCACCGTCCAGTATGAGTTCGGCTTCAAGCAGGAATTCGCCCGGATGGTCGGCATCGACCTCTCCGTGTTCTACAAGGACGTCCGCGACCTTCTCGGCGTTGAGCTCATCGACACATACGCTGATGCGACGTACGCCCGGTTCACCAACGTCGATTTCGGTTCGATCTATGGCATCAAGGCGACCGTCGACTACCGATTGTCATCGGCGCTCTCCTTTTCCCTCAATTATACCTTCATGGACGCGGTGGGAAACTCCAGCGATCCGACGGAAACGGCCAACCGTGCGGCTGCGGGAGAGGATCCCCGGCCCCGTCAGATCCCGTTTGACTGGGACCAGAGCCACACGCTCAACTTCGCTGCCACGCTGTATGAGCAGAATGACTACTCTGTCACGGCCATTCTGAAATACGGCGACGGCAGTCCGTACACGCCGTCGATCGGGTCAGGGTTCGGGGCTTCGCTGGAGCGCAACTCTTCCGCGAAGCCTGTCTGGGCGCTGGTTGACGTTCGTGCGGAGAAGTTCTTCTCGATCGATCCCGTCCGGCTGAGTGTCTGTCTCCGGATCTTCAATCTGTTTGACACGCGATACACGAACGGGTTTGTGTTTACATCCACAGGCACGGTGTTCTATTCGCTCAATCCGGCGGCGGACGCCGAAGCACTCATCAACCCCGGCAGGTACGCGCAGCCCCGGCGCATTGAACTCGGAATCAGAATCCAGCTGTAGCGAGCACGGCATGACACACAACGGCAGGTCTCCGATGCGGTCACTCCCGCGATTCCTTCCACGTCTCATTGCGATGACCGTGGCAGCGACAGCCACACTGTGGGCCCAGGGCGGGCTCCAACCGGTTGTCCCGAAATCGCAGCGGGGCACCAATACCGCGGAACGATCCGGCACGCATGATGCCAGCACCATCCGCACCGTCTTCCACAACTTCGGAATGGTCGGAGACTATCCTGACGACCCGATCAATGTTGACCTCTCGATTTTCCACTCCGCCGAGGTCCCGAAGGGCTCGGGCATGAACTACACGGACGGCATCACCCCGTTCGTGCTCGCCAGGGTCATGCAGCGCAACGGCGCCGACGCATACATCATGGAGACAGGGTACCGGGAACGCCAGGAGCAGAGCCCGTACACGAGCAAGATCATGCGGTTTGAACCCCGTCCCGGCTATCTGGAGGCGGACGCCACACGGAATGTCGGGCGGTCGATCGCCATCAGCAACGATTCCCGCACGTGGCCGGAAACGTGGCCGGACAAGCTGGCCGATCCGTTTGACCCGGGGTGGGCCGGCAGCTGGAACGGGTATTTCGGGAAGCGCCCGAACGCGGACCAGGAGAGCTACTTCGTCATGGATGATGACTATTATGACAAGTGGGACTTCTACCCCGACCGCAACCGGGATACGACCAGACGCGGCCTGGGACTTCGCGTGGAAGTGCGTGGGTTCCAGTGGGCGAACCCCCAGGCTGCCAATGTCATCTTCTGGCACTATGACATTGTCAATGAGGGGTCGAGGGACTACAACGACAATATCATTTTCGGTCTCTACATGGATTCGGGGGTCGGCGGATCGGCATACTCGTGTGATGGAATCGCCGAGTCCGACGATGACAATGCATACTTTGACCGGTCCCTCGGGCTCAATCTCGTCTACACGTGGGACAAGTTCGGGCACGGCACCGCGCTCAGCGGCAACTGTATCCCGACCGGGTATCTCGGCTACGCGTATCTGGAGACACCGGGCAACTCGACGGACGGCCTGGACAACGACAACGATGGCATCACCGACGAGCTGCGGGACAATGATGCGGGGACCGAAATCATCGGCCAGGACAATATTCGGGCGTACGTCCAGGCGCGGTACAACCTTTCGAAGTTTGAGGCGTTTTACGGCAGCCTCGAGACCAGGCCGGCGTACAAGGTAGGGCGGGGGTGGACCGGGGACGAGAATCTGACATGGGTTCAAGATTACGATGACGTCGGTGCCGATGGCCTGGCGGGGACCATGGATCCCGGGGAGAATGATGGCAGGCCCACCGATGGGGAGCCGGATTTCAACCAGACCGACAAGGACGAATCCGATCAGATCGGCCTGACGGGATTCAAGATGAACAGGATCAGGGGCCCGTCCACGCAGGATCCGAAGGATGACATCGTGTTCTACGGGCTGTGGCCTCCCCAGCTTTACGACATGTTCTCGAGCCCCACTCCGGCAGCGCGCTTTGACTCCGCCGTTGTGCTCAACTACAATATCGGTTTCCTATTCGCCTCCGGGCCGTTCCGACTGCCTGCGGGCAAGCGCGAGCGCTTTAGCCTGGCCCTCGCGTACGGAGCCAATCTCCAGGAGTTGCGCACACAGGTCAAGACGGTCCAGCAGATCTACAACGCCAACTATCAGTTTGCCGTGCCGCCACCGATTCCTGTGGTTCGCAGCGAGGCGGGGGATGGATACGTGAGGCTGAGCTGGAGTGAGGTATCCGAACGCGGGATCGACCCCATCACACGGGGAAACGATTTTGAGGGGTACCGGGTTTACCGTTCGACGGACCCGGAGTTCCGGGATCCCAAGACCATTTCGAACGCGCGGGGGACAGGCCCATTCGGGAACGGGAAGCCCATTGCCCAGTTCGATCTGGTGAACGATAAGAGCGGGTTCTCGCCCCAGGTTGTGGAGGGCGTCGCTTACGATCTCGGTACGAATTCAGGCCTGATGCACACGTTCACAGACACGACGGTCACGAACGGGCAGGAGTACTACTACGCGGTATGCGCGTATGACCGGGGGTCGGACTCGCTCGGGTTCTATCCGTCGGAGAATGCCATCACCGTCTCGCGCACACTCCGGGGCGGTACGGTTCTCCCTCCGAATGTCACGGTGGCCCGTCCGAACCCGAAGGTTGCGGGCTACGTGCCTGCCAGCGCGTCTCGCGTGCGGCAGGCGTCAGGGCAGGGGAGTGGGTCGGTCGACGTCAGGGTGGTGGAATCCAAGGAGGTGCCATCGGCAGGGACATACCAGGTGCGTTTCTACACTGAGGCGCCCCGGTTGATCCACGCGTCACGGTATGAGCTGTTTGACAGTGTCGCCCAGCGGGCTGTGTTCAGTTTCGGGACTGATTTTCACGGGGAGGGCCGCGGCCCGGTGGGGGCGGGTCTACTGCCGGTGATCTCCACTCCTGACATCCCGGTTCTTGACAGTGTCAACAGTGCCTTTGTGCCGGGGAGTATCAGCAACGCACGGCTGCGGATCACCAACCGCGATGAGGACTCGACAGACATTCGCCGGAGCGGGTACCCGGATGACCTCTCGATCCGGTTCGCGGCGACGTATATTGACACAAGTCTCCTGTCGATCATTGGTGACCCCATTCCGGTGAAGTTCTCCATCACGGCGGCGGCTGCGGGTGGCCCTCTGCGGCTTCCGTTCTATTTCTTCGATGCGGACAATGACAGCACGCTCGGGTCGCCGGCTGATTTCATCGACGTTGTTACGTACATCGCGGGGGATCCAACGCCGCGCATCACCTGGCGCATCCAGATCGACACGACCGGCCAGTCCGAGATCGGCCCTCTCGTGCGTCCGGCGCCGGGAGACGTGTACGATGCCGCGATTCTGCGGCCCTTCAGCGCGGACGACCTCTTCGACTTCAACGTCGCGGGGCAGGTCGTGGACCCGGCGCTCGCCAAGGAACAGTATCGCGGCGGGCCGTATGTCGTCCCGAACCCGTATGTCGGGGCGGCAGATTTCGAGCCGGAGCGTTTTGCAGTCACTGGCCGCGGCGAGCGCCGGATTGAATTCCGGGGCCTTCCGGCAGGAGCCGTGATCCGCATCTATACCGTCGCGGGCCACCTGGTCCAGACCCTCCGCCACGACGGCGGCAACGACGGCTTCGTCCCCTGGAACCTGCGGACAAAAGACAACCTTGACGTCGCGCCCGGGCTTTTCGTCTACCACGTTGAGGCGGATGGTGTCGACCCGTTCATCGGCAAGTTCGCGATCATCAAATAGCCCGCGCGGAGGAAGCCATGATTCGGACATTGTGGACAGGATGCCTGCTCGCGCTGCTTGCGGCCGCAGTCAGCGCGCAATCCAAGACTGGCACAACCATCGGCCAATTCACCCTCATTGAACCGAGTGCGCGCACTGCCGCCATGGGTGGGGCCGGCGTCACAGCGTCGGCGGAGGTATTCTCGGCGTTCTACAACCCCGGTGCGCTCGCCATGCTCAACCGTTCCGATATCCAGTTCTCGCATGAGATATGGTTCGCGGGTATCTCGCTCATCCATGCTGGCGCATCGTTCTCGATCGAAGGGTTCGGCACGCTGGCTGCGTTCGTCACAAATTTGAATTCCGGCGACATCGACGTCACCACTGTGCAACAGCCCCTCGGGACAGGAGAACGGTACTCGGTGAACGACCTGCTGGTCGGCGTCGCGTACGCGATGCGCCTGACCGACCGGTTCACGCTTGGCCTCCAGGCGAACTACGTTACCGAGCGGATCCTTCACAGCTCCATAGCGGTCTTCGGCGTCAATCTTGGGACGCTGTACGAGCTCTCCCCAGGCGGGCTTCGCATCGGAGCAAGCCTCTCGAATTTCGGCTCAAAGGGGAAGTACGAAGGCACGGATCTCTACATCCGGTACGACATGGACCCGGACCGTTACGGGGACAACAGCAGTGTCCCCGGCGAGATCAAGACGGATGAGTTTTCGATGCCCATTGTCTTCCGGATCGGCCTCGGGTACCCCCTGAAGATCGATGAATCAAACGGGCTGGAATTCGCATTGGAGGCACAGCATCCGAGCGACAATTCGGAATGTGTCAACCTCGGCGCGGAGTGGACGTTCCGGAGAGTTATGGCGCTCCGGGTCGGCTACAACAGCCTCTTTCAAACGGATTCAGAATATGGATTGACAGCCGGAGCCGGGCTGATGTGGGACGGGCTTGGATACCTTGTGCGGTTTGACTATGCTTGGACTGCCCACAAGCAACTCGGGAGCCTTCACCATCTGACCCTCGGGCTTGGTTTCTAGGACAGCCCGGAGACGACCATTGAGACTATGCAGCCAAAACCTGGTGGCCTGAAGACGAAGTACGGTGGTTTCTCACAGGATGGCCGGGAGTACGTGATCACCCGGCCGACGACGCCACGCCCCTGGATCAACGTGATCAGCAACGGGGACTACGGCGTGGCAGTCTCCCAGACGGGGGGCGGCTACAGCTGGCGCACACACGCACAGTTGAATCGTATTACGCGTTGGGATCAGGACCTGATCCGGGATGAGTGGGGGAAGTACATCTACCTGCGGGACGAATCGGGTCGCGTGTGGTCCGCGGGATGGAAGCCCGTCTGCGCAAAACCCCAATCGTACCGCTGCAGGCACGGTGTCGGGTATTCGTGCATTGAGTCAAAGACACACGGAATCGCCACGGAACTGCTCGTGTTTGTCCCGAACGACGAACCCATCGAGCTCTGGCGGCTGACCGTCACGAACACGTCCCGGCGCACGCGCTCGCTGAAGCTTTTCACGTACTTTGAATGGGGGCTGGGGGCGGCGCCGGACTGGCACCGCGAGTTTCACAGGTCGTTCATCGAAACCCGCTTTGAGGCCGCCTCCCACGCCGTCATGGCTACGAAACGCCTGTGGGAGGTGCCCGCCGAGCGCGGGCACTGGAACACTGACTGGCCCTTTGTGGCGTTCCATTCTTGCAGCAAGCGGCCGTCCTCGTTCGATACGGACAAACAGGCAGTACTTGGCATGTACGGTTCCGTTGCCATGCCTGAGGCCGTGCGCCGCGGGAGGCTGGGTCGGCACGCCGGGAACTGGCTCGATCCTGTCGGGAGTCTCCAGGTCGATGTGACGCTGAAGGCGGGCGCAAGCACCACGCTTGTATTCACGCTCGGAGCGGCGGATTCCGCGGAGCAGGCCCGCGACCTCACGAAGAAGTATCGCTCTGCCCGGAACGTCGACGACGCTTTCAACGCAATGCGACAGCGGTGGGACCGTATGCTCGGGACCGTGCGCGTCCAGACCCCTGACCCTGCTCTGGATGTCATGCTGAACACCTGGCTGAAGTACCAGGCGATATCGGGGAGGCTGTGGGGGAGAACGGCGTACTATCAGACAGGCGGGGCGTTTGGTTTCCGGGATCAGTTGCAGGACAGCCAGGTGTTCCTGCCCATCGATGCGAGCCTCACCAGGGACCAGATTCTCCTGCATGCCCGTCATCAGTTTCGAAACGGGTCAGTCTATCACTGGTGGCACCCCATGTCGGAAATCGGGCTGAAGAACACGATCTCCGATAACCTGTTGTGGCTCCCGTACGTCGTCCACAGCTTCATCCAGGAAACCGGGGATCTGGGGATCTTCGATCTGAAGGAGCCCTTCGTCGATGATCCGGCGCCCATATCCCTCTATGAGCATTGCACGCGGGCCATTGACCATGCGCTGGAGCGATTCAGCAAGCGCGGCCTGCCTCTCATCGGCGGGGGAGACTGGAACGACGGACTGAACGCGGTCGGCATTGACATGAAGGGCGAGTCGGTATGGCTGGGCCATTTCCTGTACGGCATTCTGAATGATTTCTCGTCCCTCGCCGCACGACGAGGCGACACCGCCCGCAGCAGCCTCTATCAGACCCGGGCGGATGCGCTTCGATCGGCGCTGAACACGCACGGATGGGATGGCGACTGGTATTTCCGGGCGACGAAGGATGACGGCGAGAGGATCGGCAGCGCGAGAAATTCTGAAGGCCGTGTCTTCCTGAACGCGCAGACGTGGGCTGTGATCACGGGTGTCGCGGACCAGGCTCGCGCGAAACAGGTCATGGATGTGGTTGAGCGGGAGCTCGAGACCAAGGTAGGCCCCGTGCTCCTGCGCCCCGCGTATACGGTTCCCGATGCCACCATCGGGTATTTGTCCCGGTACGCTGCCGGGATGCGGGAGAATGGGGGAGTATACACTCATGCAGCCACGTGGGCGGTGATGGCGGCGGCCAGGCTTAAGCGGACCGAGGCCGCATACAGGATGGCGAGAAAGATCAATCCGGTCGTCCGAGGCCAGGACCCGGACGAGTACGTTGCTGAACCCTACGTGACATCGGGCAACATCGAAGGCCCGGACTCGGGCTACTTCGGCCGCGGGGGATGGACCTGGTACACAGGGTCCGCGGCGTGGTACTTCCGGGTGGTCCTCGATTGGATGCTCGGCATCCGCCCGACCATTGAGGGGATCACGGTCGATCCGTGTATCCCCGCAGAGTGGAAATCCTTCAGCGTTGTGCGCATCTTCAGGGGAGCAACGTATCGCTTTGAGGTGAAGAACCCCGGCAACACAGGGCACGGAGTCGCAGAAATTCTGCTGAATGGCACGGCACTCCCGCTGCCCGCAGACGGCGGAGCGCCGGTCCTTCCCGTGTCGCCGGCTGGTTCTGATACTGTGGTCATCGTCTCACTTCGCCGGACAAACGGAACAGGGCATTCGACATCATGACTCTTCGTAGCCGATTTCTTGCTGCTGCTTTTACTGGAATCGCAGTGCTCGGAGGAATGGCATTGTTCGCGCCGGCGGCGTTCCCGCAGTCCAAACCCGATATTCTCGTGTTCGACGAAGACGATGCGACCGGGACGGGATACTATGATGCATCCTTCGGGCGACGTGCTGCTCCCAGCACCCTGACACTTGGCGGGCCTTCGTTGGACAAGCTTCGCATCGTGCAATCGAAGGCTGCGACCGGGTCGGCCTCCGGTCTGCTCGAGTGGAAGTCTGTGGCGGGGGGGAGCTGGAGGATTTTTGTGGCCAGCCCGGGATGGGCCAGCATCAACGCGATGGGCTACGACAGTCTTGTGATGTCTCTGAACGGTCCAGCGCTCGTGGCCGCATCAGCACTACCCCGCCTTGCCCTGGAGGGCACCACCAACGTCAGCACACCGCTCATCGACCTTGCCGCATATGTCGCTGACATCGATGCCGATACGACAACATGGCAACGGGTCGCCATCCCCCTGACAGCTTTTGAGCCGTACGGCGGCTTTTCCCTGAACAGCCTGAAGGACTTCAATTTCGCGCAGGGAGCTGCAGACAGTGTCAGTCATACTGTGTGGTTCGACAATGTCCGCATCATTGCCAGGCCGGCGCCACCGGACACCCTCATACCGTCCGCGCCACGGCTTCCGGTCGCCCGTGCGGGTGACCGGAGCATTCTGCTGCACTGGGAGTGGAACCGGGAAACGGACCTACTCGGCTACAACGTGTATCGCGCGGAAGGTCCGGGTGGCTCGTTCACCGCGCTCACAGCCTCCCCGCAGGTTCTCTCCGGATTCGCCGACCTCATGGCTGTGAACGGCGCACGATACCGCTACCTGGTAACGGCGGTCGACGCACAGCTCAACGAGAGCCCTCCGTCGGATACGGTTGAAGCCACCCCGACGCCCTTTGCTTCTGATGAAGAGTTCCTGGCATACGCGAAGCAGGCCGCCGTGGACTTCTTCTGGTATGAAGCCAACCCTTCAAATGGAATGATCCGCGACCGGAGCACGACGGGGGCTGTCGCCAGCATTGCCTCTGTCGGCTTCGGCCTCAGCGCGCTCACAGTGGGTGTGGACAACGGATGGATCAGGAGAGAGGCAGCCAGGGACCGTACTCGTATCACCCTTCGCACGTTATGGAACGGCCCTCAGGGGACCGCGGCAAGCGGGATGATCGGCTACGAGGGTTGGTTCTATCACTGGCTCGACATGGAAACGGCCACACGAACCTGGGATTCCGAGCTCTCGTCGATCGATACGGGGCTGCTCCTCGCAGGCATCCTCCACGCCCGCGAGTACTACGATATGGCGGACTCGGCGGAATCTGAAATCCGGGCGCTGGCGGATTCCATCTACGCACGCATCGATTGGCCCTGGATGACGAACGGGCACCAGTCCCTCACGATGGGATGGCGTCCTGGATCCGGTTTCCTTTCCGCTCGCTGGGTCGGGTACAACGAAGCGATGATTCTGTACATCCTGGGGCTGGGTGCACCTGCGAACCCCCTTCCCCCCGTTGCGTGGACCGCATGGACCAGCGGATACAGCTGGCAGACACACTATGGCTTCAGTTTTCTGAACTTCCCGCCGTTGTTCGGACATCAGTATTCGCACTGCTGGATCGACTTTCGAGGGATTGCGGATGCGTACATGGCGGGTAAAGGGATCACGTATGCGGAGAATACCCGCCGTGCCACCTACGCCCAGCAGGCGTACTGCACCGCCAACCCAGGGGGGTTCACCGGGTACGGACCCCTCCTCTGGGGGCTGACTGCGTGTGACGGACCGGGAGGGACTGGCTACTACTCTTATATCGCACGGGGAACGCCGCCTGCCTGGAGCGATGACGGGACTATCGCACCGACCGCGGCGGCTGGCTCGGTCCCCTTTGCGCCGGAGATCTGCATTCCGACGCTCCGGAACATGTACGACCTGTACCGATCCTCGATCTGGTGCCTCTACGGGTTCCGCGATGCCTTCAATCTGAAGGCCAATTGGTGGGACCCCGATGTCATCGGGATTGACCAGGGACCGATCGCTCTTATGCTCGAGAATCACGCAGGCGGGGGTATCTGGACGCGATTCATGGAAGCCGCGGAGGTTCGGCGTGGTCTTGAGCAGGCAGGCTTCACGCTGGTGAACTCCGTGGACGGCGATGCGTCCGGGCTTGCCGCCGAGACGCGGCTGTATCCGAACTACCCGAACCCATTTAATCCTTCGACGACGATCCGCTTTGTGTTGCCCGCCCGCCTGCGCGCCACTGTCACCGTGCGGGATGTCATCGGGAGGGAGGTCTGTACGCTCGTGGACGAAGAGATGAGCGCCGGATCCCATAGCGTGGTCTTCAACGCAGATCGCTTCTCGAGCGGTGTGTACTTCACGACGCTCCATGCCGGAGGTCGAACGCTGGTTCACAAACTTCTTCTGCTGAAGTAACAGTGAGTCCCAGGAGTGGCATTACCGGGGCCGTGCTTCTTGTCGGGTTGATTGCCGGCTGCACCCACAAGGATGCCGTTCAGCCGCTCCCCGCGCCGGCTGAGTTTGCGTGGGACCGTTTCCTGGATACGCTGCAGGAACGCTCCATTCTCTTTTTCCTCCGCGAGACTGATCCTGCTGCCGGGCTCGTCCCGGACCGGGCTCCATCTGCGTCGCCGTCGAGTGTCGCCGCGATTGGTTTTGGCCTTACGGTATATCCGATCGCAGCGGAACGGGGACTGATCAGCCGGTCCGAAGCCGCCTCCCGAACCCTTCGAACCTTCGAATCTCTCCGTAGCCTTCCTCAGCATGACAGGCCCATTGGGGCTGCCGGCTACCGGGGCTTCTTCTATCACTTCCTTGACAGGTCACGGGGGACCAGGGCCTGGAACTGTGAACTCTCCACCATTGATACCGGTCTTCTGTTGGCCGGGGTGCTGCTCTGTCAGTCCTATTTCACGCACGCAACCGGCACGGAGGATTCCATCCGGCGCCTGGCCGATACGCTGTATCGGCGCGTGGAATGGGACTGGGCGTATGACGAAGCGAAGGGAATCAGGCTCGGCTGGTCGCCCGAAGGCGGTTTCCACCAGATGACCTGGACGGGCTACAACGAAGCGATGATCCTCTACATCCTGGCCCTCGGATCGCCGACTCATCCCGTCCCCGCTGAGTCGTGGGGATTCTGGACGGGATCCTACGTGTGGGCTCCGTACTACGGGATAGAGTTCGTGAGCTTCGGACCTTTGTTCGGACATCAGTTTTCACACTGCTGGGTGGATTTTCGAGGCATACGGGATCGCTTCATGCGGTCAAAGGGGATCGACTACTTCGAAAACTCCAGAAGGGCAACCTATTCCCACCGGGCATACGGCAAGGAGAATCCCCGGGGCTATCGCGACTACTCGCAGGACATCTGGGGTTGGACAGCATGCGACGGTCCCAATGATACCTCCTTCGTTGTTGACGGCCGGATGAGGCGCTTCGGATACTATCAGGCCCGAGGAGTCTCCGTGGACTGGGTGAATGACGACGGCACCGTCGCCCCAACTGCGGCCGGAGGTTCTGTGGCGTTCGCTCCCGAAATCTGCGTCCCCGCGCTGAAGGCGATGCGCTCGCGGTACGGCGACAGGCTGTGGCGCGAGTACGGGTTTGCCGACGCGTTCAATCCCACGTACGTGACCCCGGCAACCGGCCCGTCAGGATGGGTCGGGCCGGACTACCTCGGCATCGACCAGGGCCCCATCGCGATCATGATCGAAAATCTCCGCAACGGGTTCGTCTGGAACACCATGAAACGGAACCCGTACGTCGTGGCCGGCCTGCGACATGCAGGATTCTCCGGCGGCTGGCTCGACACGCTCCGCACATCCGCTCGCTGAGCCGTTTCCATGCGCACGACAATTCCGCAACTGCCCGTGTCGTATCGTCCATTCTGCTCCCCCTGTCGCCCTGCGGTGCGTTCCCTGTCCTGCCGCCTGTTCTGCCTCCTGGTCTGGCTCCTGTGTGCCCCACCCGCAGGTTGGGCTCAACAGCGCATGCTCGATTCGTTTGACCGGCTCGAGGGCTGGACGGCCATCCCCTCCGACGGCGCTGTCGGCACGGTGACGTCTGCGCCGGGCGTGAAGGGATCTGCGATGGCGATCGACTACGCCTTCCGGGCCGGCTCGGGCTACGTCATCGCGCAGAAGCCGTTTCCGCTCGAGCTGTCCACAAACTACAGGTTCACATTCTATCTTAAGGGCGAGGGGCCCGTCAACAACTTCGAATTCAAACTCCTCGACACCGCGGGCAATGTCTACTGGATCAAGACGCTGAACGTAACCTTCCCCCGGGAGTGGAAGCGATCAAGCGTGAAACGCAGGCACATCACGTTCGCCTGGGGACCCGCTCGCGGCGGCGAGATCAGGAACATTGACCGGATCGAATTCGTCGTGTCGGCCGGGACGGGTGCGGGCGAGGGGCGCATCTGCATCGATGAGTTCACATACGAGCCGATCGATGACCGCGGGATCGCGCCGGCGCCTGTCGTGACGGTGTCCTCAGGGAAGGCGCCCGAGTTCGCAACAGGAAACCCGGACAGCGTTCTGGTCTGGAAACCCGAAGGGAAGAAATCTGCGTCGATGACGATCGAGTTCGGACGCATCCGTGAACTGGGAGGCGTGGTGCTCGACTGGGAGCCGCAGGCCCACGCGGTCGACTATGATGTGGAGCTTTCCGACGACGGCAGCGCATGGACGTCCGCATGCACGATCAGGGGAAGTAACGGGGGGCGCGACTACGTCTACCTGCCCGAGATGGAGGCGCGGCTGCTGCGCCTCAAGCTGCTGCGGCCGGCTGCAGGACGTTATGCGATGAAAGCGCTGTCGGTGAAAGGGCCCGAGTTCGGATCGAGCGGGAACGCATTCTATGCTGCGATCGCGTCCGACGCTCCGCACGGGTGGTTTCCCAAATACTTTGGAGGCGCGCAATCGTACTGGACCGTCGTTGGGGCAGCGGGCGACACGCGTGAGGCCATGATCAACGAGGAGGGGATGGTCGAGGTCGACCGGGGGTCGTTCTCGCTCGAGCCGTTCGTGTATGCCGATGGAAAGCTCGCAACCTGGAGCGACGCGACCTCCGAACAGAGCCTGGACGGCGGCTACCTTCCCATTCCCTCTGTGGTACGGACCGGCGGCGGGATCTCGCTGACGATTCGCGCGTTTGCCGCAGGGGAGGCCGGCTCCTCGGTACTGTTCGCGACCTACATGGTGGCCAATACCGGCACCCGACCGACTTCGGGCAACCTGTTCTTGGCTCTGAGGCCGTTCCAGGTCAATCCGCCCACGCAATGGCTGAACATCGTCGGGGGGGTCTCCTCGATCAAAACGATCGCATACGATCGGGGTTCCGTGGAGGTAAACGGGACCAAGCGTGTTGTGCCGCTCGGCGGAGCCGACGGGTTCGGGGCGACGTCGTTCGCTGGCGGAGATATCGTGGAGTACCTTGCCCTGAACAGGCTCCCGGCCAGCTCCAGGGTCAGCGAGCCGCCGGGCTTCGCATCCGGGGCGCTCCGGTTCGGATTCCGGCTGGGTCCGGGTGAGCAGAAGGAGGTCACGGTCGCTGTTCCTTTCCACGATGCCGCTTCGGTGCTGCCCGCGGGCGTGTCGCGAAAGGAGACGCCGGGCCTGGTTTCCTCGCGCCTCGAGCGCACGAGGGAATTCTGGCGGTCGAAGCTGGACAGGATCTCATTCCGGCTTCCGCCCGTCGCGAAACCCGTCGAACAGACGCTCAAATCCAATCTCGCCTACATCTTCATCAACCGGGACGGGCATGCGATTCAGCCGGGATCGCGCAGCTATGAGCGCGCGTGGATCCGGGACGGCTCGCTCACCTCCTCCGCACTGCTGCGAACCGGAAACACGAGGGAGGTGCGGGACTACATCGATTGGTACGCCCGCTACCAGTATCCGAGCGGGAAGATTCCGTGTGTGGTCGACGCCCGCGGTGCTGACCCTGTCCCGGAGCATGACAGCCACGGCCAGTTCATTTTCGCGGTGATGGAATACTTCCGGTTCACGCACGACACGACGTGGCTGCAGGGGAAGTTCGAGCACGTGCAACGCACCGTGCGGTACATACAGGAACTCCGTTCGCAGCGGAAGTCGGAGCTCTACAGGACAGGAGACCCCACGCAGCGTGCCTGCTATGGGCTGGTCCCCGAGTCCATCAGCCACGAGGGGTACTCGGACCACCCTATGCATTCGTACTGGGACAACTTCTTCGTCATCCGCGGACTGAAGGATGCCGCGGAGATCGCGCGCATCCTCGGGGATTCGGCGCGTGCTGCCGAATACGCTGGCGAGCGCGACGATGCCCGGGCCGCACTCTACGCGTCAATGCGCCTCTCGATGGGGACGCACAGAGTGGACTACATCCCTGGCTGTGCGGAACTCGGCGATTTCGATGCGACCTCCACCACGATCGGTGTCTATCCGTGCGGCGAGCTTGGCTGGATTCCCGAGCCGCAGCTGCACAACACGTTCGACCGATACTATGCGTTCTTCCAGGAGCGTCGCGACGGGAAACTGACGTGGCGCAACTACACGCCGTATGAGGTCCGGATCATCGGGACCTATGTCTATCTGGATCAGAAGCGCCGGGCCCACGAGCTGCTCGACTTCTTCATGGGGGACCGCCGGCCGCCCGGTTGGAATCACTGGGCTGAGGTGGTGTGGCGTGGGCGCGAGACCCCGGGGTTCATCGGCGACATGCCGCATACATGGGTCGGGTCGGATTTCATACGGTCGATCAGGAGCATGTTCGCCTATGAGCGGGAGTCCGACACTTCGATCGTGATCGGAGCCGGCATTCCGGAAGCGTGGATCATGTCCGGGGACGGCGTCGGCGTATCGGATCTACCAACGTACTACGGGCCTGTCACGTATTCGATGCGCCGGACCTCTGGAGGCGCTTCGGTGGAGGTCAGCGGACGGATCGGGATGCCCCCGGGCGGCATTGAGGTCCGCGCTCCGCTCGATATCATGCCTGCCTCCGCGCTGGTCAATGGCGCGCGCGCGAACCTCAGTACTACCGGGGGCGTCCATGTGACCGGCCTTCCTGCATCAATTGTCTTTTCCCGGTGATGCATGCCAGTTGCGCGTGAGCTCGTTGCCCTGAACGGGTCGTGGGAGATCGCTCCCGGAGGCCCCGGAGGCCCTCCCGCCCGGTGGGTGTCCCGCATCGAGGTCCCGTCGCTCGTTGACACGGCCCTTCCTGCGTATCCCTGGCGGGATTCGGAGTACCACTGGTACCGCACATCGTTCACCCTTCCGCGGGCCGAGCGCCCGGAGACCGTCGTCCTCGTTCTCGAGCAGGCGATGTTCGGGACCGAAGTCCGGCTCAACGGCCGGGTGGTGGGAGGGGACATCGCGTGCTACACCTCCCAGGAATATGACGTATCCACCGCCGTGCAATGCGGAGAGGAGAACGAGCTGCTGGTTCGCGTCGGCGCGCGTGAGACCCTGCCCCCGGAAAGTGCAGTGGGGAACGATCAGGAACGGGACGTCTTCGTCCCCGGGATCTGGGGGGATACGTGGCTTGTCCGGACGGGAAACGTGAGGATCCGGCGCGTGCAGGTGATCCCGCACGTCGCAGGGGGTGCGGCGGAGATCAGGGTGATGATCCAAAACACGGGGAAGGTCCCGTGCGACGTTCGATGCCGCTGCCGCGCTTTCGCAGAGGATGTGCGGGAAGTCTCATCGCCTCCGTCCGTCGCTGAAGCATCGTTCGCGGGAGGCACTGAAACCGTGCTCACGCTGCGCGTCGACATTCCGCATGCGCATCTGTGGTCACCCGATGATCCATTCCTGTATGCTTTGAAAACGGAGATCGAATCGGCCGGCGTCCTGCAGGACTGCCTGTCCACTCCGTTCGGCATGCGTGAGTTCAGGGTCGAAGGAGGGGACTTCCTGCTGAACGGGAAGAAGATTCTCTTGCGCGGGGGCAACATCGCGTTCCATCGGTTTCTCTCCGATGCGGCGCGCGGCCGGCTCCCATGGGACCTGGAGTGGGCGAAGAACCTTCTGATCGATATCCCGAAGCGGCACCATTTCAACGTCTTCCGTGCTCATCTCGGTCAGATGTACAATCGATGGTACGATCTTGCAGACCGTCACGGCATGCTCATCCAGAACGAGTGGCCGTTCTGGACGCGTTCAGGATCCGAAGAGCAGATCCGCCACGAGTTCACACGCTGGCTGGAGGACAACTGGAACCACCCCAGCGTCGTCCTCTGGGATCCGATGAACGAATCGCACGACGACTTCGTCGCGGGTGAGCTTGTCTCGGATATGAAGGCGCTCGACCCGACGCGTGCCTGGGAAATGCGCGACTTCGTCGACGAGCACCCGTACATCTACTCGCTCGGACCGGTGCTGACGGACCGGAAGTTCGGATTCTCGCGATCGCTTCAGGAGATCGAGCGATCCACCACGCCCTCCGTCGTCAACGAGTTTCTCTGGTGGTGGTTGGACCCGGACAACAACCCCACTGTGCTCACCAGGGACGTGCTGGAGCGCTGGATGGGCCCGAACCCCGATCGCGGCGAGCTCATCGCGCATCAGTCATTCCTCGCGCAGGAATTGATCGAACTGTTCCGCCGGATGAAGGTGGATGCGATACAGCCGTTCGTATATCTCAGCAACGGCATGGGTCCGACCGGACACTGGTTCCTGGGCGACGCGGGAGACCTTGAGCCGAAGCCGGTGCTGGCGGCAATCGGGAATGCCTTCTCGCCGTTTGGTGTGAGCGTGGAGCTGTGGGACCGGCATTTTGCGCCGGGTGAGCGGCGGCGGGTGAATATCCATGTGTTCAACGACCGGGAAACCGTCCAGGCCGGGCGGCTGCGGTGGGGAGTTGCGGAGATCATCGGAGAACGGATTGCTGGTCCGGAACATACGTTTTCATCCGGGGACCGACCGGCTTCAGTCCAGAAACAGGCGTTTTCTGGAGGGGAATTGACGGTTTCCGTGAGTCCGGTGAATACGCGGATTGTGACTGTCGAACTGGAATTCCCGGCACGGCCGGGGAGGTATGAAGTCCTGGCGGAGCTGACCCGGGGCGGGACAGATTCCCCGGCAGGTCGGACCGCCGGCGGCAACGACTCTCGGGCGGTGAGCCGGAAACCTGCCCATGTGATTGCACCCCCCCGCGTTTCCGAATCATTGAAGCCCCTGCATCCCGGCGTGCTGGAGGAAAGCGGCGAGATTATGCGCTATCTTCAGGACCAGGGAATGGTGGTACGTGATCTCGCCTCCTCCAGATATTCTGATTGCGACGTCATCCTCGTAGCTGATGGGCTGGCGAGGGGCGATGCCTTCCAGCACCGTCGCCCCGAACTTGCGGCGTTCTTTGCGTCCGGCGGGACGCTCGTCCTGATCGAGCCGGAGTACGGCGTGGAAACGGAGGCGAACGTCCCGGTGACGGACGGTATCGCACTCGATATCAAGGTGCGGCCGGACCCGGACCGGGGCGGGTACGACAGTTTTGTGTTCATGGAGGATCGTGGCCATCCGATCTGGCGGGGGATTGACCAGGAACATCTCAAGTTCTTCAACGGCGGATTCGGGGGAGAGATCGTGTCGCAGCATGACGTCATGTGCACGGCTCCCATGCGTGTGCTGGCCCGGTGCGGGCTGAAGCTTGCGACTGTTGCGGCTGCCGAGATTGAGGCGGGCGGAGGAGCGATCGTCCTGTCGAGACTCCAGATCCGCGGACGATTGGCGGGGTCTCGCGAGGCCGACACCCTGTACGGCCGTCGGGCGGACCCTGTCGCACAGCGATATCTTCTGAATATCCTCGAGACCGATGGGCGCCAGCGCAGGAAGACATAGTTTCGCCGTCGCGATCATTGCTGCCGCCGTCGCGCTAACCGGCACGGGATGTTCCCGCGGCGGCGATGCTCCGGTGACGATCCGCTTCTGGGCAATGGGGAATGAGGGCGAAAACGTCAAGAAGCTTCTGCCGGAGTTCGAGCGACGGAATCCCGGGATCGCCGTGGAGCTGCAGGTCATTCCTTGGACCGCCGCACACGAGAAGCTACTGACCGCCTATGCGGGCAACTCGCTGCCCGACGTCTGGCAGCTTGGCAACACGTGGGTACCCGAGTTCCAGCTCCTGAATGCCGTGGAGAATCTCCGGGCCTGGGATCAGCGATCCGGCACGATCGATTCGGCGTTCTACTTCACGGGCATCTGGGAGACGAATCTGGTCGACGGAGGACTCTGGGGAATTCCATGGTACGTGGACACGCGTGTTCTTTTCTATCGGTCGGACATCCTTCGCGCGGCCGGGGCACCGGGGCCACCGAGGAGCTGGAGCGAGTGGCTCGAGGTGTGCAGAAGTATCAAGCGGCTGAATGCCGGACGTGACGCGTACGCGATGCTCCTGCCGACCAACGAGTTCGCTCCGCCGCTAATCCTCGGCATGCAGGCGGGTGCGGGATTCCTGCGGGACAGAGACACGAGAGGCGATTTCAGCAGCCCGGAGTTCACGCGCGCGTTCTCATTCTATACCAGGTTTTTTGAGGAGGGTTTGGCTCCGGTCGGCGTCACTCGCATCACGAACATCTATCAGGGGATGGCTGAGGGGTTCTTTGCGATGTGCATCACCGGGCCGTGGAATGTCGGGGAGTTTACCCGACGGATGCCGGACAGCCTGCAAGACAGGTGGGCGACGGCCCCGCTGCCGGGTCCTGACGGACAGTACCCTGGTGCATCGATCGCCGGCGGTTCGAGTTTGGCAATGTCCAGACAGTCGCAGCACAAGTCCCAGGTCTGGGCGCTCATCGAGTACCTCTCCGATCCGGCCCTGCAGGTGGAGTTCTACCGGGCCACAGGTAGCCTTCCGGCACGCGTGGAGGCGTGGCAGGATTCCTCGTTTCGAACGAATCCGCGGATCCGGGCATTTTATGAGCAGTTTGCCAATGTGCGGCCGCAACCCAGGGTCCCGGAATGGGAGCGCATCATGCTTCGGCTGCAGGATTTCGCGGAGGTGACGTCAAGGCGGGAGCGGTCCGTCCGGGAGATCCTGCAGTTGCTGGACAGGGAGACAGATCGCATCCTGGAGAAGCGGCGGTGGATGGTATATGAACGCTAGGGCACTTGTACATCCGGCGGCGTTCTTCCTCGCGCCGGCGTTGGCGGCGATCGGTATCTTCTTTTTCCTCCCGGTGGCTGCAGCGTTCATCCTCAGCTTCACGGACTTCGACATCTATGCGCTGGCCAGCTTCGACAACGCCCGGTTCGTGGGGATCCGGAACTATTTGCAGCTTCTTGAGGACCCACTTTTCTGGACAGCGCTCAAGAACACTGCCTACTTCCTTGTTGTGGGCGGGCCCCTCTCGATCGCAGTCTCGCTGGGAGCGGCCCTCCTTGTGCACTCGCGCCTGGCGCGCTGGAAACCGGTCTTCCGGTTCGTCTACTTCGCGCCGGTGGTGACGACCCTCGTTGCGGTGGCGATCGTCTGGAGGTTCATCTATCATCCGCGCTTCGGACTGCTGAACTACGCGCTCTCGTTTGTCGGCATCGGGCCGATAGACTGGCTTGGCGACCCTTCCTGGGCCATGCCCGCGATTATCCTGCTGGCCGTCTGGAAGAATTTCGGCTACAACATGATCATCTTCATCGCGGGCCTGCAGAACATCCCGGACTCCTTGTACGAGGCGGCGAGCATCGACGGAGCAGGCGGATGGCAGCAGTTCTGGCGGATCACGGTTCCGATGCTTGCTCCGACCTCGCTGTTCATCACCATCATCACGATGATCGGATACTTCCAGCTGTTTGCCGAGCCGTATGTGATGACGCAGGGGGGGCCGATGAAGAGCACGCTCAGCATCGTCTTGCTGATGTACGAGCAGGGCTTCCGGTGGTGGAGCATGGGGTATGCCGCCGCGCTGGCCTTTGTCCTGTTCGCATTCATCCTGGCCGGCTCGCTTCTGCAGTCGAGGCTGCAACGGAGGGAGGGAGAATGAGACGTCTGCTGACATCGGCCGTTCTGCACGGGCTGCTGATCCTCATCGGTATCGTTACGTTGACGCCCCTGGTCTGGATGTTCGCCGCCTCGTTCATGCGATCCGGGGAGGCCAGCACGTTCCCGCCTCCCTTCTTCCCCTCGTCGCCCACGCTGGAGCAGTACGCAAGCCTCTTCACGCGGCTGAACATCGCCCGGTATCTTCTGAACAGCGTGATCGTGTCGGCGGCCGTGACGCTCGTGTCGCTCGCGATCAACTCGATGGCCGGGTTCGCGTTCGCGAAGTACCGCTTCCGGGGCCGACGCGGTCTATTCAACACCCTGATCGCCTCGATGGTGATTCCGGCACAGGTGACGATGCTCCCGCTGTTTCTGTTGCTGAACAAGATGGGCGTGATCAATACGTACCTGGGGGTGATCATCCCCGGGATGGCGAGCATCTTCGGAATCTTCCTGATCCGGCAGTTCGCGATGTCGATTCCCGACAGCCTTCTGGAGGCGGCAAGGATGGAGGGGGCGGGGGACTTCCGGGTCTACCGGTCGGTCGTGTTGCCGCTCTGCAAGCCGATTCTCCTGACGCTTGCGATCTTCACGTTCATGGGGACGTGGAACGACTTCCTGTGGCCCTTGATCGTTATGACGGACGACTCGATGTATACGTTGCCCGTGGCGTTGGCGAACATGTCGGGGGAGCACGTTCAGGACACAGAGCTCATGATGGCCGGGGCCGTCCTGACGGTGCTGCCCGTCCTGGTCCTGTTTGCGGCGCTTCAGCGGTACTACCTGTCGGGGATCATGGCCGGGAGCGTGAAGGAGTAGTGACGGGGGAAGCCTGAAGGCGAAGCGGAGGGTCGGGAATTTGGGGATTTTTTCTTTTTTTTGGTGGAGAGGGGGGGGAGACAGACACACTGAAGGTCAGGGGAGACACACCGGTCTTCATGATAGCAGATATTTTTTATGATTTCATAATTATCCCTTGACATTATTTTTGAATTCATATATTTTCCCCGCGAGCCTCTTTCTGCACAAGAAACTCACCACATCTGTCGGCAATTGCTGATGACCCTGGGCCATTGCTCAACAATACCAGCAGGTCAGCCTCTGTCTGCATTCAACAAACGTCAGGTGCGGCACGCTGGCCGGCATACGTTTTGACGGCATGAAGGAACCAGGCATGACAACCCCGCGTATATCCCGCGAGTTGAGAATCTCCACTCCCGGCCGCGTATGCCTCTTCGGGGAGCACCAGGACTATCTGGGGCTTCCGGTGATTCCGTGCGCGATTTCCCTTCGGATCACGATGGACGCCACGAAGATCCCGGCGCGTGAGGCACGGATTCATCTTCCGGACATTGGCCGGGAAGAGCGGTTCGGGCTTGCCGGGCGGGTTCCGTACACAGTTGAGCGAGATTACTACCGCAGCGCCGCCAATGTCATGCTGCGCCACGGCTATACGTACGCCGGTGGCATCGAGGCGGTGGTCCATGGAGAGATTCCGATCAATGCCGGGACGTCGAGCTCGTCGGCCTTGATTGTGACGTGGATCGGGGTGCTTGCTTGCCTGAGTGATCAGCGGGTGTCGCTTGACCCGGACTCCTGCGCGCGGCTTGCACATGAGGCCGAGGTGCTGGAGTTCGGGGAACCCGGCGGCATGATGGACCACTTCTCGACCGCCTACGGCGGCGTGGTTGCGATCGAGTTCCACCCGTCCATCAAAGTCAGTCCTCTCCCGGCCGCGCTGACGACGTTCGTCCTGGGAGACTCCGGCGAGCCGAAGGACACGAAGGGCATTCTTGCCCGGGTGAAGGACCGGGTGGTGGACGCCTCAAAACTGTTGCGCGCGAAGCAGCCGGGGTTCTCGTTGCACACGGCGGAGGAGTCCGACATTGGCGCGTTCTCCGGCGTCCTTGATGCCTCTCAGCGCGATCTGCTGCGCGGGACGCTGCGCAATCATGCGATCACGAAGACGGCGCTCGGACTCCTGGGCGTGAGTGCCGTCGACCATGTGGCGGTCGGCCGTTTGCTGACGGAGCATCAGGCGGTTCTCCGCGACGTGCTGCGCATTTCCACGCCGAAGATCGACAGGATGCTGGATGCAGCGCTGAAGGCCGGCGCTGTAGGGGGGAAGATCAATGGCTCGGGTGGAGGCGGCTGCATGTTCGCCTATGCGCCGGAGCATTCGGAGCGCGTCGCGGAAGCTATCGAGAGGGAAGGGGGAAGGGCCTACGTGATCACCGCAGATGTCGGAACGCGCCTTGAGCCGCTCGAGGTTCTCGACTGATGGACCCGAACCTCGTCATACTTGCCGGCGGGGTGTCGTCGCGCATGCGCAGGACTGCTGTGCGCTCGGACGCGATCGACCCCGGCCTCATCCGTGAAGCGGACCAGAAGCCGAAGTCGATGATCGGCGTCGGCACCGGCGGGCGGCCGTTTCTGGACTATCTTCTCGTGAATGCGGCGGCGGCCGGGTATCGGGACGTGGTGCTGGTTGTCGGGCAGTCGGACGTCGCCATGCGGGCCCATTATACGACGGCAACGGTCGAGCATCTCTCGAAAGGTTTGCGTGTCTCGTTCGCAGAGCAGCCCATTCCGGAGGGACGAACGAAGCCTCTCGGGACAGCCGATGCGCTGCGATGGGGCCTGCGAAGCCGCCCCGACTGGAGCGGGTCGCGGTTCACCGTCTGCAACAGCGACAATCTCTATACCCGAGAAGCTCTGCAGGAACTGCTCGTCTCCGAGTACCCTGCTGCGCTCATTGATTATGACAGGAAATCCCTGCAGTTTGAACGGGAACGAATCGAGCAGTTCGCAGTCCTTCGCAAGGACGCCGAAGGATTCCTTGTTTCGATTGTCGAAAAGCCGTCGCCGGAAGAGGTCGGGGCGCTCACCGGTCCGGACGGACGCGTGGGCGTCAGCATGAATATCTGGCGATTGGACTACGATCTCATCATGCCCTACCTGGCTCGGGTCCCTCTGCACCCGGTGCGTAAAGAGTACGAGTTGCCGACGGCTGTCGGCATGCTGGCGGCCGAACATCCGCGAACCGTCATGACCATTCCGCGCGCCGAGCACGTCCCCGACCTGACGAGCCGCGACGACCTTGCAGCGGTCCAGGAGTATCTGCACCGGGAATTCGTCGCTCCCGGCGGCGCGCACTCATGAGCAAAGTCTCGACAAAGAACCGCATCCGGCGGAACCGCATTCTGCGCGCATTGCTCGAGCATGGCGAGCTGTCCCTGACGGACCTGGCGCGGATCACCGGCATGGGCATCCCCATGGTCTCCAGCATTATCGCGTCTGAGAAGCATGGACGGTTCATCCGGACCCGCGAAGAGAAGACCGCCGATCGTGCGGGGCGGCCGCCAATCCTCGCCCGCCTGAACGGCACGTCGGGTTTCGTGATCGGCATTGACATCGGCCACCTCAACGCCAACATGGTCGTTCTCAATCTCGCCCAGGAGGTTGTTGCGTTTGTCACCCACCCCTCGCCGCCTCTCCGGGAGGAGCGCCGGGTCGTCGAGTGGATCCGCGCAGAAGTCAACGGCATCGTTGCAGAAAACTCCCTGCGCATGGACCGGCTCCTGGGTGTGGGCGTCTCCATCCCGGGCATCGTGCGTGGCCGCGAGGGCATTGGAGAAACGTACCTGCATTTCGGCGGGAGGCCGGTCCGCGAGATCCTTCACGGTATGCTCGACAAACCCGTGCACGTCGAGCATGACGCGAAAGCCATGGCCCTCGGCGAGCTGTGGTTCGGCGCTGCGCGGAGGAAGACAAATGCGCTCTGCCTGAACATCGGGTGGGGCCTGGGCCTGGGCATTATCCTCGACGGGCGTCTTTTTTACGGGCGGGATGGGTATGCGGGAGAGTTCGGCCACATCGAAACGATCCCGGACGGCCAGCTCTGTTACTGCGGGCGGAAAGGGTGCCTCGAGACGGTGGCTTCGGGGCAGGCCATCGGGGCTGCCGCGAGGGAGCGGGTCAAGAACGGTGCCACCTCGAAGCTGACGGCGCGCACCAACGGACGCGCCGAGGCGATCGATGCGCAGATGGTGGTGGAGCTGGCGAACAGCGGCGATCAGTTCTGCATCGAGATTCTCGATCAGGCGGGGCGGTATCTCGGCGAAGGGCTCGCGTCCCTCATCACGCTGTTCAACCCCGAAGTGATCGTGCTGGGGGGGCGCGTCTCGGGGGCCGGCAATTTCATCCTGAACCCCGTCCGCACGACTGCGGTCCAGCATTCGCTCGTGCAGCTCAGCCGCGACGTGGAGTTCCTGATTTCGCCCCTTGGCGCGAAAGCGGGATCCCTGGGCGTTGCCATGCTCGCTGCGCGCGATCTGTTTGAAGTCGAACACCTCAACCCTTCCGCGTTTGTCTGATCAACCCACAGTGTCCGACCGTTGCTACACCGTCAGGAGAGCGCCCGCGAACTCCCGCGTGCATGAGCCTGGTGATCTCTCGTTCTGGTCTCGGGCGCACACGCTTGCCGTGGACTCCTTCCGTCCCGAGAGTTCCGGGCACCGCCCCCGCGTTGCCGCCCGCGCGCTCTACGATCCGGCAGCGCTGTACGTCCGGTTCGACGTCCGCGACAGGTTCGTTCGGTGCGTCCACACCAACTACGGCGATCCGGTCTATACCGATAGCTGCGTCGAGGCCTTTCTCCAACCGCGCACGCCAGGCGGCTACGTCAACCTCGAGGTGAATTGCGGCGGCACGCTCCTGTCGTCGTTCATTGAGGATCCGCGGAGAGTGCCAGGCGGATTTGAGCGGTGGCAACCGATTCCCCGGGAGCATGCGTCCTCCGTCGTTATCGCCGGCAGTCTCCCGCCGGTCGTGGACCCCGAGATATCGGGCGAGTGCGACTGGTGGATTGAGATGACGGTTCCATTCACATTCTTTGAACGGTACGTGGGAAAGGCGCCTCCGCTTCCCGGCGACCGCTGGCGGGCCAACTTCTATAAATGCGGTGATGCCACCTCTCACCCGCACTGGGCGTCATGGTCACCCGTTCGAGAGCTCAACTTTCACAGGCCGGACGACTTCGGGACCATCGTGTTCGAGCCTTGAAGTTGTGGCGTCCGATGCGTACTTTCTGCGCGCATGAAGAACGAAGCAGCCATCCAGGCTTGGGTCGTCGCGGCCGATATGGGGTACGGCCATCAGCGCGCGGTGCATCCTCTCCGCGCGATCGCTCACAACGGGGTTCTCGTTGTAGGACGGAACGACGCCTCCTCGCCGTCCGAGCGCGGCCTCTGGTCGCGCCTGCTGGGAGTCTATGAGACGTTCTCCCGCGCCCGTGGGATCCCCGTCATCGGGAAACCGATCTTCAATATTCTCGACGCCCTCCTGCACATCCCGTCGCTGTATCCCATCAGGGACCTGTCACGCTCCACTTTCCAGGTCGACCTTCTCGGTTCGCTCGTCAAACAGGGGCTCGGAAGGGGCCTTCTGGCGAGAATCGGCGATACGCACCTGCCTCTTGTGACGTCCTTCTACGCTCCAGCCGTCGCGGCTGAGATGGCGGGATACGACACGATCTTCTGCATCATTTGCGACGCCGACCTGAACAGGGTCTGGGTGGCGAAGCAGCCATGGGAAAGCCGGATCAACTACTTCGCGCCTTGCGGGCGCGCCGCACAGCGGCTCCGCGCCTACGGCGTCCCTGAGGAAAGGATCTTTCTGACGGGATTCCCGCTGCCGCAGGAGCTCCTGGGCGAGAACCTCGCCACGCTGAAGCATGACCTCGCCCGGAGGCTGGTGCGGCTTGATCCGGAGCGGAAGTTCCAGGCGCTGCATGCCCCGAGCGTGAAGCACTTTCTTGACGTCGACCTGCGTGAGATGAAGGTTGAAGGCCCTCTGACAATCACCTACGCGGTTGGGGGGGCGGGTGCGCAGAAGGAGATCGGGGCGAGCATCGTGCAGAGTCTGAGGGGGGGACTTGAGCGTGGTGAGATACGTCTCAATCTCGTGGCCGGCGTCCGGGAAGAGGTACGGGACTACTTTCTGGGCGTCGTCCGTAAGTTTCCGTCTACGGCATCGGCGGTCACGGTCCACCATGCGCCGACGATCCCTGAGTATTTCGACGGCTTCAATGCCCTTCTGAGGACAACCGACATCCTCTGGACCAAACCGAGCGAGCTCTCATTCTACTGCGCACTGGGGATTCCGATCATTATGACCCCCACGATCGGGTCCCAGGAGAAGTTTAACCGCCGGTGGCTGTTCGAAGTGCAGGCCGGGATGAAGCAGGACAATCCCGACTACACCGATCACTGGCTCCGGGACGCAGTGCGCGACGGGAGATTGGCGGAGATGGCGTGGGATGGATTCCTGAAGGCGCGAAAGCTCGGAACGCGAAAAATCATCGAGGTCCTGACGACGGGCCGCCACACGCGGAGCGACTCACCCCTGGAGCGGTGAATCTCCCTCGACTGATGAATGCGCGGCGCGGGGGAGAGCCAGTCCCCCTCCAATTTGTCATTGCTATAAACACAAAGGGGCAGTGCTCGTCCCAACCAGCTGTGTCGAAAGGGCATTGTAGCACATAACCGTTGGCGCGGCACTAGTGGCGCAGGAGATAGAGCGCCGTGATGTCGTCGCTCTGAGGAGTGTCGGCAGTGAACGCCTTGATCTCGCCCAGCAGATCCGCAATGAATTCTTCGGCCCGGTCAGGCCGGTTCTTCATGAGATACTCCGCCAGGGGGAGGACCGACTCGAACAATTGATCGTTTGCGCCCATCGCCTCCGGTATCCCGTCGCTGTACAGCAGCAAGCGTTCCCCCTTCTCGATCGTCACCTTCTGGGTCTGGTACGGGAAGTCGATGTCCAGCATCCCGAGCGCAAGCCCGCCGTCGTTCAGTTCTGCCACGTTTCCGTTGGACCGCAGGTGATACACCGTGTTGTGGCCCAGGTTCACCGACTCGACCTCGCCGGTCGCAGGGGAAAGCATGGCAATGAACGCGGTGATGAATTTGTCGTCGGGGGACGACTGGCAGATCGCCTTGTTCAGGCGTCGGGAAAGCTCCACGAGCGAGATGGCGCTTGCGAGATACGCTTGCAGGTAGGCGTGAAGGCTGCTGACGAGCAGCGCCGCGGGAATGCCTTTGCCGGCCACGTCGGCGACGACGAGCGCATAGCGTCCGTCCGACAGGGGAATGCAGTCGTAGTAGTCCCCGCCGACCGATTTCGTAGGGATATTGACGCCGGCAATATCGTACCCTTCCACCGCTGGCAGGGATTTAGGAATGATGAGTTGCTGGATGGAGGCTGCAAGGGCGAGGTCGCGCTCCATCTTTTCCTTGTCGAGAGCCTGCTGGAGTAGTGAGCGGTTCTCGAGCGAGGCGTGCACCTGTCGGGTGAGCGCCTCGAGGAGCATCTGATCGGTGTCCTCGAACGGGATCACCCCTGCCCGGCTCTCCTTGTCAAACAGGCCGAACGTGTAGGTTTCCCCGCCAAATGTGAACCCTGCGGTGATGCGGGCTCCGCCCTCCGGTGACGAGGGGACCGCACTGCCATCAGGGAACGTCACGGTTTCCCGGACACGGCTTCCCGATTCGACGGTCACGAACCCCTTCGACGCATTCGTCAGCGACGCCGCGCGCTGAAGCGCGAGCCGGTGAACCGTGTCGGCATTGTCAAGCTTTGAGACTTCGATTCCCGTATCAATCAAACTGGTGAGCTGGAGGACGCGGTGGTTCAGCGAGAACACCATATCCTTCTGGTTCCGCGCATGGAGACGTTCCTGGTAGGCGGATTCAAACGGAAGCATGAAGAGCCGGAGGGAGGCCAGGTCGCACTCGGCGAACGGCGGGGCGTCCCCACCTCGGTGGACCGCCAGCCCGGCCTGGGAGCGATCCCCGAGCACATGTACACAAAAAAGAGCCCTTCGGGAGGTGTCGAGCGCGCTCGCGGATCCTTCGCTTGCCTTCGGGAGGGGAAGCTGATCGGATGGAATGTCTGAGCCGGCGACACGTTCCCAGGGGTTTTCGGGACTTGCCCGCCGGAAGAGAGCCACGGCCGCATCAGGATATGCGTTGCCGATGCCGGCCAGGAGCGTTTTGCCGAGGTCAGGGAAGCCCGCGGTTTTTGGGAGCTGGCGGAGTGACGTCCGCAGCGATTCAATCGCCGCAGAAATAGCCTCGGCGGATGCAAGGGGAGAGGAGCCCTGTGTCATGGTGCGCTGTTAGCTCTGCGTGTCCAGCTTCCCAAGGGCCTCGTCGACGTTCGTCGCCTTGCCGGCAAATTTGAAGATACCCATGATGGAGAGCATCTTGTCCACCGCCGGATCAAGGTTGGTGAAGATCACCCTGCCGTCGACGTCCTGCAGCTGTTCGATCATCTCGATCAGGAACGACATCCCGATGGAGTTGACGACCTTGGAGTGCTCCAGGTTGAGCACCACCTCTTTGACTCCACCGGAGAAGTGCTTGCTGAATTCGGCGGCGATCGCTTCTCCGCCGACGTTGTTCACGTATCCCGACGTCGCGATGACAAGGCGGTTGTCCCGCAATTCGGACGTGAGCGAGAATGGTTGATCCATACGTTCGTCCTCAGATGAGCAGCTTCTTGATCGTGATTTTTGTCCCGCGGCTTCCGGATTCAATCTGGAAGTCGTCGGCGAGGGACCTCATTAGTTTTAGGCCCCACCCGCGTTTATGCTTGGATCCCATCTTCGTCTCGATGTTGGGGTCTTCGATGGAGGCGGGCTCGAATCCTTTCCCGAAATCCCGGACGAGGATGATCAGTTCCTTCGGCGTCATATGGAACTCCACCTTGACCATCGGCGTCTGGGCGCCCGAATGTTCCAGCGCGTTGATGATGGCCTCGGTGACGGCGATCTTGGCCTCGCCGATCTTTTCGTCTGCAATGCCCAGGTGGCGCGCGAGCCGGTCGAGACCTTCGAGTGCGACAAGCTCGATGTCCGGAATGCGGGGGAGGGCGATTCTGAGCGTTACCGCTTCGGTCGTGGGCATGGTCTCTCCTCTGCTCGAGTCTCCTGCGTGGCGTTGCCGTCAGGCCGACGCCGTGTCCTCAGTCTTCCGGATGACGAGGAGCGTGATATCGTCGTCCAGCACAACGCCGCTCATCCAGGAGTCTGCCGCGCTCACAAGCCGTTCGATGATCGATTCCGGTGTCCCGGCGACGCTCTCCACAAACGTTTGCTGCACCTGCGCATAGTCGAACATCTCCTGGCGTGCGTTCTTCTGTTCGGGAAGGCCGTCTGTCAGGAGCAACAACGTATCGCCGGGGGCCATCGTCGTCTCGTGCAGGAGATACGGGAAATTCTTCATGGCTCCCAGCGGCATGCCTTTCAGGAGGATCTCTTCGACGCTGCCGTCGCCCTGTCTGTGGAGGAAGGCCGGGGGCATGCCGGCGCTCGACAAAGATACGGAATTTCCTTTGAGCCTCACAAGCGTAAAGGCCATGAAAAGGCGGCCCAGGCGGATCTCTTTGATGGCCCGGCTGCAGTGGTTGAAGAACGTCGTGATGTCGAATCGGGACGCATCCGAGAGGAAGAGGCCTTTCATGAGCGTGACGATCGTCCCGGCCTGCATTCCATGCCCGGTGGCGTCGCCGAATGCGACGTTGAGAGTCGGGCCCTCACCGGCACTGAAGTCATAATAATCGCCGCCGACCTCGGTAGCGGTTTTCATGAAGACCGCGACCTGGTATCCCGGGAACTTCGGGATCTCGCGAGGCAGCATGGAGAGCTGCAGCTTTCGGGCGTCTTCGAGTTCCTTGGTCTGACGCTCATTCTCCGCCTCGAGGGCCCGTTTCTCCGCCTCCACGGCCTTCGCATGGAGCTCCGACTCGCGAATCCGCGCTTTCTGTTCCCGTTGATTGATCTCGAACTGGCGGACGCCGTAGAGGAACCCGATGGCGAGGATAGCATACGAGAGGTACGCCCAGGTGCTCTTCCACCACGGAGGGGTCACCGTCAGCTTGAGCGTCGCACCCTCCTCGTTCCACACGCCGTCGTTGTTGGAGCCCCGCACGCGCAGCGCATAGTCGCCGCCGTCGAGGTTCGTGAATGTGGCGACGTGGTCCGACCCGAGCTGGATCCAGTTGTCGCTGTACCCTTCAAGCTTGTATGAGTACTGGTTGCGGCCGGGATTATAGAAGCTCAGCGCGGCGAACTGGAAGATCGCCAGGTTGTCTTTGTAGGAGAGCCTGATCTCCGGACGCACGGGAATTCCCTTCTCCTCGATCGCCTTTCCTTCTTCATCGTCCGTGTTATACCGCCGGAACGCGCTGAACACGACGGGTGGGACATAGGGGTTGTCCCGGACGCTGTCGGGGTGGAACTCATTGAACCCGTTCCCGCCGCCGAAGTACATCTCTCCCGTCACGGGGCTTCTGGCATATGCGTTCTGGTTAAACTCGTCGCCCTGGAGCCCGTCACGGTAGAAGAAGTTGCGGAACGTCTGCGTTTCCGGGTCGAGCCGGGAGAGTCCTTTGCTTGTGCTGATCCAGAGTCTGCCTCTGCCGTCCTCGAGGATTCCGAGGATGAGGTCGTTCGACAGGCCGTCCTTCTGGCGGTACTGACGGAACTTTCCTGTGGCCCGGTCGAACTCGTTGAGTCCGGCGGCGGTCCCGACCCACAGCGTACCTCTGCGGTCTTCATGGATCGTCAGGACGAGCGCGTCACTCAGGCTGGTCGTGTCGCCCGCGACGGGCCTGAAATGCGTGAATGTCTTCTCTTCGCGGTTGAATCGGTTCAACCCACCGCCGGCGGTTCCGACCCACAACGTTCCCTCGCGGTCTTCGCACAGCGCCCAGACTCCCCAGGCGCTCAGGCTGCCGGGGATGGAATCGTTGGGTACGAACACTGTAAACGTCCCGCGCGCGCGGTCCATGCGATTGAGGCCGTTGCCATACGTGCCGATCCAGAATTCGCCCTTGCTGTCCTCCAGCAACGAGTACACCCGGTTGTCACTCAGCGACTGAGGATTCTTCGGGTCATTCCGGAAATGGGTGAAGGTCCCGGTCTTGCGGTCGAAGCGATCCAATCCGGACGCGTACATACCGAGCCAGAGGGTTCCTGACCGGTCTTCGTAGATGGTCTGGACCCTGTTGTCGATGATGCTCCGGGGGTTCGAGGTGCTGTGCGTGAAGGTCGTGAAAGAATCGGTCGCGTGATCAAGGCGCGCAAGCCCACTCATCGTGCCGATCCAGGGGACTCCGCTGCGATCGACGTGTAGCGACTTGATCATGTTGTCGACCAGGCTGGTCGGGTCGGACGGGTTGTTATTGTAGTGGTTGAAGGCTCCGAGGTCCGGATGGAATCGGTCTACGCCGCGGTCGGCCGTACCGACCCAGAGCACACCCGAGCGGTCCTGAAAGACCGAATAGATCTGATCCTGCGCGAGACTGCGCCGTTCATACGTGTCGTTCTTGTAGCTCGAAAAGGTGTTGCGCGCCGGGTCGAATCTATTCAGGCCTCCGCCGAAGGTGCCAATCCAGAGAATGCCCGCTCGGTCTTCAAAGATCGGCCAGACCCAGTTGGCACTGAGACTCTTTGGGTCCTTGGGGTCGTGCCGGTAATGGACAAACGCTTCCGTCTCGCGGTCGAAGCGCTCGAGCCCCTCGCGGGTCCCAACCCAGATCGTGCCGGTTCGGTCGCCGTAGATCGAATACACGTCGTCGCTGATCAGGCTGGCCTGGTCCCTCGGATTGTGTTTGAAGCGTGTCGCCGTTCCCGTCCGGGGGTCGTCCCGTCTGAGTCCGGACCGGAGGCTTCCCGTCCATCGGACCCCCGACGGCTCGGTGTACTCGGCGTTGAGGGTGTTGATCCGGCTCTCGCGAAGGTCTATGCTGTCTCGCTGAAACCGCCTGAAGCTCTCGGTCAGAGGATCGAACCGGCTGAGCACGGCCTCATTGCCGACCGTTCCCACCCAGAGCGTGCCGTTGCGATCTTCGATGAGGGTTGTGACGAAATTCTCCGCGAGTGATGCGGAGTCTTCAGGGTTGTTGCGATAGACACGGATGGCGTATCCGTCAAACCTGTTCAGGCCATCCTGCGTCCCGAACCACATGAATCCGAGCCGGTCCTGGAGGATACACGTGACGCTGCCCTGCGAGAGCCCCTCATTGACGGTCAGATGCTCGAAGAGTGGGTGGCGCTGGGCGACCGCCGAGGGAACGAGAAGAAATGCCGCGCAGACACATGCCATGGACCGTGCATGCGGGCGACGGGAGAGCCGGGATGATGCGAACGGGGAGTTCATGGAACACGTCTGCGGTGGACAATAAACACCAGGCGATGGCAGGCCGAGGCCCGCCATCGCCTGGCAGGAAAAACGGCGATGCGTGTCTGGACGCTACTTGACGAGGACCATTTTCCGAATCTGGCTGAAGTCGCCTGCCTGCAGCCTGTAGAAGTACACGCCCGTACTGACCTGGCTTCCGGCGGAGTTCACCCCAGTCCATTGGACGGTATGATAGCCCTCAGACTGGACATTGTCAACCAGGCGTGTCACCTCGCGCCCCAAAGCGTCATAGACGATCAGTGATACGGGACCCTGCCGGGGCAGGGCATATGCGATGTTCGTCGACGGGTTGAAGGGGTTCGGGAAGTTCTGGTCGAGAGCATAGGCAACCGGGACTTCGCTCCCGGCGGCCGGCCCTTCTGCGGCATCCCCGTATGCTGCCGCGTCGACCCGCGCTAGCGGCGAGTAGACTGAGGCGAGTGTCACCTGCACCAGCTTGGACAGCTGGATGTTTGAGGCCAGCAGCGCGCCGGTCGCTTTGGCCTCTTGACCGAGCCTGATCGTCCCGTTAGGTGCGTAGAATGTCCCGGCAATGCTGGCCTTTTCATCGACGTTGACGACATTGGAGTTGCCGCATTCGGGATCCGTTCCCTGGACGAACACGGTGAGGTCAGCGGGTGTAGCAATCCCCCCCGTCACGGGTCCGATAAACGCCCCGTCGTCAAGGTTGATCCCGAGCCGGATATGGACGCTGGTTGTCCCTGTGAAGTACAGCTTAGCGCCGTCATCAAGAAACAGAGATTTGAAATGGTAGGTGCCCGCTGCCAGGGCGAGCCGTGCCTTCTCCCTGAGGGACACGGACCCATACGTTCCGGGGGGTAGTGTTCCGCCATTGGCCAACGCCTGGACATACACCGACGACGCGGACGCCACCTGGGACGCGGTCGTTTCGAACGGCGGGAATGCATCGACGGGCAGCGTCAGGGGCGATATCTTGCTGCCCGTGATGAGGCCGCTGTTGACGAGTTGATTGTAGTATACATCGCTCGCGACCGTCGCACCCGCTGCAACGCGAATCCGGTCCGCCTTCAGGTCAAAGCCCGCGGGGGTCTTGGCCGAAAGACCGACGTACACTTCTTCACCCGGATCTGTGGCTGCTGCATCCTTGTTGACGAAGATGTCACCCGATTTGACCCACGCATAGTCACCCAGCGATATCCGGTTTGCCGCAAACAACGATGCGTTTGAGTATGCCGGGACAACATACGCGGACTGTTCCTGCTGGCGCGTGAACGGCTGCAGCTGCGAGGTCACGCCTGTGGCTTCGACCTGGAAGTTATACAATCCGCCTGCGGTCGTGTTGGTGTACACCACGCTGTATGTCCCATTGCCGCTGAATACCATGGGAATCGAATCCGGGCTGGCGAATCCCGGCCTGGTCACTTTTGCGTACACCGTTGCATCGTTGACCGGTCCGCCGCCCACGGTGTGCTGCGCCTGCACTTGTCCGCCCTCCTGCAGGATAGCCCGGAGGACCACAGGCGTGCCAATCGCATAGTTCGCTCTGTCAAACGTCACCTCCATGGCCACATCCGTGGCCGCCGAGAGGGAAAGAAGGACCTGGAACGGTTCTGTCGGGAGTGCCGGCAGATTGCCGACCGGCACCAGGCGCCAGGTTCCGTCCTTCTGTCCGGTGTAGGCCTCGGAGATGACATAGAACGCGTACGTCGGTCCCTGGATATACGTGACGCCCGGATGCGTCTGCCAGTTGAATGGCGTGATCGTGAATGGCGGATCCTGGGGCTGCGTATCCCAGAACGCCCAGTCGACGGTTGTCGGATCAACGTCGGGAGGAATGAGGGCGAGGACGAAATCAGAGCCGGCCGCGGTCGCCTTGTTCAGGGCAGTTACCCCGCCCTTGCCTTGCCAGCTTATGGCCGGGAGCACCGAAGAGGTCCCCTTGTCGATGCGCCCCTGCCAGCTAATGGCGGTGTTCTTTGTGCCCTGCCAGCTGATCGCGGTGTTCCTTGTACCCTGGTAGCTGATGGCAAGATTGTTCTTGCCCTGCCAGCTGATGGCATCCGAGGGCATTGTGGAATCGCCGATCAGCTGGTACCCTGCGAGGCTGGTCCAGATCTGATTGACGATCCCGCTGATGGACGTGTCGACGGCTTCATAGAACGCCCCCCCGGTGGTATCCGCCAGAATGCTGGAGAGATTCGCGCCCTGAGGACTCCCCTCGAAGCCCATTGTGAATGTCCGGATACCAGCGGTCCGGAGAGCACTGAGTACCGACGCATCGAGCGCACTCGGGGTGCCGGTCTCATTCCCCGCACCAAGAAGAATGATGGCGCGCTGGCCGTCACCCGCACCTGTGAGCAATCCCGCGGCTGATGTCAGACCTGCGCCGAGCGGCTTTGCGTCCGAAAGGTCAGGCGCAAGGGTTCCAAGGGTTTGCTTGACAGTCTCCCGATTTGCGCTGTTGATCTCCGTCACCGGGAGCAGGGGCGTTGGCTGAGAAAGCTTGATGAGGCCGATTCGGTCGCCGTCTCGCATCTTGTCCACGAGTTCGATGGCGGCGTCCACCGACGCCTCAAATCCATTCGTGCCCGCAGGGTCGGCGAATGACTGCGAGCCATCAAACACGAGGACCAGGTCCACGGTCCCTCGTGGGACGTACTTGTAGACAAACGTCAGCCCCTTGATGTCATCGTCATGAATTACGCGCTGGTAAGTGTCGGTGTTGGTGACGATCCCGTACATGGTGACCTGACCCGCACTGGAGGCAGAGCCCATGAAGAGGCTGTAGTACGGATCACCCCGGTCGTAGACGTCTGCCAGCCCCGTGAAATGGCCGATCTCATGGGTCAGAATGCTCTGATAGTCGAACATATTGAGGGCAGGCGTCTGCCCTAAGGGAAGCGGATAGGCCTCGAAATCAAAATACTGGTCGTTGAACGCGACGTCGGCGTCGGTGATGGTGCCGTTCAGAGCGTTGTACCGCACGCGTGTCACGGCCGCTGCGAATTCCGAAGCGCCCGTCGTTGTCTCCCAGGCCGAGGGGATGAAGACGATGTTGTTGAGACCGTCGGGGATGCCCCCCCAGGTTCCGGGATTAGATGCCACACTCTTGTTCGCGTAGCTGAGGGTGACGCCGTTGGGAAGGCCGGTCACGCCAGCCCATGACCCAAACGCCTGGCCGACTACGCTTTCAAGAGCCGACGGCACGCTCGGACCCACGGTATACGCGGCCTTTCCATCGGACCAATGAAGCGGGATACCCGAGAACGTCGTGTTAAGCACGTAGCGACCCGCCTCAGCCGTCGAAACGTCGGTCGCACCGAAGATCCTGGTGATCGTTCCTGCAAAAACGTTCGGGGAGAACTCCGAAGTGTTGTTTGCATCGTCAGTAGCGGTGGCGGAGATGATCTCGCCTCCCCTCAGGGGAACGGTCGAGACAATCTCGAAGTCCGCGGTGCCGTCAGCGTTGGTCTGGACCGGATGAGGATCATCCAGTGCCTTGACTGCAATGAGACGCTTCGCCTCTCCGTTGCCGGAGGCGTCTCCGAGGCTGTCGAGGTAGATCTCCACGCGGAACTTCCCCCCGGGCCAGCCATACAGCTTGCCCGTGATGATGCTGGGCTCAACCGCCGGGTTGAGGCCCGCGATTGAAGCGAAACGAAGGTCGGGATAGGCCTGCCCGAAATTTGCCCGCGTCGGTACGGGCCGGGGATCCGTTGCAGGTGGCAACGCGGGGTACCGGTTCAGCGTGACGCCGGCTCCGCCGAGATCGATTCCCAGCTTCCCGTTCTCGTACATCGAGTTTCCGAGGACCCCATTCCCCGTCGGATAGACAGATGCTGCATCCGACTTCTTCACGGTGACGCCATTCCCCCCGTTGCGGTAGATCGCGTTGGCTTCGGAAGGGAGGGTCCCACCGACGAGGTTGTTGCTCCCGTCAATAATGCTCACCCCGTCACCCGCGTTTTCGGTGATCACACATCCCTGGATGACATTGTTATTCCCCGCAATCACGACGCCTGCGCCCGGGAAACCCGTGATCTTCAGGTTGCTGATGCGTGAACCGCCCGGAACGTAGCCGAAGGGGAGAAACACTCCAGACATCTGGAACCCGTCGGGTAGCGCCGGATCCGGCGCGAAACCGGATGACGGCCGGAGAACGGTCACCCGCGGCTGACCATTCGCGTCGGTCCCCCCGATGATGGTGGTGACATCCGCGAGCAGCGGGAGGGGCGACGCCAGCTCGATGACGCCGGTCAGGGTCGGATCAAAGATGATCGACGCCGGACCCGCCGCGCCATTTGCCTGCACAAGGGCGTCTCGAAGCGAGCCGGGGCCGCTGTCCGCAAGACTGGTAATCGGAATGGTCACGAGCGCCGGAAGAGGTGCAAAACTGGCCGCCAGGCTCGTTTCCGTGGTCATCGTGACCGTAAGCGGATTGACCTTCACTGCAGCGGCCTCCACGCCGGTCCAACCGGTGAAGTAGTAGCCGTTGGCAGCCACCGCCTTCAGGGTGATTGTCGTGCCGTGCTGGTACGAGGTCGTCCCGGGGAGCGGGGCCGTGGACGAGGAGATGAATTCGATTGTGCCGTTGGGGCCTGCAGTGTATGACAGTGAATAATAGTTGATCCCGAACGAGGCCGTCAGCGTCATGTCGTTCGTGACGTTGATGATCACGTACGGCCCACCGGGGCCCGGCCAGGTGGACGGACCGGTTGTCGGCTGGGTGGCGGAGAACAGCGGTGTAAGCGGAGGATCGGAGGTGACGGTCTCGACGTGGTGGCCGGTGTTGGCCGTGGCGAAGAATCCGCCGCTGGTACCGCCGTTAAGGACGTATTCCACGGCGGGTGTCACCCCCCCGTTCGCTCCGCCAACACCTGTAATCTTGAAGCGTTTCGGAACAAATGTGACGACAATCTGCTGGGCGGAGGTGACCGAGGGGATGGTGAGCGTATATGACTCGGGACTGACCCGTGTCGTCTCCGGCGTAGCAGAGGCTCCATTCCTGGTGATGCTCCCTATGCGGTAGCCTGCGGTTGCGGCGTAGGTTGCTGAGTAGGCTGACCCCGGGGCAACTTCCGTGGGCGACGGCGGGGTCACGGAACCCGACCCGACGATCGTGGTCGTGACCGTGAAGCTCACCTGTCCGGTGACCTGTACGTCAAGGAAGCTCTTCGAGCTGCGCCAGATCCCCTGGATGGCCAGGAAGTTGTCGCCGCTCCGGAGCAGACCGTCGGGAACCGTGAAGCGGAGCGCGGCATTGTCAAGAGTTGCACATCCATTGCTCGTGACCGGGGAAGATCCCGAGAGGACGACCCCGTTGAAGTAGACGCGTGCGTTATTGTCGAGGGCGAGCTGGATGACCACATTGCGCGCCCCGGCCGGGATCTGGACGCGTCTTCGAAGCAGGAGGTCACGTGACGAGGGCCAAAGGGTCTTCACGACAGTGGACGTGTTCAGAGGACAGGGAGGGCTGGACGTGTTATTGATCGTGCCAAAGGCCGCATTCCCGGTGCTTCCGAGCGAGGCCACCGACCATCCGGTTTTGGCTGTGTTAAGCTTCCAGAAGGTTGAACAGTTGTTGTCGCTCGATTTGACGAACGAGTACTCGTACGCGGTTGCCTTGAACGGCAGCAGGACCTGGCTCGACTGCCCGAGGCCCACCTGCACACCGGCGAACGCGAAGAGGAAGATGATCGATGTAAGCTTCATCATGAAAGGTCCCCTGAAGGAGTTGCTAGAATCAGCGGAATAGTGTGGCGTGGTCGCATGAGACCCGGACCGTGGGCCGAACGGGTACATATGGCTTGATGAGTGCACTTTTCGAAAGCTTTCGGGCGAGAGCGGCGTCTACCGGGTCGCTGCCTGACGGACTGTCGCCGCGAAATCTTTCAGGCGATACGAGCCTGCGACGACCCGTTCGCCGGTCGCGGGATCCGGTTCGACAGCATACTTGCCCTGGGTGCCCGCCGCGACGCGGTATACGCCGCGGTCGACGGTGCGGAGGAACACGACGACTTCTTCGTTCGCCTTGAATACCGGGACGTGAGTGTACAGTTCTCCGACATCGCCGACCTCACCACCCGGTGTCAGAATGGCCACGACCTTCGCGCGCTCGCTTCCTTCTTTGAGAAACTCGTCGACGGTGAGGGTGACGCGGGTGTAGATCCGGGTCTTCCCCTCGTCCCACTCGGATTTGAGCGCGGTTACCCTGCCGACTGCGATGACGTCCGCCTCTCTGGCAAGCTCGTCGAGTGCCTTCGCCTTCTGCTGCGCAGAGGCGGTCGAGAGCCCGGCGGTGAGAACAAGAATGCACATCGCCGCTGCGGATGAGCGCACATGGGACGCGAGTGTCATGAGAATCTCCTGGTAGCTAGTGCGTATGATCAATTCTTTAACCCGGCGGGGATCAGCGCCCGGGTGAAACAACGATGGCGTCGTGCACGACTGCTGCACGATCCGTGAATAACGGGAGAGCGGGAAGGCTCATCCTCAAGGGATCATGGCACGTCCACCTCCGCCCGTGTGAATGTGACAACACGGACGTTTGGAGAATGTTCCGGGGGAAGCGAATAAAGTGAAAATGAAAAGTTTGCAGATCGAAAAGGCTGAGAACCACGAGGTTGAAAACCAGAAGGCTGGTACAACACCACGGAGGAAAGGAAACACGCGAGGTGTGGATCCGGGCATGTCGCAGGTGCGACGTACGTCTGGCATGTGAAGTAGCAGTGGGTGAGGGCCACAGGGTCCCTCGCTCGCTTTCTGGAATGCCCGTAAAACAGTTAATGGAAAGAACAGGTGGACAGAAATAACCGAATCCCAACCCTAATGTCAAGCGGAAACCGGGTCTGTAACCCCTAGTCGCTGATATATTTATAGTACAACCGATCCGGCCGGAAGGTTGGCCAGCTTGGAACCGATGCCTGCCCTGGATTCGAGAGCAAGCAGAAAAGCGCAGAAAACCGCTGTCTGGTAAGCCGTGAGGGAGAGAGTGGGCTCAGTAATCCCAGGAAGGAAAGAGGTCCCCCGGGGAGGTGGCGTCCTTCACAACCTCGCCTCCGGCAAGCACTACAAAGCGGGTGCAACACCGCCCGGCAAATCTGAGGTCGTGCGTTGCCAGGACTATGGCAGCCCCGGTCTCAACCAGGATTGAAGCCAGCCGCCGCTTCCCCGGAGGGTCCAGGTTCTCGGAGGGCTCATCCAGCAACAACAGGGGCGGCCTCGCGATCAGGGCGCCCGCCAGTGCAACGCGCAGTCTCTCGCCTTGCGAGAGCTGATGAGGAGATCGCTCGGCAAGGCCTTCGGAGTCCAGCTGTCGCAACATCGCACTTGCCTCGATGCTCTGCTCCGCGGCAGGCACACCTCTCCGGGCAAGCGCAAACGCAACGTCGTCCAGCACACGGGGGAGGAGAATTTGATCTTCCGGATTCGAGAAGAGAAATCCGACTCGAAGACGGATCTCTTCCCTGGTCGATGGCCCCAGTGCTACTCCGCCAATCCGGATGACGCCTGTGTGCGGGATGAGACCTGCGGCCGCAAACAAGAGGGTCGTTTTGCCGGAGCCGTTGTTCCCGAGCAGCGCCACGCGCTCCCCGGCGCCGATCCGCAACGTGACGTTGCTGATGGACGGGCGAGCGTCTCCCGCGTATGCTACCGACACCGAATCGAATTCGAGCGCGGGCATGGAGGCGTTCCTGTTAGTGAAAGAAGCGGAGCGTGGCGGCGAGAACAGGAACGCCGCAGCCGAGCAGGATGAACAGCGCATCCCCCGACCGCCACGGAGACGGTTGCGACGTCATGGCGATATGATCGGCGCCACGAAGATCCGCCGCGCGAACCATCCGTTCGATTCTCGCCTCGACGCGCGGCAGCCACACGGACGGGAGCGACCGAACCATGACCAGCCCGGCCTTGAATCCGCGCGCACCGCTTCGGAGAGCGACCGCCTGGGCAATGGACGCCGTCTCGCGCAACATCAGGCTCGCCTGATGCAGGATATGGAAGAGGACCGTCACCACAAGCCGCGGAATCGGGAGTGCCGCACTGCCGCGAACCGCATCGGCGATCGTGAGCGTCGAGACAACCGCCGTCGCAACGATCAGCAAAGCAAACGAGCGGAGCGCGATCTCACCGATCTGTCCCGAAGGTCCGATAAGGGAAAGCTGGAATCCATCCGCAGTCAGCAATCGGGAGAGGAGAAGCAGGAGGAGCAACGGCATGTACAGGATGCCGAAGACCAGAACCGTGCGGAGGAGCAGATGCACCGGAATTCCCCCGATGAGGATGCTCAAGGCGACAACCGCGAGGAGCACGAGAACTCCCGATGGCAGCGAGAGGGGGGTGGCGATGAGCGCGAGGAGGAGCAACCCTCCGATGCAAAGCCGCGCCTGCGGCGAACGCGTTCTCAGGGGTCCTGTGCCGGTACCGGGAAGATCGAGAAGGCCGATCAGCTTCATGACTCACGATCCCTCGCTACGGTCAGCACATAGCGCTCGACATTGTCCGTAATCGACGTTGTCTGAAATCCGAACCGCCCTAGGGCCGCTGCCAGATCGCTCGCGGGCACAAGGTGATCGTGGCCGATCACGCCACCGGCATTTGTGTGAATGGCGTTGATGGTCGCCCTCGAGTCGACATGAATCACGTGGAGCATGCCGCCCGGGCGAAGAACCCTGCGGATTTCCCTGATGACCGCGTCAGGATCAGCGAAGTGCGGCCACGTGGAAAACGCGATGGCTCTATCGATGCACGCGCCCGGCAGCGGCAGCGCCGACGCGTCCGAGGCGATCCAGGTAACCCGCCGGTCTGAAAGCTTCTCGCGTGCGAGGTCCAGCATTGCGCCCGAAAAGTCGACGGCGCATACGCGTCCTCGAGGCGACAGCCGCGGAAGGAGCAGGCTCGTGAGGATGCCCGTCCCGCAGCCAACATCAAGGATCTGCTCGTCCACGCCGATGCCCAGATCATCGAGCACGGGCGAAAGGCGTTGTCGGATTCTCCCGGAATCGACGATGCCCTCCCAGCGCGTCGCGATCGCGTCGAAGTAATCCACCCGGTTGCCCGCAACGGAGTTCATGGGGTTCCCGCCTTCGGTTGAACGTGCCGCGGGGGGCGCGCCCGCAACAGAACGGGGATCACGACAATCATGAGGAGCACACCCGGCCAGCCAGCGAGGACCGACACGCCGGCGAGAAACCCGGCCGGAAGGTCCATGGCCAGCGATGCAACATACACGAGCCCCACGTGCAGCATTCTCCCCGCGATCAGGACGGCAACCAGAATTCCCGGAGCCGGCACGGTTGTCAGACGCCGCCGGGACAGCGCAATCGCCCCTGCCATGAACGCAAGCTCAAGCGCCATGATCGGCGCAATCGGGGGGTACAGCGGAGGCATGCCTGTCAGGACTGAGGACAACAGGGGAACCAGAGACGCAGTCGTCATGGCAACCGCGGGCGAGACATAGAATGCCAGGGTCACGAGGGGAATGTACATCGGCATGAATACGTGGCCGAGCTGGAGTACATGAAAGAGGAACGGGAGCAGGAGGGCCGCGGCGCCAAACGCTCCGGCTGTCAGTCCCTCCCGGTATGTGACCCCTCCGGACACAACGCTACTCCGTGCTCCATCGCAGGCCGGCGAACACCGTCCGTCCGGGCATGGGATAGTCGTACACGATCTGGTAGTCGGTGTCGAAAAGGTTTTCGGCCGCAACATACACGGACATCCCCGTCGCGACCCGGGCCGACACCCTCAGGTTGACCAGCGTGTAGTCCGGAAGGCGCTGCCGGTTGAAGTCCGCCCCGAAAAGCCGCGCGATATGCTGCACGGATGCGGAGAACGTCATCAGGGAACGTCCGTACGTAGCGCCGACGAACAGCTTGTGGCGTGGGTTCGCCGTGGTCTGCTCGTCGGGATCGAGGTAGCCGTAGGTGGCGTCGAGACCGAACGACTGCACCGGCGTGAAATTTCCCCTGATCTCGATCCCCTTGTGGGTGAACGACCCCGAGTTCGAGAGTACAAGATTGGGGAATGCCCCTGTGGTTCGAATCAGGTTGCTGCCGTCGGCGATGTAGCCCGAGATCTCGATCTGCCCGTGGTCGGCGAACCGTTGCAGCACGCCCGCCTCATAGCTCCAGAGCCTTTCGGCCGTCAACGTCGGGGTTGGCGCGGGGAAGAGGTAGAGCTCGCGAATGGTCGGGCTCCGGAAGCCTTTGCCGACGGTTGCTCGCAGCGTCGTTTCTCCGAGCCGCGCGGCAAGGCCGAGCTGCGGCACGACTTCGGTGCCCGTGACGGTGTTTCGATTGATCCTGACGCCGGCGCTTGCCGTGCAGGCGTCGAGGAGTTCCTGCTGGGTCAGGAGGTATGTGCTGTACTCCTCGACGTAGTGGCGGCCGAAGTCGGCCCCGGTCGTGATGTTGTTCGCGACGCCGCCGTACCGCTTGAAGTCGATCCCGGCTGTCGTGATGTTGTCCGCCAACGGGCGGAACGCCTGATACAGCAGCGCGCCAACATTGTCGTCGGTCGATCGGAAACCGTCATAGATCTCGTGGTCGCCGAAGTTATAATAGAGCTTGAGGGCTCCCTGAAGGCGTGAGGACCGGTTCTCGAGCGCAAGGCCGCTGGAGCCACGCAGGATATCGACCCAGTGGTCCACATATGGCTTCGATGCCGGGCCGGGGTCAAACGTCTTGAACTTCGACAGCGCCAGGTCCGCGCTGAGCGAGAACGACTCGGAGAGGGTGGTGCCGAAGCGAAAAGACCCGTTAGCGACCCTGAAGGACGAGTACGGTCGGTGTCCATCCGTGTCGTAGTAATTGCCGGCGATCGAGACGCCTCCGCGATCGAACCCGTAGCCCGTGCGGAGCTCATACTTCTGCGTTGCGAAGGTGCCGTAGGAAATCCCCGCATCCGCGAACGGGCCGGCGCCGGGGCGATAGTCGTAGATGATGTTCATGACGCCACCCATCGCGTTCGTGCCGTGCAGAAGCGAGGCGGGTCCGCGGATGACCTCGACGCGCTCCACGCCGGATGTCACGTACGTGTCGGGAAGGGGATGTCCGAAGAGACCCATCATCTGGGGCCTGCCGTCGGTCAGCACCAGCACCTGCGTGTTGGGACTCCCGCCCGTTCCACGGATGGTGATCCCCCCGGCGGCTCCCGGGCCCGCACCATAGCCCAGCACCCCCCGTTCCGTAATGAACACGCCCGGCACGCGCTTGTTGACCACCGAAAGGACCGACGTCTCGCCGGAAAGCCGGATGTCGTCCATGGAGATCACGGAGACGGCGTTGGGGACGCCGCTCCGGATCGCCTCCGTAAACGTCGCGGTCACGACGATCGGATCGATTTGGTACGTGCGGGTGGTGTCAGGCTGTGCGTCCGGGCCGGCGGCGGGGCTTGTCTGCTTGCCCAGTGTGAGCAACGTGATGATGGTGGTGATGATGCGCGTCATGGTTCCGGTCTTCGGTGGAGGTGAGGACGAGCTTGCTGTGCTGAATGCCCTTCAGGGTGGCGATAGCCGCCGCGAGCAACCGGAGCTCGCCGGCATGGCCGCGGAGCAGGATCACTTCGAGGCACGTGTCATGGGTGATGTGCACGTGCGTTGTCGAGATGATTGCTGTGTGGTGATCGTGCTGCACCTGTCCGAGACGCGTGGCGAGGTCGCGCTTGTGGTGGTCGTAGACGAGGGTCAGGACGCCGAGCGCGTGCGTGAAGTCGTCGCGCACCTCTTCTTCCACCAGCCTCGCGCGGATGAGGTCGCGGAACGCCTCGGACCGGTTGGGATATCCGTGCTCCTTCAGGAACCGGTCGAACCGCCGGATCAGGGTGCCGTCGATGGAAACGCCGAAGCGGGTCAGGGGAGGCATGCGTGTAACACGATTGTGAAATAAGGTAGCACCCCGATCCGTCAAAGTCAAATGACCCCGGGGGGCCTGCCCTTGCAGGGGCCCGTCGTGTTACCGCTGTTCCGGTCCGAAAATTCCGCCCTGCGCGGTGGGAGCCGCCCAGGGCTCGATCTGAGAGGGAGGCGGCTCAGGCTGGAGTCTGCTGTCCCGGGCCTGAGCCATGGCATCCAGCAGCGCAAGCACCTCGCGGGTGTCGCGCAGATTGAACCGCGCGTGCGTACTGGCGATTCCGACACGAATTGTGACGGCAGACTCCGGAAGCGCCCGGAACATGTCCTCGTCGGTCCAATCATCCCCGATGGCGAGGAGGAAATCCGCGTCCACGCGTCCCACGACGGACCTGCAAAGAATGCCTTTGCTGATGCCGGCCTGTCGCACCTCCACTACTTTTGACCCGCGCAGGACCTGGACATCGGCGTTGGCCGTGAACGAAGTCAGGTGGTCGGTGAGCTCGTTCTCCAGCATCCGTGCCTGGTCGGGGTCCGCGAGGCGATAGTGCCACACGAGCGAGTGCGTCTTCTCCTCGACGAACGCTCCTGGCAGTCTGTCGGCGTACAGTTGCAGAATCGGTCGGAGGTTGGCCTTCCATGAGGTGTCAAACTCCCCCGTCTTCGTCCATGCGCCCCTCTGATCGCGCACCCAGGCCCCGTGTTCGGCGGCAAGGCCAACGGGGAGCCCGCCGAGCCAGGAATCAAGGGTCTCCCGGTCGCGGCCACTGACGATCATGACGTGGGTCCTGGTTTCCGCGCCGACCCTGTCCAGCAGCACCTTCAAATGCTGACCGGGCCTGGCGTCCGGTGGACGGCGGGCCAGCGGAACCAGCGTTCCGTCGTAGTCAAGGAACAGCAAACGGCGGGATGCCGAGGCAAAGCTATCGACAATCTCCGTCCTGACCTTTCGTGGAAGGACTTTTGCATAGAGCCGCGAATGAACCGCCTGCATCCCGGCAAGGTCTGACATGAAATCCTGTGCCCATCGCGTGACGTCGTACCGGCTGATCCGTTCCTGCATGATTTGATTGCGCCTCAACTGTTCCTCGGGCGGCATGTCCAGGGCTTCCCGGATTGCCTCGGCAATCTGCGACCGGTCGTTCGGGTTCACGACGATCGCCTCGCCGAGCTCCTTCGCGGCTCCAGCCATCTCGCTCAGGATGAGAACCCCCCCGCAGCCGACACGGGACGCGATGTATTCCTTCGCGACAAGGTTCATCCCGTCGCGCAACGGAGTCACCAGTGCGATGTCCGACTCGGCATACAGTGCCACGAGAGGCTCGAAGGAGAGTTGACGGTACCGGTACAGGATCGGCGTCCAGTCCAGCGCGCCGTACCTTCCGTTGATCCGTCCGACGGTTTCCTCGATCTGCTGCTTCATCCGCTCGTACTCGTAGACCCCGATACGCGACGGGACGACGACAAGCACAAGCACGACGCGCTCTCTCGCCTCCGGATGCTGAGACAGAAAGAGATCGAATGCGTCCAGGCGGTTCAGGATGCCTTTCGAGTAATCCAGGCGATCGATCGAGAGCACGACGCGGCGCGTCCCGAGACTCTCGCGCACGCGCACCCGCTCTTCGGCCACGGCGGGAAGCGATCCCGCAGCGGCGAAGCGTGCGAACTCGATGCCCATCGGATACGTTCCAACCCGGGTCACGTGGTCCGGCGCGATCACCTGACCCATGTCGTGGTCGTACCCCAGGATCCTGAGGACCGCCTGGAGAAAATGCTGCATGTACTCGTACGTGTGGAACCCGACCAGATCGGCGCCAAGGAGCCCCTCCAGTATCTGTTTGCGCCAGTTGACGGGGAACAGCCTGAACACTTCGAACGACGGGAATGGGATGTGGAGGAAGAACCCGACCGGTGTGTCGGGCATGCGCTCGCGGAGCATCCTCGGGAGCAGCATCAGGTGATAGTCGTGAATCCAGATCATGTCGCCGCTGCCAACGGTGCCCGTGAGCGCGTCACAGAACGCCTGGTTCACGCGGATGTACGACTCCCAGGAGACGTCGTCGTAGCTCGCGTACGAAGGGAAGTAGTGGAACAGCGGCCAGATGGTCTTGTTGCAGAACCCGTGATAGAAAAGATCCATCTCCTGTTCTGGCAGAAACACCGGGAGGGCGCCGAATTCCTCCAGGGCGCGGGTTCGCAGGGCGTCCCGTTCAGAATCGGGCGCCGTCCCGCCCGGCCATCCCACCCAGAGGAACCGGTGGGGTGGCTGTCCGGCGCCCGACAGTCCTTCCAGGTACGACCGCAGCCCTGTCACGAGTCCGCCGGTGCTCTCCGTGAACCGATAGTGGTCGCCGTCCGGCGCGATCGTGAAGGGTAATCTGTTCGAGACGACCACAAGTCGGCTCTCGTGAGTTGTTTCTCGTCGCATCTCCGCCTCCTCGCTGTGATTCGTCTCCCCTAGAGATACACGATGTCGTCCCGTCGGGTCAGAGACAGGAAGGTCAAGAGGTAATCCTTGAGGTGCCTCGTGATCAAGAAGTTATTCCGGATGTGCTCGTGCCCGTTTCGCCCAAGCCCTTCGGCGTATCGTGGCTCCTGGATCAGCTGCCTGATCCAGTGCGCGGTTCCCTCGATTGAAGTCGTCAGGATGCCGGAGTATTTGTGCGTGATCTGGAGCGGTATGCCCCCGACCGCCCCGGCGATCGTCGGCTTCCCCTTCCAGAGAGCCTCCGCGACGGTCAGGCCGAACCCCTCGCGCAACGACTTCTGCAGGATGACGGTGGATCCTCGCTGGAGCGCATTGATCTCGACATCGCTGGCCGGCGGCAGGAACAGGACAAAGATGTCGGGGTCCTTGTTGGCCTCCTCCTGGACTTGCCGCATGAGGGTCGGGCCCTCCGGGTCGTCTGTCGCCCCGCCCCCCGCGAGGACGAGCTGGCAATCGACCCGCCTCTTCGCGAGGCGGTACGCCTTGATCACTCCGAGCGGATCCTTGAGATAGTCGAACCGGGAGATCTGGGTGACGACCGGCCGCGAGCGATCGATGAGAAAGCGATTGAAGACCGCGTCCACAACGTCGTCGGGCAGATCGCGATTCTTGTCGCTCAGCGGATCGATGGACGGCGGGATCAGCACCTGCGGGATTGGCAGCTGGCGGGCGAACGCCGGCGCGGAAAACACCGCACAGTCGTAGGACCGGAGGAATCGCTCGAGGAAACTCCAGACGGCCGGGTCCGGGCGCGAGAAATCGACATGGCATCGCCACACCCAGCGGGACGAAAGATCCGGGCGGTGCTCGATGAGCCCGATGGGTTGCGGGTCGTGTACGAATACGATGTCGCCGAACTGCATCTCCGCCGCGTTCGTCCGGGTGACATCGAGGAATACGTCGTACTCCGCGTTCGTGATCGTCACGTCAACGCCGTGCAGGGCGTTGTGCATCTTCTTCGTGACTTCAAAGAACTTCTCATTCCCCTTGATCACATCCCAGCGGGCGTCCACGCCGAGGTCTTTGAGCAGCGGGACCATGCGCGTGAGAATCTCCGCCACGCCTCCTCCGACCGCCGTGGAGTTGATGTTCTGGACCGACACGCCTCGAAGCCGCTCCGCAAGGAGCGACAGCTCGTCGATGGTAGAGGCTCCAACAATGGGGATATAGGATTCAAGTATGCTCATAGTCGCGCACCATGCTGATCAGACGCTGTCGCAACCCTTCGAGGGTCTGCGTGTATGGGTCGAGGTCCCGTATCTCGGACGCCAGTTCTCGATACCCCTCGTCATCGAGCCAGCGCGAGAAATCATTGTCCCCGCGTCCGAGGCGAAGCCGGGCGTCGAACATGTGATAGTAGATGGCATTGATGGTTACACGCTGCAGGGCTTCTCGGAGTCCGCCCAGCGAGGCGACGACCAGGGGCGTCGGGAGCACGAAGATTCTCGAGGCCAGAAAATGGAATTCCTCGCCGCGAGGTGCGTCGACACTTCGCTCCGTCTCCGCCGCGTGGTCTTCCATAACCTGCAGCAGCCGCTCCCGGAGCGCTCCGATGCTCCCGAATTGGATGATATCGATGCTCCAGAGACGCTCCCCGAGAATCTTGTCATTGAGCACCTCGGTCGCCCAGTACGCGAAGTCATTCGGAGGTTCCGGCGAGAGGTAGTGGTGTTGCAGCAGGAACCGGTGCGTGTGATGATAGATCGAAGCGTCGGGAACCTCCCGGATGCCATGGATCAGCATGCGGAGATTCCGCGCCCTCTTCCCCAGCAGAAGCGTCTGTTCGAGCTTCGTGTGAAAAGTGAAGGGGAGCATCTGCGTTCTCCCGGTGATGAAATGTGTGCGGCGAAAGGAAGGCTGGAACAGCCCGAGCACTTTCGCTACAAGGGTGAGCGCCCCGACGGCGAGTCCAGCCATCAGGCGCACCGACTGCCGGGCCTCATCCGCACGCGATCGATGCGGACGCAGCCACGGCGAACAATCAACGCTATCGTTCTGTCATCGATACATAGAGTATCAGGCCAGCGGAGGTGCGCGTGTTGGATGGCGGGCAATCAGGAGGAGCGATGCCGTCGTCCCGGAGGTGGCAACCGGGAGAAGAAGCCACGGCAGCTCGAACGTCTGATGCCCGGCGGGCGGTGGCGATTCCGGACAGGAGATCTGGATCTTTGGAGCGGGGAGGTGTCGGCGTTGTGCGGGGGCGGAGTGAACTTCGTGGGAGCGCCTCTGTGACGCAGGCCCGATCCTCGAGGGTCCGGACCCCATAGGGGGCGCAGCGATTGTGCCGATATGGACGGCAGTCCAGGTCGCGACATAGAGGCTCCCGAACAGGGCTGCCCCGAGCGTATGGAGGACTGTGCGCATCGTTGAGCGAGGAGAACAGGGATGCTTTATTATGCAACCTACGAGATCCGTGGAGTTTGTCAAGAAAAAAGGCGATCTTAAGCATTAAGCTTTTTCCATGTCTCACGTATTGCAGGATTCGAATGCCGCTGATTGTCCTGGTCGCCGTCCTTGTGCTCTCTGCCGCTTCCGTTACTGCACAATCGCCCTTCCCGGGGGACGACGCGTTCGCACGGATGGACTACAGAGCGGCGATCGCCACGTACGACTCGCTGGACAGGGTCCGGCCGAACGATGTCCAGGTCCAGTGGCGCCTGGCCCGCGCGCACGTCTTCGTCGGGGACGTATCCAAAGGCGAGGAGAAGAAAGAGGCCTACCTTACCGCCGAGCGCTATGCGCATGAGGCGATGCGAATCGACTCGACGCTGGCCGAGAGCAACACCTGGCTCGCGGCGGCGCTTGGAAATACCGCGATGTACGAGGGGAGCAAGAAGAAGGTGGCCCTGGCCAACGACATCAAGCGGCTTCTGGAACAGTCGATCAGGCTGAATCCCCGCGACGACATCGCCTGGTCCATCCTCGGCACGTTCTACCTGGCTCTCGGGAACGTGAGCTGGTTGGAAAAGACGCTGGCTAACCTCCTGCTTGGAAGCCTGCCGGACGGGGGGTACCCCGATGCGGAGCAGGCTCTTCTCAAGGCGATCGAGATCGCTCCCAGGGTCATTCGCCATCGATTCGAGCTCGCGAAGGTGTACGAAAAGATGGACCGGGAGGCGGACGCCCGGAAGGAGTTCGAGTTCTGCATCAACAATCCGATTCAGATGGCGTCCGACCGGAGGCGGGTTGAGATGGCGCGGGAATGGCTAAAGGAAAACGGTTCTGGGTCGAATTAGAGCCCCGCGGGGCTGCGGGAACGTCGGCCCCAGGCGCTGATATGGACGATGCATCACCACGGCGGAACGATACCTGAGATCATCGGCGGCACGGTGCTCGACACCCTGCCGATGATTCCGCTGCTGTTCCTGCTGTACGCGGCGATGGAGTATCTCTCCCATTCACGCGGGGTGGACCTCGTTGCCAGGTCAGGCCTCTCGGGCACGCTCGGTCCGCTGATCGGGACCACCCTGGGCCTTCTCCCTCAGTGCGGCATGTCTGTGTTCGTGACGTCGCTCTTCGTCTCTGGAAGGGTATCGGTGGGCACGATTGTCGCCACCTACCTCGCGACGTCCGACGAAGCGATCCCGATTCTCATCGCTCATCGTGACCAGTGGACGGCGGTCGGGGGACTGATCCTCGCGAAGGCCGTGTTCGGCGTCGCGACGGGCTACGGACTGGACCTTCTCCTCAAGAACAAGAAGTACACTCCTCCGCACGAAACCGTCTCCTCGCACTTCGCCGTCGAAGTGCGCACCGAGCTCGCGCGTGCCCCGATCAAGGAGGTACTCGTGCACAGCCTCCGGAGGACGCTCCGCATCTGGTTCTGGGTGGTCGGGATCGCGGCGGTGCTCGGACTTGCGCTCTCGTTCGTGAGTCTTCCAGCAAAACTGTCCGTGTTCTGGGATCACCCTGTCCTTGCCGTCGTTGCCACCGCGCTCTTCGGGCTGATCCCTCATTGCGCGGCGTCGATCGCTATCGCTGAAGGCCTCGTGCATCACATCATCCCGTTCGGAGCGGCGCTTGCCGGGCTCGCCGCGGGAGCGGGGTACGGGCCGATCGTCCTGGTCAAGGACGGAGACATCCGCACAGCCCTGTCTCTTCTCGGCATCTGCCTCGTCCTGGCCATGTGCCTGGGATTTCTCTGGATCTTCCTAACGCCCATCGTCGGGTTCTGATGTCCTCCCGTGGCACCCATTTCCTCAATTTGCAGAGGCCTCTTCGGTTCTGACGAGGGCCATGCTGCCGGGATGATGATCAGTGGCTTGATTCTACAGGTGTTTCTTGTTATCATTGTCCGCTTGCCTGATGCAGAATAATCCTGGAGGACTGATGAACTTCACACATGGAATGAGACGGGCGATTCCCGTCGTCGGGTTGCTCCTGCTCGGCCTCACCCAGCCGGCATTCTCACAAACGCAGAAGGGGGCGATTGAAATCACCCCGACATTCGGATATCAGTGGGGCGGGTCAGTTCAGGGCTACGAGGGGGAGATTGTCGTGGACGATGGCGCCCAGTACGGGTTGATCCTGGGCTATCGCGTCCAGAAGGAGCTAGTGGTCGAGTTCTTCTGGAGCTACCTTCCTTCGGTTGCCCACTTTGAGCCCTATTATCTTACCACGGTTGACCCCAGCTTGATCGGTCTGTCGACGGACATGGACACCCACTACTTTCAGCTGAACGCGGTGTGGGAAACCGGTCGGGGCAAGACCAAGCCGTTCCTCGGCGCCGGCGCCGGTATTGTAATGTTCAGCCCCAGCGACTCCAGGTACGAAACGAACGTCTACGCCGCGATGAATTTCTCGGGCGGACTCAAAGTGTACCTTTCAGAGAAGATCGGTCTGAGGCTCCAGGGACGCTTGCTCATGCCCCTGTACGTTTCCGGGGGCGGATTCTACGTGGGTACGGGTGGAGCGGGCGTGAGTGTGGGCGCCGGTGTCCCCATCCTCCAGGGAGACCTGAGCGCTGGTCTGATCATCGTCATCTGAAAACTTCAAGAAGGAAGACACTATGTATCGCATTCTTTCAATTCTGTTGGTTTCGGCAACCCTCTGCGGGTTGACCTACGCACAGACCAATCAGTCGGTCTCCTCGCAGGCGCAAATAGACCGGTACATCGAGACGTTCCGGACCGACCTGCGCACCGGGAAGGTCGAGCTCTACGACAAATCTCTCGGGCTTTCGCCCGAAGATTCCGTCGCGTTCTGGCCGCTGTACCGCGAGTTTGACTACAAGCAGTCGCTTATCGGCAACAAAGTGGTCGAGGTGCTGAAGGAGTACTCCGCGAAGTACAGCACACTGACCGATGAACAGGCCGAAGATCTCATGGAGCGTACCTTCGACAACCAGGAGGAGCTCGTTGACCTCCGGGCGGAATACTTCAAGAAGATGTCGAGGGCGATCGGCGCAAAGGACGCCGGCCGGTTCTTTCAGCTGGAGGGTGTCATCACGAAACTGCTCGATCTGAAGATCTCCGCTGATCTTCCGTTGATGAAGTAATGCGGCTCCATCGAACTGTAAAGGATGTGAACGAATCAGGAGGAAGTATGCAGACAATCCGGCGCCTGGCAGGCTTTCGGACGTGGATCGTTCCCGCGGTGGCCCTCGCGCTTGTGCTCGGCGTGAGTGCATGCTACGAGGACTACAACCTGGGCTACCAGGATTATGATACCGCGTTGACGCTGTACGACAAAGAGGTCAGCTTTTCCAAGTTCAAGTACTTCGTGATGCGCGACACGATTGTGCATGTCTACGACACCACGAAGACCGACCCGATCTCCGGTGGGAGGAAGTATGACAAGCAGGTCCTGTCGCTTGTCGCGAGCAACTTTATCGCTCGCGGGTACGAGCGGCTCGCGGACACATCGCAGATCGGTATCGGGGGCATCGACCGTAACTCGGTGTTCGTGGTCGCGATCGGTCAGTTTGCGATTGAGTACACCGGATACTACTACAATTACTGGTACGGGTGGTACGGCGGATGGTACGGATGGTACTATCCCTACTACCCTCCCGCATACGGGGGCACGTACCAATACACGACGGGCACCACGCTCATCGACATGGTGGATTACGGCCGAACGATCTCCGAGCAGAAGATCCGGTCTGTCTGGTCGGGGACAGTCACGGGCCTGACAGGCGACACGCCGGCCTCGATCCAGACCCGGCTCAGCAACAACATTAATCAGTTGTTTATACAGTCACCCTATATGTACGCTGGTCAGTAGCCGGCGGCGCAACCACAGGCATGAAGACTGGAGCATATATGAGAATTCTCGCAATCATCGCCGCCGTCGTGTTGCTCACCACTACGGCAAGCGCGCAGAAACAGCTGTTGAGCGGGATCACCTGGAACATTGGCTTCCCGAGCGGCCGCATGGGGAATTTCCTTGAGGAGACAAGCCTCAGCGGGTTCGGGGTCGAGTTCAGCCGATTCACGAGCGACAATGTGGCATTTGGCGGTTCGTTCTCGTGGAACGTCTGGAGCGAGCTCAATAATCAGACTATTCAGCTGAACAACGGAGCTGCGTCCGGGACCCAGGTGCGGTACGTGAATGCGTTCCCGCTGTTCCTCAATGCCCACTACTATCTCGGGCACAAAGCAGACGATTTCCGGCCGTTCTTCGGACTGAATGTCGGAACCTACTACATCCTGCAGCGGCTCGAGATCGGGGTCTACTCCTTCGACAACGACAACTGGCATTTCGGCCTGGCGCCGGAGGCCGGCCTCCTGATAGGCATATCGCGCGGCACATACCTTACAGGAACGGTCCGATACAACTATGCATTCGATTCAGGAACAACGCTCGGGGGGAAGGATGACAACTCCTTCTCGTACTGGGGCGTCAACATCGGGATCGCCTGGATGCAGGGCTGGTTCTAGTCCGCGCGTCCACAGTTGTGCATCGCACAAGCCCCCCGGCAACCCCGGGGGGCTTCGCTTTTGAGGGGCCGGGACTGAGCTGATATCGGAGAGGCGATGCACCGGCAGGAAGACGATCGTATGTCAATGCGCGGACGCTTGCTCACCGATGTCGTGGGATCCTCGCGCGCACGAAGCGCCGCGTCCTGGGCCTGGGACCGCAACGGCGGACGGAGGCATGGTGACGGCAAGAAGCGGAACGAGGACCAGTCAAGGACTCCGGATATTGCATCTGGACGCGCCTTTCCTCTTATTTCGGCGTCAATCATATATGCCACTCTGCGGATCACCTTCCCCATGAAATCGCGCTTTGTTCTTCTGCTCCTGCCGCTGCTTTCTGCATTGTCCACCGCCTTCACGATGGCACAGACTGGATACACCACCGATGTATCGGCGGGGGTCATGATGCCGACCGCGTCCTTCGGCACATACTACAAGACCGGCCTCGCTCTCAATCTGGGATTCTCGATGAGCGGAGGAGAGGATATCCGGTATCACCTCGGGTTCGGGTACTACAGGACAGGGCTGGATAACCAGGCGCTCAACGACGATCAGAATTCAAATCCGTACGGGGGGGAGTACGGTGTCGGCGGAGCCGTGTCTGCGTTCCCGATCCTCATCGGGCTCAAGCTGGTCTCGTCAAAGCCGGAAACGAGGCCGTACGGGATCTTGGAGGCGGGGGTGTACCTGTATTCGAAGAAGTTTGACGGGGGGACGTACACGTACCAGGATGGCACGGTCATTCAGATTTCGTCCAGCTCCTCGTTCAGAGTGGAGCCTGGCCTCAACCTTGGCGTTGGCATGCTGGTTCCTCTGGACACAAAGAAGTCGCTCGACCTGGCGCTGCGCTACCATTACGTGAAGAACTCCGGAGAGGCCGAGATTCCGGGAGACATCTATGTTGCCGCGAGCCAGTTCTTCACGTTGACCGTCGGCCTCTCCTTCGGGTTTTCCGCTCTGTGATGTCCATTGACATGAAGCCTGCGCGGGGGCGATGAATGGCCTCGCGCAGGCTTCGCGTTTTACGCCTGCCAGTACTTCCGGGTTGTCGTTCCCAGTGCCGCGCCCACTATCATGTGCACAACGCCCTATCGACACGGCTGGTCGGCGCAAGCACTGGCCCCTTGGTGTTTATAGCAAATACGAATTAGAGGGGCACTAGAACGTGTAGCCGATCGTCGCGTAGAGCGCGACCAGCGTTCCGCTCGGGTTGTCGTAGTTCGACTCGATTTGACTGATGCTGTCCACGTCCAGGGCATCGTCCTTGCCGACGATGAGCAGGCGCGCATCTCCGCCGATGAACAGGTTCTCGGAGAGCGGGAGGAAGAGCGTGACGCCCGGTCCGAGCAAGAACTTTGCCTCGCTGGTTTCCTGGCCCGCCTCGACCTTGAAGTTCACAGCCCCCAGGATGAGTGAAGGGCGCAGGGTCCCGATGTTCACCCCGACTTCGGCTCCGTAGTAGGAAGCATTGGTTTTGACGTTGATCGATTGCGCAGCCGAGGTGATATCGTCTTCCTGTCCGGTGTGGATGACGCCGATAGCGCCGACATACAGGAGGCTTGCCGAGAAACCTGCCCGGGCCCCGAACCCGATCTTGTACCCATCATTAAACCCGTACCCTCCGAGAAGGCCTACGCTGAACTGAGCGGTCGACTGCTGAATGCCGACAATGCCGATCGCGAACACAAGAATGGCTGCTCGTTTCATACTCCCTCCTGAGTGGTGGTGTCGGTCTGGCCCCCGCACCGCGGGGGGTGTCAATATAGCGTGTAACATATTGAATTTCATGCGGTTGCGCAACACCATCGCCTGTCGGGTTGCCTTTGAGTAGAGCCGTACGTGAGGCAACGTAGACCTGTTCGCATCGCGCCGCGCGTGGGGCAGCGAATACCCCGCTTGGTATGGTCCCATGTCCTTGAGGTGGCGACCTCTCAGGGGGCGAGGGCTCTCCGGGCTTGACAATCCGGGCAGCATCCGTTATCTTGTATACTGTATACAATATACACAAACACCAATGCCCACAACCCCGGCCCATACGACCCCCTTCGACGTGGGAACCCTTGCGGCCGAACTGGCCCCGCTGAGGGAAAAGATTGCGTCCATGATCAGGGCATCGATCATCGACGGCAGGATCGGGGCCGGCGAGAAGCTCCGCGAACCCGTGCTTTCGAAACAGCTCGGCGTGAGCCGGACGCCGCTCCGCGAGGCGCTGCTGCAGCTCGACTCCGAGGGCTTCCTGGAGATGACCCCGCGCCGGGGCGCGGTCGTCCGGCCGCTTTCCAGACAGGACGCCGCTGAGACCTATGAAGTGAAGGGCGCGCTCGAGGCGCTGGCCGCACGGCTCGCGTGCGAGCGCATGGATCCAGACACGCTGCGGAGGCTGAAGGAGATCAATGACAGGATCGCGTCGCTCAGGCGCGCCCGCACTGTGGATCAGGCCCGCATCCTCCAGCTGAACACGGAGTTCCACCAGACGCTGACCGACGCCTCCGGGAACGAGAAGCTGTCGCAGTATGTCCGGGTCCTCCGGGCGCAGGCGCTTCGCTACAACTACATCTATCTTTCTGTCATGGCCCGGCTCGAGGAGTCGGTCGACGAGCACGCGCAGATTCTTGACGCGCTGCGCGGCAAGAGGGCGGACGAAGTCGAGCGGCTCGTCCGCGAGCACGGGAAGTCTGCAAGCAGGGCCCTCTGTTCGTACATCGAGCACCAGCCCGCAACCACCACACGACGTCGTCAGAGGAGTGCCTCATGATCAACGTAGCAGTCGTCGGATTCGGCAATGTCGGCCGCTGTGCCATCGACACGGTGCTGACCGAACCCGACATGGAGCTCGCCGGCATCATCGAAGTGCCCGATATCGTCAACCGGCAGTGCGTCATCACCGAGCGGGATCCGTTGGCGCTTCAGAAAATCCCGGTGGTGTCGGACATCCGAGAGCTCACCGCAGTCGACGTGGCGGTGCTCACCTGCCCGTCGCGCATCGTTCCTGCAACCGCCACAAAGATTCTCTCTCTCGGCGTGCGCACGGTGGACAGCTTCGACATCCATCATGAGATCCCCGCGCTGCGCAAGTCGCTCGGGGAGGTCGCCCGCGCGCACAATACGGTCTCGATCGTCGCGGCAGGGTGGGACCCGGGGGTGGATTCGGTCGTGCGCGGATGGTTTCAGGCGATGGCGCCGAAGGGCATCACCCATACCAACTACGGCCCCGGTCTCTCGATGGGGCATTCGGTGGCGGTCAAAGCGATCCGCGGAGTGAAGGACGCGATTTCCATTACGGTGCCGGCGGGAATGGGCATCCACCGCAGGATGGTGTACGTGCAGCTCGTCCCCGGGGCGGTCTTCGAGGAGGTGGAAGCCGCAATCAAGAAAGATCCGTACTTCGTCAAGGACAGAACCTACGTCTTCGAAGTGGGTGACGTGTCGGCCCTCAAGGACATGGGGCACGGCGTGCTCATGGAGCGCAACGGCGTCTCGGGCGTGACGCATAACCAGTCCATGAAGTTCCAGCTGAAAGTCAACAACCCGGCGCTCACCGCGCAGGTAATGGTCTCCGCCGCCCGCGCGGCCGTGAAGCAGCAGCCCGGGTGCTACACCATGATCGAGCTTCCCGTCGTCGATTTCCTGTACGGCGAAGTGGACACGTTCGTGACCAGGTACGTTTGAGGTCCGCATGGCCGACCCGTACGCGCGCAACCTCGTCAACCGGGGGTTCTACCACGCAAAGACCGATATCCGGACGAGGATCGCCGTTGTCCTCACCGGAAGCCTCGAAAACCGCGGGCTTGAGCTGATCAAACCCATTTCCCGGGCCTTCCCGGCCGGGACGATCATCGAGCTCATCGGGACCGACGAGCAGGACGCCGCACCCGGCGGGAACGTCCAGCGCATTGCATACCTGGCGTTTGTCGAGCTCCTGGACGGCGGGGTGATTCTCGCCGGGGATGCAGTCACGGCCAAAGGGATGCAGATCGGCACGATTGCCGGTTTTGACGACACGCATATGCCAAATCACCAGAATACCATCGTCCGGATGCAGACGCGGAAGTCGGGCGCGGAGATGGGGCTAGCCCCCGGCGATGAGATCCTGATCCACGGAATACCGCAACCACGCTGAAAGGATGTTGTCATGGCACGACCGCAGTTCAAGTTCCAGATGTACAAGCGTCTCCAGGTGAACACGCCGAAGATTTACGCCGAGGCGAAAAAGGCCGCAGAGGGTCTGAATATTCCGGCGGAATTGAAGGGCGCGATCGGTCTGACCGGCGCCATTTCCGGCTGTCCGTCTCCGCTCCGCGAGGACATTGAGAAGGCCATGGCGGCGGAATCCCGCAAGGTCGTGCCGCTCTCCGTGTATGTCGACCAGATCCGCGAGATCATCAAGGATGCCTACGGCGACGAGTACGATGCCGCTCCGATTAACACGTGCGAAGCCGGGCTCTGGACGTCCTTCGACTGCCTCGTGACGCCCCCGTTCACCGGACGCGGCGACAACTACCGGACGCGCTACATTGCGCCGCTCGAGCGCCACACCCACCACCATGCCGCCTACGGCCGGCCGTTCCCGCCGAAGTACAAGGACATCCTTGCAGACCGCGGCAGCACCGCCGGCGAACTCGGCTTCTACGGCAAGCGCCAGAACAACCTGGACACCGTGCTGGTGCCGCTCCCCGGCGCAGAGTATCCCGTGCACGGCATCAAGTATCACCCCGTGCCGTTGATGAAGAACGTCAACGTCGCGAAGTCGCTGGAAGCGCTTGCCGTGAATGCGAAGCGCCACGAGACCATGCTCGGCGGATTCGCGTCGCTCGGGTACGACACGCCCGGCTACGGCTATGGCGACAAGGCGCCCGATGGCACCCCGAAGCTCCTCAAGGGCATCGCGAAGCTTGCGGCGGAGTATAACGTCCCCTACATCATCGACAACGCGTGGGGCATGCCGATCATCGGCACGAGCATCAAGAAGGTCGGCGCCGACATCATGATCTTCAGCATGGACAAGGCGACCGGGTCGCCGACGAGCGCGCTGATCATCGGCAAGGAAGATGCGATGGTTCCGATCCGCCGCGCGCTGGGGTATCACGGCGCACGGTACGGCACCACCACGTCATACGGCAAGGCCGCCTACGTGTCGCAGGATCCGGGCAAAGAGGGGCTCTCCGGCCAGGTCGCCGCACTGCGCGTGCTGCGCGACAAGCCCCAGGTGATGAAGAAGCCCATCGACGACCTGTACGCGATCGTGAAGGCGGAATTCGCGAAGATCGATGGGCGCATCAAGCCGTTCTTCCGGATCGCGAAGAGCTATAACGGCGGGACGGTCGAGATAAACTACGAAGACAGCTGGAAGGACGGCAAGCTCGGCATCCCGATCTTCACGATCGAGGATATGTATGCCGGCTCCAACCTGCTGCAGGACGGGATGTCGCAGATGGGGATCATCCCCACGATCAGCTACGATGCGAACATCTTCATCTCGCCCGGGCTCGGAACCACCGACGAGCACGGCCAGCTGATTCACGAGCGCGCGCGGATGATCGTCCGGGCGCTGGTCATGCTCATCGAAATCGTCTGCGAACACGCGGGCATCTTCGAGTAAGCACCTTACCACGGGGAGGCGCTCCTGCTGCGCCTCCCCGTGGACGAGAGGAGAACAGCGATGACGGGACAGGCACTCGATTGCGTTCTCGACGGACTTGATATCGAGACGTATCTGGTCTGCGGGAGCGAACGGGAGGGAAAAGACCTCGCATTGCGGCTGGGGCATGAGCTGAACCTGGGCGAAGTGGACATCATGTACCAGGAGTTCGACGGCTATGGCATGAGAGTACGCCTCCGGAAGTACGTCCACAGGCCGGGGGAGAAGTACCGCTGGCTGCACGCCGCTGCGCCGGAGGGGGGACGGCAATGACCGCGCGTCGGCTCCTGTGCGTCCCTCTTGATCCCGTTCACGACGTCGGCATCAAGATCATCCGCGATGCCCTGTCGCGGCGGGGCCACCACGCGGACCTGCTGTCACCCGACCTCCCGATGGAAGCCATTGTCTCCCGGGCCCTGGCGTCTCCCTACGATTTTGTCCTCGTCAGCCGGACGCTGGGCTACGGGGTGGCCGAGCTGCTCGGGCGGTTTGTGGACATGCTTGATGCGGCGGGGATCCGCACCTCGGCACGGATTGTTATCGGCGGCAAAGCGGTGACGCCGGAGCTGGCGGCGGAGCTGGGATTTGACCGGGGATTCGACGAGCACGCGACGATCGAGGAGATCGCCGCCTACATAGAAGACCGGCCGCCGGCCGCGAGCGCAGGGGCGGCACAACGCGAGAAGCGCGACCTGACCGCCGGATATTCCTACGCCTTCAGGAATCCAGAGGCCGGAGGCTATCTCGACGCGATCGTCGAGAAGCTGCTGCGGTGGAGCGCAGGGAAGACGTCGCCGGCAGTCGAGCGAGCCCGGCTGCGCGCAGAGCTGCTGCACCACGGGGAGGGAGGGAAGGCAGTCGCCGAGCGATATGCGGCGCTCTGCGATCCAGTTATCCGGGACGCGAATCTCAAGGCCTCCTATCCGCTCGGCGTCCGGGCGGTGTCCGAGGCGGAGAAGCAGGCGCTCGACGGTATGCTCTCCGGCCGCAGGCCTGTTCACCCCGCGCGGATCCGCCACAGCGGACTGAAGCCGGCGGTCTTCAAATTCCTCGGAAGCGGCTGCCCGATCATGGACATCGTCCACGGGCGCATCGGCGAGCGCTGGGGAATCGACGGATATCTCATTATCAATCCCTCCTGGGAAGCGCGTTACGAGGGGCTGCTCGAAGGCGCCCTCACACACCAGAACGACGGGACGATCACGTCGCTGGAGAACATCAAGCTCATGCGGCGGCACCTGGATCCCGCGACGCTCCTGACCGTCCGGGCCCACCGGGGGCTGAACACGCCGGAGACCGTGGTGCTTGCGGGGGAAGGCGGCGCCGACATGACGAAGATCAATCTCGTGTACGGCTCTCTCGGGGCCGGCACCGATCCTGAACGACTGACCGTCGATGGGATCGAGGCCATCAAGATCACGGCGCGCTATGGCATGCCGTTCGACATACCGGGGAACGACGAGCTGAGCGGCGTCCCTGCGTGGAAGACGCTGGCCGGCCTGCTCGTCAATGTCGCGTTGGGCGTCCGACTCGGCGCGCGGCCGATCCTCAAGCCCCTCTTCTGCTACGGCCCGCATATCGTGATCAACGGCCTGATGCAGCACAACTTCATCGATTACAACACCGCGAAGATCCGCGCCCTCCGTGCGATCGCGGACGCGCCCATCTGGCCGGGCGAGCCCATCGCGTTCATGACGCAGTCGGAAGACCGGGTGCAGTCGGCCAGCGCCACATCCTACCACGCGGCGCTGGCCAGGACGCTGGACGTCGATGCGATCACGATCGCGTCGACCGACGAAGCGTACTCGCGCGGCCCGATCTGCATCGCTTCACGGATCGACAGCATCCGCGCTGTGACGGAAGCCTACAGGTTTCTCGGCGATGCCGGTCTTGCGCCGACCGCACGTGCGGACCAGGCGACCGATGAGATGATAGCAGGGATCACGTCCACCCTCCGGGCCGTCAGCGAAGCCCCGTCGCTTCCGGATGCCATCCAGGCGGGGCTGCTGGGGAACACGGAGGACGGGGCCTATCCGGGGACCTTCGGCAAAGGAACCGTGCGCTGATTACGATCGGCATCGCGGGAACCGCGAAGAACACCGGAAAGACGACGGCGCTGGTTGCACTGCTCGAGCAGGCTACGCGCCGCGGACTTTCGCTGGGACTAACCGGCATCGGCTACGACGGCGAAGAGCGGGATACCGTCACGCTCCTGCCGAAGCCGCGCATCCGCGTCCCTGCCGGCGCGCTCGTCACCACCTCCGAATCCTGCCTTCAGACTACCGACGCACAATGGACCGGCCTCCGGCGCACCGGGTTCCGGACGGCGCTGGGCGAAGTCGTCGTCGTCCGCGTGACCGCACCGGGCCTCCTTGTTGTGGCCGGGCCCAACAAGACGCACGAGCTCGAGCAGGTCAGGCAGATGCTCGCTGATGAGAGGCTCGAGCTGCTGATGGTGGACGGCTCGCTGAACCGCATCGCGCCGATGGCAGTGGCGGATCGGCTGGTGTTCAGCACCGGGGCGGCGAGGTCGACCGACCTCAGGACCGTTGTCGGAGAGATGGAGACCATCGAGTTGCTGTTCGGGATTCCTCGGATGGGTGGGGAGCGTGGAGAGGAGACGGGGAAGGAGGGGGTGGAGGGGATGAAGGAAAGGAAGGGAACGAGGAAGGGGATGGGGACGAGTGAAGGGATGGGAATACGGGAAGATGGGGAACTGAAGGAAAGGAACGACGGACAGGCGAGGGAGTCAGGGGAGTCAGAGCGGCAAAGCGAGTGGACGGTTATCACGGCGGGGACCACCACGGATGAAGCTGCCCGGGCCGCCCATGGAGGTTCCGGCGTGGTAAGGTGGAAAGGCCTGGTCGCGTTCGATCTGCTTTCGGCGATGACGCCGGCGCTGGGACGGCGCCGCGCAACCGTGCTGTTTGACGACCCGCTGAAGCTCTTGCTTGCCGGCGATATCCGCCGCGTTGCAGAGAAGGTGGCGTCCGCGCGATCGGCCGGCGTCCGGCTGATCTGCCGCCGTGTCCCGCGCCTGGCCGCCGTGACCTCAAACCCGTTCTATCCCGCCTACGACGGCACCGTTTACTCGGGCAGCACTGTGGATGCGGCTGGATTGCAGACCGCACTGCGGGCGGCGCTCTCCGTTCCTGTAGTGGACGTCGTGAGGGATGGCGGCGAGGCGCTGTTTACGGAAGTATGGCCCGCGTGATGCCAGCCGAAAGCCCCCCCTTTCACTAACGTGCTCGTGCCCCTCCAATGCGTCACTGCCATAAACACAAAGGGCCCGGTGCTCGCGCCAACCAGCTGTGTCGATAGGGCGCTGCAGCACATGAACGCTGGCGCGGCACTAGCATAAGAGTCCTGCTTTTGCCTTCCAGCATTGAGAACGATCTCTACGATGTCGGTTACTTTGCGGTGAATCAGGCGTTCTGAATGCGCACGCGCAACTTTCCAGCCACTTCCGGTAGAAAGAGCGCCACCACAGGGGCATACTCGAGGACCAGGATGATCGGGTGTTGCTCCCACGCACCGGTGAGTCGGTATTCCACAAGCGTGATCACGGCCAGGCTTACGCTTGCCGCATAGACCATCCCCGAACGCAGCGGGACGACGGGAAGGAGCGCCACCAGCCACGTCACATACCACGGATGGACGACGGGCGAGAAGAGCAGAAGGAGAAGAACGGAAAAGGCTGCCTTTCGAAGAAGATCGTGGCGCGTGAACTGGAGGAGGACCAACGAGACGGCCAGCGTCGCGGCGCAGATCAGTCGCGCGCACTGATTGTCCTGCGCGAACGAGCGCACCAGCTCGAAGAACGCCCCGTTGAACAGCCAGTGCCAGGCGAACGTGGAGAGCGATTCAAGGGGGTTGATCTCCAGCGAATACGGCACGAAAGGGAGGAGCGCCACGGCCAGGGGGAGCAACGCGATCCGGATCCGGTCGGCGGCGGTGTGAGCCTGAAGGAACAGGACCGGGAGCATGACGAGCGCGACGGGCTTCACCGACATGGAAAGCCCCAGCAGAAGAAGCCCGATGGCGGGGCGGCCTTTCAGGTGATACAGCAACCCGAAAATGAAAAGAGGCAGCCCGAAGCCGTCGACGTGGGCATCCAGTGCGAACGCCAGAATCGGAAGAGGGCACAGGGCATAGAGCAGGACCAGGCGGCGCGGCAGCTTCAGGTGGGAGAGGAGGAGAAGAAGTCCCGCTATGGTTGCAGCTTCGGCTGCGAGAAGCATCGCCTTCAGTCCCCACAGCGATTCCCCCGCGATCCGAAATGCGAGAAGGAAGAGCCACTGGGAGAAGGGGAAGTAGACGGTCTTCATGTCGGGGTGATTGACCGCCCCGGGCAACAGCGACGAGTGCAGGTCTGCAAGTGTCGGGTCGTCCGGCGCATAGCGGTATGGATTGATGCCTGCCGCCTGGACCTTCCCGTCCCATACGTAGCGGTATACGTCATCCGAACCGACCGGGTCGCTCGAGAAGAACGACAGCCTGATCAGGATGCCGAGCCCGAGGGTGATCCAGACCAGCCCGTCCGGCAATCCGGTCCGGAGGGTTTCCCGGCACATCCACAGGTATGCCGCCGAGGAGCCGATGAAGACCAACGCGAGGGCCGCGGCAGGGGGGAGCGGAAGGACGTGCAGCGCTCCCAGCCCAATTGTCACGGTTGCGACGGACGCGAGGAAGGCGGGTATTTCCGGCTGGCGCATGGCCCTGAGAGCGTTGATGTTGGAACTCCGTCAACATACTCCCGGCCGTCCTCAAAAGCAAAGAACGCCGGTGAGGGGATTAGGAAATCTCGAGTGAAAGCCCTACATTATTCTCGTGTTGTTCGGGAAGACACACCCCAGCCGACGACCGCCTCGCTGACCTTTCAGCAGGGGATGGCGGAACCTGATCGGCACAACAGATTTTAACGCACGGGCATCTTCCGGCACTCGAACTCCCCCGCGCCGGCATGCTGAGTCCGCCCCAGAAATGAGCTAGCTTCTCCGCCGACTACGCGCAGTAGGCGCAATACTCAATCATCACCATTGACCGGCATCCAGACCGCACCTTGCGGCTGATCGCACGGGGCATATCCACGCACATCACCAAGGCATCGTCATGGCATTTCCAGGTCCTGGAAAATTCGGTCCCCGCAGAAAGAAGCCGGGGCATTCCCAGGCCAGGCCTCCTCAGGGAAGCCCGGAACCTCCGCAGCTCCAGCCGACGAACGATTTCGTCGGCATGTACGAGCGGCCGCAGGGTCAGCAGTCCTCTGGTCCTCACCACGGACGTCACGGTACTCCTCCGTTCGGAGGGGAAAGGCATTCGCAGTCGCCCGGGCGCGGCCACGGCACGGGACCGAGACATCCGGGTCAGCCTCACGGGCGGCACGCGGGTCACCAGCAGCCGAACGCGCCCGGCGGCCCGGGTCGACCCGGGAACCAGCATCCAGGACATAAGCATCCACGCCATCCCGGGCAGCGGCCTGGGGGAGGGCATCCGGGACACAGGCCCGGCACAGGGTACCCAGGACATCGCCCCGCAGGAGGTCCTCCCGGTCAGCGGCCCGGAATCGGATACCCCGGTCAGCGCCCCGCAGGAGGTGCCCCCGGTCGTCGGCCCGGAATTGGTTACCCCGGTCAGCGCCCCGCAGGAGGTCCCGCCGGTCGTCGGCCGGGAACTGGATACCCCGGTCAGCGCCCCGCAGGAGGTCCCCCCGGTCGTCGGCCGGGAACTGGATACCCCGGCCAGCGCCCCGCAGGAGGTCCTCCTGGTCATCGACCGGCAGCAGGCTTTCCCGGGCAGCGGTCAGCATCAGGTTTTCCTGGCAAGCGATCGGCCACGTGGGGAGGTCCTCCGGGGCCCGGCCGGAATCAGCACCGCGGCAAAGGGAAAAAGATCGTGTTTGCGGTCAAGAAGAAGAAGCGTGCGAGCGGCAAGATGGATTCCTGGGTGTCGGACCGCAGCGGAAGCTGGTCCTCAGGCGGGTAGCGCTTCATCGCGGGCGGCCGGGCAGTCGCCTCGTCGGAAGGCACCGCTCCCCACAACTGTCTCTGATCGCACGTCCTCAGCTGTGCCTGATCGAGAGGATGTCCCCGTCCTTCACGACGTATTCTTTTCCCTCAAGCCTCCAGTGTCCTGCCTCCTTCGCCTTGGCGAATGAGCCGGCGGCGGCCATGAAATGATCGTACGAGACAACCTCTGCGCGGATGAACTTGTTGAAGAAGTCCGAGTGGATCACTCCCGCAGCTTCCTGTGCTGTCATCCCCTTGCGGATCGTCCACGCCCGGCACTCGTCTTCGCCGACGGTGAAGAACGAGTGAAGCCCCAGGAGATCGTACGACGAACGGATGAGCGTGTCGAGCGCGGACTCCGTGATGCCGTACTCCTTCATGAACACTCCGGCCTCAGACTCTGAGAGCTCGGACATTTCCATGTCGATCTTTCCGAAAAACCCCACGATGCCGGTGTTCGGCGTCTCTTTCCTTGCGGTGATCCCGTCCACGATGCTCGCGGCCTTCGGCTGCTGAGATTCGTCGAAGTTCAGTGCGATGAGCATAGGCTTGGAGGTGAGCAGCTGATACGTTTTGAGAATGAGCGCCTCTTCCTTCGAGAACCCGATGTCCCGCAGCGGCCGCTCCTCGGTCAGTGCGGCGAGGCAGCGTTCGAGGATGCCAAGCTCCTTCTTTGCTGTTTCGTCTCCCGCCTTCAGGACCTGCTTCTTCAGCCGCTCGATGCGCGTCTCGAGGATCGCCATGTCCGACAGGATGAACTCGGTCTCGAACGTTGCGACGTCGCGCGCGACATCCACGGAGCCTTCCGGATGCGGGACCGCATCGTTCGCGAACGCCCGCACGATTTGGACCAGCGCGTCGTTGGTTTTGACGCTGGCCAGGAAGTTGGTGGTGAACTGCGCCGAGCCTGACTCCCCCTTCTTCAGCCCGACGACATCCACGAACTCGATGGTGGCATTGACGGTGCTCTTCGGCGAGAAGAGCTCGGAAAGCGCGGTCAGTCGCAGGTCAGGGACCTTGACCACCGCATGATGCGCCTCCGTGCGCGCGAGGGCGGAGGCGTCAAGGTGCGTCTTTGTGATGGCCTGAAACAGGGTGGATTTGCCCGAGAACGGGAGGCCGACGATTCCGATTTGCATGGGGGTGTGATGGTTGTGAGGTTGCAGGTGAGCAGAAAGATACGAAAAGAGCGGGACTCCTGCCCTGCGTGGAACTTCGGGACCGGTGCTTCGTAGTTCCTTATACAGGACGGATTGCAGCGGAGGGCACGATGGCCAACGATTTCTTCGAACGCATGTCAACGCAATTGCGCGAGCAGCGACGCGCACTGCGTGACTGGCTGGGGGGCGTCCCGCCCGCGGAGCGCAACCTGCGCCTCGGGCCCCACCCCCCGCATGCTATGGACGAACACATGCACGTGCTGGAGGATGCGATCGTCAGGGCCGATGAGGGCGAGCTCGGGCGGTGCACGGTGTGTCACGAGCACGTCGAATCCCACTGGCTGCAGATGGACTACACAACGTGCGTGTGCATCGAGCACCTGACGGGGGAGGAGAGGTCGCAGCTTGAGTCAGAACTGGAGCTCTCCCAGCGGGTGCAACGGGCGCTCTTGCCTCAGGAAGCGCCGGAGATTCCCGGGTTTGAGGTCGCCGCTTACAGCCAGCCCGCGTCGATCGTCGGGGGCGACTACTTCGACTTCCTCCGGTTCGCGGACGGAGCGCACGCGGTTGTCATCGCGGATGTGATGGGGAAGGGGATGCCGGCGAGCATGCTGATGGCCAGCCTCCAGGCCTACCTTCGGGTCATCCTGCCTGAGAGTTCCGCTCCCGTGGATGTCCTTCGCCGCCTGAACCGGCTGTTCTGCCACAATATTCACCTGACGAAATTCGTCAGCCTTGTCGTCGCACGCATAGCGCCGGAAGGTGGCGGGGTGACCTACGGGAACGCCGGCCATCATCCTCCCGTACTTCTCCGGGGCACGGGCGGTGACAGCGCACTGACGCAGCTCAGACCCACGGGGGCCGCGATCGGACTCGTTGAGCACGCAAGCTTTGCCGAGGCGCACGTTGTGATGGAGCCGGGAGACCTTCTCGTATTCTATACCGATGGAGTGGTCGAGGCCCGCGATCAGGACGGCCGCGAATTTGGCGACGAGTCGCTCACGAGGTACGCCACCGGGCATAGAGCGATGCCGCCGGGCGGGTTCGTTCGCGGGCTGCGCCAGCATCTTCAAACGTTCACTGCGGGGCAGCCGCTGTCAGACGATACCACCATCGTAGCGCTCCGCAGGGCGAGGTAGCGGCGGCAGGTGAAGCCTCCACAAACGAAAGGGGCTGTCCCAAAAGTTTGAGGGACGGCCCCTTCGCATGCACACGTGCGGGTGAAGTATCGCCCGGAATTACTTGTCGACGGAAATCAGCTCCAGTTCGAAGATCACTGTGGCGTTCGGCGGGATGACGCCGCCCGATCCGCTTGCGCCCCAGGCGAGGTCCGGCGGAATGTACAATTCCCATTTGGATCCTTCCTTCATCAGCTGAAGGGCTTCGGTCCATCCGCGGATGACGCCAGTGACCGCGAACTGCGCCGGCTGCCCGCGCTTGAAGGAGCTGTCAAACTCCTTTCCATCGATCAGCCGCCCGCGATAGTGCGTCGTGACGGTCGATTTCTCCGTCGGCTTCTTACCCTTACCTTCGGTAATGACCCTGTACTGGAGTCCGCTAGGGAGCGTCACCACGCCCGGCTTCTTCGCGTTCTCAGCAAGAAGCGCGGCGCCTTTGGTCATCTGTTCCTCCCCGGCGACGCGGGCCATTTCTTCCTGCTTCTTCCGCATGGAATCCTGGAATGCCATGATGCAGCTCTGCACCTGCGCGTCGCTCATCAAGCGGGCCGCGCTGTCCCGGCCGGCATCCATCACGCCTCTGAGGAACGCATCGGGAGAGACCGTGATGGAGTCGCGGGTCAGGTTCTTTCCGACGCTCAGCCCGATGGAGTAGCTGATGCTGTCCTTCTGAGTCTCGAGCTTTACGTCTTTCTCTCCTGCGGGCGAACAACCGATAAGGCCGACGAGGGCTAGGGCGGCCACGAGGGCTTGCATTGCTGGTCCTTTCAGTGGAATAGGGTGTCGGGAATGTCTTTGCAGACAATCTTTAAAGATACGGACTTCCCGGCTGGGAACCAAGACCGGCGCGCGCCACCCGCCCGGCACGCGAGGGTGCCCACGCAAGGCGAGGGAGGTCCGGGCCCGGACGCTCAGGCCGGCAGCGCACGCGCGAGCGAGGCCGACCAATGCCCGTACGCCTCCTCGTACGCCGGCCGCAGCTGAGAGGCAGGCTCGATCGTGGTGACGCGCTTGAGACCCTGAAACGCGTCATCGCCGGATCGCACGATGCCGGCGCCGATCGCAGCGCCCCGCGCCGCGCCGAGTGCGCCATCAGTATTATAGAGCTCGATCGCAACATCCGACACGCCGGCGAGCGCTTCGCAGAAGACCGGGCTGAGGAACAGGTTTGCCGAGCCGGCTCTGATCACGGACGGATGCACACCGAGCGTCTTCATGATGTCCATGCCATGGCGAAAGGCGAACGCGACTCCCTCCTGGACTGCGCGGTAGAGGTGGGCGGAGGTGTGGATGTTGAAGTTGAGTCCAAGGATCTGCGCCCCGATATCCCGGTTTCCCAGCATGCGCTCAGCTCCGTTCCCGAACGGGAGGACGACGACGCCCTCCGACCCCACGCGGACGGTGTGTGCGAGCGTGTTCATCGACGCGTAGCTCTGGGACCCGGCGCCGGTGACCTTCCGGATCCAGCTGTTGGAAATGCCCGTGCCGTTGATGCAGAGGAGGATCCCGATCCGCGGCGCAGCGCTCGTGTGATTCACGTGCGCGAACGAGTTCACGCGAGACGCCGGATCGAATTGATAGGAGTCGCTGATGCCGTAGACGACGCCGGAGGTGCCTGCGGTCGCGGCGATCTCGCCGGGCTCCAGGACACGGAGCGAGAGCGCGTTGTTCGGTTGATCGCCCGCGCGATACGTGACCGGCGTTCCCGCCGCGAGGCCGAGTTCCTGCGCAACTGCGGGCCGGAGTTTCCCCTGAACGCCGAACGTCGGAGTGAGCGGGGCCATCACCGACGGATCGATGCCGTAGTGCTCCAGCAGAAACCACGCGGGTTGTTGAGCGGAGAAATCCCACAGCGTGGCCTCGGAAAGTCCGCTGACCGTGGTTGCGGGTTCTCCGGTCATGCGGAGCGCAACGTAGTCTCCCGGCAGCATGAAGCGCGCGATCCTCGAGAAGAGCTCCGGCTCGTGCCTCCGGACCCACGCGAGCTTGGAGGCCGTGAAGTTCCCCGGAGAGTTCAGCAGTGAGGAGAGGCACCGCTCTGGTCCGAGCGATCTGAATGCCTCCTCCCCGGTGGAGACCGCCCGGCTGTCGCACCAGATGATGGCGGGACGAAGGGGCCGGTGAGCAGCGTCGAGAACGACCAGTCCGTGCATCTGGTACGATATTCCGATCGCCTTGATGGCCGCCGGGTCGATCCGGGCGCTGCGAACCACCTCCTGGGTCGCCTGGACCACGTGTGTCCACCAGACGTCCGGGTCCTGCTCCGCCCACCCGGCCCGTTCCGCCATCATGGGCAATTCTGTCCGCGGGGAGAAGGCCGCTGCCAGGGTTTCCCCTGTATCGACATTCAACAATGCGGCTTTGATTGAAGAGCTTCCGATGTCGTATCCGAGGGTAATCATGGCGGTCTGGGGGTTTTCGCGGTCCGGTTGGGTTTGGAATAGAGGAAGATAGTCAATACGCCCGGAATGTGCCACAGGACTCGCCACTGCGCATTCGTGCGTGCATCTGCCTCGGTGCATTCGCTCCGGCCCCGTGGACACATGCGTCACGGGCACCCGAAAGGCTGCGCGCCAGCCGGTTCCCAACCTCCCTGCGCCCGTTCCCGGAACGGTCCCGCACCAGCCTAGACTTTCAGCGGAAAATTCGTATCATGGCCATCACCCGCCGGACCCCCCTTGAGAGTCTCTTCCGGGTCCGGGAGTTCATGCATCCGGAGGAAGCTGTGGAAACGAAGGGTCTTACTCCCCACGTCATTCTAGGGCTGTGTATTGCCTTTGCTGGTATTGCGATCGGACTCGGCATCTACAAAGGCCGGGCGTCCGACCGGTTCGTGACGGTCAAAGGGCTGGCCGAGCGGGAGGTCAAAGCCGACCTTGCCATCTGGCCGATCACGTTCAGGGTGACCGGGAACGATCTCGGCGCACTGCAGCGCGACATCGATGCGGGCCGGGCGGCGGTGACCTCCTTCCTCCGCGACGCGGGCTTCCAGGAAGGATCGATTTCCTACTCGGTCCCGCGCATCAACGACACGCAGGCGTTCGGTTCCAACGTTGTGACCCGGTACCGGTATGTCGCGGACGTGACGGTGACGACACGCTCCGACAACGTGGATCGCGTGAAGCAAACGATGGAGAAGTCGGGCGCGCTGGTGGGGAAGGGCGTCGCGTTGACCGCTGACAACTGGCAGACGCCGACGGAGTTCATCTACACCGCGCTCAACGTGATCAAGCCTGAGATGATAGAATCGGCGACGAAGGACGCGCGGGCGGCGGCGGAGAAATTCGCGACGGACTCCGGGAGCGAGGTCGGGAAGATCCGCTCCGCGACGCAGGGGTACTTTTCGATCAGCAACCGGGACGCGAATTCACCCGACGTAAAGCTCATCCGCGTTGTCACGAACGTCGAGTTCTATCTCGTCGACTGAGCGCACTGGCACGCGCAGGCTGTTGCCGAGATCCCATCATGGAGAAGAACTTCAGGAAGTCCGTCGCAGCCCTCGACGAGGTGTTCGCGTTCCTCGATGGGGAGTTCGCCCGGCATGGTCCCGACCCGGTCGCCTCGTACGCTCTCACGCTCGCGGTGGAAGAGTTCTTCACGAATTTCGTGAAGTACAATCCGGAGAGCGATCGCGACGTCACGGTCGGGGTCCGGCTGGAAGGGGACGCGCTCATCGTGTACCTCATCGCGCGTGACGTGAATTCCTTCGACGTCACCGCCACCGGTCCGGTGGATGTGTCGCTGTCGCTCGAGGAGCGAAAGCCGGGCGGCCTGGGCATTCACCTCTCGCGGCACATGCTGGACGACGTGCGGTACGACTATGAAGACCGCCGCAGCACCATCACGCTTGTCAAACGTCTGAGGCAGTAACATGTTCACGATTACCCAGAGGGAAGATGGGGAGATCGTCCTCACGGGGAGATTCGACGCGTCCCGTGTGGCCGAAGCGGATGCCGTCCTCGACCGGGTCACGGCCACCCACAGGGTCGACATGAAGGGCCTGGACTACATCTCCAGCCTGGGTCTTGGGATACTCCTGAAAACCCAGAAACGATTAAAAGCCGGCGGAAACGAGCTGGTTTTAACCCACATGAACAAGCTCATCCGCGACGTCTTCAGGATCGCCAGATTCGACACGATTTTCAGGATTGAGGAAGAATAGGACCAACTTTTCCGGATTCCGCCTGTACTTATGATACACCTGGACGACAACGGGCTGGTCCAGCGGACCCTGGAGGGCGATCGGGATGCCTTCGGGGTGCTGGTGGAGCGATACCAGGCACAGGTGTTCACGATCGCCTGGCGGATGCTCGGAGTGAAGGAAGAGGCTGAGGATGTTGCGCAGGCGGCGTTTCTCAAGGCGTACGAAAAGCTCGGCACCTTCGATCCCAGGTACAAGTTCTTCAGCTGGATCTACCGCATAGCGCACAATGAGTCGGTCAATGCGATTGAGCGACGGTCACGGATGCAGGCGCTGGATGAAGGGCTCGAGTCGGCAGACGGGCACGCGGAAAGCCCGGACCTTCCGGAGCTCGTCCAGAAGTGCCTCTCGAAGCTGGACGTCCATCATCGCTCGATTCTTGTCCTGAAGTATGTGCAGGAGTTGCCGTACGAGGAGATCGGAGCGATCCTCGGAATTCCGGCGAAGACGGTGAAGTCGCGGTTGTTCAGCGCGCGGGCGATGTTGCGAGAGATAATGAGTCGGGAAGGACTATCGGGCAATGATTGATCAGACGATACGAGACCTTGTGCAGTCGGAGGTTGACGGCATCAACAGTCCCGCGGAGAGTGCCAGGCTGCGGGTGCTGGTCCGGGAGGATGCCGAGGTTGCGAGACTGTACAATGACATGAAGGCGATCGCCGGCGCCCTGAGCCGGCCGGCTGTTGCGCCTCCGACACTGAAGCCGTCGGTGATGCGGGCGGTCGAACGGATGCCGGTGCCGCACCCACGGACCTGGCTCCAACAGATTTTGAATTCTCTTGCACACACACCATCTCCAGTGGAGGCTGTTATGAGCAACCGCAGCAAAGCCGCACGCAACCGGATCGCCCTTGGCGGAGTTGCCATCGGAATCGCCACGCTTGTCTATTTCACGTTTTTCTACCCGTCTCCGTTTGAGGACGAGGCGGCCGGGACGATCGGCAGCGTGAAGAAGTACCGCTCCGAGCAGATCACCGACAACGACGTCCAGATCGCCGGCGCCGATGCCACCGACGCGGCTGCGCAGCGGTTCGCGCAGCTGAGCGCCAGTGACAAGGCGGCTCTTGCTGACCGGATGTCCGTTGAAGAGCGGAGGGCAATGCTTGACCGCATAGGGACCGAGCAGCGAACCGCCCTCTATGCCTCGACGTCGGCCACTGAGCGCCTAGCGATATGGGACCGCCTGGCGATGACCGATCGGACCAAGGCCCTGGCCGCGCTGCCGGTCAGCGAGAAGGCAAGCCTGGTGGACCGCCTGGCGATGACCGACCGGGTCAAGGCCTTTGCCAGTCTCCCGGCGACGGAGAAAGCGGCGTACCTGGATCGTCTTGCGATGACGGACAAGGCCGCGGCGCTTCAGAACTATGCGCCGGCGGAAGCCAAAGCCCAGCTGGCGGCGACCAGCAGCGTTGCAGAGCGCGCTTCGGCACTCGACAACATGTCCACCGAAGCCAAGGCGCTCGTGGCCGAGAAGATGGTCAACACCGAGCGTGCCAAGGCTCTCGACAGGGCACCGATGGAAGCGAAGAGCGCCATGTGGGACCGGATGCCGAGCGAAGCGAAAATTCGCGCCCTTGACGCGCTGCCGACGGCCGACAAGGCGGCTTTCATTGACCGCCTGCCCACTGAAGGACGCGAAGCACTTGCAGCCAGCATGTCGGTCGAAGAGCGGCTGAAGTCGTTCGATCGGATGCCGATTGCCCAGAAAGCGGAATGGCTCGGTTCTCTCCCGGTGGCTGAGCGTTCGTTCCTCGGCGCCAAGGTCCCGGTCGAAATGCGCGGCGCCGTCGAAGGCAAGAATGCTGAGTTCGAGGCCCGCACCGCACCCGACGCCGAGCGCTCGGCCCGCGACAACGACTGATCCTGTGTGACAATCCTGTAGGATTCCCTCGGGGAGTGGCGCGCCAGCGCCACTCCTCGTGCTGTTTCCACCTCCATGACCCCATATCCAAACCTGTGACCACGACTCCCGTTGTGTCGCATAGGCGCCGGGCCCTCTGGGTGCTGTGGTGCCTCATGCTGGTGGCCCCTGCGGTCCCGACGGCCCTTCGCGCGGCCGACTTCTATACGGTCCGAACAGGGTCGATGCGCCTGGTGTACTACGCTGATGAGCACCGTTTCATCATCCCCCATCTCATGCGCAGTTTCCAGAACGCGCTCTCGTTCCACCACACGCTCTTCGAGTACACTCCTACCGAACCCGTCGTCGTGTACCTGCAGGACTATGACGACTATGGCTACGCGGGCGCGACAAGCGTTCCGATCAACTATATGATCCTGGGGATCTCTCCGTACGAATACACGTATGAGACCTCGCCGACCAACGAGCGCATCAACTGGGTGATCGGCCACGAGCTCGTGCATATCGTCGGCAGTGACAAGCCGGGCGGATCGGACAGCTTCTGGCGCAGCGCGTTCCTCGGCAAGGTGTCGCCCACGGATGATGAGCCCGTCTCGATCGCCTATACCTATCTGACCAACCCGAGGAAATACTCCCCGCGATGGTACCACGAAGGCGTCGCCGTGTTTATGGAGACCTGGATGTCGGGCGGGATCGGCCGCGCGCAGAACGGATGGGACGAGATGGTGTTCCGGACGATGGTCCGGGACAGCTCGTACTTCTATGATTACGTCGGTCTGGAGTCGGAAGGGACCACCGTCGATTTTCAAATCGGGGCGAACTCATATCTCTACGGAACGCGATTCGTCAGCTACCTTGCGGACCACTACGGGCCACAGACGATCATCGACTGGTTCAAGCGCGGGCCGAATTCGGTCGCGTCGTTTGCCGGACAGTTCGAAGAGGTGTACGGCAGGGACATTGACGACGTGTGGTCCGAATGGATCGAGGCCGAGCGTACGTTCCAGAAGGCGAACCTTGCGGCGGTCCGGCAATATCCCGTCACGCCCCTCCGCCCGATAACGGCGAAGCCGGTTGGCGCCGTGTCGCGCGCCCACTTCGACCCGGCTACGCGCTCGCTGTATCTGGGGATGAACGCGCCGGGCGTGCTTGCAAGCATCAGCTCCATCCATCTCGCGGACGGAACGGTCGAGCGGGTGAGCGACCTGCCCACGCCGTCGCTGTATACCGTGGCCTCAACGGCGTTCGATCCTTCTTCCGGCACCTTCTTCTACACGACGAAGAACAGCAAGGGATGGAGGGATTTGAACGCCCTCGACATCCGCACAGGCACATCCCGCCTGCTCCTGAAGAACTGCCGGATCGGGGACCTGACGTTCTGCCGGGCGGACAGCGCGCTCTGGGGGGTCCAGCATCACGACGGAGTTTCCAGGCTGGTCAGGATTCCGCATCCGTATGCACGCTGGCAAGAGGTCCTTCCGTTGAACTACGGCGTGGATCTGTACGACCTGGACGTCTCGCCCGACGGCAGGTCGATCGTCGCGGGGATGATGGAGATCAGCGGCAGACAGCGGCTGGTGCGGATCTGGGTGGACACGCTGCTGACCGGTGGAGCCGACTACGATGTGCTGTACGACTTCGAACATACGGCCCCCCTCAATTTCGTGTGGTCTCCCGATGGGCGATACCTCTACGGCTCGACCTATTACACCGGTGTCTCCAACATCGTCCGGTACGATACGGACCGGCGCGTGATGGAATGGATCACCAATACGGAACGCGGCCTCTTCCGGCCGATCCCGATCTCGGACGATTCGCTCATCGCTTTTGAGTTCACGACCGAAGGTTTCCTCCCGGTGCAGGTCCCGGTCGCAACCACCGAGGACGTCAGCGCCGTGACGTATCTGGGACAACAGATCGCCGAGAAATATCCGGAAGTGCAGTCGTGGAAGCTCCCCCCACCGTCCGCGGGCCGCATCAACATTGACTCGCTGATCGTTGCCACGGGAGACTATGAAGGGCTGGGCGCCATCGGTTTGCGATCGATGTATCCCATTATCCACGGGTACAAGGAATCGATTGGCGGGGGGGTGCGGATGGATTTCTTCGATCCGCTGCTCCTCCACAATATCGACTTCTCACTCGCGTACACGCCGAACCCCAGCTTCGATCTGAAGGAGCAGTTTCACGGGATCCTCAGATACCGGTACTGGCAGTGGGACCTGAGCGCGACCTACAACGTGTCAGATTTCTACGACCTGTTCGGACCGTACAAATCGAGCAGGCGCGGCTACCAGCTGAGCGTGGGGTACACGGATGTGCTCATCAGCGATCGTCCGTCGAACCTTGAGTATACGTTGAGGGTGAGCGGATACTCGGACCTCGAGCGTCTCCCGGCCTTCCAGAATATCGGCACGGCGGTAAGCGAATTTCTCACGTTCTTCGGCCGCCTGAAGTACTCGCGCGTGGTCCGCTCGCTGGGGGCGGTGGATGCGGAGAAGGGAGTTCTGGCGTCTCTTGTCGGATACGCTTACCTTTCGGAGAAGCGGTTCAACCCGCTCGTGTCCGGAACATTCGACATCGGTGTTCCGGCACTGTTCCAGCATTCCTCTGTGTGGCTCAGGACCGCCGCGGGCTATGCGGTGGGGAGCTCGGCGGATCCGTTCGCGAACTTCTTCTTCGGAGGCTTCGGCAACAACTGGGTTGACCACGGGCCGGAGCGCCGGTACAGGGACGCGCTCAGGTTTCCGGGTGTGGAGATCGATGAGATCCCCGGCAAGACGTTCACAAAGGCGATGGTCGAATGGAATCCTCCTCCGCTCCGGTTCCGGCGGGCGGGTTTCCCGGGCATGTACGTTACATGGGCGCGGCTGGCGTTCTTCGGGACGGGCCTCGTCACGAATCTGCAGGACGAGGCTCTGCGGACGGTGAGCGCAAACGCGGGCGTGCAGGCCGACGTCAAGCTTGTGCTGTTTTCGAACCTGAGCTCGGTCCTTTCCGTCGGGTACGCCGTGGCGGGCGGGCCTGACCGGCGGGGGACGGGAGAATTCATGGCATCGCTCAAGATCCTGTGATGCACAGCCCCATCGGCGCAGCACTGGTCAGCCTCCTCCCGGTCGTGCTCTTCCTGGGAGGCTTGGTCTATCTCGACAGCTACAAGCTTGTGACGTTTCGATCCGTGCTCGTGACGGTGGGGGCTGGCGTCGCTGCGGCGCTGATTGCGTTTGTGATGGCGAGGACGGTGACGGGCGGCGCGGGAGTGTCGCCGGAGTCGTACTCCAGATACATTGCTCCCGTCCTTGAAGAGTGTCTCAAGGCGGCGTTGCCCATCTGGCTTCTCTGGAAGAAGAGGATCGGGTTCCTCGTTGATGCAGCCGTCTACGGATTTGCGGTTGGTACCGGCTTTGCGCTGGTGGAGAACATCACCTATTTGTTCACGGTGACCGAGACCAACCCGCTGCTGTGGCTTGTGCGCGGCCTCGGCACGGCGCTCATGCACGGGGGCGTCACGGCGATGGTGGCGGTCCTCGGCCGGTCGGTGCTGGAGCGGAAATCCGGGACCCTCGGTGGTGCGATCATTCCGGGGCTGATCGGCGCGATCATCATCCACAGCATCTTCAATCATTTCTTTGTGTCGCCAGTCCAGTCCGCATTCGCCACGGTGGTCGGCGTGCCGGCAGTGATGGCGATCGTGTTCAAGTTCAGCGAGAAGAGCACGCAGGAGTGGCTTGGCGTCGGGTTCGATACGGACCAGACTCTGCTGGAGATGATCACGACGGGCGTGCTCACCGAAACCCACGTCGGCCAGTACCTCCAAACGTTGCAGGAGCGCTTCCCGAACGAAGTCGTTGCGGATATGCTGTGCCTGCTGCGGCTGCAGGTGGAGCTCTCCATCAGTGCGAAGGCTGTCATGCTGATGCGGGAGGCCGGCTTCGTTCCGGGACCCGACCCGGAAGTCAGAGAGAAGCTGGCGGAGATGGATTTTCTTGAAAGGTCGATCGGGAAGACGGGGATGCTCGCGCTGCACCCGTTCCTCCCGGCCGGAGCACGGAATCGCTGGCAGCTCGAGCTGCTGGGCTCGGGCGGCTGACCGATCCGATTCACGAAGGGTGCACTTGTATGTCGTCAGTGCTTGTTGTCTGCGAGGATGATCAGGTCCGGGCCAGGACGAGCGCCGAAATCAAGGCGGAGGGGTATACTGTCCTCCCGGTCAGCCGGGTGCAGGAGGCGGAGGATCTTGTGGAGCGGCATCCCGAACAGATTACAGCCATCGTACTCGATTTGCAGAACCGGGGAGAAAGCGGCCTGTCCACGCTTCTCTGGCTGAAGGGTCACGCCACGCTGAAAAAGACGCCGGTGATTATGCAGACCGATTCGCCGTCGGACGCGCATATTCGAGAGGGGATAGACGCGGGCGCATTCTATTTCCTTGCGAAATCGGCGGACAAAAGGGTGCTGCATTCGATCATCCGCTCCGCGGTAGAAGACTTTTCGTACAAGGAGTCGCTGCTCGCGAGCCTTGCCGGGTGCCAGAATCCGTTCGGCATGTTGCAGAGCGGGGTATTCCTCCTGCGGACGCTCAGGGAGGCGGAGCGCCTTGCTCTCTGGATCGCGAACGCGACGCCCAACCCGGCTCGTGCCATGGGCATCCATGAGATCCTGATCAACGCCATCGAGCACGGCAATCTCGGGATCACGTACGACGAGAAAACGGAACTTCTGAACGACGGGATCTGGCACAAGGAGGTCGACCGGAGGCTTACGCTTCCCGAGAACGCAGGGAAGACGGTCAGGGTTGGGGTCGTCAGGGAGCCGGACAAGCTGAGGATTCGCATCGAGGATAGCGGCCCAGGGTTTGACTCCGCGAAGTACCTCGACTTCGACGAAGCCAGGGTCTTTGACAACCACGGGCGGGGGATTGCGTTGACCAGGGCGGCGATGGACCTGCTCTACGAGGGGACGGGGAATGCCGTGGTGGTGACGATTCCGTTTCTGGAGACATAGGTGCCTGCAGACCTGCGATCACTCTGACGGATGGAAACAGAAATGCCGGGGCTCGGACATCGAGCCCCGGCATCGTTATGTTCGGTGGGACCGGGCGACGTGCGTGATCGATCTACGTCCGAGATGCGCGAGTCCGATGTGTGACCCGCTCCTCTGCACGGTCGAGGAGATCGTCGACCTTTCCTGCGAGCTTCTTCACCTTCAACCCCAGGGCGATGAGGACCACGCCCGCCAGAATCAGGAACAGCCCGAGCATCCACATGATCGTGGCGAGCCCGATGCCAGGCTGGGCGATGACCAGGATGCCGAAGACAATGGAGAGCAGGCCGCTGAGCGCGAGCCAGGTTTCCCCCTCGATTTCCTTCCGGAGCTGGATGGCCATCGCGATGCGCGTGATGCCAGCCATGATGGACCAGACTGCGGCGTAGAGGACGACGAGAAAAAGCGTCATCTCGGGGGCGTTGAGGATCAGAATGCCGAGAAGGATGCTCAGTGCGCCTTCGGCGACGTGAAGCCATTTGTCTTCACGTTCTTTCCATCGCGCGATGGTGGTGAGGAGCGCGAGGGCGCCGTCAATGATCAGAAAAAAGGCGATCCAGAGCACAAGCGTGGCGGCGGTAGTTCCCGGGTGTGCCAACGCAAGGACACCCAGGAGGATTGCCAGAACGCCTCGCACCACCAGGATCCACCAGCTCTTCGTCAACGCTCGAAGCATTGCTGTCTCCTTTCGCGAGGATGTGCGGTGCGGGATCAGAATCGGGTCACGTCGGCGCTACAGCGCTACGCTCAGGGCTGCAATCAGCTGACCGCGAAAGTACTTGCCGTCGAACGCCGTGGACTTGACTAGGCCCGTGGTTGATCCTATCAAGCTGGCCAACTCGGTCAATGTCCGCGCCTTTCCGCTCCCCGCTGTTATGGCCGCCCCCAGCGTCAGCCGGTACCGACCAAAAGTGGCGATGCCGCCACCGGCGAAGTGGTACAGGTCCCAGGCGGACAGCGACGTCGTATTCTCCACGTCGGGGTCGACTGCCGATTGATCGACGACGAAGCTCGCGAGGAAGGACCACGGCTTCCCCGGGAAGATTTCAACCCCGGCGCCGTAGTTGAAGACGGAGCGCAGTTCCTGCACTACCGCAGTAGACACGGCAGTGCCGGTGCTGGCTGCGGTGAAATCCTTCGTGTCAAGGATGTTGTATCGGGCCACGGGGGCGTACCACTCGGCGCTGAGATAGACCTTGACATCATCAAACGTATAGGCAAGCCCGGCGCCGACCGCCCACGATGAGTTGTATGTTGGCGTGAGATCTTTCTGGCTGCTCGCCGCGAAAAACGTCGGCTCGGGGGGGTACCCGTCAAGGCCCTCATCGAGATAATACTCGCCGGAGCCAAAGATAGAAAGGCTAGGCGTTGTGACCGTTGCGCCGGCCGAGAATCTGTCATCTATATATCCGACACCAAGTTTCCAGAGGAGCCGCACATGGTAATAGTCGATGAGGTTCGTGTAGTTCAGGGCCGAAGTTGTGGAACTCGTATCGTCGTAATCCCGGATTGTCAACCCGAGGCGCTGGGTCTGAGAACGGTACGCAACATAGTTCGTGACCCCTGCGCTCCAGGTGTTATTCAACTGCCTGGTCCATGTGAAACCCGCCCAGTACTCCGAAAGGTTCTGTTCCATGATCAGCTCGGCAGAACTCGAGTTCCCCCCGGAAGTCCCACCCGAAGTTACCCTGCCTTCGATATCGAAATTCACGTGCTGGCGCGCCAGGAGGGAATATGTGAACCTGTCCGTCGAGGCAGTGTCCATACCAGGAAAGTTGCCGGCAACGAGACTGGGGGAGACTGCGACCGAGGATCCGGAAAGGGGGATCCTGGTGCCCGCATTCCCTTCGAGCGTGAGTTGTTCGTATTGATACAGCTGAGCGGCAAGCAGTAGTTCCCCGGTCTTGCTGGCGGGCCTGAAGCCCGGATTGTAGTACGAGCCGGCGAGATCGGAGGGGCTTCCGATCACCGTCCCTCCCAGAAGGGTCGGGTACGTGCCATAGAAGAGATTCCAGTAATGGGAATCCTGGGCCCTCACGGTTGTCGTCATCAGAGCGCTCAGGCTGCAGGCGGCTGCGATGCAGATGTGGAGGGCCTGCAACTGCCCGCGTGTGCGAACTCTTAGGTGGAGCATCATTGTTACCTTCCGAAGCGGGGTTGTGGGCTCGGTGGTACTGTCTGTGCGGCGCCGGACGATGAGACCCCGCATGATAGCAATCAAGTGGTTCAGGTTCAAGAGGAAGTGCTCGAAAGCGATTGACAATCACCAAATGATAGGGTACTTTCGACGGTCAGATTGGAGGAGAGATCATGGGATTGTTCGACGATCTTCTTGGAAAAGTGACCGGCAAGTCCGGCGGCGGAGCCGAAGTGCAGCTGGTGAACGCGGTCACCGGCATGCTCGGCAACCAGAATACCGGCGGCCTGGCCGGCCTCGTCGATCAGTTCACGAAGAGTGGACTGGGCGATGTCGTGTCGTCGTGGGTTGGCACCGGAAAGAACCTCCCGATTTCAGCCGACCAGATCACGAAGGCCCTCGGAGGCAACCGCCTCGGCGACCTTGCGAAGCAGGCGGGGCTGACACCCGAGAGGGCCAGCTCAATGCTCGCAAACGTTCTCCCCGGGCTTGTCGATTCACTGACCCCAAGCGGGAAGGTGCCTGAAGGTGACATGTTGCAGCAGGCGCTTTCCATGTTCAAGGGGAAGATATGAACTGAGTCCTGTATGTTCGTCCGAAAGGGGCCGTCCCAGAAGTCGCTGTCAGGCTGACATCCATTCAGGTGCTGCGCTGCAAGTCTCGATAGTAGACAAGTTTCAGCAGCGAATCAGCGCGTGAAATACCAGGATGTCTCCGAGTTGGACTTCTGGGAGGGCCCCTTTCGATATATAGCGGGTCTGCCCGTCTATGCGGGCCCGCTGCCACAACGCGTTGTATCCTGTCTCCGCTCTCCATATATTCTCCCGAAACCCCTCCGGCCATGTCCTTGCCTCCCAGCCTTCGCGCCATTTTCGAATCCGCGATCCGCGCCGTCTCCTCCCGCGAGGTATTTGCGCGATCGCTCTTGATGGACAACGGAATGCTGCAGGTGAGTGAGGAACGAGTGATGCCGCATGCCCCCGAGCACGTGTTTGTCGTGGGCGCGGGGAAGGCTGCCGGAACGATGGCGAGCGCCTTCGAGACCCTTGCCGGGACCTGGATTACGGCGGGCTGCGTGATCGCACCCTACGGCCATGGCGAACCATGTGAGCGCATCCAGGTGCTCGAAGCGGGGCATCCTGTTGTCGATGAGTTGGGGCTTGCGGCAACGCGGGAAATTCTCCGTGTTGTTCAGAGTGCAGGTGAGCGCGACCTCGTGGTCTGTCTGCTCTCGGGCGGCGCATCCGCTCTGCTTGAACAGCTCCCCGCGGGCGTGACGCTCGGCGACCTTCAGGAGACGTCGCGGCTCCTCATGGCGTCGGGCGCGAGCATCCACGAGTTCAACACCGTTCGCAGGCACCTATCCCTTATGAAGGGCGGCCAGCTGGCACGCCTCATCGCTCCGGCTCGCTGCGTCACGCTGGTCATTTCCGACGTGATCGGGGATGCCCCGGAGGCGATCGCCTCGGGTCCAACGGTGCCCGACCCATCGACGTATGCCGATGCGTGTTCGGTCCTGGAGAGGGTGGGGTTGATGGAAAAGGTGCCGGAAGCTGTGAAGCAGCATCTTCAGGAAGGCGTGCGAGGCCTGCATGCGGACACACCCAAGTATGGCGATCCGGCCTTTGCGCGAGCCACCTATCATCTGCTCGCAAACAACGCGGTGGCCTTGGACGCTGCAGCCCGTGAGGCTGCAGGGCGAGGGTATCGGTCCCGGATCGTGAACTCTGCCCTCCGAGGCGAGGCAAGGGACGCCGGCGTAGCGATTGCCTCTGCAGTGCGCTGGGAGCTGGAGAGTGCACGGCCAGGCAACCCTCCGTTCTGTCTCCTCTGGGGAGGAGAAACGACGGTCACCGTGCGGGGACCGGGTAAGGGAGGCAGAAATCAGGAGCTGGCTCTGGCCGCCTTCAATGCGCTGCAGTCGACATCAGGTAAATTCACGATAGCTGCAATGGGGACAGACGGAACGGATGGACCCACGGATGCAGCGGGGGCGTGGTTTGATCAGACAGCGATCCTTGAATCCGGCGCACGAGGGATACGGCCCGAAGACTTCCTGGATAGGAACGATTCGTATGCGTTCTTCGAACCGCTCAGAGGACTTTTGCGCACTGGGCCCACAGGGACCAATGTTGCCGACATTGTGGTGGCGCTCGGGCCGCAGACTCTTTCGCAGGAATGATCGCTGTTGCTTCTCAGGCAAATCCTCTTCATTTTATTTGCGGTCGTTTTCTAGCCTCTTGCGTCCTCCTGAGGCGACGACGTCCGGCCAGCTTTTTCCCGCTCTCTCACATTCCCGCATATCAATGACGCACTTTCCGCGACAACAAATCTGCGGGTGTCTCGTTGCCGTTCTGCTCCTTTGTGCTCTATCCCAACGGTCAACGGCGCAACCCCAACACGCGTTCGGGCTGTATCATTACCCCGTTCAACTCCAGCCGAAGGAGTTCCGAAGCACGCTCGACATCAATATGGCACGGGCGCCTGAGGATATCCTGGAGGAGGCGTCGTTCATCCGGGCGCCGCTGCCCACCTGGGATATGCGCTTCGGCCTTCCGCACAACTTCCAGTTGACGGGCGCGGTCACGTCGATCATTATCACGAACCACTTCGCGGCGGGAGCAAGCTGGGTGTACGCCTTCGACCGCGTCCATTTTGAAGTCGGGGACCGCCTCGCGTACTGGTTTGGCTTTATGCACAGTTACGGCTTTGACAACACGGCCCACGGATGGTTCAACTATCCAGCGATGGCGGTGGGATACGATTTCGGTTCCATGGCGGTCACGCTGCGGGGCGAACTCAGTATCGTGACGAGCCTGACCACGTATGCGGGCGATCTCGAGACGTCTTCGGACAACAATTTCTACAACGGTGGATCGATTGCCCTGATGTTTGAGCAGCCACTGTGGAAGGACAACTATGTGACGCTCGGGTTCCGTGTCAATCACGTGAAGTTTTTTTACCCCACCTGGCTTCTCTTCCCGACCTTCAACAGATACTATTTTATCCCCGAAATGATCCTGGGGATCCGACTATGACGACACGACAAGCTGTAGCAGTTCTCGCCCTCGCGATGGTGTTGTCATCGTGTGAAGATCCGAACATACTGGACGTGCCGCAGTTCCCGGGCGGCGGTGTCCTTGACCAGACGTATCCGATCCCTGAAGCCGCGAAGGCGCAGCTGACCGGCGTCTACAACGTCCTTCAGGGTGCGGATCAGTTCGGCCCGACGATGGTGGTCAAATGGTGCGGCAACGGCATCTCCATGTTCTCGGGGACGCAGGTCGGGCATTTCGTGCTGCGGACCGGCGAGATCGACTCCGTGATCGTGATGGAAGGGTACTGGAGGTATGCACTGAGCAACCAGAACGGTCTCGCCCGTTTCTACATCAAGCGCGAAGAGGGTGGCCGGTTCCTGATGGGCGACACAAGCGGCTCGCGACTCATCAGGCTCACGGGAACAATCGGCGACGGCCAGGAAGCACCGAGCAGGCCAGTAGCTTTGGAGTATGCCCGCCCGATCCGCCAGGATCTCCTGACTAGTAATTTCCAGATCCTCGCACACCGTGCCGGTGGCCGCACGTCCGATCGCATCCCGGCATCCGAGAACACCGTGGAAATAGTCCGGCTGGCGGAGTCGTTCGGGTCGACGGGTATCGAAATCGATGTACGGTTGACCAAGGACGGCGTGCCGATCCTCTACCACGATGGCAGCATCAACCCCAGGCTGACGAGAAAAACCGCGCTGGTCGGGGGTGTGGAGGATTATACGTTTGCCCAGGTGCGCTCGGCCATCCGGCTCATCATCAACGGAGAGAAAATTCCGACGCTCGAGGAAGTCCTCACGACAGTCGTCGATGAAACAACCCTCGAATTTGTCTGGCTTGACACGAAGACCGAAGGCCGGAACATTGTGGAGGTGATGGTCCCGATTCAGCAGAAGTACCTCAGCCGGGCCCAGGCGGCAGGGCGGCGGCTCGACATCATGATAGGCATTCCGACCGATGAGGTGTTTGAAGAGTTGAAGCGCTACCCCAACTACCAGGCGCTCCCGACGCTCTGTGAGCTCGGGACGGACAAGGCCCGCGAGGTGAGTGCCGAAGTCTGGGGGCCGCGGTGGACGCAGGGTACGCTGGACGCCGACGTTGCGGCGATGAAGGCCGAGGGGCGCCGGTCATTCGTGTGGACGCTGGATGTACCGGGCTACATTAATCAATTCATCGCGCGGGGCACGTTCGATGGCATCCTCACCAACTATCCGACAGCGGTGGCGTATGCCTACTATATCCAGTAAGGTCGTAGCCTGGCTGCCCGCCGTGCTGCTCCTCCTGCCCGGCGGTCAGCTTCGTGCCGAGAACCCCGACACCAGTTATGCATGGATTCTGTACGCCGGCGGAGGGTACACACGGAACATCTCCAGTTTTGACTTCAAGCCGGAAGGCCTGTTGCAGAACGGATTCTCCAGTACGCTTCGTGTTATGTGGAAGCCGGAACATCTCCTGCGTGTTGGGCTCGAAACCGGTTACCATTACGTGTACGGCGCGGAGGTGGAATCGTTCACAAACGAGTTTGGAACGACGAACGCGCAGACTTCCCTGTATGTCATGCCGATTCTTCTGGTCTTCTCCATGCCCGTGATCGATCGTTTCGACGCGTGGTTGGGGGTAGGAGCGGGACTGCTGACGTCCCACGTGGAGTTCTTCGGCGAGACGTCGGACGTCTCCTCCTTCACGCCGTACATGTACGCAGGGGTGTCCTACATGTACCCGATCGCCAATGATTTACAGCTGGGTGGCGAGGTCCGCTATCAGTACATGGAGCGCTATCGCGACCAGAATGTCAGCGTCCAGGTCATGCTGTCCTGGCAGTTCCATACCTATTGAGCGACGTCCCACGGCATGATGATGTTTCACCCTGGGAAGGCCCTGGCAACAGGGCCTTCCCCATTCTGGAGCCTGAACCAACATGCGTATCGAACGAATTGAACTCCGGCATGTGAAGCTCGTCCTTGTGGCGCCGTTCGTCACCTCCATGGGTGTCGAGAATGACGAAGAACACATTATCGTCCGGGTCGACGGGGAGGGGCTGACCGGATGGGGGGAATCCGTCGCCGAAGGAACGCCGTTCTATTCCTACGAGACGGTCCAGACGGCGTGGCATATCCTGCGCGACTTCCTGGTGCCGTCCCTGCTGGGGAAGTCCATCACCGACGCGTCAGCCGCGATGGCCCTCTGGCCTCCCGTCCGCGGGCATATGATGGCAAAAGCGGGGCTGGAGGCGGCGTTGTGGGACCTTCTGGCGAAGGCGAAGGGGGTCTCGCTCTCGATGGCGCTGGGCGGGGTCCGGCCGCGCATCGATGTCGGGGTGAGCATCGGGATCCAGGAATCGCCGGACGTGCTCGTACGCAAAGTGGCCGGATACCTGGAGGAAGGCTACAGGCGAATCAAGATCAAGATCGCCCCCGGGCATGATGTGGCGCTCGTCCGGGCCGTTCGCTCGGCGTTTCCGCACATTCCGTTTCAGGTGGATGCGAACTCCGCCTTCACGCTCGATGATGTCGACCTGTTCAAGCAGATGGATGACCAGCGGCTGCTGCTCATCGAGCAGCCTCTCGGCTACGACGACATTTTCGATCACGCCAAGCTGCAGCGCGAGCTCAAGACCCCGATCTGCCTGGACGAGAGTATCCATTCGCTCGCGGATGCGAACGCAGCCCTCGAGCTGGACGCCTGCCGGGTGATCAATATCAAGCCGGGCCGCGTGAGCGGGTTCACCGAGTCGATGCGCATTCACGACCTGTGCATGTCGCGCGGCATTCCGGTCTGGCACGGCGGCATGCTCGAGTCGGGAATCGGGCGCGCCGGCAACGTCGCCCTCGCATCGCTTCCGGGCTTTACGCTGCCGGGCGATATCTCCGCCAGCAAGCGGTACTATCGCGAAGACATCGTCGACCCGGAGTTCGTTGTCGCGAAGGACGGGACGATGGCCGTCCCGACGGGGCCGGGGATCGGGGTGGAGGTGGTCCGTGAGAGGCTCGAGCGGGTGACGGTGCGGCGAGAGGAATTTGCGAAGCGGTAGGTCGACTGCAGGAGCACACTTCGCCAACGGTAGGTTGACTGTGTCGCAGCGAGTCATCGTGCAGGAGGGCGACCCTTCGGGCACCCTGGTGGGCGGCGAACGGACCCGAGTTGCCAGAGCAAAAGAACAGAGGGGGATGGCCTGTGTCGGCCATCCCCCTCTCGCATTACGCATGCCTCTCCCTCGTTACCGCGGCCACAACCATCCAAACACACCCGCCGTCACCAGTCCGTACACCAGCCCGTCGAACGTGTTCTTCAGCGTCACTGACCAGGGGCGGTTGTACCAGATGGAGGCCTGCCATCCTCCAAGCGCGTAGCTCACAAATGCCGTCACACCGGCAAACCGGAAGACTGAGAGATAGTCTGCCCCGGGTCCGAGTGCACGGCCCGCGACATACGCCGCGAAGATCCCGACAATGACTGAATAGAGGAACCAGAGGAACAGGGAGGATCCCATGGAGGACTCTCCATTGGGGAAGACGGTCGCAAATAGCACCGGTCCCTTCTTCCGTCTCTCTTTGAACTCGGGTGAGTTCATCTCCTTCATGTTCGACGGCTTGGGATAGCCGTATTCACCCGGGGGGATATTCAGTTTCCTGAGGGCATCGGCCACGGCGTCCTCATTCGGAAACTTCTTGAAGTCGTTCGCGTGATACCCCAGCACCATGTGGATCAGCGAGCTGACCACGAAGACGAAGACCCCCGAGAGGAGAATCGGAAGCCAGAGGGATGGTATCGAGACCATGGGGACCTCCTAAACGTATGAGAATGAACTGTTGGTTGGAACCACGGAAGATAGTGTTTCGGGAGGGGCATGGCAAGCCGTGCGGGCTCGAAATCGTCCACTCGAAATCGTTCAAGCATGGCCGCCTTCGATGCGGGGCTCGGGCGCGACCCGGGAACTAGCCCATTGTCTTATGGATACAGCAGCGGATTCAGGGGGCTGGCGGCCTGGTCACCGGGTCTCTGGCCCGGATGAAAGGCCTCCATATCAACCCGCCGGTACTCGCTGTCAGGCTGGAGGATCCGGGTGCCGTCGGCGTAGTAGATGACCGTGAGAACCTCCCGGGTCCGCCCGCTGGTGTTGGGATGGGAAGAGTGGACCGTCCAGCCTGCGTGAAAGGTTGCATCCCCCGCCTTGAGGTCGAAGTCAACGATGGGAAAGCGCCGGGCCTGTACCAGCTGCTCGAATTGCATCTGCGACTCGTCGGAGATAGCGACGTTCAGCAGCGACCCCTTGCGGTGCGATCCCGCGGCGAAGCTCATCGTGCCCATGTCGCGCGGAGCATCGACCAGCGGCATCCAGAGCGTGACGGTATGCAAGGTGTCGAGCGGCCAGTAGACCTGGTCCTGGTGCCAGGGGGTCGCGCTCCCTCCCGCGGGCTTGAAGAGAGCCTGATCATGGTAGAGGCGCACGCCCGAAACGCCCATCAGGTCCGCGGCGACCTTTGCGAACCTGCGCGCAAACACCAGCGCCTCCAGTCGTTTCTCAAGGCGCCAGACGTTGGTGACCTGCGTGAAGAACCTCCCGTACCCGCCTGTTCGCCCCTCGCGTTCCTGCCGCTCGAACTTCTCTCTCACCACATCGTGAATCAGCGGTCGGTACGCATCCACGTCTTCTCGTGATGCGAGGCCGCTGAGCAAAACGAAGCCGTTGCGTTGATAGTCGCGGATCTGCCCCCGGGTCAGCCGGTAATCGTCGTCTAACCGGGGCATGGCCTGCTGATCGCTTGTCATCGTGTCGGCGCTCGTGAGTGAGAGGTGGAGTGCGTAAGGTTTACATCATCGCAAACTGTGAGATGAACGTCAAGTGGATTCTAACGGGCATTGCCGGTGTTGCGATGAGTTGCTGCAACAATCGCGCGGGAAGAAACGTTTGAACAAGTAGAGAGGGGGCCACAGCGGGGCTCCCGGGAGGGAATCATGGGAACAGAGGTGAGGATCTCGGTTGCACTCGCGTTGGTCGCGGCGGTCTGCGCCTGCGGCGATGCGAGGGGTCAGGAGCAGCAGGATGAATGGACGTACGCTCCTCAGGCGAAATATCTTCAGGCGAATCTCCCGTTGCTCGAGAAGGCGTATGTCTACTCCCTCGATAGTCCCATCGAGGGTGTCGTGGAATGCGGCGTGCGGGAAGTGGCGCGCATCAAGCTCGCAAACCTCACGTGGGAGTCGGACGCCCTGAGGAAGAGACTGGAGCATGTCGCGTCAAACGGAATGACGCCACCAATCCGTTATAAAGCATCTCTCGTCCGTGCGTTGTTTGAAACGCCCGGGCTTTTTGTGGCTGAGAGCAGCATGGATTTCCGGACGCCGTCGCAGTTGTATCTTGCCGTGGCGCGCCGGCTGGAAGCCGGTATGCTGGCGGGGAAGTAGACGACCTGTCGTGCCCACCATGTGTCGCGCTCTTTGGAAAGCATGAAGGGCGGGAGTTCAGGATGCATCGCTGAAATCGATCCATTTTCAGCAATTCCCGTCGATTGCATCTGGCGAATCCTCGACGTATTTTGGGTGAAGCCCACCCTCTGCCTTCCACAGCGTTGTGACGAAATGTCGGCACCGCACGAAATCCTGCAACAATCTGACCCACCGCCGGCCCCTACGGATGAGAGCCTGAAGGAGCGACTCGCGTTTGAGACGCTCCTGTCGGACATCTCCGCCCGTTTTGTCAGTCTGCCGACCGCCGAGATCGACAGCCACATCGAATTCGCCCAGCGGCGCATCTGCGAGACCCTTGGCCTGGACATGTCTGCCCTCTGGCAGTGGGAGGAGGTCGTCCCTGGAATCTTTTCGCTCACTCATATGTATGATGCATCGGGTGGTCCGGGACCTGTCGAGCGGGGGATCGATGAATTCTATCCATGGTGCAGGCAGCAAATGATCTCGGGTCGGGTTGTTGCTGTCTCGACTCTCGATGACCTGCCGGCTGAGGCGGTGCGAGACAGGGAGTCCGCCCGGTATATCGGAATCAAATCGAGCTTGCTCCTGCCGCTCTCGGTAGGTGGCGGACAGACCATAGGGATTCTGGCGCTGAATGCGATGCGGGCTGAGCGCCCATGGCCCGAGCCTCTCACAGCGAGGCTCCAGCTCGTGGCGCAGATGTTTGCCAATGCGCTGGCCAGGAAACGTGCGGACCACGACCTGCGGGAAAGCGAGCAACGGATGACCCTGGCTGCGGATGCGGCAGAGGTTGGCATCTGGGTGTGGAACCTCGCCCGGAACAGGGTCTGGGGTTCTGATCGGTGGTGGCGCTTCTTCGACTTCCCTTCACGTACAGACGTCAGCATCGAGGACGTCTTCGAGCGGATCCATCCGGACGATCGTGAGAGGGTGAGGCAGGAAGTTCAAAGCGGTGCCGCGTCGGGCGTCGACTTCGCGACTGAATTTCGTGCGAATACCCCCGAACACGAACAGCGTTGGCTGGCGGCCCGGGGGCGGACGCGGCTGAATGCAGACGGGAACCCGGCGTCGATGCTCGGAGCAACGATTGACATCACCAGCCGGAAGCAGATGGAAGCGCAGCTCAGGGAGAAGATCCGGGAGATCGAAGAGCTGAAGCAGCGGCTCGAACTGGAGAACGTTTACCTGAAAGAAGAGATCGGACTTCTGGTCGAGCAGACGGACATCGTGGGGAAAAGTGCTGCAATACGAGACGTTCTGGGTCAGGCAAAGCAGGTTGCCGGGACGGACTCGACAGTTCTTCTGCTTGGAGAAACAGGAACGGGAAAGGAGCTGCTGGCGCGGGCTATCCACAGGATGAGCCGGCGGAACGGCCGGGCCCTGATGACAGTCAACTGCGCCTCGCTGCCGCCCACGCTCATCGAAAGCGAACTCTTCGGCCGCGAGCGGGGAGCCTATACGGACGCGCTGACAAGGATGGCCGGTCGGTTCGAGCTGGCTGACGGATCCACGCTCTTCCTCGACGAGATCGGCGAGCTCCCGATCGACGTACAATCCAAGCTCCTCCGTGTCCTCGAGGAGGGTTGCTTCGAACGGCTGGGCTCCACGAAGACGTTGAAGGCGGATGTCCGCATCATCGCCGCGACAAACCGGGATCTGGCGCGAGCGGTGGCTGAAAGGAGATTCAGACCGGATCTGTACTACCGGCTGAATGTTTTCCCTGTGGTTCTGCCGCCGCTCCGTGACAGGACGGAGGACATTCCGCTCCTCGTCTGGGCATTCGTCAGGGAGTTCGAGAAGAGAATCGGAAAGCGCATCGACCGCATAGCCGCGAAGTCCATGGACGCGATGCAGCGGTATTCCTGGCCCGGCAACATCAGGGAATTGAGGAACGTCATCGAGCACGGTATGATTGTAAGCTCGGGGAATACTCTCGCCGTGAGCCTGCCCACCACAAGCACATCCAAGGGGCCGGTCGTCTCTGATCTCCAAAGTGTCGAACGGGCCCACATCCTGATGGTGCTGAACGGGTCCGGCTGGCAAATCGGGGGCAAGGGTGGGGCAGCGGAGGTTCTGGGCCTAAAGCGCACCACGCTTCAGTCGACGATGAAGAGCCTAGGGATAATCCGACCTTCAGGCCAGATGCCGAAATGAGGTCACCGCGCCGATATGTCGGCGCAAGAAATCCAACAGGGTGCCATCCTCGGTCCTCATTCCTCCCGAGAACCCACCAATTCAGCCCGTCTTCCTCAAGAACTTCAGTCGAACTTCTCGGGCACGCATTTCGCTCCTAGTATTGCGCTCGCCTTCTTGATGTGCGCTCCACGGGCGAGGTTCTCACACCCTCCAGATCTTTCACAGACCGATGCCGGTCAATTCGCCAGAGAAGAGTGCTCACATGGTACGCGCGACTATCCGCCTGGAGCTGTCTCCCGGGAGTCTCAGGGAAGCATTGGACGTTCTTCGCCCCGTAGCCGAGCGAACCAGGATCGAGTCCGGCTGCATCAGTTGCCGGATCTATCGGGATGTCCAGCTGGACCAAGCAATCATGGTCGAGGAATTCTGGACCAGCCACGAAGAGCTGCGGCGGCATCTCCGCTCATCGGACTATCAGAGGATCCTCCTGGTGATCGAGATGGCGAAAGGCCATCCGGAGATCAAGTTCGATGAAATCGTCCGGTCGACAGGATTTGAGACCATTGCAGAAGCAAGAACCCGCATCGATCAGATCGGCGCGGAAGAACGACATGACTAGAGCAGCTTCGATTCTGGTGGTACTACTGACACGGCGGGCGCTGGGCACCGGTCCGGCGCTGGGGATGTCCTTCACATTCTGATATGGAAAACTGAGGGAGGTAGGCAATGGCGAAGCCCAAGTTGAACGCGGAACAGACACGCCTCGAGGATGCCAGGATGGGGCCACCGTGGCGCAAATGGGGGCCGTATCTCTCTGAGCGGCAGTGGGGGACAGTGCGTGAGGATTATAGTGAAGGGGGGGATGCCTGGAACTACTTCACCCACGACCAGGCGCGGTCAAGGGCTTACCGCTGGGGCGAGGACGGGTTGGCCGGAATCTCCGATCTCGACCAGCATCTCTGCTTCGCCCTGGCTCTGTGGAACGGGAAAGACCCCATTCTCAAGGAACGCCTCTTCGGGTTGACCAATAGCGAGGGGAACCATGGGGAGGACGTTAAGGAGTACTATTTCTATCTCGACTCGACGCCGACCCATTCGTACATGAAGTATCTCTACAAGTATCCGCAGTCGGCGTACCCATATGGCGATCTCGTCGAGACCAACCGGCGGCGCACCCGCGACGAGATGGAATATGAGCTGCTCGACACAGGTGTCTTCAAGAATGATCGCTACTTCGACGTCTTCGTGGAGTACGCCAAGGCCGGTCCGGAGGACATACTGGTGCAGATCACCGCCGCCAATCGTGGGCCGGAGGCGGCCGAGCTGCATGTGCTGCCGTCGCTCTGGTTCCGCAATGACTGGGCGTCGTGGGTGGCAGAGCCTTCCGAGAAACCGACCCTCAAGCAGATCGAGGTACCAGCAGGGATGCGCAAGATCGCTGCGGTACATCCGGCACTGGGTGCATATTACCTGCACTGTGAGGGTGATGCCGCGCTTCTGTTCACCGAGAACGAAACGAACAACGCACGGCTCTTTCCTGAATACCCGAACGCCACCCCGTACGTCAAAGACGGCATCAACGATTACGTCGTCCAGGGTCGCCAGGAGGCGGTGAACCCCGGAGGCGTTGGCACCAAGGCTGCGGCACACTACCGGTTGACAGTTGGTCCGGGTCAGTCGGCGAAGGTCCGGCTGCGCTTGAGGAACCAGTCGCCCCGTCACCAGCAGAAAACCGAGAGCGAACCCCCTCCGTTCGGATCGGACTTCGACGAAGCCTTTGCCGCCAGAAGCCGGGAGGCTGACGAGTTCTACCGCTCCGTGACCCCATCCGGGATCTCACCGGACGCCGCGAGTGTGATGCGCCAGGCCATCGCCGGGATGCTCTGGTCCAAGCAGTATTATTATATGGACGCCAACCAGTGGTTGCAGGAGCACCGTGCTCACCCCCTTCAGGGGGGGAGCCGCGAATTCCGGAACCGGGACTGGTTCCACATGGTCAACGAGGATATCATCTCCATGCCTGACAAGTGGGAGTACCCCTGGTATGCGGCATGGGACCTTGCTTTCCACACGCTGCCGATCTCGATCGTGGATCCCGACTTCGCCAAGGATCAGATGAAGCTGATGCTCCGCGGGCGTTACCTTCACCCCAGCGGTCAGCTCCCGGCGTATGAGTGGAATTTCAGCGATGTGAATCCTCCCGTCCACGCCTGGGCGACCCTGTTCAACCACCGCACAGAGCAGGCCCTGCGGGGCGAGGGCGATATGGCGTTTCTCAAGCAGGCCTTCAACAAGCTTCTGCTGAACTTTACCTGGTGGGTGAACCGCAAGGATCGCTTCGGCAAGAATGTGTTTGAGGGCGGCTTTCTTGGCCTCGACAACATCGGCGTATTCGACCGGAGTGCCCCGCTCCCGACGGGAGGCTATCTTGAACAGGCCGATGGCACGGCCTGGATGGCGTTGTTCACGCAGAACATGCTCGAGCTCGCGGTGGAGCTTGCCTCCCACGATCCCATCTACGGAGATATGGTCTTCAAGTTCGCGGAGCACTTCTGCTACATCGCCGCGGCCATGAACAAACCCGGCGAGGACAGCATGTGGGATGAGGAAGATGGGTTCTACTACGACCTCCTGCGGCTCCCGGACGGCAGCGCGACGAGACTCAAGGTGCGCTCCATGGTCGGCCTGTTGCCGCTGTGTGCGACAACGGTTATCGAGGAGTGGCAGAGAGAGCTTGTCCCGGGGTTCGCTGAAGTACTGCACATGCGCCTGCGACAGATACCCGAGTTGTTGGCTGCAATTCACCCCACCGGGCCGGGCCACCTTGGAGTGGCCGAACGGGGCATCCTCGCCCTGGTGAACCCCGATCGCCTCCGCCGGATTCTCTCGAAACTGCTTGATGAGAACGAATTCTTGAGTCCCTACGGGATTCGGTCTATCTCGAAGTTCCATAAAGAACACCCGTATATTTTCCATGCGGGCGGTCAGGAGTACCGGGTGGACTATCTGCCGGCCGAGTCCAACACCGGCATGTTCGGCGGCAACTCCAACTGGCGAGGCCCGATCTGGATGCCCGTCAATGTCGTCCTGATCAGGGGACTCCTTCAATACTACCTGTACTACGGCGATGGATTCAGAGTCGAATGCCCGACCGGCTCGGGTAGGATGATGAATCTCTTCGAGGTGAGCAAGGAGATTGCGGCCCGCCTCACCCGCATGTTTCTCCGGGACGAGCAAGGGAGGCGGCCCATCTACGGCGGGTCGGAGAAGTTCCGGGACGACCCGCACTGGAAGGATAACATCCTCTTTCATGAATACTTCCACGGAGACAACGGTGCGGGCCTCGGAGCGAGTCACCAGACGGGATGGACGGGGGCGGTAGCGATGCTGATCCATCTGTTCGGCGGCCTCGACGGCGAAGCGTTCCTGCAGGGGGGGAAGAAATCCGCCTTCACGGGGCGCAAGTCCGAAAGGACGAAATCGAAGAAGGGAACATGATCACATGAAGGCCATTACCGTTGAACCAATGAAACCGGGGACAGCTCAATGGGAGGAAGTCCCTGAACCGGATCGGCGCGACGGCTCGGTGCTTGTCGAGGCCATCGCCGTCGGGGTCTGCGGAACCGATGTGGAAATTGTCGAAGGGAAATATGGCTGGGCGCCTTCGGGGAAATCGCGGCTTGTCCTTGGCCACGAGTCCCTCGGGCGTGTGATCGATCCGGGGCCAACCTCAGGGTTCAAGAAGGGGGATTTTGTGGTGGGAATTGTACGGCGTCCCGACCCGGTCCCCTGTCCGAACTGTGCGGTTGGGGAGTGGGACATGTGCCGCAACGGCCAATACACCGAACGCGGCATCAAGCAGATCGACGGCTACATGTCCGAGCGGTGGAGAATCGAGCCCGAGTATGCGATGAAGGTCGACCCCACGCTCGGCATCCTCGGAGTCTTGTTGGAACCGACGACGGTGGTCGCAAAGGCGTGGGAGATGGTGAAGTCAGTGGGTCTGCGCTCCTTCTGGGAGCCCCGGACGGTGCTCGTGACCGGCGCAGGGCCCATTGGCCTTCTCGCTGCCCTCATCGGCAGGCAGGCTGGTTTGGATGTCCATGTTCTGGACCGCGTCACTTCGGGTGCGAAGCCCGATCTGGTGAAAGCGCTTGGTGCGACGTATCACTCGATCCCCGTCTCCAGGCTCGGCTTTGAGCCCGACATTATCATCGAGTGCACCGGTGTCGGGCAGGTCATTACCGAGGCCATACAGAAGGTCGGGGCGGGCGGCATCGTTTGCCTGACGGGCGTCGGCCGAGGGAGCGCGGCCGCCGGGATGGTCGCCGGGGATCTCGCTACAGGTGCGGTGCTTCGCAACAACGTGATTGTCGGGAGCGTGAACGCGAACAAGCGGCACTGGTACAAGGCCGGGGGGTTCCTTGCCCGCGCGGACCGGACGTGGCTCGCGGGTCTCGTGACCCGGACGGAACGGCCGGAGGATTTCAGAAAGGCCCTCGAGCGAAGGCCTGATGACATCAAGGTGGTGATTCAGTTCGCGGAGGTCTGATCCGCGTGTGTCCCGGAAATCAAGATCATCCAATGCAATGGCAGAACCAGGGAGAACGAAGAATGAAAGTCATCATTGTTGGCGGTGTGGCAGGTGGTGCGTCCTGTGCGGCGCGCCTGCGCAGGCTGGATGAACGAGCCGAGATCGTTCTGGTTGAACGTGGGCCGTACGTGTCCTACGCAAATTGCGGGTTGCCGTACTATGTCGGCGGATCGATCGAGCAGGAGTCCAGCCTGCTGGTGGCCACAGAGCAGATGTTTCGCGAGGTCTTCGCGGTCGATTGCCGAACGAACTGCGAGGTGATCAGCATTTCGCCGAAGGCGAAGACGGTGGAGATGAAGAATCATGTGACCGGAGCGGTCACCACAGAAAAGTACGACAAGCTCGTCCTCTCGCCAGGTGCGGCGCCCATCCGTCCGCCGCTTCCCGGGATAGACCTGCCGGGAGTGTTCTCTGTCAGGACAGTCCCCGATGCGCGGAACATCCGGGAATGGCTGGAGCGGGACCGGGAACAGGGTGTGGGGTATGCGTTCAAGGGTGTCGACTCGGTCGCGAGGCCGAAGCGCGCCGTGGTGGTGGGCGGCGGGTTTATCGGGCTTGAGATGGTCGAGAATCTGAAGGAACGCGGGCTGGATGTGACGCTGGTAGAGAAGCTCGACCAGGTCATGCCCCCGCTCGACCCCGAGATGGCGCGGCTTGTCGAGCGTTACCTGTCGAAGCACGGCGTTCGGGTGGAGCTCAACGACGGTGTCGCTAGTTTCAGGAAGTCGGCCGACGGGGCGCTGGAGGTCCTGACGGAGAAGGGGAAGGTCCATCCGGCGGACATTGTGATCATGGCGATCGGAGTGCGTCCGGAAACGGGACTGGCAAAGGCTGCCGGGCTCGAGCTTGGGAAGCGTGGCGGCATCCGCGTCGACGAGCATATGCGGACCTCCGACCCCGATGTCTTCGCCGTGGGCGATGCGGTAGAGGTCAAGGACTTCGTGACCGGGGAATGGACGCTCATCCCCCTTGCCGGGCCGGCAAACCGGCAGGGCCGGATCGTCGCCGATGTGATCGCGGGGCGGGATTCCCGTTTCCGGGGCACGCAGGGCACATCGATCTGTAAGCTATTCGATGCAGCCATCGCCTCGACCGGCGCGAGCGAGAAGACCCTGAAGCGGCTCGGCGATACGGATTTCGAGAAGATCTACCTCTATCCCAACTCGCATGCCGGGTATTACCCGGGGGCGAAGCTGCTGGTCGTCAAGGCGTTGTTCAGAAAATCGAACGGGAAGCTGCTCGGAGCGCAGGTGCTGGGTGAGGACGGCGTGACCAAGCGGATCGATTCCTTCGCGATGGCGATCCAGATGGGCTGCACCATTTACGACCTGGAGGAGGCCGAGCTGTGCTATGCGCCGCCGTTCGGCAGCGCGAAGGACCCCGTGAACTTCGCCGGTATGGTCGCGGCGGACGTGCTCCGCGGCGACATGCCGCTCACCCACTGGGAGGCTCTGAACGGTGCATTCCTTCTCGACGTACGCAACCCTCCCGAAGTCGAGGCGGAGGCTGTGCCGGGGGCCGTCAACATCCCGCTGCCGCAACTCCGCGCACGCCTGGGCGAGCTGCCCCGCGATCGCGAGATCCACGTCTTCTGCCGTTCGGCTGTGCGGGCGTACTTTGCGACGCGCATTCTTCTCCAGAACGGGTACAAAGCCCGGAATATTTCGGGCGGGATGCTGGCGCGCTCGCATCGAGCAATAGGTTGAAACGGTGGTACGCGAGGGCTGGGAAGTTTTGTGAGGAGTGCTTGAATACGTAGGGGTACTGAAAGACTTGACTTTCGAAAGGCTGGGTCATGATTGAAACTGCCACGGTACTCCTGAAGATCTCGCTGGTGGTTTTCATGGCGGGCAACCTGCTGGATATGGGTCTCCGGCTGAATCCCGCGAATGCGGTGAGGGGATTGCGGGATGTCCGCTTCGTAGCGCACACCCTTCTCTGGGGATTCATTGTCGGTCCTGCCGTTGCCTATCTGATCACGCTGATCATTCCGCTGGAGTACCCGTACGCAATCGGCCTGATCCTGCTCGGGATGGCACCCTGCGCCCCCTTCGTTCCGGTGTTCGTCGACAGGGCGAAGGGCGATCTCGGGTACACGGGTGCGTTCATGCTCCTCGTGTCGCTGGGCACGATCGTGTTCATGCCTCTTGCCGTACCGTTTCTGGTCAAGGGTCTCTCGGTAAGCGCATGGACAATCGCGAAGCCGCTGCTGGTTGTCATCCTGATCCCTCTGTCAATCGGGATGGCCATCCGGCAATACGCGTCCGGAATCGCCTTGAAGATCCAGCCCGTGGTGAAGAAGATCACGGCCCTGTTCACCATCGCGACATTCGTTCTCATCATCATCGTCTACGGCCAGGGCATTGTGAGCGTGGCCGGCAGCCTTGCGGTGGCTTCACAGTTCATTCTGTTCTTTATCCTGACAGCCTTTCCATACTGGTTTGGATTCGGGATGCGGCATGACCAGAAGATCGTGCTCAGCATCGGGCTGTCGACCCGGAATCTCGGCGCTGCGATAGCCCCACTCTTTTCTGTTGCCGAGATCGACCAGAGGGCTATTGTCATGGTTGTGCTGGCGCTACCCACCATGGTGCTCTTCGCATTGTTGGCGGTGAAGTGGTTTGGCAAGCGCGGGTCGAGCGACCAGGCGGCACCGGCAACGTCTCCTGCACAATCACAGTAGGCTGGCGGAATCTCATGAACAGACTGCGCAAATATTTTCCGATACTGATCTGGGGTGCCGAGTACTCCCGCCGGACCTTCACGAACGACCTGATTGTGGCGGGGATCGTCACGGTCATGCTCATACCGCAATCGCTCGCCTACGCGCTTCTGGCGGGGCTCCCGCCGCAGGTCGGGCTGTATGCCTCGATGGTGCCGCTCATGCTCTATGCGATCTTCGGCACCTCGCGAGCGCTCGCGGTCGGCCCCGTCGCCGTGGTCAGCCTCATGACCGCGGCCGCCGCGGCGAAGATCGCGTCCCAGGGAACCTCCGAGTATCTGGGTGCAACCATCGCGCTCGCCGCCATCTCGGGCTTGCTGCTGCTCGCCATGGGCCTGCTGCGGCTGGGATTTCTCGCGAACTTTCTCAGCCACCCGGTCATCTCGGGCTTCATCACCGCCTCGGGCATCCAGATCGCGGCCGGCCAGCTCGCGCCCGTGCTCGGCATCCACGCGGAAGGCGAAAGCTTCGTAGACCTTTTGAAATCCATGGTGCCCAATCTCGGCCACATTAATCCATATACCGCTGTGATCGGCTTCGCGTCGCTGGTTTTTCTCTTCTGGGTGCGCCGCGGCCTTAAGCCCCTCTTGCGCAAGTTTGGGCTGGGCGAACGAACTGCCGACATTCTGGCGAAGGTGGGCCCGGTCGTGGCCATCGTCGTGACCACCGCCGCCGTGTGGGGCCTGGGGCTTACCGGGCACGGCGTCAAGATCGTCGGCACGGTTCCCACGGGCTTGCCGAAGCTCACCCTGCCGCCGTTCGAGGTGGGGCTATGGACGAAGCTCGTTGTCCCCGCGCTGCTGATCTCCATCGTGGGCTATGTCGAGTCCATCTCGGTCGCCCTGACGCTCGCCGCCAAGCGCCGTCAGCGCGTGGACCCCGACCAGGAACTGATCGCGCTCGGCATGTCCAATGTCGGCGCGGCCGTTTCGGGCGGATTTCCGGTCACAGGCGGCTTCGCGCGCTCGGTGGTGAACTTCGAAGCCGGCGCCGAGACCCCTGCCGCCGGTGCCTTCACGGCGGTCGGCATCGCGCTCGCCACGCTGTTTCTGACGCCGCTGCTCTACTTTCTCCCGAACGCGACCCTGGCCGCCACCATCATCGTCGCGGTCCTGTCGCTCGTGAATCTCAGCGCCCTCAAGCACACCTGGCATTATTCCTGGGCCGATGGCGCGGCGATGGCCGCCACCATCCTCCTCACCCTGGTCGAGGGCGTGGAGGCGGGGCTGTTGGCGGGCGTCGGTCTCTCGATCTTCCTCCACCTCTACCATACGTCGAAGCCGCATGTGGCGGTCGTGGGCCAGATTCCCGGGCACCATGAATTTCCGCAACGTGATCCGCCATACGGTGGTGACCGACCCCGAGATCATGTCGCTCCGGGTGGACGCCAGTCTCTATTTCCCGAACGCTCGCTTCATCGAGGATTACATCAACCAAACGGTCGCAGCCAACCCTGCGGTCCGCCACGTCATCCTCGAATGCCCGGCAGTCAATACGATTGACGCCTCGGCGCTGGAAAGCCTTGAGGCGGTCAACCACCGGCTCAAGGACGGCGGGATCACTCTGCACCTGTCCGAGGTGAAAGGGCCGGTCATGGACCGCCTGAAGCGATCGCATTTCCTGGAAGAGCTGACCGGCAAGGTCCACCTGACACAGTACGATGCAGTGTCCAGCATCAATCCCGATCTGGCATTGCGCACGCTGAAGGCACAGAGAGTTCCGCACGATGAAACCACTAAGGAATGACAGCAGGGAGGGTTCCGCGAACACAACTGACTTCCCCGGGTGGCCGGGCGATCCGGAAGGCGCCATCACTGCCTGCCCCGCGACCGGCAATCAGCCGGAGGAACGCATCCCTGGCCAAGGAACCAGGCAAAAGCGCTGCGAAGACCAAGAAGGCAGCCACAAGCGCAGCCAAGGCAAAAGCACAAGAATCAGCTAGCGGCAAACCGACGGTCTGCTTTCCCGGAGACCTCTCAAAGATCTCACAGCAAGTCATTTTAGCAAAGGGGCAAGCCATGTCTACAGAAAGAGTATCTACGAAAGTACCGTTGAACTGGAAGGAAGTATGGTTCACCAACTGCCCGATGGTGTCTGCCAACAATGTCGACCAGGAGCTAGGCTGGTGCCGTGAGGAATTCAAGAAGATCGGCGTCGAGTACGCATACTTCCGCCACGCACCCGAGAACAACTGGTACCCGCACTACGTCCACAACCTCGACAACCTGATCCGCTTCGGCGGCCTCTATCCCCCAATCCATGTTCACGCCGATATCCGCCGAACCGTGCTCCTTGGGGCAACATGGGTCTACGAGGGCGGCGGCATGGCCGTGCGCGCCGGCGACAAGATCTTCCGGATGAAGGATCTGAAAGGAAAGAAGATTGGCATCTCGAAGAGCCTGAACACCATCAAGAACGACTGGTGGCGGATCCAGGAACACATGGGCATCGAAAACATGCTGATGCTGCACGACATGACCATGGACGATGTGAAGCTCGTAGAGTTTCCGTATCCCGACGACTGGTATGACAAGCCGGAGATGCTGGTCCCGCCGATGAACAACCCATCTGAGCTATGGATGCGCCGCGACCACAAGCACGACCTCGCCTTCCGCCCGCTGGAGAAAGCACTACTCGCGGGCACCGTAGATGCGATCTACACCCAGAGCAAGGTTTTCCAGCATCTCCAGGAGGCTACGGGTCAGATCAAGTTGATCGAGGACCTGTCCCGGTACCCGGACTGGACCGTGCAGGTTGCCAACACCCCCGCCGTCATCACCTGCACCGACGTGATGGCCAAGGAGCACCCCGAGCTTGTCATCGCCTACATGAAGGCCATGATCAAGGTCGGACGCTGGGCGAACGAGAATAAGCGCGCTGCAGGAGCGATCCTCAACCGGCAGACGTTCTATCTGGATGCCGAGGACACGTACAAAGGTATCAAGCACGTCGACATGGTGCCGAGCCTGAGCGCGCAGAACATGCAGTGCATCAAGATCGGCAAGGATTTCATGCTGAGCCACGGCTACATCAAGCACGACTTCGATGTGGACAAGTGGGCCGCGCCGGAGTTCCTGGAGCAGGCAGCGGTTGAAGTCCTCAAAGAGGAATGGCAGCGGCGGAGCTGGAGCAAGCTGCCTACGGGAGGCGCTCTCGAGGCAGAGGGTACCCGGCTCGGGTAGCCGCAGGGAACCCGCTGACCCCCGGTCAGGGTCGCTGTGGCAGCGGCCACCATCACGCTCCTCTTCGGCGTCTTCGCAGGCCTTCTCTAAGCGGGCCTGGGTGCGGGATTGTCCGGCATCGGTCTGTGGCCTACCGGGCTGGTTCACGTGGACGTGGGCTTCGTGTGCTTGTTAGCCCTGCGGGGGCTCCCATGCTTTATGGCTGGTGCCGTTCCAACGACATCCTTGAACGGCACAGTACCGATTTGGAGGTTGGAACGCGCACTGTGCCCCGTTGTGTGTATGATCAATGAGCTGGTGGGCGTCGCGATCGGAGCCATCGCGGGCGATGCAGGGAAGGGAGCGGCAATCGGCGCAGCGGCAGGCGGCATGGGAGGGGTCAGGGCGAAGAAGCAGAAGGATGCGAAGCAGGAGCAGCAAGCCCAACAAAAAGCCGTAGTTACGGATCAAGCAAAGATCGACAGCTTCAAGAAAGCCTACTCTGCTTGCCTTGAAGGGAAGGGGTATTCCGTAAAGTAGAGGAAGGTCTATCCCTTTGATGACTCCGGAAACATCTACATGAGAATATAGTTGAGTGCCGACCTGCCCGTCATTCTCATCGCGGTGCTCGTGATCTCCACAGCCCTCGGCCAGAATCAAAGCTCCCGGCCGGGCCAGCAGATTCCAAAGGAGAAGCAGACGACCGCGGGGCTGTACGTGGCAGCGAAGGAGGCACGGGACAAGTTGTCACTTTCACATGAACCATTGCCGGGCCCGCGGAACGCAAGCCTGACGGGCACAGGCCAAGGTGAAGGATGATAGCATGGTGAAACCACTGTATCCATCGCTCTATCAGGTCAACACACGCGTCTGGATGACGGAACTGTCGGGCTCCCTCGGCCGCCGCGCGACGCTGGATGACATTCCCGACGCCGACCTGGATCGCGTTGCCGGTATGGGGTTCGACTGGGTCTGGTTTCTGAGCGTCTGGTGCACGGGGGAGGCCGGGCGACGTGTGTCGCGCAGCAACGCCGAATGGCGGAATGAGTTTCAGGATACGCTGCCGGATCTGACTGAAAGCGATATTGCCGGCTCCGGATTTGCGATCACTGGATATGCCGTTCATCCGGACCTGGGAGGCGATGCGGCGCTTGCACGTCTCCGTGAACGCCTCCGGAGGCGAGGACTGAAACTCATGCTCGACTTCGTCCCCAATCATATGGCGCTCGATCACCCCTGGGTGGAGAGTCACCCCGACTACTTCGTCCGTGGAACCGAAGCAGACCTTGGGAATTCGCCCGCCAACTACACGCTTTGCAGGACCGAACGCGGGGATCGGGTGCTGGCATACGGGCGGGATCCGTATTTTGCCGGCTGGCCGGACACGCTGCAGCTGGACTACAGCAATCCGGCCACGCAGGAAGCAATGGCTGGAGAGCTTTTGAAGATCGCTGCGCAGTGTGACGGAGTCCGCTGCGACATGGCCATGCTCGTCCTGCCTGAAGTATTCGAGCGGACGTGGGGCCGCCGACCGCAGCCGTTCTGGCCAGCGGTGATCCATCGGGTTCGTGAGCGGTTCCCGGAATTTCGCTTCATGGCCGAAGTCTACTGGGATCTGGAATGGAGAATGATGCAGGAGGGCTTCGACTACGCGTACGACAAGCGGCTCTACGATCGCCTGCGCGAAGGGCACGCAAGGCCTGTGCGGGAACATTTGCTGGCAGGTCTCGACTATCAGAACAGGCTCGCCCGGTTCCTGGAGAATCATGACGAGCCACGCGCGGCATCAACTTTTGCACAGACGAAGCACGAGGCCTCGGCGGTCATAACGTTCCTTTCGCCGGGACTTCGGTTCTTCCATGACGGTCAGTTGACCGGCCGGAGGAAGCGCATCTCTCCTCACCTGGTTCGGGGTCCGCACGAGCCCCCGGACGAACTGCTCCAGAAGTTCTACGACCGGCTTCTGGAGCTTCTCTCCCAGACTATCGTGCGGGAGGGTCAGTGGCATCTGCTCGAATGTGTTCCCGCCTGGGAAGGGAACTGGACATCGGAGTGCTTCATTGCCTCATGCTGGAAGAGTCCCGACGGCCTTCGCTGGCTGGTCGTCGTCAACTTTGCAGAGAACCAGAGCCAGTGCTACGTCCGTTTCCCTGACTGTGGTCTGACCGGCCAAACGGTCCGGTTCATGGACCTCATGGGTCACGAAAGCCACGATCGGGACGGGAGCGATCTTACGGCCCGAGGTCTCTATCTCGATATGCAACCGTGGTCATACCACGTGTTTGCTGTGGTCTCGCCTGACGCAGCGAAGACGTGAAGACGCTCATATGAACAGCCCCGGAAAGAGTCAACCGGTCCCCTGGCAACCCCTGCTCGCAGAGCTTGCGGGTACGGCGTTATTGGTGCTCGTCGGATTGACGGTGGTAATTCTCATGTTTGGATCCGGCAGCCCCGGCGCGCAAGCGATACCGGATGAAGGGCTGCGGAGGTTGATCACCGGATTCCTGTTCGGAACCACAGGTGCGCTGATCGCAATTTCACCTGTCGGAAAGGAGAGTGGAGCGCACATCAATCCGGTGGTAACATTCGGATTCTGGATGATGGGCAAGATGGGATCACGGACCGCCATTTGCTATGTCCTCGCCCAACTGGTGGGCGCGACAATAGGCTCAATCCCGCTCCTTTTGTGGGGATCGATGGGCGAAAGCGTGGCGTTCGGGGCGACATTGCCGGGCGGGGGGTACACCACCGCAGAAGTGTTGATGGGAGAGGTGATTGCCACCTTCCTATTGATCGCGGGATTGTGTATATTTCTTGGATTTCGACCGCTTCGTCCGTACACCCCTGCGCTGTTTCCGTTCTTGTACGCCATCATGGTGTATGCTGAATCGCCAGTATCGGGGACCAGCACAAATCCTGCCCGCAGCCTCGGCCCTGCAATCATCTCCGGACAATGGGATGGATTCTGGATCTATTGGGCGGGTCCGCTGATCGGCGTGCTCGTAGGGATTGCGGTCTTCAGCCTCCTGGCCAGGCGGATCGAGGTGGCGAAGGTCTATCACTTCGAGAGCGACCGTCGTCGCCTGTTTCGGACATTCACCGCCGAGCAGGATCGGCGTTCGTGACACAGACACCGGACAATCGCAGTATTTGCTACATTCACTAATTTCATTATGGAGATACCCATGAAACCTCTTCTTATCATTGCCTTACTGGCCATCACAACAACCGCCCTTGCTCAGGACAAGACACTCGAATTGCTGCGTCAGGATCTCAAAACCCAGAAAGTGGCGATCATAACAGCCTCGGTCCCGATGACGCAGGCGCAGGCTGACGCCTTCTGGCCGATCTACCGCGAGTACGATGTTGAGTTGAGCAAGCTGGGCGACAGGCGGATGGCGGTGATCAAGAAATATGCCGCCAACTACGACAAGATTGACGAGAAGATGGCCGAGGAGCTTGTCAAGGAGTCCTTTAACATCGCCAACGACAGAAACGATCTGCTGGAGAAGTACTACAAGAAGTCCGCGAAGGCGGTGGGAACGGTGACAGCCGCGCGATTCCTCCAGGTGGAAAATCAGATGCTGACGCTCGTTGATGCGCAGATCATTGACCAGGTGCCACTGGTGAAAGTCCCCAAAGCGGCGGACGAAAAGAAATAGCGCCCGGATGGGCACGCGCAGCCGTCTCTGCAGGACTCGCAACCCCCATTCATCACGCTAACAGTCAAGGACATGGCCATGAAACACAACTTAGCAGTTCTCGTACTCTGCGTGACCGTCCTCCCGGTGCTGGCCTTCGCCCAGGGTGAGCCGGGGTGGAACAAACACTCGCTCGGAGCGAATTTCGAGATTTCGTTGCCCATGGGAGACTTCGGCGACATCGCCGGGACCGGATACGGCGGGAACCTCCGGTACCAGATGGGATACAGCGCCAAGACGGTATTCACCGCCACGGCCGGGTATCTGGCATGGACGACGAAGGATCTCTCATCGAACACGTCGGTGCAACCGGCGGCGTTCAGTCTGTTCCTGGGTGGGAAGCAGTATCTGGTGGAAGGTTTCTACGGGAGCCTGGAAGCCGGGCTCTATTTCATAGACTATACCTACGAAGGCGCGGTTGTCGGAGTGCTGGGCAATACGAGCCGGTTCATGCTCCCCATCGGCATCGGATATCAGAAGTCCGGCTTCGAGATCGGGGTGCGCTATATGCTCTTCGACCCGGATTTCAATGCGTTCTCATTCACGGTCGGCTACAACTTCCTGCTATGAGCTGACCGTGGCCTGCCGCTCGAAATGGCACGCATCCTGAAGGGCAGGCGCCGGCAATTCGACACCAACAGTATTCATGTATGATAAGAGGATATCCATGACGGCTCCCCTCCATCAGAGCAATGGTCTCGACCACCGAAAACTCTACCGGCTACCGTGGTCTCTGCCGGACAACGCGATCTCCTGGCTTGAACCGACGTCCGCCTGCAACCTCGCGTGCGACGGCTGCTATCGCGAGAACGTGGCCAACAGCCACAAGACGATGGATGTCGTGCGGGAGGAGATCGAGGTGTTCAAGCGGCTGCGCAACGCTGACGGGGTGTCAATTGCAGGGGGGGATCCTCTCATGCACCCCCAGATCGTCGAGATTGTCAGGGCCGTCAACGATGCCGGCATGAAGGCGATTATCAACACGAACGGCGGCGCGTTGACAAAGGAGCTTCTCCGGGAGCTCAAGAAGGCTGGAGTCATGGGATTCACCTTCCATATCGACAGCAAGCAGGGGCGGCCGAAATGGAAGAACAAGAACGAGCTGGATCTGAACGAGCTGCGGCTGCAGTATGCTGAAATGCTTGCCGAGGCGGGCAACATCTCGTGTGCCTTCAATTCGACGGTGTATGAGGATACGCTCCAGTATGTTCCGGAGATGGTGGACTGGGCGGCCAAACACATCGACATCGTCCAGGTGATGGTCTTCATCCTGTTCCGCGCCGCGGTGCCGCAGCTCCCGTTCGACTGGTACGCCGGCGGGACCAGGATCCGGACGGATGAGTTGCACTACAGCGAGGAAGGGAAGAGGAAGATCGATCTGAAAGCGCCTGAGGTGGTGGCGAAGATCCGCGAGCGGTTCCCTGACTTTTCCCCGAGCGCTTACCTGAACGGCTCGGAAGCTGCCGACACATTCAAATGGCTGCTGACGGGACGGGTGGGGACGAGGGAGAGGATTTACGGATATGTCGGGCCGAAGCTGCTGGAGGCAGTCCAGGCGGGGCACCATTTGCTCCACGGGAAGTACCTGGCGTACGCGTCCCCGAAATGGACGGCGAAGGGGCGATCGATGATGCTCTTCTCCCCGATCGACCCGGCGATGCGGCAGACGTCGGGCCGGTATCTCCGCTCGGCCCTTACGAACCCCGCGCGTCTGTTCAAGAAGCTGCACTACCAGACGGTCATGATCATCCAGCCGGTGGACTTTCTGCCGAACGGATATCAGAACATGTGCGACGGCTGCCCTGATATCACTGTCTGGAACGGGCAGCTCGTGTGGTCGTGTCGCCTGGAGGAGTTGAAGCAGTTCGGGACATGGGTCAGGACGGTTCCCAAAGAGGTCTGACGTGCCGGCTCCAAGCCGCCCATCGTTGCGATCATAAGGGAGGTGGGACGTAGTCCCTCTTTCATCCTTTCGGTGGATTGTAGCAGTGCTATCGAGAACGTAAGTAGGTGGAGGTGAAGACTCACCACTTCGAATCAATTTGGAGGCAGTTATGAGGCACATGTCGTTGGTTCTTCTTTGTTTTTCGCTGGTGGCGCTTGCGGGATGCTCGTCTGTGTCGGTCACGTCCGACTACGATCCTTCGGCGACCTTTACCGGATTGACGACGTACCAGTGGGTGAAGATGCAGGGAACCCAGGACGCGCTGGAGAAAGCGCCGCTTCTCCAGAAGCGCGCAATGGTCGCCGTGGACAAAGCACTTGCCGCCAAGGGATACACCAAGCTTGAGACAGGGGATCCCAGTTTCTACGTGGCAGTCCATGCCGGCATAAAGGACAAGATGAACGTGACCAGCTACGGGTACGGGTACGGTGGATGGTACGGCAGAGGGTACGGTGGGATGGGTGGAACGACCACTGACGTCAACTATTATACAGAGGGATCGATCTTCATCGACCTCATTCAGAAGAAAGCCGAAGCCTTCGAGATGATCTGGCGCGGCGTCGGCAAATTGACGGTCGATCCCCCGAGCGACCCCGTGGAAGCTCAGGCCAAGGCGGACGAGGTCGCCAGGATGATCCTCGAGCAGTTTCCTCCGCAGGGAAAGTAATCACGCGGGAGGAAGGATCTGCCCGTCGGCGGGAGATCTCGCAGCAGTCGAGATTATCCCGCCGCCTGACGGGCCTCGCCTGTTCGGGAAAGGGCCATGAACAGGATCGCGAGCACCAGGTAGGCGAAGGCGAATTGATAGGGGACCTGTTTCGCCAGCCCGTCGAGCGTCCAAGGGAAATACATCGAGCCGTCGGGCAGAGCGGAGTGCACGACGCCGAAGAATGAGAAGACTGCAAGGATGATCAGATAGACCGCGGTCGCTCCGAACCGCCGATTGATCAGCTCCGCAAGAAACCCTCCCCAGAGCATCGCCGTCACGATGAACCCGTTCCCCAGGGCGATCGTGATCAGCATTTCCGGCAAGCCCTTTCCGTCCACGTTCATCAATCGCGTGAAGATCTCCGAAGGGACGATCTCGGGGTTCCCGAGCTTGATAGAGAGCAGACGCGCGACCGTGGGAAAGAGCGCGAAGGCAACCGCGGGCGCATGCCTGGCCGGTGTTGCCAGGAACGCCTGGACGACGATATCCAGCGCAACGAACACGAGGATCGGCGCAAGCACGGCCCTCGGTATCAACTCTACGAAGAACGAGACAAACCCCAGCATTCCCCCCAGCCCGATGAAGATGCCGGTGAGCAGCGTGTATCCGGCGCGCGAACCCATCCGCTTGTACGCCGGCTGGCCGATGTACGGTGTCGACTGTGCGACACCTCCGCAGACACCCGCCACGAGCGTCGCCACCGCCTCTGTGAGCAGAATTTCTTTCGTGCTGTAATCGTCCCCGGCAACTCTCGCGCTCTCCGTCACGTTGATGCCTCCGACCACCGTCAGGATCCCGAAGGGGATTGCGAGCGGGAGGTAGTTCAGTGCCCGTCCCATTCCCTCAATGAATCCGAGCGTCGGGAGGGGAAGTCCGAAGTGCAGATCCGGCGACGGAAAACCCGCAAATGTGCCGCCGATCAGGCCTGTGGGCCCAAGCGAATAATAGAGCGTGGTGCCGATGACGACGGACGCCAGCACTCCCGGGATCCGTCGCGGGAGATGGATCTCCGCGACAAGCGAATAGAAGATGATGCCGAGTGCGACGATCCCGACGAGCGGCATGCCGAAGATGTCGATCAGCGGGATGAGTCCGATCAAGGCCAGGCCGATGCCGGCCAGCGATCCCAGGAGGCCTGCCTGCGGGACGATCTTCTGCACCCACTGCCCGAGGAACGAAAAGACGACCTTGATGATGCCGATGAACACCATCGTCGCCATCCCGATGTACCAGGTCATCATCGCGGCATCCCGCTCGTTCATTCCCTCGTTCTTGAGGCCGAGGAAGGCCGGGCCCAGCACGACGAGCGCGATCCCGATCGTGGACGGCGTGTCGAGCCCGAGCGGCATCGCGGTGACGTCCTGCCTGCCGGTGCGCTTTGCGAGCCTGAAGGCGAGCCAGGTATACACGAGGTCGCCGAACAGAACACCGAATGCGGTGCCCGGGAACATGCGCGTGTACACGATATCCGCGGGGTATCCGAAACCGAAGATCAGAATGCCTGCAAGAAACGAGAGGACTGTCAGGTTGTCGAACATGAGCCCGAAGAACCCGTTCCAGTCTCCGAGCACAAACCAGCGGTACCTTCCGGGTGTTTCTTTCATGCTTCGTCCGTCAGAGGGGAGTGTCGGTTACGGGACAAACATTCCGGCGATGGAGGCGATCATCCATGTGGCGATCGTGCCGCCGAGGACAGCGCGGAGCCCGAGCCGTGCGATGTCAGCCCGCCTGTTCTCTGCGAGCGGGCTCAGGCCGCCGATCTGGATGCCGATGGATGAGAAGTTCGCGAACCCGCAGAGCGCATAGGTGGCGATGATGATGCTCTTCTCAGAAAGCGTTCCTGCGGCCACCGTCTCGGCCATGCGCAGGTATGCGACGAATTCGTTCAGGACCAGCTTGATGCCCATCAGGCTCCCGACCGGCATCGCATCGCTCCACGGCACGCCGATGGCGTAGGCGACAAACTGGAAGACGAATCCGAAGAGAAGTTCGAGCGAGAGCGGGGTGCCATAGTGCGCTCGAAGGGTCGAGTTCAGTCCGCTCACGTCTCCCGCCCAGCCGAGGAGAAAATTGAGGACCGCAATGCAGGCGATGAACGCGATAAGCATGGCGCCGATATTCAGCGCAAGCCGAAGTCCGTCGCCCGCCCCGCCGGCGGCTGCTTCGATGATGTTCGAGTACCCCTTTTCGATCTTGAGCCTGACGGTCCCCATCGTGACGGGACTCTCCGTCTCGGGCACGAGCATTTTCGCGACGACCATCGTGGCGGGGGCTGCCATGATGCTGGCTGCGAGGAAGTGGCCGGCGAAGTTTACCTGTGCCGCGTCGAGGGGGGTCCCGGACACTTTGGCGTAGGCGGTGGCGAGCATGGTGACATAGGCTGCCATGACGCTCCCCGCAATGTGTGCCATGCCGCTCACCATAATTGTGTACAGCTCGGAGGTGGTGAGGACCGGGAGATAGGGGCGGATGACCAGCGGGGCTTCGGTCTGTCCGATGAATGTGCTTGCCGAGACTGAAAGCGATTCGGCTCCGCTGGTCCCGAGAAGGCGGGCCATCACCCATGCGAATGCCTGCACCACGCGCTGCATGATCCCAATATAATAGAGGATCGCCATCAGGGAGGCGAAGAATATCACGATGGGCAGGACCTGAAAAGCGAAGAAGAAGCCCAGGCTCCCTTCGGCGCCCGGGCCCCGGCCGAGCGGACCGAAAACAAAGGCGGCGCCTTCTGCGGCGAAACCGAAGAGGATGACAAAGCCCTTGCTGATCCAGCTGAAGATGTTCCGGCCGGCGGCGGTGTTCAGGACGACGAGTGCGAAGATGATCTGCAGGATCGTACCGATCGCAACAAGCCGCCAGCTGATGGACCGTCGGTTGGACGAAAACGCGTAGGCGAGCCCGACCATCAGCGCCAAGCCTGCCAGGCCCCTGAGTATTGATTCCGCCGTCATGTCGCTCCTTCGAGAGCCAGTTCTCCTTCCCACCGGGCGATGACCGCCGCGGCGAGGCAGTTCCCGACCACGTTCAGCGTGGTCCGCCCCATATCCAGGATTTCGTCGACGCCCAGGATGATCGCCACGCCTTCGAGCGGGAGGCCGAACGACGCCAGTGTCCCGGCGAGGATCACCAGTGACGCCCGCGGCACTCCCGCGACGCCCTTGCTCGTCAGCATGAGCGTCAGCCCCATGAGGAGTTGCGCCCCGAGAGGCATGTCGATACCTGCAGCCTGCGCGACAAAGACCGATGCCAGCGAAAGGTACAGGGTGCTTCCGTCCAGATTGAAGCTGTACCCTGTGGGCAGAACGAACGCAACGATGCGCCGCGGGACGCCGAATGCCTCCATGTTCTGGAAGGCCTTGGGAAGGGCCGCTTCGGAGCTCGTCGTTGAGAACGCGATGAGCGCCGGCTCTTTGACCGCCTTCACAAAGGCGCCGATGGGGATGCGGGCGATAAGCGCCACGGGGAGGAGCACAAGGACCGCAAAGGCGATGAGCGCGCCGTACAGTGTCAGAATGAGGAGCCCGAGGTTGATGAGAACCGAGAGCCCGCGGTGTCCGACCGTGACGGCGATCGCCGCGCCCACGCCGATCGGGGCGTACCGCATGACAATTCCCGTGACCTTGAACATCGTTTCGGCCAGCGCATCGCAGAAGTCCACGATGATCTTCCGTCGCGACTCGGTAACGAGTGCCACGCCGAAGCTGAAGAGCACCGTGAAGACGACGATCTGCAGCACCTCGCCCTGGGCTGCGGCTTCCACGATGCTCTGCGGGAAGATGTGCGTGATGACCTCCGAAAAGGTCTGCTGCTTACCGGCGAAGTCCGTCGCAGGTGCGACCGCATGAAGATTCACGCCCACGCCGGGCTTCACGAGGTTCACGGCGACCAGGCCGATGAGCAGGGCCAGTGTCGTGATGACTTCGAAGTAGACAAGGGACTTGATGCCCATGCGCCCGACCTGCCTCAGGTCACCATGGCCGGCGATCCCGACGACAAGCGTGGCGAAAATGAGCGGCGCGATGAGAGTCTTGATGAGCCGGATGAATATCGTGCTGAGGGGGCGGAGCTCGACGGCGATGTCGGGGAACGCCCAGCCGAGAAAGAGGCCGATAGCCATCCCCACAAAGATCAGCTGTGTCAGTGAGAGTCGTGGAAGTCGCATGGTGTGGGGTGGTCGGGGGGCATTAGCGAGGAATATAGGGGAAACTCGGGAAATATCCCACCCGTCGGGCATTTGCCCGGTCCGGGTTTTGCGCGTTCGGGGAGGTCTGCGGTTCCCTGACCCATCCCCCCCCTCGTAGGCCAGGCAGTCACGGGTCAGGGAGCAGTGTTTGAGACAGGCGTGTAATCCCTAGCGATTGTGCTCAGCTTGCAGCTGCTGGAAGAGTCGCAGGAACGACTGATTTTCCGGCCAGGTGCGCACCAGCGTCCCGGCGTGCTCCAGAGCGGCCGGGAGGTCCCCCCGGTCTCGCTCGATCGTTGCGAGGGCAACCAGGATATCCTGGTTATACCGATGGCGCGTCGACGCGTTGTTCAACACGCGCAGTGCGTCCACGGCGTTGCCTGTTGAACTCAGCGCCACCCCGTACGCATAGGCGTAGGACGCTTCTTCGGGGCGTAGGTCCGCAGCCCGCCTGAGGTGCTCCAGAGCCGCGGGCAGGTTCTTCCGGCGCGCATTGAGAAGGCCGAGGGCATAGTGGGCGTCCGCGGATTCGGAGCTGGCCTTCAATGCGTCCTGGAGTACCTTTTCTCCCTTCTCGTCGTCTTCCTGACGGCGGAACAGGTCAGAGAGATTGATGTACTGTGGAATGAAGGCCGGCTCGCGCTCAATGCCCTTCCGGTAGAACGCCTCCGCTGCGACGGGGTCCCCCCGCCACGCCGCGATGTTCCCGAGGTTCATGAGACCTGCGGGATGATCGCTATTGAATCGCTGGACCATCGAGTACTCGGCAAGCGCGGAATCCAGAAGCGCAAGGTCGTCGGCGCGAAGTTCCTGCCGCGGGATCTCCGCAAGTGTTCCCTCGGCTTCGACCCTCACGGCGAGATGCGGGTCGTTCAACAGATGGCGTGCGTCCGCGAAGCGGCCGGCTGAAGGGAAGAGATTGAGCGCACGCAGGGCCCCGATACGCACGAGCGGGTCGGGATCGTTCAGCCCGTGTTGCACAGCGCTCGCGGCGGCAGGGGTCGCATGTCCCTCAAGTATTGAGAGTGCGGTTCCACGGAGGATGGCCGGCCGAGATGTGTCGCCGGCCAGCGCCACCAGACCAGGCACGGCTCCGGGATTACCTGCGCGGCCTTCCGAGAACAGAACTCCTGTGTGCGAAGCCGAATCCGGTCTGGCTCCGTACCAGCGCGTGACGCAGTCCGATGCCCAGCGGGCTGACCTATCCGTGTGACACGCAGTGCATGTGTTCGGGACGCCGAGGAGGACGGTGAGATCCGGGCGAGGAATGCGGAAGCCGTGATCGCGGCGGACGTCCACCTGCATGTATGTCCGCGTCGGCATGTGGCACTGGATGCAGCTACCCCCGGTGGAATCCGACCGGTGGAAGTGGTGCTCGCGTGACCCGAACTTCTGCTGCGAATGGCAGCGGTAGCAGAGGCTATTGTCCTTGTCGTAGACGCGCATGCTGTGCGGCTCATGGCAGTTGACGCACAGTACACCCTTCTGGTACATCTTGCTCTGCTTGAATGAGGCGTACTCATAGACCTCATCCCGGATCTGTCCGTCCGGAAAATAGAGATCCGCCTCCAGGAGTGCGGGCAAATGCGTGGTCACCAGCGGTTGTCCGTGGACGTAGTCCTGCGTGAGCTGGGTACGGCGGGAGTGGCATCGGGCGCAGATTTCAAGCTGGACATCGGAGGCGAGGGGGATGGAACGCGAGGAATTGCCCGTCTTTTCGTTCATGACCCAGGTGCCGCGGCCGGACTCTTTCAGGCGCACTTTCAGACCCATTTCCGACCCGGGGGCGGGAACACGGCCTGCTCTGACGCTCGTTCCCCAGACGACGTGGTCCGATCCGGGGCCGTGGCAGGCCTCGCAGGCGACAACGATCTCGGACCACGAGCTGGCATAGGTTCCGGCTGCCGGATCGAAGTTCTTGAGAGGGTTTGTCGAATGGCATTCCGAACACATGTAGTTCCAGTTCTGTGGGATGCGGGTCCAGAACAGGATATCGTCCGGCGCGATGCGCTCTTTGCCGTAGATATGAAACCACCGCTGCCCGCCTTTGGCAGCGACCCGTGTGTCCCAGCAGAGGGGGAGTGTCTGAAATTTTCCTCCGGGAAATTCCACGAGATACTGTTGCAGCGGAAAATACCCGAACGTGTATGCGATCTCGAAATCTGTCATCGTGCCGTCGGGTCCTTCGGTGGTGACCATGAACTTGCCATCACGACGGAAGAACCGCGACCGCACTCCGTGCTGGACAAATGTCTCGCCGCGAAACGGCGCGAGCACCGTGCTATCGGCGGCCACGCCCATCGCGAGAGCGTGATCGGAGGTTCGCCAGAGATTGTATTCCTGCTCGTGGCATTTGATGCAGGCGGATGTGCCGACGAAGCGGACACTGTCCGACGCGGGATCGATGAAGGCAGGCGGCCCGGCCGGGGGCCGGGCGATCACGAAGAGGATGATGCCGGCACCGAGGATGACAGGAAGAAGGATCCAGGCGAGGTTTTTTGCGCGCATGAAGTTTCAGGTCCGGAAAGTGAACGGCCGGCAGTAGTGGAGATTCGCACCAGGGCTGCCTGAAAGCAAGAATACTCGCCGGCGGCCTTCGGTATTCAGTGCAACGAGGAGAATCAGTGTTTGAGTGTCGAGCTTTCGAGCAGCTTGAGGTATCGGGTTTCCACTGCCGGGTCCGTTGCGCCCAGCGTCCCGCAAAGGATCGGGCCGTTTCGTGCGATCGCGATCGGCCCGTTGTTGGGATCGGAGATCTTGTATTGATCCGGACCGGTTTGGGTCCCCGGCGCCACGGCCAGGAATCTGCGCAGGGTTCCTGCGGCGCTGTCGGCCGTCGGGTATTCCATCACAAATATCTGTAGCCCCTTATCGTATCGAGCGGTGAAGGCGTGGCGCAGAAAACCGTACCCGAGGAAATTCTCTCCGACATACCCCTCGGTGTTCGGTAGTTTGCCCTCCACCGGCAGCCGGTTCAGTCCGGGGGGCAGGTTGGATCCTTCGGTCAGAAATGCGTCAAGATGCCCCGCTATGAGGCGCAGCCCGGCCGCAGCGAGCGGCCCCTTCTGCTGCGTCGACAGCTTGGCGTAGTACCTTCCAGTGAGAAAGTTCAGAATCCCCTCCGCTTCGTACCCCTGGGCGCCCACCTTCAAGAAAGAGTAGTCCGGTGCCCGCTCGGTTGCGTAGATGCCGAAGGCGTTGTCCGGATCTGCATGGCGGTACAGTTCCACGCGAACGGCGACGCTCTCCTGGCTGACGTACTCCCCAACCTGCAGGTCCACGAACGAGTAGGCCAGGTAGGATTCCGCTGCCCCGTCGATGAAGTCCCACAGGTTAGTGGGGGTATAGACAATGGGCTGCCCCGTGAGCCGCCAGCCGGGGATGGCGGGGAAGGAGTCTCCGCCGGCAGGCGACAGGTGCGGCGCCAGTGCAAGGATGATGACTGGCAACGTGAGGACAACACGCCTCCATGTGCGGGCCACCTGCATCCTGCTCGCTGCGCGCGGCTTCCATGTGCAGCGCTCCACCGGCAGCCGGGGCACACGGCCGGCCGCATGCGCAGCTCTTTGACCCACGGATATCCCGACCTCAGGCACAATGCGCTCCAGCGAGAAGCTCTTCGGGCATCGCCACAAGCCTCGACACGTCGGCGATCCGATCCCGGATGTCGAACCCCTTCACGCACTGCGCCGTGCATGTGTCGCAGCCGGTGCACGGGTGGACACCGGTTCCTAGTGACGTGACCAGGTCCCGTCCCATGACCGCGTTGTTGTACCCGTAAGTGTACATGTAGCTCCGCATCAGCTCTGGAATCGGCAGCGAACGGCTGCACGAGCCGGTGCAGACCCCACATCCGTTGCAGTACAGACCGCCCTGTGCCTTCTCGAGCCTGAGGCTGGCCGTCTCCTCGGCCGTGAGCTTCAGGTCAGTATTGACGCTGGCGTTCTGCGCGAGCGCATCAAACGTCGTGATGCCAGGGATGGAGGTGCTGATGTTCTCGTCCTGCAGGACCCATTTGAGGGCGGCCTTGCAGTTGATCGGGTCTGTCCGATCCTTGTCGAAGAACGCGCCGGCCATCGTCTTCATCGCGACGATCCCGATCCCGGCCTTCCCGGCCTCCGCGACAGCCGCTTTCACGTCGGCAATGTGATCCTGCCGGAAGTTGATCGCGGTGAGCACGACCTCGTAGACGCCGCTCTCGATCGCGGCGCGCATCACCTCGGGTTCATTCTTGTGCGTCGATACGCCGAGATGTCTGGCGCGTCCGCTCTTCTTAATCTCCTGGATGACGTCGAGAATCTTCTTGTCGAGCGCCTCGTCGCGAGACGTCAGGCTGTGCACATACAGAATGTCGACGTAGTCCATCTTCAGGCGTTGCAGGCTCAGGAGGAACTTTCCCTTGAAATCCTCCGGCCCGTCGTACTTTACCTTCGTTGCGATGACGAAGGACTCTCGCGGGTACTCCGAAAGAACATTGCCGAGCATTTCTTCGTTGGTGCCGTGCTGGTAGCCGTGCGCGGTATCAAAGTGGACAATTCCCGCCTTCATTGCGGCGCGAATCAGCCCGGGATTATCCGCGCGCATGACGCCGAAGCTGACCACCGGCAGAACGAGGCCTGTCCGGCCGAGCGGACGACGAATAGGCGCGGGCTTCTCGTCGTCAGGTCGTTGGCTGGATCGATGTGCTCCCAGCGCGGGCGTGGCGATCAATGCGCCGGATGCGCCAAGGATGGAGTGCTTCAGGAAGTCACGTCGATTGAAGTTGGTCATGGAGCCGACTCCGGTGCGTGTGGAGGGAGAGGAAGCGTTGCGATTGGTGGAAGATAGGGAAAAGACTTGAGTTAGTCTACGGGTGCAAAGATTTCCAACGCTGCCTCCTTGTCAAGAACGACCCGGGAGAAGACCGTCCCCGCGTCGAGCAGTGTCAGGGTCAGCAGGCGTGGAATGATCCCGGCTGACGGTGAGAGCGACATGGGATGCCTCCAATGATGATTGATGCACGGGATGAACACGGTCTCAAGAAATTCAACGTGCATGCCAGTAAAGCAGGGCTGTTGTTGTGCGACGGGTTTCTTGCTTCTCTGCAATTCCACCCGTAGTTTGACTGCGTGTCGTTGTCGCGTGCATCTGCCTCCGCATTCCGCAGAATATCCGAACCGCCCAAGCATCTCATGACCGATCTGCTCTTCAAACCTTTCGAGAACATGACCATGGCCGATTATGCTGCCGTCGGCTTCAGGTCGGGGCTCGAAATCCACCAGCAACTTTTGACCTCCCGCAAACTCTTCTGCAGGTGTCCGGCGGGGAGGTACAGCGACCACTACCACGCGGAAATCCTTCGTCACATGCGTCCGACGCTCTCCGAGCTGGGCGTTTACGACGGCACGGCGCTGATGGAATTCAAGACCAAGAAGGAGATCATCTACCGTATCCACCGGGAGACGGTCTGCACCTACGAAATGGACGACACCCCGCCGTTCGAGATCAACGACGAGGCGCTCGACATCGCGCTCGGCATCGGCATGCTGTTCCAATGTGCCGCGGTGGACGAACTGCACATTGCGCGGAAGCAGTACCTCGACGGCAGCATTCCGACGGGATTCCAGCGGACAGCGATCTTCGCACTGAACGGACGGATTCCCTACAAGGGTCGGGATGTGGGGGTGGTGCAGATGTCGATCGAAGAGGATTCCTGCCGCGAGGTGAGCGACGCCGGGCACCGGCGGGTCTATCTGACCGACCGTCTCGGCATGCCGCTCATCGAGACGGTGACGGCGCCAGACATGAGGACGCCGTTCCAGGTCGCCGAGGTGGCGGACCTGTGCAGGCGGATGACGCACAGCACCGGCCGCGTGCGAACGGGGATCGGTTCGGCCAGGCAGGACGTCAACGTGAGCGTGACGGGGGGGACCAGGATTGAGATCAAGGGAGTCCCGCGCATCCCCCGCATTCCGCTCCTGACCTACAACGAAGCGCGGCGGCAGTGGAACCTGTTGCGTCTGCGTGAAGAACTGCACCGGAGGGGAATCACAGGAGAGACATTCCGGTCCTCCGTGGAGACCGTGACGCGTCTTGTCCGCAAAACCATGTATACCCCCATCAGAGACGCCGTCGCTTCCGGGCTCGAGGTCAACTGCGTCGTCCTGCGGGGCTTCCGCGGGTTGCTGCGTTGGGAGACACAGACGGATACGATGTTCTCCCGGGAGATCTCGGATCGCGTCCGTGTGATCGCCTGCCTGACCACGCTGCCCAACATCATCCACTCCGACAACCCGAGCGAGTCGCTGGCCACGTCGGAGTGGCAGGCCGTCAAGAAGATGGCGAACGCTTCCGACGACGATACGATGGTGCTGGTCTGGGGAGACCGTGACGACGCGGCGACAGGCGCCAACGAGGTTGCCATACGCGCTCGCGAGGCGGCTATCGGCATCCCTTCCGAAACCCGTCAGGCGCTGAGAGACGGCACCAACGGTTTCGAGCGGATCCTTCCGGGGGCGGACCGGATGTACCCCGACACAGATCTTCCGCCGCGCAGGATCACGGAGGAGCGACTCGAGCGCATTCGCCTGACGCTGCCCTCCGACTACTGGTCGCGCGAGTCCGCCTACCGGACGCTAGGTGTTCCCGAAGACCTGGTGACGCCGCTGGCGATCTCGCCACACGTTGCTCTGTTCGAAGAGATGACGCGCAACGGCGGCGTCTCGCCCGTGTTCGCTTCCGTGGTCCTCGTCAGGATGGTGAAGGAGCTCAGAAGGGCGGGGTGTGCGACCGGCGCGCTCAACGGAGAAGTTCTCCGAAGCGTGCTAATCGCCCACATATCCGGAAGGCTGGCGAAGGAGGGCGTCGTCCACGTGTTGAAAGCGGTCTGCAAGGCCGGCCAGTTCGATGAGCAATTCATACCGGCACCGTGCACGGAGGCCGAAGCCCGTGCCGCGGTCAAGACGGCGCTGGCGACGCTCGAGGGCGTACAGATCCGGCAGCCGGACTGCAGGAGGGATCTCGTGATGGGCGCGGTCATGCCCGAACTTCGAGGGAGAGTGGATGGTGCGCGCGTCGCTCAGTTCGTCGCGGAGGGACTTGGATCATGACCGATGACGAGTTCAAGGGATACCGGGGCGAGGCCCTGGAGGTTCTGCGCCGGTTCGAGGCGCCGATCTGGAGCGACGTGGAGATCGCCACCGACCGCGGGTCGTTCGCGGGCCTCATTTTGCCGCGCTCGGAGACGGCTGACCCCCATCATGTCGTTCTGAAGCTCCCGATCGGATACAACATCGGCATTGCTGCACGGCGGATTCAGGGCATCACGATCCGCGGGCGGCGCGAAGCGAAGTACAAGATTCCGGAGAAAGAGTTCCCGTTCGATCCGCAGAAGCCGAGGGTGAAACTGCTCGGCACGGGAGGAACCATCGCAAGCAGGCTCGATTACCGAACCGGCGCGGTGATTCCGGCGTTCTCTCCCGGAGAGCTTTACGGGTCGGTTCCGGAGCTGGCCGACATCTGTAACCTGGAAACGGAGAAGTTGTACGGCGTGTTTTCGGAGAACATGGGGCCGGAGCAGTGGCGCGGCACGGCCGAGGCGATCGGCCGGGAGATCCAGCGAGGCGTCCAGGGAATCGTGATCGGGCACGGAACCGACACCATGCACCACACGGCGGCGATTCTCTCGTTCATGGTGCAGAACTCGCCGGTTCCCATCGTGATGGTGGGCTCGCAGCGTTCGAGCGACCGTCCGTCCTCCGATGCCGCTCTGAACCTGATGCATAGCGTGAAGGCCGCAGCCGAAAGCGACCTGGCGGAGATCATGGTTTGCATGTTCGGACCAACGTCGGATTCGTACGGGCTGCTGCACCGCGGCACCCGCGTGCGCAAGATGCACTCGAGCTACCGCTCGACGTTTCGGACCATCGGCGATATCCCCCTCGCCATGGTGAGCCGCGAGGCCATCACGCCGCTGCGGGACGACTATAAGCGACGGCGTGCGGACAGGGACGTCGTGGTGAACACCGTGTTCGAGGAGAAGGTGAGCATTGTCTACTATTATCCGAACATGCGGCCCGATATTGTCGACTCCCTGATCGACAACGGATATCGGGGGATCGTCATTGCCGGGACGGGACTGGGCCACGTGAACAAGCCGTTGTATCCGGCGCTGAAGCGCGCGCGCGACGAGAACATCGCGGTGTATATGACGGTGCAGACGCTCTGGGGATACGTGCAGATGTACGTGTACGACACCGGCCGGGACATGATGGAGCTCGGCGTTGTACCGATGGCGAACATGCTTCCGGAAGTCGCCTACGTGAAGCTTGGCTGGGCTCTCGGCCAGACGGACGACCTTGCGCGCGTCCGTGAGATCATGGAAACCCCGATCGCCGGCGAGATCACCGACAGGGAGCCGAGCAACGGGTATCTCATCTTCCAGGGAGGGATCCCGGAGGTCGAGCAGTTCATCTCCCGATACAGGAAGTAATCTCCCGGGAATTGCATCTTCGGCGGTCCGGCGGTATATTCTCCGGTCATCATATGGCGTCCGTTCTTCGTCATAGTATTGCACTCCTCGCGATCGCGCTGCACCTCTTCGCCGCGGTGGCGATGGAGTATGCTCACCATGATGGACATGAGACAGGCTCGTCCCGTGTTCCTGCATTCATGTCGCACAACTGTGGCCCGAACGAGCGGCATCTGCCGATCGACGGCGACCGCGTCTGCGCCGTCTGTGTGTATGCGTTTTCGCTGGTGGCGACATGCATCGTCAGCCCGGCCGTTCCGGATGTACCTGCCGCACATGCTCCGCTGGCGGAGCACTCCGGGCAACGAACGGATTCTTCCGATCTCTATCACTCCGGCAAGCGTGGTCCTCCGGCGGCGTAAGCCGTCCGATTCCTCGTTCCAGTTCCCAGTCTATTCAATGAGGACCCTATGACAAGCCAGGCGCACCGCGCCCTGGCGGTGCTGCTGCTGCTTGCAGCCACAGACGCCGCCCGGGCGCAGACATCCAGCAATCCCGAGATCAGCGTCATCCCTCGCTTCCTGATCTTCACCGATGACGGCGGGAAGCTCGACCAGGGGAAGCGCGAGTTCTCCCGCCCGGAGTTCCAGTTCCAGGAGATCGAAGCTGTATTCGCCGGCTACCTAAACCCCTACGCCCGCGCAGACGTAATTATGGCGCTCTCCGGGCCCGACATCGAGGCCGCAAGCCTCGGTCTGGAGGAAGCATACCTGACCGTGCTCCGCGGGCTGCCTCTGGACCTCAATGTCCGCGCAGGCAAGTACAGGGCCGAGTTCGGCAAGCTCAACATGATGCACCCGCATCAGTGGCCGTTCATCACCCAGCCGATCCTGCAACAGCGGTTCTTCGGCGAAGAGGCGCTCAACGACCTCGGAATCTCTGCAAGCGTGATGCTGCCGACCGGGGACCTCTACTCCAGGCTGACGTTGGACGTGCTGCGCGGGCTGTCGATACCCAGGGCAGCGGGTCTGGAGGATACAACAGACGAATCGCAGCCCTACGCGGCCTCCGGGCGATTGATGGGATTCTTCCCCGTGGGCGACGACGCGGACCTGGAAACGGGGATCAGCGCGTACACAGGTGTTCACGATCCGTACACGCGCGACGACTTCTGGTACTGGAACTTCGACTTCAAGTACCGCTACCGGCCAAGCACGTACACGTCGCTGGTGATCCAGGGCGAGTACCTCCTGAATACGCGCGATGCCGTCCAGGGCCGTGACCTCGTTCCTTTTGTAGACGCCGCAGGCAATCCCGAGCGGCGGTCCATAACCAGCGGTGGACTCTACCTGTATGCGGACTATCAGTTTCTGAAGATGTTCAGCGCCGGGAGCCGGTTCGATTGGAGCCAGTCGCCGTACGGCACCGATGACCCGGCCACCGGGATCTCGGTCTTCTTCGGGTACTATCCCGTGGAAGAGACCATCGGTCTGCGGCTCGAGTACCAGCATATGCGGACTGACGTACCAGGAGGAGAGGCGAGGGCTGTGAACTTCATCGGCCTGCAGACCGTCTTTTCCCTGGGTCCGCACAAGGCTCATCCATTCTAAGTGTTTCTGAACAAGACGACGGAGCAGGCTCATGAGGAGTACCCTGACATTCATCCTGATCGTGCTGGCTGCTATGAGTGTACCGGCACATGCGACGGTCAATGTGGTGACGACCACGCCCGACCTTGCCGACTTCGTCCGCATTGTGGGCGGGGATCTGGTCAAGGTGGACAACATCGTCCGCGGCGACCAGAACCCGCACTACATTGAAGTGAAGCCGAGCTACATGATGAAGTTGAGAAGCGCCCGGCTCTTCTTCATGGTCGGGATGGATCTGGAGAAGTGGGCGCAGCAGATCATCGACGGTTCTCGCAACTCGTCGCTCGAGGTGGTGGATCTGTCGCAGAAGATCACCAAGCTTGAGGTGCCCACGCGGCTTGACGCGAGCGAAGGGGACGTTCATCGGTTCGGGAATCCCCATTACTGGCTCGATCCCCGGAATGTTCCGGTGATCATGGACGAGATTGTAGCGGCGCTGGCGCAGGCCTCGCCGGCTGACGCCCCGGCGTTCAAAGCGAACGCGGCCGCGTACGTGAAGGTGCTCGAGGCGAAAACGCACGAGTGGGAGGCGCTGATGAAACCGCTGCAGGGGCGGCAGATCATCACCTTTCACCGGAGCTGGACGTATTTCGCGGCATGGCTCAATATCATTGTGGCCGAGCAGGTGGAACCCAAGCCTGGCGTTCCGCCCAGCCCCAGCCACACGGCGGCGGTGATTGACCTCGTCCGCAAGGGCGGGATCAAGGCCATCCTTGTGGAGCCGTTCTACGACATGAACGCTCCGGAGCAGATCGCCGAGGCGGCCGGGGCCAAGGTGCTCAGGGTGTCGACCTCCGTCGGAGGCGTTGAGCAAGCCAGGGACTATCTGTCGATGATGGACTACAACGTCCGCACCGTTGCCGCAGCATTGAAATGAGGGGAGCATGACACCTCTCGTCACATTTGAGCAGGTCACTCTCGGCTACGGCCGGACGGTGATCCAGCGGGATCTGAGCTTCAGCATCGAGCAGGGGGATTACTTCGGGCTTGTGGGGCCGAATGGTGCCGGCAAGACGACCATAGTGCGGGCGATCCTCGGGGTGGTGAAGCCGCTCAGGGGAGAGATCAGATTCCAGACCGCGAATGGCGGCGCCCCGGTTGTTGGGTACGTCCCGCAGCGGGACTCCGTGAACCTGATTCTGCCGTACACGGTGGGTGAGGTCGCGATGATGGGGCGGTACCGCAATCTCGGGCTCCTGCGCAGGCCGGGGCCCCAGGATCGTGCGGCAGTGGACGGGGCGCTCGAGCACGTCGGGATGACGGGCGCACGAGACTATCCGTTGAAGGAACTCTCGGGCGGTCAGCGGCAACGCGTCTTGATCGCGCGCGCGCTGGTCATGAAGCCGGACCTGCTGATCCTCGACGAGCCGACGAACGGGATGGATTTGTCCTCGAAGAGTGCGATCCTCGACCTGATCACGCATCTGCACGAGGAGGACCGGATCACGATCGTGATGGTGAGCCATCTTCTCGACGACGTCGCGAACACGGTGCGCAGGATCGCGATCGTGGACCGCGATGTCCTGCTCGTCGGCACGACCGGGGAGGTCCTGACGCCCGGGAACCTTTCGAAGATCTACCGCCGCGACGTTCGCGTGGGCACGCTCGAGGGGAGCACCGTCATCCTGAGCGGGAGGCGCCATGGGGATCTTTGATGCGGTGACGACGCTCCTCGCGGAATTTCCGTACGCGCTGTACGGCAGCGTGCTGGTCGGAGTCCTGTGCGCCGTGCTGGGCGTCTATGTGGTAGCGCGCCGGGTGGTCTTCTTCGGGGCGGTGCTGACACAGGTGTCCCTTGTTGGGCTGGCGCTGTCGTTCGTCCCCCCGCTTGATGTGCTCGGCCACACCGGCGGCGCTCTATCGCTGACCGCTCTCGTTGCCCTGCTCCTCTCGGGGCTCTTCTCGGACAGGAAGGTCCCGCGTGATGCGGTCCTCGGCGTTGTGTTCGTTTCAGCCATCGCGCTCAGAATGCTGATCCTCCAGAAGGCGCAGCAGGTGGAGGTATCCGAGGTGGAGAATCTCATGCGGGGTGACATTCTCTTTATTACGCCCGGTCTCTTTCTGTTTACGCTCCTCCTGAGCGTGGCGGCGATTGCCTTCATGCTGCTGCTCGCCCGTCCGTTCGCGTTCATGGGGCTGGATCCCGAGACTGCCGAGGCCCAGGGGTTCCGGGCGCGCCGCTGGGAACAGGCGTTCTATCTCCTGACAGCGCTCGTGGTCGCAGCAGCGACGCATCTCGTTGGCGACCTGTTTGTGTTCGGGTTCCTCGTCATACCCCCTGTCGCAGGGCTTCTGCTGGCAAAGCGCGTTCGCGGGATCATCCTCATTGCCGGGCTGCTTGGCGTCTTCTGCCCTCTCGTCGGGTTGGTGATCGCGTTTGTCCTGGACGTTCCCGCAACTCCGGCAATTGTGTCGGTTGCCGCGGGGGTTCTCCTTGTCGCCTGGGTTCTCCATAGAATGCAGGCGCTAGACGACCGGCACGGCACGGCGCCCTGCCGTTTGATTCTCGTTCGCCATTCGGGTAGATTTATCCGTCGCAGAGAATTCGCATGTTCGATTCATAGAGAAGGTGATGATGATGAAAGCCATCGTGGTGGTTGCATTCCTGGTCGCCCTGTCCGCGGCGTCAGCACTGGCAGGAGAGATCTTTGGCACCCTGTCAGAAGGGACGAAGCCCGTTGACGCCGGGGTGAAGGTGGATATCTCTATCGCCGGGAAGTCCTACGCAGGCGAAACGGATAAGTTCGGCTCGTTCCGCCTCATCGTAAAGGAGAAGGGGAAGTGCACCCTGACTGTTCGCTATAAGGATCAGTCCCCGTTGTTTCAGCTCGTCTCCTATGACAAGGCGGCACGCTATGACCTGGTGCTGGAGGCAAAGGACGGGAAGTATTCCCTTCGGAGGAAATAGTCGTGGAGGAGACCAAGAAGAAGGATCCCTGGGAAAAACTGGCGGTGGTGCTGCAGTCCGGCGGCGGGTTGATTACGGCCATCACCGTTGCGATCCTTGGGTTCATCGGGTCGAACTATCTCAAAGACAGGGAGATCGCCGAGAACGCGATGCGGGAGCGCATGCAGGCGACAGAGACCAACGTTCGCATCTACACGGAGTTGATGAGCCGGCGGGAAGAGGCGGAGAGCGCTCTCCGTAAGGATATGTTCGTCTCGATGATCCAGTCCTTCCTGAAGCCCGGGTCGATCTCGCTCGACGAGAAGGTCCTCAACCTGGAGCTTCTCGCGTACAACTTCCACGAATCCCTGAACCTGAAGCCGCTCTTCCTGTATATCGATCGGCAGATCAAAGCGTCAGGAGACCCCGCGCGGAAGGGATACTCCGTGAGACTCCAGAAGGTCGCAGCAGAAATCACGAGGAAGCAGATGCTCGTGCTGGAGGCCGCCGGCATGAAGTTCGACCGGTTCATCGATCTTGATTCGCTCAAGGCGAGCCAGGGCGGACTTGCGCTGGACGAGGGGGCTCTTGTGCTGGACGGACTGAAGCGGTATTTCTCCCTGTTCATCCAGGACGCTGACCTGGCCAACCGGGAGCTGAAGATCCGGATGGAGATCAAGACGCCGAAAGACACCGTCGGGAACGTCGAAAGCAACAGCGTCGAATTCTGGGTGGGGTACTTCGATTTTCCGATGATCGACAATACGCGGCTCGGCCACGACCAGCGGTGCGCGGTGGTCCTGAACGCGTTTGAAAACGGCGGCGCCGACATCACGCTCGTGTACTTCCCCGGTTCCTATGCCAGCCTGAAGGAGAAGCCGTACTACCAGGAGGTCGTTCAGAACCTGATGAAGTCGAACGCGATTCTTGAGCGGCGGGATAAGGAGTAAAGTAGCTCCGGCGGCATCGGCACGCGGGACACATTCGTGCGTATTTCCCCGTTGATGGCATCGGTCTGATCCGATCAGCAAGCGCTTATCGCATAAAGGAGACTGCTGTGAAATTCTCGTTTCTCGCTGCTCTACTGCTGGGGGCGGTTCTGACACACGTCACCGCGTTCTCTCAATCAGTCGCCACCTCCAACGACACCTCGAAAGGGGACCAGTGGGGCAGCTACAAGCCGAATGCGGGCTTCAAGCTTGTGAAGACCGACATGGGGGAAGTAAACCTGAAGATCTACACGTACGTTCGGTACCTCAACCAGAAGGGGCTGGACGGCAGCTACACGGACCATTACGGCAGAACGATCAGCCTGGACCGCCGGCAGGACATCCAGCTCAACAAGGTGAACATCCAGTTCCCCGGATGGCTTCTGGATCCGAACCTCCGTTTCCTCTTCTACGTCTGGACGAACAACACCGCACAGGGGCAGGGGGCACAGGTCGTCGTTGCAGGGAACCTTACTTATGCGTTCAGCAAGTACTTCACGCTGGGCGGGGGGGTTAACTCTCTCCCGGGAACCAGGTCAACGGAGGGCACCTTTCCGTTCTGGCTGACGAACGACAATCGGTACATCGCCGATGAGTTCTTCCGCCCGTCGTATACCATGGGGCTGTGGGCAAAGGGGACCGTCGTCGACGGTTTGACGTACAGCGTGATGCTCGGCAATAACCTGAGCCAGCTCGGGGTCGACGCGGGACAGCTTGATGAGCACCTGAACACGCTGTCAGGAGAGGTGGTCTGGTATCCGACAACGGGTGAGTACGGATTGAACAGCAACTTCGGAGATTTCGAGAACCATCAAGAGCTCGCGACGCGGCTCGGCGCTCACTACACGCGAAGCCCCGAGGATCGCCAGGGCGTGCCCTCGTCCGAGGCGTTCGAAAATGTGACGATCCGGCTCTCCGACGGGACCGTGATCTTTGCGCCCGGCGCGTTCGGGCAGGGGATCCAGCTGGACAACGCCACGTACAACATGACCAGCATCGATGCGGGCGTGAAACACGCGGGGTTCTCGCTCGAGGGCGAGTACTACTGGCGGTGGGTGAACGATTTCAGGGGCCGCGGCACCGAGAGCCTCGCATTCGATCAGCTCACTGACAACGGTTATCAGCTCCAGGCGTCGGGCATGGTGATCCCGGCTATGCTGCAGGTCTACTCGGGATATTCCAAGGTGTACGGCGAGTACGGCAATCCGTGGGATCTGCGCTTCGGGGCGAATTACCACCCGTGGAAGAATCACGTCGTGCGCTGCAACCTCGAGTATATCTACACGCACAAGTCCCCCGTCGGAGGTCTTTCCCTCCCGTATCAGGTCGGGGGGACAGGCGACATCGTGTACGCGAATGTCGAGGTCAATTTCTAGGCAGTATTCCCGCCATTTTCTGTGGGCTTGTTGAATTACGCGCGCGAGCGCCGTATCTTGGTGCAGATTCCGGAGGGTCCAGCCATGACACGCGCTCGCGCTGTTGTCCTCACGGGCCTGCTCCTTCTCTCGTTCCGCGCTCAGGGTCAGACCTCGTTTGACGTCCAGGCCTACGGCCAATTCCTCTCGACGCACCAGAACCTCGGATACTCGACGTTCCTTGAGATGTACCCCGCCGGCACCTTCCGCAGCGAGGTCGCCGGCACCTCGCCCGAGCCCGCGTACCTTGCGACAATAGACACCGCCTACCGGCTGACGGACTACGAGCGATCGCTTCTGGGGAAGCACGGATTCTTCGTGAGCTCTCGCCTGGAGCGCCCGACATTCATCCAGGCGTTTCACGAAATCTTCACCCGCGACCTTCCGGTCTTCGTCTCGACGGATGCTCTGTTGTACGCGGTTCATCTCTCGTATGACGAGCTCCTCAAAGGGCTCGAGAGGCAGGTCCTTCTCCCCAAGGTCACCGCCAGCCTCGAAGGTATCCGCGGACAGGTGCCGATGCTGGCAAGTGCGTACGGTGCGGATCCGGTGATGGCCCAGTCGCTCCGCGACGTCGACGTCTATCTCACGCTCCCGTTGCAGCTTCTTGGCGAGCCCGTGCAGCCGTACTTCCCGGAGAATGCCGGACTGCTTGACACCCTGCATCAGTACATCGATGGGCTTTCGGCGGCATCGCTCGCCCTGTTCGCAAGCCAGGAACGGAACTATGACTTCAGCCAGTTCACCGTGCGTGGCCACTATGCGCGCGACCCGGCCCTGGCGAAGTACTTCCGGGCGATGATCTGGCTGGGGAGGACGGAGCTGTATCTGCGGGCCCCGCAGGGAACGGATACCCAGTGGCCGGAGGCCGATATCCAACGGCAGACCATCGATGCCATGTTGCTGCGCGAGGCGGTGCGTCTCTCCGGTGCCGGGGCGAACCTGGCCGACGTCGACCGGCTACTGACCTATCTCCTCGGCGAGTCGGACAATGTGACGGTGGATCAGCTCGGCGATCTGGCCGGGCGGATCGGGCTCGCCTCGCCGGCCGAGCTTGTGGACCTAACGCGGCTTCACGAACTGCAGGACTCGCTCGCGACGCAGCCCTACGCCGGGCAGCGTATCATCTCACAGATCCTGATCAAGGACCCTCAGTATCCCGGCAAGGTCCGACCGGCGTCGGCGTTCCTTCTGCTCGGGCAGCGGTTCATCATCGACGGATACATTACCGGAAACGTTGTCTACGACAAGATCATCTACAATGGCTCCGAAGTCCGCCGTATGCTGCCATCCAGCCTTGATGTTCTGTTCGCGCTGGGTAACGACGCCGCAGCCCAGCTTCTGCAACCGGAGCTCGAGCAGTACCATTACGCCTCGAACCTCGCCGGGTTGCGGTACCTGATTGACTCCTACGATGCATCCTACTGGACCTCGTCGGTGTTCTGCTCGTGGCTGAGCTTGATCAGGGCTTTGAATCCGCCGCCCGCGCGCGACGCGTTGCCTCCGTTCATGCAGACCGCGGCGTGGTGGCAGGAGAAGATGAACACCCAGCTTGCGTCATGGGCCCAGTTGCGGCACGACAACATCCTGTATGGAAAGCAGCCGTACACGGTGGGCATCGTGTGCTCCTACCCGGAAAGCTACGTGGAGCCGAACGTGTTGTTCTATGACCGGCTCGGCCAGTTCGCACGGACCGCATCCGCAGGTTTCAGAGATCTGCCCGGGGCCGGACAGTACTTCGATCTCCTGGGCGGCGTCGCCGACACGCTGTCATCGATTGCAGGCAAGGAGCTCGCGAACGCCGCGCTCACGGCCGAGGAGAGAGCGTTTCTGAGAGGGATGCTGCGCGTCGAGAACATGTGTGGAACGCGCTATGATGGCTGGTACCCGCGGCTGCTGTACGGGCAGGAGTTCCTTGCGGGCATGAATGACACCACAGTGGATTATGTGGTTGCGGACATACACACCGCCCCCACAGACGCGGCGGGCGGCATGGTCGGATGGGTTCAGCATGTTGGGACGGGCCCCGTCGAGCTGGCGCTCGTCGTAGCTGAGCCTCCCGGCGGTGTTCCCACGGCGTTCGTCGGGCCGGTCCAGGTCTACTACGAACACCTCACCACCGGGTTCAAACGACTCACGGACGAGGAATGGGCGACGATGTCAAAGGTCGCCCCGACGCTTCGACCTGACTGGGTCAACCTGTATCTCGCCGACGCGGGAGGGGAGAGCCGCGGGGAGGGGACAGAGCTTCTGACGGGCGTTGCCGGGGATCCCCACGATCCTGTCCCGGCCTCGTTCACACTGTACCAGAACTATCCCAACCCGTTCAACGCAGGCACGATTATCCCCTTCAGCGTTCGGGGATCAGGCGGCGCGCAGCGCGTCGTGCTCGAGGTCTATGACGTGACGGGTCGGAGTGTCACAACGCTGTTCGACGGGGAGATCATGCCCGGCAACTACACCGTTGCCTGGGACGGAACGGGCCGCAGCGCCCGGCCCCTGTCGAGCGGTGTCTACATGGCCAGGCTGCGGATGGGGGAGAACACGCAGGCGATGCCGCTCGTGATGATCAAGTAGTCGACAAGGCCCTCCTGGCTGCGCGCGATGCGCGTCGTGCTTCGTTCTCCTTGATGCGCGCTCTGACGATGCGGGTCACGAGCGAGGCGGGGAGAGGGCGGCGGGGTGAGAAGCGAATCGTTCCTCCGCTTGCGTCGAACGATGAGAGCTCCCTGCTGAAGCGTTTCACGACGCTTTTGCTGGCCGGAAAGAACGAGCAGTGTTCCTTGAACGCTGCGAAGTACACGAGAGGCCCGTTAAGCTTGTAGGCGGGCATTGCATAGCTGATGGCCTCTTCCGCTCCCGGAGCAGCAGCCTTGATCGCGCGGCGGAGCCTGGTCAATGCGGCGCGTGCATCAGGGGGAACATTGCGAAGATATGCGTCCACGTCGGGCGCAATATTCTCCATCCTCGACCGCTTCATCCTCACCCCTCCCCGCCCATTTCAAGATCCCGAAACCGGTCAACAGCCTCGCTCTCCCCGAAATCGTCGAGCTCGAAGAGCCGGCGGACTTCGATTTGCGTCTCAACTCCAGCACCTGCCGGGTTGGGGAAGCGACGGCTCCAGTCGAGAGCCTCGCCCTCCGATTTCACCTGGATGATCGTGTAGCCCGCAATCAGGTCTTTCGAATAGGGGAATGGCCCGTCGATGACTGTCGGCTTGCCACCCTTGCCTGCCGGGTAGTGAACCCGCCACCCGTGGGAGGTTGCCTGAAGTCCGGAGCCATCGACCAGGGTGCCGGCTTTCGCCAATTCCTCGTGGTACGTCGCCATCTGGGCCATAAGGGTCTCCTCTGGCATGACCCCCGCCTCCGAATCCCTGGTTGCCTTTACAATGATCATATAACGCATGGTACCGCCCTCCCCTGCAGTTTGAAGGTTCCTCTTTCATTCCGTAACTTCGGGGCGGGAGTTTTTGTTCCCGCATATCCCTCTAAACCTGCCCCGCGAGCCTGACAATGAAACGACGGAATTTTCTGGCTGCATCCGCCCTTGCCGGCATTTTCGCCCAATCCCGGAACAACAGACTCCTCACAGCCATGATCAACCGGCCTCTGCAAGCCCCGCTTCCCCGGCGGCGCTATAATGGAGACGTCGACCTCTCGGTGGTCGGATTTGGCGCCATCGTCATTATGGGGATGGAGCAGCGCGAAGCGAACACGGTGGTTGCCGAAGCCGTCGATGGGAGCATCAACTATTTCGACGTGGCTCCGTCGTACGGCGGGGGGGAGGCGGAGGAGAAGCTCGGGCCGGCGCTCGAACCGCACCGGAGGAAAGTCTTTCTCGCGTGCAAGACGATGGAGCGGGATGCCAGGGGATCTGAGGCGGAGTTGAACACCTCACTCAAGCGGTTGAAAACCGACCACGTTGACCTGTATCAGTTCCACGCCGTGACAAAGATGGAGGAAGTCGAACAGATCTTTGCCCCCGGCGGGGCGCTCGAGACATTCGTGAAGGCGCGCGAGGAAGGCAAGATCAGGTACATCGGGTTCTCCGCACATTCAGAGACGGCGGCCACTGCAATGATGGACCGGTTCCCGTTCGACTCGATCCTCTTTCCGTGCAATCTGGTCTGTGTTGCCCGCGGGAACTTCGGGCCTGCCGTTATGGAACACGCACGACAAAAGGGGGTCGCACGGCTTGCTCTCAAGATGCTCGCGCGCGGTCCGTGGCCGGAAGGCGTCGAGAAGAATTACCCGAAAGCCTGGTACCAGCCGATCGACGCGCTGGAAGAGGCGCGGAAGGCGGTGCGCTTCACGCTCAGCGAAGATATCACGGCTGCGGTCCCGCCGGGCGACATTCGTCTGTACAGGCTTGCAGTAAACCTCGCGGCAGAGTTCGAACCCCTGACTGGAGATGAACGCGAGAAGATCCTCGCCGGCACCGAGGGGATGATGCCGCTGTTCCATTCATAATGTCCTGCCACGCCTCCCTGCTTCGAGTCCATCATCCAACAGGCGGTGGAGCGGGGTACCCGTACGCAAGGAAGGAAATCGCACAGTGAAACAGGCCCTTGTGGCTTTCGTCCTCCTGCTGACACCGATGGCGCTTCTGATGATCGCATGCTCTGTCCCCCCGTCAGACATCCGCACAGCGGAAGACTTCGGAAAGAACTGGAAGTTTCACCTGGGAGACGTCTCGAACGGCCAGGACCCTGCCCTGGACGATTCCGGTTGGCGGAGGCTTCGCCTCCCGCACGATTGGAGCATCGAGGGCGAGTTCAGCGCCAGCAATCCTGCCGGTCACAACGGGGGTGCTCTGCCCGGCGGGATCGGGTGGTATCGGAAATCGTTTACCATGCCTGCCTCAGATTCAGGCAAGCTGGTCTTCATTGAATTCGATGGAGTCTACAGGAACAGCGAGGTCTGGATCAACGGCCACTACCTGGGGAAGCGGCCATACGGGTATAGCTCTTTCAGGTACGAGCTGACCCCGTTTCTGAAATACGGCTCTGAGCCCAACAGCCTCGCGGTGAAGGTCGACAACTCCCGGCAGCCCAATTCCCGATGGTACTCCGGTTCGGGCATCTACAGAAATGTGTGGCTGGTGCGGACGGAAAAGCTCCATGTGGATCACCGGGGAACGTCCATCACGACGTCTGACGTCTCAACGGAATCCGCTACGGTTTCGGTCAGCACCAGGGTCCGCAATCGATTCCCTCAGGACCGTCCTCTCAGGGTCATCACCGCTCTGGAGAACGAGGCTGGAGAGACGGTTGCCCGGGCAGAGGTGAACTGCGAGGCGCGAGGAGATTCGGTCTGCGATATCGCCCAGACCTTCATTATCAGGAACCCCGACCTCTGGAGCATCGAGCACCCCCGCCTGATGCGGGCGATCACGAGTGTCGAGCACGAGGGGCAGATGTTCGACGAGCAGACCACCACGTTTGGCATCCGGACGTTCCGCTTCGACAGCGACACCGGGTTCGTCCTCAACGGGCGGCAGGTCAAGATCAAGGGCGTGTGCAATCACCACGACCTCGGCTGCCTCGGGGCTGCGGTCAACCGCCGGGCGCTCGAACGCCAGCTGGAAATCCTGAAGGCGATGGGGGTGAACGCTATCCGCACGTCGCACAACCCACCGGCGCCCGAGCTTCTGGACCTCTGCGACAGGATGGGCTTCGTCGTGATGGATGAGGCGTTCGACATGTGGAAGAAGTCCAAGACCGAGTTCGACTATTCGCAGGACTGGGATGCGTGGCACGTTCGGGACCTTGAGGATATGGTCTATCGGGACCGCAATCATCCGAGCGTGTTCATCTGGAGCATCGGGAACGAGGTCATGGAGCAGTGGGATCCGAAGGATAGCAGCGGAGCTGTCATCGCACGGGAGCTTGCGGCCGTCATCAGGCGGATCGACCCGACGCGTCCCATCACGTCGGCGTGCAATAACCAGGAAACGGTGAACCCTGTGATCAGATCCGGGGCTCTGGACCTGATCGGGTACAACTACGCGCACGAGAAGTTCGAGGGGTTCCCGCAGCGATTTCCGGGCAAGCTGTTCATCGGCAGCGAAACGACCTCCGCGCTCGCCTCACGAGGGAAGTACGACATGCCGGCGGACAGCGTTCGCAGGTGGCCGACGTCCTGGGACAGGCCGTTTAGCGATGGCAATCAGGACCTCACCTGTTCGTCATACGACAACTGCAGCGCACCCTGGGGCTCCACACACGAGGAGACGTGGAAGGTCGTGAAGAAGCACGCGTTCCTGTCGGGGATGTTCATCTGGACAGGCTTCGATTACCTGGGCGAGCCCACCCCGTACCCCTGGCCCGCGCGGAGCTCGTACTTCGGGATCGTGGATCTTGCCGGATTCCCGAAAGACTCCTATTACATGTATCAAAGCGAGTGGACGGACACGCCCGTACTGCACCTGCTGCCTCACTGGAACTGGAATGCGGGCGACACGGTCGATGTGTGGGCGTACGCGAACTGCGACAGCGTCGAGCTCTTTCTGAATGGAACATCGTACGGGACGAAGGCGAAGGCCGGGGACGATCTTCATCTCGCGTGGAAAGTGCCGTTCGCGGCAGGGGCGCTGAAGGCCGTCGGGCACAGGGCCGGGAAGGAGCCGCTGGTGCGGGAGGTGAAAACCGCCGGCGCGCCGGCGAAGCTACTGCTGGAGGCGGACAGAACCGCGATCGTGGCCGACGGGAGGGATCTCGCGTTCATCACGGTGAAGGTTCTGGACGAGGCGGGGACCGTCGTTCCGTACGCGGACAATCTCGTGACGTTCGAGTTAGCGGGAGAGGGCAGGGTCATCGGCGTGGACAACGGACTCCAGACCAGTCACGAGCCATTTGTAGCCTCCTCTCGTAAAGCCTTCAATGGTCTGTGCCTGGCGGTTATCCAGTCCAGCGAAGCGGCGGGAAACATTACCGTGCGGGCCCGGTCCGTGGGTCTGCAGGAGGCGTCCGTCGAGATCGTGTCCCGGTCCGCCGAATAGCGGCGCGGGCGGGTACGACGGCTTCTTTCCATCACAGTCTTTTCGGGAGCAATGCTCTATGCAAGGGATTCCGGTTCTCCATGTCGAAGGCGACTGCATTTCCAGGGCCTGGGAAGACTCGCTGATTGCGTTGCACAAGAACGGGTGTCGGATCAAGACGCAGTACGACAAGCCCGACGATCCGCCGAGCATTGACGCGACCATGGTCATCACAATCCTGGATCCGATGAAGGAACCGATGATTCACAAGGATTTCCCGGGGGGCCCGGAGGACCTTCAGGAATACACGATGGAAGTGTGTGAGGGCATCAAGGACCACCTGGTGCGTAAGGCGGACGATCCGTCGGATACGCGGTGGGAGTACACCTATCACGAGCGGCTGTTCAGGTACCGATCGCCCACCATTGCGTCGGTGGACCAGATTGACACGATGGTCAAGAAGCTCGCGGATGCTCCCCATACCCGCCGGGCGCAGTCGATAACGTGGAAGGTGTGGGAGGACAACGACTGTTACGATCCTCCATGCCTGCAGAGCATCTGGTGTCGGATCATCGAGGAGGAGGGCGTCCCGGTTCTCAGCATGAACGTCCGCTTCCGCTCGAACGACGCATACAAGGCGGCCTTCATGAACATCTTCGCGCTTGTTCAGCTTCAGAAGCAGATTGCGGAGAATGTTTCTTCGAAGATAGGACGGCAGGTCATGGTGGGGAGATACTGCCATCTTGCGGACAGCTACCATATCTACGGATCGTATTTCGGAGAGTTCGAGCGGCGTTTCCTGGGCGCGCTCGGAAAGAGGACGTTCGAGCAGCGGACGTTGAGATACGAAGACTTCCGGGAGATGATGGAGACCGCGCGGCCGGGCATCCTGGAGAAAGCGCGGGCGATGGCGCGCTGAGCGCGTCCGCACGGACCCGATCGAGTCACTGCGGTATGAACGGGACCTCGGTTCTTGACTCTCGTCGGTGATTTTGGTATTAAGGTTCAATCACCTGTTGGGCTGAACTGTTCTTTGTCGTACCCACATCCGGGCTGAGATCATGTGCAGGGGAATTGCGGCGGACCGCGGTCTATCTCGTCATCGTCCTGGATATCCATTCCATCGCTCTCCTCTCCTCAGCAATCCAAGCTTTCCCTTTTACTCCACAGGCCTTGCATGCTCGCGCACCGGTGTGCCCTTTCGCGCGCAATCGACGGCAAGGTACCGATCCACCGGTCAAAGACATTGAGGTGTACATGAAGCATGCGGGACCACTGACTGATCACAAAAGGGAGGGATGGGGATGAGCACGGTGTCGGTGAGGGCGCTCGACGGAGGAGGGACGAGGCTGGAACAGTCTGCGATTGACGACCTCAGGTCGAGATTGCGGGGGCCGCTTCTGCTTGCGGGTGACGCGGGATTCGATCAATCCGCCAGCATCTGGAACGGAATGATTACCCGGCGGCCGGCCATGATTATCCGGTGCCTCGGCACGGCAGATGTGATCGCGGGAGTGAACTTCGCCCGGGAACACGGGATCGCCCTCTGTGTGAAGGGGGGCGGGCACAATATCTCCGGATTGGCTATCAGCGATGGTGGCCTCATGCTGGACATGTCTCTCCGCAAGGGGGTCTGGGTGGACACGGACGCGCACACCGCCATCGCGCAGACAGGGTGCACCCTTGGAGATGTCGATCGAGAAACGCAGCTCCACGGGCTTGCCGCATGCCTCGGGTTTGTCTCACGGACAGGGATCGCAGGACTCACCACGGGGGGTGGATTCGGGTATCTGACGCGGAGATTCGGCTGGACAAGCGACACGGTCCGCTCGATGGAGGTCGTCACGGCGGACGGCAGGGTTGTGCGTGCGAGCGAGCATGAGCATCCCGAACTCTTCTGGGGCCTCCGGGGAGGGGGAGGCAATTTCGGAGTCGTCACGAATATCGAGTATACGCTTTTCGAGGTTGGCCCGGAGATCGTGGGTGGCGCGGTTGCATGGCGGGTTGAAGACGCTGACCGTGTCCTGGAGATGTTCCGCGACGTTGCCCGCAATGCCCCGCCCGAGATGACGTGCGTTGCCGCGATCAGGCCGGCGCCGCCGGCGCCGTGGCTTCCGAAAGACGTGCACGGGAAGCTGGTCGTGCTGGTGATTGTCTGTTATACGGGCGCGCTCAGAGAGGGAGAAAAACTCGTCGCGTCCATTAAAGCGTTTGGCTCTCCCGTCGGGGACGTGCTTCAGCGACGGACGTATGTCTCCCAGCAAAGCCTTCTGGATGCAACGCAGCCGGACGGGCGCCGGTACTACTGGAAGTCGGAGTACCTTCCGGGAGTTGCGCCGGAGATGGTTCCAAAGGTGATCAAGCAGGCGCATCGGATCGATTCACCCCACTCGATGATCGCGCTGTTCCAGCTGGACGGGGCACTGAACATGTTGCCGGACGCCCACTCGGCCGTGGGCAACAGGGACGCCCGCTTCGTGCTCAATATTGCGGCCGCGTGGGACTCGGATCGTGACGATGAGGCGTCCATCGAATGGGCCCGGTCGTCCTGGCGCGAGCTGCGCGGCTACTCCACCGGTGGCACCTACATCAATTTCCTGACTGAAGAGGAGGCGGGTGACAGGTTGCACGCCGCATTTGGCGCCAACTACGCCAGGCTTGTCGAGATCAAGCGGAAATGGGACCCGTTGAATCTCTTCCGGAGCAACAAGAACATTCCTCCCAACTGAGCCAATGAGTCGGATCAGGTGAGCGCATTGAGTAAAGGCCCCGCAGATGTCCGGCGGGGACGCTCCGGGGGGCGGGGGAAGTTGCCCGTCGACTGAGTCACGGTATGCGAGCGACAGAACAGGGTCAGGAGGCGCAAAGTGATCAAGCGACGTGACGATGAGCCGCCGGCTGCGATCTCAAAGTACGGCTGGCGCTACCACCACATGGGGATTCCGACAACGGATGCCCATCCGGACGAGCGGCATCTTGAACACCTGAAACTCTCTGTCCGCGGATTCGATGTAAGTCCGTTTGGCATCGAATGGATGCGGTTTGAGCCTGACTGTCAGGTTCATGAACTGGTGCGGACTGTGCCTCATATTGCATTCGAGGTGGACAATCTTGAAGAGGCACTCAAGGGCTACACGACGCTTGGGGGAATCAGCTCGCCCTCGCCGGGCGTGCGGGCCGCAATGATTGTGGACGATGGCGCACCGGTCGAATTGATTGAATTCTCCGGGAAGGCTCGAAGCAGGTAGGGACACTCACACAGCCCGTCTGGAGGCGTACCATGGAACAGCCCGTCTTAACGGACAAGGATCAGTTCCCCACGGAACAAATCATCTACTCGCATATCGGCAAGTCCAAGGCGTTATGGCTCCTGTTGTTCGAAGCGATTCATCGGGACCATCCGGACTTCGCCGAACAGTGGAGATACTACCAGGACGGCAAGAGCTGGCTTCTCAAGGTGTCACGGAAGTCTAAGACGATTTTCTGGCTTTCGATCGTTGAGGGTTCCTTCAGAACTACGTTCTACTTCACCGAGAAAGCGGAACAGGCGATAGCGGACAGCTCTTTGTCCGCTGAACTGAAGAATCAATACAAGAGCGGCAAGAGGTACGGCAAGCTCTGCGGCCTGACAATCCTCTACAAGAACAGACGGGATGTCGAATACGCGAAGCAACTCATTGCGATAAAGACCAGCCTCATTTGAGCCCGCGCTTCTCGAGCAGCGGCTCGATGCTCGGCTCCTTCCCACGGAACTTCTTGTACAGCGCCATTCCCTCCTCAGACCCCCCGCGGGCGAGTATGTTCTCGCGGAACGCCTTCGCTGTCGCCGGATCAAACAGGTTGCCCGCTTCCTTGAACGCCTGGAAGGCGTCGGCATCCAGGACCGCGGCCCAGATGTACGAGTAGTAGCCGGCGGCATACCCTCCGGAGAAGATGTGATTGAAGTAGGTGCTACGATACCGCGGCACGATTTCCGGAATCAACCCGATCGTCGCCATTGACTTGCCCTCAAAGTCCAGCACATCGATCGTGTCCGGCAGGACCGCGGTGTGCCAATCCATATCGAGGAACGAGGCGGCGAGGTACTCCCCGGTCTCGAACCCCTGGTTGAACTGCCCCGAGCGGCGGATCTTCTCGATGAGATCGTCCGGAATCACCTCGCCGGTCCTGTAGTGCCGCGCATACTGTTTCAGCACCTCCGGCTCAAAGGCCCAGTTTTCCATCACTTGCGAGCACAGCTCGACGAAGTCCGACGGCACGTTTGTCCCCGAGACGGTTTCGTAGGTGCAGTCCGACAGCAGCCCGTGCAGCGCGTGCCCGAACTCATGGAACAGCGTATTCACCTCGTCCATACTGAGCAGTGATGGCGCGTCACCCGTCGGTTTCGTGAAGTTGCCGACATTGTAAATGACAGGGGCAATCCTCGTGCCGTCCCGCTTCGACTGGTCACGGAAGTTCCCCATCCATGCGCCGCCCTCTTTGCTCGGGCGCGGGAAGTAATCGACATAGAGGATGCCGATGTGCTCGCCGGTGGACTCCTTCACCTCGAACACCTTGACATCCTCGTGATACCTGGGAAGGTCGGTGCGTTCGACGAACTGGATCCCGAACAGCTTGCTCCCGACGTCGAACACGGCCTGACGGACGCGGTTGAGCTCGAAGTACGGCCTGAGCATGGTCTCATCCAGGTCGTACTTCGCCTTCTTCACCTTCTCCGCATAGTACCACCAGTCCCACGTGGCGAGCTTGAAACTGCCCTTGTCCCGGTCGATGATCTTCTGCATGTCATACGCTTCGGCTTTTGACCGGGTCAGCGCAGGAGTCCAGAGCTGCTGCAGCAGCGCGTAGACGTTCTTCGGCTCCTTCGCCATGTTTTCGTCCAGCACGTAGGCGGCGTGGTTGGCATACCCGAGAAGCGTGGCTCGCTGCTGGCGCAGTACGACGATCCTGGAGAGGATCGCCTTGTTGTCGAGGGTGTCGTTGTGGTTCCCGCGATTGATGTAGCCGGTGTAGATCTTCTCCCGCAGTGCACGGTTGTCGGCGTACTGCAGGAAGGGGATCATGCTCGGCTTGTGGAGCGTGAACACCCACGTCCCCGGATGCTTGCGGTCATGTGCCGTTTCGGCTGCAGCGGCAATCACGCCATCGGGCAGGCCGGCCAGGTCGGCCGTGTTGTCGATCACCAGCTCAAAGGAGTTGTTCTCCGCCAGCGTGTGCTCTCCGAACTTCACCTGCAGGAGCGACAGCTCCTCATTCATTGTCTTGAGCTGCTCTTTCTTCGCCGCGTCGAGGAGCGCGCCGCCCCGTGCGAACCGGCGGTAGGTCTTCGTCAGGAGCATCCTCTGCTCGTCGGTGAGGGACAGCCCGTCTCGCGCATCGTAAACCGCCCTGACACGCTGGAAGAGTCTGTCGTTCAGGAGTATCTCATCTCTGTGTTTGGACAGCACGGGGGCAAGCTCCCTGGCGACCGCCTGCATGCCGTCATTTGTCATGGACGAGTTCATCGCGAAGAAGAGGTTGCTGACGCGCGTCAGCGTGCTCCCGCTCCGATCAAGGGTTTCGATGGTGTTCTCGAATGTAGCCGGGTCCTGGTTGTCGGCAATCTTTTGAATCTCCTCGCGATGGAGTTTCATGCCCTCGTCGAACGCGGGGACGTAGTGTGAGGTTGCGATCTCGGAGAAGGGTGGCACCCCGAACGGCGTGTTCCAGGTCTCGAGCAGGGGGTTCTTTGGCGACGTGCATCCGGATATGACGAGTGTGGTCATGGCGAGGATTGCTGTGATGAGGCGGTCCATTGGAACATCCTCTGTCTGAAGTTGGCGGGAAGCGTGAAGAACTCTGGCGGATCCTTTCAGAAGCTGAAAGCTACCTATGGAACTCAGGAAAATCAATCGCCTCACTGAAGATGCCAGAAAGCTTCATTCTCAGGTGAATGCCCTCCGGGGGTGGCGATTGGTCGCGGGGACGATTACATTGTGACATTTCAAATCCATCTGAGCCACGATACGACGAGCCTGGACCCATGACCCATCTCGGCCTCCTCAGCATCCTCCCCCCGGTGCTTGCGCTGGCGCTCGCCCTCTGGAAGAAGAAGATCATACCCGCGCTGATTGTCGGAGGCCTGGCGGCAGCGTTCCTGCTGGCGGCGTCGAAGTGGGCGTTCGTCGTGGATTACCTCGAGCGGGTGATCAAGGTGAGCGGCGACCGTGGGAACCTGCAGCTGATCCTGTTTGGAGTCCTGGTCGGCGGCTTGATCAAGCTGATGGAAGCGTCGGGGGGGTTCAAGGGGATGATCGCCCTGCTGGAGTCGCTGAACATCCGCACGAAGCGGCCTGTGTTCCTTCTCACCTGGGCCATCGGCCTCCTGATGATTCTGGAGAACTACTCCAACATCATGGTCAACGGAACAACCGTCGGGAGTCTCTACGACAAGATCGGCGTTCCGCGCGCCAAGCTCGCCTACTTCCTGCACAGCATCAGCATCAACTGGGTGGCGACCATCGTGTTCAACAGCTGGGGCGCGTTCTATATGACGCTGCTGGCCGGCCAGGAGGTCGCGGACCCGTTTGGCGTGGTTGTGAGCGCCATGCCGATGAACTTCTACTGTATCATCAGCCTGATCGTCATTGTTCTTACGATGGTATTCGACTGGAATCTCGGGCCGATGAAGAAGTACACGAGGGTCGGGGGGCACCTGTCAGTCGTCGAGGGACAGTCGGCCACAGGGAGCGGCTCGTCCTTCACCCCCGCTCACGCGTCGCCTGTCACCAGCCTGCTGGTCATTGTTCCCGTACTCGTGCTTGTCGCCACCATGCTGATCGCCCTGGCCGTGACGGGAGGCGGTTCAATGCTCAAGGGCGACGGTACGGCCGCGGTCTTCTATGCTGTGCTGGCCGCGATACTGGTCCTGGCCGTGATGGTGCAATTCAGGCCGAAGTCGGAGCGTCCCCCGATCGAGAAATCGGTCTATGGGGGGATCGGGGACTTTATGGAAGTGGGAATCCTCCTCGCGCTGGCGCTCACGCTGGGCAGCCTCTGCAAAGAGATGGGGACCGGCCATTACATCGCGGGGCTGGCATCGGGCAACGTTCCGACATTCATGATGCCTCTGATCTTCTTCTTTGTGAGCTGCCTGATCTCATTCGCCACCGGCACGTCGTACGGGACGTTCAGCATCATGGTTCCGCTCGCCGTTCCCGTCGCTCAGGCCATGAATATCCCGCTGCCGCTGATGTTTGCGGCATGCATTTCGGGCGGCGTGTTCGGGGACAACACATCTCCGTTCTCTGACACCTCCGTCATCACGGCCATCGCCGCGGAGACCGGTGTCGTTGAACACGTGGAGACGCAGCTGCCCTACGCGTTGATCTCCGCATCCATCGCGGGAATCCTGTTTGTGGTCGCGGGGTTGGTGATGGTCTAGACCCTATGTTCATAAAGTAAGCCTCCAGGTCCGTCCGTACATTGTAGTGCCCTTCCAGCCTTGTCCTTGAACGGCACCGGAGGGCGTTGATAATTGGAGCGGGCACTGTGCCCCGGTGACTGTATGGTCAGATAGTCGGTGGGGCACTGGACTGCCGCCAATGGGTTCCGGCGGGCTGCCGGGGCGGGATCCTCTCTGATGCTCTTTATAGGGGAATTGACACTCATGACATTCTCGCAGGCTGTCTCGCGGTCGGCCGACCTTCCGCTCTCCGCCCTGCTGCGCGGCCTGTTTGTCGCCGCAGCCCTGATCATCTTTGCGCGGGTGACGGCTACCGGCCAGCCGTGTGTCGCACCTGTTGACGATCTCCTCCTCACCTCCAACACCACCGTCTCTCTCTGTCCCGGCACATACACGCTCACGGACGCTCTTTGGGACGGCATTCTCCGCGTCGAGAACGCGCATGACGTCACGATCGATGGTGCGGGCGTTCAGCTGAACGGGCCGGGGAGATCCGGGTACGCAATCCTGATCAGGAACTCCTCCCGCGTCACGCTCCGCAACTTCTCCGGGATCTCGGGCTACTTCTATGCCGTGCGCGTGGAACAGTCCGACAGTGTCGTGATCGACAGCTGCACGGCGGTGAACAATGCCCGCGATGATGCCGGGTTTATCGACGTCTGGAGCGACGTCGGCCAGGCGCATGGAGGGGCCGTGCTTTTCGACCGTAGCCGGTACGGCACGGTTTCCCATTGCGTATTCACGGGTGCGAACGACGGGGTGGCGCTCTATCATTGTGCTGGCATGACGATCGCCCGCAATAACCTGTCGCGCAACACCGCGTTCGCGGTCAGGATGTTCTATGCCGACAGCTGCCTGGTCCTCAATAACGACGGTTCCCATACATACCGGGAAGACCCTGTCAACAGCGACGCCGGTGCGATCCTGATGATCGTGTCGAATGAGAACCGCATCGAGGGGAATGACTTCGCGTACTCGAGCGACGGCGTGTTCCTTGGCCAGTACGGGCACCATCTCACCCCGAATAACAATCTGTTTATCGGGAACGACTGCTCGTACTCGCCGCACAACGCATTCGAGGCCACGTTCGCGTCGGGGAATGTCTTCCGGAGGAACAAAGCGAACTTCAGCGGCTATGGCTTCTGGCTGGGCTATTCATTCAATACTGTCGTAGACAGCAACGAGATCGTCGGCAACCGGGAGCAGCTCAGTGTGGGGACGGCCGGCGTCGCCATTGACCGCGGGTACAACAACAGCATCCGGCACAACCGCATCGATGCGAATGCGGTCGGGGTTCTTCTCTGGAAAGGTGACCCGATCCCCGGGTACGAATCACAGCCTTCGGAGCGGTACACGATTACAGACAACACGTTTGGGGACAACGTGCGGGCAGTGGATGTCAGCGGGACTGACGAGCTCGACATCCGGGCGAACGAGTTTCTGCGGAATTACGAGGCGGTCGCTCTCGGCGCCGGCAATGCGTCGGTCACGATGAACGGGAACGCTTTCGGGTCGACGGTGATGTTGTGGATTGCCAATACCGGACAGTCGAGCATCGAGGCCACGCACAATATTTTCCCGGTGGCTGACACAGCGCTCATCCGCGCGAAGATCTACGACGCCGATGATGACCCGCAGGTTGGGCCTGTGGTCTTTATCCCGTTTGACGTGGCGGGTGAAGGCGGTGTGGAAACGGCGATTCCCGTGGAACTGACGGAGCCGGGCGCGGGAATCTGGTCCGTCTTCGCTTCAGACGGCGCGCCTTCGAGGTCGAGCTGGGACCAGGGGATGAAGATGTCCGGGGACGCATCCCTGAAAGTGGTGACGGAGAGCGGGTGGGACGTGAATGTGCACCGGTGGCCGGCGTCCGGTCTGACGACCGCATGGAACCTGACATCAAAAACGACACTCAGCTTCTGGGTCTACGCACTGAATTCGAATGAGGGAAGCTTCCAAGAGTTCAGCGTGAGGCTGGGGAACGAGGGTGGAGGCTACGTCCAGTACTCTACCACGAGCGAGATTCTCTCCGGTGCGATCGGGCAGTGGCAGCGCATGGACGTGCCCCTGGCCGGCAGCACGCTCTGGCAGAAATCCATCGCAGGGCATGTCGTTCTTGACAGTATCGCGTACGTCGAAGTCCACGCCGACACGTGGGGGGGAGGGTTCGCGTTGTGGATTGACGGGATGTCGTTTGCGCCGGTGACCTCCGTCGCGGAGGTCGCCCCGGCGTTGCCCGCGAGTCCGCTTCTCAAGCAGAACTACCCTAATCCGTTCAACCCGAGTACGACCATCGCGTTCATTCTTCCGGGAGCGGCGGACGTAACGTTGAGCATGTACGACATGCTCGGGCGTGAAGTGTCAGTGCTGCTGGAAGAGAAGCGGGGGGCGGGCGTGCATGAGGTGATGTTCGACGGCTCGGGTCTCTCGAGTGGCGTCTACATCTGCAGGTTGAGGGTCCGCCTCTTGGACATGGAGGGGGATGTCTTCCTCGCGAACAGGATGATCCTTGTGCGCTAGTCAAGGGGGGAGCGGTAGGAAATGAAAGCGGCCCGGGAGCGATCCCGGGCCGCATGGTTGTTTCGGCTCGTCCTCGCGAGAGCTACTTGATCAGGCGTATCGCCAGCGGGTACCGGTAGCGTTCCCCGCTGTTCGCCTTGATCATCGCAATGATCGTCATGATCAGGCTGAACACCCCGAGCACAACCAGCAGCACGATGCCGATGATCACCAGAATCAGTACTGCCGCGATGAGGTAATAGATCGTCATGCTTATCTGGAAGTTCACGGCTTCTTTCCCCTGGTCGTCGACCAGCGGGAATTGGTCTTTCTTCATCATCCAGATGATAAGCGGACCGATGATGTTGCCCAGGGGGATGATGAACCCCACGAGCGCAGCCGCATGGCACAGCATTGCCCACATGTTTTCGTCGCGGTTCACGACCGGCGGAGGCGGAACGCTGGGTTGTTGCTCCATTGTGTCTCTTTCGGGTGGATGGGAGGTTGAATTCGGGACGGCGGAAATGTATCATTCCACTTCAGGAAAGTCAATTGCCGCCCATGAAAACCGCGATTCTGAGGGAAGTGAGCACATCGCTCGGCCGGTGCGAGCTCACGCATATTGAGCGCGAACCGATCGACGTCGGTGTCGCCCGGGCGCAGCACAGTGAATACGAGCGACTCCTGGCTTCGCTCGGATGTTCAATCGTGCTCCTGCCTGAAGAGCCGGAGCTCCCGGACGCGGTCTTTGTGGAGGATACGGCCGTCGTCCTCCCGGAGCTCGCCATTGTCACAAGGCCCGGGGCGCCGTCACGAAGGCCAGAAGTCCCATCTGTTGCGGCGACACTCGCGCGCTATCGGAGGCTTGTGACCATTGAGGCCCCCGGGACGATCGACGGTGGGGATGTTCTGGTTGCGGGAAAGGAAGTCTTCATCGGCGAGACGGGGCGGTCAAACAGCCATGCGATCGAACAGGTTGCGCGCGCGCTCCACCCGCTCGGCTACGTGGTGCGCGGTGTTCCGGTGAGCGGCTGTCTTCACCTCAAGTCCGCAGTGACGCTGTGCGGTCCGGACACGATGCTCGTGAATCCGGCATGGGTCGATCCCGCGTTATTCCGGGGCAAGTCCATCATCGACGTGGATCCCCTGGAGTCGCACGCCGCGAATGCGCTCGTGCTGGAGGGCGGGGTCATCTATCCGTCATCGTTCCCCCGGACGCGCGAGCGCTTGCTCGCGCGTGGTATCACGGTTCACGAGATCGACCTGTCCGAGCTGGCGAAAGCGGAGGGCGCCGTCACCTGCTGCAGCCTGATCGTGGTGACCTGACACCTGATCTGACGTGCGTGCTGGATGCGCCGTTCATCGACACCGGGGCTTGCTCTTTGTTGTCCGCCTTGCTATCCTACTGACAGCCATGCGGCGTCCCGCTCCGCATTCCCTCCACAGCGCCACAGGCACTGCACGAGAGTCATTCCTTTCCAATTCTTCAGGAGATCCACGATGAAACGATTGCTTCTCTTTGTGTTGTTCGCCGGGCTTCTCGCTCCGCTGGCCAGTGCCCAGAACTGGGATCTTGTCTGGCGCCTTCCCGATCTACCCTTCCAGCCTACCGGGGCCGCCTCCGAGGTCGCCATGGTGAAGGCGGGGTTGGATACGGACCAGGATGGCTGGGGCGAGTTTCTGTTCACGTGGACGGACACCGATACGAACGCGATCTGCATGTACGAGGCCACGTCGGACAATACGTACGAGCTCGTCTGGTACTGGCTCCTTCCGGTCGACGCGAATTCGTTCGCGGGCATCGCCGTGGGCAACCTTGATGACAACGACAAGGTCGATATTCTGGTCACCATGCCGATGACAACCGAAGGCGACCCGAACCCCGCGCGGATCTGGGCCTTCGAATGGAGCGGTGTTCAGGGAGAAAATGCTTACGGATATCCGGGCGCCAAGCCCGGAGAATACACACCCACAAGCTCCTGGAATTTCAACGTTGCAGATAATTATGACATCCGTCCGTACAGTCTGACGATTGAAGATATTGACAAGGACCAGGACAACGAACTGATTGTCGGTGTCAGGCAGTCCGGTGCCGGCAGCATTCGGCAGGTGCTGGTCGTGTCGGTCACAGGAGAGTTTACGGGATTCGCCTCCTGGGAGTATGAGTTCGAGTTCCGCCAGCCATTCGGCGGAGGGCTGTACAACGCCAGCACGGGTGATCTGGACGCAGACGGGAATCAGGAGATCTATGCTTTCATCTGGAACATGTTCACGATGAGGATCTGGGAGTGTACCGGCGACAGGCAGTATACCGAGGTCTTCGGCGTCGACATGCTCGATCCGACGGATGACTACGGCGCGCTGGACGCGGTCCGGGTGGCGGACGTGAACAATGACGGCGTGAGGGAGATGTACATCGCCGCGACCGAAGACCCGAACCAGCTCTTCATCGTCACGGGCGTGACGGATGTGAGTCAGATGACATCCGCCGACATCAAGAAATTCTACACCATTCCGATCCGGGCCGACGGGGGGTTCCGTTCCATGCAGATTGCCGATCCCGACAAGGACGGCAAGGCCAACCTCATGATCGCGGGCGAACGGGAGGGGTGCATCTACTCCCTCGAGTACAAGGGGACGGGTGACCCGGCAGACTCGGCGAGCTGGGATCTGCAGGTCCTGTTTGATATCTGGAACTACTGCGGCCTGGAACCCGGGACCGCAGGGGCCCCGACACCGCGCCTTTTCTACGGTTCCCCCGCCGGCGACATGGACAAGGACGGCAAGGACGAATACGTGTTCGTGAACTACGCAACGAACTTCACCAACTGGGCGAATGACGCGTATGTCTGGGTGCTGGAAGTCGACGTTGCCTCCGATGTGAACGAGAAGCCGGCGGGCGTTCCCACGCAGGCGGCGCTCGCGCAGAATTACCCCAACCCTTTCAATCCGAGCACGACGATCAGGTACGAGCTGCCGGCGGCATCACAGGTGAGGCTGAGCGTGTTCGACATGCTGGGTCGTGAGGTGAGTGTGCTGGTCAACGAGCGGAGGGAGGCAGGGGTGCACGAGGCGAGGTTCGATGGGTCGGGCCTTGCCAGCGGCGTGTATCTGTACAGGATGCAATCAGGAGATTTCGTGCAGACAAGGCAGTTGGTTCTCGTTCGTTAGCGACATCGAACGTAGGCGGTCTGCGAAAGGCTCGGGAATTTCCGAGCCTTTCGTTTATATTCTCCCTATATTTCCAGCAGAAGGCAGTGGCGGCTGGTTTCGCCCGGGATGCTCCATCCCGGACGGCAGGTGACAGGCAGATCTATGAACTGCCATGAAAACGCCGAACCCGATTCGGCGCGCCACACACGCGATGTCGACCTCGATGGCGTCATCCGCTCGATTACCGGGCAGTTCGCCATCGTCTTCGGGAAGCCCGAGCGCGTAGCGGAGTGCTGTTCGCAACTCGAACGCAGTCTGTCCGCTCCTCCCGCCCCCTCCGATGTAGAGCGCCTTTCCTCGCTTCTGCCCATTCTTGCCGAACACACCGGGCCTCTGGTCCTCCCCGTGTACGACCTCATCGAGCGAGCCGCCGCGTCGTGTCCGGATCCCTGGCGGCTCCTGAAGGGGATGGTCGCGGCCCGGGAGAAAGCCCTCGTCCCGCGCTCGCTGCAGTGTGCACTCCAATGCATAAAACATGGGTCGCTCACCGTCGACGTAGAGGTGGTCGGCCACCTCGCTGACCTCCTGGACCTCCCCGGGAAATCCATCGGAGATCCCGAGTGCCTGCCGCTGGTCGGGAGCGTCGTTCGCCATCTGAAGCTCTCCGGGCAGATTCAGTCCACGGATCCCATCCCGGCATTGTTCCTGGACGCTCGCGACGAGAAGATCCGGCGCCTTGCTGCGATGATCCTGGATACACCCGGGGCGCCGATCGAGGCGGATCTCGCCGAGACGGCTCTGGGAAAGGACGCGTTCGCTTTTCTCGCCCCCTATCTGATCTACTCGCGCGCATCGCACGCCGACGTCCTGTCCCTTCTTCCAGCGCCGGGGGTCCCGCCGCCGGCGCTGCCATCGCTCCGCAAGGCCCACAGTGTCCTCGGTGAGAACCTGTTGCAGCACATCATTGCCGAGACCGGGTGGCCACAGCTCAACCTGGGCCTCGAAGTCCGGCACTACGTGCGCATAACGTCGGGCGATTCGCTCCCGCTGATGCTTCACCCCGCAGAGGCCAGGCTCGTGCGCCGGGGCGGAGAAGTCAGGCAATCCGCCGATCTGGTTGTGGCCATCGCTCATGGAGGGAGAATCGCCGAGAGCGGACACACGGAGGCGGGATTCGATCCTGCCTCACGGTTCCGGGACTACAACCTGGCCCACGCTGATGTCCTGACCGACTTCCTCGCTGTCGCTCCGCTGACGCCGGAGAGGATCCTGAGCGTACTCGAGCGAATGGGGAAGATCGTAGGGGAATTCATCGGCCTGTTCTCCTCGATGAGCGAGGAGTGTGCCATCCTCTCAGGCGTGTATGAGGGCATACGGCGGGAAATCCTCGCCGGCCTCGACGCGCATCGCAATGACGGGCCGCTTCCGCCTGATCTGACGCGGCTGACGGTGATGTTCGAAGATCCTCAGTCTCTGGGAGAGGTCCAGACGCTCCACGGCCTCAAGCGTTACCTCCATCAGAAAGGACTCCGTCTGGGTTTCAAGCTCGTCCAGCGGACGCTCTCAACCAACCGGACCGTTGCGCTCCTGTTGTGTTCCCGGAAACGCATACTGAAGAAGGTGGAGGGGATCCGATACGCCGATTTCGAGCCCGAGGCTGACGGGCACTCCTCTGCGGTCCGCGTGCCGTACGCGGTTGCCCTCGTCGTTGATGCTTTCGCCCGGCAGCTCCTGTACGGCCATGAGAATTTCCCGCGCGCTGACATCTTCTGCTACGGGAGCGAGATCCACTACTTCCTCGCGTACGGGAATCACCCAGCCTTCCTCCGCATCAACTTCTCGCCTCCGCTGCAGGGGGGGATGATTGATCTCGAATACTACGGCGTCAGCAAGTACGAGCTGTCCGCGCATCCTGACTTCTCGCTCGATGCGCTACAGCGCTTCTTCCGGGCACTCGGATTTCACATCCAGGTGGAGAACACGCGCGTCCATGCCCGGTACGACAAGGAACATACGCCGGATCTGAGAAGCCTGTGTGAACGGGCGGCGGAGATGTTCTGCCTTGCGCCGTACTTGCTGGACATCGACTGGACTATCGGCGGACTCAATCTGGATGTCGAAGCCCGCCAGAGGGTAGCCGCGGCGTGGGCGGAGTCGTTTGCCGCGTGGGGTGTGCTGCCGCTGCGGCTCCTGCTCACAAAGGACCGGCAGGGGGTCGTGGAGAGGATCGTGGACACCCCGGCAGGCAGGCGTGCGGTCGCATGGAACGGCGCAGGTCCTTACCGGGATGCCTTCAGGGCCGGGACGGGGGAGGTTGTCCGGAGGTTGTTCGCGGCGGCCGGGCACCTGGTTCCCGAGACCTCGGAAATGAAGCCGGCGGCCGGACGAGACTGGATCGGACAGCTGCAACTCGAGCGTTCATTCCTGACTCCGCTCCGCAGAGCCCTTGCCCGGGGAGAATTGGCGGATACACCGAGAGGGTATGAACGAACCTCCCCTGAGACGTTTCAGCGGATGTCCGAGCCCGGATTTTTTGCCGAGCTCGTCTCTTCAGGCGGCGGGCATCTGAATGCGGCCGCCACTCTGGCCTATCTCATCGGACCCCTGGAGCGGTTCCTGAGCTTTCGAACCGCCGGAACCGTCGGCCCCTATGAAGTCCAGTCGGCGCGTCTCTCTCTCCCGGCCGAGGATCTGGGAATCCACGTGATGCGCGGGGAGAAGCACAACGCGTGCATTGCTTTGTACACTCACGGCACGGCTCTCCACCGGCACCGGGACGCTCCCGACGCCACCTGGGTGTGCAATGCGGCGTTTGACGTAACGGAGTTTCTGGCGCTGCTCAGGCGGAACAACTATCCGGTTCCCGGCCTGGAGCAGCTGCCGCCCGGGCTGTCTGAAGAGGCAGGCCGTATGCGCGAGAACCTGGCCAGCGCAATCCCGGTGGAGCCGAGAAGGCCGATTCCGGGAGAGCGCACGGTCGCCGGGGTAAGAGCTGCGCCAGGACGGGCTGTCGGGCGGGTGCTTTTTGGCACCGCAGGTCGGAGACCTGAGGAGTTCGCCGGCGCAATTCTGGTAACGCCCGCACTGCAGCCCCACGACGGGGCGTTGCTGAGCTGTGCTGCGGGCGTGGTATCGACGGGAGGCGGGATCCTCAGCCACGCTGCCCTCCTGGCGGCGCAATTCCGCAAGCCCGCGATCATCGTTGCGGGGGAGTGGGAATCAGACCCGGACCACGCCACAGTGCTGCACTACGCAAGTACAGCATACGATCTGGAAGAGGGGGAGTCTCACGGCTTCCGTGTCAGTACCCGGAAACAGATCCGGGAGCGCGCGGATGTCCTCCATGAGGGAGACCTCGTTGCCATCGATCCAAATGAAGACATCCTTCGCGTGCTCGGACAGGATCCCGACACGCTCGCCCTTCATGAAGAGCTCAGCCAGTTCGGGAAGGCGTCCCAGGAGCTGAGCCGGGCGACGAGAGACCGCGATCGGCTCACGTTCCGTGGCCGCAGAATACGCGCACGTCATCAGATCGAGAAGATCCTGATGCGGCTGGTCGACCCGATATTGACATGCCACGCGATAGACGAGCTCCTGCAGCAGTCCGACGGACTGGGGCTCACTGTCACTGCGGGCGAACGGGGACAGTTGCTGGACCTGGTGCTGAACAACCCACAGGTCGCCTCAACTGCCAGACCGCATCTTCGCCGGATCGTTCACGAGCTTCGTCGCTATTGTGAAGAAGCGCTCGGAGAGGTCAGGCGACGAACCCCCACCGCCTGCTCTGTCTTTGAAGTGCTGAACTTGCGCCTCGATGCGCTTCGGGCCATGCAGTCCCTCGGCGAAGTGCGGTCCTGCCTGAGGGCATGCGGTGTTGAGGGCGTTCCCGGCGGACCGGCGCAGGCCTTTGATATCGATCAGCTGGCAGACCGGCGGATTGTGCAACTTCGGGAGGGAATCGCCAGGGCGATCGAGGCGATCGAGTACAGAGTTGGAGACGTCCGGTGCCGTCACCTCCTGCGGCAGTGGGACAAAGCCGAGGCGCTTGTCAACGCGTCTGAAGAAGAGAAAACACCGCTTGCTGCTCTCCGCGTTCGGCTGACAGAGTCAGACGCAGTGGCCGCGCAGAACCTGGGTGCGCGGACCGTTCTCTGGCCGGGCGACGGAGGGTTTGAGCTTTTCGACCTGATCGGTTGGAAGGCTGCAAACCTCGCGGAAATAGGGAGGATTGCAGGTGAGGCGCTGGTTCCCCCGTGGTTCGTGGTGACCGATCGCGCCTTCAGGCACATCCTGGAGTCTCCCACGGAACTGATATTTTCGAAAGGTGCCGAACTCCCGGACGGGGCCACATCTCTGGGAAAAGCGATCGAGGCCATCCTGTGCCAATCCCGGCTCGATCGTTTCCAGAAATCTTCATTGATCCGGAGCCTCTGGTCCTCTGTTGTCCTGCCGGAGAGCCTGGCCGGGGAGGTGGTGTCGGCGTACAGGCGGTTCGGCATGTCTGAGTCTTCAGCCGGGCAGGCTGAGGCCGGCTCCTCTGGACCTTTCGTCGCCCTGCGTTCAAGCTCCCGCGAGGAAGATGCCGAGATTGCCGCGAGGGCCGGGGAATTCGACACCTTCCTGTTCATTCGTGGGGATCAGGATCTGCTGAAGTATCTGCTGCGTACATGGAGCGGACTGTGGAGCGATCGAGCTCTGCACACGCGGGAGATGCTTGGAACGACCGCGTCGTCGGCGGGGGGAGGAGTCGTTGTTCAGCGGATTGTCAGGTCCAGGGTTTCCGGAGTCCTGCAGACGGTCAACGTCGCAAGAAATGATTTCCGGGAAATTGTCATCAATGCGGGCTGGGGGTTGGGCGAGGGCGTCGTCTCCGGGACCGTTGCCGCAGATCAGATCACCGTCTCGAAGGAAGGAGATCTGGAGAGGGGACCGCTTCGCTTCAGCTATATCACGGCCGACAAGAGAGAATACGTGGTATTCAACAAACGTGCGGGTTTCGGCACGATCCGTTGCGAGGCGCCGTATCACAAGCGGCTGCGGCCCACGCTGGAGTATTCGGAGCTCTGCGAGCTGGTTGCCGTCGCGACTCGACTGGAATCATCGTATGGCTACCCCCTTGACATCGAGTTCGCCCTTGAAGGAAGCCGGTTGTGGATCCTTCAGGTGCGCCCTGTGCCGACGTCACACTCGTTGCTGCAGGAGACCCTGCAGCACTATCCGTTGACCCATGCGGGAGAAACGGTCCACGCCACCCGGGGAGATGAACGTCATGATTAAGCGAGAGCAGTCTCTTGAGTATCATGCATCAGGAAGGCCGGGCAAGATCGAATTGAAGGTCACCAAGCCGTGTCTCACTCCGCTGGAGATGCGCCTGGCCTACCTTCCCGGCGCTGCATATCCGTCGAGCGAGATCGTCAAAGATCCCGCCAGCGTTTTCCGGTACACGCTCCGGGGGAACCTTGTTGGTGTGATCACCAACGGCACAGCCGTGCCGGGCCTGGGCGACGTCGGGGCCCTCGCCGCGAAGCCGATGCAGGAAGGCGTGGCGATGCTGTTCAAGCGCCTTGCCGACATCGACGTCTTCGACCTGGAGCTCGACACCAGGGATCCCGAGCGTTTTGTGGAGACCGTCCGGATGCTCGAGCCGACGTTTGGCGGGATCAACCTGAAGGACATCAAAGCACCCGAAGGTCTGTCGATCTACAACCAGTTGCGCGCGACGATGGGCATCCCCGTATTTCACGAAAACCTCTACAGTTCCGCTGTCGTCGCAACCGCTGCCCTCATCAACGGCCTGGAGCTGGGCGAGAAGCGCGTCGAGGACGTTCGTGTGATCATCTGCGGCGCCGGGACGGTCGGCATTGGATGCGCGAGGCTGTTCCTCCGACTCGGAGTGCGGCCGGAGAACCTGCTGATGTACGATGTGCGGGGGCTGATCCATTCTGACCGCGGCGACCTGCTCGATTGCCAGCGGGAGTTCGGGCGTACAGATCCGGCCGCCACCCTGGCGAACGGCGTCAAGGGAGCGGATGTCCTCCTGGGAGCGTCCACCCGCGGGGTCTTCACGCTGGAGATGCTGCGGTCCATGAACCGGTTCCCTCTTGTCCTGGCGCTGGCGACGCCGGAACCTGAGATAGGATACGCGGAAGCGCGCGGGAGCAGGCAAGACATTATTGTGGCCACGAGCAGCGGGCTCCATCCGAACACGCTGACCGACCTGCTCAGCTTTCCGTATATCTTCCGTGGTGCGTTGGACGTCCAGGCCAGCAGCATCACGGAGGGGATGATGCTCGCTGCGGCCCGTGCGCTCGCCAGACTTGCGCGGGAGGATGTCGTCGAGGAAGTTGAAAAGGCCTACGGGAACGAGCATTTCAGTTTTGGCCCCGAGTACCTGCTCCCGAAACCGATCGATCCCCGCATCCTTGTCTGGGAATCGTCGGGAGTGTCACAGCAGGCCATGGAGGAGAAGGTCGCCGGCAGACCTGTCGAGAGCACGACATACCGGGAGAGCCTTGCCGCCCGGCTTGGAACCGGCCGTGATATGTTGCGCGGGCTGATGTTGAGAGCACGGCAGGAGAAGCTCCGCGTGGTGTTTTCGCAGGGGAGTAACGAGACGATCCTGCGAGCCGGCCGCATCATTCAGGATGAAGGGATCGCAGTCCCGATTCTTCTGGGGAGGGAGGAGGAGATCCGCAAGGCGACGGACCGGCTGGGCCTGGATCTGGGAGGAGTGGACATCATCGATCCGGAGCGCAGTCCGCGGTTCAAAGCGTACGCGAACGAATACTTCCGCATGCGTCGCCGGCGGGGCGTGATACCGGCCGCGGCGGACGAGCGGGTCCGGCTCAAGGACTACTTCGCATCGATGATGGTGCATACCGGAGACGCGGATATGATGATTGCGGGGCTCTCGACCCATTACGTTGAGACGCTGCGGACGATCATCGAGGTGATCGGGCCCGCTCCGGGAGTCCGCCGGATTTCCAGCCACTACCTGGTGCTGCTGCCGAAAGACGTCGTTCTCCTGGCCGACTGCACGGTGAACATCGAACCGGATGCAGAAGAACTGGCTGAGATTGCCCTTCTCGCCGCCCGTACCGGCCGGTCCCTGGGGCTCGAGCCGTGCGTAGCCATGCTGTCGTTCTCGAATTTTGGCGGCGTTGACCATCCGCTTTCACGGAAGATGCGCCGGGCTGTGGAACTGGCGAAAGAGAAGGCCGAGGACCTCAGTCTCGACGGGGAGATGCAGCTCATCACCGCACGAGACGAGCGGGTCCGGAAGGAGTACTTCCCGTTTACCGACTTGAAGAAGGACGCCAACGTTCTCGTCTTTCCGGACCTGCAATCGGCGAATCTGACGATGCACTCGCTCCAGTGCATGGCGGAAGCCAGCGCGATCGGTCCGTTGCTGATGGGCACGCGGTTGCCTGCTCATGTTCTCCAGTACGGCTCGAGCGTGCAATCCGTCGTGAACCTGGTGGCTGTTGCCGTCGTGGAAGCTGCGGAACTACGCAAGGGTTGAGGAAGAGATTGCATCTACCGCACCCGGTACACCGGTGGTGCGGTTGATTCTTGGAGTTGTATGCTCTACTTTGGCCAGGAAAGCGGGACAAGGCCGTCCCATGACCCCACGGGAACGGCGCGAGTCCACTCCATGAACATCTTCACAGATAGTCCCCGGGGTGCGGAAGCGTGGTTTTCCGCAGCTCCCGGCTGGACATCCGGCCTCTCGGAACGCCTCCCATGGGAGTGTCGCGATATTGCACGGCGGCTTCTGCCCGACACGTCTGTAGCGACTGCCTCGATTGACCTCCCCCGGCCCTGGAACTATGCTGTGTTTGTCGAGCATGCATTCCGGTCACAGTTTGACGTTCTTGTGCGCGCGTTGAGGGAGGGGCTTGCGATACCCGACGGCCTGGTGTGCCTCGCCGGCTCCGGCGAAGGATTTCACGGTCAGCGGGGGAGGGCATGGGCTGCAGTCCGGGGAAACCTCCATCTCTCGGTATTTCTCTCCCCGACAGCATCCCACACTGATGTGCCCGCAGCGTGCCATCTCAACGACATCGCGACAGGGCTCACCGTCCTTCCCGCCGTCTCCCTGGTGCAGACGTTGGATGCGATACCCGCGCTCGAGCATCGTGCAGGCATACGGTGGGTCAACGACATCGTCATCGATGGATCCAAGCTCGCGGGCTATCTCGTGCACACGCAATCATCGGCAGGCACGGTGACGGGTGCAGTCATCGGGATCGGTCTTAACCTGGAGGCCGTCCCGTCCGTCGCGCCGACGGCATTCGTCCCTTCTGTGACGGCGCTTCGCGATCATCTCGCCGACGTCCGCTTCAGTTCCCGTTCTGAACTCTTCCGGTGTTTCCTGCACATTCTTGGAGTGAACTATGAGAAACTCCTTGCCGGACGTGCCGGAGAGCTGCTGGAGTTCTACCGGAGACGTTCGGTGGTTGTCGGACGGTACGTGGAGGTGTACCCGGATCTGGAGGGCGACGTCCTCCGGCCTTCGGCGGCGGGTACGGTGGCGGCCATCGGCGATCGGCTCGAGCTGATCTTTGCAGGAGGAGGTCGGCCGGTCTCCGCGGGCAGGCTCGTGATGGAATCGGGAGTCGGCGCACAAATCTGAAGGAGCATCACACATGGATTCTACGAACCTGTTTGTCGTCAGCACCGTGGGATACATCATAGCCTTTGGTGTCCTGGGGGTGCTGGCCATCATGATGCGTATGATCACACTGCTGTTCCCGGAGCGGGAAGAAGCTGGCGATGCAGCCCTTGTCGCGGCCGTCACCGCGACGCACCAGGCTCTCTTCCCCGGGGTCACCGTCACCAAGATCGAGGAAAAACCATGATCTTCACGAAGACGTCAAAGCGCATTCGCGTGATGCTCACGACGTTCAGGGATGGACTGCAGAGTTCATTCGGCGGCAAAGTGCGGCTTCAGGACTTCCTCCCGGCGATGAAGGCGTCGGTCGAAGCCGGCATTCGTCATTTTGAATTCGGGGGAGGTGCGCGATTTCAGGCGCCCCTCTTCTACCTGGGAGAGGACCCGTTCGCCACGATGGTCGCGATCCGGGACGCTGTGGGTCCCGACGTCATCCTGCAGATCCTCACGAGGTCCGTCTCGGGGGTGACCTTGACGACGCAGTCGATCGAAGGACTGCAGCTCCAGGCGCAGCTGATGAAGGAAGCGGGGACGACGTGGGACAGGAACTTCGACTACATGAACGACGTGCGCAACCTGGTGAACACCGGCCGGCCGATCGTCGACGCGGGCATGCATCATCAGGCCGCGATCGCGCTCATGGGCCTGCCGTTCAAATCTGAGGTCGTCCACACGGCGGAATTCTACATCGACATCGGCCGGCAGCTGCTCAAGAGCGATGTCAGGATCGACAGCCTGTGCCTCAAAGACGCGAGCGGAACGTGCGACCCGAAGACAATCTACGACACAGCTGTGGGTTTGAAGAAGATCATGCCCCCGGAGATGCCACTGTGGCTCCACACCCATGACACCGCCAGCATTGCCGTCGCCTGCTACATGGCGGGGATCGAGGCGGGAGTCGACGGGATTGACCTTTCGGTGCGGCCGATGGCGAGCGGGACCGTCCAGCCCGACGTCCGATCGATGGCTCACGCCCTGAAAGGGACGGGCTATTCGCTTGAGGTCGATGTGACGAAGATGCGGTCCATCGAGTATCTCATGGACGAGAGCCTGAAGGAGTACGAGTTCAATCCGACGACGACCACCGCCGATGCGCGGGTGATCGGGTTCCCGATGCCGGGAGGGGCCATCGGTCCCAATGTCCACATGATGGTGAAGGCTGGTATCCAGCACAAGTACGGGGAGGTCCTCGGAGAGTTCCCGGTCGTGGTGGAGGCCGCGGGTGCCTGGACCAGCGTGACGCCGGGCAGCCAGCAGTACTGGTTGCAGGCATTCAACAACGTCATGTTCGGGCGCTGGAAGAAGATCGACCCCGGGTACGGGCGCGCGGTCCTCGGCTACTTCGGCAAGACTCCGCTACCGCCGGATCCTGAGGTTGTCAAGATCGCCGCAGCCGAGCTAAAGCTTCCGGTGTTCGATGGCGATCCTCTGGAGGCCGCCCCGAAGAACATTGAAACCGCACGGCTCGCCCTGCAGGAGCGGAAGCTCCCATCGACGGATCGGAACACGTTCCTCGTCCTGGCCTCCATGGTCCCCGACAAGAACATGGAGACAAACGAGGGGATCAAGTTCCTGGCGGGGAATTTCAAGATCGACATCCCGCTCAAAAAGAAAGAGGAGAAAAAGGAGGAAAGGAAACCCTCGGCCGCAGCCAGTCCGCCGGCGACCGCCGCGCCGCCGGCAGTCCCGGTCATGGCCGGACCTATAACGACGCGGTGTACGGTCGACGAGCGCGGCACCCTGCGGACCTTCGTAGTGACCATCGAACCGATCGCGGTGCCCGGCTCCAGCATCGCTGCCAGTCCAGGTCCAGCTCCCGCGACCGGGGTCGTGACTGCGCCCGTGGGAACCGACGGGGTTGCGGTGTACTCACCCTTCGATGGAGTCGTGTCGATTGCCGATATCATGGTGAAGGTTGGGGATGCGGTCCGCGCGCGCCAGGTGGTTGCGGCGGTGGAGGCCATGAAGGCAAAGCACGACATCAAGGCTCCCTGCGACGGCGTGGTATCCTCCATCCGGGGTGCGGTCGGTGAGGAGATCGATGCGAAGAGAGAAATCCTGACCATCTCGCCGAGGACATGACACATGGACGAACTACTTCGGCTGATTACCGAATCGGGATTCGCGTACATGACATGGGGGAACGCGATCATGTACGTGATCTCCGGGACCCTGGTATTTCTGGCGGTCAAGAAGGAGTATGAGCCGCTTCTGCTGATACCCATTGCGTTCGGCATCGCGGTGGCGAATCTCCCGCTCGCGCAGATGGGTTCGCACGCCGACGGGATCATCGGGCTGATCTACCGCGGCGGCATCGAGACGGATTTGTTGCCGCCGGTTGTCTTTCTCGGGGTGGGTGCCCTGACGGATTTCCGGCCGTTGCTGTCGAGGCCGCTCACGTTCCTTCTGGGAGCGGCAGCCCAGCTCGGTGTCTTTATCGCCGCGATGGGCGCAGCGTATCTTTTCGGGTTCACAGCCCGGGAGGCCGCAAGCATCGGCATCATCGGAGGGGCGGACGGGCCGACGGCCATCTATCTCACATCGAAGCTGGCCCCGCAGCTTCTGGGTCCGGTGGCGCTTGCGGCGTACAGCTACATGGCTCTCGTTCCCATTATCCAGCCTCCCATCATGCGCCTTCTGACCACAAGGAAAGAACGGGCCATCGACATGCGGCAGGCAAAGCCCGTGTCAAAGACCGCGGTGATCGTCTTTCCGCTGGTAACGGGGGGCCTCTCGTCGCTGGTGGTTCCCTCGGCGGCTCCGTTGCTCGGCATGCTCATGTTCGGCAACCTCCTCCGGGAATCCGGCGTGACCGAACGACTGAAGAAGACTGCCGGCGGCGCGCTGATCGACGTCGTGACGATCTTTCTTGGGACCGCAGTGGGAGCCACGATGAGCAGCGATCGGTTCCTCACCGTCCAGACGATGCTCATTTTCGTCCTCGGTGCGGTTGCGTTCGCCTTCAGCACGGCGGGGGGTGTACTGCTGGGGAAGATCCTGAACCTGGTCCTGCCGGATTCCAGGAAGATCAATCCGTGCATCGGTGCTGCCGGCGTCTCGGCGGTTCCGATGTCGGCCCGGGTGGTACAGAGATTTGTCTCGGAGGAGACCGACGGCAAGGTCAATCCGCTGATGGCGGCGATGGGGCCGAATGTCGCGGGGGTGGTCGGGACTGCTGTTGTCGCTGGCGTGCTGCTCGGATTGCTTCAGTAGCCGGCAATCTGCTTCACGAATGCCCGGGGCGACGGCGCAGGTGGCGAACCTGGCTACATCCCGCAGTCGTGGACGGTGCGCTGCATCCGTGTGGTATCGAACCCCCTTGCCTGAATCCGGGCCACAAGCGTCTGCAGCGTGCCCTCGGGCATCGTGGGAGTGCGAGACAGAATCCAGAAGTATTTCCTGCTCGGTGTCCCGACGACGGCGTACGAGTAATCTTCGGCGAGATCGATGACCCAGTAGTCGCCGCGGAACGGCCAGAAGAACTGCACACGCAGCTTCGCGTTTCCGGACCCCTCCACGACGAACGCTTTCCCTTCCGCCTGGTCTACATCGTCCCCCTTCCGGCATGTGTTGACGACCCGGATCACGCCGTCTTCCATGACTGAGTATTCGGCGGTCGTGCAACTGCACCCCTTCTGCTGGCTGACCGGAAGCGAGGCGATCTCATACCACTTCCCGATATACCGCGCGAGGTCGACGGAAGGAACCGTGTCGAGCGGCGCATAGTCCGCGCCCCCAAAGAGCCCGCATCCAGGCAAGAGGAGTGCTGCAAAACAGAGTATCCGGCGCATTGGTGTCTTCCGTTGTATGCGGGAATATACCGAACGGGCTCTGAAAAAGCCTCCCAATCGATGTCCACCCGGCGAGTGTTGCTACGGCGTCCTCCAGGTCCGGACATACGCGATGATATCGTCGAGGTCCGCGCGCGACAGTGTTTTGCGAAACCCGGCATCTTCAACGGAACCTGCCCTTCTTCGACGAAATTTCTGAAATCCTGGTCGGTGTAGAACGGGATCACTGCCGCAAGCCGGCCCGATGTCACCCGTTCTCCAGTCCCTTCCTCGCCGTGGCATCCCTGACATCGTGCGGCAAAGAGCATTCTTCCCCTCTCGGCTCCGCGCGCGGATTGAACCGCGTCGCTGTAGACCGGCGGAGGAGTCTTCCGCCGGATAGGAGGGAGAGACTTGAGATACAGGAATATGGCCCGTAGATCGTCCTCCGCAAGAAACTTGTATTGCGCATACGGCATGTGAGGAGAGAGGGCAATGCTGTCGGGTCTGAACCCCGCCGTTACGGCTGTGATGAACTCCTCTGCGGTCCAGCGTCCGATGCCGTCATCGGGTTCGGGCGTGATGTTTCGTGCGAAAGCAAGGAGGGGGTCTCCTTCGGGCGCACCAAACTGGAATGAGCTGCCGGCGAAGAGGCTGTCCAGATAGAACTCACCGTTCTGCAGATTTCGAGGCGTGTGGCAATCGGCACACCCGGCGACGGCGGTGGCCATGTAATGGCCGTATTCTACCGTCATTCCTGCCGGAGGAGCGACCACCGGTCTGTCGATCACCGGACCGGGCTTCAGGATGCCGAAGGCGAACAGCGCCTTCGCAGCGAACGACGGCTCTCTGGGAGAGACGGGATTGTGGACGGGTGGAATACTCCGAAGGTACGCGACAATTGCGAGGGCGTCCTCATCCGAAAGGTCCTTCAACCAGTCCACGGGCATGACGGGAAACAGTGTGTGCCGGTCCCTGCCGACCGCTTCACGAAGCGCTTGCAGAATCTCGCCGTCCTTCCAGAGGCCAATGCCCGTGGCCGAATCGGGGGTGATATTCCTGCTGTAGTACGTCCCGAACCCGGGGCCGATGGACCGCAGATCGAAGATCCTTCCGCCGCTTGGAGGAGCGTTGGGGTCAGCAGGTCCGGACTGGTGGCATCCGTAGCATTGCCAGGTGACTGTGAAGAGGTATTTTCCGCGTGCGGCGGTTGCCGAGTCGCGCGGGGCGGTGAGGGTGGGGGCGGAACGGGGGTCTGGACGGTCCCAGACGGCGAGCACGTAGGCAGAGACTAGAAGTATCAGGAGGACAAGCACACCGGCAACGATGCCAGCGGCCCTTAGCGCTCGCTTCATGGCAGACCCCGCAGGAAATGTGGAAAGAACAGACTTGCGCCGACCGTCAAAAAGTAGCATACCGGCCGCAAAAGGTCAATACCGTTGACCTGACAATATCCGGGCCGTTCCTATGCAGCCCCCCCCGGGGGGGGACGGGAACAGAAACGCAAGCGTGTGTGTTCATCCCATTATGCAGGATCGCACCAGCCTGTTCTTTTCGATCTGAGGCGGAGGTTTGTGTGTTGGGGATTGGGTTGCACTCTTGCTTTCCCGCGCTATGGAGCATGCCCCCTGCTCCGCCCATGATGTCCCTACCTCTCGTTCCATCCAGGCTTGATCTTTCTATCGCACACCAACGACGTTTCCATTCACGGGCCCGCATTCCAGAATTCCGGACCTCCATTCACGTTTCGATGGGGCGCGTATGAAGCATTGGACGCGGTCGTGCCGGGTGAGAGCTCCGACTCATCACCAGGAGGTCCCTCAGGTCGAACGGGACGAGATGGCATACGGCAATCAATCGGGATGAACAGCATTAGCACTAACAAACGGGTAGAGGAGGGTGGTATGAGAGAGAATGGCCATGTGGCAGAAGCGGTAGCGACGGGGCAATCGACGTCGCTCGATCAACGGGCAGTTGAAGCGCTCCTTCATAAGGCTGTGACAGACTTCGGCGCTACGATCAGCACGTCGATGGCAGCCGTCGGAGACAAACTTGGCCTGTACAAAGCGGTCGCGCGCTATGGCCCCCTGGACTCGAGGAGGCTTGCCTCGATCACCGGAACGCACGAACGCTACGTGCGTGACTGGCTGGTGAACCAGGCAGCGGGCGGCTACGTCACGTACGATGAGGAGTCAGATCAATACAGCATGACTCCGGAGCAGGCTGCATTGATGGCGGACGAAAACAATCCGTTCTACGTCGCCGGAGGTTTTCAACTCTTCACCGCACTGGTGAAGGCGGAACAGCGGGCGCTCCACAATATCCGCTCCGGAGAGGGCATGTACTGGACGGAACACGATCCCGGCCTCTTTGAAGGAACGGAACGGTTCTTCAGGCCCGGTTATGAACAGAACCTGGTGAAGGCATGGATTCCCGCGCTGAACGGGATTGAGGCCAGGCTGAAGGCGGGAGTACGCGTGGCCGATGTCGGGTGCGGCCATGGCGCATCAACGATCATCATGGCGAAGGCGTACCCGGAGTCGCAATTCTGGGGCTATGACTTCCACGACTCATCGATCAAGCGGGCGCGACAGGCAGCCCGCGAAGCCGGCGTGGCAGACCGGATCAGATTTGAAATCGCGGGTGCCACGGAGTTTCCCGGAGAAGATTTCGCTTTGATCACCTTCTTTGACTGCCTGCACGATCTGGCCGACCCCATCGGGGCACTTCGCCGATCGCGTTCGGCTCTCGCCCCCGACGGGACGGTTCTTATTGTGGAGCCGATGGCGACGGAGGACGTCGCGGGGAATCTCAATCCGGTCGGCAGAATCTACTCCGCCGCGTCAGTGTTCGTTTGCATGCCGAACGCCATTGCGGGAGGCGGCACGCCGCTTGGCACCCTTGCCTCGGAGAAATCGCTCAGAGAAGTGGCGAAAGCCGGGGGGTTCTCGCACTTCAGGCGTGTGGCGGAAACCCCCTTCAACAGGATTTTCGAGGCAAAGCCGTAGTCTCGCAGCACCTGCTCTTTCACAGTACACTATCATCAAGGAGGTTCATCATGCCGCTTTACATGGATATCCACAAGCACGTTCCGGGTCTGACCGCCGCCGCAGTCGCCGGCGCGCACGCCAGAGACCTTGAGGTTCAGAAAAAGCACGGGGTCCAGTATCTGAAATACTGGTACGACGAAGGCTCGGGCAAGGTGTTCTGCCTCGTGAGTGCCCCAAACAAGGAAGCCGCGATCAAGGTGCATCGCGAAGCTCATGGCCTGCTGGCGGACGAGGTCATTGAAGTCAAGGAAGGAATGTAGGGCAGACAGAGTCGAAGTGGTGGTTTCCCCCGGGGGGGGGCGGCGTCAAGATTGGCTATGCTGTCGCGCGTCAGGGTTGTTGAACCCGATCGCGCGACATATCCCCTCCCTGGATGGCAGAAGAAGTGGTCCGGCCCGGGCAGCAATGTCCGGGCCATGCCATTTATAGGAGACCTGGTGTGGATCTTCTGCAGGCGACCCCCCCCCGCTGAGGCTTCCCAGCGTTGAGGAGTTCCGGTGTTGAGGACATTCGGCGACGACGGATTGACAATCCCGCGTGACGGCTCTACATTGTCGTCATCACCAGGCCAGGGGCCCCTTCAATGCGAATCCGCTCACTTCTCATTCTCCTCATTTCTGCGGGAAGCCTCATGCGCGGTCAACCCGAATCTCAGCGGCCACCCTATCTGGATCCCTCGCGTCCGGTCGATGAGCGGGTTCGGGACCTTCTCTCCCGGATGACCCTGGAGGAGAAAGCGGGTCAATGGGTTCACGATGCGCCGGCGATCGACCGCCTCGGCGTCCCCGCATACAACTGGTGGAGCGAATGTCTTCACGGCGTCGCGCGCGCCGGATACGCGACGGTTTTTCCTCAGGCCATCGGTCTTGCGGCTACCTGGGATCCGGTGTTGATGGAGCGGACCGGCACGGCGATCTCCGACGAGGCTCGTGCCAAACATCATGACTTTGTCCGCCGGGGCGAACGGGGAATCTATCAGGGCCTTACCTTCTGGTCGCCAAACATCAATCTCTTCCGCGATCCGCGGTGGGGAAGGGGGATGGAAACGTATGGCGAAGATCCATTCCTCACCGGGAAGATCGGAGCGGCATTCATCCGGGGCCTGCAGGGCAAGGATCCGAAGTACCTGAAGCTCGTTGGAACGATGAAACATTTCGCCGTCCATAGCGGGCCCGAGCCTGACAGGCACACGTTTGACGCAGTGGTCGGGGAGAGGGACCTGAGGGAATCGTACCTCCCCCATTTTCGCACGTGCGTGGAGGAAGCAAACGTTCAGTCCGTCATGTGCGCCTACAACCGCTTTCTGGGCGATCCCTGCTGTGGCAGCAGTCTCCTCCTGCAGAAGATCCTCCGCGAAGAGTGGGGATTCACCGGGTATGTAACATCAGACTGCGGGGCGATCGGAGACATCTACAGAGGGCATAAAGTTGCCGCGGACGCGGCGCAGGCGGCCGCGATGTCGATTGGTGCCGGCACCGACCTGAACTGCAGCTTCGGCGACGCGGCGCCATATGAAGCCGTGAAGCATGGGCTTCTCCCCGAGAAGAAACTTGACGAATCGATCAGCCGGCTCCTGCGCGCGCGATTCATGCTCGGGATGTTTGATCCGCCCGATCAGGTCCCCTATACGAAGATTCCGATGGAGGTCGTCGACTCACGAGCCCATCAGGATCTCGCCCTTGAAGCGGCGCGGAAGTCGATGGTCCTTCTGAAGAATGAGGGGAACGCCCTGCCTCTCCGGAAGAGCCTCGCGTCTGTTGCGGTCATCGGTCCCACCGCCGATGATGTCCTCTCCCTTCTCGGCAACTACTATGGCACTCCCGGGTCTCCGGTGACGCCGCTTCAGGGGATCCGGGAACTGCTGGGTGCGTCAACGACGGTGGCGTATGCCGCCGGGTGTGATGTCGCCGAAGGGGTTCCTCATCTTGAGACGGTCGGGAGCGCGCACCTGTTCACCGGGTCCGGGAAGAGCAGGAAGAACGGGCTGAAAGCGGAGTTCTTCTATGGGCGGACCACGGCAGGGACGCCCGTCGCCGTCGACGAGACGCCGTCTGTGGACTTCAACTGGTGTGCCGAGATCCCGATCCCGCGCGGCGACTCCTCGCATTTCACTGTGCGCTGGACCGGAGTTCTGGTGCCGCCTGCCACGGGCACGTATCAACTCGGAACGTTCGGGTTCCGGGCCTTCAGGATTCTCCTGGATGATTCGGTCAGGGTCTCGTCGGACTGGGGAAGCGAGACGCCGATCACGGCACCCGTGGAACTCGTCGCGGGAAGGGAGTACCGGTTGGAGCTGGTCGGGACTGTCCGGTTCAGCGGATCGCTCGGGAAGCTGTTGTGGAGCATTCCCGGCCGCGATCTGCTCGCGGAAGCGGTCGGCGTCGCGAAGTCCGCGGAGCAGGTGATCCTGGTCCTGGGCCTCTCGCCGCGCGTCGAAGGCGAGGAGATGCCGGTGGAGGTGAAGGGATTCAAGGGCGGGGACAGGATGACAATTGAACTGCCGGAGACACAGGAACATCTCCTTCGAACCATCGCCGGATTGCACAAACCTGTGACACTGGTCCTGCTGAATGGCAGCGCACTGGCGATCCCCTGGGCGCATGAGCACGTGCCGGCGATTCTCGAGGCATGGTATCCCGGTCAGGCCGGCGGCAGGGCTGTCGCCGAGGTGCTGTTCGGCGACGTCAATCCTTCGGGAAGGCTGCCCGTCATGTTCTACCAGCGGACGGAAGACGTTCCCCCGTTTGCCGACTATCGGATGGAGGGGCGGACGTACCGATTCTTCAAGGGAACACCGTTGTATCCATTCGGTCACGGGCTGAGCTACACGTCGTTTGCCTACGAGAATCTTCGCACAGTCGGGCAGGCCGACGGCAAGGACACTCAAGCGGTTGTCCGGCTTGCCCTTGATGTCAAGAACGTCGGCCAGCGTACCGGCGACGAAGTCGTTCAGGTATATGTTCGGGCGCCGAACTCAAAGGTGGCTCGTCCCGTTCTTGAGCTCAGGGATTTCAGAAGGGTCACCCTCGATCCCGGAGAAGGCAAGACCGTGGAGTTCACCCTGCCCCGGCGGGCGTTCGAGTACTATGACGCCGGGAGGCATTCGTGGGATCTGGAGGCCGGGGCATACGAGGTTCTGGTTGGAGCCTCGTCGGGAGATATTCGCGGGAAGGTGGAGGTCACGCTGAGGTAGCGATCGCATTCCCGGATCCACCTCCCACATTTCTATCCTCGGACCTCTGGATGTATTGCCCATGGGACTACTGGTCTTCGCTGTTCCCTTCAGCATTATTGAGGCTGCCATTGCCGCGTGGTTGGGCAAACCGATACTCGGACGGCCGGCAGCAATGCGGTAGGTTCACGCGTGGAGGCGGAAGACTGGTGTTTTTGGCCCATATTGCAGGGCGGGAGAATGACCGCCGGTCCACGGGGACGGTTCTTGACTTTTGTGATGCACTTCAATAAGATTCCCCCAAGCGAGTTTCGGTCGAATGCGGAGATTACGGTCCCGCGCCTGACCTGGTAGCGCACCTTCTTCTTGCCTTCATCTGCACTCTATCCTTGAACGCGGTCGTAGTTGATGGGAGGCTCGGGCATTATCCCGGGCCTCTTCCATCTGCTGGGGAGACCAGCTTCGGAATCCAGCCTCCAATGAGCCCGGGTGCGGCTCTGCGAGTTGCGGCTCTGCGTCCGTGGTCCTTGCCCATCCGCATTCCCCTCCTTACATTCTGCAGAGAACAATTGATGGGTTCGGCTGTGCTGGTAAAGGAGTCGCTCATGAGGCCCCCGAAGGGATGGTTCGCGCTCGTGCTGATTGCGTTCCTGGCGCTCTCTGCGCCAGCGGTTTCTCAAACCGTCCGAATCCCGGAACGCTACCAGGTTGATACGTTGCTGAGCTCCCAGCTGGCGAAAACCGTCGCCGACCTCGGGCTGGGCGGCGACTTCGGCGTGGGTGAAGATGGGGTCGAGCAGATTTCCCTGGCGGTCATCGACCTGAAGGAAAGCCGTCCGCGGATCGCCGGTGTGAACATGGCGAACTTCATCTACCCGGCATCGGTCTACAAGATGTACGTTGCGGCCGAGATCCTGGAGCAGGTGTCCGGGGGCAGGTACTCACTCTGGTCACCCGCAATTGTCCGGTACCCGAACGTTGTGGATGTAACGAAGGAATTGCCGAACGATCCGCGCCCGCTCCTCCGGGAGGGGGATACGGTGACCGTGAACTACCTCATGGATCTGATGGTGACGCGGAGCGACAATACGGCGGCGAATTGCCTGATCGATCTCGCAGGAAGGAAAGATATCAGCGCATTCATCGCCCGCAACGGCTGGCAGGGGAGCGAGGTGACGCGGAAATTCCTGAAGCGGAAACTCGAGGACCCGGGCTACGAGGCCGTGCGCTCCACGGAGACGTGTGCGCTGCATGCCGCCGATTTCATGTTCCTCGTGTCCCAGAATCAGCTGATCAATCCGTGGGTGAGCCAGCAGATGACGTCGTATCTGGCCCGGCAGCTGGACACGTCCAAGCTGGCAGCGGGACTCCCGAAGACTGCGATGTTCTACCACAAGACCGGTTGGTACTCCTACTGGACCAACGACGTGGGCATTGTGGACGACGGATCGGCGAAGTACGTCATCGCCTGTTTTCTCCCCGTGCCGGAAGAGGAGGCGGGCCCGAAGCTCAAAGCGCTTTCGCGGCGAGTCTACGAGATGATGCGCCTGCGTCCGGGCTGATCCAGAGGCGGGACGCGCTCCGATGCAATCCCCTCCATTCCCCCCGGTTGCACAGGAGGTTCACCCCTTCTTCGACAATCTCTCCCACGCCGCGACTTCCTCGCTGGCCGCGCGGCCGGTTCCGAGGAGCGTTCCGATCCAGTGCGTATCCGGGTTGCTGTCCATAGCCACCTTCAGCGTCACCGTCAACGGTATCGACAGGACCATGCCGACTGGTCCGAGGATCCAGCCCCAGATGACGAGGGAAAGGAAGACGACCAGGGGGGAGAGGCCGAGGCCTTTTCCGAGAAGCCTCGGCTCCAGCACGTTTCCGGATATCGTATTGATGATCACCATGCCAATGACGACTGCGACCGCCCTCGAGGGACCGCTGTCCACCAGCGCGAGGAATGCGGGTGGAAGGAGCGCGATGAACGGGCCGATCGTCGGCACAAAGTTCAACAGGAACGCCAGCAGCCCCCAGAGGATGGGATACCCGACGCCGAGGATCCAGAGGAAAACACCGACCGCCACTCCTGCTGCGAGCGATATGCCGGTCTTCATCAGGAAGTAGTTGTTTACGGTCTTCAGGAATTTCTGCCGGGATTCGGACGCGGTGATGTTGTCGCCGAACATCGCCGCGTACTTGGCAGAGAACGTCGAAGCCTCGAGGAGGATAAAGAGGACCGTGAAGAGGATGAGGAGCCCGTCGCCAAGCATGCTCGCAATCGACGAGAGCAGTCCGCCGACAAGCTCAAAGATCTTCCCGGCGTCGATCATCGCCGACACACCTCCCTCCGGTACGCGGACGCCCTGGACCCGGAGCCAGTCGATGAGCGAGTTTGATTGGGTCGTGAGCAGGTATTCGTACCGCGGGATGTCTTCGGAGAAGTCGGCAATCGAGGTCCCAATCACCATACCCACACCCGCCAGGGCGGTGATGACCAGGAGGATCACGAGAATCACTGCAATCGTGTCCGGGACCCTGCGCCTCATCAGAAAGCCCACGGCCGGAGCCGCGATGATCGCAATGAACACAGACAGGAGCAGGGGATCGATGAGAGGTGCGGCGGCCTTCAGGCCGGCGAGGACGACGACGAGCGCCGCCGCGATGACGATCGCACGGCCCTTCGGTGTGTCATGATGCTCGGTGGTCATGGAGATGCCCGGAAGATGTCAATGCAGGGTGAAGAGCCGCCAGGGACGGCCTTGCGCGTCCCAAGGTAGGGAGCGCATCACATTATTGCAACGCACAGGAATGATAGACGGAGGACGTGCGGGTTAGCCAACTCTCCACGCGCTTGGCCCGCATGGAGCAGGGTAGGAGCGTGCGCGACGACATGGGAGAGGTCCGATGCTGATACATGAACCTGCGTATGCTTGCAACTCAAAGCAGGGTTGGCTATAGTCTAAAATTCATAGCACTTCCATCGGAGCCACCCCCTGGCCAGGCAATCCCGCAAACGCCGATTCATTTTTCTCGCACTCCCCTACATCGCGGTGTTCGGCGTGCTCTGGCTTGCGAATCTCTTGCTCCCTCGATTCGACCCCTCGCTGGATATTCCGTTCACCCGAGAGCTTCAGGAAGAGGGGATCGCGTTCCGGCAAATCAACCGCAGCTATCTGGCGCCGTTCTTCCCCGCAGGGTCGCCTCTCATCCCCGAGCTGAAGTCCACGTATGTCCGGAAAACGAAGGACCAGAATGCTCTCCGCGTACTGTGCCTCGGCGAATCGTCGATGTTCGGTGTGCCGTTTCAGTACGCGGCGACCATCCCGGCACTCGTCCGGAAGCAGCTCCGGCGGCTCTATCCCGCCCTGGACATCGAAGTCGTCAACCTCGGCGCGTCCGCCATCAATACAAACGTCATCCGGGAGATGGTCCCGCAGTTTCTCGAGCTGGAGCCGGATGTCGTCCTCATCTATACCGGGCACAACGAGTTCTATGGCCCTGAAGGTATCGGCGTCTCATGGCTGGAGCGGCAGTTTCCGGGGCTGACGCCGTGGAAGTACCGCGCGCGGCGTTTGCCGCTGGTCCTGCAGCTGCAGCGGTGGCTTGGCAGCCTGGGCGGAAAGCAGACCGGCGAAGACCGCAACCTCATGCGTCAGGTGTCAGGCGGGGCGGAGGTCATCCTCGCCAGCCCGGAGGCCGAGCGCATCTTCGGCCAGTTTGAGGAGAATCTCCGCGACATCGTGCACATGTTCCGGGAGCGCGGGGTTCCGGTCATTCTCGGGGATATCAGTTCGAATCTGATGTTCCCCCCGTTCGCTCCCCGGTCCGACGCGCAACCGAACGTTCTCGAAGCGGCGATTGCCTCGGGCCAGTTCGCTGTGGCCGACTCGCTCGTTGCACGAGGTCTCGCCGCCGACTCCGCAAACGCCTACTATCTCTACTGGCGCGGTCGTCTCAGCCTTGCGGCCGGAGACAGCATCGTTGCTGTGCGGTACCTCGAGCGCGCGCGGGACAACGATCTGCTGAAGTTCCGGGCTCCCGGCCGGGTCAACGACATCATCCACCGGGTCGGCGCCGGGGAATCTGTACCGGTGCTCCCGATCGATTCGCTCATGCGGGCGCGCTCTCCCCGCGGGATCACAGACACCACGTTGTTCTGCGAGCATCTGCACCCGACTTTTGCCGGATACGATCTGATCGCCAGAATCTATGTGCGGGCCATCGAGCGTGAGCGAACTGCCGGTTCGAACCGCAAACCGGTCGCCGCACCACTCCCGTTCAACGCCGACAGCCTGAGCGTCCCGTGGATTGATCTGGGGTACGGCGCGTACAGCCTTCGTGCTGTTTTCGCACATTGGCCTTTCGAGGGGACGTCTCGCCGGCGGGACGTGCTGGACGGTTGCGAAGACTGGGAACTGCAGATCGTGAAGGACATCTACGCGGGACAGGTAGGGTGGAGCGACGCCTGCCTGAAGTACGCGGACAACGCGCGTCGCCATAACAAAAAGAGCGCCGTGGTGACTGCGCTCTCTGCTCTCGTCGAAGAGTACCCCTGGGTGTACGTCTTCCGCTACGGACTCGCAACCGCACTCGAGAATATCGGGAGAACATCCGAAGCGATCGATCAGTACCGTCGCGCGCTCACCCTCAAGCCGGGATTCATCGAGGCCAGCGTCGACTTCGCGTTCCTGCTGATCCAGGAAGGGCAATACGAGGAGGCCGAGCGCCGGCTCACCCCTCTCGTCGCAGCCGGCGACCGCGGAAGGGCGTCCGCCACGCTCAGGGCCAAGTCGCTCTACGGGCTCGCTTTTATCGCCACAAATCGCGGCAACATTGTGTCCGCCCTCGGGCTTCTGGATGAATCATTGCGGCTAGCGCCCGGATATCAGGCTGCGCTTGACCTTCGCTCACAGATCGCGCAAAGACCCCGCTAAGCATCCGCGCTCGCCGCGTTTGCCGGCAGAACAACATCCGGATTCCCAGATCCGCCGACATCCCGTAGCGTTGCTCGTTTGCCGGGAAGCTGGTTTTCTGATTCACATCCAACTCATCTTCGCCGGTGAGGTTGGCGATATTGAAGAGGACCTGCATCCCGAACCACGGCAGTTCCTGCTTCACCGAGAAATCCCACCGCATGTACTTCGCAGAATAGACCCGTTGCTGCATCCAGAAGTCGGGTTGCTTGAAGATATTGTCCTGGTAGAGCATCGAAATCCGCGCGGAGAACCCTTCGTAGTCATACCCGAGAATCAGGTTGACGATATCATTGGGCTGGTTCAGCAGCCGCGACTCATATGGCGCATCCTTGGCGGTTTGGGTGTACGAGCCGTCTTCGTTGTAGATGGTCTCGAGAACACTCCTGGGGTACTTCGCCTTCGAGTAGATATGCGTGTAGTTCACATTGAGCACGAGTCCGCTGAACGGTTGGGGGAGATACCAGAAGTGCGTCTGCCACTCTGTTTCGATGCCGTAGACGTCGGCGGCGTATGGATTGTTGATGTAGGTGTTGAATTCATACAACTGACTTCCTCCCTGCGGCAGATCGGGATAGGCGCTCAGGTCGGTGAGGTACTGTTTGGAGAAGAAGACCAGGTCCTTGATGCGCTTCTTGAATCCGTTGAGCGTCAACAGTCCGACGTCGTTCGAATGAAACGACGCGACGAGGTCAAAATTCTCGGAATGTGCAGGCTTGATCCTGAAGTTGTTGTAGGAGATATATCCCGTCCCGATCATGTACCTCGGGGTGATCGTGCTGTAGTCCGGGTAGTTGACGGTGTTGGTGTACGCAAAGTGGATCTGCAGCCACTCAAGCGGTTTGTATCGCAGATGCACCATCGGAAGCCAGAATCCGTGCGACTGGGTGACGGTTGTGTCCGATCCCTGGAGCCTGCCGCCAGGAACGATCATCCCCCGCGCGGCGGTGTATTCTGTCGTCAGGTTCTGATACCGAACGCCCGGCAGGATCGAGATCTGGTCGCCGACGTTGAACGTCATCATCGCGTAGCCCGCGCTCTTATCCTCGGTGCCGTCATAGTCGTTGACCGTTGTCCCCAGCTCATTGAGCTGGTATCCTCCCCGGTCTCCGAGCTGGGATGTCCCCTTCACGATGGGCAGGATCTCCCACATCTGGTTGATGTTGATCGGATATTTGAGGCTGTATTCGCCGTTCAGGAACTCTCCGTAGTCATAGCCGTTGTAGACGAAATTCCGAAATCCTACGTCTCCCTGCGAGATGATCAGGTTGGGGTATACTTCCAGGAGGTTGTTCAGCAATCCGTCATCGTGCCATCCCGTTCCCGAGTGGACATCGTAGTTATATGTGCGCGTGCGGTGTTGCCACATGCCGCCGAACTTGATCTTGGCCGATAGGCCCGGGGTCAGCAGCAGGTCGGTCTGCAGGTCGAGGTTTCCGGTGAGAGTGCGTTCCTTCGAGAAAATCTCAGTCGTCGACATGTCGGCCAGTGATGCAATGCTGTCATTCGGCTGGAGGTACGACCAGATGACGTTCGGCGGCTGCCGGGTGATGCTTGCCATATTGGCGTAGCCGGCACCAAACTGCGTGAACTGAAAGGCGAGATCCTCCGGATTGTGAGTCTCCGAATAGCTGTGGGACAGCCGGAGGTCGACATGGAAAATCGGGATATCCTGCTTCACGCTCAACAGGTTGCTGATGACCTTCAGATTGTTGTTTGTCTCGCCGGCCTGATAATAGACTGCATCCCGGCTGGGATAGATCAGCTCGCCCCGACTCTTGGCATTCGTCTTGCTGGAACTTATGAAATTCATTAGCCCGATCTCACCATTGTCGTGCTGATAGTCCAGCACGATTGTACCGCCAACCCGATTCCGGGTTCGAAAGACATCCGTCAGGGTGATAGAATTGAGATCGGGGACACCCGCGTCACCGTGGTCTTTGTCGTTCAGGACGTATCCCACGCCGAGGTTGTTCGAGCTGAGGTTCCGCTGCTCTCCGGTTGCCTGAATGAAAACACCGAAGGCCTGATCAAAGAATCGTTGTTCGAGAGATCCGGCGAGCCTGTAGTCGTTATACGTGTCCTTCAGGTTGTTGTATCCTGCAGAACCGCGGAGCTCGGTCCTCGGCCACAACGATGCGTCTCCGCTCACGGCAGCTCCGTCCGACCCGGTCGGATGCATCGCGGCCTTCCGAAGGCCGAAGTTGACGACGCCGCCGATCAGTGTGGCATCCATGTCCGGCGTGATCGCCTTGATCACTTCGATCCCCCCGAGCATACCTGACGAGATCATGCTCAGATCTGCGCCGCGATCGCCAAGGCTGTTCGACTGAAATTCCTGCTGTGTCTTGTCGCTTGTCGTCAGATTGTTCGAGGATGCCACGTCGCTCGGCATTTCCACGCCGTCGATGGTGACCTGATTATACTGCGGTGCAAGCCCTCGAACAACCACCTGAGCGCCCTCTCCACCGGTCCGGACGAGGGAGACACCTGGCAGTCTGCCGACGGATTCGGCTGCGTTGGCGTCCGGCAGTTCCTGAATGCGAGCCGCCGAGACTACGCTCATCACGGGCATGGAAGAGAGCTGCCGGTTGATCGCTTCGTCCTGGCCGGCGGCCTGCGCCGTCACGACGACCGTTTCGCCTTCGATCGCGACTGCGTTCAGCTTGAAGTCCTTGCGCAGGTCGGTCCCGGCCTGAGTGGTGATCGATGTGCTGATGGGTTCGTAGCCGAGGTACGTGACGCGAAGAGTGTAGGTGCCTGCCGGGATGTTTCGGACGACGAATCTGCCCTGGACATCCGATGTCGCTCCCATTCCGCTCCCGACCAGGACCACGTTCGCCCCCGGCAGGCCGTCACCGGTCTGGGCGTCCTTGACTGATCCTGACAGGTTGGAAGTCTTCTGCGCGAATGCAGATGTCGCAGCAATGACAGCCACCGCCGTTACCATGGCGAGGATCGGTAGCGTTGTTCTCACCGCGGGTTCCTCCTACATTTGTGCTCGTCGTCCCGGTCCGGGCACTCACAACTTATAGAATGCCGCATGACAAAGTACGGAGGGGAATCGGTATGGGCAAGTGCTGTTTGTTTCCAGCGAACGGGAGGATGAAGGAAGGCAACGCGCTTCACGGCGATGGAGAGCCGGGCGATCTCGTGCCGGGGGCTGGAATGCTTTCGAAAATTTCAACAGAAGGCGTCCGGGATCTGCCCCCCATCCCGGGGAACGCAGGCGCGTGAGAAACCTGAGAATTTCAGGGCCGGAAGCGTGAGAGGCCCCTCCGGGGGATCGAGGGTAGGGGAGCCTTCGGGAGGCGGGAAGGATGGCAATGAGGATCGCTGTGGACTGGACAATCCGCGGGGGGAGGGGTGGATAGAGGGTGACGGCGGAGGTGCCGAAGGGCGGCAATGACGTCATTTTTGGTGTGGCTATTGACATATTCAACGAGTTGTGGTACTTTTAGGCCGAGTTTGTTGCGATGACAAACTAACCCTTCCGGTTAGCCCTCATCTAGCGTCGATCGTACTCGAAGCTTCTGCGAGACCCGGTTCACTTGCCGAGCCTCTCACGTGGTCATGTAGGCGCAGCCGAATGACGACTATCGGTCGGTTGTTTCAGCAGCGTCGTGCGACGATGAATTCTCGCGTTGTGCGGAGCCACAACCGCGCCCTCGTCCTGGACCTGGTCCGAGAGCGCGGACCGATCTCACGCGCTTCCCTCGCCAGGATCAGCAATCTGAACAAGAGTACTGTGTCGAGCATCGTCACTGGTCTCCTGGAAGAAGATCTTCTCGCGGAGGAGCTTGTCAGGAACACCGTCGTCGGACGAAAACCTCTCAACCTGCACCTCAAGACAGGAAAGCACCTGGTCGGGGCGTTGTCGTTCGACTCCAAAGTCACCAGACTGGCCATTGTCGACATCGATGGAACCATCCGGCACACGCTTGACGTCCCGACGAACGGGAGTCCGGTACGGGACTTCGTGTCCGCCTGCATCGCCCACCTGGAGACCGCGCGCAAGCAGCATCGTTTTCCCCGACTGCAGAGCATCGGCATCACCGTTGCCGGCGTCGTGGACGCCAGCCAGTCTATTGTAGAGTACGCTCCCTTCCTCGGATGGAAGGATCTCGATCTTGGGACGCTTGTTCGCGAGATCTTTCCCGAGGTGAGCATCGTCGCCATCGAAAACGATGCGAAGGCGTCGGCTGTGGCGGAGCTCTTTTTCGGACGACACAAGTCCCGCCTGGGGAATTTCGTGTTCCTTTCCGTCAGCGAAGGCGTGGGTGCGGGGATCGTCATTGACTCGGTCGTCCTGAAGGGGCAGGCTCATCTTGCAGGCGAGTTCGGTCATGTGACGCTGGTGGAAGGCGGCGCGCCATGCGAGTGCGGGAATCGGGGATGTTGGCAGGCGTACGCGTCGGAGCGGGCGACCGTGTCGCGGTACGCGCGCGCCCGGCAGCTGAGCCATCAAGAGGCGGAGAAGGTAACGATGCGGCAGATCATCCATGCGGCTGTCCTCGGGGAGAGTGCCGCCCGGGAGGAGCTCGTACGGATGGGTGATTACCTGGGCCTGGGGATCTCCAACATCATCAAAGCTGTCGACCCAGATACCATCGTCATCGGAGGTCAAATCACCGGTGCCTGGGACCTTGTGTGTCCCGCGATTGTCGCGGGAGTGAGGAAGGGCGGGTTCTACGGGAAGCTCGACCACACGACAATTGTGCCGACATCTCTTGGCGAGTTGCCCTCCGTTCTCGGAGCGGCAGCCATATCGTACAGGAAGTTTTTCGGGACCACCACCTCGTAGTTGCTGTGCATTGAACCATTCATTGCCCGAGGAGAACAGTATGAACACATTTGTACAGTGCATTCTCCGTTGTTCCCTCGCAGTAATTTTCGTCTCACTGCTCCTCGTTCCCCCGGCGCTCGCCGCGAGCGGCAACATCGAGGGGGTTGTGAAAGACTCCCAGACGAAAGATGCGTTGCCCGGTGCGAACCTGTTGCTTCTCAAAACCAGCCTGGGTGCGTCATCCGATGTCAATGGGAAGTATATCATACGGAACGTCCCTCCAGGCTCGTACACTCTCCGGGCCACATATGTCGGTTACCAGCAGAAGGAGATTCCGGTGCAGGTGAAGGACGGGGAGACCGTCAAGCTGGAAATCAGGCTTGTCGCGATAGGCATTGAAGGCCAGGAGGTTGTTGTCACGGCCCAGGCAGCCGGCCAGAATGAAGCAATCAACCAACAGCTGACGGCGGTCTCCATCACCAACGTCGTGTCGCGTGCCCGAATCCAGGAACTCCCCGACGCCAATGCCGCCGAGTCTGTCGGACGGCTGCCCGGCGTCTCCCTGGTACGGACGGGCGGTGAAGGGTCTCAGGTGGTCATCCGCGGCCTCTCGCCGCAGTACAACCAGATCACCATTGACGGGGTCGAGATGCCCAGCAACGTCGCCTCGACCAACGATATTACCTCCGGCGACAAGACTGCGCAGGAAGGCACCACCTCCACGCTGGGCGACAGGGGAGGCGATCTGAGCATGATTTCTTCGTCGATGCTCGGGGGAATCGAGGTCACAAAGGCGATTACACCCGACATGGACGCCACATTGATCGGCGGTGTCGTCAATTTCGGCTTGCGCAAAGCGGTGAAGACTGAAGTGTCCACGGATGAGGCGGCCGCCGCGGCGTGGGTTCCCCTCGGCGAGCTGTGGCTACAGGGCGGGTACGGCAATCTGAAGAGCAACTATGACAACTACAAGCTCTCCGGCTCACTCGAGAAACGGTTCTTTGAGGACCAGAGCTTTGGCGTCTTCGTGCAAGGGTCCGCGGAGAAGCGGAACCTCAGCGCAAATACTTTAGGGGTCAGCTACAGCCTGACCGATAAGACGCACGGGGATGCGGGCACACCAGACCTGACATCAATAAGCCTTGCCGATATCTGGAGGACACGCGAACGGTTAGGGGCGACCCTGGTCCTGGACTATCAGCACTCAACCGGGGAGATCGGGTTCGCAAACTTCTTCAGCTCCAGCGACACAAAAGAGCGACATTCAAGTGAAACTATGTATCCGGGCGCAGATAACATCTGGTTCTTCAGTAATGATTACAAGAACGAGCTGAATGTCATCACCAACCTTGTCTCCATCAAGCAGGACATCCCGATCTTCCATATTGACGCAAAACTGTCGCACAGCTATACCGAAAGCAAGAACCCCGAGGATCTGAGCTTTGACTTCTGGCAGACGAGCCAATCCGGTTTCGCGAACAGGGGGGACCTGACGAAATACCGTCCGGAGGTCCTCGCCTCGTTTGCCACTCCCAACGACACCCTGGCAGGGTTGATCAATATTTCGACGGCGACGAAGCTCTCCAAGGAACGGACACTGACCGGGCAGCTGGATCTTCTGACAGACTTCACGCTGTCGTCTGATCTCACGCTCAAGGTCAAGTTCGGCGGCGTGTACCAGCACCGAACCCGCGAGTATGATTTGAATGAGTCTGCAGGATCGCAGGGGTATGGAGGCGGAGGCGCCGTTGTGAACGCCATCCTGGCTGAGTATCCCGGCATGGTTATGGCAGGCGGATCGAGCGGAAGCAGGATCGGCATGCTCAATTTTATTGACAGGGGCGGCTACGAGATCGGCGAGTTCCTCAACGGTGATTACCACTCCCCCTATGCTCTGAGTCCCAGCCTGATGTGGGATATTTTGCCGATCGCGAAGCGGACGACCTCGCTGGAAGGGTATCAGGTGAACAAGCTGGCCTCCGCCATCAACGACTATTCGGGCTACGAGGACAAGAGCGCGGGGTACGTCATGGCGTCCCTGAATATCAGCAACCTCATTTCCATCGTGCCGGGCGTCAGGTATCAGAATCTCACGACATCGTACGAAGCGATGCGGGGCATGCTCGTCCCTCAAGGGCTGCAGGGGAAGGACACCACGATTACCCATTCTCACGGGTTCTGGCTCCCGATGGTGCACGTCAGGTACAACCCGCTTGAGTGGATGCAAATCCACTTTGCGTACACGAACACGTTGAACTACCCGGACTACAGTGCGATCACGCCCCGGTATCTCATTGGGACGGGATTCATCGACTACAACAACCATGCGATGAAGCCAGCCACATCAGAGAACTTTGATCTCGTCGTGTCGGCCCATTCGAACGAGATTGGTCTGGTAAGCGTGAACGGGTTCAAGAAGCGCATCAAGGACCTGATCTTCTATTCCCACACGTACGTCACCGATCTGAGTCCCTACCCCGATCTGCCACAGGGAGGACATCAGTTATACGAATTCAACACCTATGTCAATAACCCGATTGCCATTGACCTCTGGGGAATCGAGAGTGAGTGGCAGACGCACTTCTGGTACCTGCCGGAACCGTTCAACGGCATCGTTCTGAACGTGAACTACACGCATATCTTTTCTGAGGCGGGCTACCCGAAGAGCGAACTGACCAATACCTACGACGAGGAAGGTAATCTCATTCAGGTGATCAACGACACGTCGTACACCACGCGGCTCCTCAACCAACCCAACGACATTCTTAATGTGGCGATGGGGTATGACTACAAAGGGTTCGCCGTGCGCCTGTCGGTGCTCTACCAGGACAACATTTTCAAGCGGCCCGACTTCTGGATGCAACAACGGGTCAATTCGGCGCCGTTCACCCGGTGGGATCTTTCGATCAAGCAGGAATTGCCCTGGTTCGGTATGCAGCTCTTCTTCAACCTGATGAACATCACAGGGGAGGATGATGTGGATATCAACCAGAAGACAAGTTTTACGGCATCCGAGCAGCGCTACGGCATGTCGGCAGATCTAGGCGTACGCTTCAGGTTCTAATTCCAATCACATTGCACGAGGAGGTCAATGGAGGGACACCACTTGTGATGCACCACGCTTCAAATAACCAACGTTTCATTCACTACTTCTGCAGGAGCTTTACGATGAAAGGAATGGTCTTCATTTTGGCATTGATCGGTCTTCTGGCCTTTGCAATGCCACCGGAGGTCGCGGCCGCGCCGGACACGCTGGATGTCGCGGCAGTCCCCCCCGGGAACATTAACACCGTGATCAACAGCGACACGACGGCAGGCGGCGTGCGCGCTCATCCTGACCGTGTTTATCGCCTGAACCGCGGGTCGGTGTATCAGGTCACGGAGCCGCTCAAGGTGAACGGCAACCTGTACATGACGTCCACGGCAGGCACGAACCGGCCGCCGGTCCTTGCGCCCGCAATCCTTGGGGACAACTCGTCGGTCGATCACTTCTTCGAGTTCATCGGGAAGGGCGGAGATGTCTCCCTGACCAACCTCTACATCCTCGGCCAGCGGGCGGACAACAACTGGCCTGGCTGGTTTGACGGCATCCGCATTAACGCCGACAGCGTGAAACTGAAGATGCGTGGTGTGATTGTTGATGGATTGAGCCACGGCGCCATCTTCCCGAGCTACTGGACGAAGCTGGACATTCAGGACTGCGAGTTCAGAAACCTCCAGCATAGCTCGTCGTGGTTTGCAGGGGACGCGTTCCTGAGCGGTAACGTCGTTGCGCTCGACACCGTCAGGATCATCAACAATACGTTCTTTGCCAGCAACGCCACCATGTTCAACGTGCGCGGATACACTCCGCTCGCGTTGTTTGAGCACAACACGTGCGTGTTCGGCACGGTCTATACGACCCTCATCAGGAATGCGAATTTTGCCCGCATGAAGAATAACATCTTCTATTCATTGGCGGCGATGGGCGGATATCCCGACCCCGTCATCAATGGGTGGTTCCTGAACTATCCCGATACCGCGTCGACCAGCATTCTTCAAATCAGAGGGCTCGATAGCGTGAGCTATTGGTCCAAGCTCTGGAACACGACGTTCACGGGGCCTGAACTCTATGCCGATCCTGCGCACGGCGTTTCGGCCGAGATGGTGAGCGAGAACATCAGGGTTTTCGATATCCAGAACAACGCGTATTTCTGGCCGACGAAGTTGACGGATTTCTACAGGGCCTACAATGACACCGTTGCGACCTATGATAGCGTGGACGTGCCCGTGTACGGCGGCGGTACCGTGAAGCAGTATTTGAAGAGAATCGTCTATCCTCCGACATGGTTGACAACGTACAACCAGTGGACGATTGACAGTCTGGCGGGTCCGCTGTCCTCAGGGATCATTGTGCAGAACAACCAGGAAGTTGACCCGGGATTCCCTGCAGTGACCACGAATCATATCGATTCGTTGATTTACTACCTGCACGAGATCCTCACCGGCACGCTGGACGCCAACCGGTGGTGCTATCCGACCAACAATCTCTATCCGGCGACGTGGCCGCTGCCTGAGAACATGGCATACACCAATGCGGCCCTGCTGAATGCCGGCACCGATGGGTTCGCCCTGGGCGATCTGAACTGGTTCCCGGAGCAGAAAGCCGCGTGGCTCCTGACCGACGTGAAGCGGGTGAATGAGCTGCCCGAAGGCTACAGCCTCTCGCAGAACTACCCCAACCCGTTCAACCCGTCGACCGAGATCGCGTTCTCGATCCCGGCGCAGTCCAACGTCGAGCTGAAGGTCTTCAACCTGCTGGGCCAGGAAGTGGCCACGCTGGTCAACCAGACCATGGCTCCCGGAAGCTACACGGTGGACTTCAATGCCGCGCATCTTGCCAGCGGCATGTACGTCTATCGCCTCAAGGCGGACAACTTTGTCAGCACGTACAAGATGGTGTTGATGAAGTAAGTGCACGATCCGCCGTGTGATCGGTGGTGAAGTCTCAGGGCGCCTCGGAGCTGAATCTGGGGCGCCCTTTTTGCTGGTGCAGGACGCTGGTCCACGCATAACCTGAAAGGCACTCAAGACGTGGCGGACTATCTCTCCCGTCGACCTCCCCCGGCCCGGCGGAAGTTCGTGAGCGACGCCGTCGAGGCTGCCATCGCGCGGCTCACGAAGGCGATCGCCGATCCTGAACTCGCCTGGCTCTTCGAAAACTGCTTCCCCAACACGCTTGATACCACGGTCCGCTATCGCGTCGTCGACGGCAAACCCGACACGTTCGTCAGTACAGGCGACATCGAGGCGATGTGGCTGCGCGACTCGGCCGCGCAAGTCTGGCCGTTTCTCCCGCTGACGCGGGACGACGGGCGGTTGCGCGACCTGATCGCAGGGGTCATTCGCCGGCAGGCCGCGTGCATCCTGATCGATCCGTACGCGAACGCGTTCAACGACGGGCCCGGAACAAGCGAGTGGGTGAAGGATCTCACCGACATGAAGCCGGAGCTGCACGAGCGGAAGTACGAAATCGACTCGCTTTGCTATCCGGTCCGCCTCGCGCACGGCTACTGGAAGACCACGGGCGATGCGTCGATCTTCGACAAGACGTGGCAAAGGGCTATGATGCTGGCGGTCAGGACACTCCGGGAGCAGCAGCGGAAGCAGAGCATCGGTCCGTACAAGTTCCAGCGGTGGACGGCGGTCTGGTACGATACGGTACCCATCGGAGGCTACGGCAACCCCTCGCGGCGGTGCGGGCTGATCCATTCGACATTTCGGCCCTCCGACGACTCCTGCATCTATCCGTTCCTCGTGCCAGCCAACATGTTTGCGGTCGTCGCCCTCCGCGCCCTGGGCGAGATCTGGTCGACGGAGATCCGCGACAGGTCATTCGCCGCGGAATGCAACGGCTTTGCCGACGAGCTTCAGGATGCCATCGCGGCGAATGCTGTCGTGCGGCATCCGAAGCACGGGCCCGTGTACGCGTATGAGGTGGACGGGTTCGGGAACGCGCTCTTCATGGACGACGCGAACGTGCCGAGCCTGCTGTCACTGCCGTATCTCGGATGGTGCGCGCCGGACGACCCCACGTACCGCGCCACGCGGGCGTTCCTCCTGAGCGAGGACAATCCCTACTTCTTCCGCGGGGCTGCCGGCGAAGGGATCGGCGGTCCGCATGTGGGGCTGGACATGGTCTGGCCGATGTCGATTATCGTTCGGGCGTTGACCAGCACCGACGACGCGGAAATCCTCCGCTGTCTCCGCATGTTGAAGGGGTCCCACGCAGGGACAGGGTTCATGCACGAGTCGTATCACAAGGACGACCCGGCACGCTTCACGCGGTCGTGGTTCGCCTGGGCCAACACGCTGTTCGGAGAGCTCATCATGCGCCTGCATGCCGAGCGGCCGGGCATCCTCGCACGGCCCTTGGGGTGAGCTGCTGGACGCATCCCACGAGTGCGCTGCGCACATTCATTGCACGGGGAACTTGAACCATGGGTCTGACATTTCTTGACTGGGCGATCGTCGTCGTGTCGATGGCCTTCCTCATCGCTGTCGTCAGCATGAGCAAGCGCTACATGCGCAGCGTCGCGGACTTCCTGTCGGCGGGCCGCACCGCGGGCCGCTACATGATCAGCATGTCGCAGGGGATGTCCGCGCTCGGCTCTATCACGATTGTGGGCATGTGGGAGATGAACTACGTCGCCGGGTTCTCTCTCCGGTGGTGGGAGTTCACCATGGGCGTGGTGCTGCTGGGAATCACGGTGTCGGGATGGGTGCTCTACCGGTTCCGGCAGACGCGCGCGCTGACGATGGCCCAGTTCTTTGAGATCCGCTACAGCCGGCGGTTTCGCATCTTTGCCGGCGTGCTCGCCTTCCTGTCGGGCATCGTGAACTTCGGAATCTTCCCGGCCGTGGGCGGCCGGTTCTTCATCTACTTCTGCGGCCTGCCGCTCTCGTTCGACGTACTTGGGCATGGAGATCGCCACGTTTCCGGTGGTGATGATCCTGTTCCTCGGGCTGGCGCTCTACTTCGTCTTTGCCGGCGGGCAGATCGCGGTGCTCATCACGGAATTCCTCCAGGGGGTCTTCGCCAATGCGGTCTTTCTCGTCCTGATTGTCCTGCTCCTGTTTATGGTCGACTGGACGCATATTTACGAGGCGCTCTCGTCTGCCCCCAAGGACGCCTCCCTCCTGAATCCGTACCATACCAGCAACGTCAAAGACTTCAACCTCTGGTATTTCCTGATCGGCATGGCCGGGGTCATCTACGGGAAGATGTCCTGGCAGGGGACGCAGGGGTATAATTCGTCGGCCAAGAGCGCGCACGAGGCGAAGATGGGGGATGTGCTGGGGAACTACCGCGACATCCCAAAATGGCTGATGCTTGTCTTTGTTCCGGTCATTGCCTACACGGTGATGCATCACGCCGATTTCGCCGACAAGGCGGCTGGCGTCAATGCCGTACTCAACGGCCTGGAGTCGAACGCCATCAGGAGCCAGCTCACGGTCCCGCTGGTGCTCACCCAGATGCTCTTTCCGGGGATGATGGGCGCCATGACGGCCGTGATGCTCATGGCGACCGTCGGGACCCACGACACGTATCTGCACTCGTGGGGCGCCATCTTCATCCAGGATGTCGTGATGCCGTTCCGCAACAAGCCGTTCACGCCGGAACAGCACCTCCGGGTGCTTCGCCTGTCGATCCTCGCCGTGTGCATCTTCATCTTCTTCTTCAGCCTGATCTTCCAGCAGAGCGAGTACATCTTCCTCTTCTTCGCGATCACCGGCGCGATCTTCACCGGGGGATCCGGAGCCGTGATCATCGGCGGCCTCTACTGGAAGCGCGGGACCACAGCCGCCGCCTGGAGCGCCCTCCTCACGGGATCCATCGTCGCCGTCGGCGGCATCATCATCAAGCAGGTCGACCCCGAGTTCTTCATCAACGGCCAGCAGTTCTGGGGCCTGGCCATGCTCTCCTCCTCGCTCGTCTATATCGCGGTGTCCCTGCTGGGAGGGAAGCGCGCGTTCGATATGGACAAGATGCTGCACCGGGGGCAGTACGCCATCAAGGAGGAGACCAATATCATCGACGAGGTCCCGGTCAAGGGACTCCGGATGCTCGGCATGGGCAAAGAGTTCACCCGCGGAGACAAGATCATCTATATCGGCGCGTATACCTGGACGTTCGCCTGGACGCTGGTGTTCGTGATCGGCAGCTACTTCAACCTCACGTCCGAGGTCTCCGATCAGGCATGGATGTCGTTCTGGCGCACGTTCATCCTGATCAACATCGTGGTCTCCGCCCTGGTGATCGTGTGGTTCGCCATCGGGGGCACGCGAGACCTCAAGGATATGCTGCACCGCCTCAGCACGATGACCCGCGACCACAAGGACGACGGGTTTGTCGTCAGGCGGAGCAAGTCCGAAGGAAAGGAGCATGAATGATCCGGCGGCACGAGCGAAATCCCATCCTGACCCGCAGCGACATCCAGGCGAGCGCGCCCTTCCTGCGCGACGTGACGTCCGTGTTCAATCCCGGCGCCATCGCGTTCGACGGCGGCGTGATCCTGATGCTGCGCGTGCAAAGCCGTTCCCGTGAGACCGTGCTGATGGTGGCGCGGAGCTCCGACGGCGTGCGCTTCACGGTGTCGAAGGAAATCGTCCATTTCAAGGGGATCGAGAAGGTGCGGGAGCGCATCTACCACATCTACGACCCCCGGATCACCCGTCTCGGCGACCTGTACTACATCATGTTCGCCCTCGATATGGATGACGGGTGTCAGCTGGGCCTTGGCGTAACGAAAGACTTCGAGTCCTTTGACTTCCTCGGCATCACGTCCACCGAAGACATCCGCAACGGGGTGCTGTTCCCGGAGAAGATCCGCGGGAAATACCTGCGCATGGACCGGCCCAACAAGGCGCGCCACCAGGCAGGTCCGACCTCCGGGACCACGATCTGGCTGTCGGAATCCGACGATCTCCTTCACTGGCAGCCCCGGGCGGCCCTCATCAGCGGCCGGTTCCACTACTGGGACGAATTCATCGGATCCGGCCCGCCGCCGGTCAAGACCCGGCAGGGGTGGCTGCACGTGTATCACGGCGTGGCTGGCCACTTCGGGAGCAGCAACATCTACCAGGCCGGCGCGATGCTTCTCGACCTGCACGACCCGGCGAAGGTCATCGGACGCTGCCGGTGCAACATCCTCGAACCGAGAGAGATCTATGAGCTGGCGGGACAGGTTCCCAACGTCGTCTTCCCGAGCGGCATGATCGTCGAGAAGCACGATGCGGAAGGATTCGCGCTGCCCGACAGCCCGGTGAAGATCTACTATGGCGCCGCGGACACGGCGGTCGGCCTCGCAACGGCCACCATCCAGGACCTTCTTGACGCAGCACTCGAGGGAGATATCCCATCACAGAGCACATCCGGGAAATGACCATGAAGACCATCATCAAAAACACATTCCTTCTGACAGCCCTGGCCACGCTTGCCGCGCCGGCAATCGCCGCAGAGTCATCCGACACGCTGATCGTGCGTGAAGCGTTGGGCATCGCGTTTCCGCGGCGGACCGTAACGTCCGTTATTCCGCGCACGCCTCTGGACGCGTGGCTCACCGGCTCGAGGATCGATGCTCCCAAAGAGGGAGAGCCCGCCCGGGCTCCCGATGGGACGGAGGTGACGTGGCAGCGCATCACGCCCGATGCCGCCGGCTGGTTCCCGCAGGCGCCTCCGGGCGAGCGGTATATTGCGGTCACCATCCGGCGGGATGCACCCGCCAGAATGATCCTGGAAGGCATGGGGCACGACATCGTTCTGGTGAACGGAACGCTCCGGTCCGGGAATCCGTACCAGCAAACGGACAATCCCGACCCATGGGAGCCGCATTTCGACTACTCCAGAATTCCCATTGAGCTCACCCAGGGGCAGAACCTTCTCATCTTCCGCTATGCCAGGGGAGGGATGAAGGTCAGGCTCGTGCCGGCCGCGAAACCGGTCGCCTTCAATGCGAAGGACCTCACGATTCCCGACATGATCGTCGGGGCAGCGACGGACGCATGGGGCGGCATACCGGTCATCAACTCGACCGACGCCGCGCTCAAGGGATACGCCCTGGTCTGCCGTGTGGCAGACGGGAAGGGAGAGACCGTTGATGTCCCGGTCGTTCCGGCTATGGGCGTCCGGAAGCTGGCGTTCAAGATCAAGACTGCCGCACGCAAGGAGAAGGGGAGCATCCCGGTGTACCTGGAGCTCGTCGACAGGGTGTCGGGCAAGAAGGCAGCGGTCGACACTGTCACGATCACGCTCCGCGTCGTGGGCCCAGAGGAGGTGCGGCGCGAAACATTCATCAGCGGCATCGACGGGAGCGTGCAATACTATGCGGTGACGCCGCAGGATTCCGCAGGATTCCGGGATCGTCCGGCGCTCTTCCTGTCGCTCCACGGCGCTGGTGTCGAGGCGCTCAACCAGGCCAATTCCTACGCCCCCAAGAAGTGGGGAGTCGTCGTCGCCGCGACAAACAGGCGGCCGTACGGGTTCTCGTGGGAAGACTGGGGACGGATGGACGCGTTGGAAGTCCTGGAGCTGGCGAAGAAGAAGTTCAATATCGATGAGAACCGCGTCTATCTGACCGGGCATTCCATGGGCGGCCACGGGACGTGGTTCATGAGCGCCACCTATCCGGACAAGTTTGCGGCGATCGGGCCGAGCGCCGGGTGGATCACGTTCCATTCCTACCGGTTCGCCAACGCGCCGGCAGAGACGACGCTGGTGAAGCGGATGCTGCGCCGCGTGGAATCTACCAGCGACCTATTCTCGCTGGCGGACAACTACCGCCACTTCGGCGTCTACGTCCTCCACGGCGCGAAGGACGATAACGTCTTCCCCGAGCAGTCATACAAGATGCTTGAGAAACTGAAGCCGATCCATAAAGACTACGTGTACTACGAACAGCCCGACGCGGGACACTGGTGGGACAACTGGCCGGGCCCAGGCAGCGACTGCGTGGACTGGAGGCCGATGTTTGACTTCTTCGCCCGCCACGCCCGGCCGGGCATGGATCGCATCCGCACAGTAGAATTCACGACCGCCAACCCCGGCATTTCGTCCCGGGACAACTGGCTCGCCATCGACGCGCAGGAGCGGCAGCTCGAACTCAGCACGGCGCGCCTGGCGCTCGACCCGGGCCTGAACCTGGTGCAGGGAACCACGGTGAACGTGTCGCGCCTCATGATCGAGAAGCGGGTCCTGCGCCCCGGCGCGACGGCGACCGTGGAACTGGACAGTCAGAAGGTCGAGGTGCGTCTCGCCGACGTCACCACCGACGGGATCTGGCTCGGAAAGGAACAGGGGAAGTGGCGTCAGGTGAGCGTGCCGTCCGCCTCCGTGAAGAACGCACGGCGGAACGGTACCTTCAAGGAGGCGTTCAGGAACAAGATGGCTCTCGTGTACGGCACGGCAGGCACGCCACAGGAGAACCGCTGGGCGTACGAGCGCGCACGGTTCGACGCCGAGAAGCTGTGGTATCAGGGGAACGCGTCGGTGGACGTGCTTGCGGATACGGAGTTCGATCCCTCGAAGGAGCCGGATCGGAACGTGGTCCTGTACGGGAACGGCACGACGCACCGTCTGTGGAAGGCGTTGTTGCCCGACTGTCCGGTCACCGTGGAGCGCGACCGCATTGATGTCGGCGGCACAACCGTGAAGCGTCCGGATGCCTGCTGCATCTTCGTCCGTCCCCGCGCGGGAAGCGATCATGCATCGGTTGGAGTCGTCTCAGGGACCGGCATCGAAGGATTCAGGCTCTCCAATTCCGTCATGTACCTGGAGCCCGGACTTGGATTGCCGGACCTCACGGTGTTCACCTCCGATGTGAAGGAAAAAGACGACGCCGGGATCGTGCTGACCGGTTTCTTCGGCCCGGACTGGTCGATGCAGTCCGGCGAGTTCGTCGGCGGCCAGTAATGATGTTCTTACCATTGGAAGAGACCATGAAGCCACTCGCTCTTTTCGTATTTCTTCTCGTCGTGGGTATTGGCTGCCGTCAGGGCGGAGATGAGACAGCAGGAAAGCCCCTCCCCCCGGGAAACCCCATCCGAAAGGTTACATCGCGTCCAAGGCCGCCCAGTCGCTGGCGATCGACGGTGAGCTGACCGAGCCGGCCTGGACGTCCGCCCCGTGGACCGATGACTTCAACGACATCGAGGGTGACGCACGGCCGAAGCCCCGGTTCAGGACGAGGGCCAAGATGACGTGGGATGACACCTACCTTTATATAGCAGCCGAACTGCAGGAACCGCATGTCTGGGCGACCCTGACCAGGCGGGACACGGTGATATTCATCGATAACGATTTCGAGGTGTTCATCGATCCCAACGGTGACAACCACGAGTACTACGAGTTCGAGATGAACGCCCTGAACACCGTGTGGGACCTGTTCCTTCCGAAGCCGTACAAAGACAAGGGCAGCGCGGTTGACGGCTGGAATATCGACGGCTTGAAGACGGCCGTGCAGGTCCGCGGGACGATCAACAACCCCGCGGATGTCGACAGCGGCTGGAGTGTCGAGATCGCGATGCCGTGGAGCGTCCTGAAGCAGTACGCTCACCGTCCTGCTCCGCCGCAGGACGGCGATCAGTGGCGCATCAACTTCTCGCGCGTGGAATGGCTCCATGAGATCGCCGGTAGGTCGTACCGCAAAGTCGCCGGGAAGCGGGAGGACAACTGGGTCTGGTCGCCGCAATGGGTTGTCGATATGCATCGCCCGGAGCTCTGGGGTTACGTCCAGTTCTCCTCCGCACAGCCGGGGCAAGCGACGTTCAAACCTGATCCTGCCTGGGCTGTGAAGTGTGCGCTGCAGGAGGTGTATTACGCACAGAGGACACACCAGGACACCACGAAGGAGTGGGCGCAGACACTGGATCAGCTTCGTCCCTGGCTCCCGGCGGGCTACACGCAGCCTGAGGGCCTCACGCTCAGCCCCTCCGAAGGCGGATTCGTCGCCACCATGCCTCTGAAGCTGCCGGATGGAACGACCCAGCGGTGGCACATCAGTCAGGATTCACGGCTCTGGGAAGACAAACCATGAAATCCCGCCTTATTGCCGGCTTGCTTCTCGCGATGCCCCTGGCAGCGCTGTGTGCGCCGGAAGGAGTGAGTTCGATGTCGGATGACAAGGGCCTGACGATCGTTCCGCGCGTCGAGCAGTGCACGCCCGGATCCGGGACGTTTACGATCACCTCCTCGACAGAAGTCGTCGTTGTCCCGCGCGCATCGGAGGCGCCGTTCCCTGTAGCCTCGTTCGCCAACCAGTTGCGCACAGTCACCGGCTTTCCGCTGAAGGTGCGCGTGGGCGGGCAGGCACCGCGGGCCAATGCCATTTTGTTCGAGTACGCCGCAGACACGGCGTCCGGCGGGGAAGGCTATACGCTCGAGGTAACGCGCGACCTCGTCCGGGTCCGGGCGAGTTCCGACGCGGGTCACCTGTACGCGGTACAAACGTTGTTCCAGCTGCTCCCCGAAGCGGTCTTTGGCGCGACGCCGGCGGCTGACGTGAAGTGGACGATTCCATGCCTCACGATCCATGACAAACCCCGGTTCTCCTGGCGAGGCGCGCATCTGGATGTCAGCCGGCATTTCCTCCCCAAGGAGTTCATCAAGACGTTCCTCGACATGCTCGCGATGCATAAGATGAACGTTTTTCACTGGCACCTCACCGATGACCAGGGCTGGAGAATCGAGATCAAGAAATACCCCCTGCTCACGAGCGTCGGTGCATGGCGTGCCGACCGTGAAGGGACTCAGTGGAATGTTCGGGAGCCTCAACGGCCGGGCGAAAAGGCCACGTACGGCGGGTTCTACACGCAGGACGAGATCAGGGAGATCGTCCGGTACGCCCGGCAGCGCAACATCACGATCCTCCCGGAAATCGAAATGCCCGCACATACGACGGCAGCCCTTACCGCGTATCCTCAGTTCTCCTGCACCGGCGGTCCCTTTCTCGTGACCACGGGAGCCCTCTGGCCCATCACCGACATCTTCTGCGCGGGCAACGACAGCACGTTCACATTTCTGCAGGATGTCCTGTCGGAAGTCATGGATCTCTTCCCGGGAACATATGTCCATGTCGGCGGCGACGAGGCGGACAAGACCAACTGGAAGAAATGCCCGAAGTGCCAGGAGCGGGTCAGGTCGGAGGGCCTGGCGGATGTGAATGAGCTCCAGAGCTACTTCATCAGGCGGATCGAGAAGTTCGTGGTCTCGAAGAACCGCCGGCTGATCGGGTGGGACGAGATCCTCGAGGGAGGTCTGGCGCCGGAGGCGACGGTGATGTCGTGGCGCGGAACGGACGGCGGCATTGCCGCCGCTCGGCTCGGGCACGACGTGGTCATGACGCCAAATTCGCATGCCTACTTCGACGCCTACCAGGGACGGCCCGAATTCGAACCGCCCGCGGGCGGGGGGAATCTGACGCTGGGCAAAGTGTACTCCTTCGAGCCTGTCCCCGAAGAGCTTGCCCCCGATCAGGCCGCTCATATCCTCGGGGGGCAGTCGTGCCTGTGGACGGAATTCGTTCCTGACCCACGGCAGGCGGAATACATGATGCTCCCGCGCCTGGCCGCCATGTCCGAGGTGCTGTGGTCGCCGAAGGACCGCCGCGACCCGCAACACTTCTTCTCGCGGATCGAGCCGCAGTTGCGCCGTTACCAGGCGGCAGGGTATACGTATGCGCGGAGTCTCTACAGCGTCTTGATGTCGGCAGTCCTTGATACGGTCAAGAGCCAGGTGCTGGTCAGCCTGACCAATGAATCAGGGGACGCGCTGATCCGGTATACGCTCGACGGCAGCACGCCGAATGGAGCGTCGCTGGAATACGCAGGTCCGTTCATGGCGGACCGATCGCTGGAAATCCAGGCGGTCTCGGTGAAGAACGGTGAGGTCGTGAGCGCTCCCACGACCCATCGCATCTTCGTTCACGCAGCGATTGCCCGGCCGGTCACCGTGAAGTTCCCGTACCGCAAATATAGCGGGGGAGGCGCCTATGCGCTGACGAACGGCCTCCTGGGCACGACGTCCTACGCAGACGGGAACTGGCAGGGATACGAGCAGAACGACCTGGACGCGACTATTGACCTGGGCGATGTCACCGTGATCTCGAAGATAACCGCGCGCTTCCTGAAGGATCACCATGCGTGGATCTTTGCCCCGACCCGCGTTCAGTACGAGGTGTCGGAGGATGGAACAGTGTACTCCTCCGTCGGAGTGACCGATATTCCCGCCGGGGCCTCCGCTGAGGAAACATCGATCGTGACGATATCGCAGCCGTTGCAGGCCGTGAAAGCACGATACATCAGGGTGCTGGCGAAGAACCTCGGGGTGTGCCCGTCATGGCACCTGGGGAAGGGAGAGAAAGCCTGGATGTTCGTCGATGAGGTTGTGGTCGACAAGTGAGGGAGGATATCGTCCGTCGCACGCTCGGAGTGAGCATCGGGGTCATGCCATGACACCCGGAGGAAGCATCGTCCTATGACCCCCAGAGAACGGATCCTCTCCCTGCTGAACGGTAAGCAGCCGGATCAGGTTCCCTGGTTCGGAGACCTGGATTACTGGGCTTCGGGCCTGATAGGGCAGGGGAAGCGGCCGGGGTCGTTCAAGGAATCCGACGAGTACCTCGAGTGGCATCGTTCGCTCGGCGTGGGGTTCTATCTTCAGGGGTACTTCCCGTTTCGCGGGGTCCCGGATTTTGAGGAGCGCTTATGGCAGGAGGGCAATCGCAGGTACCGCGAGCTTATCACTCCCAAAGGAAACCTGCGGGAGTGCTGGGAATACCTCCCTGAATCGTTTGCCGAAGCCCCCATTGAACACCTGGTGAAGTCGGAAGACGACCTCCCCGCGTTGCGCTACGCCTATGCGCATACCTCCTGGGAGCCGGACTACGACTTCGCCCATCGGCGGCTGGGCCAGATCGGAGATCAGGGTGTCCTCCTCTGTTATCTGCCGAAGAGCCCGTTCATGCACCTCGTAGCTCTCGAAGCAGGGATATCCGCGGTGACGTTTGCGATCGCGGCGGCTCCCGACGAATTCGCCGAAACCCTTGCGGTCATGAAGGCATCGTTCGACAGGGCGGCACGGATTGCAGTTGAGAGCCCGGCGGAAGTGCTGATGATCCCGGAGAATCTTTCCGCCGAAATGGTCGGTCGGCGGTTCTTCGAGAAGTACATGCGCGCCTATCAGGAGGAATGGATTGGAGAGATCGCCAGGGCGGGAAAACACTCGTTCGTTCATATGGATGGAACGCTCAAGGGGCTTCTCCGGGAACAGGCGTCGACCGGCGTCACCGTCATCGAGGCGATGACGCCCGATCCCGTCGGCGACGTGCCGATAGAGCAATGGGAGGAATTGGCCGGCAACCCCAGGACAATCCTCTGGGGCGGCATTCCGGGAGTGTACTTCACGGCAAAGGTGAGCGACGAAGAGTTTGACCGCCATGTCCGGGTTGTGCTGGCGATCATGCGATCCCGCCCCCGGTATGTCCTCGGCGTCGCCGACCAGGTGCCGCCCGATTGTCTGGAGTATCGTGTTCGACACGTTCTGGAACTGGTGGAAAAGTACGGCTGGTATAGCTGAATCATGACCGACAGGACCCCCCCGAGATGAAGCGCAAAGAACGGTTCATGGCCGCCCTCCAGCGGCGGATCCCGGACCGGGTGCCGTTGTTCGATTTTCTCTTCCAGGAGCCGCTGTATGAAAAGCTCCTGGGGTCCCGGCCGGGCGCATACAATGGACGGGATGCAGTTCGCTGCGCGCTCGCCCTGGATCATGACGGCGTCTGGGTTCCGTTCGGGGGCTTCACGGGCCTCCAGCCGACCTTCCTTGCCGAGAACGTCTATGTTGATGAATGGGGCACGACGTTTCAGAAGGGCGAAGCGTCGTGGCCGATCGACGCTCCCATTGAGTTTCCGATCAAGGAGATGTCGCAGCTGCGCACGTATCGGCCTCCTGACCCCACGCTCCCCGGCCGCGATGCCGAAATCCGGAAAGCCGTGGAGACGGAGAACGACGACATCGCCATCCTGGGCGGCGTCAGCGGTCCGCTGAACACGGCCTGGATGCTGTTAGGGTACGAGCGAATCTGTTATGCCCTCTACGACGAGCCCGATCTCGTCACGGAGATCCTGAAACTCTCGAACGAGTATTACAAGGAAGCCGCCCGGCGGTCCGTGGAGGCGGGCTGCATCGGAATGTGGATCAGCGACGACTTCGGCGACAGCACGCATGAGCTGGTGTCGCTGGCGCACTTTCGGAAGTACGTCCTCCCGTATGTGAACGACCTGGTCGAATACATCGACAGCCTGCACGTGCCGGTGCTGCTCCATTCCTGCGGCCATATCACCGGCTTCCTCGACGACTTCGCGCAAACCAGGATCGCTTCGATTCACCCGCTCCAGCGGACCGCGGGGATGGACCTCCGGACCGTGAAGGAGAAGTACGGAGATCGCTTCTGTCTGATCGGGAACATCGATTCATCGCGCACCCTGCCGTACGGGACCCCGGCGGACGTCGCAGCGGAAGTGCGGGAGGCGATCGACATTGCGGCGCCGGGCGGGGGGTATGTCCTCGCGTCCGATCATTCGCTCCATGACGGCATCCCCATCGACAACATTCTGGAAATGTTCCGGGTGGGAGCAGACTATGGCAGTTCGTTCTACACAACACCAAAGGCATGAGCCCTCCATGACGAAAACGGACGAGCGGAATTTGTCCTACCTGTTCTTTGTGTGCCTGGTGACGGCACTGGGCGGATTTCTCTTCGGCTTTGACACGGCCGTCATATCCGGCACCGTGGGATTGGTGAAGGCGCAATTCGCCCTCGATGCGTTTGAGGAAGGATGGTTCGTCGCCGTCGCCCTGCTGGGATGCATCATCGGCGTGGCATTCTCGGGGATCCTGGCGGACAGATTCGGCCGCAAGGCCACACTGTTCCTCTCGGCACTCCTCTTCGCCGCCTCGGCATTCTGGTGCGCCATCGCCCCGGAGCACGTGTCGTTGATTCTCGCGCGGTTCGTCGGCGGGCTTGGGATCGGCGTGGCCTCGATGCTGGCGCCGCTGTACATCTCCGAAATTTCGATTCCCGAATACCGCGGCCGTATGGTCACGCTGTATCAATTTGCCATTACCGTGGGGATCCTTGCGGCATACTACTCGAACGCGATGCTGCTCTCGTGGTCGCAGAGCGGATCGGTGCAGGGTGACTTCCTTCAATGGGTTGTTGTCAGCGAGGTGTGGCGAGGAATGTTCGGGATGGGTGTCATTCCCGCGGTCGTGTTCTTCTTGCTGCTCTTCTTCATTCCGCAGAGTCCCCGATGGCTGACGGCCAAGGGGTACCCGGACAAGGCGCGGGCCGTCCTGGCGCGGGTGACAAACGAGGAGACTGCCGCGCGCGAGGTTGCGGAGATTCAGGCGACGCTGAAAGAGGAGACGGGTTCCATACGCCAGCTCTTCGAGCCCGGACTCCGGCTGGCGCTCTTCCTTGGGGTCAGCATTGCGGTCCTGTCGCAGCTTACCGGCATCAACGTCATCATCTACTACGGGCCGAAGATCTTCGCCGAGGCAGGCTTCAAAATGGCGGAATCGCTCGACAGCCAGGTCATCATCGGGATCATGAACGTCGTTGCGACGATCTTCGCCCTCTGGAAGATCGATCATTTCGGTCGCAAACCGCTTCTGATCACCGGGGTGATCGGTATGATGGTCTCGCTGCTCTGCATCGCAGGGGTCTTTTTCACGGGGTCGGACGGCAGCCCCCTCCTGGTGGTGTGCATTCTCGTGTACGTCACATTCTTCGCGTTCTCGTTCGGATGCGTGACCTGGACGCTTCTGTCGGAGATCTATCCGACCCACATCCGCGGCAGAGCGATGTCCATTGCCACGCTCTCCCTCTGGTGCGGGACATTCGTCGTCGGGCAGGCATTCCCCTGGCTGCTGGAGACGCTGGGCGGGGCAGGCGTCTTCGTTCTCTTCGCCGTCATGTGCATACCGGCGATCTTCATCGCATGGAAATTCCTTCCGGAGACGAAGGGGAAGACGCTCGAAGAGATTGAGCGGTTCTGGCTGAGGAAGGCTCACTGATGGAGCGACTGGAGAAACTCACAGAAGGGACCCGCGAACACGCATGGTGAACACGACGGCGACGAGAAGCCTCAATTGCCAGAAGAGCCTTGAGATCCTCATGAGCATCTGGTCAGCTCTCATCCTTTTCCTGTTCGGGGCGACGGCATTCGGCCAGGATCAGGGGGCGCACCCCGGAGCCCGGAACATCGTCCTGATTTCTCCGGGCGCCACGATGGACGAGGTCGTCCGGAAGGCCGCGCAGGTGGCCCCCTCGCCTCGTCAGCTCGCCTGGCAGGAGATGGAGTTCATCGCGTTTGTCCATTTCGGGACGAACACGTTCAGCGATCGCGAGTGGGGTCTCGGGACCGAAGACCCGGCACACTTCAACCCGTCCGCACTCGATGCCCGGCAGTGGGCAAGGGTGATCAAAGACGCAGGCATGAAGATGGTGATCGTCACCGCGAAACATCATGACGGGCTCTGCCTCTGGCCCAGCAAGTATACCAGCCATTCGGTGAAGAGCAGCCCCTGGAAGGGCGGGAAGGGGGATGTCGTCGGCGAGGTCGCAGCGGCATGCAAGGAGTCTGGACTGAAGTTCGGCGTGTATCTCTCGCCGTGGGACCGGCACGAGCCGACCTACGGTTCGGAGCAATACAATGAGCACTTCCGCAACCAGCTTCGCGAGCTGCTCACCTGGTACGGCGAGGTGTCCGAGGTCTGGTTCGACGGCGCCAACGGCGAAGGGCCGAACGGGAAGCGCCAGGTGTACGACTGGCAATCGTATTACAGGCTGATCCGGGAGCTGCAGCCGAACTCTGTGATTGCAGTGATGGGCCCCGATGTCCGCTGGGTCGGGACCGAATCCGGGTACGGGAGAGAGACCGAATGGAGCGTGGTGCCCGACGTCGCGCAGAACCTCGAGGCAATCGCCGGCGGTTCGCAGCAGAATCCCGTGGATGGCGCATTCGTGCCGGGGGATATGATGGCCGAGGACCTGGGCAGCAGGGAGAAGATCAAGAACGCGAAGGCCCTCGTCTGGTACCCGTCGGAGGTGGACGTCTCGATCCGGCCGGGGTGGTTCTATCACGCGGATCAGGATACCAGGGTCAAGACGCCCGAGAAGCTGGTGGACATCTATTATAGCTCCGTCGGCCGGAACAGCGTCCTGCTCCTGAATCTTCCGCCGGACAGGCGCGGACTCATCCACGAGAACGACGTCACGAACCTGAAGGGGATGCGGACCATCCTGGACCGGACGTTTGCGAAGAATCTCGTCTCGGGTGTGGCGGTGAGGGCGTCCGACGAGCGTCCGGGTCATGCCGGCGCGATGGCAGGCGACACCGACAACGCCACCTACTGGACCACGAACGAGGGCGTCGTGTCGGCGACCCTCGAGTACGTTCTCCCCTCGGCGCAGACGTTCGACCGTGCATTGCTCCAGGAGTGTATCAGTGTCGGTCAGCGCGTCGAACGCTTCCACATTGATGCATGGGACGGCACGACGTGGGCCCGGGCGGCGGAGGGGACAACGATCGGATACAAGCGACTGCTCCGGTTCCCCGCGGTGACCGCGACAAAGATCCGGCTGGTCATCGACGAATCGCGAACAAGCCCCACGCTGTCAACCTTCGGCCTGTACAAAGCTCCCCCCCGCGTGACGATAGAGCCGAACGGAGGAGCGTTCCAGGATTCGATGACCGTCCGGCTCCTCTCGGACGGCGAGGGCGTGGCCATATACTACACGCTTGACGGCACAACCCCGACCCTTGAGTCCGCCCGATACACGGCCCCGATCTCGCTCACGCGCTCGGCGACGGTCAGGGCGCTTCCGGCCGTTGGTGGCGAGCTGGGCATCGAAACGTCCGAGGCGCGATTCATCGAGGGCAAACGCGTCAGGGGGATTACGTTTGAAAAGAAGTACAGCCCGAAATACGCAGGTCACGGGGACGCGACGGTCGCAGACGGGCTTCGCGCCTCGGCCGCATTCGACGACGGGAAATGGCTGGGCTTTGAATCGGCTGATATGATCGCCACGCTTGACCTCGGGGAAGCGCAGCCGATCAGGAACATCACGGCCGGATTCCTGCAGCAGCAGGGGTCGTGGATCTTTCTCCCTTCCCGGGTGACGTGCTCGGTGTCCCTCGACGGCAAGACGTGGAAAACGCTTCCCGATGTGACGTACCCGGTGGCTCAGACAGCGGAAGTCGTCGTCCGAGACTGTACCTTCCGTACAGGGGAGATCAAAGCGCGATACGTCAAAGTCGTTGCCCGAAACGTCGGCACCTGCCCGCCGTGGCATGAGGGGGCCGGCAGCAACGCATGGCTGTTTGTGGATGAAATCTTCGCGGAATAGTGCTGTTCATGAGCCGACGTATGGCGATTCGGCGTCGGCGGAGAACGGGTATGATGAACCAGAGAAGCATTGTTTTCTGTCTCTCCATGGTCTGCTCCATGGGGCTCGTCGCCAGCGCAACAGCGGCTGTCAGGCTGCCCCCGGTGTTTGGCGACAACATGGTGCTGCAACAGCAAAGCACCGTCGAAATCTGGGGCTGGGCGGATCCCGGCGAGGCCGTCAAAGTCACCGTCGGATGGTCGAAGGCACCTGTGTCCGCCATTGCCGGCAGCGACGGGAAATGGCGGGCGCGGTTCGAGACGTCAAAGGCAGGCGGACCATACCTGATCACGGTCGAGGGAAAGAGCCGGATCGAGCTGAAGAACATCATGCTCGGCGAAGTGTGGCTCTGCTCGGGGCAGTCCAACATGGAATACACCATCAAGGATCTGGGCGGGTGGTCCGGTCCCTTCCGCGCCGACCGCGACGATCTCGCGAAGGAGGGCTATTCGTCTCTCCGCCTCTTCACTGTCGTCAGAGACACATCAAAAGTTCCGCTGGACACGTGCACGGGCGCATGGCGAGTGCCCGATCCGGAGGTTGTCGAACACTTCAGCGCGACCGCGTATTTCTTCGGACGGGAACTCTCCAGAACGCTCAAGGTGCCTGTCGGGTTGATCGCTTCCAGCTGGGGCGGGTCGCCTGCCGAGGTGTGGACTCGCCCCGAGGACGTGATGAAGCATCCCGAGCTGGCCTTCTATCTGTCTGCCCCGAACAAGACGGAATGGGCCCCCGCAACGCCCGGCATCCTGTACAACGCGATGATTCATCCGCTGATCCACTACCCTATCAAGGGCGTCATCTGGTATCAGGGCGAATCGAACAGAAATGATGCGCGGCTGTATCCCGCGCTCATGGGCGCGCTCATCGCCGGCTGGCGGGATGCGTGGAACCTGGGCAGTTTCCCGTTCTACTTCACTCAGGTCGCGCCCTATGACTACGAAGAGTCAATGGCCGCCGCGTTGCTTCGTGAAGCACAGGTGAAGACGCTGACCGTGCCCAACACGGGCATGGTTGTCACGGCGGACATCGGCGATGTCAACGACATCCATCCGAAAAACAAGCAGGAAGTCGGACGGAGGCTCGCGCTCTGGGCGCTTGCTCGCACGTATGGCGTCAAGCTGCCGGAGTATTCGGGTCCGCTGTACCGGTCGATGAAGCGCGAGGGGAATGCCGTCAGAGTCTTCTTCGATCATGCCGAGGATGGGCTCGTGGCTCATGGCAACCGTCTTGAGGGGTGTGCTATCGCCGGCCCGGACCGGACGTTTGCGGACGCCGAGGCGACAATCGACGGTGCCACGCTGCTTGTCTCTTCCCCGGGGGTCGCGGAGCCCGTTGCCGTTCGCTTCGCGTTCACCAATACCTCGGAATCCAGACTCTTCAACCGTGCCGGACTGCCGGCGTCTCCGTTCAGGACGGACGACTGGCCCATTGTCACGGCGACCGTCGCGGTTACAGCTGTCTATGATTCAACGCGGAACAATGTTCTGTTCGATCTTAGCTCAACGGCACAGGGCCTCGAGATCCGATATACGCTTGACGGTTCTGATCCGGTGACCTCATCCCCGCTATTCACGGGCAAGGTGAGCCTGACGGATGCCGGCACCGTCAAGGCCCGCGCCTTTCAGAACGGCATCGGCTCGTCCTACGTTGCCAGCTGTGATTTTGTCCGCCACGCGGCGTTCGGCAAGCAGCTGACCTATGTCTTCGCTCCCGACGCGCAGTATCCCGGCGGGGGTCGCTACGGCCTCGTGGATGGCGTCACGGGATCAACCAATGTCAGAGACGGTACGTGGCAGGGATTTCTGAAGAACGATCTCGACGTGACGATCGATCTCGGAACAGCGCTGGAGCTTCAGGAGATCCGGACCGGTTTTCTCCACAACCAGGGATCCTGGATCTTCTTCCCAAGGGACGTCGAGTACTCGCTCTCGTCGGATGGCGTGTCGTTTCGAGCGGCGGCCACGTTAGGGAACGATCTGCCAGATTCGACTGCCGCGGGTATCAGGAAGGAGTTCTCGGCAACGTTCCCGAAGACCCTCGCCCGGTTTGTGCGGGTGAAAGCGACATCCATCGGGCTGTGTCCGCAGTGGCATTCCGGTCGTGGCCAGAACGCGTGGCTTTTCGTCGATGAAATAACGGTACGTTGACGGGGCGTCCTCGTCACGGCCCCCCCGGGGCCGCGTGTCCGGCTGATTGAAACCTGGAGGAGGTTCCAGATGAAGGCGTTTGGTCTCATGCTGCTCACTGTCGTTCCATTCTTCATGTCCGCCTTTGCGCAGCAGCCAGCTCACACGTTCGGCTTCAACGACAACAACTTTCTGCTTGATGGAAAGCCGATCGTCCTGATCAGCGGGGAGATGCACTTTGCCAGGGTTCCCCGCGAGTACTGGAGGGACCGGTTCAGGATGGCAAAAGCCATGGGTTTGAACACCATCGCGACCTATATCTTCTGGAACTACCACGAACCGGAAAAGGGGAAATTCAACTTCAGCGGCAACGCCGACGTGGCGGAGTTTGTCAGGATCGCCCAGGAAGAAGGACTCTGGATTATCATCCGCCCGAGTCCCTACGCGTGCGCGGAGTGGGAGTTCGGCGGATATCCGTGGTGGCTCATCAACGAGAAAGACATGAAGGTGCGAAGCCGGGACCCGCGGTTCCTGGATCTGAGCAAACGGTATTTCAGGGAACTGGCCAGGCAGCTCGTCCCGCTCCAGATCACCAGGGGCGGCAACATCATCATGGTCCAGCTCGAGAACGAGTACGGTTCGTACGACAGCGACAAGGAATACCTGACGCTCAACAAGAACATCATCAGGGAGTCCGGCTTTGACGTGGAGCTGTACACCTGCGACGGTCCCTCGCAGATGCCTGCCGGCTATCTCCCCGGACTGCTGCCTGCGGTCAACGGCCTGGATGACGTGAAGCTTGTCAGGGAGTTGATCAACAAACACCACAACGGTGCCGGGCCCTACTTCATCGCGGAGTGGTATCCCGCATGGTTTGACACGTGGGGGGTAGCCCACCACGTGGTTCCGGCTGAGGCCTACGTGAAGACGCTCGACGAGGTGCTGGAGAACGGCATCTCCATCAATATGTATATGGTTCATGGCGGGACGTCGCGCGGCTTCATGAACGGCGCGAACTTCGACAGGACCATGCCGTACTCCCCGCAGATCACCAGCTACGATTACGACGCGCCGATCGATGAGGCGGGCAACGCCACCCCGAAGTACATGGCGTTCCGCGAGGTGATTCAGAAGCACCTGTCGCCCGGGGCGGTCCTCCCTCCGGTTCCGCCGGCGAAGCGGACGATTGCCATTCCGCGCTTCACGCTTCAGGAATCCACAGGCCTGTTGTCGAATCTCCCGGCGCCGACAGTGGCAGACCGGCCGTTGTCGTTCGAAGATCTGCACCAGGGGTACGGGTATGTACTCTACCGGACGCAGCTGAAGGGCCCGCGGAAGGGGACGCTGCAGATTGACCGCCTCAGGGATTATGCGCTCGTTGTCGTCAACGGGAAGAGGGTTGCCGTCCTCGACCGCCGCCTCAATCAGGACTCCGTGGAGGTCAACCTTCCGGCAGGCGATGTCGCGCTGGATCTGTTCGTGGAGAACCTGGGGCGCGTCAACTACGGTCCATTCCTCAATGACAACAGGAAGGGGATTACTGAGAGGGTGACGCTCAACGGACAGGAGTTGAAGGGCTGGAACATGTACGGATTCCCCTTCAACGACGTCTCGGGTGTGACATTTGCGAAGGCCGGCCGGCACAGCGGCCCTGTGATCCGCCGCGGGACGTTCTCCATCGAGGATACCGCCGACACGTACCTCGATATGCGCGACTGGGGGAAGGGGTCCGTCTGGCTCAACGGCCACAGTATCGGGCGCTACTGGTATGTCGGTCCGCAGCAGACGCTGTACGTCCCCGGGCCATGGCTGAGGAAAGGCCGGAATGAAGTGGTCGTCCTGGAACTGCTGCAGGAGGATCAGGATCAGCTGCAGTCGATCCAGACCCCTATCCTCGACGAACTCGCGGTTCCGACCGTCTCGATCCGGGGGAGGTATGACGGGCCGCGGCAGGCCTGCATTCTGCAGATGCTTACCAAGAACCCGGACGCCGCCATCTACTACACGACGGACGGGAGCGATCCGACGGCGACGTCATTGCGATACGACGCGGAGCTCTCGTTCAACACACCGACCACTGTTGCTGCGCGGGCGTTCAGGAAGGGCATTGCGTCCGACATTGTTGCGCGTGTGGAGGTCTATCCGTCATTGTCGAGCGGCAGGCCCGTCGCGCTGACTCACCCATTCAGCGATCGCTATCCAGCCGGAGGCCCCAACGCGCTCGCGGACGGCCTCAAAGGGAGCCGGGATTTCAAGGACGGGTTCTGGCAGGGGTACGAAGGGGGCGATTTGGAAGCGATCATCGACCTCGGTCAGGTAAGGGAGATAAGCCGCCTGAGCTCGCGGTTCATGCTGGATACCCCGATGTGGATCTTTTACCCACGGTCCGTCGAATATGCCGTTTCCAGTGACGGCGTGACGTTCGTCCCTGCCGGCACGTTGGAGCAACCCGTCGCGGAATCGCATCAGGATCTGAGCACGAAGGAGTTCGGACATCAACTGAAGGATGTGAGCGCACGCTACATACGGGTGCGTGCCACGAGCATCGGCGTGTGTCCTCCCTGGCACGCGGGTGCGGGAGGCAAGGCGTGGATGTTCTGTGACGAGATCACTGTCGAATGATCCTCGGCCGGGCGTGACTTCTCCATCAATGGGTTGGCGATCCTTCATCAAATGAACCTGTCGCAGCGCGGTTCGTGCGCGTTGTCGGCCGGAACCTGGGGACATGTCCCTCCTGGCATCCAGGCGCGGGCGGCACGACCTGGCTCTTCGCTGACGAGATTGTGGTGCGGTAATTCGGAAAGGTTGTGTGGGATGAGCCGCGTTGGTCGATGTGCTCTTCTCGTGATCTGTCTGCTGGCCGTCAGGGCGGGATCCCAACCGCACGGGCATCAGGGGAACGCAAGCCCCCGTTCGGCTTCGTCCATCCATGACGTGTACGCGAACTTCAAGAATCCTCCCCGCGGATACGGCGAGGTCGCTTTCTACTGGTGGGTTGGAGACACCCTCACGCGGGACCGCATCAGGTGGCAACTTGATCAGCTGCAGGGGAAAGGTGTTGTCGGGCTGCAGGTCAACTATGCCCACACCGATTCCGGCGGGCTGATCTGGGGACTGAGCATGCGGAGCCAGCCGTCGCTCTTCTCTGAAGAATGGTGGGATCTCTTCGGATGGTTCATGAAGGAAGCGAAGCAAAGGGGGATGTCGGTGAGCCTCAGCGACTACACGCTCGGTGTCGGACAGGGATCCTATGTGGATGACGCCATTGCAGACCATCCTGACCTGGTCGGGTCCGAGCTGAGGTTCGACAGGCGGTTCGTTGCCGGGTCCGCGCCGCTCACCTGGAAGCTACGTACCGAGCCGCTGTCAATCTGCGCCTTCAAAGTCGGAAGCGATTCCCTCCCTGTCCCGGGGACGCGCACCGACCTCTCGCGCCACATGAAAGACCGCGAACTGAGCTGGACGCCGCCCGACGGTTCATGGATGGTATCGTGCGTATGGGCGGAACGCATTGACCCGTCGTATGACCCGATGAACGCAATGTCCGGGAAGGCGTACATCGACAAGTTCTTCGAGCGGTTTGCCCGGCGATTCCCCGGCGAGACGGGGAAGGGGCTCAACTTCTTCTTCTCAGACGAGCTCTGGTTCCGGTTGCAGTACCCGATCTGGAACGACGCCTTCGCCCGCGAGTTTTCGAGGCGGAAAGGATACGACATCCGGCCGCATCTGGCGGCACTTTTCGTCGATACGGGTCCCGAGACCCCGAGGATCCGGCTCGACTACAACGACGTCGTGGTTACGCTGAGCGAAGAGAATTTCTTCCGCCCTCTCTACCAGTGGCATCAGGATCGCGGGATGACGTACGGGTGCGATCACGGCGGGCGGGGGAAAGACGTTGCCGAGTTCGGAGATTACTTCCGCACGCAGCGATGGAACCAGGGGCCTGGGTGTGATCAGCCGCGTCTGGAGCAGGACATCGTCAAGAACAAAGTGGCCTCGTCCATTGCGCACCTGTACGAGCGGCCGCGCGTGTGGATGGAGGGCTTCCACAGCAGCGGGTGGGGAACCAGCTCGGCCGATGTGGCCGATGCGACGTTCGGCAATTTCGTGATGGGGCAGAATTTGCTGACACTGCACGGCCTCTACTACTCGACCCATGGCGGCTGGTGGGAATGGGCGCCGCCATGCAATCATTTCCGTATGCCGTACTGGCAGCACATCGATCCGTTCCTGTACACCGTGCAGCGCCTCAGCTACCTCCTGTCCCAGGGCCGCCACAGGTGCGATGTCGCCATCCTGTATCCGGTCGAGCCGGTCGTTGCCGGCGTGGGGGGACAGGAAGCGGTGGCCGCCGCGTTCGCAGCCGGCGAAGCGCTGTATAACGCCGGAATCGATTTCGACTTCATCGACTTCGAGTCGCTGGCCCGATCGACCATGAAGGACGGCACGATAGCGGTCTCCGGCGAGGAATACCGGGTGCTGATCGTACCGTCGATGAAGGTCATCCGCTCTGCGTCGCTTGCCAGGGCCCGCGACCTGATCGCAGCGGGCGGAACGGTGGTGAATATCGGAAGCGTCCCCGAAGTCAGCGAGAAAGGGAGAGGCAACAAGGAGTTCGACGCCATTCGTGCGGGCTTGTTTGGCGATGCTCCGGCACCGCGGCCGGGATTCGCCCCGCTGAAGTCGAATAGCCGCGGGGGCGCGCTGTATCGGTCCGTCTCCAACGACAGCCTCAGTCGTCTGGTGGGCGGATTGTTCACGCGGGATTTCGAGGTCGTTTCATATCCCGCGGGTGCGACGAAGACCCTGCCACGCGTGATGCACAGACGCCTAGCGGGCAGCGATATCTACGCCGTGTACAACCTCCCCGCGGGCACCGAGTGCTTGTTCCGAAGCACGGGGAGGGTGGAGTTGTGGAATCCGTGGACCGGCGAACGCCGTCCTCTGTATGCGGTGCGTCCTTCGAACGGGGGGACGATTGTCCGGCTACCCCTGTCGCAGCGTGAAGTCCAGTTGATCGTGTTTGGTCCCGGCAGCAATGAGGCGATCGTGGAGAGCTCGACGTTATCCGCCATCGACTCGGTGACGATGACGGGGGGAAAGGTGATGCTCTGGGGAGAGGGCACGAGGGCCGGGCGCGTGGAAGCAGCGGTCCGGTACGGGGGCACGCTGCATAGCCTGGCGGGAGAGGTCTCTTCCAGCCGGGTGACCAGGACGCTCGCGGGGGAGTGGGGATTTGAGGTTCAACCCGTCCTTGACAACCGGTGGGGCGACTTTCACTGGCCGCCGACACAGGAGCTGATCGGCCCCGAGGTACGGCGGTTTGCGTACAATGAGCCGTCAGCGTCCGCCGCTCGACCGCTGAATTCGCCCGGTGGGACGAAGGCGGACACCGTGTCCTGCTCATATGGAACCCAGTTTTGGACACTCGGTCCGCTTTCCGGGATCATCCCGGAGAATGCGATTCCAGAGGCAGAGGCGTTTGACCCCGATGTTCCGGTGACGTTCAACGGCGGGACGTATGCGTGGCAGCCGTACAGGTTCTCCTGGCGCTGGGGCGTGGAAGGCGATCCCGGGCATCAGGGGTATCACGGCCTGAAGGAAGAGGTCCACGAGGAGTTCATCCGGTTGGGAAAACTGACACAGGATTGGACGACGACAAAGCGCGAGCGTGAAGAGGGAGGGGGCTACTATTGTCTCCTCACAGGCATTGTTGCGCCTGCGGAAGGAACGTATGCGATAGAGCGGGGACGGGTCCGTCCTGTGGCGATACGTATCAACGGAGTGTCGGTCGACACGGCCGCGCAGGGCGTTCGGCTCAACGCCGGCGTGAACACTCTCCTGCTGTGGTATGATAGGCCATGCGTCACGTACTTCGTTGTGCGCGGGGAGGGTAGACCTGTCGGTTCGGGCCGGGTGCAGGGCCAGAAGTTTGCCGGCAAGCCGCTCGCCATGGCTTGGTATGGAGACACAACCATCCTCCGGTTCGACTCCAGGTTCAGAGAGAAGACCCCCGGGGGGGTGTACAGGTTTGTGTCGGCTCCGGGCACAAAGCGAATGCGATTCGCCGCATATGGTGAGATCGACGTGACTGCAGGCGGCGAGAAGGTGCGTGCGACGAAGGGCGGCCTCAGGGATGACGGGGCGACAGAGTACGCGGTCGACCTCGACAAGGCGGTCCCGAGGCCCGTCGAGATCGTCATACGCATTCAACAGAAACGTGGATACTACGGGGGAGCCGCGATCCCCGAGCCGGTGCGTCTGGAGTGTGAGAAGGGCATCGTCGAGATTGGAGATTGGTCCAGGAACGACGCCCTGTATGCGTACTCGGGCGGAGCGTGGTATCGCACGTCAGTACGCTTGAGCGCAGATGAGGCGAAACAGAAAGTGGAGCTCGATCTGGGGTCTGTCGTTTCGACGGCGGAAGTCCGGGTGAATGGAAGCAACGTCGGGCTCCGGGTGTCACCCCCATGGGTCTATGATATCTCGAAGTCTGTCCGCGAAGGCGACAATTCCATCGAGGTGCTCGTGTATAATACCGCCGCCAATCACTACACGAGCATCCCGACGCGGTACCGGGGGTCGATCACATCGGGCATCCTGGGTCCGGTAACGCTCACCGTTACGAGCCGGGTGGTCTTGAAGGATTGGTGATCTTGAAGGATCGGTGATCCTGAGGGATTGGTGACCCCGAGTGGTGGCTGATCCGGCATCCCTGGTTGCCTGGAAGCAGTGTGCGGGAATTCCAGGCTATCGTTCTCAACTGACAGGAGGAGCGCAATGGCAAAGGCGTTGGAACAAACGAAGAAATACCTGCTCACAGGTGTTTCCTATGCCATCCCGTTTGTCGCTTGTGGTGGTATCCTGATCGCTGTCGCCATTGCGTTTGCCCCGATGACGTCGACAGGACCCGATTTCTCGGACTCCCCCTACCTGAAGCTGATCCTCGACATCGGCAGCGCGGCGTTCACCCTTCTCGTGCCCGTGCTGGGCGGATACATCGCGTTCGGGATCGCCGACCGCCCGGGACTGGTTGCGGGTTTTGTCGGAGGGTACATCGCAAATCAGGTCGGCGCGGGTTTCCTCGGCGGGATTGTCGCCGGACTCCTTGCCGGCTTTGTCGTCATGTACATGAAGAAGATCAAGCTCCCGCCGTACCTGAGGCCGGTGATGCCGATCCTGGTCATCCCCGTCATCTCCTCGCTGGTGGTGGGGTTCATCATGTACCGGGTGGTCGGAGCGCCGATCAAGGATCTCATGACCTTCCTCTCGGATTGGCTGAAGGCCATGGGGACAGGGAACAGCGTGGTCCTCGCGCTGATTCTGGGAGCGATGATCGCGTTCGACATGGGCGGACCCATAAACAAGGTGGCCTTCTTCTTCGGCGCAGCGATGATCAAGGAAGGGAACTTCGCCGTCATGGGGGCGTGCGCCGCGGCAATCTGCATTCCGCCGATCGGCCTCGGGCTTGCGACGCTCCTGGGAAAGAAGCTCTGGTCGGATGAGGAGCGGGAGGCCGGGTACGCAGGATTGGCCATGGGGATGATCGGGATTACGGAAGGCGCGATCCCCTTTGCGGCAGCCGATCCCGTGCGCGTCATTCCCACGATCATGGCTGGCTCGATGGTCGGGGCAGTGATCGCCATGCTCGGCGGCGTCGGCGATCATGCTCCTCACGGCGGCCCCATCGTGCTGCCCGTGGTCGACAACCGGATCATGTTCATCATCGCAATTCTCGTGGGATCTCTGACTGTCGCTTTTACCATCAACGCCCTCAGGAAGTTCTCTGCAGCAAAACGGAAGGACGGTGCACAATGAAGCTTGTCGCAGTGACCGCATGCCCGACGGGCATCGCGCACACCTACATGGCCGCGGAATCGCTCGAGAAGACAGCGAAGAAACACGGACACACGATCAAGGTGGAGACCCAGGGCTCTATGGGTATCGAAAACGAACTGTCTCAGGATGACATCGACGGGGCCGATGTGGCGATCTTCGCGGTCGGCATTCCCGTCAGGAACGAGGAACGGTTCGCGAACATCAAGATCGTTGAGATAAGCGTACAGGACGCAATCAAGACCCCCGACAGCGTCTTCGCAAAACTCGGGTAACCACCTCACGGTCTGACCAATGGCCCTGGAATTCGCATTCGTGTTTCCCCTGAAGAACGGGATGCATGCACGTCCTGCAAGCCTCTTGCAGGACATCGCCAATGCCTACCGATCCACCATCACCTTCGTGAACCGGTCCACCGGCGCCAGCGCCAACGGAAAGAGCACGCTCTCGCTGGTGGGGTCCATCACGCGCGAAGGCGACCCCTGCGCGGTGATTATCGAAGGGGAGGACGAGGGGGCGGCCTACGAGGCCCTGCGCCGATTCCTGACCGAGGTATTCCCGGGCTGCGATGAGGATCTGGTGATCCCTGCCGCGGCACCGGGCATGGCACGAGCCCTCCCGCGCGCGTTACGGGGAGAGCAGGTGCGAGTCTACATGGGGACTCCCGTGAGCAAGGGCATTGCCCGTGCTTCCGCGGTCATGCTGAGCCGTCGCGCGATTGAGCCCCCGCCGGGAGGCTGGGCGAAGGGGACGGACGCGAATGAGATCGCCCGTGCCACCGGCGCGCTGCGTGATGCGCAATCGAGGATGCGGGCGCAGGTCATCGCCATGAAGGACGGGGTGGAGCAGGCGATCCTGAAGGCGCACCTGTCGATCGCGGGCGATCCCGACTTCTCGGCCAGGGTGGAGGAGATCATCCGGCTGCGGCATTGTTCGGCCGGAGAGGCGCTCATCGACGCGGCGAATCAGTACAATCAACTGCTTGCGCAGTCGGGCAGCGTGTATCTCCAGGAGCGCATCCTTGACATCCAGGATGTCACCTCGCAGCTTATCACCTCGATGTATGGAAGTTCCTCCGCCGGGACACAGCTGCAACTCAGCGACGATGCGATCTGTGTGGCGGACAACCTCCCCCCGTCGCAGTTTATTGGATTGGACAAGCGACACGTGAAGGGGCTGGTCCTCGCGCACGGCGGAGTGACGTCGCACACGGTGATCCTTGCGCGTTCGTTCGGGATTCCCTGCGTGACCGGGATAGCGGATATCCACAGGACGGTGACCCAATCGGAAGACGTCATTCTCGACGCCGACCGCGGATTCCTTATTCGAACGCCATCGGAGCACGTGGCGAAGTTCTACGCCCGTGAGACCGCCAAGCTGGAACAGATAAAAGCCAGGTTGCGCCGGTTTGCCGGCATGCCGGGAATCTCCGCCGACGGGCGCAGGCTTGAGGTGGCCGCGAATGCGGCGTCCCCCGACGAGGTCGACGCCGCAATTGCACACGGGGCCGAAGGCATCGGGCTCTTCCGGACCGAGATGCTCTTTATGGACAGGGGGGATCCTCCTGACGAAGAGGAGCAGTACCGGATCTATGCGCAGGCGGCGAAGAGCGCAGGCGAGAGGTCTGTGATCATCAGAACGCTGGACATCGGCGGGGACAAGCCGATCGCCTATCTCAATCTGCCGCCGGAAGAGAACCCCTTCCTGGGATACCGGGCGACCCGTCTCTATGCGGACCATCCGCAGCTCATCAATACCCAGCTGCGCGCAATCCTCCGCGCGTCCGTGTCCGGCAACCTGAAGGTCATGTTCCCGATGATCTGCTCCGTGCAGGAAGTCCGCGCCCTCAAAACACGGATGCGGGACCTGATGCGCGAACTCGACGCGGAAGGGGTTGCCTACGACCCGCAGATTCCCATCGGCATCATGGTGGAAATCCCTTCGGTGGCGTTCGTCATCGATCAGCTCTGCCGGGACGTGGATTTCTTCAGCATCGGCTCCAACGACCTGACGCAGTACTTTCTCGCGGTTGACCGGGCGAACACGCGGATCAGCTCCCTCTACACGCCGTTCCATCCTTCGTTTCTGCGGCTCCTGAAGGGGATCATCGACGAGGCGCACCGGCACGGGAAATGGGTTGGCCTGTGCGGCGAAATGGGCGGCAATGCTCTCGCGACGCCTCTGTTCCTGGGGTACGGGATTGACGAGGTAAGCCTCGCCCCCTCGCTCATTCCCGGCGTGAAAGAGGTTCTCCAGCGTTCCCGGACCCCCGAATGCGAGGCCCTCCTTGCGTCCGTTCTGCAGATGGAGAGCCCGGAGGAGGTGGAGGCGGCGCTGAAGGGGTTTGCCGCATCGCAGAGGGGAGAGGCGCTGGTGGCGGCAGATCTTGTTCACCTCTGCTCGGAGGCGGCCTCGAAAGAGGAGGCGATCCGGGAGATGGTCGACCTCCTGCACGGCGCGGGGCGCGTCGATGACCCGGATATGGTGGAAGAAGCCGTGTGGGCGCGCGAGGAAACGTACCCCACAGGCATGGGCTTCGGCGTGGCGATCCCGCACTGCAAATCGCCGCATGTCACGGTCAATTCCATCGCCGTGCTGAAGCTGGCAACGCCGGTTCCATGGAAAGCGCCCGGCGAAGACCCGGTGCATTTCCTGATCCTCATTGCCATCTCGGCGGCCGCCAGAGGTGACCAGCATCTGCGCATCATCGCCAGCCTTGCACGTAAGCTGATGCACGAAGAGTTCCGGCAGCAGTTGATGGATGCGACCAGTCCGGACTCAGTTGTTCGCCTTCTTGAGCATCATCTCCCCATGTGATGACACTGTTTCCAGGAGATTGTTTCGTACGACCACGGCATGCCCTTCGGAGGCTGGCCTGTTGTGCCTGCGAACGTACCGTCGGATTGCCGCGTGACCTTCGCCTCGAGCCAGGTGGGCGCCCCCGTTTCATACGAGACAAATGAATTCCACGAATGAATTTCACGAATCAATCACCATCCGCTTGACACGCCGGTCAATGTGTATCGAGGGCACAACGATGACATATCTGCTCAGGAGCCGGACATGAAAAGACGGGCCATTCTCTTCCTTTCTCTTGTTACCATCCTGTGCGGCGCGGCAGCCGCCCAGGAACCCGATTCAGTGAAAGAGAAACGCATGCAGTGGTTTGCCGACGCGAAGCTCGGCATTTTCATCCACTGGGGCATCTATGCCGTCAACGGCATCGACGAATCCTGGTCGTTCTATAACGGCTACATCACGTACGACGACTACATGAAGCAGCTTGGAGGGTTTACGGCTTCGAAGTACGATCCCGCCGCCTGGGCCAGATTGATCAAGGAAAGCGGAGCCCGGTATGCGGTGATGTCCACGAAGCACCACGACGGTGTGGCGCTCTGGGACACGAAGCAGAACGACCTGAGCGTGGTGAAGAAGACGCCCGCAGCCCGCGATCTCGTAACGCCCTACTGCGACGCGATCCGCAAACAGGGGCTGAAGGTCGGCCTCTATTTCTCGCACCTGGATTGGTCCCACCCCGACTACCCCCATTTCACAAGGACCGAACAACGATATGACAAGGACCCGGTGCGGTGGGATCGGTTCTTGAAGTTCCAGCGGGCGCAGATCGAGGAAGTGTCGACGCAATTCCGCCCCGACCTGCTCTGGTTTGACGGCGATTGGGACTACTCGGCCGAGGAATGGAAGGCGAAAGAGACGCGGGAGATGATCTCGCGGTGGCTTCCCAACGTCATCGTCAATTCCCGCATCAACGGATATGGAGACTATGACACGCCCGAGCAGGGAGTGCCGATTACACGACCGAAGGGCCGCTGGTGGGAGCTGTGCATGACCATGAACGATTCATGGGGCTACCAGGGGAACGACACGAACTACAAGACGCCGAACCAGATCATCAGGATCTTCGTAGACTGCATCAGCATGGGGGGGAACCTGTTGCTGGATATCGGGCCAAAGGAAGACGGGACCATCGCGCCGGAACAGGTGAACATTCTGCGCGAACTGGGGAGATGGACGGGCAAGCACGAGGACGCGATCTACGGGACCGCGGCCGGCATCCCGAAGGACAACTTCTACGGGCCGACCGCACTGTCGAAGGATCGCTCGATACTCTACCTGTATCTCGTTGACAGGCCCGTGGGGCCTGTGCTCATCAAGGGGCTGAAGAACAAGATCCATAGCGTGTGGGTTGTCGGCAACGGCACAAAGCTGAACACGAAGATCATGATGAAGGCGTGGTGGAGCCAGATCCCGGGTTTGGTCTACATCGATGTCCCGGAAAAAATTCTTGATCCGCAGGTGACGGTACTCGCCGTCAGGCTCGATGGGCCGGTGGACCTGTATCGCGACAACGAGAAATAGCGGGCATGCCGTAGTGTACGTTGCGATCGGGTGTCGGGAAGTACGGCCACCAGTCGCCCCCTGCATCAGAACTCCGCGCGGGGCAACGGGACATCCTGCGCAGGTACGCCCTCTGATATGCACGTCATGATGAAAGGTCCGATGACACGATGAAGAACTCTCTGCTTCTGCTCCCCGCTTTGTTACTGATTGCGCATCCTGCCCCCGGCTACGCGGCCGGCCAGGCGGAGGGGGGAGGCGGAGATCCGTCGCGCTACAACGTGGCGTGGACAACGCCGGGTGCGGATCACACCGGGTCGATGCCTCTCGGTAACGGCGACATCACCCTCAACGCCTGGGTTGAAGGGTCCGGCGACCTCCTCTTCTACATCGGAAAATCGGACAGCTGGGACGAGAACGGACGATTGCTGAAGGTCGGCCGTGTGCGGATCTCGCTCGACCCCCGTCCGTCAACACCTCTGCGGGGGTTCGAGCAGAAGCTTGACCTGTCGACTGCCACCCTTCATGTGCGGTACGGCGAAGGAGAGCATGCGGTGGCCGTGCGTGCATGGGTCGACGCCAACCGTCCCGTCATACGGGTGGAGGTCGACGGCAAGGGGCCGACCCGGGCCGCCGCCTCGATCGAGCTCTGGAGATCAAGCCGGTACGTGCTGCCATCCCTCGAGGTAAGCGATGTCATGTTCGGCCGCAAGGACGAAGACGGCAAGCAGGTCACTGCGACCGTGGAGCCGGATTCGGTGCTCGCACCCCGGAAAGGTCGCATTGGTTGGTTCCATCACAACGTGGCATCGGTCGGACCGGAGCTGACCGCGACAGTTCAGGGGCTGAAGGGTTTCACGCGCCCCGATCCGCTGCTCCATCGGACATTTGGCGCTGTCATTGCTGTGCAGAATGCTGTGGCCGTCGACAGTCTCCGGCTGCGATCCCCCGCTTCCTCGCGCCTTCTCATCAACGTGTATGTCGTCACGAAGCATCCCGCCAGCCCCGGGGAATGGCTCAAGGCCGTGGATGAGGTGATAGCGGCGGACGAGTCGCTGCCGCTGACGATCGTGCGCCCGGCGCACGAACTGTGGTGGGAGAAGTTCTGGAATCGCAGTTGGATTCATGTGACCACCGGGGGAACCGCTTCGGGTGGAACGTCGGCGAGCGGCAAGACGCTGACCGGGCCGGACGGCCGGCCGACGGAAGACGACGCATTCGTGGTCAGCCGGGCATATGCCCTGCAGCGATTCGTCAACGCGTGCGCCGGCCGGGGGCGGTATCCGATCAAGTTCAACGGCTCTCTCCTGACCGTTCCGTATCGCGACCGTCCCGGGGATGCCGACTATCGCCAGTGGGGTCCCGGCTACTGGTGGCAGAACACGCGCCTTCCCTACTATACCATGCCCGCCGCAGGTGATTACGACCTGATGGAGCCGCTGTTCCGGATGTACGCCAGGGACCTCATGCCGCTGTTACGGTACCGGACCCGCCTCTACATGAACCATGGGGGGGTGTTCATCCCCGAATGCATATATTTCTGGGGGGACCTGTTCAGCGAAACGTACGGCTGGACACCGTTCGAGCAGCGGACGGACAAGGAGCAGGAGAGCCGCTGGCACAAATGGGAGTGGGTATCGGGCCTCGAGCTCGTCTGGTTGATGATGGACTACTACGAGCACACGCTCGACCAGCAGTTCCTTCGGGAGACGGCGCTCCCCGCCGCACACGAGATCCTGACGTTCTTCGACCAGCATTACCCCCTCGACGGGAACGGCAAGATGGTGATGCATCCGTCGCAGGCCGCGGAGACATGGTGGGATTGCACCAACCCGATGCCTGAGATAGCGGGCTTGCACGCCGTGGTGGACCGGCTCGCCTCGCTGCCCGAGAAGAGCGCGACCGCCGAACAGCGGGCGCTCTGGTCCCGATTGAAGAAGAAGGTGCCCGATCCTCCGGTCCACACGGTCGACGGGACGACGATGCTTGCGCCGGCCGCGGCGTTTGCGAACAAGATGAACATCGAGAACCCCGAGCTGTATGCGGTCTTCCCGTTCCGGCTCTTTGGCTTCAACAAGCCCGGCATGGAGTTCGCACTCCATGCGTTCCGGCAGCGGCCGGACCGGGGCAACTCGGGCTGGCGGCAGGACGATATCTTCGCTGCGTATCTCGGCCTGGCCGACACCGTCCGTGACTATATCGTGGGACGCGCGCGGAACAAGCATGTTGACTCCAGATTCCCGGCGTTCTGGGGCCCCAACTACGATTGGATCCCAGACCAGGACCACGGGAGCGTCCTGCTGAAAACGCTGCAGGCGATGGTGTTGCAAACGGACGGCAAAGCCATCCATCTCATGCCCGCGTGGCCGAAGGAATGGAACGTCGAGTTCAAGCTGCACGCGCCATACAGCACGACGATCGAAGGCAGATATCGCAACGGCACCCTGGAAGCGTACACCGTAACGCCCTCCAGGAGACGCAAGGACATCGTGCCGCCGGATTCCCCTCATCCAGTGAAGAGCACACCATGAACAGAACCCTGTCCCATACGATATCAAACGCAGTGGCCACTGTGATCACGGCCGGATGTATCGTCGCGATCTCCGCCGTGGCAGCTCAGCACGCCGCTGCCCTGGCGCCGCTCGCTCAGGACGGAGGCATCGTACCCCTGAAGGGATACGTCAGGACGATTGCCGGCGATCGTCTGGACTACATGTGCTTCAACCCCCTGGCATCCGCTGCGCTCCTCACCAGGTGCACTACGGGGGACATGAGTATCGAGTGGGAAACGGAGGCTGTGCCCAAGAATGCTGCCGGCCAGTATGTCGAGTTCACATGGATCGTGAGCTATTCGACGGTGACGAGTGCGGCCAACAGGACGTTTGCGTTCTTCATCAACGACGGGAAGATGTTCGACATCAAGTCCCAGAAAGGGGTCAATCCTCAGCATTGGACCGAGACGGCGCCGGACGGCTCGCAACTGAGCTTCCGGCTCGTGAAACCGGATGCGGCAGGGGATGCCAACGGGTATATGTCGCTCAAGGTGCCTCTCGCGCGCGTGACGAAGGGAGAGCCGCTGCGGCTACGGGTTGTCGGCGAGAAGGCAAACTCGAGCGACTGGTTCATGACATTCGCCTACGACCTGCGGGACGCCACGATCGAAGTCCTCCCGCTCCCGTATCTCGTCAAAGGCGGCACCGGGCTCGAACAGACGGTCTGCGTGGCCATCACACACGCAAAGGAGAAGGGGCAGGCCGTGGTGTCCGTGGACGGCGGACAAGAGAAACGGATGGACCTGGTGAATGGCCCCAACACCTTCGACATCCAGCTCCCTGCTGTGCAGGCCCCGAGGGAGATCGCGGTCAGCGTGTCTGTCGACGGCGCCGTCCCCGAGCGTGTCACGGCGACGGTGAAGCCGGTGATGAAGCGGACCATTTATCTGCTCCCGCACGCACACAATGATATCGGGTACACGGACATCCAGACGGAAGTCCTGAAGAAGCATGTGAAGAATATCTACGATGCGCTGGGGTTGATCAAGAAGACCGCATCGTATCCTGCCGAGGCGCGCTTCAAGTGGAACACGGAAGTGTCCTGGGCCGTCGAAACGTTCATGGCGAATGCCACGGAGGCCGAGCGGAAGGAGTTCATTGCGGCGGTCAAAGGCGGCAGCATAAGCCTTCAGGCGCTGTTCTCGAACAATCTGACGGGCATCATGAGGCCGGAGGAGTTCTTCCGGCTTTCGGGATACTCCCGGTCTCTCAAAGAGAAGTACGGATTGAGCCTGACGACGGCGATGATGTCCGACGTCCCGGGGATGAACTGGAATATGGTCCCCGCGGTTGCACAGGCCGGGATCACGTACTTCTCCAGCGGTCCGAACGGGACGTACCTCGGCGGCGACAGAACCGGTCACACCAACAGGGCGTGGGCGGACCGGCCGTTCTACTGGGTGTCGCCGTCGGGCACTGAGCGCGTCCTGTACTGGGTCACAGGCTTCGGATACGGCTCGTTCTTCGCCGGGGTGGCATCGGGTAACGCGAGCCGGATCAGCTTCCTCCGGAGCTTTTTTCGGTACTTCGAATGGCTCGACGCCATCGCCTACCCGTACGACATGATTCAGATGAGGCATACGATCGGCGGGGACAACGGCACCGTCGATCCTGACCTGCCGCAGTACGTGAAAGACTGGAATGCGAAGTTCGTCTCACCGAAGATTGTCATTGCGACGGCCGAACAGCTCTTCAGCGAGTTTGAGCGGAAATACGGCGATGTCCTTCCCGCGGTCACAGGCGATTTCACGCCGTACTGGGAAGACGGTGCCGCTTCGACGGCATACGAGCTTGGCGTAAACCGTACGTCCGCGGAGCAGCTCGTGCAGACCGAAGCGCTCTCGGCGCTGATCGCCCCCGCGACGTACGATGAGGCGAAGTTCTATGACGCCTGGAAGCGGGTCATTCTTTTTGACGAGCACACGTGGGGGGCGCACAACAGCATCAACGATCCGGACAGCTCCTTCCAGATGAAGCAATGGGACATCAAGCGACAGTTTGCGATGGATGGCGCCAGGGCTTCCACGGAGCTGCGCGAGGCGATTCTCGCCGTCCCCTCCCCCGGGCCTGTGTCCAGCACTTTTGATGTCATCAACACGAACTCGTGGAACCGCACCGACCTCGTTGTCATTCCGCGGGCGGGAAGCACGATCGGCGACGTGGTGCGCGATGAGAAAGGGACCGCAATCCCGAGCCAGCGACTGTCAAACGGGGATCTGACGTTTCTCGCTCTCGACGTTCCGGCCCTGGGAGCGAAGCGCTACACGATTCATGCGGGGGCGTCAGCGTTCGCGAGCAACCTCCGGATCGGCGAGACGACGCTGCGCGACGCCAATATTGAAGTGGTGGTGAATGGTACGACCGGGGCGATCACCCGGTTCAGAACGCTCTTTCCTGCAATCGAATATGTCGACACCTCTCAGGGCGGCGGGTTGAATGAGTATCTCTATATGGCCGGGCTCGACGCCCGTGAGGCCGTGCGGAACGGGAAGCCGTCCATCACCGTGAAAGAACATGGACCGCTCGTCGCGTCCTTTGTCGTGACATCAGACGCCCCCGGCTGCAACAGCCTGACGCGCGAGATCCGCATGGTCAGCGGGGCGGGGAGGGTGGACGTGATCAACACGATCGACAAGAAGATGGTCAGGACCAAAGAGAGCGTGCATTTCGGATTCCCGTTCGCGGTTCCCGAAGCCGTGACCCGCATCGACCTCGGGTTCGCCGTGATTCGTCCGGAGGCCGACCAGCTGCCCGGGTCCTGCAAGGACTACTTCTCCGCCCAGCGATGGGCGGACGTGTCCAATCAGGACTACGGCGTGACGCTGGCAGTGTCTGAAGCTCCGCTGGTCGAGGTGGGAGATCTGAACAGCGAGCTTCCGTCTCCGCGGAATCCCTACTGGAAGACGTCGGCAGCCTCTTCTCCCCGGCTGGCATCGTACGTCATGAACAACTACTGGCACACCAACTACAAGGCGGACCAGGAGGGAGTCAGCTCGTATCACTATTCGATTCTGCCTCACGGACAGTACAATCAAGTCGACGTGATGCGCGCGGGCATCGAACGCAGCCAGCCTCTCGTCGTCCGGCAGGTCGAAGCGCGCGTCCCGAAGCCGGCGACCCTGTTCGAGGTCGTGCCGCGGAGTATCCTCGTGTCGTATCTGAAGCCGGTAAAGGGGGGGCGCGGATACATCGTTCGCCTGTTCAACGCCGGCGGCATCCCTGAAGCGGCAACGCTGACGTTCACCGGGGGCCAGAAGTCGATCTACATGAGCAGCCCGGCGGAGGAGAAGGGGAAGAAGGTGGACGCGGTCGACATCCCCGCGAACGGGATCGTGACGGTGAGGGTGGAGTAGGCTCATCCTTCATGTTGTTCTCAATACCAGGTTGCAGGCAGCACACCCATGATGTGAGCATCAAGGGGTGATGTAACATAAGAATACTCGGAGTCTTCCCATGGCCGCGATACGCTCTCTCTTGGTCTTCATTCTGGCGGGGCTTGCTCTCGGTTGTCCGGGGCAGGGCGATCAGACGCCGCCGTACAAGGATCCAAACGTCCCGGTGGAGCGGCGGGTAAAGGACCTCCTCTCTCGGATGACGCTGGAGGAGAAGTTCTGGCAGTTGTTCATGGTGCCCGGGGATCTCGATGGGGGGAAGGAGAAATTCCGGCACGGCATCTTCGGTCTGCAGATGGACACGAAAGCCGTGAGCGGGAACGTCTCCGAACACCTCATGAGCTACGGCTCATCCGGCACGGCGCGTTCGGCGGCGGAAAAGATCAACGCGGTCCAGCGCTTCTTCGTGGAGGAAACCCGGCTTGGCATCCCCATCGTCCCTTTCGACGAGGCACTGCATGGGCTTGTGCGGAGCGGCGCGACATCGTTCCCGCAATCCATCGCCCTGGCCGCGACATGGAACCCGGGGCTGCTATCGAGAGTCTTTCAGGCTGTCGCCACGGAAACCCGCACGCGGGGCATACGCCAGATCCTTTCACCGGTCGTGAATGTCGCCACCGATGTGCGGTGGGGCAGGGTGGAAGAGACATACGGCGAGGACCCGTATCTCTCCACGGTGATGGGCGTGGCATTCGTCAGGGAGTTCGAGAAGCAGGGGATCGTCACGACGCCGAAGCACTTTGTGGCGAACCACGGAGACGGCGGCAGGGACAGCTATCCTGCGCACTGGAACGAGCGGATGCTGGAGGAGACCTACTTCCCGCCATTCAAGGAGTGCTTCGCGGCCGGCGGGGCGCGCTCGGTGATGACGTCGTACAACTCGCTGGACGGTCGCCCCTGCACCGCCAACGACTGGCTCCTGCGGAAGAAGCTCAAGACGGAGTGGGACTTCCAGGGGTTCGTGATTTCGGACGCCGGCTCCGTGGGGGGCATGAACGACCTCCATGGCACATCGGCGGACTACGCAGAATCGATGAAGCAGGCGATCGAGAACGGCCAGGACGTGGTCCTGCAGACGAGCGTCGACCATTTCGAACTCTTCTTCAGGAAGGCGATCGAGAGCCAGTACATCGACCCTGTCGCGGTCGACGATGCGGTGACGCGGGCGCTGCGCGCGAAGTTCGAGCTGGGCCTGTTTGACAAACCGTATGCCGACCCGGACGAAGCGGCAAAGTGGAACGGCCACGCCGACCATCGCGCGCTCGCCCGGGAAGCCGCCCGCGAAGGGATTGTACTGCTGAAGAACCGGAACGGTGTCCTGCCGCTCAAGAAGGGGATCTCCTCCATCGCAGTGATCGGCCCGGAGGCGGCGGAGATGCGGCTCGGGGGGTACAGCGGCCCGGGGAACAACCCTGTGTCGATCCTCAAGGGGATTCAGGAGAGAGCGGGGAAGCCGGCCAACGTGATCTACGCGGAAGGGTGCAGCCGGGCGGAGCCCGAAGCGGTTGTCATCCCGCAGGAGTACCTGCGGTGCGTGAGCGACGGAAATGCCGTGAATGGACTGCTCGCCATGTTCTGGGACAACGCGGAGCTTTCCGGGAGGCCTCACCTCCAGCGGGTGGACCAGCAGCTGCAGGGCAACTGGACGCTCTTCCCCCCGCATCAGGGGATTTCGCGCGATTGGTTCTCTGCCCGCTGGACCGGCGAGTTGCTGGCGCCCAGGAGCGGGAAGCTCGCCATCGGACTCGAAGGGAACGATGGATACCGCCTGTTCGTGAATGACGCGCTGGTCATCGACGCGTGGGAGAAGCGGTCGTACGGCAGGATCATGCGGGAACTCGATGTCGTTCAGGGGCGGGCGTACGCGCTGAAGATCGAATACCGCGAGACGACGGGGTTCGGACGCCTCCGGCTTGTGTGGGATCACGGTGTGGACAAGGGCTGGCAGGCCCGGATCGACCAGGCCGTACAGGCCGCCCGGAAGAGCGATGTGGCGGTCGTGACCGTCGGAATCATTGAAGGTGAATCGTTCGACCGGGCCTTTCTCGGATTACCCGGCCACCAACCGGAACTGATCCGCGCTGTGGCCGCAACGGGAAAGCCGGTGGTTGTCGTTCTCGTGGGCGGCAGTGCGATCACGATGGATCCCTGGCTCGACGATGTGGACGGCGTCCTGGACGTCTGGTACCCCGGTGAAGAGGGGGGAAATGCTGTGGCCGACGTGCTCTTCGGCGACTATAATCCCGCCGGCCGACTGCCGATCACGTTCCCCCTCGCTGTCGGCCAGGTGCCGCTGATCTACAACCACAAGCCGACAGGACGTCTCGATTACTACTCCGACCTGCCCGGCGAGCCGCTGTTTCCCTTCGGATTCGGGCTGAGCTACACGGCGTTCACGTACACCGGCCTGGAGCTCGACAGGGAATCGATCAGCAAAGGCGATTCCGCCCGGATACGGTTCACGGTGAAGAACACCGGGTCACGCGACGGGGATGAGGTCGTTCAGCTCTACGTGAGGGACCCGATCGCAAGCGTCGCGAGGCCGGTGATCGAGCTGAAGGGGTTCCAGCGGGTCCATCTCCGCGCCGGAGAGGCGCGGGAGCTCTCATTCACGATTACGCCCGCAATGCTCGAGATGCTTGACAGGGACATGAAGAGGGTGGTCGAACCGGGAGAGTTCCGGATTCTGGTCGGCGGCTCTTCGACGGACATCCGGCTGCAGGGGACCCTGGCCGTGCAATAGCCGGGTCCGGATCAGGGCTTGCGGGAGCATTGAGCAGCCCGCTCCGGCAGCGCGGAAGCGAGGTAGAGCTGGATCGTGCAGCGATCAGATCAGGCGCCTTCAGGGGCGCCTGATTATTGCCGTCAGTCCAGTCCCTCGAGCAGCGCCCTGCGCGCGGCGCGGTAGGTGGTGACGTCCGTGCTGTAGTCGGTGTAGTCTCTGAAGACCTGCCTGATGCAATCGGCCCTCTTCGAAGCATCCTTCTGCTTCATCATCTGCAGCAGCTCAAAGTCCTCGACCCCGATCCGGAAGGCTTCAAACCGCGTCGACGACAGCGGGCCTGCGGGGCCCGGGTAGAGGATGTGCGTATCCCCGGCGGGCAGGAAGTTGTTCGGTGTGGCGGCCGGAGAAGGGTGGTGCACGACGCTCTGCGTGAACGGGTCGGGCATCACGTACTGATTCAGCCCCCAGTGAAGATACCCGAACGTGTTGTAGCGGGCGGCGCCCCAGCCGAAGTAGACTAGGCGTAACCGCTCCTGGTCGAGGAGCCGGTTCAGCCATTTCCCTCCCGGAACCAGGCAGGTATACACCAGGACCTTTTCGTTCAGCTGTTCGCGGCCGCGGAAGAACGGTTCGTTCTTCTGGAAGTCGTCAATGGTGGGACACCAGATGTCCACGGCCCCCGCAAGCGTGTCGCGGTCGGTTGTCGCCTCCATGATGCGTATCTCGGGATAGATCGACCGCACCTGCCTTACCACCTCCTTGTAGCATGCCGCCTGCACAGCCGAAGGTTCGTCGGAGATATGCTGGAGCCAGCTGTGCGTGAGGTCGTACCTGGTGGTGAACTCTTTGATCAACCGGACGATGGTGGCGACATCCTTCTTCGCCTCTGGAGTCCCGTAGGGCCGCTTCGTCAGATACACCTTCAGCTCGGGGTCTCCCCAGTCATCCTCGTCGCCGCGGTACATCAGGTGCGGCGACTCGAAGTAGGTGAAGCCATGGCGGCGGAACGTCTCGACGAACGCGCGCATCTGCTTCTCGTCCAGGGAGATCCGCCCGTCCGTGACGGAGATGAGCTCCGCCGGGACGATGATGCAGTTCTGTCTCCCGTGCGCCATCATCGCGGCATAGACGTCCAGCATGGCATACCATTCCTCCGACCATCGCGCGAGTCCGTGCTTCTCCTCCATCTCGGTGAGGCTGAACCAGTTGGTATAGAAGAAGGTGCCTTCCCGGAGGTTCGGCAGGCGCGCCTGGTGGACCATGGCGGTGAATGAGCCCTTTCGACTCCAGCCCTCGCCCTTTGCCGTAATCTCGACGCGGTAGGTCCCGGGCCTGCCGGTCAGGCTCCACGGGACGCTCAGGCGCAGGGCGGTGTAAGCGTTCCGGACCGCAACGGTTGGTGCTGTCAGAGGCTGGATCGCCTCGTAGACGCGGAATGGTGCCCTGCGGATCACATAAGGGTTGAGCTGGTTTGTGTACATCTCCGTCCGGCTGTCCAGTCCGGTGTTCTGTTCCACCGGCACATCCACCAGCCGGCTCCAGCAGGTGACGGGGAGCGTCTTTCCGTTCAGAGTGCCGGCAACGGCGAATGAATCCCCGGGCGCCACCGTGAGGAGCAGGTGGACATCAACCTCCGTACCGGCCGGAAAGTCAGCTTCAAACCGCTGCGTCCATTGACGTGTGGCGTTGGAGTCCGGATAGAGCGGCTCCAGCGGGTCCACGAGCGTCAGTACGGGCTGCGCTGCGGCGGAAAAAGAGAGGAGGAGGGAGAGTGCGATGCAGAAGAATACGACGCAGCCGTACCGTGTGCTCATCAGGTTACTCCTGTGGTGGTCACCCGCGGCGTCCCCGCCGCGAGAAGCCGGGGCCTGTGTTGATGCCAGGCGTGCCCGCCTCATGCGGATCCGCTTGCCTGATCTGCATGTGCCTGCAAGGCCTGGGTCCGCCTGCGTGATTCGGGTCCGCCTGCGCGATCCGAATGTCCGGCTGGCGCTCTACCTCGCGGGCGTGATCTTCATCGTACGGATCTCGTAGGCTCCGACCTTGACCCCGACCCTGTTCTTCTCGAACGGCATCGTGCCACTGACATCCTCGAGGAGGTTGGTCTCTTCGGCCTTCCTGACCGGGGCGAGGAACGTCAGGTGGCCGCTTACGGCTTTTCCTGCAGTGTCGAAGACCCTAACGATCACCGATTCGTCGTCCTCGCATTTCTTCATGGTGCTGAGGACGAGGTTGCCGGCGTCGAGCGAAACGAAGCTACCCGATTCGGGGAGGTGAGCCTCCGGGTTCTCGGGGCGATCCGCGATTGCGGTGAGGGGCGCGTTCGCCTCGACACCCTGGCGCTGCCCGCTCTGCCACCCCGGTCCATGAGACGTCAGGGAAAAACGATAATGATGATCTCCCTTCTGCAGGTACCATGGGCCTTCCCCGTGGCAGCTCCTCCGCGATGCGAGCAGTACCGGTTGAAGCATGAGCGTTTCCGCTTTCGGTTCTGTCGGGTCAATGTAGTCCCACACCGCCACGGATGAGCTGAGCGTGACGCCGAGGCGCGAGCCGTAGAGTCCGATCCAGTTCTGAATCCCCCGGGGACGCACGCGCGACACCTCCTGCGTGTACCTCTCGCCCGCGGCGCCTTTCATCTCGCTCACCCCGACCTCAAGCGTTCCAAACGGCACTTCATATGCAACCCGTCCCTGGTCAGCGCGCACAGGAAACGCGAGTCGAAACTCCCGGTACTTTGTCCCGTCCCATTTGAGAAGGGAGACCTCGAAATCGATCCGCTTGATTGTCGCGTAGAGAATCACGCGTTGAACGACCGTGGCATTGTCGAGCGCGTACCGGGCTTCCACGACGTCGCGGACCGGTCCCGATTCCACCCACCGCCATCGGGCCGCATGGCGGCCCAGTCTGTCGAACCCCTCCATGGTCGGCTGCTGCGGTTCGCTCCACTCGCCGGCATCCTCGCCGACCGACTGCATCGTGAACAGCTCTCCGCCCAGGAACTTGCCCGTGTCCAGCAGAGGTTCGTTCAGTTCCCTGTCGACAATCTGTTTCACGCCGCCGGGCCCGAGCTGGATCTGATAGTACGTGCTTTCCAGCGACGTCACCCCCTGTGCCTGCTTCCGGGGAGGCCGGGCCTCCCTGGACCCGCGCGCATAGTACGTTGCATACCCGATCGAAGGGACCTCCCCTGAGACGAACAGGAGCTCGGCCGATGCGATGCTTCCGTCCTTGTGCCGCTGTTTGACGTCCACCTGAACCGGCACCTTCTGGCCGGCGCTGTCGAACAGGTCGAGGCCTCCCGCGGCTTCCCGGACGCCCGGGAACACGGTGACCCGGACGGGTCCCGAGCGCTTCCACGAGAGCGCATTGAAAACAACGACCCGTATTCCTGACCCTGATGCGGCCTTGATTCGCGAGGAGATGGAGGTCAGGGAACGCGTCAGAAGGCCGCTCGAAATGTCTCTGGCCGACTCGTACTTCGCCTGGAACGTGCTGTCGGTGATCTCGCCGTTCTTCCCGCCCCAGCCGTGATCCGGATAGAGCTGCGCTTCCCACGCCTCGGTCAGGGCGGCCTGTGGATACGAGACGAACGAGTTGCCGAGAAGCGCATCGACGGTGCTGAAGATCTCGGCGGCGGGGAGCAGGGCATCCGCCTCCCGCTTCGCGCTGATCGCGTGATGGTGCGTCGGTCCGTGAATGTACAGCCAGATATTCGGCCGCTCGCCGTGAATGGCGGGGAGTGTGGACTGAGACGGAGCGATCCTGTCGAGATACTGCTGCAGGGTCGAGTACCGGATGGGGGGGAGGGAGAGTGGCGTGAAGGAGCCGTCCGTATGTACGATCTTCCCGAGCGTGCTCCACTTGCCGATCAACGTATCGTATCTGTCGGGGCCGCTCATGTCGGACATGGAGATCAGGGGGAGATCCTGAGAGACGAAGTGTGTCGCATTCAGCCAGTCGATGGCTGACGAAGCAACATACCCCGCGGCCTGTTCGAATCCCGTGCCTTCAACGCGGGCTTTGAAGTCGGCGTAGTGTCCGGGACTGAACGCCAGGATGGACGAGCCGTCGGGACTGAACCAGGAATAGAGCCCCTTGCTGAAGCGGCTCATCGAAAGATACTCCACCCCTGCGCGTCGCATCACCTGCGCCATCTGCAGCGTGCGCCCGGGAACGTCCGGATTCCAGTAGGTCTTCGTGTCGCATCCGGGGAATTCCGTGCGGAGCCATCGCCGTCCGGCGACGAATTGCCGGACGAGCATCTCGCTGGAGCAAAGGTCTTCGTAGGGCTGATTGAATGATGCGCCGACGGCAAGCCTCCCGTCTTTCATGAGCCGGTGGATCTCTTCCTTACGGCCGGGATGGCGCCCGATGTACTCGCGAAGGCAGAGGACATCCTCAATGTCGAAGTGATACGAGGGATCATTCCTCATGATCTCGAGGAGAGGAGTGATGATCTTTTCGTCCCTGTCGCGGATGCAATTCTCCGGCGAATCCATCCAGGCGATGTCCTGATGCGTCGAAACGATCAGGTGCTGGGTTCCCCGGTCGCCAGTGAGCTTCGCGAGCTCCTGGAGTGAGGTGCCGAGGCCGGGGTGGTAGGTGGCTTCATACCTCAGACGCCAGCCTGCCGGTTCTGCAGCCGGCGCCGTATGCGACACCAGCTTCCGGGGGTACACCATCGACGCGTGCGTGCTGGTGAAGATGGAATCGAGCCGCATCAGGACTTCGTTTCCCAGCGTGACAGTCAGAGGGGGGGCGATCTGGTCCTTCTTGAGCGTGAATTCCGCCCTGGATGAGCCGTCCCGGTCTTCGAAGCGCGTGGTGGCAGCCATGCCCTGGCCTGTCGCGAGGCGCACCTCTTTTCCCTGCCAGCTGGAGGGGCCCGCGAATTCCACCACGGAGCTCTCGCCGGCCGTGCGGATCGTCAGGTCGCAGTAGGCTTCGTTCTGCACGAGCTCCCGCTGGTAGGCAACGACGTCCTCTGCTTCGAACACCATGCACCAGGCAGACTGATTCGTCTTCTCCCCGACGAGTGAAAACTGGACCGGCTCACCCGTCTTTACCCATGTTCCGGGGACCGTGATGCGCATGCATCCGAAGAGATCCCCGTATTTGTCCCGGGTTGCGGCGATGAACCGGAGCTTCCCTCCCTCCCGGCCGATCACCTCCCAGGTTTCCCGGGGGCTGGCGACGAACGTGAAGCGGGGAATGCCGTTGACGGAGAGTTCAAACGCGAAGCCCGACGGCTGCTGGCCGTATATTCCGGCCGTCACCACGAAGCTCACCTCGCTGCCCGGCGTTGCCGGCGGAACGGGCTGGCTCTTCCACGAGATCACCATTGTGCCGCTCGTCGCCCGCGTTATCAATGCGCGCGAGGGATCGGTCCGGTACGACGCGTAGACGAGTGTGGATCCCTCGACCGCTTCCGCGTACCCCTCGATGCAGTCGCCGATTGCCTGGAGAACCTGGATGTTGTGCTCCACCCGTTCCTTGAAAACGTCAGACCCGGCGAGAGCAGAGAAGGAAGAGACGAGCATGGCGGCACCGAGAATGAGTGTTCGAGTCATCTTAGTTCCAGATCCGTATGAATTTAGTCTCAAGCGGCTGGAAGGTGATCTCCATCAGCGGACGGGGCTGCCCGCCGAGCGCGTCCACCTCCTCCATCTTCCACCCTTTGCCGGTTGCCGCCAGCTTCAGCGGCGTGGCCTGCCCGGACGTTTCACGGAGTTGAAGGACGATCCCCTGCTTCGCCGGCCTGCTGCTGATCAGGAGCACAGACGATGGCGCGAACGGCCACGCCGACCGGGTTCTGGCCTCGGCGGACGCAGCCTTTCCCTTTGGCAGCACGCGTGAGACGAACGGCACTCGAACGCCCCACCCGAACTGCGTGGCGAAGGTGTTGCTGGCATCCCGGCCCGAGGTGAGCGCGTAGCTCCAGGACATCTCTCCCTCCTGGCTGGACCGGAAATTGGTGGTCCAGTAGTTGTTCAGCACCCAGGAGTAGATCTGCTGCGTCTCCGGCTTTGCCCCGGGTTTGAACCTGCCGGTATTGATGCCCCCAAATTGCATCAGCGGGATTTCATCGCTGACCAGGACGATCTGCCCGGTCGGGCTGCGAAGCGCGGCGAAATTCTGCACCGTGTTCCAGTCGGTTGCCGTGCCGGGAATCTGGTTCTCACCGGGCTGCACCAATCCTCCCTGGGCCTCGAACTGGAGCGTCCCCTGCTCAAGCGCGAACGGGAAGGCTACGTAAACGGCCTCGGCATCGTTCACCGGGAGCTTCCTCGCTTTGAACAGAACATCGATACGCTTGGTGGTCTTGAACAGGCGGATCTCGCAGGTGACGCCGTCGTCGCCCGCAAAGCCCTCGCTGGAACCGCTCAGCACAACGCTCTGCCAGATGGGGCCGTCCACTCCGGGTTTGGCCTGAACGCCGCTCAGCGTCCCTCGCGTATGTTCGCCGAGCCGGTACTCTTCCATCGGGCGCCGGCTGACGAGCCGTTCATAGATGAATGCGCCGAGTTGCTGCGAGCGCTTGGGGTCAAGCAGCTCCCGATCGAGCTCCCGGTCAAACAGGCTGCTGATCGCGCCTGCCTTCCTGTCGAGCGTCAGACGGAAATACTCGTTCTGGATAGTGTCGGCGGGCGCAAAGGGGGCCTCCTGTATCCGTTCCTTCCCGGTCATAACGATGCGGTAGGTGTTGTAGCCGAGCGGCGGGACGTCGCCGACCCAGAGCGCCCAGTAGTTCCCCTCGGCGCGGCTTTCCACAAGCTGGACCGGAATGCTCCTGTCGCGGTCATCAACGATCCGGAATTCGCGTTCCCTCGGCATCACCTGGTCGTCGGCGAAGACCACATGCAGCCCCGACCGTGTCCAGTTGAGCGTGTTGAACACGACGATGCTCGGCTCGGACGAGAGGGGGAGGAATTGCTGGATCTGCCCCATCGCAGCTTCCCGAAGCATGCGGGATTGCATGACTGCCTGCCAGGGATACGAGGATTTCTCCGACCACTGGACCTGCGTGTTTTGAGCAAGGGGCTCGGAGATGCTCTCCGCCGCTCCGAACGTATGCTCATTGTAGAAGTGGAGGTTGTCCACCACCGCCTCCATCTGCTGGAACACCGGCTGCGGAAGCGATGCTCCGAAGAGCTGCGCCATCGACAGCAGCCCCTGGTTGACGATCAGATCGGCTTGCGCCTGACGGCCTGCGGCGGTCTCGCGCACCGCGCATCCATACCCGTCGGTCCACCAGTCAGGCCACGCTGCGCGGAAGACCGGCAGGTCTTTGCCGTGTTCCTTCTCCACCCACTCGAGGAACTCATGGACCGTGGCGGTCCGGAGTTTGGGCCATTCATACGTCTCATTCCAGCGCCGGACGTTTTCGGAGGCAAATGTGGATGGCGGCGAGTTGTCTGTGGAATACCCGCTGTGCTGCACGTTGATGCTGGCATAGGGATATCCGTTCGTCTCCAGTTGCTGGAGATAGGCCGGGAGGTCGCGCGAGATGAGCTCGAAATCCTCCGTATGGATGCCGTAGAAGTTGCCCGTCATGTAGTGGTCGGCGCGATACGCGAGCACCCGTTTCCCGGAGGGGGACTCCCACCAGAAGGGGGTCGGGACCTTGAACGGCTTCAGGGCCCGGTGGGCATTGATGCCGGACGTGACGTACGTGATGCCGAGGCTCTGAAGGTAGTCGACCAGGCACCAGGCGTATCCGTTCACGTCGTCCTGCATCGCCGTGCGGACCGGCAGCCCGAGTTCGCGGAATGTCCTGACCGGCTCCAGGGAGTGGGCGAGGGCGTTCTCGTCGGCGACTTCCGCCCAGTTCAGCAACATTCCTGTGACCTCGATCCGTCCCTCCTTGACACGCTTCTTCAGCCGTTCGATCTGCCGGGCGGGCCGCGTCTTGAGATACTCGCGAACGGCCCATGACGTCTCGCACGTCCATCGGAATTGCGCCTCGGGCGGATAGGAATCCGTCTGGTCGCAGTAGTCCAGCGCGTAGTCGATATAGCGCAGATGCTCCGCGAGGATTTCCGTCTGCGGCCGGGTGTAGCCTATATCGGTGTGGCTGTGCTGCACGAGGTAGACTGTCCAGTGGCGCACGGGAGCGACCTGGACCGAAATGCTCTTGCGGACTGTTCCCATCTCGAGCTGGACCTGCAGCATGGTCGGCGCGCTGACCGGGGCAAGCTTCACGGAGTGGCGGGTAATCCCATGGGGGACGGCCAATTTCTCCGCCGGCAGTCCCGTGACCGTTACGACGCCCGTTGTGGGCTCGCCCAGGTTGATGATTTCGAGATCAACCGGCTGGACGGACTTCCCTCCTTCCCGGAGGATCACCGGGCGGGTCGACGCCACCATGCCGTCTGCGAGAGGAGTCGTGAACGTCATGACCCAGACAGAGCCTCTCGCGGCTTCGCCGGTGATGCGGAGCTCGACAGGTTTCCCCGGCGTCACCATCTCCGGTGGAAGGGAGAGTCGCATGAAGCCGAAGCGGTCCCTGTGTCGATCGACCATCATGGTCTGGAACGTGAGGCGCGCTCCCCCGGCTCCTGCGACCTCCCAGGACTCCCGGGACGAGGTTGTGAACGTGGCCACGTCCTTCCCGCTGACGGCGAGGGTGAACTGGCGTTCGCCCAGGTTGCTCCCCAGGCCGGCGAGCCAGATGAACGTGACCGGGCTCGTAGCCGGAGAAGTCGACACCGCTTGTGTCTCCCACACGATACTGCTCTTCCCGTCGCTTGCCCGGGCGATCAGCGCTGTTCGTGCGGCGGCGATCGGCGAGGCATACGACATCGTTTCGCCCGACACGGTTCTGGCATATCCTGACATGTCCGACCTTCCCTCTGATTGCTGTATGGATAATCCCTCCTGCGCGAAGGGGATGAACAGTGGTATGGTGAGTGCAACTCTGAAGCAGAGAAGACGCGCGCTCATGGACAACCTCATGTGATGTGGCGTTGCTAACTCAATCGACAAGATTTCCAGGTGCCCGCAGCCCCTCAGCGGGGCGTATCTCTAGCGAACAAAATCCCATCCATGGACCGACCTCACGCTAGCGGACCACGATTTCGTCGGCAAACACCCAGGCTTTTCCCTTGTACTCGTATCCGATGTGCCACGGGGGGCACATGCCGACATTTTTCGCATGGACCCGCACAAAGTTGGCCGACCGCTTCTCCATGGTGACGGAGTAGTCCTTCAGGAAGACGCCGTCCTTTCTCTCGTTCTCGTTGACGGTCTTCACGGTACCGACCGGTTCGAAGTTCGCCCCGTCGTGCGAGACAGAGAACTCGATGTACTCCGGGAGGAGGATCCAGGTGCGAATGTCCTGGAGCATCGTGACCCGAATTTCCTGGATGTCCTTCTTGCCACCCAGGTCGACAACCACATCCATGTCGTTGAACTCGAAACCCTGGAAATACCCGTCGAAATAGGTGGCCCCGTGGGTGCCATCCACCATATTCAGCGGCCCCTGGCCGGGCCACTTCCCGCTGTACGGCTGCAGATATTTGGGCGGCGGGTACAGTGCCCTCATGTAGCTCGCTTCGCCCGTTACCGGAGGCGTCGTACGCCCCGGATAGAACAGCGCCGCCTTGATCGTCTGCGGCCTGGTGATCGCGAATGGGCTGGTATAGAGGAGCGAGTTTGCCGTCGGCTCTGATCCATCGGTGGTGTAGCGGACCTCGCTCCCGTCGCCAAGCTGAGGGCGAATATCGACCATCGCGCTGTCAAAGAAGAAGGTATTTCCGGCAAACGCCAGACGCCTGATCTCAGAGATCGCCGAGACCTCGTCCGAGAATTCGCCCGGCTGTCCGGCGTCATCCACGGCACAGACCCTATAATAGTATCTCCGGTTCGGCCTGGCGCTCTCGTCCGGATAGACGATCATCGAGAAATCGCGCAGTTCCCGTGTGACCGTGGCAAACCCATGCGGTATCACATGGTCGAATTTCAGGCGGGCATCGATGTCGTACAGCAGGGTCGCGTTGTCAGGGCTGAAGCCCGGAGTTTCGCTCCGGTAGACGCGGTAGCGTGTGACGTCAGATTCGACATTCGTGTAGAAGAGGAGGCAGATGTAGTTGAAGCTTGAGACGGGACTCACGCTGGTCGCCGCAAGCCCGAGGAGTTTGTTCGGAAGGGAATTCTTTTCTTGTGCGGAGAGCGTGGCCACCCGGACCGGCTGACTCGGGACGCTTTCGGCGGTGAGCGACCCCACCGCCTGCACCCGGTAGTAGTACGTGGTGGCGGGTTCGATTCTATTGTCGAGCCAGCCGCCGAAATTCAGGACCGGCCGGTCGGTGTACGACGGCAGGGTTGTCGTCCCTACGCAGGACGCGAGCGACGGCTGAAAATCCTCTGTCGCCCCGCGGTAGATGCGATAGTAGCTCGGGCTCTTCTCGTTTCCGTCGGTCCAGGAGAGAGCGATCTCGCGGTCAGAAGCCGCCCGGGCGAGAACCGCTGTCGGCGCAGAGAGCTTGCCGGATCGGGCAGGCACCACGCGGACCGTCTTGATCCCAAAGGGTCGGATCGAGAAGGCAATCTCGTTGCCGTTGGACACGGAGAGGGCGACCCCCCGGTCGTCCTCGATCAGGCTGGTCTCCGTCGCCCTGGCGATTCGGTCGAACATCGGGAGCTGAACCCGAACCCGGGATTCTTTTCCTGTGAGCTCGAAGAAGCGAAGAATGAACCCCTCGCCGTTCGCTTCGGCGGGCTTCACCGTGCTGCACACAACATTGTCGACGTCGACACTCAGGAAGCTGTGCTCGTTCGGCGGGAGGATGCCCTGACGCTTCTTCTCGATGACGAAGGTCTCCAGCGGATGTGACGTCTCCCAGGCAAACGCATGGGCTTTGCCGGCAACCCAGTCTCCGTCGTGCGCGCGGACACTCCACCTGAATGTGGCGGGTCCGGGCTGCGACAGGGGGATGTTGGTGAAGAACATGTTGTTCATCAGGTAGAGCGACACCTGGCTCCTGTCGGGCCTTTTTGCGTCGAATTCCGCATCGCTGGGCGCGAGCCACAGCGCGGGGCGCGGCTCTCCATACACCACAAGCGGTGCGTTGATCGTCGCGAGCGTGACGCCGTAGCGGGCGTTGGAGAAGTCCGTGAAGTGCTGGATGCCGAAGAAGCTCGACGTCGACCCTGTGAACTGATGCGCGAGAGGCTCGACCACGCCGCCCGGAAGCTCGTGATGAATCGTGAAGTCCGGGACGTCGAACGGGAGGACATAGAACAGCGCCTCCTTGTTCTGGGCCGTGGCCTGCTTCAGCATGCGCCCCGATTCGGACTTGTCGATGGTGACGATGAAATCGATCCTGTCGGAGTTCGTGTAGAGGATGACGGTCTGCTCGATGGACCGGCATCCTTCCGCCGCGACCCTTGTGATGACGCCTGACGCAAGCGGGCCTGTGAAGGACTCCCCGGAGAGCATGCGTGGCCGGTAGGCATTCGGCGTTCTCGTGAACGCCTGATCGATGCGCTGGTAGAGGTACTGGTTGAACTTGTACTGCGATGTCCGGTCCACCAGCTCGATGTTCCGCTTCTTGTCCCAGATGCTTGCAACGGCTCCGGTGCTGTCGTCGATCCGGATCCTGTAGAACTCGTTCTCCAGCCCGCCTGTGGAGTGCTGGAGTGGCGATCCGGCGGAGCTCCCTGGCGCGTCGCGCACGACCCGGAACGTCCTGTACCCCATGGATGGAACATCGTTCGCGAGGAACAACAGGCTGCCGTCGGGCATTGTCTGGGACGGAGTCTCCTTGCCCGAAGCGTTCTCAATGAGCGTCGCGGCCTGGCCCTTCGGCAGCGTGATCGTCGCACAGCCGGAGCGCCTGGTGTTCAGAGGATTGAAGACGACGACAGTGCTGTCGTGGTCCGTGGTGATCAGCTGTTTGAATTGGTCGACCGCCTGGGATCGTGCCGAGCAGGCGAATTCCCGGGCTTCCGCGACAAGCCCCTTGTGCATCACCTGTTCGGATTCGTAGTAGTTGGGGTTGGCGGCCTTCGGAGTCTTCTGCAGGGGTATGGGGAGGACGTCTTCTTCGCTGAATGCGCCGTTGGTGTGCTCGTGATACGAGATGAGCTTGTGATACGACTGCCAGATCTCTTTCCAGGGGTACCCCTTGCCGCCTGAGGCATAGGCAAGCGTGGAGAGCTTTTCGACGGTCGGGAGGTCGAAATTCAGGAGACGGGCGTCCGCCATAAGCCTGCCGTCGGTGGCGTCCTGGTCGGCCCAGGCATTGGGCGCATCCTGGTCGAACACCTTGATTCTCGTCGTGTCCGCCTGCCGCTTCACGTCGTCGAAGAACATCGTGAATGTTCCCGAAATCAGGACGGGGTTGGCGTACCGTTCGTTCCAGCTCTTGATTCCCTCGACGTTCTCGAAGTGCGGCACGCTGAAATCGTAGCTGTCCTCCGCGATCAGGCAGTCGTACGGCCATGCGGCTCCGCGCTCGTATTTTTCGACCACCCCTGTGATTTCCTGGGCAGTGTACTTCGTGAGCCGATCGGGAGAGTAGTACGGGAAGCTCCGGAAGAGCGGCATCTTCCCGGCATCGCCGTCGTGCCCCTTCCAGTAGAAAACGGGCTCTGCCGAGGCCGGGGACATGCCGTTCACGGTTTCGTTGTATCCGTGGTAGAAGTACGGGATATCCGCTTCCTTCAGGTACGTAGGGAACGTGCGGGCAAACCCCACGACGTCGGTGATCAGGGCGGTCTTCGATGGAGGGACGTTGAGCAGGTCGACGATGTGTCGGTTGGGCGTGTAGAGCAGCCGCGCCATCGACTCGTATCCCATCATCTCTGTGTAGACGGAGTTGTGAAGGCCTCCCAGGATGATGCGTCCTTCCCGAATGCGCCGTGCGAGTTCGCGGAGAGTCTCGGGAGACTGTGAGCTGATGAACTTCGTCATCGGCTCGCTCGTCTCGACCGTCCAGCGGAACTGATCGTTGAAGGCCCAGGCGTCTGTCTTGCGGCAGAAGTCGAGCGCCATGTCCAGCCCCATCTCGCGCACGTCGCGGCGCATGAAGTGGTAGTAGTCCGCATACCCCAGGTCGTGATGGGACACCTGGACGTCGTAGATCTTCCATGGTCGGGGAGGCGCGATAGGGCCTCTGGTGGTCAATACCCTTGCATTGTTCACGAGAAGGTGAAACGTGGCGGTGTCGGCGTTCTTCACGACTGGCATTTCGAGGAACTGCCAGGACGTTCCTTTTGGGACCGTACCGATGGACGCGGAGATCGGCCCGGGCTGCCCGGGGAGAACAATCTCGGCGCGTACGCCGGTAAGGGTGTCGTCCGCGGTCATCTGAGCCGCGGCGAGCTGCCTGTCGCCCGATGGTGTCTTCTTGACCACGGACGTGCTGCGGAATGAGGCCTCGACCCGCTGCTGTGCGGATGAGGAGAGGGGAAGAAAGAGGGCAAGACACAGACAGAGAGCAAGGGAGAGCAGCACTCTTCTCCTCATGGCTGTCCCACGTCCGAATCCGGGAGATGTCATGTAATGGCTTATGTGATCGGGTTGGGGCACGGAATTGCGGCTCTCTATAGAATATGGCTTCCCAACATGCGGCTTACCGAACGACGATCTCGTCCACGAAAATCCAGCTCTTCTGGCCTGCGCCGATGTGCCAGTCCGGGCAGGTCAGGCGCGCAGGCGCCGACACTTTGACGTAGCGGGCTGTCTGCTTCCCCACATCGGCGTTGAACACCTTCGAAAATGTCCCGGCTGTGGTGTCCGGGACACTGTTTTCCATCGACGAAACCGTTTTAAACGTCTTTCCATCGGACGATACTGCGACTTCGACCCGAAGGGGCAGCCAGATCCAGGCGTACCACATCTGCAGAAACCCCGCGCTTACCGAGGAAAACGAGGTCTCTTTTCCCAGGTCGATCACCGCCTCAAGATTCTGGGCCTCGAGTCCGAGCCAGTTGCAGTTGTAGTCGTTTGGGCCGTGCAGGCCGTTCGTGAGCGCCTGGGGGCCCCCGACCGGGTACTTGTCGCTGTACTGGGTCAGAAGCTGCACCGGCTTGCCGAACGCGAGATTTCCCTCAACGCTGACCTGGCACTGCTGCTCCACCGACCGCCTGTAGTCGTCGGGGGATATGCCCCTTTCCTCCAGTCGCTCAATCCCCGCCTTCTTCGCCTGCGCGACAAACTTCTCAAGCCGCTCGCGCATCGCCGGTTTGACCGTCCACTTCCCATCCTGCTTGTCGAAGTAGCTCAGTGCGGAGGTGGCGTCGTGCAGGGAAATGTCCAGTATTGCGAATTCCAGCGGCAGGCGTGCGTTTTTCACGCGTTCCAGAAGGGTAGTATTGTCCCTGACCTTGCTCTCGGCCCTGTCGAATATGCGCGAGTACTCTTCCAGGAGCGGGGGTGTGAGGTAGCTGTTGATTGCGTCGTAGGGGTAGCCATAGATGCCGAGGCCGGCACCGGAGCGTTCCAGGACGTCGTGCATGGTGTCGATATAGGCCCTGATATCGCGTCCCGCCGCGCCGTAGTATCCGTCGAGGAAGTCGTTCATGACCGAGTCGATGTTGCAGTCGGGATTCCAGAGGAGCTTCGCGATGAGGTACGTCCGCAGCTCGCCGAACTCGCCCACGTTGGCGCCGCACCCCTGCTGGAACATCATCCGGATGTGGTTCTTGACGAACAGCTGGATGTTCGGCTGCAGGACGCGCAGGTTGGGGAAAGGGCTGACGAGATTGCGGAACTGGACGACGTAATCCCACATGATGATGTTGTCCGTCAACGTGCCCCAGTCTTCGATGTCCTTGACGAACGAGGCGCTGGTGGGATCGGTTGCGAGGGGCTTGCTGCGGTTGCACTCGATGGAGCAGAGCATGATGTTTACGTTCGGCTCCGGCGTGATCCCCTGTGGAGCGGAGCGCGTGTACTGGTAGGCGAGCGTCGAGATCGTTTTGTCGGGAAACATGCGGGCCACCCGGTTCACAAACGACATCAGCGTCCCGGAGCTTGCGCCGTAGCGTGCATTCTCCGCCCGGCAGACCTCACACTGGCATTCGTTGAAGTTGTCATTTTGCGAGACGGACCAGTACCGGGCCGACGGCTTCCTGGCCATGACGACCCGGAGGGAATCTGTCAGCACCGGAAAGAGACCGGGATTCGTGAGACAGAGCTGGCCGCTCGGGATTCTGCGGTTGCCCTGCAACGAGAAGAACTCGGGATGGGTCGCGAAGAAGTTGTGGGCGGGGACAAGACGGTCAAAGGTGTGCACGAACATGCCCCACTCCTCGTTCCGGTCGTCGCTGGAGTGCAGTTTGTGCCACTCGCTGTACGCGCGGTCCATCGCGTTGAGATAGTGGACTTCGCGATGGCGGATGAACGGGACCTGCGTGGTGTTCAGGACCGACAGGGTAATCGTCGTGCGTTTCGGGACATCGACGGCGGCGGCGCTATACATCCGGCAACCGAGGTAGTCCTCGAGAAGCGTGTAGACTCCGTACAGAGTCCCCTTCTTCGTTCCGCCCAGGATGATGATCCTGCCGTCGACCGTCCGGATCGTGAACCCGTCGGCCTCGAGGGATGCGGCATCGAACCCGGGGAGGAGCCGGGCGGTCCGATTGGTCCGGCCGATCAGGAATTCCTCCTTGCGTTCGGGTGCTGAATCATCAACGACGGGGAGGGTTGCCCCGGACATCTGGCGCACGTAGCGGGCGAGCTCGTCTCCCGCCTTGCGCTCGACCGGGGTCGCATGTTGCGGGACAACAATCTGGAACGCGCTCTTGCCGTCGGCAACGACCGCGTCCGCGTCACCGGGCAGTCCGGCGGTGGCAGGATCGGTCGCGAGGAGCACGAGGAGCCCAAACGCGAGCGCCAGCAGCTGTTTCATGAGGCGATTCCTCACAGTGTCCATGGGGCAGGACGTCGCCGGCGGGGTGGCTGCATTTGACCACTCAAACCTTGGATGTCCGTGCAATGAAAGAATCGAGAGAGGGGTGACTCGAAAAGCCAGCGGGATCCACTATCTATTATATATAGTCAGCAATTCCGGAAAAGACAATCAGAAGAAGTCGGGAAATACCGAATGAAATTGGTATCTTTGGCCGCAAGGGGGCCAGAAGGACATGAAACGACACCCCCTGGAATGCTTCGCAGCTCTCACCCTGGCCACCGAACTCACTTTCGATCCTGACGTTGCGGATGAAACGGTAGCAGTATGAAAACATACAAGCTGATCAGCTGTGAAGTTCTCTACCGCGAACTTTGCCATGCCCTCGCCCGGTCTCCCCATAAGATCGATGTCGAGTTCCTCCCGAAGGGACTTCACGACATCGGATGCACCGGGATGCTCGCGCGCCTGCAGGCCGTCGTGGACAGGGTCGAAGCGTCCCGGTACGACGCCATCCTCCTCGGCTACGGGCTCTGCAACTACGGCATTTCCGGACTCCGGGCTCCCTCGATCCCCATCGTGGTCCCCCGCGCCCACGACTGCATGACCCTCTTCCTGGGGAGCAAAGAACGCTATCTCTCGTACTTCAACGACAACCCGGGGACATTCTTCCTGACGACCGGCTGGATCGAACGGGGCGAGGACAACGGAGAACTGAAACAGCTTTCCATCCAGTCTCAGACCGGGATGAACATGACCTACCCGGAGCTCGTGGAGAAGTACGGTGAGGACAATGCCCGGTTTCTCTGGGACGAGCTCTGCGACACCACCCGGAACTATCGCCAGATGACGTTCATCGAAATGGGGATTGAACCGGATGACCGGTTTATCGTGAAGGCGCAGGAGCGGGCTGCGGAACACGATCTCTCCTTTGCAAAGGAACGGGGAGACATGCGGCTCTTTTACAGCCTCCTGAACGGCGAGTGGGATGAGAAGGACTTTCTCGTCGTGCCTCCGGGATGGAAGGTCGTCGCACGCCTCGACGAAAACATCGTGGTCGCCGAGAAGGACGGGCCGTGAGGTATCCTCATCGGCAACACACAAAGGATGCGGCGTGAGAAGATTCGCCATACTGCTAGCATGTGTACTGCTCCCGACTGGTCGGGCATACCTACAGGTGGAATATTCGACTCCGGAGTTCCGCCTGACTGTCGACCCGCGCGGCTCGGTCACGAGCATGTACGATTGCGTCACCAGAACGGAGTATCTGGCGCAGGGGCAGCCGGCGCCGTTCCTTGCCGTTCTCAGGAAGGGACGAGTGGAGGGCCCGTCCCGCGCATTCGCTGCGTCCGCGGATACGCTCAGACTGCAGTTCGCGGAGAGCGCGACCTCGATTGATGTCGCCGTCTCGAGAAAGCCCACCCACCTGACGTTCGAGATCGTGCGCGTGACTCCGATGGACGCAATCGATGGCGCAATATGGGGGCCGTATCCCACCAGCATTGCCAGGACCGTCGGAGAGATCGTCGGCGTCGTCCGCGACGAGCGCTATGCGATCGGTATTCAGGCGCTCAATCCAAAGACTCTCGGAAGCTACCCGGATAGCGCGGAAGGATTCGACATGTCGCGCGGCCGGGCGGCCGAACCGAGGCCCTGGGGCAGCGTCCTCCAGTGCTACAGCCTGGACCGGACAAGGCCGCGGAACGCCGACGTGTGGCTGGGGAACTTCCCGAACATGCCGATCCCGCCACTCCCGGGCGAGACGGTCCTCGGATCGAAGATCGCGTTGTTCGGGTGCCCTGAGCCGGATGCGCTCGACCGCATCGGCGCCATTGAGGTCGCGGAAGGGCTCCCGCACCCGATGATCGACGGGGTCTGGTTCAAGAAGTCACCCGAGCAGGGGCGGTCGTACTTCATTGCTGATTTCGATGAACACATGATCGATACGCTCCTGGACTGCACGAAGCGTGCGGGCCTGATGACGCTTTATCATATGCAGCCGTTTGCCAGCTGGGGGCACTACCAGATCAACACGAAGATCTTCCCCGAAGGCGCCGCCGGCATGCGCACGTGCGTCGAGAAAGCGAAAAAGCTCGGCATACGGATCGGGGCTCACACGCTGACCACGTTCATTCAGACGAATGATCCGTACGTCTCTCCGGTTCCGGATCCGCGCCTCGCCAGAACGGGGAGCAGCGTGCTGGCCGCAGATGCTGATGCTTCCGCGCGCGACATCCGGGTCGTGTCTCCTGAGTACTTCGCCAACGAGAAAGCGAACTGGCTCCATGCCGCCGTGATCGGCCAGGAGATCGTCCGGTATCGCACCGTGTCGTCGCAGCCACCGTGGACGCTGCTTGACTGCCAGCGCGGAGCGTTCGGGACGCAGGCCAGTGCCCACAGCAAAGGGGCCGACGTCGGCAAGCTGCTCGATCACCCTTATGAGGTCTTTTTCCCCAACATGGAGCTGCAGCGGGAGATCGCCCGGAATCTGGCGCGGACGTTCAACCAGACGGGGATCAGCCAGATGGACTTCGATGGGCATGAGGGATGCGCGTCGACCGGCCAGGGTGACTATGCATACGAGCTATTTCCGAAGGAAGTCTATGACAGCCTCGATCACGCAGTGATCAACGGCACCAGCAACTCCAAACATTTCTACTGGCACATCAACTCATACTGCAACTGGGGAGAGCCGTGGTACGAAGGATTCCGCGAGAGCATGCAGGAATACCGCATCAAGAACCAGGCCCTGTTCGAGCGGAACTACCTTCCCAACATGCTTGGCTGGTATCTCCTCACAGAGACGACGAGTCTTTCGGATATCGAATGGATGCTCGCGCGGGCGGCCGGGTTCAACGCCGGCTTCGCGCTGGCGACCGGGATGGATGCTGTGCGGCGAAATCCGGATCTGGGGCAGATCCTGGAAGCGATCCGCGAGTGGGAGGCGGCGCGTCGCGGAGCAGCATTCACACCGGCCCAACGTGAGCTGCTCAGAAACCCGAAGGTCGAGTTCCATCTGGAACCGGTCAGCAAGGGTCACTGGGACCTGATCCCGTATCACGCGTCGCAGGACTACAGGCATGAGAAGACGGTCCGCCAGCCGGGAGAACCGACCCGGTCCCGATGGGAAGTCCAGAACCCTGACCGTGCCCAGCTTCTTCAGTTCAAGCTCCGTGTCGTGGGAGACGGGGGCACAGTTGTCAACCCGACGATCGAGATCGACCGCTACAGTACGGTCTCATTTCCGGTGGAGCTCAGCGCCGGCCAGACTCTCCTCTGCGAGGGGACGGCAGCCGCCCGCGTGTACGATGCGAAAGGCCGGCAAGTCGCGGTCGTCGACGCCCGAGGAGCCATCCCTGTCCTTCAACCGGGAAAGCATGAAGTCCGCTTCGACTGCGAATTCAGGGGAGCGGTCGCTCCGGCTGCGGTCGTGACGTTCAGGACGAAAGGTGAAGGGGAGAGAATTCCCGCGCCGTTCTGATCATGGCGCGCAGATTCTCCGGAGGGGTGCCCGCAGGGATCGCGCATCCGGCATTGAGCACGAAGCGCGGCGTATCGCGGAAGACGGTCAGCAGCTCGCGGGTCTTCTCGCGAACCAGGTCCGGTGTCCCGAGTGCCAGCACGCCGCTCGGGTCGATGTTGCCGATCACCACGGTAGTGTTCGCGACCACCTCCCGCGCACGGCGCACATCGGTTTTGTAGTCGATCTCCAGGCCGTCGGAGCCCGTGCGGACCATGTCGGCAAGTATCGCGTCGGTGTTGCCGCAGATGTGCAGGACGTGGGGAAGCCCACGTGCGTGGGAAGCGTCGGCGACGCGCTTGTCGTAGGGGAGGGCAAACCGGCGGAAGATCGACGGCGACACGACGGCGGGTCCCGCCATGCTGTCGCCGTTGGAGGTCATGTGCGCGCCCGTCTGCGCCATGGCCCGGATGAACTGCACCGTGATGTCCGTGCAGTACTCGAGCAGGCGGTGGATCTGCTCCTCGCAGTCGGGGTCCAGGATCTCGGTGAGCAAGGTGTCCATCCCGCGTACCATGCTGGCGAGCGTGAACGGGCACTGATCGCAGTTGCCCCGGAGGTAGATCTCGCGGCCGAACTGCCGGTTGAGCAGGCGCACGCCTTCCAGCCAGACCTGGACGCCGGGAGAGTCGAGGATATCGACAGGGGGAAGGTCCGCTATTTCCTCGAGGGACTGCAGCCGGGGGCCCATGATTCGTGCGGGCTCGTCCTCCGGTGCGTCCACGTGGACGCCGGCCGCGGCGGCAAGCGTCACCGTGTCAACGTCCACCATGACGCCGTCGTACCCGTAGCGCTCGACAGCTTCGATGAACGAGCGGGCCAGGGCGCGGGGATCGCTCCGGAATTGCCGCATGCTGACGCCTGCCTCCCGCGCCGCCATCATGAAGTTGTGCAGCATGACCGGGGTCGTGTCCGGCCATTCGCCCGCGAACGCTGCCGCAACGCGTCCGTAGCTGTTCATGGGAGTCTCTCCATCCGTTGCTACTTCGTAAGCTGTGCCAGACGCTCTTTGAACGCCATGATGCCGGCCGTGTCTGCCCGGGAGAGCAGCAGCCCGGGGAGCGCAGTTTTCTTGTCGACGGGTTGGCCGTTGAGAGCCTTCACGGCTGTTTCCAGGGCCTGGAATCCGATGTCGTACGGCCGCTGACCCGTGACAGCCTGGAGGATGTTGTCGTCGGCCAGCAGGAAGTCTGCGAGCTGCTCGCTCGCATCGGTCCCGAACACGACCACCTTCCCCGTGTGGCCTGAATTCTTCACGGCCATCACGCACCCCACGGTGCCCCCCTCGTTTGCGGCCCAGAAGATGTCCAGGTCGGGATGCGCGGTGAGGATGTCGCTCCCCTTCTTCACCGCCGTCTCCGCCATCCACGCGTCCTGCTCGGCCACGATCGTCACGCCCGGGAGCGAGGCGAGCTGGTCCTTGAATCCGGACACGCGCGCGATGTTCTGCTCGGGAGCATTCGACATGAACGCGAGAATCCCGATCCTGGCGTTCCCGCCGAGCTTTGCCTCGATGTATTCCCGTGCCGCTTTGCCCGTCAGCGCGCCCAGGCCGTACTGGTCGCTTTCGATACAGGCCGCTGCAATGTCTCCGGCGACGTCGGTGTTGTAGGTGATCACCGCGATGCCCTTCTCCCGGGCCCGCCCGAGGGCGCTCGACGACGCCGTCAGGCTGAGCGGGGAGATGACGATTGCATTCACGCCGCTTGCGATATAGGTGTTCACAAGCTGGATTTCCTTGTCCGGCCTACCCATGCTGTTGGCTTCGAGCAGTTCGATGCCGTTCTTCGCCGCCGCTTCGCGCATGCCGAACGTGACGAGCCGGAAGAACTGGTCTTCCTGAAAGACGATCCCGGCGATCTTCTTCTTGTCGCTCCGTGCGCAGCCCGACAGCCCGGCGGCCGCGACGCAAACCAACACGACTCCTGCCAGGAGGGGAAGCCCGATAGTGCGCGTCATCATTGCTCCGTTGTCGATGGATGTGTGGAACGAGGAGAAAATGGGAACAGTCGAAGAAGTCACAAAACTTACGAGGAGTCTGAAGGAAAGTCAACGAACGGGCGGGATGCGGAACCTGTCTGAGGACCCGAAGGCCTTCGTTTGCAATTCCACTCGAAATGGCGTAAAATGCCTCTGAATTCTATCCCGTGCAGTGCCCGCGTCAGACCTACGAACCCTGTGAGAGAAGACTCAGGAAGCTCATGAAGACTCGCCCGGCTTCAGAAACCTATACGAATCGCCTGGTCACCCCGGTGCCCAAGGTCGGCATCCGCCCCACAATCGACGGTCGTCTTGGCGGGGTTCGTGAGGCGCTCGAAGCGCAGACGATGGCCATGGCGCGCGCCGCCGCAGAGCTCGTCACGCGCAATCTCCGGCACGCAAACGGTCAGGCGGTTGAATGTGTCATCGCGGACACATGCATCGGCGGGGTCGCAGAGGCCGCGCAGGCGGCGGAGAAGTTCAGACGAGAGGGAGTCGGGGTTTCCCTTACGGTGACGCCCTGCTGGTGCTACGGGACCGAAACGATGGACGACGATCCGTTCAGACCCAAAGCGGTATGGGGCTTCAACGGGACGGAGCGTCCGGGCGCTGTGTATCTCGCTGCCGTGTCGGCAGGCTACAATCAGAAAGGGCTCCCCGTCTTCACGATCTACGGCGCCGATGTGCAGGACATCGGGGACCGGACCGTGCCGAAGGACGTCCAGGAGAAGTTGCTCCGGTTCGTCAGCGCCGGTCTGGCCGTCGCCACCATGCGGACGACGTCGTATCTGTCCGTGGGCGGGGTCTCCATGGGCATCGCGGGATCGATCGTCGACCATGATTTTTTCGAGACGTACCTCGGTATGCGGGTCGAAACCGTTGATTCGACCGAGATCATCCGCCGGATCGAGCGGAAGATCTACGATCAATCCGAATTTGAGCGAGCGCTGACCTGGGTCCGTCGCAACTGCAAGGAAGGAGAAGATGTCAATCCTCCCGCCTCTCGTCGGAGCGTCGAGCAGAAAGCGAAGGAATGGGAGTTCTCGATCAAGATGGCGATGATTGTGCGGGACATGATGATCGGCAATCCGGAGCTCGGGCGCATGGGGTTTGGCGAGGAGGCGCTCGGACACAACGCGATCGCCGCCGGCTTCCAGGGCCAGAGGCAGTGGACGGACCACCTCCCCAACGGCGATGTCCTTGAGGCGATACTCTGCTCATCCTTCGATTGGAACGGTATTCGGCAGCCGTTCATCGTTGCGACGGAGAACGACTCGTTGAATGGCGCTACGATGCTCATGGGTCATCTGCTCACAGGATCCGCGCAGATCTTTGCAGATGTCCGCACGTACTGGAGCCCGGCTGCCGTGAAGCGGGTGGCAAAGCACACGCTGTCGGGCAGGGCCGCCGGTGGCATACTGCATCTCATCAACTCCGGTCCCGCGGCTCTCGACGGCACCGGACAGCAGGAGATCGGCGGCAAACCGGCGATGAAGCCGTTCTGGGATATCACCGAAGCGGAGACGGAGCGTTGTCTGAAAGCGACCACCTGGCATGCCTCGATCGGAGAGTATTTCAGGGGTGGCGGATTCTCGACGCGGTTCCGAACCAGAGGCGGAATGCCGATCACGGCGGCGCGCATCAACCTTATCAGGGGGCTGGGTCCCGCACTCCAGATCGCCGAAGGGTGGACGGTCAACCTCCCCGGGAAGGTCCACGATATGCTCGACCGGCGAACGAACCATACGTGGCCGACGACATGGTTTGCGCCGAATCTGACCGGGTCAGGCCCGTTCCGGGATGTGTACACGGTCATGAACAACTGGGGCGCGAATCACTGCGCGATCAGCTACGGGCACATAGGTGCGGATCTGATCACGCTCGCATCGATGCTCCGGATTCCGGTGAGCATGCACAACGTGCCGGATGGCAGCATCTTCCGCCCGAGCGCGTGGGGCCACTTTGGCGCGAACGATCTCACGGGCGCCGATTTTCGTGCATCGGCGAATTTCGGGCCGGTGTACAAACGATGACGACTGCGCTCGCATACGGGAAAGGAAAACTTCAGGTCGAGTTCGAGGGACTCGGCGTGGAGGTGATCCAGCCCGACCACAGGCCGGGTATTGCGGACGAGCGGGCGGCTCTGATTGAGGCGCTGGATCATCCGATCGGAGCGGAGCCGCTGTCGCGCTGGATACAGCCCGGCCAGCGGATTTGCGTCACGTTTACGGACCTGACGCGCGCGACGCCGAACGAGCGCATCATCCCGGTGCTTCTTGACTACCTCGAGCGCCACGGCGCCCGGAAGGACACCATCGTCCTCCTGAATCAGCTCGGGACGCATCGTCCGAACACCAGGGAAGAGCTCGAGGTGATGCTGACCCCCGAGGTCGTCCGATCGTATCGCGTGCTGAATCATGAAGCGGAAGACGCACAGGCGCTCACGCAGGTCGGCGTCACCGACGACGGGACGCCCGCCCTCATCAACCGGCATTACATCGAAGCGGACCTCCGCATTGTCACAGGGTTCATCGAACCGCATCTCTTCGCCGGATTCAGCGGCGGGCCGAAGAACGTCATGCCCGGCATCGCCGGCCTGGAGACGGTCAAGAGTAATCACGGCTACGGGCATATCGCCGACCCGAACGCGACATTCGGGAAGACGCACGACAATCCGGTCTGGGCCGAGATGAAGCGGATCGCCCTGCAGGCCGGGAAGGCGTTCCTCCTGAACGTCACGCTCAATAATGAGCGCGAGTTGACAGGCGTCTTTGCCGGCGACCTCCTGAAGAGTCATGAGGCAGGCTGTGACTTCGTCCGGGAGGCGGCCATGCAGCGCGTTGCCGAGCCGTACGACATCGTTGTCACGACGAACAGCGGCTATCCACTCGACCTGAATCTGTACCAGACGGCGAAGGGCATCGGCGCTGCTGCCCGGATCGTGCGCCAGGGCGGCGTCATCATCGTGGCATCCGAATGTCGCGAGGGGGTGCCGTCGGGCAGCGCCTTTGACCGCCTGTTGAAGGGCGCCTCGGGGCCGGCCGACCTGCTCCGGAAGCTGGATGCGGCCGAAAGGTCGCTTCCGGACCAGTGGCAGGCTCAGATTCAGGCCAATTGTCAGCTGGCCGCGCAGATTCAGCTCTACAGTTCGATGAGCGATGAAGCCGTGCGCTCCGTACATCTCGAGCCGTGCCACGACATCGCGGCATCGGTCCGGAAGGTCGCGGCCGGGATGAACCGACCCCCGCGCATTGCAGTTCTCCCTTACGGTCCTCTGACGATACCGTATCTCGCCCCGCAGGGGTAAGATTGCCATTCACGGAAAGGACTCTCATACCCTCATGCATCACATCGTACGCAGTTCGCTCCTCGTGGCGATCGTAGCGATTGGCCTCACGGGCACCCTCGCACAGAACAAGATTCGACTGGGCGTGATCCCCAAGGGCACCACACACATCTTCTGGAAGTCGGTCGAGTCAGGGGCGCGCGCAGCCGGAAAAGAGCTTGGCGTCGATATAGTGTGGAAGGGGCCCGTGAAGGAGAATGATCGCTCCGCGCAGATTTCCATCGTCGAACAGTTCGTGAACGAGGGGGTTTCAGGGATTGTCCTCGCGCCGCTCGACCGCACCGCCCTCGTTCGTCCTGTCGCAAACGCGAAGACCAGGAAGATCCCGGTGGTCATCATCGATAGTGGCTTGGATGGAGAACCCGGCAAGGACTTCGTCAGCTTCGTCGCGACAAACAATCGCGCTGGCGGCAAGCTTGGCGGAGACCACCTTGCTTCGCTCCTGGGAGGGAAAGGAAAGGTCGTGCTGCTCCGGTACTTCGTCGGGTCCGCGAGCACCGCGGAGAGAGAAGACGGGTTCCTGGCATCGATGTCCGCGGCACAGGGGATCACGGTGACAGTGAGCAACCGCTATGCGGGCGCGACTGCGGGTGAAGCGAAGACCTCAAGCATGAATATTATCGATAAGGTCCGGGAAGCGAACGGGGTGTTTTGCTCAAATGAGTCGTCGACGTTCGGAATGCTGCTCGCGCTTCGGCAGAGCAATCTCGCGGGGAAGGTGCGGTTCGTCGGATTCGACACATCGCCCCCGCTCATCGAGGCCCTCAGGAACGGGGAGATCGACGCGCTCGTCGCGCAGGATCCGACCCGGATTGGATACGAAGGGGTCAAGACCGTCGTGCGCAGTATTCGGGGTGAAAGCGTCCCGAAGGTTCTCGACACAGGAGTGAAGCTCATCACCAGGAGTAATATCGATGCTCCGGAAATAAAGGCGCTGATCGGCACCCCGTAGGCGTCGTCATGACAGCTCACCCGATCTCCACACTCGCAGCAGCCCCTGCAGCAATGCTCACCATGCGCGACATCCGGAAGTCTTTCGGAGCCACGGTGGCGTTGAACGGCGTGTCGTTCTCCGTCGATGCCGGGGAGATCGTGGCTCTTGTTGGCGAAAACGGGGCGGGGAAAAGCACGCTGATGCGCGTTCTTTCCGGTGCGGTGCGGGCGGATGGCGGGGCCATGACGCTGAATGGCCATCCCTATTCCCCCAAGAATCCGCAGGAAGCGCGGGCTGCCGGTGTCGCCATGGTCTATCAGGAATTGTCCGTCGTCCCGCACATGACGGGTGCGGAGAATATCGTGCTGGGCGTCGAGCCTGTCCAGCGTGGCATCGTCCGGCAGAAGGAGACCCGGGCGATCGCCCTGGAGGCGCTCAACCAGGTCGGGGGGCCGGCAACGCTTCTTGATCAGCCGGTGGGGACGATGTCCCTAGCCGAGCGGCAGCTTGTCGAGATCGCGCGATCGGTGGCGCTCAAGAGCCGCGTGCTCGTATTCGACGAGCCGACAAGTGCGCTCACCGCGGAGGATACGCGGAGACTCTTCGAGCTTCTCCGGCGACTCAAGGAAAGCGGGCACGCGATCGTCTTCATCTCTCATTTCCTGGAAGAGGTGCGGGAGATCGCGGATCGTTTCGTCGTGCTCAGGGACGGCGGGTCGGTCGGAGAGGGAGGTACGGCCGAGCATTCCATGAATGAGATCGCCTCGATGATGGTCGGGCGCGATGTGTCAGACCTGTTCCCTCGATCCCATCGGTCTCCCGGAGACCCTCTCCTCGACATTTCCGGACTGGCCGGCGTCGACAAGCCCTCGACCGCTTCGTTTGTTCTCCATCGGGGGGAAGTCCTCGGCATCGCCGGTCTGATCGGTGCAGGGAGGTCGGAGATGCTCAGGGCCATCTTCGGTCTGGAGCCGGTGAAGAGCGGCCAGATTCGTTTCGCCACGTACGCCGGCGCCGCGCTCCCGAGGCAGCGATGGCGGCAGGGGATGGGCATGGTCAGCGAGGATCGCGCGAAGGAAGGCCTGGCCCTGTCGATGACGATCACGGACAACATGACGCTCTCGCGGCTCGACGCATTCGGCTCGTGGGGGATGATGTCGCCCATGAAGCAGGAGACGACAGCTGCCGGGTGGATACGCACGCTGGGCATCAAGACTCGTGACCCGCGGCAGCGCGTCGGGGAACTCTCCGGGGGCAACCAGCAGAAAGTGGCCCTCGCGCGGTTGCTCCATCACGACGTCGATCTTCTGCTCCTCGACGAGCCCACGCGAGGCATCGATGTCGCTTCGAAGACGGAGATCTACGAGCTGATTGACGCGCTTGCGCTTCACGGCAAGGCGATTCTCGTGGTGAGCAGCTACCTTCCGGAGCTGCTCGGCATCTGTGACAGGATAGCGGTCATGGTTCGCGGGGCGCTCCGCCCGCCGCGGCCAGTCCGCGATCTCACGGAGCATGACATCATACGCCAGGCAACGGGGGCCGCGTGAAACGACGACTACAGAAGCTCGGGCCGCTCACGGGACTCGTCGCGGTATTCGCACTGTTTGCGCTTCTGAGGCCGGAGGTATTTGTCACGGCGGACAATATTCAGTTGATGCTGCTGCAGACGGCGGTGGTTGGCACGGCCGCGCTGGGCATGACCGTCGTCATCATCAGCGGCGGCATCGATCTGTCGGTCGGCTCGGTCATCGCGCTCAGCACCGTGGTGATCGCGCTGTTGTTGCAGGCCGGATTCCCGCCATTTGCCGCTGCGGTTGGAGGTATGGCCGCGGGGGCGCTGGTCGGGGTCACGATCGGCCTCTGTGTGACGAAGATGCGATTGGCGCCGTTCATCGTCACGCTTGCCATGTGGGGCGCGATGCGGGGGCTTGCGAAGGGGCTTGCCGACGAGCAGGTCGTGCTTGCTGAGGGCGGATGGCTGACAAGCCTGTTGAATATCCTTCCCGACGACAGGAAGTGGATGCTGTTCCCGGCGGGCGTCTGGATGATGCTCATCCTCGCGCTTGGCGTCGGGGCTTTCCTGCGTTATGCTCAGCTGGGGCGGCACATTTTGGCCGTGGGATCGAACGAGCATACGGCCCGTCTGTGCGGGGTTCCGGTTGAACGCAGGAAGATACTCGTGTACGCCATCGGTTCCGCGTTTGCCGGACTAGCGGGGGTATTTCAGTTTTCGTATCTCACGGTGGGCGACCCGACGACCGCCACCGGCATGGAGCTCGACGTCATCGCTGCGGTCGTGATCGGGGGGGCAAGCCTTTCCGGTGGCCAGGGGAGCGTGCTCGGGAGCCTGGTGGGCGCGCTGATCATGACGATCGTCGCCAACGGCAGCACGAAGATGGAGTTCCCGAACTGGGTCCAGGAGATCGTGACGGGGCTGATCATACTGGCGGCCGTGGCTCTGGACCAGTATCGTCAGCGAAGGCAATCGTAGGCCGCTCTTCAGGCCGCCTGAATCCGGCGTCGAATCGCTCTCGCAGGGATATCAGACAAGTGACGGGCTCGGGCTGCTCCGAGCCTTTTCTTTGGCCCCTGGGCCATGGGAAAAGAACCGCCGCACCGTCCCGGCGCGCAGTCTGTGCGATCCTGGCGTCCAGCCTACGCCCGCCCCCCAGATAACAAAGTTGTAATCCTCCCGTCATCCTGCTGAAAGAACCCCCCCGTACCATAGTGAGAAGGAGCATGGGCACGGACCTCGTACCCGGCTGGTGCGGGGCGGTGGCCATGCGCTCTTCGTTACGTTCCGACTATCACCATATGAAGGAAGCCACCATGGGTAAGACCGGAAGCGCGCTCGCGTTGGCTCTATTTCTAGGCGCAACAACGCAATCGTTGGGCCAGTTGCGAGAGTATCCAGATCAATCCCTCGCCGGCGTCAAGGGAGTCCACGTCGTGGTGCGCTATCAGGCGCCGAGCGAACACGCCTACGGATTGACGGAAGCTGATCTGAAGCACGCGATAGAGACACGCCTTGTTGTCGACAACGTGAAGGTCCTGGATGATACGGCGTGGCGCAAGGAGCCGGGGGAACCGTACCTCTTTGTCAATGTGGTGGGCACCCAGGTCGACTCGACGCGGCATGATGCATCGCCGTTCGTCTTTTCATTCTCGGCAGACCTCATCCAGAAGGTCATGCTCGCCAGCAGGCCGGATTTTCCGACCGAAGGCGCAACGTGGTCGCAAGGATATTTCGTCGTTGTGACGAAGAAGAACCTGAGGGATGTGACGCTTCAGATCAGCAATGTGGCTCATGACTTTGCTGAGTCGCTCCACGAGGCGAACAACGTCGCCCGGCCGCATACGATGTGAGCGGAGAAGGAGATGATTCATGACATTCGCCGGGGCGAGGAGGCTGTTTGAGGGGAGACGGGCAGGCCGGGATATCATTGTGATTGCAGTCCTGGCCGTTGCCGTTTATGCGGTGTCTGCGGTGTTCGATGTCTTCAATGCCGTTCTGGTGTTCCTCTACCGGCATGAAACGTGGCAACTCGACGAGTTGTTCACCGTCGCGCTCTATCTGGTGATTGCGGGTGTTGTGTACGCGTGGCGCCGACACAGCGAACTGAATGTTCAGATGCGGCGTCGCGAGGTTGCAGAGGCTCAGACCTCACGACTCATTCCGGAATTGGAGAGGGCGCTCGATGAGGTCGCCTCCCTGCGGAAGATTATCCCTATCTGCTCGTCCTGCGGGCGTGTGCGAGATACGCGGGGGGACTGGTATCCCGTCGACGCATACATGGAGATTCACTATGCAACGAAGTTCAGTGACGGGTACTGTCCGGATTGCGCACGGGAGGCGTACAGGTTGACACTCTCATGATCTCCCCGTATATATCCCTCCATCACATTCGGAGGAATGCTCGCCCATGCCCGCCACGCCGCATATCGAGTCCCATTTCACGGCAAGCGAAGCTGTCAGGGATGTCGTTATTGGAATGTCCGATGGACTCACGGTGCCATTCGCCCTTGCGGCAGGCCTATCGGGCGCCGTGGCTTCATCCGGCATCGTTGTCACAGCCGGCCTCGCGGAGATCGCTGCAGGCTCCATCGCCATGGGCCTCGGGGGATACCTGGCCGCACGAAGCGATGCGGAGCATTACGCCAGTGAATACCGGCGTGAAGAGCGGGAAATCGTGGAGAAGTCGGACATGGAGCGCAAGGAGGTGTCCGACTTCCTCACCTCCTACGGGCTGACGGCTGAAGAGTCGGCCCCGGTGGTCGAGGCATTGAGCCGCCGGCCCAAGCAGTGGGTGGACTTCATGATGAAGTTCGAACTCGGCCTGGAGCAGCCCGATCCAAAACGGGCTCTCTCAAGCGGGATCACGATCGCTGGGGCATACGCCGTGGGAGGGCTCATCCCTCTTGTTCCCTACATCCTTATCCCTGAGGCATCCAGAGGCCTGATTTGGTCGATCGCCTGCACTCTCCTGGCGCTCGTGGTGTTTGGGTACATCAAAGGGGGCTTCACCGGCACGCACCGCATTCGCAGCGCGGTGCAGACCATGCTCATCGGAGGGATTGCTGCCGGCGTGGCGTTCGCTATCGCCCGCCTTGTAGCGTAATGGGGGGACTTACTGAAGTAGCTGGGTGTGGAACTGGATCCCGATCTTCTTGAGAAACTCGAACGGCATTTCTCCGCCGGCAAAGACAAAGACGTAATCGTTCCGGACTTCCTTGCGCCCCTCGGGGGTTTCAAGAATGACTTCGTGTTCAAGGATCTGTGAGACTTCAGAATTGAATACGACCGTGATCTTCTTCTTCCGCAGATACTCCTCGAGATGCTTCAGGTTGCGCTCCTTGAGCCGCGAAAACTGACCCTGGCGATATGACAGCGTCACCGTGTTGGTGCCCTGGAGCGCGAGACCCATGGCTGCCTCAACGGCCGAATCGCCTCCTCCGACGACGAGGACGTGATAGCCCTGGTAGGTTTCGGCGTCCATCAACCTGTACATCACCTTCCCCTGATCCTCTCCCGGGACGCCGAGCTTTCGTGGTGTTCCCCGCCTTCCCAGCGCCAGCACAACGTGCCTGGCTTCATAGTGCGAGCCCGTCGTCGACAGCGCGAAGATTCCGTCCTGAGCCCTGATGTCCACGGCCTTCTCGTGTTCGTTGATCTTCAGCTCGGTCTTCGCAATGATATTGCGCCAGACATCCAGGAGGTTCTCCTTGGAGGTCTCGGTCAACTTCAGCTTCCCCCAGAGCGGGACTTCGACCGGTGCGGTCATGACGATTTTCCTCCGCGGGTACTGGAGGATGGTTCCGCCAAGCTCTCCCTGCTCGAGAAGGACGTACCTCAGCGAATGCTGTTTTGCGGCAAGCGCCGCCGCGATGCCGGCGGGTCCTGCGCCGACAATCGCCACGTCGAGCTTTCCGTTCCTCGGGAAGGGGCGGGAGGCGATGTAATCGACAGCCTGCTTCCCCTGTGATATGGCGTTCTTGATGAGCCCCAAGCCGCCCAGCTCTCCAACGATGAACATGTTCTGCACGCTGGTTTCGAGGTGGGTGTCCAGTACCGGCAGGTCGGCGCTGCGGCCTGGCGCTGCCATCATGAGCGTGATGCCTCCGACGGGACAGGCGTCTGCGCACAATCCGTGTCCCACGCACTTGGCTCCTTTAACCAGCGTGGCTTTGCCATCGATCACCGCGAGAACGTCTCCTTCGGGACAGGCATCCACGCATCCGCCGCACCCGATGCAGGTCAGCGCGTTGATGTGCGGGTGCACCGATACCGCTGCCTGAAGCCCGCTCACTTTTGCCCGTTCAAACTGCTCCTTCGCATCGGTCTCACGCTTGCGGGTCCTGCGGTAGTAGGGGACCACGATCGCAAGGATGAGCACTGCTGCGATGGCAAGAGTGATCAGAGTGTCAGCCGACATGTGCTGAGGTTCCTGAAGGCAACGAATTTCCCCCCCATCGTTTCATCGTCTCCCACCCTCCGAGTTGCCTTGCGGATGACAATGGTAGCACGCCGCACTGTTGTAGCTGTACCCCGCGACCTCCGTGTGGTGTCCATCGACGTTGCTTTGCGACGCGTGCTCATGACAGTTGATGCATGAGAAGACCGTGTAGTTCGTGGGCGCCGTGTGGCAATCGGCGCAGGCGTTCCACCTGCCTGGCCTATGCCTGCTTCCCGCTGAGATCGGGAAATACGGGTCGTGGTTCCACGTCGACGGCTTCCAGGCCATGGTGGTGTGGCAGACCTGGCACTCCAGCGGGAATGCGGCGGCCGTGTGAGATGGCGCCATGGTGGCATTGTACTGTGTGAGGTGACAGCCCGCATTGCCACAGGTATTTGGCGTCCCGGTGTAGATCCCGTTCTTGTGGCACAACGCGCACTGCGTCGTCACGTGTGCGCCGGTCAGCGGGAAGCTCGCCTTGCTGTGGTCGAACGTCGCCGGCCGCCAGGCGGTCGTGCTGTGGCATGCGATGCAGTCCGTCGAGAACCCTGTCCCGTGCACCGGATTGGCTGCGCTCGTGTAGTCCGGCAGGTGACAGGCCGCGTTGCCGCACGTCGCGGGTGTCCCTGTGTAGACCGCGTTCTTGTGGCACTGGTTGCATGCTACCGCAACGTGGGCCCCGGTCAGCTGGAAGTTCGTCCTGGCGTGGTCGAACGTCGACGGGCGCCATGCGGTCGTCGTGTGGCATGTCGCGCAGTCGTTGGGGAAGCCGGTGTGGCTGGGACTCACCACTGCGGTAGCCTGTGCCTGATGGCACCCCGAACATTGCAGGGCCGTCCCCGCAAACACACCGTTCTTGTGGCACAGGTTGCACGCGGCCGCAACGTGGGCCCCGGTCAGCTGGAAGTTCGTCCTGGTGTGGTCGAACGTCGACGGCTTCCAGGCCGTGGTGGTGTGGCACGTCGCGCAATCAGCAGGGAAGCCCGTGTGGCTCGGACTTACCACTGCGGTAGCCTGTGCCTGATGGCACCCCGAACATTGCAGGGCCGTCCCCGCAAACACACCGTTCTTGTGGCACAGGTTGCACGCGGCCGCAACGTGGGCCCCGGTCAGCTGGAAGTTCGTCCTGGCGTGGTCGAACGTCGACGGCTTCCAGGCCGTGGTGGTGTGGCAGACCTGGCACTCCAGCGGGAATGCGGCGGCCGTGTGTGATGGCGCCATGGTGGCATTGTACTGTGTGAGGTGACAGCCCGCATTGCCACAGGTATTTGGCGTGCCGGTGAAGATCCCGTTCTTGTGGCACAACGCGCACTGCGTCGTCACGTGTGCGCCGGTCAGCGGGAAGCTCGCCTTGCTGTGGTCGAACGTCGCCGGCCGCCAGGCGGTCGTGCTGTGGCATGCGATGCAGTCCGTCGAGAACCCCGTCCCGTGCACCGGGTTGGCTGCGCCCGTGTAGTCCGGCAGGTGGCAGGCCGCGTTGCCGCACGTCGCGGGTGTCCCTGCGTAGACCGCGTTCTTGTGGCACTGGTTGCACGCGACCGCAACGTGGGCCCCGGTCAGCTGGAAGTTCGTCCTGGTGTGGTCGAACGTCGACGGCTTCCAGGCCGTGGTGGTGTGGCACGTCGCGCAATCAGCAGGGAAGCCCGTGTGGCTCGGACTTACCACTGCGGTAGCCTGTGCCTGATGGCACCCCGAACATTGCAGGGCCGTCCCCGCAAACACACCGTTCTTGTGGCACAGGTTGCACGCGGCCGCAACGTGGGCCCCGGTCAGCTGGAAGTTCGTCTTGGCGTGGTCGAACGTCGACGGCTTCCAGGCCGTGGTCGTGTGGCAGACCTGGCACTCCAGCGGGAAGGCGGCGGCCGTGTGTGATGGCGCCATGGTAGCATTGTACTGTGTGAGGTGACAGCCCGCATTGCCACAGGTATTTGGCGTGCCGGTGTAGATCCCGTTCTTGTGGCACAACGCGCACTGCGTCGAGAGATGCGCCCCGGTGAGAGCAAAGCTCGCCTTGCTGTGGTCGAACGTCGCCGGCCGCCAGGCGGTCGTGCTGTGGCATGCGATGCAGTCCGTCGAGAACCCCGTCCCGTGCACCGGGTTGGCTGCGCCCGTGTAGTCCGGCAGGTGGCAGGCCGCGTTGCCGCATGTCGCGGGTGTCCCTGCGTAGACCGCGTTCTTGTGGCACTGGTTGCATGCGACCGCAACGTGGGCCCCGGTCAGCTGGAAGTTCGTCCTGGTGTGGTCGAACGTCGACGGCTTCCAGGCCGTGGTGGTGTGGCATGTCGCGCAATCAGCAGGGAAGCCCGTGTGGCTCGGACTTACCACTGCGGTAGCCTGTGCCTGATGGCACCCCGAACATTGCAGGGCCGTCCCCGCAAACACACCGTTCTTGTGGCACAGGTTGCACGCGGCCGCAACGTGGGCCCCGGTCAGCTGGAAGTTCGTCTTGGCGTGGTCGAACGTCGACGGCTTCCAGGCCGTGGTCGTGTGGCAGACCTGGCACTCCAGCGGGAAGGCGGCGGCCGTGTGTGATGGCGCCATGGTAGCATTGTACTGTGTGAGGTGACAGCCCGCATTGCCACAGGTATTTGGCGTGCCGGTGTAGATCCCGTTCTTGTGGCACAACGCGCACTGCGTCGAGAGATGCGCCCCGGTGAGAGCAAAGCTCGCCTTGCTGTGGTCGAACGTCGCCGGCCGCCAGGCGGTCGTGCTGTGGCATGCGATGCAGTCCGTCGAGAACCCCGTCCCGTGCACCGGGTTGGCCGCGCCCGTGTAGTCCGGCAGGTGGCAGGCCGCGTTGCCGCATGTCGCGGGTGTCCCTGCGTAGATCGCGTTCTTGTGGCACTGGTTGCACGCGACCGCAACGTGGGCCCCGGTCAGCTGGAAGTTCGTCCTGGTGTGGTCGAACGTCGACGGGCGCCATGCGGTCGTCGTGTGGCATGTCGCGCAGTCGTTGGGGAAGCCGGTGTGGCTGGGACTCACCACCGCGGTAGCCTGTGCCTGATGGCAGCCCGAACATTGCAGGGCCGTCCCCGCAAAGACTCCGTTCTTGTGGCACTGGTTGCACAACACAGCCGCGTGGGCACCCGTCAGCTGGAAGTTTGTCCTGGTGTGGTTGAAGCTGGACGGACGCCATCCGGTGGTCGTATGACAGGGGGCGCAATCGTTTGACATTCCGGGCGAATGCACGGGATTGGCGGCGCTCGCATAGTTCTGTTGATGGCAGCTCACGCACTGCGTGGGTGTGCCGGCAAACACTCCGTTCGCATGGCACCGGTTGCAGCTGGCCGAGAGGTGTGCGCCCGTCAGCTTGAACGCCGTCGTATTATGATCAAACGAGGCGGGCCGCCATGCCGTCATGGAGTGGCAGGCAAGGCAGTCTGTCGGGAACCCTGTATGTTTTGGCGAGGTTGCCGCGGTAAACTGCTGCTGGTGGCAGCTGAAGCACTGTGTCCCGGCATTGTGGAAGTTGTTGCCTGTGTGGCACCGGGAACACGGAGTGGTGACATGGGCGCCGACGAGAGGAAACCCCGTGCGTGCGTGGTCAAAATCGCCGCCCCACCGGGCGGCGTTGACCGCATGGCATTGACTGCAGTCCGTGCTGAAGCCCGCCGCCCGGTGATTGGGCGCCTGGCTTCCTTCATAGTCTGTCGCATGGCAGCTGTAGCATTCCGTACGCACCCCGACATACTGGTGCTTTTGCTGATTCGGATGGCATCTCTGGCAGTCGGCCGTCAGATGTTGGCCAACGAGGGGGAAGGCAGTGTTCGAATGGCGCTGGGCCATATCCGGAACTACCCAGGATCGAGGAGAATGGCAGCGATCGCAATTCGCGCCCAGCTCCCCGCGGTGCAGATCGTCGTGGCAGCCGCTGCACTGTTTGTTGGTCCCTTTGAATGTGAAGGACGTATGACACGAACGGCACTGCACGAGCTCATGCTGGCCGGTCAGCTTGAAGCCGGTCGAGGCATGGTCGAACTTCATCGGCCGGGCCAGTTCATTCCATGACCGGGCTGTATGGCAATCCTCACAGGGGATCGCGATCTCTCCGTGAGGCGACGTCTGTGCGGCACCGTTGGTGTACAGTGCCAATGCCATGATGATGCCTGCGCCCAGTCGACGAGCAGCCGGCCGCCATACATCGCCAATGCTCTTCCCCCGCACGGCCTTCGCCGTCGCAGGCGCGCATGTGCCAGTCATTGATCCCCCCTCAGCCTCACGCTTGCGGGTCCTGTGGTAACAGGGGACGACGATCGCAAGGATGGGCCCTGCTGCGATGGCAAGAGCGATCAGAGTGTCAGCCGACATGTGCTGAGGTTCCTGAAGGCACGAATTCCCTAGAAATGGACGCCGACTTCCAGAAAGAGCCGCTGGAATGTCCGCGACGCGTCCCATACCTGATCCATCGTCACAACGCCGTACAACGAGCGGGACATGCGATACTGGATGTTGGCGGTACCCGTCGTCGTCGTGAATGTCCCCGTCTGATCCCGAACCTGGTAGTTGTAGCGGTCGAGCCTGAGTCCGAGAGAAAGCGCGCGCCCTATCCAGGTATCGAGGTCGAGCGTCACGTCATTGCCGCTCGTATACAGTCCGTGGATGCTGGCTACGTGCGCACCCAGGTTGATCTGGCTTCCCGCCACGTCAAACGCCCGCAGCGTGCCCGCGACGGTCCGGGCGGCTCCGGTGGTGCCCGACGCCATGCGGAAGTTGCCTGAGGTTGTGAGAGAGAGATTGTAGGGAAGGCGGAACGACAGCGATCCTCGAAATCCCTCTTTGAGCGTGAGGTCCAGCAGCGTGTCTGAGATCGACTTCATGCTTTCAAACAGGTACACCGTCCGCGCTGCGTCATACCCGGCGGTCATGGAGAGCCATCGCAACGGCTGGTAGTTCAATGTAAGGAAAGAATTGGTCAATTTGGGATGCCGGGTCAGCTGCCCGTCCTTGACAGTATGGAGATCCAGCTCGGAGCTCGCGTACACAAAGAGTTCGGGCCCGAACCTGAGCGAGGTCTGCAGGTACAGGAAGTCACGGTCAAGCTCTCCCTGTGCCCTCTGCTGTCCGTATGCCAGCGTGATGTCCGACCTCGTGAACACGTCCTCTCCCCACGCGTAGTTCGCGAACGCGGAGAACTTCAGCAGGTCGGTATTCACAGAGGAGTTGACATAGCTCGGCTGGCTCCCGCCCAGCAGTCCAAACGTAAACTGTCCCGTTCGCACAAATCCCTGCCCGCCGTCAAACGTTCCGAGGCCTCCGACAAAGCGCGAAAAGATCCGCCCGATCCCGAACCCGTACCAGGCACGGGGATCTTCGTATGACAGCGACAGTTCATACATCCGTGTCTGGTTATGTGAGCTTTGCTGGTACTGATGAACATGGTCCGTGAGATCATAGGAGGTGCGGCCGTACATCGTGAACACCAGCCCGGTCCCGAACAGGCGCGCAACATCAAGCCGCACGATGGCGGCAGGCTGGGAAAATTCCAATGAGTCGCTGAAGTTGCCCACCGCGCCGTACTGGAGCGCAACGCGCCCGCTCACGATATCGGATTCCTGCGACGAGACCGGAAGACCGGACGTCTGCACGCCAGCCACTGCTGCTACGCCCGGGGGCGTCGCCTCCTGAACCGGAACCGACTTCCGGATCCACGCGCTGTCTCCGACAGCAAACGGACCTGCCTGGGACAGCGTGGCGGCCGACGCGGAAGAGCTTGATACCGCCGTGATCACGATGATCCCCCGCGGTTGGGACGCCCGTACCACCGTCAATGTATCGCCCACGTCAAGACCACGGGACCGGCCGGCATCAAGGTACACGGTGCCGGCGGAGAGATACGAGATGGATGAGGAAATCAACCTCTCCTCCGTCTTCTGACCAAACCCCGTCTGCACCGACAACCCGGCAAGCACCAGAGCCAGAGTCGTCATCATCCCTCGATTCATCATCTCCCTCCCCCCGAGTTGCCTTGCGGATGACAATGGTAGCACGCCGCACTGTTGTAGCTGTACCCCGCGACCTCCGTGTGGTGTCCATCGACGTTGCTTTGCGACGCGTGCTCATGACAGTTGATGCATGAGAAGACCGTGTAGTTCGTGGGCGCCGTGTGGCAATCGGCGCAGGCGTTCCACCTGCCTGGCCTATGCCTGCTTCCCGCTGAGATCGGGAAATACGGGTCGTGGTTCCACGTCGACGGCTTCCAGGCCATGGTGGTGTGGCAGACCTGGCACTCCAGCGGGAATGCGGCGGCCGTGTGAGATGGCGCCATGGTGGCATTGTACTGTGTGAGGTGACAGCCCGCATTGCCACAGGTATTTGGCGTCCCGGTGTAGATCCCGTTCTTGTGGCACAACGCGCACTGCGTCGTCACGTGTGCGCCGGTCAGCGGGAAGCTCGCCTTGCTGTGGTCGAACGTCGCCGGCCGCCAGGCGGTCGTGCTGTGGCATGCGATGCAGTCCGTCGAGAACCCTGTCCCGTGCACCGGATTGGCTGCGCTCGTGTAGTCCGGCAGGTGACAGGCCGCGTTGCCGCACGTCGCGGGTGTCCCTGTGTAGACCGCGTTCTTGTGGCACTGGTTGCATGCTACCGCAACGTGGGCCCCGGTCAGCTGGAAGTTCGTCCTGGCGTGGTCGAACGTCGACGGGCGCCATGCGGTCGTCGTGTGGCATGTCGCGCAGTCGTTGGGGAAGCCGGTGTGGCTGGGACTCACCACCGCGGTAGCCTGTGCCTGATGGCAGCCCGAACATTGCGAAGCCGTCCCCGCAAAGACTCCGTTCGCATGGCACTGGTTGCACAGCACGGCCGCGTGTGCGCCCGTCAGCTTGAACGCCGTCGTATTATGATCAAACGAAGCGGGCCGCCATGCCGTCATGGAGTGGCAGGCAAGGCAGTCTGTCGGGAACCCTGTATGTTTTGGCGAGGTTGCCGCGGTAAACTGCTGCTGATGGCAGCTGAAGCACTGTGTCCCGGCATTGTGGAAGTTGTTGCCTGCGTGGCACCGGGAACACGGAGTGGTGACATGGGCGCCGACGAGAGGAAACCCCGTGCGTGCGTGGTCAAAATCGCCGCCCCACCGGGCGGCGTTGACCGCATGGCATTGACTGCAGTCCGTGCTGAAGCCCGCCGCCCGGTGATTGGGCGCCTGGCTTCCTTCATAGTCTGTCGCATGGCAGCTGTAGCATTCCGTACGCACCCCGACATACTGGTGCTTCTGCTGATTCGGATGGCATCTCTGGCAGTCGGCCGTCAGATGTTGGCCAACGAGGGGGAAGGCAGTGTTCGAATGGCGCTGGGCCATATCCGGAACTACCCAGGATCGAGGAGAATGGCAGCGAACGCAATTCGCGCCCAACTCCCCGCGGTGCAGATCGTCGTGGCAGCCGCTGCACTGTTTGTTGGTCCCTTTGAATGTGAAGGACGTATGACACGAACGGCACTGCACGAGCTCATGCTGCCCGGTCAGCTTGAAGCCGGTCGAGGCATGGTCGAACTTCATCGGCCGGGCCAGTTCATTCCATGACCGGGCTGTATGGCAATCCTCACAGGGGATCGCGATCTCTCCGTGAGGCGACGTCTGTGCGGCACCGCTGGTGCATAGCGCAACCGCCAGGATGATGGCTGCGCCGATTCGACGAGCAGCCGGCCGCCATACATCGCCAATGCTCTTCCCGCGCACGGCCTTCACCGTCGTAGGCGCGCATGTGCCAGTCATCGTTTCCTCCTCAGGCCACTGCTGTCGTTCGATGAGGTCGCGTGGCAATCGCTGCATTTCGTCGATGTTCCCGCGAACCTCCGTGACCCCGGTCCTGGTTTTGTGCCGCGGTCAGGATGGCATCGGATACACTCCACCGCGGCATGCTTCCCGGTCAACGGGAATGACGTCTTGTCGTGTGCAAAGAGTAGCTTGTTCCAGGACTCGGGCGCGTGGCATGATCCACAGCTCACATATTTTGCGGCCGAGAATTGCCCCCCGTGAACGTCGCGATGGCAGGCCTCGCATTGCGGGACGTCGCTCCACACGAGTCTTCTCGTGCTCCTGGCACGGACCGCATCCGCAGGATGGCACTTCGCGCAAGGGACAGCCACGTGGCCGCCGGTCAGGGCGAATCTCGCTTTGCTGTGGTTCGCTTGAGTGTAGGCAGGAGGGAGGAATCCGTTGATGGTATGACATTCCCCGCAATCCCCGATATCACCTTTGTAGGCGAACTGTCCGGCGTGCGCATCTGCATGGCAATCGGCGCAACGCTGGAACTTCTTGACTTTGAACTCGCGCGTGACCACACCATTTTGTCCGGCCGGAGACGCAGGATGGCATTTCACACAGGGAACCTGCGCATGCTTCCCCTCCAGGGCGAACTTCGCAGTCGCGTGGGCAAATGTCGATGGGGAGAAGCCATTCTCCGTGTGGCACGACTCGCATGCCCCGCCATCGGCGCGCCCGCTGAACTCGCCCCGGTGAGGATCCCTGTGGCAATCCGCACAGCGCTGGAACTTGGCGATGGCAAACCCCCTGGCCGCGGCCTGCCCGGTACCGGCGCCGGTGGTCCGGTGGCACTGTCCGCATTTCAGCGACGCATGCTTGCCCCGCAGCGGGAATCGGGTCGACCCGTGATCAAACGCGCCCGCCGCGATCTGCGCCCACGCGTTCGTGTTATGGCAGCTCTCGCATCTCTTCTGGAACTTACCCTTGTGGGGGTCGGTATGGCAGGAGGAACAGTTGGAGAAGTCCAGCCCTGTGTATTTGACCGTCTTCCCGTCCGGAAGAACGCTGGTATGGCATCGCGCGCACTCCACCGTCGTATGCCTGCCGGTGAGACGGAACCTGGCAGTGTCATGAACGAATCTGGCTGCAGGCTTCCATCCATCAGGCACATGGCACTGCTGGCATTGTGCTGACAACTGGCCGCGGTGTTTGTCCTCATGGCACGTCCGGCATTCCTGCGAGAGCCCGAGAAACGTCTTGCCTGCCATCAGCGTTGCGTTATTCTGGACGTCCTTTGCCGCGATGTGCTTTGCTGTGTGGCACTTTTCGCAGTCCAGAGCCGCATGTTTCCCTTCGAGACGGAAGCCGGTTGACGCGTGATCGAAACTCTTCGGATTGAAACGCACCAGGGAGAACGAACGGCCGAAGTGCTCCTTGTGGCATTCGACGCAGTGCTTTCCGCTCAATTTACCGTGAAATCCCGTCCCATTGGCAACGCGAGTCCTGAGTTCCACGTGGCAGCCGAGACAACGGTTGTCATCAATTGTCCTGCCGAGCGTATGACATGCTGTGCAGTTGCCGATTCCCTCCAGCGACGCATGCGCTGCGGAGAGCTCTCCGGGAGAAATCTGAGACATCGCGGCCGATGGCAGCGCGATGACAGCCAACACCAGGCACCGTATGGCGATATGGGCTACCAGACCCATGTGTATCCGAAGGCAATTGCGACTGCAACGTGGATCAGGAGGATTGCGACCATGATAATCGAAAACGGAAGATGCACCACATGCCAGTAGTGGAATATCCGGCGGAACTGCTGCAGGAGCGCAATGCGGCGGGTCAGGACGATGCGCCGTGTCGCGGTCGCGCGGAGGGCTCTCAAGGCGTGGTGATGTTGGCCCTGCCCCTCGAGCCGTCCGAAGACCGTTCTGAGTCGTGCGCGCCTCGTCAGGTCATTCACCAGGAAGAAGTTGATCGTCTCCATCAGGGACATCTTGACCGGATCCTTCGGCGGAGAGGCGATTGCGTCGATCTTGCGAAGTATGTCGGCATCAAGTCCGAAGCGGGTCGTCAAGATCTCGCCAAGCTTCTTGTTCTCGACAGTCATCTCTCCGACGGAGAGTTCGTTCCCCTGGATCCCTTTCGGAATCTGAACATAGAAGTACCGGCCGATCAGGCCGCTCAGGACCACCGCCGCCATACTCCAGAAGCTGACCGCGACAAGCCCCCCGATCTTGAACGTCGTGTGGTAGACCACGAGGATCGGTCCGAGCAGACAAAGGAAGATGTGAAATTCGAGGAAGTACTTCACCTTCCCGATCCCGGCAAATACGCGCAGCCGTTTGCGGGAGGAATAAAGTACGACGCCGGTGAGTATCATGAGGGATCCGATAATCCCGTAGCCGTGCCCGACAACTCCGGTGGGTTTGAGCGATTCGTACCGCGGGTGAAATGGACGATCCTCGAGGGGCGTTGAATAGTAGCTCCATCCGTGGAGGAGAGGCAGGGCGGAGCCTAGCACCGCAACCCCAACGAGCAGAACCAGATATGCTGTGTGGACCGGTTGTTTCATGGAGAATGTACCTAGTTACGCCAATTCCATGCCAGAGGTGGGCCCGGTGAGGGCCTAATTTTCCACTAGATTCGCCTAATTTTTGGGGAAAATCAAGCGGTTGATTTCATGGGTCGGTTCACGACAAGGGAAGCAGGCAAGGATGTAGAATTGGGGCAGGCGGGTGGTGGCTCCCCCGGAATGCGAGGTTCACCCCGACTGGAGGACGAAAAGCCGGGAATGGACCGAAGGGACCGGGACGGGAATGGACCGGACGGCCTGCGAGTTGATTCTGGGACTGATGCGGCGTAGTTTCGAATACACGATCGTTGCCGGATGGCTCCCTTCAACTTGCCCAAGACACCGTACATGGTTCGATCCGCCCGCCTGGTTCCGCTGGCGGGCGCGGACACTGTGCAAGTCATCATCACGCTCTTCGGATTGCTCCTGGCGCATGCCGACCTTGTAGCCCAGACTCGCTTACCTGTCGACGATTTCATCCGACGTCACGAGTTCATCTACACAGAAGCTACTTTTGCTAGCGCTCATGCGTCGACGATCGTCGAGACGCCCTCGCAGACACTACTGACGGCCTGGTTCGGCGGGACTGCGGAAGGGAGGCCCGATGTGCGCATCTGGCTCTCGCGCCAGCTCACAGGACAACACTGGTCGCCGCCGGTTCCCGTGACCGACTCGTTGAACATGCCTGCTTGGAACCCGGTTCTCTTCCAGGACGGCAGGCGGACGTGGCTCTTCTTCAAGATTGGACCGAGTCCGCGAGAGTGGGTTGGAGCGTACCGGACGTCGGATGACGAAGGCGTTACTTGGAGTCAAGCGACATACCTGCCTGCGGGATTGACCGGCCCTGTTCGGACAAAGCCGATCCAGCTGTCTGATGGAACATGGTTGGCAGGGACATCCGTAGAGGCCGGCTACGAATCGGACATCCCAGCGTTCGCTCCGTACAAGAGCTGGGCCGGCTGGGTCGAGCGCAGTACGGACCATGGGGTCACCTGGACACGGCACGGTCCGATCACCGTGGCCGGCGAGCCCTTCGGCGTCATCCAGCCGGCGCTCTGGGAGACGTCAGGCGGCGAGGTCCGCATGCTGATGCGCTCGACGGATCGAATCGGCCGGCTCGTCGCGTCATCATCGAGAGATGGCGGCCTGTCGTGGGACCCGGGTCGTCCCACGCAGCTCCCCAACCCGAACGCCGGAATCGACGTCGTGCGGCTGCGGGACGGCAGGCTCGTGTTGATCTACAACCATCTTGTCAACGGACGTGACGCGCTTCATCTTGCGGTCTCCAGCGGATGAAGGGGAGACGTGGAGCAATCCGCGCGTCCTTCAGCGCGGACAGGGAGAGTATTCCTACCCGGCTGTCATCCAGACCGCGGACGGCCTCGTTCATATCACGTACACCTGGAGACGCACCCACATTCGTCATATCATCGTGGACCCGGACAGCCTTCGTGGCTGATCGCTCCGTTCCACGGTCCGCTAGCGATGGAAGAACGCTGACGCAGGCACGGCTTCCATCCTGATCCCCGGGCCCGTCCAGGAGACCGACAGCTCTTCGCCCCCTGTCTTGTTGAAGTACTCGATCTTGACAGGGTGTAGTCCTTTCTCCAGCGCCACAACCCCGCGCTTCTGCTCCAGCCCGTGCAGGCCGTCGTTGTCGATGAGGAGTTGTCTCGTCGACCATCATCCTGCTTCCGTCATCGGAGGCGAGGAAGAACGAATAGACGCCTTCCGCCGGAGCGTTCATATACCCCGAGAAGACGACCCCGTAGTACTCGTGTTCCCTCTTGAGGTCGAGTGTGGGTGTCGGCAGGACGCCTTGAGCCTTCGGCGCGAGCGCTGAAAAATCGGGCAGACGATCCCAGTCGCCTTCCACGTATTTGTAGCGGAGGCCCGGCTGGACTTCCACGCGGACCGAAGGTTGCGGGGCCACCTTACTGAACCGGGCTTCGGAGGGATCGCTGACAGGTATATCGGCGCGAAACGCTCGGGCTTTCAGTGGTGACGATGTCTTCAACGTGACAGGGCCTGTCACTTCGGGAGACGAGGCTGTCGGGACGGAGCCGTCGGTGGTGTAGCGGATCACGACGTCCTCCCGGTCGGTCGTTACGCCGACAGAGATCTGATCGATGAACATGGTGAACGTGGTGTCAATCCTCGGTGGATCGTTGACATCCGCCTTTCCCTTCAGCTCGAGCACCACGACGCTGTTGAGTGAATCCGGGGCGACTGGAGGGAGGGAGACCAGCACGGCATCTTCCAGCCGTACCAGCGAGAGCCCCTTCTTTGTGGCGTCTGCGAGGAGGTACGCCGCGCGCACCTGATTGAAGAGTCCGGGCACCCGGAGCTTTCCATCCGGGGGCCAGTCAAAGACATGGAGATAGAGCGTTGCGCCATCGGGGGTCGACCGTTGCGTGCAGCGGCCCCAGGGGAGCGATCTGAAAGGACTCGCCGAGGTTCCGTGAATCGCCTCGCCGTTGGTCTTCATCCATCGCCCCATGACCGCCAGGCGCTCCACGCTTGCCTGCGGGAACAGCCCTTCGGCAGTCGGGCCGACATTGAGGAGGAAGTTTCCGCCTTTCGAGGCGATGTCCGCGAGCATGCGAACGAGTTCCTTCGACGACTTCCAGTTCTGGTCGGCCCTGTTATATCCCCAGTGATCGTTCATGGTCATGCAGGTTTCCCAGTCGACGCCCGGGAGACCGGTCGCGGGGATCTGCTGTTCAGGCGTGCCGAAGTCCCCGCCGAACTCTCCTTCCTTCGTAAGCCCTTCCATCCCCGAACGTGCCGCACCCACGCGGTTGTTCACGATGATCTGCGGCTGGAGCCCCCTGACATGTTCATACAGATCCTTCCCGCGGGCGGTATTCCAGGTGCTTTCCCATTCCCCGTCGAACCAGAGGACCCCGATCTCACCGTAGTTGGTGAGGAGTTCCCGCAGCTGCCTTTTCATGTATCCCACATACCTGTCGAAATCGGCTCCCTCGGACGGGCGGTCCTTTTCCCAGTCGCGCCTCGGCAGATAGTCGGGGTGGTGCCAGTCCATGATCGAGTGGTACCAGCACATCTTGATACCTTCCTTCTTGCAGGCCTCCGAGAGCTCCTTCATGATATCCCGCTTGAAGGGGGTCGACATCACGTCGAAGTCGGTCTCTTTCGAATCGAAGAGGCAGAATCCGTCGTGGTGCTTGGAGGTTATGACGATGTACTTCATCCCTGCGTCCTTTGCCATCCGTACCCAGGCCGAAGCATCGAAGGACGTCGGATTGAACTGACTCACGAAGCGGTCATAGGTGGCGAGGGGGATGCGGGCGCTGGTGCGTATCCACTCCCCGTATTCCGTCTTGCCGTCCCATTCCCCCGCAGGGACCGCATAGAGACCCCAGTGAACGAAGAGGCCGAACCGGGCTTCGCGCCACCACTGCATACGTGCGTTGTGTTCGTCGGGCGTTTCCGCCCGGACCTGCGCGGTCATTGCGAGTCCTGTGAGGAGCAACGCAAGCGCAGTCCTACGGATCGTTGTCTTCATCGCAGAGCTCCTGCATCGGATTTGCGTTCGTGTCTTCGGGTGGTCTCTACTTGGTAAGGATCTCGTCAACAGATGCCACGGCCTCATGCTTTGCAGGCTGAAGCGCTGCCAGCAGGTCTCCGACACGCGAGTCACCGAAGGGTCAGTCAATCCAGAAGTCTCAGACGGCTGATCTCTTCTGACAACAATTGAGCCCAGCGGCCGTACCCGCCGGGGATCAGGTGGACACCGTCGGCGGCAAACACGGTGGGGTCCAACACACCGTCCGGCCTGAGCAGCATGAACGGGACGGAGGAGGCGAACACCGTTTCGCCGTCAGCTTTCACAAGCCGGTGCGCTGCTTCGAACTTCTTCCGGAACGGACTCTCCGGCTCTTTTGCCGGGAGGGGACCAGCCAGAAGGATTTTTGCCTGCGGGGCCCTTGCCCGGAGTTCCCGGATGATCGCCGCGATTCCTTCGGCGACTTCCTCGCCCGTATCGCTCGGGAAGTTGTTGACGCCGATCGCCAGCACGATCAAGCGCGGCTGCATCTTGGCCCAGGTTCCGTGCGTGACGCGCCAGAGAACATGCTGGGTCCTGTCTCCGGAGATTCCCAGGTTCATCCACCGGTACTTGCCAAACCAGAAGTTGAACGCCGAATCTCCAGGTGCATAGGCCAGCGACCGGCCTTTTCCCCCGATCCCCTGCGTAATCGAATTTCCGAAGAAGATGATGTCTGCGCGGCCGAGGCTGTCGCAGCTCCTGCTCATCTCGCTGAAGACTCCGTGCCAGTCGAGCCCTTTCGCCCACCCGGCCCCTTCGCGGTACTCGTTCCCCGGGACCGCCACGACAGCAAAGTTGGTCTTGTGCCCCGTGGCAGACAGGACAAAGTCGACGATCGGTTGAGGGTTCGCGAGGCTGTGGGGATGATGGCCGATCCCCGGCTTCCGTATCACTGTGATGTTTCCCCCGGCCTCACGGATCTTCTTCTCGAAGACGTCTGTGTTCTCTTCGATCGGCACGAGTTCATCTGAGCCGCCGCAGACGTGGAGCATCGGGAATCCCGCGCGCGCGATCTCAGGGGCCAGATCGATGGGATTCCCCCTGAACACGAGGGCTTCCTCATCGGTCTTCAGTCCGAAGTCTCGCTTGAATTGCTCCCAATCCTCCGGGCTTCCCGGGCCTTTCCCTTTTCCTCCCGGCCAGCTCTTGAGATCAAGCACCGGCGCGTCGGCATAGACGCATGCAATGCGCGCGGGGTTGGCGACAGCCCAGCGATAGACGTAGATGCCTCCACGGCTGAACCCTTCCATCGCCGGTTTCGGGGAGAATCCCGCTCGCGTGAGAGACTCATAGAAACGATTCCAGATGCCGAGCGCCTCGTCGTTGCCGAACAGCTCCGCCACGTCGCAGTAGGCAACGTGGAACCCTCGCTCCAGAAGCGCGATCTCAGTCTGCGGTTCGGTTCCCCAGAACCGAGCGCGCCAGACCCACGGGACTCCTTTTGCGATCCGTCTGGGCCGCACGACCTTTGCCTCTCTTCCTGCGAACGAGAAGTCGGCGCATTCGAATCCGTAGTAGTTGCTCTTGACCGCGGCAGGTCCAATCGGTCCGGCGAGATCCGGACGATCCCCCTCTTCAAGCCTCACCAGATCGTATAGCCGGGTAGCGATCAGCCCTGCCCCAACTGAAGAGGGGTGCACGTGGTCGGGGAACCACATCCCCTGGTCCAGGAAGTAATTGTAGAGGTTGACGACCTCCAGACCGGCTTCGTACGCGACATCGCGCAGCCGGGGGATGATGTGCTCGCGGAGGTATTCGTCGCTGATTTCAAACGTGCCGGTGGAGAAGCAGGGGGGCGGCAGGAGGAGCACGATCCGCGGCCTTGACGGGAGCCGCCGAAAGCTTTCGATGAGGTTCAGGCAGTCCCTGCGAAAGGCGGCGCTGTCGAGGTGGTTGTGCGGCTTGCTGTCGTTCGTCCCGAGTTCGATGAAGACGATATCCGGGAGGAACGCGATCGCCTGGCCGTATTCCGGCTGTTGGATGTACGGAGTGTCGCCCCGGTGCGAAAGCGTCGCTGCATTCCTGCCGAAGTTGCCGACGTCGTATCCATCTCCGAGGATGGCCTGTAGCTGGGCGGGATAACAGTTCAGCTCCCGGTTGACGATATCGTAGCCGAAGGTGATGCTGGTCCCTACGCACGCGATACGCACCCTCCCGGCCTGTTCTCCGGCAGCCCGGGCCATCCCGGCCGGCCGGACGAGCAGCGACGACAGGAGAATCATTGCGGGGAGCGGAGTTTTCATGGTGGCTTTCCCCGGCGGTATGCGGGGTTTCACGAAGTCCCAGTCAAGGTACGACTCGCCGGCCATGGGGTCAAGAAACATCTTCATCTCCGTGTTCCGTTTTGTATATTGGATTTCAGATCGAAGCCTGCCTTCAGCCCGCGTCACGCGACGTTCATCTCTGCTCTCATCACGCGAGTTCACAGCGGTTCAGGAGAAAGCCATGACCATCGGGAAGATGTTCACCGCCCTCTGTTCTGTAGCAGTCATCTCTTCATGCGCCCCGGAGGCCCCGCCGCAGCTGCCGATGGAAACGAAAGAGCAGCACGATGCCCGGATGCAATGGTGGAGGGACGCGCGGTTCGGGCTCTTTATCCATTGGGGGCTCTACGCAGTCCCCGCCGGGGATTGGAAGGGGCAGACCAGCCATGCCGAGTGGATCCGCGAGACCGCCCAGATACCCCTCGAGGAGTATGACGGATTCGTCCCCCAGTTCGACCCGGTGAAGTTCGACGCCGGGGAGTGGGTCCGCATGGCAAAGGCGGCCGGGGTGAAATACATTGTCATCACCTCCAAGCACCATGACGGCTTCTGTCTCTTCGATTCGAAAGAGACCGATTTCGACATCATGTCGACGCCTTTCAAACGCGACATCATGAAGGAGCTCTCGGACGCATGCCGGAAGGAAGGGATCAGGATCTGCTGGTACCATTCGATCATGGACTGGCACCATCCTGACTACCTCCCTCGCCGGGAGTGGGAGAAGACGCGATCGGCCGAGGGAGCCGACCTGGACCGATACGTTGCGCACATGAAGAGGCAGCTGAAGGAGCTCACCTCCAACTACGGCCCGATCGGCGTACTCTGGTTCGACGGGGAGTGGGAGAGCACATGGAACGAATCCCGTGGTCGCGATCTCTACGCGTACGTCCGTTCCCTCCAGCCGGACATCATTATCAATAATCGTGTAGGCGCCGGCAGGACAGGGATGCAGGGGCTGACGAAGGAGGGAGCATTCGCCGCCGACTTCGGCACACCGGAGCAGGAGATTCCGACCACAGGGCTCCCGGGTATCGATTGGGAAACATGCATGACGATGAACGACCACTGGGGGTACAACAAGCACGACAACAACTGGAAGACAACGGAAGAACTGGTTCGCAATCTCGCGGACGTCGCCTCCAAGGGGGGGAATTTCCTCCTCAATGTCGGCCCGACGGCGGAAGGGCTGTTTCCCCAGGCGAGCATCGACCGTCTGCGTGAGATAGGGAAGTGGATGAGTGTGAACGGCGAAGCGATCTACGGCACCAGCGCCAGCCCGTTCAAGCAACTTCCCTGGGGGCGCTGCACGCAGAAGGCCATCGACGGCGGCGCGCGGCTCTATCTGCATGTGTTCGATTGGCCGGCCGACCGGAAGCTGGTCGTCCCGAATATCCTGAACGAGCCGGTCAGAGCGTATCTGCTTTCCGACGCCGGGAAATCTTCGCTGACGGTTTCCAGGGACGGTTTCAATGTGAACGTGGAAGTCCCCAAAGTCGCACCCGATCCTGTGAATAGCGTCGTCGTGATCGAAGTGAAGGGGACGCCGTCAGTGCTCCGGACGCCCGAATTCACCAGGACGAGCAAAGGGGACGGATTGGAGATTGCCCTGGAATCAGGGGCGACAGATGCGGACTACAGGGTACGGTACACTACGGACGGCACTCTTCCCGCCGGAAGCTCAGGCGAATTTCACGCACCGGTGAAGTTGAACTACCCTTCGGTCTTCAAGGCGAGGGCATTCTATAAGGACCAACCTCTCGGCGAAGTCATCACAATAGAGGTTCCGCTGTCTGTCGGCAAGCGCGTGACGTTGACAACCTCCTTCAGCGACAAGTACAAGGCAGACGGCCCATCGACACTGACCGACGGGATGTATGGGACGAAAGAATACGGTGACGGGAGGTGGCTTGGCTTCGAGCAGAGCGACCTGGAAGCGGTCGTAGACCTGGGAGGGTCTGTCGCAGTAAAGAACATCACAGTGACCTATCTGGCCTCTCCTGCTGCGTGGATCTTTGCCCCGACAGCGATCGAGTATGCGGTGTCTGAGGACGGGAAGACGTTTCGCACGGTTGGCACCGTCCGGAAGGACCCGGGCGAATGGCAGGATGAAAAGGGGATCGGCCGGTTTTCCAGGGATGTGAGCCGGGTACGAGCGCGATACGTCAGGGTGTTCGCAAAGAACATCGGTCTGTGCCCTGCCGACCATCCGGGCAAAGGCGGGAAAGCCTGGCTGTTTGTCGATGAGATTTCGGTGAGGTGAGCAGGCGACCCACGCACCGGCCAGACCGTGGTCGTGTACTGAGCGGCACCCAAAAAGGGAAGGGGTCTCGTTGGGCCCCTTCCGTGTTCCCGGGTGATCTCCAGGCGCAGAAGTGTCTAGAATCGTGAGGTGGTCCCGACCACGGCCCGCTTCTGCCACTTTCCGGCGAGCTTGCGGTCTGAGAGCATCTTGATCAAGACCCCTCCCACCACGGACCGCGCCTGAAACCCCACCTGCGTCCCGTTGGTCGTCCAGTACCAGTCTGAGAGGGGCACGCGCGTCGTCGTCTCGTTGGCAAACCTGAACACCGGGATGACGAGAGAATCAAAATCCTCACGCCGGTCCGCGAGCGTCGCGGTCCAGATGATCCAATCGAGTTTTGTATAGTCCTTCCGGCTGTCGAGGGGGAGGCCGTAGGTTTTTTGCTTCCCCAGGTAGTACCGGATCTCCCGCTGCGTGACCTCGGGAGGGAAGAGGTTGAGTCCCAGGAGGCCGTCCCAGACCAGGTTGTACTTCTGGCTCCATGTCCCGGGACTGTCGAATGCGAGGCGGCAGTGGTCCCCGTCGTCCGCTTTTGTCTGCCACTCCCTGGCGTACTGTTCCGCGATCTTCCTGTAGGTCGAGGCGTCCTTCTTACTTCCGCTCATGTCGCAGAGCTTTGCGTAGGCACCCAGGGCGAGGATCGCCTTGGCGGAGAGGTTGACGTTGTGGGCCAGATGGCCCGCAAAGTCGTCCGTGCAGAGCTGGTTTTCGGGGTCGAGTCCCTTTTCGCGCAGGTATTCCGCCCACCGCTGAATCACCGGCCAGTACCTGACGGCGAAGGAAGCGTTCCCTTCAGCCTCCGCTATCCCGGCAATCATCAGGATCATGTTCCCGCTCTCTTCGACAGGCATCTGGTTCTCCTCACTCTTCTCGCCTCCGCCGTAGACCTGTCCATTCGCAAACGGGTAGGTCCCCAGGTCGTGGGGAGCGAAGGGGAATTTCCATCGCGGAAGCTTCGCGTAGTCCATCAGCGGGACCAGTTGGGCCTTGAGCAGCGCGGGGTTGAGCAGCAGAAAGAGTGGCGATGCGGGATAGATGACGTCGACCGTACCGATGCAGCCGTTGCTGAAGTTCTCTTTGGGGAACATCAGGGCGGTTCCATCCAGGTCTGCCACGATCTTGTTTGCAGCAAGACACTGGCGGTACGAAAGGACGGCAAGGGATGCGTACCGGTCGCCTCCTGCGCCAAAAGCGTCACGGGCAAATTCTTCGTCGAAGGCGCGGCATCGCTCATCGAGGGATGCGGCGGCGCGAAATGTCTCGCGGAGCAGCTCGCCGGCATCCGCTCCGTTGCGACGCCAGTACGGGCGGAGATTTCTCTGGAAGTACTGAATCGAATAGAGGTCGTCGTATGCCAGCAGGATCCGGTGGACTTGCTTGCCGGACCCAACAGCGCCGAAGTCGTACGCGTGTGCGAGGACAGGCCACGCGCTGCTTGCCGGGCGGGGCCCCTCGAGATCGTCGGATGCAGGGAGGGTCCCCCGGTCGGCGAACATGTTACGGGCGGCGTCATGCACCGCGGCGACAAATGTGCCGGCCGGCTCCCGTTGCGCCGCAACATAGAGCTGTCCCCAGTCGATGCGGAGGTCATCCCCTGCCTTTCCGAGCACCCGCTGATCCTGGCTCCCGACGCGCAGCACATCCAGGGTGTCGAGCGCAAACCGTCCCCAGGCGACGCCCTGGTCGGGAGTGTTGACCGCCGATTCTCCGGCGATGTCGAAATAGGCGGCAACCCGGTGATCGCGACCGTCGGTCGAGGAAACCTCCCAGGAAACGAACGCTACCGGTCGGGCGAGCCATTCGACATCCTGGATGAGTGTCGGCGTGAGGAAGGAAAGACGGACCTCCACCCCGGGGCCTGAGAATGTGTACACCGTGCGCGTGGCGCTCACGGCGAGCGACGTCTGCGGAAGGGGGGGGATGGATTCGGGAGTTCGTCCCATCAGGCGGTACGGACTTCCGTCAATCCGCACCATGCTGCTCATGCCATTCGTGCTGCCGGTCCAGTGGCGGGTCCAGTCGGTGTGGAGGCTGTCGGCAAAAGACCAGATGCTGAAATAAGGGTCGAGCGTCGCGAGAGGGACCGCCGGCGGGCGGATCGGGGCTGTCTGGGCGAAGGCGCCGCCCGCTCCGAGCAGGGCCGCAATGACGATGAAAGCGAACCGGCGGAGCGATACATTGATGCGTGACATCTCGGGGGTCCTGAGAATCGTGGAAGTGCCAAGCTGGTTTCCCCAATCTAGCCCGTGAAATATTCAGAAACAAAGGGCAGATCAGCCCGGGGGCGCCTTGACGGCTCGCGGCCGGACGCCAAACTCGGCTGGATTCCGGCTTGACACTGTGGAGGGGCTGAGATATATTCACCTGATTAGTTTGTCTCCCCAACTAACTCCCACGATCCGTGGGTTCCTGCACTGCCGTCCCGTTCTTTCGCCCGCACACACACACTCCAGGAGAAGCCTGTGAGGGAGAAGACTCTTCGCACTTTGGTGGCGGCAATGCTGCTGACCTCGCTGCCCTGCATTTCCGCGGTCGCACAGAACTCTGCCACCATTTCGGGAGTCATCAAAGACGCTCAGAACGGGGATGGCCTGCCGGGGGCGAACGTGGTTCTGGTGGGGACCGGCATGGGAGCGACTTCGGACGTTTCTGGAAAGTACTCAGTGCGCAATGTTCCGGCGGGGTCGTACACTGTCCGCGTTACCTACGTCGGGTACACGACGATGACCAAAGCGATCATCCTGGAGGGAGGTGCTGACAAGCGGGAGGACTTCAAACTCGTGGCAGTCGCCCTCGAGGGTGAAACGGTCGTCGTTACCGCCCAGGCTTCCGGACAGAACGAGGCGATCAACCGGCAGCTTTCTTCGATGCCGGTCATGAACGCGGTATCGGCCGCCAAGATCCAGGAACTGCCCGATGCCAACGCGGCCGAATCTGTCGGCAGGCTGCCTGGCGTCTCTATTCTGCGGACCGGTGGCGAGGGATCGCAGGTCGTCGTCCGCGGGCTGTCGCCGCAGTACAATCAGATCACCATTGAAGGAGTCGAGCAATCGGCCAATGTAAATTCCAGCAACAACATCACCTCTTGGGCCGTCAGTCAGAGCGAAGCCGTCAACAGCAGCCTGGGGGATAGAGGGATGGATCTGAGCATGATCTCCTCGAGCATGCTCGGGGGAATTGAAGTGATCAAGGCCATCACGCCGGACATGGACGCTACGGTGATCGGCGGCGTCGTGAACTTCGAGATGAGAAAAGCGGCCAGACAGATCGCATCTCCTGACATCGGCCAGTCGTGGGCGCCGCGGTTCGACCTGCTCGCCCAGGGAGGGCACAATAACCTGAAGAACACATACAGCGACTACAGATTTGTGGGCTCTGCAGAGACACGCCTCTTCGATGAACGCTTTGGAATCTTTCTCCAGGCATCGTCGGAGCGGCGGAATCTCAGCGCGAACGAATTGGGCGTGGACTACAACCTGGCGGACAAGGACCACGGTGACGCGGGCATCCCGGAGCTCGTGAACGTGAGGCTGGCCGACATCGTCCGTACGCGCGAACGTCTGGGCGGCACCCTTGTCCTGGATTACGATTACGACGCGGGCTCGATCGGCCTGCTGAACACCCTGAGCAGAAGCGAGACCGATGCGATTCGCAATGGCGAGACGATGAATTGGAGGGCCCGGGACATCACGTTCACGGTCGAAGATACGCGCAATGAACTTACGATCATGAGCAATATTCTCAGCGTGAAACAGGATATTGCGTTCTTTCACGTCGACCTCAAGGCATCGCACAACTACTCCGAGACCAGCAACCCCGAAGATATCAGTGTCGGTTTCTGGCAGAGGACCGGGACCGGCTTCGACAACCGGGGGGATCTCTCAAGGCTACACCCCAAAGATATTGCGGCTCTGGCTACGCCCGACGAGTATGGAGCGGTTTTCTCCTCGCTTCGCATATCATCGGTCCTGTCCAAAGAGCGGACATGGAGTGGTGCGCTCGATTTGGAATCGACGCTCCCCTTTCTGAGCGTCCTCGCAGGAAAGGTCAAATTCGGCGGCGCGTACCAATATCGAACCCGGGACTACGATCTCAACGTTAACGCGGGCGGGAACTGGTGGCTGGGGGGATCCGCTGTTGATTACGTTGTTCAGCGGTACCCTGAGTACGCACTCCCCGGCTCAGGGCTGATAGGGATGCCGATTTTTGTTGACCCGAGCTACGATCCCGCGAGTTTCCTCAACGGCGAGTACCCACTCGCCTATTCGCTGACGCCCGACCCGATGTGGAAGGTCCTGGACTACTTCAAGGCGGGCAATCCTGACGGGGATCCCAACAACAAGCTCGAATCGCATTTTAACGACTACTCGGGCAGCGAGGGGAAGAGCGCAGGGTATGCGATGTTCACGTTGAACCTCGGCGATAAGATCCGGATCCTCCCCGGCATCCGCTATCAGAATCTCACGACGACATACACGGCTATGCGAGGAACGTCTGTGCCGGGGGGTATCCAGGGCGATGACACCACAGTGACTCAATCTCATGGCTACTGGCTCCCGATGGTGCACGCCAGGTACGAGCCGCTCGACTGGCTTCAGATTCATTTCGCATACACGAACACGTTGAACTACCCCGACCACAGCACTTTTACGCCACGGTACTATGTCGGGCCGGCGAACATCTACTACAACAACTGGAAGATCACACCGGCCCGGTCAGAAAACTTCGATCTCGTCGTTTCGCTCCACTCGAACGAAGTTGGCCTCCTGACTGTCGATGGATTCTCGAAGCGGATCAAAGATCTCATCTTCTATTCCAGGACGTACCGCAGCGACCTGAGTGCGTATCCGGACCTGCCGCCGGTGCAGAACCAGCTATTTGAATTCAACACGTATATCAACAACCCGTACCCCGTGGATCTGTGGGGCATTGAGGCTGAGTGGCAGACGAATCTCTGGTATCTGCCGGCACCGTTTTCTGGGGTGGTGTTCAATGTCAACTACACTCATATCTTCTCGGAAGCGAAATATCCCAAGAGCGTTGTGTACAATGTCTACGACGAAGAAGGCAACCTCACGCAGACGGTGGTAGACACCTTCTACACGACGCGCCTGCTCAATCAGCCGAACGATATACTGAATCTCTCCCTCGGATATGACTACAAGGGATTCTCCGCCCGGCTGTCCATGCTGTACCAGGATAACATCTTCAAACGGCCAGATTTCTGGATGCAGAACCGCATGTACTCCGCCCGGCTCACGCGCTGGGATCTTGCCGTGAAGCAGGACCTGCCGTGGTTTGGAATCCAGCTCTTCTTCCATCTCAACAACTTCACCGCCGCAGAGGAAATCGACGTCAACCAGAAGACGCAGTACCCTGCCAACGTGCAGTTGTACGGCATGTCGGGGGACCTGGGCGTGCGCGTGAAGTTCTAGTGCCCTGACAAATCGCCGGGCATACAGATGAATGGGCACAGTGCTCGTTCCACGTATCACGACGCACCACGCCGTACGAGGATTTTGGTGGAACGGTACCAGGCGTCGAGTCTCGAGCCGCTTCGCCGGGGCGCCTTGGAGTCGTGAAGGACAACCACGAGATGCGCGGGGCACGCACATGCGCTTGAACGATTCGATCCTCTCGTCGCCGCGCCGCATTGCCATCCCGGTGCTTACCTTTCCGGGGGGGCAGATCACCGGCGCCAGCGTGAAGGACATGGTCCACGACCCGGCGAAGCAAGCGGCCGCCCAACTCGCGCTCAGGGACCGGTTCCAGACCGATGCCCTCCTCTCCGCGATGGATCTGAGCGCGGAGGCTGAGGAGTTCGGCGCGAGCATCCTCTTCTCGGACGACGAGGTTCCCGCAGTCACCGGCCGTCTGGTCACCGACCTGGGCGGGGCAACCTCGCTCCCCGTGCCCCGGCAGGGGAGCAAACGAACTTCCGTCTATCTGAGGACCATCGAGCACCTCACGAGGCACGCTTCCGGGCAACCGGTGCTTGGAGGGCTGATCGGGCCCTTCTCGCTCGCCGGCCGGCTGTTCGGCGTGAGCGAAGCGCTTCTGGCCACGGCGATGGAACCCGAGACCATCCAGATCCTCGTTGAGAAGACGACCGCGTATCTCTCCGGGTACGCACAGGCGTTCCGGGAGACGGGTGCGGACGGGCTCATCATGGCGGAGCCGACGGCAGGGCTCATGTCGCCGCAGTACGTGGAGCGGTTTTCCTCCCCCTATATCCGCAGGATCCGCGAGGCGGTCGAAACCGACGGCTTCCAGATCATCCTGCACAACTGCGGGGCGCGTTTGAAGCATCTCGAATCCAAGCTTCAGTCGGGCGCACGACTCCTCCATTTCGGCAGGCCGATGGATCTACCCGCGGCGCTTGCCTCGGTGAAGGGAGATCTCGTCCTCGGCGGCAATCTTGATCCTGCCGATGTTTTCGTGAACGGGTCGACGACGTACGTCGCAGAGCGTACCGAAGCTCTGCTCGCTGCTACCGCCGGGAGGAGGAACTTCTTCATCTCCTCGGGCTGCGACATACCGTACGCCGCTCCGCTCGGGAACCTCGAAGCGTTCTTCTCTGCAGTCCACCGTTTCAATGCGTAGGCAGCATGGGACGGGGAGAATTTCCCGTCCCGGAGAGTAGCGGAACAGCGACAACTGGAGGAGTCATGGACGTACATCGACCGCTCAATATGGGAATGGTGGGGGGTGGCCCGGGCGCGTTCATCGGCGACGTGCATCTCAAGGCGGCGAGGATGGATGGAGGGATCGACGTCGTGGCCGGGGTGTTCAGCCGCGATCCGGAAAAGTCCCGCGAGACGGGCCGGCGGTTGCTGCTCGATCCGCGGCGCGTGTACGGAAGCTATGAGGAGCTGATCGAAGGGGAACGCGCCTACCCCGAGGGGAAGCGGGTGGACTTCGTCTCGATCGTCACCCCGAACAACTCTCACTTCCCGGTGGCACAAGCCCTCCTGCAGGCAGGATTCCATGTCATGTGCGAGAAGCCGATGACGTTCACCACGGCGGAAGCGCGCGAGCTGCAGGCGCTCGTCACGAGTACGGGAAAGGTTTTCGGCCTGATGCACAACTACACCGGCTATCCGATGGTGAAGCTGGCGCGGGACATCGTGCGCGGCGGCGAGCTGGGGGAGTTGCGCAAGATCGTCGTGCAGTACCCTCAGGGCTGGCTCTCCGCGCCTGCGGAGGAGGCGGGGAGCAAGCAGGCCATGTGGCGGACCGACCCGGCCCAGAGCGGGGCGGCCGGCGCGCTCGGCGACATCGGCACGCACGGAGAAAATCTCGCCGAATACATCACCGGACTGAAGATCACGCACGTCTGCGCGGATCTCACAACGTTTGTCCGCGGGCGCAGGCTTGACGACGACTGCAATTGCCTCCTCCGGTTCGAGAACGGAGTCAAGGGGCTGCTGCACGTGAGCCAGATATCGGCCGGCGAAGAGAACAACCTCGCGATCTGGGTCTACGGCGCAGAGAGGGGGCTGGAGTGGCACCAGGAGAATCCGAACTACCTTCATGTGAAGGAGGTCAACGGTCCGGTGCTGACATACCGCAGGGGGAATCCGTACATCGGCGCGAAGAGCCCGGCCGCAGGGAGAGCCTCGCGCCTTCCGTTCGGCCACCCCGAAGCGTTCATCGAGGCGTTCGCCAACGTCTACTGCAACTTTGCCGATACGGTGCGGGCGGCGCTGGCGGGACGCCCGCCCGATCCGCTTGCGCTCGACTTCCCGACGGTCCACGACGGCCTTCGCGGCATGCTGTTTATTGAAACTGTGCTTTCCAGCTCGGAAAGCAAAGAAAAATGGATCCCAATGCATTCCTGAGGAGAACACCTATGGCACGACCGGTGACGCTGTTCACTGGGCAGTGGGCGGATCTGCCGCTCGCGGTCCTTGCGGAGAAAGCCGCAGGATGGGGGTACGACGGACTCGAGCTGGCCTGCTGGGGGGACCACCTCGACGTCGCGCGCGGGGCGGTAGACAAGGACTACTGTGCGCGTCAGCTCGAGATTCTGGAGAAGCATAATCTCCGCCTGTTTGCGATCGCCCATCATCTCGCGGGACAGCTCGTCTGCGACCCGAACAACGACAGCCGGTCGGACGGCTTTGCGCCTGCCTCATGCACTGGGAGCGCCGAGAAGAAAAGGGCCTGGGCGGTGGAAACGATGAAGAACGCCGCGAGGACTGCGAAGAATCTCGGCGTGAACGTGGTCAACGGATTCACCGGCTCCTCCATCTGGCACCTCATCTACAGCTTTCCTCCGGTTACGGAGGCGATGATCGAGGAGGGGTATGCGCATTTTGCGCGGATGTGGAACCCTGTCCTGGATGTGTTTGATGAATGCGATGTCCGGTTTGCACTGGAAGTGCACCCCACGGAGATCGCGTTCGACATCGTTACCGCGAAGCGCGCCCTCGAGGCGATCGGACGCCGGCCCGCATTCGGATTCAATTTCGATCCGAGTCACCTCCTCTGGCAGCTGGTGGACCCGGCACGGTTCATCGAGGAATTCCCGGACAGGATCTACCACGTCCATATGAAAGATGCGGCGCTGCAGCTGGACGGGCGGGCGGGGATTCTCGCATCCCACCTCAATTTCGGCGAGCGGGAGAGGGGATGGGATTTCCGGTCCCCCGGACGCGGCTCCGTGAAGTTCGAAGAGATCATCCGCGCGCTCAACCGTGTCCGTTACGGGGGACCGCTCTCGGTAGAATGGGAGGACAGCGGTATGGAGCGGGAGCATGGTGCCCGCGAAGCGCGCGACTTCGTGCGCCGGATCGACTTTGCGCCATCCTCGATCGCCTTCGATGCGGCATTTGACCGATAACGACAGCCGTCACCCGGGAGAGACACAGTGAAGACCAGAGAGAAGACAAGCCGGCGCGACTTTCTCAAGCGCGCCTCCGTCGCTGCCATCGGGGCCGCGGGGCTCCCCATGATCATCCCGTCGCGCGCGCTCGGCCGGGCAGGAAACGTGCCGCCGAGCGATAGGATCGCCATCGGCTGCATCGGCGTCGGGTCGATGGGAACGTCGAATATGTGGAGCTTCTTCGGCAAGCCGGAGGCGCAGATCGTCGCTCTCTGCGACGTCGATGCGAAGCACCGTGATGTCGTCCGCAAGGAGATCGAGAAACAGGGGGGTGACAAGGGTATTCCGCTGTACGGCGATTTCCGTGAGCTGCTCGCCCGGCGCGATCTGGATGCCGTGAGCATCGCGGTGCCAGATCACTGGCATGCGCTGATCGCCGTGGCCGCCGCCCGGCGCGGGGTTGACATCTACGGTGAGAAGCCTCTCGCCTATACGATCGCGGAGGGGAGAGCCATCGTGGACGCGGTCGCGAGGTACAACACCGTCTGGCAGACCGGGAGCTGGCAACGTTCGGTCAGGAACTTCCGGCACGCATGTGAGCTTGTGAGGAACGGGAGAATCGGGAAGGTGCACACGGTGCGCGTTGGGCTCCCCTCCGGGTACAGCGTCGGGGATCAGGGGGGATTCGCTCCTTCGACCCCGCCCCCCACGTTCGACTACAACATGTGGCTCGGACCTGCTCCCCTCGTTCCGTATGCCCCCAACCGCTGCCACTGGAACTTCCGGTGGATCAGCGACTATTCGGGAGGGCAGCTGACGGACTGGGCCGGCCACCATTGCGACATTGCCCAGTGGGGCATGGGAACGGAGATGACCAGTCCCATCGAGATCGAAGGCGTCGCGGATTTCCCGAAGGCCAAAGACGGCCTCTTCGATACGGCCAGAAACTACCGGTTTGTCTGCACGTTCAGGGAAGGCTTCACGATGATCGTTGCGAGCTATGAGCAGCAGCCGAAGGGGATGGGGGTGCAGTTTGAGGGGACTGACGGATGGATCTGGGTGGACCGCGAGGGTTTCGATGCGTCCCCGAAGTCGTTGCTGACGTCCGTCGTCGGACCCGACGAGGTTCATCTGTACAGGAGCGACGACCATCATCAGAACTTCCTGGATTGCGTGCGCACCAGGTCGGAGGCAATCGCTCCCGCGCGGATCGCGCACCGTTCCATCATGATCGGACATCTTGGGCTGATCGCCATGAAGCTCGGGCGCACGGTCCGCTGGAACCCCGAGGCGGAACGGTTCGAGAACGACCCCGACGCGGATCGTCTGCTGTCGCGTCCAATGCGCAGCCCCTGGCATCTCTGATTCGGAAGAGCACACGCAAAAGGTCCATATCCATGCCGAGATCTCTGGCCCACATTTCCATGCTCATGCTTGCGACCTGCAGCCTCCCTGCCTTCGCGCAACTTGCGCCGGAGGAGATCGCCGCCATCAGGGCGGCGGTCCCGCGCGCCGCGACCGTAGAGCCGCAGCGGCCGCGCCTCATCCTGGTGTTCAATCGCTCCGAGGGATTCCAGCACTCCGCCATCCCCCGGGCGGCAGCCGCGCTCGAGATGATCGGGAAGACAACGGGCGCCTTCGAGACAGTCCAGAGCGACGACCTTTCGGCGCTCAGCGCCGAGAATCTCAAGCGCTTCGATGCGGTCTGTTTCAACAACACGACGCAGCTCAAATTCGAAGATCCCGCGATCCGCGCAAGCGTGCTGGAGTTCATTTCGTCGGGCAAAGGGATCATCGGGATCCATGCGGCGACGGACAACTTCCCGACCTGGCCCGAAGGGCAGGAGCTCTTCGGAGGGTTCTTCGATGGCCATCCCTGGACCGGGGACGGGACATGGGCCGTCAGGATCACAGACCCTGACCACCCCGTGACGGCGGCGTTCCAGAAGAAGGATTTCCTGATCAACGATGAGCTCTACAGGATCCATCAGGTCAATCTACGGAAGAACTGCCGCGTCCTGCTCGCGATCGACATGAAGAACGAACGGAACAGGAGGGCTCCCGGGGTCCGGCCGACCGACAGGGACCTCCCCATCAGCTGGGTCCGGATCCTATGGGAAGGGGCGGCTCTTCTACTCGTCCCTGGGGCACAACGACGCCATCTACGCGAATCCGACCGTGCTCCGACATTACCTCGACGGGATACAGTTTGCGCTTGGCGATCTTGCTGCACCGACGGAACCGATCCCTTTCGATCCAATGAGCATCTTCGATCAGGAAAAGTTTGACGAGATCCTCCGGCACGTCGCCACATACAGGCATGGTGAGAGCCGGGAGGCGCTGGCACAACTCGATGCCTATGTCCGGAGCGTGGATGATAGGCCGGAACCGCGCACCACCATCGAGAGGCGGTTTGATGATTTCTTGAAAGGCGATGCCACGCCGGCGGGGAAGCAGTTCATCTGCATGAAGCTCGGACAGATGGGCGGCAATGGTTCTGTCCCGCTGCTCTCGGGCATGCTTGCCGACACGACAATGGCGGAGTATGCCCTTCTGGCTCTCGGCGCAATCCCGGGAACTACCGCCGATTCGGCGCTGCTGCAGGCGCTGGCGCGAGCGAAGGACCAGCGGAAGATCGGAATCATTAGCGTGCTCGGTGATCGCCGGGTCGAAGCGGGAGTGTATGACCTGGAAATGCTTGCAGCGGATCCCGACGGCCTCGTTTCCGCCGCGGCGGTCTCCTCGCTGGGGAGGATCGGGACGGCCGCGTCGCTTGAATCGCTCGAGCGGCTTTCGATGTCGATGAAGGGAAGGGCGGACGTGTTGGACGCGATGCTCATGGCAGCTGATCGGCTGAGGCTATCGGCCCACAGCGGCCGTGCGCTGGTTGTCTACAGGAAGCTTCAGAGCGAGCAGACACCGGAGCCCGCACGCTCTGCGGCCCTGCGGGGGGTCGTCTTGAGCGACCCGGCCGGGACTTCCGAACTGCTTTCCGCGGCTCTGAGAAGCAAAGACCCGGTCTACCGGTCAGCCGCAGCACGACTCGTCGGGGAGCTCTCCGACAAAGAGGCCGTCCTCTCGATCGCACGTTCGTTCCCGCGGTACTCACCTGCCGTCCAGGTACAGCTTCTGGCGCCCCTCGCGCGGAGCGGCGTTCCGGAGGCGCGGAAGACAGTCCTGTCGGCCATCAGCAGCAAGAAGCAGGAGGTGCGCATTGCCGCCATGCGTGCGGCAGGGACGATGGGGGACCCAGGTGTCGTGCGGCCGCTTGTCCAGAGGGCCGCGGCAGCGAAAGGCGTTGAAAAGAAGGAGGCGCGGACGGGTCTCGCGACGCTCAGTGCGCCGGGGGTTGATGATTCGCTCTTCGCACTCCTCCCCGGCTCCGGCGACAAGCAGAGGGCGGAGATCGTCAGGGCTCTGGGGGAGCGGAAGGTTGAGGCCGCCGTCCCGACCCTCCTGCAGACGGCAGGCGATCGATCCGCTGCGGTCAGGAGCGAGTCGTTCAAGGCGCTGCGGCCCCTCGCCGGTCCGGAGCATGTCCCGGCACTGGTTGACATGCTCGTTCGGTCATGGGACGTGGCTGAGAGGAAAGAGCTGGAATCTACAGTTGCCGCGGCCGCGAAGAGGAACCCCGACCGGAGCGTTCAGGATAGCGCAGTGGTAGCGGCATACTCCCGTACGAAGGACAGGGGCGTGCGCACTTCGCTCATTGCCGTGTGTGGCTCTGTCGGTGCTCCGGCCTCCCTTCCCGTCCTGCGCGATGCGCTGAAAGAGACCGACGGTGAGATCCGGCTGGCGGCAATTCGGGCTCTTTCGAGCTGGCCGACGCCGGAGCCGTTCTCCGATCTCTGGGCTGCGGCGGGAGGAAAGGGAACGACGACAGAAAAGACGCTGGCCCTGCGCGGCTCAGTCCGCCTGCTGGGACTGGACAGCAGCCGGGCTCCCGCCGAGAAGATCACGCTCTTCCGTGAGGCGATGACGATCGCCCCGAACGATGCCGAGCGGAAGACGCTCCTTTCGGCGGTGGGCGAGAGTCGCTCGAGTGCCGGACTCGAGACGGCAGCCGGCTATTTTCCCGACTCCACCCTCCGCCCCGAAGCCGAGGCAGCGGTCCTGACCATTGTCGAATCGCTTTCCGACACCGCCCGGCGGGAAGCGGTCGGGCAGCTCCGCCAGATCCGCGCGTCGTCCCCCACCGAGACGAACAGGCAGAGGGCCGGTGATCTCGTCAGGAGCATCGAGATCTACGACGACCATATCACATCCTGGGCCTATGCCGGTCCCTATCGCGAAAAGTGGGCGCGCCTTCTTGATCAGCCGTTCGGACCGGAGATGCCGGGAGCGGATCCGGCGATCTGGAAATCATTCCGGAGCATGACGGACCCTGAGAAGCCATGGGTGCTGGAGATCGACAGGAACGTGGAGGACCAGGACAACCTCGTCTATCTCCGGACGAACATCTGGTCGCCCGCCGAGCAGGGAGGACGCCTTGAGCTTGGAAGCGATGCCGGAATGAAGGCCTGGCTGAACGACAGTCTCGTGCACACAGCCAACGTCGTCCGAAACGTTGCGCCGGGTGCGGACACCGTGGCAGTCCGGTTGCGGAACGGCTGGAATGTGTTGACGCTCAAGCTCGAGCAGGGAGACGGCCGATGGCGCGCCTGTGCGAGGGTCAGGAATGTCGAGGGGGAGAAGCTCGAGGGGATTCGCATATCGGCAACGCGAGAGTGATTTCCGAACGCAGCATGAAAGGGCATTCGATTTTCTTCCACAAACAGACGGCATGCGAAGAGACAATGAAAAAGATCCTGATCCTGTTCACCCTGATCGGACTCATCCTCATGGCCGATAATCTCCATTCCCAGACCGGACCAGAAACGTACGTCTGGCCGAAGGATCCCGCAGTGCTGAAGAACCTCAAACAGTGGCAGGGATACAAATTCGGCCTGCTGATCCACATGGGGCTGTATTCAGAGCTGGGGACGATCGAATCGTGGGGTCTCTGCCCCGAAGAATGGGTGACCCGGGAGGTTGACGACTACTATGAGTATGCCACGAACTACCGGAACACGAAGGCCAGATTCAATCCTGTGAACTTCGATCCCGGAAAGTGGGCCGGGTTGTTCCGGAGTTCCGGCGCCAAATACATGATCTACTCTTCCAAGCATCATGACGGGTTCTGTCTGTACGACACGAAGCATACCGACTTCAAGGTGACCGACAAAGGCTGTCCGTACTCGACGAATGCCAGATCGAACGTGCTGAAAGAAGTCCTCGACGCCACGCGCAAAGAGGGGCTCGCGGTGGGAGTGTATTTCTCGAAGCCTGACTGGACAACCCCGTATTTCTGGTGGCCCTACTATCCGCCCAAGGACAGGAATCCTTCGTATGACATCACGAAGCATCCAGACAGATGGAAGAGGTTCGTCGAGTATACCCAGAATCAGATCAATGAAGTGACGACAGAGTACGGGAGGGTGGACATCCTGTGGCTCGATGGGTGCTGGGTGCTGCCTCTCTCCAAGATTACGAAGAAGCTGGAGGAGTTCTGCAAGTATCCGTACGACATGGACATCGATATGAAGTCGATAGCGGAGAGAGCTCGTGCCAGCCAGCCGGGGATGCTTGTCGTCGACCGGTGGGTGCAGGGCGAATATGAGAATTATCTGACGCCCGAGCAAAACGTCCCCGCAAAGGCTCTGACGGTTCCCTGGGAAAGCTGCATCACGATGGGAAATGCCTGGGGGTGGGTGAAAGACGACAAGTACAAGTCGTCGAAGGAATTGGTCCAGCTGCTCGTCAACATCGTTGCCAAGGGTGGGAATCTCCTGCTTGGCGTTGGCCCGGACGGGAAGGGAGAATTCGAGCCGAAGGTGTACGAGAACCTCGCCCGGTTGGGGAAATGGCTGGAGGCACATGGAGAAGCCATCTACGAGACCACGCCAGTCGAGCCGTATTCCGACGGGAAGGTCGCATATACCGCGAGAGGCGACAAGAACGTCTATGCGATCTATATGCCTGCACAGGATGAAAAGGAGCTTCCCGCGCACATCATGGTGAGAACGAAGCTCTCCGGAAAGCTGAAGATTACGCTCCTTGCTTCGAAACAGGAGCTGTCCTACACGGCATATGAAGATATCGTCATAGTGTCGATACCTGAACAGGTGAGGACGTCCCTGGCGAAACAGGAAGCGGTAGTGATCAAGGTCTCTGTCTGACGCGGTGGAGACGGCCGCCCTCTTTGCCACATTCTACCTGAAAGCGAAACGTCATGAGACAGACCCTTCTCATCGCGATTGTCGGGACCGTCCTCCTGACCGCGCTCCCGTGGGGCTGCACACGGAAGCCGGTGCGTGATGGGATTCACACTATAGCTGAACTCCGAACGCTGTTCGCGGACCCACCCGCTGAATTCAGGAGCGCCCCGCTCTGGGTCTGGCACGACCGGATCACCGAAGAAGGCATTGACTTCCAGATGCAGGAGTTCAAGAAGGCCGGGATCGGCGGCGTGTTTGTTCATCCGCGTCCGGGTTTGATCACCGAATACCTTTCTGACGAGTGGTTCCATCTTTTCGATTACACCGTTCAGAAGGGGAAGGAGCTCGGCCTGAAGGTCTGGATCTATGACGAGAATTCGTACCCCTCGGGGTTCGCCGGAGGGCATGTGCCCGCCGAGATGCCGGATTCCTACAAGCATGGGTCCGGGCTGAGCATGGAGGTCCAGCAGGAGCTGAATGTGATTGTATCGGACACGGTTGCAGTAGTGCTGAAAAAGACAGGAGCCGGATTTGAAGACGTGACAGCGGCAGTCTCCCGTGAGTACGGGCGCAAGGGGACGTACTACGTCTTCAGGAAGACGTATCCCGGGAAATCGGCCTGGTACGGCGGATTCACATATGTCGACCTGCTCTATCCGGGCGTGACGGAGAAATTCATGGATCGTACCATGACCCGTGGGTACGAGAAGAACGCCGCGGACTTCGGAAGCACCGTGCTGGGAATATTCACCGACGAGCCCAACCTGGAAGCCGCGCTGGGCGAAAAGAGTCTCCTGCGCTGGACACCCGATTTGTGGGATGCATTCCAGCGGCGGTGGGGCTACGATCTGCGGGTGCATCTGCCGTCGCTGATTGAGGAGACGGGCAGCTGGAAGAAGACCAGGCACGACTACTATGCACTGCTTGTCGAGCTCTTTGTTGACCGCTGGGCCAGGCCGTGGAGCAGATACTGCGACGAGAAGAAGCTGCAATGGACCGGCCACTACTGGGAACACGGCTGGCCCGTACCCACGGACGGGATGGACGAATCGGCGTTCTACATCTGGCACCAGATGCCGGGCGTTGATATGCTGGGAAACACGCTGGATACTGCCGGATCCGGTGGCCAATTTGGGAACGACCGGGCGGTACGTGAGCTGCTCAGCGCCGCCAATCAGGCCGGGTGGAGACGGACGCTCAGCGAAACCTACGGCGGCGGCGGCTGGGACATGACGTTCGCCACGCAGAAGCGATTGGTCGACTGGGAATGCGTGCTCGGGGTGAACTTTGTCAATCAACACCTGTCGTACTATTCGCTGAACGGCGTGCGGAAGTTCGACTACCCGCCGTCATTCTCATACCACGAGCCGTGGTGGAGCCACTACAGACTCATGGGCGACTACATCGGGCGTATCAGCATGGCGATGTCGTCAGGGGAGCAGATCAACCGTACGCTGGTGCTTCAACCCAACACCACAGCATGGATGTACTTCTCGCGGACAACCAGGAACCCGGCGCTCGACAGCATCCGGACGGGGTTCAAGAGCTTTGTGTACCGGCTGGAGCAGCAGCACCTGGAGTATGATCTCGGCTCCGAAAATGTCCTGAACGTCCTGGGGAGAGTGGAAGGGAATGTGCTCCGGGTGGGCAAGCGGGATTATTCGCTGGTGGTGATCCCTGCGGAAATGGAGAACGTCGACAGCACGACGTACGATCTGCTTGCGAGCTATGTGAAGAACGGCGGAAAGGTGCTGAGTTTCCGGAAGCAGATCCCGATGCTGAACGGCGAGCCGTCGACATCGGTGGACGGGCTGATGGAGGCATCGGACGGGCGGTGGACAGTTGCCGGAGGTCTTGACGACCAGCAGGCGCTTCGGTTGCTCGGCCGCGATGAGTTTTCCATGGATGACCGTTCCCGCAACGGGATGCTGTATCATCAGCGCAGGGTGCTGGACGACGGTGAGCTGCTGTTTGTCGTGAACTCGCACACAGAGAGGGCGGCCGAGGCCACGGTCACGATCAGGGGGAAGCACGTCTCGAAGCTCGATCTGATGACCGGGAAAGCCTTCGGATATCCGTCCAGACTACGGGACGGGCAGGTTTCATTTGACATCGACCTTGGGCCGGTTGGGAGCGCCCTGTTCCTGGTGTCCGAAACCAAGGCTGAGGAGCCCGCATACGCCCCCCCTTCCGGCACGGAGGCTATTGTGGAAGGAACGGGGGAAGTGGCGGTGAAGCGTGAATCGGAAAACGTGTTGATGGTGAACTACCTCGACCTCGTGACCGCAAAGTCCACCCGCAAGGATGTCTACTTCATGGACGCGCTGAAGGGGCTGTTCAAAGAGAACGGCGTGGAGATGGGGAACCCATGGCAGCACAAGATCCAGTACAGGAAGGACTACCTCGCGCTGGATACCCTGTTCGGCCCCGATTCCTGGTTTGAAGCCAGCTACCATTTCAGCGTCAGGCCCGGCCTGGAGCCTTCCGCCATAAAGTCGATACAGGCGGTGGTGGAACGGCCGGGACTATGGAATGTCTTCATCAACGGCGAAGAGGTGCCGGCGCTGAAGAACAGTTACTGGATCGAACGGCAGTTTCCGCGATATGCAATTGGCGTTCACGTGAAATCCGGGTTGAACACGCTGACTCTGAAAGCTCCCCGGATGAACGTGCTGGCCGAACTGATGCCGGTCTATATTCTGGGAGACTTTCTCGTCCGGCCGGCCGCACGGGGTTTTGAGATCGCGGGTGGCGGCATCGGTGCGCTCGGTTCGTGGCGTGAAGCCGGTTTGCCGTTCTATTCCCAGAAGGTGGCCTACACGCAGGAGTTCAATGTAGCCGGGCCCGGGGGGTCGGCATTCAGGGTGAAATTGAAGCGGTGGAACGGAACAGTGGCCGAGGTCCTGGTGAACGGTGTGGAAGCCGGCCTGATTGCCTTTCCCCCGAACGAGCTGGATGTCACAGGCATGCTGAAAGAGGGCGCAAACGAAATCACGGTGAAGGTGACCGGCAGCCTCAAGAATACGTTCGGGTTCTTTTACAGAGAGAACGGCTATTCCTGGATCTACGGTCCGTGGGAGTGGGACTACGCACCCGCCAGGCTCCCTTCGGGGGCCGAGTATTTTCTGCTGGATTACGGGCTCATGGAGCCCTTTGCGCTGGTCACGACCAGGACGGGGACATGACCGTCGGGACGATGAGGACGCTGGAACGTCAGCACGCAGGAATCCTGGCAAACGAGCGTTTCGCGGGGCGCCTTGTTCGCCTCTATCTTCCATAAAACTCAGGGCTCTCAGATGAAATCACCACGGCTTCTTGTTCTGCTTCTGGTCCTGGCCGGATCGGCAGCATATGCTCAGCACGATGACCAGAAGTACTACCCCGACCCCAATCCGCGCATTCGGGAGCGCCTCGAGCAGTGGCAGGATATCAAGTTCGGGCTGCTCATGCACTGGGGGCCGTACAGCCAGTGGGGTATCGTGGAGTCTTGGTCGATCTGCCCGGAAGACGAGCCCTGGTGCCTGCCGGATACCGTGGCGGACTACTTTGCATACAAGCAGCGGTACGAAAATCTGGGGAAGACATTCAATCCGGTCAAGTTCGACCCGGTGAAGTGGGCCAGGGCTGCCAGAGACGCCGGAATGAAATACGTGGTCTTCACGACGAAGCATCACGACGGCTTCTGCATGTTCGACTCCAGGTACACCGACTACAAGATCACCGGGAAGGACTGCCCCTTCGGCACAAACCCCAGGGCTGACGTGACGAAAGAGATCTTCAATGCCTTCCGCAGCGAGGGGATGTGGATAGGCGCCTATTTTTCGAAGCCCGACTGGCACAGTCCCGACTACTGGTGGCCGCAGTTCCCGCCCTTTGACCGGAACGTGAACTACGACCCGGCCAAATACCCCGAGCGATGGAACAGCTTCGTAGAGTACACACACAACCAGATCATGGAGCTGTGCACCAACTACGGAAGGATGGATCTTTTCTGGTTCGACGGCGGGTGGGTGCAGAAGCGCGAGGACCCGGGAGAGCCGCCCCGCATCCCCGGGTTCAGGGTCAGGAAGCCTTACAACCAGGACATCCGGATGGACGAGCTGGTCGAGAAGATCCGTTCGAAACAGCCCGACGCCATCGTGGTGGACCGGGCGGTGGAAGGCAAGAACCAGAACTACCTTACCCCCGAGAACATGGTGCCGGACAAGATGCTGCCGTATCCGTGGGAGTCGTGCATCATTCTGGGCGGGGGCTGGTCATTCTCGTTCAATGCCAAGATGATGCCCACGCGGAAGGTGATTCACATGCTCTCGGATATTGTGGCCAAGGGAGGGAACCTGCTCCTCAACATCGGCCCGGGCCCGGATGGAACATGGTATGACGAAGCGTACGACCGCCTGGCGGAGGTGGGGGCGTGGCTCCGGATCAACGGAGAGGCCATTTACAGCACCAGGACGATCGCTCCCTACTTCGACGGCAAATTGCGCTATACCCGGGGCAAGGACGGATCGGCATACGTGATCTACCTGTTTGACGAGAACGAAGCACTGCCCGCGGAGATCCAGGTGAATGGTTTTGTGCCGGCGAAAGGCGCGAAGGTCAGCATGCTCGGGGAGGACGGAAGCTCGCTGAAATGGGAATCCGACGGGGCCAACTTCAAGATCCAGGTTCCTGCAAGCGAGCGCGGGAAAGTGCCTTCGCAGTACGCCGTGGCGTTCAAGGTCAGTCAGACCGCCAGGCAATAGGACGATGTCTGCAGAGGAGTGCCTGTGGATTTACGCAGACCAAGTGGTGCTATCCATTCACGCCTGATCAACGGACTCACCAGTGAAGACATCACGTGTGGCACGCCTTCTCCTCCTTGCGCTCGCGACCATCGGGGCGCCGGGAATCTTCGCGCAGACAAGCCTTCCTCCGGATCTTGACGCATACGTGGAGCGCGTCCGGAAGCAGTTCGAGGTGCCGGGGATCAGCCTCGCGATCGTGAAGGATGGGAAGGTGCTTCTCGCGAACGGGTACGGCATCAGGAAGATGGAGGCCTCTGGTGCGGTGGACGCCGGGACGGTTTTCGCGATTGCGTCAAACACGAAAGCGTTCACCGCAACCGCGCTGGGGCTCCTTGTCGAGGAGGGCAAGCTGGCATGGGACGCGCCGGTGATCCGCTATCTTCCGTGGTTCCGCCTCTCGGATCCGTATGTCACCGCGGAGCTGACCGTTCGTGACCTGCTGGTGCACCGGAGCGGACTCGGCCTTGGGGCCGGCGATTTGCTCATCTGGCCCGGCAGCAACCTGAATCAGCGGGCCATCGTGGAGCGGCTGGCGCACGTCCCGCTCTCCACCAGTTTCCGGAGCGAGTATGCATACGACAACGTGCTCTATCTCGCGGCGGGCGAGCTGATCGAGGCGGTGTCCGGGCAGAACTGGCACGATTTCGTCACGACGCGCATCATCGACAAGCTTGAAATGGAGGAGACTGGCGTCAGGCATTCGGACATCCAGAGGCTTCCGAATGCGGCGTGCGCCCATGCCCGCGTCGACGGGGTGGTAAGGCCGGTTAATCCGTTCGTCGGTGAAAATTCCGACGCGGCGGGAGGCATCGTCACCAACGCGCGCGACATCGCGAAATGGCTCGTCGTGCAGCTCGACTCGGGCCGGACTGCGGCCGGGACGCTTCTATTCAATCCATCCACGACGAAGGAACTCTGGTCGGTTGTCACGCCTCTGGGCGTCGGCGCTCCTCCGCCGGAACTGAAGGCGATCCGGTCCAACTTCGCCGGCTACGGGCTCGGGTTTGTCCTCCGGGACTACCGGGGTTACAAGCTCGTCAGCCATACGGGAGGGCTGTCGGGGTTTGTCTCCCGAATAGCGATGATTCCCGAGCTGAAGCTGGGCGTCGCTGTCTTCACAAACCAGGAATCCGAGGAAGCGTACATGGCGCTGACATGTCGCATCCTGGACTACTACATCGGGGCGAATGACACCGACTGGATCAAAGGGTTCGCTCGGTTCCGGGGGCGGACAGACTCTCTTCGCGCAATTCAGGAGCGTGAGACTGTCACGAATCGCGACAGTCTGACGCGTCCGTCGCTGCCGCTGGACAGGTACGCGGGCGCATACGAGGACGCCTGGTACGGGACGATCTCGATCGTGAAGGAGGGGGGCGGGTTGGTAATGAAGTTTTCCCATTCGCCGGTAATGACCGGCGATGTACAGCACTGGCAGTACGACACGTTTGTTGTGCGGTGGCGGGACCGCGAGCTGAGGGCAGACGCCTTCGTGACATTCGCCCTGACAGCCGAGGGGGAGATCGATCGTGCGACGATGAAGGCCGTGTCGCCCGCGACCGACTTCAGCTACGACTTCCAGGACCTGCTGTTGAAGCCCGCGCCGGCGCAGAAGAAATAGGCCGCACCTCCAGGGCGCGCCTCTGGCGGCGGCATCCGGGCTGACACGGTTTCATCCCAGGATCCTGTCAATCCGGTGGCGTTCATTCGCGATCGCTTCGCCCTGCGTGGAAAACCACTGCTCCTCGTCTCTGCCGGTGCTGCGACCGTTGGTGCAGCTGAACATCGTCTGATGTCCGATCCTGTCTGACACCACCGCAATCTCCACGCCGCGATGTGTCGCCCGCGTTGTCGTTGTTTGCTTCATGGTGTTGTTCCCGCGTAATAAGTTGAACACGCCTGCACTCTCAAGGGGAACCCGGCTTCAGGGCCGTCGCGCTATGACGATCAGCGTCCTGTCGTCCGAATACGGGCCCTGAGTGCTATAGTTCTGAACGTCGTCCAGGAGATGCTGCGTCAGATCCTTCGGGCTCAGCGCGCGCCCGGCGATCAAGTGCTGAACCAGACGGTCCTCACCGTACAGATCCCCCTGGGAATTCGACGCTTCTGTAATCCCATCCGTATAGAGCAGGAGGAGGTCTCCCGGTCCCACGTGGACGCTGTCAGTCTTGAAGATCTCTTCCGGAAAAGGGCCCAATACCTGTCCCGTCGCCTTCAGGAACTCTGGTCGATCAGAACCGGCCCGGAGAAGGACGGGATTGTTGTGTCCGCAATTTGCGTAGACCATCAACCCGTTGACGCTGTCCGTCAGTTCCGCGTAGAAGAGGGAGATAAAGTGGTCGTCTGCAAACGTCTTGTGGAAGAGTTTGTTGACGTGTGAGAGGAGCACGCCGATTCGTGACTGGTACTGATATCCCAACCGTAGAGCACCGGACACATAGAGCGCTTCGATCGCCGCTGACATCCCCTTGGAGGTGGCGTCACCGATGACGACGCCGAGTCGTTCGGTGTCGCCTTCGACCTGCAGATAGTCGAAGAAGTCCCCGCCGACAATTCTATCGGCAATCGACACGCCATACATGTCATACGAACTGAACTGCATGGCATGTTGGGGAAGGATCTTGCGTTGGATCTCTGATGCCTGGTCGAGATCCATTTCGAGCAGGTGTGCCTTGCGCTCCACCCTTTGCGAGCGAAGTGACGCATTCAGGGCGGCGCCGATGATGTTCAGGCGGGCAGTGGTATCCTGTCCGATGTTATCTGCGTTGAACGCCACGATGTACTTGTAGAGACGCTGCCCCTGCCAGTCCACTTTCTGGCCGATTCCCGTCACCGCATAGGTGTGAATGCCACGGTCGCGCAGGTACGGGTTGTCTTCTTCGGCAAGGACCGTATGCAGGCGTGGTAACTCGAGAAGGATGGGGTAATCCTTGACCTGGATGCGATGGCCCAGGGCAATGTGCTCCGTGCTGCCGGTTTGATGGATGAGTTCGTACATGCCGGTGGTCACGACCAGTTTCCACAGGCGGCCGCCTTTGAGGTCGATCCCCTCGTGGCGAACGATCTCCTCAAGGACATGCTTCAGCTGCTGCTCTTCGCTGTCAAAGCGTTGTGAGCCAATGGTTTCGATTGTATGGTAAAGTCTTCGGAGATGCATAGCCATTGAGTGTGGGCGCGAATGTGGATAATACAACATACCGGTCAATGCGCCCCCGAGAAACACCCAAGAGGACCGAAACCGGACTAGTCCTTCTTTCACCCTTCTGGTGGATTGCGTCGGTGGCTTCCAAAGCGTACGCTGGATGCGGAGGTTTGAGACTTCCGGCGGGAGCCGCATGGTATGAGGGCGGGGCGGCCATGGAAGGGAACCCCGCAAACGGGCCGGGGTGGCGAAGCTTTTTGGCAGGAGAACCATATGGGTGGGAAGCAGGGGTGGGTGAGGCCGGCAAAAGTGGTGCTGCGCCTGGCACTTGTGGGTGGGCTCGCGGTTATGCTCTGGCACTACTTCTCAGATCTCGATCTCTCGCTGGTGGCTGCGCGCATCAGCGGAAGCGGGTTCCTGCTGCCGATTATCCTCATCCCGTATGCCCTCGTTTTTCTTGCTGAATCCTTCGCCTGGCGGCTCACCATCAGGCACACACCGAGGCCCGGGGTGGGCAAGCTGTATCTCATTCGGATGGCGACAGACGCCATCCTGTACTCCATTCCAGGCGGCGTTGCGGTGGCCGAACCGATGCGGCCGGTTCTGCTTCAGCGACAGTGCGGGATCAACCTGACAGAGGGCATCGGCTCCTGCATCATCACGAAGATCAATATCGCCGTTGCACAGGCCCTGTTCATCTTCCTCGGGTTTATCCTCGTCATGGTGTTCTATCCCGGTGTCAGCCATCAGCTCGGCGTGGAAGGAGGGCCTGCAGGCTATCTTCTGGTCGGTCTTGTCGTGGTGTGCGCCATCGGATTGCTGACCCTGCCGTTCAGCGGGCCGCGCTTATCGCAGCTCATCCGTCTCCTTTCCCGCATCCCCCTGGCCCCGTTGCGCACGCTCATCGCGAAATCGGAGCCCGCGATCGGCCGGCTCGACAGTCACGTGGGTCGGTTTGCCCGGGACCACACACGACGTTTCGCTGGCTCGCTGCTGTTCGGGTTTGCAGCCTGGCTGCTTGTCGGAGTTGAATCGTACCTGATATTACGGCTTCTCGGAGCGGATCCGACGCTGACCCAGGCGATTGCCCTTGAGGCTGTTGCGTCGATCCTGCGTATCCTTTTCTTCTTCATCCCGAGCGGACTGGGCGCAACCGAGGTGGGGTTTGTCACGCTCCTCGTCGCATTCGGCTTTCCGGATGCCATCCCGCTTGCTGCGGCGTACATTGCCGTGAAGCGCCTGAAGGAGGCTGGTTGGGTGGTGCTCGGGTATTTCGTCTTCTGGTTTGTGGGACTGAACCCGTTCCGGAGGGTGCGTCCGCTCACGTCGGAAGTGCCCGCCACATCCCCTGTGACAGCCCTGTAGTCCATCCGTCGAAGTCGTCGTCGACCTCCTCCCTCATGTGACGGCACCCTCCGAAACGGTACGTTCCTCGCGTTCCCACCGGTCGCGGAATTGATGAGTTCTGAAGCGCTACTGCTGTCGGAGCCTGGGGATGAAGAGGAACACGACCAGCGAGACCACTATCGCAAGAAGTGCATTGACGATGATCGCATCTGGTTCCCCGAAGTGTTCTGCCGCAGTGCCGGTCCAGAGCGCTCCGAGCGGCATGAATCCGAAGAAAATCCAGGTATACGCGCCCATAACGCGTCCGCGCAAGTGGTCGGGGGTGGACGTTTGCACTATGGCGTTGGCCAGATTGAGGACGAGGATCGTCCCGAAGCCGATGCCGACCAGGAGGATGACGCTGAGTGGCACCCAATCGACGAATGCGAATGCGATGAGGAGAAGGGGATAGGCCATCGAGCCCGCAGTCAGGAACCGCCCGCGGAATGGCGTGTTTCCCAGCGACGCGATGAACAACGACCCGATGAGTGACCCGGCCCCCCGTGCGGAGAGGAGAAATCCGTTTGTCGCTGCATGCCCGTGGAGTATGTTGACTGACCAGGCGGGAATCAACGTCGCCAGCGAAATGGCGAACATGCTCGTCGCAGCCACAAGGGCGAAGATCGTTCGGATGACCGGCTCAGACGAGACGTACGCAATGCCTTCCTTGAGCTCTGACCAGACCGATCGCTCCTGCGGGCGGGGGTGCGGAGGAGCCAGCTTCATGAGCTTCAACGCGATGATGACAGCGATGAACGAGATGCCGTTGATCGTGAAGCACCACCCGGGGCCGAACAGCGCATAGGTGATCCCTGCGATTGCGGGCCCCAGCGCCGTCGCGGTGTTGAACATGGTAGCGTTGAGTGCGATCGCGTTCGTCATGTGATGCCTGGGCACCAGCTCGCTGACGAATGCCTGCCGCGCGGGCGCATCGAAGGCATTGGCGATGCCAAGGAAAAGGGCAAGCAGCACGATGTGCCACGGCTGAACAAGATGGAAAAACGTCAGCGCCGCGAGAAGGAAGGCCAGCACCATCATGCATGTCTGCGTGACCACCATGAGACCGCGGCGTGAGATGCGATCCGCCACCACTCCTGCGTACAGCGTGAGGAGCCAGGTGGGCACACCGGCCGCGAACCCCACGATACCGAGGTAGGTGGACGAGTGGGTCAATTCAAAGACCAGAAACCCCTGCGCTGTTGTCTGCATCCATGTCCCGAACAGGGAAACCATCTGGCCGTAGAACCAGAGCCGGTAGTTCGGATTCTCGAGAGCCGTGAATGTGCGTTTCCATCGATCGCCTCCCGGTTCAAGGGGAGGGGGTTCGGAGGGGGGCTCAGCGTTCAACGGGATCGTCCGATGCGAGTGTCCGGTGTGCTGGGAGAGACGTCAGGTGCTGACTGGACGACGGCGGCACGGCAATTGCAGAAAACCATTGTTTCCCGAACTAGCGCAAATTCCCGCATACTTTCAAGCAAACCGCACTGGACCACTGTGCTGGACTTCTGTGTTGGGCTTCCGTGTTGGACTTCCGGGGCGCGGCCTTGCTATTTGGAGGCGCCGGGAGTAACTTCTCGCCATACACCATTTGGCGTCTGACGGCTTCCGGACCGTAGAGCCGCTGCTCTGGACCAGACCAATTGACGATAGTAAATCGACTATGGTCGATTGGTGCCAGCCCATCCTGACGACCCACTCCCCGGCAGGCCTCATACATCAACGTGCTCTCTTCAGATCAGCATCAAAGGAAAGGAGCGTCCGATGACAGGGCGATCTCTGGCACTCGCATGTGGCATGCAGTTGCTTCTGCTGCCGGCCATCTGCTTTGGACAGAAGTACGGCATCTATTCGACGACACTCCCCAACGGGCTGGACGTGATCGCGGTGGAAAACCACATCGTCCCGCTCGTGACCATTGAGCTCAACGCCAGAAACGGGAGTTACACCGAACCGCCGGAGTACAACGGCCTCTCGCATCTGTACGAACACATGTTCTTCAAGGCCAATGCGTCGATTCCGAACCAGGAACGGTACCTTGAACGCACGCGCGAACTGGGGATGAGCTGGAACGGAACGACGAGCGAGGAACGCGTCAACTACTTCTTCACGTTGTCCAAGGACAGCCTGGTACAGGGACTCGCCTTCATGAAGGCCGCGGCAATGACCCCGCTCTTCCTCCCGAGCGAGCTGGAGCGCGAGCGTCCGGTGGTCATCGGAGAATACGACCGGAATGAATCCAATCCGGGGTACCATCTCTACGTCGCGGTCAACAGGAAGCTCTGGCACACATACTACAGCCGGAAGAACGTTCTTGGCGAGCGCGAGACGATCCTGAGTGCCGACCAGAAGAAGATGCAGACGATCAAGGACCGGTACTATGTCCCGAACAACTCCGCGCTGCTCGTGGCAGGGGACGTCGATCACGAGCAGATATTCAAGCTCGCACAGGAGTATTTCGGCGACTGGAAGAAGGCGGAGGATCCGTTCAAGCTGTATCCCGTTCCGGAGCACCCGCCCCTCTCCGGGAGCGAGACGGTGATCGTGGAGAAGCCCGTCAATGCCGTGACGCTTATGATCGCCTGGCACGGACCGAGCCTCTCCAAGGATGTCCAGGCCACCTATGCGGCGGACGTTCTGAGCTACATCATGACGCAGCGCAATTCGGGGTTCCAGAAGCGTCTTGTCGAGAGCGGCCTCTGCAGCTTCGCCAATTTCAGCTACCAGACCTTGAACTACACCGGTCCCATCCGCCTGGTGGCTCAGCTGAGCGCTGACAAGTACGCGGAGGCGGAACGGGTGATCTTCGATGAGTTGAAGAAGCTCACCGATGCGGACTATTATACCGACGAACAGCTTGTGACGGCGAAAGACCAGCTTGAACGAAATGAGCTGTACTCGCAAGAAAGGCCTTCATCGTTCGTCCACACGGTCGGATACTGGTGGGCGGTGGCAGGCGGGCTCGACTACTATCTCCACTATGTGGACAATCTGCGGAAGGTCACCAGGCAGGATATCAATGCCTACGTTCAGAAGTATGTCCAGTCGGCGCCCCACGTGAAGGGCGTGCTGGTGTCGCCCGGCGACCGGGCCAAAGTCACTGCCAGGTAATCATCTTCTCCTTCAGCGCAAGGAACGTCTGCTATGAAAAAGCACTGGATGCAGATCGTCGTCGTCGTCGTGCTCGCTTGTGTGGCATGGGAGAGCAGCGCACAGGAGAAGAGCGTGGCGGTCGATGAGTTTGTCGTCAATGGGCTCAAGGTTCTCGTAAAGCCCGTGAGCGCCAACGACATCATTTCCGTGCAGCTGTATCTGCGCGGCGGATGCATGAACCTCACGGAAGCCACGCAGGGGATCGAACATCTTCTCCTTCAAAGCGCCCTCAAGGGAAGCAAGAACTATCCGAAGGAGCAGCTGAACACGGTCCTGGACAGGACAGCCTCCGCTATCAACGGCGCGAGCACAAAGAACTTCAGCAAAGTCACGCTGCGGTGCCTGAAATCCGACATCGACAAGCTCTGGGACGTCTTTGCGGATGTCATCATGCGGCCGGCGTTCGTTCCGGAAGACGTGGATGTGGTCCGGAACAACATCCTGCTGGGCATCAAACAGCGGAAAGACAATCCCGACAGCTATCTGGCAATGGTTGCGGATGATGGATTCTATGCGGGACACCCCTACCGCTTCGAGCCGGAAGGTGTGGAGGGCTCAATATCAGCCCTGACCATCGAGCAGATGAAGAAGTACCTGGCTGACAACCTCGTGACCAGCAAGCTGCTCCTGGTTGTAGTCGGGAACATGAGCACGGAAGACGTCCGTACGAAAGTGGAGGCGACGTTCGGGAAACTTCCCCAGGGCCAGTACAAGCCCGTTTTCCCCGCTCCCGTTGTCCACGCGACACCGTCCATGAAGGTCATCGAGCAGCAGATGCCGACGAACTATTTCCGGGGGACATTTGCCCTCCCCGGCCCGTCCGATCCGGACCACCATACGACCCTCGTCATGATGAGCGTGCTCGGAACGCGCGTCTGGGAGGAGGTGCGGACGAAGCGGAACCTCTCCTATGCCCCGGCTGCCCGGGGCACGAATTTCTTTGCCAATCAGGGGTTCCTGTACGTCACCACGGTCCTTCCGGACAGCGCCGTGAAGGTCATGCTGGGAGAGGTGAAGAGACTGCAAAACGAGCCCGTCCCTGCCAAGGACCTGAAGGACCGGATCACGATGTTTTTGACCGGGTACAGTCTCGCCCGCGAAACGAACGAGTCTCAGGGAGATTTTCTCGCCTTTTACGAGCTGTCGGGCGCCGGGTGGAAGGCGACGACCCAGCTGATGGACCGGTTTCGCGGTGTCTCCGCCGCAGATATCCAGAAAGTTGCCAGGACGTATTTCCACAATATGCAGACGACCGTGATCGGGGATCCGAAACTCATTCACAAAGAGGTTTATCAGTACTAACAGAAGTCAGTCTGCAATGATGCGCGTATGGAAGAGCCTGAAGTGCCGACAGCGCAACGCGGGTCGACATTCAGGCTCTTCCATGTGAACCGTGATGGCGATGCCGACGGCTCAGACCTTCTTCATGACCTCCAGCGTTCGCGGGGTCTTCCACATTCCGCGCGTGAAGTCGGGGAAGGGAACCGGTTCCCCGCCCTTGGATATCGACTGTCCGCTTAGCTCCGACACGGCGCTGAGGACCGCGGCGTCGTAGACATCCATATCGGGAGTTTTTCCCTGCAGCAGGGCGTTCACGAGCCGGTAATCCTCGATGAAGTCCATCCCGCCGTGACCGGCGCCTTTGCTTTTCTCCTCCAGCTCCACCCAGACCGGATGGTTGTACTCCTTCATGTATGCGTCCACCGCTTCCCATTCGTGCGCCGGACTCTTCTTCTCGATGTGCACCAGTGTTTCCGGATATTTCCGCACGATGCCCTTCGTCCCCTGCACGAGAATGTCGCGGCTGTACGGCCGCGGAGAGCTCGTGTCGTGCTTCAGAATCACCGTTTCCCCTTTCTTCGTCCGCAGGACGGTGGTGACCACGTCGCTCAGGGCGAATGTCTCCTTCGCCTGCGGGCTGTCCGGCCCGAACCGCTCGACAGCATAGAGATGAAGGCCGCGGGTCTTCGTGCCGAATGCGGTCAGGGACTCGAAGCAATTCCCGCGGTTGATCTCGAGGCATTGCGCGATCGGGCCGAGGCCGTGCGTCGGGTAGAGGTCGCCGTTCCTCTTCCATGAATGGGCCCGCCTCCAGCGGCCCTCTCCCTCCATGTTGTGCTTCACCTCCCGGAGGTCGTGCAGGTATCCGCATTCGGTGTGCAGGAGCTCCCCGAGGACACCCTGCATCACCATATTCAGGATCATCATCTCGACACTGTCGTAGTTGCAGTTCTCCATCATGATGCAGTGCCGGCCGGTCTTTTCCGACGTCTCGATCAGGCGCCAGCAATCCGCGATCGTGTATGCGGCGGGGACCTCTGTCGCGGCGTGCTTGCCGGTGTTCATCGCCTCCAGGCACACCGGAACGTGCCACTCCCACGGGGTGGCGGTGTAGACAAGGTCGAGGTCATCGCGCTGGCACAGCCGCTTGAAGTCCTCTTCCCCGCGCGAATACCCTTCCGGAATGGCTTGCCCGGCCTTCACGCACATCTCTTGCGCCCGCTTGACCCGATCCTCCACGATGTCGCACACGGCCACGATCTCGGCCCCCTCGATCTTCAGGAGGTTCTCCACATGGGCGGTTCCCATGCCGCCGACCCCGACGTAGCCGATCCGCACCTTCTTCATCGGCTCGCCGGCAGGGGCCGGGCGAGCGGGATAATCGAGCATGGTGGGAGCGTTGGAGCTGGTGGTCGCACTCGCGAGCGCAAGCCCGACGCCGGCCATTGTGGTGTTCCGGATGAATTCCCTCCGGCTCTTTCCGACCATCATGTTCGCCTTCTGTGCAGTTCTGCGGTGCAAGGTACGCAGGAGAATCGGGATGAGCAAGAGCAGTGCCAGCCTCGCGCCATCCACCTGCCGCTTGCATTTGTGCGCACGGGGGGATATGTTTTTGGGATGCGCAGTGTGAACACGGCGGGAGGGAAGACGCGTGGCGTTCTCGACAACGACAGGACAGGCAATGAGAAGCAAGACGGGTGTTGAACTCGCGATCGTGGTGTGTGTGCTGACAGGTTTCACTCCAGACGTGCGGGGGGCGGACACAGGTCTCCCCCGGCCCGGGAACAACAGGGTCGCCTACTACGTCTTCGACTCCGGCGGACCCGACCATTTCCCCATGCCGACCTTCACCGAGGCGGCCAACATCGTGGTGGTCTTCGAAGGGACATTGTGGGAGCTGGCCGATTCCACGCACTATGCCACGAGCTGGATGCGGAACGTGAACTATCACTCGCACGCCGAGGTCCTTCGCGACATCAAAGTCCTGCAGGCACAAGGGATCAAAGTCCTCATGAACGTCGACGATGCGGCATCGTGGAGCACCGCAACGCCGTTCACGACGTACGACGGGAAGCGACTCACCCCCCAGGAATTTGCCGCGTTCATCAAGGCGTGCGCAATCGACTCGGTGGGCCTCGATGGCATCTCTCTCGACATAGAGCATGGCGCAACGGGAAACGCCGCGTACATTTCGCTCCTCAAAGAGATCGGGAAGTACTTCGGCCCGCTGTCCCCCGACAGCACGTCGCAGATGTATATCGCAGCCATCTATGCGGGAGGAGCGCCGGGTCCCGTCATCGGGAAATCGCGGGACATTACGGCGCACATGAATTTCATTATGGATATGGCGTATTTCGTCTGGGACTATGCAGCCCGGTTCAAGCAGTGGGCCGACTCCATCGGCGCCTCCAAGACCATGGTCGGAGTGCTGAACGACTACTACGACGTATCGCACGCGATGGGCGCGGCGGCCTGGCAGCCCGCTTCTCCTCCCAAGGCGGGCATCATGGTGTACGCCGCGAACAATATGAAATCGTACACCGACGCGGTCTTCAATGCCCTCGTTGTGCCAACGGGGGTCGAGGCAGACCAGGATCCCGCGGATGAGATCCCGGAAGGATATGTTCTCCTGCAGAACTATCCCAATCCGTTCAATCCGACCACGGCGATCGAGTTCAGGGTTGGCGGGCGGGGGCCAAGCCAGGTGAGGCTTGCGGTGTCCGACATGCTCGGCCGGGAGGTGGCGGTCCTGGTCGATGAGAAGAAGGCGCCGGGGAACTATCGTGTGACGTTCGATGCCGCAAACCTGTCGAGCGGAGTCTATCTGTACCGTCTGCACGTCCACTCTCTGGACGCCGCCATCGGGCGGGAGTCCAGGAGCGGAGCGGACGACTTTGTGCAGGCGAAGAAGCTCGTCCTTGTCCGCTGACCCCTCTCAACGCGCCCGCCATGAGGGTCCAAAGCGCGCGCCGGTTCCAGGGAGCGAACTGATGGCCATGTATGGGGAGAAAGACATTCAGCACAGCCACCGAGGCAGGGCGGACCTACGATCCGGGCCGCGGGCAATAGTCGTGCATGGACGATGCACGAAGACCAGGACTGAATCAGGACAAGTGCCAACGAGGGAAACATGAAATCGACAGTGAAGGCCGTCGCAATCGCAAGCAGCCTCCTTCTGATCGGCAGTCTCTGCAGCAAGGCGGACGCGGCGATCTATCCCCAGAATCTGAAATGCGAGTATCGCGCGAACCCCGTGGGGATCGATCTTCTGAGCCCCCGGCTGGGCTGGGAACTCGCAGGCAAAGAGAATGGTGAGCTGCAGACGGCCTATCGGATCCTGGTCTCCAGCAGCGAAGAACTCCTGGGCTCCGACGTGGGAGACGTCTGGGATACAAAGCGGGTCGACTCCGATCAATCGGTCAATGTCTATTATAGAGGCACACCCCTCACATCGGGGCAGAAATACTTCTGGAAGGTTCAGGCATGGGGAAAGGACGGCACCCCTTCGGAATGGAGCGTACCGTCATACTGGACGATGGGGTTGTTGAGCGAAGAAGAATGGAAGGCGAAATGGATCGGGCTGGACAGGCCCGTGGGGGCTGATGACACCACTGAGTTTACACGTCTCTCAGCACGGTACGTGCGGAAGGAGTTTCAGGTCGGGCAGGAGATCCTACGCGCGACCGTGTACGTTTGCGGACTCGGCCTGTATGAGCTGTCCATCAACGGGTCAAAGGTCGGCAACGAGGTCCTGGTTCCGGCGCAGACCCAATTCAACAAAAGGGTCCTGTACAACACGTATGACGTGACCGGCCAGGTGACCGGAGGCGCAAACGCCATTGGCGCCATCCTCGGCAACGGACGGTATTTCACGATGAGGAAATCCAGCATGGCGAATTTCGGATTTCCCAAACTTCTCCTGCAGATGGAGATCGTCTACCGCGACGGCTCGAAGGAACTTCTCGCCAGCGACGAGACATGGAAGATAACCGCTGACGGGCCGATCACCGAGAACAGCGAATACGATGGAGAGAAGTACGACGCACGAAAGGAGATGGAGGGCTGGGACAGGGTTGGCTTTGACGACCGGACCTGGTTCGCTGCGGAAGTGCTTGCGAAGCCGACAGAGCAGATCCGTGCGCAGATCAACGAGCCGATCAGGGTGACGGAAACTCTCAGCCCGGTCTCGGTGAAAGAAATCAAGCGGGGCGTCTACGTCTTCGACATGGGCCAGAACATGGTGGGCTGGGTGAGGCTCAGAGTCAAGGGTGAGGCGGGCACCAGAGTACAAATGCGTTTTGCGGAATCACTCGACGCGGACTCGCTGTATCTGGCCAACATCCGGGGCGCAAAAGTCACAGACGAGTACTTGTGCAGGGGGGAAGGAGTGGAAGAATGGCAGCCGCTCTTCACGTATCACGGCTTCAGGTATGTGGAAGTGACAGGATTCCCCGGTACGCCCGATCTGACGACAATCGAAGGGAAGGTGGTTCATGACGATGTGACCAGAATCGGCGCCTTCTCCTGTTCAAACGATAATATCAACCGGATCTTCAGAAACGCGGTTTGGGGCATCCGGGGAAACTACAGGAGCTTCCCGACTGACTGTCCCCAGAGAGATGAGCGACACGGCTGGCTTGGAGACAGGGCCGTGGGCTCGAAGGGGGAGAGTTTTGTCTTCAACATTGCCAATCTGTACGGCAAATGGATCAGGGACATCGGCGATGCGCAGAGATCCGACGGCTCCATACCGGACGTCTGCCCCGCGTACTGGAATCTCTATTCGGACAACGTGACCTGGGACGGAACGCCGATTGTGCTGCTGGAGATGCTCAGGACCCAATATGCCGACCTGGAAATCGTCCGGGAGGCGTATCCGAACATGAAGAAGTGGCACGACTACATGACGAGGAAGTATCTGAAGGACGGATTGATGCCCCGCGACACGTACGGGGACTGGTGCGTCCCTCCCGATGAGCCCACGGCAATTCATACTGCGGATCCTTTCAAGATCACCCGGGGATCGTACATAGGCGGCGCGTACTTCTTCTTTCTCACGCAGACGATGAAGGACTTTGCGCGGCTCCTGGGGAAGACGGATGATGAGCTCTCGTTCGCCCGCCAGGCGGAATCAATGAGGAAGGCGTTCCATAGGACGTACTGGGATCCGACAGCGCGCACGTACAGCAACAACACGGCGACGGCAAATATCCTCGCGCTCGCATTCGGCCTCGTGGACGACAACAACAGGAAGAGGGTCGCCGACAACCTGGTCGAAGGGATCGAATCCAGATTCAGAGGTCACATACCAACCGGGCTCGTCGGGGCGCAATTCCTGATGAGGACGCTGACGCAGATCGGCCGCCCAGACCTTGCGTACAGGTTTGCTACCCAGACTGACTACCCGAGCTGGGGGTACATGATCCAGAACAACGCAACCACCATCTGGGAGCTCTGGAACGGGAACACGGCGGACCCCGCGATGAACTCGCAAAATCACGTGATGCTCCTCGGGGATCTGATCACCTGGTTCTACGAGAATCTTGCGGGTATCAAGTCGAGCACGACAGAGACAGGATTCAAGCACGTCATCATGGAGCCGACGCTCGTCGCAGGCCTGGATGCAGTGGACGCGTCGCACGTCTCCCCCTACGGAGCGATCGCGAGCAAGTGGAACGTCGCAGGGGGAACGTTCACCTGGGACATGTCCGTTCCGGTGAATGTGACGGCGACGCTCCATGTCCCGGCGGGGAAGCCAGCCGATGTCTTGGAGAACGGCCGGCCGGTGTCAGAATCCGGCAACTGCAGGGTTGTCGGGACGAAGGACGGTCGGGTGATCGTGGAAATCCCTTCCGGGCAGTATCGATTCTCGTCAACAGGCTTCAGCGTCTTCACAGAACCGAAACTGGTCGCGACTCCTCGCATTGGGAACGCGACCCTGTCCGACGAGAAACCGATCCCGATCGCACTGACCTGCAGTACAGAGGGCGTGACCATTCGTTATACGATTGACGGCACGACCCCGACTGAAAAGTCGCGGATCTACGCCGGCAGTCTGACGATTGCGAAGAGTGCCATCGTGCGAGCCAAAGCGTTCAAGCCGGGTTACACGGGCAGCTATGAAGCCAGGGCCGAAGTCGAAATTCATCCCAGGCGCTTACCGGTGCAGAACATCACGCTTGTCACGGCAGCCTCATCAAAGTACCCACCGGCAAACGGCGAACGGACGCTCATAGACCGCGAGGAGGGATCCTCGACGTTTAGCGACAAGAAATGGGTGGGCTATGAAGCGAGCGACATGGAGGTCATCCTTGACATGGGGAAGCCCACGGCGATTCGCCGGATACTCATGAGGTTTGTGAGCAGTCCCAATTCATGGATCTTCTTGCCCGAGGCAATTGAAGTGAGCGCCTCGAATACCATGGGGCAATTCGCGCCGGTAGCGAACGTTCAGAATGGCGTTCCCAAAGACATCTCCACGATTCAGAAGTATGCGATGCCCCTGAAGAATGTCGAAGCCCGGTATCTGAAGATAAAGGTGAAGAACTACGGCAAGTGCCCGGACTGGCACAACTCGGCGGGCGGCGCCGCCTGGATCTTCGCGGATGAGATTTTTGTTGAATAGCCACCCGTTGTCCACGACGTAGTCGACTGAGGTCGGCGGCACCCGATCGGGACGGTTCAGCGAGAACATCTTGATGGCATGGTACGACGGGGTGCCGTACGAACGGGATCCGTCGTAGACGATCATGTCGGGGTTCCACGCGGATGAGGTTCTTGCGGTTGCTTTTGGAGATGGCGAGTGCTACGTTGCATTCACGTCCGCCCGGCGCCCGCCGGCTCGCAGGCTCACGAGAAGCCGCCCCGGGCGGTGCTCACCCGCTCTGTCTCTTCCTTCATGAACAAACTCTTCATCGCCTTCGTCTGCACGGTGGCGGCCCTTGGAGGACTGCTGTTCGGCTATGACACGGCGGTCATCTCCGGCGCCATCGGGTATATGAGCAGGCACTTCGGAATGACTCCCGCGCTGGAAGGGTGGACCTCCTCGTCCGTTTTGCTCGGATGTGCGGTGGGGGCCGGGAGTGCGGGTTTTGTGAGCGACAGGCCTCATGGCGATGATCGAGACATTCAACGACTGCCGGGACTACCAGGGGCTGCTGCGTGCCCACCTCCTTGCTGGTTCGCGTCGCGATCAGCCCGCAATCGACGATGAAGCTGCGCTGGCGGTTGTCGGGAGAGTCCAGACCGGAGAGGGGAACATGAAGGTAGCTGTCGTCACCGGCGGCCACGCATTCGACGAGTCGGCGTTTCTCCGGCTGTTCACGCCTGGCTCGGGGATCACATACACGCATCTGCCGCAGACCGACGATAGCGAGGTCTTCGATGAGATCGGCGCATGGCCGTATGATGTGATCGTCCTCTACAATTTCACCCAGAAGATCTCTGAAAAGCGACGTGACAATGTTCTGCGCCTGCTTGATAACGGTGTCGGTGTAGTCTCCCTGCATCACGCGAGCGGCGCGTTCCAGGAGTGGTGCGAGTATCCGAAGATTATCGGGTGCCGGTATCTCCTTTCGCCGGTGGAGCGGGACGGAGCACGAGGGGAGCCGAGCACCTACCAGCATGATGTCGATATTCCGGTTCACGTCACGGATACGACGCATGCGGTCGTGCGCGGTGTGCGCGATTTCGTCGTTCGCGATGAAGCGTACAAGGGCTGCGAATTCGAGCCGGACAATCATCTTCTCCTCGCGACCACTGAAAAGAGCAGCGACGAGCCTCTTGGATGGGCGAGGACGTACCGGCGCTCGCGCGTCGTTCACTTCCAGCTCGGGCATGGCCCCGACATCTTTGAGAACGAACAGTTCCGTCTGCTCGTCGCGCAGGCTGTGCAATGGTGTGCCGAAGGCAGGCGGGAACAGCCGTGGCCGCATCCTGGCTACCCTCAACATCGTGAGGGGGGAGAACAGGTCTGCTTCTGACGCTGCAGTGTCGAACACCCCCTGGAAGGATCCGAGGAACCAATGAGAATACGCTCCGTCCACCTTGCACCCGGGATATTGGCTGCTCTCCTCATCGTGGTGGTCCCGGGACAGGCATTGTCTCAATACGCGGTGCGGTCGCCCTATCTTATGGACCCGACGCTCGCGATCGGGTACGTCGACAGTTGCGCCGCATTCTGGGAAAAGGCCTATGACTCGCTGAACGGCGGATTCTTCACGAACGTCGGCCGCTCGGGAAACGTCAAGACCCCGTACGACAAGTATCTCCTGAGCCAGACGAGGAATGCCTACGGTTTCGTGCGGGCGTTCATGCTGACCGGCAAGGAGCGGTATCTCACCATGGCCCGGCGGGCGCTCGACTTCATGTACCGGCACCACTGGGACACAACACGTGGCGGCTGGATCACGATGGTCGACCGGCTCGGGGGCCAGACAAGCGCCGGCTGGCAGAAAACAGCGTTCGACCAGCACTACGCTCTACTGGGCCCGTCGGCATATGTCGAGGCCACCCAGGACACGCTCGACTGGGCGTGGTTGAACGATGGCTACGAAAGCAACGAGACACACCTCTGGGATTCTGGCCCGACCACGGAGGGCTACTTTGACAACGCCAGTGCCGACTGGTCCGTGCGCACGGGGAAGAGCTTCAATGCCACAGTGGATGCCGTGACCACCCACCTGCTCACCATGTACCTGATGACGCAGGATACGCTCTATGCGACACGGCTGAAACAGATGGCCGATCAAATGGTCCGGCGGCTTGCGGGAACGATGGGTCAGCAACGCATCGGTATCGTGGAAATGTTTGCCACCGATTGGAGCTGGAGCAACAGTACCGCGAACAACAACACCAGGACGATCATGGGGCATGTGCTCAAGACCGCATGGTGTCTGGGGAGGATTCATCAGCTGTTTCCTGATCCGCTGTACGTGGCGACAGCCGAATCGCTCATGAATGACGTGCTGGGAAAAGGATACGATCATCATTACGGCGGCCCGTACAAGGACTATGACCGCGTGACAGGCGAGATGTTCATGTACGGGCAGGACACCGCGAAAGCCTGGTGGCAGATGGAACAGGCGATCACGGCGGGTCTGATGCTGCACGAAATCACGAAGAAAGAATCCTATCTCACGGCGGCCGATGCAACCGTCGATTTCTTCATGCGATACTTCGTCGATCACGTCTATGGCGACGTATACTCTGACCGTTTCCGGAATGGCGCCGCCATCACGGCGTGGGGGGACGACAAAGGCAATGCATACAAGGCGGGGTATCACTCGATCGAGTTGGGGTATTATCTCTACCTGTATGGGAATCTCTTCGTCAGGGGCCTGCCGGTCACACTGTACTACCGGTTTCAGGCGCTCGACGAAGATCGGGAGATCAGGTTGAACCCACTGGAGTACTCATCCTCGAAGTACAGGATCCAGCACGTGCTCGCCGACGGCACGGAATATACGGACTTTGATGCCGCGAGTCGCACACTCCATCTGCCTCCCGGAACAGGAGGGCTATTCGCGGTGAGGTACGAGCCGGTGGTGACCGGTGTGGATTCATCTGCAGAGGGTGTCCCGCAGTCATTCGCGCTGCTGCAGAACTATCCCAATCCCTTCAATTCGGCGACGACGATCCGGTATGTGCTGCCGGAAGCGGCCGTGGTGAGGCTGGCGGTATTCAACGCTGTGGGTCAGCGTGTGGCAGAACTGGTTGATGAGGCACAGACGGCAGGATACCACGGAGTGCGGTTCGACGGATCGCCGCTCTCCTCAGGAGTGTACTTCTACAGGTTGCAGGTCCGCCCCCTGGAGTCCGCCATCGGGCGGGACTCCAAAAGCGGAGCGGGTGATTTTGTGCAGACGAAGAAGCTTCTGCTTTTGAAATAAGGACATGTGTCCTCCCACTTTTGCCTGATTTCGGGGGCAAGGCTTTGCGCTTGGGGTTGGAGGTGAGTACGTTTCTTCAACTCCAAGCAAGAGCTTCATCGAAAGGACGGAGGACAGATGGAAGCACGATCACGCAGCTCCCACGTCTAATTGAAAGGCACGAGTATGCCCACCACGTCAGAAAACCTGAAAGAAGCCTTTGCCGGTGAGAGCCAGGCCTTCCAGAAGTATTCCGCGTTTGCGAAGAAAGCAGACCAGGACGGTTTCCCCAATATCGCCAGGCTGTTCCGTCTCACCGCTCAGGCGGAGAAGATCCATGCAGAAGGACATTTCAAGAGCATGGACGGTGTCGGTTCCACCGTTGAGAATCTCAAGGCGGCAATCGACGGCGAAACATACGAGGTCACGCACATGTACCCGCCGATGGTTCAGCAGGCCGAACGGGACGCGCACAGGGCGAAGAGAATGTTCGGATATGCCGTGGAAGCAGAAGCTGTGCACGCCCGTCTCTACTCGCAGGCGATGGAGGCGGCGAAAGGGGGTAAGGATCTGGGAGTGACAGACTTCTTTCTCTGTCCCGTGTGCGGCTATATCGAGTTCCTGAAAGCGCCTGACAAGTGCCCGGTGTGCGGTACCCTCGGCACCAAATTTACGAAGGGGTGACGTCCCGGTTTTCGCTGGCACCGGAAGCAGCATGCCCAGGGCTGTGGTCCCGGGCGAGGAGAGCGATTGTCATATCGCCGCAGGTCGGCCGCGGCCAGGACGCGAGGGGGCACTGATGAAGTCACTGCACAGACCGTCACCTGAATCACGTGTTTGCCCGTGGTGGGTCATTCACGCCTTTGACAATCCCGTCCGTCGTCTATTCCACAACCCGGTCACGATCCTTCAGGGTCTTGTCCGGCCCGGTGACATGTGTCTCGATGTGGGATGCGGGTACGGGTACTTCACAATCCCCATGGCCAGGCTTGTCGGCCCTTCCGGTGCCGTCGTGGCTGCCGACCTTCAACCGGAGATGCTTGCCGGAGTGAAGCGACGCGCAGAGAGCTCCGGGGTGCTGGCGCGAATTCGACTCCACCAGGTAGACACTGCCGGACTTCAATTCCAGGGGGCCTTCCAGTTTGTCCTGGCGTTCTGGATGGTGCACGAAGTCCCGGACCCGGCGGCACTGTTGAGGCAGATTCGACTGTCACTTGCCCCCGCGGGCCGTTTCCTCATGGTGGAGCCCATAGGACATGTCTCGCGAGCAGCATTCACTCGAACAGTCGGCACTACAATAGAGGCAGGGTTCACGCGAGTTGCCGAGCCGCGTATTTCGTTCAGCCGGGCCGTGCTCCTGAGTTCCGGCGAAAGGATCACATAAGTTCCACTGCATGGGAAACCGGCACATGGAGCCGCCGGATGCGGCGATGTGGCAGATGTCGGTGCGGACCGAGCGCTCCCGCTTGATCACGACCGGCGTCGAATCGTCCTGTGACCCCTCGGGGCCTGAGAAGGCAAAGGTGTCGGGTACGGCGCGACACGAAGGTTTCCCGGCGCGGCTTGACGCTTGCAATTGGGCACCAATATGGTCTCAATAGTACATCATGGTTACGCAGCTCCCGGGTCGGTCAGGCAAAGAAGAGGCGATGGCACCACCGGAGTACATAAAAATCCTTAAGCTCGACAAGATCGCTTTGAAGTCGAAGACCAAGCTGGAGTTTCTCGAAGGCGCACAAACACGCCTGCAATATGCAAAGAACCTTGGGGTGGAGAAGAGCTTCGAGTTCTTTGTCGAGCAAGCCTGGCTGATCTTCGGCACCGGAAAGTAATCGACACGCGGGAAGCTGACAGCCCTTCGATTTCCCCGTTCTTGTTTGTCCCGCCCTTCGCGTTCCCCCGGATTGTTCCGTATCTGTCATTGATGGTGCGGCAGTCCAGGCCCCTCTCACCTTCTCGGTAGATCGCGTTCACTACGTTGTGCCAAAGAGCCTCTCCTGACCTCCGGGAGTGTGCGGGTGAAGAAATTGCACAGATAGGTGATAGTGGGTATCCAGCAGTCGACCGGTTTTGCCTGAAAGGGCCGAATTCTCGTGATCGGTCCGCTCCTTCGTTCTGGCAGCAGATTTGCATCTGTCTGACGCTGTCATCCATCCTGTTGAGCATCAACACTAGCGAGGGCCGCATGCGTCTCTGTACCATAGTCCTGTTCCTCCTGGTAGCCTCCGTGGCTTCCGGGCAGGTAAGCGTCATCAGTACAACCCCGGCTCACAACTCGACCAGCGTTCCCCTTGAGGCAACGATCAGCGTGACATTCAGCGGAGAAGTCGATACGACACTTTCATTCGCCCCGGGTGAAAACTATTTCACCAACGTCACCACGCTCCTGGGCCAATGGTGGAGCACCGACCGCCGGACGATTTCCTTCTCGGTCGTTCTCGAGCCTTCGACCGTCTATTTTCTCCTGATCCACAGCGCGAAACCCGCCGCCGGCGGAGGGTTCCCCGTTCCGTACTGTTTCTACTGGACCACAGGGGCAGCGTTTCCGACGGATCTCCACTCTGTAAGCGGAACGATCTTCAGCGGCGGTAGCCCGGTGACGCCCGATAATGCGATTGTCGGACTGGGAGCGACCCCGTTTTCCGGCAGCGACCCCGCCTTTGTCGGGGCGGCAGTGACAGATGCCCTGGGACAGTTCACCATCCCGTACGTTGCTAACGGGACGTGGTATCCCATCGCCGCGAAAGACGCTGATCTGAACGGCGTGATCGACCCGAGCGAGGGGGACCCGCTTGCTTTCGGCGATAGTGTGATAGTGAGCGGAGCTGACGTCACCGGATTCAATATGCAGTTCTTCACGTATGAGCCGGTCCGTTTCGCCGCGGCACGTGATGCCATTTCTGCAAAGGCATCGGAGCTCCTTCCTCCAAACCATGAACTCCGTCAGTTCTACGGATGGCAGGTTGATTCCACCGGCGCCGCAAAGGAGTTCGACGCGATGTACACTGTCCCTGGAAGCGAGGTCCTCACGGAGATATGGATGGAGGCGTTCGGGACACAGTACGACACCATGTCAATCTGGAACTATGGGGCCAACTATTCACGTCCCTACACAGGCCTCGCCTCCGCAGCCCTGCTGGATTCGGTCGTTGCGCGCGCGGAACGGATGGGGGGGAAGGAGTTTCGCAGGCAGGCTCCTCCGGTCGCAGGCAGCTACTTTAACGCCTATGCCCGACTCGGTGCGCTTCACAACTCTGAATTCAGCTGGATGGTGTCAGATACCAGCCAGGACTACTGGGGACTTCAGTACACGTTCCAGGTCCAGGTCACGAGGGACAGCAGCTACTCCGTGGCGTGGAAGATGTTCCTTGCAAGCGCCACGACGGGGGAGATCATCAATGTGACCGGTGTTGAGGAGGAAGGTCCAGCTGCGCTCCCCACATCGTATGCGCTTGCGCAGAACTTCCCGAACCCGTTCAATCCCGCAACGACAATCCGGTATGCGTTGCCGGAAGCGGCAGCGGTGAAGCTTGTGGTTTTCAACTCCCTGGGTCAGCGTGTGGCAGATCTGGTGGATGAGGCACAAGCGGCAGGGCACCACGAGGTGCGGTTTGACGGATCGACGCTCTCCTCAGGAGTGTACTTCTACAGGTTGCAGGTCCGCCCCCTGGACTCCGCCATGGGGCGCGACTCGAAGAGCGGAGCGGGTGATCTTGTGCTGACAAAGAGTCTCTTGCTGTTGAAGTAGACGGTACGTTCCAAAGGTATCAGGCGATACCGACCAGAGAAAACCCCTGATGGGTCGATCTCCCGGCCCGGGCAGAGATGCCCGGGTTTTTTTTCGGGGGTAGCCTGTCCGGTCAGCACAATCGGAGCCGAAGGAGCAGGAGGGGCGAGCGTTGATTGTTCCTGCGGATCGCGGTATCTTGTCGTATTCTTTTCTGCCATAGTGAAGATTGGAGGCATACTCTGACATGAGCGAGTCGCAGCTAAGGACGATGGGCCAACAGTTTGGCCGTCGGTCATGGGCCGAACCCTGGAAGATCAAAATGGTCGAGCCGCTTCGCATGGTCGACCGCGAGCACCGCGAACGCGCGCTGGAGGAGGCAGGCTACAATACGTTTCTCCTGAAGTCGGAAGACGTCTACATCGATCTGCTCACCGACAGTGGGACCAGCGCGATGAGTGACCGCCAGTGGGCCGGCATGCTGCTCGGTGACGAGGCGTACGCGGGCAGCCGGAATTTCTATAGCCTGGAAGAGGCGGTACAGAAATACTACGGGTACAAGCACATCATTCCCACCCACCAGGGTCGCGGCGCGGAACATCTGATCAGCCGTGCGGCGATCAAGCCGGGCCAGTACATCGCAGGGAATATGTACTTCACCACCACCCGCCTGCATCAGGAGCTTGCGGGAGGCATTTTCGTCGATGTCATTATTGATGATGCGCATGATCCGCAGAATACGCACCCGTTCAAGGGAAATGTGGATCTCGAAAAGGTGGAAGCGCTCGTCAGGCGAGAAGGGGCGGCGAAGGTTGCCTACATCAGTCTTGCCGGCACAGTGAACATGGCCGGCGGCCAACCGGTGAGTATGGCGAATGTGAAGGCCCTGCGCGCGTTCGCCGACAAGCATGGCATCAAGGTGTACCTTGATGCGACGCGCATGGTCGAGAACGCCTTCTTCATCCAGGAGAGGGAGGAAGGGTTTGCCAACCGGTCCGTGGCTCAAATCCTGAAGGAGTTCTGCGGCTATACAGACGGTGCGTGGATGAGTGCAAAGAAAGACAGTCTGGTCAACATCGGCGGCTGGCTCGCTGTCAACGAATGGACGCTGTTCGAGGAACTTCGGAATATGGTGGTGGTCTACGAGGGCCTTCACACCTACGGCGGTCTTGCCGGGCGGGATATGGAAGCCATGGCCATCGGTATCGTAGAGTCTGTTCAGGACGATCACGTGCGTTCACGGATCGGCCAGGTACGATACCTCGGAGAGCTTCTTGCGCACTGGGGGATCCCTATGGTCCTGCCGATTGGGGGACATGCGATCTTCCTGGACGCACGGGCGTTCTACCAGCATCTGCGGCAGGACCAGTTTCCGGCGCAGACCCTGGCGGCGGAGCTGTATCTGGATTCGGGAATCCGTTCGATGGAACGCGGAATTGCGAGTGCCGGACGCGACCCTAAGACCGGCGATCACTACTACCCGAAACTCGAGCTCACGCGGCTCACCATCCCGAGGCGCGTCTATACACAGGCGCACATGGATGTCGTTGCTGAATCGGTCCGCGCGGCATATGAACAGCGCGAAAAGACGCGGGGGCTAAAGATGGTGTATGAACCGAAGTACCTGAGGTTCTTCCAGGCCAGGTACGAACGCTTGTAGGAAGGGCAGTTGCCCGGTGTGTTGAGGGGGGCCGAAAGGCCCCCTTCGCATTTCCGGGATCTCCTGCGCCTGATTTTCCTTCGGTGTATACTCCGGGCGCATTTTTTGAAGTGCCATTTGGCTACACTTCGATCGCTTCGAGCGACATCACCCGGAACGGGGTCACGCGTAGAGGTTGTTGGGGTCTGCCTTCGCCAGGTCGACGAGAAAACTGCCGATCGTGACGGTGACGGCCTCCAGGAAGCGCTTCCCCTTTTCGGCGGTGGCTGCGGCAGGATTTCCCACACCCGTATCGTCGGTCGTCTTTGTCCACGACCGCGGCGCCCAGGCCCACTTTTCCCGGAGTCCCTTCAGCGTGAAGGACCTTGCCGTTCCTGAGCCCGCTTCGTTCAAGGGGAGGACAAGATCCGGTCTGAGGGCAAGCATGATGCTCGTTTCCATCTCCCCGGCGTGATCGTCCTGGTGGTCGAAGAACTCCTTCTGTGGAAGGATCTGCCACCAGTTGATCGTGCACATGAACATGTCGGGCTTCGTGCCTTGAAGCTCGCGGATCATTTGTTTGAAATCATTTCCACCGTGGCTGTTCAGGATGACGAGCTTGCGAACGCCGTGGCCAAGAAGAGATGTGACGACGTCCCCGAGGACAGCGGCCTGCGTGCTCGGGTTCATATTGATCGTCAGAGGGATGTCACGTTGGCCTGTGTTGACGCCGAACGGGATTGTTGGAAGAACAGCCACCCGTGCGCCGGTCTGCCATGCGAGTCTTGCCGACTCCGCTGCGATGTAGTCGGACTCGAAGTTATCGGTGCCGAACGGGAGATGATAGTTGTGAGCTTCACAGGCTCCCCATGGGAGGATCGCGAGGTCGTACCGCGTTTCACGAACCAGTTTCCACGGCGTGGTCGACAGAACGTATGGTTGCGGGTGCATAATTCTCCCTGTGCGGGGCGGTAAGGTAGGCGAGATGAGACAGGAGAAGGTAGAGAAACCTCAGACGAACTGAAACACCCTTTTCGCCGGGTACGCCTACGCCGGAGCCGCAATCTGGTCGGCGTGTTTCATGGGAGCAGGGTTCTATCTCGGCGAGGGATGGGCTGCATTCCCACAGATAGTGCGCCCCGCCGCACTGACGATCCTTGTGCTTGCCGCGCTCTCCGCCGGTGGGTATGTTCCGTATCGCCGTCCTTCTGCTCGCTGACCGTCCTTCGCACCCTATGTTGTCTGTTCCCCGACCCTGGCTCATGACCTTACCTGACTCGTGGGTGCCCGCATTGCTCCTTTCAGCGTACCAAGAAGACCATCAGGGATCTCCAGGACCCCTGTTTGCCTCTGGTTTTACGAATTTAGTTGACATTAATCAACTAAACGGGTAGGTTCGCCAATCGCATAGGTCGACCTGACTTGATGCAGGAGTCAGCGAGCCGCCGAGCGTTTCCGTTCTATCGCCCCACCCGACGACCCACCGAGTCCTCCCTCCCGTCAGTGGTATTCATACCACGCAGACACACGCGGAGGGGAGGATGGCCCCACAGTTTCTTAGTCTCGCACTCGTAGTTGCTCTGCTTGGCCCTTGTGCGATTGCCCGACCCATTCCACCGAACGCTCCTCGCAACGGGGAGGTTTCACACATTCCCGCAATTGGCACGAATGTCCCCCGTAGGGCATCTCTCGATTCCGCGGAAGCATCCCGGCATAGATTACCCGTCGACGTCCAGGCTGGTGCTAACACACTCCTTGCGAGCGTCAATGGGTGGATTCTCGCCGCGGCACGCACATCTACGATGCAAACGGGAAGTTGGCGATAGGGAAGGCTGAGGCACAGCAGAACCGGTCTTGGATGCCATTCCGCGATTCTTTTCTCTTTGTTTGCCAGCCAGGCCCCTGGCCTGAAACTCATAGGAGAGACCATGATGAAGAGTCTGCCTCTGCTTGTTGCGTTCCTGCTGGCCGGCCCGATGTTGCTCTTCGCGGACATCCCCACTGACAAGAAAACAACCCTCGCAACGAAGACCGGGCAGGCTGTTCCGCAACCTGTCAGGAAGCAGGCTGATGCTCATGTACGGCCCGGAACATTTGAGATACTGAAGCGAATCTCTTTGCAGCAGAAACTGATGGAGCGGCAAAGAAACGAAGCCGAGAAGTTTCAGGCTATGCAGAAGGAACATTCTCCGGTCGTACCGAATCGTCCCCGACAGGCCGAGTTCCTGGGAAGAAGCCTCCCCTTCCTGAAGGCCCCGGTGTTTTCCCCCTCATTGAAACCAGAATCGATGAACCGGTTCCCCACCGCCAGCAATGCGCTCATCAACGGAAAGGCCGCAGATACGGTCTATGTCGGAGACAAGGAGATCCTCAGCTTTTTATTCGCCCCCGGGTACGTCTCGGCCGCCCTCCTCATCTACCTTGATGCGAACAACGACGGCGTTATGAGTGAAGGGGACCTGCTCCTCAGCTCAAGCATCCTCCTGATGGACAACGATGAGTATGACGCCGACCTTACGCCGGGGAAGTACACACTCAAAGAAAACGGGATTTCCCTGACGGGGCTTGTGGGATCCTACTTGTATGTGGTGAACGACTTCCAGTCGGTATCGACAGCTCTTCTTGTTGTGCGCCAGAAGCCAGCCTCTGCCGTCGTTCATGTGACGACGAATCCTCCGGTTCCCTCACTTGTTGTCCAGGTCTGGGGGGGGGCCTTCCGTGAAGTCTTCTTTACCGATTCCACGGGGAGGGTCGATATCTCGGTTGATCGTCTCGTCACTTCGGCGCTGCAAATCAGCCTGAACGACTATTTCGGGAAGGCAGGTGTCTACATCCCGCCTCCCCTCCAACTCGCATCGCTCACAGCAGATACAACGGCCGTGGTCTTCGAGTACCTCGCAGCGCCTTCCGCCATCCAGGGGTTCTATCTGGATGACGGTGGGAGACCGATTTCTGGAGCAATTGTCGTCCTGAATGGGAACTACCGTGCACAGGCTACTACAGATTCGTCCGGTGCGTTCAGGGTCGGGGCTACGAGCGGAACCTGGTATGCGTCGGTCCAACCCCCGTCTGCCGACTACATGACAAACATGATGACTCCGGCGGTCTATGTCGCCCCATCCGATGCAGTGGTGCATCTGAACCTCACAGGCAGGAAGGCAAATTCGACCATTTCGGGTACCATCAAGTACCTCTCGGGGGGAGTCGGAGGCATTCTGGTTGGTACTGTCCGGGACACTCTGATGAACACCATTCTGACAGGAGCAGATGGGAGCTATTCTCTTCCCGTGTGGAACGCGCAGTCGGGCCCCATCACTTATCCGGTCTTCCCTTATCTCAACATGTTCACCTATTTCGTTGCCGAGTCCTCGGCTGCACTCGTCCCTCCCGGAGCGCAGAATGTCAATTTCACACTTCTGAAGGTGACCGGGGGGATGGCGGGGAAAGTGTCGGACCTGCCCACCGGACATCCGGTTGCCGGTGCCACGCTCCAGTTCTCGGGATCCATATACAACTCGTGCACCACCGACGACAGTGGCTTCTACCAGGTCGCGCTGAAGGACGGCAGCTATTGGGTCTCTGCGAGCGCACCGGGCCACTTCAGATACTACGCATCGAATGTGATTGTCGCTGCAGGGGGGGTTGTCACGCTGGATATTTCTCTCCGTCCGTGCGGCGTGATTTCGGGGACAGTCCGTGACAATTCCGGGAGGGCGATTCCAAACGCCACCATCACAGCCCATGACACGTTGTATGCGAATTGGGGATACGGTCAATCCGATGCCCTGGGAAAGTACACCGTAAGCGAATTACAGACCGGATCCTACGTCGTGAGTGCGTACGGGACCGGATATCTTGCGCAATACTTCCAGAACACGACAGACCCGCTTCAAGCCACACTGGTCGGTGCGCAGGAAGGGACCGAAACGTCGAACATCGATTTCATCCTTTCGCTAGGGGGCTCGATTGCGGGGATGGTGGCAGATAGGAATGGAGTCCCCATCCCCGGTGCGTCCATCACGGTCTATGACACCAGCTTCATAGCAAGAGCCTGGGGCAATTCCAACGATTCCGGCGACTATGTGTCAGGAGGGCTGCCGACGGGGGACTACCTGGTGTCTGTTACCGCAAATACCTATCTCTCCGTCTGGTACGACAACTCTCCATCGTTCGTCGGGGCCACCAGAGTACGTGTCGTGGTTGAAGACACGACTCGCGACATAAATTTCTCCCTCGCAAGAGGCGCGTCTGTCGCGGGGTACGTGTGGGATGATCAGAAGAAGCCCGTCCCCTGGGCTTGGGTATATACAGTTGATACGCTTGGTGGTGGAAATCAGGGTCAACCCACCAACGATTCGGGACGGTATCAGATATCCGGCCTCCCTGCCGGCGTGTACAAGGCGACACTGCAGTCGGGCTACGCGCCGCAGTGGTACGATCATAAGACGTCGTTTGAAGCGGCCGACACCATCCGACTCGCTCTCGGGCAAGACCGGGGAGACATAGACTTCGATCTTCTGCGCGCGCCGGGGATCTCTGGGTCGGTTGTCGATGATTCCATTGGAGCCGCCATAGCGGGCGTAACGGTGTACGCTATCTCCGACAATGGCTCCCTGTATGTGGCCGGCGTCGACATTTCCGGATCGTACAGCCTGGCTCTCCCGGCGGGAAACTACGCCCTCCGGGTTGATTGCGACAATGGATTCTATGCCTGCAGATACTACTACAGATCGGACGGCCTGGCGACCTTGGAGAAGGATGCCGAGAGAGTTGCGGTCGCCGACACCGGCATCTCTCCCATCATCAACTTCCAGCTGCCGATCGACAAAAAGGATTTCGGGGTCACCTCATCCAATCTCGACGTGACCATGACGAACAGGGGACTCTTCAGCAACTTGGGTGATGCCACGAAACCCAGCGGCCGGTGGCCGAACGCTCAGGGAAAGAACTATATCTACGAATCCGACTTCTGGGTGGGGGGGAGCTTCGGAGGCGCGGACCGGCAGTTCGGCGGATTCTATGGGGGAGCGACAGGACAGTGGCACGCGTGCACGAATTTCTCCGCACCGGAGGATAAGAATTTCGAGACTGTCCAGACCTCGTTCTATAACACAGACTATGCGTTCTGGTCGCGCGGTATGAGTATTGTGGTTCGGGAGGAACTGGACGCATGGCCAAACGCCGATTTCGTCCTGTGTCGTCAGGTGGTATTCCACGATGCGAATTCGACCAACGGTCCGCCGGCAATATCCAATCTGTACGCGGGGCTCTTTGCTGATCTTGATGTGTCAGATGGGGCAGGGAGGGATCTGGTGGGTATTGACACCGCGAACGGACTGATCTACACGTATGATGGCGGAAAGAACGACAGCACGTATGTAGGAGCCTGTCTTCTCGGGCCTCATCCGGCAAGGCTTACATGGTGGAATTCGTGGAGCGACTCGGCGCACAACAGTGAATCTGCACGGCTGCAATTGTTGATGGCCGATGGGGCCGTTGCAGTCCCGACGAGGATGGACGATTTCAGGGTGCTCGTGAGCACCGGTCCGTATACACTTCACCCGGGAGACTCACTGGAGGTGTCAATGGCACTTGTCGCCGGAAAGGGGACACAGGCACTCATCGCGGCAGCGCAGGCGGCAAAGGCGAGATATTCAGAATTGACCACTGGGGTGAACGGTCTCCCTTCCGCCGGGGTTCCTTCGGAGTTCGCGCTGAGACAGAACTACCCAAACCCGTTCAATCCCAGTACCAATATCGTCTTTGATGTGCCGCGACATTCGCATGTTCTTCTCAGGGTGTTCAACGTCCTGGGACAGGTGGTGGCCACGCTGGTCGATGAAGAACGAGCCCCCGGCCATTACTCGGTGCAATGGTCTGGCGTGTCTCTTGCCAGCGGTGTCTACCTCTATACGATGCAGACAGAGTCCTTTGTTCAGACAGAGAAGATGCTCTTGCTGAAATAGGGACGACCGGTACATGAGACAAAGGCCTATGAAGGTGGTACGTGGTATCCTGGTGTTGTGCATTGTTCAGATGGGATGCAGTTCGTCATCAGTCATATCTTCGTCCCCGGATGCCGATCCCTCGTTCGACACATTCAATGGTGCGTCGTCTGACAGGAGTGCCGCAATTACGTTTCAGGATGGCAGCGAAGTGGAGGCGAGGAACGTAATAGCCTCTCCAGACTCCACCCGATTCCTGGTTGAGAAGACCAATACTGCAGGTGTCGTGCCGACATCCACCATAGGGAAGGTTGTCATCACGAATCACGGTGACGGATTTCTTGAGGGGTTGGAATGGGGAGCTATCGCAGGTGCCGCGGCCATGGTGGTGTTCTACGGTGTCTTCAGCGAGGAGATTGAGTTGGACTCAGGTGGGGTGATCGTCTTCGGTCTCGTTGGCGGGTTGGTAGGAGGAGCGGTTGGTGGAACCTGGGGAGTGATTGCCGGTCACAGGTATGAATACCAGTTCCCAGCGAGAGCTGACAGTCCGCACAAATGACTTCGTGAGGTCCAGTGGTTCACAGCGTCATCTCGGAGGGGTTCCACCATGAAAGCACCTGATCTCACCCGGATAGTGCCGCTCTTGGTTCTGCTTCTTGTGCCCAATGTCCTCAGTGCCCAACCTGCAGATATGGCGCACAGGCGTGCAGCGATTCTCGCCGGAAGCCACATTTCCACGATCTTCGGCAACTGGGGGGTGATCGGCCAGCCAATCGCCGGCGCCAATCCCCGGGGATCCTGGATGCACCCGAACAATGGGTATATCGGCGACCTTTCGATCTTCATAGGTCTCGAGCTCCCCTTCCGCGACTATTCCGGAGACGGTGTTCCGGACCTGGTTCACTCCGTCATAACGTGCCCGGTGTCGAGGCCAAATTCCACTCCCGACGAAGACCCCATCACCGGACTTCCCTGGACGTTCGAGCCTGACGGTGGCTTCTTTGCACCGTATCCTGAAGAGTCCGTGGCCCTTCGTGAAAGCCCCCAGACCTGGCCCCCGTTCTGGCCTGATCATCCAGAGTGGGGGAGCGGCGTCTGGAACGGGCTCTTCGGCCCGAATACGGTTGCAGGAGATCATGAGGCCTTCTTCCGGATGGGCGATGAAAACGATCGACACTTCAATGTCGCGCTCAACAATCCGCAGGGGATTGCGTTCTTCCCGGACACGAACAACTATGCACGCACAGGCCAGGGGATACGCGTCACCGCGAGGTATGTCCTTGTCGACTCCTTACCGTATCAGGATGCGCTGTTCCGCATCTTCGACATTACAAACGAAAGCGTGTGGCGATATCCGAAAGTTGTGCTTGGCACCTTGTGCGGGACGTATATCGGCATTACGGGCAGTGACGACACCCCACAGGAGTACAACGATGATATTGCAGTTCTGTATAGATCACAGAACCTGATCGATGCCTGGGATTTCAACAATGACGTGTCGCGCAATAGCAACTGGCGAGGGGCTGTCGGGCACATAGGGGAAACATTTCTGGAGGCGCCGGGGGGCGGGATCATCGCGAGCTTCACGGCCCTTGATCAGCCGTCCATACTTCGCCTCGGTGACGACGAAAGCCTGTGGGATCTAATGATCCCGGGGGCATATCAGAGCTCGTCGCTTGTTATCCATGACACCGTCGCCGTCGGTGGGGGTGATACGGATTACATGTACGGAACGGAGTACTTCTCGCTTGACCCTGGAGAAACGCGGCGTGTTGTGTCGGTGCTCGTGTACGGCTACTCGCGTGAAGAACTCTACCTGAACGCACAGAACGCAACCATGCTATGGAATGCGGAATTCAACCTCACGACGGTCCGCACGAGTGTGCGCATCGACAACTTCGAAACGTACAGAAGGCTTGCAGGGGTGGAACCGGTGCGCTGGACGTCGGTCCGGCCGGGCGGTACAGTCGACGCGTGGTTTCAGCCAGGACCGGGTCAACCGTTGACCCAGGTCGCTTCCCGGGCGGCAAATACCGGGCTTTTCGACTGGAATACGGCGAGTGTGGAGGACTGTGCATTCGGGAAGCTCAAGCTCATCATCTGCGATACGACAGGGAAGCCCTACGGCTACTCAGAGACGGAATTCGGGTTCGCGATTGATAATCCCGGAAACGGCAAGCCGCTCATCTCCATTCAGAACCAGGAACTACGCGGGGATACAACGATCACAGCGCAAGTCTATGATGTGGTCCTCCTGGCCGCTGATCCCGAAGATTCGATGCTGGTGGTGAACGGATACTATCGGACGTCTGCCCTGGAGAGCTGGCAGAAGTTCGATGAGTTCGCCGTGGCGTCGGGTCCAGTCCCTGCGCCGAGGGAAGTCGGGCTGGGAGGCCTCCCGAATTCCGACACGTTCCAGCTCAAATTCTCGGCAAGCGATGGAGAAGCCGAGCATTCGGATTCAACGGCCTTCTTCAGCAAACAGACGCCACGGGTGATCGTTCCGCCCTCCAATGTCTCGCACCTGTCTGGTCCTGCGGACGTCCTGGTTGAAATGCGGGTGTTGAATCCTGATCTGGTCCGGCCTGACACGTATCTGATTACGATCGATGACACAAGCGCCTTTGGCGAGGTGCGCTTTAGCGTCTACAATCAGACAGCTGGAAGCTATGCATTGTCGGCCGCGCCCCTCCTGCCACGGCAGGAATCCCGGTCGTTTGATGGCCTGTCGCTCTACACTGAAGCCACAGAATCCGCGGTGGATCGCGATCGTTCCGGATGGAACCGTGTGCCGCGGACGGGGTGGAGCTTCAACTTCAACAAAATCAATTTGCCGCTCCTCCCGGTGTACGGCTATGCCTTGCCGTCAGATTACAGCGTGGCATTCGCCACGCAGCCGCTGGATACGTCCGTCGCCTGGGATCCCTTCTTCGTTCCGGAACCGATTCCCTACAGGGTCATGAATGCGGCGACCGGCGCGAAAGTGTCTGTCTTTGTCTATCGGCAGGAGGGGCTCGAGGACATCTTTCTCGCTGAAATGGTCGGCGGAGTGCTGAAACCAACCTGGGAACTCTTCCTTGTCTTCGGAAGCGCCGACTCAAGTGCGGGAGACGGAGACACGTTGCGGATATTCACGTACAAGGCGATGTCGTTCCTCGACACATACTCGGTGTCGGGGTTTTCCACATTCATCGAGCAAGCGGACGTGAGCGCGGGGTCGCCTCAACTGTTCCAGAACTACCCCAACCCATTCAACCCGAGTACGACAATCCGGTATGCGCTTTCCCGGCCATCTCCCGTCACGCTGATCCTCTACAATATGCTCGGCCAGCAGGTGAGGACGCTCGTGCGGGGCGAGCAAGACGCCGGGTATCACGAAGCAGTGTTCGACGCGTCAGGCCTGGCCAGCGGCGTCTATCTCTACAGACTAACAGCAGGCAGCTTTGTGCAGACGAGGAAACTGCTTATGATTCGATAGTATCACCTGATACCATGTGATACAAACCAATGATAGGCATGGCTATCGATGTTCCCATGCGAGCCATTCGATACATGAGCCCAGGACGATTTCGGCTCAGAGGAAGTCAACATCGCGGTAGCCACAGCAGCGCAGTTCGTTCTTTGACTTTGCAATTAGATTCCATACATTTGCTTCTGGGTCACCATGCAAGCGAATTTCAAAAGACGATCTCTTGTTCTGATGGCGGTTGCCTATCTTCTCGCCTCGCAGGCAACGGTCGTCTGTATTCTTTCTGAATGGTACTCCACAGCCGGGGAACACGCAGTTGCATGGCAGAGCGGGCCTGTCAGAGAGCACGCGGTTCTGTCCTGGACGCCGCGAACACATCTGCCGTTGAGCGAACAGGGGAACCTGTCCCCGGCAGAGGCCCCCACGCCAGCATCGTACCCATCAGAGAAACCGTTTCACATCATTCGGTGCGATCAACCGCCCCTCCCTCAATCCGCATTATATTTCGCTCCTCTCAGCAACAAAGCCCCTCCGACCGCCTAGCTCGTCACAGCGAGATAGCCAAACTCAACGGACACATCCGAAGGGTTGGGCTCCTTTTTGCAGTGCGCAATAACCATTGCGTCCACTGCCATCTTTCTGAACCGCGGACGAGTCGCCCGTCCATGAGAGGACACAACCATGAAACCCCAATCGGATGTTCATGATAAGCAGCAAGGAACTCAGCCAGAAGGTGTGGCCTGGCAGTTCTATGTCGTCGTAGCCGTCATCGGCCTCGGTGTTCTAGGTCTTGTGGCCAAGGCAGTGGGGCTTTTCTAAACGAAACCCCTCAACAGCTGTCCGTTTCATTGGGTGAACAAAGGGCTCGGGATTTGTCCCGGGCCCTTCCTGTGTTAGTTCATTTTCACGTGCGGAACAAGCGGTCTCGGTGCCCTCGAGCGATAGGTCCCAGCGCCCTCAAAGTTGCTACCCTTCTCGGGACTTCCGGGCCTTTTCTTTTGGTCGAGGCCCGGATTGACTGTTGGCGCGTGCAAAGCCCAATCCCTGCGTTTTCGCTCATCTTCTTGCCTCGCTGCAGCTTCTGCGCGCTGCGATGAGTATTGTATATGGGATAGGACCAGCTTACCTTTCCTAGACGTTCTTTCAAGGCCGGATATCTTCTTAAGAGAGAGTCCGGCTCCTTTGTATTGAGCCGTTGCCTGGACCCTGATCCGGTACCTTCGTTGGAGAGCCCACCCTGACGACCTTCTTGGCTGCTAACCTCGGATCTGACTCGTTTCGTTGACGCGCTCTGATTCGATGGGGAAGTCGGGGCGCCGCCATATCACGGGATATGCGGGGAAATAGTGAGGACTGAGTGATGCATATGTCGACAACACTGGTTGATCGCATCATGATGATGCTGTCAGTGGCGTTAGGGGGTGGATCGGTCCTTCTGCTTGCCTTGATGGGTTCAATCCAACTTGTCCATCTTGGGTTTTCGGACTCCATTGTCCTGCTATGGGACACGATCCTGTCGTTGGCGTTTTTTCTTCAGCACAGCGGGATGGTTCGCAAGGGCTTCCGTGCTCGCATGGCGGTGTTCATCCCCCCACGCTATCAAGGGGCGATCTACTCCATCGCATCAGGTGTAGTGCTGATCATGGTTGTAGTGCTCTGGCAGCGGTCGGACATACAATTGCTCAGACTTGAAGGCTCCCCTCTCTGGATAGCACGCGGCTGCTCCCTTCTGGCGATCCTGGTATTTGCCTGGGGCATCCGTGCACTTGGCTCGTTTGACGCGTTCGGCCTGCGTCCAATCAAGTCGCACATACGTGGTCAATCGGACCAACCTCTTCCGTTTGCAGTCCGGGGTCCATATCGGTGGGTTCGGCACCCCTTGTACTTTGGCGTGCTCGTGCTGATGTGGGCGTCTCCCGTGGTCACTGCCGACCGCCTGCTCTTCAATGTCCTATGGACGGCATGGATCGTTGTGGGGACAATCCTCGAGGAAGCCGATCTTGTGGCCGATTTCGGCGAAGTCTATCGGGACTATCAGCGAAAGGTCCCCATGCTGATCCCGTGGCGAGGTCGCATGCAGCCTTGAAAAGGAGCAGGAAGTGTTCGAGAAGACACTGAAGATTGAGTGACAAGAATTGTCCGCAATGAATGATTCCCGAATTCCACTGTTTTTCCTCATTGTCGTCCTCCTCTGCAATTCCCTGACCGCCCATGCCGAAGCGTCGGTTACACTGGGCGGAACGGTCAGGGACGCGAAGTCGGGAGAACCACTCCCCGGGGCCAACGTCGTGTTCTTTGGGACCGGGCTCGGGGCATCGGCCGACGTGAACGGTCGGTACACCATCCGAGGGATTTCCGCCGGCGAATACACGGTGAAGGTCAGTTTTGTCGGCTACCAGACCTCCGAATCGAAGCTCACGATCGACGCGCCAGCCTCCGGCCCCATGGTCAAGGATTACCGGCTTCTTCCGGTCACCCTCGAGGAGGAGACGATCATCGTCAGCGGACAGGCCAGCGGGCAAAACGCCGCGATCAACCAGCAGCTTGCGGCCTTGCCCGTCATGAACGTCGTTTCTGCCGCAAAGATCGCGGAACTCCCTGATATGACCGCGGCTGATGCCGTCGGCCGCCTTCCGGGTGTTGCCCTGATCAGGGTGGGCGGCGAGGGGACGCAGGTCATCATCCGCGGCATGGCGCCGCAGTACAACCAGGTGACCATCGAGGGGGTCGAGCTTCCGACCGACATTCCGTCGAGCAATAACATCACCAGCGTTGATGCGGCGTCAGGCACCCTCGCACGTCTCGGCGACCGGGCGATAGACCTGAGCATGATCTCGTCCAGCATGCTCGGCGGCATCGAAGTGGTCAAGGCGATCACGCCCGACATGGACGCGACGCTGATCGGCGGGACGATCAATTTCACGCTGCGGCGGGCCGCCCGAGCCACGCCGATGGCGCCCCGCAACCTGACGTGGGTTCCCTCGGTCGAGTTTCGCGCCGAAGGCGGATATAACGGTTTGAAGTACACACGGAATGACTACCGGCTCATCGCTTCGCTCGAGAACAGGTTCTTCGACGAATCGTTCGGGGTCTTTCTGCAGGGTTCGCTCGAGCGACGCAATCTGAGCGACAATACCATGTCGGCATCAATGATGTTGCTCAACAAAGCTCCCGACTACAGCGGAATCCCGGCCGTCGGCGTCATCGTGGTCAACGACAATTTCCGGATACGCGAACGGACAGGCGCGACCGTCGTTCTGGATTATCAGCACGGCGGCGGAGAAGTCAATCTTATCAGTTTCTATAACTCCGGAGTGACCAGCACGGCGAACAGGAACATCACGGTTCCCGTGTCCAACGGGACGGCAATCTTCGGCGCCGGTTATGACGAGAATTCAATCAACGTGTTGAGCAATCTGGTCACTCTCAAACAGGATCTCCCCTGGTTCCACGTCGATGTCAAGCTTTCCCAGGGCCTCTCGGAGAACCTGTCTCCCCGGGCCTTGAGCTTCTATTTTCAGCAGCGGCGGGCACTGGTGCGTCCGGGCGACTACCTGTACGTCGATCCGGAGACCACTATGCGCGCCCTCGCTCTGGATCCAGCAAGAGCGGGATACGCCGGACTCTCCACAACAGGGACCGTCACGCGGGAGAGGATACTGGCAGGGTACATCGACCTCCAGCGCGAATTCTCGATCACGAGCGGCATGAACGGGTTCATCAAAATCGGCGGCATGATCCAGCGACGCGATCACAGCTATGAGTACACGACAGGATCGGGGTCGGGAGACGTTCAGGCGCTGCTCGGGGCCCTTGCTTCGATGGGGGTCGCAGGAGGGAGTCTTTCCGCGAAGACTGTGTACGATCCTTCATATTCTGTCGGGACATTCTTTGGCGGCGTGTATCCTGCGCCGTATGCGATCAACGTTGACCTGCTGACGACCCTCGCACCGGTCGGGGGGAGCGGGATCTCTCAGGATCCGCTGGCGTCGACACTCAACAACTATGACGGGTTTGAAACGAAAAGCGCCGGATACGCAATGGCGAGCCTGTCGCTTGGCGACAACCTCTCGATCGTCCCGGGGGTGCGATATCAAAACCTGACCACCCACTACACCGGGTTCCGCGGGATAGAGGTGACGCGCGGGGTGCAGGGCAAAGATACCACGGTCAGCGTCCCGCACGGGCTCTGGCTGCCGATGGTTCATGTGCGGTACCAACCGACGGAGTGGCTCCAGCTGCGCGCGGCATATACGAACACCCTGGTCTATTCGGATTACAGCACGCTGTCACCCAGGTATATGATCTCAGTGACGGGAGCGATCGCGTACAACAATTTTGCGATCAAACCGGCGACGTCGGAAAATGTTGACCTGGTTGCGGCGCTCCACAGTGACGAGATTGGCCTTCTGTCGTTCAACGGTTTCCGCAAACGGATCAGCGGGCTGATTTTCTTCTCGACCCGTTTCATGAGCGACCTGGGGGAGTTTCCGGACCTTCCGCAGGATCGGGGGCCGCTCTATCAGCTCAGCACGTATGTCAATAACACAATCCCGGTCGATCTCTACGGCTTCGAAACCGAATGGCAGACCAACTTCTGGTACCTGCCGGGTTTGCTCTCAGGCCTCCTCCTCAACGTGAACTATACGCATATCTTTTCGGAAGCGAAGTATCCGAAGGCGATCATGCAGTGGCAGTATGAAGACGACGGCACCGCCACGCGCGTGGTGGCCGATACGTTTTACACGGCGCGCCTTCTCAATCAGCCGAACGACGTCCTGAATCTGATCCTGGGGTACGATTACGGGGGGTTCTCGGCGCGCATCTCGTTCCTCTTCCAGGACAATATCTTCCGAAATCCCGACTGGTGGCCCCAGCTCAGGACGATGTCAGGCCGGTATGGTCGCTGGGACCTCTCGGTGAAGCAGGAGCTTCCCTGGGTGGGACTCCAGATATATGCAAATGTCAACAACCTCAACACCGAGGATGACGTGACAAACAGCATGCGCCGATCATTCCCTGTCGCGATCGACCAGTATGGTCTGTCGGCGATGCTCGGGGTGCGCGTACGGCTGTGAGCGATTCGCGCACAGACACTGTGACGATGAAACGCATGGCATCCTGAGCTTTGTCTCAGCGCACGCCGAACTGCTGTCGACAGGAAATTCCGCATACTTGATTTTGACGAGGGGATGGGGTATGCTTGCACAAACGTCCTGAAAGGCTACTGGCGGGAATCTCCGCGCCAGACCTGGAAGCGCACCTGCCCCTTGCTCTCATCTGCACTCCCACCTCTCCCGCGAGCGGTTCCTTCTTTCCTTTCAATTCCGCATCGCATCCAGTCACGATTTGATCCTTCGCAAGAGAAAGGGGTTGCCATGAAACCATGCATGACGGGCGCAGCTCTCACGGGCACCACGTTTGCGGGGGTTGTTTGTTGTGTGCTCCTCAGCATCCTCTTCCCATCTGTAACCGCGTGGGCGCAGGGAGCACAGGAGATGCGCGGGCTCTCGCCTGCACAGCAGGAAAGATTGGTGTTGATGAAGTCCCGGGGACCGGAATTATCGCTTACGATCCTCCCGGTGGTCGTTGTCGGGACTCCCTACGAACGGGTGTCGGAGGTTGTCGGTCTTCTTCTCGAGCAACAGGGACTTAAGAACATGGAGCTTGGGAAGACTGCCTTCGAGCCCGGAGCTGTCGCACAGATGGCGCCGCTCGCCGGTTCCGTGGGTCGGTTCGTGAAGAAGAGCCCGATTGCCACGGGCTATGCGTTGTATGCGGAATACACCGGCGATCGTCAGACGGGGATCGACGGAATCCGGGCGATCGTTGTTGACAGCACGGGTGCAGTTGTGTGGTCGGACTCGCTGGGGCCGAATGACCAGGCAGTGCAGAACGTCAGTGACCGTGATCCGATGGGCTTCTCCCTGTTACTGGTGGAGCGCCTCGGTCCCCAGTTGGGTCTCAATGAGGAAACGGCGAAGGCTGCAAAACCCGGCAAGTTTGCCCGGCTCATGGAAGAAAGAAGCGGGCTGCCGCCCGAGAACGAACGTGCTGCTCTTCCTCAGCGGCAGAACGAGCTGAGAAATCTGAGGAAGAGTCTTACGTTGATGATCTTTCCGGCCCGTGTGGCTGATGCAGCCGACACGACAACCGCGACCGCACTCGTCAAGCTGATCACCGACGCAGGCCTCTGCAAAGCCGCTCCGGCACCTAAGCCATTGCTGCTGAAGGCTTCCCGGGGGGATCCCAACGAATTGAAGGTCCTGTGGGATCTTGCACGGGAGTTCCGGGAGTATGTTCGCAGCAATCCACCGACCGCGGACTACGTTCTGTATGCAGACTATGGCTTCAATCCCCAGGTCGGGCAGGTGGGATTTGTGCATTTCATTGTCTGCGACAGGAAAGGAGAATGGGTGGTCGTGGATATGCAGAACTCGCTTCACCCGGACTTCCAGAGCGTCATGCCGACTTCGATCATGGGCTGCAACGTGCTGTTGGTCAAGCGTCTGGGAAACTATCTGAAACTCTCTGCGTCAGACCTGGTGCGGGAGAAGATTGAGACCTCCGGGATCGAGGCTGCAGTATCGGCATTTCATGAGGCCCAGGCCAAGCCGGATGAGTACTATGTGTCTGAAGGGGGGATCAACGAACTCGGATACGAATACCTTCGGGCGAAGCGGTACAAGGAGTCTATTGCGGTGTTCACGTTGAACGTTGAGGCGTTTCCAGAGTCGTTCAATGTGTACGACAGCCTGGGAGAAGCGTACGCCGCGGCAGGGGAGAAGGACCTGGCCATCAAGAACTACGAAAGGTCTCTGCAGTTGAACCCCAACAGCCAGGGCGGAATCGAGGCGCTCAAGAAATTGAAGGGGAAATAGGACAGCCTGGCAGTGCTTGTTCCCCGGAAAAACGAAAAGCCACGTATCGATTATGGGTGGCATCGGTACGTGGCTCTACTATCGGAGCGTGCGGAGTGTCCGGAACCGGAACGGGTGATGTGGTGAACAACGAAGAGGCCGGGGGGGTGAGTTGTGACTAGCCAGGTCGACTCCACAACGGGGTGCATTGTCCGATGAGAAACTACGACTCACAACCTGGATCCATGATAGGGGCAAGGACAGGAGGAGGAATAGGCGTGGTCTACAAGGCTGATGACGCCCGTTTCAAATGGCCGGTCGCGCTCACATGCCGCGCCAGGGGGACATAATGCTACGAGAGATCTGGGAACCTGACCTTCCAGTCGTGTTCGTAGGAACTGCAGTCGACGAGCTCTCGGACACTCTTGGCTTTTACCACCTCCACCCCAGAAATCGCTTTTGGGAGCTCCTTGAGATTGGTGGTATCACTCCCACACGAATTATCACCCCTTCGGAGCGCAAAGCGCTTGCGGATGGCCATGCACGAGGGAACCTGAGTGATCCCGTGCGTTCGATGTTCATTCAGAAGAAGACTTCTCAGCTGCTGCGACTTGGCATAGGTCTCACTGATCTGAACCGGCGCATCATTGCCATCGACGACAAAGACAGGGCCGCCAGACCTACTGAAGAGGATATTCAACAATTCATTGCCAGAGTGCCGATGCTGAATTCCAGGGTGCTGGCATTCGTGACCAAACCCGATCTCTTTGTGGAATTGTTCACGAGTCGATATCCCGGTGTCACGGCCACACTCGGCCCGCAGTCCTTCAGGGTAGGCAATGCCGAAGTATGGCTTCTCGGTTCACCGGGCGGCCTGCTTCGTGGGGAGGCGCTCACCAAACAGGAAGATGCATTCCTTGCGCTGGGGGAACGGATCTTGGCGCTCAAGGAAGAGACTGCGAAAGGGTGAGGCTCATGTGTGCTGCTGCGATCTGGAACGTACGCACGTCACTCTACGATTCGTATCAGGCCTCTCTGCTCTTCGCTGACCGAGATCAGCTTCCAGCCAGTGGTTTCGCGTATGTCGTCTTTGCTTGCGTATACGCGCCAGCGATACACTCGACCCACCTGCAACTCTTCCGTCGCTGTCGAATCGACATTGTATTCTATTGATGTGTTCGTGCGAGGAATGACAATCTTTCGCACTGTCCAGTTGTTGTGAAATCCTCCCCACAGCATCCGCCCGTTCTGGTCGCTCACTTCAATGACATAGTCATCAGCACTGGCATATGAGGACCAGCTGAACACGGGTTGTGTCCCCTGCACTGCTACGGGCGGGGTCGATGACGCAGGGTTGGTTGGAGCGAGGACTTCTACGGCACCCGTGAGGCTGAAATCTCTGTCTGCCGTGTCCGACCCTACGGTCACGATCGGCTGGCCGTTCTTCACGATCCAGTCGGGATCCATCACCTTCCCGTCATTATTGTAGGACGCGCGGGCGAGATAGGTGCCGGGGGGCACTGATGGGATGACGAAGAACAGTCCGACAGTCGGTGCTGTCAGGCCTGGTACCGGTTCGCCCGACTTCGGATTCAGGAGTGTGACGTCTACTTCGATATTCGTCGTTGCGAGGAAAGTCACGTGTCCCGACACAGCACCCGTTGCCGTCGGGCTCACGGTGATGTTGACATTGCTGACCTGGGATGTTGCAGGCACAACAACGCTTACCACTGAGGAAACCAGGTGAGCAGCCTGGGCTTTCACCGTGTAGTTGTCGGGTGGGACGTTGAATATCCAGTAATCCCCGTTCCCGTCGGTGAGGGATGAGCATCCGATCAGGCCCGACTCCGCAGCCACGAGCACACCAGCCACCCCGTTGTCGCCGTTTGTGACACGGCCCGAGATCGCCCCACCTCCCGTCACGCTGCTCTGGGACATTTGAATGGAGAAGTCGGTCGTTTGTCCTGCCATGACCGTGACAGGGTAGGGGGCGATGTCTCGTGGAGGTGCAGGATCATAGCTCTGCCTGCTGGTCTTCACTGTGTAGCTCCCTGGTGGGATCTCCACTCCATATGTACCGTCCGTGCCCGTAGTCAGGGCCCCAAGCGGTACGTTGGTAGCGGCGTCGGAAACGGTCACACGAGCGTCGGTCCATAATCCCGGTACTCGGACCGCCAGTAGAGCTCGAGGACTCGCGTCTTCAGACGCCTGGGGTACCCTCGATTGGAGGTGCATCCGCGCAGCCGGTGAATGAGCCCCGCATCACCTGTCGCTCGATAGCGTTTCAACAAGCGAAAGACATGGCGACGACTGAGGCCAAGAAGTTTACCTGCTTCGCTGGCAGAGAGATGGCCCTTGACAACTTCTTTGATTGCAGTGAGGTGGTCTCGTTCCTTCAGACTCATCACCAGGTTGGCGCACATGGAGGCGACTCCGCACTATGGGGGGAGTCCAAAGATGCCCCCTGGTGACATTTCTATCGAGTCCAAAAGGTGACATTTCTACCGAGTCATTACACTGGGTAACGTCACCCCCTGAAGCGTCTTGCATTTAGCCCTCCTCGGGGATGAATTCCCGGCACAGACGGCGGTACACTCCGGGCGAGCAGGGGGCATAAAGATGCTTAAGCCAGTCGTGGTACTTTGTCTACTCGTTTTTGTCGCATCGAATTCATTTTCATGGCAATCCGACATCACCTCTTCTCTTGCCGTTGATTCCGGCTATATTAGCGTTGAAGGTGAGAACCTGTACTATGAGATAGCCGGTAAGGGCAACAATATAGTCTTGTTGCACGACGGACTGATCCATCGAGAAATCTGGGATGGCCAATTCCTGGAGCTGGCAAAGAACTTCCGCGTTGTGCGATATGATCGCCGCGGTTACGGTCGGTCAGCCAATCCCAAAGTGCCGTTTTCGAATATCGATGACCTGGATCAATTGTTCATTCAATTGAAGATTGACAAAGCCATTGTGTTTGGCATGTCCGCTGGCGGTGGAATAGCAATTGATTTTACTCTGAAACATCCCGAAAAATCGACTGCTCTGGTATTAGTAGGTGCTGTTGTGAGCGGCTACGGCTATTCTTCTCATATGCTCACTCGTGGCGGTCGAATATCCCTGGAAGAACTCATTGCCGATTCCGCGAAATTCATCAGATACTTTGGATGGGAAGACCCGTACACCCTGTATTCGGAGAATGTTGGTGCAAAGAATAGATGTTTGAGATTGCTTCAAGCCAACCCAATGAATGTGAGTCTGGACAAATTCAAGTTCCACAAACCCCGGGAAAGACCCGCTCTGAAGTTCCTTTCTGGGATCAAGGTCCCCCATCGGGAATTTAAGCTGCAGATCTGAGGTGGGGCTTATCGGGAGGGTTTGTCGTCGTCGTTGTGCTTGTCGTGCTCTTCGGCGGTGGGGCAATGACCGGAGGAATGATGAACGACGGGGTGCATGGAAGCGGATGGATGGGTGAACGCAGTTGGATATGGTGGCATTTGTGGGGAAACTTCCGAACATGAGCGCTGAACAATACAGGGCATGTTCCTCCCAATCCGGGGACAAGCCGGAGATTACTGCGCAAGGTGTTGTACCAAACCATCAGCACGGAGCTGAGCACACCCACCAGTAAAGAATCGAGCGAGAAAGAAGGGAGCTGAAAGGTTTGATGAGCGGAACCCTCATCGCCTGCATTTCGTTGTAGTAATTACCACACCTGCAATTGAGACTCACAGCTAATCTCAATTCTCTTGCGCGAGGCCCCGATATCGGGGTAATTCATTCACAGGTTTACTGTGGGGACGGATCTAGATGAAAAGCTTTACCATTTCAGGTGCCCTTCTGGCTCTTTTCATTCTCGCTGTGCCCGCCTTTGGTCAGCACCACATGAGTAATTGGGTCCATCGAACTGCGACAGATACAACCATCGTCCAGTGCCGGACTGACTCACTCACCGGGGTTGCCTTTCCTCCAAATTCCATGAACATGATGATGATGCCAGATTCGATCTATTGTACGATCGATCGGATGGACATGGACAGTCTCCGCTTCCCGCATGATTCGACGTTTATTGGATGGTTCGGCGTCCAGGTGGGAAGGGATAGCATGAATTCTGATATGATGAACGGCGACAGCGTGTATGGAAGTCACAACATGATGCAGTTCATGACGAACGTAAGCTGCTATTTCTACTGGGACAGCTTGATAGCAGATTCCATGCATGGTCAATGGCACCCGACGGAAATGATGGGATGGAATGGATCGGGTTGGGTCAGTCTTGGCGGGACAATGGTTGGCAACACGATAACCCTGGCAAGCAGTCAAGTGTACTCCGGATTTGCGTTCATCGGAAGTCCTTCCAGTGTCGTATCGGTGGCCGATCGACAGATGACTCCCGGAGAGTTTCGGTTGGACCAGAATTATCCGAATCCGTTTAATCCTTCCACGGACATCGAGTTCTACATTGTGAGCGCCGGACATGCTCGTCTGGCAGCGTATGATCTCCTGGGTCGAGAAGTCAGCGTTCTTGTGGATGGCTCACTCGACGCGGGCCCGCACACAGCACGATTCGATGCGACAGGGTTTGCAAGCGGCGTCTATCTCTATCGTCTGACGACGCAAGGGGGTACGGCCACGCGGACGATGCTCCTCATGCGATAGTCGTCTACATCGCATCGAGAGGCGAATGTACTTGAAATCACTCCCAGGCCCTTTATGGATTCCGGCGATCTGATACTCGGGCGATGGAGGGCGGCTTCTGTGCGGGATCGAAATCAGGAGGTGGAGAACACAAGGGCGTTGCCCTCGCGATGACACTCGTACAAGGGTCGACAATCACCTGTCCAGCCTGTGGGTTTGCTAAAGAAGAGATTATGCCGACTGACTCGTGCCAGTTCTTCTACGAATGCACCAACTGTAGGAGAGTGTTGCGTCCAAAACCCGGGGATTGCTGTATCTATTGTTCGTACGGCAGCGTGCGTTGCCCAAGCAAACAGGAAGACAGCGGAGGTTGATGTTAGACGTTTGTCACGCGGTAACCGGTAATCCGAGGTTTTCACTGTCGTCGATAGGTAATAATAAGGGCTCGGGATCTCTCCTGAGCCCTTCCCTTTTCTGCTCATCTTGACTCGCCGGATGAACAGACTCAGAGCGATCGACCGGACCTAACTCTCTGCACCGTCATGGAGCTGGCTGGTCAAAGGGGGCGCCAGTCTTCCGACATGTTCCCAGCAGGCGGATTTCTCCTTTTGGGGGATTTCTGCTACCTTATCGTGGCCACCGGCAATGGGACCTGGTCATACTGCGATGAATTCACCCGGACATCCAATCTTCTACAACCCGACAGGCAAGCGTTGGTTGCGGTTTGTCTGGCTTATGAGAGTTATGGGTTTCTTCGCTGCCTTGACGGTGATTGTCGCTCTGATCGCTGTCGCCAGGAATACCACGACGGTCCTGCCAACGCTGGTCAATCCCAATGAGGTGTACAAAAGGGTCCTGAACCACGAGGACCCTCTCATCATACGATCAAAGCAGAACGCGCAATTCCGCACAGCAGTGAAACATCTGGAGACACCTGACACGTTGCGGCAACGACCCAGACATCTTCCCGCCTCCAACGGTGCTCTGGGCGTTGAAGTGAGGGCTGGTTTCTACGTGAACTGGGATGCGGAGTCGTTTCATTCTCTCCGGCAGAATGTCGAGCACATGAATGTTGTCTTCCCTGAGTGGTTGTTTGTTGCAGACTCCGTTGATACTGTTGTGGCGCAAATCGATGTCAACGCACTCGATCTTATGCATCAGCATGGTGTCCACATTCTTCCAATGGTGTCAAACTATTTCAACGAACGATGGAATAGTGCAAACGTTCACAGGATCATCGGCTCCCCCGAGCGCAGGCTGAAGTTCATTCACAGCCTCCTCAACGCGCTGGTTCGCTACAACATGCAGGGTGTGAATATCGACTTTGAGGATCTGGATGAAAAGACTGATGAACTTCTTATCGCATTTCAGAAGGAACTGTACGGATTGCTCCACCGGCGCGGGTATCTCGTCTCACAGGATATTGCCCCGCTCAATCCGGACTACAATCTGCGGGAGTTGCAGAAGCATAATGACTATCTCGTTGTCATGGCCTATGACCAGCACTTCTCTACGAGTGCAGCCGGCCCGGTGGCAGCACACGGCTGGGTGGAGTCCATCGTTAGCAGCATTACCGACGTTGTCCCCCCGGAGAAAGTAATCCTCGGACTTCCCGCCTATGGCTACGATTGGCCACGGGGTAGCGAGGGCACCGACGTGACATACCAGGAGGCGCTCGTCACCGCAACTGAGTCAGAGGGGAAGGTCACATTTGACCCAACAGACTACAACCTGAGCTATACGTACTTTGACGACAACGACTCGCTCCACGCCGTGTATTTTGCGGATGCTGCAACAGCATTCAATGAAATGCGTACCGCCAGTCGCTACAGCGTGGTAAGCTTTGCGCTGTGGCGTCTCGGTTCGGAGGACACACGTCTCTGGAGATTTTATGCAAGAGATGTGAGCGACAGCGGCCTTGCACGCAGGCCGTTCGATGTGGATTCGCTTCGGACTTCCGCTGCGTCCACGAACGTGGATTTCATCGGCGAGGGGGAGATTCTTGACCTCGTGTCATCACCAGCGCCGGGCAAGATCGATATTGGGTTTGACCCGAAGGAGAAACTCATTACAGGGCAGACCTATGTCAGCTATCCCTCGTCGTATGTCATCAGAAAGTTCGGCAAAGCCGAAAGACAGGTCGTGCTGACATTCGATGACGGACCCGATGCCGAATATACTCCACAGATTCTGAAGATCTTGAAAGAAGAAAATGTTCCCGCTGCCTTCTTCCTGATTGGGTTGAATGCGGAAAACAACGTGCAGCTGGTCAAGCAGATCTATGACGAGGGTCATGAGATAGGCAACCATTCATTTACGCATCCGAATCTGGCGGACATCAGCCCGGAACGGACCCGATTGGAACTGAACGCAACACGGCGGATCATCGAGAGCCTCACGGGTCACACGACGAATTTGTTCCGCCCCCCGTATAACGCCGATTCTGAACCGGAGTCGTATCAGGAACTTGTGCCGGTCGAGGAAGCGAAGCGCGATGAATACCTTACTGTTGGCGAGTCCATTGATCCGGAAGACTGGCAGCAAGGTATAAGCGCCGATACAATTGTCGCGCGGGTCATCGCTCAGGAACGTCTCGGTAGCGTCATCCTGCTGCACGACGCGGGAGGCGACCGGTCGCAGACGGTGAAAGCCCTGCCTCGTATTATTCAGTACTACAGGGATCGAGGGTACTCATTTGCGACTGTCTCCCATCTCATCGGCAAGAAGCGGGATGAGGTGATGCCTCCGCTTGCGTCGTCGACGGATCGACTGGTTGCCAGAGCGAATTGGTGGATTGTAGAGGGAATCTACTGGGGCTCCCACACCCTGTTCGCTATTTTTTCCATTGGCGTCCTACTTTCCATTGGGAGAATGCTCCTGATGGGCATACTTGCGATGCTTCAACGGAAGGCCGCCCGAAAGGAGAGCCTGACTGCCCTTCCTGGGGAACCTCTCGTCAGTATTGTCGTTCCAGCGTACAATGAGGAGGTCAATGCCGTCAAGACCGTGAGGGCCCTGCTGAAGACCAACTACCCTCATGTTGAAATCGTGTTTGTTGACGATGGCTCAAAAGACAAGACGTACGAATTGGTCCGCGAGGCCTTTGCCGGGGAGCCCCGCGTAACTGTTGTAGCGAAACCCAATGGGGGAAAAGCGTCGGCTTTGAACTATGGTATTCAAAGGGCAAAGGGCGATTTTGTGGTCTGCATTGATGGGGACACAAGTCTTGACGTCGACGCCATCGGATTGATGATGAAGCACTTTGCCGAGCTGTCGGTTGCCGCTGTCGCTGGCAACGTAAGGGTCGGGAACGAACACAGCCTTCTCACCAGGTGGCAGGCCATTGAGTACATCACAAGCCAGAATTTCGACAGGCGTGCCTATGACCTGCTGAATTGTATTACCGTTGTCCCGGGTGCCATCGGGGCGTTCCGGAAAGATGCCATACTAGGCGTTGGTGGCTTCACGGATGATACTCTCGCAGAGGATTGTGACCTCACTATTCGTCTGTTGCGACACGGCTACAGGGTGCGATATGAAAATACGGCGGTTGCGTGGACTGAGGCTCCTGAGACGCTCAAGATGTTTTTCAAGCAGCGGTTTCGTTGGTCATTTGGCACCATGCAAAGTCTGTGGAAACACCGCGACGCCCTGTTCAATTCTGAATATGCCGCGCTGGGGCTTGTCGCTCTTCCGAATATTCTAGTCTTCCAGATATTGCTGCCCTTCCTTTCTCCACTTGTAGACGGGATCGTGCTCGTGGCAATCGCTACTGGCAATGGTGTGCAGGTGCTTGGATATTATCTCCTCTTCATTGTGGTTGACGCCTTCGGGGCGATTGTTGCTTTCAGTTTTGAGAAGGAAAGACTCGGAAGGTTGTGGCTCCTCCTGCCTCAGCGTTTCAGCTATAGGCAGATAATGTACTGGGTATTGTTCAAATCTATTGGCGCCGCAGTCAGTGGTCACCTTGTCGGCTGGGGAGTGTTGAAGCGCACCGGGAAGGTGAGGGAGGTCGCTGCATAGGCGAAACGCCTGCTTCGAAACGCTTCTACGCCGTAATGAATGGGAAACGGTATGATGACCGGGAAGCGGGGGCTAGCGAAGGTCCCCTTCGCCCTTACCCTTTGTTGGGGTTCTGCCGCAATTGCCAAAAAAAGCTTCAGCCTGGTGAATTGACAATCTCGTGGCCTGGGGGTACCTTCTGGCAGAACACCAGCTAAGCCGCGGCCGTTTGGCTCATGAGGAGGCTTCCATGTCCGATCCCGACGAGACTTCATATGTGTGCAAACAATGCGGCAATGCCGTCGAGGGGGATGATGACTTCTGCCCACTTTGTGGGGAGATTTTTGCAGACGAAGTGTTCTGCCGCAATCACCCAGAAACCTCAGCCAGGGGAGTCTGCGTCATTTGTGCCCTTCCTCTTTGTGCGATCTGTGGTGGCGTCGTCAACAACAGCTTTCTATGCGAAGAACACTGTACGTGCGAGATATACCAGGGCATGGTGAGAGTCTATGGCGTTCTGGACGATCTCAGCGCGCAATATGCCAAATCCTGTCTCGAACAAGCAGGTTTCCATCCGATCCTCTTCTGCCGTTCTCAACCCCGGGGTGGGCCTCGCTTCGTGTATACATTGTACGAAGCGGCCGGAGATTACGACGGGCACATCGTCAACGAAATCAAAGTCATGGTCCCGTGTCAAGAATTCAGGGATGCAGAGCAGGCCCTCATATCGCTCGATCTCAAACAAGCACCGCCGGCGACCGGCTAACGAGCTGGTCAAGTGGACGGAGTTGGCGACAGGAGTAGAGTCTGGGGTCCACCAGGGCCGGGCAACGGGAGGATCAGGGTGTCCCCCATGGCTGTCCGGACACCCTTTATGTTTGAGTTGCAACTATGAGCTGATGTCCCGCGTCAGCCGGTGGGGTGACAAGCGGGTTCCTCCTCAAATCCGATCCCGCTTCACGACACCACGCCCCGGTCGAAGAGTCCATGATGGAGTCTGGCCCGGATAGACTTTTGAAGAGGTACAGGCTCCGGTTGCCCGGCATGGGTTGGCTGACACAGGTCGTCCCCTTGCATTTGAGTCTCCCCCACGCCATATTGACGCTATTCGATCCTTCTTCACTGTTCCTTCTAATGGGTGAGCAAGGCTCATGACCCCAAGGCCTGTCTGCGGAATCCCCCGGATGTGGATCGGCCCTGTGGTCGGAGCCGGACTCATTCTTGGATCGACCGTGTGGTCCTGCACGCCTTCAAGCGATCAGATCGCTGCGCGCCGCGACACGACCAGCACCCTCCCTGCACCCCCTCAACAGCAGAATCCGCTGCCCCCCAATACCTGTCGGGTCCGTTCGACTATTGTGGCCATTGACACTTCATTCACCGGTGCTTCATCCTCCGACCCCTGCGCGAAGTTTCCATGTGAAGCGACCGTTCGCATTGACGAGGTGCTCGGGTACGGCTCCGCCTTCGACCGCACCTTGAGTGCGGGTGAAACGGTGACCGTGACGTTCGCGTACACGCTGGCACCCACCAGACTTGCGTACCCGGACATGAAGCCGGGTCTGCCGGGATTGGAGGTGGGGTCGTCCTTCACCGCCGACATCGAGGGTGCCGTCGTCGGGATCGGAGGCACTGCGCCGTGGCTCAGGGTGAAGACGTACACGGTCGTCAAATGACTTCGTTCGAATCCAATCACACAGTGGGGAGACAGGCATCATGAAACGCGCATCGATGCTGATGCAGGCGTTCGCCCTCGTCATGGCCGGAGTACTCTTCGTCATGGCATTCTCTGCGAACGGACCGGGAGACAGGCCCGAGCCGCCGGCGATGCCAACCGTTGCCGAACAGAAAGACGATCCCGGCGCGGCGGCCCGATTTGAATGGCTGCGACTCAGGGACCCCGCCACGGGGGAGATTCCTCGCGACATCAGGCGGAAAGAGCTGGAGTTTGCATCCCGACTCCCGTCCCGGGAGCAACTCGCAAAGAGCGGCCACGCCAGCGGGTCGCTCGCGGTCAGCTGGTCAGCCCGGGGACCGGTCAACGTAGGAGGTCGCACCCGCGCCCTCGCGGTCGACATTGCCAATGAGTCCATCATCCTCGCGGGCGGTGTCTCGGGTGGCATGTGGCGCTCCACGAATGCCGGGACCTCGTGGACGAAGACTTCCGCATACAGCGATCTCCACAGCGTGACCGCGCTGGCGCAGGATACGCGTGCGGGCAAGCGGAACATCTGGTACTACGGAACGGGCGAGTTCCGGGGGAACTCGGCGAGAGGGGGTGCGGCGTACTATTACGGAGACGGTATCTTCAAGTCCACCGACAACGGCGTGAGCTGGGCGCAGCTGCCGTCCACGACGCTGGGGACGCTCAATACCTTCGATGAGGCGTTTGACTTCACCTGGAACCTTGCCACCGATCCCTCCAGCGTTCAGGATGAGGTCTATGCCGCGACAGTAGGGGGAATCATGCGGTCGACGAACGGCGGCGCGTCGTGGACCTACGGCCTCGGGTCATTGACCAACAACCATTCGGTATATACAGACGTCGCAGTGACTCCCGGAGGCGTCGTGTATGCGGCCCTCAGCGAGATGACGATCACCGGCGGGACGGGGTCGCTGGTACACGGAATCTATCGATCCACCGATGGCGTGACATGGACCGAGATCACGCCGGCCACGTTCCCGTCGTCCTATGACCGGATCGTGATTGCCATCGCGCCTGCGGATCCGGATATTGCCTACTTCCTTGTCGCCAGCGCCAACGGGACTGACGGGGTAGACCAGGTCAACGGCGTGCAATTCTGGAAGTACGATTACGTGTCCGGCGACGGCAGCGGGGCCGGCGGCACGTGGGAGAACAGGGGGATGAATCTCCCCAACGAGGCCGGACTTGACGGAAACGCAAAGTTCGACACGCAGAATAACTACAACATGCTGGTGCGCGTCAGACCGGACGACCCGGACTTTGTGATTCTCGGGGGGACGAACCTGTACGTGTCCGCAGACGGGTTCGCTACCGGCGACCAATGGCGCCGCATCGGGGGTTATGTCACTCCGGACACGTACGAGCAGTATGCCGGACATCATCCGGATCAGCACGCCGGAGTCTTTCTCTCGAACGGCATCTCGTTCCTGTCCGGCAGCGACGGCGGGGTCAGCCGGATGGATGATGTCACGCAGGTCAACGCGGCGTGGAACCCGCTCAGCTCCGGCTATTTCACGACCCAGTTCTACACGATTGCGATGGATCATGCCACGAGCGGGAACAACCAGGTGATCGGCGGGATGCAGGACAACGGGGTCTGGTACACGAGCTCCTCATCGGTAAGCACCCCCTGGGTGCGGCAGATCAACGGCGATGGGGCAGCGTGCGCGATAGCCGACGGCCGCACTTCGTACTATATGTCAACGCAAAACGGGTCCGCCTACAGGGTGTTGATCAACGCCAGCGGCGTGTGGCAGGACTTCACCCGGATCGATCCCACGGGAGGGACGGGATATCTCTTCATCAACCCCTTCATTCTGGATCCCTCAGACCAGAAAGTGGTGTATATGCCGGGCGGCTCCAGCCTCTGGAGGAACAGCGACGTGACGGCAATTCCGCTTTGGTCAGTCTCGCCCTCAACGGCGATCAGCACGAAGTCGCTGAACTGGACAGACCTGACGGCGGCGGGAGTAAGCGGAACCAGTATCACCGCGCTGGCTGCCTCCAAGAGCAGTCCATCGTTCCGGTTGTACTACGGAACGAGCAATGGCCGGGTCTTTCGCCTGGACAATGCGAACACCGCGACCGCGTCGAGCGTGCCGACGGACGTCTGGACGGGAAAGGGATTTCCCGCCGACGCCTTTGTGAGCGGTCTGGCGGTGGATCCGACAGACGGGGATCAGGCGATGGTCGTCTTCTCGAACTACGGGGTCGCGAGCGTCTTCTTCACGACAAACGGTGGCAGCACGTGGTCGGACGTCGAGGGAAATCTCGCCGGGAGTTCCGGGCCTTCCTGCAGGACCGCGCAGATCCTCCCGTTTGGAGGCGCCACAACGTATTTCCTGGGGACAAGCACGGGGCTGTACTCGACGACAGTTCTGAATGGTTCCTCCACGGTCTGGGTACAGGAGGGGTCTTCGGTGATCGGGAACGTCGTGGTAGGTGCCCTGGACGCGCGGACCGTGGACGGGAGGGTTGTCGTCGGAACGCACGGAGTGGGCGCCTTCAGCGGTGTGATCTCCGCGACCGGCGTGGAAGTCGAAGCATTCCCTACCCGCGTTGCGCTGCATCAGAACTATCCGAATCCCTTCAACCCTTCCACGACGATTCGGTACAGCCTGCCTCACTCGTCCGTCGTCAAGCTAGCGGTCTTCAGCACAACGGGAGAGCAGGTCGCGGTTCTTCAGGAGCGGGTGCAGGAAGCGGGCGATCACGAGGTGCAGTTCGACGCCTCGGGTCTGGCAAGCGGCGTGTACCTGTACAGGCTTCACGTCCGCAGCACGGACGTTACGTCTCCGACCGGGGCCAGCGGAGGAGGAGAGGAGTTCGTGGAGTCGCGCAAGCTGGTGCTATTGCGGTAACCGTTAGGCCGGCAATCGAAGGAGCCCTCCATCTCGCCAAGAGATGAGGGCTCTTTTGTAAGGTGACCAACTGACCGGAACCCGCAACCGGAATCACTCACAATAGTCAGGCCGCAGAAGCAACATTCCTCTCACCACCACCGCGCATTGGAGGTCACATGAAGCGAGTCACTGGGATCGGCGGCATCTTCTTCAAGGCCAAAGACGCACCATCACTGCAGGCTTGGTACAAGCGGCACCTGGGGATCGATGTCCAGGTCTGGGGCGGAGCTGCCTTCGACTGGACCGACTCCGAGGGCAAGCCGGTTGCAGGAACAACTGCCTGGCTGATCGATCCGCACGAAAGTGATCACTTTGCCCCGAGCTCTGCTTCCTTCATGGTCAACTACCGAGTGGAAGACCTCCACGCCTTGGTCAAGGTCTTGAAGGAAGAAGGCTGCAATGTGCTCGAGAAGATTGACGAATCCGAGTATGGGAAGTTTGCCTGGGTCATGGATCCAGAGGGAAACAAGGTCGAGCTATGGCAGCCGCCGCAAGGCCAATGAGCAAGCTTCTTACTCACCGCCGCACACTGCGGCCTAACCAGTCGCCCAAGCTGACGGAAGGATGAGCGGTGAATTTCCATTTGCTGAAGTGTTGGTTGACTCCGACTCTGGGATCGGCGCAACCTTCTCGACGATCTCCGCAGCATGGCAGATGCTGGTCTTCTATGGAGAAGCATGACCAACACGCACCTCACGACAGGAGTGTTTCCATGAGAAAACTCATCGTATCCACGTTTGCGTCGCTCGACGGCATCATGCAAGCACCCGGCGGACCGGAAGAAGACCCCACGGGCCGTTTTACCCTTGGGGGTTGGATGTTCGGCTACGATGACGAAAGCATGGACATCTCCGCATCAGGTTTCGACGGCAAGGATCGCGAGCTGGTGCTCGGGCGCAGGACCTATGAGATATTCGAAGCGTACTGGCCTTATCAGCCGGATGACCATCCGATTGCGAAGACGCTCAATGCAGCGAAGAAGTATGTTGCCTCGCGCACGTTGACGGTGCTCCGCTGGAACAACGCGACCCTGCTCCACGGCGATGTCGTCTCGGCAATCATCGCTCTCAAGGCCCAACCGGGCCCCGACCTGCAGATGATTGGCAGCGGCAATTTGATTCAAACGCTTCAGGCCGCCTCACTGATCGACGAGTACAACGTGTGGACTTTTCCAGTGGTGCTTGGGCGGGGCAAGCGCCTCTTCAGCGAGACCGCCAAGCCATCGGCGCTGCGGCTCGTTCGCTCTCAGGTTTCGACCACCGGCGTTGTGATGAGTACCTATGTAACAGGCGGCGATATCCAGCCCGGTTCGTTCGCGAGTGCCGAGCCGAGCGAGAAGGAGTTGGCCCGGCGAAAGAAGATGGCGAATGAGATGTGGTAATGTGAAGAGGACAGTGCGCGCCAACCATTCACTCAAGCCGACGCCACGTCGTGGCGCGGCTTGATGCAGTCGTTGGACGGGAGCTGTCTCATGATCGTTACCGCTGACAATTGGGAATCAGTGAGAAAGAAGTTGCTCACAGTTGGGATTGACTGGGAGGACTTGGTAGCGCGGTTCAAGATAAACTGAATTCCGGCGCTAACTCCCGAAATAGAAAGAGCCCTCAATTCTGCTGGATGTCAGGACTCGTCTATGAGTTCTAGGTGCCCGGAACCCGCAACTTGAATCACTCACACACACCCACCGGGAATTTGAGCTGCAACTACAAGCTGATGTCCCACGTCAGCTGGTGGGGTGACAAGCCTGGCCCTCCGCCATTACCCTTAACCCACCCTGGAAGTCCGCGGTCCCGCCGGTCCCGTAAGGCGAGTACTGTGGCGTGTCAAACCATTGAGGACCACTGAGGGCTGGATTGAAGGAGAAGATTCTGGGTATATTCCCCTCGGAAACGGGAGTGACTCTATGGCGCCGTGGGATAAACAAACCCAGTATTCTCCTCGATTGCCTTGATCGGGCGAACTTCAATCTTCGCGGTTGGGCTGTACTGGAATTCCGGGTTTCTCTTTGCGATCGCAACGGCTTCGTCTATATCGGCGGCGAAGATGTGATAGTAGCCCACCTGGATTTCACTGTTACTCTGCAGCGAGTCTTCCTTCCAGCCTCCCTCACGCCCTGAGACGATTTTCCCTTCTCTGATCAACGGCTGCGCCGAAATCAGGTTTCCCTCAGCCTTTAGCTGTTGGATATACACCTCGCAGGCTTTGACGAATGCCGTATGCTGTTGGGCGGACATCGCCCGGTTGCTCTCGCCACGGTTGCGTATGAGAAGCATAAACTCCTTCACAGCCACCTCCTCTCGTGCGTTGGCGAACCTGCCTGGCTATCGCTGCACCGACGAGGTCGATTCCACGTTCTCTGGCAAAAGGAAGGGGAAAATGGCCTTCGACGAAGCAGGACTCATTACCTTCACTCCCACATTGAGGAACGCGGGAAGTGTTCACCTTTGTTCCCCCGATCATCATGCGGGAGACTTGCACCTGTTTGCTCGGGTTCTTCGAGGTTCTGGGCGATTCCGTACGGCGGAAGGACGCAGCGCTCGGGCCCTGCCGACCTGGAAGGCCTGACCTGGGAGTTTTGGCTGGATGAGCCCTGAATGGGGAAACCGGCCAGTCTTTGCCGTGTTGAGCCCCGGGCCCTGCAAAGCGCCCCATCGCTCAGCCTGTTTGCCCGAATGCGAGCGTGAGGCTCCAGCTGTCTCCTCCCAGCCGTTCATGACGTCCATGCGCCTGGGAACAGTTCTGGAGGATCCGGAGTTTTGTGGTTAAGTTCGCGTCCTGATGACGACATCGGAGACCCCTCTCTCATGAGACCCGGTCCGGTCATCGTTCCGGGGTCCATTATCCTCTCTGCTTCTTCAGGTGAAAGGTAGCCCAGCTCCACCACTACTTCTTTGACCGTCTTCCTCTCCTTTGATGCCTTGTTCGCCACCTCTGCCGCCTTCTCATAGCCTATAAGAGGACTCAGGACCGTGGCAATCACGGGGTTCCGGCGGGCAGACTCCAGGAGATGGTCTTCGTTCACTTCGAGCCCCGCGAGCGCCTTCTTCTGCAATCAACCGGGAGACGTTCGCAAGGAGAGTAATGGACTGAAGAATGTTGTGGGCAATCACCGGGAGCATCACGTTGAGCTGAAAATCCCCCATTGAATTGGAGAGAGCAATGACCGTGTCGTTTCCGATGACCTGAGCAGCGACCATCCTCGCCGCTTCAGGGATGACCGGATTGACCTTCCCCGGCATCATGGATGAGCCTGGCTGGAGGGAGGGGAGCCGGATTTCACCGAGACCAGATACGGGACCGCTGCTCATCCAGCGTAGGTCATTGGCGATCTTCATGAGAACCGTGGCATACGTCTTCAGCTGCCCCGAAAGTTCAACTATGGCATCCTGTGCCGACTGCGCCTCGAAGTGATTCGTTGCTTCCGTGAAGTCGATCTTTGTCAGTTCGGACAATTTCTTCGCGACCCATGCCCCGAACCCGGACGGTGCATTGATCCCGGTTCCAACAGCCGTTCCACCTATTGCAAGTTCCGATAGCCGGGCGAACGTGCTCTCAATCCTTCTCCTGGAATACTCTATCTGGGTCGCCCATCCCGACATTTCCTGTCCCACAGTGAGGGGCATTGCATCCATGAGATGGGTTCGGCCCGTCTTTACAGCGGTCCGATATCTTGACTGTTGGCCCGTGATGGTATCGTGGAGGATCCCCAGCGCCGGGAGGAGCAATTCCTCCAGGTGGAGACGGGCAGAAACATGGATCGCTGTAGGGATGACGTCATTGGATGATTGCCCCATGTTCACGTGGTTGTTGGGGTGGACCGGCGTTGTGGTGTTCTTTGCGCGCGTGAGGATCTCATTCGCCCTGGTCGCAATGACCTCATTGGCGTTCATGTTTGTGGATGTTGCCGACCCTGTCTGAAAAACATCCACGGGGAACTGATCATGGAATCTCCCTTCCCGGACCTCCTCGCAAGATCGGATGATTGCATCGGCCAGGCGCGAATCCAGGAGTCCGATTTCACGATTGACGCTGGCGCAGGCCTGTTTCACCGCCCCCAGTGAGCGGATGAAAACGGGGGGGAAGACGAGGCCACTGACGGGGAAATTGTTGATCGCCCTCTGGGTCTGCGCTCCCCAGTACGCATTCTTCGGGACCTTCACATCGCCCAGAAAATCCTTTTCAATCCTGTAGTCGTTCATATTCTTTCAGGCCGAACGTGTAAGGAGATCTGACTGTGGTCGCCTGGTGGAATCTGGAGTGATTCCCCGGACGCTCGATTCCCTGCAAGGCTGCATCGGCAGTATGAGGCGGACAGCCCTCTCATAGAAGAGATAGTCCCAGGCCCAGTTTATCAGGACCACGAGCCGGTTGCGGAAGCCGATCAGTTTTGCGAGGTGGACACTCAGCCATACAACCCAGGCGGCAAAGCCTGTCACGGAGAATCCGCCAACAACGGCAACCGCCGCGTTTCGGCCAATTGTCACCATCATGCCAGGATCCCGGTAGTAAAACGGAGTGGGATCCTCTCCCTTCATCAGGTGGAGGATATTTCGTGCGGCTGCGGTCCCCTGCTGGATCGCGACGGGAGCTATCATGGGAAGGGGGCGATCATCTCTCTCAATATGGGCGAGATCGCCAGTGATGAATACTTCGGGATGACCGACAAGTTGCAGTGTAGGCAACACACCGACGCGCCCTCCCTTGGAAATGGGCAACCCCCAGAGCTGCGCCATCCGGTCCCCACGCACGCCGGCCGTCCAGACAACGGTCTCAGTGGGTATGCTTGTGCCGTCCTTCAATCCCAGAAAATTGCCATCTACATCGTTCACCATTGCCCCCAGGTGCACCTCGACGCCCATGCGCCGCAGCCGATTCTCCGCATATGTACAAAGCTTCCCCGGTAGACCGGACAGGAGGGTCTTCGTCGCCTCGAGAAGCGCAACCCGTACGTCGCGAAAATCAAGACCCCTGTAATCCCTTGCCAGCGGGCCGCGGATGAGCTCCGCGAGGGCGCCAGCGAATTCTACGCCCGTGGGTCCGCCCCCGACGATCGCGAATGTCAGGAGACATCGGCGGCGCGCCAGGTCGGGCTCATGAACCGCACGTTCAAAACAGCAGAGGATATGGTTGCGAAGGGCGATTCCCTGTTCCAGGGTCTTCAGAACAAAGGCGTGCTGCTTGTTCCAGCCACGCACCAGTTACATCCCCGCTGGTTCCGAATGATCGGGTCTCTCCTATCCCAGCAAGGGCTTCCACCTCAAATCCAATCCCGCTTCACGACACTGCTCCCTGATCGGAGAGTCCCTAATGGGGTTTTGGCCCGGGGACTTTTGGATGGGAGCAGCGTGACGGTTCACTCCCGGTGTCTGAACTCCAGCACGACGTGGTCTTCGAAAAGCCCTGTGTGAGCTTCGAGCAGATTTGCCTTCCAGTGATGATCGTTGAAAATGGAGAGGAGTCGCGGAAGATCCAGGTCTGAGGAGAGGACGAGCAGGACCGCCCCACCCGGGCGCAGATAGTCAAAAGCGTCGGCTGCGAAACGACGAATGACGGCGTATCCTTCCCCGGCGTACCAGGCATGCGCGGGGAGGTCCGCCGCGGCCGCAGGATAGAACGGCGGGTTCCACGCGATCAGATCAAAAAGCTCCTGTCGTCCAATTGTCTCGAAGAGGTCGCTTACCGTGGCGGAAAGATTGGTGCAGTGGTTGGACTGCGCGTTGTCCAGGGCGGCCTTGACAGCGATTGGGCTGATGTCCGTTGCGGTCACGAGTGCCCCGGCTTTCTCCGCACAAATCCCCACAATGCCGGACCCGGTCCCCAAATCCAGCACCCGAGCCCCGAGAAGTCGCAACGAGCCGACATGGTGCGCGAGCATTCTGCTGCTGACAAAAAAGTCCGGGTGAAACACACCGGGCGGGACCGAAAACCGCATACCATCAACGGTGGTCGTCCGAGTCCGATGCATGTAGAATGTGCGGAAGACCGGACGCGCGATGGCTGAATACACGCGCCTGATCAGTTGTATCGTGGGCTGCAGGGAGACAAGATCCATCAGAACCCTTCGATTTCGGGCTGTCGATACCGGAACAATCGCTGCATTGCGGCGATCTCGTACGGAAGCACATAGAAACCGGTGGCATATCGCCACGATCCGATCGCCCTGAGTACCCCCCTCCTGACGCGGCCCAGTTTGAGATCTGATCGTGTGGGATACCGTGCGTTCAGGACTCTCTCGAAATTCCTGATCCGGTTCAGATGCTTCCGCGTCAGCCACGGTGCGACGGGTGTCTTGCGGAGATCATGTGCGCGCCACTCGGGCTTGAGCCAGTCTGTGAGAGTCGACGGATAAGCAAACGAATGCGCACGAGCGCTCTTGAATATTTCCGCCTCATCAAAGAAGACCGGCGAATAGACGTAAAGGATGATCTCCGCGTCGGGATTGATTCGCTTGACGGCGCGGATATACGAAAAATCGTGTTCAAGGGCGTCGTCGATCCCCTCAGACGGACTCCCGAGGACAAACGAAAATTCCGGGATGATGCCGTATCGACCCATTCGGTCCGCGAGGGTCAGGACGGTGTCGGGGGTCTGGGTACCCCCCTTGTGCATCAGCGCAAGCGTTGTTGACGATCCGGACTCGGCGCCGAGGAAGATCATGACGCATCCGCCGACCTTCATCGCCTCCCACGTGCCGCTGTCGTATGCAAGCAACGTGTCGGGCCTGCCTTCGCCCCACCAGGTTATCCCGGCTCCGTGCATCAGCCGCGCGAATTCCAGAACCCGTGATTCTGCGGTGAAGAAGTTGTTGTCATGAAATTCCACTGCGTTGATCCCGTACTGCCGCTGCAGGGAGAGGAGATCGGCGGAGATGCGCCCGGCCGACAATCCGCGCCAGCGCGCCCCGTACGAGGCAGCAACGGCGCAGAAGCCGCAGGGAAACGGGCATCCGACGCTGGAATGATAGTTGATCGTCCGCGTGCCGACCACCGTCCTCTCGATGTAGCGCCGGACGTCGACGGCCTGGTATGGAATCGGTGGAAAGGTTTCCGGGTCAAGAATCTCTTCCGCCGCGTTGTGTCGGATTGTTCCGTCGACATACGAAAGACCCCGGATGGATGCACACGATCCACCTGCCTCGAGGGTCTCGATCAGCTGGACGAACGCGCGATCCCCCTGATTGCGTATCACGTAGTCGACGAGGCCTGAGGCAAGCACGACTTCAGAATGCAGTGTAGGAAAGTACCCTCCCCAGACCACCGTAATCGTGGGAAACCGGGAGCGGAGAGTCTGCGTCAGGAGTATCGACTCTGTCAGCTGACGCCCAGGCATGACAGTAAAGGCCACGTAGCGGATTCCGCGGGTTGCGACGGCCTCGCACAACGTCGACTCCAGTTGTCTATCGAGGTTTCCATCGAAGACTGCGTAGGGATATCGCCCCTCAAGAGAGGCTCCGATCGCCAGAACCGAGAGGGGGAGGCGTGCATGCCAGTCTGTTGCCCTTGCGTTGACCAGTGCGATCATGCGATCATCCTGCCAAAGTACAGAGCGCCGTACCCGGCGCTGATGAGGAACTCCGACCCAACTGCAACCCCGGCGGCGGCAGCCGGGCCGAAGGGTGGAATCAGTACAGCGTTCAGCAGCAAATTGGCAATCATTGCCGTCCCAAGGACAACGACCGCCGCCCGTTCTCCGTGCCGTGAAAAGACTGCCGCGCCCAGGACGGTATTGCAGAGCAGCGGAACAACCGAAAGAGAGAGCACTTCAAGGAGCGGGACGGATGCGCTGAATCCAAATGTCGTCCGGATAAGAAGCGGAGCCGCCAGCCAGAGAATTCCTCCGGTGAGGACCCCGATTCCGACGGCGCCGGTGAGGAGCCGTCGAACGAGTCCTCTGTGCTGCTTCAGATCGTCAATACCAGAAAGTGTCGGTAGCATGGCGCCGTACAGCGAGAAGGCCAACAGGTTCCCGGCCAGCAAGAACCGATCAGCGGCCGCGAAAATGCCCGCATCACCGGGGCCGCGCAGCAGGCCGAGCAGGAAAATGTCTGCCTTTCCCCCGGCGTAAGAAATCAGCCCCAGGGCCGCGAACGGAAGCGATATTCTTAGCAGACCGAAGAATTGCCGGCCGCCGATCCACACCGGTCCCCGCCCGATGCCTCCCTCCGCGTGTATGACTGCAAGATAAGTCACAACCCGTAGAACCTCGAGAAGAAAAAGCGTGAGAAACAGGGTGTCCAGAGAGCCGCCATACCAGAGCACTGCCAATGAAGCCACGACCGTCATCCCGGATATCGAGCCGGTTACAGCCGCCACGGCATTTTGTCGCAAACGCGCCTTCAGGTAGCTCTCCAAACAGCTCGTGAGACTTCTGGGGACGATCAGTGCGAGGGCCGCGAACAGCGTGGTTCTCCCGTCGTAGTCGATGGCACCAACTACTGCTGCCGCAAGTACCGTCATCGCAAAGGCAGAGAGGAGTCTTGCAGAGAACATGACACGATAGGAGAGATCGGTCGACTGCCGTTCCGGAGCGAACGTCCGCAAGACAATCGAATCGATCCCCATGTCGGCCACCAGCGAAAGGATCATTACCGCGGTGATACAGATCGCGTAGAGCCCAAGTGCCTGCTCGCCAAGAAACCGGGCGACACCAACGGATACAATGAATGTGCTGCCGCTTCCCACCACGGCGCTTCCAAGGTACACAGCAGACCGTTGGAAGATCGCCCCGGGCGTGTGTCGTTCCATCGCCGGGAGAATCGGGGGAATGGAATTGTCAGGCAGGGAGGTCAACAGTCGCTCCTGACGTCGGGGGGAGGTGGGAAGCAACTCGGGCTGCAAGCAACGTCAGCCCGCAAAACAGCAGTGTCAGGAGGGCCAATCGGGGGTACGCAAGGATCACCCCAATGCCCGGGGAGTCCTCGAACCTGCGGAACCAGCTATACGGAATCCACCCGATCGCGATGTACACGAAAATCAAAATCCGACTCAGCCATGTCCCATCGGGCGGCTGTAAAACGATAAGCGCGAGGGGCAACCACAGCAGCACAAAATGGTACGTGGCCGTTCCGGGTGCAAACAGCAGTGCGGCCACTCCGATGAGTGCCAACATAAGATCAAATGCTTTCTGTTGCCCGTGTCTCAGCAAGCGCACCGAAGCCCAGAGGGTGATTGCTCCTCCCGCAAACGTGAGCGCGATCTTCAGGATCATATAGAGAGTCCGCGAATCCCAGAACGCATTCGGATTGAGTAAGGGATCCTTCACGAAGAGGCGCATGAGGAGGCTGTCCCACGACTGAAACGCGGTGGCATACGGGTTCTGCATCTCATAATGGGACGCGAGGTGGTCGGGAAGTATCGTTGACACGTAGGCCGCAAACACGCCGGACCCCATCAAGACCATCGAAAGTCCGACAATTCCGGCTGAAGTCAGCACTGCAGCGCCTGCACTTTTCCACTGCTTCCTGGCGAGGAACCAGAGCACCAACACAAGCGGGAACAATTTGACGGGGAGCAACAAACCTGCCGAGACTCCGGCCAGCATCCCTTTACCCTGACGGGCAAGATGATAAGAGAGGAGGACAGACAATATCACAATAATATAGAGCTGGCCGAACCGCAGGCAATTGATGATCGCCAGTCCCGCGGCGAGAGTGAGCCCGGCCGCCTTTTCCCATCGGATGCCGGTTATGAGACTCATCAGCCAGATGCAGGCCACAAGTGCCAGGAGGTTGGCGACAGTCAGCAAGGCAAATGCAGCCGATGGCTTGAGCCAGGCAAAGGGGAGGAAGACCACAGCTGTGGGTGGCGGAAATGGCGAAAACTTCCCCTTTTGCTCGAAGCCGAACCGCACCATCTGCTCCTGAAACCAGATATTGTCATACAGCCGGCTGGCGTCTGCGCCTTCCAGGAGCAGCCGTGAAGCTGTATAATAGTTGGGAAAGTCGGTTTCCGGTCCCGACAACGCAGGCAGGACTCCCCGCCAGAAGATGACCCCGGCGAGAATGCCGACCACGGCAAAGTAGAGGAGACGGCCACTCAGGGCTTGAGTCATGGGGCGGTGGGGCTTTCAGGATCCTTCCGTGACGCTCTGTGGCGGTCTGACGCTCGTTGAGAAGACCCTCGGGTTTTCGAGAACCCGACGAAGGGCGTCGGCCACATCCGAGACGGTGATCAGGTCCATGCACCGTGCGTTGTAGGGACAGACAAACCGCTTTGCGGCGTAGATGTTAAGGCAAGGGCTGCAGGAGATCCCGCTGTAGAGGGTAACTGATTCTCCCAGCGGCCCATAAAATGCAGGGGACTCCGGGCCGAACAGTGCCACGACAGGAGTTCCCACCGCAGACGCGAGATGGGCCGGGCCGGAATCGCAGGTCAACAACGCATCGCTTGCTTCCAGCAGTGCGACGAATTCCCCGAGGGAAAGGACCCCGGCAACATTGCGGACATTGCCCGAGAGTTCCCAGCGGGCGATCATCTCTTCGACGTATGCATGCTCCGTTCTCGTACCCGAAAGGAAGAAGGTCGCGCCTGGCCGCGCGGCAGCTGTGGCCGCAACGACCGTCGCGAATCTTTCGGGACTCCAGCGGCGCTCGAGTGACACAGCGTCCGCGTTAATATTGACCACTATGATCGGCCCTCTTTCATTCGCCAACCCGAGCTTCTCTGTCATTGAAACCCGATCATTCGGCCTCGAGGTGATCGGAGGGAACGTCCCCGCCTCATGCGGGGTCTCCAGGGAGGGGTCCAGCTGCCGCCGGAACATGGCTGACACATGTGCGGATCGATCCAGAGGGACGCTTGCCGTAAGGTTCCACCGGCGCCACAGTGTCGGTAGCGCAAAGCCGACACGCCTTCGCGCTCCGGAGAGGGTCCCCAGAAGGGTGGAAAACTTTGAGAAGAACTCCAGGTCGAACACGGTATCCACCTGATCGGCCCTCATCCGAACGATGGCCCGAATGGTATCGCGGACAAACCTCCATCCCGTGGCGGTAGAAATCGACGAGACCTCGTCTACCGCCGGGAAAAAGCTCAGCGCCTCTGCATTGTGCGCGAATGTGATGTAGTGTATTCGGGCCTCCGGATACTTTTGCCGGAGGTCACGGAGGAACGGGCCGCTGAGCACGATACTGCCCAGTCCGAAAAACTTCATGACACAGATGGAGCGTACCGTTGTTTCCGGGATGCGCGGCCTCAGCTTCTCGAACAACATCGTCCACAGCGCTGCCGCGAGGCAGAGCGGAATTCCGACGAACCGGTCGATCCTGCGTTGCGTGTCAACGGTCATGGTTGCCCCGGTACACAGGTTGTGTCCGTCGAATGACCACAACCAGGTGATCGCCGAGCGTCGACATGAGAGGGAAACGCCCGACTCTGTGGTCGAGACGATCGAGAAGGGATGTGACCCGGGGAAATCTGCGTGGGAACGTCCGGGAACCGGGGGGCGGACTCACAACGTTGAGCCCGACGACATCGACAACCTCGCCCCACCCCTTGCACGCGGCTCGCACAGCGGATAACGAATGGTACCAGACGGGCACCACCCCTTCACCAACTCTTGCGAGCACCGCCCCTCGTGATACCCGGCGCAAAGCCCCGCGAAACCTGAGCCTTGTAATGGCGGAAGTAATCTCCCAGAGAGAGTACCGACCCATGAGACAGACCACCATAATACCACCCGGTGCGACCACTCTTGACAGCTTTGGAAGCAGTCCCTGGAAATCCGCGACGCAGTTTAGCGGGCCAAAGTTGGAAAACAGGACATCAAAGGAACCGGGCGGGAACGTTTCAGGGATCATCTCTGCGCTGAGCGCCAGCAGCTGAACCGGCGTGCCGCTGAGCTTCCTGCTGGCCTGTTCCAGCATTCCAGGGGAGACATCCGATGCGACCACGGAATAGCCGAGTCCCTGGAGTGTTTTCGCGTCCTCCCCCGTGCCGGCTCCAATCTCCAGCACGCGTGTGCCCGGAGGCGCGTGCTTTCTTAGCACTTCCAGCACTCGACGCCGGAGCTCCGGGACCTGACCGGAGGGTCCGAAATCGTCATCGTACGATGGCGCAACCCGGGAGAAGGCATCTGACGGACTGGAGGCTATCATCAGGCTATTTCAGGAGACTCATGAATAGCTGTGCGACCTTTGCCTTGGTGAACGCGGGCAGAAACCTGAACAACCTTACGCCTGAGCCGTCATCGTTTCCGTTCCTCACCGCAATTGCCTCGTTAATAAGGCGGCGGTTGGCGAACCAGTAGTATCGGCGGGACAGTCTTCCGCTGACCTCAATCATTCTGTCGTTCCACTGGTCGAACGGGAGCGTGGGGATCTTCATCCTTCCCTTCATCACCTCATAATAGCGGGTCCCTTTGATCGGGTAGGCGACGGTTGTGAGGACGATATCCGGCCTCGTATTCCTGAGATGGCGAACCGTTTGCTCGACATCCTCTTTCGTTTCTCCGTCATAGCCCAGCATCAGAAAGTAGCCCACCTCGATGCCGGCCTGGCGTGCGAGGCGTGTTGCTTCTGCGACCTCTTCGACGGTCACCTGTCGAGACATACTGTCCAACATTCGCTGTGAGCCGGATTCAGTCCCGATCCAGAGCCGTTTGCAGCCTGTGGATCTGAGTGCGTTGACAGATTCCTTGTCGAGCCTGTCAGCCCGAGTGATGCACTCGTACGCGAGTTTCAGCCCGAGCGAATCCAACTCCTTCTGAAGTTGCAGGATCCAATTCTTGCTGATTGTAAACACATCGTCTGCGAACCAGAACATGTCGGGTGCATACATGTGAATCAGCAGCTGCAGTTCCCGGGCGACCACCGCGGGTGCGCGGCGCCTGTACGATTCGCCGTAAACGGCATGGCTGCACCAGGCACATGTGTACGGGCAGCCTCTCATGGTCGATACCGACAGGGAGGCGTATCCGTGGCGGGTCCTCCAAACGTCCATGTATCTCCGCAGGTCGACCTTCTCGCGCGCGGGGAATGGCAGGGCGCTGATGTCCGCCATGTGCGCTCGGGCCCGGGTCCGCTCCACTCCGCCGGGCCCGGAAAAAGCGATTCCGTCGATCGACCCGAGCTCCGGCTGCCCCGTGGCGAACGATTGCACCAGGGCGAGGAGCGTTTCCTCGCCTTCCCCGATCACAACAACGTCAGCGCCAGCCCCAAGAAATTCCTCTGCATAGAGCGCAGGCTCGGGTCCCCCGACGACCACTCTTGCACCCGCACGCCTGGCCGTTGCTATCATCCTGATCGCGTTGCCGCGTGTCATCATGTTGACGGATATGCCCACGATCGGAGGACGGATCTGCTCACATAGTATCCGATACGCATCCAGCGTCTCGAACGTACTGTCGAACACGTGGACGGCGTATCCCTCCCGTTCCAGATATGCCGCCAGCGAAAGTACTCCGAGCGGGACATATGGGCGCATCACGCGTTGTTCGGCTGGATCCTCTGCGAGGAAATAGGCGTGGGTCAGGAGAATGTCTGGCCGGTGCCCGGTAGTCATGAAGGCGATCCCAGTTTGCGTTCGAGCAAGGGGAGGGTAAGCCGGTGATACAGGGAGGCCCCGATACGGCGCGCAAGTTTCGGCGTGATTTCCCACGGCCGCCGGACGGCATGACGGAGGATGTCGCGCGACTGCCAGATGCGGAATTTCTTATGAGTCACCTTGTGCAGAACACGGTAGAACTCCGGTGGGTACGTGCCCCGGTACATGAGGGCGAGGTCCTGACTGTCGGTCCAATTCTGTTTCTCGGCCATTTCGGCGTGTACGCGATCGTAGAACGGCGTTCCCGGCAGAGGATAGGACACACTGACGCCGATTTCGTCGGGGCGGCACTCGCGGATCATGGCAAGGGTCCTGTCAATATCTTCGCGTCCCTCGCCGGGATACCCGTACTGCAGGAAAAACGCCACGCGGATTCCTGCCTCCTTCATACGGCGAGTTGCCTGGCGAATTTGTTCTACGGTGGTTCCCTTTTCCATCGCATCCAGGATCTTCTGCGACCCCGACTCCGCTCCCATCCATACCGTCTCACATCCGGCTCTTCGAAGCTGTTCGATGGTGTCTCCCTGCAGGAGCAGGTCTGCGCGAGCGAGGCACTTGAAGGGAATGACAGCATTCCGCCGGACGACCTCGTCGGCGAACCTTTGCACCCAGCCCGGGACAAGGCCAAAGATGTCGTCGCAGAACCAGAGATGGTCCGGCCGGATCGTTCGCGCCAGTTCCTCCATCTCGTCGACCACGTTTTCGGGGGAACGTGAATTGTATACCTGTCCGTAAATGGGTTTTGCGCACCAGTTGCAGTGAAACGGACACCCCCTCGTCGTCACGATATTCATCGAGAAATACCCGTGCCGCTTCTGCCACACGCTGCGATATCGCCCCACGTCGACAAGGTCGCGGGCGGGGAACGGGAGTACGTCGGGTCTTCTCAGGACTTTTCGTTGTGCGGTTCGGGTGATTCGCCCGCCTTCCATGTAGGCTATCCCATTGATCTCACCGGGCGATCCTTCCCCCCGTAATACAAGCTTCAGCAGGTCACCAAGCGTCTGCTCTCCTTCGCCGATGATCACAAAGTCCGCGCCCGAAGAAAGGTACTCTCCACAATGGTCGGCCGCGTCGGAGCCATGGACGATAACCGAACACCCCGAGCTTCGTGCGATCCGCGACATCTTTTGTGCCGCCTCGCGCATGTTGGTGAGGCACATCTTGGTCAGGTAGTTGAAGTCGTCATCGTAGATGACAACGGCACGCGGATGAGATGACGCTATGTAGTCGGCAAGAGCTTCCGGCGCCGGGGCCAGCATGCTGTCGAAGAGGGAGACCGAAAAGCCCAGCTGTCGCGCCACAGCGGCGGCGTACAATGTGCCGAGAGGGGGGTACGGCGTCATCGCCCGGAACTCTTTCGGGTCCAAACGCAGGAAATAGGAGTGTGTGAAGAGGACGTCCATCACTATTCGTCGCGCCAGCCGGCCGACATGCGATCAGACCTGTTTGTTACCGAGGCAAGAAGTGTTACTGGAGCCCGTACGTGCTCAGCTTGTTCCGGTAGGCCTCCAGGATCTTCGGGCAAAAATCATAAACATATGCCCGCGATGTCGTCGCCGTCGCGGTGAATGCCCGTTCGAGGCGTGGTGCACCCACCTCAGGATACCGCCGGGCCCAGACGTCTTTCCAGAACCGCTGGAGCCGCTGATCGATCCGGTCGAGGGGGAGAAGGGAAAGAAGCGTTTCGACGATGGGCTGCATCAGGCTGCGGCGCTCGTCGACTCTCGGCGATGGCAAATCGGCATGATCGAAATTTGGGAAGAACGTGTGGATCCAGCGATTTGCCTCCAGGTACTCCCTGCACAAGTGGGAATTGTACAGAGGCTTGACATGGGCTACTTCCGCGGCCACATATATGTTGTGCTCTTCTTCCATGAGGTGATCAGCGCAGGCAAAATAATTGAGGCAGAAGAACTTCTTGCTGTTGAGCAGGAATACCTTTTTGAAGAGGATAAGCAACGACCTCGTCAGCCAGAGTCGGTTTGGTTGCGTCAAGATGAAAAAGTCGACATCACTTTCCGGTCCGGCGACATTCTTTGACAGCTCTCCTGATACCATCACAGCCCGGACGAACGGAAAGCGTTTGATGACATGCATCGAAAGCCGGGCAAACATCCAGTATCTCCTGGCTCTTTCTTCCTTGCGTTTTCGCTCCGGGACAATATCGTCAGACCGGTGCCCCGGGAAGAAGTGACCGTCGTGTCCCAGGACCTCGCCGGACCGGGCCAGGCCGGCAAGGGCAGAACGAAGCGCAGTGCCTTCACCGAGAGGCAGGGGGAGGAAAAGCTCAATTTCGCGAATTGTGAGCGGATGGCTCCAGATATCATAATAGAGGAGGGTGCGAAGGATCGCCTCCCGGACTGACATGCGCACCTCGACCTCAGGCTCAGGCGAGGGGACGGGATCCATCGCCAGGGGCAACATTGCATGTGTCCGAGGTTCCTGATTGAGACTACGAGTTTCGGCTACCGGACTATTCATGCCCAATGCAGATGTCTGGCATTGATTAAGAGACTCTATTTCTGAGCCAGCATAAAGACTGGAACCGGCGATATTCGTGGGAAGTTCCCCCCCCCGCACCCTCAGGCCCAGCTACACCTGTCCGTCGCGTCTCCGGGGTGGAGGCCGGGCTTCCACTCCACCTCACAGTGTGTCAACAAGCCGGAAACCCCGGCAAATCTGAGGCTTCCGGAAGGCAGTGCATGAAGTGGTGATACTCTATATACCTACAATCACAACAGGCGGGTGGGTTGATGCAGGCAACAGCATAAGGGATCCACGAGAACTTGAGACATTATACAAATCTTTCAGAACTATGTCTACGTTTGCCCTGGCGCGATTGATATGTTGGACGCGACGTCAGCTGGTCGAGGTGCAGAGACTTGCGTTTGCATGCCGGCGAGGACCGCAAAGATTCCCAGGAGTGTCCTGAATGTAATCCCGACAAGAGTATCCAGCACGCCCCCAAACAGAAACAAAACTCCCAGTGAAACGGTGAGCGCGAGGACTTTTTGCCGGTCTTCGGCCAAGATCGACGGGGACCGCAACGCGCGTCGTCTCGTCGTGAAGACCGCAAAAACCAGCCATCCGAATGCCGCCAGACCAAGGAGTCCGCTCTCCATGTATATCTGAAGCCAATCGTTATGCCAGCTCCCGACGCCGCGAACAGGCATCTCGTCAAAAAGGGGGAAGATGGCCGGAAATGTGCGAGGGCCAAAACCCACCAGCGGGTGATCATCGATCAACATGATTGCCCCGCGCAACAAGACATCTCTCCCATTCAACAACGCTCCAGAGTCGTTCACCTGGCCCACGCGGACACGCACCGACGGGGAGAGAAGGGAGAGAGCCAGGATTGCGGACAGGCCGATCGTCAGGGCTCGCTTGCGGGTCAAGAAGCCCGCAAGTATTATGGTCAATACCATGCACGCCCAGTGAAGCCGGTCGTACGTAGAGACTATACCTATGCAGAGACCCAGAGGAACGATCCAATCCCGGTAGAATCTTGGCTCGCGTGGCCGCGGATAAAGGAGGGCGAGGGGGAAAACGGCGCAGAGATAGCCTCCGAGAGTATATGTGCCGGCAGTGGTAGAGGAACCGCGCAATTCCATCCCGAGCGCGACCTTCATAACGGCAATCAGGGCGGCAATGAGGCCGGCGCCCAGGAGGAGAGAGACAAGTGCGGAGACGACGACGGGCTCGTTTCGCGGGATCGACTGGGTCACCAGGAAGAAGACGACATAATAGAAGAACTCGATGTGAAGGGCAGGAAGGCTTTGGGCCGGGTACTGCGAGAACAACAGCGAGATGACCCTGGCAAGAACAAACCCGAGGTACGGAATATCGAGGGGCGTGCGCCGGGGCGAAAATGATGAGTCGGTCAAGAGTGAAGAGAGAACAACGACGGTGAGCGCGACAATCAGTGTTTGGACGATCGCTGTGGAGAAGATGTTTGTCAGGCAAATCAATGCGAGCAAAAGGAGCATGGCTCGCACGCCTCTCGCTTCCGCGGGAGTCCACCACTGCTGCATCGTGCCGAATACGCCGTCCGTCCGCCCCAACCGAATTCTCCAGTACAGCCGTGACAGGGTGGGTCAAATCTACAGGAGTCAGGGATGATATCCAAGCGTCGCCATAGCACCAATCCATCATCATGACCACAATCGATGCATATCGAATCATTCAACTGCTATCGCATGGGAATCATTCTTAAATCCGTCCTGACGTGTCCCACATGTGGCTTTCGCAAAGAAGAAACGATGCCGACCAGCTCGTGTCAGTTTTTCTACGAGTGCGCGAACTGTTCGCAAGATCGTGATGTGCTATCAGTGTGGTCTACTGCGAAATCTGACCTTGCGATCGTGCGATATAGGCATCGGCGGGATTCTGTGCAGGTACATGCCGGAGTGCCAAAAACAAATCGGCCCAATTCTTTTGAAAAGGGCCGATCCAGTTCCCGGAACCCGCAATTGGAATCAGTCACACACATCAACCGGGTGATCGAAATGTCGCTTCCCAGATGAAAGACTAGGCTACCGATGAAGTACGCCTCACTTGATGACTTCTCCGTGTTGTAGGTTCAAATGGGGACCCGAACTTCGATCAACCTGCAACCTATGACATCCGACGCGAAATGCCCCTTTTGGGGGTATTTCGTGGGAGCTGCTGATGTTCCCGCCAGGATGTCAAATTACAGCCCATTCCTTCTTCAGATCCAATCCCGCTTCACGATGCCACGCCCTAATAGAAGAGGCTATGATGGTTTTTTGGCCCGGATGGACTTTTGAAGAGGCACACCCCCGGTCACCCCGGGCCTATCGCGGTTGGCATGCTGCACGACTGTGATCCCCCCGAGAACTGCGCGGCCTTGAGCGATCACCGTATGCGCGTGAGCGGCACGAATCGGACCGGGATCAGCGATTGCGTGACCACATCTTTCCCCTCCTTCCTCGCCAGCGTGAGCGCCTGCACCCGCTCCGGCGGGCCGACGGGGATGACCATCACCCCGCCGTCCTTGAGCTGTTCCACGAGCGGCGCGGGTATCTCTTCAGCAGCCGCAGTGACGAGGATCGCGTCGAACGGGGCGTAATCAGGCCATCCGAGATATCCATCCCCCTGGCGCACTGCGACGTTGGTGTAACCCAAATCCCGGAGGCGGTCAGACGCCGATCGTGCGAGATCCGGCAGAATCTCGATCGTGAAGACGCTATCCACGATTTCGGCGAGGACGGCTGCCTGATATCCCGAACCCGTGCCGACCTCAAGCACGCGCTGCTCACGGTGCGGCTTGATGAGCTCCGTCATGAGTGCGACGATATAGGGTTGGGAAATGGTCTGACCCAGGTCGATCGGAAGCGGCGTGTCCTCGTACGCGCGATGGGCCAGTCGTTCGGGTACGAAGAAGTGGCGCGGTACGGTGCTCATTGCGCGCAACGTAGCGGTGTCCTGAACGCCACGGGCGGCAATCTGGTCCTGTACCATCCGCGACCGGGCCTCATCAGACTGTTCCTGCGCACATCCGATGCCTGTTGCACGGAGAGCGGCAATCAGCAAGAAGGCTTTTGTCATTGTGCGAACTCCCGGGGCTACAGCCACAGGTCTGACCTCACGATACTCGTCGGGCACTCGAGCGCCGGTCGGGTTGGTTGTCAATGAACCATCCAATGCACTGCGATGCTGCACTACGCCTCGCAACGGGAGATCTCTTCTCTCCTGACAATCTCCTTTGTAAAGGTGTTAGGCGAAGCGGGCCCACTGCCTCCACCGAACTTACGAAATGATCGGGCAACAAAGATCCAAGACGAGGTTGTTCACGTCACCAGGATTCGTGAGAAAACGCTCGAGCGCGTGATGCGAAGCTATTGAGTGGTTGTTCTCCTTGCACCACCCAACCAGTTCCTGCCACCCTCTGGCTATGTTCTCTGGATGCCCCTGCACCTCACACTGGGCCACAGCATAGTTCCCCCCGAGAAACTCTCCGATCCTGATGTCACCCTCCGGCTCCACGTCGGGATCAACCTTGATCCAGAATTCGTATCCGTACCGCGGACTGGTTCCACTTGGATATGGATTGTTGAGACCAAATATCGGGTGGACGGCAAGGTCATCGAGGAAACCCCTTGGTTTCGCCCATTCGACTAGTTTTCCCCACGCGATTTCCTCTGGATTTAGGCCGAAGCCGTATGCGCTGGCAACACGGATTGCGTCAAGATGAACGATTTCGACTTTGTTCAGAGTCATGAAGCCTCCGGAATCCGAGTGGGCGCCATTTCGCCTGACTGCTAGACAAACCGCCGTTCCGAGCCGCCAGTATCGAACTGATCGTGTCCAAGAGTAATATAACACTTGGATCGTCAGGAGGGGGTGGGATCAGGGTGATGAAAATGGCAGAGCCACTCACGAAACTTGATCGCTCGCAAGTGGGTCTGTCTATTGACGTTACTGTGCCCGGAACCCGCAATTGGAATCACTCACACACACCCACCAGGAATGTGAGCTGCGACTATAGGCGCCACCCACCCCCAGCAAGGGAATCCCCCTCAAATCTAGTCCCACTTAACAGCACGGCTCCCTTATCGGTCAGTCCCTGAGGGGTTTCTGGCCGGATGGACTTTTGAATAGGGACAGGGTCTCGGGCTCTTTCCCGCGAACCTTGACTCTTGCCCCTGATTTCTCTACCTACAGGGGTCAGCCTCTTGCTTGTCTCTGTTCTTGGTTGTATTCATCTCCGGACGCGAACAAATGCGCAGCAGCCTTGCAGCGTACTGTGTCGGTATTCCTCGCGTCCAGTCATTCCACCTGGCAATAGACCCCCCCCATCCTCAGTCTTTCCTTCCGGCCAGCAGGCCTCACGGAGGTGTGCTATGAAATCAACGGGGCTCTTGTGTCTGTCCATTCTCGTCGGACTGCCTGCTGCAGGGACAAATGCACAGCAGAACTGGTTCTGGCAACACCCATTGCCGCAGGGGAATCACCTCGATGCCGTCTCATTCGTTGACGCCAACACAGGTACAGCCGTGGGACATGCCGGGACAATTCTTCGCACCACCGATGGTGGCACGACCTGGGCGAGCCAGTCCAGTGGAACAACGAGTGGCCTCGCCGACGTCTTCTTCACTGATGCCGACAACGGAACCGCGGTCGGCGAGGACGGGACGATCCTCCGCACAACTGACGGAGGCACGACATGGAAAGGTCAGTCGAGTGGGACCACGACGGCGCTCGCCAGCGTTTCCTTCATCGACGAGATCACAGGGACTGTGGTGGGGGACCATGGCACAATACTCCACACGACAACCGGTGGAAAGACGTGGACAAATCAATCAAGCGGGGTCGATATCCTGTTCACTGGAGTCTCCTTCGCTGATGCGAACAGGGGAATAGTGGTAGGGGAGTTTGGCACAGTCCTCCGCACCACGAATGGGGGATCAACCTGGACGGAGCAGTCAAGTGGAACGACACATGATCTGATCGGCGTGTCATTCGTCACAAATCTCCGGACCTCCAGGGGAACGGCTGTGGGAGGCGGCGGCACAATTCTGCGCACGACCAACGGTGGGGTTACCTGGACGAGCCAGTCAAGTGGAACGACGGAGATCCTGCATGACGTGGCTTTCATTAACGTCAACACAGGAACGGCAGTAGGCGTCCTCGGAACGATCCTCCACACGACCGATGGTGGGACCACATGGACGAGTCAGTCGAGCGGAACAACGAAATGGATCATGGGAGTTTCTTTCGGCAATACCAGCACGGCAACTGCGGTGGGGTTCAACGGCGTAATCCTCCGAACTACGAATGGCGGCACGACGTGGATGAAGCAACGAACCGCAATCACGGACGATCACCTGAGAAGTGTCGCCTTCACGGATCGCAATACGGGAACGGCGGTGGGGGACAACGGTACAATTCTCCGCACCACGAATGGAGGATCGGCCTGGATATCTCAGTCAAGCGGTACGACGAACCGGCTCTATGCCGTTTCGCTAACAGACACTAACAATGGAACGGCGGTGGGGTTGTTTGGCACAATCCTTCGAACGACCGATGGTGGGGCAACCTGGACGCCCCAGTCAAGCGGAACGACAGGCGCCCTTAGAGCTGTGGACTTCACCGATGCCGCCACGGGCACAGCAGTGGGAGACGCGGGCACGATCCTTCGGACCACCAATGGTGGGGCGACCTGGACGAGCCAATCAAGCGGTACCACCGGGAGTCTCTGGGGGCTTTCGTTCGCAGATTCCACCACAGGCACGGCAGTCGGACTCAGTGGCACAATCCTTCGAACGACCAATGGCGGGGCAACCTGGACGATGCAGTCAAGCGGAACAACGACGGCGTTCTTTGCTGTGTCGTTCGCCGATGCGAACACGGGAACTGCGGTCGGAAATCAGGGTGCGATATTTCGCACCACGAACGGAGGCGCAACCTGGACGGCCCAGTCCAGCGGAACCGTGAATCCTCTCGAGGGAGTCTCATTCACCGACGCGAACACAGGAACTGCGGTCGGTCTCACCACTCAACGCGGGACCATTCTTCGGACGAGCGACGGAGGAGTGACATGGGTAAGACAACCCACGAATATCGCAACTCAGCTTCTTGGGGTGTCTTTCACTGACGCCAATACGGGAACGTCGGTGGGGTATGACGGCAGCATTCTTCGCACCACAACGGGTGGGATGGTCTGGGTGAAGGAGGAGAGAGCGGGGGCTGGTGAGGAGCCCGAGCAGTTCAGCCTTCAACAAAACTACCCCAACCCCTTCAATCCGAGCACGACCATCAAGTACGAGCTGCCAAGATCGTCAGAGGTGAAGTTGAGTGTATACGATATGCTCGGTCGTGAGGTGTCGGTGCTGGTGAATGACAGGAGGGATGCAGGTGTTCACGAGGCCAAGTTCGACGGATCGGGGCTAGCGAGCGGAGTGTACCTCTATAGGCTCCAGGCAGGCGGATTCGTCCAGATACGAAAGCTGGTCCTTCTCCAGTGACCGTTACGCCGGAAATTGAAAGAGCCCTCAATCTCGTCAAGAGATGAGGGCTCTTCTGTAAGGTGACACTGTGCCCGGAACCCGCACTTAGAATCAGTCACACACACCCATCGGGTGATCGAAATGTCGCTTCCCGGGTGAAGAACTCGGCTACCAATGAAGCACAATTCATTTGATGACTTCGCGGTGTTGTAGGGGGGTGACCCGAACTTCGATCAACCTGCAACTCCTGACGTCCGACGCGAAATGCCCCTATTGGGGGTATTTCGTGGGAGCTGCGATGTTCCCGCCAGGATGTCAAATTACAGCCCAGTCCTTCTTCAGATCCAATTCCGGTTCACGATGCCACGCCCTAATAGAAGAGCCTATGATGGCTTATTGGCCCGGATGGACTTCTGAAGAGGTACAGGGGAGGATGGTCGCGGATATGACGAGCAGTTCTGACATCCGACCAGAACACATCAGCGAGGCTATTCAGTACAAGAGCCTGGGTAGAAATCTCACGGTGCAACGCATTCCCTGGATATCCCTGACCGCACGACCCTTTTCTTCACCCGAGAGACGGGATTTGCTTTTCTCTCCCGCTTTCTCCAAACTCCTCCCGTGACCAATTGCTTCAAGTGTTCCTTGCTGCGATCCAGATTCATGCTCCACAACTTCCGTTGGAGTGGCCGCAGCCTGAGGGGACAGCGATGTCCCTTCCTTGGAACGGGCCGTTCGAAGGCGACTTGTTCGCGCATTAACACCTACGATGGCAATTGAAGGACCTCCGCTCCCCCTCACCATCTCATATTGGGCATCCGGATTTTCACCAGACGAGCGGTCCTTGGCTCTTCGTCCCGTGAGACGATTAAGACAGCGAGGGCATCGATGTCCGGGATTGACGATGTCAAACCGAAGTGTAGATTTCCCGGGATTTACCATCTCGTGGCTTGCAGGGTGCAGTACAGCGCTCCCAATCCTGCGGTCAGATCTCCAACTCTGGCTCAACGCAGACGCAGGTGTATCGCTCAATGGCTCGAAGGGAAGGCGGTGGGTCGACCAGAGTGGCAATGGCACCGATGCGTTCGAGCCGGACAAAGAATCTCAGGCGCTCCGATGCCTTGAGGGGTCCGTTCGGGCGAATCGGCTTCCCGATGCAACGTCGTGGAAGTGATTTTGTACGACACGGTGTTCTTCGACTCGTTGAGGCGGTCAGTCGGAACAGCGCCTGGCCGCAACGTGTGGATTCCCACAGATCGTGACGCAGGGCGTCAACTGCTCCCGTCTCGACGGTAAGGGGTTTTGTTCTTCGTCTCAGTTTGCTGTGTCTCTGGACAGACGTTCGAATCAAAGGAGTTGGTTTCATGCTCTTCAGCGTTTTGATTGCCTGCCGTCCCAGCATGGCTTCGTGCCGACGTGTGCTTTCACTGTGCTGCATCCTTACCGCACAAACGTTGAATGCCCAAACTCCCGGCATATCCGGTACAAATGTCGTCATCGGGCGAATCACGAGCGAACAAGGACTGTCCGACAACACAGTCTGGGCCATCACTCAGGACAAACAAGGCTTTGTTTGGTTTGGTACAAGCAACGGACTGAACAGATACGATGGAAAGCACTGCGTCGTCTATCACCGCAGCTCCGACAGCAGCGGCCTCAGCGACGACCAGATCTGGTCGCTGTACGCCGACACGGACGGGTCTATCTGGATTGGAACACACTCCGGCCTGAACCGATTTGATCCTTCTACAAGAACTTTCAAGAAGTACTTTCATGATCCTGACGACCCCACAAGCCTCAGCGGCAATAATGTCGGGCCCGTTTATCGGGACGGGATTGGCGTGCTCTGGGTTGGCACCGACTGGGGGTTGAACAGATTTGAAAAGAACACGGGGACGTGGACTCGATTTCTTCCCACTCCGGACGACTCGACGAGGCAGGGAGATAATCACATTGACGCCATCCTGGAAGACAGGCACGGGCGCCTCTGGATTGGGACAGGGAATTTTTTGCAGGGTGGCGGCGATCTCTACCAGTTTGACCGGGACAAAGAGGCATTCTCACGGTTTGACTACAGCGACTCCTCGGAATTTAAAGCGTGGAACCTCGATTGGGTCACTTCACTTTTTGAAGATGACTCTGGAAGCCTCTGGATATGTTCAAACTATCGGGGTGTGTACAAACTCGACGAGGTTTCGTTGACCCACACATACGTGGGCTTCTTTCGTTCGTCTGCCAAAGGAATCCGCGTGGATAGAAAAGGGAACCCGTGGATTGCGACCTGGGGGCCTGGCCTGTTCCGATTTGAACAGCAAACGGGAACATACACCCGTTACTCGTCGGATGCTGTGGGTTCCAGCCGAATCTCGAGTTCACGGATCAACACAATCTTTCTCGACAGAGCCGGGCTCCTGTGGGTTGGCACTGAGGAAGGAGGCGTGAATACAGTTTCTACAAAGCCCTTCCTGATTCGACAAAAGCTGGGAGATTCTCTGCAGATCGGGAATCGTATAGACGGCATTCTTGTAGATAAGGATGGACGTCTTTGGATTGCAGCAACTGAGTTTGGCATATTCAGATTCGACCCAAGGACACACCAATCGACGCTAATGTCGGATCTTCCTGTCAATACAATGTTCCAGGACAAGGCGGGGGCAATCTGGTCTTTCACTCATCCTTTTGTAATCAGATTTGATTCCTCCAGAAGCACATTCACAACTGTCTGGACGATCCCAGGGTATGGCGGCGAAGACGCCGACGCGTTGTGCGTTGACTCTGAGGGCTGTCTCTGGGTAGGCACCAATTGGGGACTGTACAGGATTGAGAGGAGTATGAAGAAGTACACGTACTTCGTTCACGATCCCAAGGACCCCTTGAGCATCACTGGCGGGGAGGTCACAGTAATCTTTAATGACAAGTCGGGGAACATTTGGGTCGGTACGACCGAAGGGGTGAACAGGTTCGAGAAAGAGTCTCAGTCGTTTACTCACTTCAATTACGATAAACGGGACTCTTCAAGCGTGAGCGACAATTATTGCAGTGGGATTTGGGAGGATGGATCCGGCACGCTCTGGATCAGTACCGGACACGACATTTATCGATTCAACGAGGCGAGTTTGATATTGATCAGGGTCCTGGACCGTGCCTTTGGACAAATCGCTCAAGATCGGAAGGGCCGGTTTTGGTTTAGCGCAAGAGGGGGAAAACTATCGATGTTCAACCCCGCTGACGGCAGTCTCAAAGAATTCGGCGCGTCTGATGGTCTCGAAGATGTTGAGGTCCGCAGGGAGGGGCACTGCGCAACACTGAAAAGCGGCGAGATCCTGTTTTGCACTACCAATGGAATCCTTGTATTTAACCCGGACAGCGTGATAACACTCACGTACGTTCCTCCGGTCGTCATCACTGGAATCAACAGGTTCACCAAGCCGGTCAACCTCGGCACGTCGCCCGAGCTGCTTCGGGAGGTGACATTCGCACACGACGAGAACGTGTTCTCGATCGACTATGCGGCGTTGAGCTACGACATGTCCGAGTACAATCAGTATGCATACATGCTCGTGGGATTCGACAAGGACTGGGTGTATTGCGGGAACACACAGGAAGCCACCTATACCAACCTTGATCCGGGGGCCTACACGTTTCGTGTGAAAGGATCGAATTACGATGGCGTCTGGAATGAGGAGGGTGTGTCGATTGCCGTCATCATCACCCCGCCCTTCTGGAAAACCTGGTGGGCCTATACTCTGTACGTTGTCCTGACGGCAGGTCTGCTCTACACTCTCCGGCGCTATGAGATGAACAGACAACGTTTGGGATTCAACTATGAATTGGAGAAAGTCGAGTCGGCGAAACTGAAGGAAATGGATGGCGTGAAATCCCGCTTCTTTGCGAACATCTCACACGAGTTCCGTACGCCGCTGACACTGATACTGGGTCCGGTTGAAGCAATGGTCGCAAGCGCGCGTGATGAGAGTTCCAGGGAAAATCTTGGATTGGTTCATCGCAATGCGCGTCGTCTCCTCGCGCTCGTCAATCAACTTCTCGATCTCTCCAGGATCGAAGCGCAACAGATGAAGCTGCGCACACAGGAGACGGAAATCGTCGAATTCGTGCGTGGCGTCGCAGCTTCGTTCGAGTCACTTGCGGTACGAAGGAGCATTCAACTCTCTGTTGCCTGGACCGAGCCAATTGTCGGGTACATCGACAGCGATGTGATGGAGAAGATTCTCACCAACCTCCTGTCAAACGCGTTCAAGTTCACCAACGATGGCGGCCAGGTGACGCTCGAACTCTGGAAAGACGTTTCCAGCCAGGCGTTCTGCATCACGGTTTCTGACACAGGCATAGGAATATCTCCCGACCAGCTTGACAGGATTTTTGACCGCTTCTACCAGGTCGACGATACCCACACGAGGGAACGAGAGGGGACAGGCATCGGCTTGGCATTGACGAAAGAACTTGTGCATTTGCATAAGGGTGAGATCACCGTCTCAAGCGAACCAGGCCACGGAAGCACGTTTACGGTAAAGATCCCGTTTGCACGAAACAGATTTGGCCCTGAGGAGATCAGTGCGGAACCTCGGATGAAGGAAGACTCTGTTCCCCAGACGGCAATCTCAGCCTCTTCTGGAGAGGAAGTCCAGGATGTGCCGGGAGAAGCAGCCCCTGCTCTTCTTGTCATCGAGGACAATGCGGATATGCGCCGCTACATTCGTGAACGTCTCCAGCATTCCTATGCAATTACCGAGGCGGAGAATGGCGTGGCGGGTGTTGAGATGGCGATAGCTTCTGTTCCGGATCTGATTATCAGTGATGTGATGATGCCAATGATGGACGGGTTCGAAGTATGCAAGCGATTGAAGGAGGATGTCCGCACGAGTCATATACCGATTATCCTCCTTACCGCAAAGGCGGGGACCGGTCACCGTATTGAAGGGCTGCAGATTGGTGCTGATGATTATCTGGTGAAGCCGTTTGATGCCAAAGAGCTGCAGGTCAGGGCTGCAAACCTGATCGAGCAGAGGCGGTTATTGCGTGCGCGGTTTCGCACCGAGGTGGTTCTCAAGCCACAGGACATTACTGTCACTCCGGTCGACCACCAGTTCCTCAACCGGGTTATGGCCCTGGTGGAAGAGCATATGGGTGAGTCTGACTTTGACACTGAATTTATGGCCAAGGAGCTCTTCCTGAGCCGTATGCAATTGCACCGGAAGCTTAAGGCGCTTACAGATCGCAGCCCGCACGATTTTGTGCGCGCAATGAGACTCCAACGAGCAGCGCAGTTGCTGCGCAAGCGTGCGGGGAACGTTTCTGAAGTTGCCTTTGAAGTAGGATTCAACAATCTCTCCCATTTCGCCAAGTCGTTTCGCGAGGAATTTGGCCAATCACCATCGGAATTCCTCGCAGGCATCCCCCGTTCCGACCACTGAGTCACCCGACCCCCCCTGTTTTTGTAGTCCCATCCGTACAGCCCTCCCCGGATCCCGAAGGAATATCGGGAACATGCCGGGTCGTGTTACACCACCGTTAACCATTGTTACGCCAAGGGTTGCACACCGGGACTCGCGGTGGGTATGTTCCCCTCCATGCACAGAGTAACCCAATCTTTGTTCACGATTGCAGCCTGGTGCGTGTCCCTGAGGTACTCGCAACTGTCGCGACGGGCCTGTCCGGCGCCGGCCGCTCGCCTTCCAGCCCGATGTTGCTGATGTGTACCGCCCGATTCAGTTGACTTTCCGAGCCAGGTCGTGCGCGCCACGCTGATTCCAATTAATACGATCCAGAAGAATCCTCTGGCGGAGAAACACGGTGACAAGCTGCTCGAGATATCGGGTTGGGTTGATTGTACGCTTGATCCCGGCCCGATGCGTGTTACCGGGCTCGTCGAAGTCCGATTGGATGTAGCGCTTTCCCTGAAGAGTCTTGAGGTAACCGCAGTCGTAGGCACGATTGCCTCCAGGTCCACTGACGCCATGAAACTTGTTGAAGGCAGAGCGACGGTACTCGAAAAGAGACTTCCCGTGTCCGGAGCGGTGGGGAAGCTGGCATTGAATCTCGTGCTCATAATTCATGCGGATCATGTGGACATCTCGCATATGAGGCTATTTGCTGACACCGGCCGTGATCAATCCACGGGCTTTATGTTACTCTGACGGCGAAGGATGTTACAAACCGGGTAGCACGCACAGGCGGCGCAAGATATATTCTCCAGTCAAACCAATGTTCTTTCATTAAACGAGGAGGTAATATGCACTGGAGCATTGTTAGAGCAACGGGTCGACAGCAAAATGGGAGGACAGGTCTGACAATTTTCGCCTTCGCCCTTATGATGCTGGCCTTCGGTCTCTGTACCGCCAGTTCGCAGCCGCTGCAATTTATCAAGAACGGGCCAGCCGTCCTTGGTCCCGGAGGATCCGGAGCATGGGACGCTGCCTGGACGAATTTTGTTTCAGTCATTCACGAGAACTCTCAATACGTCATGTGGTATAGCGGTGCTACGAACGATAATGGGGTCAATTTGGAAATTGGTCGCGCCACCTCAGCTGATGGCATTCTGTGGCAAAAGGATGCCCATAATCCTGTCTTTGCACATGGGCCGTCGGGGGCGTGGGACGCCGGTTCCGCATGGATACCAAAGGTGATCCGGCAAGGGGCGGAATATACCATGTGGTATACCGGAATGGCTAGATCCCGATGCCCCGTGGCAGATCGGAAGGGCGGTGTCGAACGATGGGGTAACCTGGACAAGGGATACTTCGGGCGCCGAATTGACACTCGGGAGTTCGTCGCAATGGGACTCGGCTCTTGTTCATACGGGCAGCGTGTTGTACGACGGTACGACCTACAAGATGTGGTACACCGGGATAAAGGGGACTTACGGCAATGGGACCTCGGCCATCGGCCTCGCGACGTCGACCGATGGAATCCAATGGACGAAATACGCTGGAAACCCGGTGCTGACAGCAGGGTCGTCCGGTGCCTGGGACGCGCATGGAGTAGGCGAGTGCTCTGTCGTCTATAACCCACTGGATAGTCTCTATCATGTGTTCTACGATGGAAACGAAATAGACTTCTTTTCACCCGGGACCTCCGGGATCGGCCATGCCACATCCCCGGATGGGATCCATTGGACCAAAGACGCTGCCAACCCTGTCCTTCCGAATAGCACTGCGGGATGGGACACTCATGTTTATGCCCCATTTGTCATCCTTGAAGACCATAAGTACAAGATGTGGTATAGCAGCGAGAAACAAATAGGATATGCGTGGTCGCCTGATTCGGCGGTCACCGCTATACCTACCGCCGGTCTTCAGCTATGGCTAAGATCTGATGCGGGTCTCGACACACTCGATGGAAAGGTGGGCAGATGGCACGACCAGAGCGGCAACGGCAATGACGCGATTCAGTCTAATGTTGATCGTCAGCCGTTGTTTGTAGGTGGTGAATTGAATCAAAAACCCGTACTGCGGTTTGATGGCTTTGACGATAAGTTGGGATTTACAGGTACAACTCCCATGTCTCAATTCACTCTTTTCATGGTTGTCAAGAACTATTCTGGTGGTGCCGAGCACAACAGTCACGTCATAACCTTTGGTCCTTTAGGCGGAAGCCCGACCCAGGGGTTCGCTGTGCTATGGGGGGGCTTTGACAGGGTTCCAGATCTCATATTGTTCGGAAACGGTAACGGTGGGATGTTCGCCAGCGCACCCAACATAGCCGCAAATGGTGAATGGAGGATCATAAGCATAGTATTTCAAACGAGATTTAACACAACATTGCGATGGAATGGCAATAATGCAACAATGTCAGTTAACGAACCCGGTCCATCCTTCTTTGGTCCTCTGGGCGATCCCACTGGCTCGGGTGGAGGAATCGGTGGAGCTGACGGTGTCCCGTTACTTACGGCGAAGTGTGACTTCGCGGAGGCGATTGTCTATGATACACTGCTGACTGATTCACAACGGCTTGCAATTGAGCAGTATCTCAACGGCAAATATGACATCTTTAGATCCCAGGCCATCCTCAGCGTCGATACCCCGCCCGTTTCCTGCTCGACCAAAACTACCCCAACCCCTTCAACCCGAGCACAGCCATCAAGTACGATTTGCCTAGTCATCGGAAGTCAGGCTGGCTGTGTACGATATGCTCGGTCGTGAGGTATCTGTGCTGGTGAATGAGAGGAGGGATGCAGGAGTTCACGAAGTCAAGTTTGACGGTTCGGGTCTTTCCAGCGGTGTATATCTGTACAGACTGCACCGCAGGCAGCTTTGTGGAAACACGCAAGCTCGTACTCGTCCGGTGAATCCACCCTTCAGACGGTAAACAAAGAGCCTGGCAATCATCGCCGGGCTCTACTGTTGTTCAACGACCAACATGCAACGATCCCATGCTTTGCGAAGCCTCTCGACCTGCACTCTGCAGGGGATCGCCCTCAGTGAGGGTTGGGCGTATTCCCGGCTAGAAATTGAAACGACAGAGGCGCCTTCACGGTACACGTGTCCCTAGGCAATAAGAAACCCCTTGCATAACAAGGGGTCTATTGTGCCCGGAACCCGCAATTGGAATCAGTCACACGCACTCATCGGGTGATCGAAATGTCGCTTCCCAGGTGAAGAACTCGGCTACCAATGAGGTACACTTCCTGTGATGACTTCGCCGCGTTGTAGGTTCAACTGGGGGACCCGAACTGTGATAGACCTACAACTTTCACACGGATGGTGGAAGTACCGATAACCTGGAAAACATGCTGGAATCGAAGAGTCGGGCGGATCAGGGACACTCCCTGGTCGTCGCTTTCGGTGATTTCAATTTCCTTGTCAATCTCCTTGTCGGCTTTCAGCCACCTTGCGGAAATCTGCGTGCAGTAGAGGGTTGAAAACACTGACTCCCTTCACCATGAAGCGTTCCTTCCCATTATACAGGAGAAACCCTCCAGAAGCCCTGGATCCGACGGCGCCACGAAATCGTTCGAGACCTTTTAGGAAATCATCGGTGAAGGTGGCAGCAGACTTGATCTCTACGGGCACAAGGTTTCTTCCGGTCTTTACCACCAGATCTACTTCGTTGCCGTTCGTATCCCGATAGAAGAACAAAGATGGCGGCAGGCCGGCATTCAGTCTCTGTTTGAGCACTTCCACGATCACGAGGTTTTCATAGAGAGCACCTCGCAGTGGATCACGCGCAGCATGCTCAGCGGTTTCTATGCCGACCAGGTGCGCGACTAGCCCAGGATCGGTAAAATACAACTTTGGCGACTTGATTACTCTCTTCGAGACATTTTCAAAATAGGGCGGAAGCTCGAAGATGACAAACGATGCCGACAAGACACTGACCCAGTTCTTAACAGTCGTTGAAGAGACGCCTGCATCATTGGCAAGCGAAGTGTAGTTGACCACCTGTCCGACCCGTCCGGCAACCAGCGTTAGGAAACGTTGAAAGAGCCTCAGGTCCTTGAGGTTCGTCAGCATACGAACATCGCGTTCGAGGTATGTTTGCACATATCCATTGAAGAAACGCCGATGTGAGAGCCGTTCCTCGTGCAGGCGGGGGAAACAACCGCGTACAGCGAGATCGAATGCATCCCAGCTCTTCTTGTAATGGCGCAGCTCCGGAAGCGAGAAGGGGAGAAGAGTGAGGACAGCAGTTCGACCTGCCAGAGATTGGCTGACTGCTGCGTGCAACGCTGGTTGATGGCTTCCCGTGAGTATGAATTCCCCGGCCTTTTGGCGCGTGTCGACCCTTCCCTGTATATAAGAGAGAAGTTCAGGTGTGCGCTGGATTTCGTCCAGAATGGCACCGGTTGGGAGGCTTTCGAGGAAGCCTCGTGGGTCGGATTGGGCAGCCATCCTAACGTCGGGATCTTCCATTGATCGGTACTCCCGCCGCGGAAAAGACATCCGCGCGAGGGTGGTTTTGCCCGATTGCCGCGGGCCGAGCAGAGTGACAACCGGATACTCAGCGGCGGCAGCAACGAGCTCGTTGCGCAATTCTCTGGAGACCATGAAACAACATACGCGGCGATTATGATAATATCAAGTACAACTTGAAATATTCATAACTAGTACGGAGGACCCGTAGAGGAGACTTAATCCGTACGTCATGCCGCCTGCCTAAAGTAGTGGTGGTGTAATCCACCGAGCACGGCAGACTTGCGGATGGGACAAATCGCAAGATCGTGATGTGCAATCAGTGTGGTCTTCTGCGAAATATGACCTTGCGATCTTGCGGCATAAGCATCGGCGGGATTATGTGCATGTAAATGCCGGGGTACAAAAAGAAATCGGCCCAATTCTTTCGAAAAGGGCCGAAAATGTGCCCGGAACCCGCACTTGGAATCACTCACACACACCCATCGGGAATTTGACCTGGCATTATGACCTGAACGGGTCACGTGCAGCAATGCCAGGGCAGATGTCAGGGCCTTTCCATATCAAGAACACTCATGAACAGCTGAAAACCCTAAGTATTCCCAGCTGTGTTTGACTTTGGCACTGTCGCGCGATAATATTAAGCCGAATGTAACACGATGGCTTCCCCAGCCATCGAGCCGTCGCCCTGGACCCTGATCCAGTCCTTCCGCTGTAGAGCCCACCCCGACGACCCGATGTAACCCCGTGCTGACAACTCTATGACATGTCTTCCGTGCACGATGCGCATTCTGGACTCGAGGAGGATGTCGTCGCGCGTGCTGGAGAGTGCTCGTCGACACTGGAAGATGCAGCAGAACTCGAAAAGGAGGCCGCGGATGAATCGCCTGACGATGCCGATCGCGAAAGTCCTTCCCATCTCCGCGTGCATGATGCTCGCATACATCGGGATGGCATCCGCACAGGAAGACACCGTGGGGGCACTGGTCGACGTTGGAACCTTCACTGTCAATGTCCCGGATCTCGACGATTGGAACGCCACTGTCGACAAGGCCAAAGGCGTTGTAACGTTCTCCCGCACGAAGCAGGAGGTTTTGAGCCTGTTCGTTCCTGCTGGCGGTATAACCTCCATGGTGGTTTTCAAAAACCGACCGTCGGGGGGAACTCCCGGCCTCTGGGTGATGACTGAGCATGAGATGGCCACACACTTCCGAACAGGCGAACTGCTCGGTGTGGTGGCAACCGCGCCGAAGGGTGGAAAGCTCCTGAGCGCCACAATGGACTCTGCGCTCGTCGCGGACAAGAAGACCTATCGTCTGGCGTATGCAGTGGGCCTGGGAAATACGGTGAGCACGTCCATGCTCCAAGTCTATTTCCCCCCTGAATTTCCGAGAACCAAGGAATTCTTCGGGTTCCTCATCAATGAGGCCTCCGTCAAGAGTATGTTCACATCGGAAGACCTCGAGCAGATCACGCCGCTCATCCGGAGCCTGCACGCGGTTGGATCGACGTCGACGCTGCCCGGTGTGGAGGGCGATCTTCTGCGTGCGTCGGCAAGCGGGGATTCGGCGAAGGCGAAGCACCTTGTCGAGAGCGGAGCCAATGTGAATGCCCTCCCCCGTGACGGCAGGGGGCCGCTGGCACTCGCCGCCCTGTATGGACATGAATCTCTCGTCCGCTATCTCGTAGACCATGGAGCCAGGGTCAATCCGGAGAATATCCAGGAGACCTATCATCCCCTCACGTCCGCCATCCTTGCCCGCGAAGTGAGGATCGCCACATATCTTCTGGAGAGGGGGGCGAAGACGAATGTGATTGCTGACGGTTACTGGTCCCCTCTCCCCCGTGCGATCGCCATGCACCTCGACACAGGATTTGTGGCAGCGCTCCTCGCCCGGGGAGCGGACCCAAACCTGCAGCTCGTCTGGACACCGCTCATGCACGCCGCGAATGAGGGGCTTGCACCCATCGTCTCCCAGCTGATTGATCACGGTGCGAACGTGAACTTGGCGGACAAGAATGGCGAGACCGCCCTCACAGTCGCACTTGGCAACAATCAGCCGGAAGTCGCCGGGGTCCTTCTGGCCGGAGGGGCAAATCCGAATGCCGCCGCGAAGGATGGCACCTCGCCCCTGATGCTCGCTGCGGCATGTAGCGACACCACGTCGTTGGTGCGCTTGATTGAGCAGGACGCAAACGTGGATGCGGTGAATGACGTGGGATCCTCCCCGTTGAGCGTGGCAGCGTGGAATGGGCAGACTGACTGTGCACGAATTCTCTTGAATCACGGTGCCACGGTTGACCATCGCGACAAGGATGGTTTCACACCTCTCTATACAGCGATCTACCGGGGGCAGGTCGATTGCGCCCACGTTCTCCTGGAGAAGGGCGCAGACATCAATGCACGCTCAGCAAGGGGATGGACACCGTTGATGTCGGCCGCAAACCGGGGGGACAGCGTTGCTGTCGATCTTCTCATTTCGCGAGGGGCGAAACTTGACGTTGAAAACGAGAAAGGCGACACCGCGCTCGATCTGGCGGACGACAAGGACTTCGACACCATTGCAGCAATGCTTGAAAAGGCCGGCGCCCGGGACTGAAGTGCGCAGGCGGGCATTTGGTGCGAGGCAATCTGTTCTTCGGGAACCAGAACACTCCTTCCTGACGTAGTGTACTATGATGTCGCGCAAGTCACTGAGGGCGGCACGTATCGACTGGTGTTTCCTTACTCGCTCCGATCTGGCGCCTTTCTGAATGATTCCTTGGTTTCGAATGAATTCCAGGTTCAATAGGCAACTGTACAATCGACTGGCCCGTTTTCCGGGCCGGATTCGATAGCGATCGCGGGGCTAATGTTTCGCGACCATCATCCACCCATCCCATTTCCCCCGGAAGTCCCGATCCGCACTTTGCGCCAGATGGCTCCCAGCGAAAGATCGCCGACAAAGAAGTAACCAGGCGAGTAGCCGCATACTACCGCCCAGTGTTCTCCCTCGCCCATGCTAATCAGCGCGGGATGTCCCGCATCGACAGCTTCCCGAAGGTTTCTCATTCTCGCGTGCGCGACGATTCTGCAGCTCAATTTCTGCTGGCGCAACAGTCGCTGAATCGGTTCCAGAGAAGTTCCAAACTCATCAGTCCCCAGTAGATTCTCGAGCCTGGAGAGTGGCAAGGTTTTGCCGTGGTAGCGGAGAATCACATATGTGCATTGCAGCCCGCACGAGTGCCAGTCAAGCTGCAGCGACCGGACGATTCCAGGCAGTACGAATGCAGAGAGGGTGGCACTGCTAATTGAAGCACGTTAAATCGCAAAACCGTGATGTGCAATCAGTGTGGTCTTCAGCGAAACATGACCTTGCGATCTTGCGATATAAGCATCGGCGGGATTATGTGCATGTAAATGCCGGGGTACAAAAAGACATCGGCCCAATTCTTTCGAAAAGGGCCGATCCAGTGCCCGGAACCCGCAATGTGAATCAGTCACACACACCCATCGGGAATTTGAGCTGCAACTGTAAGCTGATGTCCCTCGTCAGCTAGTGGGGTGACGAGCGAAGTCCTCCCCAAATCCAATCTCGCTCCACGACGCTGCTCCCTGATCGGAGAGTCCGTGAGGGAGTCTTGGCCCGGATGGACTTTTGACGAGGGATGGGATATTCTATCCAAAAACTTCGTACATTGTATACAGCATGAATAACAAGCCCCTCATACAAACCAACAAGTACCTCAAGGACAAGGCGTTTCGCGAGTCCATGCTCATGGAGCACGCTATTGCCTCGGCGAGAATTGAGGGAGCATTGGGCGCCCGCTATCTCTGGAAGAAGGTCTCAAACTCCGGAGATCGCCTTCGAACGCCGAAGCGCTCGCTGAAGCGCTCGTAGGACGATTCCTTCCATCGGTCTCAGGTTTCCGCTCAAAGCCGCCTGCACAGCAGCGGCATAGAGAGTGAACTCCCTTCCCCGGCTTTTGACGAATCCAAAGTCAATACCAGGCAAACCCGCCTGATAGGCCATCAATGTGGCGAGGAGCCGCGCCGTGCGGCCATTTCCCTCCCGATACGGGTGCAAGAGCAGGAACTCGGCGTGGACTGCGGCGATACTCTTCGTCACATCTTCAATCGGTCCACTCCGACAGGGGGTGTTTGGTTTGAGGATTCGTTTCTCGAAGTCCCTGAGTGCTTGTGGCAGGGCGTACGATGTGGCAAATGTGAACCCACCCTTTGAGATGTTTACTGACCGGACAATCCCGGCCCAGGGATAGATTCCGCCGAGAAATGTGCGGTGTAGCGTATGGAGGTTATTCACAGAAAGCCGCTGGCCTCTGTGGAATGAAGCTATCATCTTCTTCTCAGCCGCGAGGAAGGCAACGAATTCAGCCTGCTGCATTTCCTTCACCGATGTGATGCCGAGCAGGTTCTTGAGTACTTTGCCTTTGGAGCCGGGCACGTACTCATCCAGAGTGTTGGCAGTGTATTTGCTGCCTGCGGTCACAGCCTTGCTTGGCCCTGGCGTCATCTTCAGTCTTAATGAGTCATATCAAGTCATTACGTGGATAATGTAAAAAACAACCTATCCAAATGGAATTGACGACCTTCGATGATCCTGTGCGAGAGCATACTAGCGAGCGCTTTGAGTCCGGGTCTCGCAGGAGATTGGCCCGGGAGGTAACCCCCATAGGGAAGGGGATGTTGACCACTACGATTCGAGGGTTATCCCTTGTACACGCTTGGTTTTCCGCAAGTTACTAGTTATTGACATTGACACTGTAGTGAGATAACATTCTGCCAAAGATATGCTCCATGGCTTCCCCAGCCATCGAGCCGCCACCGTTTGACCCTGTGTTCTGTGCAGGTGTATGCACGCAGCGTTGTCAGATAGTTCCGTATTGCTCGTCAGTCACTTTGTCCATCCATTCGACAGCCTTGCCATCAAGCTGTTCCTGAATGGCAATATGTGACATCGCCGTGGTGAGTCTCACGCCTGCCAACCGTTTCATCACCCAAGCGTGGCAATCGCCTCCTGACAAATCCCGAAGCCGAAAATCGGCATTTCCACTCCATTGTTCAGCACAACGGTTTGTAGCTATGTCCCCTCAGAACTCAATCAACACCTTGATTGAGTTCCGATCGTTCATTGCCTTATAACCTTCGCTCACTTCCTCGATACTGATGATCCGATCGAAAACACGGCCGGGATCGAACCTGCCCTCGAGAACATCAGGCAGAAGTTCCGCGATGTAGGCGCGGGCCGGTGCGGGTCCGCCGCCGACAGTAACATTGCTGTAAAACGTCGGCAGGGAAGCTGGCATTGTCTCGTCCTGTGGCACCCCAACGCGGCCAACCGCACCACCAGGTCGTGCAATGCCCAGCGCCGTAAGCATCGATTCTCCATGCCCTACACACTCAAGAACCGAATGGGCTCCGAACCCTCCGGTGAGTTCTCGCACACGTTCTACTGCCTTCTCCCCCCGTTCACTTACTACATCGGTGGCTCCAAACTCTTTAGCCAGTGCGATGCGGTCCGGATGTCGGCCGAGGATGATGATTTGCTCAGCACCGAGCCGACGTGCGGCGATCACAGCGCATAAGCCAACGGCGCCATCCCCTACAACAGCCACCGTCTTCCCGGGTCCGACTCCAGCAACTTTGGCGGCATGGTGTCCTGTTCCCATGACATCTGATAGGGTCAGAAATGACCTCATCAGAGCCTTGCCAGCTCCGTTCGGCACTACGAAAAGCGTCCCGTCTGCCAGCGGGACACGGACAGCTTCGGCCTGCGCCCCAGGAAGTGCCGTCGTACCGAAGAACCCTCCGTGGACACAGGAGGTGTGAAGGCCTTCATGACAGAAGACACAGCTACCATCGGAATATGCAAACGGCACGATAACAACGTCACCACGTTGTACGGTGCGGACGTCTGAACCAACTGCCTCGATGATACCCACCGCTTCGTGCCCCATGTGGCGCCCTGCGTTGCTTTGTTCCATCGATTTGTAGGGCCAGAGATCGCTTCCACAGATGGCAGCGTGGGTCACCCGGACTACTGCGTCCGTTGAGTCTATCAACCTTGCATCAGGGACGTGTTCGGTGCGGACATCCCCCGCACCATGCATCACGGTTGCTCGCATAAGCTAGATCTTCTCGTAGAAGTATCAAATGGAGATTGGCGGGACTTTTCAGGATCCCGGTTTGTTTACTCCGAGATTTTCGTGAATGTACTTCTCGGGAGATTTGATAAGTGTCGTAACAAATGCCGCCAAGCTCTTCATGGAAATCACCGACCCCTTCTCCGCTTCTCCTTTCCTGGTTATCTCATAGTCGACTTCATCCGCACTGGTGAACCATGTGGGCCTTAGAATCGTGTAGTCGAGGTCTGAAGACTCGATGACATCAGCAGCTTTCCGATATGGCCGCAGAACCGGTTTCACCGGTTCGCCGTAAATGCCGATCGAGGCGATGAATATAAGTCGCTTGACGCCCACTTCATCCATCACTTTGACGAGATTCCTTGCCATCCCTTCCAGGTCCCCTGCGAGATTGGCGTAGACGACATCGATACCCGTCATCGCCTTCTTTAGATCTTCAAGCTTTAGGGCGTCCCCTTCGATGACATGCCACTTCGGGTCGATTGTGACCTTTAATCGACGTGCGCTCCGCAAGAATAGGGTCAGCTGAATATCGGCTTCCTTTTGAAGCAGATTGATGACAATCCTCGCAATATTACCGGTGGCTCCTACTATCAAGACATGTTTCATTACAGTCCTGTCCGTTTTTCCAATTCTTCCGGGTAACGTTCCCCGATGACCTTCGTCTTATCAAGCTCAGCATTGATTTCGCTGAGATCTTTCGGCGTCAGCGTGATCTTCGCAGCTCCGACGTTTTCCTCAAGGCGGTGCAGCTTGGTAGTGCCGGGAATTGGCACGATCCATGACTTCTGCGCCAGAAGCCAGGCAAGCGCAATCTGGGCGGGCGTGGCATTCTTTTGTTGAGCGATCCTGGTCAAAAGATCGACCAAAGCTTGATTGGCCTTCCGGTTCTCGGTAGTGAAGCGAGGGACGATATTGCGGAAGTCCCCCCTTTCGAATTTCGTGTTCTCGTCGATCTTGCCGGTAAGAAAGCCTTTGCCCAGGGGACTGAATGGCACAAAGCCAATGCCAAGCTCTTCCAGAGTGGGGATCACCTCTTGTTCCGGCCTTCTCCACCAAAGCGAATATTCGCTCTGAAGAGCGGTGACAGGTTGGACACCATGTGCGCGTCGAATAGTTTTTACACCAGCCTCGGAGAGCCCGAAATGCTTCACCTTGCCCTGCTGGATGAGCTCTTTCACCGCCCCTGCCACGTCCTCAATAGGCACATCTACATCGACGCGGTGCTGGTAGAACAGATCAATTCTGTCGGTTTTGAGCCTCTTCAGGGATGCTTCAGCCACCTCTTTGATGTGTTCCGGGCGGCTGTCCTGACCGAGTTGCTTCCCATCGGGGGAGATTTTGAAGCCGAATTTCGTGGCAATTACGACCTTGTCACGCACCGGAGCCAGGGCTACACCAACCAACTCCTCATTGGTGAACGGACCGTACGCCTCTGCAGTGTCAAAAAAGGTGACGCCACGGTCAAAGGCACTTTGAATGAGAGAGATCATTTCCCGTCTATCCGGAATTGTGCCATAGGCGAAGCTCATTCCCATGCAACCCAATCCGAGCGCTGTAACTTCCAGGTTGCTCTTGCCAAGTCTACGTTTCTGCATGCTACCTCCATCTGCTCGTTCTCATAGATTACAGTAATAAATATACATAACGGCCTCCCGGACGCCTATCCTAATCCTGCGCATTGATTGCCTAATCCTCCAGAGTGGTGGAGAATTGTGCCATTTGCGTCTATCTTGAACTCAACACGGTGGAGGCGAAGTGATGAAGACGGTCCAGACAGGCAATACGAAAAACCTACTTGATCTGGCGTTGAAATATTGTAAGCAGGACGGAATATATTCAACGCCACTCTCTGGATTCAAAGTCGTCAGGAGAGACAGGACCTCCGAGGCAATCATGGGCAGATATGCTACACTTGTTTGCCTGGTCCTCCAAGGGGAAAAAAAGGTCTGGAGCGGAAGGAAGGTCTTTGTGTACAATCCCGAAAACTACCTTGTGAGCTGTGTGGATGTCCCGGCCACTTTCCAGGTGACGAAGGCGACCCGGCAAGAGCCCTACGTGGGGCTAACTCTTGAGTTGCAGCCTTCGCTTGTCTATCAGATCCTCCACGAATCACCCGCGGCGGAAACGGGAGAAGAAGACTTTGCTGGTGGATTCTTCGTAGAGAAGGTCACACCGGAGCTTGCAGACGCCTTTGCCCGATTGATGAGATCAGTGGAAAACAGGAATGAACTAAGCGTCCTTGCGCCATCCATCGTTCGGGAGATTCATTATCGTCTCATGCAATCGCGATATGGAGCAAAGATTCGACAACTTGGTGTGGTTGGGAGCAGATCGCAGAGGATCGGAAAAATCGTCGAACATATGCAGCGGGATTATGCAGCACCATTGAAGGTGACCGATCTGGCGCGCATGGCAAACATGAGTCCTTCTGCGTTCCATCACCATTTCCGCCAGGTGACAAACATGAGTCCGTTGCAGTACCAGAAACGGATACGGTTACAGGAGGCCCGTCGCTTGCTCAGCGTCGAAAGTACCGATGCCGCCAGTGTTTCATTCACCGTTGGCTACGAGAGTCCATCTCAGTTCAGTCGGGAGTACAAGAGACTCTTCGGCCAGCCTCCGATACGCGATATGGAACATATTCGGGAGACTGCCGGACAGAGTGTTGCTGCGGAAGCGGATTAGGATAGTGATAATGTGGTCAACTCACAACGATGTTCCGGGAATTGGAGCTGGCAATCTGAGGCAGGCCGTATCGGCGGGGGGGCTGGCAGTTGGACGTGAGGGCGTCTCAGTGAGCCTGGAACCCCGCGGAGGGGACACGGCGGATTTCCGGACAGCAGTACATTCGGTGAGAACCTTGGAGGGAACGAAATGAAACTGGTCTTTGTCTGCTCCACTTGGGGCATGGAATCGATGGGCACCGCCCCGGCGGTCCGCCTGTTGAAGGAGGCGGGATTCGATGCGGTCGAGATGGGCGCGCCCGTGGACGGCTCGGAGCGGAAAGCGCTGTGTGCGCTGCTTGACGATCTCGGACTGGGGATCGTTGTGCAGCAATGGACGCAGGGAAAGAGCCCGGCAGACCACATCAGGAGTTTCCAGGAGCAATTCGCGCGCGGGATTGAACTCAGGCCGTTTCTTGTGAATTCCCACACCGGTGCCGACTACTTTTCGGAGGCCGAGAACATCTCAATCCTCGAAGCAGCAGGGGAGCTCGAGCGCGCTCACGGCGTGCCGCTCGTGCACGAGATCCACCGCGGGCGTGCAACGTATTCCACGACGTCGACAATGAAGCTCCTGGATGCTGTGCCAGGCATGAAGCTCACCGCTGACTTCTCGCACTGGTGCTGCGTGCACGAGTCGTTCCTGGAGAACCATGCTGCCGCGGTAAGCCGCGCGATAGAGCGAAGCCATCACATCCATGCCCGCGTCGGGCATCCGGAAGGGCCGCAGGTGAGCGATCCGCGGGCCCCGGAGTCACAGGATGCCCTCGAAACGCATCTCCGCTGGTGGCAGGCGATCGTGGAGTGTCATAAGAAACGCGGCTCTGATTTCCTGACGGTGTGTACTGAGTTCGGGCCGCCCGGATACATGCCGACACTCCCGTTCACGAAGCAGCCCGTTGCGAGCCAGTGGGAAATTAATCTCTTCATGAAGGACTTCCTCCGTCGCCGACTCACGTGACGAACACACCATAAACGACGCACCGGAGCCCGCTCTGAAGTTCCAGTTCGAAGCCGGCGGCCGATCAACGCGGAAGAACTGTCCTGTTCTCGCGCCGGAGAAGGATATGGTGCTGGTGAAGGTTCGCGAAGTCACGACCTGTCCGTGCAGGGATGACCTGACCCCCGAAATAGAAAAAGCCCTCAAGTCCGATGGAAATGAGGGCTTTATTGTGAGTTGTCAAAGTGCCCGGAACCCGCAACTTGCATCAGTCACACACACCCACCGGGTGATCGAAATGTCGCTTCCCAGGTGAAGAACTCGGCTACCAATGAAGCACACTTCCTCTGATGACTTCGCCGTTTTGAGCTGAAAATCTGAGGTGGGGCCTACAGGCGGGGGGGGCTGGCAGATCGTTCATGCTGGCCCCCTCTATTATTACCCTTCGAGCACCGCAGTCCCGTGAGCGTAGGGCCTGGGTCAGCAGAGTGTTGAAGGGCGCCAAGAGAAAGGTGGGCTGACGATGGTCAATTGGTTGCGGGGGTAGACAGGGATCTCAACGCCCCCTCATTGCAGCGAAATTCACTTGGTCTTCGCGACGAGCGCCTGAAACCTCGGATTGCTCCTGAGCGGGTTGTAGAGGGGGTCGAGTCGAAGATCCCAGACTGTGAGATATCCAGGCTTCGACATGAGCTGTTCAAGCTGGCTCAGCGCCTGGTCGGTATCGGCGGCCAACACGGCTGCTTGTGCCTGTGCTATTTCAAGCTCCTTTCTTTCAGGCCACCAAAGGTCTCCCTTGCCGGCTTCCTCAAGCTCCAGCGCCGCCCTCTCATGATGGCCACGCCATGCCAGCGCGATTCCAGTTCGAAGATTCTTCCGAACTCCTGACGGAAGTCGTTCTGAATACGAAAGTGCTGTGTCAAAACAGGCCACCGCAGTCGCACGCTGATTGAGGGCCACATGGGTCATGCCTTTCCGCATCCAACGGGTCCAGTGCGCGGTGATATCATCACCGGGCTGTGCCGCCAGACACGCAAGAGCCTCTTGGTATTTTCCTTCCGGGTAGTTGACCCTCCAGAAATCGTTGGTTGTGATGAGCAAACGTCGATCTCGGCCCTGGTTGAGAGGCAGCTTCATTCCATATTCAAGAACTGCACGGGCCCCCTCAAGATCTCCAAATCCATTGATTAATACGTTCACTTTGTCTCCATAACCTTCGACGTCATCAGGGTGCCGCGAGATGTACTCGTCAATTTCCCTTCTGGCAACCTCGTACTCCCTGAGCCAACGGGAGACAGTCCATGGACCCCATTCCGGAGCCAGGCCCAGCGGATTTAGCGAGAAGACCTTTCTGATTGATTCGCGCGCCTCCGGCCATGCCCCTTCGAGCCGCTGGATTTCGGCCACACCGTAATGGAGGTCAGACCAATTGGGACGGGTCTTCAGTCCTTCCTGGTATTCCGCCAGTGCCAACCTGGCGCGCTCCATCTTTCCTCGAGCAGTGTCGAAGTCCAAGATGTGATTGCCTTGTGCGTAGTGAACGACTGGGTCATCAGGGTTGAGGTCGCGTGCTCTCTTGAGCGCTGAGGTGATCCTCGCGATTCGCCCAGTGGTATGGTCCCTGAAGAAGCTATACATTGCGGCGTTGGCTACTGCAGCCATCGCAAACGCCTGGGTGAATGTGGGGTCCTTCTCTGCCGCCTTCTCGTAGAGTTCGGCGGCTTTCGCATTCCCCGCGCTATCAAGGTAGTTATCCCAGTAGTGTTTTCCCTGAAGATAGTAGTTGTAGGCCTCCGTGCTCCGTGTGGGGATCTCTTCCACCGCTGCCTTCTCAGCCGGCGTGAGGATTGCCTCCATCGATGAGGAGATCCGCTGGGCAATGTCACTTTGCACGGCAAACACGTCTGAATTATTCCTGTCGTAGGTCTCCGCCCAGAGGTGCCCCTCGTCTGCTGTCTTGATCAGCTGGGCCGTGATGCGAATCTTACCTCCGGAGCGGCGGGTGCTTCCCTCGAGCAGATACCCAACATCCAGTTCATCTGCGATCTGTCGGGGTGTCTTCTTCGAATCCCGGTAGAGTACCATGGAAGTCCGGGCAATAACGCGCAGCCCGCTGATCTTGGAGAGCTGTGTGAGAATATCGTCGTGGATACCATCCGCGAAGACCGAATCATCGAACGTGCGGCCGAACGGACTGAAGGGGAGAACCGCGATTGATTTCCCGCGGAGCTCCCTCATCTCCCCGGAGGGTTTTGCCAGAAAGAACCATGCGCCGAAAGCCACCACAGCCAAGACGACTGCAGTTGGGATCAAATACGTCCGGATCCGTCGGGCTGGGACCATTGTCGTCCTTGGCGATCCCGAACGCGACGACGATGTTGTGGAGGGATGAATGGTCCGGAGGTCAACGATGAGCTCGTCGGCGTGCTGGTAACGGTCTTTCGGAGCTTTTGCCATGCACTTGCCGACAATGCGTTCGAGCTCCATTGGGATGCCGGTCCGGAGTGCAGTGATGTGTTCAGGCTCGGCATTGACGATCGAGTACATAAGGGCGTTCTCGTACTCCGCATCGAACGGCCGCTTGCCGGAGAGCATCTCATGGAGAACGACTCCCACGGACCAGATATCGGTTCTCTGATCGGCTGGTTCACCCCGGGTCTGCTCGGGCGACATGTACGCCGCAGTGCCGAGTGTGGAGCCCGTTTTCGTAAGCATCGTCCGCCCGGAGAGTTTCGCCAGCCCGAAGTCCACGATCTTAGCCACGCCATCCGTGGTGATCATGACGTTCGCCGGCTTGATGTCCCGGTGGACGATTCCGTGCTCATGGGCTTTTGTGAGTCCCTGGGCAATCTGGATGGCGATATCGACGGCGTCCTCGATCTGCAGCGGCCCCCGGTCGATCTTCTTCTTGAGCGTCTCGCCTTCCAGGTACTCCATGGCGATGAACATCTGCCCATCGGGAGTTTCGTCGATATCGTAAACGACGCAGATGTTGTTGTGCTGGAGGCCGGATGCAGCCCTCGCTTCGTGGACGAAACGCTGCTTGGCGTCTTGGTCGCGGGTCAGTTCCGGAGGGAGAAATTTGAGGGCGGCGGGGCGCTCAAGCCTGAGGTCCTGGGCCTTGTACACAATACCCATACCCCCGCCCCCGAGGTGCTCGAGAATCTTGTAGTGAGTGACGACCTTGCCGATCAAGGGAATCTCCACGGGCGTGTACGATTCCTGCGGCTCAATGGATCAGCGGTACGGGGGAAAGATAGGGGAGGAGATGGTGGGAGTCAAATTGTCAATTGCGTGTTGAGGCCGGAAAAGGTGCCGAAATGGTATCTCCCCTCAGCCCACCATCGCCTTCACCGCCCTCACGATCTACAGCAAGACCCTAAGCACCCTCAGGATCTTGTCCCGTTCGTCTCTTGGTATCTCTGTTCTTCCTGATTGTCCCCAGAAGACTCTCGCGCTTGGAGAGTGGCAAGGTCTTGCCGTAGTAGCGGAGGATCACGTATGCGTATTGCAGCCCGCAAGAATGCCAATCAAGCTGTGGCGACCGGACGATTCCAGGCAGCACGACTGCAGAGAGGGTGGCACTGCTTATTGAAGCACATCAAATCGCAAGATCGTGATGTGCAATCTGTGTGATCTTCTGCGAAACATGACCTTGCGATGTAGCGATATAGGCATCGGCGGGATTATGTGCAGGTAAATGCCGGGGTGCCAAAATCAAATCGGCCCAATTCTTTCGAAAAGGGCCGATCGAGTGCCCGGAACCCGCAAGTTGAATCAGTCACACACACCCATCGGGTGATCGAAATGTCGCTTCCCAAGTGATTAACTCGGCTGCCAATGAAGTACACTTCATTTGATGACTTCGCCATGTTGTAGGTTCAAACGGGGGACCCGAAATTCGATCTACCTGCGACTTCTGACATCCGACGCGAAATGCCCCTTTTGGAGCTATTTTGTGTGGACTGCTGATGTTCCCGCCAGGATGTCAAATTACAGCCCGGTCCTTCTTCAGATCCAATCCCGCTTCACGATGCCACGCCCTGTAGAAGAGCCTATGATGGTCATTTTTTTTGCCCGGATGGACTTTTGAAGAGGTACGGGAGTAGGTTGAATCAGAGCTGTTGCGTCCGGTGCACGGTGACTGGTTACTCCAGGGCAACGCCCAGCTTGACTCCAGCAGTTTCCTCCTTATATTTCGGGTAGTCACACTCGCAGGAGGCAGCCATGAAACGGCTCAGGGCGGCTCCTGTTCTTCGCAAGCCCAGTATCCCTCCGCTTGGCGCCTCCATGCATCAACCAACATCTGCATCTCCGGGTGCCTCAGGATATTTGTCGTTGATTGCTGTCCCATCTCGTTTGCTGACAAGCAGGGCAGCGTGCGCGCTGGCATGTCGGCACCAGATGGTGCTGATCGTCATGTAAGGAGACGAGTGAATGATGGGCGCATGCATGTCGTTGCGTACGTACGCTGGCGTACTCGCTGTTTCAGGATCCCTATTGCTCACAGATTCGGCGAATGCACAGTGGGTCCAGACTACAGGACCCTCCGGCGGCCGAACAAAGGCTGTTTTGGCAAGAGCGGGAGAGGTGTACGCGGGAGCGACGTATGGCCTATATCAATCCCTCGACAATGGGGACAGCTGGACTTCAGTGACGTCCGGCGGTATTCTCTCCCTTGCATTCGCCGGGGATGTGATCCTCGCTGGCACGTATGACCGTGGCCTGCTTCGCTCGACCGACAATGGTGCCACATGGGTCGCGAGCGAACCTCAATTGAGTTATATCCAATGCCTTGCGGCAGACGCTGCACATGCCTATCTGGGTGATCAATCAGGAATCTACGTGTCAGACGATGACGGAGCGACCTGGATCTTGGGAGGCTGGGTGCCGGGGTTCCCTGAGGCACTGGCCGTCCAAGGTGATTATGGATTTGTTGGGACAACAGAAGGGATTGCCCGTTCGTCCGACAACGGCATGAGTTGGGCTCCTGCCAATAACGGATTGGGCAACAAACGAGTCCGTGCTATCGCTGCAGCTCAATCGGCGCTCTTCGCCGGGACTGAGGGAGGTGTCTTCAAATCGACTGATATGGGATCGACGTGGTCTGCGGCGAGCAACGGATTGACAGATTTGCTGATCATCGCACTTGCAGTCGCCGATGATGGCATGAGGGTATTTGCAGCAAGTTTAGACCAGGGAGTGTTTCGCTCGTCGGACGGAGGAATTTCGTGGACTGCTGTAGGGTCTCCCATGGCAGTGTTTTCGTTGGCGCTTGAGGGGCAGTCTGTCTTTGCTGGAATCGTCGGAGGGGCACTCCGCAGTACTGACAGTGGCTCAAGTTGGTCAGACGCAGACTTCGGAGACGCGACGGGACGCGTCGAAGCCTTCTGCCGAGCCGGGGCGGACGTCCTTGCGGCTGTGGTACCGGGAATCTGGCGGTGGGACGGCGGGGACCTGACCTGGACCAATCTCCACTTTGACGGCGTCGCGAGCGCTTTAGCAGTCACAGAGGACGGGCTGTGGGCTGGGACAGTGTATGAGGGACTCTACAGGTCATCGGATCAAGGGACAACCTGGGCGCTGATTGAAAAGGACCAGCTGGAGCAAACGGTCATTTTCTCGATTCACGAGCACAGCTCCTACCTTTTTCTTGGGACCACCGCGGGAATCTTTCGCTCAGCCAATCACGGGGCAAACTGGATGCTGCTCGGGGATACGCTCGTGCAGGGCAGCATATTCGCACTTGCATCCTCAGGGACGACCTTATATGCAGCCACAGAGGCGTTGGGACCTGTGGCTTCGACCGACTGGGGACAGACGTGGACGCGATCCAACCCTGACGGCGGACAAACCGGATTTCCGCCCTACAATACGTACGCGATTGCCTTTCTCAATGACCTGATGTTTGCTGCCCATGCGTTCGGTGTTGAAGTGTCGTCGGACGGCGGCAAAAACTGGGCTGCGACAGGTCTCCTTGGTGTAGACGTCGAAGACCTTGTGGTTCATGAATCCAGTATCTTCGCCGGGACGCGTGAGGGGGTGTTGCTTTCAACTGATTTTGGTGCGATATGGGGTCCTGTGAACGATGGGCTTGAAAGCCGCGACGTGTCGAACCTCCTTGTAAGTGGCTCCGAGCTCTTCCTCGGGACAGTCGATCCTGTAGGTGTCTGGCGCGCCGACATTTCAAGTTTGGTCGTTGATGTTCCTGAGCCCGAAGAACGTCCTCGATCCCATGTCCTTGCACAAAACTACCCAAATCCGTTTAACCCGACGACTCGAATCAGCTTCCAGCTTCCCGTTGCGGAACACGTGCGACTCAGCGTCTTTGACGTACTCGGCCGCGAGGTAGCTGTGTTGATGGATGAAATGAAAAGTCCCGGAGTGTACGAACTGCAGTTCGATGGGACGGGATTGACGAGCGGAGTGTATCTGTACCGCCTTCAGGCAGGGAATACAGTCCTTGCGCGCAAAATGGCGCTCGTGCGATAAGGAGGTTTGATTGAAAACAGAATTGAAGTCAGGCCGGCCTCGGTCGTTGCACCCCGGGAGCCTGTTATTGCTGATCGCGATCAGCGGCTGTTTGATATTTCCTTCCCTTGCCGCCGGTCAGGAAGGATGGAACCTGATATCGGCAAACCCGACAGGATGCAACCTCGACGCGGTATTCTTCACTGACGCGAACACGGGGACGGCGGTGGGGGACGAAGGCACGATCATCCGCACGACCGACGGCGGCGCAAGCTGGACAAGGCAGACAAGTCCGGCCAATGTTCGCCTCTTCGACGTGACATTCGTCAATGCTGACAAGGGCATAGTCGTCGGTGACTGGGGAGTGATCTTCACCACCACAAACGGCGGGGCGGACTGGGTCTGGCAGACAAGCGGGACGAGCGAACCGCTTACGGCAGTATCATTCAGCGACGAGTTGAGGGGAACCGCCGTTGGACTCTATGGCACAATTGTTCGCACCACGGATGGCGGGCTGACATGGGTGAAGCAGCTAACTGGGCCGCCCAATCAGCCTGACTCATTCTATGACGTCGCAATGACCGGGGAGAATACTGGGATTGCGGTCGGCAATGTCATGTACCGGACTCAAGACGGGGGAGCAAATTGGACGAGTCAACCCACCCCGGGCCCGCTTCGGAGCGTTTGCTTCATCGACCCGAATAACGGGACTGCGGCGGCATTGAATGGGACGCTATTCCAGACGACTGACGGGGGTGCCACCTGGCTGCCGAAAGCCAACGAACCGGGAGGGACTCTGGAGGATGTGGCTTTCTCAGACCCCAGTATGGGCGTGGCGGTGGGTTGGGATCGGATAATGAGCACAACGGACGGCGGAGAAACATGGACACGCCATCTGTCCGACTTGGCATTTGATACCCAGTTGAGTGGAGTTGTGTTCTCAGATGCGACGACATGGATCATCGTGGGAGCATATGGGACCATTCTCAAGAGCTCCGACCGGGGGGCGTCGTGGAACAGCCTCTCAGGCAGTACCTTCCGCCACCTGGCCGCCGTCTCTACCAGCGGCGACACAAGCGGCATTGTCGTGGGATCCTATGGCACTGTCCTGACCCTCACCGGCGGCGACCATGTGGCCAGAATGACCTGCGGGTCGCTGGTTGATCTTCACGACGTTTTTTCCGTGAACAGTTCGATTGCGATCGCTGTCGGCGACACCGGGGTAATCCTCCGGACAACCGACGGCGGCCACTCCTGGAACAAACTGGCAAATGCCCAGAAACAGGATCTCCACGCTATCTCATTTGCCGATGAGTCAACCGGGATCGCTGTGGGTGAACATGGAAGAATCCTCCGCACAGCCGATGGGGGCATCAATTGGGTGGCTCTCGAGCCTCCGACGACGCAGTACCTGTACGACGTCTCCTTCGCTGACGAAAGGACAGGAATGATCGTTGGTTCCTACGGTCGCATTCTTCGAACCGACGATGCCGGAGCGTCGTGGAGGTGGCTGGTCTCACCGACCGAGGTTACTCTTTTCGGTGTGTCGCTTGCCGATCCGGATAATGCCACGGTCGTTGGCCAGAACGGCACAATCCTCTGGACGTCACATGGAGGTGAGAACTGGTTCGCGCAGAGGAGCGGGACATCGGCACAGCTCATGGATGTGTCTTTTGCAGACATCAATAACGGAGCCGTGGTGGGCTTTGACGGCGTCATCCTCCACACCACCAACGCGGGATGGAACTGGACGAGGCAGGAAAGCGGAACGACCCAGTGGCTCTACGGAGTCTCATTTAGCAGCGCGAGCACGGGCATCGCAGTCGGAACTCTCGGAACGGTTCTCAGGACGACATCGGGCGGGGTCACATGGATCAGGGACGGGCAACCAGCCGAAGTCCCGAGTGCGCTCACGCTGGATCAGAACTACCCGAACCCGTTCAATCCCTCGACCACAATCCGCTACGGCCTACCGGAGAGATCACATGTGCAGTTGACCGTCTTCAACACGCTTGGCCAGCAGGTGGCAGTTCTCCAGAATGGAGAACAAGAGGCAGGCTTCCATGAGGTGCAGTTCAATGCATCGGGACTGGCGAGTGGTGTTTACCTGTATCGCCTGCAGGCTGGGGATTTCGTCCAATCGAAGAAGCTCGTTTTGGTACGGTGAATCCACCTTTCAGAGGGTAATCAAAGGGCCTGGCAGTCATCGCCGGGCTCTACTATTCCACGGCCGGCCAGAAAAGGCGGCTTCTGGAAGCCCTCAACAAGGACACCATGGATGCTGCTGCTCCGATCGGGAACGGTGAAATGACCATCCTGAGGGACATGGAGAGTCTGGATCAAGAGCACGAACAGTATATGCAGGACCTGAAGGGCGGGCCCCGCGTGGAGTAGGTCCAATCAGAGCTGTTGCGCGCGGGGCGAGACATTGATTCCACCCGTCTCGTGCGTATATTTCTGACACGACCACTCGAAGGAGGCAGCCGTGCGATATTCTCCGCTGGCAACTCCTGTTCTTTCGAAATCTGAATCCAGCTTGACCCCCTCCCCAAGTCATCAGAATATCAGTCCCCTGAACACGTGCCCACAGATGGGCTTGACTCGGCTGTTCTCACTGAGCATCTTGCTGTCATTCTGCGCGGGTTGCGATGATTCCCCTCCCGGACCGCCCGTTGGGGGGCTCGACACGACGAGCCATGCGATATCATGGAGGACAGACACGCTTGGCTTCTTCTCCAGTCGGCTGATCGATGTCTGGGGGACATCACCGTCGAATGTCTACGCCGTAGGTCTTTTGGATCCGGAGGGAACCGAACCGAGCAGCTTTATTTTGCGGTTCAATGGGATACGTTGGACTACTATCGAAGATGACTCATTGAGCTGGTGGGTGGGCGCCGGCGTGCTTGCGGGCATCCACGGCCTTTCCGACAGTGCGATCTATGTGGTTGGCTCACGATTTAATGGTCCGCCGGCGACAGGCCTTGTAGCCCGGTGGGACGGGCGAAGGTGGTGGAACATAAGCCCCGATAGTACCGGATCACTATTGTCAGTATGGGTTCGCACTGCTGAAGACGTCTATGCCTGTGGCCTTGACGGAACGATTCTCAGATATGATGGCAGGCGCTGGATGAAGCTTGAAAGTGGCACAGACCTGGATGTATGGAGTATCGTTGGACTTCCAAATGGTGACCTCTACGCCGTTGCCGCAGACAACTGGAATAGCTACCGCGGCAGCTTGGTATTTCGCATCAAAGGGAATGCGGTCGTTGTTGATAATTCCGTTTCGGTGGGGAGGAGACTTGACATCTGGGGGTCAAGTGAGGCGACGCTCTATGCCGTCGGAGACGGGACCTTTCAAAGGACAGCGATGGTGGCTTGGCAAGAAGTTGCCACACCCAATCCCAGGGTAGGCCTTCATTCCACAAGCGGTACTGGTGCGAATGATGTCATTATTGCAGGGGCGTTTGGAGCTGTGGTACACTGGAATGGGGCATCATGGCACTTCTATGATGAGCTGTTCTTCCCATCGAGCTCTCGATCGTACTCCGGCGCTTATGCCATCGGTGGAAGCTATTTTCTTGTGGGAAACACAGGGGGTCGCGCGTTGATCACCATTGGGATACGCTGATTGACTGGTTACGGACGCCAGCTTGACACGGCGGATTTCTTCCATATATTTCGGGTGCCACATCAGGAGGAAGCCATGAAATGGTTCAAGGCAGCCCCTGTTCTTGCTGACCACTGTTCGCCCTTCTCCGGTTCCTCATCACGACGGCAGTCTACCAATCACTTGCACCTTGCTGCTCCTCGATCCCTTCTGGGGAGGAGAGGGGTTTGTTCACGCGCTGCCCTCATCTTTCTTGTTTTCCTGGGCGTCCTCTCGAAGGGATGGGCCCAAGCCCCCATGATCAGTGTACGGCCAGACTCTTTCGGGTTCTTCATGTCGTTCGCAGGCGCAGTGGAGGATTCTTTCTCACTTTTGAATGTTGGACAGGACACGCTGCGGTATAGGATAGATAATCGACAGGCGCTTGACACAGGCTATACGAACTCCTCCTGGTACACCAACCCCGTGTGGCGCCAAGGCGATTCGCTTTTACTGGCGATGACATTTCACGCCAGAGCGGACTTCGTCCTTCTTGGGTTCGGCTTCTTTCTTTCTTCAAGCCGGCCGACCATCGTCGAGTTCAGTGTCTATCAGGGGCCTGCCAGGTATGGCGATTATACGAGGATTTTCACTCGGGCGAAGTCATTTGATTCTCTTGCGCACGCCGAACCTGCTTGGTCGGGGCCAATTGACAAGTATCTTACAGAAATGCATTACTACATATTCACAGTTGCCTGGAATGACACAGTGCGGTACGCAACCACAGGGACAGGTGGTACCGGAGGCAGCGACGGCCTTGGATTGTTTGGGCAAGGCAGTTTTGCCAGATCAAGTTCGTTCCCCTCGGACAGCGTAATCACTCTTTCTGCTGTTGATTCGTTCAGCTACTACGAGTTTTTGATACTCGGCGGTTTCTCGCTTTGGATCGACCTGCTCTCCGATTCATCTGGCGCACTTGCGCCTGGAGAAAGCTCACAGGTTGCGTTCAGGGTTCGTGACCCGAGTTACCTCGGGGCATCTCCGTGCTCCACCGCCCAGATCAAGGTATACTCTAACGATCCCGTCGATTCGGTCGTTTCGGTTGACATCAAACGCTGGTTAGTAACGGCTGTGGATCACTCATTCCGTGAGGGACTCCCGCAGCGCACCTCCCTCATGCAAAACTACCCCAACCCCTTCAACCCCTCGACCACCATCCGCTACGGACTCCCGAGCCGTTCGCACGTTACGCTGACCGTCTTCAACACCTTGGGGCAGCAGGTCGCTACGCTCGTCGAAGGTGAGAAGGAGGCGGGGTTTCATGAAGCAGTGTTCGATGCGTCAGGATTGGCAAGTGGGGTTTATCTCTACCGGCTGCAGGCTGGCTCCGTCATGCGCGCACGCACTCTGATGTTGCTCCGGTAAGCCGGTGGCCCGGTTGGCGAGTGGCGTACATCCATTCATGCTGCAACCATGCGACTGCCATCAGAAATGGCTATTCGGTCGACGATAAGAGTCGGGCAAGTGTCACTACTGGTACTGCTCATCTGTGCCTCGCACAGCGCAATGAGCCAAGGCACATTCCCGCTGGCGAAGGGCAACCTCTGGCAGTACTGGGACCATGACTTCCAGAATGGAGAATGGTTTTGGATCTACGCATACACGGAAAAGGTCATTGGCGATACGCTGATGCCGAACGGAAAGACCTACGCAGTCGTGGAGAATGATTTTCCGGGGAGCACTGGACAAGGGTACCTTCGCCAAGAGGATACCCGTGTGGTTAGCTTTGATCCTTCGGATTCATCAGACTACTTGCTTTACGACTTCTCGAAAACTGTCGGCGACACTATTAGAACCCTTTTTATCTCTGGAGCGGAGGATACGTTCATCACTGTTATCAGCTACGATGGATTTGGGACTGTTTTCGGCACGAGCGTTCGACTGTGGGATTACTACACCTACTCTGCGAGGGGCTCAAGTTACTACCTGCGCAAAGTCCTTGCTGACAGATTTGGCATAGTGCATGAGGAGTGGGAACCAGGCGGGCAAGTGATACTCCGGGGGGCAATTATTGACAACGTATCCTATGGGACCATTGTCTCAGTGGAAGACGAGCGTCCCATCGTTCCAGCCAGTTTCCAACTGGATCAGAACTACCCCAACCCCTTCAACCCTTCGACGACAATCCGCTACGGTCTCCCGGGCCGCTCGCACGTGACACTCACGGTGTTCAACACGCTCGGGCAGCAAGTGGCCACTCTGGTGCAGGGGGAACAGGAGGCAGGGTATCACGAGGTGCAGTTTGATGCATCAGGGTTCGTGAGTGGAGTCTATTTGTACCGACTCACCGCGGGCAGCCATGTTGGAACGAAGACGCTCGTTTTGGTCCGATGAACGCCATCTTGGCTCCGCTAGTCACGGGAATATTTACTTGATTTCCGTTGTGGGAGGTTTCTATGAAACGTCCTTTCTTCGCCCTTCTTTTGCTGGGTCAAGTTGCCCTCGGCCAGGGGTGGGAACAGATCGGTCCAGATTCTGTCAACTGGAGAGAAGTCTATTATTTGACAGGTCGCTGGCTTCCCAACTCGACGTTTCACCTTGCAGCTTCAACGAGTGAGGGAGTCGCCATATACTCAAACTCGGGAACCTGGAACTATACACTACGCCACATTCCTGAAGGCATCGCTAACCTAGGCGTGTCGTTTTCTCTTCTCGAATTCTTACCCTGGGAACCCGAGTCGTGCCTTGTCGGGCATTACATCGCATACACTGAAGCCGATCTCCATATCAGTAAGGCCTATTTTCCTCCACCGTATCCTCCTGTAGGTGGTGGCGCTAACGGATCATGCTGGCATGGGCCGCTTTCTGTAGTCGTCCCACCAAACAACGACTCAGTGGTGTTTGCGGGAATCTGTGGCATCCAGAAGAGCACCGACCGCGGGCTCACGTGGCAAGACATACTGCTTGAATCTCCCTGGGGGTCTTCGCGGCTTGTCGGCGTCGATAGATCAGATCCACACGTTTTGTATCGAGCCACTGAGGCGTGGCCAAGTCGCGTGTTGTATCGTTCCACCGATAGCGGAGTGAGCTGGGACTCGTTGTTCTCTCCACTTCCTATCACCGGTTACTCCAACGTAACGGCGCACGGCGATACTATTCTTCTGGGTTTGTGGACCTACCCATCAGATGCGTCAGAAAGCGGTGCAATCGTGCGAAGCACCAACGGGGGCGCAGATTGGTCGATATCGTACAACCAGGGTCTAGTCTTCGGACTTGCGAGTACAAGTCTTGCGACTTATGCCGCCGTAACTGCCGGCATCATTCGATCCACGGATTGGGGTTTGACCTGGGAGCCTTTCAACAATGCTCTCCCCACAACAGGCCTGTCGAGCCTTCTTGTCGATCCTATCGCTGACACTGTGTACGTATCAACAATAGCGCACGGTGTGTTGAAGGTGTGGCGTTTCACTACCACTATTGATGATGATAGGGGACCGCACCCTACGGGATTTGCTTTGTGCCAGAACTATCCAAACCCATTTAACCCGTCTACGACGATCCGCTACGGGCTCCCGATCCGCTCGCACGTGACACTCACCGTCTTCAACACGCTCGGGCAGCAGGTCGCGACGCTTGTGCAGGGGGAGCAGGAGGCTGGCTTCCACGAGGTGTCGTTCGACGCTTCAGGCCTGACCAGCGGCGTGTACCTGTACCGCCTCCAGGCCGGGGATTTTGTGCAGACGAAGAAGCTGGTTTTCGTCAGATGAATCTTTGTGGGAGTGTCCTGAAATGAAATCCGAGGCTATGCGGGGAATTCTGAGTGCCCTCACCGCTACGCTCTGTTGCTTGACGTTTTCCTGTCATGATTATGGAGAGGAGCCCCAAGAAGTAAGGACGGTCGTGTTCATGGGGCAAGTCTCTCTGAGGCATGAGAGTCCGTATGATATTCGATCAGGACTGGGCGTCACGGTTTCCCTCGATGGCACTTCGTATTCGACTATGGCTGACAGCCAAGGTTGGTGGAATCTGCGTGGCATCCCCGCTGGAAGGTATAACATTGCCTTCACAAAGGCCGATTACGTTACGACAAGGTACTTGAATTTCGACTTCAAGCCAGACACGACGGTGACCTACAGTTCCCTCGGGAAGGTACCTTCCTTCAACATAACGAGCATTACTACCCAAGCCAGCCCTGAGAAATTTACAGTGACTGGAAAGCTTTCGAATGTGGCTCCCTATGTTCGAATTGCCTGGGTTTACTTTTACTCAGATAGCACAGTGTCCAACCAGCGTTTTCTCTGTGCATTGGGTTCGTCCGAAATACCTCCGTTGGCCTCGGAGTTTGCATTTTCGGAAAGTTTCGTCTTGCTTCGGTTGAGTGGATTTTCAACAAGTGGGATGCGAGTCTATATGGCTGCGTACGGCACGTGTGGTGGCAGTTGGGTGCATGATTTTGCCGCAGGGACAGGCTACGAAACGGATGTTAGCCCGATTGCTGCGAAGGCTGACTTTGTTATGCCGTAGAATGCACAACTCCGGCCCGTTCAATCCCTCAACCGCGATTGGGTACGGTCTCCCGAGCCGTTCGCATGTGACGCTGACTGTCTATAATATGCTCGGCCAGCAGGTGGCAGTTCTCCAGAATGGAGAACAACAAGCAGGCTTCCATGAGGTGCGTTTCGACGCGTCAGGTTTCTCCAGCGGGGTCTACCTGTATCGTCTGACTGCAGGCAGCTTTGTGGAAACACGCAAGCTCGTACTTGTCCGCTGAATTTTCCCTGGGTAAACAAAGAGCCTGGCAGTCATCGCCGGGCTCTTGTATTTCAGGTAGATTGACAATCCCGTGGCTTGCGCGTAACTTCTGGCAGAAGTGTGGATTGGGTGGCTGAACCATGCGATTCCGTTTGCGTCAAATCACTGATGCTGATCGCCCGTGGGTTCGTGGATTCATTAGCGAGCAGTGGGGTGCAGAGTCCGTGGTGGTCCATGGCACCGAGTACCATCCCCATTTACTCCATGGATTTATTGCCGAGGATGAACGGGGGGAACCAATTGGTTTGGGGACGTATGTAATCGCGAATGCCGCTTGTGAGTTGGTCACGCTTGACAGCGTTCTTCAGGGAGAAGGAGTCGGGTCGGTACTTATCGCTGCCGTGGTGCAGGAATGTCGGAAGTACAGGTGCATCCGACTTTGGTGTGTAACTACCAATGACAATCTTCCCGCTCTGGCGTTCTACCAGAAACGGGACTTTCGTATAGTTGCAGTTCATCCAGGGGCAGTCGAGAGAGCACGCATCTTGAAACCTTCTATTCCACTGTGGGGAATTGACAGCATTCCAGTGCGAGACGAGATTGAACTTGAATTGCAGCTGGGGTATGGCACGGAACAAGCGAAGGCGAAACGGATGCAACCGTGACGTTCAAGGCAAGCGGCCAAGGGATGAGGTCAGTTAGAAATTGGTTACAGAAGGGGGTGATGAAAATGGCAGAGCCACTCACGAAACTTGATCGCTCGCAAGTGGCTCTGTCTATTGAAGTTACTGTGCCCGGAACAGGACTTGAACCTGCACGGGAGTCCTCCCACTACACCCTGAATGTAGCGCGTCTGCCAGTTCCGCCATCCGGGCGGGCACAATGAGCCGTGTTCACACTCCCGGCTGCCAATTCCTACCAAAACTCGTCAGGGACATGAAACATTTCGGTAAGATCCGGCACCCGCTACTGACTGTGCGGAGCGACTCGTAGGTCAACAATGTAAGAAAAATGTCGCGCAAGTTCAAACATGGTTGAACCCGCTGGTCCCAGATGGGCCAACCACCCAAGAGAGGTAGCTCCCGGATAAGTCATGGAGGCCCCGTCTACGGAACAGGTACGAATCGCAAGGGGAACCTCCTGCTTGTGGATTTGACATTCCTCCCAACGTGCTATACCTTGGCGGCATACCGCAGGACCACTCACTCTCCCTCCTCCAATACCGAAAGGTCTCATTATGAAGGAGCCCGATCTCCCGCGCCGAGAATTCCTGAGGATGCTTGCGGGCGTATTTTCAGTCACGGTGTTCGACTGGGATGCATTCCCCCGCACACGTAGCCGCGCAGAAGATGGATACGATGCGATCATCATCGGTTCGGGACTTGGAGGGTTATCCTGCGCTGCCGCATTTGCGCGACAGGGTTTCAAACCTCTTGTGGTCGAACGACACGACAAGCCGGGGGGATTTGCCACCGCCTTTTCCAGGCCGGGCGGTTTCCGGTTTGACGTGTCGCTCCATTCCACAACCGTTGGGCAGCGGAACGGAGTGTACAACCTCATCTCCGGATTCCCCGAAATCACGGACGTCGAGTTTGTTCCCCACCCCTCGCTCTTCAGGGCGGTCTATCCCGAGCACGATATACGGGTGACTCAGAGAGACGTGAAGGGCTACATCGCGTCGTTGATACGGATGTTCCCGGAAGAAGAGTCCGGGATCACCATGTTGTTCGACGATATGCAGGGGTTGGCGGGCGACATCGGCCGACTGTCGAATGCGAAGGGGCAAGTGGACATGAGCCGGTTCGTCACCGACTACCCGGTGCTCGCAAAGCACCATCGGAGCACCTGGGGGAACATGCTGGACTCCCGGCTGCGCGACTCCCGGCTCAAGGCCATCGTGTCCGCCCAGTGGGGATACTACGGGCTCCCGCCCTCAAAGCTTTCATGCTTCTACTACGCTCTCCCGTTCATGGGGTACCTCGCTCACGGTGGATTCTATCCGCGGGGCCGGTCACAGGATATCAGCGACGCGCTCGTGAAGATCATCACCTCACGCGGCGGGACGGTCTTGTTGAATACCGGCGTCGAGAGTATTCTCATGAAGGACGGCGCCGCCATCGGGGTCCGCACCGCGAGCCGGGAGGAATTCAGGAGCAAGGTCGTAATTTCGAATGCCGATCCCTTCGAGACATTTCTGCGCCTTGTGGGGAAACCGAACGTGCCGTCGGAGTACACCGCGCGCTGGCACGACTACAGCCCCAGCCTCTCAAGTTTCCAGGTCTTCCTCGGGCTGAAGACCGATCTTGCGAAGAAGCTGGAAATTCCCGACTCGGAGATCTTCCTGGAATCCTCATACGACCCCGAAGCAGGATACTCATCCGCGCTCAGCGGCGACGTAGAGCGCGGCGGCCTTGGCATCACGCTTTATGACAACATCTTCCCCGGCTATTCCCCCGAAGGAAAGAACACACTCAACCTGCTGACGCTCCAGGGATATGAACCGTGGGAACGATTCGAAGCGGAGTACCGGGCCGGGAAGAAGACCGAGTACCGAAAAGCAAAAGAGCGGATGGCTGACACCCTGATTCAGCGCGCGGAGAAGCTGCTGCCAGGGCTGACCGCAGCCATCGAAGTGAAAGACATCGGCACCCCCCTCACTAACGTGCGGTACACCGGTCATCATCGCGGCGCGATCTACGGCTGGGATCAGACGGTAAACAACTCGGGATCGGTGCGGGTAGGTCACGAGACGCCCATCAAGAACCTCTATCTCGCGGGAGCATGGTCGCGCCCCGGTCACGGGTACGGCGCTGTCATACCGAGCGGGCTGGAGTGCTTCGCGGAGATCATGAAGCACTGGTGACTATTCGCAGGTGACAACACAGGAGAGACAATGAAACGGTTCGGACAGATCATCGGGCTCGATCCACAGAGTTATGAGAGATACAAAGAGTACCACGAGGCGGTGTGGCCGGAAGTGCTGGAGATGATCAAGCGCTGCAACATCAGGAACTATTCCATCTATCATAAGGACGGCCAGCTCTTCGCCTACATGGAGTACACGGGCGATGACTTCGCCGCCGACATGGCCCGGATGGCTGCTCATCCGAAGACGCAGGAATGGTGGTCTGTCATGATGCCGATGCAGCGGCCTGTCGCGAACCGGGCAGAGGGCGAATGGTGGGCGAATATGGAAGAAGTGTTCCATCTGGATTAGCGCAATACCCGCTCCGCCGGGGAGCGTGCGACATCCCGCCTGGATTCTGAGTGAAGGGAAGGGAGTGCCTCCAGGGTCGAGGCGGCTCTCCGCAGCGGTTCCGTTGTGACACACGGGAGAACCAGGAGAGGGGTTCGAGACAAGGTCGAAGGCTCGGCGGATGGAAGCGGAAACAATAAGCCCCCCGGGGAGCTCCCCGGGGGGCTTGAATGTTACGCCGCGGGTTCGGCTTTTCGGGGCGACCAGAGCTTGTTGATCACATACAACAACCCCGCTCCGCTCACAACGAATACCGCCAGAAGCGCCAATGCGTAGTCAGTCCTGCCGTACAGGAAATTCCCCACCGTAAAGAGCGCAGACCAGACGACAATACTTCCCGAGAACCAGCCCAACAGTGACATCGGGAAGTTCTCGCCGCTCGCACGCGCCTCGCCCTCCGGAATCCCCGCCTCCTTCCGGACCTGTCTCCACCCCGGACCGAACGGCCGAACCCTCTTGTAGAACTCCACGAGCGTCTTGCGATCAGTTTGCGGGCCGAAAAACGCGGTGAGGATCCAACAGAGCGTAGTGAACGCGATGGTGACGAGCAGCGCCACATGGGTGCTCATGTGGAGCCCATTCTTGTTCAGAATAAGGATCAGGATTGAAATGGCGAAGGAGCTGACCATTGCGGCGACCTCGGACCACGCGTTTACTCTCCACCAGAACCATCGTACCAGGTAGAGCAACCCGGTGCCGGCGCCGACCTGAAGAATAATGTCGAACGCGTCTTTCGCAGAGTCGAGGAGAAACACCATCGAGGATGACAGGAAGAACAGGCCGATGGTAACCAGCCGCCCCGCCAGGACATAGTGCTTTTCAGTCTCGGTCCGGCGAATGAACCGCCTGTAGAAGTCGTGCACCAGGTACGAAGCGCCCCAGTTGAGGTGGGTCAGAATCGTCGAGGAGTTTGCTGCGATCAGTCCGCCCACCATCAATCCGATGAACCCGACGGGCAGGAACTTGAGCATCGCCGGGTATGCTATATCATGGCCGATGAGACTCGGATCCAGGTGCGGAAACGCCTTCTGGATATCCGACAGCTGAGGATACACGATGATCGAGGCGAGCGCGACGAGTATCCACGGCCACGGCCGGAGAACATAGTGCGCGAGATTGAAGAAGAGCACCGCCCCCAGCGCGTCCTTTTCGGACTTCGATGCCAGCATCCGCTGTGCAATGTAGCTGCCGCCGCCCGGCTCGGCGCCGGGATACCAGACCGCCCACCACTGGACGGCGACCGGCATAACGAACACGGCGAGAGCGATGTCCCAGTGATTGGTGAAGTCCGGCAGCATGTCCAGGTAGTTGATCCCGTTCGGGCCCGGGATATTCGAAAGCTTGTCCACCAGTCCGGTCAGCCCGCCGATCTGCGGGAGCTGGAGCGCGAAATACGCCGCGGCAATCACGGCGGTCATCTTCACGAAGAACTGGACCATGTCGATGACGAGCACGCCCCAGAGCCCCGAATGCGTTGCAAACACCACGTTCAGCACCCCCACGAACAGAAGCGTCTGCCATCGCTCAAATCCGAAGAGGACTCCGGCGATCTTGCACGCCGCGAGGTTGACGGTGGCCATGATCATGCAGTTGAAGAAGAGCCCGAGATAGACCGAGCGGAACCCCCGCACGAAGCCCGCGGCCTTGCCGGAATAACGGATCTCGTAGAATTCAAGGTCCGTGAGCACGCCTGAGCGGCGCCAGAGACGGGCATAGAAGAACACGGTCATGACGCCGGTGAGAACGAACGCCCACCAGACCCAGTTACCCGCAACGCCGTTCCGGCGCACGATGTCGGTGACCAGGTTGGGGGTATCGCTGCTGAAGGTGGTCGCGACCATGGAGAGGCCGGCCAGCCACCATGGGACCGACCTGCCGGAGGCGAAGAACTCGGCGGTGTTCTTGCCGGCGCGCTTGCCGAAGAAGAGAGCGGGGAAGAAGCAGATGATGAGGGTAAACGCTACAACAATCCAGTCAATGAATTGAAGATGCACGGGGAGTGCCTTTCAAAAGTGAGCCGGTGCGGAAAGAAACGACTCAGGATTTGAGCGACAATGTCGGCACTCCCGATGCCATATTCAAGAGTCACTTGGTCTTCGACGCCGCCCCCGCACGCTTCACCGAGATATTCCCGGCCATGGTCTCGATGGTCACAACCTCGCCGCCGCCGTTGACCTGGATGGTGGCCCTGGTGCTGCGGCCCTCATCCTGGGAGGTCTGCTGCATCGGGAAGTCGGATTTGATCTGGTAGTGAGACGCATCTTCCTCGCCCGACGAGCTGTTCCGGATACGAGCCTCGACCGTGGCCTTCGTTCCTTCCTGCACATAAACGGTTACGTCGCCGTGCGCCGTGCTCAGGTTGCTCTTGACGATCTTTCCCGAGACCAGCGAGAGGGTCACGTCCCCGCCGGCCGTACTGGCCTCCACAGGACCGATGGCATCAGCGATGTCCAGGTCGCCACCCGCGGTACTCACCTGCACGTCCGCCGGCGCGCTCTTCACGACGATGTCGCCCCCTGCGGTATTCAGTTTGACCGCCCCGCCCGCCTTCGTCACGCGAATGTCGCCTCCGGCCGTGGAGACCTGCACGCTGCCGCCGGCATCGCCGAGGGTCACATCGCCTCCGGACGTCGACACCGATACTTCCCGCCCGACGCGATCGACCGTCACATCTCCGCCCATGGTCGAGAGCTCGAGGGTTCCCGTGACGCTTCCGATGCGCAGATCGCCACCCATCGTCGTGGCCTTCAACGTCCCTTCGATATTCTCCGAGGCAATATCGCCGCCCGAAGTGCTCACGGTGACGTCGCCCGAGAGCGCGCGGAGGCGGATATCGCCACCGCTTGTCGCAGCCCGGATGTTCCCCTGCAGCGGACCACCGATGTCGATGTCACCGTACTGCGTCTCAAGCTCGACGTCGAATCGCGACGGCACATTGATCGTGATGCGTAGATCGCCTTTGTTTTCCGGCCCCAGATCTCCCGTGATCTCGACCGTATTGCCGCTGTGCGTTATCGCCAGGCCCTTCCCGTGAAGCTCCGCGCGTCCGGCTGGCGACACGAGGACCTCGTTCTTCGTCCACGCGGCGATCGTGACATCGCCGCCCGAGAGCCGCACTCTCAGGAGTCCGCCCGGCTCGACGGCGAACGTTTCAGTCTTCGACCGTTCCTGCGGTTCGTCCGCCGCGTATCCGGCGGCGCCGAGGAGCGAGAGCATTGCAAGGATGTTCAGCATCTTCATTGGTTTCGTACCTCCATGAGGACAGCGTTGGCCCGTGTGCGAATGTATGTGTTCTTGTCGTTCTGGGACGCCTCCCGCAGAACGTTCAAAAGGTTCTCGTCGCGCGTTGCGGGGTCGAGCGCAAGCGAGTCCAAACCGTTCACCGCGGCGATGCGCAACCCCGGATTGGCGTCGTAGAGGAGCGTGTGCAGGAGCGCGTCCCGGATCGCAAGATCTGCCGGGAGACGGCGCAGCGCCGAGAGGGCCTCCTTTCTGACGCCTGCATTCGGATCGGTCTTGAGCGCCAGGATCAGCGCGGCCTTGACCTCCTGGTCCGCCCGCCAGGCGGGGCGGGAGGGGATCGCGTTGAGGGCCCGGAGCCGGACCCCCGGATTCTCGTCGGCAACAAGCGCGTGCGCGAGCAGCAGCTGGATCTGCGGGTCATTGACCGTTCCGCGCACGCGCATCGGCGTCACCTGGTCGTACGTGAACTCGAGCTCGCCGGGTGCCCCGGGTGATTCCGTAAACCGCACCTGCCCGATGTGCTGTTCCCCCTGCGGTGTTCCGCCGGCGAATCGTTCGGACTGCGGTGCGTCGCCGGTAGACGGCCTCCAAGGGCTGGTGGCCCGCCCGATGACGAGCCCTGCGAACAGCAATGCCAGTCCCGCAAACGCCGGGCGGAGCATGCCCGGCCCGCTGATGAAGCTCCTCACGCGATCCGCGAAGCGGGGGCGGAGCCGCTCTGCCCTGAGCGCCGCCCGAAGCTGCGACCGTGCCTCATGGAGCATCAGCTCGTCGGAGCCCCAGGAGAGCTCGGGGAGCCGGGTGACATCGGCGAGCCGTCTCAACGCGGCGAGATCGGCCCTGCACTCTGCGCATCCCCGCAGGTGCGTCTCGATCAACGCCCTCTCCTCCGCAGTCGTTTCGCCGAAGACGAACAGGTGCAGCCGCTCTTTATTGACTTCGTGTTCCATCGTTCTCTCGCTATTCCACCACGTACTGAAGTTGTTGCCGCAACCGCGAGGTCGCAGTGAACAGATACCGCTTCACCGTCCCCACGGAGCATCCCATGGCGCCCGCGATCTCCTTGAGCGACAGCTGCTCGTAATGTCTGAGCGTGAAGACCGTCCGTTGTTGGGGGGAGAGTTTATCGAGCGCAGTCCGAACATGATCGGCAATGTCGGAAGCCACCGCCAGCCGGTCCGGGCCCGGATCCCCGTCAGGCGCGGCCATCTCCTGTCCTCCATCGTTGCGCTCGCCTCCCGCCTCCTCGAGAGGGAGATGCGGTTCCTTCCTCGCGCTCCGCCGGTGGCTGATGCAGACGTTCACCGTAATCCTGAACAGCCACGTTGAAAAATCGCTCTGAAACCGGAAGCTCTTCAGGCCGCGGTACACCCGCAGGAACGTCTCCTGGTAGATGTCTTTGGCGTCATCCGCCCTGAGGACGTACCGGGCGGCGATGGAGAGGACCTGCCGGTCGTGGCGGAAGACGAGCTCTTCGAAGGCCGCTATGTCGCCACCCTGCGCGCGCAGGATGAGGTCATTGTCTGATGTCACGGGTCCGTTGATTGGGGGTCGTGAATATATGACGAAATTAGTCCGGGAAAAGTTGTAGCACGGGCGGTGAATTTCTTTCCGGGGGGATAGAAGCTGCCACCGGAGCCGCCCACTGAGGCTGTCCGGGTCGCCCCCCGGACAGGGCCCATACCTTGCATTTCTGAGGCATCATGGGTACTATTTCTCGCTTCCTTCGCATGCAGCCTGGAATAGAAAAAAGTCGCACGCATCCGCTTTCACTCCGAGGAGACTTCTCATGAAATCCCACTCTTTCGGCCCGTTTGTCACGACGGCGCTGGCCGCGCTATGCTTCGTCCTGGTGGGCCTTGCCGTGCCGGCCGGGGCTGCTGCCCAGGGCGCCAAGGCTGCCGCCGATACGTACCTTTTCCACGATTCCCATTTCCACCTGACGAATTACGTGCAGGAGGGGACGGACATAAAGAAATACATGGAGATCATGGGGACGACGATCGGACGGTCGACCCTCTTCGGCCTTCCGCTGCAGCAGACGTGGTCGTACCAGAACAGTGGGGATTTTGCACCGACGTACTATCTGGCTTCCGACGCCCCCCTCTATTATTATTCGTTCACGGATGCCCACATCGCGATGGCGTACAAGTCGCTGACGCCCGAACAGCAGGCCAGGCTCGATCCGATGATCACGGGGTTCAATCCCGCCGACATGTACGCGGCGGATCACATCAAGCGCGTGCTGCTGACATTCCCCGGAGTGTTCAGCGGCATCGGAGAATTCAGCATTCACAAGGAATTTGTCTCTTCCAAGATCGCGGGAGAGATCGCCAGCCTGACCAACCCTGCGCTCGACAGGATCCTGGATTTCGCCGGAGAGGTGGGGATGGTTGTCATTCTCCACAGCGACATCAATATGCCGTTCCCGAAGGGCGGGCAGGAGCCATATCTGCTAAAACAGATGAGGGAGCTTTTCAAGCGGCATCAGAAGACCACGATCATCTGGGCCCACTGCGGACTGGGTCGGATTGTACAGCCGATCCAGGATCAGGCGGCCATGCTGGAGCGTCCGCTGTCGGATCCGGAGCTCAAACATATGTACATCGACATCTCCTGGACTGAGGTGGCCAAGTACATCGTCTCAACCCCTGAGGGACTGAAGAACACCGCAGACCTGATAAACAAGTTCCCGGATCGCTTCCTCTTTGGGACCGATGAGGTGGCCCCTGCGTCCATCGAAGCGCAGAAGAAGGTGTATGATATGTATACTCCGCTCTGGAAGCTCCTCACCCCCGAGGCCAGACAACTGGTGCTGAAGGGGAACTACGAGCGGCTCTTTGACCAGGGGCGCAAGAACGTGCGGGCCTGGGAAAAGGTGAACGTGGGAAAACCGCAAATCCAGCCGGAGAGAACTCCTGTGTCCGGCACAGGGGACAAGTACTGAGGGTGATGTCCCCGCAGCGATTCATGTCTCGACCACACCGATATCATAGTAGTTCGCACGGGTTCGTCATGCTGGCGTTAGCGGCATTGCTCTGCGTGACAGGCTTCTCCCGGGCGTCCGGCCAGGCGGATACCACTGTGACGGTGAAGGACGGCGCTGTGACGGTGAAAGACAGCACGATCACGGTGGTTGACACGACTGTTGTGCCGTTGATTGCCGTCAGCCAGGATTCGGCCACGGCCGCCGTGGACACCGCCCGCGCGAGAGAGGCGCACCCTCAGGATGCCCCCCTCGATCGCGGGTTCCTTATCCGGACGAGCGACGGATCGGCGGAGCTCAGGCTCCTCGGGTCGATACGTCTGACCGCATTGTTCGACTTCAACGGGCTGCAGACCACGTCCAGCTTCAATACGTACGCCATCCCGGTCGGGGAGGCGAACGTCGATGAACGGCGCTTTGAGATGAACGCCCAGGAAACCCGTCTCGGGGTCGAGGTCACCCGCCGGACCGGCCTCGGCGACATCTTCGTCAAGGTCGAAACCGATTTTCTTGGTCCTTCCGGGACGCTTCGGCTCAGGCACGCGTATGGGACATTCAGGGGATTTCTGTTCGGACAGACCTGGTCAACCTTTGGAGACCCAAATTCTATTCCGTTGACGGTCGATCTGGACGGGCCGAACAGTTCCGTGTCGACCAGGACTGTTCAGATTCGCTATGGCAGCCAGATCGATTCTTCGCTCACGTGGGCTGCGGCGATCGAGTCACCGAGTGTGGAGGTTTCGATCCCTGATTCCCTCGGCCTGGACCCGGGATTTCAGAGCTTCCCTGATGTGATCGGCAAAATCCGGCAGAGCGGGACGTGGGGACACCTCCAGCTGGCGGGTATTCTCAGGAGCATCACTATCAGAAACCCGACGGGGGAGCTGGACGCTCTTGCCGGTCTCGGGTTCCTGGTGAGCGGGAGGTTATTCCTGGGAGGCGAGCGGCCCCACCGGATCCTGTATCAGCTGGTTGCCGGGAAGGGGATTTCGCGGTTCATCACCGCGCTCTCGGGAGAAGACCTGGACCTCGTCTACAATCCCGCAACGCAATCGTTCGATTTGACGTCCAGTCTCGGGACGTATGTCTCCTATGCGAGGGAGTGGACCTCATCGCTATTGAGCTACGTCACGATCGGGTGGATCTCGCTGGGGAACATCGAAGACCGGCCGGACGACGCCTTCAAGCAGAGCATGTACATCTCTGCTAACCTGTTCTGGGATCCTGCTCCGGGTTTGCGTATTGGCGGCGAGTACTCCTGGGGACGGAGGGAGAACAAGGACGGGGCGTTCGGTACCGCGAACCGGATCTCCGGCGTGTTGCGGTACGATTTCTAGGGCCGATGGCTTGATTGAGGGACGGTGGTCGTTCTACGCGCCTCCGAATTCGAACGCCGCCGAGAGCATCGCCAGGTAGTTCTCCAACTTCACGTACTCCGGGATGGAATTTCCCGAACCCACGCAGTATCCGCCTCCGGTGCCCGCCGCCTCGATGTTCTTTCGTACGACCTCCCGCACGGCTTCCGGCGTCCCCCTGGCCAGCAAATCCACGTCGACTCCCCCGATCAGGCAGAATGCGTGCCCGTAGCGCGCCTTCACCTCCGCCAGGTCCATCGCCTTCGGCTCTATCGGATGAAGAGCGTCGACCCCGCAGTCAGCGATCCGGTCCATGACCCGGTAGAGCACTCCGTCGGAGTGGTAGATGAGCGGCTTCCCTGACGAGCGCGCCAGCGTGCCGATCGCCCGAAGCCAGGGGAAGAAGTACCTGTCGAGGAGGGCGGGAGAGACCATGAGCCCTTCCGTGTAGGCGATGTCGTCGCTGTACCAGAGGGCATCCACGGCGTCCGAAGCGGCGAACACCTCGAACATCCCCACGACAAGATCGCCGAGACGGTGGTTCAGCGCGTCCACGAGCTCCGGCTGCTCGTGAACGGCCACCGAGAAGGCTTCGAAGCCCATCATCTCCCAGGTCATCGTGAAGATATCGCCGTACTGCCCGACGACGCCCATCCCGTCCGGCACGAGCCGCCGGACCTGGTCCATTCGCGAGTAGTCGATCTCTTCGGTCTGCGGGAAACGGAACCGCTCGAGCTCCTTCATCGTTGTAATGACGCCGGTTCCTTCGGAAGCCCACCGCCTGAAGACTGACCCGTCGGGGTTGTACGAGATGCCCGCGCCGCGATTGGCGCCGCCCGGGTCGAAGTCGACCGCCGGTTGAATCTTCACGTAGTCGTATCCTGCCTGGAGGGAGAACTCGACTTCATCCTCCAGCGTGCTCACGGCGTGTCCGAGCACTGCTGCCTTGATCGTCGGGTGTACGCCCAGTTCGGCGACCGGGATCCGGGGAGCGGGTTGCCTTCGCAGCGTCTTGAGGAACGAGTCGTTGTCAGGATGGAAACGATGAAATTTCATTAATTCTCACTGTTTTCTCTTGTCTGCGACGCAATAGATACGTATAGATAAATAGAGCTTTTCTCCTGCCGGCGCACGATGCGACCAGGCCTCACAGTTCGATCCAACCAGATGTGTCTGCTGTCACAGCGGTTCGCCGGGCGCGGAGGTATACTGGAACCAGGCAGGGGAGATGTCCACTCATTGGGGGAGCGAACATGAAATTCTGGAAAGTGGTTGCGCTGGTCGCGGTCGCAACGGTCCCGATTCTTCTTCTCGCGCGGCGCGAGGAGCAGAAGCAGGTCCCAGCGACAAGCGATCCGGACAATATCTTCGAGAACGAGTTGCGGGCCGACTAAGCGGGCGGGACGTCAGAAGCTGATTGTCCCCATCCCTTCCTCTCCGTCTTTCCATTTGGCCGTCGTGTGCTTCGTGCACTGCGACGGCCTTGTTTTTTCCGTGAAGTACTCGATCGTCTTGTTCGGGCAGAACTCCGTCGCGAGCTGCTTCGTGTCGACGCAGATCGTGTCCCTGCTGACCGACGGGGGCATCTGGAAATTTTCCATCGTCATGCCGATTGACGGATCGTCGTACACGTACTTCATGAACCGTCCAAAGATAGGAGCGGCCGCGCGGCCTCCCTGGCCGTCCCAGGTTGTGAAGTGCACGACCTTGTTGTCGAATCCCACCCATACCGCCGCCGAGAGTTGCGGCGTGTAGCCGACAAACCAGGCGTCGGCAAAATCCGTCGTCGTCCCCGTCTTGCCTGCCGCGGGCAGTCCGAAGAAGTCGCGCACGTGGCCGCCGGTGCCGGAGTTCACCACGCCTTCCAGCATCGACGTCATGATGAACGCCGTCTGCTCGCTCAACACCTCCCGTTGCAGCGGGTAATTCTCCTCGATCAGGTTCCCGTCCTTGTCCTCGATGCGGAGAATGGAGAGCGGCTCGACGTACACGCCATGGTTGGCATAGACGCCGAACGCGGAGGCCATCTCGAGGGGTGAGACGTCACCTGTTCCAAGCGCGAGCGACTCAAAGGGCGGGAGCGGAGAGCTGATGCCCATCCGCTTCGCGTACTCGATCACCTGGTTCACCGGGGCGATCTCGAGAATCGCGCGCACGGCGACAAGGTTGATGGACATGCGGACGGCTTCACGCAACGTGGTCTTGCCGCCGACGCTCCCGTCGGAATTCTGCGGAGCCCAGCGCGTCCCGTCCGCCAGCGGAATGATGACCGGCTGGTTGAGCAATTCAAACGTCGGCGCGTAGCCGTTGTCGATCGCCACGGTGAAGACGAACGGCTTGAAGGCCGAGCCGGCCTGCCGTCGGATCTGGGTGACGTGGTTCAGTCCGTACTTGAACTCCCGGAAATGTGATCCCCCCACCAACGCCACAATGCCACCGGTCTTCGGGTCGACCGCGACAAACCCGACCTCGATGCGCGCCGCGATCCCCGCCATGGAATCCACCCAGGCCTTGTTGGAGCGGAGGGAGTTGAAGACGCTGTCGCGCGCCGCGGCCGTGGGGGCCCGGCGATAATTCTGCGATGTGAGGATCGACTGCTTCACGACTTCCGTCAGGGCCTCGCGCTCCCGCTGCCAGTCCCACATACCGTCGAACAGCTTCTGATATTGCGCGAGGTGCTCCGCCACCGCCCGGTTTGCGTGCGCCTGCATGCGGCTGTCCAGGGACGTGTACACGGAAATGCCGTCCCGGTAGATGTCAAACCCGTATTTCTCCGCCTTCTCCATCAGCTGTTGCCGCACGTACTCGACGAAGTGCGGCGCGATCCCCGCGGGTCCGTTCTCATCCTCTGTCCTGAGCTGGATAGGTTCCTGCTTGGCCTGCTGAGCTTCCTCGGGCGCAATGAGACCGTACTTCTCCATCTGCGAGATGACCAGGTTCCGCCGGCCGAGCGCGCGGTCGGGGTGATTGGTGGGGTCGTAGAGGGCGGGGCCCTTGAGCATCGCGATCAACATGGCCGCCTCGGGAACCCTGAGGTCGCCCGGGCCCTTCCCGAAATAGACCTGGGACGCGGAGGCGATGCCGTACGATCCCCTGCCGAAGTACACAACGTTCAGGTAGAACGTGAGAATCTCTTCCTTCGTGAAGTTGCGCTCCAGCTGGATCGCGGTGATGAACTCCCGGATCTTGCGGGTCACTGTGTCGAAGACGTGGCGGTCGTTGTGGCCGAGGTAGAGGTTGCGCGACAGCTGCATCGTGATGGTGCTGGCGCCCTCGCCGCGTGTGAAGGAGAGGGTGATCACGTTCTTGACCATCGCCTTGATGAAGCGGACCGCGTCCACGCCCCAGTGGCTGTAGAAGTCCTTGTCCTCCGTCGCAATGAGCGCCGTGATGGCGTTGGGGCTGATCTCGGACAGCTGCACCTGCGACCTGTTCTTGATGAAGTACTGGTCCAGGACTTCGCCGTCGACGGAATACACTTTGGTCGCCAGCTCGGGCTTCGGATTTTCGATGCGTTCGAGCGAGGGGAGGCCGGAGAAGAGGTAGGAGACGAAGCCGGCCAGAAGGCCGATCAGCACCACCGCCGAGACCGCGTACATCCAGGCGTTCTTCGTGAACGTGAACTTCCGTTTTTGCGCTGGATGCTTCTTCCGCCGCCGGTACTCGGGGTCGCTGAAATACCGATCCAGATCGTCGGACGGCGGTTTCCGTGACTTAGCCATTGGTAGCTCCCTGCTGTCCGTTCCAGGTGCGGAGCTGCATCGTCCCCCCGGCCATGACACCGTACGAATTGTGGGTGATCCAGTCCCCAAGATTGACGTACACGCCGTTGCCGATGGGCTGCAGCGTTGGGACATGGCGGTGTCCCATGACGACGACGTCCACGCCCTCGCGAATCTTGCCGGTCGCGTGGGCGATCATCCCCTCGTCTTCGCCGAAGTCCTTCGCGGACGTGTACGCCCGGCTTGACCGGGACGAGCCGCGGGCGATGCTCACCCCGATGTCGGGGTGCAGCCATCGGTAGAGCGTGATGCTCAGGCGGCTGCGGAGGATCGGCTTGATGAACCGGTAGCCGGGGTCGTTGGCGCCGAGACCGTCGCCGTGATGGAGATACACGCGCTTCCCTTGCACCGGGATTTCGGTGGGATGCCTGAGCACGCTGACACCGAGCTCCGTCTCGAAGAAATCGCCCATCCAGAAATCGTGGTTCCCGGTGAGGAACTTCACGGGAATGCCTTCGTCGGTATAGCGCTGCAGCGCCGTGAGCGTGCGGTGGAAGCCTTTGGGGATGACGGTGCGATATTCGAACCAGAGGTCGAAGAGATCACCCAGGATAACGAGCCCTTCCGCGGTCGGGCGCGAGGCGTCGAGGAACGCAAGGAGCCGGTCCTCTTTGGCGCGTTCCTGGTCCCGGGTGCCGAGCCCAAGATGGACGTCGGATAGAAAGTATGTCTCCATCCTTAAAATCTATGAAATGAAGTCGGGAAAGTAAACCGGGCCGGGAGCCTGCGTCAGGAGGGGTCTGACGGCGTTTCCTCGGGCTTGGAGGGGGAACCTTCGAACAGGCCGCGGCCGGCCTTGGCGACAGCGCCGCTGAGGACGATGTCGGGGCCTTTCTCTTTCACGTCGTTCATGACGGAATCCAGCACGCCGTTGATGAACTGGCCGCTGCGTTCGGTGCTGAACAGCTTGGCGAGCTCAATGGCCTCGTTCATCGAGACCTTGGGGGGGATGTCGCGGAAGAAGAGAAGCTCGCAGATCCCCATGCGCAGGATGAGACGGTCGAGCACGGCGATCCGCTTGAAATCCCAGTTGGTGACCTTCGCGCGGATGATGCAGTCCAGATCGTCCGATTGCTCGATGGTCTTCTTGACGAGATGCCGGGCGAAATGATACGACCCCTTGTTCGCCTGCAGGGGCTCGAGGATGGTTTTCACCACGTGGTCGACGGAGTCGCCCGAGAGCTCGTGCGCGTACAGCGCCTGCACGACCTTCTCCCTGACGATCCGGCGCCTCACGATGCCCGTCCGTTCTCTGGATTGTCGACGACCGACTCGGGCCGGAGCGTCACGCGCGGCGAGAGGCCGTCGGGATGTCTGTCCACCACGACGTCTGTCCGGAAGACCTCCCGGATGCGCTCGGCCGTGAGGACATCGGCGGGTGTCCCCGACGCGACGACCGATCCGCAGGTGAGCATCGCGATCCTGTCGCTGAACGCCGATGCCAGGTTCAGATCGTGGGAGACCGACAGGACGGTCAACCCGGTTCGCGCCTTCAGACGCCTGATGATGTTGAACGTGTCGATCTGATGGGCGATGTCGAGATGGGCGTTGGGCTCGTCCAGGAGCAGGATCTCGGGCTGCTGCGCCAGCGCCCGCGCGATGAAGACGCGCTGACGCTCGCCGCCCGACAACGCGGTCACCGGCTTGTCCGCCAGGTGCGCGACGTCGGTCAGCTGCATCATCTCCTCGGCGATCCCGCGGTCGGCCGCGCTCTCGAACGCGTTGCCGCGCCCGTGCGGCGCGCGCCCCATCAGCACGATCTCCCGCACCGAAAACGGGAACTGAATGCTGCCGTTCTGGGAGACGAAGGCCATGCGCCGCGCGATCTCGACGCGCGACAGGCGCGCGAGCGGAACGTCGCCGATGCTGACGGTGCCGGACGATGGGAGAAGAATGCGGTCGATGACGCGCAGAAGGGTCGTCTTGCCGGATCCATTGGGCCCGACAATGCTGACGAGCTCGCCGCGACCAGCGGTCAGCGAGACATTACGAAGGATCGGCGTGTGCCCATCATACGAAAAGGAGACACCGTCGACGGCGAGTGCATGCATGAGTTTCAAGAGCGGAGTACGGCATGAAATCTACCAAATTCGAGCCCCGAAGGCAAATCAGGACTTCCGGAGGAGGTAGATGAAGACCGGGGCGCCAAGGGCCGCAGTCACGGCGCCCACGGGAATCTCGGTTGGTGCGAGGATCACGCGTGACACCACGTCGGCGAGCACCATGAAGCTGCCGCCGAGCAGGGCCGAGGCGGGCAGCAACAACCGGTGATCGGGGCCGAACAGGATCCTGCAGATATGGGGGATAATCAACCCGACAAATCCGACGACACCGCTGACCGATACCACGACACCCGTAAGCAGCGATGCAAGGAGATAGGCCGTCCGCTTCACGGCGGGAACGTTGACCCCCAGCTGCATTGCGCTCTCGTCACCGGTGCTGATGAGATTGAACATGCGGGACAGCCAGATCAACCCGCCCATGGCGAGCAGCGCCGGCGGCGCGACGACCGCCAGCGTGGCGGGCCTGGCGCCGGAGAGATTGCCCATGAGCCAGAGGAACGCGTTCCGCAACTCCTGGTTGAAGACGGCGATCACCAGCAGGATCAAGGCGTTGAAGAACGCGCCCGTCATCACCCCCGACAGGAGCAGGGCATACGTGTCCAGCTGCCCGCGCCGGTGGGCCGCCGCATAGACGATGGCCATCACCAGGATCGATCCCGCAAAGGAGAACGCCGGGACCAGCAGCGCGCTCAGGCCGAGGCCGATCGCGATCACCGCGCCCACCGTGCCGCCGCTGGAGATCCCCAGGATGTACGGCTCGGCCAGCGGGTTCCGGAGCAGCGCCTGGAAGACCGAGCCGGCGACGGAGAGACCGGCTCCGACCAGCATGGCCATCAAGACCCTGGGCAGGCGCAGGTCCATCAGAATCGTGCGATCCACGTCGGACCCGCCTCCGGCAAGAACGCCCAGCAGCCTGCCGAACGGCACGCCGACGCTTCCGACAGCGAGTCCGATGGAGGCGACAATCAGCAGCACAACGAAGAGCGAGGCCAGGACGGTGACGACCGTCCCCGGCGTTAGTGGAGTCTTGATGGCCCGGATGAGCGGCATGGGTCAGGACTTCGCGATGCGCTTCCAGACCGCCGCGACAAGTCCCTGCACGCCGGTTCCCGCGACGGCGGAGATGAAGTGCACGGGTACCGATCCGAATTTGGTTTTCCGGAGCGAGGCAAGGCGGTCTTCGTCCAGAGCGTCGATCTTCGTTATCGCGATCAGCTTGGGCTTGCGCGCGATGGAGGGGTTGAATTGTTTCAGCTCCTCGGTGAGCACCTTGTAGTCGGCCTTCACGTCCTCTCCCGTGCCGTCCAGCAGGATCACCAGCACGCGCGTGCGCTCGATGTGCCGGAGGAACTGCACCCCGAGGCCTTTGCCGAGGTGCGCCCCCTTGATGAGCCCGGGAATATCGGCGACCACGAAGCTGCTGCCCATAGCCACCGGGACGATGCCGAGGTTCGGGACGAGCGTGGTGAACGGGTAGTCGGCGATCTTGGGCCTGGCAGCAGAGATGACCGAGATGAGCGTGGACTTTCCCGCGTTGGGAAGGCCGACCAATCCGACGTCGGCGAGGAGTTTCAGCTCCAGCTCGATGACACGCTCTTCGCCTTCCTCTCCGCGCCCGAACTGCCGCGGGGCCTGGTTCGTCGACGTCGCGAACTGGGCGTTGCCCCGTCCGCCGTGCCCGCCGCGGGCGACGACGTACGATTCACCGTCGCGCACGAGATCGGCGATGGTCTCGCCCGTGAGGATGTCGCGCACCACGGTCCCGACCGGCACCTTCAGCGTGATGCTCTTGCCGCTGGATCCGGTCTTTCGCGACCCGAGGCCGTGTTCCCCTCGCTGGGCCGCGTAGTCGTTCTTGTACTGGAAATCGAGGAGCGTGCTGAGATGGCGGCTGGCCAGAATGATCACGTCGCCGCCGCGGCCTCCGTCTCCGCCGTCCGGTCCGCCGCGCGGAACGAACTTCTCTCGCCGGAAGCTGACGCAGCCGACGCCGCCGTGCCCGGCGCTGACATGCACGCGAACGAGGTCGACGAATTTCATTCCGACGGTCCGTAGCGGCTGTGAATGAGGTCGGTGAACTCGACGACGACGTCCGCAAACGGATCGAGCTTGTTGAGCGTGAAGAAGTCGCGGAGGTACGCCGACGCGCCCTGCCATGTCGGCGCGGCATTCAGCTCGGCGAGGACGGCGTTGAAATACGCGGTGTCCTTCTTGAAGATCTTGCGGATGAACTTCGTCCGGCTCTTTGAAGGGATCATCTTCAGCAGGTCGGGGAGCCCCGGCGCCGGCAGGGGCGGGGCCGTTGTCGATTCGTCGAGCGTCTCGGCCTCGGACGGAGCCGCTCCGCCGCTGGCGGCGATCTCGGCGTCCACGACCTTCATCTCGACGTCGGATATCCCGGCCCCTGGCTGGCGGTCGGGCGTCGGCGCCCCGTAGAGCGTTTCCTTTTCCGGCGCGAGCGCTGCCCCGGGCGACGTGACCGCGACATCTGCGATGAAGGTCCCCAGCTCAGAGAGCGTGAGCTCCGAGCGGCCCCGGGTTTTGCAGACCGTCTCGATGTGCTCCTTCAGGTTGATGAGCCGCTTGTCCTCGAAGAACACCAGGAGGGGCTCGACGGGCACGGCCAGGTGCGCCGAGGCGTTCCCCTGGGTCACAAAATCGTAGATCGGCTTCGCGAGCATCGCCAGCTCCGCAGGCGAGTGCTGCTTGACGATCTGCGCGTCGATGCGTGAGACCAGCATCCGGAAATCGTCGAACCGCACTTCGCGCCAGCGCCACTGCGCGATCACCTTGCCAATGAGGCGCTTGAAGTATGCGTAGTCGTATGTGTAGTCGAGACGCGACATGACTTCGTCCACCGGCAGGACGGTGGCCTTGTCGAATACGAAGTTCTCCAGCGTCCACTGCGGCTTGCAGGCATAGCTCTGCACGAAATGCACGGCGTCGTCGATGATCGAGATGTAATCCGTCCTCGTAAATTCATAGGCATCGGCGAGCGAGCGCAGGAACGCCTGCGTGAGCTGGTCCAGCCCGGGGACATTCTTGTTGACGCGAGCGTACCGTGGGGCAGACCGGAGGTCGGACTGCAGCCATCGCACCACCTCGCTCCGGATATAGACCTTGACGGGGCGGGGGACATCCGAGGAGAGCACCTCCCTCAGCATGATGGTGTCGCGTCGGCTGATCGTGCGCTCGGCGACGCGGTCAATGATCCTCTCGGTTTCACGTTCCAGCATGATTATCCGCCCTTCTTGAGCACCGTTTTGACCCGGTCGATCTCTTTTTGCGCCGCCGCCTTGAATGTCGGGTCAATCCCGGGCCTGTCGATGATCTGCTGATACATGGTGAGCGCCTGCTCGTGCTTCCCCATCCGTTCGTACGATTGCCCGGACATGTAGAGGGCCGTCGCGGTCCAGTCCACCTTGCCCTTCTTGGTGACCAGGTACGGAACCTTCAGGAACTCGAGGATCGCCTGCTGATAGTTCCCTTTGGCGTACTGAGCCTCCCCGATATAGTAGCGGATCTCGCCCTCCAGGTCGCTCCCGGCTTCGTTCAGGAGGTCCTCCAGTTGGAGGACCGACTGATCGTAATATCCCAATCGCTGGTACAGGATGCCGATCTTGATCCGCTTGTTGAACGTGTCCTCTGCGGTCGGGAAGCGTTCGAGATAGCGACGGGTCAATGCGAGCGCCGCATCGTTGATGTTCGCGGTTTCGTAGGTCTCGATCAGGTTGTTCATCGCCGCCCGGAGGAGCTCGGGGTCCGTGTTCGGGTCGTCGACAAGAGTGCGGTACTGCTTGATCGCCTCGTCCCACCGCTCGGCGGCATATGCAAGGTTCCCGAGGGCGAGGTGCGCGCGCGGAGCCGAGGGAGACGAAGGGAAGTCATCCAGAATGCGCAGGTAGTTCTTCACCGCCTCCGCCGGTTTTCCGGTGACCTCCAGCGACTTGCCCCACCAGTACAGGGCCGCCGGCTCGGACGCGGAGTTGCCGTAGTCGTCGATGACGGCCTCGAACGCCTTCATCGCCTGCGGATAGTCCTCCTGGCGGTAGTACAGGCTGCCCCGCTCGAGCTCGAACGACGCGAGGTCGTCTCGCGTGTCGTCGTACGACTTCTTGAACGACGGTATCAACGCGTCAGCCCGTTTCAGGTCGCCCGCACGGAGGGCGGACAGGATGATGCGCGATTCGAAGTACTGTTTCTCGGCAGGCGTGGCGGCGCTCTTCGCCAGCTTCGTGTACTGGGATCCCGCCTCGGGGTACTCTCCGGCCTCATAGAGCATATCGGCGACGTCACGGCGGGCCTCCGCCTGCGGCGCTGCTCTCGTGGCTTCGCGGAAGTACGCTGCGGCGAGCTCCGCGGAGCCTTCGGACTTGTAAATAGCCGCGAGCGTGGCGTATGCCTCTCCGGCCGCAGGGCCTTGAGGCTGTCCGGACACGGCCTCAAACAGGACCTTCTTGGCCGCCGGGGCGTTGCCGTTCTGGAAGAACGACTGCCCGAGCCCAACGAGGAGGTCGGCCGGCGGCTCGCCGGTTCCCAGCACATCGTTCCGGGCCCGGTCCACGAGCTGCTGGTACAATGTCTGCGCCTCAGCGGGACGGCCGGCCGCAAGAAGCGCACCCGCCAGCTTCGCTTCCGCCCCCGTGGCGGCTGCCGCATATGAGAAGTCCGAGACGAGCGTCCGATAGTACTCCGCCGCTGACGCGGGGTCGTTCCGTGCCATCGAGAGTTCCCCGAGCCGGGCGAGGACCCCTGCCGCGCGTGGCCCTTGAGGATGGTCCTCGAGATACTTCCTGCCCGTGGCGAGCGCAGAATCGGCCGACCCTCGCGCGGTGGCGAGCTCGAACAGGCGATACGTGGCTTCCTCCCGCACCGGGGACTTCGGGAAGGACGCGAGGATCTCTCCGAACGTGGCGCTCGCCTCGTCGATGGAATCGCTCTGGCTCTGCAGGTTCCCCAGCCGCAGGAGCATCTGGTCGCGGTGGGACGTGTTCGGCATCATGACCATCGTCGCCTCGTACGCCGAGCGGGCCTCCGGAAGCGACGTCGCATTCATTGTAAAGAGAGCGTACGCCGCATCGTCACGACGCGCCGCGTCCTGCGGCGGCGCCGCAGACGAATTCTGCAGGTACGACGTGTACGATTCGATCGCCTGCGACCGGTATTTCGGGTCTTTCTCGGTCAGGTATTCATACGACCTGGCGCGGTAGTACTGCGCGTCAAGCGCCTGCGACCCCGGAGGATTCGCCGTTGCGGCGGCCGTGAACTGCTGCGCAGCGGCCTCGTAGTTCTTGAGGTCGCGGTAGTAGATTTCCCCGAGACGAAATGCGAGGGCGGACCTGTCGCGCTCTGCCACGACGTCGCCGAGAAGCAGGGCCAGCTTCTCCAGGCCCGAATCCTTGTCCTTTGCCTCGAACGTCTCGATGGCGGTGATGCGCCGCTCCACGTCGGGACGGAGGTCGGAGGCAGGATATTGCCTGTCAAGCTCCTGGTACAGGTGCAGCGCGCGTATAAAGTCTTTCTGCGACTCCCGCGCCCTCGCCGCAGCGAACATCGCGTTGTCGGCGACGGGGGCGTTGCTGTGGCGGGCCACAAGGAGCTCAAACATGACGGAGGCCGAGGCCGGATCCCGCTGCTCGTTCTCCATCAGCGTCCCGGCCCGGTACATGATCTCCGGCGTCGCAGGATCGTCCGGGTAGCGCTCGACGAAGTCCCCGTACAGCCGGATGGCCTGCGTGAACGCCCGCTGGTCCTGCGCGTTCAGTGCGAGCTGTATCTGTGCCCGGCGCTTGAACACATCCGGACCGTCTCCGCTGATGATGCTGCGGGCGAAATCGTTCGATCGCTTGAAATCCTTCGCGCGGGCCGCAGAGCGCGTTGCCTTCCAGAGCACCTCGTGCGACGCCGGGTCGGAGGGATACGTCTTGAGGAATCGCTCGTACTGTTCGACCGCCTGGCCGTACTGCTTCTGCGCTGCGTACACGTCCGCAAGCCCCATCATCGCATCGCGGGCAAGCAGCGTGTCTACCTGGCCCTTGCGCGTCAGCGCCTTCTTGAAGTTCTCCTCGGCCGCCTTGTACTCGCCGGCCTCCGCCTGCAGCTTGCCGAGGTTGACCTCGGCGCCGTGCAGCGCTCCGGTCGACTTGTACGTCGTCGCGATTTCCTGGTACTGGCTCCGCGCGAGATCGACCCGGCCGGTTGCCTGGTTGATCCCGGCCATCACGAGCAGGGCCTGGGCCCGCGCCTCCGGTGACGGGTCGCCTTCGACCACCCGCCGGAGCTCCTGGAACGCCTGGTCGAGATTTCCCTCTTCGAAGTAGAGCTGTCCCAGCTGCGTGCGTGCTGCCAGCGCGGCGGGGCTCCCGCCGTACTCCTGGAGCACCGACCGCAGGACCCGCCGTGCGTTCTCGCGCTCCCCCGCCTGCCGGAAGTGCGTCCCTGCCTGCACCAGGGCCTCCGGCGCGAGCTTGCTCTTGGGATGGAATACCTTCACGCGCTCGTATGCGAGCGCGGCTTCGCGGTGATTGTCCACGGCCGCATACGATTCGCCCACGTTCCACCACGCCTCCGCAGCTCGCGGGTTCGACTGATATGTCAGGGCGAACGTCTGGAAGGTCAGCCTGGCATCGTCGTACTGCAGAAGCTTGAGCTGGGTCAGCCCGAGGTAGAAGCGAGCCTCGATGCCCTGATCGGTGGACGGGTATGCGGCGACGAACTGCCGGAGCTGCTCGGAAGCGAGATCGTACAGGCCGTCGTTGTAGAGGTTGATGGCAAGCTTGAAGTCGGCGTTCTCCCTGGAGTTCTGGGCGGTCAGCGGTGATGCGCATATCACCGCGCAGGCGCACAGAAGGATGAGGGACTTCGTCGTCATCATGTAGTCGAATCCTGTTCTAAACCAATAACTTACGCTGTTTTTTGGTGGCCTGCAAGGATGGGGGATGAAGCCGTGGAGGCGTGCGGGAAGCCGCGCGCGCGATCGTGGAACGGAGAGAACCTCAGAGGGAATGCCGGTGGAGTGAAAAGCGAGCAGGAAGAGGGTGAAGAGGGAACACGAAGAAGCTGAAGCCGCAACTCGAAGAGGGTGAAGAGAGGACTGGGGGAGGGTGATGAGGGAAAAGGAAGAAGGTGAAGAAGAGACGGGAAGAGGGTGAAGATTGGACCGAGGGGGGTGGAGAGGGAATGGAAGCGAGCGTGGAAGGGGGATGCGGGCGACTCGAGAACGAGAGGAAGATGCCGGCGAGGCGGGTCACCCGAAGATCACTGCGAATCCGGCATGGTGTCGGCGGGCGCATCCAGAGTCTTGAGAATCGCTTCAGCCTCAAGGACCTCGGCGCACGGAACCAGCAGCTTGAATTCGTTCACGATGACCCTGGGCGAATCGCCGGACGACATGAAGCCCGTGTACTCCGGTCCGCCGATGTGGATCGAGCTCGCCTTGCGCGAGTACACGAAGGGGTGGAACCCTTCCTGTTCGAGACAGCTCCGCAGGTACTCCGCATGGACGGGATCAAATGTGCCGTAGATGCGGGCCATGCCTTCATAAATCTCGTACGGGGCGTGAATGTCGCAGAGATGGGGGATGCTCGACGCTCTGCACTCCCTGCAGAACGGGACCGCGCAGATGACGCACGCGCCGATCGCCGGGAGCGAGGGGTGACGCTCGCATGTGACGCCGTCGAGGAACAGCGTGCCGCAGCGCGGACAGAAGTCGCTGTCAGGCTGAACGGATGCGGTACAACCGGGACAGGCGTAGTCGTTGCCGTCGGTCATGATCCGTTCATTCTCCTCCTGTATATCGCCGCGTCCACGATCGCTCCCACGCCGACGCCCACCGCCATGCTGATGCCCATCCAGAGGGCGAGGTTGTTCATGAGCGTCCCGACGGCTGCGCCAACGCTGACGCCGAGCGCGGTGCCAACGGCCATGACTGTACCGCGATGTTCTTTCGAACGCCCGCCTTCGGGACGAAAAGGATCCGCCGGTATCTCGGGAATTTCCATCAGTGCGTCAGGGAATGGCTGAGGAGCCAGGTGTACACTTCGGGGTTGTCGTACGTCTCGGTCCACGAATCGTGTCCGGCCTCGGGATAGACGGTCAGCGTCGCCTCGCCGCCGCACGCGTTGAGTGCTTCCGCCATCTTCTGGGACTCGCGCAACGGGACCACCGGATCCTTTGCCCCGTGGAAGATCCATGCATGCACCTGCTTGATGGAGCAGGCGAGGCTGTCTTCACCACCCCCGCAGATTGGGACGATCGCCGCGAATCGGCCGGGGTTGCGCATTGCCAGCCGCCAGGTCCCGAAGCCACCCATGCTCAGTCCTGTTATGTACTCGCGCGACCTGTCGACGCTGTAGTCGTTCTCAATCTTGTCGAGCAGGGCGATGAGCACATCTTCGGACCACCACTGGCCCTCGGGGCATTGCGGAGCGACCATGATGAATGGGAACGCCTTCCCCTCGGCGATCAGCCTCGGGGGGCCGTGCTTCTTCACGAGCTCGAGATTCGAGCCCCGCTCGCCGGCCCCGTGCAGGAAGAGCACGAGCGGCCACTTCTGATCGACTCTGCCATAGCCCTCGGGGAGGGAGATCAGGTACTGCGCCGAGACCGTCCGGGAGACCGTGCCGGTAAAAGTTTCCGCATGCATGCCGGGGCCTGTTGCTGTTGTCTGGGGTGAGGAGGCGCATCCGGGGAGGAGTGCAAGGGATGCGACCGCGATCGCGCACACGCCGGCGGTGCTCGTCAGCGTCGTCGACGTCCGCGCAAGGGAGCGGACGATTGCCGGGACCTGCTCTCGGGTGATCATGTGTCGGGTACGACCCTGTCTTTAGTATCGGGAAGGTGACGCAGGCATAGGGCAACGCTTTCAGCCAGAAGACATGAGCCCATGGCAGGGCGGGCCTGCCATGAGGTGAAAGGTTACAGGACGCCCGCCCGGATATATTCGCGGTTGAGCCGGGCGATGTGCTCGACGGAAATCTGCTTCGGGCATTCGGCCTCGCACGCGTAGGTGTTCGAGCACGCGCCGAAGCCCTCGGCGTCCATCCGTTCGATCATGCGCAGCACGCGCTCCCGCCGCTCCGGCTCTCCCTGGGGGAGCAGCGCGAGCTGGGACACTTTTGCCGAGACGAACAGCATCGCGGAGCCGTTCTTGCAGGCGGCAACGCATGCGCCGCAGCCGATGCACGCCGCCGCGTCCATGGCCTCCTCGGCCGCCGCCTTCGGTATCGGGATGGAATTGGCGTCAGGCGCGCTGCCGGTGCGGACCGAAACGTATCCGCCGGCCATCATGATGCGGTCCAGCGCCGTGCGGTCCACGATCAGGTCCTTCAGGATCGGGAACGGTTTCGCGCGCCACGGCTCCACCGTGATCGTCGCGCCTTCCGCGAAGCTGCGCATGCGGACTTCGCAGGTCGCGCAGGCTTTCCCCGGACCGTGTGCGCGGCCGTCGATCACCAGCCCGCAGCTTCCGCATATCCCCTCGCGGCAGTCGTGGTCGAACGCGACCGGGTCTTCGCCCTTACGGACGAGGTTGTTGTTCAGGACGTCCAGCATTTCCAGGAACGAGGCATCGGGAGAAACGTCCCCCACCTGGTAGGTCACAAACTGCCCTCGGGCAGCGGCGTTGGCCTGGCGCCAGATCTTCAGCGTGAACTTCATGGAGGATGCTCCTTACTTGTAGCTTCTCGTTGCCGGTTTGACGTATTCGAACGACAGCGGCTCTTTGTGCAGTACCGAGCCGCCTGGCGTGTACTCCCAGGCCGCGACGTACGCGTACTCCTCGTCGTTGCGCTTCGCTTCTCCGTCCTCTGTCTGGTACTCATCGCGGAAATGTCCGCCGCACGATTCGTTCCGGTGCTGCGCGTCCACGGCGATCAGCTCTGCCAGCTCCAGAAAGTCAGCGACGCGGCCCGCCCGCTCCAGGTCGTTGTTCAGATCCGCAGCCGACCCCACGACGCTGACGTTCTTCCAGTATTCCTCGCGGATCTTCCGGATCGCGCCGATGGCGGTCCCGAGTCCGGACTTCGTGCGGCCCATGCCGACGTAGTCCCACATGACGGTTCCGAGCTCGCGGTGGAACTCGTCGACCGTCTTCTTCCCTTTGATCCCCATCAGCCGGTTGATGGTCTGCTCGTTCTCGGTCTGCACCGACGCGAACGAGGCGTGGTCGACCGTGATGGCCGGGAACTTTGCCGTCGCGAGGTAGTCGCCGATCGTGTACGGGAGAATGAAGTAGCCATCGGCCAGCCCCTGCATGAGCGCGCTCGCGCCCAGGCGGTTGGCGCCGTGGTCGGAGAAGTTCGCTTCGCCGAGCACGTAGAGTCCGGGGATCGTGCTCATCAGGTTGTAGTCCACCCACAGGCCGCCCATCGTGTAATGGATGGCGGGGTAGATGCGCATCGGAGCGGCGTACGGGTCTTCAGCCGTGATCTCATGATACATGTCGAAGAGGTTTCCGTACTTCTCGTCGATCCACTCCTTGCCGTTCCGTTTGATGGCGTCGGCAAAATCGAGATAGACGGCCTGTTTCGACGGGCCGACGCCGAACCCCTTGTCGCACATCTCCTTTGCCCGCCTGGACGCCACGTCGCGCGGGACCAGATTGCCGAACGACGGGTACATGCGCTCGAGGTAGTAATCCCGCTCGGCTTCGGGGATGTCCTTTGGTTTCCGCGCATCGCCCTTCGCCCTGGGCACCCAGATGCGGCCGTCGTTGCGGAGGCTCTCGCTCATCAGCGTGAGCTTCGACTGGTAGTCCCCGCTGCGCGGGATGCAGGTGGGGTGGATCTGAGCGAAGCAGGGGTTCCCGAACAGGGCGCCCCGTTTGTGGGCGCGCCAGACCGCTGTGGCGTTGCTCGCCTTCGCCATCGTGGAAAGATACCAGGTGTTGCCGTACCCACCGGTGGCGAGGACAACTGCGTTGGCCGCATAGCGTTCCAGCGCTCCGTTCACCATGTTCCGTGCGACGACTCCCCGGGCCTGCCCGTCCACCACGACCAGATCCAGCATCTCCCGGCGGGGGAAGAACTTCACCGTGCCCGCCTCCATTTGCCGGACGAGCGCGGAGTACGCACCCAGCAGCAGCTGCTGCCCGGTCTGCCCGCGGGCGTAAAACGTACGCGACACCTGCGCGCCGCCGAACGAACGGTTGTCGAGAAGGCCGCCGTACTCGCGCGCAAACGGCACGCCCTGTGCGGCGCACTGGTCGATGATGTTGCCGCTGACCTGGGCCAGCCGGTAGACGTTGGCTTCGCGCGCGCGGTAATCGCCGCCCTTCACCGTGTCATAAAAGAGGCGATAGACGCTGTCGCCGTCGTTGGTGTAGTTCTTCGGGGCGTTGATGCCCCCCTGGGCGGCGATGCTGTGGGCGCGGCGTGGAGACTCGTGGTACGAGAGCGCGATCACGTTGTAGCCGAGCTCGGCAAGCGATGCCGCGGCGGAAGCGCCCGCCAGCCCCGTCCCCACGACGATGATCGAGTACTTCCGCTTGTTCGCCGCGTTCACCAGCTTCAGGTTGAAACGGTGCGTGTCCCATTTCTTCTCGATGGGACCCGCCGGAATCTTGGAGTCAAGTGTCATGAGCGGAGACCTCACGGTTAATGGGACAGGAAGACAACGATCGGAATCAATGCGAAACCCGCGGGGATCAGCAGCCAGAAGACCACCCCGATGGCTTCGATCAGACCCTTGTACTTCCCGTTCAGCAATCCGAACGTCTGGAATGACGACTGCCATCCGTGGCGGAGATGGTACGCCAGGAACACGAGCGCAACGAGATAGAAGACGACTGTCGACGGGCTCTGGAAGGCGTCGCGGATGATGTCATACATCGTCTGGTCGTGAGGGAAGAAGCGCGACCGGACGAAGAACGCGTTGACGTGGAGAATCAGGAACACGAGCACGAACCCTCCGGTGATCCACATGATCCGCGAGGAGAGCGCGCTCGTGTCGGACGCCCGGTTGACGGCGTACCCCTGCGGGCGCACCTTGCGGTTGACGTACCAGAGCCAGATCCCGAGGATCATGTGCAGGAGGAATCCGGCGAAGAGCACGATCTCCAGCGGCCGCATGAGCGGATACGTGGACATGAATTCGGCGTAGACGTCGAACGTCTGTCCCGTGTCGCTCTTCAACACAAACAGGTTGATGTAGAGGTGGACCACAAGGAAACTGCAGAGGAACAGGCCGCTGAGGCCCATCAGCAGCTTTCGCCCGACGGACGTGGAAAAGAACGCGAGGATCTTCTTCATTGAGCTGGCCCGGACGAGATGATGAACGGTGGTGAGACGTGAAGCACGGAGTGAGCGGGGATGGATGCTCACGCGAAATCTAAGGAACGGCCTTCAGAGTTGCAATCCCGGATGTTCCGGGCCGCGCCGCGGCGGCTCTCGCCTTCAGGCCGAGCGCGGCCTGATGAAGCGTATCACGGAAATCACGCTCCCGACAAGGCCGAGCGCGAGGCCGGCGACCAGGATCAGGAGGTAGAATCCGGGGCGCACCTGGACATACCCTGCGATCTCCTGCGAAAGCGCGGGCAGCAGCCGGTCGAGGGCCAGGTACAGGGTGGCGGCCGCGACAGCTCCCCCGAGGAGTCCCTGGATCATGCCTTCGAGCAGGAAGGGGAGACGGATGAACGACCATGTCGCGCCCACGAGTTCCATCGTGCGGATGAGCTTCCGCTTCGCGTAGATTGCGAGACGGATCGTATTTGAGACAAGCAGGATCGCGGACAGGCCGATGAGCAGCCCCAGCCCGAGTGTGACGGAGTTGAACTGCTCGGCGCGCCTGTCGATCAACTCGATCAGCGCCCGGCGGTAGATGACCGTGTCGACGCCCGCCATGGCGGCCACGCGATCGCTGACGGCGCGCGTGCCCGCGGAGGTAATCGACCCGGGAACGAGGTTGATGCGCAGCGAGGGCGGGAGAGGGTTGAACGTCAGGACGTCGAGCACATCCTCGCCGAACTCCTCCTTGAAGATCTTCGCCGCCTCCGCCTTGGACACGTAGGTCACCGACGCCACGCCGTCGATCGCCCGCACGGCGATGCGGAGAGAATCAAGCTCGACCGGCGACATGGGCTGGTGCAGAAAGGCCTCCAGTTCTACTTTCGTGCGCAGGACGTCGACGAACCTGGCGGCGTTGGTCGTGACGACCACGAACACGCCGAGCAGCAGCAGGGCGATGCAGATCGTCATGATGGACACGACGCTGGAGAGTTTCGTCCGCTTGAAGCCGGAGACGCTTTCGGCGAGGAGGTAGGAGAGGCTCATGGGGTCAGTAGTTGGATTCGTCGCGCCACTGCACGATTTTCCACGGGTCGCTCGATCGCGCCCGCGAGAACGTGAAGTTGGCGTAACCGTCGATCCGTTCGATGTTGCTCGGGTTAAAGATGACCGTCAGGTTGAAGCCGCGGACGATGTTCACATGGGTCGATTCTGCCGCCGTCTGCACGATGTTGTTCCAGATCAGGTCGAGCTTCTGTGCGTTCTGAAAGAGCCCGAAGGTCGTGCGCATCTCGTCGTCCCGTCCCCACGTGACGTCGATGCTCAGGTCGTAGTTCCGGTACACGAAGATGAACGACGGGTCGATGAGCGAGCCGTAGAGCGTCGTGTCGCGGAACGTGTACGCTGCCTGGAAGCACCGGAACACGCCGTCGATCGACGCCGGGTCGCACGTCGCCTCCGCGGGGGAATCGTCCAGCCCCGGCGCGAACGGATTCAGGCATCCGGTGCCGCCTGCCAGGGCGACCAGGACCGCGGCGGCATGCCACCACCGGAGTCCCTGGCGCCTCAATTGCTGAACTTCCCCTTGAAGAGGCTCCACGTCGCGTCTTCGGTCGTCTTGTAGTCCAGCCAGTCCGCAATCGCCCAGAAGTTGCTGGCGTTCCGGAGGATCGTGAACCGCAGGCTGCCGCGCGCGGTGCGCGGAAACTCCGGCTCGGTGTGCTCGAACGTGAAGACGTAGTCGAAGTCTACCAGCACCGAATCGGTGGACACGGTCTCGCCTTTCGGCGTCAGGATCAGGCTCGCGAAGCCGTTCTCCGGGCTTTTCGCGATGAGATTCTGGAAGTAATCGCGTTCAGCCTGGATACTCCAGTTGCCGAGTGCTCCAGGGTACTGTGCGCTGGCTTCGGCCGAGGGCGTGAACACGAACGGGCGCGTAAACGCCGGCTGGTCAACGAAGCAGTTCGTATAGTTTGCGAGGTTCTTCGCGGCGATAGCATTCTGAAGATTCGCGACGACGATGGCCGGATCGGTCTGCGGCGGAAAATTCAGGCCCCCCTGCGCCGGCTTCTCCGGGTCGCGCGGCTCGAAGAGCCCGCACCCCGCGAGGGCCGCGACCAGCACCGCACCCCACGCCCACGTCAGGACCCTGCGCATGATCATACCTCGACCCGGCCCTCGAGCGCGCGCGAGAGCGTCGCCAGGTCGGCGAATTCAAGGTCGCTGCCGACCGGGATGCCGCGCGCGATCCGGCTCACCTTCACGCCGAGCGGCTTCAGAAGCCTGGTCAGATAAATCGTTGTCGCTTCGCCCTCCACGTTCGGGTTCATCGCGAGAATCACCTCGGTGACATCCCCGGTGATCCGCGCGAGCAGCTCGGCCGTCTTAAGATCCTCAGGTCCGATGCCGTCAAGCGGCGACAGCGCACCCCCGAGGACGTGATAGACGCCGCGGAAATCGTTCGTGTTCTCGATCGCCATGACGTCGTTCGGCTCTTCGACCACGCAGATGAGGGTTTTGTCCCGCTTCGCGCTGGCGCATACGGCGCACGGATCCTGTTCGGTGATGTTGCAGCAGACCGAGCAGGTCCTGATTCTGTCCTTCACGCCTACGAGGGCGTTCGCCATGCGGGCCACTTCCTCGCGGGGTCGCTTCATGATATGGAGGGCCAGCCGCTGGGCAGACTTCCGCCCGATACCCGGGAGGCGGGAAAATTCTTCGACGAGTTCCTGCAGAGCTTCTGAGGTATACAGCATGTGCGATCAGAGCCCCGGGATCGACAGGCCTGGAATGTTCGGGAGCATGCCGCTGGTAACCTTCGCGACCTCGTCCTGGGCCATTTTCGCAGCGTCTTCCAGCGCTTTGTTCGCAGCTGCCAGCACAAGATCCTCCAGCATCTCCGTTTCCGCGGGGTTGACCACCTCCCGGTCGATGACAATCTTGATGATTCGCTGCTTCCCATTGGCCGTGACGCGAACCATCCCGCCGCCCGCCTCGGCGCTGACCGTCTTCCCTTCGAGTTCTTCTTGAACCTGCGCCATTTTCTCCTGCATTTTCTGGATCTGTTTCATCATGCCGGGGAGATTCGGTATGCCTGCCATTGGGTTCCTTTCAGCGAAATCGTTTAAAAAAGGTAACCCATCGGGCAGGGAAAGTCAAATTTGACTTTCGCGGGCGAAAAGGATACCTTTTGCTGTATTAGCCGTTCTATGCGGCATTTTCTCCATTGTATTGACGGGAGATCAGCCGGAGTTGGCACAAGGCCCTAAGGAGGCAAAGGGGGAAGACCGCCGTTTGCAGGATCATCTCCGCAGTTCGGGAGAGATTCCGCGACATATCGCGGTGATCATGGACGGGAACGGCCGCTGGGCGAAACAGCGCGGCATGCCCCGGATCGCCGGTCACAGCGAAGGCGTCGAGTCCGTCAGGGACATCGTCGAAGCCTGCGGTCAGCTCGGGGTCAAGTACCTCACGCTGTACGCGTTCTCCACCGAGAACTGGAAGCGCCCCCAGGAGGAAGTCTCGCTGCTGATGCGCCTTCTCGTGAAGGCCCTCAGAGACGAGACGGATCGCCTCCACAGCAGCAACGTCCGGCTGAAGGCCATCGGACAAATGGCGAAGCTTCCGCGCGAAGTCCAGGCCGAGCTTCACGAGGGGATTGAGAAGACGCGAAACAATACGGGCCTAACCCTCGTATTGGCATTGAGTTACAGCGGGCGCTGGGAATTGACCGAAGCTGTCAAAAGCATCGGCGCCGCGGTAGCCGATGGGCGCCTTGATGCCTCGACCATCGACGAGAACACGATTGCGGGGGCTCTCGCGACGGCGAGCACGCCGGATCCGGACCTGCTCGTCCGCACCTCCGGAGAATTCCGGCTCAGCAATTTCCTGCTCTGGCAGCTCGCGTATACTGAAATCTATCTCACCTCCAAATTCTGGCCCGCATTCCGGCGCGACGAGTTGTATGCCGCAATCCGGGACTACCAGAAGAGGGAACGACGTTACGGAATGGTTAGCGAACAGCTTCCCCCGCCCGAGAAAGGCGCGAAGAAAACCATCGCCTCGTTCCTCAGGAGCGCCACGGGACCCTGACATGACGATGAAGCGTGTGTGCGTGCTGGCGGTCCTTTGCGTCCTGCCCATCACCCCACCCCTGTTTGCGCAGCAAGCTCAATCGCAGCAAGTGTACAAGATCCTCGGCATCTCCGTCGAAGGGAACAGCCTTGCTGATCCGGCAGCCATCATCGCGAGCTCCGGCCTGCGCGTGGGAGATGAGCTCGTCGTCCCGAGCGACCAGATCGCCCAGGCGGTCCGCAAACTCTGGTCTCTGAAGATCTTTGACGATATCCAGATCGCGATCGATCGAAAGCTCGCCGAAGGAGTCTTCGTGGTCTTCAGGGTCAAGGAATATCCCCGGCTGGATGCGATACTCGTCGAAGGGGCCGACGGCGTGAGCGAGGACGACATCCGCAAGAAAATCCCCCTCGTCCGCGGACAGGTCGTCGCCCCGCAAGACCTGCGGCGCATGGAGAAAGAGATCAAGAAGGTGTACGAGGAGGAAGGATACCTCCTCGCCAAGGTCTCCATGACAACCACGCCGTCCGACACGAGCAAGACCCGCGTGAACCTCCTGGTCTCGATCGACGAAGGAAAGGAAATCGAGGTCGTCAAGATCCAGGTCGAGGGAAACGTTGCGTTCGACGCCGGCGACGTCACCGGCGCCATGGACGAAACGTCTGAATCGACCTGGTGGGAGTTCTGGTCCTCGGCGAAGCTGAACAGGAAGAAATACGAAGAGGACAAGAAGAAAGTCATCGAGTTCTACAGGAAGAACGGCTATCGCGACGCCGCTATCCTGTCGGACTCGATCTGGTACAGCGAGGACGAGGGAGGGCTCCATATCCTCCTCCGCCTGCACGAAGGGCCCCAGTACTATATCCGGTCCATCGCGTGGGAGGGGAACACCGTCTATCCGGCATCAGCCCTGAACGAGCGGCTGTCGATGTACCCGGGAGACGTGTACGACATGCAGAAGTTCGAGCAGAACCTGCGCGGCAACGAGAGCCAGACCGACGTGGCGTCGCTCTACCTGGACAACGGATACCTCCGCTTCAACCTCGATCCGATGGAAATCCGCTCGGCGGAAGACTCCATCGACCTGACGATCCGCGTCTATGAGAACAACCAGTTCCGCATCGGACAGGTCAACATCAAGGGGAACACCAAGACCTGGGACAAGGTCATCCGCCGGGAGCTGTACACGCGGCCGGGTGACTACTTCAGCCGCGCGTCCATTATCCGCAGCATTCGCCAGCTGTCGGTCCTGAACTACTTCAACCCTGAAAAGATCAAGCCCGACTATTCGTTCACGGACGACAAGACCGTCGATCTGACCTACGAGGTCGAGGAGAAGTCCAGCGACAACATCAACGCGTCGGTGGGCTACAGCGGCGCGTTCGGGTTCACCGGCGCGCTCGGTTTCACGATCAACAATTTCTCGATTTCGGAGCCCTTCTCGGGTGGCGCGGGCCAGATCCTCAGCTTCGAGTGGCAGTTCGGCGAAGCGTCCCGCTTCCGGACGTTTAGCGTCGGGTTCACGGAGCCCTGGCTGTTCGGGACATCGACGCTGTTCGGCGTGAGCCTGTTCGACACGCGGCAGGTCTACTTCTATGACCTGCGCCAGACCGGCGGCTCGCTCAAGATAGGCCGCAGGTTCAGGTGGCCCGACGACTACTTCCGCGGCGACTGGATCCTGACCGGCGTCGTGAATAAGGTCAGCGAAGGGCGAAACCTGTACCGCTCCGGAAACCAGGTCAGCCTCACCCAGATCATCTCCCGGAACAGCATCGACAACCCGACCTTCCCCACGATGGGGTCGAACATCTCGCTCTCGACCGAAATTTCCGGCGGACCGTTCCTCCCCGGCAATTTCGACTACTTCAAGTGGGTGCTCGATCTGAATTTCTATATTCCCCTGTTCGGAGGGAACCGCCTTGCGCTCTTTGCCGGCTTCACCTGGGGGTCGATCAACCCGCTGGAGTCGGGCACCGGGTCCGTGCCTCCGATCGAGCTGTTCTTCATGGGCGGCACCGGCCTCGGGTATGTCAACACCACGCCTCTCAGGGGATACGTGGACCAGTCCGTCGGCCCGCGGTCGATTTACGGGGACCCGCTCGGCGGCAAGGCGCTGGCGAAACAGACGCTCGAGCTCCGGTTCGCCGTCGCGGTGAACCCGATTCCCATCTACCTCCTGACATTCGCGGAGGGCGGGAACGTCTACTCCTCGTTCGAGAAGGCGGACTTCCTGGACCTGGCCCGTTCGGCAGGGTTCGGCGCGCGTTTGCAGATCATGCCGATCGGCCTGATCGGGTTTGATTACGGCTATGGATTTGATGATGTGTATCCACGGAACGGCCAGCCCGACGGCTGGCGGTTCCATTTTGTGTTCGGCAGGGGCTTCTGATCCCGCCGTCTGTCTCTCATTCCTTCTCAATTTGAGGTGATCGTGAACTATCGTGCCATGCTGTTCCTGCTCCCCCTCGTCATGCTGTTCGTGGCCGCCCCCGCCGGGGCCCAGACGGCGCAAAAAACCGGATACGTGAACTCCGCCAAGATCTTCCAGGAGCTCCCGGAGGCGAAGGACGCGGAGAAGCGTCTGGAGAATTTCACCAAGCCCGTACAGGACTCCCTGCAGATGATGCAGAAGTCGATCGAGGACAAGATCGCCGAGTATCAGAAGAAGGAGAGCCTGATGAACGACCAGGCGAAGCGCGCGGCGCAGACCGAGATTCAGGAGATGACCCAGCGGGCGCGGGACTTCGCATCCAAGAAGGATAAAGAGCTGGCCGACAGACGCGAGCAGATCCTGACGCCGCTGAAAGACAAGGTCCTGAAAGCCATCGAGCGGGTGGCGAAGGACGAGAAATACACGTTCGTGTTCGATCAGACAGAGCAGGTGCAGATCCTCCTGTACGGCGATCCGAACCATGACCTGACATTCAAGGTGATCGACAGACTGAAGCGAGGGAAGTGAGCGACCGAACCATGAAGCGCGTTGTGCTTGCGGCGTTGCTCCTGCTGGCCGGCGGAGCCGCGTCTGCCCAGATGAAGATCGGCCACATCAACTCGGAAGCGATCATGCAGACGCTTCCCGAGGCGATCGATGCGCAGAAGAGCCTCGACGGGTTCGTGACGCAGTGGGAGGGTGAGCTGCAGAAGATGCAGGCGGACTGGAAGAAGAAGTTCGACGAGTACGACAAGCGGAAGCTGATCCTCACCGAGCAGGCCCGTGCCGAGGCGGAAAAGCAGCTGCGCGAGATGGACCAGCAGATCGCCGACTTCCGCACCAAGAAGTTCGGGCAGAACGGCGAGCTCTTCCAGAAGCAGAACGAAGTGATGAAGCCGATCCAGAACAAGATCTTCAAGGTGCTCGAGGATATTGCGAAGGAGGACGGCTATGACTACATCTTCGATCGCAGCGGGGAGATCCTGCTGCTGTATGCGACCGAAAAACACGACCTGACCGCGCGGGTGCTGCAGCGCATGCAGGCCTTCGGAAAATAGACGGGACACCGACCGCCGTGACCCTGCGAGACATCGCCGCACTGATCAACGCCCGGATTGACGCCGACGTGTCGGACGGCGGCCTGGAGATCCGGCGCGTGGCCAAGATCGAAGAGGCCGGGGAGGGAGACATCACCTTCCTTGCCAATCCGAAGTACATCCGCCATATCGCGACCACGAATGCGTCCGCCGTCATCGTTGCGAACGCGTTGAAAGACATTCCTCCGCGCGAGGGCCGCGGCCCGGCACTCCTGCGCGTCCAGGATCCCTACCTCTCGTTCGTCCGCGTTCTCGCCACCTTCAATCCGCCCCCTGACCCTGTGGCGCCCGGGATTCATCCGACCGCGGTCGTGGCCTCGAGCGCGCGGCTGGGGCGGGACGTGCGCATCGCGGCGTATGCGGTGATCGGAGAACGCGCCGCCGTGGGCGACGGCACCATGATCGGCGCCCATGCGGCCGTGGGCGACGATGTCACCATCGGCCCGGGCTCTCTATTATACCCCAACGTTACGGTGCGGGAGGGCTGCACAATCGGGGCGCGCGTTATTCTGCAGCCCGGAGCCGTCATCGGAAGCGACGGATTCGGATTCGCCCCGAGGAAGGACGGCTCGTACGACAAGATTCCGCAGATGGGCATCGTCGTGATCGAGGACGACGTCGAGATCGGCGCGAACACCACGATCGACCGGGCGACAATGGGCGAAACACGCATCGGGCGCGGGGCGAAGCTCGACAACCTCATCCAGATCGCTCACAATGTGACCATCGGTCCCCACACGGTCATCGCGGCGCAGACCGGCGTCTCAGGGAGCACACGCCTTGGCGCCAATTGCGCCATCGGAGGGCAGGTCGGGTTCGCCGGGCATATTGAGATCGCCGACCGGACCCAGATCGGGGCGCAGTCGGGCCTCCACCGGTCCATCACCACCCCCGGCGAGCAGTGGTTCGGCTATCCCGCGATGCCGGCAAGGCAGGCGATGCGCGTGATGGGTGCGCTTGGCCAGCTACCCGATCTCCTCGCCGACGTCAGGGCCCTGAAGAAGCACCTGGAGGACCTCCAGACCCGTCTCGACAACGCAGCGCCGCCCGGGCCGAAGGCCTGAGGCGTTCACTCCACCCACCACCATCCCGGCGGCACGGTATGCTCGTCCAGCAGCGAACGATCAAACAGCCGGTCTCCCTCAGCGGCGTCGGCCTGCACACCGGCAGCGTTTCTACCATGACCTTCAAACCGGCGCCGGACAATTATGGCGTGCGGTTCAGACGCATCGACCTCCCGGGAGCCCCGGAAGTCCCGGCGGACGTCGATCACGTTGTGGACCTTTCGCGCGGCACCACGATTGAGCTGAACGGCGCCCGCGTCCATACCGTGGAACACGTCATGGCGGCCCTGGTCGGGCTCCAGGTCGACAACATCCTCATCGAGCTCGACGCGAATGAGCCGCCCGTCCTCGACGGCAGCGCCAAGCCGTACGTGGATGCGCTGACCAGCGCAGGGTTCGAAAAGCAGACGTCTCCCAAAGATTACCTGATCATCGACAAGACCGTCCACTATCATAACGAGGAGAAGGGGGTCGACATTGTCGCGCTCCCCACGGACGACTACCGCATCACGGTGATGGTGGATTACAACAACCCCGCCCTCGGGAGCCAGCACACCGGGCTGTTCGACCTCGATCGGGAGTTCGTCACGGACTTCGCGCCCTGCCGCACGTTCTGCTTCCTGCACGAAGTGGAAATGCTGCACACGCAGGGGCTCATCCAGGGCGGGACCCTCGACAATGCGATCGTAATCGTGGACCGCGAGCTGACCGACAGCGAGGTCAAGCGGATCAGCGAGAAGCTGGGCATCAAGGGGTCGGTGATCCTCGGCGCCGGCGGCGTCGTCAACAACCGGCCGCTCTACTTCAAGAACGAGCCCGCCCGCCACAAGCTGCTCGACCTCATGGGCGACCTGGCGCTGATCGGCGTGCCGCTCAAGGCGCAGATCCTCGCCGCCCGTCCCGGCCACGCGAGCAACATCGCCTTCGCGAAGATGATCCGGAAGCTGTACGAGGAGAAGAAGCTCATCCGGAAGTATCAGCACGAGCGCAAGGAAGGCGTCGTCTTCGACATCAACGCGATCAAGAGGATCCTCCCGCACCGCTACCCGTTCCTCCTGGTGGACAAGATCGTCGACATGAAGATGGACGAGAAGGTGGTCGGTATCAAAAACGTCACCGCCAACGAGCCGTTCTTCGAGGGCCACTTCCCGGGGCAGCCCGTGATGCCCGGCGTCCTGATCCTGGAAGCCATGGCCCAGACCGGCGGTATCCTCCTTCTGAACGGCATCGACAACCCCGGCAACAAGCTGGTCTACTTCATGGCGATCGACAATGCCAAGTTCCGGAAGCCCGTGATTCCCGGCGACCAGCTGGTGTTCGAGCTGACCATGCTGAGCAAGAAGACGAAGATTTGCCGCATGTCCGGCAAGGCCTATGTCGACGGAAGCCTGGTCGCCGAAGCCGAGATGATGGCCACGATCATCGAACGCACTCCACCACCGCCAACGGCCCTCTGATACCATGAGCACTCAGATTGATCAGCGCGCAGTCGTCCATCCCAAGGCGGAACTGGGCAACGGGGTCACGATCGATCCCTTCGCCATCGTCGAGGAAGGCGCTGTCATCGGCGACGGGACGCACGTCATGCCGCACGCGTTCATCGGGACCGGCGCGCGCATCGGGCGCGACTGCCGCATCCACATGGGGGCGGTGGTCGGCCATGCGCCGCAGGACCTGAAGTACAAGAACGAGCCCACGACGTGCGAGGTGGGCGACCGGACGGTCGTGCGCGAATACGCCACCTTGCACCGCGGCACGCACGAAACGATGCGAACCGTCATCGGGAGCGACAGCTTCTTCATGGCGTATTCGCACGTCGCGCACGACTGCAGGGTGGGGAACAAGGTTATCCTGGCAAACTGCGTCGCCCTGGCCGGACACGTTACCCTCGAAGACTACGTCATCATCGGCGGCCTCACGCCGGTTCACCAGTTCGTGAACATCGGTTGTCACGCCATGGTAGGCGGGGGGAGCGGAATAGGCAAGGACGTGCCGCCGTACTCGCTTGTGGGGAGTCGCCCCACGGTCTGGGAGGGGCTCAATTCGGTCGGCCTCCGCCGCAGGGGGTTCTCGAAGGAAGCGATCGAGGCGGTTGACCGGGCGTTCCATCTCATCTATCGGTCCGGCCTGAACACCACGCAGGCGCTGGATCGCATCAGGGCGGATGCGACCCTCATGGCCGTCGCAGAAGTACAGAAGGTTGTCGACTTCGTCGCGGCCAGCAAGCGCGGGATTATCCCGCCGCCCAGACTGAAGCACTGACGATCCTCATGCATTCCGGCGCACCGAGCGTTCCGGCGACCGGGCCCACGGCCCCCGGGCCCACGGCCTCGGGGCCCTCGGCCCCCGCCATCCAGAATCCAGCCTGGCGGTTCGAGCATTCGGGAAAGCTGGACGGGGCCAGCAACATGGCTCTGGACTCCGCCATGGCCGAGGCTCTTGCTGCGGGAGGGGGGGCGCCGACGCTCAGGCTGTATGGCTGGAGCCCCTGGGCCATCTCCCTCGGATACAACCAGCGCGAGGAAGAGATCGACGCGGCCCGGTGCCGCGAAAGCGGGATTGACGTCGTCAGGCGACCCACCGGGGGCCGCGCCATCCTTCACGCTGAAGAACTGACGTACTGCGTCGTGATGCCCTCCGGGCGGAGGAGTATCCTGGATGTGTACAACGATATCAGCCGGGCGCTCGTCAGGGGCCTCAGCCTGTTCGGGGTGGAGGCCACGCTTCAGCGGTCGCAGCCGAACTTCCCGGAGCATTACCGCTCGCCCTCCGCGATCCCCTGCTTCACGGCCTCCGCTCGGTACGAGATCGAGTGGGACGGGCGGAAGCTCGTGGGCAGCGCGCAGCGCAGGGTGACCGGCGCGACGAATGTGGTGCTGCAGCACGGCTCGATCCTCTGCGGGCCTGCGCACAAGCGGCTGACCGAGTTCATCCGGGCTGACGAGAACGTGCGCGACCTCCTGCGCTCCGAGCTGAACATGAAGACTGTCGACCTCTCCGAGGCCACGGGAGGTCCCGTGGATATCGACCACCTCGCGGAGTGCATCCGGCAAGGGTGCGAGCTCCACTGGGGCGTCCGCCTCGCCCCGGCGCCCTGAGCCGGGCTCGCGCCGGACACAGAGGCAGGGCAGAACAAGCCCGCGGGCAAACGCATGGTACCGGGTGAGCCCGCCCCGGGACAGACGGGCCTGGCAGGGCGGGCACGCCCGCGGAACTCCAGGCCAGCAATCCAACAGAACCCCGAGACACATCGCATGAAAACTCCACCTCCCGCACCGCAGCAGAAGCGCCCGCGCGTCGTCACCACGCGGACGGTGATGACCATGAAGCAGTCCCGTGAGAAGATCGCCATGCTCACGGCCTACGACTTCCTGACCGCCCGCCTCCTCGACGAGGTCGGGATCGACATCATCCTTGTGGGCGACTCCCTGGGCAACGTGGTCCAGGGGCACGAGACGACGCTCTCCGTCACCGTGGACGACATGATCTATCACGCCAAGGCGGTGAAGCGCGCGGTGAAGAACGCGCTGATCGTCGTCGACATGCCGTTCATGTCGTACCAGAACAGCCTGGACGAGGCGGTGAGGAACTGCGGCAGGGTCATGAAGGAGGTGGGCGTCGGCGCCGTGAAGCTGGAGGGCGGCGCGTACATAGCGGAGATCGTCCGTCACCTCGTGCAGATCGGGATTCCGGTCATGGGGCATCTCGGCCTGACGCCTCAGGCGATCAACAAGTTCGGCACATACGAGGTGCGTGCGACGGAGAAGGAGGAGGCGGACCAGCTTTTGCGCGATGCGAAGGTGCTGGCCGATGCCGGCGTGTTCGCGATGGTCCTCGAGAAGATCCCCGCGAGCCTGGCGAGCCGTGTGACGAAGGCCGTGCCGGTTCCGACGGTCGGCATCGGCGCGGGCCCGGGATGCGACGGGCAGGTGCTGGTCCTGTACGACATGCTCGGCCTGACCGAGGAGTTCCGGCCTCGATTCGTCCGGCGCTACGGTGAGTTGGCCGAAGACCTGCGGCGCTCGTTCCGCTCGTATATCGATGACGTCAAGTCGGGTTCATTCCCGACGAAGTCGGAGAGTTACTGATGGAACGGCCGCTGCACGTTATGATTTCGAACGATGACGGCATCGATGCGCCGGGCATTTACGCGCTGGTGAAGGAGATCAAGACCATCGCGGAGGTGACGGTGGTTGCGCCGGACAAGCAGCAGAGCGCCGTCGGTCACGCCATCACGATGAACTACCCGCTGCGCGCGGTGCCGTTCTCCAAGGACGGCGAGTTCTTCGGGTACGCGGTGGAGGGGACGCCCGCCGACGCGGTGAAGCTGGGCGTGCGGTTTCTGGTGCGCGACCGGAAGCCGGACCTGTTGATCTCGGGGATCAATCACGGATCGAATACCGCAATCAATATCATCTATTCGGGGACGGTATCGGCAGCCACCGAGGGGACGATTCTCGGCATCCCTTCGATTGCGGTATCGCTGACGACGTACGGGGAGGCGGACTTCTCGTTCGCGGCGAAGATCGCCCGCAGGCTCGCGTTGATGGTTGCGGAGCGGGGGTTGCCGGAGGGGACGCTGTTGAACGTGAACGTGCCGCCGTTGCCGGAGCGCGAGATCCTCGGGGTGAAGATCACGAGGCAGGGGCAGTCCACGTGGGACGACACGTTTGACGTGCGGCGGGACCCCGCGAACCGGGAATACTTCTGGTTGAAGGGGCGGTTGAACGTCATCGACACGGATCCGGACGCCGACCAGGTGGCGGTGCAGAACAGGTACGTATCGGTGACCCCGATTCACTATGACATGACGGACCGGCGGACGCAGGAGACCATGAAGGGCTGGGGAATTGAGGGTTTGATGGGGCGGTGAGGCCCTGCCGGGCTTCCGGGGTTTTCCCCGGGGGTGGGGAAGAACCCCCCCGGGGAAAAATCTTGTGCGTGGGGTGTTGACTTTATCCCGCCAAACTCGTACCATATTGTCCCTTCAGTGGGTCAGCAGTCCAACCTCGAAAAAGTTGTCGTAGTACCTCGCAGTACTTGACTTCTGGGTTGAAACTCTGTATATTAGAGGCCCGTTTAGAAACGGGTTCTGTACCGTTCTTTGACAAATAGTGTGCATAGCCACACGTCAATCGAGGTAGAGTTTTTCACCTTGGCTGACAAGTTCGTGCAAGCGAACGACGAAGCTAAGTTTCAAACTCGACAGTGGTTATTTGATATAATAACTACAACGGAGAGTTTGATCCTGGCTCAGGACGAACGCTGGCGGCGTGCCTAACACATGCAAGTCAACGAGAAAGGGGTAGCAATATCCCGAGTACAGTGGCGCACGGGTGAGTAACACGTAGGCAATCTGCCTTCAGGACGGGGATAATTTCGCGAAAGCGGGACTAATACCCGATTATGCAGCGGCACCGCATGGTGACAGTTGTTAAAAGCCGCAAGGCGCCTGGAGATGAGCCTGCGTCCCATTAGGTAGTTGGCGGGGTAACGGCCCACCAAGCCTGCGATGGGTAGCTGGTCTGAGAGGATGGCCAGCCACACTGGAACTGAGACACGGTCCAGACTCCTACGGGAGGCAGCAGTGAGGAATATTGCGCAATGGCCGAAAGGCTGACGCAGCGACGCCGCGTGAGGGATGAAGTCCGTTAGGATGTAAACCTCTTTTGCAGGGGATGAAGCTGCCGCTACAGGCGGCAGTCGACCGTACCCTGCGAATAAGGGTCGGCTAACTACGTGCCAGCAGCCGCGGTAATACGTAGGACCCGAGCGTTGTCCGGATTTACTGGGTGTAAAGGGCGTGTAGGTGGGCGCTTAAGTCGATGGTGAAATCCTGCGGCTCAACCGTAGAATTGCCGTCGATACTGGGCGTCTTGAGTACGGCAGAGGGAGATGGAATTCATGGTGTAGCGGTGAAATGTGTAGATATCATGAAGAACACCGGTAGCGAAGGCGGTCTCCTGGTCCGTTACTGACACTGAGGCGCGAAAGCGTGGGGAGCAAACAGGATTAGATACCCTGGTAGTCCACGCCTTAAACGATGGGTACTAGGTGCTGGGCCGCAAGGTTCAGTGCCAAAGCTAACGCATTAAGTACCCCACCTGGGGAGTACGATCGCAAGGTTGAAACTCAAAGGAATTGACGGGGGCCCGCACAAGCAGTGGAGCATGTGGTTCAATTCGATGCAACGCGAAGAACCTTACCCGGGTTTGAAAGGCCAGTGACAACCGATGAAAGTCGGTCTTGTAGCAATACACACTGGTACAGGTGCTGCATGGCTGTCGTCAGCTCGTGCCGTGAGGTGTTGGGTTAAGTCCCGCAACGAGCGCAACCCCTGCACTTAGTTGCCATCAGGTCAAGCTGGGCACTCTAAGTGGACTGCCTACGCAAGTAGAGAGGAAGGCGGGGATGACGTCAAGTCCTCATGGCCCTTACACCCGGGGCCACACACGTGCTACAATGGCCGCGACAAAGGGTTGCCAAACCGCGAGGTGGAGCCAATCCCAAAAACGCGGTCTCAGTTCGGATTGGAGTCTGCAACTCGACTCCATGAAGCTGGAATTGCTAGTAATCGCGCATCAGCACGGCGCGGTGAATACGTTCCCGGGCCTTGTACACACCGCCCGTCAAGCCATGGGAGCTGGGAGTACCCGAAACCGCTACGCTAACCCGCAAGGGAGGCAGGCGTCTAAGGTAAGACCAGTGACTGGGGCTAAGTCGTAACAAGGTAGCCGTATCGGAAGGTGCGGCTGGATCACCTCCTTTCTATGGAGTCCTTCCTTCCGCCTCACGGCGGATAGGACACCAAACCACGACTCTACAGCGATCGATGTTGTCGGTTATGCACACTATATTTTTTTTGTACGGACACGTCCGCAGGCGCGGAGGTGTGCCCTGGGCCTGTAGCTCAGGTGGTTAGAGCGCACGCCTGATAAGCGTGAGGTCAGTAGTTCAACTCTACTCAGGCCCACAGCGGTTGATCGGGTGGCGCTGGCCACATGGTGCTACGGGGCTATAGCTCAATTGGGAGAGCGCCTGGTTTGCAACCAGGAGGTTAGCGGTTCGATCCCGCTTAGCTCCACGAGCTGTATCTGTGTTGTTCTTTGACAATTGGGATGAGTGTATCGACAGCGGTGGCGGAGCCACTGCGGTTTGATCACTGACACTGAGAAATCTTCTGTATCCGTAATCGTATTGATGCATCCGGACAATCATCGGAGTCAATAACGATTTTCGGTTAAGTTACCAAGGGCATGCGATGGATGCCTTGGCACTGGAAGGCGATGAAGGACGTGGTAACCTGCGATAAGCGTCGGATAGGTGGAAACAACCTGTGACCCGGCGATCTCCGAATGGGGCAACCCCCCGCCAGTCATGTGGCGGGACTCCGTGCTGAATTCATAGGCGCGGCAGAGCAAACGGGGGGAATTGAAATATCTCAGTACCCCCAGGAAGAAAAAGTAATAACGATTTCCCTAGTAGTGACGAGCGAACGGGAAAGAGCCTAAACCATCCGGCACATTCAAGGGCGCAACCGTTGTGCCGGGGGTGTTGTGGGGCGTTTGCAGACCAACTTGCGCGGCGGTCGGAGAGTAAGAAACCGGTTGTGTAGCCGAATCCCCTGGAAAGAGGAACCATAGGAGGTGAAAGTCCTGTAGGCGAAACATGGCCGGCTCTCTGGCGAACGATCCCAAGTACCACGGAATAAGTGGAAGTCTGTGGGAACCTGCGAGAACCATCTCGCAAGGCTAAACACTCTCCAGTGACCGATAGTGAACAAGTACCGTGAGGGAAAGGTGAAAAGCACTCCTAACAGGAGGGTGAAATAGTACCTGAAATCGCATGCCTACAAACGGTTGGAGCAATCCAGTTCGTGCTTGCACGGGCTGGTGCGTGACAGCGTGCCTTTTGTTTAATGAGCCTACGAGTTACTCGTACGATGCAAGGTTAAGTCTCTCAAGAGACGCAGCCGTAGCGAAAGCGAGTCTGAATAGGGCGAATCAGTATCGTGCGGTAGACGCGAAACC
>CAWABB010000001.1:0-1132500 GCA_963780165.1 uncultured Ignavibacteria bacterium | reverse complement strand
ATGTTGTCGGTGAACCCGACCGCCTTGATCTTCCCATCCTTGACTCCCTTGTACGACGCGGCGACGTGGTCCAGCATTTTCTTGTTGACGGGGCTGACGGCCGCCGAATTGAAGTCAAAGAGCTGCAGGCTGTAGACTTCTGCGACGGCGCCCTGGTCGTTGACCTCGCCGATGGCCCTGTTCGTCAGCACGGGCTTCAGAACGTCGGGAACGTTCGAGGTGATTTCGACGCGCCGGTTTTCCTCGCGCCCGGCTTCGGTGGCGCCCGTCGACGGCTTTGCCGGGAGGTCCCGCGTCTCGATCAGGATCCGGGCCGGATCGATGCGCCAAACCGTGCTGAGATACTGCTTCACGCTCTCAGCGCGCTTCTGCGAAAGTCCCCGGTTCCCCTTCTCCTCGCCGTAATCCGTGTTGCATCCGGTGAGCGTCAGGGTCGCCTTCGGGTACATGCTCATCCTGGCGCCGACGATGTTCAGGACATCGTAGTACGTGTCCATCGGGTTCGTGAACCCGGTCTCGTCGAAGGAGAGCGTCGCCTTGTGGTCGGGGAAGGTCTTGTACACCGGCCGGATCGCGCTGGAATTTGCGTCGAAGAAGACCGCGTTCAGGACGTGCGACTCGACCGACTGCCTGGTTTTGTACTCCACGTAATAGACAAGCCCCAGGTCGTGGGAGATGGCCCCGAAGGCATTGAGCAGCTCTCCGGTATCTTTGGCCATGTACCAGTTGCCGCCGGTCTTTTCCTGGATCTTCTCGAGCGTCGCAATCTTTGCGCTGTTCGGGTCGAAGTTGATCATGTAGATCTGCACGTCCGACGAGTAAAGGTCGAGCACCTGGTCGAGCGTGAACTGGCTGCCGACATCGTCGCCGTCAGACATGATGACGAGCGACTTCTGCATATAGACCGGGACCTCACGCAGCATCGACAAACCATAGAGGGAAGCATCCCGGAGGTATGTTCTGCTTGTCATGTACGACTTGAACCAGAGCCGCGTGTGCTGCATGATCTTGTCGTAGTCGGTCGTGAAGTCCGTAACGTCGAGGTTCAGGTTCTTCCCGTCATAGGCCACCGGATGCGCCCTCATCCACTCGGGGTTTTCCTCGAACATTACGGTGGCGACCTCCGCGCCAGGGCCGAGCGTATCCAGAAAAGCCTGCATGCTTTGCAGGAGGCCCTCCGAGTAACTCCTCATCGACGTGCTGTTGTCGATCACGACTACCACGTTCTTTGCGACGAAGTCGGTTCCGCGCAGCGGGGAGACCCTGGTCACGCGCACGTTATCCCCCCCCTGTTTCACCGCAACGTTCTCCACCGTCAATCCCTCGACGGGTTTCCCGGCTGCGTCTGTCGCGCGCATGAGGAATGACGAGGAGGTTCGCTCTTGAACGGCGACTCTCTCAACTTGGCGGCTCTTGATCGTGACCTCGAGCGGTCCCTTTGCTGCCGGCGTTTGCGCCAGCACGGCATGAGACCCTACGGTAAAGGCCGCGGCAAGAATGAACCAGCGGCCGACCAGCTTCCAGTTGCGCATGGAAGTGCTCTCCTTGTGGTGAATGGTAGACGGGTCGCCCGGGGGGACCGTTGCCGGACGGGACTTGGCTCGGCCCGGGTGCGGTGGAGATGGTGGAGCGTGCATCTAAAATCGAATTCAATGCCCGGATGCGCGAGACATGGCGACCTGCTAGCGTGATCGGGGTCCTGCGGCTCGAGTCGGAGCAAGGGACGGCGCTGATTACGACCCGCTGTCGCCTACCTTGCCGGCAGCAAATGCGTCATCCAGGTGACGCATATCTGGGCGCTTCTGGGCGGCCTTCAGACGGCCGATTTACGATCCGCCTTCGCGAACCTCGCCGACCAGGATCACGGAGCAGCGTGCTTGCCCGAGGGTCAGAAGGGCGGCGCTCAGGTTTGCGCGGTATTCCCTCCCCGCCATAGAGCGGATGCGAACGGTCAGGTCGCGGACCACGTCATTTGACTCGAGCAGCGAGACCATCTCGTCCCGATCGTCCGGATCGACAAGGAAATCGAAGCCCTTCAGCGTGAGCGCCGTTTCCCGCGGGAGTTGCAGCAGGTCCGAGGCCCGGGCGTTCAGGTACACGATGGATCCGTCCTCCGGGCGCGTGATGAGCAGGGCGACGGGCAGATGCTCGAGTACGGTCAGGCTGTCGAAGTCTGGGCGCTGCATGAGTAATTCCGGTCGAACCGAGGTGAGAGGGTGGAAATGTTCTGAAAACTACATAAGCCTGCTTTGAACTTCAAGACTTGGCGGCCACAAAACGAACCCGCCGCCCCTTTTGGGGGCGGCGGGATGCGGTAGGACTGCGTTTTCAGGCTGAAAGTGAAGGTTCCCTTCAGGAAACGTCCGCCGGCTTCTCCTCCTGCTTCACATCGCCATCGGACTTTGCCGGGGTCGGGGTGCCCGTGAACTTCAGTTCCCCCGTCCTCTTGTTGATCTTCACCTTGATCGTGGAGCCTTCCGGGTACTTGCCCTTCAGGATCTCCTCGGCGATGGGGTCTTCCAGGTAGCGCTGGAGTGCGCGGCGCAGCGGGCGGGCGCCGAAGGACGGATCGTACCCCTTGTCGGCCAGGAACTCCCGCGCCTGCTTCGTCAGCTCCACTTTCAGCCCCATGCCGCCGATGCGCTTGAGCAGTTCCGCCATCTGGATCGTGATGATGTCCAGGATATGCTTCTTCTCGAGCTGATGGAAGACGATTGTTTCGTCGATGCGGTTGAGGAATTCGGGGTTGAACACCCGCTTCAGAGCGTCCTCGATCGTGGTCTTCATCGAGCCGTAATCGTCGGCTGCTGACGGCGTGCCGAACCCGAACCCACCGGTCCGCTTCAGGTCTCGCGTTCCGATGTTCGACGTCATGATCAGGATCGTGTTCTTGAAGTCCACACGGCGCCCGAGGCTGTCCGTGAGGATGCCGTCGTCCAGCACCTGGAGGAGGATATTGAACACGTCCGGGTGCGCCTTCTCGATTTCATCGAGCAGCACCACGGAGTACGGCTTGCGCCGCACCTTCTCGGTCAGTTGTCCGCCCTCCTCGTACCCCACATAGCCAGGAGGCGCGCCCACGAGCCGTGACACGCTGAACTTCTCCATGTACTCGCTCATGTCGATCCGGATGAGGGATTCCTCCGAATCGAACAGGTAGCGCGCGAGCGCCTTCGCCATCTCGGTCTTCCCGACGCCCGTGGGGCCGAGGAAGATGAACGAGCCGATGGGCCGACGCGGGTCTTTCAGGCCCGCGCGCGTGCGCCGGATCGCCTTGGCGAGCTTCTCGATGGCCTCGTTCTGTCCGACGACCTGGCCCTTCAGGATGCGCTCCATGACGAGCAATTTCTCGGACTCCGACTGCGCGATCTTGTTGACCGGGATGCCGGTCATCATCGCGACGACGTCCGCGATGTGATCGTCCGTCACTTCATGGACGGTGTGCTGGGCCTTCAGTTCCCATTCGCGCTTGGCGATCTCGAGGTCGCTCAGGAACTTCTTCTCGAGGTCGCGCAGCCGCGCCGCCTCCTCAAAATTCTGGCTTTTCACGACCTGGTTCTTGGTCTGCTTGATCTTCTCGACTTCAGCCTCGAGGTCGACAATTTCCTGCGGCACGTGAATGTTCGCCAGGTGGACGCGCGAGCCGGATTCGTCGAGCACGTCGATCGCCTTGTCCGGGAGGTAGCGGTCGGTGATGTAGCGGTCGCTCAGGCGCACGGCCGCATCGATAGCCTTCTGGCCGTAGCGGACGCCGTGGTGCTCTTCGTACTTATGCTTGATGTTCGAGAGGATCTGGATCGTTTCGTCGACGGTGGTCGCGTCGACCATGATCTTCTGGAACCGCCGGTCGAGAGCGCCGTCCTTCTCGATATACTGGCGGTACTCGTCGAGCGTGGTCGCGCCGATGCACTGCAGCTCGCCGCGCGAGAGCGCGGGCTTGAACATATTGGACGCGTCGAGCGACCCGGAGGCGCCGCCGGCACCGACGATCGTGTGGAGCTCGTCGATGAACAGGATGACGTCCTTGGCCTTCTCGAGCTCGTTCATCACGGCCTTCATGCGTTCCTCGAACTGCCCCCGGTATTTCGTTCCGGCGACGAGCGCGGCAAGGTCAAGGGTGACAACGCGTTTTCCGTGCAGAACACGCGAGACTTTCTTCTGGACGATCCGCATGGCGAGGCCCTCGGCGATCGCCGTCTTGCCGACGCCGGGCTCGCCGATGAGCACCGGGTTGTTCTTCTTCCGGCGGCTGAGCACCTGCGCGACGCGCTCGATCTCCTTTTCGCGGCCGACGATCGGATCGAGCTTGTCCTCTGCGGCAAGCTTGGTCAGGTCGTGGCCGAAGTTGTCGAGGACGGGCGTCTTGGACTTCTCCGCCTTCTTCTCCGGGGGCTGGGACGAGGGGGGGCTGGAGGGCTTCCCGCTGATGATATTGTCGAGCTCGGCCCGCACCACGTCGTAGTGCACGTTGAACTGGTGGAGAATCTGCGCGGCGATGTTGTCGTCGTCGCGGAGCAGCGAGAGCAGCAGATGCTCGGTTCCGATGACGTCCGACTTGTAGAGCTTGGCTTCCAGGTACGTTATCTTGAGGACCTTCTCCGCCTGCTTGGTCAGCGGGATATTGCCGATCGTGAGGGTCCCGCCCGAGGTGCGGACCGTATCCTCGATGGCTTTTTTCAGCTTGTAGAGGTCCACGCCGAGGTTGCGCAGGATCTTCACGGCAATCCCTTCTCCCTCGCGTATCACACCGAGGAGGAGATGCTCCGTCCCGATGTAGTCGTGACCCAGCCGAAGAGCCTCCTCGCGGCTGAGCCGAATGACATCCTGAACCCTGTTGGAGAAGTTGCCTTCCATCCTAGCGTCCTAAGCGTGATGAGTGGTCAGTCGACCGCTGTCTTCTATGTCATACCGCACGCGGAGCACGAGCAATACTGCACAAGGAGCACCGCACACCCTACCTGTAGAACACGCCCGCGGCCGTCTTCGGTTCCTGCGAAGGCGCTGCATCCTGCGCACTCATACCCCAAAAAGTCAATATATACAAATGGGTAGGGCAAGTCAACGCCCGTTGCCGGGGCGCGTTTCGGGTTGTTTTCGACCAGTTCTATCTTGACCGTAGGTGCGGCAATGCCTATACTGCTGAAGCGGAATCAGGGCGACAGGAGGGCACCGCCGGGGCCGAACGAGTAGATGATGCCCACGCAGGAGACGATCCAGAGCGCGACCGTCACGATGATCGGCAGGTCGCGGGTGACCGCGTTGGTCGGGTTTTCGACGTCGGCAGACGTGTAGATGAGGTGAAGGTAGCGGAACACTCCGAAGATGACGAAGACGGTCGTGTAGATCAGCTTCTCGGTGTGGAATATCTCGACGGTTCTCGGCGCGACCGTGTAGAGGGCATACGAGATGACCGCGCCCGCGCCCGCGATGGTCAGCATCTGATCGAGGACGGCGGGGACGTACATTGCCAGGACGCGGCGCTGTTCGGCGGCTCCGGCTGGTGCGGCCCGCTGCAGCTCGGACCTGCGCTTGGCGAAACCGAGGAACAGCGAGATAAACAGACTGCAGAGCACGAGCCAGCTGGACACCGTGACGTTGATCGCGTAGGCACCGCCCACGACGCGGAGCATGAACCCCGCCGCCACGATGAAGACGTCCAGGAGGACCACTTCCTTCAGCCGGAACGAGTAGGCCAGATTCATCAGGACGTAGACCACGATCGCGATGATGAAGAGGTGGGTCATTCCTGAGACGATGAGCGCGGAGACAGCCAGGAGCAGGCCGGCAAGGACGAGCGCCCGGGGTACGGGGATCGCCCCTGAGGCGATCGGACGGTTTCGCTTCTCGGGATGAGCCCGGTCGGCGTCGACGTCGGCAACGTCGTTGATGATGTAGATCGCACTGGCAGAGAGGGAGAAGACCACGAAGGCCTTCACGGCCTCGAGAAACGGCTCGAGATGGAAGAGCTCGCGGGCGAAAATAAGAGCCGCGAAAACGAAGAAGTTCTTGACCCAGTGCTTGGGCCTGATGAGCTTGAGGTATGCGCCGGCGCCGTGTTGAAATGCCATGGGGAATAATACAAAAGGTTTCATAGAACTCCAATGCCGATTCTTCTCCGACACCGTCTGAAGCGCGCAACGATCGCCCTGGAAGACGTCCTGTCGGGTTCGCGGCTCGACGAAGTGCTTCTCGTGGTTCCCACCAAGCGCCGGATCAGGCATCTTTCGCGGGAGCTGCTGGACCAGGCTCAGCGCGGGGTCGCCCCTGCACTCCCCATCCACACCCTCGAGTCGCTGGCGATGGCGCTTTTCAGCGCCTCCCCGCAGGCACGCCGCATGGTCTCCGGGCCTGTCCAGAGCCTCCTGTTTGATGCCGCCGTCCGCTCGGTCCGGGATCGTCTGGTCTACTTCCGGCCGGGAGGGAGGGACCATCACCTCTTCCGCGGGACATTCGAGAAGATCATCGCAGTCATCCTGCACCTGAAGGAGTCGGGGATTGATCCGGAGACGCTGGAAGCCGAAGCTGCCAGGGCGCCGATGGACGAGAGGCAGAAGCTGCTGGATGTGTCTGCGATCTACGGGGCCTACGAGGGGCAGTTGTCCCGCGCCCGCCTGATCGACGTCGAAGGGCTCTTTTCCGCGCTCCTCGAGCAGGGGCAACCCGACTTCGCGGAGATCTTCCGGGGGGCGTACCCCGGCGTCCGGACCCTCTCCCTGGCCGGATTCGACGAGTTCACCCAGCCGCAGATCGCTATCCTGGAGGCGCTGACGCGGATTGAGGGTCTCGCAATCGGCATGGCGTTCGACTTCCAGCACGGAAACCCGGCGCTTTTCGGACACCTGGAGGACAACTACAGGAGGTTCAACGAGCTCGGGTTTCGGGAGGACCATACGCTGGACTCGCTCCTCTCGGCGACCGCGCCCCCGCGGACGGAGGTGACGCGCTCTATTGTAGAAGGATTATCCCGCCAACTCTTCGCCTCTTCCGCGAAGGAGCGTAAGGTGGATACGCAGGGGCGAGTGACGGTGATTGCAGCCAGGGACCGGATACAGGAAGTGGAGCGGATATGCGCGCTGATCAGGACGCTGGCGGATGAGCAGCCGGATCTTGATCTGAGCACGGTGTGCGTCGCCATGGTACATCCGGAACCGTACACCGGGCTGTTCAGAGAGCATACGGCACGGTACCGGATACCGGTCAACATCACCGACCGATTCCATCTTGACCGTTCGCCGGTCGTCGTCGCGCTGCTCGGGATGATGCGGGTTTCCTCCGGCGGGTTCCGCCGTGATGATTTGCTGCGCATCGCCGCCAGCCCGTACCTGGGGCTGTCGGACGGCGACGCCCCCATCGATCCGGCGAACCTCGAATTCGTGTCGCGGGCGTTGCGCGTAACCGGGGGGTACGGAAGCTGGCTTGCCAGGATCGACGAACGCCTGGACGCGCTCCGCAGCGGGCCGCAGAGCGATGCGATCCGGCGGGGAGATCAACGCCACCCCGGCATCGAACAGCTTGAGCGGGCGCGGAAGGACCTGGCGCATGTGCACAGCCTGCTCGCCCCTCTGTCCGAAGAATCGACGCCGGAGGAGTTCCGCCGGCGGGTGAGCGCCTTGTTCGGCGAGCTTCGCGTCCCTGCCCGCATCGTGACTCGGGCGGCCGTCGAACGGCAGGACGACGTCGAGCGGGACATGCGGGCGTACCAGAAATTCCTGGAAGTCGTGGAGGACACGACGACCGTTCTCTCGTTCCGTGACGGCCCCGCGGCCCGTCACCCGCTCCGGCGATTCCTGGATCAGCTCACGGTGGCGGTGTCGAGGGAGCGGTACAACGTGCATGAGCGGTTCCGCAACGGCGTGCTCATCACGTCGATTGACGAAACGCGCGGGCTCTCGGTCGGCATCATGATTGTCGCGGGGCTCATCGACGGCGAGTTTCCGTCCGTGTATCAGCCCGAAGTGTTCCTGAGCGAGGAGCGGCAGCAGCTCCGCCGCCGTCGCCACGAATGGCAGCAGCGGTATCTCTTCTATCAGGCGGTCACGAACTTCTCCGACCGGCTGTACCTGACGTATCCCGAGCACGACGGGGAGGTGGAGCTGGTCCGCTCGTCGTTCCTCGACGCGTTGTGCGGTGCCGCCGATCCAGTGGTCGTCCGCTCGGATGAATGCCCCGTCCCCGAATCGATTCTCGCGGAGGACGAAGCCCTCGCCTGGTGGATCCGGCATGGAGCGAACATGCCCGGGGACGTGCTTCCCGGGCCGTGGCAGGCGAGCCTCGCGGAAGCAAGGCGGGCCGCGGCGATCGAGCATAGCCGCATCGAAGATCATTCACTCCCGGAGTTCGAGGGGCTACCCGGGCCCACGCTGAACGAGCGGGCCCGCGCCGCGCTGGAGAAGTTCTCGTCGGACGTCTATTCCGCCACGCAGCTGGAGACCTACGCCGCGTGCCCGTTCAGGTTTTTCGCGGAGCGGGTGCTCCGGCTCAGGACGGTCGACGACTATCGTGACGACCTCTCACCGCTGGAGCACGGAACGATCCTGCACGAGGCCCTTTTCGAGTTCTTCGTGGAACGGCGCCGTTCCGGCGCGCCGCAACTGAAGGGTTGCACCGACGAGGAGGCTGAGGAGGCGCTGGCCCAGCTCGCGGAGATCGTTCGGCGGAAGATCGATCGCCTCCACATCCCCGACGCGTTCTGGGAAGTCGACAGGGCGGTGCTCTTCGGAGGCGGCCGCGGCCGGCGGGGGCTGCTCGCCGGGATCATCGATGTGGAACGCACGCGCGAAGTGGAAACGACGCCGCGGCATTTTGAGGTGGCGTTCGGAGTGGGGCCGGGGGCGGAGGCCGCACCATTCACCCGGGACCCCGAGCTGGGCAGAGACGAGCCGGTCACGATCGGCGGCGTGGCGATCCGGGGGAAGGTTGACCGGGTGGATGTCGGGCCTGACAGCTTCACGGTCATCGACTACAAGACTGCGCGGAAGCTTCCCAGGCTGGCGGACATCGAGGAGGGCACGAGCCTCCAGCTCCCGCTCTACCTTCACGTCGTCCGGGAGATGCTGCGCGAGTCCGGGCGGGATCTCGCCGCGGCTGCCGGCATCTACTATCAGCTTCGCCCGCCGGTCAGGCTGGTCATGGGGGCCGGCAACGCCGAGTTCAAGGAGCGCGCATTTGCTCGGGGCGAGGGAGGCCGGAAGCTGCTGCCGAACGGGGAGGCGCTGGACCAGCTCGTCCGGCAGACGATAGGACTGGTCACCGGGTATGTCCGGAGTATCGCGGAAGGGAAGTTTCCGCTCACGACGCCGGACCGCATCGAAGAGGTTTGCACATATTGTTCCTATCGCGCCCTCTGCAGGATCCAGGTAATCCGCAGGGTCGCGTCATCGCCGCAGGAGGGATCGTGACACACGCGGACCAGAAACGGATGATACGCGAGTTGAAGGACTACGAATGGAAGTTGACGCGTGACGAGACGGACGACTTCCGGATGATGGTGAAGCGGGACAAGGATGACGAAGACCTGGACGAGCAGGCGATGAAGCGCCTTGCCGCCCTCCACGAACGTTATGTCACATATCGGAAACGGCCGCAATGAGAGCAGCTTTCGTTACCAAGTACGGAGGGCCTGACGTCCTCGAATTCCGCCAGGCTCCCGAGCCGGTTCCCGGTTCGCACCAGGTCCTCGTGCGCGTACGTGCCATCGGCCTGAATTTCGCCGACATCTTCGGCAGGCTCGGCGTGTACCCGGGGACTCCGAGGCCTCCGTTCATTCCCGGGCTCGAGTTCGCGGGCGACGTGGCCGGCTACGGCTCTGCCGTGGAGGGATTCGAAGTCGGGCAGCGCGTCATGGGCTACAGCCGGCTCGGGAGCCACGCCGAGTACGTGCTCGCGAACGCGAACCTGGCGACCGTTCTCCCGGAGCCGATGAGCTACGAGGAAGGCGCGTCGTTTCTGGCCACTGGCCTCACGGCCTATCACGGGCTCATCCGGCTCGCGAATCTGCGGAGAGGCGAGCGGCTCCTGGTGCATGCCGCAGCCGGGGGCGTGGGGCTGGCCACCGTCCAGATGGCCCGGTCCCTCGGGGCGGAGATTTTCGCGACCGCGGGGACGGAAGAGAAGGTGAATCTCGTCCGGTCGCACGGTGCCGACGTGGTCGTCAACTACAATACGATGGACTTCGCCGCGGAGATCCTTCGTGCGACGAACAACTACGGCGTGGATGTCGTGATGGATTCGGTCGGTGGCGAGGTGTTCAAGAAGAGCTGGGGGATCCTGGCGCAGATGGGGAGATACGTCCTGTTCGGCGTTTCGGGCGTGACGAGTGCCGGCGCCCTGAACCGGCTGAAGGCGGCGAACGTATTTTCGTTCATGCGGCCGATCTTTCCGCCGAGCCTCATGAGCGCCAACAAAGCAATCTTCGGCTTCAACATCGGAACGCTCACTGGCAAGGAGCAGTACTTCCGCGAGGCGGTGCTCGAGATGGTCCAGTTCTACAATCGCGGGATCCTGAAGCCGGTCATCGGCAAGGTGTTCACGTTCGACAAGATCGTCGAGGCGCATACGTATCTCCAGATGCGTCAGTCGGTGGGGAAGGTCGTCGTCACAATCCCGTAGGAGATTCCGCCCAGATGGCCCGACGTCCCCTCACTGCCGATCTGCTCGTCCAGGCGTATCAGGGCGGCTACTTTCCGATGGCGGATCCGTCGGACGGGCGCGTCGGCTGGTTCTCGCCCGATCCCAGGGCGATCATCCCGCTCGACGGGCTACGGGTTTCGAGGAGTCTCCGGCGGACGCTTCGGCGGAAGCCGTTCGAGCTGGCGTCGGACCGGGACTTCCCGGGAGTAATGAGGGCGTGCGCGGCGCGGCCCGACACCTGGATCTCCGAGGAAATCATCGCCGCCTACACGCAGCTGTTCCGGCTCGGCCTCGCGCACACTGTCGAAACGTGGCAGGACGGAGTTCTGGTCGGCGGGTTGTACGGGGTTGCTCTCGGCGGGGCGTTCTTCGGGGAGAGCATGTTCAGTGCGGTCACGGAAGCCTCGAAGGTGGCGCTGGTGGATCTCGTCCGGCGGCTTCGTGCCGGCGGGTTCACGCTGCTGGATACGCAGTTCATCACCGATCATCTCCGCGGGATCGGGGCGGTGGAGGTGCCGCGGGACGACTACCTCGCGATGCTGGAGGACGCACTCCCGGTTGAGGCTCACTGGCCGACGGACGACGTGACGGCCGGCCCTGATGAGCGATCACCGGTGTGACATGCCGCACGAGAAACCGCCGCAATCGCAACGCGGCGGGGTTGTATCCCGGCATGGAACATGCGGCGATTCAGTTGCATGAAGCTCGATTTGTCTCTATATTGCCGATGATGTCTGATCGTTCCTCACACGCATGATCCATCCCCGGAGGTCACACCATGGTCCTGGCGCACGGTCCGCAAAAAGTTGAACGCGTGACCATCACGCTCGTGCCTGACAGGAGCGCGGAGAAACCGTTCGCGATTCCGTCGACGTTCAACAAGATTGAACGAACCTACGGGTGGAAGCGAGCCGCCCGTCTGGAGTACATGATTGTCCCGACGCGGATCAGCAGCGACAGCGTGAAGGTGGATCTGTTCTTCAGCCCGAGCCGCGGCGCCCGCCTCCAGGCGCGGCAGGTGCTGAAGGCGGTGCACGAGTTCGTCGAGCAGAAAGTCGGATCGGAATGGGAGGGCTTGCGGCTCGCCGGCATCGGCAGGCCCACGCTCGCCGCGCCGCCCACGAAGATGTTCGTGCGCGGGACGATCGAAGACATGCTCGGCACTCCGCTCGAGCGCTGACCGCACCGGGCACGATCCGCATGGGGCACCGGCCCCGTCGGACGAATTTCAACGGTCCCGCCAACGGCGGGACCAGCACACCTCTTCCACCACCATTCAATCTGATTCCATGAGCAGCCCTGTCGTAACCTCCACCCGTTCTGCCATCCGCACGCCTACGCGCTCCGGGAAAGTCCGCGACCTGTACGACCTCGGGGACTCCATGCTGATCGTCGCGACGGACCGGATCTCCGCGTTTGATGTCGTGCTTCCCGACGGCATCCCGAACAAGGGAAAGGTGCTGACCCAGATCTCGGCGTTCTGGTTCGAGAAGCTGTCGTCCGTCGTCCCGAACCACGTGATCGCGACCGACGTGCGCGAATTCCCCGAGCCGTTCCGCTCCGATCCCGCGGTGTTCGCGGGGCGCAGCATGCTCGTGCGGAAGACGCGCCCGCTTCCGGTCGAGTGCGTCGTGCGCGGGTATCTCTCCGGGTCCGGCTGGAACGAATACAGGAAGTCGAAGGCCATCTGCGGGATCAGACTCCCGGAGGGGCTCCGGGAGTCCGACAAGCTGCCGGAACCCGTGTTTACTCCGACGACGAAGGCCGAGCAGGGGCACGACGAGAACATCACGTTTGACGAGGTGGTGAAGCTTGTGGGACCGACCGTCGCGGAACGGATCCGCGCGCTGACGATCGACATTTATTCCCGGGGTGCGGAGTTCGCGCGGACAAAGGGGATTATCATCGCCGACACGAAATTCGAGTTCGGGCTGGATGAGAACGGCGAGGTGGTCTGGATCGACGAGGCGCTGACGCCGGACTCGTCGCGCTTCTGGCCGCTCGATTCGTACTCCCCGGGCGGGCCGCAGCCGAGCTTCGACAAGCAGTTTGTCCGCGACTACCTGCTCGAGGTCAAGTGGAACAAGACGCCGCCGGCGCCCACGCTGCCCGGCCACGTCGTTGCGACCACGACGCAGAAATACGAGGAGGCGCTGCTCCGCCTCACCGGCCGCGGGGTTCAGTAGCGCGGGTGTGCGTGCAGCACCTTGTTCATTAAGAGCGGACTCCGTCCGCTTTTTTGTTCCCCCCCGCGACGCCGGGAAGACCATCTGACATGCTTACCCCCGACCAGGAACTCGCCACACGACCCGGGCGGCATCTGTCCGTGACCGCCAACGCCGGCTCGGGGAAGACCCGGGTTCTTGTCGAACGGTATCTCCGTCTCGTCCTCGAAGGCTATGCCCCGGTCCAGAAGATCGTGGCCCTCACCTACACCGAGAAGGCGGCGGGCGAACTGAAGCGGCGCATCGCCGCCCAGGTGTCGGAGGCGCTTCTCTCCGGGACCGATCCGGAGCAGATCGCGCGCCTCGAAGCCGTGCGGGCGCAGCTCCCGTCGGCGTTTGTGGGAACGATCCATGCGTTCTGCTCCCGCCTCCTGCGCGAGCATCCGATCGAGGCCGGAGTGGATGCGGGGTTCATCGTTCTCGAAGGCCTCGACCGCACGATCATGCTGGAAGATGCCGTCCGGGAAACCTTCTACGACATCCTCCGGGCCGACGGGTCGCATCCTCTCCGCGATCCCGTCTTCGATGTGCTCCGCACTCTTGGCAAAGGGAAAGTGCTGCACATCCTCTCCTCGCTGATCCGCCGCCGCGAGATGCTGGATCGCTGGTCAGGGGGGAAGGGCCCGTACGACCGTCCTGACGCTGAGGTCTTCGCGGCGTGGGACGGGACGATCAGGGACTACCTCGAGGCCGAGGCGTCGGCGCAGGAAGTGACAGCGTCGGTGGCGGCGCTCATGCAGAGTGCCGACGGGAAGAAGGCTCCAGCTGCGCGGGCGGCAGGGCAGGCGGTCCTCGACGCAACGCGTCCATCGGATGTCTCGCGTCCGCTCGACCGCGCGTTCGCGCTGCGCGCGTTCGCGGAGACGGTTCTGACAGCGGCCGGCGGCATCTACAAGGCCGTGGTCGCCAGTCCCGACCGGCGTCTGGAGCTTGCAGCGCGGCGACTGGCCGTCTGGAGAGGCGACACCGTCCCGCTGCTCGAGCATCTCGCGAACGGAGCCGGAGCCCCTGATCACGCGACGCTCCTGTCCCATACCCGCGTGATCCTGGAGGTGCTGCGTCTTGCGCTTGAACGGTACGCGGGCAAGAAGGAGGAAGCGTCCGCGCTGGACTTCGAAGACCTGCAGCTTCTCGCCAGGAACCTCCTCTCGCAGGAGGCGGTGCGGCGGCAGCTCGCGCGGACGTACTCCCACATTCTGGTGGATGAGTATCAGGACACGAACCATCTGCAGTACGAGATTCTTCTCCCGCTGCTGGACGATTTGCGCTCGGGAAATCTGTTCATCGTAGGAGATCCGAAGCAGTCGATCTACGGATTCCGGAACGCGGACGTAGAAGTCTTCTATCGCACGCGGGCGGACATCGTGAGCAGCGCCGGGGCGGAGGGCGCGGTGGTCCTCGGCGAAAGCTTCCGGCCGCTGCGCGACCTGGTCGGGTTTGTGAACCATGTCTTCGGGCTGCTTCTTGGCGAGGGCGGACCGCGCTCGCAGGGCGATATTTCTTACGAGCCGTTAGTGCGCGCGCGGGCGAACGATCACCCGGGAACGGTGGAGCTTCTGGTTCCCGGTGCCGACGGGCTGACGGAGGGAGCCCGGATCGCACAGAGGATCCTGGCGATGTTCGACGATGGATCGCGCGTGTTCGATGAGCGGGAGGAGGCGCGGGCCGTCGAGCCCGGAGACGTTGCCGTGCTCCTGCGAAGCAGAACCCATCTCCCGGAGCTCGAGGAGGCGTTCATCGCGCAGGGCATCCCGTACCGCATCAGCGGCGGGGTAGGGTACTTTCAGACCCAGGATGTCCTTGATTTCTACAACTATTTCGCGTTTCTGCTGAATCCCGAGGATGACGCCGCGCTTGCCGGTGTCCTCCGGTCCCCGTGCTACGGCGTGTCCGACGCGGAGCTGTTGAACATCAGCATCGGCACGAAGCACCGAGCGCTCTGGGATCGCATCCGCGCGCCGGAGCCGCGGTCTTCCTCGTCCGCCATTGCCGCCGCCGTGGAGGCGCTTGCCGCGGATCTCGATGTGGCGATGACGCTCACGGTTCCTGATCTGATTCGCCGCATCGCGCGTCGCACTCATTATCGCGAGAAGGTTGCCGGGACGTCGCGCGGGATTCAGGCCGCGGCGAATATCGAGAAGCTTCTCCGGATGGCCGAGCGGTTCGACGAACAGGGGATGGCGACGCTGTACGATTTCACCGCCCGGCTCCGCCGGCTGATCGATGAGGAAGAGCAAGAGGGGCAGGGAGCGGCGGGGCGCGACAGGTCCGCGGTTCAGATCATGACGATTCACGCTGCGAAGGGGCTCGAGTTTCCCGTCGTCATTCTGCCGCACCTCCATCGCCGCCCCCAGTCGGATCGCGAGCCATTCGTCTTTGCCGACATCGGTGTCGCCTTCACCCCGCGCGCCCCTGAGGATGAGGAATCCGCCAAGCCTCCCATCGCCCTCGTCGCTGCGGCGCAGCAGCGCGCGAAGGCCGTCGCGGAGGAGCGGAGGGTGCTGTATGTGGCCGCGACGCGCGCGCGCGACATTCTGATTCTCTCCGGCGATCCCGCCGAGGCTGAAGGGCGTGGTGCGCCGCTCGAATGGATACTCGAAGCCTTCGGCCTGGACGGAACCGCCTCGCCTCGCGATCTCCGCGTGGGTATCCGGACGCCGGTCTCGGTCGCCGCAGCCGACGGGCGCGCGCGGGATCTGCTCGCGCACGAGCTCACGGTGAGGATCCGGGACGGGCTTTCGTTCCCTGCCGGGAAGCGGCAGGCGCAGTCCGCCCCCGCTCTTTCACCGCCGCGCGTCATTTCCGAAGCCCCTCCGGCCAGGCCGCGCGGCGAGATCTACTCGGCGACGCGGATCAGGACATATCTCGAATGCCCTTCGCGCTATTATCTCACGTACCGTCTCGGGTATCGCGAAGAGCGCCGGCGCGAGATCGATGAAGACGAATTGCAGGAGCGTTCGGGGTCAGCTGAGCTCGCGGGGTCAGCCGAGCTTCTCGGCACGCTTTTTCACGGCGTCATGCGGACCGTCGAATCGACCGACGGCTCGGACGAGGCCGTGGCGGCGAGCTGCGGATCGCTTCTTTCACTTGAGCAGCCGTTGTCCGGGGCAGACAACTCGAGGCTTGCTGTTGCGTCCGTGACGCGTCTTGTGCGTGGAGTGCTCGGGTCGAGCGTGTGGTCCGCGATCCGGAAGGGGAGCGATGCGCGCACGGAGTTCACCGTGTCGGCCCCCTTTGGCCGGGACTACATTGTCGGAACCATCGACAGGATGTTCCGGGACGAGCGCGGCGTGTGGACGGTGGTGGATTACAAGACCGACCGTATTCCTCCGGAGGCGATCGAATCTCGCGCACGGATCTATCTTCCCCAGGTGCAACTGTACGGGCTTCTCGTCTCCATGCTGCAGGGGGTCGAGGCCGTGAACCTGATGCTGCTCTTTGCCCACCACCCGGACCGGCCATACGTGGTGGCGATGGACCGGGCCGCCATCGCGGAGTTTTCGCACACTGTAACCGAAGTGGTATCCTCCATCGCCAAAGATCGCTTTTCCCCATATCCCGGGGGATGTGAGGGGTGTCCTTTCACGAGGGGGACTTGCGAGCGGTTGTTCTCTGTGGCATAATGCATTACCCGATCCATCTCAACCGAACTTCCGGCTGACCGGCCATCCTCTGAACCGCCTGAGGCGGTAAACCCTTCCCGTCTCAAGTTCCCGCTAAGAAAAAGCTTGCATTTCGTTTGCCATTTATGTATTAAGGCCAAAGCATCTCCCCCCTCTGTGTATCATATCCACGAGTACCCATGTCAGATCAGCTTCGCTACGAGGATGTTCTCGAGAGCATCAGCGGCGGATTCTGCGCGCTCGACCAGAACTACCGCATAACGTACTGGAACAAGGCAGCCGAACTCGGGACAGGCTACAAAGCCAAGGATGTCCTCGGCCGCGACATTTACGACGTATTTCCTAATGCCCGTGGCGCCATGCTGGGCGAGAAGTATCGTCTTGCGATGGAGACGAAGACCTTCCAGAGCTTCGAGACGTGCTACAAGGACGAGCGGTTCGAGGCCTGGTACGACGTGCGCATCTATCCGTCCGAGTCGGGCCTCTCGGTGTTTTTCCAGGACGTCACCGAAGCGAAGGCGGACCAGCAGCAGCGTGATCTGATGATCCAGGTGTCGAAAGTCATCGGCGACGCACGCCACCTCGACGAGTTGTGTCAGCACGCGGCCGAGACGATCGCAACCTATCTGGACATCCCCGCCCGGTTCGTGTGCATTTACCTGTACGACCCGCGCGGGAACGAGATCAGGCTTGTTGCGCCCGCGCTCATGGACCTCGACTTTCCGCAGGAGATGGTGCACCAGGCGGTCGTTCCCGGCGCGCGGCATGTCGCCGCCCAGGCTGCGTACACGCGGGAGCCGGTCGTGACGGACGCCGTCGGCAGCGGCACCGCGGGCCTGCTGTTCCGTAAGGAGATCGATGACCTCGGACTCAAGACGCTCATGGTCATTCCGCTTCTTGTGCAGCGCGAGTTGCAGGGCGTCATTGAAGTGCTGTCGATCCGCGAGAAGGATTATGTCGCCCGGCCGCTGGACGTCCTGACAGTCGTCGGGAACGATCTCGCGAGCGGCATGAATCGCAAGCGGTTGATGGACGAGCTCAGGATGAAAAACCTCGAGCTCGAGAACCAGACGCAGAAGACGGTCGAGGCAAGCGACACGCTCAAAAAGTTTCTCGCGATGTTCAGCCACGAGCTCCGATCGCCGCTCAACTCGATCATCGGGTTCTCGGACCTTCTCTCCACGCGCTTCACCGAATTGAGCGGGGAGACGATCCAGGACTTCATGCAGAACATCAACGCGAGCGGGCGGCATCTTCAGCAGATCATCAACGACATCCTGGACCTCTCGAAGATCGAAGCCGGGACGATGGAGCTGCATATCGCCAGCCACCCGGTGGACTTTTTCCGCGAGTCGGTGGGGCGTGTGCTCGCCGCAGACATCGCCGCCAAGCAGATCCGGCTCACGTTTGACGTGAGCGCGGAGCTCGACGAGCTGGTGGTGGACCAGACCCGTTTCAAGCAGATCCTCCTGAACCTGGTATCGAACGCGGTGAAGTTCAGCAACGAAGGGGGCGAGATTGTCGTGGCCGCCCGGCGGGTGGCAAACGATCTGGTGTTCAGCGTGCAGGACGGCGGCATCGGCATCAAGCCCGAGGAGATCCCGACGCTGTTCAAGCCATTCAAGCAGGCCCCGAGCGGGAAGGACAGGAATCACGGCGGGGTCGGGTTGGGGCTGGCCATCACGAAGAAGCTTGTGGAGTTGCACAAAGGGACGGTCTGGGTCGAGAGCGAGTGGGGCAAGGGGACGACGGTCTATTTCAAGATCCCGATGTTCGTCGATCTTGATAGCGACCGCGTGGACCAGGCGGGCACGCTGCTGGAGGCCCTGCAGCGGGAGAACAAAGGGGTGGTGGAGGGGGAGAAGCCTCTTGCCCTGGTGGTCGAGGACGGGCCGCAGGCGGGAGAACTGTTGCGGATGCACATCGAAAGTGCCGGTTACAGGGTTGAAATCGCCAGAAATGGTGTCGATGCCCTTGAAATGGCCAAAAGGCTCCATCCGAACGTGATCACGCTGGACGTCCAACTGCCCCAGAAGGACGGCTGGCAGGTGCTGAAGGAGTTGAAGAGGCACCCGCTCTGCAAGGCTATTCCGGTCGTAATCGTTTCAATTATTGATGAAAAGAACCTCGGTTTTAGCCTCGGGGCAGTGGATTACTTCGTCAAGCCGGTGGGGCGTGAGGAGCTGGTCCGGGCCCTGGACCGTGTGCACATCGTGAAGCGGCCGGGGACCAGAAAGCCGACGATTCTGGTGATTGACGACGACCGCGCGGCCACGGATCTTGTGCAGGTAATCCTTGAAAACGAGGGGTATGAGGTATTGAAGGCCTTTCAGGGGAAGGACGGTATCGAGCTGGCGGCGAGGGAGCGGCCGGACCTGATCATTCTTGACCTGATAATGCCTGAAACATCGGGATTCCAGGTCGCGTATCAATTAAAGCAGATACCGGCCACACGGTCGATCCCGATCATCGTGCTGACATCGATGGAGATTGACGAGGGGACGCAGGAGCAGCTCGAGGCGTACGTGAGCGGGTTGATGGCGAAGAACGGGTTCACGAAAAACGACCTGTTGCGGGAGATCGGCAACATCGAGAGCGCGCGTCTGCATTGAGCGTGGTTCCTTGACAGGGGTGGCAGAAATGGATATATTTTTTATCTGTCACTGCCGTACAGGACCAACGCCATGAGCCAGGATCAGACAGCGGATCACCAGACCGAAATCGACAGATTGCGGACGGGGATCCGCGATATCGCGCACGACATCAGCAACCCGCTCGGCGTGTTGCGGATGGCGGCCTACTACTTACAGACGGCGCACCCCGACAATGAGAAGCGCGAGCAGTACTACAAGATTATCGGGGATACTGTCGGGCGCGTTGAAGATGGGTTGCGGAAGCTTCGGGCTCTAGCCGAATCCGGCGGCGGGTCAGGCACTTCCGGGGGGACACTAGCAGGATGATAAGGTTTCGATTCCCGGCCTGGCCGCTGGTGGCGGCTATAGTCCTTGCGGCCGGGTGCTCGCAGGAGAGCCGCTTCACGACGACGTCGGAGGAAGCGCGCAACGCCTACTCCGAAGGCGTGAAGCAGATGGAGATGTTTTACTACGCGGAGGCGTTGCAGTCGCTCGACCGTGCGGTCGCCGCCGATTCGAACTTCGCGCTCGCCTGGGGACGCAAGGCGATGCTCGCCTACCGCATGGGCCAGGACTCCGCGGCCAGGGCGTTCGGCGCCCGGGCCACACGGCTCGCACCCGCCGCGGGCGAGCGTGAGCGGCTCCTCGTGTCGGCCTGGTCACACCTCGTTTCCTACCAGTACTCCCCCGCGGCCGCTGCGGCCGATTCCCTGATCGAGCTGTATCCTGACGAAGGCGAAGCGTATGTCTTGCGCGGCATGCTCTACGAGATGGACAAGAATCTCGAGGCCGCTATCAACGTCTATGCGAAGGCCTCAAAAGGAGAGACCGCGTATCCGCTCGCGGTGATGTCGCTCGGCTACGCGTACTCCGCGGCCGGCGAGCAGGAGAAGGCGCTTGACGCGATGCGCCGATACATCGAGATGGCGCCCGACGCCGCCGACCCGCGGGCGAGCTATGCCGACCTTCTGCTCCGCTTCGGCCGGTACGACGAGGCTCTGGAGCAGTATCAAAAGTCGCTCGAGCTCAAGCCGGATTACTGGTATGCTTTCAGCATGATCGGCAAGGTGTATTCAGCGAAGGGTCGCCTCCGCGACGCGGAGAAGATGTTCGACCGCGCGTACGGGCTGCTGCCGCCGTTGCGCGATCTCGAAGCGGAGCGCCTGGCCACTGCGGCCAGCCTCGCAATGGCGAGAGGCAACTACAAGGACGCGGAACGGTTGAGCCTTGAGGCGCTCGCCATCGACACGACGCTGGGCCCTGGAGCCGTCAGTCTCATCAGCGCCTTGATCAAGCAGGACAAGTTCGACTCTGCGGATCAGGTCGTGGAGCGGTACCGCATGGAGATGAAGGCGCGGTCCCTGCAGGAGAGTCCTGCGATGGCTGACTTCCACGCGATCCGCGCGCGGGTGCTCTCGGCCCGCGGCCGGCAGGAGGAGGCTCTCGCCGCGCTGAAGGAGGCGATGCAGTACACGAGCGCACTGAACCGCACGTACGTGTACCGGGAAATGGCCGAAGTCTACCTCAAGCAGGGCGAGATCGAGCCCGCCCTGGACGCCTGCGCCGAAGCGATGTCCATCAATACCAACTCTCCGCAGGCCCTGCTGACACTGACGCGGGTCTACCACAAGCAGGGGAACGTTCCCATGACGAAGGAAGTCGGCGAGCGGCTGCTCCTGTTCTGGAAGGACGCCGACCCCGACTTCAAGGACGCGGCCGAGTTGAAACGCCTGCTGGCCGCGACGCACGCCGTGTAGCGCCACATCTCCAGGGTTCCGCTTTCCGATGCGCCCCGGTCGCAGGCTGTCTTCGGGGCTCCGATTCCCAGTGCACCCGCTCTTTTTGCCCCGTCCGGAACTTACACCATGGGATTCAACTGCGGCATCGTCGGACTTCCCAACGTGGGGAAGTCGACCCTCTTCAATGCCATCACTGCGGCAGGGGCCGAGGCGTCCAACTACCCCTTCTGCACCATCGAACCGAACGTCGGCATCGTGCCGGTCCCTGACCTGCGGCTGGATGTCCTTGCGCGGATCTACAGGCCGGCCAGGGTCGTCCCCACCACCATCGAGTTCGTCGACATCGCGGGGCTGGTCAAGGGCGCAAGCACCGGCGAGGGGCTCGGGAACCAGTTCCTGTCCCACATCCGCAACGTCGACGCGATCGCGCATGTCGTGCGGTGCTTCGACGATCCTGACGTCGTGCACGTGGACGGCTCGGTCGATCCCCGCCGCGACATCGAAGTCATCGAGACGGAGCTGACCCTCAAGGATCTCGAGACGGTGGAGCGCAGGCTGGCTGACTCGCAGAAGCGAGGGAAAGTGGGCGACAACAGGGCGCGCGCGGAAGCGGACGTGCTCGCGCGGATCAAGGACCATCTCGGCACGGGCAGGCTCGCGCGCTACCTCACGATTGAGGAGTCCGACGAGATCGCGCTCATGCGAGACCTGCACCTGCTTACGCGAAAGCCCGTCATGTACGTCTGCAACGTGAACGAGCGGGACGTCTCGCGCGGGAACGCCTATGTGGAGGTTGTTCGCGAGGTTGCTGCCCGCGAAGATGCGCTGGTCGTCACCATCAGTGCCGCGGTGGAGGCGGAAGTGGTGGAGCTGCCTGTGGACGAGCGTGCGGAGTTCCTCCGCGGTCTGGGGATGGAGGAGTCGGGCCTGTCGAAAGTGATTCACGAGGGGTATGCGCTGCTCCACCTGATCACGTTCTTCACGGCGGGGTCGAAGGAGGTGCGGGCGTGGACGGTGCGGTCGGGTTTACGGGCGCCCGAGGCAGCGGGGACGATTCACTCCGACTTCGAGAAGGGGTTCATCAGGGCCGAAGTCATGCGGTTCGACGATCTGAACGGGTGCGGTACGGAACATGCCGTTCGGGAGCGAGGGCTCCTGAGAATCGAGGGGAGGGAGTACGTCGTGAAGGACGGGGATGTGATGTATGTGCGGTTTGCGGTGTAGCCGCACACCGATATCAGGTATCGAACGTTTGATTTCTGTGCTCATCTCCCCGCCGGCGGGGGGACGGCACTCACCCGGGGATACCAAGCCGCGCACGGGCCTCCGGCGCCATTCGGGCGGGCGACCATGCGGGCTCCCACACGATCCGTACGTCCGCGTCCTTCACGCCAGGCAACCGCATCAGCCGGTTCCGCACATCCTGCGAAATCATCCCGCTCATCCCGCACCCCGGAGTCGTCAGCGTCATCTTCACGCCGATCCAGTCGCCGATGATCTTCACGTCGTAAATAAGTCCGAGATCCACGAGGTTCACCGGAATTTCGGGATCGTAACATTCCCGGAGTGCGTCGATGACTTGCGCTTCTGTTGTGACGGGCGTCGGTCCGGATTCAGGCGTCATGATCGTGTGCTTTCGTGCAGATGGTCAGACTTAGCGGAGATGAACAAGCCTCACACATAAGATACGGCCTTCTTTCCCGAGGGTCAAGGCAACCGGTGCGGCGGCCTGGCGCGGCTGCCGGACGGGAGGCGCAATTCGGGCAGGATGAGGACAAACGTTGCCTCAGGAACGACTCCTGCCGGGACGTCGAAGGCGGGCCCATCCTGCGCAGTTCGACCTGCGACTCCGAGAGCGGGCATGCCCTAGAAAAGAACATATCCGATGCCGAGATTGAGCATGCTCGAATTCGGCAGACTTCCGGCGTTGTATCCGTTAAGGTACCAGGAGTAGTCGGCCTTGATGACCACGCCCCCGGCCGGCCGGTATGTGATTCCCGCGACAATGTCCGTCCGGTCATACTGCGCGAGCGGCTCGAACCCCGAGACCGAGGACTGGGTGTCGTACCGTTCGTACCGTCCGAAGAGGAACAGCTGGTGGCCCGTGTCGGCAAGCAGGTGCGGCAGGATATCATACGCTGCTTCGACATAGTATCCATATATCCGGTCCGCGACTGAGTTGCCGAATGTTGCATTGATCAGGTCGGCATCCCCGATTGTCCCCATTGCCCCGAGCGCACGCAGCTCGACCCGGCCGGTCGTGTACCGGGCATCGGCCGACCAGAGCGAGACTGTGCCCCCGCCTAGACTGTCGACCCCGCCCGTCGAATTGCCGGAAAAGAATGAGACCCCCAGGGAGAGCCCCGGCGACGGGAGCACATCGATTCGACCGGAGAACGACGGGTCGGAGAGGTCGCTTTCGAAGCCGCTCTGCCGCCCGCCGCGCAGCCCGTTCGCGGCGCTGAATCCTCCCGCCTTCAAGCCAGCCATCACATATGCCTGGTATCGGATTTCATCGGTGATCGTCCCGAAAACGCCGATGCCCGATTCCCGCCAGGTGGTCGGGATGATCACCCGGTCCACGTTCGGCCGCTCTACGCCGTGAAACACGGTCGGCTCGTTGTCGAGATTGATGATGCCCACCGGAACCAGGAGGATGCCTGCTTTGATCCCCGCCACGGGGGTGAAGCGGTACTCGATGTACGCCTCCTCGAGAGCCAGCGTTCCGCCGTCGGGATTTCCGGCTTCGACGAGCGTGTGTTCGAGCTCGACTTCCGCCTCGAACGAGAATTTCTCGTTGAACTCATGCTCCACGGAAAGGACGAAGCGGTGGAAGTCGAGCCTGCCTTTTCGCGATCCGTCTGGCTCGTTGTAATGAAGCTCTCCATGCCCGCCGAGCGTCGTAGGAGAGTTCTGGGGTCGGGCGGTTGACGGGGTCAGGAGCGCTGCTCCCGCCAGGCACACAGTGAGAAGGCAATGCAGGCGCATTGGAGTGTCCTCGAACGGATGGTTCTGGACACCCGGGACGCGTTTCTTGACAACAGGGACCGCCTTCTCTATATTGAACCAGACGACGGTCCGGCCGCACACGCGATCCGGGTGCCCGAATCGAAGCGGGAGCTTGCTCCAGTTACTCCTTTGGCGAGGAGGAGCGCGCTCCCGTATTTGTTTTAGGTGCGGTTGGTGTCGATGAAATCCTCGTGATAGCCTCCTCCTGACTCGCCGTCCGGCCGTGACTTTGCGCCCGCAGAGGGACACGTGCAACCCCTCCCGCACGATGAGGGGGAACGTCTCAAAAACCCTTTCACGAACAGTGCCGTGGTCACGCCCACGATCACAAACGCAGCGATCTCCTGCCAGTGCATCACGATCCTCCCAGCGCTGTGCCCACGTGATAGACGATGAATGCCGCCGCGTACGCGAGTCCGGTCATGGTTGCGAACTGGATGGCCGGCCATTTCCAGCCGTTTGTCTCCCGCCGCATGATCGCCACCGTCGAGAGGCACTGCATCGCCAGGACGTAGTACACCAGCACGGCGAGCGCGATCGGAAGCGTGAACGTCGGACGCCCGGTCACGGGGTCGACGTCCTCCCGCATGCGCGACGTGAGCGAGGCGCTGCCGCCTCCTTCGGCGTCCTGGATGTTGTAGATCGTCCCCATGGTGCTGACAAAGACCTCGCGCTGGAACAGCGAGCTGATCAGGCCGATGCCGATCTTCCAGTTGAACCCCAGCGGCTCGATCACGGGTTCGACGAACTTGCCGGCCTGTCCCGCGAAGCTGTGCTCGATCTGCTGCGACGGCGTCGCGTTCTCGAGCTTCGGATAGCTGGCCAGGAACCACATGATGATCGAAGCGCCCAGGATGATCGTCCCCGCCTGCTTCAGGAACACGACCGCGCGCTCCCACATCGTCAGCAGCATCGATTTCAGCGAGGGGAGCTTGTAGGGAGGAAGCTCCAGGAGCAGCTCAGTCTTGGGGCTGCGAAGCAGGGTGCGCTTCAACACCCACGCGATCGTCAGCGCGACCACGATGCCGAACAGGTAGAGCCCGAACATCGTCAGGGCGGGCAGCGAAAGGATGCCCAGGATCCTGGTCGAAGGGATGAACGCGGCGATCAGCAGCGTGTAGACAGGCAGCCGGGCGCTGCAGCTCATCAGGGGGGCGATGAGCATGGTCGCGATGCGGTCCCGCTCCCGCTCGATCGTCCGGGCCGACATAATGCCGGGGATCGCGCAGGCAAACGAGCTCAGCAGCGGGATGAATGCCTTCCCGGGGAGGCCGACCCGGCCCATCAGCCTGTCCATCACATACGCCGCGCGGGCCATATAGCCCGTGTCTTCCAGCAGCGCGAGGAAGAAGAAGAGGAACATGATCTGGGGGAGGAACATCACGACGGCGGCGACGCCCGCGATCGCCCCGTTGATGATCAGGTCGTGGAGCGGTCCGGGCGGAATCAGGCCGGAGACCCCATGTCCGAGAGCGTCAAACCCCTCGCCGATCAGCTCCATCGGGGCGGTAGCCCAGCTGAAGATCGATTGGAACATGAGCGCCATCAGGAGGAGAAAGACCGCGAGCCCCCACACACGGTGCGTCAGGATCCTGTCAAGCCTGTCGGTGCGGCTGATGCCCGGATGTGCCACGCGGTCGATGGAGCGCGCCACCAGCTGGCGGATCCACGCATAGCGTGCCGTGGCCGCCACGGACTCGCGGTCGAACCCGAGGAAGTCCAGCTTCTGATGGTCGATGCGGACGTGGGCGACGATCGCGGCATCGAAACGGTCCGTCTGCTCGAGCGCCGACGGATGAGACGTCAGCAGGTCGATCGCCTCGTTGAAGGCGGCGGCCTCCGAAAACTTGCCGCTCCCGACAAGCATTCCGGTGAGCTCTTCCAGCTCGCGATGGACCGGCTCGGGGAGTGTCCACTCGCGCGCGCGCGGGCTGAGAGCCGGAGTGTCCGCTATCGCCCGGCGGAGCTCATCGAGCCCGACACCGGTTGTGGCGACCATCGGGATGACGGGGATGCCCAGCTCCTTCTCCAGCCTGTGCGTGTTGACGACGATCCCGTGTTCGCGGGCGACATCAACCATGTTCAGGGCCAGGACGACGGGGAGGCGATGGTCGATGATCTGGCTGACGAAGTAGAGGTTGCGCTCAAGGTTGCCGGCGTCGACGACGCAGACGATCAGGTCGGGCGGCGGCGTGTGCGGCGCGCGGCCGAGCATGACGTCGACGGCGATTGCTTCATCGGGTGACGAGGCCCGGAGGCTGTACGAGCCGGGGAGGTCGAGGACGAGGCAGTCGGCGCCGTTAGCGAGGCGGACTGTGCCTTCGTGCCGCTCGACGGTGACGCCGGGGTAATTCGCGACCTTCTGGCGAAGTCCTGTCAGGGCGTTGAAGACGGTCGTCTTGCCGGAATTAGGGTTTCCGACGAGAGCGATCATCCTCGTGCGGGTGGAAGTGGAGCCGTTGTCCCTCATCCTCTTCTCAGATTCCTTGCAGCCGTGTCGTCACGAGAGGGAGTACGCGTGAGTCCCGCATGCTTCACTCGAATGGGGAGACGAGAATATCCCCGGCGAGTCGACCGTTCATCGCTATGCGGGTGTTCAGGATCTCACAGATGATGTTGCCGTGGGATTTCATGACGCACCGGACGATGGCGTCTTCACAGAAGCCCATTTCGCGGAGGCGGACGCTGACGTCCGGACGCGAGCGGAGGCGGCTGATGCGGACGCTCTTTCCCAGCGGGGCGTCGGCGAGTCTCATGGAGTGATACGGTGTCATCTGGTTATTCGGTTTTTGCGCACTTGGGGCACGTTCCGAAGATCTGGAGCGTGGAGCTTTGAGATTCGAACCGCTTCTCGCGGCAGACCTCGTCCTGGATGCGCTCGAGCTTTTCGTTGACGAATTCGATGATGTCGCCGCACTTGAGGCAGATGAGGTGGTGGTGGTGCGGGCGCCCGAAGGCCTTTTCGTAGCGCGAGGTGTTCTCGGCGAATCGGTACTTGGATACCAGACCGCAGTCTTTCAGAAGGTCGAGGGTATTGTAGACGGTGGCCTTCGACACTTTGACGCCGGAGGTGATGAGCCGGTAGTAGAGCCCTTCCACGTCGAAGTGGCCCTGGGTGTGGAGGACCTCATCGAGGACGGCGAACCTCGCGGCTGTTGCGCGAAGTTTCCCCTTTTCCTTGAGGTAGTTGCTGAGTATTTCCCGAGCTGCCTGGTTGTCCAAGTGTCTTGTTTAGAATTATTCTAAATAAATATAAGCCATAGAGTCCCGCTTGTCAAGGTTATTCTGTAGTTCCGCGCTTGTCTTTGTTGCGTCCGCAAAGGACTCTCCAGAGAGGATCGAAAACGCCATCAGGGAGTAGGTGCAGAATCCCAGCCGGGATTGGAGACGCCACCAGGGGGTAGGTGGAGAATCCCCGGCCGGCATTGGAACCGCCATCAGGGAGAGGTGCAGAATCCCCAACCGGCATCGGAAACGCAATCAAGGGGAAAGTGGAGAAAGGCCCCAGGCGGCACGAGAACCGCCATCAGGGGGTAGGTGGAGAGTCCCCATCCTGCGTCGAGATCGGCATCAAGTGATAGGCGGAGTGCCCATCTGGCATCGGAATCGCAATCAGGTGATTTTGTGGAGCCCCTGGCCTGGGAGTCAGTCGCTGTGCGTTACGCCTCGTACGGCCAAATCTTGCCTCGAAATTTTCCGAATTTCCTTGCGTTTTTCGTTTGAATTCGCTTTCATTCCATTGCACCAGTTAACCCCTCATCATTAACGCTAGCGCTTAATGAAGTCGCGTAAGAACAGATTTCTGAGTGGCCGCAAGATTGTCCCCGCACCGATTCCTCCGGATGCTCGAGTAACAGAGATCGTAGACAAGTACTTCCACGCCTACAACGCAGGTCGCTTGAGGGAAGCGTGCAGCCTGTTTTCAACCAAGATGCTCGAAAAGGACGTCACTATCGGCATGAGCCTGACTGGCGCGCTGACCCCGGCTGGCCTCGGCGGTGGATGCGTCGTTCCCCTCATCGAAGCGGGATTTGTCGATTGGATCGTCAGCACCGGAGCAAACCTCTACCACGACACCCATTTCGCGATCGGGAAGAGTCTTCATCGGGGGAGTCCCTTCGTCGACGACCGGATTCTGCGTGAGGAAGGCGTCATCAGGATCTACGACATCCTGTTCGATTATGACGTCCTGCTGGACACCGACAAGTTCTTCAGGACGATCGTCCGAAAAGATGAATTTCAGAAGGAAATGGGGACCGCGGAGCTGCACTACCGGCTCGGGCGCTATGTCGCCGAACGGGAGAAGGTTCTGCGGATCAAGCATCCGAGCGTCATCGCCACGGCGTACAGATGCGGCGTCCCGGTCTACACGTCTTCCCCCGGCGACAGCTCGATCGGGATGAACATCGCTGAGGCGGCCCTTTCGGGGTTCAAGACGCGCATTGACGTCCTGCTCGACGTCAACGAGACTGCGGCGATCGTCCTGGATGCGAAGCGGCGCGGCGGAAAGAGCGGCGTCCTCATCTTCGGTGGCGGCTCCCCGAAGAATTTCATATTGCAGACGGAGCCTCAGATCCAGGAAGTCCTCCAGATCAACGAAAAGGGGCATGACTACTTTTTGCAGGTCACGGATGCCCGGCCCGACACGGGCGGTCTCTCGGGCGCCACGCCCGCAGAGGCGGTGAGCTGGGGGAAGGTCGATCCGGACAAGCTTCCGGATACGGTCGTCGTTTACCTCGATTCCACGATTGCGATGCCGATTCTGACGTCGTACGCGCTCGGCAAGCACCGTCCAAGGAAGTTGAAACGCCTCTACGATCGGAGGCAGGACATCATCACCCGGTTGAGCCGTGAATACGCGCTCGCCATGCGCAAGAAGCAACGATCATCACCCAAACACTAATACAGGAGGTCATCCATGAACCGTCTCCAGGAACTGCGGGATCTTCTCTCGACGTTCGAGAAGGACTTTGTGAAGTTCTATGAGAAGGGGAACAAGTCGGCCGGCACGCGCGTGCGCAAGCACATGAATGAGCTGAAGCGGAAGGCCCAGGATATCCGGAAAGAAATCCAGGACATCAAGGCCAAGACGAAGGATACCGAGCAGACGATTTCGTAGGCGATTCGTTCAACGCCTTCGGACACGCTCCCCATGGTCGAGGTGGGATGGCCACCGGGGGGCGTGTTCGTTGTTGGTCCCGGTCGCACGGCGCCCGCGTAGCGGCGTCAGGTCCTGGCCCCCATGCCTCGTTTCCGCGACATCCCTGAGGGAGTCAAGCGGTGGATCCCGCCGCTTGCAGCTGCTGCCGCAGCCGTTGCCATATTCCTTCCTGCCCTGCGATTTGAATTCCTCGAGTACGATGACCTGATCTACGTCTTCAAGAGTCCGCTCTCGGCGGGCCTTTCTCTCGTATCGATTGCCAATGTCTTCCTCGAGCCGTATTTCCGTTCCTATTCGCCTCTGACACTCCTGACGCACGCGATTGACCTTCGCGTGTGGGGTCAGGATGGGGGCATGCACCATCTGCTGAACCTCCTGCTGCACTCGCTGAACGTGGCTCTGGTGTACCGCATCGCCAGGGGTGTGTTCTCGTCCGGATTGCTCCGGATTGCTCCGGAAAGCCCGGTGTTTGGCGCATTCTCCGCAGCTCTCCTCTTCGCCGTCCATCCATTGCAGGTAGAGCCTGTGGCATGGATATCCGGCCGAAAGGACGTTCTGATGACGTTCTTCCTCCTCGTTTCATTCCTCGCGTACCTGCGGTGGCGTGGGGGCGAGGGCGATGGAGCGGGAAGGGTAGGGGGAAAAGGTGAAGGCGAAGGGCAGGAGAGAGAGGGAGGCGAACCACGAGGCGGACCACACGGCGGACCACACGGCGAAGCGTTCGTTCAAGGCGAAATTCGGGTCGAGGGGAGAGGGCAAGGCCAGGGTCAAGGTCAAAGAAATCACGAGAGGACGAAATGGCTGGTTGCATCCAGCATCGCCTTCATGCTCGCGCTCCTCTCGAAGAGCACCGCGGCGGCGTACCCACTGGTGCTGGTCGTGTGCGACCGCCTTGTTCTGGGCCGGCGGGAGTCGTTGCATTCGCTTGTGCGCGAGAAAGCGGTCATGCTTATCGCGGCCGGGGTGGCGATTCTTGTTGCCGTGCTCGCGGGGCGGGGGCACGACACCAGCGATTTGCTCGCAGGTTTCCCGCCAGCCGCACGGGTCCTGCTCCCGATCTTCACGCCCGCCTTCTACCTGTGGCAGCTCGTCTGGCCGCTGGGGTTGACGCCGTTCACCCCCCCTGCTCCGCTCGCGGCGGTATTCGTTGGGTCCGGCGTGACAGTCGTCGCGACGGCCGTCCTGATCCGCCGGAGCGATTCGGGCCTGTTGACCGCGTGGTTTTCGTTCCTGCTCCTGCTTGGGCCGACGATCGGCGGGACGTTCATGGAGACGGGCATGCAGCCGTGGGCGGACCGGTTCACGTACGCGCCGTTGATCCCGGTGTTTATCGCGATCGGTGGGGGTGTCTGCAGGATTCCGCGGCCGTCGCTCCGTTTCTCGTTGCTGATCGTGCTGGTCCTGGGACTTGCGGCCGTGAGCAGGGCGCAGCTCGAGCACTGGCGCACCACGGAGTCGATCTGGACGCGGGTGGTGCACTCATCGCCGGCGCTGGCGAAGGGATACAAGAATCTTGGCTCAATCCGCTATGCGCAGGGGCGCAGTGAGGAGGCGATACAGCTTCTCCGGCAGGCCGTCGCGTTGAAGCCGGCGTACGGCGAAGCGTACAACGATCTCGGGCTCGCGCTGTCTGCGGCGGGCCGGTTTGACGAAGCGCTCGAGGCGCATCGCACGGCCATCGCTGTTGAGCCGACCAGGGTGGAGGGATACAACGGGTACGGGATCGCGTTGTTAAGAACCGGTGACGCGCGCGGGGCGTACGACGCGTTCCAACGGGGGATTGCGGTGGATCCCGCAGCAGTGAAGCTGCGATACAATGCCGGCATGGCCGCGCTTGCGGCGGGCGACACGACGACGGCGATCGCTCGGTTTCAGGAAACCGTTGCTGTGGATTCCACTGTGGCGCGCGCGGCGGAGAATGCGGCGGTGCTCCTGGATGCGAGGGGCGACGCAGCCGCGCTGACCTGGTACGAACGGGCCGCGGCCGCCGGTTCCGCCGGGGCGAAAGCCTGGCTGGCCAAACGAGGCATCCCCGGGGGACAGGGACTGAAATGAACAGACCGCATCCGCGTCACAGCAGTGCCGCCCTCGCGGCGATCTCGATCCTCCTGGTCGTCGTGGTGGCCGCAGTGTTCCACGGCGTCCTCAGGAACGGATTCGTGTCGTGGGACGACCAGTACTACATTACCAACAACCCGCACGTGCGCGTCGACGGGTGGGACGACGTGCTCTGGTTCTTCACGCATTCGTACTACTGGTCGTATATTCCGTTGACGATGCTGTCGCACGCGGCGGATTTCGCGATGTTCGGCATGGACCCGTTCGGGCATCACCTGACGGCCCTGCTCCTCCACGCCGTCAATGCCGTGGTCTTCTTCTTTCTGTCGGTGCGGATCGTCCGTCGGTGGGCGGGGGATGACCCGGCGCGCGCGATCTGGGTAGGTGCGATCGCGGCGTTCATCTTCGCGCTGCATCCGCTGAGGGTCGAGTCCATCGCCTGGGTCTCGGACCGCAAGGACCTGCTGTGCACGCTCTTCCTGTTGCTCGCGTCGCACGCGTGGCTGCGATCGACCGAGGGCAGGGAGGGGCGAAGCGCTGGAGGCTGGGGGGTGCTCGCGCTGGCGTTTCACGGTGCCGCATTGCTCTCGAAGGCCACGGCGCTGATGTTTCCTGTGGCGCTCGTGGCGATCGCGCTCGCCGACGGAGGCAGTGAAGGTCTCGTCGCCCGTATCGTTGCGGCGGCCCGCCGGGCGATACCGCATTTCGTGCTCAGCGCTGCAGTCGGTGTCATCGGCATGGCTTCCGTTCCCGCGGTGACCATCAATTTCCTCGCGATGGATCTGTCGCCACTGGAGCGGGCGCTGCTGCCGTTCCACTCGGTGATGCAGCCGTTGGCGAAGTTTGTCTGGCCTGCCTCGCTGGCGCCGCTGTATGGCTATCCGCCGGTCACGGTCATGGCGCTGTCGGCCCTGTTGCTGATCCTCTTCTCGATCGCGGCGGTCGTCGCGTGGCGGATGGGCCACCGCGGCCCGCTGGCGGCGTGGCTCGTGTATCTCGTGCTGTCGGTGCCCACCGCGATGTTCTTCGCCTCAGGGATTCAGCCGATCGCCGACCGGTACACATACCTCGCGATGCTTCCGCTCGCGCTGCTGCTCGCGGTGGCGGTTGAAGGAGTGGGGAAGCTGCATCCGTTCCGCTGGCCGCCCGAGACGCGCACTGCGGTTGTTCTGGTGATCCTCCTCGGCGTGTATGCCGGATGGTCGGCACGGTCGGCGGACCAGGTGAAGGTGTGGCGAAACTCGCTCACGCTCTGGCAGCATGCGGTGCGCATTACGCCGGACGTTCCGTACGTGCAGAACAACCTGGGCGAGGCGTTGGTGCAGGCCGGCTATATCGAAGAAGCGGTGATGGCGTACTCGATTGCGACGGAGATGCGTTCCGATTTCGCCGACGCGTTCAACAACCTCGGCGTCGCGTACTTTCTGAAGGGGGACTACCGGCGGGGGATCGAAGCGCTCCGGCATGCTGAGGAGTTGTACCGTGGAGGGATCGAGGGGGAGGTCTTGATCGCGGACGTGCACTTCAATCTCGGGACCGCGTACCGGGAGCTTGGCGACACGAGCACGGCGCTGACGTATTTCCGACGTGCCATCGATGAGCGCGGGACATATGCGGAAGCCCACGGGGCGATCGGGTCGATCCTGCTGTCCGGAGGGGACACGCTGGCGGCGATGTCGTCGCTCGCGCGCGCGGCTGAGCTGGGCGACAGCGCGTCAGCCCGGCTCGTGCGGCAGGTGCGGTTCCGGCGGTTGAAATGAAAACGCCCGCGAGGCTGAGGCCGGGCGGGCGTTCGAAGGGATGAACACGAGGGTCAGGTCGCCTCGGCCAGGTTCCGCTGTAATCGGCGTACGGCTTTGACCTTCTTCATACGTTTCTTCACCGAAGGCTTCGTGAAATAGGCGCGCTTCTTGAATTCCTTCAAGACGCCCGAGCGCTCGTACTTCTTTTTGAAGCGCTTGATCGCGCGATCGATCGGTTCGTTTTCAGCAACGACGATGCCTACCAGACTTCTTCACCTCCCTTCGGTGCGAATCAACTACGTTCAAGCTTCAACATCCTGAACGACATTTTCGAGAAGGCGGCGCTCGCCGAGCCGTTCAAATGACACGACGATGGCGCTGGCACCGCCCGACGTCTTCTGTTTTGACACAATTTTGCCGACGTCATCCCATTCGGAATGGAAGATGGCCTGTCCGACGGTATACGTATGCAGGGGAGTATACTCAGAGCACTCCGCCTTCTCGAGCTTTCTGGATGTCTGCTCCTCGACCCTCTTGAGTGCGGTCAGGTCGATCAGCGTGGCGTGGCGGCAGCGCGTGCAGCGGTACCACGTCTTTTCGGCCTGTCCCTCTCCGGCGCCGATCACCTCCATCTTGGTGATCCTCTCGCAATGAGCGCACTGGTGTTGAATGCTTTTACCCTTGGCCATAGACACCTCCGTTCGAAGAGACGAAGCCGAGACTGCAGGACCTGAGGAGGGGGATCGTGAATCCCGATCAGGGGGGCCGCTGGAGAGGTATCAGCCCTATTAACAAGGTATGATTCCCGGGGGTTTTAGTCAAGGCGGCCGGAGGCTGGCACGGAACCTGTACCACAGAAGGGTGATGGGGCCATACGAAAGGGCCGGAAATCGCCACGTGGCTTGCTAAAATTGAAGGGTTTTCGTATGTTTCCGCGTTGGCGCGATGACCCGGCCCGCAGGAGTGGGGGATTTCAGTGATGGGTGCGGGAAGGGTACCGGGCCCTTAGCTCAGTCGGTTAGAGCAGCAGACTCATAATCTGCGGGTCGTAGGTTCGAGTCCTACAGGGCCCACGAATCACGGCCTCTGAACCACAGCACAGGCACCGCATGAAGATCCTACTCGTCGACGATGATCAGGGGTACCTGAACGTCCTGGGGGACATCCTCCGGCAGGAGGGGCATGAGGTTCTGGTCGCCGAAAACGGCAAGCAGGCCCGGGAGAATATCGAGTTCGAGCCTGTCGATATCATCATCTCTGACGTGTTCATGCCGACGCTGGACGGCGCGCGTTTTCACAGTTACGTGCGCGAGTTTACCGATGCGCACGATGTTCCATTTGTGTTCGTCTCGGGTCACGACGACGAGACCACGCGTCGCCTGATCATCGATCCTGAAAAGGACTATTTCTTCAGCAAGACCACGCCGATCGAAACGCTGGTGAAGTTCGTCGGCGGCCTCAAGCGGCGCGAGCGTTCCTCGCCGCGCTGACCCCGGCGCATCACCTGACACGCCTCCCTTGTCTGGCGATCTCCATGTCGCCTGCGTCGACTCATCTCCTTTCGTAATACTCTCAGACTGGTGACACGCGCTGCGTGCTGTCGCGAGGCATGTGTCGCGTGCTGAGTGTTGTGTTTGCCTGCCGCGTACTGTGTGCCGTGTGCCTGCCGCCTGTCACGTGTATCTTCTGCCGATCTGCGGTCCTTCCTGTTTGACATTCCACGTTCCGGCCTTCTGATATTCCCCGCGCCGCCTCTTCCGGGCCCCCGGCATCTCTTTTGCTCGTGCGATGAAAGAATGTGCATGGTAAGAATGACTGTGCGATGTCATAATTACCGGGTTGCCCCGCTAGTCTGCTCGAAATGCCCCGTAGTGCTCGCATTTGACCGACAGGCCAGAATGGCATGGCGGTTGCAACTCTCCCACCCAGAGAATGCAGGTATAGGGACAACAGTCACACACAACTCATTATTCACCACTAGAGGAGCTTCACATGGGACAGCAGCAACTTCTGCTCATCATCCTTGGCGTGATCGTGGTCGGTATCGCCGTTGCCGTCGGTATCACCATGTTCAACGACAGCGCCGTGTCCGCCAATCGTGACGCGGTGACCAACGACCTCGTGAACCTTGCGTCACGGGCGCAGCAGTACTATCGTCGTCCCACAGCGTTGGGCGGCGGCGGCGGCTCGTTCGTCAACCTGACGGCCGGCAGCGGTATGAGGCTGATCACGAAGACCAGCGCTTCCTCGATGTCCAATGGCAACGGTGCGTACACGATCGTCAGCAGCAGCGCCTCCACGATCCAGTTCCAGGGTCTGGGCACGGAGACTGGAAACGACGGTACGAACAAGGTCAAGGTTGTCATGGATGTGTGGCCTGACAGCGCCAAAGTCGCCACGGCGTCCACCAACTAACATTCCACAAGACGGGGCCTTCCGCGAGGGAGGCCCCCGTCGTGTTGAGAGTGAGACACAGGACACGGAACAGAATACGGATACGCCATGGGGCAGCAACAGCTTCTGCTTATCATTCTGGGAGCCATCATCGTGGGTGTCGCGATCAGCGTCGCGGTCATGATGTTCAACGACCAGGCCTCCGCGACCAACCGCGATGAGGTCGTTGGTGACCTCGCGCACCTCGGATCATTGGCGCAAGCGTACTATAGGAAGCCGACCATCCTGGGCGGAGGAGGCGGAACCTTCACGGGGTTGACGCTGAGGGCGCTGACCAGCAATCCGGCACATCCGAGAAATCTGAACGGAACCTACACGCTGGATCCCGATCCCGTTGGCGGGGCCCCGAGCTTCGTCACCATCAGGGGCGTCGGCACCGAGACCGGGAACGATGGCGTGAACAAAGTGAACGTGGTGATGGTGGTCTACCCGGACAGCATCACTGTCGACGAAGCGTCGACCAATTAGCGGTTCGCGGGCGCTGTACGCGGGGGGAAAGGTCTGGGGGGGCCTCCCCTTGTTGGTCTGTGAGCCTTATTGGGAGGGGGATCCAGTAAGTTGCGGCACGGATTCAACGGGGGAGGTTACCCTTTTTCACGTTTGATTGTGTGGACGCGGTTCGACCGGCTGGACACGATCTGTACACAACAACCTGGGCGAGGAGCCGACATGGCTGAATACAGAATTGAAGGTGTGACAGGAACAGGGAAGCCGGTGCAGGGCATCCTGGAAGCTGAATCCCCCCGGGCGGCGAAGCAGAAAGCGTCGCAGCTTGCCACCGCCAGGAAATTCAAGCTCCTGCACGTCATTCCCCGCTCCACCTGGGTGTACAAGGTCCAACGCGGGACCGAGAAGCCGATCACCGGCGAGCAGAAGGCGTTCACCAAGGCCGAGGTGCAGGAAGCCCTGCAGAAGATGGGTTTCCGTGTACTCTTTGTGCAGAAGCGACTCTTCGAGTTTAAGGCGAAACCGCCGTCAACGGAGATCGTGACGTTCGTGCGCGTGAGCGCGGACCTGATCCGGCAGAAGCTGCCCTTCAACGAGATCATGCAGCTGCTTGCGAACGACGTCCAGAACCGGACGCTGCGCGAGGCGATCAAGGACATCAACGCCGAGCTGAAGCAGGGGCGCGACAGCGAGAAGGCCTTCATCAAGCATGAATCGACCCTGGGCCGGTTTACGGCGCACATGCTCGGGCTGGCCTCGAAGAGCGGCAACATGGCGGAGATCTACGACAGCACCGCCAAGTTCCTCGAGCGTCAGGCGGAATTCAAGAAGAACCTGAAGAGCGCTCTCATCACGCCGATCGTGACCCTGGTGGTCCTGTTCGGAGCGGTCATGTACTACGTCGGCTACATCTTTCCGGCCACGGCCAAGCTGTTCGTGAAATTCAAGATCGAGCTGCCGCCGATGACCAAGGCCACGCTCGCCCTCAGCGACTTTATTGTGGGCAATGTCTGGCTCCTGATCATCGCGACGATCGTCCCGACCGTCCTGCTGGTCAGGTTCTTCATGACCGAGAGGGGGCGCTTCATCATGGACCAGTTACGTCTGGTCCATCCCGGTCATCGGCACGCTCCTGCACAAGACCAGCATCGAGATCTTCTGCCGCGTGTTCTACGCGCTGTACAGCGGCTCGGGCGAGAACATCGACGTCATCCGGATGGCCGCCGAGGCCTGCGGCAACAAGTACATGGAGCATCAGATCAAGACCATCGCTCTCCCCATGATGATCCAGAAGGGTGCGGGCATCACCGAGGCCTTCGAGGCAACCGGGGTCTTCACGAAGACCGCCATCGCGCGCTTCCATTCGGGCGCCGAGACCGGTACGGTCAAGAACACGGCGTACCAGCTCGCGGAGTACTACGAAAAAGAAACGACCTACAAGATGCGGAACGCGATTGATTTCATCCAGCTCTGCGATTTCGATGGTCATCATGATCGTCCTGACAGCACTGACGATCGTGTCGTCCGAAACGGCGACGATTCGGCCGAAGAACCCTGCCCTCGGGCAGGTGGTGGTGCAGGAGGTGGTGCGGCCGGTCGCCTGAGCGCGGCAATCCCCCAACGATGCAACGGCAGTTGAGTCATGGCGCATATTGACATCACAGACAAGATCGGCTTCGCCCTGCTGAAGAAGGGCGTCATCGACTACGAGACGCTCGAGAAGTCGCTCAAGGTCAAGGAGTCCGAGGAGAAGAAGAACCGCAGGAACCTCGGGCAGATCCTGGTCAACGATTTCAGCGCCGACCACGACGCGGTCTTCCGAGAAGTGGCCGACCTGTACGCCTTCCGCGAGATCAACGTCGCGGAGGAGGGGGTCGACAAGACCAAGATCGACTTCATCCGGAAGTTCGTCGACGGCCTCCCGCAGAACATCCGGGAGATGCTGATTCAGACCAAGATGCTTCCGCTGAAGTACGACGAGAAGCAGCCGGACAAGCTGATCATCGTCGCCGCCGACCCGACGGACCGGCGGATCCCGCTGGTGGCGCGTAGCTTCGGCGGCAAGAAGTACGAGGTGGCCTACTGCCGCCTGAAAGATCTGGAGAACCTTCTCGTCGCGGTCATCCCGCCCGAGAACGAGTTCCTGAAGCAACTCGAGGACGCGTCCGCCGGACTCCAGGTGAAGGAGGACGACGCAAGCGTCGACGAGGACGCGCTCGAGGCCGAAATCACCAAGAGCGCCCTGGTGAACCTGGTGGAGGGCGCGCTGGTCGAGGCCGTGCGCCTGGGAGCCAGCGACATTCACGTCATCCCGAAAGAGGGGAACCGTTCGGAGTTCTGGTTCCGGATCGACGGCAATCTGCGCCTCTGGCACGTGCAGGAACGAACCACGCCCGAAGCCGTGGCCGCCGTCGTAAAAGACCGCTCCAAGAACGTGGACCGGTTCGAACGCGAGATGTCGCAGGACGGGTTCATCCAGCGGTTGGTCGACGATGCTATGATCAGGTTCCGCGTGTCGATCATGCCGATCGTCGGGGTCGAGTTCCGGCACAAGCTCGAGAGCATCGTCATCCGCGTGCTGGACGACCGGAAAGTCATCACCGATCTGGATAAGCTCGGGCTGACGGGTCCGGCGAAGCAGTTCTTCCACCAGGCGATCGCGAAACCCCAGGGGATCGTGATTATGACCGGGCCCACGGGAAGCGGAAAAAGCACGACACTGGTTGCGGCGCTGCACCACGTCATCGACCCGACGGTCAACGTCCTGACCGTCGAGGAGCCGGTGGAGTACATCATCCGCGGCGCACGCCAGTTGAAGCTGGGACCGAAAATGAACTTCGAGCAGGCCCTGCGCGGGATCCTGCGGCACGACCCGGACATCGTGCTGGTAGGCGAGATGCGCGACAAGGCCACCGCCGAGATTGCCATCAAGCTGGCCAACACGGGCCACCTGACGTTCTCGACACTGCACACGAACGACGCGCCGAGCGCTGTGGCACGACTGTACAAGATGGGCATCGAGCCGTTCCTGATCGCCTATGCGATCAACATCATCGTGGCGCAGCGCCTGATCAGGACGCTGTGCAACGCGTGCAAACGGTCGATCCAGAAGGAAGAGCTCGACCGCGACCTGTATCTCAAGTTCGGGTTCACCGAGGAGGACCTCGAGACGGCGACGATCTACGAGGCCGCTGGATGCGACAAGTGCAGTGGCGGTTACAAGGGACGGGCGGCCATCCACGAGGCGCTCTACTTCACGAAGGATATCAGGAAGCTCATCGTGGCGGCGGGGAGCGAAATTGACGAGGAGAAGGTCCGCAACCAGGCGATCAAGGACGGGATGTGGACGTTGCGGCGGGCGGGTATGGAGCGGATCAAGACAGGTCAAACGACACTGGAAGAGATCGCCTCCGCCACGACGGATGACGACTAATCGGTTTCTACGGACAGGGGGAAGTGTATGAACCTCGCACAAACCATGATGGTGATCGCCGGGCTGGCCATCCTCGGCATTCTGGCGCTGAACGCCAACCGGACGATGTTAGAGTCGAACGACACCCAGAACGTCAGCGAGTTCGGGATCAACGCCGTTTCGCTCGCGACGTCGCTCGTCGAGGAGGCCAACGGAAAGATGTTCGACCAGGTGATTGCCGACTCCACAACCGGCGACCTCGCGGTTCCCGGACAGCTCTCCGCGGCCCTCGGGAGAGAGACGGGCGAGGGATACCGGACAGGCGTGCACGACTTCAACGATTTTGATGACTTCAACAACCTGTTCCTCGCCTACAAGTCGCCCGTCGACTCGTCGATTGTCACCGGCGCGGATGTGGATGTCATTGTTCCGGGCATCCGGGCGCTCTACTACGTGCGCGCCCGCGTGCAGTACGTGTCCGAGGCGAACCTGGATTCGGCAGTGTCCTTCCGGACCTGGCACAAGCGCATGATGGTCACCGTGACCAGCCCGGCAATCAGAGATACGCTCCGCTACCCGTCGGTCATGAGCTACTGGAACTGAGCGTACGTACAGCATACAGGGGAGAAGCATATGTCGGTCATGCTAGATTTGATCGGGTCGGTCGTGATCGCGGGGTTCGTGATCATGATCGGGCTGCGGCTGAACCAGACGGTCGCCGGTTCGGCAGACGCCTCGATGGCGAACCTGAACGTGCAGGAGTCCATGGTCGACATCGTGAGGTCGATCGAGTACGATTTCCGGAAGATCGGGTACGGCGTTCCGGAGACCCAGTACGCGATCATCGACACCGGAGCGACGAGGATAGGATTCCTGTCTGACATCGACAACAACAGCGTCATCGACACGGTGCGCTGGTGGACGGGCCCGCCGATCACGGGGCTGCCGAACGACAGCATCCGGGTCCTTCTCCGACAGGTCAACGGGGGGACCGCCGGTGGGGGCAGCGCTGGGCGTGACGGCGTTTCGCATGCGGTTCCTGAACCAGGACGGCGGACCGCCGGCGTCGATGGGGGCCATCTATATCATCGAAACGACGCTGCAGGTCGAGAGCCCGTACCGGGTGCAGGACCAGGTCATCACAGACCAGAGCTATGAAGACATGGGCTACGCTACGGCGTTCTGGCGCCAGACGCGCCTGGCCTCGCGGAACATCAAACGACACGGATAGCAAGCGGCGGACCGGCACGGGTCCACGGGAGGATCTATGGGCAAATCGACAATCATCTACGTCATCGGGCTGAGCCTGATCATCGGTCTGGCGTTGACCAACGTCAACCGCTCGAGTCTCGATTCGATGGATACATATGCCACGTATTTCGGCCGGACGATGGCGCACAACATCGCGCTTGCGGCCGCGAACCTTGCCACCAACAAGGTGTTGTTTACGCCCGGATACAACACGCCGATGTCGGGGTCCTTTTCGGGGGGGACGTACAGCGTCGCGTTCGCCGACACGGGTTCCGGAGAGGGGTACCGGAAATTCATGTCGGTGACGTCTGCGTACAACGCCGGCGGCGAGACGATCCGGGACACGGTGCGGGGGGTGTTCGGGCGCTATTCGTTCTCCCGGTATGCATGGTTCACAGAGCAGGAACGGAACGGATACCTCAGGCCGAACGGGACAACCGGACCGTATTACGGGGCGAGCGACTGGAAGATCACCGGCGATTCGGTCTTCGGCTATGCGCACACGAACTCGAAGTTCAACCTCGCCGGAAGGCCGTATTTTGGGAAGAAGGTGACTGCCACCAACGCCCCGACGACCGGGACCCTCGGTGGTGTCTACAATCCGACCTTCATGGAAGGGTACGAGTGGGGGGTGACCGTGACTCGCCCGGCCGGGAACATCGCCACGCTGAAAGCGAACGCCAACATCGGCAATCCGCTCGCCGGGTACTTCAACGGCAACGATGTCGGGATGCAATTCCAGGATCGAATGTCCGGATGCGCGTCCCGTACAACACCGGCTCGATCAAGGACACGGTCATTCGGATCGCCGACCTCTCCTCCACGGGGCTCGTCGGCGTGCTCAACGGCGACCTGCATATTAGCGGCCGGTATCAGGGGCAGCTTTCGGTGGCCGCGTTCACAGGCACTGGGTCAACGGCCTACAAGGGAAACGTTTGGTTCGATGGCGATGTGACCGCATACACAAACCCCCAAACGAATCCGGCGTCAACCGACAAGTTGGGAGTCATCGCCGAGCGGATGGCCTACATCACGGAGGACCACCACCGGAACTCCTCCAGCGTCGTAAACATCCAGGCGGCAATCTACTGCCACAACGGCGAGTTAACCGCCGAAAACTTCTGGTCGATACCAATCTCGGGGCGCGTGAGCCTGTTTGGCAGTGTCTGCCAGGGGACGGCCGGCTCGCTGGGCGTGTTCAGTTTTGGCAGCGGTCTTCAGAACGGATTCTACTACAGCCTCCGTCATGACCCCCGATTCCTGGTCATGGGGCCGCCGAACTTCCCGTTCTCGACGAAGTACCGGCTGGTTGCGTGGTGGGAGAACTAATGGTTTTATCATTTCTCCAAAGTACAGGCGTGTAACCTGAGTGGAGAAGTAAGTACCGCACCGGGCCCTTCAAAGGGCCCGGTCGCGTTTCAGAACCTTCCGAAACAGACCGAAAACGCGGAAGGATGACTGGTGTACGCGATACTGAACGAGGTGACAGGTGGCACGGGTCTTGCAACCTACACCCCCGGCAACGCCACAGGCATGCTACCCTGGAAGCCCCCGCGCGTTAGGAGCGGGGGAAGATCCCTGGGCACGGGGGCACGTAGCCCGCTCGAAACGAGGAACAGTGCACGTCGATGATTGAAACCGCGATCAAACTGCTGCAGGAAATTGCCGGGACGATCCCCGATACCGTTCCGGGCATGGAACGCCAGATGCTCATCGGCGATCTCGTCTCCAAGCTGTCGCCCGCGGAGCGGACGGCCCTGCGAAAGCTGATGGACAGCTACCTCTCCCGGATGTGGAAGATCAACGCGTCCGACATCGACATGGGAGGGTACGGGACGGGGAACCACATCTGGTACCGCGTCTATGGCGACAAGAAGCCGGCGAAGGAACTCGGGACGTTTACGCTGGACGAGTTCAACATCCTCGTGCAGAGCATCCTGATCGAGCGCCAGCGGCTGTTCCTGTACGAGAACCGGAGCCTGGACTTCTCGTACAGCATCGTCGAAGACGACAGGATGTACCGGTACCGCGCGAACGCCTACTTCGACCTCGACCACCTGGCCTGAACATGCGCGCGATCAACGCGATCGTGCGGCCGTACAAGGGGCTCGAGCTGCACCCGAATGTGACAAAGATCGTGAGCCTGGCGCACACGACCCAGGGCCTGAACCTGGTCACGGGGATCACCGGGTCGGGGAAAAGCTCGACGCTGGACAGCATCATCGACGCCAATAACCACACGGTGGACGCGCACGTGGTTATTATCGCGTCCCCGGTCGAGTACGTGCACCGGCCCGACCGCTGCATCATCCGCCACCGCGAGGTGGGTCGCGACGTGCTGTCGTTCAAGGAAGGGGCGATTCAGTCGCTGCGTCAGGACCCCGATATCATCGTGATCGGTGAAATGCGCGATCCGGACACGATCATGACCGCGCTGGAAATCACCGACTCCGGTCATAAGGTGTTCTCAACGCTGCACACGGCGTCGGCGGTCGAGACGATCGACCGTATCATCGGCGAAGTGCCGCCGGTGGAGCAGGAGCGCGTCCGTCTCCGCCTGGCCGACACGCTCTCTATGATCATGTCGCAGAAACTCGTGCCAAGCCTCGAAGGGAAGCTGCTCCTGGCCAAGGAAATCATGGTCATGACGCCTCCCGTCCGGGCGGCCATCAAGAACAACAACACGGGCGAGATCTACCAGATGATGGCGGAGTCCGCCGACCTGGGCATGGTCACGCTCGAGCAGGATCTGAAACGGCTGTATACGGCAAAGAAAATCTCGCTGGAAAACGCGCTCGTGAATGCGAACAACAAGCGGCGGTTCCAGCAGATCATGAACCTGACGCCGACGGGGGACTAGCGTCGGGTCGGCATAACGGAGATCGAGAAACTACTCACAATCGGACACTCCCCTATGGCATCGCTCGCAGGAAAAGGGAAATCGGTCATCGGTATGTTCGTCGATGGCCTGGACGTCAAGCTGGCCCGCCTCAGCCTCCGGCGGAAGCAGGTTGTCGTCGAAGAACTCAAAACCGCGACCCTCGTCTCCCGGCTCCACGAGAGCAAGATCGCGGATATCACGGCCGGCGGGATTGACGCCGGGGACGCCTTCAACCTGGGGGCCCAGTCGGGTGCGGTAACGGTCGCCGATGGGGCGTCCGAGGACAACAATGCCATCCTGATCGGCCTGTTTTCCCAGTACCCGCGGAACAAGTACCCCATCACCTACAGCCTTGCCGAGCCCGCGATCTATTATCACGTGCTCGAGAGCGATTTCGGGCTGAAGGGGAAGAAGCTGAAGGACAGGATCCTGGAAGAGCTGAAGAGCATCCGTTCCTTCCAGCCGGCCGCGGACGCCGTCGACGCGATCAAGACCGACGAGGGGAACCTCCTCTGCATCGTGCGCGAGGACGGGCTCAGCCTGATCAACGCCCTCGAGAACATCAAGGGCTTCATCGGCAACCGCCTCCCGGTAATCCCCGCGATCGACAGCGCCGATGTGTCCATGATGAACCTTGTCCGGCAGAGCTATCGGCTCGAGCCGCACGAGGTCACGGTCGTGATCTATGTCGGGGTGGAGTTCACGCGCCTGATCTTCATGCGCGGCAATCACTTCTACCAGTTCGCGCCGATCATCGGCGAAGGGTATGACTCTCCGAACCTGCAGAACACGGTGTACAGCCGTCTGCTGCTGGAGCAGGACAACCTGGCGATCCCGCAGATCAGCCGCATCGTGCTGGCCGGGCAGTGCCGCCGCATCGGGTTCAAGGAATTCCTGACGCAGCAGCTGCCGGACCAGGAGATCGACTACCTGCTGGCGCCGAATGTCGACAGCAGCGCGCTTCCGATGGAAGAGCAGGAGTCCATCTCCGAGTACGCGGTGCCGATCGGCGCGGCGATGAAGGTCCTGCTTTCGACCGATCACAACCTCTACCATGTCAACCTTCTGCCGGCGAGTGTCCGCGAAGGACAACGCGTATTCAAGCTCGCGTGGCACGGCTACCTGCTGATGCTGCTGCTGTTCGCATCCACGTTCGTCTTCACGTGGCAGGTGGCGCGGTACTCGAAGCAGATCAGGGAACTCCGGGACGAGCTTACCCTGAAGGAGAGCCAGCGAGCGGAAAACATCACGCTCGCAACCTCGATCCAGGCGCTTGAAGAGCAGCTGACCAGGTACCAGGCATCGATGGCGCTGTACGATTCGCTGGTGCCCGGGTCAGAGCGGTTCAGCAAGGTGCTGACGTCGCTGAGCCACGGCGTGGAGGACCTGAACTCGATCTGGCTGACGGATCTCTCCGCCGGGACAGACGGGAACATGGACCTCAACGGTTTCGCGCTGTACCGCACGCGGATCCCGCGGCTCTCGACGCTGTTTGAGAACGCGCTGCTGGAGGAGGTCAACGTGCAGGAGATCCGCAAGGAAACAGTGTACAAGTACCGTATCAAGGTTCCACCGCAGATTGCGGCTGTTGTCACCGACCAGAATCAAGTGAAGGAGTAGGGCCGTGTCCTACAAAGTCCGTAACAGCATCGCGCTCGGCGTCCTGCTGCTCCTGGTACTGGGAGTCGGGACCTACATCCGGGCCTTCAATCTGCCGAGCAAGGCAAAGCAGATCGAGAGCGACATCAAGAAGATCGACGAGGAGCTGCAGAACACGCCGAACCTCGTGAACCAGTTCAACGACCTGAGCGCCACGCTCAACGACACGCAGAAGCGGTGGGAAGGGCGCAACAAGGATATTCCGGCTGTGGACGTGACGGCGCCAGACCTATGCGTATCTCAGCCATCTGATCGACCTGAGCGGATACGTGAAGCTGGACATGGCATATGCCGGCGCCGAGCAGTTCGGGAACTACGGCTACAATGTCTATAACCTGAAGGGTGAGGCACCGTTCGACAACTTCTACCGGTTCCTCTGGTACCTCGAAAACGACCGCAAGCTCTTCAAGGTGAAGTCCCTGAGTATGAAGGGCGTCGAAGTCGCCCCGACGGAGGAGGCGGAAGGGACGTTTGTGGTGACGTTCGAGATGGCGGTCCATGCCTACTACTCGTCGGTTGCGGAGCTTGCGAATTCCGGCGGCGAGCGGGATATCACCCCGAATTCCCTCAGCTCCGATCCGTTCTATCCGGTCATCGCGTCGGGCATCCCGCCGAACACGCGGGAGCTCGTGGAGATCGAGCGCGCGGACCTGAAGGCCGTGATTCCCGGGAAGGCATTCGTGCTTGACCAGGCGAACGAAATCCGCACGCTGCGCGAGGGGGACGAAGTATACCTCGGCTACGTGACCCGGATCGACCCCGAGGCGGGACGCATCGAGTGCACGCTGAACAAGGGAGGTATCATTCAGAGGGTGGAATTGAAGATCCGGTTTGGTCCGGTCACACCAGTTGCGAAAAAATAGGAACGAGGTGGATATGAAACGCATCGTCGCAGTTGTTGTCGCCCTGCTGGTTGCTGCCGGCAGCGTTGCCTCCGCTCAGACCACGGGGATGAGTCCCGCGGAGCGAAAGGCGTTCCGCGAGTACACGTCGCCGCAGGAGCTGGTTTCCATCGCGCCAACGACGTCGATGGACAAGGCCCTCACCGCGATCAGCGAGGTCAGCCAGAAGTTCGTCGGGAAGGTGATCATCGACCCGGAACGGCGGACCATGCCGATCAATATCGACATCCAGGGGACATACTGGCGTGAAGCCCTGGAGCAGATCTGCCGGTCCAACAACATCTGGTACACCGAGTACGAAAACTACATCCAGCTCACGAGCGGGACCGGCGCAGATGGCCGCCAGCTCACGAGCGGGCCCGCGGGCGTCGCGCAGGCCGTTGACATTCAGCGTGAAGTCGCCTCGTTCAGGAGCCGCGAGATCAAGGTGTCGGCGGTGATCTTCCTGGTCGACCTCACCCGCGCGGAAGAGGTCGGCGTCAACTGGTCGTTCATGAAGAGCACGAGCGATCTCGACTTCGGCGCGTCCTTCAACGGCGCGGACAACGTCAGCAACAAGATGTTCAAAGCCGAGCTGACGCCCAAGGTCAGCTTCGCGAACATGACCTTCCTCCTGAACCTGTTCTCCGACTACAAGCTCGGCGAAATCCTCGCGCAGCCGCAGCTGACCGTCCGGTCCGGCGAAGAGGGGCGGATTCAGGTGGGCGAGGACTTCTCGATCCGCGAGCGCGACTTTGCGGGCAACCTGATCGACAAGTTCTACAGCGCCGGCACGATCGTGAAGGTGACCCCGCAGGTCATCGCGGAGCAGGGCGTGAACTTCGTGCACATGGTGGTCGAGTGTCGAAAAGAGCGCGGTGACCCCGGGCCAGGTCAGCACCATCATCAACAAGACCGTGGCCAACACGAACCTCCTGCTGCTCGACGGCGAAGAAACGATCATCGGCGGGCTCTACAGCACAGAGCCGAAGACCGTCCGCCAGGGCGTCCCGTTCCTGAAGGACCTCCCGTGGTACGTGTTCGGGCTGCGCTACCTCTTCGGGTATGAGAAGACCGAGGACGTCAAGAAGGAAGTGGTGATTCTGCTGAAGGCCGATCTGGTGCCGACCCTGCAGGAGAGGATCGCCCAGCGGTCGAAGGAAGATAACCTGATCAACAAGTGGCGCGAAGAGAACGCGAAGAAAGAGTTGAAGTACAGGCCACAGCACTAAACGCGGCTGAGCGAACGATCACAGAAGAAGAACAGGAAAATGGCCATGCAAATCAGGAGCATTTGGGTTCTTGTCCCCATGCTGGCGCTCATGCTCGCGGCGTGCAACGACAACAACAGCAGCACGCAGGCACCCGGCGAGAATGAAGCGGTCATCAACGGGATCGTGCTGGACGGCACGACCAACCCCGCGTCGCCAATCAGCGGCGCCTCGGTCAGCGGCGGCGGACAGTCCGCGCAGACGGATGCAGATGGCAAGTTCAGCCTCCGGCTGACGACGGATTCCCCCACCACGGTCGGGATGTTTATCACGAAGACGGGATACCGCGACACGACGGTGCTCGTCGACGCGCAGCCGGGACAAACGGCGTCGCCGACGGTGTACCTCTCGCCGAAGTCCGTGGTCAGCGGTGGGTCGAAGGTCCCGAAGTCGATCGCTTTCCTGGGCGCGAGCCCCAACAGGATCTCCGTGTACGGCGTCGGCGGCACCGAGACGACGTACCTGGGGTGGGAAGTCCGCGACTCCGTCGGCCGACCGCTTGACGCCGAGAACGCCGTGGACATCAGCTTCCGGCTCGTGAACGGCCCCGGTGGCGGTGAGTACGTCTCTCCGACGACCCGGCGCACCGATCCGAACGGACAAACATTCGTCTCCATGGGATCCGGCACTCGTTCCGGCATCGTCCAGGTGATCGCGGAAGTCGTCTATGGCGTCAACGTGATCCAGTCGTCCCCGGTCCGCATCGTCATCGACGGCGGATTCCCGGTGCAGGAGCGGTTCACGATCGCGGCCCCGTACTATAACTTTGCAGCTATGAACTGGGTGAACCGGACACTGCCCGTGACGGTCCTGGTGGGCGACGTATACAGCAACCCTGTCGCGGAAAACACGGCGGTCTACTTCCGCAGCGGCGCGGGTGTGATCCAGCCCCGCGTGTATACCAGCACCAACGGCCAGGGTTCGGTCGATCTCATCAGCGGCAATCCGCGTCCATTCGGATCCTTCGCGGCGCCCGCGCCCCTCGACACCGGATACCATTACGTGGTCGGCAGGACGATCGGGCAGAACGGCGTCACGGTCACCGACAGCATCCTGATCCTCTGGAGCGGAGTGTCGACGGTGAAGAACCTGAACCCGCGAGCTTCGACATACCGAACGCCGGCTCGCAGGTGTTCACGTTCTCCGTCTGCGACCAGTATCATCACCCATTGCAGTCGGGCACCGAAATCGCGGTGCTGGCTTCCGTGCCGCCGCCGCCCGATCCGAACACGGCGATGAACCAGGTGCAGGTCGGCTTCGGTGTCGGCGGACGCATCGTGCTGCGTGACTACCTGTCGCGGGGTCCCGGAACGACGGACTTCTCGTTCACGCTGAGCGACGGTACGACGAACATCATTCAGGCCACCTCGGTCGTGTTGACGATCGCCGTGACCGGACCGAACGGAAACGTGTCCACGACCATCTCAGGAATTGCGCGGTAAAGGGTGTGGTTGGGGGATGGGGGGAAAGCCTCTGTGCGTATCGCAGGGGCTTTTCTTTTTCCCCGGAAAGGTGTCGGACGCCCGCACGGGAGGGTGAGCTGGACGCCCTGAGTGAAGGGGCGAGAGCCGCCTGCTCCGAGGAACGAGTGGAGGGCCGCTTGCCCTGAGGGAAGAGTATCGGGCTGCCCACATCGAAGGGGCTACGGCGAAGCGTCTGCTCCCATGACGGCGTCTTGAGATGGCTGCTCCGATGAAAGAGTACGCGCCGCGAAGGCATAGAGGTGATGTGGCAATAATGAATATGACAGGCTGGACAGATCGTGGGGCCCCGGGGCGCCGGCTTCTCGCTGGCGTGGCAGTCGTGGCGCTGGCGCTGCGTATGTGGCACCTCGGCTGGGGTCTGCCCGACCTCTACGAGGAGGCCACGCCGCTATTCAGGGCGTGGGGGTTCTGGCACTGGGGAGGGCAGGGTCTCGATCTGAATCCTCACTTTTTCAACTATCCGGCGCTGAGCTTCCTCGTCCAGTTCGTCCTGCAGGTGGCGCATTACGGCGCGGGCTTCGCTCTCGGCGTCTATCCGGACGCCGGCGCATTCCAGGCTGCCTGGGCTTCAGAGCTGTCGCGGTTCGTGCTGATCGGGCGGCTCCCCGGTGTCTTCTGCGATGCCGCCACGGCTGTAATCTCCGGGCTCCTCGCCGGTCGGCTCGTCAGCCGACGGGCCGGGCTTGTCGCCGCCATCATGGTGGCCGTCAATCCATTGCACATCCGGCTCTCCCAGATGATTGCGGTGGATTCCATGCTCGCGTTCTTCTGCTCGGCCGCCATCCTGATCATGCTCGACGTTGCCCAATCGGGGGGCATGAAGAGAGCCCTCTCTGCCGGACTGCTGGTCGGTCTGGCCGCGTCGACGAAATACACCGGCGCCGTCCTCCTCGCGCCGCTGGTGGTTGCGACCGTGTTGGGCCTTCGGAAGGACGGCCCACGGTCGGTCGGTGCACTGACGACGACGGTGCTCTCGCCGGTCCTCCTTGCATGCGGCGTGTTCGTGATCCTGAATCCGTTCGTGCTGCTCGACACATCGAGCTTCCTCCGTGACTTCGGGTTCGAGCAGACGCACATGGCCGCCGGTCATTTTGGCATCCCGACGGACGAGTCCACACCTCTCTATTATATCGCCGATGCGCTCCCGAGCGTGATGGGATGGCCGGCCCTGGTGCTGGTGATTGCCGGCCTCGCATGGGCGGTCCGACACGGAGACCGGAGATGGATCGTCGTTGCGCTAGGGTTCGGGGCCCTCCTCGTCGTTCCCATGTTCTGGGCGATGAGGGCGGAGAGGTACATGCTTCCGGCTCTTCCGGGGCTGCTGCTCCTCTTCGCCGCGGGTCTCGAACGGTTCTATCCGGCGCGGAAAGGCGAAGAGGACAGGGAGGCGGTCCGGGAAAGCGGAATCGCCCCGAGCCAGAGGAGAGAAGAGCCGGGCCGGCCCGGGGGACAGTCAGGCCGGACGTGGGCGATACCTGCCGCGCTCGTGCTTGCGATTGCCTCATTGGTGCAGCCCCTGCTTGCGACCGCGCGGTATCACGCATCGATGCTCGAACCCGACACCAGGGCGGGGGCATCGGCCTGGATCACCCGGAATCTGCCGCGCGGATCGGCGATCGTGTTGACTCCTGCCGGTGTGAACGTGGACAGCTCGTACATCCAGCTTCCCATTCCGTATGTTGCGGTGGGACTTGAGGGACTGGCGGCCTTGTACGACGCGCGATGGTACACGGACATGGACCTGCTTGTCGGGAGCGATTTCGACAGGGCGCGATATCAGCAGGAGCCGGAGCGGTACGGAGCGTTCCTGCAATTCTTCTACGATTCGCTGGCGACGCGATGGAAGACCGTCTGGTCCGCCGAACCAAGGCCGACGTGTCAGGGGCCGCGGATCTGGCTGTTCGCCCCTCCCCGTGATACACAGCGGACGCCGTTCCCGCCGGACCTCATCGCGCGCCTGGAGAGCGTCACCGCCCCGAGGTCACTGACAGTCTTCGCAGCGAACCTCGCGTCCGTGCTGGATTCGAGGGGCCGGGGTGATCGTGCGCGGCAGGTGCGCGCTGCGACGGTGGGAGAACTCCTGCGCAGGTTCCCGGCTCAGGCACCTGCGGCGATAGACTTCCTCGCGTCCATGGCATCCCATCCCGAAGAGGTCCGCGCGATGGCGCGTTGATTTTTCCTCCCTTTTACTGTAGCTTTTCTATTCACTTGTCCCATCGCTTCTCGACCCCAGGTGAACGACACCATCGTCATCCGCGGCGCGCGGGTGCACAACCTGAAGAACATTTCGCTGGACCTCCCCAGGCAGCGGCTGATTGTCATCACGGGCGTCAGCGGCTCGGGGAAGTCCAGCCTGGCCTTCGACACGCTGTATGCCGAGGGGCAGCGGCGGTACGTCGAAAGCCTCTCCTCGTACGCCCGCCAGTTCCTGGAGCGGATGGACAAGCCCGACGTGGATCTCATCCAGGGCATCAGTCCCGCGATGGCGATCGAGCAGAAGACCAACACCCGGAACCCCCGATCGACCGTCGGTACCTCCACGGAAGTGTACGACTACCTGCGGCTGCTGTTTGCGCGCGTGGGGCGGACGTACTGCCGCCAGTGCGGCAAGCTGGTGGTCCGGGATTCCGTGCACACCGTCCTGCAGTCGCTCGAGACGCATGCCCCGCAAGGCGACGAGGGATTGAAGCTATACGTGACGTTCCCCCTCCCCGTGCATTCCGGCGAGACGCTCGGCGAGTCGTTGACGAACCTCCAGAAGGAGGGATTCATCCGCGTGGTGCACAAGGGCGTCGTGGTCGATCTTACGACCGAACAGCTGCCGGCGCGCTCGAAGGCGGCCGACATCGACGTGCTCGTGGATCGCGTCATATACCGTGCGGGCGATGACCACGGAAGGCTGACCGATTCCATCGAGACAGCGTTCGCATCCGGCAGCGGGAGAGCGTCCATCCTGTTGCTCGAGCCGGAGCGGCGGCTCAATTTCAATCAGCAGCTCGCATGCGCCGACTGCCACATCACGTACGAGGAGCCGGATCCCAGGCTCTTTTCGTTCAATAATCCCTTCGGGGCGTGCCCCGAGTGCCAGGGCTTCGGCCGCGCGGTCGGCATCGACATGGATCTGGTCGTCCCGGACCAGGGTCGGACCCTCCGCGAAGGGGCGATCGCGCCGTGGACCACGCCGAAGTTCAGCGACTACATGAAGGACCTCGCGCGTGTGGCCCCGAAAGCCGGCGTGCGCATGAATATTCCGTTCGGGGAGCTGACCGAGCAGGAGAAGCAGGTCATTCTGGAGGGATCGGGGGATTTCAAGGGCGTCTACGGGTTCTTCAGGTTCGTCGAGCGGAAGGCGTACAAGATCTATTATAGAGTGCTGCTCAGCAGATACCGGGGCTACACCACCTGCCAGGTCTGCGGCGGATCGCGGCTGCGCCGTGAGGCGCTGAACGTGCGCGTGGGCGGCAAAACCATCGCCGACATCGTCCGCATGACGATCACAGAAGCGAGAGGATATATCGAATCCCTCGCGCTGGGCGAAGAAGAGCGGGCGATCGCGCAGCGGATCCTGGGCGAGCTCCGCAGGCGGCTCGCGTACCTTGACGATGTAGGGATCGGATACCTGTCGCTCGACCGTCTTTCGTCCACGCTCTCCGGAGGCGAGTCGCAGCGGATCAACCTCGCGACTTCGCTGGGGTCATCGCTGGTCGGTGCCGTGTACGTGCTGGATGAGCCGAGCATCGGGCTCCATCCGCGGGACGGCGGAAAGCTTATCGGGATCCTTCAGCGCCTCCGCGACGTGGGGAACACGGTGATCGTGGTGGAGCACGACGCGGAGATGATGCGCGCGAGCGACGTGATGGTGGATATGGGGCCGAAGGCCGGAGAACTGGGCGGAGAAGTCGTGTTCGTCGGGTCGCCGGAGGAGATTGCGAAGGACAAGTCGTCACTGACCGGTGCGTATCTGAGCGGGCGCGAGGAGATTCCCGTCCCGAAGGACCGCAGGTCCGGGAGCGGGCTGAAGGTGACGGTGGAGGGGGCCGCGGCGAACAATCTGAAGGGGATCACCCTCTCGATCCCGTTGAACGCGTTCGTGTGCGTCACGGGCGTGAGCGGGAGCGGGAAGAGCACGCTGGTGCACGAACTGCTCTATCGCGGTGTGCGCCGGCTGCTGGGAGATTCGGGTTCGCACCCCGGGCCGCACACCAGGATCACCGGGACGGAGGCGCTCAGCGCTATCGAGCTGGTGGACCAGTCGCCCATCGGCCGTACGCCGCGGTCGAATCCGGTGACGTACATCCAGGCCTTCGATCACATCCGCAACATCTTCGCGTCGACGCCGTCCGCGAAAGTGCACGGGTTCAAGCCGGGGCATTTCTCGTTCAACGTTCCCGGCGGGAGATGCGAGGCGTGCGAGGGCGACGGGGTGGTGCGCGTCGAGATGCAGTTCCTTGCGGATCTGTTCCTGCCGTGCGACGTGTGCAAGGGTACGCGGTTCCGGAAGGACGTGCTGGACGTCCGCTACCACGGGAAGAACATCAACGAGGTTCTCGGCATGACCGTCGCCGAGGCCATCCGGTTCTTCGAGGCTGACCCGATGGGGCGCAGGGCGGCGGAGAAGCTGCGCGTGTTGAACGACGTCGGCCTCGGGTACATTCGTCTCGGTCAGCCGGCCACGTCGCTCTCGGGCGGAGAAGCGCAGCGCGTCAAGCTCGCGGCACACCTTGCGATGCCGGCTCGCGGGCAGCACACGCTCTTCATCTTTGACGAGCCGACGACCGGGCTTCATTTCGACGATATCGCGAAGCTGCTCAGGTGTTTCCAGGCGCTGATCGAGGCCGGGAACAGCGTGGTGATCATCGAGCACAATCTCGACGTCATCAAGTGCGCGGACTATGTGATCGATCTCGGGCCTGAGGCCGGGGAAGCTGGCGGGATGGTGGTTGCTGCGGGGACGCCGGAGGAGATTGCCGCGACTCCGGGCTCGCATACAGGCAGGTACTTGCGGGAAGTGTTGAAGGGCGCGGAAGATCGCAAGGGGGGTGGGAGAGTCAGGAGGAGCGGAGCAAGCAGGGAGGGTGGGGTTGCGAACGGGAACGGTGCCGCCAGGGCGAATGGTGCCGCCAGGGAGAGTGGGACGACCGGGGAGAATGGGGCCGCCAGGGAGAGTGGAGCCACCGGGGACAATCGAGGCGCGAAGGGGAATCGCAACGCGAAAGGTAGAGGCAACACGGATGGCAATGGCAACACCAAAGACAATGGCAACACGAAAGACAACGGCAACGCCAAAGGCAAATGAATGACTCCACATCACGCAGGGAGTTGCGCGTGATGCATAGAGATGGGTGAATTCGGCCCGCGTGACCGCTGTCACGGTCGTCGGCGGTCTGAGAGACTATATTGGTTGTGCGTCACATTGAAAGGCATCGATGCCACGGAGGATTTAGGGGAGGTCCTTCTTGCGTGTCGGTGCCTTTCGCGATTGTAGTCCCTGCGACAGTCCAGCCGAGTTGATCCGGCAACCGTCATTTCTCCCTGCGTCTTGCTTCCCACCCTGCCCGCCGGTATGTTCCAGGGGCCAGTCGGTGTTCAGCTCATCAGGCAGGCGTACCGAAAATCGAGGACGCTGCATCTCGTTGAGGAAGCGGGGGGGGTCTCCCGCGGGACATTCGTGTCGTGAGGAGAGCTGGCGGACGGTAACAAATGAGGACGCGTCATGTTCAAGATATTCTGCCACTATGTGGTTTCTTGTGTTCTGTTGTCCCTGGGCGTCACCACGATCGCAGCGGCGCAGGGAGTGTCCTCGGCGAAGGCCCCCGGGCTGCCGGTTCAATATGAAGAGCTCACGGCGCCGCAGTTTGTCGATGCAGTCGCGGCCTCAGGGGGTGTCTGCATGATACCGCTCGGGATCCTTGAGAAGCACGGGCCGCATCTGCCGCTGGGGACCGATCTCATCAATGGCCGGGAGATCGCGCTGCGAGCCGCGCGCAGCGAGTATGCCGTTGTGTTCCCCGAATACTTCGTCGGGCAGATCTTTGAAGCGAAGCATCAGCCCGGGACGATCGCCTACAGCAATGACCTGATCTGGAAGATGTTGCAGGAGACCTGCGACGAACTTGCGCGGAACGGGTTCACAAAGATCGTACTGGTCAGCGGGCACGGAGGGAACACGAGCTTCCTCCAGTACTTCTGTCAGTCGCAGTTGTCGGAGCGACGGGACTATGTGGTGGGGCTGTTCACCCCGGAGGAGGATCCCGCGGTCGAGAAGCGCGCTCGCGAGCTGCGGAAAACGACGGAGGGCGGCCATGCGGACGAGGTGGAGACCTCGATGCTGCTGGCTCACCGGCCGGAACTTGTGCACATTCGGGATGCGGGGAATGAATCCGGCGAAGACATGAAACGGCTGGCGGGCATTCCGTACCTCTACACGGGCATCTGGTGGTACGCCCGCTATCCGAACCACTACGCCGGTGACGGCAGGAACGGCAATCGGGAGTTGGGTGAGCTGTATCTGGCGAGTGAGAGCGGGCAGCTGGCAAAACTGCTGAAAGTGCTCAGATCTGACCGGTCCATCAAGGAGTTGCAGGACCGCTTCTATGAGAGCACAAGACACTAGGCTTCCAGGGATGGGTGAAGGGGAGGTTGGCGATGGCTCGTCGGTTCACTGGGGGCCTCAGGCTCGCCTCCACGGCAATTGCCCTCAAGTGACCCCGGTCACTGCGGCCGGGGAGGCGGGGATATATATTGATCGTGCGATACATTGAAGGGCATCGAAGACGTGTCGGATTTGGGGAGGTCCTGCACGCTCGTCGGTGCCCTTCGCGATTTATCCCCCCACCTCGCTCCTGCCTGCACTGCCTACACGTGCGTCACCTAGGTGACGCACGTGTAGGTTTCGTGTAGGTCTTTTGGAGATCTCGGGGATGCCCCCCGCTGGCGATTTTTGAGATTTCTGCCCCCCCCCCCGCCTTGCCCCCCTCGCACCCCCCATGTGCGTCACCTAGGTGACGCACACGGGCGTATCGAGGTGGCGCACCTGGGGGTACCTGGGTGCTCTTGGGGGTTTTTTGCGGTCTTTGGGGTACCTCTTCCAGATTCGCGCTTGATTTCCTGCCAATCCTGAGGTACTTTTCGCTGTCAGGTTTCGATCCTGGATCTTCATCTCCGCCCCGCCCAGTCCTTCGCACGACCTGATTCTAGCTCCACCCACAACCACGCCCGGGGAACCCCTCATGAAACGCGCGATCGCTCTTTCCCTTTTCCTCTCCCCCTTTTTCCTTTTAATCCCTTCCATCTTTGCTCAACCCGCTCTGCCCGACGGCTTCTATCGCTATCCGGCCATCGGCGGGGGAGTGATCGTCTTCGCCTCAGAAGGTGATCTCTGGAAGGTGCCGGTCGCCGGCGGGACGGCCGTGCGCCTGACCGCGCATGAAGGCGAGGAAAGATTCCCGAAAATCTCGCCCGACGGAAAGTGGGTCGCTTTCACCGCGCAGTACGATGGCAACGACGATGTCTACCTCATGCCGGCATCAGGCGGTGAGCCGACGCGCCTCACCTGGCATCCGACCTCCGATCAGGCAATCGGGTGGACCGCGGACGGCAAGGTTCTCTTCCGCAGCCGGCGCGACCATCCGCACGGCGACTTCCGCGTCTACAAGGTGGACCTGAAAGGCGGGGTGCCCGAGATGATACCGCTCGAGCCGTGCGCCTGGCTCTCGTTCGAACCGCAGGGCAAACGCATCGCGACGCAGAAGATCGGCCTTGAGTTCCACAACTGGAAACGGTACAAGGGCGGCGAGGCGGAGCAGATCTATGTCGGTACGCTCGATCCCCTCGTCTTCACGGAAGTGACGAAGTACGACGGCAAGGACGCGTTCCCGATGTGGGCGACCGACGGGCGGATCTATTTCGTGACCGACCGCTGGGGCCGGCCGAACCTCGCGTCGATGGACGCTGACGGCGGGAACGTGAAGCGGCTCACGACGTTCACCGACTACGACGTTCGCTGGCCCGCAATGGGCGACGGCAAGATCGTCTATCAGCACAAGATGGACGTCTGGCTCTTTGATCCCGTTACCGGGAAGAACGAGACAGTTCCCATTGCGTTGCCGAGCGACCGGCTGCAGGTGCGAGAGCGGTTTGTGGATCCGATGTCGTCCATCCAGAGCTGGGGGCTGTCGAAGGACGGGCAGCGCATCGCGATTGAAACGCGCGGCGATCTGTTTGTCGCGCGGACGTCGAAGAAAGGGCTCATCCGCCGGGTCACGGAGTCCTCGCTTGCGCGGACCAAGTTTCCGGCTTTCTCGCCCGACGGTAAGTGGATTGCCGCCTGGACCGAAGTCGAGAGCGAAGAGCAGCTGATGCTGCATTCCGCCGACAACAGCGCGGCGCCGAAGCAAGTCGGAAAAGTGCCGCCCGGATGGTACATGGAGCCGGTCTGGTCGCCGGATGGGAAGTCGCTCGCCTGGGGGGATCAGCGGTACCGTCTGTACGTGAGCGATGTCGCCGGCGGGACGCATGCGGCGGTCGACAGCGGCGAGTGGGAAATCCGCTCGTACCAATGGTCTCCCGACAGCCGCTTCCTGGCCTACACGCTGAATTTGCAGAACGGGTACACGCAGGTGCGCATCTGGGACAGCAAAGAGAAAAAGGCGCACGAGCTGAGCGATCCGATGTTCAGCTCGCGGTCTGCGACGTGGGACCCGAACGGGAAGTACATCTACTATCTCTCCGATCGCGCGATCAATCCGTACCTGGACCGTGCCGAGGCACGGTTCATCGTGAACAACGCGACCGTGCCGGTGGTGGTGGCGTTGCAGGCCGACAGCTCGCTTCCGTTCGCGGCACGGAGCGACATCGATCCTGCGTCAGGGGCGAAGAAAGAGGATGAGGGGAAGAAGGATTCGAAGGACGGCAAGGACGGGAAGGAGGGGAAGGGCGAGGAAAAAGTCCAGCCTGTGCGGATAGATTTCGACGGGCTGGCCGGGCGCCTTGTGCAGGTCCCGGTGCCCCCTGGCAACTATTTCGGCCTTCAAGCGATCCCCGGGAAGCTTCTGTTTGTCGGTGCTGAGAATCGCGGAATGGCCCCGGCGGACGGCGGCGAGGAGGGTGCGGGCGCGACGCTCTATTCATATGAGATCGAGAAGGAAAAGCTGTCGACCGTCGTGACAGGCGTGACGGGATTCGATGTTTCGGGAGACCGAAAGGTACTTGTGTACCGGACGAAGGATGGTTTTGTGAGGATGGACGCGGCCGCGACGAGCGCCCCGAAGGCTGAAGAAATGGCTGATGCGCGCGTCGACCTCTCGGGCTGGTCGATCCGGATCAACCCGCGCGACGAATGGAAGCAGATTCTGCGCGAAGCGTGGCGCCTGCAGCGCGACTTTTTCTACGATTCGAACATGCACGGCGTCGACTGGCCGGGCGTCTGGAATCAGTACGGCTCGTTATCCGACCGGATCGCATCGCGCGACGACGTTGAGGATCTCCTGGGCGAGATGCTTGGCGAGTTGAATGTCGGCCACGCGTACCACTGGGGCGGGGACGTCCGGAGGGGCAAGCTGGTTGGGACCGGACTGCTCGCGGCCGACCTCTCGTACGATCCCTCGAGCGGGTTCTGGCAGATCAAGAAGATCTACAAGGGAGATTACCCCGACCCGAAGGTCTCATCGCCGCTTGCGCGTCCGGACCTGAAAGTGGAGCCGGGGATGTGGCTTGTGGCGATCGACGGCCGGCCGTTGCAGAAGGGGGAGGACTACATGCGCCGCCTGGCGAACCGTGCGGGGCAGGAGGTGGAGCTGTCGGTGAACGCGAAGCCGCAGGTGGAAGGGGCGCGCCGCATCGTCGTGAAGACGGTCGGGAACGACACGCAGATCCGGTATGCCGACTGGATCCACGACCGTCGAGAGTATGTCAATCGCGCGAGCAACGGCAAGATCGGGTACATTCACCTGTACGACATGGGGGACATGGGCTTGAAGCAGTTCGCGCGGGATTTTCCGCCGCAGTGGGACAAGGCCGGGTTGATCATCGATGATCGATGGAACCACGGGGGGTTTGTGGCACCGATGATCGTCGCGCACCTGGATCGGAAGGTGTTCGCAGTCGGGAACACGCGGTATTCGAAGGGGGTGGCCACGACGCCTGACCGCTCGTCGCGCAGATATCTGTCGCTTTTGTTGAACCGGCAGGGTGGCAGCGACTGCGAGACACTCGCGCAGGAATTCAAGGATTTCGGCCTGGGCCCGGTGATCGGAACTAGGAGCTGGGGAGGGTGGATCGGGATTCGGGGAGACAAACCGTTCCGTGACGGAGGCGGGTCGTCGCAGCCCGAGTGGGGCGGTTGGGACGCAAACGGTCGGGGATGGGTAATCGAGGGGCACGGCGTGGACCCTGACGTTGTGCTGGATCTGGGGCCGGAGGGCTTGATGGGGAAGGACGTGCAGCTCGACTACGCGATCGAGGACATGATGAAGAAGATGAAGGCCGACCCGCACGCGTTGCCGGGTCCGCCGCCGATCCCCCCGCGGCCGCTGAAGCCCGTGGAATAGCGCCCCACTTCCGATAGCCCGTGAAATGCACGTGAGCGTCACCTAGGTGACGCTCACGTGCCTCCATACATGTCGTGCTAGGATGAGGCTGAATCATGCGAATATTGAACATGCGTGCTGCGGAGAAAGAGGGCGCCATCAAGGCCTTCTTCAGGGTGGAGACTGAGGACGGTTTCCTGATCGATGGATTCAAGGTGGTGGAGGGAAAGAATGGGTTGTTCGTGAGTCTTCCCAGCAAGAAGGTGGGGGAAAAGTACATTGACACCCTGACAGTCCCCGGCGAGTTACGGGATCCTCTCACCAGGATGGCCCTGGATGAATACCGAGGGCTCGCCGGTTCAGATCGGAAATCAGGTTCGCCCCGGTCTCCATCAGGACCCCCGGACGGTCCGGATGTCCCGTGGTGAGGTGTCGGTGGGGAGTCCGGAGGAGCCCTTGTCTGAATACCCCACGTGCGTCACCTAGGTGACGCACGTGGGGGGAGTTATGTAAACCTAGGCCCTGTGGGTCCCCTTCCCAGCGTCCGCTTGCCCGAGCACCTTCTCGACTCGGCGATCGGGGACAAGCCAGATTAGCGCTACCAGGCAGTACAATCCGTCCGAAACCCACTGCTCGACGAACGCTGCGCCAATCGCAAGCGCGTAGCAGAGTAGCGAGACCCTCCCTTTCATGTCGCTTCCGATCGCTCGCGCAAGCATGGACTCGCTCCCCTCAGACCGGATGATGGTGATCTGCAGGATGGTGTAGGCGATTGCCGACATCAGGCAGACCACGCCATAAAGGGCTGTCGGCACCGACTCACTATGATATTCCCCGACCCAGCCTGTCACCAGGGGAAAGAGTGAGAGCCAGAAGAGGAGATGGAGGTTGGCCCACATGATTCCGGCGGTAACACGCTGAAAGGAGTGAAGCAGATGGTGATGGTTGTTCCAGTAGATCCCGATGAAGGTAAAGCTCAGGACATAACTGAAGAAAACGGGCACAAGGGGCCGGAGGGCAGCGAGGTCGCTCCCGTGAGGGACTTTCAGCTCGAGGACCATGATTGTAATGATGATCGCGAGCACGCCGTCGCTGAATGCTTCTAGTCTGTTCTTGCCCATCATGCGCGCTTTTCCCGTTCTAGTTTGAGGGTTCACGCTTTCGGTTCGCGAGGTCCCAGAGGTCCCTCAGTGCGTCACTCAGATGACGCACTGGCGTCATTATCCGGTCGGCTCACTACTTCGAGAGCCAGACCGACGATCCCGATCAGCCACTTCCCCGTCGACTGGGGCACGAGGCCAGTCGCGATGTCAGGAATGGGGAAAAATGGGGGGTACGCATGAGGCATGCAAGGATCCGAGGTGTTGGAAGAGGGGCGGGATCCAGACCATGTGAGCGTCACCTAGGTGACGCACGTGTGGCACTGGGGGTGCTCAGAGGCCTCCCCAATTCACGATCGGGAAGATGGGCATGAACCCTCCCGAATGTATGATATTTACAAGTCCGAGCTGAATTCCCTTCATCGACCCCGCGCTGTTGACCAGACTGATCTGGAGCCCGTTGACGTGATCGGCATAGTTGTAGAAAGCTGCCGATTGTACGCCGGTGACATCCTTATTGGTGAAGCTGACCATGTTGGCCTGCCATCCCACAAAACTGCGGTCAACAATTCCGACAAATCCCCACTGTACGCCAGTGAACTGTCCATCAGTCCTTGTTACAAGTCCCCAGTCGAACCCGGTCATATTGGCGTTCCGCCCATAAATCAGGCTGAGTCGGAAGCCCGCAACCGACTCGTGTTGGGGCACGATCTGCACTGGAGTGAACAACGCGAGCTGGACTGGATTCCCTTGCGCGGCGGTTTGACCTGTGGTGAGAAAGATCGTGCAGATGAGTAGGATTCCTGTATAGAGCAGTCGCATGCGCATCTCCGGTTGCGGTGGAATGGTTCTCTGGTCAAGATCGCACGGAAATATAGCGCATTCCGTTGGGGATTTCAATCCCTGCTTCTTCCCGGGGTGTCTTGGGCATGCTTTCGGAGGGCCGAATACAGGCTGCGCAACGAGCCGTCCCGGGCGCTTCCCAAGACGCCCCCTCCGGCCACACGTGCGTCACCTAGGTGACGCACGTGTGGCTCTCGCGTGTGGCACTCGAGTCTGGGCGTAGTATTGCGAAGAGTGGGCATTTTCGAAAAAAATAGCTTCAGCGTCGCGTTCATTCTGTTACTAATCTTCAGTATATACGCTATCTGGCGCCTTGAGCGGTGGGCCAGATTCCCGTCCGACCTATCTGCAATAGTTCTCCTTGTTCTCTCTGGTGCAGGTGAAGCCGGTGTGCGTAAGGAGAAAAGAATCGCTTCGTGATACGAACCTGAGGAAGCAAGGATCGAAATTGCGGCCGGTGACGGTTCGCTGTGCTAAGGGTGACCACTCTGTGAAGGAGGGGGTAATCTAGTTATCCATGGACTCTCCAAAAGTTCTCCATCTGGTCAGGACCTGGCTCCATCCTTTGGAGTTGTTCATTGAGCATCAGGTCATGTATGCCGACCGGTACGAACCCGTGGTCCTGTGCCATCGCAAGTTGAAGTATCCGAGCCCTGTCGATCACCGCGTACACACCATCGGCGAGGGCCTGACTCCGTTTGGGCGCACGATCGATCGTGTGGCATACGATGGCGCCCGATATCTCCCGGCGTTGACGGTAAGGGCGGCGCAGGAATTCATCCGCAAGACGGATCCGCGCGTGATTCATGTCCATTACCTCGTGGATGACGCGTTCTATGCACCGTTGTTGCGCGATATCAACGTGCCGGTGGTGGTGTCGGGGTACGGGTACGACGTGTCGCGGTTTCCGGCGCAGGCGTTCGGGCTGGGGAGGTTGTATCTGGCGCGCGGTCTTGATCCGCCGAACCTGTTTCTCGCGTTGTCGGAGTACATGAAGAGGGCCTTCATCGCGCTTGGGGTTCCGGCAGAGGATATCAAGGTGCACTATCACGGCATCGACGTCGGGAAGTTTGCCTATCCGGCTCGGGAGTATGCCACCGGCAACGAGGTTCGGATGCTCACGTGTGCGCGGCTGGTGCCGAAGAAGGGGCACGAGGTGTTGTTGAGGGCTCTCCGAGTGTTGCTGGACCGGAACGGCTTGTCGCGGAGGATCAAGCTGTCGATTGTGGGCGGCGGTCCGTTGAGGGGTGAGCTGGAGAAGCTAAGCGCACACCTGGACCTGCGGGACATCGTGAGGTTCAAGGGTCACATTCCATACGCGAGCGAAGGGTATGCAGCGCAGTACAGGCAGGCGGACATGTTTGTGCTGCCCTGTCGCAGCGCGGGCGAGACGAAGGAGGGGATACCGGGGACGCTCATCGAGGCGATGGCGTCGGGCCTTCCGGTCATTTCGACGGTGCACGCGGGGATTCCGGAGGTCGTGCGGCACAATGTAGACGGGCTGCTGGTGGCGGAGGGTTCGGTGGAGGAGTTGGCCGACGCTATGTCGGCGCTGATTGCCCACGCCGATTTGCGGAGGACCCTGGGCATTGCCGCCGCGCATCGCGCGTGGGAGTTTGACGTGAAGAAGCAGACCAGGGAGCTCGAGAAGATTTACAGTTCGCTGACGGGGGAGGAGGAGAAGCCGAAGCGGAAGGGCGGCACGCGGGCCCCCACCTGATCTGAAGAGTGGCACTCAGCCGCATACCGGATCAGTGGCACTCAGCCACTTCCTCGATCGCCGGCAAGAAGAACCTCGCCTGAGTATCTTCCTTTGAAATGACAGGGGCTGCCACGTTCGGCAGCCCCTCGCGCTAGATCCCACTACCATCCATTCAGTCGTACCCGACGTCCGCCCGGGTTACTCCAGGCCTATCTCGTACCGCTTCACCCCATGGTACCCCTTCTCCACGATCTTCGCCCCCTTGAAGATCCCCCACGACGGCACCGGCTGGTGGCGCTTCGTCATATTGTAGAGCTGTAGCGCGCTGTTGGACACTACGAGGTAGACGACTCTCTTCGCATTGTAGGGATTCGGGAAGACGAGAATTGCACCGTCGTCTGAGGAGGTGTACGTCTTCTCCTTCCAGCGGAACGTGTTGTGTCCGGCCTCGACGCCGAGGTCGCGCAGGACCCGTGCTGTCAGCGTGTTGTCCGCCGGCCCACCGACCAGGATCAGGTCGTGCGATGCGAGATCGGCCTGGTTGACTTCCGAATCTTTGCGCATCTCGGGCAGGATCTCGGTGAACGCATCGGCGAGCGTCGTCTGGTACCGCTGCGTGAGCGTGAAGTTGGCGTCGTCCTGCCACGCAGTTCCGTACACCATCAGCGTGCTGTCGTAGTCGTCGAAGTAGTTCGCCTGGGTGTAGTACATGTCGCGACGGACGGGCACGTCGTTCCCTGCGTTGAATACGATGCGGGACGGATGGCCGGAGACGGGAATGGACACGGTCGTGTCGGCCCCCGAGACCGTTACTGGCCTGAAGAACTTGCCGCCCTCTGTCTCTACGAGCACGGAGCTGGTGAACTGGTACGGCGTCCCGCGCTGAGAAATCCTGAGCTGAACCACCCAGCCGGTGTCGCGCTTCACGGAAGTCGCGGCCACTTCAACGTCAGCCAGATCGTTTCGCTCGAGCCACGGCATCACGATCGGGCGCACATCCTGTCCGGCGATCTTGCTCGCCGCGTCCATGAACACTTTCGTGCTCATCTCCTTCCCCGCGTACTTTGTATGCACGTCGTTCATGACAGCTGAGAAGCGATTGTTCCCGAGTGCGAGTCGGAGCTGGTGCAGGGCGTAGATTCCGCGGATGCGCGGGACCTGGTAATCCCGGTATCGATCGTACCGACGCTGGGCCTCGAGCGGAGCCATCGCCCCTTCGCGGTCGATGACGTACAACAGTCGGCAATTCAGCTCGGCGAGTCTGTCGCGCAAGTAATCGGCCGCTTCTGCATCCTTCGCGGGCATGCCATCGAGGATGCCCCAGTACCCCGCGCTTCCACTCGCGAACCAGTTGTCGGCCTCCCTGGCCGGGTAGACCGTATTCGACCAGAGGAGCTGCTTGTCGAACCGGATGGAACCGGTGATGCCGGTGAGGTCGATTGTGGACCTCGAGTCGCGAACCGCACCAACTGACTTGCTCGCAGCTGCTGCCAGGCCCGCGGCCGATGCCTGCCGTGTCGCTGGCCCGGCCACGCCCGCCGCCGGAGCCTGCCCAGCCGCTGCCCCGCCCTGGCCCGAGGAGGGTGCCACCCCGGCCCCCGACGCCTGACTCCCGGCTGCCTCGCCTGGATCAGTCCCCTTGCCAGCCGCATCCTCCGCCTTCTTCCTCGCCTTCAGCATCTCGGTCACGTATTTCGGACTGAACGCCGTATATCCAAGCGACAGATGCGGCTGCACGTTCGGGAGGTCGGGCATCAGCCGGCTTCCCTTCTCCGGGAACTTCTCGCGCAGCGTCACCTTCCCGAAGTTCGCGAGGAACACCAGCTCCGAGGCCATCGCGGAGGTCGTCACCTTTCCGTCGCACGCATGCGGACGGTTGATGGGGGAGGTTGCCAGTGTGCGCGTGGCGTTGACCGCGTCGATCGAGCCGCGGGTCCTATCGTAGTATTTCAAGAATGAAAGGTCGCGGTTCCAGGGCGTGAAGACCACGTCGAACGGGGCGTTGGTCGGGTCGGGCACATATTCCTTCCGCACCTCGGGATCTTTGGCGTTATTGATGCTCCAGTAGAACCCTTTGGTGTCTCCGGGGAACTCGCCCGAGCTGCTCCGCCAGAGCTTGTGCTTCTTGGTTCCGAGCAGCAGGATCGCGATCTCGTTTGCTCGCACATCCCCGATCAGCCAGTCATTCGTATAGAGGCCGTTGTTTTTCGTCGTCAGGATGCGGACCACGTCGTCGACGCTGGAGGCGTACTGCGCGGCCTCCCGGATGCGGGACGATTGCGGTGTGCCGTTCACGTCGAACGGGGTTTGCATGACGGTCGTTTCGCCGATCATGATACCCGCGTCATTGATGTAGAAGTCGGCGCCGGAGTGGATGCCGCCGGGGAACGTCTCATACACGAGCCGGTGGCCCTGGGCGGGGACGACGTCGCAGATGACATCCCAGTGGACGCCCGTATAGCCGCTCCACATGAAGAGCTGGCCGAACACGATCTTCCCGTCTGCTGAAGCCGGGCCGTTCGCGAGGAACGATGAGCATTTGTGGAGCCGTTCCTGCATCGCAGCCTCGTCTTCGTCGAGGCGGAAGGTTTTGCCGGAGAGGGCGTGCGGGGTTTTGGCGAGTGCGCCCCCGAGCTGGCCGAGGTCGACCGCGGAGTTCATCGTGACGATATCGAGGAAGTCGAGCGGGCGTGAACCGAACTTCGCGTCGGCCTTTGCCGCGCCATCGGCTATGCCGCGCATTTCTTCAAGGTATTCTTCTTTGTAGCCGCGGAGCATGAGTGCGTCGGCCATGGTGCGCATCGAGTTCCATCCAGTCTCGGGGTTCTCGGCGGTGGCGCGCACTGCGAGCTTGTCGATGTACGAGGCGATCTCCTGTGCGAGGAGGTAGCCGTACTGGTAACCGCGTTCGTAGGGTTTGCCTTCGATATGCACGAATGTCCAGCCCCGGTCGGTATAGCGGAACGCCGGGCCAAACCAGCGGACGGATTCGAGGGGGATGAGTTCTGCGATGTCGGTGATTTCTTCGACCGTGACGTCATCGAACCAGACCGTGCCGTTTGCGACGCCGTTATAGCCGAGGTGGAGCCGCACGCGGTCTTCTTTTGTAGTCGCGATGAACGTGGTGGTCAGTCGCGTCCACTCCTGCGAGCCCCCCAGGGTGGTGGAGTGATTCGTAAAGGGAAACGACGCCATCGTGAGCGTTGCCGGAACGGCGACGGGGTAGCGAGCCAGAGGGTCAGACTTGACGTTGGACGTGCGCGCCCAGGCCGAGAGCCGGTACGCCTTACCGATCCGGAGGGAGAGTGGGGAGGACTCGAGGGATGTCGATGCCGGAGCCGGGTGATCAATCCTGAGGCTTGAGGTGCCGTTGTGTTTGACGTCTGCCGCGGCGTCTGCCGATGTGCCCGGGGCGGCCGGCGATATTCGTTGCCAGCCGGTCGGGATTCCCCCGACTTGGCCGGACTCGAACCCGGCGTTCTGGACGGCCAGGGGGGAGCCAGTCTGGGACACGGAAGCGGATACAATCGTGGCGGACAGAGCAATCAGAAAGAGCAGGTTGGCGCGAGAGGGCATCTGGATCACCACGTAGAGAGTGGGACGGACGAACAATAACGCATAGAAAACGAAGATTTGAGCTCAGATGCCACTTGCCCCTTTCGGTGGGATTGGCGATTATCGCATGTCGAAATACGCGCTTTTGAAGGGTGAGATGGTACAAACCCATCGAATGGTGATGGGTGCTCCAGGTTTGCCCGGCGCTCGTCGATGCTCTTTCCGAGTGGGGATGGGCGACGATTCCGGGGCCTTAGAATTGTGCTGGGGGCAGTGGCCACAAGAAGTGGGTGACACACATAAAACGGCCCCGAGATTCCTCTCGAGGCCGTCGGACCAGCGCTGCTCACGCTGGTGCCATAAGCAACGCTCAAATGTACAGTCCCACGGACAGAAGACCAAATGGAGCGGCAAGTCCGCGGATCCTTTCAGACCCGGAGAGGAGCGGCGTGCAGCGTAATATCATGACGAGACTCGCTCTCCTCGCATCCCTCGCGCTTGTCCTGTCTCAGAGTTCCCCCGCGCAGGATTTCCTCTCCAACCTCGATGCGACAAAGTCCGACCCGATCTACACGACGTATGCGGCGCACATCAGCAGATCGGAATATGTGATCGACGAAGGGTACCAATTCGTGTGGTACGATTCACTTCGAGGGCTCATCTTTGACACGGACAACGGCGGATCGCTTTCCTTCGCAATCAAACTGAACGGGTCGCTACGGTATCTCGTCGGCGATTTCGCTGAGGATCCGGTCATCAGAAGTTCGTATTCCGACCTGGTCAGGTTCTCCTTCCGGCCGTTTCCCGCGCTCTATGTCGAAGGACAGTTTGTGGCATACAGCTCCCGCCACGCCGTGTACGAGCTGGCCCTGACAAACGAATCGGACACCATCGCGCTGGTCACGGTCTATCCGCTCTTCCAGCACACGACCGACACAGCCGGCGCTGTTGCGCTCATCCCGGCCGGAGATGGCTTCACGTTCAGGCACAAGGAGAGGCCGGACGGATGGATGATCGAGCACGATATTCCATACGTAGAGAACCGGGCGGATGTTTTCGTGCTGGACACGGTCGCGGACGCATACGGCGCGTACAGCGCGTTTGGCTCGCCTCCAGTTCAAAGGCCCGCCCGCCGTATGGCAAATCTGTGCGTCGAGTGGGGAGAGGTGCGGCATTTAGATGGGACCGCCTGCATGCATGCGCCGCCTCTTGCGCGGCAGGTCGTGTACCTTCACGGTGACACGGGAGAAATCCTCACGGAAGAGGCGCCGAAGTGGGGCGACCCCGACCCGAATATTCCCGGGAACGGATATCAGGGGTGCGAGCTTGGCAACTTCCGCTCTCACAGTATTGCGGCGGACGATTCGTTTACGGTTGTCTTCACGTGCCTCGCCACGAGTCAGCAGGGGGTCGGGCGGAGCCGGGTACCGACGCTGCCGGCCGCCACCGGAGTGCGAGTGGATGTCGCCCTGGACAGCGAGCCGTATCTCCCTCCGCCGCAAGGTGTGAATGTGGAGTTTTCGCATGACTTCACGGGCGCCATCGTTGCCTGGAAGGAGGATGCTGGCATTGCCTGCGATCTGTTTCGAAGGACTGTGTCGTATCCCGGGGTGTACGATAGGATTGCGTTTTCCCTGACGGGAGGATACCTGGACTCCGGCTTGAGTCCGGACTCGATGTACGGGTACGTCGTGCTCGGGCGGGATGGGATAGGCCGCATGAGCACGCACTCCAGCGAGGTCGGTCGAGCCATCCAGGCATCCACGGATTTCCTCACTGACGCAGAGAACGCCCGACTCTCCAACTCCATCGCACCAAACTCCGTGCGGGTCCTGGCGCTTCAGAAGGACTTCAGGATTCCTCCCCACGGCACGGTTCAGCTCCGTCTGGTCCGCGGCGTGGCAGGGGAGACGGCAGACGCGGAACCACTACTCGACCAGTGTCGCGAGCTGCTGACCGCCGACCTCAACGCATGTCTGCTTCAGGACGAGGTCGATTATGGCGCCATTCCCCGGATGTCTTTCGGCAGCCGCGACCTTGATCTTCTCTACTGGAACAGTTTCTCACTGATGAGGCAATGCATGTTGCCGCCGGAAGGCCAGCTCACTCACAATTATTACGTGTTCTCACGGGAGCCGACGTGGGGATGGGGCCATGGTGGACAGGTCTTCCATGAGAGCCTGACGATGCTGGCGTACGCGTACATGGACACGTCGAGCGCGATGAACTCGCAGCGCGTGTTCATGGAGCGGCAGATGCCGGACGGGTACATCAATTATAGAACGGGGCCGTACCTCAACGAGACAATACCCTTTGCGGGATCACTTACCACGTCCGCTCCCTGGTTCAACTGGCAGAACTGGGAGATTTACCGGATCAGTAGTGATCGGTCGTTCCTGCAGGAGGCGTACGCCTCGGGCGTGAAGTTCTACGATTTCTGGAAGCTGAACAGGGACGCCGACCACGATGGTCTCTGCGAGTGGGGAGCGCACGCGGTCCTCGAATGCGTGCGGGACGGCCAGGTGGCCGTCTGGGATCAGGTCGGGTGGCCGTCGAACTTCGAGGGCGTGGACGTCAATACAATGCTCGTCAGCGAAGCTCGCTCCCTCGCCGAGATGGCGCGGGAGCTGGGCGATTCGGCGGCCGGCGCGGCCTGGGATCTAGAGGCGTCTGCGCGGGCTGATTCCATCAATCGGCGTATGTGGGATCCCACGACCGGCTTCTACTATCATGTCGACAAGAACGACCACGATTTCAGTTTTCTAACGCCGAACGATCTCAAGCGGAAGGAGATCATCGGGCTTCTTCCGCTGTGGGCGGGGGTTGCGACGCCGGAACAAGCACAGCGCCTGGTGCAGCATCTGACAAGCACGTCCGAGTTCTGGCGAGCATACGGCGTACCAACTCTCTCGGCGGACGATCCATACTACGATGCAACCGGATACTGGAACGGGCCGGTCTGGGTGCAATGGCAGTATTTGGTCTTCCGTGGACTTGTGCGTTACGGGTACTATGCCGAAGCCCGCGTGCTGGCGGAGAAGGTATGTGCCGCGATGGTGCACGAGCTCAAGACGAGTCATTGGTTCTGGGAGCTCTACAGTCCCGATGCGCACTGGGCCGGGTGGAACAAGACTTACATCTGGGCCGGCATCATTGCGAGAATGCTGATCGATCTGCGCGAGATCCCCGTAAGCGTCGAAATTGGGGGACACGAGATACCGGGTCAGCCGTTGCTGTATCAGAACTACCCCAATCCCTTCAACCCGAGCACTACAATTCGGTATGCGTTGCCGCTGAGATCGCACGTGACTCTCACCGTCTTCAACGCACTCGGCCAGGAAGTGGCGACGCTGGTGGAAGGGGAGTTGGAGGCGGGGCACCACGAAGTGCAATTCGATGCAACCGCCCTGGCAACCGGGATGTACCTGTACAGGCTGACAGCAGGCGGCTTTGTCCAGAGCCGCACATTGCTCCTGGTCCGATGATCCCGGGCTGACAGTGGCATGTCACGGCCCGGGCAAGAGCCCGGCCCCGGCGAATCCGTGCGTCCAGAAGATTGGGCTTGACATTGGCCGGTGATGTCGGCTCTTTCCACCAGCTCGTTTTGCCTGTTCTTCTACAAGACAATTGTCGAGTAGCCTGTCCCGCCGACTCGGGACGGTCATCATCAGTATCTGGAGGTCCCGTGCGCTACGGGATATCATGCTCGACAAATCGTTCCTCCTCTTCAATGAGCAGCCGGGACCGGCTTTCTCCCGTTGTCGCCGCTCATCCCTCGCAGGTTTCATCAGTCGGCACATCCGTTTTTCTTCCCCTCGATCGGTTCAGCATCACTCGCTCCGAAGGCTCTGTCAATTGCAGAACAATGGAAATGAGTGAGTCAAACGCTTCGTCATGCGGAAACGATGGCAGGAGAATCCCTTTCATCAGGGGCATGAATCGGAATGTGCGAATGAGACCCATCGTTCATCTGTACTCATCGCGTCCATCATCCACACACGGGAGGTAGCATGTACATCGTCGTCGAACACGAAATCTCCAATCCCAAGGCATTCTGGGACATGGCTCAATCCATCACTCTGCCTTCGCATCTGAGGTTGCACCAGACCCTTCCCAACGGCGAAGGCACGAAGGCCGTGTGCCTGTGGGAAGCTGAAGGGGTGGATGAGGTAAGGGATTTCCTGGAAATTGCGATAAGCAAGGTCAGCAGGAACACTTACTTCGCTGTGGAAGCAAGCAACGCTACCGGGCTGCCCACTGCTGTCAGAGCCGCGGTGACCGCATAGCATCCATTTCGCGAGACGAAGGTCCGGACAATCATACTGCGTTCGGGCCTTCGTTCCCGTCTCTACGGACTGAGGTCGCGCAGAGCTCCGTCCCCAATCACATTCATCCTACCATCACACACAATGAGAAACTATGAAAGCTAGCCCGGTTCTCACTCTTGTTTCCTTCCTGCTTGCCGCGATACCCGCGCTTGCGGCCGACATGGATGCGAATGCGAAGGTGTTGGCGAAACTCGATGACGATTGGTCGAAGGCGGCGGTGGCGAAGGACGTGGACCGCATAGCGTCGTTCTATGCCGAAGATGCGATCGCCTATCCGCCTCACGAGCCCGCCGCCATCGGCCGAACCGCTGCCAGGAAGGTATGGGCGGCCTATTTCGCCGACAAGACCTTCACGATCTCGTGGAAGACGCTTCACGCTGAAGTTGCCGGGAGCGGCGACATAGGCTACACGACCGGCACATACGAGGCCTCGTTCGCGGGACCCGACGGCAAGCTGGTCAAGGAGCAGGGAAAGTATGTCTGCGCCTGGAAAAAGCAGAAGGACGGAAACTGGAAGGCCATCCACGATATCTGGAACGTGGATGCCAAATAGGAGCGCCTTGTCTTAGTCGCCCGTGGAGCATGCCCCTTGACGCCCTAGGGGCGGACCACGTCTCGGCAACCACGAGCGTCACCTAGGTGACGCTCGTGTGGGTGTATCTCATCCAGCCCTCCAGCCCTGGCGCTCCCAGACTACTTGCCAGGGGTTCTTTTCCCACCTGGCTCGACAGCGAGAACCTCGTTCTCTTCCGGTGGCCGAGAACGTGGCGGTACTCGATAAAAGGGGGCACGCCGAGCCAGGTTTATCAGGATTCGACCTTTGCGGTCTCGCTCCAGAGTACAAACCTGATCTGTTTCTATGATGTGCGAAAAGGACGGGAAGGTCAGTGGGTTGTATCGATCGATTCGTCCGGGAGGGAGGTCGGGGAAGCAAGGAGACTGCCCCCGGTCGTCTATTGGCGGGAATATCCATTTTCTCCGGATTACCGCTTTCTGCTTTACAGGAAACAAGGCGGAAATGAGCTCTGGCGGGTTTGGCTGGCCGATGGCAGGCAGGAGAGAATAGGTAACTGGCCGCCCGGATTCGCGAACATTTCCGACGTTAGCATGGACGGAAAGGAAATCCTGTGGGTGAGGCAGGGGCAACGGGCGAAGCTCGGGCTGATCGAGAATCTATTTGAGTAGGGATGCAAGTCACTTCTTCAGGTGAAACCACAATGCCCGGGCGGCGATGCCCGGGCTTGCTATTTCGGATCGCCTGAGACATATTCCGGCCACACGCTGTTCTGGCGCCTGAAGGCTTCCCCGGCCAAGGGCCCGTCATCCCTATACCTCGGGTTGACGTGACTTCGTCAGCCATCCCATCGTGACGGGATGACGAGACGGGCCGCCGTCCTGGACCCTGTCCCACTCTCTCCGTTGCAGAGCCCACCCCGACGGCTCCCTGGTTGAGAGCCTCAATGCGACTCTATCGGCCGCCAGTAATGGTTTTGGTAATCGGTGTTGGCTGCCTGGAGGGGTTTCGATGGAAGGGAGGGACGCTTGAAATACATCATCCCAGCGATATCAATCACGCTTCTGTTGCTTGCAGGGTGCGGTGTCACTCAGGAGGTAGCAGGTCCGATCGAGCGCGTGGAACTCGTAAGCATGACGCCCCTTCCCCCGATTACTCTGGGCTCACACCAAAGGGGAACGACGCTCAACGTCCTGATTCACATCCTGCCGGATGGCACGGTTGAGGATGCAAGAATGCTGCGGTCGAGCGGGGATGTTGAATGGGATTCCCTCGCGCTGCAAAGCATGAGACAGTGGCGATATGTTCCTTATCGTCGCGACAGCGTTCCCATTGGTGTCTGGTTCCGTCAGCAGGTCGTCCTCAAGATCCAGGAACCGATAATATGGACGATCGGTGAGCTTGTGTCCTCCAGTCCTTACGAGGCAGATTCACTGTACGGATTGCTCGAAAAGGGAACTGACCTGGACAGTCTCTTCCGTCGGGCCATCGGTACATTCGATATCGCGAGGTACCCGAAGAATGTCAGGGATGCATTGAGCAGGCTTGATCCGGGCGAGTGCACAAGTCCACTGCGGCGGGGAAAGGAGTATGTGATCTACAAGAGGTTCGAACAGAGCGGATTGTGATTTCTCCATTTCACCATATTGGCTCCATTGCAGCGACATCTTCGGCTGTGGTTGTGGTTGGTCAGACACCCCCACCCAGCATGTTTAGTCAGTTGGGGTCTGACGGCGACGAACCGTACTGCAAGCAGCCAGGGCGCGACAACCTGAGGAACGTGATGAGGCGGAGAATTGCGCTTGTCCTTCTGCTGATCATCCAGTCGATCGCATCAGCTCAAGCGATTCGGAACGCAGGGGTGAAGGTTGGTGGCGCCCTTGCCTCTCAAAGCTGGGAGTACGCGGCGCATTTCACGGACCTTGACACGGAACCTCGCTGGGGGGTGGACATCGGAGTGTTCGTAGAATGGCTGAATATCCCCGTGTTCAGCCTTTCCAGTGAAATGCACTACATCCAGAAGGGCATGTCCATCTCCGTGCCGATAAGGACTACTGAAAATCCTGAAGGCACGGGGGAGTTTGCGAGTCACTCGCCTCGCCTTGACTATCTCTCTCTGCCGCTCCTGGGAAAGGTACGATTCCTGGACCATCCGATCTCGCCGTATGTCGTTGTGGGCCCGCGGGTGGAGTTCCTTCTGCTCACAAAGGGCGATGGGTTTGAAGTGGTCCTGGACAAGTTCGAAAAGGTCGACCTTGGCGGGACGGTTGGCGTTGGGATTGACATTGACTCGTTCGAGTCCGCCCGCGTTGGGATTGAAGCAAGGTTCAGTCCGAACTTCACGAATGGATATGCGTCAGACTTCTTGAAGGTGCGAAACAGCTCCATGGAATTTCTGCTGGTTGTGGCGATCTAGTGCTCCTCCAATTTGTAATTGCCATAAGCACAAAGGGCCAGTGCTCGCACCAACTAGCTGTGTCCATAGGGCATCGTAGCATAGGAAAGTCTGCACGGCAGTAGATTTGATCACGCGTTAGCGCCACCTCGAGTTTCACAAACGCTCGTCATGCACTTGAGGCCCGGGCAGCGTTGTCCGCGCTTGCTATTTCATGGGGCCTGGAGTATACTCCTGCCACACAATGTCTGGCGCCTGAAGGCTTCCCCAGCCAGGGGCCGCCGCTGCAGGACCCTGATCCAGTCCTTCCGTTCCAGAGCCCACCACGACCGCCCTCCTGGGCCAGATAGCCTCAAAGCTTGACTGTGCGTCCATTTGCTCGGCGTGAGGGCGCTAATGATCACTCCTCGCATCATAACACTCCTCCTCCTCTGCACTCTCTTCTCCGAAGCCTTTGCCCAAGAACAACTCTCCCCCCGGCTCCAGCAGCTCCGCGATATAACGTTCGATCATATCACAACCGAACAGGGGCTCCCCACTGACGCTGCGGAAGCGGTCTTTGAAGACAGCAGAGGTTTCATGTGGTTTGGCACTCAGAACGGACTCTGCAGATACGATGGGTACTCGATGCTCATATACAGGAGAGATGAACTCGATTCGACATCCATCTCAGATAATTTCTCCCTGTCTGGAAGGATTCTTGACGACCGCTGGGGAAAGAAAATCTTGATTGCCTGCCGCAATGGCTTGAATGCGTACAGCACTCCTACCGGCAGGTTCACGCGTTTCGCCGCGGACTCGACGAACCCCTATGCATTGATTGACGACCATATCACTGCACTTTGTCAAGACCACACCGGGAGACTCTGGATCGGCACTGCTAATGGCTTGAATGAAATGATGGTGGATTCTGGCGGGCACGTGACATTCCTCCGACACCTGTATGACGCCAGGGACACAACCAGCCTGTTTCAAAGAACCATCTTTGCTCTGTGCGAAGGCGATGATGGTGTGATGTGGATTGGGACGAGCCGTGGATTGGGCAGGTTTGATACAAAGACAAACCAGTTCACGAGAGTCTCCTTCACAGATAGAAGCGCTCCCGATCAAAGCGCGAACAGAGTCCAGGCATTATGCAAAGACAATAGTGGTATCCTTTGGGTGGGTACCCTCGGTGGGGTGATCAGGTACGATCCAAGAACCGGGTCGACTGAACAAATGCGACATAAGCCGGCGAATCCTCATAGCCCTGGCAGCAATACTGTGATTGCGCTGGCGCTCGACGATGACGGGATACTCTGGGTTGGAACTGCCGACGCGGGACTCAACGCGTTGGATACTCAGACCGGCCAGTGCATCCGGTTCGCTCACAACCCGACAAATCCTGGAGGCTTGAGTGACAATTCCGTAAAAGATGTCTATCGAGATTCCAAAGGATCGATATGGGTTGCGACCAACAGTGGGGGAATCAACAAGTACGAACGGGGGAAGCGACAATGTGCCCATATCAGGAAAGAACCGGGTAATCCAAGCAGTCTCAGCTGTGACATTATCTGGCAGATGGTAGAAGACAAGCTAGGATCAGTGTGGATTGGAACTTCAGAAGGGCTCAATGTGTATGACCGTCGCACCGGGAAGTTCAGCCACTATTTCCATGACCCGTTGAACGAAAGAAGTCTCTCGCACCCAATTGCCTTCTCGTTGTTCAACGATTTCGATGGTTCAATTTGGGTTGGAGGGGGTGAAGGCCTGACGAGGATCGACCCTCTGACGGGATCCATTACTCGCCACCACAACGAGCCCTCGCCGCCTCACAATAATGCCCAGAACGCCATTTCCGGAATTCATCGGGACCCCAATGGTACACTCTGGGTCGCAACAAGTGCCGGACCAAGGACTGTAAACCTGAGGGAGAAACGATTCGATCCCTTTGTGTACCGCGGATACACCACTCAAGTTCTTGGAGACCGCGACGGGAGAACCCTCTGGGTGGCATCGGATGGGGAGGGCCTGGTGAAGATCGATTTGAAAACCCGACAGGTGAAGCTCTTCTCAAACAATCCGCGCGACCCGACAAGCATCAGTCACAATTCCGTCATTGCATTGTGTGAGGACCCCGCAGAGCCTGAAAGAATCCTCTGGCTGGTGACATTCGGAGGAGGTTTGAACAGGTTCGACAAGTCGGCCGGAACATTCACGCGATTCGCGCAAACAGACGGTTTGGCGGACAACGAATTCGTCTCCATGGCATTCGACGGCCATGGCAATCTCTGGCTGGGAGGAGCAGGGCTTTCACGATTCGACCCGAAAAGCGGGGTCTTCAGAAACTACGATCGCGGCGATGGGATAGCCGCTGCTGAACCGAATATGCATAGCCTTTTGAGGATCAGCACCGGCGAGATCTTCGCCGGTACTACCAAAGGATTGACGATCTTCCATCCCGACAGCCTCAGGGACAACACCCACATTCCACCAATTGTTCTTACCGATTTCAAAATCACCAACAAATCCGTTCTGCCAGGAGGGCCGCATTCTCCCCTTAGGCAGACGATCACCGAGACCAAAGAGATCGTCCTTTCGTATCTGGACAACATGATCTCGTTTGAGTTTGCCGCGCTCGACTATGTAGTGCCGGAGAAGAATCAGTATGCGTACAAGCTCGAGGGATTTGACAAGGACTGGATACGCTCGGGACATGTTCGCACGGCGACATACACGAACCTCGATCCGGGCCACTACATTTTCCGCGTGAAAGGCTCGAACAACGACGGGATCTGGAACGAGGAAGGTGCATCCCTCTCTATCATAATCACACCGCCATGGTGGAAAACGGTGTGGGCGTATCTTGCATACGTCCTCCTCACCGGAGGAATTCTGTACTCTATCTACCATGTCCAGGTCAATCGCTTGCGTCTGGTCCACAGACTGCAGCTCGAACACATTGAAGCGACCAAGATGCACGAGCTAGACCATCTGAAGAGTCGATTTTTTGCCAACATCTCACACGAGTTTCGCACCCCGCTCACGCTCATTCTCGGACCGATTCGGAAGTGGAAGGAGAGGGCCACGCCTGTCCTGGGCCCGGACCATCATGGAGGGGAGAGCAGCAATGCACTCTCGACACTCCGCGAGGGTGTTCAAGCGTCTGTCGGGACGGATACGAATATGCAGGTGGCTCCAGTGGGCGAATTACTCAAGGACATGACGCTGGCAGAGCGCAACGCGCATCGACTCCTCGGACTTATCAACCAGCTGCTCGACCTCTCCAAGCTGGAAGCCGGAGCGATGAAGCTGCATGCAAGCCGGATGAACATCGTCCCACTGGTAAAAGGCATCTCCTACTCGTTCGAATCGTCTGCAGGAATGAGAAAGATTGAGCTGGAGGTAGTAGCCAACCAGGAGGAAATCGAAGTCTACGCTGACAAGGAGATGGTGGAAAAGATTCTGAGCAATCTGCTCTCAAATGCCTTCAAGTTCACCCCGGAAGGGGGGAAGGTGTCGGTATCGACAGATCTCCGGAGGGAGGTTCAATTGAACTCTTCCTGGAGCGGGGATTGCTTGGAGATTACCGTTCACGACACGGGCGCCGGGATCCCGGCGGATCAGCTCGAGAGAGTCTTTGACCGCTTCTATCAGGTGGATGCTTCGCAGACACGTGAGCATGAAGGCTCGGGCATCGGGCTCGCGCTCGTGAAGGAGCTTGTGGAGTTGCACCATGGGACGGTGCAGGTGCAGAGCAAAATCGGACGGGGGACGACGTTCACAGTGCTGCTGCCATTGGGGCGACGCCACCTTGAGGTTGACGAGATCGCCGATGTGCCCGACAGCGCTGAGGCGATGGCAGATGAGGGGGGCATCGCTGCCGCCGGAGGCATTGCCGCAGAATCGAGAGGGGGCGTAGGAACGGCACAACGGAGTCAGGATAAACCTCTCGTTCTTATCGTCGAAGACAACACGGACGTGCGGCAGTACATCCGGGACAACCTGCCGTCCAACGTATCATGTTGTCGAGGCAGCCGATGGGTTGGAGGGAATCGATAGAGCCAAGGAGATCGTCCCTGATCTCATCATCAGCGACGTGATGATGCCGAAAAAGGATGGATACGAGGTCTGTCGTGATCTGAAGAATGACGAAAAGACCAGCCATATTCCGATTATTCTCCTGACCGCGAAGGCAGCCAGCGAGAACAAGATTGAAGGCCTCGAAACCGGCGCCGATGACTACCTGATCAAGCCATTTGACGTGAAAGAGCTCATTGCGAGGATCAGGAATCTCATTGAGGTGCGGCGGAAGTTGCGTGAAAGGTTCAGTGTCGGCACGGTGCTCAAGCCGGGCGAGATCGCCGTTACCTCCCTGGATGATGCATTTCTGCAGCGGGTTATTGCAGTGGTCGAGAAAAACATGGGGAACGAGGGTTTCAGCGTGGAGGACCTGGGCCATGAAGTCGGTATGAGCCGCGTGCAGATTCACCGGAAGCTTACGGCGCTGACGAACCAGTCGGCAGGCGAGTTCATCCGCTATATGCGCCTCCACCGGGCCATGGATATGCTGAAAAAGAGACTGGGGAACCGTCTCGGAAATAGCGTACAGCGTCGGCTTTGGCAGCCCTGCCTATTTCACCAAGTGTTTTCACGAGCAATTTGGCCTGACTCCCGTGGAAGTGAGGAAAATCGCACACGGGAGCCCCTCCTCCAATCCTTCCTCATGATGTAACGCCAGTTATCACCTTTGTAACCGTGGTGATAGGTACCCCCCCTGCGTGATGCTGTAGATTGCGCATAAAGTCCTTTGATGCCCAATCCTTTCCTGGAGGTGCGTCATGAACACCATGATACGCTGTCTTCTAGTATTACTGTTCTTCCACACACTGGGCTTTGCGCAGCTCAACTGGCAGCTCCAGAACACGAATTTCCCCCCGGGGGTGTGGGCGGTGAGTCTCTCTGCACCCAGTGAACACGTATGCTGGGCCGCGGGGCACATTTGGCCGCCCAACAGCAGTCCATACGCAGGGTACAGTCGAACAACTGATGGCGGGAGTACCTGGGTGTGCGACAGTATCCCGGGTGCTGAGAATGCCTACCTCAGCCAGATAGTAGGACTGGACGCGGACACGGCGTATGCGGCTGTGTATCAGTATCACTATTCTGTGTCGAAACCCAAAGGCGTGTTCAAGACCACAGATGGTGGGGCGACCTGGACGAAGCAGAATGCGTATGCATCGTCCGGCGGGGGTCCAGGTTACATTTCCTTTTTTGATGCACAAAATGGCGTGGCAATTGGCGATCCGAATCTCGAGACGTACACAACTACAAATGGCGGACTGAATTGGAATCAGGTCAGCATGCCTCCGGCAGTCGACAATGAGTATACCTGGGCTGGTGGGACATCGATTGCGGGAGCGGGTAATCGTGTGTGGTGTGGCACGACGCGACGGCTGCTCAGCAGCACGGACAGAGGGTATACATGGTCAGGATCACCGCCATTATCTGACGGCATCCTGTGGTTCTATGCTCTCGCCTTTCAGGATTCGAGTACCGGTATATATGCTCTGTACGGCGAGGGCCCTGGGAGCTCCTATCGGAAGACGACGGATGGCGGAGTGACCTGGTTTGACATTGACAATCTGGTCATCAGTGGGATAGCTACAAATTGCATCCGTCATGTGCCTGGAACGACAGGTACGTACTTCATTACTGGTTGCTCCCCTTCAGCAAATGGCTTCGCATGCACATACAACTCTGGGGAGGACTGGACAGTCATTGACTACAGCAGCAATTACGTCATTGCATTCCCTTCTGAGCGAGTGGGATGGGGCGTCCCCGCGGGGCCGGATACGGTGTACAAGTACGTCACTTCCATGGCAGTTGGAGATCGAAATCCCGTCCCGGCTTCGTATTTCCTTGCTCAGAACTACCCAAACCCCTTCAACCCGAGCACGACGATCAAGTACGAGTTGCCAAAGTCTACGATGGTGAGGTTGAGTGTCTACGACATCATTGGACGAGAGGTGTCCGTGTTGGTGAACGAGAGGAGAGACGCGGGAATTCACGAAGTCCAATTTGACGCCTCAGGCCTCTCAAGCGGAGTCTACCTCTACAGGCTGACCGCAGGCGATTTCACCCAGACGCGCAAGCTCTTGTTGCTCCAGTAGTATGGAAAGTGAGCTTTCTGGCGGATGGCGCCGACAGAAAGGCATGAGGATTAACGAATGCACTCGGCCCGGGGCAGCGATGTCCCGGGCCTTGCGTTTTCTCTGCATGATCTCCGGCACGCCTGGCCACAGCTCTCCGTGCTGCGGGTGCAATCGAAACTCGCCGGCAGGCACCGCGGGCAGGCACCGCAGAATCACGCGACTCTTGTATATAGGATAGAGCCAGCTTAGCTTTCCAGCAAGCTCTCCAGCTACAAGCTCCAGAAACGCTCCACAACCATGGAGGATGTCGCTATGTATGCAAACTGGCTCTCGAGGGTTCCGGCCTGTGCCTGCATATTACTCATCGGATGCACCCAGACAACACCCGTTGACACTCGCGCCGAGGCAGAGTCGCTGCGCAACATCGAAGCACAATGGCTCGCTGCAACAAACGCGAAGGAGATCGACAGAATGGTCGATTTGTACGCACATGAAGGCGTTGCGATGGACGCGAATGCGCCACTGTTCGTTGGTCACGACGCCATTCGAAATGCGTTGGAATCCTGGCTTGCGGACACAACTGTCTGCAGAACATTCACCAGCAAAGTCGAAGCAGTGGAGGTGTCAGCCTCCGGTGACCTTGCATACACCCGTGGTACGATGCGGTACAGCCACAATTCTTCAAAAGGAGTCGTCGATGAGAAGGGCAAGTGGGTTACCATCTACAAGAAGATTGACGGACAATGGAAGGTCATTGTAGATGCCAGCGTCCTGGACACTCCATCGAGCGGTCGATAACCGAAGGCATGCGGTCGGATAGGCGCGCTCAGGGCAATCGAGCGTGTCGAAGGAACATCCTCCTGGATTGAATTCACGCGCCTTTGAACGCATTACCAGAAACTGATCCCAACAAGTCCGATCGGCACGTAGGTGCTCGTTCCCTCCTTGAGGAAGATCCAGGTCACTTTGATCTCGCCGTAGAGTGTGATCGGGCCTAACAGGATATCAACGCCGGCACCAACGTTGTCCGTGAAAACGGTTTGATTCTGAAGAATCCGAAACGGGGGCAGAGGGGTATAATTGAGTGTCAAATGCGCTTCAGTCGAATTGACATACGTGAAGCCTGCTCCCCCGGTAACGTACGGCTTCACGACGGGCAGGGGCAATACCACCAGCTTCGCGTTCAATGTTCCAGACCAAAGACTGATGATGCCACCGCTCTCAAAGGTCAGCGGAAGACCAGGGGCAACCGAATTGACGTAAGTCGCAAACTTATCGTTATCGGGAGCGAGCCGAATGTAATCCCCGGAGACCCGTAAGGTCAGGAGGCCCAGATCTACATCAAGATGCAGTCCGCCGCCGAGCCCCAGTCCGTAGACCTCTTCCAGCGCGACGCTCGTTGCGCTGGGGGCAGGGGCGCCGAATACATCACTGAGCGTTGCGTTGAGGTCCGCATTGATGATGTTCAGGTGAATCCCGAAACGCGCCGATGGGTCCTGCGCCTGTCCGGCAGTCGGGATCGCGAGAAGAACCAGGAGAGACAGTATGAAGTGTTTCATGCATCCTCCGCACCATGATTACCCTGATAGTGTTCCCCCCTTGAAGGCATGTGGACACGGTGGAATCTATTGTCCAGCGAATTGTTTTTCAAGGGCGAGGACGAGTTAGGTGACATCCTTTCTGTTTCCCCCGGAGAAGCCGCTATCCTGTCGAATGCTCCAGCTTGATCTCCGACGTAGTTGACGATGTGCATGACCAGGACCGGGCGCGCGACGGTAGACCACGTTCTCGTTCTTGGACGAATCTCATCCCCATAAACAATATCAAGTATGCGGTATGGGCCTTCACAGGTGCGCGCGAAGGCCCAGTGCCGTACCAACTATCATATGCTACAATGCCCCTCGACCCAGCTGGCTGGCGCGAGCACTGGCCCCTTTGTGCGTTAGCAGTTACAGACTGAATGGGCACCAGGCCTCTTATGTGACCACAGCCGTGGCGTCGCTGTAAACCTGCCGGGACTAGCTACTTTTCCATCCCTTTGGAGGATAGTCTTCCCTTACGTCTCTCCGTAGTTTGGTCTATACCCTCGTCACTCTCGGCCCTGGTGTCATGCTCGGTCGGTTCCTCTGTAAGAAGAAGGAGTGACCGACCTGTGACATGGATTTGACCCAGACTACTCACAAACCAGATCAGAAGGGATTTTCATGAAAATCACATATGCATTACTTCCAGCTGTCTTGATAGTCGTTTTGGCACTTCCGGTGTTCGGACAGGGCAATCACGACGACACGACAAAAACCGGCATGAAGACTCATGATATGTCGAGCATGATGGGGAAGCCGGCCGTCGATGCGACAGTCCAAGGGCTTCGCATAAAGGTGTGGCTCATGACCCAGAAAGAGCACAAAGATATGTTGGAGGCAGGGATGGGTCAGATGATGCACGGCGAAAAGGAAGGCGCAATGAGCCAGCCGGATATGAAGGGGATGAAGGACACCAGCATGGCGGCGGGCAAAGAGATGCAGGTCATGAAACACGATAGCATGGGAACGGACAAGGCAATGATGGACTCGATGATGGCCGGTACGCACCACGTCGGGCTTGAAGTAACAGATGCCGCAAACGGGAAGGAAGTTGCCAACGCGCGCGCCAAGCTCCTGATTATCTCCCCGTCCAAGAAGCCCTCTTCGGTCGAGCTCAAGCCCATGATGAGCCACTTCGGAGGCGCCCTCACGCTCGACGAAAAGGGAGAATACCTGTTCACCGTCGACGTGAACGTTGGCGGTGTCTCCAGGACCACACGGTTTCAATATGTGGTGAAGTAGCCGGCGTCCGATCAGATGTGACCACGGTTTTGTTTCCAGGCATGACCATTGGCGATGCCCTTGCCCTGGCATTTCGGCGTGGCTATTTGTACTGTCCCAAACGTAGCGTACGAGGCGACCCATGGAAACTCCCCTTAGAGGCAGCCCGGATGAAGTGCTTGACGATCTTGAGCAAACGATACTGGAGGCTATCGAGAGAGACGAAATCTCTCAGTTCTACATTGGATGCTCGGCGGACCTGGATGCCACCCAAGAGCTTCACAGTTGCGACGAGATCATTCCTCTCTATGAGTCTGAGCGTGCTGACAATGCAATTGAGGTGGTGGAGTCATTGCTCAAGACATTCTACAATCATCCCAAATGTGAGAATGAAAGTGAGCACGGCGACGGAAGCATGCTTCTGGAAAATGTGAGCTACGTGTATGCGGCAATCTGGTATCGATGATCACTGTGGAACCCGCTCATTCTGCGAGATAGAGTCGCGCAAGGCCGTCGGGAGTCAATCTTGTTCGGGTGGGTTAGCCCGGATGCTCATTGAGGGCCACCTCCGTTCTACGGCGCAGCCTCTTTGTCTTGCCCGAGATTGGGATACATCTTCTTCCTGCATTCCGGGCAGATGCCGTGGCTGAACTGGGCCTCGGTATGGTCGCGGACATAGACTTCCACCTGGTTCCAATAGCCCTGGTCGTCCCGGATCTTCTTGCAGTTCGCGCAGATGGGTAGGATGCCGCGCAGCGTCCGGACGTCGTTCAATGACTTTTGCAGCGCCTCCTCGCCCCGCTTGCGTTCGGTGATGTCCATGATGCAACCGACCGCCCGGACAACTTTCCCGTCTTCCAGTACGGGCTCGGCGAACGTGCGAATCCACAACCTGCTTCTGTCTGTTCAGCATCAATCGGGTGCGTATCTGCAGTAGACCCGTGCACGCATCGAGAGACACGCCTCCCGCATCGCTCCAATGTACCGAGCACGCGTCTACCGGACAATCATTCGGAGGGATGAAAGGGGGATTAGCTACCATCCACGCCAAACCAGAAAGGACTAACTACTTCTTCAACCTTGTGGACGATTGGCTTCCCGCATCTCTCTTCGTAGCTTTGGTCGGCAAGACGCACATACTATCGACAAGATCTGCTATGGCAGAGAGTCTGCCAGGTACGGATGATCGTGCGTAAAGCTATAGATGTTCGTCAAAACAAGGAATACAACCATGAATGCTGGCAAGATTCTGCTGGGGGCTGTGATCGCGGTGGCCACGGGGGCGGTTCTCGGAGTGCTGTTTGCACCGGATAAGGGCTCCAACACCAGGAAAAAGTTGTCGAAACAGGGTTCTCGATATATGGGGAATCTCAAGGACACTGCCACTGAATATGTGGACACGCTTGAGGAGTCGATAGAAAGTGCCAGGGAGACGGCCGTTGGCGTCGCAGACAAGGTGAAGGGCGCAGTGGACTCTCTGGCGGGATATGGGCCGAAGGAACACGCTCGCCGGGCGTAAGTTGTTCACCACCAACGTAACGCACACGCCCAGTTCGGCTGGCAACTGCGTTCCTGCAGGTTGATCATTGCGAAAAGCGAAGCGGTGCGCTGGTCCGCGAGGCATACGCTTCGTTCGCAATGAGAGATGATGTCGCATGCTGCGTAGCCGACATTCAGTCGGCAGTACCACGTCTGAAGCCCCGCGAGGGCTAATCGGCGACTCAAGAACAACGTCTCTCAACCCAGCAACGACAGTGGAGCCGCCCCTTACATACCCGATCCATGAATGAGCGCATGAGGCATCCAATGGCAGTCCAATCAGAATCACATATCATCGATTCGTTGTTCGATCAGATCGGCGACTATGGCGACACGCGGATTGAGATTCTCAAACTGTCGGCTGTGGACAAAGCTTCGGAATTGATTTCTCTTGCATCGGTGCGCGCCGCAGTATGGCTGATGGTCTCGGGAACGATTCTGTTTGCAGGTATTGCCATAGCTTTTCTCCTTGGTGAATGGCTCGGGAGATATTCCTACGGCTTCTTTATCGTGTCTGTCGCATTCGGCCTCGCCGGCATCCTCGTCTATGTATGGCGCGACAAATGGATACGGGATCCAGTGGCAAGACTTGTCATCACAAAAGCACTAGGGTAACAGAGATGCATAGCATAACATCAGTGGACGCCCTGCATGAAGCCATCGCAGCACTGGAACGCCGGCGACGGGAACAAGAACAGGGGCTTAACGATAGTTTCGTGCACGTCGTTGAAAGCCTCAAGCCTGTCAATGTCATCAAAACAATCGCCCGGGATCTCGCGGGATCTCCCGGTGTTCGACACCAGGCGTTTAATGCAGGCTTGGGCCTGGTTGCGGGTTATGCTGTGAGGAAGCTTCTTTTCGGCGGTCCAATAGGACCCTTGAAAAAGATCCTTGGGGCAGCCCTCCAGGTAGGGATAACGAGTCTTGTTGGAGGTAGGGGGGACGCCATCCAGGCAGCCGGGTCTCAGCTCTTGCGGAGTGTCCTGGTCAATCGTAACCACAATGGCGGATCCGAAACCCCGTATTGACCAATTGGCCCATCCTATCCCCCGAATGGGGCGTTTTCTGAGGTCTTGCCGATTTGGGGAAATGTTCGCACATTACAAATCCTGTCCACCAACCTCGATGTGACCTGGTTCACAGCTTGTGCGGGCGCGAGGGAGGTATCTTTGGTAATGGGTGGGAGAAGCGGCTGCTGGCTGCGGGCAATTCCCTTCGGCTGCACGCGGGTATCCAACGCACACGACTCCTCGCTATGAAGGGCTGGCGCGAGGTGCCAACCTGGCGCCCGGTCATTCTCCTGTAGCACATCGCTAACTTGCAGTTCATCTGTTCTATGACGATCAGTCTGTCAAATAATCTGCGTCTTCTCGCTTTCCTCCAGGCGACTCTCTGCGTGCTGGGCCTTTCTCCCACCGCAATGGCCCAGCGTCCCATCACGTTCGATCATACCTATGTAGACCCTGCAAACCCCGTTGACCCGTGGGGAAAAACTGTTGGTGACATCAACGGCGACGGCCGACTCGATCTGGTCGTCGGAGGGTATAAATCAGGCGGCTTGCTGTGGTATGAGAATCCCGGCTGGACTCCACACGTCATTTCTAACCTCCCTGGGTTCAGAACCGATCATGGGGCAGGAGACATCGACCGGGACGGGCTGATGGATGTTGTGAGCCTCGGCTGGGACTCCACCGGGTCTGCGTGGCTGGGATGGTTCAAAAATCCCGGATCATCGGATGTCTGGGTGCCGACCACCATCGATAGTGGCACCTTCCACGACGTTGAAATTGCCGACCTCAACGCCGATGGGAAGATTGACGTCATCGCCCGTGATCAGGAAATCTTCGGCACGGAACACGGAGACACGATATACGTCTATCTACAGAAAAGCCCGGCCTCGTGGACGTCCGTTTCCTTCCCGTGCACCAACGGCGAGGGGCTGAAGGTGGCGGATATCAACCGGGATGGCCTTCGCGATATCGTTATCAACGGGACGTGGTTTGAGAACACCGGGGATGGCAGCACCTGGGTACCTCATGCTTATACGACCACGTACGTCTATCACTCCGTGGCCATTGAGGTTGCCGACATTAACAGCGACGGGCGCGTTGACGTGATCCTTTCTCCCTCAGAGCCCGTGGGAGGAACATACCGGCTGTCGTGGTTCGAGGCTCCCTCGGATCCTTCGCAACCCGATTGGAACGAACATGTTGTTGAAGACAACATCGAAACGGATCATCATTCTGCGGGAGCGGCAGATTTCGACAACGATGGGTTGATGGACATCGCGACCGCCGAAATGAACAGCGGTTCGAGCCCCCACGACATCAAGATCTTTCTGAATGGCGGTGGCGGGCTCGTATGGAAGAAACAGGTTGTGGCGACGACCGGCTCGCATAGCATGCACATTGCTGACTTTGATGGAAATGGGAGCAAGGACCTCTTCGGAGCCAACTGGAGGGGACAGGGCAGTGAACTCTGGTTGAACCAGGTTGACACCGTTGTAGTGTCCCTGCGCGTGGCCGGCAGCGAGGGCGGAGTTCAGTCGCTGCAGCTCGGGCTTGGCAGTTACGCTACTGACTCCCTTGACGCGGTATTGAGGGAGGCGGCATTGGCTGCACCGCCACCTCCGGGGACGTTTGACGTTCGGTTTGTCGGAGCCGATGGCGGTCCGGATCTGAGCCGTGGTACGCTCCGGGACTTTCGGCGGGGAGACAGTGCCACTGTCGGCAGAAGGATACACGAGTTGAGGGTTCAGGGGCAGTCGGGAGCCGGGATCACTATCTCCGTTGACCTTCCATCGCAGACAACAATGCGTTTGCAGAACCTCGCTTCAGGCCCCATCGTTGACACAACCCTTGTTGGCCAGACAAGCATCACGATTCCTGATGCAGGTGCGCTCCTGACGCTGCGTCTTACGGTAACGTACGTGCTGGAAAATCCGGATGCACCCACACCCGAGGAGCCCGTCGACGGAGCGCAAGGGGTGGAAGCCTATCCACTGTTGCGCTGGCACTCCGTTGAGTACTGTGCGGGATACCACGTTCAAGCAAGCCGCACGAGTGCCTTTTCAGGCGCCATGGTGGTGGATACCGTGGTGGCAGATACCTCCCTCAAACTCCCGCTCCTCGATTCTCTGAGCACGTATTGGTGGAAGGTCTCGGCGATCAATGCCCACGGAGAGGGCGAATTCAGCCTGCCCCGGGAGTTTCAAACTAAGGAATTCCTTGCAGATCCCTGGACGCTTGGCCTGTGGCGGCTGAATGAGGTTAGCGGCACAACGATCCGTGACATGACCCTTCACGCCAACGACGGGATTGCCCACGGTACATCGAGTGTTGAGGGACGATACGGGAGGGGCCGGGAATTCAACGGGTCGAGCGACTATATCGATCTTCCGGAGTCCGCTTCGCTCCTGTCCCCCAGACTCAAACTCACGACGGAAGCGTGGATATACCTTTATTCCTATGGGGCACCCGATGCTGACAACCCCATCGTGTCCACCGGGAATCAGCAGGACTACGGCTTCTCGGTGCACGGGGATGGGCGTTTGGCCGGCCACCTGTATCTGTCGGGTGCATCCGAATCGGTGCTCGGAAACGGCGTTATCCCCCTGCAAAAATGGGTGCATGTGGCGATGACGTATGACGGATCGTATGTGCGATTCTACGTGAACGGCGTTTTGGACACATCGCATGCCCGAGAGGGTAGGATCGGGAGGTCGCCCGGGAACGAGGACATTACCATAGGAGGATACTCGGAAGAGGGCACTTTCACACGCTTTTTCCACGGGAGGATGGACGACGTGAGGATCCTCGGGGTCGCGCGTTCCCCTCGAGAATTCAACCTGCAGCTCCCACCGGAGAATGTGATCGCAGTATCCGGGCCTGCTCGGATAGGTCTTAGGTGGAGTAACGGAGGCGGTTCTGCACCGCTTCTGCAGTACAGAGTCTACAGAGGCATCGACTCAGTCACAATGGACCTGCACGACTCTACGCGTTCGCCGTTGTATACGGACGTGTCGGCTGCGCCCCTTGCACGATACTTCTATCGGGTCACGGCCGTGGATTCCACTGGATTTGAAGGTTCGGCGAGCCTTGCCGCCGGCGCTGTTGCCTCTCTTGCCCAGCCGAAACTTCACTGGCCGGTCAGAGGTGAGAACGGAGTTGACCTCAGTCCCAGGTTCGCATGGGCGCCGGTGGGGGAGGCCAGGCTGTACCAGCTGCAGGTCTTTGCCGACTCGCGCCTGTACGCGCCCTTAGCTGACAGCACTACAACCGATACAGCGCTCGTGTTGGGACGCGTGCTCGCACACGGTCGACAGTATCGTTGGCGAGTGCGGGGCTTGCACGATGAGCAGGAGGGCGCGTGGTCTGAGATCCGAGAGTTCGTGACAGTCATCCAGCCGGCAAGCCAGACAGAGCTCGTATTACCACCGGACCAATCGGTCGCTGCACCGGAAAGCGTGGTGTGCGTATGGAGACCCAGCTTCCCTGCAGTCGAGCGATACTGGTTTGAAATTGCGTCGGACTCCATGTTTCTTCTGAAAGCTGTGGATTCTCTGCTGACAGACACCATGACGATTGCGCGGGATCTCACGAGCGCACCGTCGTACTGGTGGAGAGTGCGGGCCTACAATGCTGCCGGCTGGGGGCCGTACAGCGAATCCCGGACGCTTACTGTGATGCCCACTGCTGTCTCCAAGGTGACTCAGGTGCCGCTGGAGTTCGGGCTGGAGCAGAACTACCCCAACCCCTTCAACCCGAGCACAACGATCAACTACGAATTACCGGAGCGCTCGCACGTGACGCTCACCGTGTTCAACTCGCTGGGACAGCAGGTTGCCACGCTGGTGGAAGGGGAGAAGGAGGCGGGACAGCATGATGTGACGTTCGATGCTTCACACCTTGCGAGCGGCGTGTATCTCTACAGATTAGAGGCAGGAAACTTCGTTCAGGCGCGGAAACTGCTCCTGATGAAGTGACCCTTTGTACCTGCAACCGATCGGGAGTTCCCTGCATAGCGGCTGGATCTGAAGGCCGCACAGACTTCGCTCAACTCGTGGTTTTGTAGTTCTCCAGCGCCCCTCTCGCCCGCGCAATGACATCTTCCGTTAGCCCCGCCGGTTCAAGAACCTGCACGTCCTCACCCCGACTCGCCACCCGGCTGACCGCCTCCTCAATGGACTTCTGAAGATGCACAGGGAGTCCGGCGTGGGCAAGGGGCTGTGATGAGAGCGGTCTGAACAGAATTCTGCACAGCTCGTCCTGGAGGATGTCCTCAAACGTGAACACAGGGCCTTTGTGGCTCCAGAAGATGAATCGGAATCGTCCGTAATAGGCCGTTTCTGGCGAGATTCTCAAGGTCCATCGGCAGCCCGCTCTGGCACTGGGTTTGTATTACAGTGATCCTGAGAACCTGCCTGTAACACGCAGGTCCGCTCAACGTACAGGAGAAGAGCCGAAGGAGGGAGCCGATGAAACCGACGATTGTGCTGCTGTTGGTGAGTCTGTTTTTCACCGGGGTCGGGACTGCTCAGACCCGCACGACGGAGACCAAGAAGTCCGTCGAGAAGAAGGAGGGAGACACGACGACCACCCAGTCCGTGATCATCTCTCAGTCCGAGGATATCACGCCGCGGACCTCCATGATCATCGTGAATCCCCTGAAGTTCATTCTGTTCTACAATCTCTCATACTTCCACAGGCTGTCCTCCTCCGCGGTCATCGGAGGCGGCATCCAGTTTCCGACCCCTGCAGACGTGACCGGCTTCGGTGTCAATGCCGAGGTGCGGTTTTACCCGTCAAGGAAGGCTCCCCGCGGGTTCTACGTCGCGCCGAACATCTCGTACAATAGCCTGGAGTCAGGATCGGAAAAGGCAAACCCCTTCTCGATCGGCGGACTCGTAGGGTGGCAGTGGTTTCCGGGGGATGAATTCGCCATGGGTCTGGGAATCGGGGCGGACTACTATACGGGATCCGTCACGGACGAATCAGGCGACATCGGGAAGTTCGACGGCTGGGCTCCCGCGCTCAGGTTCGACATCGGCTATGCGTGGTAGCGGGTGTCCCCATTGGATGGACTTCTGAAGTGGGTCAGGCATCCCCGATTCAGCTCAAAGCAGAAGGGTCATAAATACGCTATTCGGATCTTCACGGTAATCAGCGAATGGCGGACAGAAGCCGAATCCAAAGCTCTCATACAGCCGTTGAGCAGGCAGGAACGCCTCCATTGAGCCCGTCTCCAGGCTAAGTCTGGTGTAAGCCCTGCTGCGCGCCTCCTCTATTATATGTGTAAGGATCGCTCGTCCCACACCCGTCCTTCGGAACGCCGAGGATGTGCGCATTGACTTGATCTCGCCATGATGCGGATCCAATTCCTTCAAGGCGCCACAACCGAGCAATTCATTTCCTGCCCATGCAGTCCAGAAAGTGATATCTGGTTTGCGCAGCTCGTCTATTGCCAGAGCGTGCACGCTCCCGGGTGGCGAAAGCTCAAACATGTTTTGAAGATGCTCGTCGAGCAACGCACGAACTTCGGGGCCAGAGAGATCGTCGAGTCGTATGTGCACAGACGGTGTCAACGGTCCTGGAAAGTTATCTTGGTGTCGGTCCGATTAATTGCTGGGGTTGGATATTCCAGCAATCCCGTATGCATGATCATCTTCCATTCAGTGCCAACTTTGGAATAGACCTTGCACGCCCGCCCCTTCCAGTGTTGCTCGCTGCCGTCTGTATGACGCCACAGTGTATCGACGTCCACCACCGCAAACCCGCCATCACCCTCGGGTGTGACGACGATCTTCCGTAGCGCTCGATTGTTGTGGACGAGCTGATGCGCGTTGAACAGCGTTTGCCAATTCGCGGACCAGCGGTCATAGGAGAATCGTCCTGCCCAGAAGATCCAGTCGATTGGATCATGGGCGTGAGCATCCGGGGGCCAAGGCCATACCATATCAGGGTGGAAGATTGTGAGCAAGAGCTTCACATCTTTGGTGTTCCACGCTCGAGTTTCGCGGTCAACCAATTCACGGATGGCTTGTTCGGGGGAAAACATTCGTAAGCCCTTTGGGAAAATGTCTGCGCAACCGCCCAACATCAACTAGTGCCGGTCCAGCTAAATCCTTGAACGGCACAACACCTTTTTGGACGTTGGAACGCGCACTGTGCCCCTTTGTGTGTATGATCAATTAGCAGGTGGGGCACTAGACTGCGGACTACTGCAGTGTCCATCCGAACCAAGACTCCATCATGGACTCTTCCGTCAGGGCGAGGTGCCATGAAGCGAGCTCGGACGAGCAGTGTCGATTTCACACATGTCCATCGTCCGCGGCCCAGCTGGCGTGCGCACGGGCAGAAGGTGTCAGGCAGCCGACAATTGCCGGGGCCTCGCGAATGAGACTGTCATTCTCGAGTGCCGCAACCATGAAGAGCGCATAGTCCACACGGCGCGTCATGTTGCTTTCAAGTATCGGATCACCAACGTGTCTGCTCCACACGGGCAATCCCTGGCTCTCACCCTCTTCCAGGTCGCTACCGCGCACGACTGTCCAACGTGTGTTGCTGGTGAACACGCGCCGACACGCCTCGATCTGGTCATCAATGTCTATGAGCCGGGTGAGAGAGCCAAGCCAGCGGGCGGCGCGCTCCTGCCACTTGAGGGTGTTCGAATACTTATCGAGTCCATCACGCGTGATGTGCCACCCGCACGAGAAGACCAGGCGAGCACCCGGGCGGGCGAAGTCGAGAACGGCCTGGGCCGTTCCAGTTGCGTAGTGTTGCCTTCCCCAGGGAACCAGAACGGTCAGTGCGCCATCGCAATCCGCAACCGCCTTTTTGATGACGTCGCGGTTGTTCGTGGCGCCAGGGAAAATACTGATGCGATCCTTGAACGGGTCGAGCTTGCCGACGCTGGATTCGCGACAGACACCATGGACCCTGTAACCTCGGTGCAGACAATGCTGCACCATATATCGCCCCAGTTTGCCTGATGCGCCGACAATACACACGGTCTTCATGTGTAGATTACCTTCTCTTGGTGTTCTTCACATTGGATGCCGCCAAACATTCAAGCGTCAGCTGCAGGACGGCCTGGCACAGGGGGCGCATACGCACGAGTCGTAACCGGGCGGACCGCCCGCCGCAACCGGTTGTTGAGCAGCAGGTTCTCCCGACGCTGTTCGGGAGCCCGGCCGTCCTTGGTGAACTTCAGGTCGCCCCCGTACGCAGCACTTTAGCGATCGCGGAGATGGTATTCCAGTTGCGAGTCGTGACCGGGACCCCAAAGAGCCGGTCGAGCGTGCCGAGGTAGCTGATGGCCTTCATGTGGCGCCGGTACACGCCGAAAACGAACCGGGCGTCTCGCGCCAGGATCTTCAGCAGCCAATTGCTGCCGGAAGGAAAGCTCATAGGCGTCGACCGTGCCGAGCGGGGGCGTTTGGACAAGACGCTCACGAAACGGACGATGTCCGGTCGCACGGGATGGCCCGCGAAATGATCATGGGACATCATGCTGACGATCTCGCGGCCCTGGAAGATCATGATCTCGGTATCAAATGGAAGCCGGCGTGCCAATTCGGCGCGGAGTTGCTCCCGGGTGACTGGCCGCCTGATCACGAAGGTGCCCGCCGCGCCGATGTTGACGGCGTCAAGGTGCTTCAGTTGTTGAGCCAGCGCCGCGGGCCGGAATGTCCTGTGACCGCCGACGTTGACCCCTCTTAGAAGAACCACGAGTGCCACGCTTGTCTCCTCCTGCTGGCGCCGCCCTCTTTGCGCAACCCATTGAGCCCTTCGTTAACATAGTTGACTTGAATGAGATACTTTGACATGTGAACCTCCTTTGGTTGGTGGCACCCTCGGTTCGACTCAAAGCAGAAGAGTCATGAACACACTGTTGGGATCCTCACGGTAATCGGCGAATGGCGGACAATAGGTAAATCCGAAGCTCTCATACAGCCGTTGAGCAGGGAGGAACGCCTCCATGGAGCCCGTCTCCAGGCTCAGTCTGTTGTAGGACCTGCTCCGCGCCTCCTCTATTATATGTGTAAGGATCGCTCGTCCCACACCCTTCCTTCGGAACGCCGAGGATGTGCGCATTGACTTGATCTCGCCATGATGTGGATCCAATTCCTTCAAGGCGCCACAGCCGAGCAATTCTTCTCCTGACCAGGCAGTCCAGAAGGTGATATCTGGTTTGCGCAGCTCGTCTATTGCCAGGGCGTGCACGCTCTCCGGCGGCGATAGTTCAAACATGTTTTGAAGATGCTCGTCGAGCAACGCACGAACTTCGGGCCCCGAGAGATCGTCGAGTCGTATCTGCATGACGGCGGTGCCAGTCCTAGAAGGTAATCCGGGCGCCGGTTCCGGCGGCTGTGCCGCCACCGGCCATGGCCTTGCCGGACCTATCGAACAGATTGTACGCGATCGTCGACGCGTAGGATTGTCCGTCCTCGGAGAGCGTGACGTTCTCCGTGAGGACTCCATACCCGGACGGGGTCCAGCCGCCGCCCTTCGCGATATCGTCGAACGCGCCGGGGGGACTGGTCACGTAAAACATGTACTTCGCCTCGAATTGATGCAGCCCGTTCTTCTTCCACACTCCGTACGCTGGTGGCACGGGCGGCGCTCCATCATAATTCGAAGACTCCGTCATCGTGCCTCCGAGGTTGAATACGCACAGAAACTCTAGGTCCTTGATCTCCGTAAGCGGACCGCTGTTGAAACGGATCTTCGATCGCCAGGCGCCGACCAGATCGTCACGTCCCGCCGATTCATCCGCAGATGGGGAAGGAGGGTCCCCGCATGCGGGCACCAGGAGCAATGTCGAGATCGTTGCCAACAACCACCAACGCGAGGTCTTCATGTGGCAATCCTTCGAGGGTGTGAGGCAGATAGTCGTGGGCGATCGTGCGCTGATTTTCAATATACGAACCGGGTCGGTCTGGAGGGGGTCAGGTCACCGGAGGTTGATTGTATCAGAATATTATCCTTATATTGATATCGTCAACCAGGAGCATGCCATGCCCGTGATCAAGTCGATTTCCGACCTCCGCAACAAGGCCAACGAAATCTCCCAATTGGCCCACAGCGCGGACGAACCAATCTTTATCACCAAGAATGGCGAAGGGGACATGGTCGTTATGTCTCTGACGCACTTCGCGAAACTCCAGAGAAAGCTCGATCTGCTCAAGAGACTCTCGGTGGCTCAAGCCCACCATGCTGCTGGCGATAGAGGGAAACCCTTGGCCCAGGCCGTTCGCGATATTCGCAAGAGGCTCCGTGCCTCCGCGTAAACGTTCGGTTCGACTCCTCGGCCTCGCAGAACAGGACCTTGGCGAGATTTACGAATACAATGCCGTGGACAACGCACCGGCCGCCGAACGCTTGTTGGTCCGCATTGAGAAAGAGCTCAGCGCCCTCGCAAAACAACCTATGCTTGGGCGAATCCCCCGCGACCCGGACATAGCCAGGCTCGGCTACCGATATCTCATCATAGGCAACTATCTTGCCTTCTACCGTCTTGAACCCTCCGCGGTCCATGTCTACAGGATCATTCATGGTGGCCGCGATTACTCTGACATACTGTAGCACTACAGCCAGCTGGCATACGCGGAAGCGATGTGGCACTGCTGTTTCATGAGGAATCCTGCCCTGGTCAATGGCATGGACCTGGAAGTCTGCCCCGTCCGCAGACAACCCACCGAGTGTTGCTGCATCGCGGCGACTCAATGCTGTATCGAAGGTCACGCCGGTGTGATTCTAGGCCACCCTGGCGTCCTCGAACCACTGGAGAACCCTGAGCGCTCTCAGCGTGTTCCAGCGACTCGGCCTCCCGACCGTCTCCAGCTCAAAGAACGTTCTTCCCGGATGCCGGTTCTGGAGCATCCAGCGCCCGTCGCTTGTGCGCTTCTTCAGGACCAGGCTGATCGGGTCCTCGAGCCGCTCGTCGTACGCGGCCTTGCTTGCGCGGAAGTGGTCGAGCGTTCGCAAGACGTCGTGGTGCCAGCGCGGCGGGAACGAGAATCGCGTGAACGCCGGATGCACGATCCGGCCGGTCCGGTGCGAGCGGTACAGGCGGTGCCGCAGGAAGAACTCCCGGCCTCGTGCTTCAGCCATGCGGGCTTCGTCGGCCCGCGGGCCGCCCCCCTCGACGTAGCCGCGGAGTCCTTCCATCACGCTGATGGTCGTGTGGAAGGAACTGTGCACGGCTCCCCGGTAGCGCTCGCAATTCCAGCCCCCATCGTCCATCTGTTGACTCAAGAGGTAGGCCACCAGTTGCTCGCGGCGCGTGTCAGCGACCTTGAACCACGAGAGGAGCCCGAGGACCATACCCGTGACGCACGTCTCGCTGCTCCTCTGCGACACCGAGACGTTGATGCCGCCATCGGGCAACAAGGCCTCGTCGAGGAAGAGCCGGCAGGCCTTGCGCGCCCGGGGGTCATCGTTCGGGAGGCCCAGGTGGCGCAACAAGACCATCGAGTAGGTGGTCGAAACCCACTTCTGTCCGTATAGCCGGGGCGTCCAGCGGCCGGCGTCGTCCTGGCGCGCGAGAAGGCGTGCGCCCCATCCTTCGGTGGCGACTCGCGTCTGGTCCGATCGGCATTCCTTGAGAGGCCGGGCGAGCAGGTCCCGACTGACCTGCCAACGGATTGCCGGATCTCCCTTCAAGAGCCAGGCAACAACGGAATCTCGAGACGCGATGTTCATCAGGATGTCACATCCAGGCCCATGTGCGGCCAACTGTCAGTTTCGTCTGTTAGCACAATTGACCAAGTGAACTGAGTGCGCTTGGTGCCTTGATCGTAATGCCGCAGAGATCACGTTGGTCTCGCCGTCCTGTAGTTCTCCAGCGCACCCTTTGCCAGCGCAACGACTTTGTCCTTCAACTCCGCCGGTTCAAGCACTTCCACGCCCTCTCCCCGGCTCACGACCCAGCTCGCAACTTCCTCCAGCGAATTCACGGTCGACTCGAAGACGACCGACCCGTCTGCGTTCTCCGTGATGACCTCTGTCTCCATCAGCTGCTGGGGACTGATTCGGTCGGCCCAGACCTTCGAGAGCCGGATCCGGATGTGATGCTGCTCCTCGCCAATCCAGCTCCGGAACGAATGGCGGAACATCTTCTGTACGTCGTCTGGTGAGACCCGCTTGAACTTCCTCCCCGTCGCCTTCACGCCCAGGATCTTGTTCAGGTGGTATTGCTTGATCCTCCCGTCGTGTGCGGCCAGTACGCGCCAGTAACCGTCGCTGCCGAAGATGAGCAGCGGATTGATCTCCCGGTCCTTCTCCAGCGTGCTGCCGTCCTTCTGGTAGTCGATCCGGACGGACTCCGAGCCTTCGATGCAGCGCTGGAGCGTCACCACGTGGTTGAGCGCCCTATCCTTGAACTTCCGAACGAGCAGGTTTGTCGCCTTGTCCACCACCCCGGAGGTCGTACACATCCCGAGGTACTGATGGATCAGCTCCTTCACCATCTGCGGGTCCATCGGGGCCGCGAGGCAGATCCCGCGTCGCTTCTCGGAGTGGATCCCGATGCCGAGCGCGCGAAGCTCCTGCATGTCGCGCTTTATGGTCGGGATGTCGCGCTTATAAAAGACGGCGAAATCCGCGTCTTTGAACGCCCGCGAATTATCGACGGCCAGACCGACGATCTCGATCTGCCGCTTCACCTTGGTTTGGAGTTCGAGCATGGGGCCAGTCGGAATGTGAGGAATGAAGGAATAATAGGGGCGGGCGGGCTGCAATGCAAGTGGCGGTGCCAGGTGACTGCCGTTCAGGTGACTGCCGTAAGGTGACTTCCGTACAGGCGACTCCCGTACAGGTGGCTCCTCTCCCTGAGCCGCCTCCCCGGTTTTGTCTCATCGCCTGATCCTCTTCCGGACGCCCTCCGCCGTACCATTCAATAGAACATCAGGGAGTCCCAAACCATGATCATCCAGGCAGTCGATTTTGCGTCACGCGGTCCGCTTTCCATCGTTCAGATCGCCACGTCCGACCAGGACGCGTTCAGCTACATCTCCGGCGCCAGGGCCTCGGCCGGCGGGAAGCTCGAAATCCTCGAGCTGGAGGGCGGTGCGAGCGTCAACGAGATCGCAATCCTCAACGCGTCCGAGGAGTTTGTGTTCTTCATGGACGCCGACATCCTCTCCGGGGCGAAGCAAAACCGGGTCGTGAACGCCTCGGTCCTCCTCGCCCCGCGCTCCAAGACTCGCGTCCCGGTGAGTTGCGTTGAGCGGGGGCGATGGCATGTCATCTCGGACAAGTTCAAGACGTCGGATTTCGTCGCTCCGTCGACCCTCCGATCCTCGAAGGCCGACAAGATCCGGCAGAGTCTGGCTCACAAAGCAGGACACTTTGCCGACCAGGGTGAGATCTGGGGTCAGGTTAATTTCCTGGCCCAAAAGCACGAAGTTCATTCCTCGACCTCCAATCTCTCGGATGTGTATGAAGCCAAGATGAAGGAGTTCGATTCGTTCATCGGTGCGCTGACTCCGAGCGCTTCGGCCAGCGGCCTTGCGGTGTTCCTGGGGAAGGATCTCATGGCGGTGGATCTCTTCCACCGGCGGGACATCTACACGGAGTACTTCCCGAGACTTCTGCGTGCTGCCGCGTTCGAGGCGCAGCTCGTCCCAGATCGGAAGACAGCGACGCCGGAGGCCGAGGCGAAGTACCGCAGTACGGAGTTCCTGGAGGGGCTTGAGGGCGCGGACGGGGAGGAGTTCCCCGCGGTGGGGGTGGGGAAGGAGAAGCGGTTCTCGCACCAGTCGCTGGACGGATTCAGGCTAGCCCATGGGGGACACACGATCCATCTTGCCGCATTCAGGAAGGCCGACGTTCATGGAGCTCAGAAGCGGCGTTGAGTTCGACGCGGCCGAACCGCTTGAAGTGGTTCATCATCTCCGGAGCCGGCGACTCGAGACCATCGTGACGAAGCCCGACCGGCTGCACGTCTCGACCGACGGCTCCGACCTGTTCCTCCGGATTGCGAACGGACGCATTCGGGAGTTTCCGGCGCGCGCGACGTTCGTGTTCAAGCTGTTGAAATGGTTTTCGTTTCCGACCCGGCAGATGTCCTTGCTCTCGGACGAGACGACGGTATCCATCCTGAACGACTATCTGCTCCGGATCCGGAGCAGCGAGGTGGCAGTCAGGGTCGAGAATGGAGAGGCACTCACGATCCTCAGCGACAAGTACTCGCCGCTCTCCGATCTTGAGGTGATCGAGAAATGCGACGGTATCGGCATATCCGGGATTTCGAGAGACGACTTTCAGATGCGGCTGTACAGTCACATCCAGGTAAAGACGCAGCCCGTGAAGGGCGACGAGTGCGGATTGGGGTTCAACATCTTCAACTCCGAAACCGGGTTCCGGTCCTTGTCGATAAGCAACTACGTATTCCGTTATGCGTGCTCGAACGGGATGGTGGTGAGCGAGAGGGGAGACGAGTGGAAGCCGCAGTCGCACTACGACATCTCGGCCAATATGATGAGGGGGTACCTCGAGGAGAAGCTGGAGGTGGTCAGGAAATCGTGGAGGCGTCTGGAAGAGGTATTGAAGAGAAGCACATCCGCGCCGCTGGGGGAGGGGATGGGGGAGGAGATCCTCCGGCGGGCCCGTCCGGCACTCGATGCCACGGCGGCGCGGAGGCTGTCGGCGGCCCTGGGTGAGCTCAACATAACGGTATATCAGGCAGTGAACGCGGTTACATCTGAGGCGCGGAGCCTCGGTGTCACACCGCGCCTGAGGCTGGAGACCCTGGCGGGAAGGATGCTGATAGGGGCCCTGAGTGGACCTGGGTCCGGCTCTTCGACAGAGAGCTCCTCCGGGCTACAGATTCCAGCATGACCCCACAGGGTTGGACAAAGTCGATCCTTCGGAGAGCCGTGCGGGACCGAGACTCCTGAAGATCACACCGGGGTATCGCCTGAGCGAGTCTCTGGAGGGTCACCGACGCTGACCCGCGGTTTCCTAATCCGCAGGTACTCCACCACACAATCTGCTCTGCTTGTCCCTGCCATGCCTAGGTTGAATCTTCCACAGGCTGTTCGACCCTCGGTGTGTCCAGCCGCGGGTGTACTCCGTTTGCCTCCCTTTCGGCCATTGTTGAGCCTGACTGCCAACACTCACGCTCAGATTGCTAACAGGAGATCAGACAAAGAGCCAGACTGCGTTCGCGGCCTTGCTATTTCGTGTTGCCTGAGGCATATTCCGGGCACACGTTGTTCCTGACGCCTGATGGCTTCCCCCCGGCCGAGGGACCGCCGCAGCTGGACCCTGATCCAGTACTTCTGATATAGAGCCCAACCCGACGAACCTTACCCTGGGCAGCAAGCCATCCTCACCCACTGAGAAGGAACTGCAGTGGATTCCCTCGTCGGTTCCACCGTTTCGCATTACACAATTCTCGAGCGGCTGGGCGAAGGGGGCATGGGCGTGGTCTATAAGGCCCAAGATCTCAGACTCGAACGCCTCGTCGCTCTAAAGTTCCTTCCCCCTCATCTTGCTGAATCCGACGAATGTCAAGCTCGCTTTCTCCGTGAAGCTCGTGCAGCCTCGGCTCTGGACCACCCGAACATCTGCACCATCTTCGAAGTGATGGAAGCACAGTAGTTCCCGAGTTTTGTGTTTCTGAGTCGTACGTTCAGCATCTTGGTAGATGAGGCCGGCGGCAAATTCGAAGGTCAACCGTACGCTGTTGGATGAGCTGGTCTCACACTACAAGATCCTCTCGAAACTCGGCGAAGGCGGCATGGGTGTCGTCTACAAAGCCGAGGATCTGAAGCTCACCCGTACCGTCGCTCTGAAGTTCCTCCCCCACGGTCTCGATGCCCACGAGCCGGAACGGGCGCGGTTCCTCCAAGAGGCCCGGGCAGCTGCCATCCTGAACCATCCCAATATCTGTACCGTCTACGACATCCAGGAGCATGACGGGCAGCAGTTCATCGTGATGGAATATGTTGAGGGGAAGACACTCCGCGAAATTGTCCCCGTGAAGAGGATGCAGGATGCGATCACCTATGGCATTCAGATCGCTGAAGCCCTCCAGGAGGCCCACACCCACGGCATAGTGCACCGCGACATCAAGGCCGACAACATCATGGTCAACTCGAAGAACCAGGTGAAGGTGATGGACTTCGGGTTGGCCAAACTGAAGGGGTCGCTGAAGCTCACCAAGACCTCAAGTACCATCGGCACGCTGGCCTCATGGCGTTGAATGGTCAGAATCCGTAGGCAGTTCTCTCAGTGACAGGATTACCTGGCGACTTGAAGAGGGTGCTCGCCGAACGGATCCTAAACGTCCTCGCCTTTATGGCAACGGGATCCCAAAGATCTGAATCCACCTCGGCCTTTGTTGAGCCTGAGTGCTGACACTCACTCTCGGATTGCTAACGGGAAATCAGTCATTGCGCTGGGCTGCTGTTGCAGGGCAGGCAGTAGGGGTTGCTTCTTGACACGTGTGGGGATACATTTCCAGCAATTATCGGGTTGCCCGATGGCTTCCCCAGCCGAAGGGTCGCCGAAGCAGGATCGCGATCCAGTGTCCTCGTTGTAGAGCCCGCTCTGACGACCTTTCTGGTTGATTAGGCCAGACTTTCATGACCGTTCATTGAAGCGTTTCGGGCGAACTTGATGTGGAAGTCAGTGCGCCCGGGTGTGGAATCGAGTTTGTGAACGACAATGAACTGCCTTGATATGAAGACACGACAGACCCTCTCTCGAAGAGTTGACGTGACCTCGCCCACGATCTGCCTTCTCTTCTCTCTAATGCTCCTCCTTTGTGTGCCCCCGGGGGCTCGTTCCCAGAACACGAACATCGTCTTCGAGCATTTCTCCATTGATCAGGGCATGACCAATATCTCTTTTCCGTGTATCTATCAAGATAGTGACGGCTATCTATGGTTTGGCACCTTGGGCGGAATTGACAGATATGACGGTTACAGCTTCACATCGTTCGAGCATGATCAGGATGACCCTTCAAGCATTCTTAACTTCTGGGTTAACGTCATCTTTGAGGACAAAGCCCGCAACCTCTGGATCGGCACCGAACAGGGACTCGATAGACTTGATCGAGCGACGGGAAAGTTCACACATTACTTGCCCAATCCCCCGGGTCCAGGAACCAAACGGAGTAACTCTGTCAACTCGATTCACGAAGACAGGGATGGTCGTCTTTGGATTGGTACTGGTGACGGGCTCAATATTTTCGACCGGTCCAGTGGGAACTTTACCTGTTTTCGAGATGATAGTACTGATCTCGGCGAGACCGGTTACAACTCGATCCGTGCCATTTGTGAGGACGGGGCAGGATTGCTCTGGATTGGAACCGATCGTGGCCTGATCAGATTTGATAAGAAGTTCGGAAAGTTCATCCACTACTGGCACGATTTCAACCACACGAATCAGTCCGACAATTGGATACATTCAATCTACGAAGATGCCTCAGCCACACTCTGGCTGGGTGGCGGTGCAGGATTAGTGGCGTTTAATCAAACTACCGGAACGTTCACTCAATATGCTCACGATCCAAAGGATCCACGAACCATCAGCGGCAACGACGTCTCCTCTATTTCCGAGGACAAAGCTGGGCATTTGTGGGTAGGCACCTTCAATCATGGACTGAACGTTTTCGACAAGAAGTCAAAGAGTTTCACACGCTACGTTCACAGCGAAGAAGATCCGGGTAGCCTGAGCAGCAACGGCATTGAGTCGGTGTGTTGTGAGCGGTCTGGAACGATCTGGGTTTCAACCCCGGACAAAGGAGTAAACAAACTGAATCGGGCAAAGCCCCCCTTCACGAGCTATCCGTATGATGATCAGGCCCCCAATACTGTCTTTCCTCAGGTTTGTCCAGACAACGCAGACAGAATATGGGTACACGCCTCGAATGAGTGGAAAAAGTTTGATCCGAAGACAGAGACATTCCTTGGTCGACAGCTGGACAAAGGTTCTTATCCCCTTTTGGATGACCGGGCGGGTAATCTGTGGATCGGCAAAGAGTCTGGGGGCTTGTACAAGCGCAATCACCAGGGACAAATAACCAGCTTTCACGATTCTTCGGGCCTCAAGTTTCGTGGAGTGGCGTATTGTTTGACTGAGGGCCGCGATGGCCGATTCTGGATGGGGACAGAGGATGGGGGTTTCTTTTCAGTTGATCCGGCCAGACACTTTCTCAGGAGCGTGCAGGAGGCAGGAAGCCGAATAAACAATATTTACGAAGATGCCTCTGGTCTACTCTGGATTGGCACGCTAGATCGTGGCTTGCTCTGTTATGACCCGACGAAGGAAACTGTGGTTCGATACAGCTATGACCCCCGGACCCCCGCGAGCCTGAGCGCTAACTTTATATCCACGGTTTATGAAGACAAAACGGGTACGCTATGGGTTGGAGCGCGCGGGCTGGATAGGTTTGATCGGGCAACCGGAACATTCACACATTTTACGTCAAAGGATGGGCTGCCAATCGATGTGGTGGTTAAGATTCTTGAAGATGACCATGGCAACCTTTGGCTTGGCACGTTCAAGGGTATTTCGAAGTTTGATCCGAAGAATATGCGTTTCAAGAATTACGACGTCTCGTATGGGCTTGCAAACAACGAGATACGCGCCCAGAGCGGATGCAGAACCAAAAATGGCGAGATGTACTTTGGAGGGAAGGGACTTACCCGATTTCACCCGGACAGCATACGGGATAACCCCTATGTCCCCCGTATCGTTGTGACCCAGTTCAGGCTATTTGAAGAACCGACACCGTTCGGCGATGAGGTGAATCTGTCATACGGGGATAATTCTATTTCATTCGAGTTTGCTGCGCTCAGCTACACCACCCCCGAAAGAAACCAGTATGCATACAAGATGGAAGGAATTGACCGCGACTGGGTGAACTCAGGTCCCCGTCGTTACGCCGGATACCCGCATTTGGAGCCAGGTGAATATGTCTTCAGGGTGAAAGGCTCGAACAACGACGGAGTGTGGAACGAGGAAGGTGCGTCTGTTCGGATCACCGTGACACCACCCTGGTGGAAGACGACCTGGGCCTATCTCTTTTATGGCCTTGTTATTACGGGTGCCCTCTATGGCATTCGTCGTTTTCAGGTCGGCAGACTGCTTGCTCGTCATAAGCTCGAAATGACGCAGGTCGAGGCGAGAACGTTGAGAGAAGAGGACAGGATGAAGTCCCGCTTTTTCGCCAACATCTCGCACGAGTTTCGGACTCCTCTCACGCTCATCCTTGGCCCGACGGAGGAATTGCAGTCCGTTCAGCCCGACGAATCCTCCAGGGAAAAACTCTCCATGGTTCATCGCAACGCGCAACGATTGCTGCGGTTGATTAACCAGCTCCTGGATCTCTCCAAAATCGATGCGGGAGGCATGAAGCTACAGGCTGCTCCGGGAAATATCGTTCCGTTCGTCAAAGGGATCGCCCAGTCGTTCCAATCGTCCGCCGGGGGACGGAGCATTGCATTGCATGTGCAGGCAGAAAAGGAGGATATTGAGCTCTTCTTCGATGAAGACAAGATGGAGAAGATCCTCACAAACCTTCTCTCTAACGCATTCAAGTTCACGCCAGAGAGGGGAACAGTGACCGTTTGCTTACAGTCGTCATCACCTGCGCCGGCCGATTCATTGGAAATAATCGTCGGAGACACGGGCATCGGCATTCCGGAGGGGGAACTTCCCCACATCTTCGACCGCTTCTATCAGGTCGATGCTTCCCAGACACGGGAACAAGAAGGCACGGGGATCGGCCTCGCTCTTACCAAAGAGCTGGTGGAATTGCACCACGGGACAATCAGTGTCAGGAGTGTGGTGGGGAAGGGAACTGAGTTCCTTGTCAGAATTCCGCTGGGGAGTGCTCATCTGAGGGCAGACCAACTGGTGGCCGCACAGACTGAAGTTCGGGAACGCACATCGGCTCAGGGGGAGGATCAGGTGCAATCTGCATCCTTCGATCCCGAGGTACAAACTCCTGATGGCAGCGGCCCCATCGTCCTGGTTGTGGAGGACAACATCGATGTGAGGGCATACATTCGCCAGTACCTTGTCCCATCCTACCAGGTGCTCGAGGCACATGACGGGAAAGAAGGGGTGAAGAAGGCTAGGGAAACGATTCCCGACCTGATCATCAGCGACGTGATGATGCCGAAGATGGATGGCTTTGAACTGTGCAAGACCTTGAAGCTGGACGAAAAAACGAGCCACGTACCAATCATCCTTCTTACTGCCAAGGCCGGTCAGGAGGACAAGATCGAAGGTCTTGAGACCGGTGCTGATGATTACCTCACCAAACCGTTCGATGCGAAGGAGCTTCTCGTAAGAGTGAAGAACCTGATTGGTATGAGACGAAAGCTCAGAGAGCGATTCAAGGCTTCGGTTCCACTGAAGCCTGGCGAGATTGCTGTTACGTCTATGGATGATGTATTCTTGAACAAAGTCTTGGCGGCAGTTGAGCAGCACATAGGCGATGAAGATTTCCACATTGAAGAGCTCGGTGCCGTGGTGGGAATGAGCCGGGTGCAATTGCACCGCAAGCTCACGGCTTTGACAAACCAGGGGCCCGGGGAATTCATACGCTATATTCGCCTCCACCGTGCAATGGAGCTGCTCCAAAAGGATGCCGGCACGGTTTCAGAAATCGCGTACAAAGTCGGGTTCAGCGGTCCTTCTTCCTTCTCAAAGGCCTTCCACAAGCAGTTTGGAACGGCACCCACTGATGTCAGAAAAGCATCAGTGCAGGCCGAAAGTTCTGGCAAAACGTCACAAACGCCTTCCTGATCGGGCGTCCCCCGATTGATCTGGTCCCCGCGTAACAAAATCACACGAATTTGTAACAAAGGGACTAGGTACCCCCGCCCCTTGGTTTGCTACCTTTGGTCACGTCAATTACCCGATTCACTGGGCGCTTTAACCGAAGGAGTCAAACAAATGAACACTCTACAGTCTGTTCTTGCATTGTGCCTGCTCTTGTCATTGCTGGTGGGGTCTGCTAACGCTCAATTTCTCATGTATCGCGGAGGTGGCTATGAAATCTAGATATCTATTGTTGGTGGGAGTACTCTCACTGTTCACAAGTCAATCTCGCGCCGATGCGGTGATCGACTGGAGCGCGGCCGCCATCACGGTCATGCTCAAAGTGCCGGCGCTGGCGAGGAGCCCCCTGATCGACTTGACATACGTGCATATCGCCATCTATGATGCCGTCAATGCCATCGATGATCGATACGCAGTCTTTGCCGTATCGCCATCGAACGCAGCACCCTGGGCATCGAAAGAAGCTGCGACAGCCGCGGCGGCATACAGGGTCTTGTCGACGTTTTATGCCTCCCAACAGTCGTACATCGACTCTGTGTATGCTGCCGCGCTCGCTCTCCTGCCCGACGACAGCACGAAGACCAGAGGCATTGCCATTGGCGACACAGTCGCGACACGGTTCCTCGCACTTCGCGCGGGCGATGGGAGAGAGGCAATTGTACCGTACACCTGGCTTGCTGCGGCGCCGGGGGTGTATCAACCGACGCCCGCCGGGAGCTGCCCAATACCAGCCACTGAACACGTGGCTTCCCGCAGTTCCGGCCGTTTTCTCTGGAATCGACGTCGCAGTTCCGTGCGCCGGCTCCGCCGTCGCTCACGAGCGACGTGTATACGAGGGACTTTGACGAAGTGAAGCAGCTACGGCTCGCGCGACAGCTCCTTCACCACCCCCGAGCAACGAGAAATCGCGAGGTTTCACACCGAGAACCCGAACGTGCAACTGGCCAGGAACATCAGGCTGTTTGCGGCGTCGCGCGCATGTCGCTTGCCGACAATGCCCGGCTCTTTGCGCAACTCTTCGTGACGATCGACGATGCGTTGATTACCGGTTTTGAATCGAAGTACTACTACAACGCCTGGCGTCCGTCGACAGCCATCCGCGAGCGCGGACAGTGACGGCAACCCACTCACTGACCGTGACACGTCATGGCTGCCGCTTGTGAACACACCGCCTCATCCGGAGTACCCTGCCGCGCACGGCTGCTCGTACGCCGCGATTGCCTTTACGCTCGAGAAGTTTTTCGGCACGGCTAATATTCCGGTCACGCTCACGAGCACGGTGACCGGCACACAACACTCGTTCAGCAACGTCAACGATCTCGTCACGGAATCTGATCAATGCGCGTGTCTACGGCGGAATGCACTTTCGCACTTCCGTCGAAGATGGGGTTGACGATCGGACGCAATGTTGCGGCCTGGGTGGCACAACGCGTACTTCTATACGACTCCATACCCACAGCCGGTCTTCAACTCTGGCTGAGCGCTGATTCAGGTGTCGACACACTGAATGGGACGGTGAGCAGGTGGCACGACAGAGTGGCAACGGAAATGACGCTATTCAGGCCAGTGCGTCACGACAACCGATGCTGGTGGCTGACACCTTGAACGGCAAACCTTTCATCAGCTTTGATGGCGTGAATGACAAATTGGGATTTACGGGTTTGACCAGCATGACGCAATTCAGTCTTTTTCTGGTCATCAATAACCATGCGGGCTCTGCCGACAACGAAGGTAACGTCATAACCTTTGGCGTGAATGGGGATTCTGCCCAACATTGGTATATGGGGATGGCCATACCCGAGTATGGCACAGACACCCTAGCAATGGCGGTGGGTGGGGGTACCTTTGGTTGGGTCCGTGGCGGCACGCCGGGTCTGGTTGCCCACGATGCTTGGAGGAATCTCAGCGTAGTCACTCAACCGGACCATATGGAACACAACGCTGCGGTGGGATGGGAATGATGTACACCTGAACCCGGGAGGTTTGCAACGGCGCGATTTCCGTTCCTTTGGGTGATGCTACGGGTTCGGGCGGGGGAATTGGAGGAGCTGATGGAGTTCCCAATGGGACTATCCTGGCGAAATGTGATGTCGCGGAAGTGATTGTCTACAATGTGGCACTTTCTGACCCTCAGCGAGAAAGAAATCGAAACGCTATCTCGCCACGAAGTATGGATTGCCGCAGTCGACAGTTGGTGTTGTTGAAACCCATAGCGGAAATGTCCCGGAGAGATTCGTTCTCGAACAGAACTACCCCAACCCCTTTAACCCCTCGACCATCATCAGATACGAGTCTGCCTGGCGAGCGAGCGTGACGATCACAGTCTTCAACACCGTCGGGCAGCAAGTGGCGACGCTTGTCCAGGGTGAGCAGGAGGCAGGATATCACGAAGCCGTGTTCGACGCTTCAAGACTGGCCAGCGGTGTTTACATATACAGACTGACGGCGGGAGATTTCGCCCAATCGAAGAAACTCGTTTTGGTTCGGTGAATCCACCCTCCATAGGGTAAAGAAAGAGCCTGGCAGTCATCTCCGGCTCTACTTCTTAAGAGCCAATTTCCAATACACGAATCGGATCGCTCTAGAGGGGGCAGGTCAAGGTACCCCCACCCCCTGGTTTGCTACCTTTGGTCAGTCAATTACCCGATCCAACGGGCTCTTCAACCGAAGGAGTCAAAGAATGAACAATCTACGATCTGTTTTGATACTGTGCCTGCTCCTGTTATTGCTGGGGGGCTCCGCTAACGCCCAATGGGGTCAAACCAACGGTCTTCGAGATCGGCAGATTGCACATCGTGCCATCATGGGCGCGAATGTCTCCCAAGGGATATCTCGCGAATTCTCAGGTGCTCCATCCAAGCAGCGAATGCAAACCGATTACGCGACCGGGATTGACAGCCTTCGGATGAAGGGGACACCCTATCCTTTCCCTAATGACAGATTCATTCCCGACGGACTTCAAAGGGGTTCCAGTACCGCCTTTGCGAAGGTGTCCTCTCAGTCGCAATTCAGTGTCATTGACACCGCGATTGTACGAAGCACTGTAGACACAACTAGACATCTGTATTCTTTCAATGCCAAGGCGAAGATGACTTCCGATTTGGCGCAGAGATTGGAGGGGGAACTCTGGATGAATGCTGGGCGCACCACGTACACCTATGATGCCAACGGGAATATGCTCACCCAGTTTGGGGAACTATGGTCGAACGGTCAATGGATGAATTTGTACCGCGACACGTGGACCTATGATGCAAACGGTAATGTGACTATATATTCGTACGAATCATGGTCGACGAACGGTCAATTGGCGTTTAGTGACCGCGAGACTAGAACATATGATGCAAATGGTAATATGCTTTCCTGGTTGGGGGAACTATGGTCGAACGGTCAATGGGTGACTCGTTCGCGTGGCACCTTGACCTATGATGCAAACGGGAATACCCTTTCACAATTGTACGAACAGTGGTCGAACGGTCAGTGGATAAATGTTGACCGCGCCACGTACACCTATGATGCCAACGGGAATATGCTTACCCAGTTTGGGGAACTATGGTCGAACGGTCAATGGATGAATGGTTGGCGTGGCACCTGGACCTATGATGCAAACGGGAACACCCTTTCACAATTGTACGAACAATGGTCGACCGGTCAGTGGGTGAATGGTTGGCGTGACACCTGGACCTATGATGCCAACGGGAATATGCTTACCCAGTTTTGGGAACAATGGTCGACCGGTCAGTGGGTGAATGATTGGCGCGAGACCTGGACCTATGGTGCAATCGGAAACGAACTCTCCGATGTGACCGAACTTTGGGAGAACGGTCAGTGGGTGAATCGCTCACGCGACACATACACCTATGATGCACAAGAGAATTTGACGTCTGTCTGGTTCTACGCTTGGCTCGATTCCGCGTGGACACCAACAGATAGAGGGGGTGTGTACTTCGGGTTGTATTTTGCTGACAGCGCAGGCAACCACTATGAGTTAAGTCGGGGACACAATTTTACCTTCTCACGCAAACTCATAGTGACAGGAGTTGTATCTCAAAGTGGGAACGTGCCTGCAACCTACTCTCTGTCGCAGAACTATCCCAACCCGTTCAATCCGTCGACGACCATCCGCTACGGGCTCCCGGCTCGCTCACATGTAACGCTCGCGATCTTCAACACGCTCGGTCAGCAGGTGGCAGTATGTCAGGAGGGCGACCAGGAGGCCGGCTATCACGAAGCCGTGTTCGACGCTTCGGGACTGGCCAGTGGAGTGTATTTGTACAGGCTGCAGGCAGGGGACTTCGTGCAGGCGAAGAGGCTTCTGTTGTTGAAGTAGTCCTCACCTCGGAGTTGCATCATACGGCCCGGGCAGCGATGTCTGGGCCGTGTGCTTGCGTCCCGATCGCTTCTGTAAAGCCTCGGCGGCCCACGGATGTCTACTCCATTGGAGCCCACGCCAGTTGGCACCTCGTCCGATCAATTCACTCTTCCGATGGTTGACATCCGGATCGACGCGCGCTATATTGAAAAACAATTCGTCTACTGCTAACAGTCTGCTAACACAAGCGTCACGAGTGGCAAAGAAAACCCTCCATTCGAACTGCATTCGGCCGGTCTTGGTGACGCACGCGACTTCCTAAGCCGCAGGGACTCCACCACAAAATCTGCTCGGCTGCTCTCCATCCACCGTCGAGTCATCCTACAGACTGTTCGAGTGCGGTGTGTCCAGCCGCAGGTGTATGCCGTTTGCCTCCCTTTCGACCTTTGTTGAGCCTGCCTGCTACCACTCACACTCGGATTGCCAGGACGAGATCCGTCAATGCCCTTGGCTGCGATCGCGGCCTTGCTATTTCGCGTTGCCTGAGCCATATTTCGGCCACGCGCTGTTCCTGGCGCACGATGGCGCCCCGAGCCGAGGGACTGCCGCAGCAGGACCCTGATCCAGTACCTTCGATATAGGGCCCACCCCGACGACCCTTAGCGAGAGCAACAACCCATCCTCACCCAGCGAGAAGAAACTGCAGTGAATTCCCTCGTCGGTTCCACCGTTTCCCACTACAGAGTCCTCGATCACTTGGGGGGCGGAGGGATGGGCGTCGTCTACAAGGCCGAGGATACCCGCCTCAAGCGCACTGTTGCACTTAAGTTCCTCCCTGCAGCATTCAGCCTCGATCCCGACGCAAAGATGCGCTTCAAGCGTGAAGCCGAGGCAGCATCAGCCCTCGACCATCCCAATGTCTGTACTATTTACGATGTCGACGAGAGCGCTGATGGGCAGATCTTCATCTCCATGGCTTACTACGACGGCGAGACGCTGAAGCAGAAAATCGGGAGGGGGCCGCTATCGCTGAGTGACGCGGTTGATATCACCCTGCAGGTCGGCCGTGGGCTTCAGGCCGCCCATGAGGCCGGGATGGTGCACCGGGACGTGAAGCCGGCGAACATCATGGTCACCACCAAGGGTGAAGCGAAGATTCTGGATTTCGGTGTTGCGAAGCTGGTCGGACAGACGGTTCTAACGAAGACCGGGAGCACGGTCGGAACCGCGGCGTATTCGTCCCCCGAGCAGGCGCGCGGGGAGGAAGTGGACCGGCGCTCGGATATATTCTCTCTCGGTGTGGTGCTCTACGAGATGATCGCCGGTCATCGTCCGTTCAGGGGAGAGCACGAAGCGGCAGTCATGTACTCGATCACGAACGAGGCGCCCGAGCCGCTGGCGAGATACAAATCCGGCGTGCCCGACGAGTTGCAGCGGGTGGTCGACAAATCGCTGGCAAAGGAGAGGAAGGAGCGCTATCAGCACGTTGACGAGTTGCTGGTTGATCTCCGCAAAGCACAGCAGGAATCTCCAACCGTACAGAGAACAGAAGCGAAGACGCGAAAGCTCCCTCTGCTGATCGGCGCCGGCCTTGCCCTTGTTGCGCTTCTGGTCCTCGCGTACGTCTTCCTGCTCCCGAAGTCAGCTCGGCCACCCGACAAATCCGTCGCGGTCCTCCCGTTCCTGAACCTGAGCGCCGGGGGGCCATATGCATACTTTGCGGCGGGGCTGCACGATGAGCTTCTGACTCAGCTCTCGAAGGTGGGCGCCCTGAAGGTGATCAGCCGGACCTCGGTGATGGGTTACGAAGGTACGAAGATCCCGATCAGCCAGATCGGGCAGGAACTCAAAGTAGGGAGTGTAGTGGAGGGAAGCGTGCAGGTTGTCGGTGACCGACTGCGTGTGAATGTCCAGCTTATAAACGCGGAGACAGACGCGCACCTATGGGCGGAGCGCTACGACCGGAGGCTGGACGACGCATTTGCGATCCAGAGTGAGGTGGCACAGCAAATCGTCGCGGCAGTCGGCGGGGCGCTGACCAGTGCTGAACAGGGGAGTCTTACGGCAGCGCCCACGGCAAACGCCGAGGCCTACCGGCTGTACATGCAGGCACGCGAGTACCACCTCCGTCCGGGATATCTTCGGAAGAACTACGAGGTCGCCCAACGGTGCTACGAGCAGGCGCTGGCACTCGATCCTGGCTTTGCGTTGGCGCACGCCGGACTCTCCGAGGCCCACGGCATGATGTACTGGGAACGTTTAGACCCCTCTCCGGCGCGACTGGCCAGCATGCGTGAAGAAGCGGAGACCGCACTGGGGCTCGCGCCGGATTTGCCGCAGGCCCACAGCGCCATTGGCCGGTTGTACTACCAGGGGTACCGCGATTACCGGCGTGCTCTGGATGAGTACTCGATCGCATTGAAGGGCCTGCCCAATGACGCGAAACTCTGGGGGATGATCGGGTATATCAACCGTCGCCTGGGGAATTGGGAGAAGGTCTTCGAGGCGTTAGGAAAAGCGACAGAACTCAATCCGCGTGACGCGAACCTGTTCTTCGATCTCGGTGGCAACTCCTATCGAATCGTTCACCGCTACGCCGATGCGGTGGACGCGTATGACCGGGCCCTGATCCTGGCGCCGGATCTCCACATCGCAGCAATTTACAAAGGGTTGACCTACATCCGCTGGCGTGGACAGCTCGACACGCTCCGGGCAGTATTGGGCAGAATTCCAGATGCCGCGCAGCTCCAGGGCAGTGGGGAATTGACCCAATGGCGAGCTGATCTCCTGTTCTGGGAACGAAATGCGGACAGCCTGCTGCCACTGCTTCAGAATGCTCGCGTTGCCGTCTTCGCTCGTCAGGACGCATTCCTCCCCGTTCCCCTGTACGCTGGCTGGGCACACCGGCTGCGGGGAGACTCCCTGATGGGGCGGGCGGCGTTCGGGTTGTCGCAAGCGCTCCTGGACTCGGTCGTGAAGAAACTCCCCGACGACTGGCGCGTGCATACAGCGCGCGGCCTTACACTGGCGGGGCTCGGCCGTCGGGACGAGGCGCTGGGCGAAGCCCATTGGCTGCGGGAGTCGGAGGTGTACCGCGCAGACTTCTTTCAAGGTGGATGGGTAGCAGAAATGCGCGCAAGGATTCTCGCTCAAGCAGGCGATTCAGAGGGCGCCCTCGATGAAATCGAGCGTCTCCTTCCGGGGCCCTCCTGGCTCAGCGTCTACACGCTCCGACTTGACCCGCTCTGGGACCCGCTCAGAGACAATCCGCGATTTCAGGCGCTCGTGGCAAAGGCAGAATGAATGCCGTGAATCTTCTCATCGGCCAAACCGTTTCCCACTATTAGTGGAAGGCTGCCGGCCCCGTTTCGTCCCCTTGTCGTCCGAACGACCGATGGCGGGACGACCTGGACTGAAGTGACGGGCAATCTCCCGACGCCTGGCCCGGGTCCGACAGCAGCCTGGTGGGACAGGCTGTCCATAACCGCAGTTGACGCCGACCGTGCGTGGCTCGCGAACTGGGATGGAAGAATCTACGCAACGACAAACGGTGGGTCTTCATGGTCACAACAGACGTATCCGGGGAGGCAGAGCTGGTCGATGGACGGGATCTGGTTCTTCGATGCCACCAATGGCTTTGCGCTGGGAGAACCGGCCGATGCGGCCGATGGAAGCCGGACGGCACAGCGTGGAATTCAACGCCTCTCACCTCGCGAGCGGCGTGTACATATATCGGCTGTCTTCGGGCGGCCATACCGAGAGCCGGAAGCTGGTCCTTATCCGCTGAGGAGTACCGTCAATGCGCCTGGTTGCGTAGGTGTGGGGGATCGAGCGGCCTCTTTCTCAGCTCTGGATGCGGGCCCGTCGCAAGACATCGGCGCTGCGGGCGAGGGCTTCCTGTTCCTCGCTCGACAGTGACGGAGTGAGGGTTGCATGAATCCCATTCGCCCCCACGACCCGCGGCAGCGACAAACAGACATCGTCGAAGCCCGGGTTGTGTGCGCTCGAGACCGTCATGACCGCCCGCTCGTCGTCCCGTATCGCAGCGATGATCCGTGCGAGCCCCGCCCCGATGCCGTAGTACGTTGCCCCTTTCCCCTGGATTATGGCATAGGCTGCTCCGCGCACCCGCCGGTCGATACTCTGCCTCGTGTCGGGCGTGATCGGGCGGCCGAGGGTGCGCGCGACCTCGTCAAGCGGAACTCCCCCCGCATCGGCGCTCGACCAGACCAGAACCTCCGAATCACCGTGCTCGCCAAGCACGTGCATATGAATCGATTGGGGCGATATCCCCAGATGCTCTCCGAGCAGTGCGCGACACCGGGCGGTGTCGAGGATCGTACCCGATCCGATGACCTTTGACGGATCTGCTCCGCCATCGTGAACGACGATGTAGGTCATGATGTCAACAGGGTTGGAGGTGACGACGAGAACGGCATCCGGCGAGTGTTTCGTCACCTCATGTGTGACGGCCTCGAAAATGCGTCTGTTCCGGTCAAGCAGATGGAGCCGCGTCTCGCCGGGCGCCTGACTCACGCCGCACGCCAAGATCACGACGTCGCTTCCCGCAAGCGACACGTGCTCCCCCGACGAGACCCGCACGGGGTGCGAGAGGGGGGTGGCATGGAGAATGTCTTCCGCCTGTGCGCGGGCGAGCGAGGCGTTGATATCCACCAGGACAATGTCTGTGGCCGCGCCCGACAGCACGAGTGCGTACGCGGCCGAGCTTCCGACCTGGCCCGCTCCGACGATGCCCACCTTCATATGTGACCCCTCCTGATTGTGGATCTGCGGGAATCTCTTCTGCTGCAGAGCGCCGCCCTTCACCAGCGCAGCGTGCAGGCGCATGTGGGCATCCCCCGCGGCCTGTCCCGAAGGCGCGGCGTCGATACCGCCGGACCGTGACCTTGCATCATCGCACTGACCCGCCCGGGGTACGAGTGGTCGCGTTGGTCGAACGATCGCAGCAGGCGGATGCGTGGCTGAACCCCGACCACGGTCCCTGACCATGTGAGTTTGTCAGTCATCATGGACTTGCCCTTGTCCCTGGTCAAGGGTCCATCCACGTGCGTAATAGCGAATGCCAATGGTGGTCAGAATTGCCCGGAAACTGCAGGGCGGGAACTCATGAGTGATCGGGGCGTCCACTCCGGACTCCTCCTGCATGCTACTGCAATTCACCGTCCCACCGCTGCCATTCCCGTTTCAACCTCTCAAGGAGCTCGCGATACTGTGGCTCGTCGCGTAACGACGCCAGCGGTGGGTCGGTGAGGAAGAGCGGATAGCAGGGATAGCCGTCCTCGGCGGTCCTGCGGAGCCATTCGATCGCCAGGCTGTTCTTCCTCAGGAGCGCGTAGGCACACGCAATCGTATACTCTGAATGATGGTAGTGAGACGATGCGTTTCCGCGCTGTTGTGCCGCTCCAATATACCGCAGTGCCTGAAGAGTGTCGCCTGTCGCGGCGAACAGAAAGGCAAATGCCGAAGTGATCTCTACAGAAGCGTCTTCACGCGTGCGTGTGCTTAAGCCCGGATCGGCATCACTTCCCCCGCTTGTGTCCCTCAACGTGGCGAAGGCCTCGTCCGTCCTCCCGAGATAATAGAGCACGCGGGCCCGCTCGTCTCTCCACTGGCCTGGAGGGAGTTCCTGAAACCGTTCCAGCGATTCCGCATAGTGCTGCTGGTACCAAAGGACTCGTCCGATCCGGGGGGGAGCGATCGTGCTCGCAGGATCCAATTGCAGGGCCTTGTGGAGATGGGTCAGTGATTTCTCCAGAAGACCGATATGCAGGTAGATTGACCCGAGCCATTCGTGAGCTTCGACAAGATTGGGATTGATGGCGATCGCCTTGAGCAGCTCCCGGGCCGCGCGTTCATGCGGGAAACCGTTGGCCCTCGTCCAGAGAAGCGCTGCCCGTGCGACATAGGCTTCTGCCAGGAGTGGGTTCTCCTGCAGAGCCCTATCGATTGCCACCGAAGCCTTTTCTTCCTGTTCCCTGTTTGCGTCGCTGACAAACACCTTTGCACTGTAGGCCCGTCCGAGTGCTGCATACGCAAGGGCAAAATGCCGATCCAGTTCAATCGCCTTCTGAAACAGTGCGATCGCCGTGTCTGTTCTCTGGAAGAGGCGTCGATCGAGGAAGTACTTTCCGCTCAGGTAAAGATCGTAGGCCTTTGCACTCGTCGTCGGCTGGGCATGTTGCCTGGCTCTCGCGGCGGGCATTGCGTTCGGTCGGAAAACACCAACGACCCCCTCAGCGATGTCGTCCTCCATCGCGAGGACCTCGTCTGCCGGGCGCTCAAACTTTTCGCTCCAGATCTGAACGTAGGTGTGTGCGTCAAGGATCCGTGCGACTATCCTGAGGATCGTGGCGGATCGTTGGACACTCCCCGCGAGAATGTAATGAACGCCCATTTCTTCGGCCGCCTTGCGGACATCGCCCTCACGGCCGATGACTCGCGCGGCACTCCTGCTATCAATGACAGTGAAGCCAGCAGTTGTTCCGAGGTCGCTTGAAATCGCGTCAGCAATACCGAAGGTGGTGTATGTGGTTGAGGAGTCTCCGAGATTGTCAAACGGCAGGACTGCGATGGAGAGGGGAGCGGCGTCTCCTTTGCCATCCCGGTACGCAAGCCAGAGTGTGCCTGCAACCACGAGGAGAATCAGGGCGAAAGCTGCGAGAACGACCTTCGTGACCGAACGTCGTCCGGTCGTACGGACGGCGTCACCGGGACTGTTGATTCCTACCGTTGAAGGATCTCGGAGATCCCTGAAGATCGAGGCTGCGTCGGAATACCTGGCGTGCGGCTCTTTGGCGAGACATCGATCGAGGACCTGGAGGATGTTTGCGGGGATCCCGGGTCTGAGTGTGGCTGGAGGCAGAGGTGTGCTGTGCAGGATGTTGTAGACGACGGCCTGCTCATACCCACTCGTGAACGGGAGGTGACCCGTCAGCATCTCATAGAGGATGACGCCGAAGGACCAGAGATCGGTCCTGTGATCAACGTTCTCCCCTCGTGCTTGTTCGGGAGACATGTACGCCACGGTCCCAACCGTCGCTCCCTCGCGTGTCACCCGTGTACCCCCGGGGAGGAACGCAAGGCCGAAATCTGCGATCTTGACCTGGCCGCTGTCATCGACCAGGACATTGGGACTTTTGATGTCTCTATGGACGACGCCGCGCGCATGGATCGCCTGAAGGCCTGCCGCGATCTGCGTAGCGATCTGCAGTGCCTCCGGGATGGGAAGAGGGCCGCGTGATTGGATCTTGTGGTGGAGAGTCGTCCCTTCGACAAGCTCCATTACGATGAAGGGGTCTCCTGCGTGCTCTTCGACTCCGTAAATCGAGGCAACATTCGGATGGTTCACAGTCGCGAGCGCCCTTGCCTCGCGGATGAACCGCTCCTTTGAGCGCCCCTGAACGAAGACCCCCTGAGGTGGGAATTTCAGCGCGACATGCCGGTGAAGTTTCGTGTCCTCGGCCCGGTACACCACTCCCATCCCTCCCTCGCCGAGCATTTCGAGGATCCTGTAGTGGGATATGGTCTGCCCGATCATTGGGGCTCTATGCCGGCTCCGCTTTTGCCGATAGGAGGTGGAAAAGAACAGCAGGGCGCAACGTAGGAAAGTCGTGGGCAAGAATCAAACTGCTCAGGTCGGAGGCAACGACTGGAGAAACGAGAAAAGGCCGCAGAGTGTGTTCTCTGTGACCCCTATCAAGCGGGGTGAACGGGACTAGAACTCAGGGCAGGTGACGCCCCTACTTCCTGAACCGCAGGTTGGCAGTTCCGCCCCGCGCACTACGCGGGACGAGAATCCTCGTTTCGCCTTACCGCTCAGCTTCACCCCCGACTCGCCAACGTGTGGCGGAACGGGATTCGAATCTGCTGTGCATGCTGCTAACTCTCAGGGCCAACCAGTTTGCAGTCAAACCTCCCCCTATTCGCCTCATCTTGCCGTCGATCGATTGTTCCGTGTGCAAGGAACAATCCCACGGCACGGCTTGTTACAGTAAGCACCGCATCTAGCCTGTTGTTCTGATGCACACTCTCACAATCGCGGAAGGAGCAACAACCGTGAAAGCTACTCTTGCATTGTTCATGTCAGCTTTGGTGCTGGCTGGTTGTGCGGGGCAAAAACGTGATCTGGTTCCCCTGGGAAAAAAGGCGGATGCATATGCCAATGCCCACGACGTCGATGGGTTTGCCGGGATGCTCGCCGACGATGTCGTCGCAAAAGCCCCGGACGGGACCTTGCACAAGGGGAAAAACTCCGTAAAGGCCTGGGTCAGTGGGATGATGCCTGGATTCCACGTCGATTCGCGCGGATGGCAGCAGTCGGGCGACACGGTATCGTGGATGTCCACCGTTCGCTCGGACGCCTTTGCCGCGATGGGTGTCAACCCGATGCAAGTGAACACGATGGCGGTCTTTGCCGGAGACAAAATTCACCACTTCCAGGCCGACCTCGACCAGGAATCAGCAGGGAAGCTGCTTTTCTTTGGATTCTACAAGGAGGTCGTGAACGGAGGGAATATCGACGCAATTGATAAGTATGTTGCCAAGGACATGATTGAGCACCAGCCTGGCCCCCCGGGGACACCACAAGGGCTAGAAGGCGTGAAATGGTACTTCAAAATGATTCACGAGGCTTACCCGGATTTGCAGGGCAGGCCTTCGCTCGTCCTCGCGGACGGAGATAAGGTTTTCATCTACGCCACATGGGAGGGGACGAACAAGGGAAGATTCATGGGTAAGCCTGCAACCAACAAGAAGACCTCCTGGGGAGTGGCTGATGTAGTTCGCCTCGTCGACGGGAAGGCAGTGGAGCACTGGGGCTGGGAGGACAGGACTGGAGCTGTTGCGCAACCCTCCAGTAAGTGATCCGGGACGTTTTTCACGCATCACCGGAAACCCCATGTAGGCGAAGTAGATGTTCGTCGTCAAGTGGATTTCTCTGATTCGGCGTTTCAAAGCCCATCACGTCGTCGCGCGTGGTGGGCTTCTATTTTTCTATGGGTAATCGATTGCCGGATAAGGTGAAAGGCCTGCCTCGACTTCATTAGCCCCTGATCTGCCTGAGCTTGGCAACTGCTCTCTCAGCACGCAAGCTTCCGGAGAGGGGACAGTCAGAGAATCTGCACAGACCCCCCGCCTCGAAGAGGCAAGAGTGTCACCGACCCAAATCTTGCTTGACAATCGTCCGACATATGTCCATCTTCCGATCTTGTTATCCGTGCCCCCTCCCCGATGCCTGAGTACCTCAAGAGAATAGAGCACAGGCATGAGGGGCTCCCCGGCGAACGATCTGTTCCCCGGGAATTGCCTGAGGTCGTGACAGAGAGGGAGTTTGGCAGGAGGCCATAACCGGCGTAGACCTTGACGCTGCAAGCGTACACGTCACGGACTCCGCGCCCAGAGAGGAAATCCTTGTGGGGAGAGGGAAACGAACAGAGGAAATAGAGAAGCCGTTCGGTAACGAGACAGAAAGCGACTCGATTCCAGGACCGACACGATCGATCCAGCCCTACGAGCCGAGTTGGTTCAACCGGCTGCTCTACCTGTGCGGGAACCTTCCCATTCCCGCCTGGGCAGTATACGGCGGATGGTTGGGGGTACAAGGACTACTTGCGAATTTCGCCGCATGGGACACGGGTCTGCTGCCGGCCGGCTCCTTTAACCCTCTCCTTACGTTCTGTGGGATCTGGAGCGCCGAAGTCCTCCTCTTCTCGCACTACCTCGACGTGCTCGCCCGGGACGCTCTTGCCGGGTACCGTCCGATGCTGAGGGACCTCAGCAAGGAAGCGTTCGAGCGGATTCAATACGAATTCACCACCATGCCCCGCCGGCCTGTAATGGGGATTTCGGTTGCCGGATTTGCGATCGGCATTTTCCTGGCCTATTCGGCAAGAGGGTACCAGCCTTTGATGTTCGCCTGGCCGTGGCTACCGTACCTTCTCTATGGTATCTCGCTGGCGCTTTTCAGTGTCTTCGCTTATCGGGTGATCCGCCAGCTTCGATTCGTGAGCAGGATCTATGCCTCAACGGAGAAAATCGACCTGTACTATTTGAAGCCGATCTATTCCCTTTCCAGACTTGCGGTATGGACCAGCCTTTCGGTCTTGGTCATTATCAACTTGAACATACTCCTGCTCACCTCGGAGCTTCTGGTCAGTTCAGCGTTTATCACAGTTCTCGTTCTGGCAACGCTGCTCTCCCTGGCGACCTTCCTTCTGCCACTGTACGGCATTAATCGACGCATCCTTGCGGAGAAAAACCAGTTGATGGCCGCAATCGGACGAGACATTGAAACGGCCTATGATCGACTGGAACAGGCGATCCGATCGGAGGACTCAAAGAAACTGGCGGATGTCAAAACGATCCTTGACCTGGTTCACCGGAAGAAGGAGTTCGTCCACTCCATCCCTGTCTGGCCATGGAACCCCGGAACATTCACGGCTCTTCTCTCGGCTATCATCTTCCCCATCGTCCTCGGAATCCTGTCACGCATGATGCAGAAAGCCCTGGGACTCTGAGACTCCTTGACTTGAACTTACTCTCCTTGTGGAGTAGATTCCCCCTACACGCTATTTGGCGCCTGATGGTTTTCCCCAGCCTGAGGACCCGTCATCCCGACGCCCGGGATGACGTGGCATCGTCCGTCACGCCGCAGACGTGACGACACGCGTCGCCGCTCTGGAGCCTGATCCAGTTCCTTCGCTCTAGAGCCCACCTCGACGAACCTGGCCTGGGCAGCGCCCCATCCTCACTCAGCGAGAAGGAACTGCAGTGGATTCCCTCGTCGGTTCCACCGTTTCCCACCACATGATCTTCGAGCACATTGGCGGTTGTGGATAATCATGACACGGGGTAAATGGAAGAGATGGCAGATTGCCCTCGCGGTGTTTGGAGTGCTGGCAATCGGACTGGCGTTTCTTTGGCCGACGGCACCTCAACCGCCGAGCAGTGTCACCAGCGTTGCTCAACTCGAAGCCTACACAGAAGCCCTGGTGAAGTTCGGCACTCCTCCGGGTATGTCGTTGGTGGTGGTCAAGAACGGTGAAATAGTCTACAGTAAGGGCTTCGGTTGGGCTGACCATCCGCGACAACTTGCTGCGACGCCTCAGACGGTGTATCATTGGTGGTCCTGCACCAAAATCGTCACCGCAATTGCTGTCCTTCAACTCCAGGAACGGGGAAAGCTGCGCCTGACGGATTCGGTGATACAATTTCTCCCCTTCTTCAAGGTACACTACCCGTCGGCAGCCAGTCACGTGATAACGATCCAACACCTCCTCACTCACAGTTCGGGATTGCCGGACGCGGGCTTCCGTATCATGAGTTGGATTCATCATGACGGTGAGCCTTCCGTCAACCAGACTGCCATGGTGGAAGAAGTGCTCCCGGCGTTTTCGACGCTTGCGTTTGAGCCAGGGGATCATGCGGAGTACACCAACATTGGCTATATGGTGCTGGGAGCGATTATCGAGAAGGTTACCGGACAGTCGTACGAAGACTATATCAGGGAGAACGTTCTTGCACCTCTCGGAATGAAGCACACTGACTTCCTGTACACCAGGGCGATGGAGCCATACGAGGCGGCTGGCTCACATCCGCTCTTCGATATGTGGGCTCCTCTTATCCCCTTCCTGGGAGCATCGTTTGTCCGTGAGATCTACGGGAATCACGTGTGGCTGAAACGTGCGTACAATGACCAGACTCCTCCATCGGGACTTATCGGCCCCGCTGCCGATGCTGCGCGCCTGGTGACGGCTTACCTGAATGGGGGCGAACTTGATGGCCAGAGAATTCTATCCCGAGAATCGATTGCTGCGATGACACACGAAGGGCACATCAAAGGGAAGACGGACGATCCAGAGATCAACCGCAGACAGGGGATCGGGTGGCGGGTACATGATGATAAGGGGCGATTGATGATCAAGCATGAAGGTGGCGGTCTCGGCTTCAACACCGTCATGCAGCTGTACCCCAATGACACACTCGGGATTGTCCTTTTCACGAATGATGTTACGTCTGACACGCGGAGAATTGTACGTTTGGCTGCTGGCCTGGAATGGTGAGTGCTCACTATCGAACTGATGACCAATGGCTGCTGACAGAAATCGCGTATGTCCGGTCGAGCTTGCCGACTCCCTCGAGAGCAGAGTCAGACGGTGGCTTCAGAACCCACAATTGAAGTAGATTCGATTCAGTTTGTTTGCATGGGCATTGCCGGAGCGCCACGCTGTCGAGTGGTCAGCTTACCTGCGAGATATCCCATCGGCAGATAGGCTCCCGCCAGATCAAGAATGGTAAACCAGACAGGTGATGGGAGCATAAGAACGCTGATAAATCCACCGATGAGGAACCACACGCTAATGCCCAGGGCATATTTCATCTTGTGAGTTGCCGCAATTGCACTGGCTGCCAGGGCACCTACAAACGTTCCTATGGCGTGAGCCAGGAACGGCATGATAAAATTCTTCGGCGCGAACAAGTGCATGGAGGTCTTCAGGCCCTCCATTGTGGTCACATCAGCACCTTCCGGCGGAGGGATGATTGAACTGCTGGCCATTATGATGGCCATATTAACAGCACCTCCGAGAACGATGCCTATAATTACGGCGAGGATACCTCTGAGAAGAGGGCTCATGCGTCTTGCTTCTCCCGGTGTGTGAGTTTGGATTGAATTGACTTATGGCGATGAGAAGCGCACCCCACAGCGCGCAGGGCTCGATGTGCTCTATCGGCACGGGGCGCAAGCCAGCAGAATCCTCCAGTCCTCGATGGGAATATACCGAAAACCCTCGCCTTTAGTCCAGCCCTCAATCGTCCCTCTTATGATCGGTTCCCTTTCCCCTTGAACGAATACCCCAGCGCGAGCCCGAAGACAAACGCCACAATCGCGATCGCCCCCAGGGCGAAGAGCGTATCCCCGAATACGCGCGCCCACTTTATGTTCTGAACGATCGGCGTCGAGAGGAACTCCGCGCTCCGGGCATACCAGTACCCGACCTTGACTGACGCCCACGTCTGGATCAGGCCGACGGGAAGCAGACTGCCTACCACCATCGCAAACAACCCGATGTTCATCCCCCAGAACCCGAATTTGACCAACCCGTCCTTCCAGTCTTCCTGTACCCACATGATCCGGAGGCAGAAGAGCATCAGTCCGATCCCCAGCATCCCGTAGACCCCGAAGAGAGCGGCGTGGCCGTGGACCGGCGTCGTGTTCAATCCCTGCATGTAATAGAGGGCGATCGGGGGATTGATCATGAATCCGAACAACCCCGCACCCACCGCATTCCAGAACGCGACGGCGAGGAAGAAATAGACCGGCCACCTGTAGCGCGCTGCCCACGAGGCCGCGCGGGACAGCTTGAGATTCTCCCACGCCTCGTACCCTGCGAGGACAAGCGGGACGACCTCGAGGGCGCTGAACACCGCGCCGAGCGCGAGCACCGGTGTGGGGGTGCCGCTGAAGTAGAGATGGTGCAGCGTCCCGATGATCCCTCCGGCCAGATAGACGGTTGACGACAGAAGCACGGCCGTTCCAGCAGTAGAGGGGCGGACCAGCTTGAGCTTCGCGAAGAGCAGGATGATGACGACGGTCGCGAAGACCTCGAAGAAACCCTCCACCCACAGATGGACGACCCACCACCGCCAGTATTCCGCGACGGCCAGGTTGGTATGCTGGCCCCACATGAGGCCCGCCATATAGAATCCGCCTATCGCCACGGCCGAGATGAGGAAGAGGATGAGCAGAGACCTGTGTTCATCACCCCGGCGGATGGCCACCATCACGTTGCGCCAGATCAGGTACACCCAGAGTACCAGGCCGACCACGAGGCCGATCTGCCAGACACGCCCCAGGTCGATGTACTCGTAGCCCTGATGTCCGAAGAGGAACGACGCCTCTCCGGTCAGTTTGTGCTGGACGCTCATCCATTCGCCCGCGAGCGAGCCGACAACGATCAGTAGAAGGGCGCCGAAGAGGAAGTTCACCCCGAATCGCTGCCCTTTCATCTCGATCCCGCTGATGGCGGGGGCAATGTACAATCCGGCCGCCAGCCACGCGGTGGCGATCCAGAAGATCCCGAGCTGGATATGCCACGTCCGTGTCACGACATAGGGGAGCCACTGGCTGAGAGGGATACCGTAGAACGCGTTTCCTTCCACTCCGTAATGGGCGGTGATGATGCCCATAACGATCTGAACGAGAATGAGACCGGAGACGACGAAGAAGTATTTCAGCGTCGCCTTCTGCGACGGGGTCAGTGCGGCGTTGAAAAGCGGATCGGCGGACGGGACCGATGCGAGCGTGGGCTCATGCGGCCGGGAGACGTTGTAGAAGACCATTCCTGCGATCCCTGCCAGCAGCAGGATGATGCTGACGCCGGTCCACACGACGGCATCCGGCGTGGGGCGATTTTCGACGAGCTCTTCGTGCGGCCAGTTGCTCGTGTAGGTGATGTCCTGGCCGGGCCGGTTGGTCGAGGCCGCCCAGGAGGTCCAGAAGAAGAACGCCCCGAGCTGACGGAGCTTCGACGGGTCGCTCTGGGCGCCGGCGGGGATCGAGTACCTGGTATCGCCCTCAGAGAACACCCTTGTATAATGCCTGAGGTTCGCCTCGAATGCGAGCGCGCGGATGGGATCGATGACGATCCTCCCGGTCGTGGGGCTGAAGGTGTTTGTCCGCATGATACTGGCGAGCCTGGTCTTCAGCACCGCCTGGTCAGTGGCCGATGCGTCCTTGAACGGCTTCTCCGCCTCCTGGAGGGACCAGGCGTCCAGGATGAACTCGCATTCCCTGTGTAGCCAGTCGGCGCTCCAGTCGGGCGCCACGTAGCTGCCGTGTCCCCAGATAGAGCCCATTTCCATCCCGCCCATCGCCTGCCAGACATTCTGTCCGGCCGCGATCTCTCCACTTCCGATGACAACCTTCCCGTCAGTTGTCACCACCTGGTCGGGGAGTGGGGGTTTCTCCTGATAGATCGTGTATCCGGCCCATCCGAGCACGATGAACCCTATGACCACGACCGCGATGAATCCGAACCAGTATCTCCTCATGACAGGTTGCCTCCGGTGAGAGATAATCAGACTATTTTATCTGAATTTAAACCTCCCGGAGGCAAAAGTCAAGAGGAAGCACGGGACCCCCGGTCGGACCCGCAGGAGCCAATTTCTGCCCCGGGGGGCGAAGAAATCCATCCATTCGAGCACAGTTCGGCAGGTCTTGGTGACGATCGCGGCATCGACTGGAGAATACTCCCGGGGATCATTCTCCCCGAACAGCTGTTCCTTACGCCAGATTGAATCTCACCTTCGGGGCCGGTTAATTACTTCTCGCGCCAGACCGGCCATAGAGAGCGCAACCTTTTTCTGCTTTCGCGATTATACTGGTAGACAGGGCACAGGAAGAACGTTCACTCTTGAACGAAGAGAAGCTACTTCAGGAAATCGAAACCGATCCTCAGAAGTTCACCGAGGTATATGAGGCCTTTTACGGGGACATCTTCGGATACGTCTACAGACGAACCACCAACTATGATGCGGCCAAAGATATCGCGGCAGAGACCTTCCTGAAAGCATACACCGGCATCGGGAAATTCAGGTGGCGCAACATATCAATCCTGCACTGGCTGTACAGGATCGCAACGAACGAAATGAACAAGTACTTCAACAGCCGAAAATACCAGCCGGAGTCGATTCACAGGATACAAGAGGAGTACGGTGTCGATATAACGGACTATTCGAACGCGGAGACAGAAAGGATCCTGCTGGAAGAAGACCTTCAACGGCATCAGGATTTCGTGAAGATCAATGATCTCATCAAGAAGCTCGACACAAAGTATCAAGAGGTGCTTGCGCTGAGATTCTATGAACTGAAATCGATCGAGGAGATCGCGGTCATCCTGGGCAGGAAGACAGGAACCGTTAAATCGCTTCTCTCCAGAGGAGTCGATAAACTGAAAAAGGGACTAGGGCAGGGATAGAAGATGAAAAAAGAAGATGTCGAAAATTTCCTCAGTGGAATCAAACCGCCGAAGCCTGAACAGATAACTCATCAGGAGGAGTTGAAGATCCCGCTGCTCAGTTACAGACGATCATCAAAGGCGGGATTATGGCTGCTGATCCTGCCGGTGATAGCTGCAATGACGTATGTACTGAAACATGAACTGGCAATATCCTCGACGGTTCTCAATGGCATCGGAACCTTCATCGCCGCAGTTGACGGGAGTCCGGTTCTGACCTTCTTGATTCCTGTCGTTTTCATAGGACTCCCCTTCGCTGCAATGACCATCAACCTGCTGGCATTCCTTCATTTTGCGCTTGTGAAGGAGCGGAAAGAACTCCTGGTCACCATCAAGTTCCGCCCCGTAAACATTGGGATATTCCTGTTGTCGTTTGCGATACTTGTATTCTTCCTTCTGCCGGACAGGATGTCATTTTGATGGATCAGCCCCGGCTTGTGGGGTGTGAGCGTGCAGGCCCCTCGCAGGCAAACCGCAGTCCGGGGCCCCGGCCCCGTGGGCGCGTGTGGTTCGTCGGCGCCGGGGCGGCGATGATCCCAGGTTATGGAGTGGCCCCGCGTTGCCCGGTCAGGATCGAGGCCCGAGGAAGCCGGGCAACTTCGCGGCCTGCTTCACCCAGCTCTCCATCTGCGCTTCGTCGAGCTCTTCGCCTTCGTGGATGTCGATCCAGCGCGCGTCCTTGCCCGTGCCTCCGCGTGGAACGGGTCGCAGCGTTGCGCCTCGGAAGAAAGTCACCTTGACGTAGTGGGTGAAGACGTGGAACCCCAGGAACCAGCCCTGGCCCTCGATGCCGTATAAGGGCGAGTTCCACTTCACGGTCTTGCGCACATTGGGCACCTTCCGCACGATGAGCGCGTCGAGGCGCTTGCCCGATGTCGCGCTTCCAGCCCGGCATCGCGGCGATGTACGCCTGCACCGGGGCATCGCCGTCGGCCTTCGCGATCTGCGGATTGCCGCCCGAGAGGAGAATGACCTTCCTGCCTTTTCGCGCCTTTGACGGCCTGGCCTCACGTGCACCTGGCTTGGCCTTTCCACCCCGCTTCGCCGGCGGGCCATTCAGAGCCACAGCGGCTTTCACGAGCGCCTTGAACGCGCCTGCGTCGACCTTCTCCCCTTCGTGGATGTCGATCGCCCTTCGCGTGTTACCTTCCAGGCTGGAATTGAAGAGGCGCGAAGGATCCGGGATGCTTGCACCCCGGGCGAACGTGAGCTTCACGACCTTCGTGTACGCCTCCCCGGTGCAGACATTCCCCTGGTGGGACCAGACCGGAGTCCCCATCCACTTCCACTCCTCGGTCATCTCAGGGTCGGCTTCCAGGATCAGCGCCCGCATGCGGGCCAGGGTCTCCCCGCGCCAGCCTCCCAGGTCGCGGATTCTCTGATCGATCAGCCGGGAAGCAGGTTTTCCGATCGCTCGCTCGCTGCTCCTGATACCCGCCCGGGCCGCTCGTTCGATGGGCGCGGACGTGGACCTGGTGGCCGACTTGCGTGGCTTGTCAGCGGGCGATGTGCCCCGGGGCTTCGGCCTACTCCTCTTCGGGCTGTGCGCCATGATTCATCCTCCAACTTGTTGTGATGCCTGACAGTATTCTCGATGGATTTCAGACAACACCGCTCCCCGCGTCGCCGGAATACATGTGCCGCCCAACGCCTTCCCAAAATGTATCATTATTTGTTGCTGCGCAACCCAACTCCGGCGACACGGCAAATACCCCGGATTTCGGATCAATCCTGTTGATTGAATTTGACTGCTGACACTCCCTCTTGCATTGCCAGTACGAAATCAGTCAATGCCCCTGGCGGACGTCTGGATCTTCTGGTGTCCGGATCTTCTCTCCGGCGTTCGCTTCTCCGTGAGCCTCCCCTGTTTTCCGAAGACACGGGTCCACAGAATAGCCTTAAGAAGAGACTCGGTAGCTGATTCGTCCGTGCCACAGGATCCGGCCGGAACCTTTCTGAGCCGACGCGAGTTGACCAGATAGAGAACCTCGGATGTTGTCCCCGACCGTTGATGAATGGAGTCGTCACAATGAAACCCCTATTCATGAAACTTCTTTTCCTCCTGCTGCTCCTCGATTCTTCTGCCAGCAACGCACAATGGGAGAACGTACCGGAAATCTCCAACGCCAGCATTGTCTATGCCCTTCTGGCGGTGCATGACACTCTTTTCGCTGGCGCAGATTCACTCGTGTATGTTGGCGCAAGCGGTGGAACCGAATGGTTTGTGGGCCTGCCACCTGCAGGGGATTCGTCTATAATAAGCTGTCTCTTGAAAGACAAAAATGTGCTCTTTGCAGGAACCTTTCGGAACGGGATTTTCAGGAGCACGAATGACGGGCTATCGTGGCAGCCGCTCAGGTCCGGCCTGGCTGGGTTGGGCGCGATGGATATCAGCAGTCTTTTAGTCCGACGCGACAGCCTGATCGCGGGGACGTTGGGGGCCGGCGTGTTCGTGACAGCCTCTGATGTCTCTCATCCCTGGGCTTCGTGGGGCGACAGCCTCGCAAGCTATCAGGGGGAAAATGTGTTCAAGATGCTGACCGTCGGCAACACAGTCCTGGCTGGTGCGGGAGCGAACGGATACATGTTCCGCTTTACTGACGCTCAACCATGGTGGAATCCGATCGCGATTAACTCGCCCCGGCTTGTCGGGCACTCCGTTTCTGGACTGGCGTCGGGTGCCACGGCGGTGGTGGCGGGGACAAACGCGGGCATCTATCGAAGCACTGATGAGGGTCTTTCATGGGAACAGACAGCAGCGTCGGTTCCGCCCCACACGTTCGCGATAGCTCTGGCGTTCCATGAGTCGACCTTTTTTGCTCTGACGACCACTCCATTATCCTCGTCTCTGCTGATGTCATCTGATGAGGGGCAGATCTGGGAATCTCTGGGGACGTTCCCCATGCCAAATCTGTTTGACATTGCCATCGTGGGTGAGACTGTGTATCTGGGAGGATCGGGGGGATTGTGGAGAGCGCCGTTATCCCGGCTGATCACAACAGCTGACGAAACAGCCACGGCGCCCCATGCATTCATGCTCCGGAACAACTACCCGAATCCATTCAACCCGAGCACGACAATCGCATACGAACTGCCAACGCCAGCAGACGTGAGACTGAGCGTCTTCGATATGCTCGGTTGCGAAGTCTCTGTACTGGTGAACGAAAGGAAGAACGCGGGCACGCACGAGGCTAGGTTCGATGCTGCCGGCCTTGCCAGCGGGGTATATCTGTGCAGGCTCGAGGCTGGAGGGATTGTCCGGTCACAAAAAATGATATTCATGCGGTGACAGGCTCCCGGTTGTTGATGCGAACTTCGTCGGCGACAAGCGCTACGTGATACGTGCCGCGTCACGACCGGATTGGGGGCCTGGCCTGTCGGCTGACGGCAGCGTTCCTTGGCGGATCCACCCGTGGCTCGCACCATACAAGCCTCGTGTCAGCTGTTGAATTCGATCGTGTCTTCCTTCGGGAATTGCCCACCGGGTACAGGAGCCTTCTGACTCGGGGCGTGCCCCAGTCAAGGATCCGATGTTCGTTGTTCCCGGCGTCTGCTCTCCTCAGCCCCGCTCCGGACTCCCTTGCATGTGAACCGAGAATTCGTAGAATATGGCAAAGTGTGTCGGCCGGCCCGGCTGCCCGATCGCGTGATCTGTTCTCTTGCACCTTTAACCGTCGGAACCACTTCCTATGCCAGCTCTGCGTAGGCTCTGGCACACGGTTGCCATCCTCCTTCTGCTTCCGGCACCACCCGGCTTGTCCCAGTCGAGAAAGGTGGACTTCGACCATCTCTCCATCCAGGACGGACTCTCCCAGGGAACCGTCTTCTCCATCCTTCAGGATCATCAGGGGTTCATGTGGTTCGGAACCGCCGACGGACTCAACAAGTACGACGGCTATTCCTTCACACACTATGTCCACGATGTCAACGACTCTTCCTCGATCTCCGACAACCGCGCAATCGCCCTCCTCGAAGACCGCTCCGGCCGGCTCTGGGTCGGGACGATCGGCGGGGGACTGAACCTCTTCGACCGTGCATCCGGCACGTTCCGCAGGTACCGGGCGAACCGCAACGACAGCCTGAGCCTGAGCGACGACCGGGTCAATTCACTCTTCCAGGACAGCCATGGAACCATCTGGGTCGGCACGACCGTCGCCGGCATCAACGCATTCGACCCATCCAATGGAGCTTTCAAAAGATTCCTGCACAATCCCGGCGATTCCACGAGCATCAGCAGTAATCACGTCTTCCCGATCATTGAAGACAGTTCAGGTACGCTCTGGGTCGGTTCCCCGAACGGCGTGAACCTCTTCGACCGGAACACCGGCACGTTCCGGCGCTTCCGGAATCATCCCGACGATCCATCCAGCCTGAGCCACGACTACATCAACGCGATCTTCTGTGATCGCTCCGGGACCGTGTGGGTCGGGACCGTCGAAGGACTCAATCGACTCGATGGATTCGACACGCTTACCACCGGGTCCGCGACCGCCTCCGCCGGCGGGGTCGCGGGATTCCGACACGAACTCCGCCCGAGTTTCACCCGCTTCATCCACAATCCCGAAGATCCGGCGAGCCTTGGCAGCAAAAGCGTCTGGTCGATCTATGAGGACAGGTCGGGCTCGCTGTGGGTGGGCACCGACGGCGGCGGATTGAACCGGTTGAACCGAAGTACCGGGAAGTTTGAGCGATTCGTGAATGATATCTCTGACCCCAGGTCGATCTCCGAAAACTCCGTGAGGTCCATCTTTCAAGATGCGTCCGGGACCTTGTGGATTGGCACCAATGTCGGCGGACTGAACACGTGGAATCCGCGGAGGAGGAAGTTCATTACCTACAGAGTCCACGCCGATTCCACCCGGAGCATCAGCTCGAACTGGATCCACGCCCTGCGCGAAGACCGGCGGGGGAGACTCTGGATCGGAAATTCCTCTCCCACGCTCGACGTTTTCGAGCACTCGTCCGGCAGGTTCCGCCGGTTCCCGCTGGACGGAAGCGTCGAAGCCTTCTGCGAAGACACTTCTGGGCAGAAGATGTGGGTAGGTTCAAGAACAGGCCTCTTCGAATTCAACACCGGCACGCTGGCGTTCAGGAAAGTCCAGTTTGCGCCGCCGGACCCGGACACGCTCTCGTCCAGGCGAGTGCGCGTGTTGCGAGGTGCCCGAGACGGGCACATCTGGATAGGGATTATGGGGCGCGGGATCGCAGTCGCAAACCCCAAGGATTGGTCGTTCACTCACTTCACAAACAATCCGGCGGACTCGACCTCGCTGAGCGATGACCTGGTCAGAACGATCTACGAGGACTGTGCAGGCGTCATCTGGGTCGGCACGTACGGCGGTCTGGACCGGTTTGACCCGCGGACGCGGAGCTTCGATCACTTCCGAAACGATCCCGCCGATCCGCAGAGTCTCAGCAACGACAATATCCTGTCGCTTTTCGATTTTCCTGCTGACAGCGGAAAGGTGCTCTGGATCGGCACATTCGGAGGCGGACTCAACCGGCTGGAGACACACACCGGCCGCGTTCAACGCTTCACCGTTCGCGAGGGACTCCCCAACAACGTCGTCTATGGCATCCTCGGCGATGGGAAGGGGGAGGTGTGGATCACGACCAACAGAGGTATGGCGAGACTGAACCCGACTACGGGACGCGTTCGCGTCTTTGATGTGAGCGACGGTCTGCAGGGGAACGAGTTCGCTATGGGCGCCTATCACACCGGGAGGAGCGGAGTGATGTACGTCGGCGGCGTGGAAGGACTCAGCCTGTTCCATCCCGACAGCATCGACGAGAGCACGTTCATCCCACCTACAGAGATCACAGCGATCCGCAAGATCGACCAAAGCCTCAACCTTGACGTCCCGGTAATCGAACTCGGTCCGGGCGACAAGTACATCACATTCGAATTCGCCAGTCTGGATTATACGAACTCCCACAAGAACCTCTATGCGTACCGGCTTCGCGGATTTGACAACGCATGGACGATGGCGGGCACGCGGAGGTCCGCCACATTCACCAACCTGGACGCGGGCACGTACGTCTTCGAAGTCAAAGGGACAAACAGCGACGGAGTCTGGAACGAAACCCCGGCCGTCCTGCGCATTGACGTTATGCCGCCATTCTGGAAAAGCTGGTGGTTCATTCTTCTCTCCGCAATCGGGTTGCTCCTCGTCGGATATGTGGCCTACAGGCGCCGGCTTGCCGCCGATATCGAGAAGGCCCGGATCGTGGGAGAACTGCAGTCGGCACGCGCCGTCCAGCTCGGGCTCCTCCCGGCCTCGGATCCGGTGTTCGACGGTCTTGACGTTTCCGGCGTGTGCATCCCCGCGATGGAGGTCGGAGGAGATTTCTTTGAGTATCTCGGCGCAGACCAGGGGAACCCGAACCTGACCGTTGCCATCGGGGACGTGGCGGGGAAAGGGATGAACGCGGCGATGACCGCGGTGATGGCGATCGGCATGCTCCCCCGCGGGGCCGAACTGGCCAGGAGTCCGTCCGAAATCCTCCGCAGCATCAACGCGAAGCTCTATCAAAAGACGGACAGGCGGTCGTTCGTCGTGTTGCTCCTCGCCACGTTCGACCGGAGCGCCAGACACATGCGGTTCTCAAATGCGGGGCAATCGATGCCGATCCGGAGACGTGCGGCAGATCTGAAGTACCTGATGGGGACGGGAGCCCGCTTCCCGCTGGGGGTGCTGGAGCACGCAGCGTACGAAGACTGCCACGTGGACCTGCAGCCGGGGGATATCCTCGTGTTCACGAGCGACGGCGCGACCGATGCCCAACGTGCCGATGGGACATTCTTCGACGCAGCGGGCGTTGAACAGGTTGTTCGCGACCTGCCGCAGGACCTCTCCGCGCGCGATATGGTCCAGAGGATTGTCGAAGCAGTCCAGGCGGTTACCGGAGACCGGCAGGCGCACGACGACGTGACGGTTGTCGTCGTGAAGGTTCGCTAGCTCTCAGGTCCGGATCCTGCACCTGACCCTTTCCCTTTGACCTGACCCCCCGGATGTGATCTCTATACAATACATGGAGCAGGAATTGTGAAAGCAAAATCAATTAAAGGGAGATCACCTGCGGATATTGAAACCGCGATTGCGTCAAGTGTGGCCGATGGTTTCAAACCAACGCTGGCAATCGTGTTTCTTTCCGTCAAGCAGGATAGGCAGGCGGTGTGTGAAGTCCTGAATAAGGAGCATCTTGATATTATCGGTGCTACGTCTGCTGGCGAGTTCATTGACGGCCACGAGAGTCAAGGTGACATTGCGATACTTCTGCTCGATATAAACAAAAGCTACTATTCGATTGTGTTTGAAGAGATTGGCGCCAGGAGCATGGAAGATGCGACCGGTCATCTGGTTCAGAAGGCCTTTCAAACATTTGACAAACCTGCACTTATTCTTATCACAACATTCCTGGCATCAGATGGCAGAACGCTGGATGGAGAAGCGATCGTGCGGTGCATCGAAAAACTGGCCGGGCCCGAGATCACCATGTTTGGTGGCATGGCAGGCGATGACATAAGCTTTACAGGCACCTGGATCTTCACACATGGCAAATCGACCGATTACGGAATCGCTGCACTTGTTCTGGATGAGTCAAAGATCGAGTTTCATGGCCTGGCATTCTCGGGTTGGAAGCCCATGGGCGTTTTTCGTACTGCAACGAAGACTGAGGGTAACCGGATCTACACCATCGATGACCGCCCGGCCCTTGATATGTACTTGCACTACCTGGGGTATAAGGGACCTTCCCGGGGTGATCAGGTAGAGTTTTTCGAAGCACTGGGAACCTATTACCCCTTTCAGATCGAACGGGAAAACAGGGAGCCAAAGATGTGCAATCCCATCGGGTACGACAGGGAAAAGCAGGCTTTGATCTGCGAATCGGATGTCCCGCAGGGTTCACGTATGCGCTTCTCCACACCCCCTGATTTTGATATCATTGAGACAGTGATCAACAAAGCGAAAGAAGTAAGAACTGACCTCCATGCCGGGGCCGATGCACTGCTCATATTCTCTTGTGTGGGAAGATTAGGTGCGCTAGGCCCGCTGGCGCAGCAAGAAAATGAAGGACTGCAGCAATTATGGAATGTCCCGATGGCCGGCTTCTATACGTACGGTGAATTCGGGAAAGGCATAAACGGCAAACATGAGTTTCACTCGACCACCTGCAGCTGGGTGGCGTTGAAAGAGCGATAAATGAACCAGCATCTTCAAACGTTGCTTGACCATGTCCAGCGATCTGAGGCCCTGAGTCCGGAGGAAAAACATGCCTTGCTCGCTTCGCTGAAAGCCGTCGACAGAGAACTGGCAATAACTGCATTCAAGCTCGATCGCACTGAACAAGTGAAGCGCACGACCGCGATTCTGCTGGAGGAGACCATCGAGGAGCTGGAACAGAAGCGGAAGGCTGTGGAGGCTCAGAACCGGGAACTTGAAATTGAAGGCGCACTGGAGAAGGTCCGCACCATCGCCATGGGGATGAAACAGCCGGCCGATATGCTGGACGTCTGCAGGACCATCTCACGGCAACTTCAATCTCTGGGCGTGAAGGAAATTCGCAATGTCCAGACGGCTATCTTCTACGAGCTGCGCGGCACCTATATGAACTACGAATACTATGCAAAGCACGATGACACCTTCATTACCGAAACAACCTATACCAACCATGAGATTCACAACGAATTCGCGACAAACATGCTGAAGGGCAAGGGGGAAACCTTCATCACACATATCAAAGGCGATGACGTCAAAGACTGGATTGCATATCAGAAGACGACCAATGTGTTCATTGATAAGTATCTGGAAACTGCTTCTTCTCTGAACTACTATTGGTTCTCGCTTGGTCCGGTCGCACTCGGCATCTCAACATATCACCCTCTCACAGAAGGAGAGATTGATCTATTCAAGCGATTTCTCAAAGTGTTCGAACTTGCATATCAAAGATATCTGGATATTGAAAGGGCCGAAGCCCAGGCCCGTGAAGCGCAGATTGAAGTTTCATTGGAAAGGGTAAGAAGCCGCTCGATGGCGATGCATCACACTTCTGAATTGCAGGATGTCATCAACACGGTTCATCAGCAGTTCAAGGCCCTGAACATTGCCGTCACCGGAGGCGCTTTCGTAGCCATCAACGAGGAAAATGCCAGAGAATTAACGATCTGGGGCGCCGGTGGAGTGACTGATTACGCTGAACGTGTCCAGTTTCCCTTTTTTGACAGACCGATTTATACCGGGCTCATTGCCGGCATGAACAATGGCCCGGGCCTGTTTACTGAAGAATTCTCTCACGAAGAAAAGATCGAATTCTTCAACCACCTCTTTCAGCATCCCCCGTTTAGCAATGCTTCGCCGGAACGCAAAGCAGAATTGTTGTCACGGCCGGGGGGGTATACGCGGTCTTGCTGCGTTTCAGAATACACGACTGTGTTTGTCATCAACCATCATGGGGAAAGATTTTCCGAGGAGGAGAATCGAGTTCTGGTTCGATTCGGAAACGTATTTGAGCAAAGCTACACCCGTTTCCTCGATCTCCAAAAAGCCGAAGCCCAGGCAAGAGAATCACAGATTGAACTGGCCCTGGAAAGAGTCCGTGCCAGAACAATGGCCATGCAGAAAAGTGAAGAGCTCCAAGAGGTAATTCAGGTTGTCTATGACCAGTTTGTTCATCTGGATATCGGCGTTGAACATACCGGGTTCATCCTGGATTACAAAGACAGGGACGATATGCATATCTGGCTGGCTGATCAGCATAAGGTCCCCTCTGAAGTAACCATTCCGTACTTTGATTCTCCCCATTGGAACAGCTTTCTCGATGCCAAAGAGAAAGGGTTGGATTTCTTTGCCAACCAGCTGAGTTTGGAAGAGAAGAACAGATTCTATCACGACCTTTTCAAGCTCTTCTTTGTGCCCGATGATGCGAAGGAATACTACTTCAGTTGCCCCGGCCTCGCGATATCCACTGTCTTGCTGGAGAATGTCGGGCTGTACATCGAGAACTTTTCGGGTATTCCTTATACCGATGAAGAGAATACCACGCTCATGCGATTTGGGAAGGTATTCCAGCAAACGTACACCCGTTTCAATGATCTCAAAAGAGCAGAAGCGCAGGCAAGAGAAGCCCGGATTGAAGCAGCCCTGGAACGGGTGCGGTCCAAGGCTATGGCCATGTACAGCACAACAGATTTGTCCACAACCGTCAGCGCGTTCTTCAGAGAATTGCGATCGCTCAATGTGCTTCCGTGGAGATGCGGGGTGGGCCAGATAGACGAGGAGACCAAAACAACCTTCCTCACGACCACATCCAACACGATTAACGGGGAATCATCCGAAGTGCGGGGCGCGCTTCAACAAGAAGGTCATCCTGTTCTTGACGGTATTTTCGAGCACTGGAAACTCCAGAAGGAATTCTACCCGGTGCTTCAAGGGGATGACATCAGAAGATATTATGAGATCATACGACCGCAAATAGCGTATCCACACTACCCGCTTGACGCAATACAGTACGGTCACTTCATCTTCATCAGGGAGGGTTTTGTCTTTGCCTGGACTGAGAACAAATTGTCAGAAGGCGAGCTGGAGATATTCCGCAGGTTCGCTTCCGTATTGAGTCTTACGTACAGGCGATATCTGGACCTCAAAGAAGCCGAAGAACAAAACAGAATAATCCAGGCAGATAACGAGCGCAAGACAAGGGAACTTGAAGAAGCTCGTCATATGCTGCTTTCAATGCTTCCCAAGGAACTTCCCAGGCTTCCGCATCTTGACATTGCAGTGTATATGAAGACATCTTCTGAGGTCGGTGGCGACTATTATGATTTCGGTGTTGATGATGACGGGACTCTTACCGTTGCTATGGGCGATGCAACGGGACACGGAATGAAAGCGGGAACCATTGTGTCGATGATCAAAACACTGTTCGCTTCAGGTGGCGCTAGAATGGATATGAAGGCGTTTTTCACGCAAAGCAGTGATACTCTCAAGGGGATCGAGCTTGGCAGGTTGATGATGGCTTTCACCATGTTAAAGATGCGGGCAGACAAAGTAGAATTCGCCAACGCGGGAATGCCCCCGCTGTTTGTGTACAGAGAAGGGTCAAAAGTTGTCGAAGAGGTCATGATACCCGGGATGCCGCTTGGCGCAATGAAACGCTTTCCGTATGACACACATGAACTGGGCATGTCGACAGGTGATACAATCTTACTGCTGAGTGATGGACTCCCTGAATTGAAAACCACGACCAATGAACAGTACGGCTACGAGAGAGTGAAACAGGAATTCCTGATCTCAGCAGAAAGAAGTGCAAGCGAGATCGTAGAATATCTGAAACACTCGGCATCAGAATGGTCAAGCGGAACAGAGCCGGATGATGATATGACGTTTGTTGTAATAAAGGCAAAATGATTCTCCACTTTGTCGACGGGACGTTGAACGCCTCGCTAGCGCTGGGCGGGGCTTGCGTGCTTTGGATAAACGATATGTGCAAATGACCCGCTGTAATCTTGAAGGAAATTCCATGAAAGCGATTGTATACACGAAATACGGGTCGCCGGATGTTCTTCAACTCAAGGACGTCGAAAAACCTGCTCCCAGGGACGATGAAGTCCTGGTAAGGGTTCATGCGGCATCCGTAAATGCATACGACTGGCATTTCCTGACCGCTGACATATTCTTGCTTCGCGTGATGGGCGGGGGCTTGTTCAAACCCAAGCTCACGAGACTCGGCGCTGACGTAGCAGGGCGGGTTGAAGCGGTCGGCAAGAACGCGCACCAGTTTCAGCCAGGTGATGAGGTCTTCGGGGACATGGCCGGACACGGTAATGGCAGTTTTGCCGAGTATGTTTCTGCTCCTGAAACCGCATTTGCCTTGAAGCCGGCCAACCTGTCGTTTGAAGAAGCAGCGGCGGTGCCAATGGCCGCGGTCACCGCCCTGCAGGGTCTGCGCGATGAAGGGCAAATCCGTCCGGGGCAAAGGGTTCTGATCAATGGCGCCTCGGGTGGAGTGGGGACCTTTGCGGTGCAGATCGCGAAATCGTTCGGGGCTGAAGTGACCGCCGTATGCAGCACCAGGAACCTGGACCAGGCGCGCTCGCTTGGGGCTGACCATGTCATTGATTACACCAGAGAAGATTTCACGCGAAGCGGGCGGCAGTATGACCTGATTCTTGCCGCAAACGGATATCATTCGCTTTCTGCCTATAAACGTGCCCTGACTCCCAGGGGCGTCTACGTCATGGCAGGAGGTACCTCGGCTCAGATCTTCCAGGCCATGCTCCTGGGATCATTGATGTCAAAGACCGGCGGAAAGAAGATGGGGGGCGTATCGGCAAAAACAACCCAGGGGGATCTGGTTTTTGTGCAAGGCCTTCTGGAAACCGGCAAAGTCGTACCGGTTATCGATAGACGGTATGCGTTAAGTGAAACGGCTGAAGCTCTCCGGTATCTCGGAGAAGGACATGCCCGGGGGAAAGTTGTTATCACCGTCAAAGATCGAGAATGATACACTGCTGGCAGACCCTCCCCCCGGCACTTTGTTCGCAGCACGTCCTCTGTCGGTCTGTCATCCATCCATGCATTGGCTGTCAAGCACCCGATCCGCGGAGATCCCATGAAACGCGCTTCAACGCATCAGGTCGACATGTTCAAAAACCGTAGGCCAACTCATCATTGATCTTTTGGGAGGAACCGAGAGTGACTGAAATTCACGGTGTCCATGTCGCGTGCGCCTTGCTGGGGGCAATCCTGTTCTCCGGCACGAATGAGAAAAACGCTAATCTGCCGATCAAGACGCGGCAGATCGAGAAGAAGACCAGCGATGAGACGGTCACGGTTGCGGTTCTTGAGGACATCCTTGCAGCGTTCAATCGGCATGATCTCGATGCGATCATGGGGTACTTCTCTGATGACTGCTCCTTTGACTTTCCAAGGGGTCCTGAACCCTGGGGCCAGCGCTTCATAGGCAAAGCCCAGGTGCGTGAGGCTCTTGCCGGACGATTCAAAGGTATTCCTGACGTTCACTACGGAGATGACCGTCATTGGGTGGCAGCAGACAGGGGAGTGTCAGAATGGACGCTGACCGGGACCACCACTTCGGGGGTTCGCTTGAAAGTGCGAGGCTGTGACCTCTGGGAGTTTCGGAATGGCAAAGTCATCCGAAAAGATTCCTACTGGAAAATAGTCGAGCGATGAGTGCTGTGGCAAGGGTTACCGGACTGCTACAGTCTACGAAAAGGAGCCAACATGAAAGAAAGACCTACCGGCAAAGTCATTGATGGAGCGCGATGCAAAGTAATCGGCGGCGTTCATGCGGGAAAATCTGGCACAGTGACAGACATCAAGACCGGAAAGACGGGTCATGTGTCGATTACAGTTGTGCAATCAAACGGAGTGAGATTCAAAACGCTTGCAAAGAATGTGGTTGTTTTGAGTTAGTGGATTGTTTCCCGACCTTCCAAGTGCTACATTCGGCGTGTGCAATACCGCAATGACGCCGGTTGCCCCTGGGTGATCCTCGCCGCCGGCGGAATCCCGCTCAGCTGACTTAGCACGCACCTCAACCGCCATGCCCCTCAGCACAGTTGCCACGCTCCCTGCGCTCTTCGAACAGAGCGCCGACCGGTTCAGCCCCAGACCGATGATCCTCGAGAAGGTCGATGGAGCATGGAAGAGCTTCACCTATGACGACATCCGCACACTCGTCCACCGGTGCGCGGCCGGGCTCATCCGGCTCGGGGTGAAAAAGCAGGACCGGATTGCGCTCATCTCGGAAGGACGCAAGGAATGGGTGGTCGCGGAGCTTGGCATCCTCTACGCAGGGGGGGTGAACGTGCCGATCTCCGTCAAGATCGAAGAGCTCTCCGATCTGCACTTCCGCCTCTCGCATGCGGGATGCCGCATCGTCATTGTTTCGGGGAATCAGGCGAGGAAGGTCCTGGGCATGCGCCAGAAACTCCCGGAGCTCGAGCGGATCATCCTCTTCGATGCACTCCCGGAACCAGCCGGCGAGACCACACTGTTTGCCGACCTGCTCGAGGAGGGGGAAGGGGCCCTCCGCGCCGACCCGGCACTCGCCGAGCGCGCCTGGAGATCCCTCACGGGCGACGACCTGGCCAACATCTGCTACACGTCCGGAACGGTGGCTGACCCCAAGGGCATCATCCTGACCCACCGCAACTACACGGCGAATGTCGCCCAGAGCACGACGCTCTACCCCCTGCCCCCGACGGCCCGTACACTGCTGGTGCTTCCGTGGGACCATGCATTCGCCCACACATGTGGCATCTACGCGCTCTCCTCAACGGGTGGCTGCTTCGCCTGTGTGCCCCTGGGCCGGACGCCGATGGAGACGCTCCGGAACATACCATCGACCATCAAAGAGGTACGGCCCACATTCCTCATGAGCGTTCCCGCGCTGGCCAAGAATTTCCGGAAGGGGATTGAGCGGGCGATACGGGAGAAGGGTCCGCTGGCCGAACGCCTCTTCTCCCTCGGCCTCCGGGTGGCGTACGCCTACAACGGGATGGGCAGTGACCGGGGAAAAGGATGGCGGATGCTCCTGAAGGCGCCCCTTGCGTTGTTCGAGCTCATACTCTTCTCCAGGATCCGCCAGAACTTCGGCGGGCAGATGGAGTACTTCATCGGCGGCGGGGCGCTCCTGGACATCGAGCTGCAGCGGTTCTTCTACGCGATCGGGATCCCGATGTACCAGGGGTACGGGCTGACGGAAGCCTCACCGGTCATTTCGGCGAACACCCCCACCTCGCACAGGCTCGGGTCCTCCGGCCGGCTGGTGCCCGAGCTGGAGCTGAAGATCTGCAACGAGAAGGGGGAAAGCCTGCCCGTGGGTGAACGAGGCGAGATCGTCGTGCGGGGAGAAAACGTCATGGCGGGGTACTGGAGAAACCCGGAAGCTACGGCGGAGACGCTGCGCGGCGGATGGCTCTTCACCGGCGACCTGGGGTACATGAGCGCCGACGGATTTCTTTATGTACTGGGACGCGAGAAGAGCCTCCTCATCGGCCACGACGGCGAGAAGTACAGCCCCGAAGGAATCGAGGAGACGGTCACCGAAAACTCGCCCCACATCGATCAGATCATGCTGCACAACGATCAGTCACCCTCGACGGTGGCGCTCCTGGTCCCGAACCGGGAGGCGCTTGAGCGCACATTGAAGCACCGCGGTATTCCGGCCGATTCCCCTCAGGCGCTGGATGCCGCGCTCCGCATCCTGGAGGAGGACCTCGCCGTCTACAGGACAGGCGGCAGGCACGGCGGTGAGTTCCCCGACCGGTGGTTGCCTTCAGCGTTCGCCGTGCTCAGCGAGCCGTTCACCGAGCAGAACAGGTTCCTGAACAGCACGCTCAAGATGGTTCGCGGGCGCATTGCACAGCACTATGCCGCCAGGATAGCCACGCTCTATACCGCGGAGGGGCGCAATGTCTGCAGCCTGCAGAATAGAGCGGAAATCGAGACGGTGTTGGGGCGGGAATAGGATCATGCCGGGATCATGTCGGCATCTCGAAGCAGGACAGCTTTCTTCTTCCAACAATCCAAGGCTACAACCATGAAGTGGCTGGCCATCCCCTGTCTCTTGTTGTTCATGACAACCGGCGGCAATGCACAGAACGAGCGCGCGCGGACCGATTCGCTGATGTCGTCCATCTATCAGAGCGGCTACCCGGGAGCCGCGATTGCGGTCATCAAGGATGGCGGCGTTGTCTTCAAGAAGGGGTATGGCGTCGCGGACCTGGATTCGAAAGCGCCGATAACGCCTGTCGACAAACTTCAACATTTGTTCGATGACCAAGCAGTTCACCGCCTACGCGATTCTGCAGCTGCAACGTGAAGGTAAACTCTCCCTAGATGACAAACTGAGCCGATTCTTCCCGGATTTCGCGCCCGGAGTGGCAAGCATGGTATCGGTGCGGCAGCTCCTCACCCACAGTTCCGGCGTCGTGGAACATTACTCCTATGTGGACAGGGCGCTGTACAAAGAATTCTGGGACAAGGATGTGCTGACGGTTCTCAGCGCAGTTGACTCGGTCTATTTCCCGCCCGGATCGCGGTACCGGTACAGCAATGCGGCATTCTGTCTCCTCTCGCAGATCATCGAGAAACTATCGGGTGAGACCTACCCGGCGTATATCCGCAACCATGTTTTCGCCCCGCTGAACATGGCGCGCAGCAACGTCATACAGCCGGATTTCAAAATATCCGATCGCGCGTTCGGATATGATCGTGAGGGGGACGGTTTCAGAATAGCGGACGCCAAACAGAGTCTCTTCTTTTCGACGATGGGGGATGGCGGGGTGTACACGTCGATTGACGACTATCTCCGGTGGATCACGGCCGTTCAGCAGAAGAGCGTGTTGGATCCGGGTCTGGTGAAGGAAGCCCAGTCAGCACAGTTTCCGATAGATACCGCCAGGAGCCTCTCGTATGGCTTCGGCTGGTTTGTCGCCGGTTCCGGGGATTCAAAACTTGTCTACCACACCGGCTCCAATGGAGGATTCAGAACCATAGTGTTGACGAATCCCTCGGCGAAGTATGCGGTAGTCATATTCTCCAACCGATCTGACGTCGATCTGGAGGATCTGGTGCGGGTCGTCAACAAGATTTATGGGATTGATGACAGAGCATTCGTGAAACTCGAGGCGTTGATTTCGTAGGCCGCGAAGGCTTCTCCTGGCAGGCGTGCGAAGAATTGGCAATGAACCACCCGTACGGCCGCGCAACGGGGGGAGACAGGTGGAGAGACTTCTTCAGCTACGGTAGCCCCGCGAGTTCCAGCAGCGTTGTAGCTTCAAGTCGGGGACCCGAACTTCGATCAACTTGCAACTTTCACCACCCGACGGGAAATGACTATTTTGGAGATCTTCGCACCATGCGGCTGACCAAACCCCTCAAAGCCCCTCATTTTCCATCTGTTGCAGCCTGAGAAGCGCTGCGGCGACATTCGGCTGAAGGGTGCGCTGCCTGCAATGTGGAATGGCCGTCAGATTTCTCTGGGGATTACTCCTGTTGCGCGACGCTGCCCACGCTTCGGACAGTACATGTGGATCCCCAGCATGGATGGACTTCTGAAGAGGGACTACGCCAGGAAAGTGACCATGTCTGCTCTGGGAATTGGGAAATTGCCTTCCAGCGTGAAATATCGGCGGTTTGGAGATCAAATGGAATAGGTCCCACCTACTGAGAATCCGCCGCTTCTCCGTTGTGGAGAATGATTATTTCTTGCCGTAGCTTATATGAAATGGCAGTGGGAACGATCGAGAGGAAGACTTGCGATGGCAACAGCACACCAGTTTACGGCGATCATTGAGCGGGAAGACGATTCTTACGTTGCGCTTTGTCCCGAACTCGACATCGCGAGTCAGGGAGCGAGCGTTGAAGATGCGCGCCTGAACCTCAAGGAAGCGATCGAGCTTTTTTTCGAATCCGCTTCTTCTGAGGAAATTCGTGAGCGGCTTCATGATGAAATCTTTGTCACCCGCCTTGAGATAGCCGTTGCCTAAGCTCCGCATACTCTCCGGCCGGGACGTTTGTCAGATTCTCTCCCATCACGGATTCATGGAGGTGCGACAACGAGGCAGTCACATTGTCATGCAGAAGAGGATTGCCGGCTCGACCATTACTGTCCCCGTCCCCAACCACGCTGAGATCAAGCGTGGAACGCTCAAGTCGATCATCCGCCAGTCGCAATTGCTCCCACGCGAGTTTGAGAGGTAGGCCGACGGGAGGGACTTCTCGAAGCGCACCTCGTGGATCCAAGAGTCGCCGAAATCGTACTCGTACTGCGCGACCAGTCCGACCTCAGTGAAATATTCAGCCACAGCCCTCATCGGGCAGTGCATACAGGGGTTTTGGCCCGGATGGACTTTTGAATGGGGACAGGGGCGTATTTGTGCCGAGTGCAGACAGGAAGCACTGTCCTGACCGGGGGGATGCTCTGCATTCGATAGAGACAGATGAGCCAAGTGGTCCGCCTAGATATTGACTTTGTCAGTGCAGGACGTTATACTTCCTGCAGTATGCCACCCGGAAGGAGATCACACGCCATCGTTGAGTGATACGATCAGCTCGCGCACCAATCGTAACTCACTCACTCCACTCCGGAGGCATATATGAAGTTCATGCGCATCCTCTCGACGCGACGAACCCTCGTCGCGTTTGTCGTTTTGGCGCTTTGCCGAACGCCGCACGCCCTGGCGCAAGAAGTGCTCACCGATTTGTCCAGCGCGTCCAATCAGGCCGACTACGTTATTATCACCCCGGCTTCTTATGTCGATGTCCTTACCCCGCTTGCAGAATTCCGTTCGCTGCACGACGGATTGAAGACGGTCTTCGCGCTTACCGACTCCATCTACACCCAATTCGGGTTGAACGCGACACCGGACACTGCGGTGAAGGCATTCATCACCCACGGGCTCGATGTATGGAGCGATCCGAAGCCGAGGTTCTTCCTGCTGGGGGGTAACATTAATGCGGTGCCCGGACATCGGGTCAAAAGTGTTCTCTCAGAGTACGTAGCCGAGGATTCAATCCTTCTGGATAGTTGGTTCATCATGGCGGGAGAGTACCCCGTGCATCCCAGGGCCGCGCTCGGCCGGTTCCCGGCCTGGGACGCGACTCAACTCGCTACTCTGGTGAACAAGACGATCACATATAGCAGCCGACCCTTGGGCGCTTGGGCTCAACGGTCCATTGGGTTAGCGGATTCCGGAGCGAGCGGACTTTTTGAGCAAGATGCGGATCGATGGCAGGGCCAGGCTGTCCCGCTGTGGCCCGACACACTCACTGGCCATGTGGACCCAGCCTCCGCGCGCTCGTGGACGACGGGTCAATTCGTGCAAAGTCTTGCGAATGGCGCCGCGATCGTGTCGTACTGGGGGCATGCGAACGCCGGCCAGTTGGGAAGCCAAGCTTTCTTCACTCCTGCAGATGTGCAGATGTTGCCTCCTGGCTCCCCGCTGGCGTTATGGCAGTTGTATGGCTCTCACCCCTTTGATGTTCAGCCTTCGGCTTCCGTCATCCTTGCACTGCTCCTGTCGGACGATCGGGGTGCTGTGGCCGTGAGCGCACCATCCGGTGTTCACTACGCCGGTGGCAACGCCACTTTTCGGGGGGTGTTACTGCATGAGATGCTGTCCGCCCCTGAGGTTCCGATCGGTATTCATCTTCAAGTCGCAATCCAATCCCTTATTTTCTCCGATCAGAGCCTCGAAGGTCGGTTGACGCTCCACGGAGATCCGGCTCTTGTGATTGCCAGCGCCCTGATTGCAGGAGTAGACCCACCTGGGAGCGCGGAAGTCCCTTCGCAGGCGGCGCTGTATCAAAACTACCCCAACCCCTTCAACCCGTCAACCACGATCCGCTATGGATTGCCGGTGCGGTCGCATGTGACACTGACGATCTTCAATACTTTGGGCCAGCAGGTCGCGACGCTGGTGGAAGGGGAGATGGAGGCGGGATATCACGAAGTCCATTTCGACGCAGCCCGCCTTGGGAGCGGAGTCTACGTGTATCGTCTCGTGGCGGGGGCGCACGTACTGGCGCGCAAGCTGATCTTGCTCAGGTGAGTGCTCGTCAACAGGGCTTTGCTGCCCGGAGGGATGAAAGCGTGGCAGGAGCCACGGAGGTGACGCAAACGGAGGGACTTACCGCTGCCCCTCTGCGGTTCAGGCATTTCCGTCGCCTCGAAGCGGGCGGAGAAATCGGATGGAGTGTCGAATGGCCGATTCGTCGACAAGCTGTCCGGTAAGGTACTTGTGAAGGATGCTCGATATCAGCGTCTGGTAGGGGAGTCCCTCTCTCGCCGACCGCAGCTTCAGGGCGGCAAGGGTTTCCTTTGAGAGCCTGATGCTGACGCTCTTATCCTTCCGCGCGTGAGCCAGAATCCTCTCTACCCTCCGGAGTTTCTCTCCGGAGAGCGGTCGAAATGACGAGGCGTTCGCCTCAATTGCGCGCTCGGCTCTATCAAGTTTCGTCTTCATGGCGCCTGCCGAAGATCTTTAAGCGAAATGCGTTGCCAATTGACCAGGTCGAATCAAAGAAGGTCCCTGAGGTTGCGGGACCCATGAATCACGCGATGGACCTCAATGCCATGAGGCTGTATGCGATAGAATACGAGGTAGGATTCCAACACCAAGACCCGATAGCGGGCATTTCGCAATGTGGCATTGCGAGGAACCCGCCCCAGATTCGGGTGACGGCCTAGTCCCCCGATCCGGCGATCCAGTTCATCGACGAATCGCGATGCCCGCTCCGGACTGTCCCGTGCAATGAAGTCCAGAATACCCAGCAGGTCCTCCTGGGCTGCAGGCAAATAGCGGACGGGAAGCTCATCGGGCATTGAGGCGTCGTCTCAACTTGCCCATCATCTGACGGTGGCTGATCCCTTTCTTCCCAACCGCGGCCTGTGCTTGTGCAACGCCAAGTTTTGTGAAGAGTTCAGCTTGCGCTCTGAGGCGCTCATAGTGATCGATGCTGGTAACGACCAGGGCCCCCTCTCCGTTTCGTGTCAGGTATACCGGCACGTCCTGGTCGTGACAGATCCTTGTGATCTCCCGCGTGCGGTTGCGAAGGCTGGAAATCGATTTGATGATAGGCATTTGATCATCCTCCTCTATGCACATAATTTATACCTAATTATGACATAATCAAGTACAGAGAGGACCTTGAATGCTCCGGGTGTGAGGGGAATTGCCTACCAGAGGGAAATACCGGCGGTTCAAGGATCAGATGGAATAAGACCCCCTTCGGCATCCAATTGCCGTCCCCGGCTCGCCGGACGCGCTTCCGCCCGTTGAAAATGGTCGAATGGATGACTATGTTGGGATTATGGAGAAGCATAGCATCCGCGTTCTTGACCTCAAGGATTCGTCGGGGTCTTTGACGGACAAAGAATACTGGCGACGGCAGTCCGTCGAAGCCCGGCTGAGCGCCGTCGAGGAACTCCGGCTTCAATTCGGGAAACTGCTGAATCTCGAAAGCCTCGAATGACATCCTGTCCCTGCCGGCCCGACTTCAACCCCATCCCCACCACCCCCTCCAGCGTTGCACCTACGAATCGGCAACGACGTTCAGGTCAATAGTGTCGAACCCGTACCAAAGTCCACTGCTGGAGAACAGATGAAATCACCGTCCGGTGCGTTTGTCAGCTTTGCCATTACGACCATGCTCTCGTTGACTCTCGGCACAGGTGCCTTCGCCGGGCCCCCAGGCGCGGGACAGGCGATGGACCCGACGGCCCAGGCGAAACAGATGGTCCTCGTTCAGACAGCAAATTGGGATAGCCTCACGGGGACGCTCATCTGCTACGAACGCAGCAGGCTGGGAGATCCCTGGATTCAGGTCGGCGAGCCGTGCGAGATCAACGTCGGCAGGGCAGGACTTGCCTGGGGCTCAGGGCTGCACGGTGGGACGCTCGGTGAGGGCCCGGAGAAACGTGAAGGGGACGGCAGGTCCCCCGCAGGCGTATTCCGTCTGAGCGCGGTGTATGGTTACGCGCCACGCACCAGCGTTCAATTCCTCAAGATGCCATACATCGAGGTGACTGCTACCTGCCAGTGCGTGGACGACGTTCGCTCCGCATACTACAATCTGGTCCTCGACAGCCTGTCGGTGGCGCAGGCGGACTGGACCAGCCGTGAACGGATGCGACCGCGCGCAGGCGACTGGAACAAATGGGGCGTCATCGTCGACCACAACATGAGTCCCCGCGAACCCGGACGCGGATCCTGCATCTTTCTCCACGTCACAGAGGGCCGTGGCGTGCCAACCAGCGGGTGTACGTCCATCGAGGAAGCGCGCATTGCCGATCTCGTAAAATGGCTTGATCCAGGGAAAAGTCCGGTTCTCGTGCAGCTGCCTCACCTTCAGTATCTGGAATGGAAACCCCGCTGGCGGATTCCCTGATAGCCCTGTGGTCCGGTGTCGCGACAGCTCGGGCAAGGGAAATCATGCTGCATCCGCCCCGGAGGTCCGACCCTTCCCGCGACCGACCCTTCCCGCGACAGCAGAATGGATTTGATGCTGCGGTTTCCTTCTCTATATTGGACGCATCCGTTCGCAGGTGGGCGCTACTCATGAAGACACGATAGTCTCCAAACAGCACGCGGCCTGACAGGGTTGACAATGAAACTATATCCATCGGTGATTCTTATGTCGGCTTTTCTGCACCTGCACTGCCCGGGCCAGAAGGAAGATGACCCGAAACATCTGAAGGAGAGTTTCGGAACAGCCAATGGGAGGGAGGTTTTCCTCTATACCCTCCGCGGCGAACGCGGCATGGAGGCGCGGATCACCAACTTTGGGGCCATACTCGTGTCTCTTGTTGTCCCCGACAGGGCAGGAAGAGGCGGCGATGTGGTCCTGGGGTTCGATTCGCTGGACTCATATGTGAAGGAGAACCCGTTCTTCGGTGCGACGATCGGCAGGTTCGGGAACCGTATCGGAAAAGGGACGTTCGTGCTCGACGGGACGCGCTACCAGCTTCCGCTCAACAACGGGCCGAATCACCTGCACGGCGGACCCAGGGGCTTCTACAAACAGGTGTGGGATGTGGACGAGGAGGCTTCCACTCCGGGCAAGTCGCTCGCGCTGACGTATACCAGCGCGGACGGGGAGGAGGGGTACCCGGGCTCACTCTCCGTACACGTCGTCTATTCGGTCACGGACAGCAACGAATTGGTGATCAACTATCTCGCGACGACCGACAAGCCGACCGTCGTGAACCTGACCCACCACTCGTACTTCAACCTTGCCGGATCGCGCGAGTCTGACATTCTCGGGCACGTCCTGTATATCCAGGCGGACCGTTTCACGCCTGTGGATTCGACACTGATACCGACGGGGGAGTTGATGCCTGTCGCGGGCACGGCATTCGATTTCACGACGCCTCGTCCGATCGGGGAAAGGATCGCGTGGCCGGACCAGCAGCTCGTCTACGGGCGCGGGTACGACCACAACTTCGTGCTGAACGAGCCGACGGGAACACTGCGGCTTGCCGCCCGCGTGAGCGAACCCGTTTCAGGGAGGCGGATGGACGTGTGGACTACCGAACCGGGGCTCCAGTTCTACTCCGGCAATTTCCTGGACGGCAGCAACATCGGGAAGGGACGGGTGGCGTACCCTTACCGGTCTGGATTCTGCCTCGAAACGCAGCATTTCCCGGATTCTCCCAACAAGCCACACTTCCCGTCGACCGTGCTTCGGCCCGGGGAGACGTACGCGTCAACGACCATCTATCGGCTTTCCGTCCTCACGTCCAAGTAACCCTGCATGAGAAGTCGTCCGGTGTCCGCGACCTCCTTGTTCATTCTTCCCGCAACCAGTACATTTCCTGATGGCACACCCTTCCAGTAGACTACCTGCCCGCACCGTCATGGCTTCCGGTGATCCTGCCCGAGGCACTCGGTCAGATCCTCGGACGATCCCTGCCCACCACCATTGGCATGTTGCACGATTAGGACTGGCCCAGCGACAGCGAAGGCCGCGCACTCGTCGGTTATGGATTTTAACGGTCTTCCTCCTCCTGCCGTACCTGGCAGGGACTGCCTGCGCGCAGGAACGATGGATTACGATACTCCACACAAACGATATGCACGCCGCGTTCGAGCCGCACGAGGCGACGTGGGTCCGCGAGACGCCCCGCCCCATGATCGGCGGCTTTCCCCGGTTACAGTCCCTGGTTGACAGCATCCGAAGCGTCGAATCATCCGTGTTGTTGCTGGACGCGGGTGACGTCATGACGGGGAACCCAATTGCCGACCGGATGTACCAGGGGGCGGCGGGTGGAGCACTCTTCGAGATGATGAACATGATGGGGTACGACGCCTGGGCCCCGGGGAACCACGACCTCGACATCTCTCAGGAGAACCTGATCGGCCTGACGCGTATTGCGAGGTTCCCCACCCTCTGTGCGAATCTGGTGAACGATTCCGGGGAGTTCCCGGTGGGAAACAAGCCCTACACCGTGATCGAGCGCGGAGGACTTCGGATCGGGATCATCGGCCTGATTTCCCAGCAGCTCTACGGCCTCGTCAACCAGGGGAATCTGAAAGGACTCCGGGTCCTTTCCCCTGAAGAGACCCTCCGGAAATACGCCCGCGAGATCGACGGGCGAACCGACCTCCTTATCGCTCTCACACACCAGGGGGCCGTGGGGGATTCGCTCCTTGCCCTCAAGGTGCCGGAAGTCGACATTATCGTGGGGGGACACTCCCACACGCGGCTCGGCAAGACCGTGGAGTGTAAACGGCGTGCTGATTGTCCAGGCAGGATCGAACACCGAGTACCTCGGGTACACCAGGATCGCCGTGCAGGATGACAGGGTCACCCGCTACGACGCCCGGCTGATCCCCGCATGGTACAGGGCGGACATCCCACGGACGAAACTCACGGCCCTGGCGGATTCAATGCAGGCTTCCATCGACACCGAGTACAGTGAGGTGATCGGGAGGCTTGAGGGGGATTGGGTTCGGAAGGACTCGGAGCAGAGTGCGATCGGGACATTCATCGCCGAGGCACAGCGGACCGCAGTCATGGCGAACGTTGCCTTCATGAACAGTCACGGCATACGGAAGAATATGTCCGCCGGCCCGGTCACGAAGAAGGACCTGTATGAAATCCTTCCGTTCCGGAATCGCCTTGTCACGTTCCAGCTGACGGGTGAGCAGCTCAGCCGCGTCATGACGTATTATCTTACCACGAAATCAACGATCCAGATCGCAGGAATGACGGCGAAGTGGAGGAAGAAACCGGACGGGGGCGTGGAGCTGCTGGAGCTTCTCGTGGAAGGCGCCCCTGTGGACCTGCGCCGGGATTACTCCTGCGTGGCGAGCGACTACTTCATAGGAGAGGCGGAGCGGTACATCGGAATGCCGGTTGACAAACCGATCTATCTGAACGCCACCCTTTTCGAGACGGTGGTGGCCGACTTCAAGAAGCGGAGCCCGGTATCGCCCCGGGTTCTGTATCCCATCCAGAAATCAGACTGATATCGGAGCCCGCGAGGCTTCCTGGTCTTGCCGACCATTGTCGCACAGCAACGCGAACTGCCTCATCGCTTGGCACGCCCGAGTCCGGCACCCGTCTTTGCTTTCGTCCGCGGATTTTGCCATTATCCCGATCATTGATCGACCTGCTCTTTGAGCCGGGCGGGCAGCTTCCTCCCTCGAGGGCGTTGCCCGTCCAGTGCGCGCCTCACACCATCTGCTAAGGAGTCTCGATGAGCCTGCACCAGGACCATCAGACCGGCCAGACCGTGCTCCACTACCGCATCATCGGGGAGATCGGCCAGGGCGGGATGGGAGTGGTCTACAAGGCAGAGGACACGAAACTCAAGAGGACGGTCGCGCTCAAGTTTCTCCCACCCGAGTTATCCCGCGACAGCGATGCCAGGGAGCGTTTTGTTCAGGAAGCCCAGGCAGCTTCTGCCCTCCAGCACGACAACATCTGCACGATCCACGATATAGACCTGACCGGTGACGGGCAGATGTTCATCGTGATGGACCTGTACTCCGGCGAGACGCTGCACGAGAAGCTCAAGCGCGGACCGCTCTCCACGGATGAAGCCGTCGGGATCGCCCTGCAGATCGCGCGGGGGCTGGCGCGCGCCCACGAGAGAGGGATCGTGCACCGGGACATCAAGCCGGCCAACATCCTGGTCACTGACGACGGGACCGTCAAGATCCTCGACTTCGGCCTGGCGAAGCTCGGCGCCGGCGGCATGCTCACGCGTGTCGGGACCACGCTCGGGACCGTGGCCTACATGTCGCCCGAGCAGTCGCGCGGAGACGACGTGGACCAGCGGACGGACATCTGGTCCCTGGGCGTGATCCTCTTCCAGATGTTGACGGGCCGTGTGCCATTCAGTGCGGAGCATGAGCAGGCGACCGTCTACATGATCCAGAATTCGGACCCGCTTGCCGGCTCGGCGCTCCCGGAATCCTTTCAACGATGTCTGGCCCGGGCGCTGCAGAAGAGTCCCGATGCCCGGTACCTGCATGTGAGTGAATTCGCTGCCGACCTGAGGGCGATCCGCGGAGATCCTCCTTCCGGCCCGTCGAGACCCGCCGGCCCGCCTGCAGCCCCAGCAGCCTGGAAGAGACCTGCCCTCATTGGCGGGATCGTCACCCTCATCGTGCTCCTCGTCGGGGGGTATTTCATCTTCCGTCCGGGTGACGGACGAACAGGCTCAACACAGCCCGGCGGGGGAGCCCTCGCGAAACTCGCCGTTCTGCCTTTCGTCAACCTCCGGAGCGATCCGCAGACCGATTTCCTCGGCTTCGCCCTCGCAGATCAGATCATCGGGAACCTCTCCTACGTGAGGACGCTGATCGTCCGTCCCGCCAGCGCGGTCCGGAAATACCAGAGTCAGCCCGTGGAACCTGCTGTCGCAGGTCGTGATCTGGACGTCGACCTCGTCCTGACGGGAAACTACCTGAAGGAGGCGGACATCATCCGTCTCAGCCTGGAGCTTGTGGACCTGCAGTCCAACGCGATACTCTGGCGCGGGTCGCTGCAGGAAGAGTACGACGACGTGTTCAAACTGCAGGACACCGTGGCTCGAAAGGTCGCTGACGGCCTCCGGATCCGCTTTCTTCCGGAGGATCTTCAGGGGATGCGGGCCGACGTCCCGCGGAATCCGCTGGCCTATGAGTACTATATGCGGGGAATTTCCTACCCGCTCACCGAGGAAGGCAACCGTCAGGCAGTATCGATGTTTCGCGCGTCGATCGAGCTCGACTCCGCGTTTGCGCCCGCGTTCAACGAGCTGGCGCACCGGCTGCAGCAGCTCGCGGCATACTCTCTCGGGCGAGGCGGCGTTGTACGGCGAGGCCGAGGTTGCGGCCCGTCGGGCGCTCGCTCTGAACGACCGGTTACCGGGGCCGTATGCCCGATTGATTGTGCTTTGCACCGAATCGGGGAGGACCGCGGAGGCGTACAGCTTCTCGAAGAGACTTGTTGAAGTCAGTCCGAACAGCGCTGAGAGTCATTTTTATCTCGGCTACATCTATCGGTACGTGGGGTTCACCGACCTGGCCAGGAGGGAGATGGAGACCGCGGTGCAGCTCGATCCCAAAGAGCGGAGGTTCCGCTCCATCGGGATCACCTACCTCTATCTCGGGGACTACCGCAAGGCGCTGGAGGGCTTCGATCGCGATCCCTCCAGCACCTTCAGTATTGGGTGGAAAGGCATCACGTATGCCCTGATGGGTGAGCGGGACTCCGCGCTTCGCTACCTCGAGCGGGTCATCGCGATTGAGCCGGAGGGTGGTTTCGGCCGCTACAGCAGGGCGGCGAAGTTCTATGTCGAAAAGAAGTACGACCTCGTCAGGGCCGAACTTCGCAGCCAGGAAGGGTCTGGACATCGTTGACGGGGAGAACTGGTACAACATAGCTCAGCAGTACGGGTTGATCGGCGATGCGGCCGGTGTGTCGCGCACGTTGCGGCGCACAATCGAGCGGGGGTTCTTCAACTACCCGTTGATGCTCCGCGATCCGGCCTTTTCTTCCGTCCGCGGAGACCCGGAGGTCGTCCGGGTGCTAGAGCTGGCGAAGGCCCGGTACGAGGCGTTCAAGGAGCAGCACCCGGAGCTGCGCGAAATGAGCGCGGCAAAACCCCTCTAGTGGCAATGAGCGAACTGCACAGGGTATATCTCGAATCAGGCGCGAAACGGACTTTTGCCGGCGCGCTTGATTGGCCAGGGTGGTGCCGTCAGGGGCCGAACGAAGCTGAGGCCCTGGCCGCGATGCTGGCATACGGGCCCAGGTACGCCTCAATTCTAGCGGGTACCCGGCTGGGCTTCGTGGCGCCGAAGGATCTCAGCCAGCTCGTCGTCGTCGAGCGGCTCCCCGGCAACGCCACGACCGATTTCGGCGCCCCTGCGGTGCCCCCCGCAGTCGACCATGCACGCTCATGTGATGAGGCCGAGATCAAGCGATTCGAGCGGATTCTCCGGGCTGGCTGGCGTGCGTTCGACGAGGCAGTGAGATCTGCGCGCGGGAAGACTCTCGCCCTGGGCCCGCGGGGCGGCGGGCGTACTCTTGACGGCATCGTGGCGCACGTCATCGGGGCGGATGCGGCGTATCTCGGAGGAGTGGGCTGGAAGGCGGTCAAGCCTGCGAGGCCCGGCAAGTCTGGTGCCCAGCTTGCTTTCTTGCGGGAGCAAATCCTGAAAGCGCTCAGGGCCTCCGCGTCCGGGGAGATCCCGGAGGTGGGACCCCGCGGGGGCAGGAGGTGGACGGCGCGGTATTTTGTTCGCAGGGTGGCGTGGCACGTGATCGCACATGTCTGGGAGATTGAGCGGCGGGTGGGGACGCGGAGTGCTCAGGGAGGATGACGGCGGGGACGGGGGCTCACCACACTAGACAAACAACCGAAGGCTACTCCTCGATGCCGATACCCGTTTCGATAGGCGGAGTCAGTGCAGGCTCCAGGCATTCCTGAGGAACACCCGATGCGCGATTTCAGCCATGACGGATGGAGAGGCTCAAAGGGTTTCAGCCGCACTCATAGATATCGGCGGCCTGAGTATTGCGTCGCAGCTTGCACAACTCGATCTTATCGATGATTATCACGTCGCAGTCCATCCGATTATTGCGGGAAAGGGCCCGCGATTGTGTGAATCCCTCGGGATCAGCGAAAGCCTTCAATTGAAACTTGTCGGGTCCAAGACATTTCAATCCGGAGTTGTAGCGATTCACTACAAAAGACGTTTAGCGTGACAGAGGCTATCGCGAGACGATCAACGGTCGAGCGTTAGGGAGTTCATGTTGTTCCACCGACTGCGTATAGCTGTTGCAACGATGCTGCTCCTCTTCCTCTGCGGCGCGGCACACCCGCAATCTCCATGTGTTCCGGGCTGGAACGGCACACTCTTCAGTGAATGCGAAAACACAAGCGGTTGGAGCGTCGAGGCCTCAACCGGCTCCTCCGGATCACTCTCGATCGTCCCGGGCGTCATAGGGAATGCCGTCCAGCTGAGCTGGGACCTGGGCACCGGGGATTGGGTGCAAGCCAAATACACGTTTTCGCAGCCTGTCGACCTGTCGCAGAAAGATATCGTCGGCGTGTCCCTGCGTGGAGGTGCCAGTGATATCAGGGATGTGGACCTCATGTTCGCCGACGTCCACAATGTCTTCTACGGCTTGCGCCTCAGCGGCGTCAATGCCATCCGCACCTGGGTGAAAAACCTGGCCCTGCCCAGGAGACTCTTCACCTACTATTTCGAGATCACGTCGGGCACACCGCGGCAGAGCATCGATTGGTCTGCCATCAACCGCTTCTTCGTGGTGGTGAAACTGCCCCCCGGCGCACGTCCGGCGGTAACGTCGGGCCAGCTGGCGTTCGACCATTGTCAGACAGATCGTGCGGCGGACTGGCCCCGTCAGCAGCAGTTCGATACCGTACAGGTAGGGGATAACAACGCCCATGCGAGGGCGGCACAGTACGTGGCAAGCCAACAGCGCGCCACGGGACTCTGCGTATCATGGAAGGAAGAACCGGCTCCCAAAGCGTGGCTGTACGATCAAGCGCTCGCGCTGATCGTTCTGACACGTGAAGGAGTTTGGACAAACGGCGTTGCTTCCAATGATGCGGCTGTCAAGGCGAGTGCGCTTGCCGGCTTCATCACCTCGCGGCAGAAGGCTGACGGCCACTGGCCGCGCGCCTGGAACCCGGAGACGGGGGCGGAACTCGTTGACGACCAGTGGGTGGGTGATCAGGCCTGGTGGGTGATGGCGCTTTCAGAGTACGCCTCTCAATCCGATGATCCTGCCGCGTACTCGTCAGCACAGGATGGAGCCGCCTGGCTCGCGTCGAGGGTCGGTGCCAACGGAAGCGTTGTGCCGAGCACTGAAGGAACCGTCGACACGTGGTGGGCGATGATTGCGACCGGCCGTTACGCCAAAGCGGATGCGATTCAGGACCATCTCGTTCAGAGAATGTGGGATCCATCTCTCCGGTACTGGTGGCGCGGAGTGTACAACGACACCATCCCGGACCCGGGTGTCGCGATGGACTGCGCGACCTGGACAGCAGCATTCGCGAGGTCGCCGCGGGTTCAGAGGCCGGAGATGGGGTTGGCGGCGTTGAGTTTTGTGCGCCGCGCCCTGGTGACGTCGGACAGCGGCGGAACGAAGTGCGGATTTGACGGACAGGGCCCCGTGGGGATTTGGAGTGAGGGAACGGCGCAGTACGTCACTGCAGGCGGGCAGGGCGCGCAGCAATTCCTGGATATGTTGCTGACGCTTCAGCGCCCCGACGGCGGGATGCCTGGTTCGCTGATGAGCACAGAGGGGGAGGCCATCGTCTGGTTGACGACCTGGACCGGGCTGTCGTCGACGGCCTGGCTCTATTTCGCCCTGACGCGATCACCGTTTCCGGAAAGCTCCACGATTGAATCCGTGATCGACGAGCAATATCCACGAGCCTTCATTCTCGAGCAGAACTACCCCAACCCGTTCAACCCCTCCACCACCATCCGCTACGGTCTCCCGAGCCGCTCGCACGTCACCCTGACCATCTTCAACGCGCTCGGGCAGGAGGTGGCGACGCTCGTCCAGGGAGAGCAGGAGGCCGGATATCACGAAGCGCGTGTTCGACGCTTCAGGCCTGGCCAGTGGCGTGTATCTATACAGGCTCCAGGTCCGCCCTCTGGACTCCGCCATCGGGCGAGACTCCAAGGGCGGAGCTGGGGATTTCGTGGAAACGCGCAAGCTCTTGTTCCTGCAATAGCCATCGTGGCCGACGGCGCAAATGGGTCTCTCTGCCCAAGTCCTGCCATTTTCCATCTGTTTCAGCCTGGGAAGCCCTTGCAGCGATATTCGGCTGCAGGCTGCGTTGCCTGCAATGTGGAATAGCCGTCAGATTTCTCTGGAGTCTATTCCTGCTATGCGACGCCGCCCGCGCCTCAGACAGTCCACGTGGATCTCTAGCCCGGACGGACTTTTGAAGAATGACAGCTGGGGTCGGGGATCAATAACGCAAACGGGCAGTGTATGACCTCCCGCAACGACACGCCAGACGCGCTCCTACCATTCACTAAAAGGAACCCCCATCACGGCTGGGGCCAGCGGCAGTCGAGTATCGCCCGGGTGAATCACAAACCCCGAGGCCGCTTTCCCGCCGATGTCTTTTTGAAACGCAAGGATGCTTCCCGCCATCGAGGGGTGCAGAGTTGCCGACAGTTTCACCTCAATCGGAATGAGCCTTCCTCCCACGTTAAGAATGAAATCAACTTCGCTGCCAGTGGAAGTGCGCCAAAAATACACCTCAGGCTCATCGCCCCGATGAACGAATGTCTTGATGATTTCTGAGAGAACTGCAGTTTCGAAGATGGCTCCACCGAGCGGGCCCGCGGCAGCATGGCCCGGATCCTTCAGCCCTGCAAGGTAGCACAATGTCCCTGTATCCGTGAAGTACACTTTCGGGGTCTTGACAAGCCGCTTCCCCACGTTCGCAAAATATGGCCGCAACACAACCACCTGGTGAGATGCCTCCAGGATGGACAGCCATATCTTCAGCGTGTTCACCGCTGCCCCCAGGTCACGGGAGATATCACTGAGATTGACCAACTGCCCGCTACGCGCTGCGAGAGACCTCAAGAAGTTCTGAAAGACGGCCAGATCACCGACTTGGCGTACCAGACGAACATCGCGCTCGAGGTACGTTTGCATGTAGCTTCCGTGCCAGAGTCTGAAGTCCCGCTGAGGCTCAACGGCCAGTTCGGGATAGTTGCCTCGAAGGAGCTGGTGCCAGAGCGATTCTGATGGCACGTGAACTGTCCTCCTGCGCTTGTGATTCTCCCACGGCATCAATGCATCGGGGGATCCCAGCGCCTCGCGGAACGAAAGAGGGAGCAACCGGAGGATTGCCGCCCGGCCTGCCAAGGACTCCGTCACACGTTCCAGGAGCAGCATGTTTTGCGAGCCTGTGAGCAGGTACTGTCCTCGCCTGGAGCGATGGGCGTCCACCGCTTCCTTAACATACATGAGGAGATCCGGGCAATACTGAATCTCATCGAAGATCACCGGCGGCGGGTGGAGCGCCAGAAAACCCCGCGGATCGGCAAGGGCTGCGGCCCGGACATCCGGAAGCTCAAGTGACGCGTACTGATGCGTTCCGCCAAAGAGATGTTTGAGCAGAGTTGTTTTCCCGGATTGGCGCGGTCCGGTCAACACAACTGCCGGGAATTCTCTCGCAGCGCGCTGAAGCACGGGCTCCAAGGAGCGCTTTCGGTAGACTGTCTTCATGGTGTGCAATATTGCATTTTAAATGCAAACCTGCAAGTACGTCTCTCGCTGTACGACATCGGCCCGCGCAGGTGGCGGGACGGGGGTGTGCCTCTTCAAGACCCCATCCGCGTTCAGAATGGCGAATGCCAGGCGAAATCGATACTTTCGTCCTGCATGAACCAACAGGGCGAAAGGTCCAATGCCCTCATTGGGCAGCGCATGCAGAGGTCTTAACCCGGATGGACTTTTGAAGAGGGACAGGTATGATGACATGGCAATCGCGGATGGAGGGGCCGCGAGCCGGGAATACTTGCGAGTGACGTTTGGGGCGGCCACGGCGATCGAGAAGCAGAAGGTCAGGAGACAACTCGAAGAGTACTGTGCCTTGGACACTATGGGCATGATAATAATTGTTGATGAGTTGATGAGAATGTGAGTTGCATCGATCTTAAGGCGGTACTCGCACATCCTTCGACAATCAGACAGGGTATGCCATGAAGCCAGTAAGGAACGAAAACGGGATTATCCTCGACACTGGAGTTCTGCGTCGCAAGGATGTCAAGGGTCTAAAGGGTTCGAAGTTGAGACCGCGGTGGACGGACCGTTGCTCGCTGTTCTTGATGGCCGTGACCAACAGTTCGGGGGATGGGGTGGGCCGGCCAACGAGTGCAATCCGAGAGGAGAGGATGCTACACGATCGGTAACCCAAGGTTCCGCAAATACTCGAATGTCGGATCGTAGTCCTCGGGCCTTCGAGTTGGATCCTCAAGGTCTCCTTCGGGGACAACGATCACCATCCCTTGACGTGCCCGTGTCAAGAGGACGCGGTATGCATTCTTCTGGAAAGTCTGACGGTCGGGCTTCCGAATTCTCTTCCAGTCATTCCCCAGGAATGAGCGGTGGAGCCATCCACCGTCGCTATATCGGAAATCAGCATCCCATGCAACGCATGTCCAATCAAGCTCAAGTCCTTGAATGCTGAATTCTGTGGCGACGTCCTCAAGGAAATAGCGACGAACGGATGTCGTCTTTGCCATCAAGGAACCAATGGACGGGGTCCATAGGGGCATTTACGAACATGCCGTGTGGTCTCAGCCGTTCAGCATATGAGGAGACCACAATGCCGTATCGCTCCGTGCCTCTTGCCTGCTGCTTCAGCCACCGCTTTGCCCTTTGTAGGTCCCTTGTTAAGACGATCGGATAGGCTTTGGATAGCTGGGAGAAGGTGATGCGTGCGCCAACGGCATCTAAGTCAAGCAACTGTTTCACTAGCAATGACACATTCTCGGCGCGGAAAGACCTCATCGAGACAGCGAGATGCAGATTGTCGTCTAGAGAGACGTGATCTCTGCCTTTGAGCTGCTCAAGGATTTGAGTGGTACCGTATTCCTCATCACTAAGGCGCGAAGGCAGAAATACCCTCCAACGGGGATAGGACTTCTTTAGTGCCGAGATCCATTCGCGAATCCCTGCTTCCCCTGTGTGGATCTCCTGGCCTCCTCCCACAAGGCAGACGATGACCGCCCAATCGTTATGTCTATCGAGGCAGGAAATCAGGAATTCGGGCTCAGACATTGCGAAGTTTGCGACTTTCTTTCGTCGCTTCATGAAGTCAGCGGTCTTGTTCAGTGTCCAGGCCCGTTGTGCTTCATCAAACAGTGCAACATGCTCGACGGGGGCACGTTCAATATCACGTCTGTATTCATCTCGGAAGTTGTGGACGTTTTGAATGAAAGCCTTGACCTCGCTGCGCGCTGATCCGATGGCCCTCTTGTGCCCTCGCGCCCCTGCTCTCTCCGCCTTGTCTCGAGCCAAAGCCTCTCGAAGGATGGCAACCAGTGGGCCATTCCCGGACAGGAATACGCTGTAAAGGTCGCCCTTCGGATCGATGTGCTTTGTGGCAACATTCAATCCAATGAGGGTCTTTCCCGCACCTGGGACGCCTGTGACAAATACGATGGACTTCCACGAGTGTGCTTTTGATGAGACGATTACGCTCGAAATAGTTTCCGTAGTAGTAGAGAGATTAGTTGCACCTGCGTCGCTTCGTGAGATTTCGGCGACGGAATGGCCATTGTAAAGCGCCGTTGCTGCTTCTATGATGGTCGGCGTTGGATGATATCGTCCTTGTTCCCATTCGACGGGGTCAATGACCTTGTCAACTGCAACTTCACGAACGCTCTTGAGGGCGGCACCTAGGAACTCAGCATTGCAGCTGATGGCAGAGAAGAGCTTGTCATTGTGGTGTGTCAGTTCTGGCCTGAAGTGCATGTGCGTCGAGGGTACGGCAGTCGCAATGAGAATGGGAGCTACGAGACGATCATGACTGGTTTCGTGGAAATTCTTCAGGTCGAGTGCGTAGTCGACCACCTGGTCGATGGCTGTTTGGGTAAAATGGTCTTCCCCTACCTTGAATTCCAGAACGAAGACGACAGAACCAAGCACGAGCACGACATCTATGCGACGACCCATCCGAGGGATGTCATATTCAAAGTAGATCTTGCCGTGGGCGTCACGGAGAACATCCTGCAGGATCTGTATTTGAATCTCCCAGGCCTCTCGCTGGGTCTGTTCGACGGAGAACGGGCTTCTAGTGGTTAGCTGTCCGATAATGGTGTTGGTGCTGGACGTGAGAAAAGCGTCAATCGACGCAGAATAGAAAGCTCGTTCCATTTGCAGGCTCCTACAATTCCCACAATTATAGGATCCCTCGGTCAGGTAATCAAGCACAAGTCATCTGGGGGGCTTAGGAAGGTGGCCCGTTCGGGGCGCCGGGGGCTGATCCATGGGTGCTGAAGGTCGAAACGTCTTGCAGGCGAATATCAATACCTGCCTAGCCTAGGCATTCGGGGGTAACAGGTATCAGTCCAATTGGCTCGCAGTTGCCTGGCAACCGGTGGTCAGCGACTTGAATCCAGGCACTTCGGTTGATATACTGTGGCGAAGGTCTAACAATAGCATCGTCATCCGGGGAGACTTGGGGCCTTGGGTAATTCTGATATCAGTGAATTGACCGAAATACTTCTGAGGTTCCGTGATGAACGGAACTGGGGGCAATTCCACAACCCGAAAGATCTGGCGGTTGCCATCAGCGTCGAAGCATCGGAATTGCTCGAGTTGTTTCTGTGGAAGACCTCGGATGAGGCGGATCCGAGGCGGGTTCGTGAGGAGCTGGCCGACATATTTGCGTTCGCTCTTCTCTTGGTGCACTCACATCTCTTGTGGTCGGGAGAAGCGTGGTCGAAGAGCTCGGCCAAGCACAAGTCATTTCGGAGGCATGGTGCGGAGCAAGGAGATCAACGTCGTCGCATTCAGCATAGACAAGCGGGGCCGGCTCATCGGGACCATTGAGCAGAATACGGAAACGGGCGATCAGGATGAACTAGCGTTCTATGTCGAACTATTGGCGAGAGAGAGCGACACTTTCGAACGTGGGCTTACCGGCGCTGATTCCGATTGACCTAAGGGTATAGAGATTGCCCTCATCGTTGACTTCAAAGTCGAAGTTCCTTGCGGGCCTTTAGTGTCAGAAGCTGTTGTGGTACTAACTACTACGATCACAAGAATGCGATTCCGGCCCCTGACGCAGCCCAGCAGGCGCTATTTCCTTCTCAACAAATGGACAAGGTTGCTCATGCTTTTCGATAAATCTCCATTCGAGTCGTACAAAGAAAGAAATCTCTACTACAAGTTTTTTGCGGGATACTTCTTCAATGAGCTTGTGCCAGGCGCGGGGAACGGCTTGAAGCGTTCTGTCGATTGATTGGTACCAGCACGGATTGGCCCGACGGGACAAGACTGAATCCCAAGAGAACCCATGTCAGTTTCGACAACCATCTGATCCAGGTGGATATTGAAGGCGTGGATCGGGGGGAATTCGCTGATATCCTACTGCACGACACTGACAACCGGATCCTGGTTGGCATTGAAGTGAAGTACCGAAGCGATTGGAGGCAGAAGAAGGATATTGAAACCAACGCCGGCCGGCTCCAATTGGCACGGAGAAAACTTGACGCCAAGTCTGTCGTGCAGTGTCTCCTGGTCAGCGAGTTGAAGTGGAATCGGTCTCATCAGAAATCTCTACTCGAAGACAGAGATCGCCCCATTGCAGTGATCCATTGGGAGCAGTTGGGGAGAATGAGCGGCAACACGCAAGTAAAGGAATATCTCGCGAGGCAATTAGAGGTTCTCGCAGGGCGTAACAGACATACGACCTGGGCATCGGAGATTGGAAATCCGAAGCAGGTCGATCTGGCTGATGCGGACACATTCTCCGTGAAGTTCCCGCCCGGCAAATGGATTCTCGATAGTCGGGGCACCGAGGGACCCGCTGGAACAAGCCCGCGTTAGACTCGAGCCGACCTCGTATGCAATCGGACCATACGCTAGTCGGAGCATTCTACTGCCGGTCCGCCAAGAGTGTGTGAACGGTCCCTGCTTCCGCTCGACGGAAGATTCTCGAGCAAAGATTACGTTGCGGTAGATCGAGTACAATACCGAGAGATCTCACGGTGCACTGGGGTACTGCTCATCGGCAGAGATCGAGTTCGTTTACCAAGGCATTGAAGCACCTGCGGCATGAAAACAGCCAAGAAAGTCTCACGAGAGAAGGTACAAGAAAAGGGGGCAAGCTCCTCCTGGGTAGGACCGCGAGGGGAACAAGATCCGCTCACCAAGACGAGGGGAATTGGTGTTTGAACTATGTATCAGCCTGAACTGAAGAAACTCTTTGTCGAGCGATACTGCAACCCTAATCGCGGATGGAAAGTCTATATTGATATAGATCCATCTGAATTGGGAAGAACTGGTGGGCGTAGGAATTCGGCGGAATCAAGGCGCAGGCAGATTGAAATGGAGGCCGCTGGAAACTCTGCAGCACAAGCTCTGACGGAATTTGGCGCCCAGGTCGGAGGTAGCCGGCGTTCGTGGTTCAAGACCCTACGCCACAATTACCCCGGCGGGCTGTTGCCTGAGGTTTCTGGGGACCGAGACATCGTCGCAATAAACTTCGATGATAATAGGCTAGTTATTGCGGAGGTTGAGGGCGATTCATCGGGACAGCCTGAGACAAAGCTCTACAAAGCCATTGGTCAGGTGGTGGTAGCTATTGGAGAAACCAAGCCAAACGGGTTTGCGCCGAATTATGTGTTGGTTGTGAAAGGGGTGGAACTCAGGACACACACCATCCGAGCCAAGGCATTGGAGCTTCTGGGCGTCTCGGCGGTTTGTCTCGGCACGGCCATCAGCGACGATGAGTGGCTCTTCGGTGGCTTCAGATAGGCAGTGAACAGGGAGGCATGGCTCGCGGGAGATGGATCTATCGGTCTCCTGGCTCTGTGGCTTATGCTCTCACAGCAGATCTTCGCCGGGGTCAGATTCCCCCGGCCCACTTCAACAAAGGACCCAACGACATGATAGGTGCGTACGTTGCTGCTGCAACTATAGGCCAGTTTTTGGAGTGGCGGGGCGTTTCCGTCGGAGGCGGAGACGGACTTGGCGAGATTATACTCCCGAGATCCCTTGATGACCCCATCAAAGAAGTGTTGACGTATCCGACTTGACCACACAATATCAGACGCTCCCCCTCTTGGCACCTCGCGCGGTCAATTCAGTCGTCCGAACCATGGCGATTGCCATTTGAATTCACTACGATACCTGCGTACGGCATTTGAGAAAGCACTGGTCGGCGGAGTTCGATGCTGGGACGTTGGGCCGATCAACCGAAATGATTCGAAAGAGATAGGGTCCAAACGTGAAATTTATCAGTGACAAGTACCTCCGTTACTGCCCTCGATCCGGCAGGTTTGTTGGTTTCAAGACACCTCACGGCCTGGTGAGGGTCCTGGCGCCGCTCATCAGCCTCCTTGCCCTCGCGTGGATCATCTTCCGGGTTGCCACGAAGCCAAGCCGTATTGCCTATCCCTGTGTGCGTGCCGCGATGCCACTGGCATCAGGCTTCATCGGATATCTTCTCCTCATTGGCGCGTCCCTCGGACTCTGGGCAAAAGCGAAGAAACGGCAGACGATCCCGGCCATGGTTCTTACAGGCGCGCTGGCGATCATGGGGCTCTTTGTCTCCTACACGTTCGTCAATGATCCTGCGAGCGCGGTCGAGAGTCAACTCCCAACCCTTCGACTGAACGCAAACGAGCCGATGGGAACTGCCGTCGGCATCTATCCCGGGAGAGTCGTCTGGGTACATCGACCAGAAGCAACGAACGAAAACTGCAGTCCGGCGTCTGTCAGCCACGAATGGTATCGCACCGAAAACAACAACCAACCTGTCGTTGATACGATGGTGTCCACGGCCATCCGCAGGTTGACCGGCACATCGTCGGATTCCTCCGCCTGGAATGCCATTTTCCGGTTTCACAACTCCACACGCGGGAAGGGAGCAGTAGGGTATGCGTCCGGAGAGAAAGTCTTCATCAAGACGAATGCGACGAGCAGCTGGGGCGGCCAGTTCAATACCGCCGATCTCAGTGCGCGCACAGGCGTCTAGTACTACGCCGTATCTGAAACATCTCCTGCCATTGTCCTTTCGGTGTTGCGTCAATTGGTGAACGTTGTCGGTGTAGCGCAGACGGACATCTATGTCGGCGATCCCATGAAGCATATCTACAAGCACTGCTACGATCTCTGGCACGCCGAGTTCCCTGATGTCCACTACCTGGACACGGATGGCTACACGAATCTCGGAAGAGAGAAGGCCGTCAAGAGCACAACCGCAAAAATCAAGTATTCGGACAGAGGAACCGTTCTGAAATCGAGTGGGTCGACAGGGACAGCCATCACCGAGGATCTGCTCTATGACATCTTTGACCAAGCCGAATACCTGCTCAATATCCCGATGCTGAAAGGGCACAAACGGGCAGGCGTGACCATGTTCGCCAAGAATCACTTCGGATCGCACACCCGATCCAGTGCCTCACACCTCCACGGCGGGTTGGTGGCGCCGGAGGAGTATCCAAACACTCCATATCGTATGGACTACGGGATGTACCGCGTCCAGGTTGATCTGATGGGCCATCAACTGCTGGGAAAGAAGAACCTCTTCTACCTGATGGATGCGCTGTGGGCGACCGATTATGAGTTGCATATCCCGGTGAAATGGATGATGGCGCCGTTCAACAACGATTGGATGTCGTCCGTGTTTGCTTCCTTCGACCCTCTGGCGATTGAGTCGGTGGGGTATGATTTTCTCCGGGCGGAGTTCACCGAAGCCCGGGGAGCGGGCACGTATCCTCAGATGAATGCCACCGATGACTATCTTCACCAGGCCGCTGACACCACTAACTGGCCCACCGGCATCAGATATGATCCGGAAAACGACGGCACTGTGCTTGCAAGTCTTGGAACCCATGAACACTGGAACGATAGCCTCCATATGCAGTATTCCAGAAACCTGGGAACGGGCGATGGCATTGAACTCGTAAGAGGAGATGTAACTACGTCCTTGAACGAGGATCAACCTGCCGTGGCCAGCCAGATTGTGCTGCAGCAAAACTATCCTAACCCCTTCAACCCGAGCACGACCATCAAGTTCGAGTTGCCGAGAGCATCACACGTGACCATGAGCGTTTACGATATGGTCGGTCGGGAGGTGTCCGTGCTGGTGAACGAGGGTAGCGAGGCAGGAATTCACGAGGTCAAGTTTGACGGTTCAAACCTCGCGAGTGGTGTCTATGTCTACCGACTGCGAGTCCGCCCTCTGGATTCCGCTATCGGGCGAGACTCCCGGAGCGGAGTGGGAGACCTCGTCCAGGCCAAGAAGTTTGTGATTTTGCGGTGACGCAACGCGATAGAGGCGGACTTGCCGAATCCCAACCCTATCTGGGGCGCGATGGCTTGCCAGCCTGAGGGTGGCCGCATTGGACCCTGATCCAGCATTGTCGCTCTAGAGCCCACCCTGCTTTGCCCTTCTTTTCGTCAGGTTGGGCTTGAAAATTTCCAGCGACATGTGCAACTTGCGCCAGTTATAAGTCCGTGTTCTTTCGCATAGCGATTGTCGAGTAACCTGTCCCTGACAGTTGGGCAGGCCATCAAAAGTGTGGAAGAGGTCCTGTGAGCCATGGGATATCATACTCGACGAGTCGTTCCTCCTCAGAGAGTAGCCACGACAGGAGCCCTTCCACGCCGGCAACTCCTTCCCCCCGGCACTCTGTCAACAGCACATTCTTCACCTCCGCGGGAGTCCCACGTGAGTTTGGCAGACTGACACTCAACATATCACATGGCGAAGGATGGCTCAATATGCCCACCAACACAATCCAACTCCATCGCGTCCTCCGGGCGACACCCGAAAAGATCTATCGGGCCTTCCTCGACGCTGAGGCAATGTGCAAATGGCTTCCACCGAATGGATTCACCGGCAAAGTCCATCATCTGGATGCCAGAATCGGCGGAAGCTACAAGATGTCCTTCACCAACTTCACCACAGGACACAGTCATTCTTTCGGAGGCAAATACCTTGAACTCCTGCCCAATGAGCGTATCTGCCACACCGACGAGTTCGACGACCCGAATCTGCCAGGGATCATGAAGGTGACAATATCCCTGAAGAAAGTGTCATGTGGAACCGAGTTGAATGTGGCGCAAGAAGGTGTGCCCGACATTATCCCGCCTGAGGCCTGCTATCTCGGGTGGCAAGAATCGCTTGATTTACTTGCGAAACTCGTCGAGGCCGAAATTTCGGAGTAGTGTGGTGCACCATACCCGGCGACTCGAGCCGAGGAAGTGGCAGTGGTGTGGTTGTCTTGTGGCTTTCCATCAGGAAGGGGCGACTATGAGACTGATGATTCAAGCGCTTCTATCCGTTTTGCTTGTCGGGGGCGCGTACGAAGCCCTCTCTCACCCGGGATCGGGGATCGTAGCGGATCGGGAAGGAAACATCTACTTCGTTGACACAGGGTCTGGGATATGGAAACTTGACCGGAATCGAAACCTCACACGACTCTCGGGGCCGGCGTATCACTGGATGGCGATCGACCTCGATGGTCGACTGAAAGACGCGACACTGCCATACTTCTCCTCGGGAGATGCAACCGTCACGCGTGTTGGTGTCAATCCGACACTCCTGCTCTCCAGCGACTTCCCGCTCACCGTTGGAAGTGAAGGTGCTTTATACTACCCGTGGCGTTCCGATGGGAATGCACTGCAGCTCTTTCGCCTGTCTCCGAACGGAACCACCACGATCGTGAAGGGATTCCCCGCGAACTCGGGAGGCACGGCGCTCCGCTGGGTGAACGGGATGGCGACGGGACCAGATGGATCGGTTTACTATACAGAGGATCGGGCTGTCCGGAAGATCACCACGCAGGGGCAGCTGACAACCATAGTCGAGAACGTCACATTGCCCGGGTGCGACTCGGTACCGGGGGTTGAGGCTGAGCTCGGGCCGTACCTCCGCGGACTGGCGCTCGATTCACAGGGAACTCTCTATATCGCCGCGACCGGTTGTGGGGCAGTCCTGAAGATCGCTGCCGACAAGAAAGTCACGACCGTCTTGAGAACCTCAAGCCCCTGGTCGCCGACGGGAGTTGCAGTATTCGGGAATGACCTGTATGTGCTTGAATACCTCCACACGGAGGGCGATAACAGGCGAGACTGGGTGCCGAGGGTAAGGAAGGTCGCTTCCGATGGCAGTGTCGATACTGTTGCAGCTATCGACCGGTGAAAGGACATTAGGCGCAAGGAAAGATTCATTTTGATAAGGCGTTTTGCGGCACGAGATAACCACTGTTTCGCCTTGTGATGAGGTTTGACATGATTGACTGGTTCTCTTCTTACCCCTGGATTGCCGGTGTTGTCACATTCCTTTTGGCGTGGGTCGATTGGCTGCTCACCATCCTGCAGGAACGGGAACGCCAACTCCACTACGCCGAGCATTACCAAAGCTATCCGGTCAACACAATCGAGGGCAATCCAAAACTCCAGTCAACGGTCAAGGCGAGGCGACTTCTTGAACCCAGGCAGCTCATTCCTGCGCTTATTATGACTTTGATTGTCACAGTCGCGCTTGCGTGGATTCCACAGGATTGGCGTCCTCTATTGCTCGGCTATGTGTGGGGTCTCTACCTGATTGTGGATACGACCCATTTGGGCAACCTCCTTGGATATAGAGCTGGGCGGCATGGCCTTCACGGGAAGATATATTTGCATCAGCGCACCGGCTATCTCATGCAAATGGGGCGCTATTTTGCACTCTCTATGTTTCTCATCCTTCTTGCAGCCTGCTCCGCCTCTCTCTTTGTCGTAGGTGTTGCCGTGGGAGGAGTATCGTCTGCTGCTCGTCAGTTGGTGTGGATGCGAAAGATCCCTGCGATCGACGAACCGGATGAACCACCGTCATCTCTTCAAGTCATCGGCTGAGAAACCAAGACGTTTGCTTCTCCGCAATTCCTCTGCTATTTTCCGCAAACGCCCACCCACTGGTTGGCCATAAATGGCAGACTTCGAGAAGCTCCTGTCCAGACTGCGGCTGCGCGGTGACCCGGCCCGTCGCGTTGCCACAAGCGAATTGATCGACGCCCTGGGCAGACTGGCAGGCGCAGACCAGATCCTTCTGTACCTTCACTCCGCCGTCAAAGAGTCCTTCCACGCTTCCTCGGCAGCTGTCTCCCTCCTGGAGCCAATCACCGGTCGGTTTGTCGAACGGAACGCCAAGCCTGCAGAGGGACACCCGTCGCCCTCACTCGACTTCGCACCGTCCGACCGCCTTGCAGGCTGGCTTGCCCTCAATCAGGTCCCGGCCGTCCTCTCGGGAGAGCAGGACCTTCGAGGCTTCCTGACTCCAGGCGAGAGGGACCGCCTTTCATCCCGGGGAATCTGCCTTGTCGTACCTATGTACGCCGCTGATCGCCTCGTGGGTCTCCTCCACCTTGGGCCCAGGACCGATGGATCTCGAGTACAGTCCCTCAGACCTGCAGGACCTCTCCGCAATAGCGCGCCAGGCGGCTTCGTCTCTCGACTACGCCTTCGCGCGCGATGTCTCAGATGGCGCCCTCAAGAAGCTCTTCCTGGCGGACAAGCTTGCCACAGTGGGAGAGCTCGCCGCCGGCGCAGCCCACGAGATCCGCAACCCCCTCACGCTCATACGAGGAGCAGTCCAGCTGGCCACAGATGAGGTCCCGCCCGGACGTCGCCAGCTCATGGAGACAGCTCTCCTCGAAGCCGACAGAATCGACACTATTCTCAAGGGCCTACTGTCACTTAGCAAAACGTCGCGGCTGGAGGTGACAGGGTTCTCCGTCGCCGAGCTCATCAGCCAATCGATGCTTCTGCTTGAGCCGGAACTGAGGAAGAGGAGTATTGATTCAAAGTTGGATCCTGAGTACCCAGCCGATACGGTGGTCATCGGTGACCGCTCGCAACTGCAGCAAGCGCTGCTCAATATCCTCTGGAACGCCATTCAGGCCATGCCCGACGGCGGACAACTCCGAATGTCCATTGTCGAAGGTCAGGCGCACACCGCACGAGCCGAAGCCGGGCCTGCGGTGGTGATTCGGATAGCAGACTCGGGCGAGGGGATTGCCCCTGAGAACCGCGCCAGGGTTTTCGATCCATTCTTCACGACCAAAGAAGAAGGCACAGGGCTCGGCCTTTCGATCTGCTACGGCATCATCGCACGCCACGGAGGCGAGATCTCGATTGAGAGCAGTACGGATTCCAGCAATCACGGAACCACGGTGACCGTAATACTCCCACGTGACGGCCCGTCGAACGGACTATCCAGCGGCCACCCGTCATGACGCCGGCACCATCCACCGGCCGCGTACTTCTTGTCGACGACGAAAAGTCGATTCGGCTGCTGCTCACGACCCTGCTTGAACCTCAAGGTTTCGAAGTGTTGGGCGCAGGCAGCGGGGGAGAGGCCCTCGAAGCACTTCAGTCGTTCAGGCCCCACGTAGCAATCGTCGATCTCCAGATGCCCCGGATGGACGGCATCGAGACAATCCAACGGCTGAAGGAGCGGCTTCCAGGCATCATCTGTGTGATCCTGACCGCCCATGGGTCTATACAGTCTGCGGTTCAAGCTATGAAGGCCGGTGCGTACGACTATCTCACCAAACCCTTTGACAACGAGCAGCTTCTGCTAGTGGTCCGCCGCGCAGTGGAGCGGGCTCTGCTGAGCGAGCAGGTGCACGAGCTGAAGACCCGCCTGAACGTTGGAGAGGGCATCGAGAGAATCCTGGGCGATAGCGCTCTGATGCAGGATCTGCGCCACCAGATAGTGCGCATCGCAGATACCAATGCTACGGTGCTGATCGAAGGGGAGACTGGGGTCGGGAAGGAGCTCGCCGCAAGGGCTATCCATTTCCACAGCAAACGCAGGGCCGGACCATTCGTCGTCGTGAACTGTGCGGCGATTCCCGTTCACCTTGCCGAGAGCGAGTTCTTCGGCCACGAGAAGGGAGCCTTCACGGACGCCACCGACACCCGGGCTGGCAAGTTCGAGCAGGCAAATGGCGGTACACTGTTCCTGGACGAGGTCTCGGAACTCTTGCCCGACATCCAGGGGAAGCTTCTCCGGGTGCTGCAGGAACACACAGTCGACCGCGTTGGCGGCACCCGGTCGTTCATGGCAGATGTCCGCATCGTTGCAGCCTCCAACCGATCCCTTGAGAATCTTACAAGAGGAGGCAAGTTCCGGCAGGATCTGTATCATCGCCTGAACCTGATACGTATATCCGTCCCACCGTTGCGGATGCATTCAGAGGACATTGCGACTTACGCTAACAGTGTGATTCTCCGAGCCTCCGCCGGACTTGGCAGCAAGGTTCGATTCATCAGCGACGAAGCAATCGAATTGCTGCGCGGCTATTCCTGGCCTGGCAACATCCGGGAGCTTGATCACGTCATACAGCGGGCGATGGTCTTTGCGGAGACCGAAACGCTGGAAGCCAGAGATATTGCAGAAACGCTGCCGGCCAGGATGTCGTCAGGAGGTGCGCCCGAAGGTGTTGGGCTTGAGCACCAGGTACGCCTGAGTGCTGATGAAACCGAGCGAAGGCTGATAACGGAAGCCCTGGAGAAGACCGGGTGGAATAAGTCTGCAGCAGCCGAACTCCTACACACAAGCCGTCGCACACTCTACACAAAGCTCGAGAAGTACTCGATTGTTGACCCGAATGAGCCTGCCCTCCAGCGCGATGCCCATTAGCGAGAGGCTATTCCGTTGTTGCACGGCAATTATCCTTCAGGCATTCGAAGGGTACAAGAGTTCCTTGTCTTAGGCGGCAGGCAGCTGGTATTGGCTTGGCCCCCTCCCCCTGCGGTGGCCCCCACCTGCGGCTTCCTAATCTGCAGGTACTCCACCACGCACTCTGCCCGACTGCTCTCCATCATACGTCGCGTCTTCCTACAAACCGTTCGACCCGCGGTCTGTCCAGCCGCAAGTGTACTCCGTTCGCCCCCTTTCAGCGTTTGTCGAGCCTGCATGCTAACAATCACGCTAGGAATGCAACTCGAGATCCGTCAATGCCCTTGGCCGCGATCGCGGCCTTGCTATTTCGTGTTGCCTGAGGGATATTCCGGTCACACGTTGTCTTGGCGCCTGACGGTTTCCCCAGCCGAAGGGTCGCCGCTGATGGACCCTGATCCAGTTCCTCCGCTATAGAGCCCACCCCGACGACCCCCTGGCCTGAGAGCCTCGTAGTTCAAGTGGCCCATTTGGGCACATGCGCTCATGCACGGAGAAGTACCCTATGAAGCGCCGAGTGTTCAGTTTCTTTCCGACATGCCCCAAATTGTCGTCTCCAAACACGAAGCTCTGCCCCCTAATAAGCCCCCGACGTCGAAACGCCATCGGTCTGGCGCTTCTGATGTTCTTGATGCCCCTGCTGGCCTCAATACCTCTGAGTCAGGCCGCTGTGGGGGACGATGCGCGGAATACGCGATTCCAGAACCGGCAAGTCGGGGTATCTTCGAATGACGTTGTTCTGGGTATCGTTGTAGTCAAACTCAGGCACTCGATTTCAATCGCCGAGGGTCCAGTTGTGCAATGTGCCGACCCTTTGTTGAGTGCCTTTTCTGACCTCGGAGTGACTTCGCTTGCACGCGCGTTTCCTATGACCGTCTCCTTGAATGACGCTGAGGCTGCAAAGGGAAGGGTTGATCTCTCGCAGATCCATTTTGCCACAATCCCCTCCGGCATGAATCCGGTGGAGGTCGCAGCACGCCTCGCAGACTTGCCCCAGGTGGAGTATGCAGAGCCGAAATACTACAACTATACGTGCGACGTCCCCAACGATTCAGATTATCTGACGATTCAACAGGTCTATTTTGACCGTATGAATGTTCCCTCTGGCTGGGCGCTGCAGAAGGGAAGTGCTGATGTCGTGATTGCCACCATAGATGGCGGGACAAACTGGCAGCACCCGGATCTTAAGCAGAACATCTGGATTAATCCCATCGAGGACCTGAACCATGATGGGATCTTCCAGCAGTTTCCCGCCCCGGCAGGCGATCTCAATAGCATCGATGATGATCACAACGGCTACGTTGATGATGTCGTCGGTTGGAATTTTACGAACAACACAAATATCCCCCGTGGACTCCTGCCAGGTAACGCAGACCATGGGACAAAGACAGCCAGCGCGTTCGGGGCGGTAACCAACAACGGTCGAGGAATGGCAGGGACGAGCTGGAACTGCCGGATCATGGCGGTGTGCGCAGCGGACCCATCCGCTGATAATCGGGTTCTCTACGGTTTCGAGGGTATTGCCTATGCGGCTGCAATGGGCGCACGCGTCATCAACTGCAGCTGGGGTCGCGCGGATGGAACGGGAACCTATTCGCAAATGGAACAGGATGTTATCACCGCCGCGACACAGAAAGGAGCGCTTGTCGTCGCTGCAGCGGGGAACTCAACGCTCAATGTCGATGACGTCCCGTACTACCCCGCCGCGTATGACCATGTCCTCTCGGTCGGGGCAACGATGGACACGTCCGACGCGATTGCGCCTTTCACGGATTATGGCGTGAATGTTTCAGTATTCGCGCCTGGCGTGCGCATCCGCGTTGCATTGAACAACGGCCTATACGGGACTGATCAGGGCACGTCAAGTTCAAGCCCGCTTGTGGCAGGGCTCGCAGGGCTACTGATTGCCGCGCATCCAGAATGGAAGCCGGAACAGATTGCCGGACAGATCCGGATTACGGCGGACCCCATTGATGCTAGCAACGCCGGCGTTGCCGGGTCGCTGGGACACGGGAGGGTCAACTTCGGACGAGCACTTTCCGAGACGCATGCAAGTATTCAGATTGTGAGTTCAAGCCTCTACAACCTGACGGGAAGGACATTCGCTCTGGAGGGGGATACCCTGGTGCTCAGTACGGTGGTGAAGAACACGCAAGCCACCCCTGCTCAGGGTCTCTCCTTTGCTGCGAGCTCGACTGATCCTGCACTCCAGATTCTGCAGGGGAGCGCGATAATCGCGAGGCTCGACTCCGGACAGGAGACTGCGCTGCCCGATTTCAAATTCAGAATGGGGAGCCTTTCGTCAGAGCACAACGTCATCGTGAAGCTAGAGTGGGCATACAATGTGAATGACAGGGATGCGCGTACCTTCAGAGCGCACGCATTTGCCTCCACAGGATTATGGTACACACAAGTGAGCCTGCCGTCCAGTTTCCTGTACTCGGTGAAGGCAGTCAACAACAATATCGCCTGGAGTGCCGGTGGAAGGTTGCCGGCTCCGTATCGTCCTCTGGTTGTCAGAACAACCGATGGCGGGACGACCTGGGCTGATGTGACGGGCAATCTCCCGACGCCTGGCCCGGGCCCGACAGGAATCTGGTGGGACAGGCTGTCCATAACCGCAGTTGACGCCGACCGCGCGTGGCTGGCTAACTGGGATGGAAGAATCTACGCAACGACAAACGGTGGGTCTTCATGGTCACAACAGACGTATCCGGGGAATCAGAGCTTGTCGATGGACGGGATCTGGTTCTTCGATGCCAGCAATGGCTATGCGCTGGGAGAACCCCGTGTGGGAAACCAGTTCGTCATGCTTCGGACGAGCAATGGCGGAATAGACTGGGTGCACCTCCCCAACGAGCCTGTTCGCGAGTCCGGTGAATATGGTGTAACCAACTCGTTCTGGGCTACCGATCCAGATCATGTATGGTTTGCAACTATCCGTTGGGTGTGGCGCACGACCAATGGTGGCAGCGCCTGGTCGTACGGGCCATCTGTTGGGGCCATCGCCCGAACTGTTTCGTTTCGAGACAACAGCACCGGGCTGGTAGGAACCACGGATGGTTGGCTCGGTCGGTCCTTGGACGGTGGGGCGACATGGGAGCCCACAGCAACTCTGCTGAGGACTTCGTCAATCAAAGTATGTTATGCCCCCGGATCGCGTTCGGCATGGCTCGTCAACGCCGATGGCCCCTATCGTACGGACGACGATGGATCAACCTTGTCACACCAGCCGACGTTTGACCCTTTCTTAGGGTACCCAGTGCAAATCTCGTTTGCCGATACCAATAGTGGTTGGTTTGTCACCAATCAAGGGGAGATTTTGCGCTACACGCCTGCACGTACCACTACGGTCTCACAACCTCCGCGTCGCCTCTTGCCGGATGATTTTCAGCTGGCACAGAATTATCCCAATCCCTTCAATCCATTGACCACAATTCGCTACGGTCTACCGAGTCGATCACATGTGATGCTTACAGTTTTCAACACGCTCGGCCAGAAGGTGGCGACACTTGTCCAAGGGGAACAGGAGGCCGGCTATCACGAAGCAGTGTTCGACGCTTCGGGACTGGCCAGTGGAATGTATTTGTACAGGCTGCATGCAGGGGACTTTGTGCAGGCGAGGAGGCTTCTGTTGTTGAAGTCGGCTTCCGGTTCCACAATGTCAGAGCAGAAAGACGGGCACACGGTTGATACTGGTCTATCCGAGTCCGCGGAGCCAGGCCAGGTTCCGCGCGACGGTCAGGCGGTATGTACATCACTCGATCCCGCTCCGTGTCAAGGATCAGGTGCAGAACCTGAACCGATACTTGCGGGGATGGATGGGTACTTCCGCCTGGGTCATGGATCGGCATGGTTCCGCAAGCTGGCCCGCTTTGTGGATTCCGGGTCCGGCATGTCATCTGGCGACGTCGCGGCAAACGTGGATATGGCTTCGGGAAACTGACCTCGCAATATCTGTACGGTCAGCTGGGCCTGTTCTACGACTACCACGTCGTGCGGCTCTAACCCAAGTGTGTCAACTCTTCAGGAGCGCCGGATGAGGGAAAACCTCATGTCCGGTGCGATGAGGGCTCAAAAGGCAATAGAGTGATGGTCGGCTTGAGCGGGACACTCGCCCGAAAGGGGAGAAACGGTGAGGGCTCACATGACCTGTGCACCACTACACTTTTGTTCTACTCTACAATCCTCGCCTCGGAGTTGCATCATACGGCCCGGGCAACGATGCCTGCGACGTGTGTCTGTATCCTGCTCGCAACGGTGAAGCCTCGGTGGGCCACAGATGTCTACTCCATTGGAGCCCACGCCAGTTGGCACCTCGTCCGATCAATTCACACTTCCGATGGTTGACATTCGGATCGACGCACGCTACAATGAAACACAGTTCGTCTGCTAACAGTCTGCTAACGCAGGCGTCACGAGCGGCGGAGAAATCCCTCCAATCGAACTGCATTCGGCCGGTTTTGGTGACGCACACGGCTTCCTAAGCCGCAGGTCATCGAGCGGATCTGGTCCCTCGGAATCCTGACCACATCGTCAGTCTGCTCCGAGGTCGTCACCCCCCACGCAAGGATCGAACGAGTATTCTCCTGCCTGTGTGCAGGGAGCTTCACACCAGTGTGAAGGCGGCTGCACACTTTCTCTGTTCGGCCCCCCTTTTTTGTTCAAATTCACGCAATTCAATTCTGGCACGAGGTCTGCATTACTGGGGGCCATACGATTCGACTCTCCCACACCATGGAGCCCCCACATGGTCCGAGCACTCGCAGAGAAGGAATTCCGTGAAGCGCTGAGAAGCGTCCGCTTCCTTGTCGTCGTCCTGGTTTCGTGCACACTCATCCCACTTTCTACGTTCGTCAATACCCGCAGCTATGAGCATAGGATCCGATACCATGAGGAACTGGTCGACGTCTACAGGACACAGACCGAAACCGCTGGACTCCGTGCTGACCTTGTTGCCGAGGCGTTTAGGCCGCCGTCGGTCCTCGGGATTCTCTTCAGGGGCATAGAGCCGGCCCTCCCTTCCCGTATCCAAACCTCTCGAGATGGCCTCTTCACGGTACTGTCCGAGAATCAGCCAGCCGATCCCTCCTCCGCAGTCCGCCGATTCCACAGACCTCCTCTTCCTGACCGGCATCGTGCTTTCCCTGCTCGCATTCGTGTTCGTCCATGGGATGATCACGAGGGAGAAGGAGGAAGGGACGCTGCGATTGCTGGTCTCAACGGGTGCATCTCGAGGCTCGATCCTCTCCGCGAAACTCCTTGGGAGCTATTTCGCATTCGCTCTCCCGGTTGCCGCCGGACTGATTCTCGGGCTGGGCATTATGGTCGGGTCACCGATCGTCCGGGCCCATCTCGAGGGGCAGCTCCCGCAGCTGCTGCTTGCGGTCCTCTCCGTGTTCGCACTGCTGTTCCTCCTCTTCCTGCTCGGGACGTTCGTCTCCATGTTCGCTCACAGGCCTGGCGTTGCGGTCGTGCTCCTCGTCTTCCTGTGGGTGTTCCTGGTCCTCGCTCTCCCGCGCATGGCTCCGATGATCGCCCAGATTGTCTACCCCGCGACGCCCCACCATGTCGTGGAGATGGAAAAGCGCCTCATCAAGACCTCCAACGATCTTCGCTTCCGAGAGGCTGTGGATTCCCTCTACCGAAGTGTCTTGAGCCGCCATGGATTCGATGCAGACACACTGGACATGATCGTCCCTGAGCTTCTCACGGGCGACCTGAAGACGGCGCACGATGAGTATGAGAAAGCACTCGCAGGAATCGAAGCATCACATGAATCAGGAATTCAGGCCCAATGGCGGATTCTGGATTCGACGCGCGAAGCGGCATATCGCTCCCAACAGGAGACGGCGTCCTTCCTGACACGACTCTCCCCCGTGGGAACATTCTCGTTGCTTGCCACCACGCTGGCCGGCACAGGCCCGAATGAATGGGAGCGAAGCCTCGCCTTCGCTCGCGACTTCCAGGATCAGGTGACCAGGGAGTGGTACAGCAAGTGGGTTGTGCGTCCCTATGGGGGGAACCGCTCGATTACCATGGCTAGCAGGAGGAACCGGTGCCCCGAGCCTGGACAAGAGCCGACTTCTGGCCGTCCTCGCACCACCACTGCCATCGGAGAGAATAGGAGAGGCCGTTCCTGATATGCTCATTCTGGTTGGGATGACGGTCCTCGCCGGAGCAGGTTGCTGGCTCAAATTCCGATCGTACGACGTCCGCTAGTGAGAAACTCCATGATCCAGACTCAAGGACTCTCCGTACGCTACGAGGACGGCCGGCTCGCTCTCAATCACGTCTCCTTCACCGTCTCTGAAGGTGAGGTGTACGTCCTCCTGGGCCCCAACGGAGCGGGCAAAACCACGCTGATTAACGCATTTCTGGGGCTGGTCCCCCCGGCAACGGGCAAAGCGCTGGTCGACGGCGTGGATTGTGCAGACAGGTCAGCCGCCGCCCTGAAAAATCTCGCCTTCCTTTCGGAAAAACCTGCCGTCTATGAGTATATATCATGCAGGCGGAACATTGAGCTTCTCACCAGGCTCTCAGGAGGGAAGATGCCATCGCAGCAGGATTTGATGTCGGCCATACGGGACGTCAGTCTGCCTGATCGGATCCTCGGATCCCGCGCGAAGGCCCTTTCCGCGGTCTGGAAGCAGAAGCTGCTCCTTGCGGTTGCGCTGGTCCGCCAGGTCCCGGCATTGCTCCTGGATGACCCGACCGGGTTGCTTGATGCTGTCTCGGGGAGAGAGCTGATTCAGGAGCTGCGGAAGTTCAAGGAGCGCGGGTTGGCTGTCCTGCTGGCCACGGACGATCCGGTCGTGGCGCGAGATCTCGGGGATCGCATAGGGATCCTGGATCGAGGCGTGCTCACAAAGGAACTGGATCCCCGTACGATGTCAGACCAGGAGCTTTTCATGACGCTCCGGTCACACTGATTGCTGTCAAACAGATTTCTGTTGAGGAGACCCCCAATGCCCCCGGTGACACCTGTCGGTTCAATACCCCTCTCTGACATTTCAGACTTCGCTCTGGGCCACCTCTCGCCCGAGGATTCTCTCGCGATGCTCGACCGAATCGAGAATGACCCGCAGGCGTCAGCTGACCTCGACTTTGTGGTGGACCTGCTCAACTTCGCGAGGCGAAATCCTCTGCCAACAGAGTCTAACCGTAATACACTGTGACCCGGGAAATTCCGATCGTGGATTCCCCCATGACCCGAGAAACCCGCCCGCCGGCGATCCTCGGCATCTCTCCAGAAATCACCATCATTCGGCGCCGAATCAAGAAGCTGGCAAGCGGTCGAGAACCCATCCTGATCATTGGTGAGGCGGGCGTCGGGAAAAGTCTGATCGCCCACCATATCCACCGGCTGAGCCCCTTCAAGCAATCCACCCTCCGGTCGTTCAACGCCAGCGTCCTTCCGGAGCGCGCACAGAGGATCGAGCTCTTTGGCGCGGAACCTCCAGAACTGACGTCCAGCCGGCGGGGGATTCTCGAACTGGAGACGACAGTGTTGATCAAGCACATCGATCATGCTCCCGCATACATACAGGAAGCGCTTGCGGAGGCCCTGGTACACGGAAGGACCCGCCGATTCGGCGCCTCAGACACACGCCCTGTCTGTTCGCGAATCATCATGACACTGCGCCGCGATGCCGGCAGCCTGTCTGAAGAGAAGCGGATGGTTCCGTGCCTCTTGGAAGCGCTTGCCGAATGCGAAGCCGTCAAGGTCACGTCTCTCAAGCATCGTCCCGAGGACGCGCTTGCGATGGCCCGGGAGTACCTGCGCGAGAAGGGAGACGACATGGATCGCAGACACCTCGAGCAGACTCTCGCCGACCCCGGATGGGAAGAGAACATCTCGGACCTGAAGGCGTATCTGCGAATCATGGCCATCACCTCCCATGAAGAGGCCAAACGCAGATACGAGTTTGTCCAGCTCGAGAAGATGCTCATGATGATGGAGGAAGGGAAGGAGTTCTCTCTAAAGACCTATCTCTCTCTCCTCGAAAATGCCATGATTGAACGGGCCCTGAACCGCACAAATGGCCACCAGGCCCGTGCCGCTCGACTCCTCGGACTCACCGACCGCACCATCCGCCGCGCGATAGATAAGCTGCGATAGTTAGGTCGGCCCCCTCGACTCGGCTCCCCCGGCATTTCTGCCTGCTTGTTTAGCGCTTCTCTCCGCTCTATCTATCCTCCCAGCTAATGAGACGTTCACTCGTAGGGCTCAAGGAACTGATAAGTGCTGCTATCTCTCCTTGCTTCAGGACCGTGCTGCGCACGCGGAGCAAAAGGACTGTCTCTGCAATCTGCCATCAGGTCCACAGTGGGAGAGCGCCTGCTCATGAATCAGCTATCAGGCCCACAGTGGCAGGGCGCCTGCTCTTGAACCCGCTTCTACCGAATGAACGTGCCCCAGGGCGACAGCTGCGCGCAGCTTGTGTCGTCATCGCGATTGTGATCAGTTCAACCGGTTCTGCTCAACTCCTCCCCGGCCAAATCGACCAGATAGGCCCCAGGGCCGATGAGCCCGCGGCCTCACGTCCGACGGACGTTCCCGTCACCGGCCGGGGAGGGGCACTGGGCCCAGCGAGCCTCGACTCCCTCGAGCTTGCTGCCGCATTGCTTGAAGTCGAGCTCGCCGCGATCGACGTATCTGCCACCTCCATCGTACAGAGGCTGCTCCCTCGCGTCACTGTGTCTGCCTCATTCGGGATTGGCGAGGTCATCTTCCGGGATCCGTCGACGGATGCAATCACGGTGTTCCCTCGGGATTCCTACCGCCTCACGTTTTCCCTGGGGCTCGACCAGCTTCTCAGCTCCCCGGACCACGGCCGCGCACTGGTCCGGCTCAGGGAGGCGGAACTCGAGGTGGCCCGGATCCGCGTGCAAGTTTTACAACGCCGGCACACACGGCAGATGCATGAGAACGCGACCCGTCAGGAGCTGGCACTCCTTGCCGACGAGCTCGTGCTTGTGCGACAGCTCGTTGCCTACAACGAGATGCTGTTCGCCCAGGGGAAGACCGAATTCGATGTCCTTGTCCGGGCGAAGCTGCAGCTGCTGAACCTCTCGCGGGTGATAGCACAGGTGTCACAACGTCTTCTCGAACCCGACTGAACGGGACGGCACGATGCTCATTGGCTCGACGCTCATTCTCGGACCGATCCCCGCACGCAACCTGGACCCCATGATCCTGGTCGAGTCCCAGCCGCCGGAGATGCGCGGCTACGTACTCCTCGCGCCAGGCGCGCGTGCCGACCCCCCTGGAACAACCGACGAACGCGCCTGGATGGGGATCTTCCTTGCGGGGAACCCTGAGCCCGATGTCCTGAGACTTACGGAGATCGCCCGGACACGCGTCGAGTTTTCCTGCATCCGGGACGAACTCCAGAAGGCCGGGAAGGAAGGGCGGACTGTCCACCTCTTCGAGGCTCCCGAACGGCTCTTGCGCGATTTCCTGTCCACACTCGAAGCGGACCCCGTGCTGAAGGTGACACTGGATTCCCTGGACCTCCGGCATATCGAGGCGCTCCTTGCCAGCTCACCCGTGCGCAGGGGATTGCTCGAGCGCTCCGATCTGACGGGCGATCTCCCACGCATCGAACTGGTGAGGGTCTCAACCTTTGTCGACGAGCTTGGACTGCCTTTCACGCTGCCGCAGCTTCAGCTTGGATATGAGAAAGGCGGCATGGCGCTCTACCGCCTCGACGGCGTGACGGCCACACCGGCCTCCGAAACCCCACCAAAGGGGGCTCCACCCGCCGGCCAGCCTCAGAAGGCCGCCCCCAGAGCGGGCGCGAAGAGACGACCCGCTGAACCGGTCAAGCCCTCGCTTCGACCCTCCGCCGCGCCGGTCGATGAGGCCGATGCTGTTCTCATCATCTTCCAGCGGCTCTTCCGGTCGTTCAGGAAGAAGGGGGTCGATTGTCTCGGCAGGCGATGGGAAGACGCGTTGCGCTCCGCAGTGGAAAGGGTCCGGTTTCTAGGTCCGGAGTTCCAGCCGGACGCCCTGACACACTCGACGGCCCCGATGATGCTCGACCTGATCCTGGAGGTGGTCTCGTCCGCCCCGATCCTGAAGCGGTCCCGTCTCCGTGACGGAGCGCTCCTTCTGATTGCCGACATCTACGACAAGCAGTACGACGTCCTGGAATCCCGGGGACTGGTCGACCGGGTTGAACAGGCTTACCTCCGACTGAAGAAATGAGGGACTCCCATGAAATGGTTCCACCACGAGTGCTCGGCCAAACACGACCCGAAGCTGCACCTCCTGAGCGAGGCGTTCAGGGCCGAAGGGATGGGCGTGTACTGGGGACTTCTCGAAGAAATCGGGTATCACTCGGACACGTTCCACCTCAAGGTCACCGGCGTATCGGCGGAAGCCGATCAGGCGTACGTGAACGCCTTCCTGTGCCAGGACGGCCCCACCACCTCCATCCCTGTTCCCGCCGGCGCGAGCATCCCGGGGTTCGGCCTGGGCATACTCGCCGGGTTGGTCCAAACGACGGAGGAGAGACTCCTCGAGATCATCGAGAAATCGGTGTCGCTGGGAATCCTGGATAAGTACAAATGGCACACGTACGGCCTGCTGCACAGCCCGGCCTTCGAACGCAGTGCGGAGGCGTACACCAGACGGCGCCGCAAGCCGGCGGACAGTGTCGCTGCACATTCCGAACGCCGTCCGGACAGCGTGAGTTCATCATCCCAATACCGTCCCGACAATGTCGTGACACCCTCCGAACAGTCTGCGGAGAACTACCACAAGCATCCGGAACACCGTTCCGCAAGTGTCAAACACATGACCGCGTCATCCCCGCACAGTGATTGCACGGTGTCGGACAGTATCCGCCCAGAACAGACAACAGAACAGACAGAGATGCAGAAGCAGACAGAGAAGGAGAGAGAGAAGGAGACGGAGAAGGAGACGCAGAACCAGATTCAGACGGAGATTGAAGAAGATAAAAAGCTTTGTAGCGTCCCACCTCTCTTCGAGTTGAGAACCACTTATCCACACACCCCGGGGGACGAGGCTCATGATGACGCTGTGCTGATTCCATCAGTCGAATACTACACCGAATTGTGTTCTGATTTCAGAGCGACCATCACGAAGTGGAACGAGCAGGAACGATCTTTCGTGGACTGGCTCCCCACTGACGACGAACTGAAGAAGCTGTTCTACGGCGGAGATGCGGCGCATAAACTCTGGCTCTGTCGCCAGGCTGCGAATCTCACAGCCGGCAGGCCGGACTTCCCCGCCCTCGTGATCAGAGGCCTGAGACTCATGCTAGAGGCAACCACAAAGCGGCGCATACAGAACCCGTTTGGCTGGCTCTGGAGCTGCATCCACGGGACTCCCGAGGGCATGCCCCCGTGGGTCCACCAGACAACAGCTCTCGAAGAATCGGCGCGGGTCGGCTCTTCGCGAGCCCCGCCGTGAACGAATACAGGCGCGGTCTGGTGGCACACTGCGCGGACCAGTGCACAAGACAGCGTCCCAAGCCACGCGTACACGCACGGCGGACGTACTCCCGTCCACACACACACACACACACACACACACACACACACCACCACGCACACACATAAGACCGTATGTTCTCACGATCATTTGCAGCCCCTGTCGCGGCCCAATTCCTCGTCGAACTGGCGCCGCTCTGCAGGAGGATCGAGATCGCCGGCTCGATACGCCGCGAGAAGCCCGAGGTAAACAACATCGACATCGTCGCCATACCCAGGGTGGTCCAGCTCCAGGATCTCAGCGGGAAACCCGGCATCCTCGAAGAGAACCTCCTCGAGATACAGCTTGCCCACCTCTACGCCCGGGGGTGGTTCACCGTGCACTCGAACGGTCCCCGCGTCAAGCGGCTGACGCGGCACGTCGACGGGCAATGCGTGCCGACGACGATCCGTATCACGGACGAGGACTCCTGGTGGACCTGCCTCCTGATCACGACAGGGAGTCACGGCCACAACATCTCCATGTCGTGCCGCGCCTTCGACCGCGGAATGCGGCTCCGGGGCGACGGGAGCGGACTCTTCGAGGCCGACGGGACGCGGGTTGTCGTCCACAGCGAAGAGGAGATCTTCTCGGTCCTGGGTCTCGACTACCGGCCCCCACCGGAGCGCAAATGACCCGCAGACCAGGACAGAATCTCGAGGATTCCTTCCCCTCCCGGAAGGCCTGACGTCGTGATCGCGCCGACACACATGACGTTTTCGCTTTTTGTCTACCTCCTCCTGATGACCCCGACAGGCATCGCGCTGTCATGGGTCAATGCGCTCGTAGCGACGCTGGCTTCGCTCCTGCCCGACCTGGACACGCAATCCAGTGCGATCGGGAAGCGCCTCCGGTTCATCTCCCGTCGCCTGGAGGCCCGGTTCGGACATCGCACGATCACTCACAGCCTCGCATTCATCGCCGGTCTCTTCGTGCTCCTGCTGCCTCTCGTCTGGTGGCGCGCGGACCTGTACTACTGCTTCTGCGTAGGATACGCCACGCATCCGCTGCTCGACACGGCGACCATCAATGGTGTCAGCCTGTTCTATCCCGTAAGTGGCCGGAAATGCGTCTTCCCCATGGACGTGAATCACCCGCATCGCTACCGGGTCCAGACCGGCTCACGCTCCGACATTATCCTGGGAGTGGCGTTTCTCCTCGCCTCCCTTCCGGCATACCTGGTGGCGCGGGAAGGCTACGAGCGATTCGTGCGCATCACGCAGGGGAGCATCGAGTCCGCGGTAAGGGACTACAACGACATGTCGCGAACCCACCGCGTGCACGCGGACATCCGCGCTCACAATCTCGTCACGAAACGCTCGCTGAACGGGAGGTTCGAACTTCTGGGGAGCATAGACAACCACACGCTCCTCTTCCGCGAGGAGGATGGGACGATTCGAACGCTCGGGCTGGAGTATCAATCCGACTATGCTGCCGACAGGATCATCGCCGAAAGGGGAGAGGAGGTACGCACGACCGTCCACTCCATCGACGTTGCTGGGCAACGGCTGAAGGATCTGTCGCGCGTTGCTGCATCATGACTCCGGGACCCTCCTCTTCGGGACGCTCGCGGTGGACAGGGACGTTGCGATCTCTCAGGCGGCGGCCGGGTTTCAGCCGATCGAGTGCCGCCCGGGATCGATCCGCCTTGCATTCGCGACGGTACGGGAAGTCATCGGAAGCGGGCCTTGGAGACGTGTTGGTTCTGCGGGGGGTGCTCACTGTCAGGCAGGTAAGCGCCATCAGCGATTCCGCCCGGGCCGGCGAGCGCCCCGGGACGCGGGCAATTGTCCGCTCTGCCCTGGCAGACCCGCACATTCACGCTTGCGGCCGGGAAGGGCGAGCAAATCCTGCAACTCCACAGAGAGGGTGACTCCGTGTCGGTGGGAGACACGCTCGCGCTCCGGACCTCCTCTCCGGCGACCCATGACCTGCTCGAGGCCCTGCATGAGGACCTGCGCCGGCTATCGGGGGAGTTGACCGCGCGGGAGATCTCGTATTATGAACGTCTCGGGGAGATTCGGGAGAAACGCCGGCGCGACTCTCTGGACCTCCTGCTGGCGATCAGTCTCCAGGCTGCGGGGTTTTCATCCCGCGTCTCAATCGAAGCGAAGCGTGTCGACCTGGCCCGGAGGAGCTATCAGCGGGAGAGACTCAAGGCCGATTTCAGGAGGACCGTGGACCGGCTGCAGGGTCAGATTGCTGATATCGAGGGGAAGATACGGACAGGTTCAGAGGGCCGATTCCATTTCACACACAGCGCTTCTTTCTCCCGTCGGCGGGACGATACGGTCGGTTCGCTATCTCGAGCAAGGAGGAGGGAGACAGGCCGTGATCTCGATCGAGGTGCCGGGCGTTGCCTCATCCAGCAGGCGCGCCAGGCCGTGAGGATCGAAACCGTTCATCGCGCCTTGAGTCGCCGTGACAGGCGGCCGGACCCCGGTGGCGGAGTATTTGCGGGCAATGACTGACCGCGCCGCCGCAATTCTTGCTGACCGCATCCTCCTTGGCCGGGGAGAAGAGCTTACGAAGCTGCTGCGAAACCTCCAGCTCCGTCGACACACTCTTCTCGTGGGGCAGAAAGGAGTAGGGAAGTCCCGTCTCATGGAGGAGGCCGAGGGGTTGCTTGCCGGTCGCATCCGCCGGATCGATCTCGCGTCTTCGGTTCTCATGCGGAGGCGGCCGGGCGTGCGGTCCCCCGGGGGGGTCAACACACAACAGATCCTGTTCATCCGCCGGATCGCACCCCTTGGTGACATGCTGAAGGAGGCGGCGCAGAAACTGCACGAGCTTGGGAGGCTGCAGCTTGTGGGAGCTCCCGGTGGTGGAGGTGAAAAAGGAATCCTGGCTCCCGCTGCGGGTCAGGGAGAGGTCGCTGCCGGAGGGGAATGCGGAGAGGTCTCTTCCCGACGCGGCCTGGAATACCGTGCGCCGCCAGTTCATAGCTCTCGGCAGCGCCGGACAACAGGAGGCGATCGCCGCGAGCATTTCGGCGACTCACGGCGCGTGGTACTTGTTTCTGGACAGTCTGGACAGGATCTCGCCGACCCATCTGCCGTTCCTGGAGCGGCTCTCCGAGTGCGCGACGTTGTGCGCGGCGACTGCGCAGATGAAGGAAGGCTTCCTTTTCCGCAAGCTATGGTCGTTGTTCGTGAGGATCGACATCGAACCGCTTCCCGACGATGTCGCGCGACAGCTCGTGGAGTACATATGCGAGCGATACGCGTTCCGTACGACGGACGCCGCTTCATATCAGCGGCAGATCCTGAAATCCGCGAGCGGCAATCCCCATTTGATCCGGACCATGCTGATTCAGGGGGTCAAGGAGCGGAGCATCGGCGGGGAGGAGCTGGGACGGCTGCGGCGGTTTGAGGAAGGGGAGTATTTCAACATGGGGCCGGTGTACATATTCGGCGCGGGGGTCTTCACGCTGCTGAAGATCTTCTCGATAGGCATGGACAACCGGGAATTCTACATCTACTTCTCGGCCCTCGGGTTCTTCATGTATATGACGTTCCGCGTCTTCCGCAACTTCTTCCTCTTCAGGCCGCAAAGGAACAGGTAGGGAGAGATCGGCAACCGCTATTTCGACGCTCACCCACGGCATTGGTTGACAAGCCAGTGAGCCGAGGCTATATTGCCACATCGTTCTGCCTTGGGCTGGCATTCTGTTGAACACCTGGCTGGGCCTCGTGATCGGAGTGCTTGCACATCATCGGTTCGAGGCTGTACTCGCGCAGGGAAGAGCAGATGCTTGCTGAAGCCCATGGGGCCGCCTGGATTGAGTACTGTAAGAAGGTAAAGGTGCCCTGGCTGTAGCGAGGCCTTGGCATTCAGTCCCGATGGCCACATGCGAGGCTGCCCAACAATTCGCTGAGCCTGACCCGGGAGTCGGGGCATAGGGTGGGCCGCCTGGGCCCGCCGGCGTGAGCGACAATCAGGGGAAGTTGGCCCGCTGTCGCCGAGCAGCTTAGCTCGAGGCCGTTAGGCTGTCACCCATGGTAGGGCTAGATAGAGAGGGATCGGGCGAGCGATTTGGAAGGGGCGCCGAGTGCAAGCAGAGAGCGGACGAGGAGGTCGATAGACACAGTTGGATCTCCCGCTTCCATCTTAGCAACTCGTGACTGGCTTGATTTGATCAAGCGGGCAAATTGTTCCTGCGTGAGCTTCTTCCGGCGCCGACGATCTTGTAGGGTGCGGCTCAGAGCGAGCTTCAGTTCAACGTAAGCGGATTCCTGAGGATTGAATTCAAGGAACTCGTCCGCGGACCCAATCTTCCAGCCATGTTTTTCGAGTCTCTTTTGCTTTGCCTTGTTCATATCGTTACCTTTTCGTGTCGTACAGTCGAATGCGTCGTTTGCAGGCATCGATGACAGTTTGTGAAGTCCTTTGCGTTTGCTTGTGGAATACTTCGAGGATAATGATTGCATCCTCATCGATGGGGTAGACAATCCTCCAGGCTTGGAATAAACATATGTCATTCCTGACATATTGTCAAGAGAGCCGCATGAGAACTCAACACTTCGAATGGGACCAATGAAACGCAATGCTCGATTCACCCTCCTGATGCTTTCGGCCGTTCTGATCAACACGGGATGTGGGGATGATCAGTCGTCGCGGATGAGCATCGCTGCTGATCCCGGCGTGCTTGTGGGCGCGTGGCGCTCGAAGGTCGTCTTTCGGAGTGGTCCATTGGCCGAGATGAAGGACCTCGAATTCCTGTATGCGTACAACGCGGGCGGCACCATGACCGAGTCGTCCAACTACGACGAGGCCGCGAATTCGTCGCCGCCAGCGTACGGTGTGTGGAAGCAGATCGACCCGCGCACATTCGAGACGAAATACGTGTTCTACACCACAAAGGCGCCGGGGCCAGGCGATGGTGCACCCAATGGTAGCGATTGGTGGCCAGCTGGACACGGAGTCCTGACCGAGACGATTACGCTATCTGACGATGGCCAGAGCTATAGGTCAACGATCAAATTGGCCACATTCGACAGGGCCGGCACGCCGATCACCGGTGACGACGAAGGCACGGGGATTGGCACGCGCATCGTGTTCTAGACCGCGGGTGAACGTGGGCGTCCGGTCGTTGGGAGGCACTAACCCAGGCTGAGCCGACCGCCACTTAATGGGAGGAACCGTATGATTACAGGGGCGACAACCAAGAGACGGGTAACCGTCAAGGGTGTCGGGTGGAAAAGACCGATGTCCATTGCAGCGGAGAAGTACGAGCAGGTCTCGAAGGCTATCCTGGCCGTCCTGACCGACGAACCGGTCAAGTTCAATGAGCTTGCGCGGCTCGTAGCGAAGCGACTTCCGCACTTCGACGGTTCGGTTGCGTGGTACACGATCTCCGTTGCCCGTCAGTTGGAAGCGCAGGGCAAGATTGTCCGCCACGTGAGGCCAGTGCTTTACTCCAGGCCCGGCCACGTGCGCGCCACGGCGCCATCGACGCGGCCCGTCAAGAGCAAGTCCACAACGCCTTCGCGCGGGGCTAAGAGTACCGCCCAACAACCGGTTGCGGCGGAGGGCTCTAAGCGTCGCCACTGAACTGTAGCGTTAGACCGCCACTATACGACGAGGGCCATCATGACGAAGACTGCAAAGAACACGATTTGCCTCTGGTACGAACGCGATGCCGAGGAAGCGGCGCTGTTCTACGCCAAGACCTTTCCCGATTCGTCCGTCGGCGCGGTGCATCGCGCGCCGGGCGATTTTCCGTCGGGCAAGCAAGGGGACGTATTGACAGTAGAGTTCACCGTGATGGGTATTCCCTGCCTCGGGCTGAACGGTGGGCCCGCGTTCAAGCACAATGAAGCGTTCTCGTTCCAGGTTGCCACGGAAGATCAGGCTGAAACCGATCGGTATTGGAATGCGATCGTCGGCAACGGCGGCCAAGAGAGCGAGTGCGGATGGTGTAAAGACAAGTGGGGCGTCTCCTGGCAAATCACCCCGATCGCGTTGATCAAGGCGTATACCAACTCCGATCTCCCCACAGCCAAGCGGGCGTTCGATGCAATGATGACGATGAAGAAGATCGACGTCGCCGTGATCGAGGCGGCGGTTCGTGGTTAGTAGCCGGCGGTCTAAGAACAGCATGCAGCAGACGGCGCTGCGCGCCGCAGCTGATGATGAGCGTTAGGCGGCGGTACTTAACGCGGAAGCGGGAAGGCATAAGAACATGCTGTTGATCACGATCGAGATACTCGTCGTCATCGTTGCGCCTCTTCTGATTCTGTATCTGACGGCGCCCTGGCCCATCCGGATTGCCATCCCGAGTCTATTGTCGATTCCGGTGCTCTGGTATCTAACCTACGCACCGATTCACGAGTTGAGTCACGTTCTCGGCGCCTACCTGGTCGGCGGCTCCGTGACGGAACTCAAGCTCATTCCCAGCTTCTGGCGTGGGGAGTTCGGGCGAGCGTGGATTACGCCTCACCGTCTACAGGCCCCGTGGCAGCAGCTCGTGATGACGAGCGCGCCTTATGTCTTGGATGGCGTGAGCGTTGCGGTGGGCTTCTTCGCACTGCAGGGAAGGCGCCTGAGGCGCCCGTTTGTGCTTGGAGTCCTGCTCATGTTGCTTTGTCTGCGACCGGCGTTCGACGTAGTGTGCGAAACCGTCGCTTTCGCCCTCGGGGGAAGGGGAGATCTCTATCACATCGCGCAGGCGATTGGATACCCGACGGTGTGGTTGAGCATGGCGATCCTGTTCGGGTTCTCGCTGTTCACAATCGCGCGTGTGCTTGTGGGAAGTGCTTCGCGGGAGGGAAGGGCAGCCACCTAACCCCGGCATGCAGCGGACTGGCTACGCTCGCCGCTGATGTAAGACGTTGGGCCGCGCAACGCTAGCGAAGAAGCCGCTCTTGCAGGATTGTCTGGATGTCGCGCCGGCCGTCCAATACGCAATGCACGTAGACTGTCGCGGATTCGAGGGAGTAGATGATGCGGTATGGCTTGAAGTGCAGTTCCCGGAACTCGATTACACCTATTTGAAAGAGTTCGGTGGGGATGTTGCCACGAAGGGGCAGTTTCCGGAGCTTCTGGCATGTTCGTCGCAGAGCACGGAGCAATCGGTCTGCGCGTTCCACCGAATCGTTCATGGCAACAAACGTGTAGATGTCGAAGAGATCGTCCTCGGCATCTTGGTCGAAGATCACGTCATACTTTTTCATGCTTGAACGCCGCAATGCGCTTATCAAGCGAACCGAACACGTCGTCCATCGATTTCGACTTCCCACGTCGGATGTTCTGCTTGCTCCGAGTGAGGATCTTCAGGAGCGCAAGAGTCTCCTGCATGCGCTCATACGAGCGAATATCCTGGACGACGACCTTCGCCTCGCCATTATGGGTCACGACGAGCGTCTGCCGGGTGTTGGTGATCTCCCGGATCAGCTCTGAAGCATGCGCCTTGAGGTAGCTGATGGGTTTCACAGCTGTACTCAGTTTCATAAACGCCCCTTAGCATGTCGACTATAATATAGTCCGTATTGTGGTCAGTGTCAAGGTATGCGGCCCAACAAGGCGACGAAGCCGACGGCCCAAGGGCATTGCTGTAAGGGCCTATGTCAGGCTGTGTACGAGCGTGTGGTGACACGAAAACGATCGCCGGGTTGGGTCGCTGCACGCACCATCATTCTACCGCGGCGGCTTATCGCCGGTTGTTAGCCGGCACGGGGAGACCTCATGCCGATACCGGATTCAAAGAAGAAGATTCGTAGCCGCGCGTTGAGGCTGCGCCGTGCCCTATCTAGCGAGGAGCGAAGGCTCGGTGGGACGATCAATGATGGTGCGGGGAAGCGATATATGATCGGACCTCTCTTCGTACAATGTGGCGACCTCGAGGCTGCCTTGCAGCACTATGCATGGTTCGAGGAGGCCTGTCCGGGTGATATTGGAGAGCCGATCCATGTTCTATTCTGGGCCCTTGCACTCTATCGGGCAGGTGATGAGATGCGGGCACGTGAGAAACTGCTCGAGACGATGGTACAAAACATCTACCTGTTGCCAAGCTTACTGCGATTGCCTGTGTCGGCCGAGGACATCTGGCACAGTTCCAATTGGGCAGAACCAAACTATTTTCATGAGACCCCTCCCGAATTTGTGCCAAGTCTCTCGCACGAAGAGAGTGAATGGATTAGGGGTCTATGGACTTCCGACCTCTTCCGTCGAATGAAGACCGAGTACGTTTCGACATTCGCGGCCTTGAAGGACGAGCATGATGTGAAGAAACGCATTGCGATATTGGATCATTGGGACAAATGTTGGGCTGAAAGGTTTACTCTGACCGGCTAACACCTTTCGCCGTTTGATGGGGGCGGTGCTGGAGGTGAGTATGGTCCGCTGCCAATTGGTGAGCGAGGGAGTTGGTTGGACGTTCTAAACAGAAAAGTCATTTCGCGTCGCACGGGAGTTCAGCCGTTAGGCCGCACACCATAGGGCTCAACAATGACTCTGCTAACCGTCCTGAAGCATCCAAGCGCCTTCCTTCCTATAGCAATGTCACTCGTTGCTCTCAGCACTGTGTTGCTGTTCATCGCGTCGCATGGCACCGCGTCCCAGCCCGATGAGGGCGCCGCTGCCCATATATGGCAGCTCCTCATGGCAGCCCAGGCGCCAATCGTAATCTTCTTCGCGATCAAATGGGTGCCGCAGACACCACGACATGCACTTCTCATCTTGGGCCTGCAAGTCGGCGCTGCGCTTGCCGCGATGGCACCCGTCTTCTTGCTCAACTGGTAGGTGAGGTGCCTATTGAAAATCATTCAGGATAACCTCGATGAGATCACAATTTCCTGGGAAACGCATTTCAAAAGTTGAATTGAGCAACGTATCCCCGCCGGCATCTGGTTACTCCTCGGCGGGCGGGAATTCTTCTTGTCTTTCAAGGACTTCCCATGGTTCGAGGAGGCCTCAATTCGAGCGCTCAGAAATGTCGAACTCCCGAGTCCGCATCATCTCTATTGGCCGGATCTCGATGTCGATCTTGCGGTGGCATCGATTGAGCATCCGGACCGAGATCCGCTGATCAGTAGTTCGCGACCTAACACATCGCTCCACCGGACGCACGGCTGGTCTGGCATGCGCCCTGTGAAGCGAATCGGAAAGATAAGGCGCGCGCCAGGCGCGGTGCGCCGGTGAGCTCCATCGTTGTGCGGTTCATGCGGCATGCGTGAGGTTTACTCGAGCATCGTACAAGTCGCAAGCGACCTGGAGGTTCATCCAGAATTCCGAGGATGTGTTGAGGACGCGAGCAAGCAGGATGGCAGTTTCCGCCGTCATGTTGCGCTTGGCGTTGATGAGTGTGTTGATTCGCTGAATGGGGACTCCCATCCTCCTGGCAAGTTCGACCTGGCTCATGTGCAGAGGGATAAGGAACTCCTCGAGGAGGATTTTTCCCGGATGCGTTGGCTTTCGGTTCTTTGGAATCATCGCAACCTCGTTCAAAGTGTTTACTTCTGAACTGAGAAGGCCGCCCAACCATCGGCTCAACCTGACGGAACTAGCCGAATCCGTTAGTCGCCGCCTCATGGCAGGTTCAAGAGTCTATCATCAGTAGGGGAGTTGACGTCGGATGCTTTGTTGAGTGGTTTGACAATCCGACCTTCAGTCTCGTCACGGAAGTCCTTTGCGTCCAACGAGGATTTCAGGATGAAGCCGTTGTCAGATCCACTTCACACCCAGAAGGGATCGGGACCAAGATCCTCTCCCCACGACTTGACTATCTCTCCATGCATGTAAATGCCGGGGGACAAAACAATCGGCCCAATTCTTTCGAAAAGGGCCGATCCAGTGCCCGGAACCCGCAATGTGAATCACTCACACACACCCATCGGGAATTTGAACTGCAACTATAAGCTGATGTCCCACGTCTAGTGGGGTGACAAGCAAATTCCTCCTCAAATCCGATCCCGCGTCACGACAGCGTCCCCTGATCAGAGAGTCCATGATGGAGGTTTGGCCCGGATGGACTTTTAACGAGGGACAAGTGTATGACCTCCCGCAACGACACGCCAGACGCGCTCCTACCATTCACTAAAAGGAACCCCCATCACGGCTGGGGCCAGCGGCAGTCGATTATCGCCCGGGTGAATCACAAACCCCGAGGCCGCTTTCCCGCCGATGTCTTCTTGAAACGCAAGGATGCTTCCCGCCATCGAGGGGTGCAGAGTTGCCGACAGTTTCACCTCAATCGGAATGAGCCTTCCTCCCACGTTAAGAATGAAATCAACTTCGCTGCCAGTGGAAGTGCGCCAAAAATACACCTCAGGCTCATCGCCCCGATGAACGAATGTCTTGATGATTTCTGAGAGAACCGCAGTTTCGAAGATCGCTCCACCGAGTGGGCCCGCGGCAGCATGGCCCGGATCCTTCAGCCCTACAAGATAGCACAATGTCCCTGTATCCGTGAAGTACACTTTCGGGGTCTTGACAAGCCGCTTCCCCACGTTCGCAAAATATGGCCGCAACACAACCACCTGGTGAGATGCCTCCAGGATGGACAGCCATATCTTCAGGGTGTTCACCGCTGCCCCCAAGTCACGGGAGATATCACTGAGATTGACCAACTGCCCGCTACGCGCTGCGAGAGACCTCAAGAAGTTCTGAAAGACGGCCAGATCACCGACTTGGCGTACCAGACGAACATCGCGCTCGAGGTACGTTTGCATGTAGCTTCCGTGCCAGAGTCTGAAGTCCCGCCGAGGCTCAACGGCCAGTTCGGGATAGTTGCCTCGAAGGAGCTGGTGCCAGAGCGATTCTGATGGCACGTGAACAGTCCTTCTGCGCTTGTGATTCTCCCACGGCATCAATGCATCGGGGGATCCCAGCGCCTCGCGGAACGAAAGAGGGAGCAACCGGAGGATTGCCGCCCGGCCTGCCAAGGACTCCGTCACACGTTCCAGGAGCAACATGTTTTGCGAGCCTGTGAGCAGGTACTGTCCTCGCCTGGAGCGATGGGCGTCCACCGCTTCCTTAACATACATGAGGAGATCCGGGCAATACTGAATCTCATCGAAGATCACCGGCGGCGGGTGGAGCGCCAGAAAACCCCGCGGATCGGCAAGGGCTGCGGCCCGGACATCCGGAAGCTCAAGTGACGCGTACTGATGCGTTCCGCCAAAGAGATGTTTGAGCAGAGTTGTTTTCCCGGATTGGCGCGGTCCGGTCAACACAACTGCCGGGAATTCTCTCGCAGCGCGCTGAAGCACGGGCTCCAAGGAGCGCCTTCGGTAGACTGTCTTCATGGTGTGCAATATTGAATTTTAAATGCAAACCTGCAAGTACGTCTCTCACTGTACGACATCGGCCCGCGCAGGTGGCGGCGAAGGGGAGACTTATTCCATTGTGCCTCTTCAAAACTCCATCCGCGTTCAGAATGGCGAATGCCAGGTGAAATCGATACTTTTGTCCTGCGTGAACTAACAGGGCAATAGGTCACATGATCAGGTCCTTCTTATCATTTTGTCTCCGATTCTTCAAACCAAGGATTCAGCTCCAGCTCGAGATCGTGTATCTGAGAAAGCAGCTGGAAATATTGACGCGCACATCTGCCAAGCCTCGATCCCGGCCCTCTGATAGGTTCTTTTAGGGGATTTCGTGCAGACAGAGAGACTTCTGCTCTTGAGGTGAATTTCATCAGGGGCGTCGTCACACGGCCGGGGCATCGATGTCTGAGCGTTTTCTTAACCCTCACATACGCCTATAACCCTTGGTTTTGCGATTGTTCTTGACATTGGCTCTGCACTGATATAACATGCCGCCAACAACACGCTCTTTGGCTTCCCCGGCCATCGAGCCGCCGCCGTTTGACCCTGTAATTGTTGTTCCGCAGTAGAGCCTACCCCGACGACCCCCTGGCTGCAAGCCTGCAAGCGCATTGATTTCACATTGACATAGAAACTCAATGGCTCGATGTCGAACTCAACGAGCCGCCGAGAGTTCTCCGTTCTACCCGACGACCCACCGAGCCCTATCCCTCGTCGATTGTTCTGGCGAAATCGTCTATCGGCGAAAGAGTAGCTGCGTGAGCAGTCCATAGCCAGGAGGGCATATGAAGATATTCTCGCTTGTTCTACTGCTCTGTCTTTCTTCTGCTGTTGTGATAGCACAGAGACGACCGACCGTTGAGCCAAGATCCCCAGCAGTTCTCACACCCTCTGTGAGTTCGGCGCAGCAAGGGGAAGTCCAACTGCCTTCACTCAAAAGGCCGGGACATTACACAGCGAAGGACTGGGGACATCTCATTGATTCGCTATGGGGGGATGGTATGTCGACAACGGAGAAGTTGTCAATTTTCGATCGCTACTGGAATCTTGTCATGAGACGTGGGGTGGATTTCCCAATCTTGTAGTCAACTGGGATTCTCTCAAGAACGCGTACCGTCCTCTGGTGGAGGTTGGTGTCAGTCGTGGGCGGTTCTACGGGATCTTGTCCCGGTTGACACGGGCACTCAATGAGTGGCATGTCTATACAAAGGATCGTGGAATAGACGCTGCAATGGGATTCTACGAGGACTTGGAGGTTGATGTAGAGTATCCGAATTACCCATCGTTTCACTATAGACCGGGCCTCCCAATCATATGTGTCAACAATTTGTTCTTCCGGACGTATTTTGGTGCAGGCCTCACTCCTCTTCCGGATAGTACAGCCGTGGTGTACAGGGTCATGCCGAACCATCCTCTCAATCTTCAACCTGGTGATGTCATTCTGGGATACGACGGGATTCCATGGAAAGACCTGGTGCAGGAATTACCGATGCGGAATTGCCGATTCTTGGAGGGGGGAATATGCTGGGATCTTCCCCTGCTTCTGGACACCATGCTGCCATGATGAGCGTGGGAATGAATTGGGGACTGTTTGATACAATTGATGTCGTCAAATACACTACGAAAGACACACTACACTATCCAACCTCTCTACTTAATACTATCACTCAGCCGTACTTTGTTGCGACGGAACAGATGCCTGTAATCGGAGTACCGTTTCCCGATATTGATAACAAGAAACTGGTCTCCTGGGGGATTGTGGAAGGAACAACCATCGGGTATGTCTACGCATGGGACTGGTACGGCATACCTGCCGGGGAAACGCGAGCACTCTTCGCGAAGGCTGTCGATGAGTTAGTGTGCCAACAGAAAGTACAGGGATTGATTCTGGATTTCAGAACGAACTATGGTGGTTTCCCGGAATATGCGAACAATGGGTACAAACATCTTTTCAATTTTGACCCCACCCTATACTATTCTCAAGCATCAAGAGTGCGAGGGGGACCTCACCTTTCCTTCACGCTGACTCCGAAATACCTCTCAGACTTCTTCTCTCCTGGTCCTGCGCTATTCGACCACCCGATCGCAGTCCTCACAGGGCCGATGGCTGGCAGTTCCGGGGATTACAATGCGTTCAAGATGCGGTTCCATCCCATGGCTCGATTCTTTGGAAAGAGAACGAACGGCGCCTATACAGCCTACACCGCTCGGTTACAGTACGGAGTTCTGGCGGTTGCGTATTTTTGTCGTGTTGATGATGCTTCGGTCTACTCAAACTTCAACAATGAAGGCTTCATGATTCACAAAGGATTTCCCGTCGATGAGGAAGTGTGGCTCACTCGCGATGGGGTGGCCAGGGGGGAGGATGACGTCGTAAAGCGAGCCCTGGAGTGGATCAACAGCCTTTCCTACGCCCACGATGTCACGGTCAGTCAGCCTGGATTTGTCGCCGCACCCGCGACGCCAGGAACGATGTATGCTGCATCGGACACTCATACTCGCTCGACATGGAGACTCGTGCAACAAAGACCGGCTGGATTGGCCCCAACCCCGGCAGTGGTGGCTGGCACCCAGCCCTCCACGGGGGAGATGTATGGTGTTTCGACCACGACTCAGAATACCGTCCTGTACCGAGTATCGGGGTCGACCACAGGTCAAATGGCGGGCAAGGCTCAGCCGGCAGCGTTCTGATCACGGCAGTTGTAGAGAACCCCGGAGCGCATACGTTGGTTGTTTCAGCGATCGTCACCGATTCGCAGGGCTCCGTCGTTGACTCAGTTGTCTTCGGAAATTCCCCTGGAGACACCCTCTGGCGTGCTCTCATCGGGACTCCCCCCACACAGGGAGGGTACAATGTCAGTGTGCGGACAGAGGACGTGACGGCCGGCAGTTATCGCATGCTCCCGAATGTTGCTACGTTCACGGTTGACCAGACTGATGTTGAGCGGACCATACTCATTCCAAATATGCGGGCGATAGCATTCGACCGAGACGGCACACTCTTTGGTGCGACTATGAATGGCAGGCTCTACCGGATTAGCCTGTCCACCGGCGACACATCCCACATCGGGACGGCTGCCGGCATTGTCTACTCCAGCTTGGCCTTACAGCCCTCTACGGGTGAGCTCTGGGCCTCGGTTCGTCCGGCAGTCTCGGGACGAGATCGAATCTACAAAGTCAATACCACAACGGGAGAAACAACACTTATAGGTGTCACAGGAGGTGGAAGGATCACCCCGGCAATCGCATTTGCACAGGATGATGTCCTCTACGGATTGAAGAGTGGCTCGGTGTCGGATACTCTGATCACGATCTCAACCGACAGTGCTACAGCCACGCCTGTAGGGCTTACGGGTGTGCGCGGGTTGAATGCGTTGGCGATGCTCACGGATACCACGAGCGTCGCAGTCGACGAGCACCAGACTGCTCAGACGCCCGTGCGGTTCTCGCTAGCCCAGAACTACCCCAACCCCTTCAACCCGAGCACGACCATCCGCTACGGCCTCCCCACTCGCTCGCACGTCACGCTGACAGTCTTCAACACCCTCGGGCAGCAGGTCGCAGCTCTCGTGGAGGGGGAGCAGGAGGTCGGCTTTCATGAGGTGCGGTTCGATGCATCAGGCCTCTCCAGCGGGGTGTACCTGTACAGACTGACTGCAGGCAGCTTTGTGGACACGAAGAAGTTCGTTTTGGTTCGGTGAATCCACCCTCCAGATAGTAAACAAAGAGCCCGACCTCATCGCCGGGCTCTACTGTATTCCGACGTCCTCGACAGAATGAACCGATGCAGGGTTGACTGGTTACTCGCAAAAGAGCCAGCTTGACTCCCGCCGTTTCCTCCGTATATTTCGGTACGACACGCAGGAGGCAGCCATGAAACGCTTCAGGGCAACTCCTGTTCTTTTTCACGCCGACAACACGAACCCCCAGTTCCAGCCGCATTCTGTCCGACTCTCCTTGGCCGTTCTGCCTTGTCTCTTTCTTCCTATTCGGTTCGACTCTCACGTCCGACTCTGATTTCAATGGTTCGATGCTTCCCGTTGTCCACCGGGCGGAGCAGTTGACCGCGCACAGGGGGGGTGCACTGCATTCGCGATGTCCAGAAGGATCCCAGGTCAAAGTGACCCTATGCGGACAGGGAAGGCCCCTGTGGAGGTTTCTATGAGCGCCATGAGAAGAACTCGCCTGGAAGCTGGAAGGAGGATCCGAGGCCGGAGCCTATTGCGGTGGTCAATGCTGTGCGGTCTCGTGCTCGCGGCGGGCGGCATGAATGGTGTTTCTGCGCAACCGCCCGACTCCTACTTCCCGGATCAAGTAGGCAATGTCTGGCAGTACCGATCCGTGTTCATGGGGCATATCACTCAGACCATCCGGTTTCTCAAGGACTCCCTCGCTGCGGCCGGAAGCAGGTTCGTCTGGTACTCAAGTCAAGGATTCGAGTTGGTCTATGAGATAGACACCCTACACAATGTGTGGGACTCGTCTCCTTACGACTTTGCGCGGCTATCCCTTCGATATTCTCTTGCTGCAGGCGTTGGAGATGCATGGGCTGTGAACCTATCCCCTCCGCCTTTCGACAGCGCAAAGGTGATGGACATCTCCCCCGGTTCAGTGTTTGGCCGGGCGGCCACGATCAAAGCCATCGACTACTGGCGAAGATATGAACTTGGGGACAGCCTCTGGTTTGGAACTCGGTATCTCGCGAGCGGCTTCGGTATGGTTCAATACGACATTGAACCATCGGACGTCTGGTATTTGGCGGGTGCCATTATCGATAGCGTTCAGTGGGGAACGATCGTAGACGTTGATGAACCAGAAACGACCCCAAAGAACCATGCGTTGCTGCAGAATTATCCCAACCCCTTCAACCCCTCAACCACAATCCGTTACGGTCTCCCGAGCCGTTCGCACGTGACGCTGACTGTCTTCAACACGCTCGGGCAGCAAGTGGCGACGCTGGTGCAGGGGGAGCAGGAGGCAGGATTCCATGAAGCAGTGTTTGACGCATCGGTGCTCGCAAGCGGGGTGTACGTCTATCGACTGCAGTCGGGAGAAACAATTCTCTCGCGCAAAATGGTGCTGGTCCACTAATGGGTGAGCGCATGCGACGTATTGCCGTTGCGACTGAACGCGGATTGCTTCTCTCAGCAGTCAAGTGGTTCTTCCTGATGGCAACTTTGACTTGTCCCGCTCTTGGCCAAGGCTACTATCCGCTCTCAATCGGTGACAGGTGGGACTACGGCTACTTGGATTTTCCAGGCCCGTTCGTGTATACTCATTCTGTTGTCATTACTGCCGAAACCACGATGAGTAACGGCAAGTCGTACGCCGTAATGCAGACATGCTCTCAGGGGACGTTTGGTTCAAAGGAGTTCCTTCGCCAGGAAGGTCCGGTTGTGTACGCCTTCAAAGACACCGGCGAAGTCGCGGGGATGGATTTTCGCTATGCGGATGGCGACACGATCGATTCATGGATTACAGCGACCGATACCATTCTGACTACGGTCTCCGTTCATGAGGGCATACGATTCGGGAGACAGCTCCGCAGTTGGTCTTTCTCGACTTCTCGTGTAAATGACCCTGGTCTCTTTGAGTCGGGTTGGTGGGTTATCACAGACAGCCTTGGATACGACGGCGCCTTTCAATCCCCGGGCTTCAGTGAGTATCTGCTTGGTGCGATCGTAAGCGGGATTGTCTACGGCACCATCACCGAAGTGAAGGCTCAAGAGAGCCAGGTGTCGCACCAGCATGCCCTTCCTGTATTGGAGGTCTATCCCAACCCGTTTAACGACGCTGCCAGGATTTCTTTTTCTGTGCCATCTGGTGCTCTGTTTAGTCTCTCGCTGTATGATGTCCTCGGAGGGGATGTTCAACCGGTGGCGCAGGGCACATGCCCGACCGGTCACCACACCCTTGTATTCCAGCCACGGGGCCTCAGCAGCGGTGTGTATTTCTTGAGACTCAGTGCAAGTCCGCTCGAGTCTGGCTCAACTCCGGTCACACAAGTCAAACGCATACTTCTTTTGCGCTGATGGCGGATGCCCTTTTCTCTGCTCCCTCCCGGTGATGTCCCCCCGTGACGCGCACCACTTGCGTTTCATCGACGCCCCCGCTAACTTTCCATAAGACCTCTGCGGTAGCTCCCCCGGTCAATCCTGTTCTTCAGCCATTCCTGTCCGCTTCCGCTCCTGCACGCACACCGACGAAGGCAATGTCATGTGCAGAGGACACACAGCATTCTTCCTTTCCGGATTACTGACGCTCCTGCTCCCCCTGGCCGCGCCGGCCTCGCAGGACACGCTGACAGTGGGGCTGTGGCACTGCGATGAAGAATCTGGTCCCTTCCTGTATGACGCATCAGGTCTTGGTAACTCCATCAATCTCCACGGCACGCTTTCCGTCGCGGGCGTCCTCGGCAGGGCGCGGCACTTCAACGGCGGCTGGGACTATGGGGCGCTCGACTACCCGGGAAGCCAGCCGATGGACATGTCTGATGCGGAGAGCTTCGAGGTCTCTCTCTGGGTTCGGACAACCGGACTCGATGGGACGCTCATCCGTCGGGGACTTGCCCCGTACCCCGGACTCATGCTCATGATGGAGGGTGGCTATGTGCGGGTGAGCATCGGGAATCGTGAAGATTCCTCCTACCCTGACACGCTGGTTTCCATCACTTCTATAAATCCAGTCAACGACGGACAATGGCACTACGTTTCGTTCGTTCGCGACCGCGAGTCGCGCACGGTCTCGCTGAAAGTAGACGGGGTATCCGCGAATCCGGTCGTGGACCCGATCACATTTGCCCTCGCCAGCACGAGGCAAATGACACTTGGATGCGGGGAGTCGTCGGAGTCCCCGAACTACTTCTTCGGCGATCTCGATGAAGTGCGTGTTCGAGTCTGGGACGACGCGCTCAGGAAGACAGACACGCTCCTGCTCCTTCGTATGGATGACCCGCCAGGAGGGATGATCACTGACGCATCACCGTTCGCACATCGTGTGATCGCTCACGGGACGGCGGTGGTCGAAGGGTATAGCGGCTCGGCCAGGCTCTTCGACGGGGCAGAAAGCTTTCTCGCGGTTTCAGACGTGCGGGAAGCCGCTCTCGGCTTCTCGCAAAACCAGAGCTTCACGGTTGACTGCAGGTTCAAAACAGTGGATCCTGGGCACCATATCATGCTGCGTAAGGGACTCGCCCCCATTCCAGGATTTGCGCTGGACATGAAGAACGGGCGCGTCCGCGGTCTGATTGGCAATCGGCAGGATGGGATGCCGTACGATACCATTCTTACTATCCGGAGTGAGCGGACATACAACGATGGGCAGTGGCATCGGGCAACCATGGTGCGTGATCGCCCGCGTCGCGCTTTCTTTCTCTACGTAGACGACGAAGCCGCAAACGCTCCCATGGAAGACTACTTTGGGGAGCCGCTCGTCAACGGTTTCGACCTCAATATTGGCCGATGGGAGTTTGACAGTGCTCATGTGGCGTATTTCAACGGCTCGCTCGACGACATCGGGATTTACCGCGGCACAAGGCATCCGCCTGGGGCACTCCGTCCTCGTATTGTCATGCAGGATTCGATGATGGCGTTCCCCACAATCCTTGTCGGCGAAACAGAAAGGCAGAGCCTCACAGTGGAGAATGCGGGGATTGAGGATCTCCACGTCAGACAGATCCACGAGAGCATGACGGACTTTACCGTGCTCACGCCATCCGCCATTCCCGCGATGGGCACGGCCCAGATTCTTGTGGACTTCCATCCCGATCACCCGGGAGATGTAGACGGCATCCTCGAGTTTCGCACTGATGATCCCGGCCGCCCGCTCGTGCGGGTGCACGTCAGCGGCGCGGGCGCGATGCTCGGGACCGCACCTGTGCTCCGGGCTGTCACTGATATCCCCTGGGATCAGGGGAGGCAAGTGTGGGTGTGGTGGTATCCTTCCACACTGGACGCTCCTGGGATACCTCGTCCGGTTGACGCCTATTTTCTATGGAGGCGTGCGGCGGCGCCTGGGACGGCCCAGAAGGCTGGAGTTAATTGCTCCACGTTGAGGAAGCCTGGGAACATGTAGAGACGGTTTATGCCGTTCATCCAGTCGGGTCCTCCCCGTACGGGCGCGTAGTGGGGACAGTGGCTGACTCCACTCGAAGATGGGGGATGCATTGGTCCGTCTTCAGGGTCTCGGCGATGGTGGCGGGAGACCCGGGACTCTTCTCGAAGCCCGACAGTGGGTACTCGGTGGATAATACGGCTCCAGCCTCTCCGAACATGTGGCCGGTTACTTCAGCCCACGGTGAGGTAGACGTACGCTGGGATGCGCCACAGGATGCGGACCTGATGGACTACGTTGTAGAGCGGTCGGTGGACACATCCGATCCTGAGGCAACGGAAGTCGTCGGCACAGCGAGCTCGACAACGTTTCACGATCCTGCGCCGCCCGCGCCGAGTGTCTACTACCGCGTCTTCGCCCGCGACTCTGCGGGGAACCCGAGCGTTGGAGCGCCCTGGGTGGAAGGCATCGTCATGTCGGTCGCTGACGACAGCGAAATTCCCCAGGTCTACACCCTGCACCAGAACTACCCCAACCCCTTCAACCCCTCGACGACCATACGCTACGGTCTCCCGAGCCGCTCGCACGTGACGCTGACGGTCTTCAACACGCTCGGGCAGCAGGTGGCGACGATTGTGCAAGGCGAGCAGGAGGCTGGATTTCATGAGGTGCGGTTCGATGCTTCGCATCTCGCGAGCGGGGTGTACCTGTATAGGTTGACTGCCGGGAGCATGTGGAAACGAGGAAGCTCGTTTTGGTCCGGTGAATCCTCCCTGGGTAAACAAAGAGCCTGGCAATCATCGCCGGGCTCTTGTATTTCCAGCTCCCTCGGCAGGAATGAGCTGGCGCAGGGTGACAGGTTACAGAGGCGCTGCTTGACCCCAGCAGTTTCTTCCGTATATTTCGAGTAGCACATCAGGAGGCAGCCATGCGACGTAGGTCGTCAGCTTCTCCGTTTTGCTCGAAAGCATTCGTGAATACCCTCACGGGGAGCGCAACTCTCAGGAAATTCCTCTTTCGGCATCTGTTGTTCTCCCTGGCCGCGTCCGCGCTCGCCCTGACCTTTTCCTACACACTTGGTGTCGCTGGTGGCGATGTGCCACGGCGTGCCACCCAGTCTCCCGCGGGATTCTCACTGAAGAGACTCGACGTCAACCGCATCAATTGCGTGATCACCAACGACGGCGGATTTGCTGACTACAGACAAACCAATTCCTCCGGTCTCGAGTGGCCAAAGGGATCGGGGAAAACCGCTGTCTTCACGGGGGGAATCTTCATTGCTGGCAAGGAATCTGCGACTAACGAGCTGCGCATCGCTGCTGCGTCATATGGCTCGAATTATCGTCCTGGCACGATTGATGGCGTCTTTTCCGGGGACCCATCGGTCGCCTCGGACTCGGGGAACCCGGCTTTCCGCGTGTACAAGATTCAGCGCTCGGACACGGCGGGCGGGATGAATGCCGACTATGACGAGTGGCCCGCCGATCAGGGCGCACCCACGGACCAATTCGGAAAACCGAAATTCTTCGGCGAGCAGCAGCTCTTCGCGGTGTTCAACGACCTCGATACGGGCACCGTGTACCCTCCAAAGACGTCTCCTCTTGGTGTTGAGGTCCGTGCGCTCTATTGGGCTGACAACTCAGTCGGCTTCCTCCAGGACGTGATGTACATGCAGTGGGAGATCATCAACAAGAGCTCCTTCGCATACGAAAGCACCTATGTGGGTATCTGGTCGGATGTCGATATGGGTCAGGCGAATGACGATCAGGCGGGGTGCGACACGACGGTTCACCTTGGATACGTGTACAATGGCTTCGATGTGGACGATTCCCAACACGGATATGGGGACAAGCCACCGGCAGTCGGCATTCAACTTCTGAGCAGTCCCATTGGCTATGATGGGTTCCCGCTCGGCATGACTTCGTTCGTCGTCACGGCCGACCCTCTGGAGCCGTGGTTCCAGGATCTTCCGGGGGGTGACGACTTTCCAATGACGGCGTACCGCTATATGTCGGGCCTTAATTTCTTTGGAAGCCCGATGGTGAATCCGGTCACCGGGGCAGCGACGACGTTCGCTTTTAGCGGAGACCCCGCCACCCGCGAGGGGTGGGTCGCTGAGGGATGGCGGATACTCGGCGACCTGCGAATGTTCGTGAATACCGGACCGTTCTATCTTGCGCCTGGCGACACGCAACGCGTTGTTGCGGCTCTCTTTCTCGCTCAGGGTGACGATCGCTTTCTGAGTCTCCAGAAATTGCGCATGACCGCGGGTGCTCTGAAAGCGCTCTACCACGGCGAAGCTGACACCACCGTCCGAGTCTTCCCCTATCTCACGCTGACTCCGAACGATCTTCCTACACTTACTGCCAAGGTTCTCCTCACGACATCCAACGTGACACACGCGTGGGCTTCGCTATATCCACAGGACTCGTCGGAAGTCTACAGCAAGGAACTCTATGACGACGGACTGCATGAAGATGGGGCCGCCGGTGACGGGGTGTTCGGCGATCTTCCCTTCGACATTACCCAAACCCAGGCGCCACTGCGTGTCGATGTTACATGCCAGACGACACATGGTGATACACGCATCTTCTCCCCGCTCGTCACGACAATCCCAACGATCAAGCGCCTTGAGGCAGTCAATCCCAGAGTGCTTGTGGACTCCCTCAATCCGGACGGTGTGATCAACCAGGGAGACGTCGCGCATCTGGCGTTCGATCTCATGAACCCGAACGGGATTGCCATCGACAGTATCAGCATCACTGCGATATTCGCAGATGACGTGCTTGCTCGAGACTCGATCCTCGTTTCGGAGGTTGCGGCGTTCACGGCTTTGCAGGGTGCCGGCGCCTTCGAACTCATCGTCCCAGACGACGCTCCGGTCGGTTGCTGCAAGAAGCTGATTGTATCGATCCGCGAGCGCCTCTACAACGCGACGTGGAAGGACACGCTCGCCTTCGACATCGCGCCATACATCTACAATCCGCTGGTGTCTGTAGCCGAGCACGTCGAGGGAACCGCCCAGGGAGCATTCGGATACAGGATCGAAGACGCCCGGCAGTTGAAGGAACATAAGTACCGGATCGTTATCCCCGCATCCTATCGACTTACATTGGTGGATTATACAAGTGGCGACACGCTCTACGCGGACCACATGTTTCCCTCTGACAGCCTCGGCACGAACATGCCTCTTTCGGACGGGTTCCGGCTGACCACGGGGACCACACAGAGGTCGAACGGTCAGATCCTCGGCGTGTACGAGGTACGAGGGCCGGGGGGAGCCCCGGTTGCGCCGTCACCCGGACAACCGGCAGGTGATCCGGGGCGCGACGTCTTTATGAGGGCCAATTCCACGGACCAATGGTCGGTCATCAATGCGCCACCAGAGCCTCCGTCGGTCCGGTACCTGAATTCTTTCTATCCGGCCGCGGCAAATTCCCGGGGTGACTACGAGCTCAGGTTTACTCCGACCGGAAGTGAGTACTATCGGGGACCCAGCAAGGATTCGCTCCTAATGAAGGCAGTCGGACGGGTTTCTGTTGAAACCTGGGACGTCGGAGAACCGGGTTCTGATGCGGTCGATGATGTCAGGCTCGTTCCCCGCATCCTCGATGCAAACAGCAACGGTTCGTGGGATGTTTCGGCGGACTCGACAACGAGCGAGCCCGTGTACACAACGACAGTTCCACCGTATATCGAACCCCTTCCCGATCCATCGCCATTTCTGTTCGTCGGGCGCTTCAGGGTCGGCAACATCACGTTCTATCGGGGGCCCGCGGGAAGTTTCTCGATGCCCGCGGAGGGGACCGTCCTGCGCCTGGTGGTTTCGCGGACGCCTGCTCCGGGGGACCTCTACACCTTCATGCCGATGCGTTTGCTGCCAGTGGAGACCGCGGGAGAGCTGCCGTCAGGATTTGCGCTCCTGCAGAACTACCCAAATCCCTTCAACCCCTCGACCACGATCCGCTACGGCCTTCCGACCCGCTCGCATGTGACGCTGACAGTGTTCAACACGCTCGGCCAGCAGGTGGCGACGCTGGTGGAAGGGGAGCAGGAGGCTGGATTTCATGAAGCAGTGTTTGACGCGTCCGGATTGGCGAGTGGAGTTTACCTGTATAGACTACAGACGGGGGATTTCGTGGAGACAAAGAGGCTCCTGTGCAGGCTCTGTCTCTTGAAGTAGCTTTCATCAGGGGTGGCCCCACATTCCAGCACGCAGGGGGGACTCTATACTTGTGGCTGAGGGACCATCCAATGCGACCGATCTGACCTAACCTCAGCCCCGCACTGCCAATGCGCTTCAACGAAGTTTGGGGTCAGAGGTCCCCCTTCGAACGAGAGGCTGTAATGAAGAGACAATTGGTGTTACTTGCCGTGACCATGGCATGGTATCAAACGTCCGCGCAAAGCCTTTCGTGGGAGAAAACCTCAGGGCCTGTGTACCCGGTGATTTCGCTGGCACGGTCTTCCAGAGGATCTCTCTTTGCGGGCACGAGGATCGGCTGGACAGGCTATCTCTACCGATCCACTGACTCCGGAAATTCTTGGATGACTGTCGCTTCTCCTGGTGCACCCGTGTACGACATTGCGTGCAATGCCAATGTGGTTTTTATTGGGAGCGCCGGTGCACGGTGGTCGACGGATGATGGTACAACGTGGCATGGGTCCGGACCCCTCGCGGGCTGGGATGTTCCGGGGGTGGCGGCATTCGATGACACCACTCTCCTGGCTGCGACATTTAGGACGAACCCGCCATATGATCCACCGACAGGCGCCCTTCTGCGATCCAACGATAATGGCGTGAGCTGGCTCCCCATAGGGATGAGCGACGGAATTGCACTGATGGTTGAGGTGACCCCTGACAAGGACATACTCCCCGCTTCCAGGGCCACGGTCTGGACGTGGGGAGGGCCTCAAGGCTACGGTTGGCATGGCCGCGCCGTCGATTACGACAGGCGTGTTGAGCTCTACACAATCTTTGCTGACAGCTCCGGCAACGCGTTTGTCGGAACTAGCTACGGAGTGTACCGTTCAACGGATCACGGGGTGAACTGGCAGAACATTGGCCTCACTGATGCCCAGGTGTTTGGCCTCATCACCGATAGAAGAGGACATCTTTTCGCGGCAACACCTGGGGCTGGTGTCTTCCGGACATCCGATATGGGGCAATCGTGGGAACTCATCATTGACGGGCTTACCAACCTGTATGCGACATCGCTTGTAATCGACACGAACGGCTTCCTGTATGTGGGGACAAATGACGGGGTGTTTCGCTCGACAGAGCCGACGACTGGAATAGAGGTAAGGCCGGGTGAACTTCCGACGGGCATCGAGCTGCTTCAGAACTACCCCAATCCCTTCAACCCCTCGACCACCATCCGCTACGGTCTCCCGAGCCCGCTCGCACGTCACGCTGACCGTCTTCAATCACGCTCGGGCAGCAGGTGGCGACGCTGGTCGAAGGCGAACAGGAGGGAGGGTATCACGAAGCGGTATTTGATGGATCGGGACTGGCGAGCGGTGTATATCTATATCGGTTGACCGCTGACAGTCACGTCGAATCGCGGAAGATGATGTTGACGAAATACCATTCCGCAGGGCGCGATTGGGGCACACCATAGGCATCTTGTGAGTAGGAGAGTGCGGGCGACCGCAGAGGACCCCTATCTATCACAGAACTACCCGAATCCCTTCAGCTCGAGCACAAAAATCGTGTATGGACTGCCGCAGGATACACGCGTTAGTGTCGAAGTGTTCGACGTGCTTGGACAGCGGGTGGCGACGCTGTTCGACGGGGAGCAACGACCCGGCCTTTACCTGGTGGTGTTCGATGCGGACGGTCTCTCAAGCGGGCCGTACATCTACCGGCTCCGGGCTGGCTCCGTGAGGCTCGCACGCACTCTGATGTTGCTCCGGTGAGCCGGTGGCCAGGGTGCTAGTGGCGTACGTTCAATCATGCCGCAGCCATGCGACTGCCATCAGGAATGACTATTCGGTCGACGATAAAAGCACTCGATCATTGTGCCGGGCGGATAGTCCAACCTCTTCACTTTAACCGGATCATCTCCTGCAGGGCCGAGATCGCTCTCCCGGGATCACGGATGGAGAAGGGGGGAGCGAGAGCGCAGTACATCGTGATGGAATGCGTTGACGGCGTGACGCTCGCAAATGCCGGCCCCAGCCAGCCAATTTGGCTACCCAGGAATTTGCCGATTCGTGCACCGACGTCGAGACGATGATTCGAGCCCAACCCGTTACGCCGGTCAGCATCAGAGCTTCCAGTAAAAATCCCTCTTGTTGCAGTACCACACGATTACCCAGAGGCACAACGTCCATATAGCTCCCCACAGGACGCCGTTGTAGCCCGACTTGTCCAGAAAGAACGAACTCCACGCAGGGGCATCGACCAGCGACGCCCACTGCTTGAGTGTTTCGTTTGGCCGTCCGGCAAAGAACTCCTCCAGGTGCAGTGCCCGAAAGAAGATCCTCATGATGATCTGCATGAAATACGCGAGCAGCGCATTTGCCCCGAAGACATTGAGCGGATAGGCCCATGTCGTGCGCCCCCAGACGTCAATCACATAGTACAACAGCAGGAAGAGAAACGCTCCCACTCCGGATGCGAACATCGCGTAGGAAGCCGTGACGTCAGGCTTGTTGAAACAGAGCTCTGTCGTCCCTGTGTAGAGTCCGGCGCTATGTAATGCGAATCCGGCAAGAGTGAAAGCACCTCCGACGATTATCGCCGTACGCGTAATCTCAGATTTCTTCCCTCCGGCGACCGCCTCACCGATCAGGACGCCGATCATCGTCATAGCGCCGTACGATACCGAAACCCATGGGCGGCAGTGAAGAATGAAGGGCTTGGCCCAATTGCCGTGGAGCTGGGAAATCGTCCAGAAGGGTTCGGCGGTGTCTCCGAAGCGAAGCCACCAGGCGAAATAATGAGACATGGTCATGTGACATGCGAGCACGGCGAAGATTGCCACCCAGCGGCCGGTCCTGGAGAGTTTCGTGCTTGCGGCTCCCATGAAGTAGGCCACGCCGATGGCCTGCAGGATTCCCCACCACCAGGAAAGCCCGAGGATGAGACTGATGTAGACCACGCCTGCCAGTATCAACATGGTGGTCCTGATGAGCACATGCCTCCACCATTCCCGTCCGCGGCGTGCCTTGCTCAGAGGGATGGCGATGCCTACGATGAAGACGAAGAATGGCGCTACAAGATCGGTGACCGTGAGACCAACGTCCTTCAGTCCCGCTTCGGGCAGTCGATTGATCTGCTCGTCCGTCAGTCCGGCACTCTTCTTTTCCTCGACAAACCTTTCCCATCCGACTTCCGCATGATTCCAGGTGGATACGGAGAGGCTTCCGAACCACGACATTGTCTGGGGGAGAGGTCGGTAGTTCCCCGCTCCGACGGCGATGACGAACACCATCAGCAGAATTGTGAACCCCCGGAATGCGTCAACGGATTCAACTCGCACCCGGGGCAGTTTGGTGACAACTTCGGCGACCTGTGCAGGCATATTCTATCACCTTCCTGGGATTGAGCGGTGCTACGAGGCGGACATGCTTATCCGAAACGAGTTTTGCGGAATCTAGTATCCGCCAGAGTCAACAGCAAGTGATCCTGCACTTTTGTTGCCCGCTTGGCGAATGCGCCTTCATGCTGGATGGATGTCACGGCCCGGGCATTGGTCCGTTTTGCTGTATTCGAATCGGAACCCGGTCATCGCGAGAAGATGGGATGGCTACCAATGTACCCAAAACAACGACATCGCTGCCCTCCTCAATCGCATCGATGATCTTCCCGATGCCAAGACCAAGGGCGAGAACCAGTGCACACTGGTGACAGAGACTCGTGGCCTCCTCTAGGGGAAGCGGGTTATCCGTGGGAGGGAAGACGAGTGCACGGAGTTCTATTTCGGGTAGGCAAGCATGTTCGGCGCGCTATAGCGGGGAGGGGAGGAAATGTGGGTCTGCGGGGTTGCGCTGGGCCTCCAGGTCCCGTCTCTTTCCGGGTCGTTCCAGATAGGGGCTTGACTTTACTCAATACGTTGAGTAAATTTACTCAGCATGTTGAGTAAAGTAGGTCGACCATGAGCTACAAGAGAGAACAATTCCAGGTACTGAACGTCAGGTTGCACGAGAAAAGGCGTTTCATCCAGGTGCTGGCAGGCCCGCGTCAGACAGGGAAGACGACACTCGCGCAGCAGGTGGCTGCCGCCTCTAAGATCCCGGTGAGGTTCATTTCAGCTGATGATCCAGCCTCGCATGGTCGCATCTGGCTCCAACAGCAATGGGAGGTGGCTCGCGTTGAGGCCCGAGATGCTGGGAGGCAGGGAAGCGCCCTCATCATTGACGAGGTCCAGAAAATCGCCGGTTGGTCCGAATCGGTCAAGAGGCTCTGGGATGAAGACACGGCATCACGCATTCCGCTGAAAGTCCTCCTCCTCGGGTCTGCACCACTACTCATCCACCGGGGGCTCACGGAAAGTCTCGCGGGCCGGTTCGAGGTCATTCGGCTGACGCACTGGACGTATGCGGAGATGCGGGATGCATTCCGCTGGTCGCTGGATGAGTACATCTATTTCGGGGGATACCCGGGCGCTGCCGGGCTTATTAAGGACGAGGACCGTTGGAAGCGATACATCCTGGATTCAATGGTCGAAACGACACTCTCGCGGGACATCCTTCAACTCCAGCGCATCGACAAACCAGCCCTGCTCCGACAACTCTTCAATGTCGGATGTTCATACTCCGGCCAGATCCTCTCGTACACCAAGATTGTCGGGCAGCTTCAGGAGGCAGGGAACACGACAACCCTCGCTCACTACCTCGAGTTGCTGGGGGCCGCGGGGATGATGGTGGGATTGCACAAGTACGCCGGACAGAAAGTCCGCCAGAGGGCCTCTAGCCCGAAATTCCAGACGCTGAACAACGCCTTCATCACCTGCCAGACGGAACTCACATTCGATCAGGCGAGAGCTGACCGATCGTATTGGGGAAGACTCGTGGAATCGGCAGTCGGCACGCATCTGGTGAATGGATCGTATGGTGAAGGCGCAAGCATCTACTACTGGCGCGAAGGGCACAAAGAGGTGGACTTCGTCCTGAAGAAAGGCAGATTCCTGGCTGCCATCGAAGTAAAGAGCGGGATCGAAGATGAGGTGTCGTCTGGGATGGAGGAGTTTGCCAGACAATTTAAAACCAAGAGACTGTTGCTCGTGGGTTCCAAGGGGATTTCATTGGAACAGTTTCTTGGGACCCCTGTGGCGAAGTGGATTGAGGTGTGATTCCATGGCCCGGGCAGCGATGTCCGGGCTTGCTCTCATGTGGCACCGCGTCTTCCTAAACTGCAGGTCGACAGGGAGTCTACCCCGCCGTTCTGCGGCGGGAAAGCTGCCCGAGGGCACAAGCCGCGAGGCGGAAAAGAAGCCGCTTCGCGACAATCCTGTCACAACGCGTCTTTTATTCTTCCCCGCTCAGCGCCTTCCACACCGATTCGGCGAGGCCGTCGACGGATCTGGTCATCTCCGAAATAGCTTTCCTTCTGGACTCCTTCACCGACAGTTGACCCGCCTTCCCTTTTCTTGAGTCTGTCGCCACCGAGCTGCTGTCCCTCTGGTCAATGGCGGTCATATCGACCTGCCACCGACAATAGTACCACTCGTCCACCGGTTCAGTGGAGGGGTCCAGGTCGGTTTCAAGCATCATGATGACATCCATCGAACCGTGATTTGAACTGGTCGCCTTGCGCGCCGTCAGCCCTTTGGCCGACATGAACTTCAATGCCGGCTTCACGAGCCGGGATGATTCCTCGCCGGTCGCCGACACTCCTATCCGGAATTCGTTCTTCAGGAACGAGGCAATCGCCGTCTCTTCCTTTTCTATCGAGAACGGGGCCGGGATTCCCTGATGCATCGGCTCCACGATGCGGAGATCCTTATTGAGTTCCTCCCGCGCAACCAGGAGGGATTTCTGGCGAAGCATGAGGCGAAGCTTCTCGAGCTTCTGCGATGCGTCAGGGATCGCCGTGCCGAGCCCCATAATCTCGCCATCTTTCTGTCGAATCTGCTCTTCGAGGATGGACTGGGCGGCACTTCGATCCAGCACAGCCAGAGCATGCATCGTTCCGGTCTGCGGGTCTTCCCAGGAGTCGGCGATCTCCGTTCCTTCGAGAGTCTTCTTCACTCCTACCTCAACGTCGGATACGGTCTTCTGGTTGAGGTCAGAGGAGACCTTCTGGTCCTTCGTCGTAATGGTTTCGGTCGTGACCGTTCCTGTCACCGCAGAGACATCGACCTTGAATATCTTCGCGATGCTTGCGCGGGCCTGGTTTTCCGCGGCCTCCCGCGTCTTTCCCGCTCCCACGCCGACGAGATAGAATTCATCCGGAAACTTCGAGCTCTTGCCGGTCAGCCAGTCCGGCTTCTGACCGGTACACACGCTGGCGGTGAAGAGGAGCGCCAGCAATGTCGCTGTGATTGTCTTCATGTGAGGAAGCCTCTAGTTAACGTCTGTGATTACCCGGAATGTGACACTTCCTGCTGCGATCGTCACCTGCTCGGCCAGCAGATTGCGGGATTGGCCCTCGGCGCTCAGTTGGAGTTGGTGCGTCCCGGCGGGGAGTTGCGCACGGATGATGAGCATCCTGGCCGGGAGCGATCGCCAGCTGCGGGTGTCGGCCTGCTCGGAAGCGATCACGGCCACGTCGATGAGGAGGCTCTTGGCCAGGTTCCCGAGTTCGTCGCCTTCCTTCTTCCATTCACTCTTGGCCTTCTCAGACGCCAGGAACTTCAAAACAGCTCTCCCGCCGGCCTTGAGATACAGCAGCCCCAGCCGGTCCTCCAGCGACTTCTTCGCGATTGCCGTGACATCTTCCGCTATCTCCGCGTCTATCCTCATCGACTGGCCGCCGCTCTGTACCGAAGCAGCGTATTGCACGTGGCGCCTGTCGCGGGGCACGAACTTCGGCAATGCCACCGTAAACGTATGCACCACGCCGTCGTTGTCCGCAATGGAAACGTTGATCTTGTTCTGTTCCTTGATGGGCCCTCGTCCGGAATGGATGATCAGCAGCAGGGCGCCTTCCGTCCGCTTTGGAGTGGCGTATTCTATCCCGAACAGTTCTTCGAATCGCTGCCGCTCGTCGTCGAACCCGAGCAGTCCCGCCGTGCGGACCAGGTCCGTTTTCAGGAACGTGGGGCACGGTGTTCCGTACGCGCTCGCGTACTCATTGTACCCCTCGTATGCCTTCTGGTAGGAGATGAAGGCATCGTTGACTTCGCCTGCCGCCTCATACAGCGCCCCCATCACGTACCGGATGAAGGCGTCCTGTTTGTAGGTGTTCTTGTCCTCGTACTCCTTTGAGTACTCCTTCAGCTTGAGGTCGACCTTTCGCGCTTCGACCAGCGCTTCCTCGACGTTCCCCATCTGCGCAAAGTTCAGGGCGAGGAACAGGTTGACAAACACCTTCTCGAAATCTTCTCCCTCATACGGGAGGAGATTGTCGTTCACCAGCAAGGCGGCCGCTTCGGTGGAGATACTCGTCGTGTAGAGCTCTTCCATCTTCCTCTCGGCCGCCAGAAACATCCTGTTGCTCTCGTCGTACTGTGCGCCGTAGTGGGTCAGGAGACCCATTTCGAGGTTGAAGAGAACGCTGCTCTTCTCGCCGAACTCTTCCTCATTTGCCTGCAGGGCGGAAGCGGCCACCGCATAATTCCCAATGGCCAGATTCTGCTCGATGTCGCGGTAGAGGTCCGAGCGCATCGCGCAACTCGCCAGCAAGAGGAAGCCGGAGAGGACGATGGTGTGCCCCCGGCCTTTCACCGACAGTGGTGCCCGCATGTCTCCGGTCAGAACTTGACCTTATCCTGGGAGATCCCCTTTTTGATCTTCTTGTCGCCGATCCAGACCTTCTTGTTCGACTCGATGTTGACCAGCTCCATGTTGACCTGGTAGAACTTCACTTTGTCGCCACCCTCCTGGTCGACGATCGACGAGATGTTGCCGATCAGCATGAAATCGGCGCCCGATTCCTTGCCCGGGCCTTTCTGGGTCTCCTCCAGCGCATTTTGCGCCTGGTCCTTCCTCTCATCACGGATCTGGTCACGTTCCCCCGCGTCGGCGACAAAATCGACCTGTCCGGAATTGAGCAGGGATCGTTCGAGGTCCTTCACGAATGTCTTGACCTCGATGTGCTCGGTCGTCCGGTTGGTGATCTTTCCGACAATGACGGTCGGTTTGCGCTTCTCAGCCTTGGTGAACTCGCCGATCCATGGCGATGCCGTGACGTCGCCAATCATCTCATTTGCCACGAGGCGCGAGTCGGTGTCGTTCCACTCACCGCTCAGGTCGGTCGTGGTGTCCGCTTCGAGGCGGGTCACTTGCTTGGAGGATCCGCAGCCCGCCAGGAAGAGAAGCCCGCACGCCGCACTCAGGACAGCCCATCGGTTAAGCATAGATCACCTTTCGGTAGATTGGGAGAAAGAAGGATACCACAACTCATTTTCTCTGTCAAGCCCACGATTCGGGAGGCGCTGCAACGTTTGTTCGTCCCGCTCGTGACCACAGGCGCCGGGCCCCAATTGGCCGGCTGCACTGCGTACGCTTCTACCGAAACGGGATTCGTCGCATCACATAGGTTTCTACTCAAGATGTATGACTGGTTTTGGCGTTCGGGGCGTGAGTGTGCCGGTTGTTCTGCAGCACCTCAATGGGTCTATATGGTGGCTATCTGGCTCAAATTGTCTAGTCGCATCGCGTAAGTTTCTACGTAAGCGGAAGTGTTTGCTTCTCCGTGATTCCTCCGCTATTTTCCCTCACGTCGAAATTTGTACAACCGGAGGACCCATGGTGGCGACAATGATTCTTGGAGTGGTCTTTCTCATCGTGCTCTTTTTCGGAATGATCTTGTGCATGGAGGCCGGCCGCCGCCTGAAGCTGCGGTCTCAGGCTGAAGGAGTTGAAGGGTCCGCTGCCGGTTTGGGAGCGGTAGAAGGGGCACTCTTCGGCCTGATGGGACTGGTGCTTGCGTTCACTTTCTCAGGTGCGATCTCACGATTCGATGACCGTCGGCACCTCATCGTGGAAGAGGCGAACGACATCGGCACCGCGTACCTGAGGGTCGACCTGCTCTCTTCGACTGCTCAACCGCAGCTCCGGGAAATGATGCGCCGATATGTCGATACCCGGATCGAAACCTACCGGGTCTTGCCGGACTATGATGCAGCGATGTCCCTGCTCGCGAAGTCCAGCGAAATCCAACGAGAAATATGGAACCACGCCGTCGTCGCCACGCAAGATCAATCAAACCCGCAAGCGGCAATGATCCTGCTTCCTGCGCTGAACGCCATGTTCGATATCGCAAACACGCGCTTCTGGGCTACCCAGCTTCACCCCCCGATGCTGATTTTCGCGTTGCTCGGCACTCTGGCGCTGGTCTGCTCCCTGCTCGCCGGATATGGTATGGGAGGAGGGAAGGGCCGCAACTGGATTCACACCGTGGGTTTTGCCCTCATCCTCACTCTCACTGTCTACGTTATCGTCGACATGGAGTACCCGCGCATGGGTTTCATCCGTGTCGACTCGTTCGACCAGGCTCTGGTGGACGTCCGGGCGACGATGGAGTGAATCCGGCGGTGGCTATCCCTATGGCCCCTGTTTCTGATTATCCGTCGTAGAGCCACCCCGACGACCCACCGAGTCCCGATTCAAGTTTGCCCCCCCGCGCTGTAACCGGGAGGCTCCCGTTCCGTATTCTTATAGGGTGGGGTGCGCCCTCACCCCGCATCTCGCGAAGCCTCCTCATGCCTTCTCACCGGGAAGGAGTACTGAATGCACAAAGATCCCTGGTCCTTCGGCGCCCGAAGGGCTCCCCATCAACCCCTCCATCTGATTGCCTTCCTTCTGATTGCATTGGTCATCCAGGCGGCCGCACAGGCGCAACCCGACTCCGGCCCGCCGATCGACCGGAAGACCCAGGCGGCCATCATCGACTCAGTGATCATGCAGCAGGTGGGTGACTGATGCTACGAATCGGCGCTATCGTTATCGTTGGGATTTGTCTTCTTATGGGGTGTGGGCAGACCGACAAGATAGCCGCACTGGAAGTCACATATATCGCCAATGAAGGATTCATGGTTTCGATGGGCAGCACGACGATTCTTATCGACGCTCTCCCTAGATCGAAGTATTACGCTAATCCTTCCGATGCCCTGGCGGCCAAGATAATGAATGTTATCCCTCCGTTTGAGAGAGTCGATTACTTCCTTGTCACGCACGATCACCCCGATCATTTCAACGCGGAGTTGATGTCTCGCTTTCTTCTGAATCACCCTGCCACACAGCTCATAGCGAGCTCGGGAACATGCGCGAAGTTGGATGGGGGCAGCATTGCGGGGAGCAGACTCTCTGGACTTGACCTGAAGTTGGGTGAGCATCAAACGATTCGTGGAGGCGGAGCCGACATTACCGCCCTGCGGCTCAGTCACGGCGCAGATGCAGGGATCAGCAACCTTGCCTATGTGGTTCGCTCAAACGGTTACACGATTGTCCATGTCGGTGATGCGAGGCTCTCGGACAATGAAGAAGTCCTCCGTGCGTTTGACTGGAAATCATATGATGTTGATCTCCTCTTTATCGAGTTTTTCGACCATAGCGACGAGACGCGCGAGATCATCAAGAACGTGATAAAGCCGAACCACGTTGTCCTCATGCATATTCCCCCGGGGGAGGAGGATGCCGTCAGAAACGCCGATGAGAAGGTGCATCCCCGAACGGTTGTTTTTGGAGCAGAGGGTGAAACAAAGCGATTCGACAAGGCTGCAGATGAGTGAGCTCACGCGGTGCTTCCTTGACATTGTCACGCTCCATTCCGATTGAGTAGGGCAAATGGAACTGTCAGAACTCGGATTTGATCCCTGGTTTCAGCAGAAGCGAGAAGAGCTGCAGAGGCCTGATTGTGGTGTCGCACGAATCACCAGAGTCGACCGGGACAGGTATCTCGTCCGCAATGAAGTGAATGAAGTCCAGGCCGAACTGACAGGGAGGATGCTGTTCGGTGCTGAGTCGAGTCAAGCCCTGCCGTGCGTGGGTGATTGGGTCCTGGTGCAGTACCATAATGACGGTGCATTCGCCATCATTCATGATCTGCTCCCGAGGAAGACGTTCCTTCGCCGGAAGACGGCCGGCAAGGACGTTGACTATCAGATGATTGCGTCGAATATCGATTACGGGCTCATTGTCCAGTCATGCGGCGACCGTTTGAACCTGCGCAGTATAGAGCGGTACCTTGTCATGGTGCTTGAAGGCCATATCGAGCCGGTCATTCTGCTCAGCAAGAGCGATCTCGTCGATGCAGAAGATCTGGAGAAGCGCATGTCAGAAATCAGGCTGGCCCATAGCAGTGCCAGAGTCATCCCGTTGTAGCAACATGGCCCCGGGCGGGCTGGACGTGCTGCAACAGTTCGTGAAGCGGGGAAAGACCTGCTGCTTGCTGGGGCCGTCCGGTGTAGGCAAGACAACGCTCGTCAATCGTCTTCTCGGACAGGAGGCATTTGAGACAAATCCTGTGCGTGAGAAGGACGGCAGGGGAAGACATACGACTGCGCGGCGGCAATTGATCGTCCTTGAAAACGGAGCGCTCCTTGTCGATACGCCCGGCTTGAGGGAGCTGGGTATGATTGCTGTCGGCGAGAGTATTGATGAGAGCTTCGCTGACATTCACGGACTTTCCGGGGGTTGTCGCTTCAACGATTGCACGCACACCACGGAAGTGGGTTGCGCAGTGTTACAGGCGGTCGAGAACGGGGACGTGAGCGCTGACCGGTACCAGAGCTACATCAAACTGAAGAAGGAATCCGACTTTCATCAACTGTCGTACTTCGAGAGACGCAAGAAGGACAAGCAGTTCGGCCGAATGATCAAGACCGCGATGAAACAGATCAGGAAGAAGTAGGTTCGGATGCGCTATATTTAGACGCGGATAAGATTGTGAAGCGGGACAACCCTGGGAGGAACCGATGACACAACCGAAGCGGCTGTTCCTGTACGAAGAGATCATGCTTCTGGCTCTGCGCGATCAGAAGGGCACCCTTGCCACAAACTACTCGGAGTACGCAGTTGCGGGCGCGGTCCTGGCGGAGTTGTTGCTTGACCGGCGGATTGCTGTCGACGGCACTTCGAAGGGATTGGTTGATGTACTAAACGCGACACCCACAGGAGACCCGATCATCGATGAATGCCTGGAGAAGGTGACGGCGAGCGGAAAGCGTGCATCGTTGCAGAGCTGGCTTTCTCGATTGGCCGGCATCAAGAAGCTCCGGCACAAAGTCGCGCTTCAACTCTGCAATCGAGGGGTTCTCCGGGCTGACGAAGACACGGTGTTGTTCATCTTCACGCGAAAAGTCTATCCGGAGATAAACCCTGTGCCGGAGAAGAAGATCATCGAACGAGTGCGAACGGCAATATTCACGGATACTGACCAGGTCGATCCTCGAACGGTCGCGTTGATTTCGCTGGCCAACGGTGCCGACCTCCTGGGAGGAATGTTCGGGCGCAAGGAAGTAAGAACCCGCAAGAAGCGGATTGAAAAGATCGTTAATGGCGAGATGACCGGCAAGGCAACCAGGGAGGTGATCGCAGCCTGCGAATCGGCCGCGATGGTCGCAACCATGGCCGCAACGCTCGCCGCTACGTGCAATTGATTCCCTTGCCTCTCCGCGTGGTGCGCGCCGACACCCTGAACAGTGCAGGCCCGGGCATCGATGTCCGGGCCGTCTCTTTGCGTACCGCTTGCTTCGATGAGTCGTTCCACGATCAAGTTGAGCGGACTTTACTCGGTCCCTTGAGTAAAGAGCATGGACATGATCTGGAGAGGTTTCTAGAACGTGTCCAAATAAGTTGATGTTATGGACACGTTGTTGTAACGTGTCCATGCCGTGGACACGTTCCCGTTTAGCCTGTTTGGCCCGGGAGGAGCCGATTCGTAGGGCGAAAGACCGCCCTCAAAGGAGGTTCTCTTCTTGAACATAAAGCTATTTCAGCTTCTCTCGAAAGAGGTTTGCTTTCGCTGATTCTGCGCGTGAACGAGTTTTCCTGAGCCACTGGTACCCCAGAATTTTCTGCGCTTTGCCACTTTCAGATTCTGTCTGTCAACAACCACCCTGTACTCTGTTCTTGGTCGCCCTCATCGCCTGCGCATTCATCGGATGCCAGCCGGTCCCGCAGGGGATTCCTATCTGATCCCGTACAGGAGCTCCAGATATCCTCCGCCCCAGGCGTCAAAGAGATCGGGCGCGAACACCTCCAGCAGCCCGAGTCCGATCGCCGCCACGCCAATGGCGACAAGAATGATCCCTCCAAGCAGACGGGAGGTGAGAAGATCCAGGATGTAAGCGAAGCGGCTCGTCTCTTTCTGCTCGACATACCCCACGCTGACAGTCACTGCCGCCGTCAGGCAGATCACTCCGAATACCAGAAGGAGAGCCCCCGGACGTCGGATGAGAAGCTGAACAAGGGGAGCAGCAAGATCGAGCTGGGCGAGGATGGCACCACCGGCGAAGAAAATCCCGAGCAGGACCAGCTCGATCCCCTGGGCGATTGCCGCAATGCCGATATACGTTTCACTGGCACGCCGGTCATAGCGGGATGGAACGACAATGCGCCGAGTGGTCATCACTTCGATGCCGATCCAGACTGACACTGCACCGAGGCAACAGAATCCGGCAGTCGTCAGGAGAGAGATGTCCATCCTCTCGCCGAGAAGCGCGCACACGAATCCGACGACAGCCAACACGAGTACGCGAACCCACCCTCGGGCTTTCGGCTCACCGGCGACGGGAGGGTCAGTCACGCAGACCTCTCTCCGCTCCTCCCGGAAGTACACGCGCGCTTCCCCGAGGTACACACACGTCCCATTCTATGCGGCCTCCGACGATCTGAGACTCCGACGGCCGCCTTCCTCACTATCCGCTCTCGGTCGTGGAGAGTTCGATTCTCCCGCAGCGGGGACACCGAAGCGCGGAAACGGCCAGCTGTCTTTTCCCTTTCGTCTTCGTCCCTCCCCAGAAGGATTTCTCGGGTTCACCCTCTATCCAGGTGGCCTGCTTCACTATGTCTCGGTGACCCCTGTCCATGAGAAATCCATCCTCAAGACGCACGTGACAAATCGGGCATTCACGCATACTCATGCCGAATCCCTTCTAGCGCCGTTCTAACAAAACTCTCATATGGCGCCGTGTTTTGTTGATAGTTGGAACGAGCACTGTGCCCATTCATCTGTACGACCAGCTCGTTGGTGGGGCACCAGGCTTCCTGACCTCAGTTGAGCGTGCCGATCGAAATGCAATGGTTGGAAAGATACGGCCTGTGACTAAGAAAGACAACGACTCGAAGAGGTAGTGCCGAGTGAGGCATGTTGCCTGGTGAGCCGTTTTGCCGAGTGAGGCATGTTGCCTGGTGAGGCGTGTTGCCTAGTGAAGCGAATTGCGGCCTTGCTATTTCTTGTTGCCTGAGGCATATTCCTGCCGCATGCCATCGTGGCGCCTGATGGCTTCGTCAGCCTGAGGGCCCGTCATCCCGGCATATGGGGATGACGAGGGCCCCTCCCTTAGCCCGCTCTCGTGGGGTATTGAGGCGGGCCGACATCCTGGAGCCTGATCGCAGGATGCTTCCACGTCTGACGGAGAAACGCCGCAACAACTCACCCTCATCTCTGAGGCTATTAGATGAAGACGAAGCTTACCATTTGTTTTCTCATCCTGGCGGCTATTCCACTGAAAGCACAAGACAGACAATTCTGGGATCAGGTGATTGGCGGAAGAACAGCTGTGCTCGGTGGAATTGCTGTGGCGGGAGTGAGGGATTACAGCGCCACTTTCTACAACCCGGGTGCATTGAGTTTTGTAGGCAAAAGAAATATGAGTGTTAATTTCAATATGTATGGCATTAAGGATTTCTCGTTCGTCAATGGCGGGGGGGCCGACATCGATTCCAGGTACACAAGAGTTTCTTTGTACCCCGCATCTCTGGCCGGCCCTTTACCGTTCCTGGGGGATTCACTCAACCGGTTCAGCTACATGATTTCCAGTACCGGATACTCATACGTCAGAGTATCGGAACGATATGAGGGGTATGCGGATGTGATTCCCACAAGACCTCCGTCGCAACCCGGGCTTGGGAACACTTTTGAAGGGGTTGAATATCTGATCAACCAGGGGAAAATTGATATACTGCTTAGCGAAGTGACTGTAGGATTCGGCTATTCCAAGAAGATTGCCGACAATGTTGGCATAGGTGTGTCTGTGCTGGGTGCTTACCGCGATCAAACCAAGATCCGATATGAATCCTATACGGCTTTTGACTCAACACATGGACGCAGTGCAACCTCGAATCTTTATCTGGATATCGACTATTGGGCGGTCAGGTTCTCCGCGAAGTTTGGAATATCGGCAGAATGGGAGAAACTGAAATTAGGGGCAACAATCACAACCCCCAGTATAGCGATGAAGCTGGCAAGTGGCGGAACAGACGGCGCCAGTGTAACTTCCAATAATGTTCTGGTCCTGGTTGACAGTACCACCGGCGAGGTGATCCCCGTTGATGTTGTTGCCTCCGACAGGCAGGAGGGGTTGCCCGTCAACTATAGATCACCATTCTCTGTCGCGGCAGGCATTGAATACAAGATCTCTGACGAAACACTGGTTCACCTGGCCATGGAGTGGTTTGCACCAATATCTACTTATGCTGTTATGCAGCCGGCAAGCGGCAATTTCATTCTCAACGATCCGAGAGAAATCAAACCTTTCGACAGTGCCGACCTCCTGAAGGTGTACGATTCGATGAAGGGTGTTTTCAATATAGGTGTAGCTGTTGAACACAAAATGAATGACAAGCTCACTGGATATGCTGCTATAAGAACAGACTTCAGCAATGCCAACTTTGAAGATATTCATGGTCTGTATGTTGGCTATACAGATTTCGATATTTATCATTATACGCTCGGAGCTTCAATGACCGTTGACGATACTTTTATATCACTGGGATTCGAGTATAGTCACGGCGAAAGATCGGATTTCCCCAGGATATTCAATTTCCCTACAGGAGTGATTGAGCCAAACGATGTCGTTGTCAACCCCCGCGGTACATGCGAGGCACTCTACAACAACTTCAATCTCTTCTTTGGCGTAACGCAGCGCTTCTAAGGCGACAGCTGAACCCTTGGGCCATTGGTAGCGTACACATCCGTGGAGATTCGCATGAGTGGCAAGAGTGCTTCCCACCACAAAGCCGAGGATCTGTTGCTCACCCGTCCTGTCGCTCCAATGTTGCTCCCTCATGGTCTCGACGTCCACGGACCTGAACGGGCCGGATGCCTGCCAGAAGCGCGTGCCGTCGCGACGTGGGTGCGCTTGTTCATGACGATTGTCATGGTGGGAGTGCTTGCGGTGAATCAGGTCCGAGCGCAGGAGTTCTACATCAACCGCACGGTGCAACTCCCCGATACCACGATCAGCAAACCGATTCCCCGGCTCGCTATGCCGATCGCGATCTTGGACGCACGCGGGATGGGGATGGGGAGGACCCGGGTTGCAGACGAGAAGTCTCCGAGCTCCTTCCAGTACAATCCTGGTTTTCTCGGCATGACGGACCGGTTTGTTGTGAGCGGAGGGATCCTCGCGATCGCGCCTGTCCAAACCGTGGATGCGGTCGTGTTCATCGGCGGCAAGCAATCGGAGCTGGAAGGCGCCTTCTCCCTTCGCGCCCTTCAAGATGCTGTCGACGCGTATCGTAACGGGACCGGGTTTTCGCAGCAGGTGGAGGAAAAGCTGGCCGCACTCAACGCATTCGCGACAGAGCTCTTTGACAAGGTCATCGGAGATCCGGCCAATCCGGATATCCACGGGGCGTTGTTCGACATCGGCGCCCGGGCGCAGGTCGGGCATTGGGGGTTTGGCCTCTACGCATACGGTCAGAGCGGCATGGCGGCGTACCCTGGCCCGATCCTGGGTCCGCTGCTTGCCATTTATCTCCGCACCGACTTCCAGGATAGCGCGCAGGTGGCGGAGGCGATTACGGAGATAGAAGCGCTCAAGGATGTGATTATCGACCCGGTGACGGGGGAAGTGTCGCCCGGAGCCCTCCCCGGCTTCTTCTCGCTGACATACACCGACGTCGTCGCCACCGCCGGGTACGGGCTCATGCTTGCCGATTCGTTCAGTGTCGGGGCCAACCTCAAAGTCATCAACAGAAGGTTCTCCGCCGCGCGGATCACAGCCAACGACGCCGGCGACATCACGCAGAACCTCTTTGCGGATCTGAGCAAGGTGGAAGACGGGCGTGACGATCGACGTCGGAGCGGTGTACCGGACCTCTTTCGGCCTGACCGTCAGCATGAGTGTGCAGAACCTGATTCCTGTCGGCGTGCTCAACTCCGGATACTCGATCAACTACAATTCGATGCAGATGGCGCGGGACCTCGACGCCGAGGGCAACCCGATCGTCAACACCGACGGCGACACAGCGCTCGTCGCCTTCACACAGAAGACGGTCATCGACGGTCCGGCGAAGCTTGCTCTTCCCCTCGTTGCGAACATCGGCGCATCGTTTGCGATAAGCGATGACTGGGACGCAGCCTTCGAGCTCGTGGACGTCGCGGAACAGGTGTCAGTGTACAAGAGTTATGCGGAGCGATTCGGCTTCGGCATGGAGTACCGTTTCCACTTCTTCGGCGACGTGCTGCAGCTGGCGCCGAGGATCGGCTTTGCGACCGCGGAGCCTACGTTCGGCCTCGGGATAAGGATTATCGACCACATCAGGATCGATGCGGCCTACTACACAAGCGCCATCGTGCAGGCACGGCAGAACATCGCGCTCCAGCTCAGCGTGGAGTGGTAGGCGGAGCGTTTCGCGACGGCCTTCGGAAGAGGGGCCGCCGCAGATTGACCCTGATCCGGTCACTTGAATGTGGAGCCCACGTCGACGACCCCGCTGCGGGGATCCCGACCCCGCTTTCGTGATCATGCCGGCAGGGGACAGAAATGCAATCCTCACCCCGTCATTGAGCGGGCGGTAATGAGTGAGGGAAGACGTCGCTCTCGCAGTGCCCATCAAAGGAGGAACTCCCATGGCAGTTGGAAGGATTCTTCGCTGGCAACTCATAGTTGTCATCGCGCTGGTGCTCGTTTCCTGCAACAGAGGGGACAAATCCCAGGAATCGGCCGAGACGGTCATCCTCCAGGCATCGGAGGTCCATGAGGGGTGGTATTTTGCAGCCGGGGGGAAGGTTATCATCGCAGGGACGGTGAACGGGGACGTGTATGCCGCCGGCGGCGCGGTGGAGATCAGCGGGACCGTCAACGGCGATCTCCTGGTGGCGGGCGGGGATGTCACCGTGAACGGAACGGTCAGCGACGACATCAGGGCGGCAGGCGGGTCGGTCCGGGTCGACGGGAAGGTGGGGAAGAACGTCACCGCTGCGGGGGGCAACGTTTCGGTGGGCCGGCAGGCAGAGATTTCCGGCGGCGTTCTTGCCTTCGGCGGCAATGTGCAGGTGTCAGGCAGTGTGGCCAGGGATCTGATGGCGTACGCCGGCAACGCGACTGTGAGCGGGACTGTCGGAGGCGATGTCAGTTTTCATGGCGAGCAGTTCATGACCCTCCCGGGGGCGAAGGTGGCCGGAGGTGCCAGGATCTGGCTCGAGGATGAATCCCGAATGAAGATCGCCGACGGGACTGTTTCCGGGAAGGTCGACCTCGAGAAACTGGCCGGCAAACAACCACCGACCATCCTGGGTCACACGCGCGGGATGTTCTGGTTCAAGATTCTCTGGACGGTATGGCTGTTCCTGACCGGCCTCATTCTTTTCGTCTTCTTCAGGAAAGTCTTCGGGAAATACTCCGCAGTCCTCAGACAGAGGACCCTCTCAGCGGCACTCTGGGGCATTGCCGGCATCGTGGTTCTTCCGATTCTGATGCTGATTCTGGCGATCACAATCGTCGGCATCCCATTCGCGATCCTCATCCTTGACCTCTGCTTCTGGTTGGCCTACCTCTCGCAACTTTCAACCGCTCTCCTTGTGGGTGACCTCATCTTCCGCAATCGCGAGGGTGTAGGATGGGCGCCGTTCTGGTCCTTCACGGCGGGGCTGCTCATTGTGCGGGTGTTGACGTTCATCCCGATCGTCGGCTGGTTGATCGTGATCATAGGGCTTGTCCTCGGCTTCGGCGCTCTGGAACTGCTTGTCAGCGAAGGATACAAATCCTGGCGAGGCTCTCAGCCCGCCTGACATGGCTCTTCCGAACGGATGAGGCATCCTTTGGGCGGGCATCCGATCTCTCGCGGGTGCCCGCTCTGGTATTCGAGCGTGTGTACACGGGCCCGTCAGCCAGGACCGGCCCTGCCATTTCACGACGCCTGAGTCCTATTCCAGCCGCACAGAGTCCTGCCGCCTGACAGTTGTCCCAGCCCAAGGTCTCTACGTCACGACAGAGGTGACATTCCCTTGAATGAAACAAGATGGTGATTCCTTCTGTATACTATTATAGAGGATAGTGGACCATCCATTTTCGCCACACCTCTGGAGCGATCGCCATGCCATCTCAGGCGCAAAAGAATCCCGGACTTGTTTCCACACTGAAGGATGACATCTCGCAAGGGGACCTCTTCGGTAAACTGAAGCGAGAGGCGGAGGACATCGAGGACTTCTACCTCAGCGATGAGGAGCGCAGCCAGCTCAAAGGGAAAGGGAAGATCTGGCGCTGGTTTGTGCTTGCGTGGTGGGTCGTGAAGAACTCCTTCTTCCGGCTCTCTCCGGTCAGGCGGCTGCTGGTGGTCGTTGGCATCGTGTTCGTTGCCGGAAGCATTCACGTGAACTCAGGCGGGGGAGGGGTCTCTGTAAACTTCAACTTTATCGGTATCTTTTGCGTTCTTCTTGTCCTCATCCTCGAGTTGAAGGACAAGCTCCTCGCCCACGGCGAACTGGAATCCGGGCGGGCTGTTCAGCAGGCCATGACCCCAGAGAAAGCCCCTCTCATCCCGGGGTGGAATGTGTGGCTCTTCACGCGATCTGCAAATGAGGTTGGCGGGGATCTCATCGACTTCCTGCGGTTGAACGGTGACCGTTCCGGGATCGCAATCGGCGATGTTGCCGGCAAAGGTCTGGGCGCCGCACTCTTCATGGTGAAGATCCTGGCGACCCTTCGAGCCCTGGCCCCGGATCATGAATCCCTTCCAGGCCTCGCATCGAAGCTGAATGCCATCCTCCTCCGCGATGGCATGCCGACCAAGTTTGCATCCCTGATCTTCATCCGGATCGATGCCACGGCGGGAACACTTCGCTACGTGAATGCAGGCCATATGCCGCCCATTGTCGTTTCACACGACGGTGTGGCTGAGCTGCCAAAGGGTAATGTTGCCCTGGGGCTTTCCGCTGATGCGGTGTACGCCGACCAGGAGGTTCCTCTGGGAGGCGGCCAGTCGTTTGTGGTCTACTCCGATGGCCTCACTGAAGCACAAAATGGGGCGGGGGAATTCTACGGGCTTGACCGGCTGAAGGCACTGTGCGGTCAGCTCAGCGGCGTTTCGGCTCAGGCCATGGGTGAACGGGTGGTTGCCGATGTGGCCCGATTCGAGGGGGACGCGCGAAGAAACGACGATCTCTCGCTGGTGATCCTCCAGAAGTCCATCTAGTGCCCCACCGACTAATCGATCATACACACAGAGGGGCACAGTGCGCGTTCCAACGTCCAAAAAGGTAGTGATATCCCTTCCCGTCTTACAGTTCCCATCCTACCGTGGTGCTGAAAACGTAGTCGGTCTTTGTCGCCTCGTTGGGGGGCTTCGTGTCGTAGTTGTGAGTGAAGCTGAGCTTAAACGTCAGGTTCAGAGGGAGTTCCCATTTAAGATCTGCTTTGATCTTTGTTCGCACGCGGCCTTCCTGTGTCAGACTTGGGTAGACTGAACCCCCGGTGAAAAAGCTCAGAGGTCCGACGTCGAAGGCGTTATACTCCACCCTCCCGAAAGCCTCGGCGCTGTTGACTGTCCCGAGATCGGACTGCATGAAGCGCTCGTTCACGTAATTTACCCCTGCAGAGAGCCCCAAATCCATGCGTTGTGTCGCCAGCAGCAGCGTTCCGATGCCTCCTCCGACCGTCGATCTAAGATCCAATTGCTGCTCGTCGCTGGTTTCGAACCCGGCGGCCGCCACCGCGTACCAGCTGCTCACGAACATATAGGAATAGCTCAGGTTGAGCTCTCCCTTTCTGCTCCTGCCGGCATTATCCTGGCTGCTATTCACACCTTGCAGGGAAATGGTGGCAGTTGACTTGTCCGATTTGTATCCGAACATACCGCCAACGGACGTCTGCTTCAGGTTATTCGCCTTTGTGAGACTGTACCCAAAATCGAATGATGCAGATAGTTGATCCCAGAAGGTCGTCTTGACGCTCTCCAGTGTCACCAGGTCATCGTGGGATACCGAGACCGGGCCGTCAGCGCCCTCGATGAGGAATCGCGAGGAATCTGCCGGATCGGTCCGGAAGGAACCCGTGATGGTGCGCCGATCGGTTGTCCCGAACTTGAAGAAGTTCTTGCTCCCCACATACTTGAGTTTGTCCCAGTCGATGATGAAGTCGTTGTCGCCGTAGTCGGCTTCAAGCAGCAACCAGCCTCGCTTGAGGCTCTTGATCTCTCCCACAAGGCGGTCGTCGCTTTTGGTGACGACGGTGTCTTGACCTGCCCATCCGGCTGTCGGGATCAGGAACAGCAAAAGGGCCTTCAGCACCATTTGCACGCGCAATCGGGTCCAACGTGACATTTGTGCCACCTCTATGGTGTGCAGAGAAAACTCTGGACTAGTCCACACGTACGATATCGGGGGTTCCGCGGCAGGACATCCAGCGGCAGGATATCCAGGGCCAGGATAAGGAAGTGGACTGTGAGAATCAAACGCGGATGATGCGACCCCTCCTTGCATGCGACCCTCCTTGCATGCGACCTCCTTTGCATGCGACCCTCCTTGCAGCGACCCTCCTTTGCATGCGACCCTTCCTTTGCATGTGACCCTTCCTTTGCATGCGACCCCTCCTTTGCATGCGACCCTCCTTTGCATGCGACGCTTCCTTTGCCACGCGGCAACCACGCAGTCCGTGTAGACATCCGCCACCTGTCTCCCCGTGCTTCAGATGGCCGATCACTTCCAGCCGTTGTCGTTCCTTCGTGCTCATCGGCAGTATCTCCGGCATCGCGGGATCCCGTCCTATGGATGAGACCCCTAAGATGCGATATACTGACATTTCTACTAAGCACGGACCCTGACATTTCTAATAAGCTTCAACAGCTCAGTGCTGGGGTCTGTTTCACGCTTGACTATCTGCCACGGCGCGCGTATCTTCGGCATCTAGCGGAGTAACGGCGTCAACAGTCGAACGGTTTGCGTCAACCCGCCTCGGTGTGACACTTCATACCAACATCAGTACAGGAGTGAAGACATGAAGAAATACGTTGCGGAATCTGTCGGGACGTTCTGGCTGGTGCTGGGTGGCTGCGGTAGCGCGGTGCTTGCAGCACACTATCCTGACATCGGCATAGGCCTGCTCGGCGTGTCGCTTGCTTTCGGATTGACAGTGCTGACGATGGCATTCGCGATCGGCCACATTTCCGGCGCCCATCTGAACCCTGCAGTATCGATCGGGCTCTGGGCAGGCGGCCGCTTCCCGGCGAAGGACCTGGTGCCGTATATAGTCGCGCAGGTAATTGGCGGAATCGTCGCCGGCGGGGTGTTGTATCTGATCGCCTCAGGAAAGGCGGGATTCGACGTCAGCGCGGGTTTCGCCTGCAACGGCTATGGAGAGCATTCGATGGGCGGCTATTCACTGACGGCAGCGCTCGTCACCGAGGTGGTCATGACCATGATGTTCCTGATCGTCATTCTCGGTGCTACAGACAAGCGCGCGCCCCAGGGGTTTGCACCGGTGGCTATCGGCCTGTGCCTGACCTTGATTCACCTGGTCAGCATCCCGGTCACGCAAACATCGGTCAATCCCGCTCGCAGCACAGGCGTGGCAGTGTTTGCGGGTGGCTGGGCGATCGAGCAGCTGTGGCTATTCTGGGTGGCGCCGATCGTTGGTGCCATTCTTGGCGCGACAATCTACAAGTTCATCAGGACATCGGACAACTGATTGACACCTTTTCGGGCTCACCCTCTGTGTCGTTCGCAATCATACGGCCACATGATGCGTCCGCCGACTCTTGCCGGGCGCCCCTTTATGGAGGTCGCGACCTGCTACGAGGACTCGCTGCGCGTGCTGCATTGACCGACTTCGGTCATTGGTGTCGGGATGCGCGGTCTAAGGCGAGTGAGGGAGCGGGGGATTATCCAACTACCACTGAAACGGGTGAAGCATGAGATACATCCCCCTCGTCGTGGGGCTCCTTTTACTCCTTGGAACAGGAGCCTCCACGCATCCAGATACCGGCCCGGAGGCCGAAGGAACCGTCCCAGCCGTGCGGTCCTACCTGGACACGCTCGAGCTGGCCGGATTCTCGGGAGCAGTCCTTGTCGAGCTCCATGGGAAGGTCGTGATCTCGGAGGGCTACGGCTACAGCGACGCGCTGAACCGGCGTAAGAATTCTTCCCGGACGGCCTTCGATATCGGTTCGATCACGAAGCAATTCACGGCGGCGGCAATTCTGAAGCTGGAGATGGAAGGGAGGCTGTCGACCGATGATAAGCTCTCGAAGTTCTTCAAGAATATTCCGGGAGACAAATCGGACATCACCATTCATGATCTTCTGAGGCACTCCTCCGGGCTCACGAGCAATGTCGGCCGAGACTACGATAGCATTACCGAGACTGCCTTCGTCGACTCAGTCATGAGGAGCCCGTTGAAGTTCACGTGCGGTACGGCTTTTTCCTATTCGAACATAGGGTACAGCCTGCTGGCAATTATCATAGAACGGGTCGCAGGCATACCGTACGAGACGTTTCTGTATCAGAACCTCTGGCGGCCGGCCGGGATGGAGCAAACGGGGTACAGGCGACCCGTTTTCGATGAGAAGCTGATCGCGACAGGGTACTTCGGCGATGACCGAATATGGGGAAAGCCCTCCGAGAAGCCGTGGGACGCGGACGGCCCGTACTGGCATTTGAAGGGAAATGGCGGGATCCTCTCGACCGCTGAAGACCTCTTCAGATGGAATCAGGCGCTTGCGACGGACAGAATTCTATCGGAGCGTGCAAAAGAGAAGATGTACCGTCCGAGATTGAGGGACGGCGAGGACAGTGCTTCGTACTACGCGTACGGGTGGGACGTTCAGAGGACCCGGAGGAACACGACGCTCATCTGGCACAACGGCTCGAACGGGATATTCTATGCGGACTTCCTTCGGTTTGTTGACGAAGGCACGACTGTTATTGTGCTGAACAACAAGTCCAACGGCTTTCAGGCTGCGGGGCGTGAAGTCTCCCGCGCACTGTTCGATCCGACGTACAAACCAGTGGTGCCGATCGCCGACAACGCAACCAACCGGTCATTCACGGATCACGTCATCGAAGTTGTTGCACAGCAGGGGATCGATGCGGGTGCGAAGGAACTCGGAGAACGAAAGACAGGTGTGCATCTCCTGGAGGGGCGGGTGAACGGCAAGGGGTACGAGCTTCTCGCGGGAGGGAACGCGAAGCAGGCGATCAGTGTATTCAAGCTCAATGTTCTGGCATTCCCCGGGTCCGCGAACGCGTACGACAGTCTGGGCGAGGCTTTTCTGGTGGCCGGCGACACCACGCTGGCCATCGAGAACTACAGGAAGAGTCTTGCTCTTGACCCTGGAAGCGCGAACGCGGAGGAGGTTCTGAAGCGTCTGGGGGGGAAATGACGATTCGAATTCAGATAAATGGGAAGTCTGCGCGCGCGAACTCGCTGCCGATCATGAGGATCTGTCGTTCGCGCGGGTAGCGATTCCACCTGGCGGAATCCATCGATAAGTCGCTAGTCCAGGACCCCCGCGGGTGAGGATGCTTTGCCCTTCCATCCCCGCAGCAGTTTCCGCAGCAGGGCGGACGGGCCCTTGAAGAGCGCAGGAATGCTGGCCTTCCACTCGTCCACCTTCGTGTAGACCACCGGCACGAGCAGCAGCGTCAGGAACATGGAACTGGTCAAGCCGCCGATCAGCGCCCAGGCCAGACCACTCTTCCATTCGGACCCGGCGCCTCCCGCAAGCGCGATGGGCAACATCCCGATCACCATGGCCAGCGTGGTCATGAAGATCGGCCTGATCCGACTCTGCCCGGCTTCCAGGAGAGCTTCCTGCGGCCCGAGTCCCTGTGACCGCATGTCGTTCGCCCGGTCCACCAGCAGGATGGCGTTCTTCGCCACGAGACCGACCAGCATGATGATTCCGAGGATGGAAAAAATGCTGAGGGATTTCATCGTGAGGGCCAACGCCAGGAATGCGCCGACCATTGCCACCGGGATGGAGAACAACACCACGAACGGGTAGACGTAGGAATCGTACAGTGCGACCATGATCATGTACACGAACAAGACTGCGGCAATCAGCGCGAGTCCGAGACTCCCGAACCCCTCCGCCCGGTTCTTTTCATCCCCCAGGTAGGTGAGCGATATTCCCTTCTCCAGCTTTCCGTCGATCGCCTTCCGGAAATCCTGGACGATCGATCCGCTCGGCCTCCCGATCACCTGCGCGAAGACCGTGATGGACGAGTTCCGGTCCTGCCGCTGGAGGACCGTCGGCCCGGTGGCCTGGAAGATATCGGCGAACTGCTTCAGCTCGATGGCCTCACCTCTGGGGTTCACAAACGTCAGGCTGGCGAGATCCTCCACCGTTGTCCGGTCGAACTGGTCCAGTGCGATCCGGATGTCATACTCGTCCTGCCCGTCGCGGTACTTCGAGTCGTCGTCACCGGTGAGGGCTACACGCAGGGTCGACCCGACGTCGTTGATCGTCAACCCCAGTGCGGCCATCTTCTCCCGGTCGATCTCCACGCGGGTCTCGGGCTTGCCTTCCTCCGCAGAAAGCCGGATGTCCGCCGTTCCCGGGATCTGTCCGAGCGTCGCGGCGGCCGATCTGGCGGAGCGGCGGATAGCGTCCATGTCGGTGCCGTTAACCACGATCTGGATGGGGGTCTGGTTGGCGGTTCCGAAGATCCCGATGGGGTTGACGCGCACCTTGGCACCGGGGATCATCTGCGCATTCTCTTTGATCACCCGTCCCACCGCATCGGTGGAGCGCGAACGCTGTTCCCGCGGGACCAGGGTCACGTTAAGCTCGGAATTGTTGGCGGAGGTCTGACCGAGGAGTCCTTCGCTCGAGACTCCGACGTTCGTAAAGACCTTGGCCACCTCGGGGATGCCCGCAAGCATCCGCTCCACGCGCTGGGTCACGAAGTTCGTGTTTTCCACGGTGGACCCCGGGGGAAGTTCCAGCGTGACGGTGAACTCGCCCCGGTCGGATTGGGTGATGAACTCGTTGCCGATGAAACCCAGCGGGGCCAGGGCGAGCGCGCCAATGAAGGCCGAGAGCGTCAGGATGAATACCGTCCGCCGATGCCCGAATGTCCAGCGCAGCAGCCTCAAGTAGTACGCGGTGAGCCGCTTGAATTGCTCCTCAAACCAGAGAGCGAACCTGCCCATGAACGTGCCCCGGGTCATCCGTTCGAGCCTCGAGAACCTCGAGGCGAGGGCGGGGGTCACCGTGAAGGAGACGAACAGGCTCATCAGCGTGGAGGCCACGACCACCAGCGCGAACTGGCGCATGATGTTCCCGATCAACCCCGAGGTGGCGGACAGGGGGACGAACACCACCACGTCCACGAGGGTGATGGAAAGCGCCGCGAAGCCGATCTCGTTGCGGCCGGTCAACGCCGCGGAACGCGACTCCTCGCCTTTTTCCAGATGGTGGTAGATGTTCTCCAGCACCACGATTGAGTCATCCACCAGGATGCCGATCACCAGCGACAGGGCGAGCAGCGTCATAAGGTTGAGACTGAATCCCAGGACCCACATCACGAGGAACGTGGAGACCAGCGACGCCGGGATTGCGACCATGACAATGAGCGAATTCCTGATGCTGTGCAGGAAAAGGAACATCACCGCGGCCACGAGGATGATCGCAAGGACCAGGTCGTGTTTCACCGCGTCCGCCGCATCGATGGTGAAGGTGGAGCCGTCCTGGGCGATGTCGATGCGGAGGTCGATGTTCCTGTTGTCCGCCTCGATCTTCCTGACTTCGGCCCTGACGAGTTTGCTCACCTGGACGGCGTTCGCGTCGGACTGTTTCTGCACCAGGATGCCGACGGAGGTCTTGCCGTTGATCCTGCTCGTCGTCACGAGGTCCTGCCGGCCGTCGACAACCTCGGCGACGTCGCCCAGACGGATCTCACTGCCGGTTTTGGTCTCGGCCACCACGAGGTTGCGCAGGTCGTCGACGGAGGAGAATTTGCCGGCGACGCGCACCACGAACTGCTGGTCACCCCCCTTCAGATTGCCGGTGGGGAAGTCCAGGTTGGCGTTCTTTACCGACTGGGTGATCTTGGAGATCGACAGTCCGTAGGAGCGCACTTTCTGGGCGTCCAGGTTGACGCGGATCTCCCTCTGATCGCCTCCGACGAGAGTCACCTGTCCGACGCCGGCGAGCTGCGAGATGCGCGGCTGGACGTGGTCCTTCAAGAACTGATAGAATTCCCGGGACGGCATCGTGCTGGTGACCCCCATGCGGAGGATCGGGATCTCGTCCAGCGCGATTTTGGAGATGATCGGCGCCCTGACGTCCCGCGGCAGCGTGGACACGATCTGGTTGACCTTCCGCTGGGCGTCCTGGAGCGAGAAGTCCACGTTGGCGGACTGCTGGAGCTCCACGATGACCACCGATACCCCTTCGCGCGAGGTCGATCGGACGGAGGAGATGTTGTCCAGACCGTATACGGCGTCCTCGATCGGCTTCGTGACGTTCGTCTCCACCTCCTGGGGCGACGCACCGGGATAGGGGGTGGTGATCGTGATGACCGGCGTGGTGAACTTGGGCAGCAGCTCGTAGTTCAGCTGAAAGTACCCGTACACCCCCAGCACGGTCAGAGCGGCGAACAGGACGACGATCAGCGAAGGGCGCTTGATCGCGAGTTCGGTGATGGTCATCGCGCGGTTCCCTCGACGATGATGCTGACGCTGGTGCTGTCCTGGAGGTTGTTCTGTCCGTTGACGACGACCAGCTCTCCCTCGCGGAGGCCCGCGGTCACGCTGAGCGTCTCGCCGCTGATCCCTCCGACCACGATCGAGCGGAGCCGGGCCGTGGCATTGTCGACGACGAAAACCTTCGGCTCCTTGATGCTTCCGACAAGCGCATCACGCGGAATTGTCAGGGACTCTTCCACGTTGACCGATGTGAATGCGACCCGCCCGAACATCCCCGCTTTGAGCGGGTGCTCCTTGCTGTTCTGAAGGACCACCTCGACCGGGTAGGTGTGCGCTTCGTCCCCCTTTGAGGCGATGCTCTGGATCTTTCCGTCGAACTGAACTCCCGGGTAGACTTCGGTGGTCACCTCGACCCTGTCGCCCTCCTTCAGCTTGAACACCTCGCGCTCCGCGACGTTCAGGCGTGCCTTCAGAATCGTGATGTCGACGACGTTTGCGACGCTCATCCCCGGCTGGACCATCGTTCCGATGTCCACCGGGCGCGCGGTCACGTATCCGGCGATGGGGGTGGTGATCCGCGTGTCGGTGAACTGCCGTCGTGCCACGGTATACTGCGACTCCGCGCTCTTGAACGCGAGGCGTGAAGCGTCGAGTTGTGCCACGGTGATGGTGTTTTTCTGCAGGAGCGCCTGGTATCGCTCGTAGTCCCGTTTGGCTTTCTCGTAGTTCACTTCCGATGCCGTGAGGGCGGCCCGCTTGAGCTCATCGTCGACCTGGACAAGCACGGTCCCGGCGCTGACGAAATCGCCGACCTTCGCCCGCACGGCGGTGACACGTCCCTGGGTTTCGGAAACGACGTTGACGTCGTTGTTCGCGGTGATCGTTCCCACGAGCGAGAGGACCTCCTGCACCTTCTGCCTGGTGACCGTGGCGACGGTCACCGGCACGTCCTTCAGCATCGGGGTACCGACCTCCGCGGCATGCCTGCTCCTGTTGAAGAGGAGAATGCCGATGATCGTCACCAGAGCGATGACCGCGAAAATGATGATGCGCAGCTTTTTCATTGTGCCTTTCCTATGGATCTTTCAAGTCTCGCCAGTCCGATCTCGTAGTCGACCAGCGCCTGCGTGTGGCTGACCCTCGCTCTCAGCAGATCGGAGTTGGCGTCGAGCAGGTCGGACGTGAGAAGCAGTCCCTCTCTGTATTTCTCGTACGAGGTCCGGTAGTTCTCTTCCGCCTGATGCACGGCCGTGAGCGCGACGCCGATCCGGTCATGGGCTTCGTGCAGGTCGAGGTAGGCCTGGGTGACCTCCAGCGCCACACCGTTCTTGAGCGTTGAGAGCATGTCCTGCGTCTGGGCAAGCTGGGCGGTGGCCTGATCCGTCTGGTGCGCCGTGGCAAGCCAGTTCCAGATATCCAGCGAGAAATTGACGCCGACATCCCATGTGTCGCGGAAAAGCTGGACCGCCGGGACGACGCGCGCATTCGGCTTTGCCGTCACGTAGTCCGCGAACAGCGAGATCTGCGGATACCAGCCGGACCTGGCCACCGTCACGCCCGCTTCGCCAGCCCTGACCCGGAGCTCCATTCCCCTGACATCGGGGCGCTCGGCGAGTGCAGTGGCAACAAGCTCCGAATGCGTTGTGGTATCGTGCTCGACGGTTTCCAGACTGGAAACCGGTTGAATGACCGTTTCGAGAGGGATGTTCATCAGGTTGTTGAGGGCGACGATGCCCATCCGTATGCCGTTCGCTGCCTGGATCTGGAGCAGCTCCGCGTTTGACAGCTGGACGCGGAGTTTCAGGACGTCGTTGGTCGTCGCCAGACCCTGCTCCAGCAGATTCTCGGCGTCCGTGACATGTGCCTGGACCTGAGCGACGGACGTATCGATCGACTTCTTCAACTCGATCGCCCGGAGCACCCCCCAGTATGCGCTTTTGGTGTTGAAGATCAGATCGGCCCTGTCTTTGCGGTAGTCCTGATGACTCGCCTCTGCGTTGTACTCGGCGAGGTCCTGGGAACCCTGCAACCGGAATCCGGTGAACAGTGGCTGGGCGAGCGAGGCTTTGAGTGCGTAGTTGTCGACAATGGACGGCGAGATGACAAAGCTCTCCCCCGACCCCGGCAACGTGAACTCAAACGGGGTGATCGGACTCACGCGGGTATATCCGCCCGAGAGCTTCACCGAGGGAAGCCGGACGGACCTGGTCTCGCTCGCCTTGCCTTGCGCAGCCTCGGTCTTCATCTGAGAGGCGTGGAGCATGGGGCTGTTCTCAAGGGCGATGCGGACGGCGTCGTCCACTGTTAATGACATCCGCTCCTGCGCAGAGGCCGCGACGATGCATGATACCGATACACAGATGATGGTCAAAAGCCTCATGGACCTTCTCCTGAACGATGTTCTTCTGGTTTCGCGGGCGATCGGGACCCCGCCCGTCAAACAGAAACCAACATTAAATATACGACAACGCGAAAAAAGAAGGAAGGGTTCTGGGACTCCTCGCGCTCCCGGCGCCGTCCAACGTGCTGATCGAAGGGAACACGATCAACAATGTGAGGGTGCACAAAGGCCTGGCTCGGTGGTATCAGATATCGAACGTCAGATATCGATCTCTCTACGGCCTTCGGCTGGATCGCGGGGTGGACGGGGGTCTCAGCGGACTCTGGTGCTGGTCAGTTTCGGACGGAATGCTGACTGCGGTCAGCGACGAATGTGCAGCGTGATACTCGAGAATCTTACAGTGGGGAAGGTCTGCCCGATTATGGTACCAGGCCCATGCTCTTCAGAATGGCCTGGAAGCGCGGCTGGTCGCGCAGACCATCAAAAATCGGATCGACGCTCAGATACGGCATATTCGGGTCGTGCGCGTCGTACGCCTTTTCTAGCCAGTCGAGGGCTTCCCCCTTCATCCCGGCCCGCGTATACAACGTGGCCACCTGCCATGGCGTCACGTACGATGTTTTGGATCGTTCGATGAGCATCTCCGCCAGCCTCTGCAAGGCGCGGGAATATCCCCCTTCGGCGCGTCCACGGTTGAGAGTCTGAATGGCCTCGCGGTCCCCTCTGGCCTCGAAGGAGAGCCTCCACGCTTCCAGCGCCTCGTCATACATCTTCTTCTGGTGGTAGGCAGAGCGAATTGTGGACAACGCGATCGGTTCCATAGGGCTGGTTTCCAACGTCTTGCGCAACAGCCGTATGGCCTCGTCATACCGCCGGGCGTACATGAGATCCATGGCGTACAGGCTCTGAATCAGAGGATTGAACGGATCTAGCTTCAGCGCATCTTCAATGTGTTCCATTGCCTCATCAGGCCGCTTGAGCATGAACAGCAGATGAGAGAGATAAGCGTGCGCCTCTGCCAGGTTTGGGTCCAGCTCGACCGATTTTCGCAGGGATTGCACTGCACCATCCCAGTTCCACTCCAACCAGGCCCTCCGAACGCCGATCATGTAGTGCACCTCCGCAAGGGAGGAATCCAGTGCAAGCGCCTTTGCTTCTGCCCACTCGCCCTCCCTGGCTGCGACACTCATCGAAATGTAGCCCATCTGCGCCCGCCCACCCCACACCAGGGCGATGCCCGCATATGCCGGAGCATACGTGGAATCGATCTGGGTTGCGAGTTCGTAGTGCTGCAGGGCCGTCCCGATCGCGTCCCGGGTGAGCTTGTAGAAGAAGAAATTTCCCTTCAGATATGCCTCGTAGGCCTTGGGGTTAACGGTCTTTCCCTGCGTGAGGAGATTCTGCTCTTCCGGGGTGAGGGTCACCCGAACTTGGCCGGCGATCGTCTTCGCGACCTCCCCCTGCAAGGCCAGGAGCTCCGTGAAGCTGCGCGAGTACTCCTCTGCCCACAGATACTCGTCTTTCAATGCATCAATGAGTCGAATCGCGATCTTCACGTGTTCGGCTGATCGCACCACCGACCCTTCCAGAACGTACGACACCCCGAGCTCGGAGGCGATCTCCGATGCGGGTTTGTTGGTTCCTTTGTACTTCATCGCGGACGATCTCTGAGTCACGCGCAGGCCTTTGATCCGGGCCAGGTTCGTAATCAGGGCATCGGTCATCCCATCGGTGAACCATTCCTGGTCTGTGTCATTGGTGATGTTCTCGAACGGCAGGAGAACGATTGAGACCGGTCCGGAACTGTGGACTCCCCGCGTCAGGAAATACACTGTGATGGCGACCAGGACAATGAGCAGGGGCAGGACCCTCGTTGCGATCTTCCTCTGCCGTCTTCCCAGGCGGCCAAAGATCGCTGTGCGCTGCCGGCCCTCCGTGCGTTTCCCCGAAATGGCCTCGAGGTCAGCACAGAGCTCAAGAACAGTCTGGTAGCGCCGCGCAGGGTCTTTCGCAATCGCCCGCTCGATGATGTGATCGAGTTCTCGCGGGAGCTCCGGCCTGATCTTCGTCACGAATTCCGGATCTTCGTTCAGGATCCGATATGTCACTGCCTCTTCATATTCCCCTGCGAAGGGGTGCCGTCCGGTGAGCATCTCGTACAACACCACCCCCATCGCCCAGATGTCGGTCCGGTGATCTGCCGTTTCACCGCGTGCCTGCTCGGGCGACATGTACGCTGCGGTGCCGATGGTCGATCCCGTTTTCGTCAGCATCGTCCGTCCACTCAGCCTGGCCAGCCCGAAATCGACGATCTTGGCCACGTCGTGCGACGTCACCATCATGTTGGCGGGCTTGATATCACGATGGATAATCCCGTGCGCATGCGCGTCGATGAGTCCGTGCGCGATCTGGATCGCATAGCGCAACGCCTGGTCGAGCTCGAGCGGGCCTCTCTCGATCTTCTTCTTGAGGGTCTCCCCCTCGAGGTACTCCATGCTGATGAACATCTGTCCGTCGGCAGTCTCGTCGACATCGTAAACAACACAGATGTTGGTGTGCTGCAGGGCGGAGGCGGCCTGAGCTTCGTGGGTGAGGCGTTCTCTGGCTTCGGGGTCAGCGGTGAGTGCTGGGGGAAGAAACTTAAGGGCGACGGCACGTTTCAGGCGGGTGTCTTCTGCTTTGTAGACCACACCCATGCCCCCGCCACCGACGTGCTCGAGGATCTTATAGTGGGAAACTGTCTGTCCGATCACATGGAGCCCATGCGGACGTGTAAGATCCTTGCGGCACGCGGAACCAACGGTACGGCGGAATGATACAGAAGGGTGGGGCGAGAGTCAAACCCATTCGATCCCGCCTGCGGCGGCATTCCGCCTGCGGCGGGGTTCAGGGTTTGACCCCGAGCCAAACAATTGCCACTCGTCAGATAGTATTTGATTTGGCGTTCAGACTGTATTGGGGGCCTCTGGTTCCCAAGGGGGTGATTCATTCAGGTTTCGATGCTCGAAGGCCTCAGCGGTGCTCTGCAAGGCCGACGTGACGTCTGGGCCATCGTCGGCTTGTCCTTCGTCACGCCAGTCAGTATCTTCGTTTGCGGACGTTCTCGATTCGATGCTTGTGGACCCGACATTCGACAAACCCGCCGTTCCCCACCTTCGCAAAGGACACTCCCGTGCGCAAGAGTTCTCGTGGCGCAATCTTATCTACACGGACAGTAATCCTCGCTGTCTTCACGTGCTGCGCGGCAACCGCCCTCGGCCAGAACCGCGTCGTGCTGAATGCCGACCTTGGGAGAGACACGATCAGCCGCCACATCTACGGACACTTTTCCGAACATCTGGGCAGGTGCATCTACGGCGGTTACGTGGTGGGGGAAGGGAACGCGAAGATCCCCAATACCCGCGGAATCAGGAAGGATGTGGTTGAAGCCCTCAAGAAAATGAAAATCCCAAATCTGCGGTGGCCGGGAGGGTGCTTTGCCGACACCTACCACTGGAAGGACGGGATCGGGCCGAAGGCCAAACGCCCCTCGATCGTCAACACCTGGTGGGGCGGGGTGACGGAGGACAACAGCTTCGGCACGCATGAATTCCTGGACCTCTGCGAGCAGCTCGGGACGGAACCGTATATCACCGGAAACGTCGGGAGCGGTACGGTGCAGGAGTTCGCTCAATGGGTGCAGTACGTGAATTTCGAGGGGGTCAGCCCGATGTCGGTACTGCGCAAGGAAAACGGCCGCGAAAAGCCGTGGAAGGTAAGATTCTGGGGGATCGGCAACGAGGCCTGGGGCTGCGGCGGGAACATGACGGCGGAATACTACGCCAATGTCTACCGGACGTTTGCGACGTTCATTCCGGCTGCCGGGGGGGGCGGGTCGCTCTGGCGGATCGCGTCCGGAGCCTCCTCCGACGACTACCACTGGACGGAGGTGCTGATGCGCGATATCCCTCGCGGACTGCTGGAAGCGATAGCGCTCCATCACTACTCCGTCGACTGGAACCACAAGAGCTCTGCGACGAAGTTTACCGAAGCGGAGTACTTTGATACGATGCGGCGCGCCCTCCAGATGGAAGAGCTCGTGACGAAGCACACGAGCATCATGGAACGCTACGATCCCGAGAAGAAGGTCGCCCTGGTGGTGGACGAATGGGGGGGCTGGTACGATGTCGAGCCGGGGACCAATCCCGCGTTCCTGTACCAGCAGAACTCGATGCGCGACGCGATGATCGCGGGAGTGACGCTCAACATCTTCAACAATCACGCCGACCGCGTGAGGATGGCAAACCTGGCCCAGACGGTCAATGTCCTGCAGGCGGTGGTGCTGACCGATGAAGAACGCATGATCGTGACTCCCACGTATCACGTCATGGAAATGTATGCGGTCCACCACGACGCCGTGATGCTTCCCGTCGATGTCCGGAGCGAGCTCTACGCCTTAGGAGACAAGTCCCTCCCGGCAATTTCGGCATCGGCTTCTCGCGGCAGAGACGGCGTGATACACTGTTCGCTCGTCAACATCGATCCCGGCAATTCCCAGGAAGTTGTCGTGGAACTCCCGAAGGGATCCCGCTCATCAGTGACAGGCCGTATCCTTACATCTTCAAAGGTTCAGGACCACAACACGTTCGAGGCCCCCGACAACGTTAAGCCCGCTGAATTCACCGGCGCGGAATTGAACGGCACGACGCTGCGGGTCCGGATGCCCCCGTGCTCCGTGGTGGTGCTGTCGCTGAAGTAGGGGGTTCGTGAGGGTCTCGCAGGACGACCGACCGGCCCCATCCGGTCGCTGGCTGCCGCGTTCCCGCGCCCGCAACTCCTCCTCACTCGCTGATCCGCCGGTCCCTGGCCGAAGTGGTCCACTCGCCCTGCCCTCGGCGATCCATGATTGTCACAGCGCGTTCATACAGCGCACAGGTCGGACAGATGTGGAATGGGAGGCCGTAGAGCACGTCGCCCACCGCGTGCGCGCCGTCCCTGTCCAGCCGGAGGAGGAGGTGCTCCTCGCTTTGCGAGAGGACGACGGCGGACGGGGCGTTCAGGAAGAACACCCGTCGGGCAACGTCCTTCTCGGCCGCGACGGACTTGTGGCCGAGATCCAGGCAGACCATGTCGGCGGACGGGCGGGATACGATCCTCGCGACCACCAGTGCGGCCGGGAGGAACCCTTGATCCGGGAGCCCATCCAGATACGACTTGTCCCAGTAAATGAACGTGCCGGGGCTGCACTCCACGTCCGGCCGGCGGGCATGCACCGGGAATGTCGGGGACCCGCCCGCCACGACGATAGGGGTGCCGGACCCATCCCGGCTCAGCTCATCCTTCATCGAGAGGACTCCCGCAAATGCCTCGTCGCACCGCCGGCTACGGACCTGAACATCGCGGTCGTCGATATGCCCGTCATATGCGTGCAGTCCTGCGGGGCGGATTCCGTTCATCGAAGCGGCTGTGCGAAACAGCTGGATCGCTGCAGGTCCGGGCGGTATCCCCGTCCGGTTCATGCCGACATTCAGATCGATGAAAACCCGGAGTGGTTCCCGCTCGCTCTCGAAGGCCTTCGCGATGGCCGCCGCCGCCATGACATCGTCGATCAGGCAGGAGAAGGTTGTCTTCGGGTATTTCCGGGTCAGGGCAAGGAGACGTCGAATCTTGGGGCCGACCGGCTGGTATGCCAGAAGGACGTCCGATGCGCCGGCCATGGCAAGCATTTCCGCCTCGGCGATCGTCGCACATTTGAATTTTGTGATACCTTCGGCAATCTGCAGACGGGCCGCATCCGAACATTTGTGCGTCTTCGCGTGCGGGCGCAGCCGTGAGACATCCCCGACCATGGCCACGGCGGTCCGGATGTTTGCCTTCACACGATCCGGATAGACGACCAGCGCCGGCGAATCAAGTTCATCGATATTCTCGATCCGGTACCATTCTGTATTGGCGTTCTGGGTCATGCGGGTGCCCCCCCGGGAGAGTAGACAGGACTGCTGCTTCCTGGCAAAAAGATACCTGTCGCGGGGAATGATGTCAAACTGGAATCTTGGTCGTTGACTCTGGAGATCACGAGAGGGTGCAAGATTCTTGCCACACTCAGCAGTAGGCCCCGACGGTCGGGGCATTTGCACATCCAACTTCCGCACTGGGTCGTTCTCCAGTATCTTCAGCCCGTCCGGGCTACGACCAGAACTTGCGTTGCGGACATTGACAATGGCCACCAAATCGTCCATATTGGGGGCGCGAGAGGTGTACCAGGGTATCTCGCACTGCTCTCCCACATGCGTCTTATCACGGCAGGCCTTACGGTTGAACTCCATCATTTGTCCCATATTTGCCCCTGCCTGTGGGTTTGCCCCCTCTCTCCGCCTTTCCGTGTTCACTCCTGTAATTTTCCATTCACCAACTAACAACTAACGGAGTACTCCATGAAGAGTCTTCTGTATACTCTTGCCATTTGTATGTCGCTCGTAGCAGCCGGCACGGCAGTTCGAGCGCAGGATGCAACAGGTTTTCGTGCGGATTTGATCGGTCAGCTGGAATACGTTCAAAAACAGGTCCTGGATCTCGAGAACGCCATTCCTGACGCGAAGTTTACGTGGCGGCCGAACGCAGAGGTTCGCTCGATCAGTGAAGTGTATTCACATATTGCCTTTGGCAACTATTTGATGCTCAAGTTTGCGGGAGTAGCACTGCCGGAAGGAATCAGCGCTGCCACACCGGAAGATGAGAAGAAATGGGAAAAGGCTTCGACGGACAAGAAGGTCATACGCGAACAGCTGGTGAAGTCGTTTGATTTCGCCAAGAGCTCAATCGGCAAGATGTCAGACGCCAGCCTGGAGAACAAGGTGGATTTCTTCGGACAGAAGATGACCACGCGGGGCGTCTTGATGGTCCTCCAGTCGCACATTCACGAGCATCTCGGGCAGTCCATTGCTTACGCGCGCATGCAGGGGGTGGTGCCGCCCTGGACGGCCGCGCAGATGGCCGCCGAGAAAGAGAAGAAGTAAGCGTTCCGGACCCGGGATTCTCTCCGGGTCTCGCCAGGGAGTTCGCATTTCCCGGTTCCTGACTGCAATTCGAATGCCCCGCTCCGAGGACGTGTCCTTGAGGCGGGGCATTCGGCGTTGTTGGACCGGCCAGGTTGTAAACTCGATCCACTTTTGGATTGGACTCCCGACGGGTCGTCCGTGATTCGTGTCACGGAAGGGAGCGGAGGCAGCGCAGAGCCCCCGCGGCCCTAAGGCCGTTTCGGGGCTCATCTGAAACGGTTGGACTCTGAAACGCTTCCTTGAAACGCCTGCTGAATTGACCGCTTGATTCCCGCAGGGCGGTTCCCTAACTTCCTCCCAGCCTCCTCCTCGCCCCGCCACCCTCTACTATAGTAAGGGGATCCGTTATGCGATTGATACTTGCTACGGCTCTTGTCCTCCTGTGCGGGCTGCTCGTGGTGAACTCCATGGCAACCGCACAGATTACCATCGACCCCGCCTTCCGTGTCGCCGCAGTCATCAAACCCTCGGATGTCCCCGGCTGGCCTGACAGCCTCGGGGCGACCGTGGTCCGCGGCGGATATGACATCAACGGAAACGGCAAGAAGGAATTCATCGTCCTCGGCGATCCGTACTACGGCCCGGACGCCCCCGACGATACGCTCCGACCGTACCTGTTCTGGTTCGAAACCACGGGCGACGACAGCTACTCATGCCTCTGGTGGACGGCCATACCCGGGGCAAACAGGAGCGGCACCATCTCGTATGCGGATTTCACCGTGTCCGACATCGACAAGGACGGGAAGCAGGAAATCGTGGTTGTGTTTGTCCGCGGGAAAGTCGATCCCCGGCCGGAGTTCATTTCGATCTACGAATTCGAGGGCGGGACGTTCCCGGATCAACCGACGTTTGTCGAGAATGCGGGAATCCCCGACGGGTTCCAGTACCAACCCTCGCAAGTCCTTGTCAATGACGTGGACGGCGACGGCAACGACGAGATGATCATCATCTCGAGAAGAGACGACTTTGGCGGCGCAGCGCTCGGCGGAAGAACGATGCTCGTCCTGAACCTGGTCGGAGGGGATATCTCCAATTCGTCCTTCAGCTACTTTGAGCGGGAGTTCGCGGACTCGAGCGCGACGCTGAAAGGCGGCGGGGTCTACGATGTTGGCGTCGTGGACTTCGACAGGGACGGGAAGAAGGAGATCTGGGTGTTCACCTGGGACCTCTTCAGTCTCGCCATCTACGAAGCGACCGCCCCGGACACGTACGAGCTGCAGGCGGACATCAACCAGGCCCGGCCGGACAACGACGTCGGCGCCAGACAAAGCATGTCGTTCTACGATACCGACGGCGACGGGAAGCTTGAGATGTATGTCGCAGGCATCACCGATGCGGAGAACCCCGGCAATATCCATTTCATCGGGAGCACGGACGACGTGTCAACGCTCTCCACAGCCTCGGTTATCACCCTCACCCCGGACCTGCCCGCGATCAATGCCTGGTCGTACGAGGTGGCATCAATCGGGGACCTGGACGGGAACGGAAAGATGGACTATATCGTGGCCGGCGGGGGCCGCAAGGAGATCTTCCGGTTCGAGTACATCGGCGGACCGGTCGCCGATCCCGCGAGCTACACAATGACCACGATCTACAAAGACGAAGACCCCGCACATGCCGACTGGGTCTTCCAGTTCCTCTGGATGGGGACGGACCTTGATGGAGACGGGAAGAAGGAGATTATCATCACAAACAGGACCCCGCGCGTGGATGCTACGCCTGTGAACGACGAGCGGGTGATCATCCTGGAGGTGCAATCCGGAACCGGCGTCGAGCGGCCGGAGGGCGAACTTCCGACGGCGTTCTCGCTGGAGCAGAACTATCCGAACCCCTTCAACCCCGCCACGATGATTCGGTTCGCGCTGCCGGAGCGTTCGCACGTGACGCTGACCGTCTTCAACGCGCTCGGCCAGCAGGTCGCGACGCTGGTGGAAGGGGAGATGGAGGCCGGGTATCACGACGTCAACTTCGACGCGTCCAACCTCGCGAGTGGAGTCTATCTCTACCGACTCACCGCGGCTGACTACGTGCAGACGCGCAGGTTGGTTGTGTTGAGATAAGGACATTTGTCCCCCCGTTTCATCAACGCGGTCGGTTGAAAACGCAAACGGCCCCGCCTTCGGGCGAGGCCGCTTCGTTTTCTGTGCTTCTGCGGGGGATTCCGCAGGGTTACATCCGGTACTACAATACTCAACCCCAGACTTATTTCATGAGGATGAACTTGCACACCTGGACGAAGTCGCCCCCCTGCCCGCCATCTGCCCGGCGGGCGTGAATCCTGTAGAAATAGATCCCGCTTGCCAGCCTTGCGGCGTCAAATCTGACCTCATGATATGCCGCTTCCTGCTCTGCGTCCACGAGCGTCGCCACCTTCTGCCCGATTGAGTTATAGACAGCCAGCAAGACCATGGACCTCTGGGGCAGCCCATACCGTATGGTGGTGCTCGGGTTGAACGGATTGGGATAGTTCTGAGAGAGTGAATACACCTCCGGAATGCCCATCCCTGCGAGTACCCCCGTCAATGTCCCGTTTGCCGTCACGGTGATGGTGTCGGCCCATGTGGAGTCGTGCTTGAATATGATCTGCGCCGTCAACTCGCCTTCGCTGACAGGCGTAAACCGCAGCGTGTCCTGCACAGCGCCTCCCACGGGAATCGTGAACTGGGAGGGGGACGCAACGAGTCCAGGAGCGGAGGAAACGACCCCCGAAATCTGAACCGGCTGGTTGCCCGTGTTTGTGAGCGTGATGACGGTGTCTCTGGGGAGTCCGACTCTCACGGTTCCCAGCTGGATGCTCCTGGTACTGAACGTGCAGCCATAGGTTGCTCCGTAACCCGCCACCGTGATAGTATCGGGCGAGCTGAATGCGTTACCGGCAAATACCACGTGCCCGATGGAGCTGTCCCCTGCCGTGGGACTGAAACGTAGCGTGTCGTTCGCCGACGCACCCACAGGGATCGTCAGGGATGCGGGAATGCACGCTATTGATGGATGGTCGGACCTGATGCTGTCAATCACCAACACCGAATTCCCTGTGTTCGTAATCGTGATGACCGAATCCACGAAACATCCAACCCGCACCGTCCCGAAATCGACATCCCTGCGGCTCAGGGTCATTGTATAGGAGGCACCGAACCCGGCGACCGTCAGCGTGTCAGGTGACGCAGAATCATCACGAGTGACCACAAGATACCCTCCTGCATCTCCCGGGGCCGATGGAGTGAACCGCAGCGTGTCCTGCACAGTGCCTCCCACGGGAATCGTGAACTGGGAGGGGAACGCAACGAATTCAGGCGCCGAGGAAGTGATCCCCGAAATCTGAATCGGCTGGTTGCCTGTGTTTGTGAGCGTGATGACAGTGTCTTTGGAGAGTCCGATTCTCACGGTTCCCAGATGGATGCTCCTGGCGCTGATTGTGCAGCCATAGGTTGCTCCGTAACCCACCACTGTGATAGTGTCGGGCGAGCTGAATGCGTTGCCGGCGAAGACGACGTGTCCGGACAAGCTGTCCCCGGCCGAGGGACTGAACCGTAACGTGTCGGTTGCTGACGCACCCACGGGGATCGTCAGGGATGCGGGAACGCACGTTATTGATGGATGGTCGGACCTGATGCTGTCAATCACGACGATTGAATTCCCCGTGTTCGTGATTGTGATGACCGAATCCAGAGAATGCCCCACCCGTACCGTCCCGAATTCGACATCCCTGCGGCTCAGGGTCATTGTATAGGATGCACCGAACCCGGCGACCGCGATCGTGTCAGGTGACGCAGGATCATTGCTGACGATTACGACATACCCTGCCGTATCTCCTGGAGCTGTCGGAGTGAACCGCAGAGTGTCCACTGCGGAGCCCATTGAAGGGATGGATAGACTATCGGGCGTGGCGCCTGAATATGCCGCTGCTGGCTGTGATGGATCTGACGGCAATCGGCTCGTCCCCTGTATTCGTTAGCGTGAAGAGTGAGTCCTTTGAGTGCCCCATCCGCGTGGAACCAAAGTCCAGAAGCCCTGAACTCAACGTGAGGACGGACTGAGCCTCGTAGCATCCCATGTCGGCGGCCCAGCCGACAGGGCGGGTGTTGCCGTCGAGGTCGGTGGGGAGCACGAGGGAGTCGACCGTGCCGGCGTTAATACAGGGGCTCGCCAGAGCGAGATGGTAGTTAGCTGTGACGGAGTCCTTGAATCGCACTGGCAATTGGATGTTGCCCCAGGTGTCGCAGGAGTCGCCCTTTGCGTTGACGGTGACGTTGGTGCCCAGGAGCGCGGGGCCGTTGACGATGTTCCCCGAGAGGTTGCCGTAGAAGCAACTGTTCCGGACATCTGCCGGCGTGCCTCCGTAGGCGAAGACTATGCCCATCTGCTTGTTGTTGGCAAGGATGGAGTTATGGATCGAGAGCGAGCCGAAGGTCCCGGCGACATAGATCCCGTGCGTACCCTTCTCTCCCACGAGGGTCATGTTGGAGATACGAACAGGCACCGGGGTGTTGGGGTTCTCCAGATAGATGCTCCCTGCGCCACCGCTGTTGTTGCAGATCAGCACGTTGGTGAGGGTCAGAGCCTGCCGGGCCCGGTCGAAATAGATCCCGCTGCCCGTTCCTGTGTTCTGTGACAGGACGACGTTCGTCAAGCGCAACCCGCCGTCGCTACAGTAGATGCCTCCCCCTCCATCGGCAGCTGAGTTCCGCTCGAGCACCGTGTTGCTCACCTGCTGTGTGGTCCCGGTCATAAGGCAGAGCCCCCCGCCACGGGATCCTGAGGCATTGTCGGTGATCACCAGATGATCCAGCGTCGGGCTTCCTCCACTCACATAGATCCCTGCTCCACCGGAATAGGCACCCTCCAGGCCATGGCTCATCGTGTTCTTGCGGACCAGCAGGTGGGTCAGCGAGGCGCTCGAGCCCTCGATGCGGATCCCGCTGGCCTGACTGAACTGGACGAGCGCATAGGACAGATGACTGCCGTTGCTGGCTGCGCCGCTGAACCAGATGCCATCCCATCGCCGGGTCGTATCGTTGGCCGTGAACACGATGCTGTCGGCAGGTGTCCCGACCGCCTCCAGACGGCCCTGGACCGTCAGGCGCAGGGCGGACTTGAACTCCAGGCGCACCCCCGGCATGATCCGCAGGGTGTCCGAGCCGGCCACCGTGATGTTCCCGCTGACCTTGTAGGTCCCCGCACTGAGCAGTCCGGAGAGGTTCCCGCTCAGGCCTGCCGTCTCCAGCGTCGTATCGGGGAGGGTCAGGTCGGCATACACCGTTGTGTTCGTACGCGTGATCGGCAGAAACCCTGCCTTCGCATATCCGACCGTGTACACACCTTGCTCCACCGCCTTGCTGAAGGCTCCCGTGGCGTCGGTGAACGCACTGTCGGTCCATGCCGACGGCGCCGTCCGCGTGAACACCACCCGCACGTTGCTGTGATCGGTCTCGCCTTCAAGATGAACGCTCCCGGCGAGGGGATACTGTTGATGGGTCCCGCGAACGGAGTCGGACACAACCGTCTGCAGCTCGTACGGCCCCATATCGGCGGCCCAGCCGACAGGGCGGGTGTTGCCGTCGAGGTCGGTGGGGAGCATGAGGGAGTCAGCCGTGCCGGCGTTGATGCAGGGACTGCCCAGGGCCAGCCGGTAGTCGGCGTTCGCCGAATCAGTGAACATCGGACGCCGTTTGATGTTGAACCATGGATCGCAGGAGTCGCCTTTGGCGTTGACGGTGACGTTGGTTCCCAGGAGGGCGGGGCCGTTGACGATGTTCCCCGAGAGGTTGCCGTAGAAGCAACTGTTCCGGACATCTGCCGGCGTGCCTCCGTAGGCGAAGACTATGCCCATCTGCTTGTTGTTGGCAAGGATGGAGTTATGGATCGAGAGCGAGCCGAAGGTCCCGGCGACATAGATCCCGTGCGTACCCTTCTCTCCCACGAGGGTCATGTTGGAGATACGAACAGGCACCGGGGTGTTGGGGTTCTCCAGATAGATGCTCCCTGCGCCACCGCTGTTGTTGCAGATCAGCACGTTGGTGAGGGTCAGAGCCTGCCGGGCCCGGTCGAAATAGATCCCGCTGCCCGTTCCTGTGTTCTGTGACAGGACGACGTTCGTCAAGCGCAACCCGCCGTCGCTACAGTAGATGCCTCCCCCTCCATCGGCAGCTGAGTTCCGCTCGAGCACCGTGTTGCTCACCTGCTGTGTGGTCCCGGTCATAAGGCAGAGCCCCCCGCCACGGGATCCTGAGGCATTGTCGGTGATCACCAGATGATCCAGCGTCGGGCTTCCTCCACTCACATAGATCCCCGCTCCACCGGAATAGGCACCCTCCAGGCCATGGCTCATCGTGTTCTTGCGGACCAGCAGGTGGGTCAGCGAGGCGCTCGAGCCCTCGATGCGGATCCCGCTGGCCTGACTGAACTCGACCAGCCCGTAGGACAGATGACTCCCGTTGCTGGCTGCGCCGCTGAACCAGATGCCATCCCATCGCCGGGTCGTATCGTTGGCCGTGAACACGATGCTGTCGGCAGGTGTCCCGACCGCCTCCAGACGGCCCTGGACCGTCAGGCGCAGGGCGGACTTGAACTCCAGGCGCACCCCCGGCATGATCCGCAGGGTGTCCGAGCCGGCCACCGTGATGTTCCCGCTGACCTTGTAGGTCCCCGCACTGAGCAGTCCGGAGAGGTTCCCGCTCAGGCCTGCCGTCTCCAGCGTCGTATCGGGGAGGGTCAGGTCGGCATACACCGTTGTGTTCGTACGCGTGATCGGCAGAAACCCTGCCTTCGCATATCCGACCGTGTACACACCTTGCTCCACCGCCTTGCTGAAGGCTCCCGTGGCGTCGGTGAACGCACTGTCGGTCCATGCCGACGGCGCCGTCCGCGTGAACACCACCCGCACGTTGCTGTGATCGGTCTCGCCTTCAAGATGAACGCTCCCGGCGAGGGGATACTGTTGATGGGTCCCGCGAACGGAGTCGGACACAACCGTCTGCAGCTCGTACGGCCCCATGTCGGCGGCCCAGCCGACAGGGCGGGTGTTGCCGTCGAGGTCGGTGGGGAGCATGAGGGAGTCAGCCGTGCCGGCGTTGATGCAGGGACTGCCCAGGGCCAGCCGGTAGTCGGCGTTCGCCGAATCAGTGAACATCGGACGCCGTTTGATGTTGAACCATGGATCGCAGGAGTCGCCTTTGGCGTTGACGGTGACGTTGGTTCCCAGGAGGGCGGGGCCGTTGACGATGTTCCCCGAGAGGTTGCCGTAGAAGCAACTGTTCCGGACATCTGCCGGCGTGCCTCCGTAGGCGAAGACTATGCCCATCTGCTTGTTGTTGGCAAGGATGGAGTTATGGATCGAGAGCGAGCCGAAGGTCCCGGCGACATAGATCCCGTGCGTACCCTTCTCTCCCACGAGGGTCATGTTGGAGATACGAACAGGCACCGGGGTGTTGGGGTTCTCCAGATAGATGCTCCCTGCGCCACCGCTGTTGTTGCAGATCAGCACGTTGGTGAGGGTCAGAGCCTGCCGGGCCCGGTCGAAATAGATCCCGCTGCCCGTTCCTGTGTTCTGTGACAGGACGACGTTCGTCAAGCGCAACCCGCCGTCGCTACAGTAGATGCCTCCCCCTCCATCGGCAGCTGAGTTCCGCTCGAGCACCGTGTTGCTCACCTGCTGTGTGGTCCCGGTCATAAGGCAGAGCCCCCCGCCACGGGATCCTGAGGCATTGTCGGTGATCACCAGATGATCCAGCGTCGGGCTTCCTCCACTCACATAGATCCCTGCTCCACCGGAATAGGCACCCTCCAGGCCATGGCTCATCGTGTTCTTGCGGACCAGCAGGTGGGTCAGCGAGGCGCTCGAGCCCTCGATGCGGATCCCGCTGGCCTGACTGAACTGGACGAGCGCATAGGACAGATGACTCCCGTTGCTGGCTGCGCCGCTGAACCAGATGCCATCCCATCGCCGGGTCGTATCGTTGGCCGTGAACACGATGCTGTCGGCAGGTGTCCCGACCGCCTCCAGACGGCCCTGGACCGTCAGGCGCAGGGCGGACTTGAACTCCAGGCGCACCCCCGGCATGATCCGCAGGGTGTCCGAGCCGGCCACCGTGATGTTCCCGCTGACCTTGTAGGTCCCCGCACTGAGCAGTCCGGAGAGGTTCCCGCTCAGGCCTGCCGTCTCCAGCGTCGTATCGGGGAGGGTCAGGTCGGCATACACCGTTGTGTTCGTACGCGTGATCGGCAGAAACCCTGCCTTCGCATATCCGACCGTGTACACACCTTGCTCCACCGCCTTGCTGAAGGCTCCCGTGGCGTCGGTGAACGCACTGTCGGTCCATGCCGACGGCGCCGTCCGCGTGAACACCACCCGCACGTTGCTGTGATCGGTCTCGCCTTCAAGGAAGGCGTTGCCTGTTACGGTCACGGTTTGAGCAGCGGAGAAAGCGGAACAGAGTAGTGCAGAGAGCGTCGTGAGGACCAATCGTTTCATGAGGAGAGCCTTTCGGCGGCAGTGAGTACAGCTCTGGAAGCCATTCCGGAGGGGTCCTCTAGGAAGAGAGCTCCTTCGTATTATCACACATGAGACTTCAAAAAGGGTACCAGTGAAAAAGGGCCAAAAACAGGCAAAGAACCTCACCGACCGCATGATTTGCCCGCAAGCATTTCGAGTTTTCGTCATTTGTCAAGGCCACCTTTACAACTGGGCAGATCCTGCCCCTCATTGCCAAGGGCGGCTCCCTGGACCGACGTACCGCCGCCACAGATCGGCCAGCGCCTCAAATCGACCAGTACTTGACACTCCGACAAATCCTGCATAGTACGTCGTACCCATGTCGACATACTGTGCAAATCGACCGCCTTGACGTCAGCCAGGCGCGGCAGGAGGTGCGGCCGTTTCTGAAGGATTCCCAAAGCGTCGAGATATGGTCTCATGAATTCTTTCATGCAATTGTTGAGCGCATCCGGTTCCACCAGACCGGCTCGGGATAGGAGTCTTAGGGGTCGGGGTTGCCCGGGCATCCCACTTCTGGGGTTTGGGTCGTTCTAACCAAGAGATGGTAGTCGTGGTTCAATTGATTCTCGCAATCCTGTGCCGTATTTTGCCGCCGTACCGTTGATTCCTCGTGCCGCTGGGATCACACACGCCCATGCAGATTCCATTGATGAACCACCTCCTCACCGGCCATTGGCTAGACGCAATTCCCCGCAGAACATCGTGGACCTCGGTGCAGATCCGGCTTCTTGTACTCCTGGCCATAGCCACTGTTGAACCACTCGCTGCCCAGAACAAACTTCTCCCCGTCTTCCATTTCCAGCAGGTTAAAGGCCTCCCCCCGGTTCTAGTCTTTTCAAATGCGGTCCGCGACTCGTTCGGATTTGTGTGGGTCGGGACCGTGAATGGGCTTTGCCGGTATGATGGCTACACCGTGAAGGAGTACCGCAATGTAGAGCTTGATCCGTACTCGCTTCCTTCCAAGATCATTACATCTCTGTATTGCGATACCAGGAAACGACTCTGGGTCGGTACAAGTACCGGCAAGATCTCCGTGTATGATCACTCCCGGGATCGGTTTCTGAACCTCCGGCAGATCCAATACGACTCCAGCAAAGTCAACAGGGGATACTTCGGCCGCTTTCTCGAGGACCGCGACGGCATCATGTGGTGCACAATGGAGGATGGAGTCATCCGCATTGGATTGCCTGTGCGATTCGCCCCTCACGAGATTGACAGCATAGCGACCAATATAAGAGTGACAGTGATCCCAACAGGAACCTCAACCGGGGCTGCACGAAGTCTGCTCGCACGAAACCAGGCGAGTCTCATTGCCGGAACCGACAGCGGACTCATTGCGATCGATCGGACTGCGCTGACCGTCTCGCGCCCCCGCTACTCTGACCACCTCGCCCGGCGGCTCGATTCGTTGGTCATCAACTGCCTTGCCCTGGAACCTGACGGGACAGTGTGGGTCGGCACCAAAACCGAGGGGTTATATCGATTTGACTGGGACCGCGGAACAGCCAGAAACTTTCGACATAACGGTTCTGATCCGACTTCCATCAAGAACGATGATGTCCACAGTCTCGGGCTGGACCCGCATGGAAATCTGTGGGTCGCCACCTACGAGGGCGTCGACCTCTTCTCCCCTGCGGAAGGACGGTGCATTCCTTACCTGGCCTATGGATCGGCGCCCGGAACGGGTCCCCGTCAAAGAATTTCCGTCGACTGCACAGGCACGGTCTGGTTCAGCACGGGTGCCGGTGTGCATTGGCTCAGCCCGCGATCCCTCCTTCTTCCACACTACTCGCTCAAGAATGCCGATTGGCGTTTGCGGTCGTTTGAGTCTGCGGAACGAGGCAGGGACGGTGCGATCTGGTGTTTCTCCCAGGGGAACCTACTGCAGATCGAGACCGCGACCAGAATCGTGACCAGCACGATTGACGTCTATGGTGGCAAGTCTCAGCTCTTCTACGAGACTCCCGACCGCACCGTCTCGCTCCTCGACGCGCGCGGGAACTTCTGGTACGCGGCCTACGACCGGGGCCTCTACAAAGTCAATCTTCGTTCGAGGAGGATCGACAACTACGACCATCGCCTCAACCGAAACTCTGTCGGAATCAGAAGTATCGCGCAGGGGCCTGGCGATTCCCTCTGGATCGGCACGGAACCCGACGGACTATCCCTGTTTGATCCTGCACACGGGACCTTCCTTCCCCTGGGGTTCAGTTATGAGGTGATTGCCCTGCTCCGAGCCAGGGACAGTTCTCTCTGGATCACCACGGAGGGGAGAGGGCTTATTGCCTATCAGCGTGCCACCGGGGAGGTAGCCAGGGTTGTGCACAATGCATCAGACCCTCATTCTCTGAGTGACGATGTCACGCGGGTGGCATACGAGGATCCCACTGGTCGCATCTGGGTGGGAACCGGGAAAGGCATCAATGTCCGGGATCCTGCACACACGTCTTTCACTTTCTATCCGAACCCGCAGTTCGAAGATGCGCTCTTCGCCTTGCCGATTGGTCAAGACGTGAAAGGAAGGCTGTGGATACGGTATGTCGCCCATGGCCTCTCGTTGCTTGACCCTGTGACCGGCAGGTTCACGAATCTCGATCCTGACAACGGGCTCTGTGGTTCGCCCACCGACATGCAGCTCCTTGACGATGGGAAGATCCTCCTGACCGGTACGGCCGGCGTGAACATCATTCATCCCGACAGCCTCCACGTCGACCGCCGGGCACCTCCCCTGGTCATCACGCAGCTTCGCGTGAACGATACGTTACTGATCCCCCTGCCGGGTGTCGTCGAGTCCCGCACGCTTCAGTTCTCGTATGACAAGAATGTCCTCGAGTTCATGTTTGCGGCGATCGACATTGATGCCCCGCAGCTTGTGGAATACGAATACAGACTGGAAGGGCTCGAACCTGACTGGATCAAACCGCTGGATCGCCGGTATGTCCGTTACACCGCACTTGGTCCGGGCGACTACACATTCCGTGTGAGGGCGACCTCGTCCCGGGGGGAATGGCTGGGACGGGAAACCGCATGCGCCTTCAGCATAGCGCCACCCTGGTGGCGATCGCTCTGGGCTTACGGCTTCTACCTTTTCCTCGGGACCGCGCTTCTCGTCACCATCTACCGGGTGCGGCTGAACCAGGCACGATTGAAGGATCGCGCGGAGTTGGAACACTTCCAGGCGGAACATCTTGCCGAGGTCGACCGCATGAAGTCCCGTTTCTTCGCGAACATTTCCCACGAATTCAGGACGCCGCTTACTCTGATGCTTGGGCCGGCTGAACAGGCGATTGAATCGACGCAGGAACCTTCGACGCGTCAGAAACTCCACCTCATCAAGAACAACGCAGAGAGATTGTACGCACTCGTCAACCAACTTCTCGATCTGTCCCACCTGGAATCGGGCACGATGAAACTGCAGGTGTCCCGGAATGATGTGGTCGAGTTTCTGCGCCGGACGGTGATGTCGTTCGAATCGTGGGCCGAGAGAAAGAAGATCGCGTTGGATTTCCACACGGAGATTGCCACAGCCACCTGCTTCTTCGACACGGACAAACTCGAGAAGATCCTCAATAACTTGATGTCCAATGCGCTCAAGTTCTCCCCTGAAGGCGGCATCATTTCGGTGTCATTGCAGGTATCGAAGGGTCAACGTTCTGTCTCTCGTGACCCCGCGAATCATATTGCCCGCAAGGACGGGTACGCCATAGAATTCCTGGAAATCAGGATCTCCGACACAGGCCCCGGCATCTCAACGGAAGACCTTCCCCACGTATTTGACCGCTTCTACCGTGCCGATGAGACTCACGCAACCGAAGGGACTGGAATCGGTCTGGCGCTGACGAAGGAGCTTGTGGAGCTTCATGGGGGGAGAATCGCCGCCCAGAGCACCCCAGGGAAGGGATCGGTATTCACGGTAACCCTGCCGGTGGGAGAGTCTGCGTATCGACGGGATGAGATCGCTGAATCTCCCGTCATAGGCGAGGTGCCCAGGCTTCCTTCTGCCGTTGTGTCTCCCGGGCAGTCGGTGGATAGTTTTGCCCCTCCATCGCCGGATGGAAAGCCGATTGTGCTGGTTGTCGAGGACAATGCGGATCTCCGCGGGTATATTCGAGAGTTCCTGGAAGCAGAGTATGCGGTGCTTGAGGCAGAGAACGGGGAAGAGGGATATGATCAGGCGATAGAAACGGTGCCGGACATCGTGATCAGCGATCTGATGATGCCCAAAAGGGATGGGATGGAACTCTGCCGGGCGTTGAAGCAGGATGTGCGGACCAGTCACGTCCCGGTCATTCTCCTGACCGCCCGGGCGGGAACCGAGAGCAAGATCGAAGGGTTGGAAACCGGGGCTGATGACTATGTGACGAAGCCGTTTGATTCGAAAGAACTTATCGCGCGGGTGCGGAATCTGATTGAGCAGCGGCGTCAGCTCCGGGCGAAATTCTCAGCCGGGGTGCTCCTCAAGCCCGGTGAAGTGGCAGTAACGTCCCTTGATGATGATTTGCTCAAGAAGATCATGGATGTCGTGGAGAAGAATCTCGGGGACGAGAATTTCGGTGTCGATGAGCTTGCGGGCGAGGTCTGCCTGAGTCGAAGACACCTCGGTCGAAAGCTTCACGCCCTTACGGATCTTGCGCCTGCCGAGTTTATCCAGTACATGCGTCTGCAGCGGGCCCGTGAGCTGCTTGAAAAGAACGTCGGCTCAGTCACGGACATTGCATTCCAGGTCGGCTTCAGAAATCCGACCTACTTCAGCACCTGCTTCCGGGAACGATTTGGTGTGGTTCCTTCGGAAGTACGTCGCCAGAAGTCCTGAGCCAGACGCACCTGCCTTGTCCCGGGACCCGGGCGGCATCTCAATTCCCTCAAGCCTCTCCTGTTTTTTCTCTATTCTGCGCATTTTCGGATGGTGTCCCAATTTCAAACGGTTATGGCGCGGGATCATTATGCTCGAGCCCCTCTAGCGCCGTAATTTCCAACGCAACACGCAAGGATCGGGCATAACGGATTGATCCTTTCGGTTTCCAGCTGACATGGACAGCTTTGATACGTGAACACTATGGCCACCAATTCCTTTTGCTTGCTCCTGCGCAGAAGAGGCGGATGACCTGGCCCTGGTCAATTTCCAACCGGAAAGGGGGCAATATGCGCACCTCTATTGCTTTGTTGGCTCTCGCGACTTTCGCTTGCATGCTCCATGGACAGCCTCTTCCGCAGAATTCCCGGCCCGCCCGGATTCAATCAACCGGTCCTGCCCGCGTAAATTCATTTGTTGCGGAGGATTTTGAAGGCCAATTATTCCCACCTGCCGGCTGGACGCTTGAGTTTGCCGGTTCACAATACTGGACGGGTTTTGGCGGCGCGAGTGCCTATGGCGTCGGCTCAGCCTGTGCCACATTTGAGAATTGGAACGCCCCCGGCGGCACAACGCAATCCCTGATCCTTGCATCGATGGGCACCTCTACCGCCGGAGATTCAATTCGATTTGACCATGCATACGCGACATACGCATCGGAGAATGATCGTTTGATCATCGAAACATCTATCGATGGAGGGTCCTCCTACACCACCCTGGTGACGTTGAACGGAGGCGTCTCGGGTCCCCTCGTGACAGCCCCGCCAATATCATCCGCGATCTTTGTGCCGACCGTTACTCAATGGGCGACCAAACGATATGCCCTGCCAGTAGGAACCAACAGGGTACGCTTCAAGGCCGTGAGCGCGTACGGGAACAATCTCTATCTGGACAATTGCATCATTGGTACTCAGACTCCTATCGATGTGGCCCTCAGGTCGATAGAGGTTCCTGCTACGATTTCGACGTTGCTCCGGCTTCCGAAAGTCAACGTCGAAAACAGCGGGCTCGCCTCTCAGACCTTCACGGTGACTCTCCTGATTTCGCCCGACGGGTATAGCTCGGTAAGGACCGTCACTGCATTGGAGGGTAAAGGAAGAGCAGGCGTGATATTCGACGGCTGGACCCCCGCGGTCGGTGCACATACTCTCACGTCATTTACCTCCCTGGCTGGCGATGGCGACCGGTCCAATGACACGGTTCGAGCAGCAATCGTGGCGTCTGATGCTCAAGTGGTGGCGAACATCAGCGCCGCGTACCGGGCCGGACAGGTATTTGTAACATGGGACAATCTTGCGGCGACGGACGTCCGTTACACTTTGTACAGATCCGCTGCTCCAATCCAGCACGGTTTCCAGCTCCAGTCCGCGCAGAATCTTGGGGATGTTCGGGACAACTCTGCTCTCAACAGGCGCCTCACGGAGCTTTCCGGAGGGGCGCCCAAATACCTGAAGATCGACTCCACATCCTCGCCGCTTGGAAGCAACAAAGGTCTGTTCGTTGCGACATCGACGGCAGCCGGGTCGTTCTACTATGCTATCACAGCGAATGTCGGCGACCTCGAAGACACAACCATCGTCGCCGGGTCAAATGCGACAACGTCGCCTGTGAACGAGAATGTCGTGATGCCGCAACCAGTGTGGCAGGAAAGCCGAATTCTGAGCGGGAAAACATACGACATCTATGTCCAGTACGCGACCAGGGTGACTTCGTCTATCTATCCGCAGATGACGAACGCCGGCTCCTATCCATTTCACTTCGCCATCGTTAAATCGGGGGCCGTGTCGCCGCATCCTGTGACGTTCTGGATGCACGGTGACGGAAAGAGTTTCCTGTACGTCAACCATTTGAAAGGAATCGGGGACCCGAACGAATGGATTGTCACCATCGATGACTGGATCCCGAATCAGGATGGACTTACCACGTATTATGGTTATCACGAGAACTACGACATCCAGTCAGACGCAAATCCGGTTCCGGGTACCGGGGTACTCTACGACTACACCTCCGCCAGAGTTCTTCACACGGTCAACTGGGCGACAAGTCATCTCCCGGTGGACAGCACCCGAACCTACATGACCGGATACTCGGGGGGAGCGGCCGGAGGCATCCTGAACGCTCTGGTGATGCCCACAAAGATCGCCGCCATCTTTCTGTATGCGCCCGCGTTGGACAATTCCACGTGGGTGCTGTTGAGAGAGTGGGGGACACGTGAGACGAACCTCCTCACGAACGAAGGGTACAGGAGAAATCAGAGGCTGGATGCAACGTTCCTCGCCGGGCTGCACCGGACAGACTTTGAGCCGGTCACATACCTCTTCTTCGGCAAGAACGATGAAGCTGTGGGGTGGGAGGAGAAAATCCCCTTCATCGATTCGGTGAACGCCTTCCGACACGGGACCTTTGTTTTCTGGAGCATGTCCGACCATACGCAAACGTTCAATCAATCCCCCTGGCAGCCAAGCTTCCCGGACTTCTCCTTCTTCACGAAGTATCGGACGAATCTCTCGTATCCAGCCTTCTCCAACTGTGTGATCAACAATGACCCCGGGGATGGCACTCCATCGGACGGTGATCCCATAGGGTCTATCAACGGCCACCTTGATTGGAATGACAGTATCACTGACACGACGGATAGATGGGAGGTCACTCTATGGTTGAAGGATCTACCCACGACCCTGGGTCCCGATCCCGCGCCGGATTCAGCAACAACAGACGTCACATTGAGAAGATTGCAGGGGTTTCTTGTTCCAGGGGGGTCGATAGTCAACTGGGAGAACACGCTTAACAGTGTTGTGGTTCAGAAGGATTCCTTCGCATATGACAGTGGCCTGGTCACGATCCCGGGTGTGAAGATGTACAAGGACTCCAGTCGTCTGTCAGTCACCTATACGATTACCTCCATTGCCGCACAGGATGCAGTCCCGGGGGCGTTCATGCTATTGCAGAACTACCCGAATCCCTTCAACCCGAGCACGATGATCAGGTACGAATTGTCAAGGTCGGCGGAAGTCAAGCTGAGCGTGTTCGACATCCTCGGACGAGAGGTGTCGGTATTGGTGAATGAAAGGAGGGATGCGGGAGGTCACGAAGTCAAATTCGACGCCTCGGGTCTCGCGAGCGGCGTGTACCTTTACCAGCTGCACGCGGGAGATTTCGTGCAAACGCGGATGCTCTTATTGCTTCAATGAGAATGGGATCAACCGTGACTGCTTGAAAACAAGGAGCCTCCGGCGATTTGTCGGAGGCTCTTCCGTACTCTGCTTACTTCTCCTCGTCCTTCCATATATATCTCCACTTGTTGTATACCTATTTCAGGACGGGACCTCTAGAGAGACGCAAAGGCAGGGGGCGATTCCCGGGCTGAATCCTTGAGGTCCGGAGACGCGGGTCGGGATTCCAGGCGAAGTGGATCTCTTGCTTGATTCTCGCAATCGCGAGCCGTATTTTGCCGCGGTACCGTTGGTTCCTCGTGTCGTCTGAATCCCGGTCCCGCTAACGCGGGATCGACCTATCCACCCATTGTGGATTGTGTGCTGTCTCCCGGGATTTACCCATGATCGGATCTTCTCGATTCCGCGATCGCGTTCCTCCGCACAGTGGCCCAACCCACTGCAGACCCTCGGTAGTAGCCCTGGTGGCCCTCCTCAGCTTCACAAATATTCAGCCGCTCCTCGCACAAGAGCAGCTCCTCCCGGTTGTCCACTTCCAGCGGATAAGTGGTCTCCCCGATGAAAACAGCATGCACCGTCTGATCCGGGACCAGGATGGCGCCGTCTGGATCTCGTCCGCTAACGGACTCGAGAAGTATGACGGATACGGCTGCAAGGTCTTTCGCAATATCCCGGACGATTCCACATCGATCTCCTCGAACGTAACATCCGTGCTGAGATTCGACAGCAAAAGGCGTCTCTGGGTGGGATCTTGGGAGACCGGGCTGAGTGTGTTTGACCCCTTCCGTGAACGCTTCGTCAACTTCACCCCCCGACCGGGTGACGCGTCATGGCTCCAGGCAAAATCAGTCTATGCAATCCTGGAAGATAGGCGGGGCACTCTGTGGCTGGGAACGTCGACAGGTGTTGTACGAATCGACATCCCAATGAGTGCCGACTTCTCTGGCTTTGATTCGCTTGCCCACGGTATTCACTTCACCTCATTGCCTCTGGGGCCTAGAGACATCGAAGTGAGCGACATGTGCGAGCGATCGGACGGGAAGCTTCTTGTCGCTTCTCTCGGCGGATTGTTCGTGCTGGATCCTGCAACTCTCTTAGTTTCACGCCCGAATCTCCCAGGCGCGGCCGGACGTCGCCTTGATTCACTGGCCATTGCCTGCATGTACCAGGAGCCCGACGGGACCCTCTGGTTGGGGACGTTTGCGGAGGGACTGTTCCGGGTTTCCTGGAGCGGTGCTGCAGTCCTGAATTACAGACACAACAAGCATGACAACCTGTCGATCAGATCTGACCAGGTCTCGGATATCGTACGTGATCGAGAGGGGACTCTGTGGGTTGCAACCCCGGAGGGACTTGATCGATTCTCTCCCGAGCGGGGGCATTGCGATCCCTACCTGGCGTGGGGTCAGACCCCGCGAGGACAGGCCATAGCTCTCTCCGTTGACAGTACCGGTACACTCTGGGCAGGGGCGAACGCGGGCGGCATATTCTTTGTCAGTCCCAAATCCCGACGCTTTCCGCACTACGGAGTTCAGGAACGGAATGGATGGTTGACCCCCTTCGCAACGGTCGATCGTGACCGGGAGGGACACTACTGGTTCGCATCATGGGCCGGGAAGCTTTCTCGCATCGACATCGCGAGCCTGACAGTTCTCAGATCAATTGATGTCTTCCAGGGAAAGAACCCAGATCTCACGTGGCCTGATCGCACGATCTCGCTGATTGATGCGCATGGCGATTTCTGGTATGGCACCACCGGGCTGGGCCTCTACCGGGTCAACCTTGCTACCGGACGGGTCAGCAACTATCGCTACGCGAGTCAGTTCGGCAATCGCCCCGAGATCATGAGTATCGCACAGGGCGCAGGGGATACACTCTGGTTGTCCGGCGGGGAATGCGGTTTGATGAAGTTCTCTCCTGCGTCCGGAGAGTTCCGGAGCCTCGGCACCGTCAGGACGAACACCATTATGAGAGCTCGTGACGGGAAGATGTGGGTCACGACGGAGCATGACGGACTCCTGGTGATCGACCCGGTCAGCGGAAAGACCGACCGGTATGTCCACGATCCTTCCAACCCACGCTCGTTGAGCGGTGACCGTACGCGTTTGACGTACGAGGACGCATCCGGACGGATCTGGATCTGCGCCACTTCTGTCATCAACCTCTGGGACCCAACGACCAGTTCATTCTCGAGATTCTCCAATCCCGCTCTGAAAGGTACAAAGCATGTCTTCCCTCTTGGTGCCGATAGAAAGGGTCGCCTGTGGGTGAGGAACATTCCTCACGGTCTTGAAATCCTCGATCCAGCGACCGGGGTATTCACAGACTTTGATCCGTCTGACGGCGTCGGCGGCGAGGTGCGTGTGATGGAATGCCTGGACGATGGGACGGTGCTTCTCGCGGGAACAGGGATAAACATTGTGAACCCCGACAGTATTCAGCCACGACGTCCGGCACCCGCTCTGCTCATCACAAGAATGTCAGTGAATGACAAACCGACTTTCGCCCCGGCGCTTACAGGTGGTACTGGCTCCATGCTTTTGGATCATTCCCAGAATGTGATCGAGTTCGAATTTGCCGCCATCGAAATTGACGCCCCACACCTGGTCCGATACACGTACAAACTTGAAGGGTTAGAGGAGGAGTGGGTGAAGCCGGGTGAGCGTCGTTTCGTGCGATACCCCGGATTGCGTCCGGGTGAATACGCCTTCAAGGTAAGAGCCGGATCGATGCGGGATGAATGGCCTGACCAGGATATTTCATTGGCCATTAGTATAGCTCCGCCCTGGTGGCTATCGAGATGGGCATACGCTTCGTACGTCTGCCTTTTCATCGGTCTGCTCGTCACGGCCTACCGGCTCAGGGTAAGGGAGATCCACCTGAAGCAGCGGGCGGAGATGGAGCACCTCCAGGCAGAGCGTCTCGCCGCAGTAGATCGACTCAAGTCCCGCTTCTTCGCTAACATCTCTCACGAATTCCGCACGCCGCTCACACTCATCCTCGGGCCGGTCCGGCAGATGATTGCGAGCGACACATCCCCTGAGAAACGGCGCCAGCTGCTTGATATCGTCCATGGGAATGGCCAGAAACTGCTCCTGCTGATCAACCAGTTGCTGGATCTTTCGAAGTTGGAAGCGGGTAGCATGAAGCTTGCGGCAGAAAAGTGCGATCTTGTGCGACTCCTCCGCGGACTTGTGATGCTGTATCAATCGTTTGCCGACACGCGAGGGATAAGGCTTGAGTTCAAGGCCAACGAGGAAAAGGTCGAGGGCTACTTTGATAGAGAGAAGGTGGAGAAGATCTTCAACAATCTTCTCTCCAATGCATTCAAGTTCACGCCGGATGGAGGTACGATCACGGTTTCCCTCAACGCGTCACGCGCACACCCCGCTATCGGGGAGAACAGTGGCAACGAAGAGGGCCAGGTGGAGGTCGGTGTCTCCGATACCGGTATCGGGATATCCTCCGGAAACCTCGCGCACGTCTTCGACCGTTTCTACCAGGTGGATGATTCAACCACGCGCGCGCAGCAGGGGACGGGGATCGGGCTGGCCCTGGCGAAGGAACTGGTGGAGTTGCATCACGGCTCAATACGTGTGACGAGCGAGCCGGGCAGAGGCACGGCGTTTGTTGTCCGGCTTCCGCTGGGAATGCAGCACCTGAGACCCGATGAGATCGGCACAGCGGTAGAGGGACATGAGCAGGAGATGCTCGCCGGGCAGACTGACCAGTGGAGTGTCCCGCTGGATGAGCCGGCCGCAACGGAAGGACAGTCTCCAGGCCACAGGCCGATCATTCTGGTGATCGACGACAATGCGGATGTGCGCCTCTACGTCCGGGACACATTGCCGGTCAGCTACGAAGTGATAGAGGCTGGAGATGGAGCCGAGGGGATCAGCCGGGCACAGGAAGCGATCCCGGACCTGATCATCTCAGATGTCATGATGCCGAAGCAGGACGGCTACGAGGTGTGCCGGGTACTGAAGAGCGATGAACGGACAAGCCATATCCCGGTGATCCTGCTGACTGCCAAGGCGGCCAGCGAGAACAAGATCGAGGGGCTCGAACGGGGAGCGGACGACTTTCTGGTGAAGCCGTTTGAGCCAGGCGAGCTGGTGGCCCGGGTGAACAACCTGGTCGAGTCTCGCCGCAGTTTGCGGGAACGGTTCAGCAAGGGGATTGTGCTCAAACCGGGTGAGATCGCGATCACGTCGATCGATGATGCGTTCCTGCAGAAGGCGATGAGCCTTGTGGAAGAGCACATGGGTGACGAGCGGTTCGGTGCCGAACAGCTCGCGGATGAGATCGGGCTGAGTCGCATGCAGCTCCACAGAAAGCTGACTGCGTTGACGAACCAGTCGGCAGGCGATTTCATAAGGACTCTGCGTCTTCACCGGGCGATGTCTTTGCTTCAAGAGAACGCAGGGACAGTGTCGGAAGTCGCATACAACGTAGGATTCAGCGATTCCTCCTATTTCGCGAAGCGTTTTCGAGATCAATTCGGATGTACGCCGGGAGAGGCCAGGGAAAACGGGCCCGCCCGGGTCGGAAGAATGTGATCTGCATGCGCGAAAGCGGAGTGTACTCGCAGTGAAGTAGCCCCCATGCTGTCCCGTTCTCCCCTCTTTCATACTATCAGAGTGGGATGTGACAATTCTACCGAAGAATGTTACGTCTCCCTCTGGCCCACCACGCCCTCGGATTCTTACCTTTTGCCCGTACGCAAACTCCATGGAGGGCATTATGAAGACATTGGTCCGGTTTCTTTTCGTCTCGCTGTGGCTCCCTGCTGTGGCATATCCGCAGAACGCGCAGAAAGGAGAGTGGTCTATGAAACAGGGCCGACGTGTGCTGAGCATTCTTGGATTTGTTCCTGCAGTACTTTTGATGAATGCGGAGTGTGTGTTTGGCCAAAGAAGTATCCACGAAGAGAGAGCGATACCGAAAAGTGCAGTTGCCAGTTCGGCCGCTTCCCTCAATGCCACCACCTCTGCAATGCGCGATAAACTCTTGCTCTACGATGTGAAATATTATGGTTTGGACCTCAACATCTCCACCGCCGTTACTGCGTTCGGGGGAAACACGACCATGAGTGCGTTGGTGGGCGGCACACCCATCGATACCCTCGTCATCGCGCTGATCAACACGGTCAGCGGCGCAACGATGATCGCCGATTCAGTAATTGTGGATGGAATCCAACGGTCTTTCGTCCATCAAAACAACCTTGTTCAGATCCCATTGAATCCACCGATCCCGGGTGGCAGTTCATTCACGTCACAGGTGTTCTATCATGGTGACGACGCCAACATAGGGGTTGGGTTAGTCCGTGGTTCCAAGTACGGTATGACATTCATGTACTCGTATGTTTGGGCCCTCTATGCATCCTACCTGTTCCCTTGCAAGGACATGCTGGAAGACTGGGCAGATTCCGTGGACATCGCCATCACGACCGAAGCGGCGAACAAAGTCGTGGCGACAGGAGCGCTGGTCCGAACCATACCTGCGGGAGGCGGAAGGATCCGGTGGGAATTTGCCAGCCGATGGGGCCTCCCACCCACTGACATAACGTTTGTGGTTGGACCGTACTCGGAGTACAGTACCAGTCTCTATCTACCCGCAGTCAGCGATTCAATGGTTATCCGTGGCTTCTTCTTCCCTGCAAGCCCGAAATTAAGCAGGCAGATCGCCGTCCTGGACAAATCGAAGGAGTATCTCGCATATTTCACGTCTCTCTTTGGCGTCATCCCTTTCTGGCGGAACGAGCACCATTTCGTGACCACAGATTGGCAGGGCGGCGCCATGTACGTCCTCGGGCTTTCACTCTTTTCAGAACTCAGATTCGACACCCTGGCGGTGGTGTCCCTGGGGAGCTACGGATATTTCGTTCCACATGAGTTGAGTCATGCATGGTTCGGCTCAACAGTTGGTCCATTGACTGAATGTGACCTTTGGCTCGCTGAAGGGTTCGCGACTTACGCAGAGGAGCTAGCGATGGAGCATTTCCTTGATCAGGCGACGGCTCGACGCTATATGGCGTTCAACAAAGAGTTCGTGATGTCTCTTCCGGGTGGAAGCGTCTACATTCCCCCGGCTGAAAGATACAACGAAGCGCGGATTTTGGACAATCGCCTGACATATGTCAAGGGAGCCAAACTCCTTCACATGCTCAGGTTTGAACTGGGGAGCGATTCCCTCTTCTTCCGGCTCCTGAGAGAGTACCTGGCCGAATTTGCCGGCCGCGCCATAACGACGGAGATACTCAGAGAGTTTCTCACACAGAAGACAGGAAGGGATTACAGTGAGTTCTTTGCCCAGTGGTTCTATGGGGAGGGATATCCCACCTTCGCTCTTCGTTGGACCAGAGCACCAGGACGGGTGAAGATTCTATCGACGCAGTCCCCCTCGATGCCGTCAGTAACGCCGCTCTTCCAGACTTCTCTGGAGTTCAAGCTAATTTATGCAGGCGGAGACACTACCGTGCGAGTGTTTCAAGGCAGCGAGACGGCCAGATTTACGATCCCCACTTCGAGAATCGTAGATTCGATCGTTGTGGATCCGAACGGCTGGCTACTCTGCAGGGTGAGCAGAGTAACCTATGATCCCACAGTGAGTGTCGTTGGCCAGCAGACTCCGCTACCGGTAGAGTTTGCTCTCGAGCAGAATTACCCAAATCCTTTCAATCCAGTAACGACGATCAGTTACCAGTTGCCAGTGACAAGTCCGGTAAGGGTGGTTGTCCATGATATGCTCGGCCGCGAGGTGGCGGTGCTGGTGAATGAACGGAAAGCTCCGGGGGCGTACGAGGTCAAGTTCGACGGGTCTGGCCTTGCAAGCGGAGTGTACCTCTATCAGCTCCACGCAGGTGCCTTTGTGGAGACACGGAGGCTGATGATCTTGAAATAGTGACCTCGAGTCAACGGACGAACAAGCAAGCGGCCCGGGATCCACCGAGCCGCTTCTGTTATTGCACCACCCCGACTTGAATCCGTCCCGCGCGACGTTAGCCCGACGAAGTCGAGGCCAACTTCGTTGGCGGGACGAGGATCCTCATCCCATTCCTACTGGAACAGGACGGAACCTGCAACTGTGCCTGCGGCTGTAACCCATTGAAACAAAACAGCCTCTGGAGATCTCCAGAGGCTCGACCGGAAGGGACCCGAACTTCGATCAACCTGCAATTTGGGAGATTGTCCGGGAGTTGCCTCTCGCCACGCTGAACCCCCGAATTGTCCCGTATTTATGCAACTTCGTCCTTGGCGATGTGTGACACTTGATTCTGTCATCGCAAAGGGCTATTATCGCATATCGCGATATGCGATAATGAGGAATGAAGCATGAAACCGCTAAGGGGTATGAGGCCGCAGGATATTGCAGTCCTGTTGAAGATCGTCAGCCTGGGCGGGGTCCCATGGAGGACGACTGACCTGGCGTCCCAGCTGCACATAAGCCAATCAGAGATCTCTCAGGCACTTTTTAGGAACCAGTCGGCCGGCCTGCTTGATGGCTCGAAGAAGAACGTCCACAGGAGGTCGCTCGTCGAATTCTTGATTCACGGCGTCAAGTACGTCTATCCGCAAAAACCCGGTGCGATCGTCCGCGGGATGCCAACAGGTCACTCCGCACCCCCGCTTTCGAGGCTGATAGAATCGGGAGGTGAAGTCTACGTTTGGCCTTATGAAGATGGGACCTCAAGAGGCGAATCGATCCAGCCTCTCTACCCGAACCTTCCGCAGGCAGCCAAGGCTGATCCCATTTTCTATGAATTATCGGCACTTGTGGATGCAATTCGGGTTGGGAAATCACGAGAATCCAAGATCGCCACTGATCAACTGCACAGTCGGATTCTGTCACAATGAGTCAAGCCAATCGAGAAAGGCTGGGCTTGGTTGCCGAGGCACTGGGCGACCTGCGCACCCGGGTGGTCTTTGTTGGCGGCGCAGTCCTCGAGTTGTACGCAACAGATCCGGCTGCACCAGAACCCCGCCCTACGCTGGATGTCGACTGCATTATTGAAGTCTCGACCCGCTTTGCCTATTCGAAGCTCGAGGAAGACCTCCGCAGGAAAGGTTTCCTGAATGATCAGAGTGAGGGCGCACCTCTGTGCAGGTGGCTTGTGAAAGACATCAAGGTCGACGTGATGCCGCTACAACCGGATATCCTGGGCTTCTCCAATGAGAAGTATCCCCGGGCCGTCCTGGATACTGTTGGCACATAAGCTCATTCCACTAGTTATCGCGCCAGAAGCTCTCGCTCAGGTGGATTGACACACCTCCCCTGACGATACTATAGTTATGCCACTTCTGGACCGCAGCCGCCTTAGTAGAATTCCTCCGCGGCCTTGATTCCTAACGTTCCGGGCAGTACCATTCCCGCAGTCAAGGCGTGCCCGAAGGCTCCTTGCGGCCGAGGGATCGCCGCACCTGGACCCAAATCAATCGACTATAGTCATTCGACTATGGTCAATAGTTTTCCGCCCACCCCGACGACCTCTCGTGATTCCTCGCTGACAATTCTTTGACATTCCCTGTGTTCCCGGTGTGCATACTGGATCTGGAAAGCATGCCGAAGGAGCGCACCAGGAAGGGATGGCAATTGTCTATGATTCCACAGGAGGCGATCATGCGTACTCACGGTCTTTCGATCGTTGTCGCTGCAATCGCGCTGATGATCTCCGTACCTCTCGAAGCACAGGCACAGGAGGCCTATACGGTCCGTCCTCTCGTCGAGATCTTGAGTCGACATCGACCGGTAAATGCGGCGGATCATTCGGGGCGGACAGAGAAGACCACAGAAGCACTGCAGCAGGTGCAGGAAAACATCAACCGGCATCAGATGGACGTGGCCCGGCTGCGGGCTGAAGGGAAGACTGAGGCGGCCATACGGCGCATGTTAACGCCTTTGCAGATGCCGGCGGCGACGGGATCGGTCACGGGAAGGATATACGAGAGCGATGGAGTGACGCCGGTGTCCGGCTTCATGGCGGTGAACGCCTACGATCGTTTCGGCAGATATTCCGGATATGGCTACACGCTCTATGCGGACGGCGTATACACAATCGAGGATCTGGCGACGGGTGAGTACTATGTTCAGCTCAATTCCTCCGGCGCGTCAGACGCCATTCCGGTCTACTACGATGACGTGATCGACTGGCGACAGGCAACCCTGGTGCACGTAGCCGACGGCCAGCAGACGGCAGGTATCGATTTCATCGTACGCCAGTACCACGGGGCGATCGCCGGGGCTGTCTGCTCTGTGGACAGCATAGCGCTTACGGACTGCAGTGTCGGAGCATACGACCTCGAAGGCGACTGGGTGAGGTCTGTCGCAACGGACTCCCTCGGGAATTTCGTCGTCGGAGGGCTGTTGACGGGAAGCTACAAGCTCGAAGCCGGGGCATGGGGGACGGGAGATTACCTCCCGCAGTGGTTTGACGGGGCGACGAGTTTCGAAACCGCAACCATCGTCCAGGTCGTTGAGCCGGAGACGACCAGAGGGAAAGACTTCTTCCTCCAGGAAAGTGGGGGTCACGGTGCAATCACCTGCGTATTTGTTCCGGCCCAGGGGGATACCAACCCGGTCGGGTACTGGGATGTGAGGGCGTGGGATGAGGAGATGAATCAGACTGCAGGGATCGTCAACTACGACGATGGGTCGGTGACTATTCCGCGGCTGCCAACAGGCAGCTACAAAGTGTCGTATTCCTGCTTTGGCGCAACGAGCTACCTGGATGGATGGTACGACCAGGCGCGCGACGTTGACCACGCGACACCGGTCCAGGTTGTCGCCCCGGAGACCACGCACATCAGCATTGCGCTGCAGCGGGGAGGGGCGATCGCGGGCAAGGTATCCTTCGCCTGTCCGACGGGAATCGCTATCATCGTGTACGACGAGAACAGAGCGGTAGTCCGGGAGACCACGAGCGAGGAGGGCGGAACATACGTCGTGTTGCCACTGCCCCCGGGCCGCTACAAGGTTCGCGCCTCTTCGATCGATTCGTATACGTTCCCTTGTTCTCCGGACGTGATGGACCAGTGGTACAGCCAGGCGATGGATTTTGAGCATGCAACCTTCGTCGACGTTCCCGGTACGGATACAACCAGGGACATCAACTTTGCACTCAGTACGGGCGGCGTCATCTCATGTCGGGTTGTTGGACCGGGTGGGTTGGCGGTCACCGACGGCAGAGTGTACCTGTGCGACGTCCGTGGGGCGGTGATTCGATCTGAAAGGGCCGGTTTTGACGGGTTCTTCTCCTTTGGCGGACTGTTGCCGGGGCAGTATAGACTGCACTATGGGTATTCGGGAGAGGCGGGGTACGCCTCGGAGTGGTACAACGGGAAGTCGTCCTCCCTGGACGCGGCCGTGATCAATATCAATACGCTCGGTTCTATTCAGAATATCACGTTCTCCCTGGAGCGGGCCGGAACGCTGGGAGGCTTTGTGACCGACAATGCGGGTACCCGTCTCACGGAATCAGACCATTTTATCCAGGTGATCCTCTACGACGCGGAAACCGGCGGCTATGTTGGATCCACCGGCACATCGTTTGTCGGTGGTTTCCGCGGGACGCTCCTTCCGGGGAGTTACAAGGTCGGGGTGTTCGCGGCCAACTACAATACGCTCTCGAAGCCGGACAGCCTCGCCGTGATGTACTATGAACACGGAAAGATGTTCACGGACTCTGCTGCGACCGCAGTGGAGGTAGGTCAGGATGCTTCGTTGCTGTTGAATGATTGTGTCATGCAGAGAGCCCCGGGCGGAATCACGGGTACCGTCTTCGATCGCTCTACAGGAGATCCAGTGACCTCTGGCACGTACCTGATCATGGCATTCGATGAGCAAAGTCGGCCGGTCGCCGTCTCTGGATACACCAGCGATCCCGTGGCAGTGTCCGGGACGTACGAGCTTAGGGGGCTGTGGCCGGGCCAATACTGGCTTCTTGCAGTCGCGGGCACGGGCAGTTCAGGCGGCGAATACTGCAAGTGGTATGACGACATTGACGTCGATGTGGACAGCGTCATGCACGTTCCGATGCCGTCCGTGCCCCCAACGGCTCGTTCCGTCGTTGTCGGGACCGGAGTGACAGCAGGCATCGACTTTCGCGTAGGGCCTGTGATGGGGGTCGCGACCGAGCCGTCCGCGCGCGCGCCAGAAGCGTTTTGCCTGAACCAGAACTACCCCAACCCTTTCAACCCGATCACGACGATCAGGTGCGGATTGCCCGAACGCTCGCATGTGACGCTGACCGTGTTTAACCTGCTCGGCCAGCAGGTCGCGACGCTGGTGGAAGGGGAGATGGAGGCTGGGTACCACGAAGTCAGGTTTGATGCCTCGACTCTGTCGAGCGGCGTTTACCTGTATCGACTCACTGCTGGCGACTACATCCAGATACGCAAGTTGATTTTGTTGCGCTGAATCCTTAGCGCGAATCAAGAACAGAGCGGGGCCGTCCCAGAAGTCCAACTCGGAGACATCAACTGACAATCCCCCAATGTGTGTTTGCTCCGGACGATGCCGGACGGGAACTCGTACGCCCGACGGCCTGTAGCGTCACCCCTGTCCTACATGGCTGAGCATGGCCTGGACGTCCGGCGAGGCGTTTTCCACGCGGATCGTGATCCCGGGGTATTGCGTCTTCCAGACGCGGAAGATCTCGTCGGCGAAGGCCTGGCCGACGAGGTTCACGCGGGCAAAGTCCAGGACGATTTCGCGGAAGGACTCAAGCCCACTCAGCAACCGACGTGCTTGCGAACGTGATACGTACCCTGGTTCTGCGCTGTAGAGCGCGATCGAGACCCGGGTCCTGTCGAACGTCATCTCCTCACCGGCGAATTCGCGGAAGACATCGGTCAGATTTCGAGGCGAGTCGAGGGCAATCCAGAAATCCACCCGGGTTCCCTTCGTCTGTCGCATGGTCCTGACGAAGACGTCCGGGATGTGGTTGTCGAACAAGATCTTCTTGTCGGAACTTCTGATCGTAAAACCGTCAGCAACGCGCGAGGTGAAGAAGATTCCCTCGCCGCTGTGACGGTCGGGCATGGTGGTCTGTTTTCCCTTGAGCAGATCCTGAACGGCCTCCTGTTCGCTGCGGAGGCCTCGTTTGCGCATGATGTTCTGCAGAATTCCAATTCCACGATCCACAACCGCGAATGTGATCCGGGACGGTGATCGTGCCATCCGCACGTCGACCATGGCGGATTCGGAATGCTCGATCGCATTGTTGAGCATCTCCGAGAAGCCGTAGTCCACAATCCGTGCGACGTTTTCCGGCATCCCGCGAAATATCCCCGTTTCTGCCCTTATCCTGGCGAGAACACGATCTTCCTCCAGGTTCTCGTTGGGGAGGACTGAATGAAAGCTGAGCTGTGACGACAGAGCCTTGTCGAGGCTCCGCTTGTCGGCGCGCACGTACCGGGCCTGATTGGCCTTCCCGACGAGCCGCAGTGTCCCCTCGTTTTCCATTTGCTGGAGGAGCCGATGGACGTAGGTCCGGGAAAGGCCCGTTTTTCTTGCGATTTCAGTCGTGCGGGCCTTTCCCTTCGAGGAGACTTCATTCAGTATGGTCTGTCGAAGCTTTCTTGACATGGGAAAGGTTGACAACTAATTGTGTTTCCCAAAATAGAAAGTTATCAACTTCTTGTCAACTCTGGCAAGCAGCGAGAGGGGAGTATTCACCATTGAACGGGCAACTGGTTGGGAGCCGGCGGGATGCCCCGGCGAAATCAAGGTCGCGGCGCTGGTGGAAAGGGAGATGGAGGCTGGTTACCACGAAGTCGAGGCTAACTTCGTTGGCGGGACGAGGATCCTCGTCCCGTTCCTGCTGGAACGGGACGGGACCCGCAGCCGCAAGTTGCGCCCGAAACCCTCTGAAACAAGGGGCATCGGGAGATTGCCAGAGGATCGTGATAGTACTTGACAATAATGTCGTCATTTATCATGTTATATGACGACAGACACGACACACCCATGAACCCATCGATTCGACGCATCCTCAAACTTCGCGGTCTCCTGGAGAAGAAATCGCACTTTCTCTTTGGCCCTCGCCAGACAGGGAAGACGTACCTGATTCACCAGGATATGAGTGATTGCCGTATCTATGATCTGCTGGATTCCTCGGTGTTCGCGACATTGAGCCAGAGCCCGGGCCGCATTGGAGAAGAACTCGAGGACCGGACACAGTGCGTCATCGTGGACGAAATCCAGCGGTTGCCCGTTCTTCTGCATGAGGTCCATCGCCTCATCGAGAGCAGGGGGGTTCGTTTCCTCCTGACTGGATCGAGTCCCCGAAAGCTTCGTCGAGGGGGCGTGAATCTCCTGGGGGGACGCGCGCGGACCATGTACCTCCACCCCCTCTGCTGGAAGGAGCTGGGAGAACACTACGACCTGTCGCGAGCCGCACGGCATGGGCTCCTGCCGCCGATCTACTTCTCTGACGATCCAGCGGCAGACCTCAAGGCATATGCCGGATCGTATCTTCAGCAGGAGATCGTGGCGGAAGGAGCAACCCGCAATGTCCCGGCATTCAGCCGATTTCTGCACGTTGCGGCTCAGGCGAATGGGACGGTCGTCAACTTCACCAACATAGCGAACGACGCGCAAGTCCCCCGGACAACAGTCTACGAGTACTTCGAGATCCTCAAAGACACCCTGCTTCTGCACGAGCTCCCAGCATGGACCGTTTCGAAAAAGAGAAAGCCACTCGTCTCCTCGAAGTTCTACTTCTTTGATGTTGGAGTGGTCGCATCGCTCCAGGGGCGCGAGTTTCGGACTGGCACCACGGAATTCGGCGAAGCGTTTGAGACGTTGCTCATGCACGAACTTGTCTGTTTTCGGGACTATGATCGGGGCGATCCACTTTCCTTCTGGCGTTCCGCCTCGGGGTATGAAGTGGATTTCATCCTTGGCGATCACACGGCCGTCGAGGTGAAGGCGAAACGAAATGTGGGGGATTCCGACCTCCGTTCCCTCCGTGCCCTGGCGGAGGAGGGGAAATTGAAGCGCTATCTCTGTGTTGCGTTGGATCCACGACGTCGCACCGTTGGCAACATCACGATTCTTCCGTTTGCGGAATTCCTGGGAGAATTGTGGGGAGGGAGGTATCGCTAGGGCGGATTCGTGCTTGGTTGCACGTGAAGCGTGATGTTGTCAAAGGAATGACCGAATATCGCATATCGCACCATTCGTTGGAAGTGTCATCGATGCCACATAGCACTTTGCGTATCACCCTTAGCACTCTTGTCATTGTCCTCATCAATGCCACCCCCCTTGCTGCGCAGTTAGCCGATCTCAAACTCGACCATCTTACCGTTGCGCAGGGACTCTCGTCCAACGAAGTCACTGCAATCCTTCAGGATACGCGGGGTTTCATGTGGTTTGCGACGGCGAACGGCTTGAATAAGTATGATGGCTACAGCTTCACGACCTACAAGACTGACCCTCTCGATACGGCATCGATATCCGATCCCTGGATCAACCTCCTCTATGAGGATACGCACGGTGATCTCTGGATCACCACCGGCGGACTCAACCGGTTTGACAGAGCAACCGGGAGAATTTCCCGTCATCTCTCGGATCGGCACATCACTTCCATCTGCGAAGATACGTCTGCGGGCGCGAGTGAGGTTGGTGTGTGGTTTACCACCCTTGGACAGGGGATCTACCGGTACGACCGCAAGGGCAATCGGTTTGCAGAGTACCGGCACAATCCGAATGATTCGAACAGTATCAGCAGTGACTCGACATTCTGTGCCTGTCTTGACGTCGGGGGAACACTGTGGATCGGATCGACGAAAGGGCTCACCTCGCTCGACAAGTCCCGAGGACTGTTTTCACGCTACGCTCATGGTCCGCAGGGAAGTATCTACACGGTCTCTGTGGATCCGGGAGAACCGACAAGATTGTTGTGGGTTGGTACCAGTGACGGGTTGTACGTGTACGACATCGCGAGCGGTTCTTTTGCACACTACCGAAATGACTTCGGGAATCCACACCGGCCTGAGGACAACGACGTGCGGACGGTGTATCGTGACCGTAAGGGGAGACTCTGGGTTGGAATGATGGGAGGGATCGCCAGGTTTGATTGTTCCACCCGACGGTTCACAAGTTACCAGGGTGGCCTTTGGACCAATACCTGGGGATATGTGAACAAGGCCTGGACAATATGTGAAGACAGGACGGGAACGATGTGGATGGTGTCCCACTGGGGGCCGCTGAGGAAGTACCATGAAGAAGACAATGAGTGGACGCCGGTCCGGAGTGTGTCCGATCATGACATCACATTCCACGCCGTGTGCGAAGACAAGTGCGGCACCATGTGGTTTGGTACCGTGGCCGATGGTGTCCTCAAGCTCGACAGGGCACGTAAACCATTTTCAGTCTACACCAGGATTCCCGGTGATTCGTCGAGTCTGAGTTCCGCAATAGTAACAGGAATCTGCGAGGATGCGTCAGGCACTCTCTGGGTGGCTACACTGCGCGGTCTGAACAGGCTGAACGCTTCAACAGGGACGTTCACACATTACCAGCACGACGAACGGGACGCTCATAGTCTGAGCAATGACGTGATTTGGCCCATCCTCGAGGATCGCAGGGGGACGCTCTGGGTTGGATCTTCAGGAGGTGGTGGGCTTGACGAGTTTGACAGAAGCAGACAACGATTTGTTCACCACCGAAATGACCCGGGGAATCTACTGAGTTTGCCGAATAATCTTGTAGAGGCACTCTGTGAAGGTCGGGACGGTACCATCTGGGTTGGAACGGACGACGGCATTATCTCGGAGTACGCGCCCGCATCCAACATATTCCGAAGGCATATTCCGGGTTACATAAAGTCTGGAGATGCTGCGGGCCAATTGAACGCAATTCTCGAAGACCATTCCGGGCTGATCTGGGTTGCTGCACCCCCGACGGGGCTGAATTCATATGACCGACGTTCGGACAGGTGGACGCGGTACGTGCGTGATCACAGTGCCAGGAATCAGCCTGGCAGCATTGTTGCGCCTGGGACCCTGTCGTTGTGTGAGGATCGGCGCGGAATGCTCTGGGTCGGGACCGATGAGGGATTGTTCAAGTTCGACAAACAAACGGGCACCTTCACTCGATATGGTGTCAGAGACGGTCTTGCGGATGATGTCATAGAGGCAATCCTCGAGGATGGGAAGGGCTGTCTCTGGTTGCGGACTCCCAACGGACTTTCACAATTCGATCCCGACAATGGATCGGTCCGGAATTATGACGCCAGCGACGGGGTCGGCATAGGCCCCCCCAGACTGCCCGGAGGCCACAAAAACAAAAACGGGGAAATGTTCTTCGGAGGCACCAACGGTTTCGTCCGCTTCCATCCTGACAGCATACAGGACAATCCGCATGTCCCACCCATTGTGATAACCGCGTTCAGGAAGTTCGATGCTATCGCCCCGCTCGACAGCGCGATCTCCGAGAAACGACTCATCGCAATCTCTTACAAGGAGAATATGTTCTCGTTTGAGTTCGCCGCCTTGAATTTCACCAGCCCCGAGAAGAACCAGTACGCCTACAGGCTTGAAGGCTTTGACAAGGAATGGAGATACTGCGGAACACAGCGTCACGCGACATACACCAATCTCGATGGGGGGAGATACGTCTTCAGAGTAAAGGGCTCCAATAACGACGGAGTGTGGAATGAGCAGGGAACGTCGATTGTCGTTGTCATCACGCCTCCCTTCTGGTCAACATGGTGGTTCAGGGCATTCGCTCTCGTTGCGGTGTTTGGCTCGGTTGGGGGGACAATCCGATACATCGAAATCCGTAAGCTGAAAAGACAAATCGAGCGTCTGGAGCAAGAGCGGGTGCTGGAACAGGAGCGCACCCGAATTTCTCAGGACATGCACGATGAAGTCGGCGCAGGATTGACAGAGATCGGCATATTGAGTGAGCTGGCAAAAATGAACATAGAGAAGCCTGGAGAAGCAGCGATACACCTGCAAAGGGTCTCCGAGACATCCAGGGAAACGATTGCAAGCATCGGTGAAATCATCTGGGCCATTAATCCAAAGAATGATTTGCTGGACGATCTCGTCGCCTATCTGCGGCAATATACCGCCCGATACCTGGGGGCGACGGCAATCAAGTTGGAGTTTGATATTCCTGAAGCTATTCCGGACTTCCATATCTCGGCGGAGGCGCGTCGTAATGTGTTTCTTGTGATGAAGGAAGCCCTTCACAACATCGTCAAGCACTCGGAAGCGACGGCGGTTCTCGTTCAGGTCTCTTTCACGAAGCAGCATCTTGACATTCTGGTCAAGGACAATGGGAAGGGATTCTCTGCTGGGGACACCTTCCGGTTTGGGAATGGCCTGCATAATATGGAGAAACGGATGAAGCGGATTGGAGGGAGGTTTATCATTGAATCCAGGCCGGGTGAGGGGACGAGCGTATCGGTTGCGGTTGATCTGTAGTGCCGTTCTAACAAATTTCTTGAACGCCGTGAGACGTGTGGTTTGCTTCATTTTGGGTATTGAATAACGCAACGTTCACACCTATGTTGTCATATGCCTATCAAGATTGCCATTGTTGAGGACAACGAAAAGATCCGCGCGGGGCTCGCCGTCCTTATCGATGGGTCACCCTCATTCACGTGTGTCGCGACGTACGCAAATGCCGAAGACGCGCTTGAATACCTTCCCCGCAAGAAGCCCGACGTTGTGCTGATGGATATCGGACTGCCGAAGATGTCGGGCATTGAGTGCGTGGAGAAGCTGAGGGAGCGCGCTCCGGAAATTCAGGTCATGATGTTGACCGTGTACGAGGATGACGACCGGATCTTCAAGTCCCTCGTCGCCGGGGCTTCAGGCTATATCCTGAAGAACACAATGCCGGCGGAGTTGTTCGAGGCGATCAAGAACATCCATAATGGCGGCTCTCCGATGTCGAATCTCATCGCCCGCACAGTTGTCCGGACCTTCCAGCAGATGGGGAAGTCGTCCAAAGATCTGGAGAACCTCTCCGGGCGGGAAACCGAGATTCTCTCCTATGTGGCAAAAGGGTATCAGGACAAGGAAGTAGCTGAGAAGCTCTTCCTCAGTGTTGAAACCGTTCGCAAACACCTCCGCAACATCTATCAGAAACTCCACGTCCGTTCCCGGACAGAAGCGGTTTTGAAGTTCCTCAAGAAATAGGGATGTCGCCCCCTCTTGCCGAACAAACGCCACTGAAGTTGACCCCTCTGCATGCGCCGCCCGCGCGCCGTCGTTGTGCTGAAGTCCCCAGATTGATAGCTCCCCCTCAGGCACGTATCACCCCACTACCCCATAAGGGGTAGCGTCCACGCTCCTTTGCGTGGCCCATTCGCGCAGGTTACTTCAATTGGGTAATTGTGGGGGGCGGCACGGACTACCATATTGGTGGTGACAAACAAGGGCGCAGGGTGGGCGTCCGCAGGTGCCTGCAGCGACAAGACATCCAACCCGCCATTCCATTCATTTCAGCTGTGGAGGTAGTCATGAAGCGCATGATATTGCTGTTGGTGGGGGCGATGCTGTCGTCGGTCGGCCAGGCCTGGGCGGACGCGGTGATCGACTGGAACGCCACCGCGATCACGGTCATGCTACGGGTGCCGACGCTGGCGAGAAGTGCCACGAACGATCTGGCATACGTGCATGTCGCTATCTACGATGCAGTCAATGCCATCGATGGTCAATACTCCGTGTTTGCCGTGGCGCCGTCGAATGCCGCGCCGTGGGCATCCAAAGAAGCGGCGACTGCGGCTGCGGCACGACGGGTACTGCTGACATTCTATGCTCCACAGCAGCCGTACATCGATTCCGTATACGATGCTGTGCTCGCTCTGCTCCCCAACGATAGCACGACGATAAGGGGTGTCGCGATTGGTGATACAGTAGCGACGCGGTTTCTCGCTCTTCGCGCCGGCGATGGGAGAGATGCAGTAGTTACGTATGCATGGCTGCCGGCGGGACCGGGCGTGTATCAGCCGACGCCCCCCGGGGCGGCCCAGTACCAACCCGTGGCCCCCTGGCTTCCGCAGCTCAGGCCGTTTGCTCTGACGTCGGCGTCGCAATTCCGTGCCCCGGGTCCGCAGTCTCTCACGAGCGACGTCTATACGAGGGACTTCGACGAGGTGAAGCGCTACGGCTCACGCGACAGCTCCTTCACCACTGCCCAGCAGAGAGAGATCGCCAGGTTTCACACCGAGAACCCTGCCGTGCAACTGGCCAGGAACATCCGTCTGTTCGCGGCGTCCCGTGGAATGTCGCTTGCCGACAATGCCCGGCTCTTCGCGCAACTGTACGTGACGATTGGCGATGCGTCGATTGCCGGTTTTGAGTCGAAGTACTACTTCAACGCCTGGCGTCCGTCGACCGCCATCCGCGAGGCAGATACTGACGGGAACCCGCTCACAGCGCGCGACACGTCGTGGCTGCCTCTGGTGAACACTCCGCCTCATCCGGAATACCCTGCTGCGCACGGCGTCGCGATGGGCGGGCTTGCCTACGGGCTGTCGGAGTTTTTCGGCACGACAGATGTCCCCGTCACGCTCACGAGTAATGTCACGGGGACGCAACATTCGTTCAACAACGTCGATGAACTTCTTGCGGAAGTGATCGATGCCCGCGTCTACGGCGGAATGCACTTTCGCTCCTCCGTCGAAGACGGGGTGACGATCGGACGCGATGTTGCGGCCTGGGTGGCGGAACGGCACTTCTTGCGTCTGCCAATACCCACCACCGGCCTTCAATTGTGGCTGAGCGCTGATACGGGAGTCGACACACTGAATGGGACGGTGAGCAGGTGGCACGACATGAGCGGCAACGGAAATGACGCTATTCAGGCCAGCGTATCACGACAGCCGAAGCTGGCGGCAGACGCCTTAAACGGCAAACCTGCAATCAGCTTTGATGGAGTGAATGATAAATTGGGATTCACGGGCTCGGCCCGAATGACGCAATTCAGTCTCTTCCTGGTCATCAATAACCATGCGGGCTCTCCGAACAATGACGGCAACGTCATAACCTTTGGTGCGAGGGGGGATTTTGACCATCAGTGGTACATGGGGATGGCCTTTCCCGAGTTCGGCCCGGACACCATCGGGATGGCGGGGGGGACGCAGAATACTTTTGGCGTCATCCACGGTGGCAAGCCGGGTTTGGCTGCTCGCGATGCATGGAGGAACCTAAGCGTGGTCCTCAACCAGACTATTTGGAGCACAACCGTGCGGTGGGATGGGAATGAAGTACTCATGATCCCGGGATTGTCTGCCGGCGTAATTTCCGTTCCGTTGGGTGATTCCACGGGTTCGGGCGGGGGAGTTGGAGGAGCTGATGGAGTTCCCAATGGGACCATCCTGGCGAAATGTGATGTCGCGGAAGTGATTGTTTACAATGTCGCACTTCCTGACTCTCAGAGAAGTGATATCGAACTCTATCTCGCGACCAAGTATGGATTGCCGTACTCGACAGTTGGTGTTGCTGAGGACCGAAGCGGAAATCTCCCCGAGAGATTCGTTCTCGAACAGAACTATCCCAACCCGTTCAACCCTTCGACCACGATCCGTTACGAGCTGCCTTACACATCAGTTGTCAGGCTGACTGTATTCAACGCGCTTGGCCAGCAGGTGGCCACGCTCGTACAGGGAGAGCAGGCAGCGGGCGATCACGAAGTTCGCTTCGACGCCTCTGGCCTCTCAAGCGGAGTCTACCTCTACCGGTTGTCAGCGGGACAGTTTGTCGAGACACGCAAGCTCCTGTTGTTGCGTTGACGGGTTGACGGAGGTTATACGAACGAAGGGCCCGGGAGATTCTCCTGGGCCCTTCCTCGTGCCCCACCCACTAGCTGGTCGTACGGACGAATGGGCACAGTGTTCGCGCCAATTTTCAACAACACACGGTGGCGCATAAGGATCTTGAGGGAACGCAACTAGTTGCGTCTGCCCCATACGGCGGGGCAGCAATGTCCGGACCTCAGGATGCCAGCACCAGCATCTACCGGTCAAGGTCTGGGGGAATCAAAAAATGAAGATAGAAAGGGTGATGAATACGTGGGAGAGGCACATTTCCGGGATCAGCGAATCGTCTGCGTTTATCGGGAACGAAGGGGGACCCCGTTGCGTTCGCATTGATGAGAAGGATTAGTGTTTTTCCCCAATCCATCACTAACCATTAGAAGGATTTATTATGAAGAGATTCTCAGTTTCCATTATCATGCTCGTCGTGGGAATCATGCCGTTCTGGGCAACGATGGCGACAGCTCAAGGAAAGACTGATAAGCAGCCAGTTCTCTGGACTGCAGAAGACCTGAAATGGGTGCCGCTGGACCCTACAGCGCCGGGTGTGATGAGTGTCATGCTCTGGGGTGATAACACCAAGGGAGCGTATGGCGGCCTGACGAAGTTCCCGGCAGGTTTCAAGGCACCGCTTCATTTCCACACCTATGCCACGAAGATTGTGGTAATCAAAGGTGCGTATACCTATAACGGCAAAAAGTACGGGCCGGGTTCGTATGTCTATGTCCCGGGCGGAGTGAAGCATGAGAGCGGTGGTGTCGCCGATTCCGAGTCCATCTTCTTTATCGAACAGGATGGAAAATTTGACCTGAAACCAGTGGATGTGTCAAAGTAGCAGAAGGGTCTGGGAGAGTTCTCGACTCCGTCGACGCATCAAGGGGAGGGTCTTTCACGCAACGGTCGTCGAGTAACCTGTCCTGGACAGCTGGGCAGGCCATATGCAGATGAGGGAGATGCTTGTGCCGCGCGGGATGTCATTCTCGACGAATCGTTCCCCCTCGAGGAGCTGCCAGAATTGGAGTCCTTCCACGCTGGCAGCTCCTTCCCCCGGCACTCTGTCAACGGCACATTCTTCATCCCTGCTTTTGTCCGGTGATTGAATCACAAACACTACCTCCGCGGGGGTTCCATGAAATGTGGCATAAGAGTGACTGGCATACTGCTTCTCATAGGGTTTTGTTCGACATCGCGCGCCCAATGGATCCAGACCAACGGGCCCTACGCCAGTTCTCTTGGATGTATTGCTGTCAGCCCCGATGGGGCAGGCGGCACAAATCTCTTTGCCGGGGATTTTATGGGCGGTGTTTACCGCTCGACAGACAACGGCACAAGTTGGGGTCTGGCGACTGAAGGGATAGGTTCAAATGTTGTGACTCTGGCGGTGAGCGGCACGGATCTCTTTGCCGGGACCTGGCATGGTGTCTATCGTTCCACCAATAATGGGGCAAGCTGGACGATAGTCGACACGGTATTGACGAACCATTCCATTGGTGCCATTACCGTGAGCGGCAATGATATCTTTGCGGGAACTGGTTCCAGGCTTGATCGCGATGGTGACGTCTTTATTTCCACCGACAACGGAATCAATTGGTCAGTGGCCAGTGACAGCTTGCCCCGTTCCTGGATTAGTGCTCTTGTTATGAGCGGCGCCAAGCTTTTTGCGGGAACCCGGAATGGGTATGAGTGGCCAGCCCGCGGAGTCTTTCTTTCGACTGATAACGGGACGAATTGGAGATCGGTCAATACTGGCTTGACCGACAGCAGCGTTACCGCTCTTGCCGTCAGCGGCACGAATCTCTTTGCTGGAACGCAATATGGCGGAGTTTTTCTTTCCACCGACGACGGAACAAGCTGGACCCCGGTCAATGGCGGCTTGACGAACAACCATATTCGCGCACTTGCTGTCGTCCCAAACGGCGTGGGAGGCACGGATCTCTTTGCGGGAACAGATGATTCGTATGCAGGGATGTCGAGCAGCGGAGTGTTCCATTCGACCAACAACGGGACAAGTTGGACAGCCGTCAACAGTGGCTTGTCGGACACCACTGTTACCGCTTTGGCTGTTAACTCCAATGGGCCAGGCGGTACCGACCTGCTTGCAGTGACCGGCATCGGGGTATTCAGGAGGCCTCTGTCGGAGATGGTAACTTCGGTGCAGTTGCCATCGAATGAAGCGCCACAGGCATTCGACCTAAGCCAGAATTACCCCAACCCCTTCAACCCCTCGACAACGATTCGCTATGGTCTCCCCGAACGGTCGCTCGTGACTCTCGCGGTGTTCAACACGCTCGGCCAGCAGATCGCGACGCTCGTCCAGGGAGAAGAAGATGCCGGCTACCATGAGATCCAGTTTGATGCGAGGGGGCTGGCAAGCGGAGTGTATCTGTACAGGTTGCAGGTCCACCCCATGGACTCCGCCATCGAGCGAGACTCCAAGAGCGGAGCAGGGGACTTCGTACAGACGCGGACATCGGTCTTGGTGCGGTAGTCTCGCGACGGATGGCTCCAGTGCATGGCAGCAAACCCGGGCGAACAGCGTCGAGTGTTTGGCTGCTCGCCCGGTAAGGGTACAGAAAAGTCGGACGTGGGTCAGTAGTCCAATGTCGCAATCGGAGGCTTACTTCGACGCCGGCTTCTCTTTCAATTCGACAACGAGTAGCTTCAGTGATGTGGTCCCGATATTCTTTGCGGCGTGACTGACCGCAGGGAACCATATGGGATCCCCCGCTTTGAGATCAGCGACCTGTGTCTTCCCGTCGGATGTCGTCACTCTGAGCTTGCCCCCCGTGACCGTATACACGGCATGATCCGGGTGAGAATGCATCGCAATGCTGTCTCCTGGCGCGAAAGTAACCACCAGCATCCGCACACGATCGTTCTCCAATATCTTCTTGTAGATGTTTGGTCCGACCTTCAATGGATCCTGTGCCGTCGCGGTCCCGGCAACGACAAGCGCAAGCAGGACGAATAGGAAGAACCTGGACATGATGCGCACCATGAGACTACTCCCTGGTATATGGATGTGTTGTGGACTAGGGCCTAACTGAAATGAGGGGGGAGCGAATTCGGAATCCGCTTGTCCGGTCCCGTTCGGCAGGTCCAGGCCGGCAGGCGACAGCATATGGGTGTGTGAGACGAATGAATCTTGTTCTCATCGTCCCTTCCTCGTTCGGGTAAGGGCTGCGGACAGGAGTGAAGCCGCCATTATCGTGAACCAGAGAATATCGGGTTAGGTTCCCGCTACTGGATCCGGTGGGCACGACCGGGAAGAGGGTGATTTTACGGGAATCGCATCATAGCTGTGCAGCTGCCAGGATAGTTGCTTCTGTGCATGCGGCAGTGTAAGTTCCGACAACACGCATACACCTCAGGCGAGCCCTCAGCCCGCCCCCCCGGCGCCATCAGGAGACCCCAATGCGGCGCTTCGTATTGCTATCTCTGATCTTCCTCCTCGGTGTAGGCCTTTCGCTCGGACAGCTATCTGTGGCAGTTGAGAACGACACAGTCCGGATCTGGGACACCAATTTCGAATTCGGATGTGGCGCCTCCTTTTTTCCCGTGTTCAGCATCTCTCAGGACACCCTGTATTTAGCTGAATGCGACACCGCCTTTCACCTTCCTTGCAGATGCATCTACACCCTTTGCACTTCCATTTCCGGCTTTACGCCGGGGACCTACACGGCCGTCGTGACCAGGGAGCTCAGAAGGTACTTCTACAATCCTGACTCGATCTACAGTCATGTCTTCCCGGCCGGGAGTGTCTCGTTTGTCGTCTCACAGCACTCGTTGCCATCATTGACCTTCTACCAGAGCCCCTGCGGAGGTGTAGTGGGGGTTGAGTCGGATGGATTGAACAATCTGCCCATCAAGCCGGAGCTATCGACTTTTCCCAACCCCTTCAATCCCAGCACAACCATCGAGTACGCGCTGCCGGGGAGGTCTTGGGTGAGCCTGGAGGTCTTCAATACTTTCGGGCAACGGGTCGCAACCGTAGCCGAAGGCGACAGGGCTGCAGGATATCATCGGGTCGTGTTCGATGGCGCAGGGCTCGCCAGCGGGATCTATCTGCTTCGACTGCAAGTCCGCTCTCCGGACTTCCCACCGTCTGAGATTCCGCCCAATGAGGGATTCGGAAAGGGTGGAACCGCCATCAGGCGAGACTCAGGAAACGGAGCTGAGGATTTCGTGGCGACAAGGAAGGTCGTATTGCTACACTGACGGTCCGCTGGGCTACACTGGGGTTTCAGGGCCCGAGACTATGCGCAGGCACGGCGCCCGTTCTGAGGGAGCCATGGCACATGATGCGCTCCGGCCGCCCACCAACGTCGCATTGCTCCCGTCTTTCGAGGGACATCCACGCCTGTCTCGTGGCATAGAAGCATCCCGCGCGTTTGCTGGACAGGCCTTGAGTCGCCTGAAACTTGCTCCGCCAAAGACTCGTATCCCATAGCAGAACAGAGGAGTCCCTATGGATGCGTCGCAAATATTTATTGCCGCTAGTATTGCTGTCCTGGCAATCATCGCGGTGCTGGTGTTTGTTGTCAAAAGGAACCCGAAAGAGAAAAGGCTCACTCCGTTAGCCGGCCTCGCATTCGGATTCATTCTCGCTGGAATCGTTCTTGGCGGAGAGAGACTCATTGGCTATGGTCTCCTGGGAGTCGGAGTCGTTATCGCAGTCATTGACATATTCAAGCAGCTAGGAGCGTCCAAGCGCTCGGAATCCACTTCCCTGAGCTCGAGGTAATTGATTCGCTTACGAGACAGGGTGAGCACGCCGTTACTGGATTCTGCATGCAGTGGTCGCGCTCCTCATGCTCGCCCTCGCCTGCCCGCTGCTCTCCGCCCAGGAGAAGCACCTTGAATATTCGGTAATGTCAACCGACTTTTCGAGGAAGCCTAGGCTGACACATAACAGTTGGTGGCTCAGGCGTTTCGGAGTCCTCCGCTGGGGCCGAGGACCCGATCTAGCGAGTCAGTACAGGCCCTCATCTGTGTACTGTTCGATACCCGTTTCTTTCCCCTCAGTTCAAGCATCGTCAACCTGCCGCGTGGCGGATGTGTGGAATCCCGTCATATTTCGGCCAAAGTCCGTTTGGTACGCCCTTTGTGGAATATCTCGCTTAACCCCCTCACGTATCGTTTCTTCAGACTACCAGGGCGGAGCATGCAGAAACACTATTGTCGTCTGTGCCATCGGATCCTGTCTTCCGGCGTGTGTCCAGACCACGGAGACCAACACACCATCCTTGTAAATATCGAACCGGTAGAGCCCCAGCATGCTCCTCCTATACGGGTTCAGCCTGTTCCTCCTACACGGGTTCAGCCTGTTCCTCCTGCACAGGTGCATCATGTTCCTCCTGCACAGGTTCAGCGTGTTCCCCCTGCACAGGTTCAGCCTGTTCCTCCTACACGGGTTCAGCCTGTTCCTCCTGCACAGGTTCAGCGTGTTCCCCCTGCACAGGTGCAGCATGCTCCCCCTGCACAGGCTCAGCATGTTCCTCCTGCACAGGTGCAGCATGTTCCCCCTGCACAGGTTCAACATGCCCCTCAAATCGGAGGGAATCCCGCCCCAATGCGGGAGGCGCAGACCATTCAACTTCGAACTCCGCCTCAGGTCAGGCCGGCGGCAACAAGACCTCCAGCGAAGCCCGCTCCGTTCAATCTGGCCCGAGGCAAGAGCACCTCAGCCGTCAGCTCCGAGATTCTGCGATTCCGTCGATCGGAAAGAAGGCTCCACTGGGCGATTGCGGTACCCTTTATGGTCTGCTGGGTGACCTCGCTCGTTCTCGTTGTTGTGTATAACGCTGATCCCAGCCGTTCTTTTCGCGACATCTTTTCCTGGGCACACCGGCTGTCTGGTATCTGTCTGTTCGTTCTCCCCACGCTGGTCATCATTCAGGGACGGCGCGATTACAGAATGCACCTCTATAATATCAAGTGTGCATGGCTCTGGTCTCTCAACGATCTGAAATGGCTCGCGCTGATGGGGATTGCGGCGATCAGCAAGAAAGTGGTCCTCCCCGAGCAGGGGAAGTTCAACGCTGCCGAGAAGGTCAATTTCATGTCCGTGATGGTCGCTTGCCCGATCTTCATTGCCACCGGTGCGATGATCTGGATGCATCAACTGGCCTGGGCCGCCTGGCTGGTCCACGCGGCTGCGGCCCTGATGGTGACCCCTACCATGCTCGGGCACATCTACATGGCGACAGTCAATCCCGACACCCGCGTAGGCCTCAAAGGAATCATCTCAGGCTATGTTGACCGTCAATGGGCAAGACATCACTATGGCCTCTGGTACAAAGAGAACTTTGAAGCAAGGGTTCAGTCTGGAACACAGGTGTCGGCACCGGTTCGCCCACCGGACCACCGAGTCCACATTCACTGTCCGTCCTGCACCGAGAACATGATGGTGTCCTGGGCCTGGATTCTGCACAAGATCTCCACCGCACGATCCATGCTCTGCCCGAAATGCGGCGTGACGCTCGACGCCATTCGAACGATCACCAATCAGGAGGAGCTCGAGTGGGTCCAACTCCAACTCGCGAGGGTGGAGAGTGAGGGCCGTCCCCGGAGTTGGACCGAGTGATGTCGCGACCGACGCAGCGAACTGTAAACGACATTCAGGCAAATTGGCTAGCAAACTGGAATTGATGATGGGAGCGAACATGTCGGAAGGTCCCCAGGCACGCAGACGGATCAAGGAGCTTGAGGTCATGGTTGCCGACGTCATCGTCGAGACGCCTGAAACGGCCACGCTGATTCTCTTCACGGGGAATGACCGGCTCGAGTACAAGGCGGGACATTTCCTCACCATCGATCCTCACCAACTGGAAGCCCTCGAGCGATTCACGGCCTTTCTCGAGGACCTGAAAGGGAAGAAGGAACCGCCCCGCGCCTATTCCCTCTCCAGCGCTCCGCATGAGCGACATCTCGCAATAACCGTGAAAGAGGAGAGGTACACGTCCGGCGCCACCAAGTATCCCCCCCTTTTGTCGCCGCTGCTCGTCAAGCGTATGTCCCGGGGGATGCGTCTTGTCATTACCGGGTTCACGGGGCCCTACACACTCACAGAGAATGTCGAAAGCGAGACCGACCACATAGTGCACATATGTGCCGGGTCCGGCATCGTGCCAAACTATTCGATCGTGAAGGATGCACTCAACCGTCATCCGCGCCTTCGCCACACCCTTGTCTACGCGAACAAGACATGGGATGACATCATCTTTCGCAGCGAGCTTCAGGAGCTTGAGCAATGTCACCCTGGTCGCTTCCGGGTCGTCCACTCTCTTACTCGTGAAGGGGGAGAATCCCGTTTCCGCGAAAACGTCAGGAAGGGGAGGATCACCGCTGAGTTGCTCCGAGAGCAGATCCCCGATCCCGGGTCAGCGCTTGTCTATGTTTGCGGACCGGCCGTCTCCGTCCATGAGCGGCAGGAGGCGAAACGGAGCGGGACAACTCCAGCGCCCCGTTTCCTGGAGGGGACCCTCGCCAACCTGAAGGAGCTTGGAATTCCACAGGACCGGATTACCTCCGAATCATACGGATAGCCCTCCATGTGACACTCCCGGCTGTTCAACTCCGCTTCTAGCCGGGCGAGAGCACGGCGCCTGACCGATTCGCCATGGATCGTGACGGAGGGTCCCCCTCCAAAGATCCCGCCGCGAACGGAAGGTTGAAATCCTCTGGTTTATGGTGATTGGATTCCTGGGCGGGATGGCGCTTTGAAGAGGTACACAGCAGCGTCCGCCGAGTCCAACGAGGCTTGAATATAGCGTAAGAGCAACTTACCTTTGTGGGTTCCGTTTCATGTGGTAGTTGCCCCGCCGCACTGTGTCCGGACGCACCTGGACGGCAATCGTCTCATAAGACTTTCAAAAGTAGTACTGCATGACAAGTGAATTCACACTCCTTCTGGTGACTGCGTGTTCGGTTGCGGTCCTCCACACGCTTGCAGGACCCGACCATTACCTGCCTTTCATAATGATATCAAAGGCCCGCAAATGGTCTTTGGCAAAGACGTCCGGGTTTACCATTCTGTGCGGGCTCGGCCATGTCGGCAGCAGCGTCATCGTAGGGTTGGTGGGCATTGCGTTCAGCCTTGCACTGTCTGAACTGGTGCATTTTGAAAGCCTGCGGGGCAGCCTGATTTCCTGGTTGTTCGCCGCGTTCGGCCTGGTGTACCTCGTCTGGGCGATCTACCGTGTCCTGAGGGGAAAACAACACAGTCACATGCATCTTCATCCTGACGGCAGCTCACACCTTCATGAGCACAATCATCATGCAGATCACCTGCATGTTCATGACGAAGAGGGGAAGGCCAATATCACCCCCTGGATATTGTTTACAATATTCATCTTCGGTCCGTGCGAGCCCCTGATCCCGATTGTCATGTACCCGGCCTCAAAACATAACTACCTTGAGCTCATCATCCTGACCGGAGTCTTCAGCATCATCACGATACTTACCATGCTTACCGTGGTGATTGTCGCGTCCTTCGGAATCAGGGTGCTGCGAGTGAACTTCCTGGAGAAATACAGCCATGTGATGGCTGGAAGTGCGATCCTCCTGTGCGGTCTGGGGATGATCTTTCTTGGATTGTGAACGACAGGTACAACCCGCCCGTCTACCGCGTCACCTCATGCCGGTCAGAGCCAGCTTGAAGATCCCGCCTGCTCTTGACGTAGTCGTCCGCCACGCCATACTCTGTGCGGGACAGCCACGTGAGAGGAGATTCCAGCCCTATCGTTGAGTGATGCGATCAGCTGTGCGACAGAGGTCACTCACGCACTCCACTCTGGAGGCGTATATGAAGTCAACTGATCAAGGAATCAACTCCGACTCGAGACCGTGTAGACGCATCTACCGCGTGTTCATGGTACATGAGGCTCAAGCGCGGTTGATTCTGTAATTGGTTGACTCTGGCCGCGCGCCGCCGTATCATTCGGTCGTACCGTTGGCTCCTGGTGCCGTTGGGGTCGCGTCCCGACTCCGGCGGGATGGACTATTCATTATCCATTGATCATGGATAATCGATAATCCCCTGGGGTTTCCCCATGATCGGCAAAGTTGTTTCCCACTACAAGATCCTCGAGCACCTCGGTGGCGGGGGAATGGGTGTCGTGTACAAGGCCCAGGACCTCAAGCTCGATCGCCCTGTTGCCCTGAAGTTCCTTCCTCACGATCTCACTCGAGATCCAGAAACCAAGCAGCGCTTCGTCCATGAAGCGAGATCCGCCTCCGCCCTCGACCACACCAACATCTGTAATATCCACGAGATCGATGAGACTGAGGATGGTCAGATTTTCATCGTGATGGCCTTCTATGACGGCGAAACCGTCAAGAAGAAGATCGACCGCGGGCCATTGAAGCTGGACGACGCCCTTGATGTTGCCATTCAGGTTGCGCAGGGACTCGCCAAGGCCCATGACTCAGGGATGGTCCATCGTGACATCAAGCCGGCGAACGTCATGGTCACACGTGACGGCGTCGCCAAGATCGTGGACTTCGGAGTGGCAAAGCTTACCGGCATGAGCCGGCTCACGCAAACGGGGGCCACGGTTGGGACGATCGCCTACATGTCCCCCGAACAGGCGCAGGGGGAAAAAGTCGACCATCGCAGCGATATCTGGTCTCTCGGCGCGATGATGTACGAGATGGTGACCGGGCAGCGCCCCTTCAGGGGGGATTACGAGAATGCAGTAGTGTATTCGATCCTGAATGCATCGCCCGAACCGATGACCGGAGTACGAACAGGCGTTCCGATGGAGCTCGAGCGGATCGTCGGAAAGGCGCTGGCCAAATCTCCCGGCGAGCGCTACCAGCATGCGGACGAGCTCATCGTCGATCTCAATCATGTCCGCAAGGGGTCGGGACAAACGGTCTCGCAGATCGCGGCACCTGCAACGGGTGCAGCAGCGGCAACGAGACCCCGCTGGAAACGCATCGTCATCCCGACGGTGGTGGTCCTCGGACTCGTCGCGGCCTTCCTCGTCCTGAAACCCCTTCTGTTCGAAGACGTCCTGGTCTCGGAGCCTAAACCCATTGCCGTCGTCAGCTTCACGAACCAAACGGGGGACCGTGCATACGACTACCTGAGTGAAGCCATTCCAAACCTTCTCATCACGAGTCTCGAGCAATCGCGCTATCTGCGTGTCATGACCTTCGAAAGGATGCGGGATCTGCTGGCACAGATGGGGAAGAGCGATGTCCAGGTCATCGACAAGGAGCTCGGGTTCGAGCTTTGCCGCCGCGAAGGGATCCAGGCAATTGTCGTGGGGAGTTTTGTCAAGGGAGGGGAGACATTTGCGACGGACGTAAAAGTTCTCGACGTGAATACGAAGGAGCTCCTGCGAAGCGTCAGCGCGCGGGGGGATGGGGTGCAAAGCATACTCAACAGTCAGATCGACGAGTTGAGCAGGGAGATAGCACGTGGGGTGGGGCTGTCGCAAAGGAGGGTAGAATCCTCGGCGTCGCAGATCGTCGAAGTCATGACATCCTCCATGGATGCGTACAACTACTTTCTCCGGGGGAGAGAAGATTATGAGAAGTTGTACTATGCGTCAGCCGCGCAATTCCTGGAGAAGGCTGTGGCTCTCGATTCGAATTTCGCAGTCGCATATCTCTACCTTTCGAAAGCCCGCGGCGCACTTATCGAGCCGTCCGCAATGATAAGGGCCATCGAAAGGGCCAAAGCTCTTTCTTTCAGGGCGCCGGAAAAGGACCGGCTCTCAATCGAGGCGCGCTACGCGGGAGCGGTCGAACGAAACCCCCCCAAACGGATCCTTCTCCAGGAAGAGCTGACGAGGAAATACCCACGCGAGAAGCGGTTTCACAACGAGCTCGGTCAGCTCTATCAGGGGGCAGGGAGGGTGCGTGAGGCGCAAAGTGAATACGAAAAGGCAATCGAACTGGACCCGAATTTCGCCTCGCCCGTGAATGGCCTGGCGTATATGCTTGCTGAGCAGCACATGTATGACAGGGCGATAGAAACATTACAGCGTTATGCCTCTCTCTCGCCGGGCGATGCAAATCCGTTCGATTCGATGGGGGAAATGTATCTCAAAATGGGAAACCTGGATGAATCGGCAGCCAGGTACAGGGAGGCAATCCGGGTGAAGCCCGACTTCCACGGGGCCTATTTCAGTCTGTCATATGTGCATGCGCTCAGAGAGGAGTACTCCGAGACCTTCCGATATACCGACGAGGGGACCGCGGTTGCACCTTCGCCATTCCTGAAAGCTCTCTCACGAATCTGGAAATCCACATTTCTCAACATGCTGGGGAGGGTCCGCGAAGCCTCGGTGGAATTGGATTCGGTATACGTGATCGCACGTCGCAGTGGTCCCTCTGGTACGATGAGTCCCTGGTACTGGCTGCGCGCCTGGTTCGATCTTGAACGGGGCGATTTCGCGGCTGCGAAGAAGGGAATGATCCTGTTCTCGGAGACCTACGCGCAAAGCAATCCAAAGACGCCGGTGCGCAATGAAGTTCTCCGTAACGCCGTGCTGTCGTACGTCGACGTCAGATCCGGAAGACTCGATTCAGCCCGGATACGCATAACGGCCGCAAAGTCCCGGATAGAATCCCTTGAACCTGGACTCAAGCCTGTTGACCTCATGGTCGGCCTGTTCGAAGCGGAAGTGCTGCTCGCCGAGGGACTTGCGGACAGCGCAATCCGTGCTGTTCGAACCATCCCCTCGATCGGGCCCTCTATGGCGTACGGATGGTATCTCCCCATGTACAATACTCCTCGGTTCAGAGACATCGTTCCGAGGGCGTTCGTGAAGAAAGGGATGATGGACAGCGCCATCGTGGAGTACGAACGACTCCTGCGCATTGATCCCGGATCGGAAGACAGACGGTTTCTCCAGCCCGTGTTCCATTACCGTCTTGCCCGGGTCTGCGAGCAGGCCGGCCAACGGGAGAGGGCTCTTGCGGAATACCGCCGATTCCTTGAGATCTGGAACAGGGCTGATGCGGACCGGCCTGAATTGATCGATGCGAGGAAGCGTGTGGCAGTTCTCGGGAAGCAATTTCCCTGATTGCTCGCTATCTCGCGAGCGGGGATGCTATCAGTATTCAGGAAAGTTTAGCAGGAACAAACCCTATTTAAAGTTAGCACACTAAGTTAAATAGACTGGCGCGAGCACTGGCCCCTTTGTGTTTACAGCAATTAGCGATTGGAGGGACACTCGCCGCGGTCGGCGTCCGGAGTCCTTCGTCTCGAGGGGTGGACGAAGCTCCTCCGTGCCGCGTTCATAGCTCGACCCGGGACGTGCTCCCGGTCCAATTCATCAGCGTGGTGTACAGGAGCATGAAGCGTGGATCGTCCTTTGAGCCGTCGAGGTACAACTCCCCGAGCAACTCCCTGAAGCGCAGCAGCTCCCTCAATCTGGGCCTCCACTTGGGGTCCATGGCGCACAGATCCAGGAGCTCGAACGCGCGCTCGTAGCACTGGGTGACCTCGTCGGCAACGCCGTCACGCAGCAGATTCTTCGCCCGCGCAAACTCGCTTCCGATCATGAGGATCTGCCGTTCGCGCGGGTAGCGATTCCATTTTGCTGAATCCATGGATTTATGCCAGACGGTCATCACAGCGCCACCCATTGATCGACGACGGCCTTGACGGCAGTGCGGACATCGTCCCGCAGAATCTCCATTCCGCGGTTGTCCGCCGCCGGGCGGATATTGATGAGGGAGATGTGTTCGATTCTGGGGGGGTGCGCCCACGGCCACAGGTTTCCCCCCCCAGAGATCAGACTGTTCGGACCCTGCCAGGAGCAGTTCCTCCTCTGCATCCGCGTTCATCTCGCCCCCCAGGGCAATTGTGCGTAGCCGGATGTCAACGACAAACTTGATCATCTTTTCGAACGGGGCGTTCCGGAACCGTTCGAGATCCCCGGCCTTTAGCCGTTCGGTTGGGATGAGAATGGACTGGTCCAGGCGGTTTCTCGCTGACGTGGAGGTAACGCCGCAATGTACGCGGATGGGGTGGCGGATGCAACCGTCGGAGAGGGCTGTCCCCCCTCAAAACTCCACCGGCGTCCCGAGTCCGGCCTGAAGGCTCTGCGGGTGACTGCTGCTGCGGCTGACTGCGGGTCTCCTACTTGATATCCTCGATTAATTGCATCATCTTTGCCGCAACGCAGCGCAGGCAGAGGGTAGCGATCAGCTCCTGAGTCCGCAGCCCTCCGGCACTCCTCACCGCGCCCTAGCATCTCAACGCACGCCCCACAACGTGACATGAGAGGTGCCCTATGGCCGCAATGCCGTCTGTTGCCCGGCTTCTTCGTGTGTTACTGTTTTGCTCCTCCCTTCTTCTGGTCTCCCCGCACGCATTCGCACAGACTGTCACCGGAGGCCTCCACTTCAGTGTCGCCGACTCGCTGGGCAATCCGCTGGACGGCGTCATCGCATCCGTGGCCGGCCCGGAGATCCAGGGAGTCCGCAGCGCTCTCAGCGACCGGCTGGGTCGGTGCACGATTCCTGTACTCCCTCCCGGAATCGTCTCCCTCCGTTTGACTCACCCCGGGTATCAACCCACGGTCGTGGAGAACATCCGCATCCAGTTGAGCAGAACGACCGCGCTCGGTACGGTAGTGCTTCAACAATCGGTGTACGACCTCCCGGAGGTGGTCGTCTCAAGTGAGCGGGCCTACATCGACGCCAATAGTTCCACCTATGGATCCAACCTGCGGCCCATCGAGCTGGACGCTCTGCCCATGGACCGGGACTACAGGGATATGGTCTCCATGCTTCCCCAATCCAACCTGTCGTACTTTGGCGACGGCGTGAACATCGGAGGAGCGACGGGGGCCGAAAACAAGAACGTGGTGGACGGCGTGGAGGTTACCGACCCGCTGATCCAGGGCAGCGGCACGGTTCTGCCGTACAACTTCATCCGGGAGGTGGAGGTGAAGGCCGGCGGGTACGAGGCGGACACCCGGGGCACGCTCGGCGGCGTGCTCAACGTCGTCACGTACTCGGGGACAAACGAACTGCACGGTTCGGCGTTCGGATTCTATACGAGCAACCGTTTCTCGGCCGACCCCCAACTCGGGCTTTCCGATCCCACGCAAGGTGGGTTCTCAAACTACGATGTCGGGTTCAGCCTGGGCGGGCCCATCCTTGCTGACCGCCTCTGGTTCTTCGTCGCGTACAACCCGAGGTTCGAGCGGAGGGACGTCAACATTCCGAGCTTCGGGATTTCTGTCGACAGGACGCTGGTAAACTCCTTCGCCGCCAAGCTCACATGGGCCGCGTCGGAGAGACTGAACCTCGTCTTCACGGTGACCGGGGATCCTTCACAGAGGGATGCAGTCGGTAACGGTGTGGGGACGCCGCCCGCGGGGCTTACAACGCCGGATTCTTACTTGATGGACATCGGATGGGGCGGAACCAACTTCTCGCTCAACGGGACGTACATGCCCTCAAACGACATCCTCATTGAAGCCTCCGTGGCAAGAGTCAACCGGCACGATACGGGACAGCCCGCGACGGAGTTCGGTGAGCAAGAACCGTACTATGTCGACAACCGTACGGACATCTGGTCGGGTGGACCGTCAAGTTCCTGGGACTCCTTCCGTTACGCCACGATGGGCCGGCTGGCGGCCTCGTTGACCCTCGGGGGTCACACGCTCAGGGCGGGCGGGGAGTACAAGGTGAACGGCACCGACAACCGGTATGACTACGACCAAATCTACCGGTACGACACGACATACTACGAGCGGTATGTCGGGAAAGGGTATCAGACCATTCACGACAACATCCCGTCCGTCTTCATTCACGATACCTGGCGAGTGACGGAGGAGCTGAGCCTGTATGGGGGGGTCCGCTGGGACGGCCAGGAGATCATTGCATCGGACGGGTCGCTTGCCCAGAAGATCACCCTCCCGTTGCAGCCAAGAATCGGCTTTGCGTTCGTGCCGGACGAGTCGCGTGTCCACAAGATCTTTGGGTCGTTCGGCCGTTACGCGCAGGAGTTTGCCCTGTTCCAGGCGATGGTCTTCTCCGACCAGGGGTACGACGCAGGATTTTCGTATGACCATGATCCGCGTGTCTCACCTGAAGGCGCCGATACCATCTATTACACCCCCTTTGCGATCGGGCCGGGGGTGGAGGGTCTGCGCGGACAGTACTTTGATGAGTTCAGTCTGGGGTACGAACATGCGCTGGACAACACGATCCGCGTGCGGGTCCAGGGTGTGTACCGGACCATCCGCGAGGCGATCGATGATGCGTACCTCCCCTCCGAGCAGCGGTACGTGCTCGGGAATCCCGGGAGTGGAAACCTTTCCGAATGGCCGAAGCCCAGGCGTGAGTACCTGGCGATGGTCGTGACCATCGAGCGGAGCAACGACCGGCACTTCAATTTCCTCGCGTCGTACGTCCTCTCGCGGAACTACGGGAACTACGGAGGTGTGTTCGACGCTTTCCTGCATTCAGGGTTCCCCAACGTCACGTCATCATTCGATGACCTCGAGAACACGAAGGAGTTCGGAATGGGTCTCCTGCCGAACGACCGGACGCACGTCTTCAAGTTCTCAGGATCGTATCTGTTCGATTTCGGCCTGTCGGCAGGTGTGATGTTCATCGCCCAGACCGGGACCCCGCTCAGCATATGGGCCAGTCAGAGCCCGGTGGTGAAGTTGCAGACGCAGCGCGGAACCAACGGGAGAATGCCAACGATCTGGGATCTCAGCGCGCGCATCGCCTACCGGCTTCCGTTCGATGGGTCGCTCAGGACGCGGTTGCTCCTCGACGTCTTTCATATCGCCAGCCAGAAGGTCGCGGTCGACATCGAGCAATGGAAGGGGCGTCTGAACGACCAGGGGGAGTTCTATTACCTGTACGACAACTACGGGAAGGCGTTGCGATATCAGCCGCCGACCTCTGTGCGGCTGGGACTTGAGGTGGGTTTCTGAGCGGGCGGCTTCCCGGGAGGCAAACCGGACGTTCGTAACGAACGTCAACGGGCTCTGGGCCGTGCACACGCAAATCCAGCGTTGACTCTCGTCTTTCCCACCCCTATCTTGTAGGAACTCTGGAACTTCGTTCGTGACACCAGCAATCGAAATACACAAAGACCGAATTGCCGAGTTCTGCGCACGGCACGGGATTCGACGGCTTGCCCTTTTCGGATCGGTTCTACGTCAGGATTTCCGATCCGATAGCGATGTGGACGTGCTTGTCGAGTTCCAGCCAGGAGCCACGATTGGCTTTTTCGGGCTTTCCCGACTTGAGCGCGAGCTTTCCGTCTTGCTCGGAGGGAGGAAGGTAGACCTCCGGACCCCCGAAGAGCTGAGCAGGTACTTCAGAAGCTCCGTTGTCAACGAGGCCTATGTCATCCATGGACCAAGCTGACCTGGCCCGCCTCGGACACATGCGAGACGCTGCGGCAGAAGCCCTCAGATTCGCGCGGGGCAAATCTCGCGCCGATCTCGATGACGACCGCATGCTCATCCTTGCAGTCCTGAAGGATCTTGAGATCATCGGGGAAGCTGCGAGCAGAGTGAGCCTTCCAACCAGACAGCGCAGCCAATCTGTGCCCTGGGATGACATCATCGCGATGCGCAATCGGCTCATTCACGGATATTTTGATGTCAACCTCGATCTCGTTTGGGAAACGATCTCAAACGATATTCCGCCACTCCTCACAGAGCTCGACAGCATCCTCGCCCCTCCGTGAATCCCTGACCGGGGATGCCCTGTGACATCCACGCCGTCAAATCCTCGTCTCGTGAAAGCCCCCCGGTCTGCGGGGGGCCGCCATATCCGGGCTCCCTGGCCAGTTGCATCACGCCATCCAGTGCCGTATCATGCGCCTTGCCGTTGGTTTCTCGTGCCCCAGGGAATATCAATACCTGCAGGGCGTACCATGGGGAGTGGTAGATTCTCAAAGACTCGCACCGCTCGGGGGATCATCACTCGCCTCCCGACGCGGCTCCGATGCGTCGTGCTGTATCTCTCGTCCTTAGCTGCGCTTTCGGGTTCGCCGACCCTCTCCCAGGACCATCTCCTCCCGGTCTTCCATTTCAGGCAACTGACAATGGGCGAAGGGCTCCCCAGTTTCGAGATCCGAACTACGGTTGTGCAGGACCGGCAGGGCTTCCGATGGATCGGGACGGTCAATGGACTTGCCCGCTTCGACGGATACGGCTGCAAGGTGTATCGGAATGACGTCAACGACGGACACTCGATCTCCTCCAATGCCGTTCAATCACTCCTGCTCGACAGGAACGGTCGACTGTGGGTCGGGACATGGGACGGCGGTCTCAATCTGTACGATGCACGACACGACAACTTCGTGGCCTTCCGCCCGCGCTCGAACGATTCGACGTGGATCGCCCCGGCACCGATCACGGCCATCCATGAGGACCCGAGCGGTAACCTCTGGTTGATGAGCTATCGAGGGATGGTGGAGTTCGTGGACCTCTCCGCAGTGCGCGACGAAAGGAACGCCGACAGCATCGCCGCCAGAATCAAGGTCAGGGTGATCCACGCATCGCCAACCGAAGAAAGCCCGACGTGGATAGGTGATTGGGACGCTCAGAGCATTCTTGTGGCGACACCGCGCGGGCTGCACACCGTCGATCGTCGCACGCTCCAGGCATCACCGCTATCCCTCCCCCCGGCACGCGGGATCGACCTCGATACCACCCGGATCAGCGATTTCTGCTGGGAATCCAACGATCGCCTCTGGATCGGGACGCACTCCCACGGCCTCTATCTGCTTGATCGAGCGCAATGGTCACTTCACGGTTACCCGGGTACCTCCCGCGACGGAGCCCCCGATCCCACCGACCAAATCACCGAAATCAATTTCGACAACAATGGTCGCCTCTGGGTCGGCACAGTCCGCGGGTTGTATCTCTTTGATCCGGCACGTGGTAAGTACCTGGACTACTTGATGCTGGACGTGGAGCGTCCGCACGACGTGTACTACATGAACGTTGATGCGGCAGGGACGTTCTGGATCTCTACGAGGGGAATGGGCGTCTACTTCCTCTCATCCCGATCGCTACGAATGCCGCACTACGCCCTCGGCGGGGAGGGCGGGCGCCCCCTCGCCATGGAGACGGTTCATGACAATGGGGATGGCACCTATTGGATCAGCTCCGAAGGCAAGGCTGTCCTGATTGAGCTCGCGACGCTCAACGTCCTTCGGACTGTCGATGTCTTCCGGGGGCGCAAGCCGGCCTACGGTCGCGCAGGCGTCTTCGATTCGTATCGCGCGCCCTCCGGCGTGATCTGGTACGGAACGTGGGGACTCGGGCTGTATCGGTTCGATCCCGTCGCGGGGAGTGTCAGGAATTTCCGCTCCTCCGACCAGCTCGCCGATTCGGAGCACAGGGACGATATCTGCTGGGGACTCCAGGGGTTCGACGACGATTCGCTGCTCGTCGCCGCCTACACCGACGGGTTGCAGCGGTTCGACATGCGTACCCATTCCTTCGTCAACCGTGCAGTCGGGGGGGGACCCTCTCCCCATAACATCAGGGATGTCATGCGGGACGCCTCCGGCAATCTCTGGATCTCCGATGAAGCGCTCGGTCTCCGCAGGATCGACCATGTCACAGGGGAAATCGAGTCCTTCCTCCCGGACCTGCAGGACACGACAACGATCAGCCATACGCGCGTCGCCGGTACATTTCAGGATCCGCGGGGAAATGTCTGGGTCGGGGCGGCCATTCTGAATCAATGGAACCCGGAAACGGGGACCTTCCGCCGCCATCCGAACCCCGCCTTCCCAACTGCGTTGTTTGTCGTTCCGCTCGGTTCCGACGCGGCCGGGCGAGTCTGGAACTACTATTTCGGAAGCGGACTGGGCATCATTGACCCCTCCACGGGGGCTTTCGGCAACTACGACCCGATCGACGGCGTCAACAGCGGATACCTGAACGCAATGGCCGTCCTTCCGGACGACCGGGTCATGCTTCTCGGTTCGCGCGGCATGAACCTGATTCACATAGACAGCCTCCCCTCGGTGCCACCGCCACCCCTGGTTATCACCAGGATGACAGTGAATGACTCACTCAGTATTTCCGGTCCGGACCTCTCCGGGGATCATGTGCTGGAATTTTCCCCGCACCAGGATGTCGTCGAATTCGAGTTTGCGGCGATCGATCCCGGAGCCGGCCATCTCGTCGATTATGCCTTTCGGCTTGAAGGCCACGAGGAACGCTGGACACCCGCCACCCAACGACGATTCGTGCGATATTCCGGGCTCCACCCGGGCTCTTACCGATTCCGGGTTCGTGCGACCGATCTGCGGGGCTCCTGGCCTGCTCAGGAACTCTCGATTCCATTCACGGTAGCGACTCCATGGTGGAAGACGTGGTGGTTCCGCCTTCTTGCCGCGGGAGTGATCGTCGGGCTCGTCGGCTATTTCTTCCGCAGAGAAATTGCGAGGCTACAGAGAGAGAACCTCATGCGCCAGGAATTCTCCCGCCGGCAGATCGAAATTCAGGAGGAGGGACGGAGACGCCTTGCGGGAGAGCTGCATGACGGGCTCGGCCAGGATCTGCTGGTCATGAACAATGAACTGCAGCAGTTCATTCAGCAAAATGTGGAGGCATCCGGCGAGTTGCATCATGTTGCGTCGCTCCTGAAGGAGTCGATCGAGGGGGTCCGGGAGATTTCTGCGAATCTCCACCCACACCTGCTGGACCGGCTGGGATTTGGCGAAGCCGTGAAGGCGATGGCCGAACGCGTCTCGCATGCAAGCGGGATTGCCGTGGCACACGCATGCGATGATATCGACCATCTCCTGGCGAAGGACGCGGAGCTGCACCTGTACCGGATTCTTCAGGAATCCCTGTCGAACGCGGCCCGCCACGCCCATGCGAAGAATGTGCGGCTGGAAGTGAAGAGAGACCCTGCCGCAATCATGGTGACAATCGCGGATGACGGGCAGGGATTCGACACGCGTACGGTGTCTGATGGCCAGCGCGGCCGGGATCCGAAGACACGCCTCAGGCACTTCGGGCTCTCAAACATGCAGGAGCGAGCCCGGATGATCGGCGGGTCATTCAGAATCGAATCATCGCCCGGATCCGGGACGACGATCGTGGTGATCATCCCTCACAGCTGAGAGGAAACCATGGAGGGACCGACACGCGTGCTGATCGCGGATGACCATCCGATATTCCGGGAGGGACTGGTGCGAACGATCGAGCGCGACCGGACATTTCAAGTCGTCGGCCAGTGTGGCGACGGCGCCGAGGCATTGCGCCTCGTTCACGACCTGCACCCGGACGTTGCCGTCCTGGACATCTCGATGCCGGTCATGGATGGCCTCGAAGTCGCCCGGCGGGCACATAAAGAAGGGATCCTGACGGAGCTTGTCATGCTGACGATGTACAAGGACGCAAGGATGTTCAGCGCTGCGTTCGATCTGGGCGTGCGCGGATACATCGTGAAGGACGGCGTCACAGCGGAGCTCATGGCCTGCCTGAATGCGGTCCGGGCGGGGGAGTACTACGCCAGCCCGTCCATGTCACACCTGTTGCAGGAGCAGAGCGGGCGGGTCTCGCATCGCCCCGACTCCCTCACCCTTCGGGAACGGCTGACACCCGCCGAGCTGGCTGTGCTGAGACTGGTCGCCGAGAACAGGACCAGTAAAGAGATCGGCGAAAGGCTTTTCGTCAGCATTCGGACAGTCGAGAACCACCGGGCGCGAATGAGCCAGAAGCTGGGGCTCAAAGGGTACCATGCGCTGCTCCAGTTTGCCCTGGAGAACAAGCACCTCTTGTGAGCCCCCCCGATGCCGCCTCGAGCGGCCTCCATGAATTGCGTCGGTCCCGCGTTTGAATAGTGTCTGCACCCCTTTGAGTAGTGTCTGCCCCCGTTTGAGTAGTTCCCGCCCCCTCTTTGAGTAGTTCCCCGCCTGTCGTCTTGCCCTTCGGCTCCCTATACTGTGCGCCACCACCCGTTCATGGGGTCCCCCGATGACGTTTCTGATCGTCGACGATAGTCAGAGATTCCGAGATTCAGTCTCCCGTTATATACTCTCCAGGATTCCCAACCACCATACGATTTATGAAGCGGGTGATGGCGGAGCCGCCGCAAAGCTGTATGGAGAGGTCCATCCTGACTGGGTGCTCATGGATATCGCGATGGAGCCGGTGGACGGTCTGACAGGCTCGAGAGCGATCCTCCGCGCTGACCCTCATGCAAGGATCGTTATTCTTACCAACTACGACGAGCCGGCATACCGCGAAGCCGCGAAGGGTGCCGGCACGGTTGGCTTTGTCCTCAAAGAAGATCTGACAGAGTTGCTCACCATTCTTTCATCACACCCAACGCGAGGCACATCATGAAACTTTGCACCGGCATCAGCGTCATCGCGGCGGTCATCACCCTGTGCCTGCTGGGAAGCTCGCCAGCTCGCTCCCAGGGGGAATCTGCGCGTTCCATCGGTCAAGGGGGCCATGCTGGACGGATGGCACGATCCGCCGTTCATGCAATTCCGGCGTCATTCAAGTCCGCGACCGTCAATCCCCTGCCCGCAGGCACATACACGATCGGCGCGGGAGGCACGTTCGAGACAATCGACTCAGCTTTCAGCCGACTGAGCGTGGACGGCATTCTCGGACCCGTGACACTTCTCCTCACGGACACGCTTTACGAAGTGCCGATTCCCGACAAGGCAAACGTTCTTCCTTCAAGGTCCCATCTCCGGGTCCGGTCCCGACAGCCGCATTACGATCCGGCCGGCCGACAACGTCCATGTGACCATCCAGGGCAGTGGGGAAGGAGTGCTCTGGTTCGACGACGTGAGTTATCTGACGATTGATGGTGTCACTCCATTCGGGGACCAACGCGCAAGGACGAGCCTGACCGTCCACTGTGGGTACAATGCGGCGGCGCCTTATAGCGATGCGATCGACATCCAGGGGAACAGCGATCACGTAGTCGTTCGGAATCTCAAGGCCTATTCGGACGACAACCGCAAGTCGTTCGTCGTCGCGCTCTATGCGGACGACCTCGGTGCCCCGGACAGCTGCCTCGTAACGGGCGTACATGTTTCCTCGGGATACATGGGACTGACAGTCGGGGGGAGCCAGCTCTATCGCGCGACTGGCCATCTCGTAAGCGGGAATCATGTCGGCTCTCCGGCTGACAGCGTGATTTCCAGAGGCATACAGGTCGAATACGCCGACGGCACTGTCATCGACCGAAATCATGTGGAAAACATTCGCTACGGATACGCTGCCGGCGCCGGGCAGTGGAACGTCGCAGTCGGAATCAATGGGTACAACTGCAAGGACCTCATCGTTCGGAACAACCTCGTTCGGAATGTCTGCGCGACACTGGCAATGACGTATGTTGACGGAATACTCCTATCCGGTGTCCAGGCTGAGCGCGGGCGCAACGTCTGGGTCTACAACAACATGGTCCTTGGGGTCCGCAACATTAACGGTACGGATATCGACCTGAACGGCATCGGAGCATGGCAACAGGATTCCCTGCGGGTTGATTACAACTCGGTCTACCTGGCGCAGTCAGGAAGCCTTTCCGCATCGGTTGGCAGCGCAGCCCTTGCTTTCTACGGTAGCACGGCGGCGGCCACCGCACGGAACAATATCCTGGTGAACGTGCGTCAGGAAGAAGCCAATGTCGCGGCGGCATTCTGGACGGGGACTGATGCGGGGAAGGTTTCCGACAACAATGGCCTGTATGTCGGCTCGTACGACAGCAGCTTTGCCACGTTGTACGGAAGCGCGCGTTACAAGACCGTCGAAGCTGCGCAACTGGCTGGAAGGGAACTCCACAGCGTCAGCGTCATGCCGTCGTTTGTCGGCCCCGACGATTTGCATATCGCCTTCGTGATTTCCCCGCTGTCGGACGCGGCCATACCGATTGCAGGCATTGAGGAAGATTTTGATGGCAGCCCACGGCCGCGACCGGGTGATGTCGCCCCTGATATCGGCGCGGACGAGTTTGACCACCCGACGACGGACGTCGGCGATAGGAGCGAGGGTATGCCGCTGGAGTTCGTGCTCCACCAGAACTACCCGAATCCGTTCAATCCGAGCACGACGATCGGGTACGGATTGCCAGGGCGCGCACATGTGGTGTTGGCAATCTACAATACTCTCGGACAGCCGGTGGCCACGCTGGTGGAAGGGGAGATGGAGGCAGGATACCACGAAGTGTACTTCAATGCCTCCAAGCTTGCCAGCGGGGTCTACCTGTATCGCCTCACCGCCGGTGACTATGTTCAGGCACACAAGTTGGTTTTGTTGCGCTAACTTCCAGGCGACGATCAGCGTTCCGAGTTCAGCGATAAGGCCCGGCGAGTGACTGCCGGGCCTTATCGCTTTGCGGCTGACGTACGTCCTACTTATCGACGCGGGCGCAGGAAGCGGATTGACCGCGCCACGGTCTCCTCACTCTACGATGATCTTCCCGCCCATCCAGAAGTGGCCGATCCCGCAGAGATGAGAACAGGAGAAGCTGTGCTCGCCCTTCGCGGATGCGTAGAACCGGACCGCGACCGGGTGCTTCTCCGGAAGGGAGACGTCGATCCCGTAATCCGGGACTGAAATCCCGTGCGTTCCGTCCAGGGCTGTGACTTCCAGCGTGACGAGGGTACCCGCCTTCACATGCACCTCTTCGGGCGAGAATGTGTACCGTTCCGCCGTCATTGTGACGGTTTGCTTCGGCACAGTCTCGGCGTTGACGTCTGCGGGTAATTGCGGATACTTCTCCGAGCCGACGCAACCCGCAAGCCAAACGGCGAGAACGAGCAGAAACCCGAACGGTCGAGTCATGTGAACTCCAGAATGTGTTGATGCTCCACTCTCCCGCGAGTCTCGCGGACGGCCGCCTTGAGCAGTCCCGGCGCCAAAGCCAGGACAGGAGTCACCGCCAGGCGCATGGCCTCTGACAGCGCGATGCGTTGACAGAGCAGCGCGATCCTTTTCCTGTGCGCAAAAAGCGCGGCGGACTGGCGGCGGTATGTCTCGTAGAAACTCTCCCGCGCTTCAGGCCGGGGATGCACTTCGGCGAAGAGCCTTCCGATCAGCCGCCCCTGCTGCATGGCAATGCCGATGCCGTCTCCCGCGAGCGGGGCGATCAACCCCGCCGAATCACCTGCCATGAGCACGCCGTTCACCACCACGTCGCGGGTTCCAAAGAAGAGGTTGCCGGTGCCGTAGGGAGACAGGTTGGCGAGGTGGTTCAGAACGTCAGGAGTCACAAGTCTCGCAAATGAAGGATTCGCACGGGCCAGCGCCGCCAGTCTCTCGCGCGATGAAACGTCTCCTTTCTCCCTTCGCTCAAGGGCACAGAGAGTTACGGTCTCCCCGCCGACACGGGAGATCCCGCAATACATCCGCGGGCCGAGAGCGATCGCGATCTCATCGTTCCCAAGATGCTCTATCATCCCTGCGGGGATGTGGTACTTGAACCCGGTATAGCCTGTTCGCGTCCCGGCGAATGAACGGCCCAGCCGTTTGTCCAGGGGCGAGCTTTTTCCGTACGCGCCTATGACCCACCGGGAGCGGCACTTGCGTTCTTCGCGATGGTACTTGCACGCGACCACAAATTCCTGCTGATCCCGTTCGATGCCGGTCACCTCCGCCGGCTGAATAATCGTTACACCGGCCCTCCCGGCTGCCTCGAGAAGCATCGCATCGAACGCCCCGCGCTTCACGCCGTACGCGGTGAATCCGAGCGACGAACTTATCGGTCTGCTCCGATCCGGGAGGAGTGTGAACGTCTTCAGGGGATTCGGGTGGAGCGCCTGGAAGGCGCGTTCCAGCCCCATGTCTGAAATCGTCTGAGCCACTTCGGTCGACAGAAACTCGCCGCAGAGCGTCTCGCGCGGAAATGGCTGCTTCTCGAGCAGCGCCACAGAGTAGCCGGCTGCGGCGAGGCTCCGCGCTGCGACGGATCCTGCGGGACCTCCGCCCGCAACCACCACATCGAACCGGTCAGTCATTCCGCCTCCAGATCCCGCCCTGTTTTCCCCCGACCGTCCTGTCGTTCGTCCCGCCCTGTATTCCGCCGACCATCCTGTCCTTCATCCCGCCCTGTATTCCGCCGACCATCCTGTCCTTCATCTCGCCCTGTATTCCGCCGGCTATCCTGTCCCTCGTCCAGCCCTGTATTCCGCCGGCTATCCTGTCCCTCGTCCCGTTCCCCGTCCCGCACCCTGCCTCCCGCGGGAAACCACAGGCACCAGCGGAAAGCCCAGTGCCATGAGAGGTTCGCGTCGCCGATGCCGGCGCGGCCGAGAATGGTGTCGAGATCCCCGCGCGTGAAGGCCCTGCGGACAGAGACCCGAGCATCGTACCTGACGATCGGACTTCGCGAAAGGAGTGCTGTCAGTGCCGTGATGCCGGCAAGGGCGAATGCGTGCCGATGCAGGTCGTTGATGACCACCCCCACGCGCGCGATCCTGGCCGCCTGCTGCAGAAGCTGGATCGCCTCGAAGTCGGTGCAATGGTGGAGGAACAGCGATGCGTGAACGATATCGAAGGATCGGTCGGGATAGGGGAGAGCGTGCGCGGATCCCGTCACCACCTCGGATCCATGACCGTGCCGGGCTGCGAATTCGCGCACGCGCGGGTTGATGTCGAGTGCGGTAACCTCGAACCGTCGACCCGACGGGCGAAGTATGGCGTGGAGGTCCGTGCCGCCGGCTCCGATGTCGAGGACCGTAATGGGCGTGTCGGCAGAAAGCCTCCGCGTCAAGCGACCCATACCGATCCGTGTCGTCCGGTACCCCCCGAGCCATCGGTTGATGATCTCCAGCTCTCGCAGTGCGCGCTCGAGCTCCTCGCCGGAGACGCCCGGGTCATCCATCAACTCGGCCAGGTCGCTCTGACGCTCGCGCATCATACGCCTTCGAACAGGGCGACTTCCATCGTCAGGCCGGGCCCGAATCCTATCGCGCAGATCAGATCGCCGGATGCTATGGAGCTCTTGTCGAGCATTTCTTTCATGACAAACAGGATCGACGCCGATGACATATTCCCGTAGCAGTTCAAGACGGCTCGGGACGGCGCCATCTGTTCCTCTGTGAGGCCCAGCCCGGTCTCCAGCGCATCGAGGATTGCGCGTCCTCCCGGATGCAGCACCCAGTGGCGGATCTTCTCGGGAGTCAAGCCCCGTGCCTGAAGGATGTCTCGAACCGTGGGAACGGCATGTTCGGTGATCAAACGGGGGAGGTCTGCGGAGAGCCTCATCTCGAATCCGAAATTCCCGATATCCCACCCCATGAGCTCCCGCGTGTCCGCGAACAGCATCGAGTCGGTATGTACGAGACGGATCCCTCCCGGGGATTCTGTCCCGGACGAGAAGAGACTGGCCGCGCAGCCGTCCGCGAAAATCATATTGGAGAGGATGTTGTCGCGGGTGGGTTCCAGCTGCAGGTGGAGGCTGCAGAGCTCAACCGAGACCAGAAGCACCCGTCGCGGCTGGGGGGCCTGGCATGCTTCGAGGACCGAGGTGAATCCCACGAGCGAGGCAGCGCAGCCCATGAACCCGATATGCGTCCGCTTGACCGAGGGAGGCAGGCCAAGCCGGGAGATGATATCATAATCGAAATTCGGGGCGGAGAACCCGGTGCAGGAAACGGTGATGAGACGATCGATGGAAGCGGGGGAGGTCCGTGTCCTCTCCAGAACCGTTGACGTTGCCTCGACGGCCAGCCGTGAGGACCACGTACGATAGAGGGCCATTCTGCGGGCCGTGTCCGGATGCGGTCCATCCAGCGTACGCGCATAAAACCGTTCCTGGACGTCAGGTTCTGCATCGGGCACGACAAAGCGCCGGGTTGTGATGCCGGACCGTGCGGCGGCCATGTCGATCATGCGGCTAACAGCCGGGCTGGTGCCCATGCGTTGCTTCAGCTCAGCGGTTGCCCGCTCCTGTGAGACGCGGTACGGCGGTACGGCGGTGACAATATCGATCAGACGCGGCATCAACACTCCCGGCGTTTTCATGTTGAACATTGGCTGGGTGGAAAGGTTCCCCCCGATAGTATGCTTAGGATATGCGAAAGGTTCTCCTCCGATACAATACTCCTCTAATGAAGGCCTGGGTGCGGCCGTTGGGTACAATCGTAGACTATCCTTGACTAAGGCCGCCAGATTCGGCATCTTATGCACACATGTATCTGTTCTTTCTGCCATCCCCCGCAATACAGGAAGCTATTGATGTCTGTTGAAGTCACCCCCGCAGCGAGCCGGGCCGAAGCGGCCAACCTCGCGAAGATCGTCCAGCCGTTCACCCAACCGGACCTCAAGAAGTCAATCTGGCAGATCGTCAACACCCTCGTTCCGTACTTCGCCCTCTGGGCTCTCATGATCGTGATGGTGCAGCAGGGATTGCCGTACTGGTCGGTCCTCGCGGTATCCGTGGTCGCGGCGGGTTTCTACGTGAGGGTGTTCATTCTCTTCCACGATTGCTGCCACGGATCATTCTTCGGCACGCCACGGGCAAACAGGATCGTCGGATATATCACCGGTACCCTGACCTTCACGCCATTCGAACAATGGCGCCGCTCGCACGCTATGCACCACGATACGGTGGGAGATCTCGACCGTCGGGGGGTGGGCGACATCTGGACCCTGACTGCCGAGGAGTTCGAGTCGGCTCCCAGATGGAAGCAGGTCGCCTATCGCATCATCCGGAATCCCTTCTTCGTCCTCACGTTCGGAACGATCATTATGTTCATGATCGGTCCCAGGTATTTCCACAAGCTCGACAGGAAACGGGAGCGGCAGAGCGTCATCATCACGAATATCGCGCTGGCGGCCATCATCACCGTCGCTGCCCTTACCATCGGAATCACAACCTACCTGATAATCCAAATCCCGGTGATGCTCATCGCGGGAGCGGCGGGTCTCTGGCTGTTCTACGTCCAGCATCAGTTCGAAGGGACATACTGGGAGCGCCACGAGACGTGGGACCCGGTCAAGGCGGCGCTGGAAGGGAGCTCGTTCTACAAGCTGCCGAAAGTGCTTCAGTGGTTCACCGGCAATATCGGATTCCACCATGTCCACCATGTCCAGCAGCGAATCCCAAACTACAACCTCGAGCGCTGTTACAAGGAGGTGCCGGTGCTGCAGCAGGTCAAGCCGCTCACGCTCCTCAGCAGCCTGAAATCTGCCCGATTGCACCTCTGGGATGAGGCCAGACGAATGCTAAGGGGATATCGGCTGCCCAGCATGTAAGCCTGCGAGGCTCTCCTCTCGCGCACAAACCGATCTGCGGTTTCCTGAACCTTCCCGGGCTTTCAGTCCTGCGGCTACCCCAGCCGCCGGTCTCCCGCAATCCTCTCCGCAGTAACAGTCTTCTGACCCCTGCAGGGGAAACAAAACATCCCTCCGGGGATTAACTACCCTTTCATCCTTTCAGGCGATTCATCCTGAAGTAATGCCCGGTATACTCCATAGGTTCAACACGATCGGCTCTCCCATCGGGGAACCGATTCGTCGATGCACACGACAGCCAGGGAGGATACCAAGATGCCAGAGAATCGGATTAGGATTGCGCCCAATACAACAGTGGCGTACGCTGACGAGGAGACACGCAAGCTTGTACTGGAGTTCGCCATCCCAGGAGCGCCAACAGATACCATCGATCTGAAGATCCTGGCGGACAGCGTCCACCTGACTGCGCCAGCAAGGGACATCGAATATGTTTCAGCGCTGGCTCTAGCCTGGCCCGTGAAACCTGATAAAGCCGAAGCGATCTACGAACACGGTCTGCTCCGTATCGAGGTTCCCTTCAAAGATCCGATGGAGGATGCTGTGAAGGTCGCGATCAGGGTGGGTATTGCGGAAACCAAGTCCCAGGAAGTCGAAGCCTGACGAAATGAATCTTGTCGTCGTCAAGAACTTCCCCATCCGCGCGCTGGCTGAGGCAGCGTGTCTCTTCCTGAAACAGGAAGGGATTGAATCTGTCGTTCAGTCCTCAGATACCGTTGGCACGGGGACCTCTCAGGGAATCGACCTCTACGTTCAGGAAGGGAACAGAGAGAAGGCCCGACAGTTGCTTGAAAGGTTGTATGATGGTATCTGACTGTTGCGGTCAGCATCGTATCCCATTCCCCGTCCGAGCCAGTTGCGCGTGACGTGAGTTTCTATTTGAACGGTCCGGGCAGCGTCTGGCTGCTGGCCCGGGTAGCGATGGCCTGGGCAGCGATGTTCAGGCCTTGCTATTTCATGTTGGCTGGCGCATATTTCGGCCACACGCTGTCCTGGCGCCTAGCGGCTTCCTCGAGCCGAAGGGATGCCGCTCTGGACCCTGATCCAGTCCCCTCGTTGTAGAGCCCACCCCGACGACCCCGCCCCGGATAGCCCGGCCCCGCCGCTATGCATATGCCGGCAAGGGACAGATAGGCAATCAGCACCCGGTGTTTGCGCGTGCGATCATCAGCGAGGGAAGCGGTTGCTCTCGCCGTGCCCATCAAAGGAGGAAATCCCATGGAAGTTGGCTGGCCACGGCAGTCCTTTAACTCTGCGCCCGAGGAGAGAGATTGATGGCTCCGATCGCCGTTCGGACGGGTGCTGCTCCCGTGTTTCCCCGTTCCCTCTGCCAGTAGGATGTGTCTGTCCGGAATCGCCACTCTTTGCCTCCTCTCGTGCGTTCAACCTCTCAAAGCCCAGACAGACCTTCTCCCGGTGTATCGTTTCCAACGGCTCGTGGTGCCACCCGATGGGCCCAAAGGTAATATCATTCGGGATGCCTGGGGATTCGTCTGGATCGGAAGGGCCGATGGGTCGGAGACGTATGACGGCTATTCAACCAGGTATTACGGCCATGTCGAGAAAGATCCCTTCTCGCTTGCGCCGGGCACGGTGGGATCACTCTTGTCCGACAGCAAACAGCGTGTCTGGGCGGGGACCAGTTCATCCTGTCTGAGCCTGTACGACCGGCCCCGTGACCGGTTTCTCAACTTCCCCATCCCAGGAAACGATTCCTCTTCGAACCCCAAAGGCGCAATCAATACGATCGTGGAGAGTCGCTCCGGAAGCCTTTGGCTGGCAACAGATTTCGGCATTGTGCGTGCCGAGATCGTCGCCAACCCGGGACCTGCAAACCTTGACACCCTCCTCCCCGTCATCCGATTCACAGAGTTCCGACCCGGAACGCCCCGCAACATACTGTTCGATCTGTGTGAGCGGGAGGACGGCAAAATCATCGCCGCATCCGACAGCGGTTTGCTCGTCTTCGACCCCCTAACGCACGCGTTCACCCGCCCCGACTTTGCTGATCGGGTCGGCCGCAGACTCAATGCCATCCCTGTCTCTTCCCTCATTCAGGATCCCGCCGGAGATCTATGGGTGGGGACCACAACTGAGGGGGTCTTTCACGTGGCCTGGGAGACCGGAACGGTGTTGAACTTCCGGCATAGAGAAGGGGATAGCCTGTCGATCAGTTATGACAACATCGGGGACCTCACGCTCGACCGACGGGGCAACCTTTGGATCGGCACGGTCAAGGGGATCGATCTCTTCTCTCCCGTTGCCGGTCGACGAATTCCCTATCGCACATTTGACCGGGGGCCGGGAGGGAACTACAGCGTTAGCCTCTCTGTCGACTCCACCGGAACGCTCTGGGTCGCCACTCACGAAAGTGCCTATTGGTTCAGCCAGCGGTTGCGGATGTTCGCCTGGTACTCGCTCCCGGACGACGCTGGAGGTATGGAGCTGTTCATGACCATCGAGAAGGACCGCGAGGAGCGACTCTGGTTGTCAAGCGTGGTGTCGGACTTTGTCACTGCAGTCGACATCCATGCCCTCCGGGTGCTGAAGCGCATGAAAATCTACCCGGGAGGGATCGTCGAACCACCCTACACCATTCATCAGAACTGGACGCTCATCGACAGGCGGGGGACCTACTGGACTGCGGCTCAGTCGCTTGGACTGTATGAACTGAACCTTACCACCGGCCACGTGATGGCCTACAAGTTTAAGCCGGCGTCATACTCGCGGCCTCACTACGTTGCGAGCATCGCACGGGGATTGGGTGATTCGATCTGGGTTGCGGCCCGAGAGGATGGGCTCTTGGTGTTCGACACCCGTACCAAGAAGTTCTCGCGGGTCCTGCCGGTGAAGGGGTACGTGGTCAACGTGATGCAGGACCGGGAAGGCTTGGTCTGGCTCGCCGCCGCTGATGACGGGGTGTTGCTCTTCGATCCCATCACAGGGACGACAACTCGATTTGCGCACGTCGCATCCGACCCCCGATCCCTGGGCGAAGGGAGCGTACGATCCATAATTCAAGACTCGCTGGGAAGGATATGGGTCGGCGCGGGGAATTCGGTCAACCTCTGGAATTCGGCGACCAGGTCCTTTACCCGATACCCTAACCCAACGTTTGCGGATTCATGGGGCTGTCTTCCAATGAGAGCCGACAGGGCCGGTCGGCTGTGGATTGCGTATCCAGAGTCGTGGGCGATCTCGATCCTCGACCCGACCACCGGCAACTTCACGGATTTGGACTCTTCCCGCGGTTTCTGGCAAGGTATCCCTGTCGATATGGAGACTCTTCCCGACGGAAAGATCGTCCTTGCCGGGGCATACGGAATAAGTGTGCTCGATCCGGATAGCGTTGACATACGTCGACCTCCCCCGCCGTTGGTGATTACCCGGATGGCGATCAATGACACCGTCGCCATCCCGCCCTCGTTCCTGAAAGGGTCCGCCCGGTTGCAGCTCTCCCATGCGCAAAACATGCTCGAGTTTGAGTTCGCAGCTCTCGATATCGATGCTCCAGGCCTTGTGCAATACCGGTATCGACTTGAAGGTCTTGAGAAGGATTGGCTACGCCCAAGAGATCGTCGCTACGTTCGATACACCGGCCTCCCTCCGGGCGATTATGTGTTCAGGGTCAGAGCTTCATCTTCCTATGGCGAGTGGCCAGACCAGGAGATTGCGTTCGCGATTAGCATTGCGCCTCCGTGGTGGCGGTCGTGGTGGGCATATGCGGTCTATTTGATGGCCATCGTCGGGTCACTCTATGCCGGCTACCGGCAACGACTCGGGCAGGTGCGCCTGAAGCAGCAAGCCCAGCTGGAGCATCTCCAGTCCGAGCATCTTACAGAGATGGATCGGCTCAAATCCCGCTTCTTCACCAATATCTCCCACGAATTCCGCACGCCGCTCACGCTGATCCTCGGTCCGGCCAGGCAACTCATAGAAGGGTCGAGCGAGGAAGAAACGAGGATCAAAGCAGACCTCATCCATAGAAGTGCACGGAAGCTCAACAGGCTTGTCGATGAACTGCTCGATATCGCAAGGATTGAAGCAGGCGAGATGAAGTTGAACGCTCGTCCCGTCAACGTCGTATCCGCTGTCAGCGACACGGTCCTCGCCTTTCAGCCGCTTGCCGAGAGCAAGAAGATTACGTGCAGGTCCCGGTGTGAGGAGAGTGAGATCATTGCGTATCTCGACAGAGAGAAGATCGACAAGATCCTTGGAAATGTCCTCTCGAACGCGTTCAAGTTCACGCCCGAGGGGGGCAGCGTGGAAGTCCGCGTTGAATCCCGGCCTTCGAAAGAAGTCAGTACGGTTACGATCTCAATTGCTGACACGGGTATCGGTATTCCCAGGGACCGCCTGGCACAGGATCTTCGACAGGTTTTATCAGGTGGACGGGAGTCACACCAGGGAATATGGAAGGGACGGGGATCGGTCTGGCTTTGACGAAGGAATTGGTTGAGCTTCACAAGGGGAGAATTGAGGTCGAAAGTGTAGAAGGGAAAGGGATCCACGTTTCGAGTTGATATTTCCTCTTGGCACAGCGCATCTCAAGCCGGAGGAGATTGGCGTGGCGGAGGCCGGGCATGCGCACGAAGCGCCAATCCCTCAGCCTGGATGACAACGATGTCATGGGCGCTCCACACGGAAGAGATATTGGGTATCCGGGACAGGCCGCAATTGCCCTCGTTGCTGATTGTTGAAGACAATGCTGATGTACGAACGTATGTCAGCTCGATCCTCGAGAACACGTACAGGATCATTGAAGCCGGCGATGGCGAGGAAGGACTCGACAAGTCCCTGCGGTGCATTCCCGATTTCATCATCACCGACATCATGATGCCGAAGATCGATGGGTTCCACCTGTGCGGCAAACTCAAATCGGATTCAAGAACAAGTCATATACCTGTCATCATGCTGACAGCGAAAGCGACATCGAAGGACAAGATCAGCGGATTCGAGATCGGCGCCGATGATTACATCGTCAAACCATTCGAGGCGCGAGAACTTGAGGCGAGGATCCGGAACCTGATCGAGCAAAGGAGGAGACTGCACGAGCATTTTCGTACCTACGGCTTGGTTGACATGGCCGCACAGAATGTCGCCTCCGTTGACCAGAGATTCTTGCGGAAGGCGATCGACGTGGTCAGTGAACATGTTGCAGACACATCATTCAGCGTCGAGGTGTTCGCAGAGTTGATGGCTGTCAGCCGATCGCTGCTGTTCAGGAAGATGGAGTCGTTGCTCGGCGAGCCCCCAAGCGAGTTGATCAAGAGGACGCGATTGGACAGGGCGGCGAAGCTCCTTGAGTCCAGAGCGGGCAACGTTTCCGAGATAGCCCTTGAGGTCGGTTTCAGCAACCCATCCTACTTCACGGAATGTTTCCGGAAGCGATTCGGCTGTACGCCCACCCAGTACTCCCGCAGTTTCCAGCAGTCGCCGTCCGAACAGGCCGCTCCTCAGCCGCAATAGAGCCTGTGTCGCGTTCTTGTCCACAAGATCGATAGTTTCTGCAACCAATCTGGTAGATTTCCCTCCCTCCGCGCGCGTATCTTCCCGCAAGATGTTTCACGGTCCGTACAGTTCATTCATCGCATGATGTTAGCCCCTGCCGATGCCTGCGAAGGGGCGGGAAATGGTGAAAATATGCAAAAAGTCGACCCCGCGTTGAATGACGCCATTCCGCTCACCTTTCGCCTGAGTCAGAACTATCCCAATCCCTTCAGGCGAAAGACAAGAATTACATACTGCGTGGCATACAAGACGAGGGTGCGACTGACGGTCCTGAACGCCGCAGGTGAAGTGGTAGAGAGATTGGTGGACGAAGATAAGAACCCCGGCACGTATGAGCTTGAGTTCGCTGCGTGGGAGGGTCCTTCCCGCGAGGAGAGGGATCTGCCCGGGGGGAAGATCCGCTACCGGATGGAAGCCGGGGACTACTCAAGCGAGAAAGAAATGGAGCTCCTTGAGTGAAACGACCCGGGCTCGATGGAATATGCTACAAACGATCTTCCTGGAGGTGCGTCATGCTACGAATGATCTGCCGTCTACTGGTGTTGCTCGTGCTCCCATTGTCGGGCTTTGGACAGGACATCTGGCTGCTTCAGAGACCGAATTTCCCTTCCCATGCATCAATATCGACTCTCTGTGCACCGAACAGCAAGGTATGCTGGGCCACGGGAACGATCATTCCGGCCAACACCAAACCGTACCAGGGATACAGCCGAACAACCAATGGTGGGGACATTTGGGGAGAGGAATGGGTGTGTGACACCATTCCGGGCGCCGAGGATGGCTACCTGAGCGAGATAGAGGCGCTGGACGCAGACACGGCGTATGCGGCAGTCTACGTGCTGTCTTCGTCGGATGCCAAAGGGGTATACAAGACAACGGATGGCGGGGCGACCTGGACAAAGCAGAATGCGTATGCATCAGCCCTGTATGGCGCGGGATACATTCACTTCTTTGATGCGGACAACGGGGTCGTCGTCGGCGATCCGAATCTGGAGACCTACACGACAACAAACGGCGGGCGGAACTGGGATCCTGTCGTTATGCCGCCGACATTAGCTGAGGAGTATACCTGGACCGGAGGGAACTCGTTTGCGGCGGCGGGGAATTGCGCCTGGTTTGTGTCCACAAAACGGATCTTCAGGAGCACGGATCGAGGACATACCTGGTCAGCGTCAGCGTTGATCAACGCGTACGGGGCCATTGCTTTTCAGGATTCACAGACCGGGATGTGCGTCCTCTATCCGAACCGGTACCGGAAGACCACAGATGGTGGAGCAACCTGGAATGTGCTGACGGACCCGGTCATTGACAGCATCGACGCGTCATGCATCCGATATGTGCCCGGAACACCAGGAACATACGTCGTCGCTGGCGGGTTCTCCTCGACGCGCTGCGGTGTCGCATGCACGAATGACGGGGGAGAAAACTGGAGGCTCCTTGACACCAGTAACATTGGCACCGTTGCATTCCCGTCTGCCAGCATCGGGTGGGGGGACCCGGCGGCCCCTGACAATGCGGTGTACACGTATGTCGGGCCGCGGCTCATTACGTCAGTTGAGAGGGGGACTGTTGCCCCGTGTTCATTTCTGCTTGCCCAGAACTACCCCAACCCCTTCAACCCGGTCACGACCATCACGTATGAGTTGCCCGGGTCGTCAGACGTCAGGTTGAGTGTCTTCGATGTGCTTGGTCGAGAGGTATCAGTGTTGGTGGACGAGAGGATGGAAGCCGGTGCACACGTGATCAGGTTCGACGGGTCGACCTTTGCCAGCGGGGTGTACCTGTACAGGCTTCAGGCCCGTCCTCTGGACTTGCCGCTTCTGGGTTCCGCCTCTCGGCGGGATTCGGAGAGCGGAGCCAGCCACGGGGCAGGACTCCAGGAGCGGAGCAGGGAACTTTGTGCAGACAAAGCGGCTCGTCCTTTTGCGATAGAATCGGCGGCCCCCCTGATGCATCAGTGCCCGAGCAGGTGCTTCCAGGTTCAAAGATCCTCGCTTGTCACTTAACAACATTCATCAGAAAGGACAAAGCCATGAAGGCCATGTCGTTTGCTCTTTTGCTGGTGTGGGGTGCAGCATGTGTCCTGGCGGGCTGCTCGGACTATGCGGCATCCGTCGTGCAACCGAATGATCGGGAGATGGTAGCATCTTCGGAGTCCATGCTGGGTAAGGGAGATGTGCGTCACTCTGCTACCGGCGGCGCGCATCTGCTTTACATGGACGGTGTCAAATTGAATTTCAGTTTCACGTTCTCTGCTGTACAACATCTGGACGGATCCGCCTCTGGAGAGATACAATTCAGAAACATGGACGGATTCTCGTTCCGCGGAACCGTCTTTGATCTCAAAGTGGATGCAGTGTCGAGGATGGCGAAACTCAGCTGGGTCTATACGGCAGGGCCATGGGTAGAACAGACCGGGTTCGTGGTCGTCATTGATAACGGGGAAGGGAAGAAGGCGTCGGCGTCGGACCAGATATCGTGGTTCGTTTTCACTGACGGCACCGATATTGGTGACGCCACGATCGATGAGCTGGTCGCCATGGATCCCGGTCCTTACCTGGCCTGGTTGACACCCATGGCTGGCGTGTCCTCACCTGAAGACCTTCTTACCCCGACCACCGGAGGCAACGTGCAGGTCCGGTAATGATCGGTTCTCGCGTGTTTTAAGGCCCGGGCAGCGATGTTCAGGCCTTGCTATTTCATGTTGCCTGACGCATATTTCGGCCACACGCTGTCTTGGCGCCTGACGGCTTGCTCAGCCCAAGGGCCGCCGCTCCGGACCCTGCAATAGTTCCTCCGCATTTAGAGCCCCCCCGACGACCCTTCGCCTGGGCAGCACCCATCCTCACCCAGCGAGGAGGAACCACATTGGATTCGCTCCTGGGTTCCGATATTTCCCACTACAAGATCCTCGAGAAACTCGGCGAAGGAGGCATGGGTGTCGTCTATAAGGCCGAGGATATCAAGCTCCAGCGCACCGTCGCCCTCAAGTTCCTCCCTCCTGACCTTACCCGAGATCCAGACGCACGAGAACGCTTTGTCCACGAGGCCCAGGCAGCCTCTGCGCTTGAACACGCCAATATCTGTTCCGTTCACGAAATCGGCGAGCACGATGGCCAAACCTTCATGGTCATGGGATACTATGAAGGTGAGACCCTGAAGAAGAAGATCGAGCATGAACCACTTCCGATAGATCAGGCCATCGACATCGCCCTGCAGGTCGCCCAGGGTCTCTCCCGTGCGCATGAGGCGGGCATCATCCACCGTGATATCAAGCCAGCGAATATCATCGTGACCAGCCGAGGCGAAGTGAAGATCGTTGACTTCGGGCTTGCCAAGCTCTCCGGAAGAACACTGCTGACGAGAACCGGTACAACGCTGGGAACGGCAGCCTATATGTCCCCGGAACAGGCCCGCGGTGAACCGGTGGACGCGAGGACGGATGTCTGGTCACTTGGTGTCGTTCTGTATGAGATGCTTGCAGGACGAAGGCCCTTTGAGAACGACTACGAGCAGGCGCTGATCTATTCGATACTGAACGAGACGCCACAACCACTCCGCGCCGCAAGAGCTGACATCCCGGAGGTGGTTGAGCTGATCGTGGCAAAAGCCTTGGCAAAGGCGAAAGAGGAGCGCTACCAGAAGATCGATGACTTCATGTCCGATCTGAAGGCGGCACGCGGGACGCCCGAGACAGGCGGTACGGTCGCTGTGGCAGAGGCGATGGAGAGAAAGAGAAGAAAGAGGTTGATCCGCGGACTCTCCATTGCCGGAGCTGCGCTCCTTATCATGGCTCGGAGGGCTGTTCGTCCTGGCTCCCATGCTTCAGGATCAGGCCATCGCCTCGAATCCAAGGACCATTGCATTCATCAGTTTCGAGAACCAGACCGGTGACAAGTCGTTTGACAACCTGCAGATGTCTATTCCCAACCTGCTCACCGTCAGTCTGGACGAATCAAAGTATTTCAGGGTAATGACCTGGGATATGATTCGTGGTGACCTGCGACGAATGGGGAAGGGGGATGTGCAGTTCATTGACAAGGAGCTTGGTCTTGAAGTCTGCCGACGGGCCGGAATCCAGGCACTCGGGATGGGGACATTCACGAAGGCGGGAGACCTGTTCCTGACCAACCTGCAGATCATCGATGTCGGCAGCGGGGAGCCGATCGCAAAATCGCTCCGGGCGGACGGCCAGGGGGTGGAGAGCCTTCTCAAAAGCCAGATCGACGATCTGGCGAAGCAGGTGTCACAGAGTCTGGGTGTTTCACGGTGGGCCACGGGGACGTCGCTCAAGCCTGTGCAACAGGTGACGACGCCATCATCGGAAGCCTACAGTTTCTACGTGCGCGGGGAGTACGAGTTTGACAGGCTGCACTGGAAGGAAGCCGTGCGTAATTTCGAGCTGGCGGTGAAATATGACTCCATGTTTGCGTCCGCGTGGAACTTCCTCTCGGCGGCACGAAGCTTTGCCGCACAGTACGCTTCCGGAGACCCGAGTGGAGTCGAGCCTGCCCAGAGGAAAGCGCTTCAATTGGCCTCGCGTGCCTCCGAGCGTGAGCAATGGCACATTGCGGCCCTTGGTGACTCCGCCCTCTCGGCCACATTGATGGGGGAACCTGTGAACAGGCGCTGGGCATTGTACTGGCAGAAGTGCCTCGAGCGGTTTCCCGATGATGCGCGGGCTCATCAAAAGCTTGGGCTTCAGCTCGTGTGGCGCCGACGTTTTGCGGAGGCGATCGAGCATTTCAAGATAGCGGCTCCGGTGATTCTTCAGTCAAACAATCTGCTGGTGTATGCCTATATGTACTCCAACCAACCTGACAAGGCGATCGAGGCATGCAAGCAGTACGCCCTGGCCGGGGCAGGCGAGGCAAATACATTCGACACCATGGGCGAGTGTCTGCGGTATGCAGGGAGGTTCGACGAGGCGATTGCTCAATTCAAGAAAGCCGTTGAAGTGAATCCCGAGGTTATGGACGCGTCGAAGCTGGCAATCGGCCACCTCTATTTCCTGAAAGAAGAGTACGACGATGCGCTGGATTGGTTCGGTCGCGCCGGTGACACCTGGTGGCGAGCATACACACTCGTGTGGTTGGGGAGGACGAAGGAGGCGGAGAGAGAGCTTCGCCGGCTGAAAGGGAATCCGCAGGCATGGTGGTTGGAAGCCTGGATTGCGTATGAGGCAGGGGCCTGGGACAGGTCGCGGACATTTCTTCATATGTGGGCAAACGAGTACACCCGCGAAGATGGAGCGACAGGCGAGATGTTCGTTGACTACTGCCTCGGTCTGGTGGATCTGAAGCAAGGGAAGATGGACTCCGTCGAATTGCGCCTTGCGTCAATGAAGTCGAGGCTCGCCCTAGTCAGTTCTGGCTGGGATTCTGTGAACATCTCGCCTTCGTACGAGTTCTATGGCAAGGCGCTGCGGGCTGCTTATCTTCTCGCTACGGGCCGCGCTGCTGAGATCGATGCGCGATGGGGTGGAGGAAGCACGCCCTGGCCGGCAGACCTTGATCCATCGCATGGTATGGCCAGCAGACCTGTCCATCCATGGGATGGGCCCAGGGATGCATTCTGGGTGCCGATTCCCTGTGACATCGTCCCGCAGGCGTATCTCGAGCGAGGAATGCCGGACAGTGCGATCGCAGCGTACGAGATGGCCTTGGACAAGCAGGCTGATTTCGTCTGTCCGATTATCCCACGCTACTACTATCGTCTGGCGTACCTCTACGAGCAGAAGGGAATGAGAGAGAAGGCGATTGACAACTATACACAGTTCCTCAAGGTCTGGGGAAAGGCGGATCCGATCTACAGGGAGCCGGCGGATGCACGGGCAAGGCTGGCTCGCTTGAAGCGGGGATAAGTGCGCTGTACGTCAGGAGGTCGGCCATGAAATGCTTCGTTCCTGTTGTCGCGCTGCATATCGTGTTGTCCTGCACCCTCTCGGCGCAGCCTGAAGCCAGACTGCAGAGCAGGAATCTCCTCAAACCCGATGCGGCAGCCGACGCAAATCTCAACTGACCAGCTCCGGCGTGTTAACGCGATGGTCGATCAAGGTATCCGATTGCCGCTTCCCGACGCGCTGCAGGCCGCGCTCGATAGCGCCCGGGCCATCTTCGATATCACGGGCGCTTCAGCCGCGATGACCATTCCGGGTTACGGCCTGTGGCTGGGAACAAGCGGATACTCGAATCCTCCCACTGAAGACACCATCACGTCCGATATGCTGTTCAATATCGGCAGCAACACCAAGACCTTCATTGCAGCCACGATGCTGCAGCTTCAGGAAGAAGGGGTGCTTTCTCTGGACGACCCGTTGCACAGATGGTTGCCGACGTACCGGCGGGATCAGTACAGGTACATCGACTCGAACATCACCATTCGGCAGCTTCTCAGCCATACGAGTGGCATATGGGATATTGATGAACCGTGGTTGCCGTTCGTGGACTCTCTGCTCGCGAATCCGGACAAGTTCTGGCTGCCGGAATCCGTTCTCACGGCGTTCGTACTTGCCCCCAATTTCGCTCCCGGAACAGGATATTACTATTCGAATACAAACTACATCCTCGCGGGAATGATCATCAGGGAAGCGACTCACTCGAGTATCTCGGCGCAGCTGCATCAGAGATTTCTGAATCCGTTCGGCCTCGGTAGCACGTTCTTCCCTGTTGAGGACAGCATTGCAGGCATCCGCGCCCGGCCCTGGGGAGATCTCTATTTTAGCGCGACAAATAGAACTGATCTTTCCGATTTGCCGCTCACGGGTCAATATTCCTGGATATGGACCGCCGGAGCCTTGTTCTCCAGGCCGGACAATATGGCGCGATGGATTGCCAGCCTGTATGGAGGGAATGTCCTCAACGATTCATCGCTCGCACAGATGTTGACCTTCTCCCCTCAGAGTGGCGGAGAGTACGGACTGGGAGTTTTCATGAATGATGTGGAAGGATGCGTTCTTGTTGGGCACGATGGAATGTATTTTGGGTATGAGGCGGAAATGATGTACTACCCTCAAGCACGCCTGGCTATAGCGATAGCGTACAACTGCAATTTCCGTGGCTACATTCACCCGATCCTCTTCAGCGTCTACCTCCATCATAGTGCGTCCCATGCGGACGATATAGCGCTCGACAAGACCTATTGCATGCCCGGCGTCGACACGGTCCGGGTGCGGGCTCACGTGGCTAATCCGAACGGGCACCCGCTCGCCGTAAGTGCGTACTATGAGACGGAAGGCACCGTCGTGGATTCAACGATGTGTTATGACGATGGTCTGCACCAGGACGGCGCGGCGGCCGACGGAGTCTGGGGGACAATGTGGAGAGTACCAACAGGAGAAGGCTTCTACACTGTTGGCGTTTCCACGTATGATCCGGTCGACACAACCCGTATTGTTGTAGACCGTCGCTTTACCACTGCCGGTCCTTTGACACTGGACAGCGTTGGGTACTCGAAGTCCTTCGGAAGCAGCTACAGGCTAAAGCCGTACGTGCGCAACAACGGTTCGTCTCTGGTGGTCCGGGGTGCCAAGGTGGCCCTCCGGTGCGATGATCCGTGGGTCAAGAGTATCGGGCAAGCAGCTCTAGTTCTGCCAGACCTTCCTCCGGGTGTGACGATGTCGCCCAGTGCAGTCGTCGGGCTCGCGTGTGACACCACAGCCCATCCGACGCACTTCAACTTGAAAGCCGAGATTACGATTGACGGATGGACGTACTGGACTGATTCTACGAGACTCACGGTGACCGGAGTGAGGGAGGAGGAGCCGCTTCCGGATGCGTATGCATTGGGCCAGAACTACCCCAACCCATTCAATCCATCAACCACCATCCGCTACGGCGTGCCCGCCCGCTCGCACGTGACACTCGCCGTCTTCAACATGCTCGGCCAGCACGTGGCCACTCTTGTCCATCGAGAGGAGGAGGCCGGGTATCACGAGGTGGTGTTTGATGCCTCAGGTTTGTCCAGCGGGATTTACATGTATCGACTTACTGCCGGAGAGTTCACCGACATAAAGAGGTCCGTCCTGGTGCGATAATCAGTGAGGGAAGAGTTCTGCCGATGTTAATGTTGATTCTGGCGATCACAATCGTCGGCATTCCATTTGCGATCCTGATCCTTGACCTTTGCTTCTGGTTGGCATGCCTCTCTCAACTGTCAACCGCTCTTCTTGTGGGTGACCTCATCTTCCGCAATCGCGAGAGCGCCGGATGGGCGCCGTTCTGGTCCTTCACGGTGGGGCTGCTCATCGTGCAGGCGCTGACGTTCATCCCGATCGTCGGCTGCTTGATCGTTGTCGTAGGGCTTGTCCTCGGCTTCGGAGCCCTGGAACTGATCCTCGCCGAAGGATACAAAGCCTGGCGAGGCTCTCAGCCCGCCTGACATGGCTCTTCCGCGAGGATGAGTCATCCTTTGGGCGGGCATCCGATCTCTCACGGGTGCCCGCCCTGGTATTCTGGGCGTGTGTACACAGGCCGGTAAACGGCGGGTCGGCAGTCCCGTCCTCGCCGCAAACTCAGAGAATCTGCTGGCCGGCACCGATTATTTCCCGCCCCTGCAATCCCGCACCGCCGGAACCTGACCCCGCTCTGTTCCGAAGTAATTTCCCCTTGCAGACCCCCGGAGGTGCGTCGAGGCCCCTTTGCGCACACACAGGGGAACGATAATGCCACTCCGCCGGTTGAATATGCTAAACGCCGCAGTTGGACCCTGATTCAGTCGCATCGCTCTAGAGCCCCCCTCGACGATCTTCCTGGCTGTGAGACTGCAAGTTCTATAGCCCTTATTCGACACATGCCCTCATGTTCGGAGAAGGATCTTATGAAGTACCTGGTGTTCGGTTTCTTTCCGACAGCCCCACGCGGTCGTCTCCAAACACGAAGCTCAGTCCTCCCATGAGCCTCCGCCGTCGAAACGCCACCCGTCTGGCCATGCTGATGTTCTTGCTGCCAATGCTGGCCTCATCACCTCTGAGTCAGGCCGCCGTCGGGGACCATGCGCGAAACACGCCATCCCACAACCCGCAAGCTGGTGTGTCTTCGAATGACGTTGTCCCGGGCATAGTGGTAGTCAAACTCAAACACTCCAATTCGGTCGCCGACGGTCCAGTGGTGCAAGGTGCCGATCCTCTGTCGAGCGCCTTTGCTAATCGGGGAGTCACTTCGCTTGCGCGCGCGTTTCCGCTGGCAGTCTCCGTGAGTGACGCCGACGTGACGAAGGGGAAGGTTGATCTCTCGCAGATCCATTTTGCCACAATCCCCTCCGCCATGAATCCGATGGAAGTCGCAGCACGCCTCGCCGACTTGCCTCAGGTAGAGTATGCGGAGCCGAAGTACTACAGCTATACGTGCGACGTTCCCAACGATTCAGATTATCTGGCGATGCAACAGGTCTATTTTGACCGGATGAACGTTTCAGCTGGCTGGACGCTGCAGAAGGGAAATCCCGACGTCGTGATTGCCACGGTGGACGGCGGGACAAACTGGCAGCACGAGGATCTCAAACAGAATATGTGGGTTAATCCCATCGAGGACATGAACCATAATGGGGTCTTCGATCAGTTTCCCGCCCCCGCAGGCGATCTGAATGGCGACGATGATGACGGAGACGGCTTCGTTGATGATGTCGTGGGTTGGAATTTTGCGGACAGCACAAATAACCCCCGCGGACACCTGGCAGGTAGCGCCGACCATGGGACAAAAACAGCCAGCGTATTCGGGGCGGTGACCAACAACGGTCGAGGGATGGCGGGGACGAGCTGGAACTGCCGGATTATGGCGGTGTGCGCAGCGGACCCGTACGAGGATAATCGGATTCTCTTTGGGTTCGAGGGAATAGCCTATGCTGCTGCAAAGGGCGCACGTGTCATCAACTGCAGCTGGGTTAGGCCGAATAGTCCAAAGGTTTTTTCGCAGATGGAACAGGACGTTATCACTGCGGCGACACAGGCAGGAGCGCTTATCGTCGCTGCAGCGGGGAACTCAAGGCAGAATGTCGACGACGTCCCGTACTACCCCGCCGCGTACCACCATGTCCTCTCGGTCGGGGCAACGATGGACACTTCCGACGCCATCGCTCCTTTCACGAACTATGGCCTGAATGTTTCGGTATTCGCGCCTGGTGAGCGCATCCGTGTGGCATTGAACAACGGCTCATACGGGACAGATGCGGGCACGTCAATGTCAAGCCCGCTTGTTGCAGGGCTCGCGGGACTTCTGGTTGCCGCGCATCCTGGATGGAAGCCGGAACAGATCGCCGAGCAGATTCGCATGACCGCCGACCCGATCGATGGTACTAATCCCACTCTCGCAGGGTCACTCGCACACGGGCGCGTGAACTTCGGCCGCGCGCTGTCCGAGGATCATTCGGGGGTCGTCGTTGTCGCGGGAGGCTTCCATGCACCCTCTGGAAGGACACTCTTCCTGGGGGGCGATACGGTGACCCTCTCTGTAAAGGTGAAGAATGTCCTGACCGTTCCAGCTCAAAACCTTTCGTTCAACGTCTCGGCGGATCCAGCGCTGGTACCGCTGGCACCGGTCTTCGGTCCAACACATCTTGACGCCGGTGCCGAGGACTCGCTCGAGGTCGCTTTTCGTGTGGATGACCACGCGCAAGGACAAGACGCGTATGTTAGATTGGGGTGGAGCGCGAATGCTGACGAGTGGGATGCACGCATGTTCAAGGCGACTGTGTATGCCAGGACGGGATTCTGGGAACGTCAAGAGAGCCCTACCACGCTTCCGCTCTACAGTGTCCATGCTGTAAGCAGAAGCATCGTCTGGGCTGCCGGGGTCAGGGGGTCCACTCTCCCTGTGGTTGTCAGGACGACCGACGGCGGCGACAATTGGATAATTGTGACCGGCGACCTGACCAACGTCGAGACCAACGTCACGCCGTATTGCATCTTCGCGATCGACTCACTCCATGCCTGGGTGGGCGATGCGGCGGGGCGGATCTTTGCGACCGTCAATGGTGGATTGTCCTGGACGTGGCAGGAGTACCCTTCGCCGCATAGCCTCTTCATGGATGGATTCTGGTTCTTCGACGCGGCCAACGGCTACGCGCTGGGGGATCCCGGAGATCCAGGCAGGTTCGTAGTCCTCCGGACAACCGACGGCGGAACAACTTGGACCCACCTGGCCAATGAACCCGTTGGGGAGGCTGGGGTGTACGGTTTGGTAGAATCATTCTGCTGTACTGATAGACAGCATGCATGGTTTGGAGCATCAAATTCGCTTGTGTGGCGAACTACCGATGGGGGCGACACTTGGTTGTCGGCGACGGCGGGTTCAGGTATTGTGCCTGGTCTGGCGATGCGCGATGATTCGGTGGGCATCGCATGCTCAGTAGTACCAGTGAGCGGCGAAACGCCGCTATTCGCCCGAACCACAGACGGCGGGGCAACTTGGCAAATGTTGCCAGGGGTAATATCGGAGGGATGGTATAAGGCGGCATTTCCAGCCGGTTCAGCCAACGCGTGGGTGAGCGCAGGCCGTATTGTAGTATCCTCGCGTGACAGTGGCGTAAACTGGGTGCTGCAGCCGACAGACCCCTTCTCCGGCGATCTGATGTCAATCTCATTCAGCGATCCCGCTAACGGGTGGATCGTCACGACACAGGGCGAGATCCTCCGATATCGTGATCTCAGTGAACCCACATCGGTACGACTCGCAGACGAGGGAGAGTTTCCGGCCCAAACTCAGCTTCTACAAAACTACCCCAACCCGTTCAACCCGAGCACAACGATCAAGTTCGAGTTGCAGAAGTCGTCGGAAGTCAGGTTAACCGTCTTCGATGTGCTTGGACGCGAGGTGTCGGTACTCGTGAATGAAAGAAGAGACGCGGGAGTCCACGACGTCAAGTTCGATGCGTCAGGGCTTTCAAGTGGAGTCTACTTCTACCGTCTCATCGTCCGCCCTTTGGACTCCGCCATCGGGCGAGGCTCCAGGAGCGGAGCAGGGGATTTCGTGCAGACGCGCAAACTTTTGGTGCTGCGATGACCATTCCGGCCGATAGTGATAGCACCAAGGCCGGAGGGAACTCGAGCCCATTGCTTTATCATTCAAAGCAGACCCGGGCTCGTGACCTCCGGATCCAAGCACGCCACGTTCAAACGCAGTCGCTCTGCTCATGGTTGCCGCAGGAGTGGCACAGCAAGTCTAGGCTGGAATACCTTGATTGCTCGAGAGCATTCGCACGCCGAAGCCCAAGCTGGCATGCGATGTCGCCCTTCGCCAGGTAATACCATATCATTGTATCCCCCCGCATGACCATGCCGCTGAAACAACCGGGTTCGGAGGTTCAAGCCAAAGCTGGCGCGGGAAACAGTTGACAATTCTGCTTGTCCCGACCCGGCAATGTGTGTATATTCTCAGCCTCATGTCACCCTGCTCTTCTTTTGTCTCCTGTCAGTGTGATCCGGATCCTGTCAGAAGGACTTCGGAACCGGACCTGTCAGCCGCACTATGCTCTAGCGTTCCGCGTCAACAATCCCATTTCAACGCATCGACCCCCCTTTACATTTCCGACTCCCACGCCGCACATCGAGGCCAGCATCTATGGATGAAAAAGTCATAGGTCACTACACCATTCTGGAGAAGCTTGGCGAAGGAGGCATGGGGGTTGTCTACAAAGCCGAGGACCAGAAGCTGAAGCGTATGGTGGCGCTCAAGTTTCTTCCATCACACGTCAGCGCCACAGAGCAGGACAAAGCACGCTTCATCCAGGAAGCCCAGGCTGCTGCTGCGTTGAACCATCCAAACGTCTGCTCGGTCATCGACATTCAGGAGCATGAAGGGCGAATCTTCATTGTGATGGAGTTTGTCGACGGACAAACGCTCCGGGACAAAAGAGGATCGATCGGGTTCAAGCAGGCGGTGGATATCGGCGTCCAGATTGCTGAAGGACTTGCCGCCGCGCACGAGAAAGGGATTGTCCACAGAGACATCAAGCCCGAAAACATCATGGTCCGCAGGGACGGCATCGCGCAGATCATGGACTTCGGGCTGGCAAAGCTGAAAGGCGTGTCGCGCCTGACGCGGGAGGGGAGCACCGTCGGCACGGCCGGATACATGTCGCCGGAGCAGATCCAGGGGCAGGAGGTCGACCATCGATCGGACATCTTTTCGCTGGGCGTTCTCCTGTACGAGATGTTCACCGGCCAGCTGCCGTTCAAAGGCGTCCATGAAACCGCACTCGCTTACGAAATCGTGAATGTCGACGCCGTGCCGATGGCCTCCATCATCCCGGATATCGATCCTTCACTCGACGCGATTGTTCTCGAGTGCCTCGAAAGGGAACCGAACGAGAGGACGCAATCGGCGAAACAGGTAGCCATAGATCTCAAGCGGTTCAGGCGTGCTACCACAAGGCAGCGGGTGAGCCAGCTGACCTCGGCGCGTCCCGCATACCAGGCGCCGCTCGACCAGCGGAAGGACGATGTCCGGCCCACGGTTCAACGTAGGGGTCTGCTGCCATGGATCGTCGCAGCGGTTTCCGCCGTCGGCCTGGTTGCCGTCCTGGCATTCCACTTTTTCGGTCAGCCCGTCAAGCACGAGGACATCACGCGGTTCCTGATAGCCGCTCCCGAGAAAGGTTCCTTCGGAAGGCAGGCACCTGCGATTTCACCGGACGGGCGACACATCGCATTCGTCGCGCGCGACTCTCTCGGCCGGACCCTGGTCTGGGTACGCTCGCTGGACGCTGTCGAGCCCCGCAGCCTGCCGGGGACAGAAGAGGCGTCCTTCCCGTTCTGGTCGCCGGACAGCCGCTTCATCGCATACTTTGCGGACGGCAAACTGAGGAAGGTCGAGGCTGCCGGCGGGCCTGCGCAGACAATCTGCACCGCGCCGGATGGGCGGGGGGGGGCCTGGAGTCAGGATGGCGTGATCATCTTCTCGCCGAGCTACGCCACCGGACTTCAACGCGTGTCAGCCGGCGGCGGCATACCGACAATCGTGACAAGCCTCGATTCGTCATTGCGGGAGGATTCTCACCGCTGGCCATCGTTCCTTCCGGACGGTCGGCGCTTCCTCTACCTGCGGCGCGGAGCAACGGAACGATCGGGCCTGTATCTAGGGTCCCTGGAATCCAGGGATTCGACGCTCCTCATTCCCTCCAAAACCAACGGGATGTACGCGTATCCCGGGCATCTCCTCTTCATGCGGGAGCGGACCCTCATGGCTCAGCGGTTTGACGACCGGAGCGGGACGCTGACCGGCGATGCGTTTCCAGTCGTGGAATCTGTGGGAAGCGATATCGGCTACAACTTCGGCTTCTTCTCGGTTTCAACCAACGGCGTTCTCGTGTCCGGAGGAAGCGAAGGCGTCAGCTACAGAGAGCTGGCGTGGTTCGATCGCTCAGGGAAACGCATGAATGGCGTCGGGCGTCCGGGGGCCGTGTTTGACTTCGCGCTCTCTCCCGACGACAAACGCGTCGTGTTCCGACGCGTCGACATACAGGCAGGGAACCACGATCTCTGGATTCTCGACCTCCTGCGCGGGACGGAATCCCGTTTCACGTTCCGCCCCACACTCGATGATGATCCTATCTGGGCACCTGATGGGCAGGCTGTCGCATATGATTCCAATCCCGAGGGGATCGCCAGCGTGTTCCAGAAGATAGCAAGCGGCGCGGGCACAGAGACTCTCGTCTTTAAGTCCCAGAGACCCGCGTATCCGCGGGATTGGTCAATGGATGGACGCCACATTCTCGCGGAGGTTGAAGGGGAAAAGGGTACAGAGTTGTGGGTCGTACCCACAGGCGGGGACCGAAAGGCATTTCAATATATACACAGTGAAGGGACCGAGGTCAGCAACGGGAGGTTTTCACCCAATGGTAATTGGGTAGCCTACTCGTCGAACGAGTCCGGAGCCCGCGAGGTATACGTACAGACATTTCCGGCAACGCAGGGGAAGTGGCAGGTTTCTACTGCGGGCGGCTCGGCCCCGATCTGGAGCAAAGACGGGAAGGAACTGTTTTACGTCGCGCCGAACAGGAAGCTCATGACGGTCCGGGTAAACGTGGCAGGACGATCGTTTGAACAGGGGATTCCCGAAGCTCTGTTCGAGGTCGACGTTGACCGCTATGACGCGCCCAATAGATACGCGGTATCGAGGGATGGAAAACGTTTCCTCGTCAACGTCCCGGCGGAGGGAGCCGCGACCCAGCCCCTCACGGTCATCCTCAATGTGACCGAGGAGCTGAAGAAGCACTGATTCCGCTGCCATGGCTCTGTGGCGAGATCGAGACAGACCCCATCGCGGTCGGGCGTGAGACGATCCTCGCTGCCACCAATTTCATGCCTCTGCTGCCGCTGAGGAGCGCTGTCCCTCCGGGACCTGGACCCCACCGACTTCGGTCCGTATCCGTTTCTCCCCGTCTGTCGGCCCGGCACCACGGCGCTTCTCCACCTTCGTGAAGCGTCCCAGGAGCACATAGACAACGGGGACGAGCACCAGGGTCAGGAACGTGGAGAAGAATAGTCCACCCACCACCGCCATTCCCAGCGGGCGCCGCGATTCCGCACCCGCGCCCAACCCGATCGCAATCGGCAGCACTCCGAAAATCGTTGAGAACGACGTCATCAGAATCGGCCGGAGACGGATCGTGGCCGCCTCGACCACGGCTTCGGCAATCTGCTTCCCGCTCGCGCGCAACTGGTTGGCGAACTCCACGATCAGGATCGCGTTCTTGGTCACCAGACCGACCAGCATGATCAGGCCGATCTGAGAGTAAATATTCAGGCTCTGCCCGAATATGTACAGGGTCAGGAGGGCGCCGAATACCGCAAGGGGAACGGTGAGCAGGATCGTGAACGGATGCACGAAGCTCTCAAACTGCGCGGACAGCACCAGGTAGATGAACACGATCGCCAGCAGGAACATGAAGTAGAGACCCGAACTCGAGGACTTATACTCCAGTGATTGTCCCGCGTATTCATGCTTGACCCCCGCGGGGAGCGACGTCCTGGCGATGTTGTCGAGATCGTCCAACGCTTGGCCCAGCGTCACGCCGGGGACCAGGTTGCCCGTGATCGTCGCCGACCGGATACGATTGAAGTGGTTCAACTCCTTGGGCCCCACAGTTTTTTCCATCTTCACGACGCTCGCAAGCTGCACGAGTCCGCCCGTCCCCCGGAGATAGATGTTCTCGATCGCGGCCGGAGTGGCGCGTTTGCCGGCCCTGCTCTGCAGAATGACATAGTACTGCTTGGTTCCGCGTTTGAAATTCGTCACCTGACGCCCGGCGAGGAACGTCTCGAGCGTGGTGCCGATATCCGCGACGGAGACACCAAGGCCCGCGGCGCGCTCCCGGTCTATCTTGATGTCGAGCTGCGGCTTGTTGAGCCGCAGGTCGCTGTCGAGGTTGACCAGGTATCCGAGTTTTGAAGCTTCACCTATCATCGCGCCGACGGCCCCGCTCAACTCTTCATATGTCTCCGCCTGAAGCACATATTCCACGCCATTGGACGAGGCGTTCCCGAGGCTCGGCGGATTGACGACGAAGGCAAGGACTCCGGGAATCGACATGAGCTGGGGGAAGAGCTCCTGGACGATTTGCTGGACGGACTTGTCGCGCTCGCTCCGCGGCGACAACAGCATGAACATGATTCCGTTGGTGACGCTTCCCGGACCGCCAAACGAGAGACCGACGGCCGTGAACAGCCCCCGGCGCTCCGGAAGCGCTAGCAGGCGCTTCTCAATCTCCCGGAGGTTTCTGTCGGTATAGTCGAGTGTCGCTCCCTCGGGAGCGATCTCGATCCCGAAGGCCCATCCCCGGTCTTCGGTGGGGACCAGCTCGCTCGGAAGCAGCTTGAACAGAACGAATGCCAGCACAACCGTGATCATGCCGGCCGAGATCGTGAGCCCGCTTCTCCGCAGCGAACCCCTCAGGATGCGCTCGTAGGTACGGTGCAGGTATGCAAAGAAGGCGTCGAAGGATCGCGTCGCCCAACCCTTTCCGCCGCCGTGAAGGGGCTTGAGAATCTGCGAGGCGAGCATCGGCGTCAGCGTGAGTGCCACAAACCCCGAAATGAGCACCGCCATCGCGACCGCCACGCCGAACTCATTGAACAATCGTCCGACCGACCCCGTCAGGAACGCCAGGGGAACAAACACGGCGACGAGCGAGATCGTCGTCGCGACCACTGCGAACCCGATTTCCGAGCTCGCATCCATGGCGGCCTGCCATCGCGTCTTTCCCATCTCCATGTGCCTGTACACGTTCTCCAGGACGACGATCGCGTCGTCGACGACGAGACCGATGGCCAGCACGAACGCCAGGAGCGTGAGGATATTGAGCGTAAAGCCCGCGAAGTAGACCACGGCAAGGGCGCCGATGATCGAGATGGGGATTGCCAGTGAGGGAATAATGGTCGCGCGGAAATTCTTCAGGAACGCCAGCACGACCAGCACGACGAGAACGACCGCGATGATCAGCGTTTCCTTCACCTCGGCGATGGATTCGTTGATGAAGGTGGAAGAGTCAAACGCGACGTCGAGTCTGACCCCTTCGGGCAGCAGCTCCGAGAGCCCCGGCAACGCGGCGTGGATCTCCGCGGCGACATCCACCGTGCTCGCCTTGGACTGCTTCACGATGCCGAGGCCGACCGCGGGTTCGCCGTTGTACCGCGCGAGTGTTCGCTCGTCTTCGGCGCCGAGGTTCACCTCGGCGACATCCCGCAGCCGGACGACGTCATTCGCCGATTGCGACACGATGATCGCCCCGAATTCCTCGGCTGTCGAAAGCTCACCGCGGGTGCGCACGGCAAGCTCCCGCCCGTGGCCCTCAACCCGTCCCGCCGGGATCTCCGCGTTCTCCCTCCGGATCGCGGCCTCGATGTCCTGCGTGGTCAATCCGTGCGAGGCCATCCGCAACGGATCGAGCCACACGCGCATCGCGTATCGCCGCTCACCCCCGATGATCACGGACCCCACCCCCGGGAGGCGCTGGATCTTCTCCTTGAGCACACGGTCAGCGATGTCCGTCAACTCCAATCCGGAGTAGTGCGTGCTTGAGAGCGCCAGCCACATGATGGCTTCTGCGTTTGCGTCCACCTTCGAAATGATCGGGTCGAAGATTTCCCGCGGCAGCGTGCCCCGGATCCGGGAGACCCGGTCCCGCACGTCGTTGGCGGCTTCGTCGACGTTCCGGCCCAGTTCAAATTCGATCGTGATGACCGATCCCTCTTCGCGGCTCGAGGAGGTCATCGTCTTCACGCCTTCGAGCGTGGCAAACTGCTCCTCAAGCACGTTGGTAATCTGTGTCTCGATGACGCTCGGACTCGCGCCGCGGTAGATGGTGATGACGGATATGATCGGCGGATCGATGTCGGGGTACTCGCGGACCGGCAACTGGATGAACGCGATGATCCCGAAGAGCACGATCGCCAGGCTCATGACCGTGGCAAAGACAGGCCGCTCGATGGACAGATGGCTGATTCTCATGTAGCGTATCCTCGTTTCATATCCCGCTCACTCTCAGCGCTGTGCGGCGCCCTGGCTTGCGACCGGCACGACTCTGGCGCCGTCGAAGAGCTTCTGATGACCCGCCCGGACGATCTGCGCGCCGGCCTCCAGGCCCTGGAGAACTTCCACCGCGTCGGTCAGCTGCGAGCCGAGCGTTATGGCCGTCCGCACGACGGTGCTGTCAGGCTTCACGACGAAGACAAACGACTGATTTCCGTTGGCGAACACGGCTTCGTTCGGAACGGTGATCGCGTTGGGCCGTGCGCCAAGAACTGCGGCGACATTGGCTGACATTCCCGGAATGAACTTCCGTCCCGGATTCGGCACCACGGCCGCAACTTCTCCGCTCCGCGTCGCTGCATTGAGGACCGGCTCGATGGCTATGATATTCCCGGTCACCTTGTGATCCGGGTAGACGGGGACCGTCACCGTTACAGCGGCCCCCTTCTGGAGCAGGGCAAGAAATCCTTCGGGCGCCGAAAATCTCACGCGAATGTTATCGAGATTGGCGATCTCGGCAATGGGCTGGCCGGCACGCAGGAAGGTTCCCACGCTCACCCGGCGAGCCCCGATCGACCCGTCAAAGGGGGCGACAATGCGCGTCTTCGCGTAACGTGCCTTCGAGAGCGCGAGGTTTGCGTCGGCGACCTTCAGGGCCGCTGCGGCATCGTCAAGGTCCTGTAAGGCGCCGGCCTTCTGCTCGACAACCGCCTTGACGCGTTCGTAGGTTGCCTGCTGCTGCGCGCGGAGCGCTTCAGCCCTCTGGAGGTCCGCGTTCAGCTGTGCATCGTCAAGCCTGGCAATGAGCGCCCCCCGGCTCACCTCGCTTCCCTCCTTGAAAGGGAGGGCGACGACCATTGCGTCGATCTCCGAGACGAGAATCACGGATTCGATGGCCTCGATGGTTCCGACCGCTTCAAATTGGTCGACAACCTCCTGCGAAGTCGCCTGGGCCACTTCCACGGGCGTGGGCGGCATGGAGAATCCCCCGCCGCCTGCGTCCTGCTTCGAACACCCGGAGTGGCTCGAGATCGCAGCGACGAGCGCGAGGAGGAGGAGGCGGCCGGCTGCGAGTCCACGTGCCGGAGCGATACTGTCAGCGTTCATGATGGTCCTTGTCTAGCGATCTGTGGATACGATTCCGGAGGTCAATTCTTTCATTGTCGCCGCCGCTTTCGCGGCGCGCACGAGCGCGTCCGAGTACCGAAGCTGCGCCACGGCGAAATCCTCTCCCAGCCGCACCAGCTCAAATGCCGTTGCACGTCCGTTATGGAACTCGAGCAAGCCGATTCGGACCTGCTCCTGTGCGGCTTCAACTCCGTCTCTGGCGGCCTTCAGCCTTCCCTTCGCGTTCGATAGCTCGCGATGCGTGGCCCGGACCTGCTCGTCCAGCTGGCGGGATACTGCGACAGCGCGCTGCTGTGCGCTCAGGACCTGAGCTTCAAGACGGCCCTGTTCTCCGAGCCCGCTGCGCAGGCCGATAGGCACGGTCAATTCAAGGCCGACACTCCAGGTCGGGTAGTCGAGGTTGATCCCCTGATTCAATGCGTCGCCCATGGACCGTCCCGGCGCAGGCAGTGCCGCAAGACCGGGAAAGTTGATGACCTGCGACGTGCCTGCAAGCCCGCTTCCGCCGTACGAGCCGACCAGGTCGACGCTGGGAAGCGCCTCCCATTCTGCAGCATCCGCGAGCGTGCGGGCGGCATTGACGTCTCTCTCCGCCGCTTGCAGGTCGAGGTTGTTTGTGAGGGCGCGCTTGACCAGCACGTCCGCCGGTTCCAGGGCGAAGTCGCGCGGCGGCTCGTCGATAGGGAGATACTGCGGTGTCGCGGATTCCGGACGTACCCCGATGAGCGAGGCGAGCTGATCCGACCGCCGGCCCAGGAGTTCGTCCCGGTCGAAGAGAAGCAATTCCTGTTGCGCGAGGAAGGTCCGCGCATTCGCGACCTGATTCGGTCCTACCAGTCCCGATCCCGCACGCACTTCCGTTTCCGCCAGGAACGCCTCGGCACGGTCACGCGTCAGTTTCTGGACGGCGAAGTCGCGCTCCGCGGCGTAGAGATCCCAGTATGCCCGTTCGACCTCTGCGCTCACGGCGATCAGCTGTTGATTGTATCTGGCGCTGCCGGCCTCCTGTTCCTCCTCCGCCTTCGAGAGTTCTTTCCGTCCGGAGGCGGCAAAGCCGCCAAGCAATGGCTGTCTGACGCTGAGGCTTCCGAACGACGTGTACTGCGGATTCAATGCGGCGAACGCAGAATTCGTCTTCAGCTTGTCCCCGGTCATGGCCAGCTCGAGTTGCGTCCCGATGGGGAGATTCAACCGCACTCCTCCCTGATAGGTGCTTTGTGCAGTCTTCAGGACCTCGGCCCCCGCGAAGGGAGAAGAGGTGGGGATTTCTTGATCCAGATGATTCAGACGGAGGAACAGCTCCGGGTCGAATGCACCCCGTTCCCGGCGTTCCGCGCCCTGCGCCGCGCGCATTGACGCCTCCGCGGAGCGAACCGAGGTGGCGTTGGACTGCGCAGACTGCACCGCCTGCTGGAGCGTGAGAGGGGTGCCCTCGAGCCCGTCCAGGATGGCCTGGAGCGCGCTGTCAGGATTCGCCGGCGTCTGCGCGAAGGCGGTCGTGCGCACAAAGAGTGTCGCGAGGAAGGCCGCCGGGAAGAAGAGTTCTCGTATTCTGCTGTGCATAGTCGTTTCGCATTGAGCGGGGATTATGAACGCACGTCAAAAAGAGTTGCGGGACATGCCCTCCATGCCTGAGAGTCGGACAAGCATCGTTGAGGGCGAATGGAGTGGCAGTGAATGGACGGATCCCTTGCCTGTAAGAAGGCTACCCTGCGATGCAGCGTACCTGTTTGACTGAAGGGATAATACTGGCAAGTAAGGGTGGGAGCGTGGTGATCCCGGCGCTCGAAGCGCCTCGAAAATCGCGCTCCTGGGCCGCAACCGGGGTGCACATCGTCCGTCTGCAGGACCTTATTCCACTGTTCAGGAGCACGGCAGGCCGCCGGATCCGCGAACGGGAGTCCCTTTAACATCCTGCTTTGCATGAGGGTGTCAGACATTGGACGAGATGTGGAAGAACAGGTTGAGAGCCGCCGTCATTGCCACCGGCAGTTCAAGGTGACAAGATACGATTTCCGGGAGTGAGAATGCAAATCGTAGATACTTTCGGCATAGCCGATCCCGCCTGCGCTATTTGCGATATTCGTTGCATTTCCAGCCGACTTGAAATTGGCTCTCCCGTTCGCCTAATTTGACTCTTGCACGATGCAAGCATCGGTCAGACCATATCATTGAAGCCGGATGGGGAAGGGGATCTGAGATGAAGGCAAAGAAGAACATAGCCCTTGTTGCTCACGACAACAGGAAGAGGGACCTCATCGAGTGGGTGGAGTGGAATGCTGAAAACCTGATGCGACACACGCTCACGTGCACGGGAACTACGGGCACGCTCGTCGAGAAGGCGATGAAGACCCGGGCGCGCAAGCTCGGCAGCGATTTCGAGGTTTCGGTGCACAAACTCCGGTCGGGCCCCCTTGGAGGCGATCAGCAGCTTGGGGCGATGATCACAGAAGGAAAGATCGATTTTGTCATCTTCTTCTGGGATCCGATGGAGCCCCACCCGCACGACGTCGATGTCAAGGCTCTGTTGCGGATAGCGGTGCTCTACAATATCCCGATTGCCTGTAACAGGTCGACTGCCGATTTCATGGTGTCCTCGCCGCTGCTCAACCAGGAATATTCTCCAATCGTCAAAGACTACTCGGACTACCTGACTCGCGATACCCACCTGACGTAGCGAGGGCCAGTATCCGCAGCGACGCCGGAAGCCGGGTCGTGCAAGAGTGCCTGAGAGTTGCCTGAAAGATCAGGCCGGTAGCCGTGTGGTGCAGAACCTCCCTGAGAGATCAGTATGGAGATCAAGCATAGCAGGGGCAAAACGATCGGGGTGGCGGTCCTGTGCCTCCTCCTGAATCTCTCCTGTTTTGAAAGCGGCGGTCCTTCCGAGCCTCCCCATCCCGAAGTCCCACCAGAACCGACCATTACGGCCGCGGACATTTCGACTACCGGCGCGTATATCCTCCGGTGGTCCAGAGTGGCAGGGGCAGTCAGCTTCGTGCTCGAAGAAGACCTCTCGACTGAATTTGCTCTTCCATACACTGCGTACTCCGGCCCCGACACAACAATACGGCTCGTGGGGAAGACGGAAGGCTACGTGTATTACTATAGAGTGAGAGGGTACAACGATAATGGGAGCGGACCGTGGAGCGCACTTCACTCCGTCCGCGTCATCAGAGGAGTGTTTCCCCAGATCGTCATCTCGTCGGACACGATGGACTTTGGAAGGGTGCCGGTGGGGCAGGGGGAGCTGAGGCAACTGCAGGTTTCAAACAGCGGGTTAGCAGCGCTGAATATCACCAGGGCCACGATCGACAACCCGCGCTATACACTTGAGACAGTCCTTCCCATCATCATCCGCCCGGGAACGAGCGCAAACTTCGACATCCGGTTTGTGCCGAATGCCGCAGGGATCGTTTCCGGGACGCTTACGGTCTTCTCGAATGATGAAGATGACTATCCGCCGGTGATACGGTTGACGGGCGAGGGCATCTGAGTTGCAGAGGCACGACGCAGAGACTACTGACAGAGTAGCTACCTCTCGACCCGGCTGAGTCGAAACGCTACGGCAGGGTAGCATTGTCCCCGATGATCGCATCTGCCTCGATCTCCACGAGAATCTCCGGGGAGATCAGCCGGCTGACCTCGACCATGCTCGTCGCCGGTCGAATCTCCCCAAAGGCCTCGCCGTGAGCCTTCCCCACCTTCTCCCAATCGTCGATGTTCACGACGTAGATGCGCGTGCGCACGACATCCGCTAGCCCGGCCCCGAGCTGCCCGAGCGCGCGCTCGATGTTCTGAATTACCTGAACTGTCTGGCGATACGCGTCGCCATCGCCAACGATATGACCCCGTGCGTCTGTGGCGGTGGTGCCCGACACACAGACATGGTTTCCGACCCTGATCGCGCGCGAGTAGCCGACGATCGGCTCCCACTTCGTGCCGGTTGAAACCCGGCGTCTTTCCGCCTGCGCCATCGCGTGTCGTCTTTCCCGGATTCCTCGTGAACGTGTGCCTTGTCGCTCGCGGCTGCGGGGTTATCAGCCGCCACTCAGCGGTTTGTTGTTCTCATCAGCAGAATCGATGGCTGGCGGACTTCCGGAACCTCGCCTCAAATACCCTCTGATGTTTCACGTCAAGGCTCCGTGGAAACGTTACCCGATCTTCCTCAGTACCACATGGGTGGCATACTGGCTGGCGGAGTGCTCGACACATCTGTATCCCAGCGCCAGCATGTCGATCCCCGCGAAGAGGTTCTCACCTGTGCCCAGGAGGACCGGCGCGATGGCAATGTGCATCTCGTCGATCAACCCCGCGCGCAGATACTGACGGACCGTGGCGACGCCGCCTCCGAGCCGTACATCCTGCCCGGCCGCGGCTTCGGTGGCGCGTTCGAGGGCTCCGTGAATCCCGTCGGTGATGAAGTGGAACGTCGTGCCGCCCGCCATGGTGATGGGTTCACGGGCGTGGTGGGTCAATACAAAGACGGGGGTATGGTATGGCGGGCTGTCTCCCCACCATCCCTTCCAGGTGTCGTCGGGCCAGGCGCCGCGTATCGGGCCGAACATGTTGCGGCCCAGAATCCAGGCGCCTATGTTGCGGAATCCGCGGGCGGCAAAGTCGTCGTCCAGGCCGGTCGCTCCACCCTCGCCGCCCAGATGCATCCCCTGAAACGTCCTGGTCGAGAACGCCCACTCGTGGATGGCCATCCCCCCGACGCCAAGAGGATTCTCGAAGCTCTGGTCCGGACCCGCCCCAAAGCCATCGAGCGAGATGGTGAAACTCGCAACTCTGAGTTTTGAAGGAGCCATGCCCTAAACTAATGCGCTCCCGCGAGAGAGTCAACTCTGGGCTCAAATGTGCTCATGCGCCAAGGTCCGATCCCCCATCTTGAGCCCGTCCGCGGGACTCATTGTCCTGACTCATACTTACTGATGGCAGGGCGCCCTACTTCATCAACACCATCTTTTTCGTCTCCACAAACGACCCTGCTGTCAGGCGATAGAGGTATATACCCGACGCGAGAGTGCGGGCGTCGAACTTCACGTCGTAGCTCCCGGGGGCCTTCTTCTCGTCTACCAGGACAGCCACAGGCCGGCCGAGGAGGTCGTAGACCACCAGGCGAACATTCCCGGCCGCGAGAGAGCCGCCTGGCCCGCGCAGGTCAGAAGGCGAACCATCTCGTCCATGGGCGGCAGTCCCTGGCGGGCCCGTGCGTGCAGAGTAAGGGATCGTGAACCTGATCGTCGTGACAGGATTGAAGGGGTTCGGATAGTTCTGCGCGAGCGCGAACGCCACGGGGACTGACCCGTCGAAATCCTCAACCTCTGTCACCTCGTTGAATCTCGTGTCGAGGACGTAGTGCACAAGCGCGCGGGCCTCGTCGGGCTTCATGTAGAAAAGCGGGAAGCTGACGACCACCGAGCTGTGCCCCGGAATGATCCGCTCAACCCCTACAGGCTGCCCCTTCGAGCTGCCAAACTGGCTGCTTGTGTCGTACCCGGAGCCGTATACGTAAACCGCCAGGCTGCCCGTGGCAGGGGATATCGCTTCGACGTAGCGGAGATGGTACTCGTTCGCCGGCCCAGCCGTCAATGAATCCACCGTGACGTCCGGATAGGAGCCTGCAATGGGAACGGCTCCGCTGAACCGAGAAAAAGCCCTGATATCGTTCGAGCGAATGCCCATGACGTCCCACATGAAGTCGCCCGGAGCGAACGTCATTCGGGCCGTGTTGTTCCCCGTGAACGCGCGCGTCGGACGGAATCCCGCAAAGAAGAACTTTCCGCCGAGCTCGGTGTACCTCCGCACGTCGTTCTGAGCTGCGAACGGGGCGGCGATGTCGGTGAGGTCGTCGCTGAACCAGACGACAGTCGAATATGCCCCCATGTCGGCCAGCCCGACGGACCCTTCGGCCCTGACGTCGTACGGCGTGGCCGTATAGCCTTCCAGCAGCGAGCTGTAGTAGTCGTCCACCTCCTGCTCCGTGGGATTTCCCGGAGCCCCGATGACTGTCCGCCGATTCGTCCACGAGCAGAATACCCATGTCGAGCGACACGAGGCGCGACCGGAGCTGAGCGGTCGGTGGACTCTCGTTGAAGAGGCTGTCCATCGCACGAACGGTGTAGTAGTAGTAGGCGTGCTTCTGGACCGTCACGTCGGCATAGGTTGTGTCGGTGTACGGGACGGCGTTCAGGAGTGTGCCCTCCTCGCCGGACGTTTCAGACCTGTAGATGTTGTACCCGAGGAAATCCAGCTCACGGTTTGCGCGCCACTGGAGTGAGAGGGTGGATGTGCCCGGCGTGGTACTGAAACTCCCGGGGGTGAGCGGCAGAGTGCGCGGCGTCCCGCTCTTCTCCCTCAACAGGCTTATGTTCCCATCGGCGTCCACAGCCGCAACCGCAACGTAGTACAGCGTGCCGGCGACGAGCCCGCCGATCGTCGCTGCGGTGTCGGACACGGTGAACGACGAATCGTATGCGCCGGAAGATGCGCCGACGGAGACGCGGTACGCCGCCGCCGGCCCGTCGGTGCCGGGCATCCACCAAGCGCAAAGGGAGCTCCCGTCTCCACGGTCGGCGATGTCCAATCCTCGGACTTCACTCGGAATCGCCGCAGCCCTCAGGAGGGTGGCGGCGCTCGCCCTGATCACCTCGGCGCAGTAGTCGATGTTGATGTTCCCGATCGTGTCGGCCGGGGTGTGGTAGACCGGGCTGAACTGGTCTTCGAAGAAATAGACAGCCGGATAGCCGTACGCCCAGTACGAATAGCTGTCGGAACCGCCCGAATTCGCTCCGCCGTTCAGGCCGACGAGCGTCGTGAACTGATTCGTCGACTGCTTCGCCAGCTCGCGCCACGATTCGCTTCCGGTATAGTAGTAGACGCGCACCGGGCTGCCGACGTGCGTGCCCGGGTTGTTGGCAATCATGTCGTGGTTGATCATCAGCCTGATCTTCGTCCCTGCCTCGACCGATCGCGCCGCATCGACGGCGCTGCCGACGAGCCCGACCTCCTCCGCCGCAAACGTGGCAAACTTGATGGTGACCTTCGGCGTGTACCCGGCCTCTTTCAGGACGCGTGCCGTTTCAAGGGCCGCCGCAGTGCCGCTGGCGTTGTCGTCCGCACCGGGAGCCGCGGTGTATGGGGAGCCGGAATTGGAATCGTGATGACCGCCGAAGACGATGATCTCGCCGGAGGTCCCGATCCCGGGCAGGGTTGCGGTTACGTTTGTTTGCCAGACGCCGCCGCGGGAGAACGAGTCCCTTCCAGCCGTCGCATATCCCATCCTCTCGAACTGTGCCTTGATCCACTCCGCGACCGTGTCGCGATTTGCGGCATTGGCATGGCGTGTCTTGAAGTCCTGTAGATGCTGGATGAACCAGCGAACAGTGTCGGGGTTGATGCGCGCGACGATCGACGCGATCAGCGAATCTGTGGAGGCTGGGAAGGACGGCGTTCCGACAACGGCTCCATTGTCAAGCGCGATATGCAGCGGCCGCAGAGGCACGCTCTTGAGCCCTTGCGTGGACCGCCCTGCGTCCAGCGTCGGGTTCCCTCGCGTGATCACGATCCCGTCCCGCTCGAGCAGGACGTCGGCCCCGGCAAGGTCGGCGCGGCTCACGCGGCCTCGCTTCACTGTGACCAAGCGGTAGCTGTCCGGATCGAGTTTGCTGTCGATGACCGTCACTGCGTGGCCGGCCCGACGTGCTAGTTCGACCTGTGCGGGGGACAGCTCGATCAGTGCCCAGCTCTCGGTCGCGTAATACACTCTGGTATGAAGTCGATCGACGAATGTCGATGCCGATGGTCGCGAGAGCTCGACCGTTACGAGGACGGGCGATTCAGTCTGTGCTTGAACTGTGACTGTCGCTGAGAGTGCGAGGAGGAAGAGGAGACCCCACGTTCGACGCATGATGGGCGCTTCGCTTTCGTTGTCGGGGATATTGCGGGAGAAAGGAACGGCCGATTCTGTGACTCACTGTAAGAAAGCGAATCTCAGGCTGAATTGAAAGAAAGGGCGAGGGTAAGCGGGAGGATGGGATACGTGTACGTCGACCCTGGCAGCAAGTCTCATGTGAAGAAAAGAGAGCCCCCCGTGGAAGAGGGAGAGCTCCTATGTGAAGAAAGGGTAGCGTCTCACGTGAAGATGGGGGAGCCTCCCGTGTGAAAGAAGGTGAGCTCCTCTGTGAAGAGGATGGAGCATCCCAAGCAAAAAGGGGGAGCGTCCCGTGTGGAGAAGGTGGAGCGCCACGAGTGAAGAAAGGAGGGCTCCTGTGTGAAGAAAGGGGAGCATCCTATACGACGATGAGGGAGCATCACGAAAGGGGGGATGCAGCCAGAGGGGCCCAAAGGGATGTCGCTGTCAGAGGGGTCTGACTGCGCGCCCGGGCAATTGAGCTACATCAGCTGACGGGTCACAATGGCCAGGAGTGAAGCGACACCGTGATCCCCGAGTACGTTGTCAGCTCCTTCCCCGAGGATTGCTGCTCGTATTTGGCAGAATGATACTGTATGTCGACGTGGTCCCGGGCGAACGCGAGCCAGGTCGGTGGCGTGCCGTCGACCAGCTCAGAGATCCCTTTGAGTATCCCTGCAAGCTGGATCGTGTACCCGCTTGTCTCATAATCGATGTACGTCTTTACAGAGCCGCTCCGGTACGTGAAGAGTTCGCCGACCTGCACCTGCCATCCGCTCCGCAGGCTCACGTTCGCGGTCTTCTTCCCCTGGATGACGTTGTCGCCGAACTGGATGTCGCCGAACCCGGATTGATATTCCCACTGCCCGTTCTCGTTCCGGACGACGAGGATATCCTCGGCTTCGCGCGACCACGCGGCGGAGAGAATCTCCCAGTCCGTGTTCCGGCCCATGCTTACACCACCTGAGACGGCAATCCCCGTTCGGGCCGTTCGCGGGAAAGGGTCCGCCTGAGACTCATCGACATAGACCAGCTTGTCGCCCACGTTGTTCCAGCCGATCCCTCCGCCGAGATCGAGGAAGGGCCGGAACTTCGCGCTGCTGAGCATGTTGTCTCCGGCGATTTCTTCGGCAATCGAAACGAGCGGGACTTCCAGGAGGAAGCTATAGTCGCCCGTGGTGCCGCTCGCCTCGCCGGTGCCCTGTCCCTGTTCGGTACCCACTGCTGAGAGGCGGGACTCCACCGATCTGAATGTGTAACCGAACCCGAACCGTACGAGATACTCGATTCCGACGCCGATGACGACACCGCTGGCGTTTTCGTGTGCGTCGAACGTGCCGATGCCCTCGGGATTGGCGGGAGTGGTGATGACGAATTTCCCCAGGTCCTCGTCCACGCGATGATATCCCAGGCCGACGCCGACGCGAAGCGGGAGATCCATGAAGTCGTTCAGGAGCACCCCCGCGCTGGCAGCCCAGGCGGTGTACGAGAGGCCTGGTAACGTATACGCAACGGGAAGCTGTGAGTCGGTCGGATAGAAACTTCCCCTGACATTGGTCGTGAGCGCCGAGATTCCTACCTGTGCCGGTGAGAACACCGATGCAGTCGGGTCGAATCGAGGGAGCGCAATTGAGGTGCCCGCCATTCCGTTGGCTTCGGACGACGGGGAGAAGAGCAGGAACGGAACTGCGGCCTCGCTCTGGGCAAGAGAGGTCTGACACTGGGCGAGTGTCGCGATGAGGAGCGTCAACATCAGCAATGCGGTCTTCATGTTCCCTCCATGGAAGTCCACGGGGGAATATAGCATTCTTTTCAAAAACGTGTTGTCATGAAAGTGTCGTGAAAGGGGCGGGACTTCGTGGCGTCCGGGGGACCCCCTCGGCCACGGCATGGGGGGGTACCGAAGCGACGCTGGAGTTTCCCGAAGCAGGCAGGGTGGCGGGGAAGGGATCGTGCAACAGGTCCTTCGGACCGGCGGAGATCACGGGTCAACCAGTCAGGTTCACCATCGGGCTCAACAATGATGGCGTGCCCGGAGGCGATCATGAATCAGGAGCGGGACGCGTCCCGCTTAGCCCATACCGATATTGATCGTGATGTAGAAGCCGCCGAAGCTGGACTTCCAGGTGGTAATTTCACCCGTGGCCGGGTTGTATTGCGACGGCAGGCCGCCGGAGAGCAGGTAGTTGATGTAGTACCGGATGTTGATCCCGAGAATGCTGGATTGCTGCGATCCGAAGTAGGCGCCGGCACCGATGAATCCGCCGACGGTGAAATGCGGCGTCCCCTGCGAGATCGCGTTGAAAAATTCAACCTGGTCGATGGTCGGCGGCCCGCTCGGATTTTGCGTGACGTGCGCGAACGGCATCTCCCAGATCATCGTGGGTCCGATCCCCGCGTTGACGTACGGGCGAAACGTGTCCACGATGTCTTCGCGGAACAATCGGTACTGCGCACCCACGGTCAGGGGGATGACCATGAACCGGTTGAGCTTGCCGGGGACGAACGAACTTCCCGTGTACGGATCGTAGTACTCCACTTCCTTGCCTTCTTTGGATTCGCTCACCGAGAGTGCCACCTGTCCGGCCAGATCCTCAGTGTACTGCCTCCGGTAGGACAGCCCGAATCCGAACCCGCTGTTTGAAAGCAAAAGGTCGAACCCCCAGAGCGTGACGGGAACGGGCGTCTCGGCCATTGCCGGGGAGACGTTCTTCTTCCCGGCCGTGTCAGATGTGACGGTCCCTCCTTGCTGCGACCACCCGGTGGCGGCCACCAGCAGCATCATCCCGAGACACAGTGCGCGTACAACCGGCGCTCTCATTGCAGTCCTTTCACCATCCGAATCTCTCAGCGACGCCTCGCGACGAAGAACTCCCCCGCACCAGTCTGCCGCCCCGCCCTTCGCGAGCGATTCCTGCATTCCGCAGCGAGCGATTCTTCATGTTCTACAACTCTGTAGAACGCTTCATGACTGAAGTTAGTTTCTGGCGGGGGGAATTGCAACGGCCGGCCTGGAATCGCACTCAGCGCACCAGAAAAACCCCGAATTTCAGGTAGCGGGTTTCGGACACCCCCGGCAGGACCGGGTGATCCGGGGCGGCACCCGCCCATTCAAGCATTTGCGCGGGGCGGTTCGCCTCGTGACAGGCTTCGTCTATAATAGAGAGGAAGGTCTCGGGGAGGATGTGGTGTGAGCAGGAAGAGGTTGCGAGCAAGCCGCCCGGTTTCAGGACCTTCAACGCGTCCCGGTGCAGCTCCCGGTACCCCTTCTTCGCCATCGGCACGGATTTTCGAGAGCGGGTGAACGACGGCGGGTCAAGGATCACGATGTCGAACGATCGCCCCTCTTCCGCAAGGATCGGCAGCTTCGTGAAGACATCCGCCTGCTCGAAGCTGCAGTTCCCCAGGCCGTTCCGCCCGACGTTCTTCGATGCGCGTGCGATGGCTTCCGCCGAGCTGTCGATGCCGAGCACGTCGGACGCTCCGCCCGCGGCGGCGCTGAGCGAGAACCCCCCGTCGTTGCAGAAACAATCCAGGACGCTGCGCCCCCGGGCGAACGTTCTAACGCGCGCCCTGTTCATCCGCTGATCGAGGAAGAACCCGGTCTTCTGTCCCTCGAGCGCGTCCACGGCATATCTGATGCCGTTCTCCGTGAATTCCGTTTCGCTCTTTGATCCCCGGAGAAAACCTTTGCGCATCGGGAGCTCTTCGAGGGTGCGCAGGGCAGATTCGTTCCGTTCCACGATGGCGGCAGGCGAAAGCAGTTCCTGAATGGCATCGCAGATCTCCGGGAGGCGACGGTCCATGCCCGCCGAAAAGGCCTGGACAGAAACAACATCGCCGAACTTGTCCACGATCAGGCCGGGCAGGAAATCGCTCTCTCCGTGTACGAGCCGGTAGGCGTCGCTGTCGCCGAACATCGCTCTGCGGAGCGCCAGCGCTTCGCCGAGCCGCCGCGAGAAGAACGCGGGGTCGATGTCCTGAATTTCCGTTGCGAGATGCCGGTAGGCGATGAGCGAGTGGGGATGATAGAACCCGATGCCGAGCGAGAGCCCGCCGGCGGAAAGCAGCTCAACGACGTCGCCCGCGCCCGGCGTGCCCCGAATCTCCTGGATTTCGTTGCTGTACGCCCACGGATGCCCCGCGATAATTCTTCGTTCTTCCTTTTTACGCAGGACGATCTGGCGTGTCAAATGATTGTTGGCCATAGGTGTATGAAGATACCACAATGGCGAAGGAGATACAACCGCCTCATTGGAAATCGCAAGGCCAGTGCGTATATTTGTAAGATGGTTACGAATTCGACATCGACCTGTCCTCCGTTCCCGGACCTGAAGTGTGTCATTTTCGACCTGGATGGGACGCTCGTGCGGACCAACGATCTGATCTACGCGAGCTTCAATCATCTGATGGAGCGGCACCTGGGGCGCACGATGGAGCCGGCGGAGATCGTCGCGCTGTTCGGTCCACCGGAGGAAGGCGCGATCGAAAAGGTGTTCGGACCGGAGCGCTCGCCGGCGCTGATGCAGGAGCTGCTTGCGTTCTACGCGGCGCAGCACCCGACGCTGGCCGACCTGCACGAAGGCATCGACAACGTCCTGCGCTTCCTGAAGGATCGGAAGATCACGATCGCGCTCTTCACGGGCAAGGGGAAGTGGACCACCGACATCACGCTCCGCGCGTTCGGGCTCGAGGGGTATTTCGACCTGATCGTGACCGGGAACGACGTGGAGCACCACAAGCCTCATCCGGAAGGGATCCTGCAGGCACTGGAGCGGTTCGGGCTCCAGCCCTCGCAGGCGCTGATGGTCGGCGATTCCGTGTCCGACGCGAAGGCCGCCCACGGCGCCGGCGTCCGCATCGCGTCCGTATTGTGGGATGCGTTCGATCCCGAACATGTCAGGGCAGTGAACCCCTCGTGCACGTTCGACAGCGTTGCAGCATTCGACGCGTGGGTCCGGGCGCAGTTGAGTTGATCGGTGCACGCGCGGCACGAACGCATTGCATGGGCCCATGTCACGATTCTGTATTCACGCGAGTCATAGCCGGCGTCAACGCCGGCGACAGATAGAAGGAGATCTCATCCGTGTCCACACTCCCCATCGGTGTCATCGGCGTCGGACATCTCGGCAGCCTGCATGCGAAGCTGCTCAGGGACGTGCCGGGCGTGAAGCTGGCCGGCATCTATGACGAACGGCCCGACCACGCTGCCAGGGTCGCAGCGGAGCTCGGAACGACCGCCTTCCGGGACATCGATGCGCTCCTCGCCGCGTCCGAGGCGGTGACGATTGCGACGCCGACGAGCACCCACGCCGAGGTGGCGGCGCGCGCCATCGAGCAGGGGCGGCACGTGATGATCGAGAAACCGATCACGGCGACAGTCGCGGAAGCGGAGGCGCTGTGCGCCCACGCCCGGAAGAAGGGCGTCACAGTGCAGGTGGGACACATCGAGAGATTCAATGCGGCGATCCTGGCACTCGAGAAGTTCGAGCTGCGACCGCTGTTCGTGGAGTCGCACCGGCTTGCGCAGTTCAACCCGCGCGGGACGGACGTGGCCGTGGTGCTGGACCTGATGATCCACGACATCGACCTGATCCTGAGCTTCGTGCAGTCGCCCGTGAAACACGTCGACGCGAGCGGAGTGGCGGTGGTGTCGGACAATGTGGACATTGCCAACGCCCGCCTCCAGTTTGAGAACGGCTGCGTGGCAAACGTGACGGCCAGCCGCATTTCCCAGCGGAAAATGCGGAAGATGCGGCTGTTCCAGCAGAGCACGTACATCTCGATCGACTTTTCGCAGGGGCTCTCGGAGGTGTTCCGCCTGGCGTCGCCTGACGAGCCGGTGGGACCCGGGGTTATGACGCTCGGCGAGATCGGCACGGGAGACCGCAAGCGCCGCGTTCTGTACGAGCAGCCGGAAGTCAGGGAAGTCAACGCGCTCCAGCACGAGCTGGGTCTGTTCGCGGCGGCAGTGAAGAACGGCACGCGCCCCGTCGTCAGCGGCGACGACGGCATGCGGGCCCTGCAAGTGGCGAACATCATCATGGAGAAGATCGGCGAGCAGCGCATCGTCCTGTAGCAGGCGACAGGTCGCCCTGTTCATCGTGAACGACACAGCCCACATCCATCTGACACACCCCCTCCTGGCGAAGATCGGCGCGATCGCCGACGCGGCGGGCGCCGAGATCTACGTCGTCGGAGGATACGTGCGCGACCTCCTGCTGGAGCAGGGGGACAGGGACATCGACATCCTTGTCGTCGGCGACGGCATCGCATTCGCGCGGCATGCGGCCCGCGAGCTCGGCGTGGAGACCGTCGTGGCGTTCGAGCGGTTCGGGACGGCCATGGTGCCGCTGGACACCGGAAAGGTGGAGTTCGTGGGCGCGCGGCGGGAGGAGTACGCGCACGACTCGCGCAAGCCGCACGTCACGCGCGGAACGCTCACGGACGACCTGATGCGACGCGACTTCACGATCAACGCGATGGCGGTCTCGCTGAATGCCGGCACGTACGGCACCCTCGAGGATCCGCTCGGAGGGAGGGAAGACCTCGCAAAGGAGATCATCCGCACGCCGCTCGATCCCGATCATACGTTCGAGGACGATCCGCTTCGCATTCTCCGCGCCATCCGGTTCGCGGCACAGCTGGAGTTCAGGATCGAGGAGCGGACGTTCAAGGCCGTGAGCGCCATGCGCGAGCGGCTGAGCATCGTGTCGCAGGAGAGGATCACGGACGAGTTCCTCAAGATCATGCGCGTGCCCCAGCCGTCCATCGGCCTCCGGCTGATGTTCGAAACCGGCGTCCTTCAGATCGTGTTCCCCGAGATCGCGGATATGGCGGGCGTCGATCAGCGGCGCGACCACCACCACAAGGACGTCTTCCTGCACACCTGCCAGGTCGTGGACAACATCGCCGCGACAACGGACAACGTCTGGCTGCGGTTCGTCGCGCTGGCGCACGACATCGCAAAACCAAGGACGAAGTCGTTCAAGGAGGGGATCGGCTGGACGTTCCACGGGCATGAGGAGGTGGGGGCGCGGATGATGAAGAAGATCTTCCGCCGGATGAAGTTCCCCATGGACCCGTTGCCGTACGTCGAGAAGCTCGTTCGTCTGCACCTGCGGCCGATGGTGCTGGTGGACGAGGAGGTGACCGACTCGGCGGTCCGGCGTCTGGTGTTCGAGGCAGGCGAGGACGTGGATGATCTGATGAAGCTGTGCCGTGCCGACATCACCTCGAAGAATCCCAAGCTCGTGGCGCGGTATCTCCGGAACTACGACCGGGTGATGGAGAAGATCGCGGAGGTTGAGGAGAAGGACCGTTTGAGGGCGTGGCAGCCCCCCGTGAAAGGTGACGAAATCATGGCGGTTTGCGGGCTTCGGGAGGGCCGGGAGGTCGGGATTCTCAAAAAAGCCATAGAAGAGGCCATTCTTGACGGCCGAATCCCCAACGAGCACGACGCCGCGCTGGCGTATCTCCTCTCTATTAAAGACGGGATTCTGGCAGGCAAGGAGGGGCTCCCTGGAAGCAGGGAGGGGCTCCTGGGGAGCGTCCGTCCTCCAGAATAGGCGAATTTTTCGGGCGAAGACCGCGATCCGGCAGGGGAATCAGAGATCATTCTGCATTGATCTGGCGACGCAAATCAGGCCCCGGAGACAGTTTTGTCGTAACATTCAATCGTTCTTTGCGTTTAAATAGTAGTCATCCGCCCCATGTTTCGGAGTCCACTATGCGAATTCTAGCGGCCCTGTTGGCCACGTTCCTCTTCCTCCACGGTGCAGCCGGAATTGCCCAGGAGCAAACACTCACCCTTCAGCAAGCCATCGACCTTGCGCTTCAGAAGAACCTGAGCGTCGTCCAATCGCAAAATAACCTGGACGCCGCCGAAAGCCAGTCCCGTGCCGCGATGGGACAGTACCTCCCGTCCCTGGATGCCAGCGGGTCATGGAGACGAACCCAGACCGATCAGTCAGGGTACCGGGGTGTCATTCAGGGAACGCCTGTCGATTTCCCCGCGTCGAGCGAGACAAACGGCAGCGTAGGTGCCGGGCTCTCAGCAGGGCTGACCGTGTTCGACTTCCTCGGTCGTGAAGGGAATGTGTCCGCCGCGAATGCGCGTGAAGCCTCCGCGAAGCTCGGGGTCGTGCGCACGCGGCAGGCGATCGTCTATCAGACCGCCAGCGAGTATCTGAACGTGCTGCGCACGGAGAAGCTTGTTGTGGTCACGGAAGAGAACCTGAAGCGGGATAAGCGCCAGTTGGAGCGGATCACCGAGTCCAACCGCGTGGGCGCGCTCTCGCTTGCCGACGTGTATCGCCAGCAGTCGCAGGTGGCCAGCGACGAGCTGAGCGTCATCTCCGCGACGAACAACCACCTGAAGGCGAAAGTCGACCTGCTCGCGCTCATCGGTCTGGACGGGCGGCAGGACTATAAGGTTGTGGACGCCACGCTGCCGACCACGATCGACTCTCTCGAGATGCAACAGCTGAGAAACGACTTCAGAGGTCGTGGCGGTCTCGGCGTGCTGCAGGATCGCGCGATCCAGGCGCGCCCCGATTTCATGGCGGCGATGGAACAGGTGAACGCCGCCGATGGCAGCGTGACAAGCGCCTACAGCGGCTACTACCCTGCGATCGGCGCATTCGGCGGCTACAACCTGAACGGAGAGAAATTCGAGAACCTGTCCGATAACAAGAGCCTCAACTGGGGGCTCAATGTCCGCTGGAACCTCTTCGACGGGTTCTTGCGCGAGCAGCAGATCCAGACCGCTGAGGTTTCAAAGCGGAACGCCGAGATCGCAAAAGCGCAGACCGAGCGCGACGTGACGGTGGAGGTGCGGAAGGCGGTGCTGGACCTGGACGCGGCGATGAAAGCGCTGCAGGTTACGGAACAGGCGCTCGTCTCGGCCGCTGAAGACCGGAAGATCGCCGAAGAGCGGTACAATCTGGGGGCGGGCACGCTGCTCGACCTGCTCGTCGGGAATGCGAACTACGTTAACGCGGAAGCCAACAGAGTCAACTCCGTCTACAGTTATCTGACTGCAAAGTACAACCTGGAATTTGCGCTCGGTGAGCGCAAGTACTAACACCATCGCTGGGAGCGGGTTTCCATGGCAACAAACGGAAAGAAGAAGACGCGCAAACGGATCATCATCTGGAGTGTTATCGGAGTGCTGGTCATCGCGCTCGGACTGGTGATCTTCCTCGGTTCGCGCAAAGAGAATGTGATTACGGTGCAGGTCGAGAAGGCCCAGCGCCGGACCATCACGCAGGTCGTCACAGCCACAGGGAAGATTCAGCCGGAGGTCATGGTCAAGATCTCCCCCGAGGTGAGCGGCGAGATCGTGGCTCTGCCCGTCAAGGAAGGCGACCGGGTGAAGAAGGGCGACCTACTGATGAAGATCAAGCCGGACCTGTACACCGCGCAGCGAGACCAGGCCTCGGCCGGGTTGCTCTCGGCCAAGGCGGAGCTTGCGCGTACCGAGCCTGAATACAGGCGGATTTCCTCGCTCTTTGAGAAAGGTATGGTCTCTGAGACGGAACATGACCAGGCCAAAGCCTTCTTCGAGTCGGCCAAAGCGCAATATGCCCGCGCGAAGGCGACCCTCGATCAGGCCGAAGAAAGCCTGCGCAAAACCACCGTTTTTGCGCCGATGGACGGGACCGTCAGCCAGCTGAATTCCGAGCTTGGCGAGCGGGTGCTGGGGACGCAGCAGTTCCAGGGGACGGAAGTCATGACGATCGCCGACCTCTCACGGATGGAAGCGCGGGTGGATGTGTCCGAGACCGACGTGATCAATGTCTCCATCGGCGACACGGCCCGGGTCTCGATCGACGCGTTCCCGGACCGGAAGGTCAACGCGCTCGTGTACGAGATCGCGAACACCGCGGCTTCAAAAGGGCTCGGGACGCAGGAGGAGGTGACAAACTTCCAGGTGAAGATGCGCGTGGTGGACAAGGACATCTCGCTTCGTCCCGGCATGTCGATGATGGCTGATATCGAGACGGAGACGAAGATGAACGTGCTCACGATCCCCGTGCAGTCGGTCACGACGCGCGCGCCGAAAATGGAGGTGAAGGATTCGACGGTGGACGGGCAGCGGGGCAAGGTGGTCGTGGCCGGGGGCCCGGCTGGCGGCCCGGTGGCAGAGGAGAAGAAGCCCGAGGGGCAGATGAAGGAAGTGGCGTTCGTGGTCGTCGACGGCGTCGCGAAAGCCATGCCGGTGAAGCGCGGCATCAGCAACGACACGTATGTGGAGATCAGCGAGGGCCTCGAAGAGGGCGCGCAGGTCGTGTCGGGAACGTACCGCGTGATCAACCGTGAGCTGGAGGACGGCGCGAAGGTGAAGGTTGAAGAGCCACGGCGCGGGCGCGGACCCCAGCGGGTGGAAGGGGCCTGACCATGAGCGTCATTGAGCTGACCAACATCGTCAAGACCTACGACATGGGCGGTGCAGAGGAGGTCCACGCCCTGCGAGGTGTCACCGTCGTGATCGGTAAGAACGAGTACGTCGCCATCATGGGGCCGTCGGGGTCAGGAAAGTCCACGCTGATGAACATCATCGGCTGCCTGGACACGCCCACTTCGGGGTCATATATGTTCAACGGTCTGGCCGTCAGCGACATGAACGACAACGAGCTGGCGAAGATCCGGAACAAGGAGATCGGGTTCGTCTTTCAGACGTTCAACCTGCTGCCGCGTTCAGACGCCCTGCACAACGTTGAGCTGCCCCTGATCTATGCCGGACTCGGCTCCGGCGAGCGAAGGCGGCGTGCGCTGGAGACGCTGCAGCACGTCGGTCTCGGCGACCGCAGCCATCACAAACCCAATGAGCTCTCCGGCGGCCAGCGGCAAAGGGTGGCCGTGGCCCGGGCGCTTGTGACCCGGCCGTCGATCATCCTGGCGGACGAGCCTACGGGAAACCTGGACTCGAAGACCGGCGAGGAAATCATGCTCCTGTTCGAAGAGCTTCACCGGCAGGGGAATACCATCATTCTTGTGACGCACGAGGCGGACATCGCAGAGCATGCCCATCGGGTGATTCGCGTGCGTGACGGGAAAGTCGAATCCGACGAGGCTGCGCACAAGCGCAAGACGTACGCAGCCGCGGCGTCCTGACGGACGTCCCCGGGCGGGAGAACGTTACGAACCATGGACTTTCTGCGTGAGCTGGGCGAAGGGCTGATCATCTCGTTCGCGGCGATACGTGCGAACAAGATGCGGTCGGTTCTGACAACCCTGGGCATCGTGATCGGGATCGTGTCGGTCACCCTGATGGCCACGGCCATCGAGGGGGTGAACCGGGCGTTCGACAAGAGCGCCTCAGCCTTCGGGACCGACGTCCTGTATATCCAGCGGTTTCCGTGGATAAGCAACGAAGACTGGTCGAGCTTCCGGAACCGCAGGCAGCTGGAGACGCGGTTTGCAGGCAACATCGAGCGGCAGTCGCTGTACGCGTCGGCTGTGGCGCCGGTCATCGCCACCCGCCGGCGCGTGACGTACGGCGACAACTCCACAGAGGACGCGTTCGTGACCGGAACGACGCACCAGTACCTGAACGCCGCGGGGGTTCTCCTCGAGGACGGACGGTTCTTCACCGCCGAAGAATCGGCCGGCGGTCGCCCGGTGTGTACGATCGGAGCCACCATCGCGGAGAACCTGTTTCCGCGCGAGGACCCGATCGGCAAGACCATACGCGTCGCAGGAAATCCCTATACCGTGCTTGGAGTGTTCGAGAAGCAGGGGGGGCTGTTTGGTGTGTTCACATCGGATACCCGCGTATTCGTGCCGATCAATTCATTCGAAAGCAAGTTCGGCGGCAGGAGGCGGGACGTCACGATTCAGGTCAGAGTCGCCGACCTGAAGGAGATGGAAGACGCCAAGCTGGAGCTTGAGGGCATCATGCGCAAACTCCGCCACATCCCACCAGGGAAACCCAAGGACTTCGAAATAAACCAGCAGGAACTTCTGACCGCCGCATTCGCGCCGATCAGCCTGGTGATCGCATCGGTGGGGCTCTTCATCACGGGGTTGTCCCTCTTCGTGGGCGGCATCGGGATCATGAACATCATGTTCGTGTCCGTGACGGAGAGGACGAAGGAGATAGGGATCAGAAAGGCGATCGGCGCCCCGCGACGGTCGATCCTGATGCAGTTCCTGGCCGAGGCGGCGGCGTTGTGTCTTATCGGAGGGCTGATCGGACTCGCGATCGCGTTCCCGCTGAGTCTGATTGTGGACCAGGTGCTGCCGACCGCAATGCCGCTCTCCGTTGTGTTCATAGCGATCGCGATATCGCTCATGGTCGGTGTCGTGTCGGGATTCCTCCCGGCCTACCGGGCGGCAAAGATGGATCCTGTGGAGGCCTTGCGCTATGAGTAAGTTCATTCACGAGATTGCGAACATCCGCGAGAGCCTCGCCATGGCGCTCTCCGCCATCAAGGCGAGCAAGCTGCGCTCGGTCCTGACGCTGCTGGGCATCGCCGTCGGAGTCTTCTCCATCATCGCCGTGATGACGGCGATCGGCGTGCTTCGCAACTCCATCGAAGAGGGGATGACACAGCTCGGCGCCAACACGTTCCAGATCCAGAAATTTCCCACCGAGTTTGAAGGCGGGCATGAAGCCCGGCACAGGCTGCGCAACCGCAAGGATATCACGTACGAGCAGGCGAACACCGTTCGCGAGAAGGCAACGCTGGCGGAAGCGGTGGGCCTGGAGGTGTGGCAATTTGGAAACCAGGTTGCCTGGAAGGGCGAGAAGACGAACCCGAACGTCCAGATCGCGGGCGAAAACCTGGATGGCATGGTCACGAACGACTGGGCCGTCGAGGTCGGGCGCGGCCTGAATCAACAGGACCTCGATCTCGCTGCGCCGGTAGCAGTGCTTGGCAAGGCGGTGAGCGACAAGCTCTTCCCTCCGAGCGTGAACCCGGTCGGGGAGGACATCCGCGTGAGGGGTCAGGTCTTCAAAGTGATCGGCGTGTTCGCTTCGAAGGGGAGCGCCCTGGGCGGAAATGCTGACAGCTTTATCGCCATCCCGATCACGACTTTTTTCCAGCGCTTCGGGCGCGCCGACCGGAGCGTGAACATCATGGTGAAAGCGCGAAGCAGGGAAGTCTTTGACGATGCGCTGGAACAGGCTCGCGCAATCCTCCGCGCAGCGCGCAACGTGCCGCCGGGCAAGGAAGACGATTTCGCCTATTTCTCCAACGACTCCCTCATCACACAGTTCAATGAATTCACCCTGTACGTCCGGATGGGCGTGCTGGTCGTCAGCTCGATCGCCCTCCTGGCCGCGGGCGTGGGGATCATGAATATCATGCTGGTCTCCGTCACCGAGCGGACGCGCGAGATCGGCATCCGGAAGGCCGTGGGCGCACAGAAGGCCGATATCCTCCGCCAGTTCCTGATCGAGGCCGTGATCCTGTCCGAAATCGGCGGGCTCATCGGCATCCTCCTCGGCGTGCTCGGCGGGAACGTGGTGAGCCTCCTGATGGAAGTGCCTGCGATATTTCCGTGGGATTGGGCGGCCATTGGCATCGCCGTCTGCTCGCTCGTGGGCATCCTGTTCGGCGTCTACCCGGCCTGGAAGGCCTCGTCGCTCGACCCGATCGATGCTCTTCGCTATGAATGAAGGCGGGAGATCCCTCCCGCTTTCATTTCGAACGCTCTTCTCCTATCTTCACTCCTGACCTGAGACCCCGGTCCACCAACATCCGATCGGCATGAGCATCTCTTCGCGCATTCGCGCTGCCTTCCTCCGCTTCGTAGCGCCTCTCCTGTCGTCAGGCGTGTTGACCGCGGCTGTTGTGCTGGCCGTGCCCGGCGCTTCGCTCGCGCCAGGGGCGTCGCCCGCCGCCTCCGCCCAGACCACACCCAGCTCCCAGCAGAGTCAGGATAGCCCGGTCTTCAAGGCCAAGAAGCCGACGTCACTCCCGCCTCTGGTGCGGCCTGCCGATCCCGTGTACGAAACCCTTCAGACATTCCTCCTGGCGCGTCGGGCCGCTGCCGGAGACGCCCCTGCACAGCATGAGCTGGGCATACGGTATCTGCTCGGGATGGGCGTGCAGGCCGACACGGCTCTTGCGGCGCACTGGATCGGGAAGGCGGCGGATGGGAGCGTCGTGCCCGCGCGATTCAATCTCGCCATCCTGCAGTACAACGGATGGGGGATGAAATGGGACCCGTTCGGCGCGTTCAAGAGCCTGTCGTGGTGCTCCGAACGGAATATGGAGGAGGCGGACTTCTTCCTGGGACTCTTCTATGTCGAAGGGTATGTCGTGCCCGTCGATCTTCCCCGGGCGCTGGAGCTCATCGGGCGCGCGGCAGACAAAGGCTTTAAGCCCGCGGTTGAGGTTCTTCCGAAGCTGAAGGAGTACATGCAGCAGGTGGCCGCGGCTGCAAATCCGGATTCCGCGGCGGCAGCAGAAGCAACCGCGTCGGCATCGGGCACGGCATCCTCAGCCACAGCACTCTCGCCGGTGTTTCTTGATTTCGATCCTGACACGACGTCCGCACCCAGCATTGGCTCGATCCTTCAGTCCGCGCTGGAGGGCGGCAACTCGACCCTGAAGGAGGCGCTCGGGCTCACAAAGCTGACCGACGCCAATGCAAAGCTGGATTCGGCGGCGGAGGCGCGCGTTCGTGCTGCGGCAGATGCCGGGAGTCCAGAAGCGCTGACATTCCTTGGCAGGGCCGCTGAGCTTGGACGCGGAGCCGAGCGCGACCTTGTGCGCGCCGCTGCGTTCTACCTCAGAGCCACCCGGATGGAATCGCCCCAGGCCCAGCGGCACCTCTTCGGTGTCCTCGGACTCCCGGAGTTTGTCACGGCGCTGAAGGAGAAAGCGGGTGCGGATGACCCCGAGGCATTGTATGCGTGGGGGACCGTGGCCGGGCTCGGGTTCGACGGGCAGCTTGCCATGGCCGGCGCCGTGGTCACGCCGATGCAGGCGAAAGGTTTCCTGTCCACCGCGACAAAATCCGGCTACGCGCCGGCGATGATCGAGCTCGGGCTCGGAGAGCTTGCCGGCCGGTGGGGCCCCGCGCGTCCGTCGGAGGCCTACACACTCTGGGAGCGTGCCGCCGCTACAGGAAACTTCGAGGCGATGGTTCGACTCGCCATCCTGGACGTGCGTGGGGCGGACACGACGCTCTTCCCGGCTGCTGTCGGCATCCTGCGCCAGGGGATCGATCGCGGTTCGGTACTCGCGGACGTGGGGCTGGGGTTCTGCTATGAGACGGGGAGAGGCGTGCCTGTGACGCCGGCTGAAGCGGCGAGGCTGTATCGGGACGCCGCACGACGGGGAAGTTCAGATGCCCAGAGGGCGCTGCACAGGCTGCATGACAGGATCCGGCCCAAGGATCCCGCGTTCGTCATCCCTGACTGACCCTCCCCGCATCTACCCGGGAAGTGCTCCCTTGGCAGGAGTGGTTTCGCCTCGTCCATCCGGGAATGGCACGTGTTCCCTTCGCAAGGGTGGTTTCGCCTCATCCACCCGGGAATGGCACGTGTTCCCTTCGCAGGGGTGGTTCCGCCTCGTCCATTCGGGAATAGCCCGTGTTCCCTGCGCAACGGCGGTTCCGCCTCGTCCACCCGGGAATAGCCCGTGTTCCCTGCGCAAGGGCGGTTCCGCCTCGTCCACCCGGGAATGGCCCGTGTTCCCTTCGCAAGGGTGGTTCCGCCTCGTCCACCCGGGAATAGCCGTGTTCCCATGGCAGGGGTGTTCTTGCCTCGTTCACTCCGCGAATGTGACTTGAGAAACGGCCAATTCCCTCCACCGACTTCCAGCGGGCGCATACTCTTGACCGTCAGTGACAATTCAGTGAGAAGTTGGATATATTTCCCGAAACAATAAGGAATAACAAGATCATGGTTTCAAATATTCAAAAAGAAAAAGCTGAAACGTTCTTGAAATTCCATCAAGACAAAGAGATCATGGTTCTGTTGAACTCATGGGACATCGGAAGTTCTAAATTGATAGAAGCATGTGGGTATAAAGCGATCGCAACAACTAGTATGGGAATAGCTGCCTCTCTAGGTTATCCTGACTGCCAGGTAATTCAATTGTCAGAAATGATTGAAGCTATAACGGGGATCGTAAATGGAGTTCAAGTTCCGGTAACCGTGGATATAGAAGCCGGATATGGAGATAACACAAATGAAGTAGTCGATTCGGTGAAGAAGATCATTGCCACGGGAATTGTCGGAATAAACATAGAAGACAGTATTGATTTGAATCCGGTGTTAATTGACGAGATGGAATTTTGTGAAAGAATATCGGCTATTCGTGCATTGTCAGATTCGCTGGGCTTTCATTTGGTGATTAATGCGAGGACCGATTCATTCTATACTTCGTCAGGTTCGACACGAGAGAAATTATCTGAATCAATAAGGCGTGGCAACAAATACCGGGAAGCAGGCGCAGACTGCATATTTGTTCAGCCCGTATGGGAAAGAGAAACGATTTCGATACTGGTTAAGGAAATCAATGCCCCTATTAATATTCTCGCAAACCCTGGGCTTGGGGCAGGACTACCTCCATCTGTTCGTGAACTGCAGGATTTAGGTGTCGCCCGTTTGAGCCTGGGTTCAAGTTTGATGAAAGCTACTTTGGCTTTAATCAAGAAGGTTGCTGACGAACTATCAGAAAAAGGAACTTACAATATTCTACTGGATACTCTAACACCGCTGCCCGACGCAGCATTGGCATATAAAATGGCAATAGGGTTAGAGAGAGGAAACAGGCGGGGACCTATGGCGTGAAGTTCGATGCTTCGAACCTCTCAAGCGGTATGTTCCTCTACAGACTTGCCGCGGGGGGGACGTCCAGACACGTACGATGATAGTCGTGAAGTAGCGATTTCCGAATAGAGATATTTCGACCGTCGGGCATCTGATCGGTCACCGCTGTCCGCCTTGCCTTTTCAGCTCGATTGTCAACAATGCCGGGGTTCTGTGAGACCTCCATTCACCCCGGTCGGCCCCCGACGACCCCACACATTTGACAATCCCTCGTATTCCAACAACCTTCTACACTCCGACGATCCCTCACATTCGACGATCCCTCGTATTCCAACAATCTTCTACACTCCAACGCTCCCTCACATTCGACGATCCCTCGTATTCCAACAATCTTCTACACTCCAACGCTCCCTCACATTCGACGATCCCTCGTATTCCAACAATCTTCTGCACTCCAACGACCCCTCACATCCCAAGATATTCCGGGTTTCGCTATCTCACCTGAACTTCTCGCTGGTCCACACGGGGCACGTCACGTGGCCGGGAACACCACAATGAACTGGGCTCCCTTGAGCCGGTTCACGGTGATCTGCCCGCGAAGCTGATCGGTGAGCGTCCGCACGAGCTTCATCCCCAGAGACGGGGAGTTCATGATGTCCACGTCCGGCGAAATTCCTACGCCGTCGTCGCTCACGGAAAACCTGATCAGTCCGCCTTCCTCCGGGTGAAGCGTGACCGTGATCACCCCCTGCGTCCTCCCCTTGAACCCGTGCTTCAGGCAGTTGGTCAGAAGCTCGTTGAGGATCATCCCGCACGGTATGGCGCGATCGATCTCGAGAATCACCGGCTCGATGTCCAGCTGAAGCTCGATGCTTCGCGCCTGCACGCTGTAGGTCCGGAAGAGCTGCGCGGTGAGATCCTTGATGTACTGGCTGAAGTCGATCTTCGCGAGGTCGCCCGAACTGTAGAGCTGCTCGTGGATGATGGCCATGGAACGTACGCGGTTCTGGCTGTCCCGCAGCGCCTCGCCGGCGTTCTCGGGGGTGATGTGATCCGACTGCAGGCTCAGGAGGCTGGAAATGATCTGAAGGTTGTTTTTCACCCGGTGGTGAATCTCCTTCAGGAGCGCCTCCTTCTCGTGCAGCGAGGCTTTGAGCTGCTGCTCGGCCTGCGTTCGCGTCGTGATGTCCTCGAGGAACACGGAGAGTCCGCGCCGCGTGGGGTACGTGCGGATCTCGACCACGGCCTTCGCGCCGCCGAGCGAGTACTCGGTGAGGAAGCTCTGCGGTCCGCGGCTCTGGATCACCCGCGCAAGGACCTCGTCCGCCCGGTTCCCCAGGAGCTCGGGGAACACTTCGGTCAGCGGTCGTCCGATCGCGTCCCTCGCGGTCACGCCCGTCAGATACTCTGACGCCTTGTTCCAGTGCGTGATGGTCAGGTCGTTGTCCATCGCGAAGAACACGTCTGTGATGCTCTCCGCCAGTTCCCGATAGCTCTCCTCGCTCTCCCGCAGCCGCTCCTCGGTCTTCTTGCGGGCCGTCATGTCGCGGATGACGGTCATGGTCAGCTCGCGCCCCTGGATGGGAATGTGCCGCGTGCGCACTTCCACGGGGAAGACGGTTGCGTCTTTCGCCCGCGCCCGCTGCTCATAGGCGGCGAACGCTGCGGCGCGGGTATCGGTGTTCTCGATCTGGCGGGATTCGGGGCGGATGAACGATGCGAGCGGCTTGCCGCGGAGCTCCTCGACCTCGTAGCCGAGCATCGAGGCGAAGGGACGGTTGGCCTCGACGATCGTTCCATGGTCGCTGACGACGATCCCTTCGAACGTGGAGTCGAGGAGGCGCTGGAGTCGCTCCGCGCTCCCGGTGTCGTGCCTGCGGGAGGAGCCTGCGCCACCCGGCCCGCCATGAGCGCGCCGTATGCCCATGAGGCCCGCGGCGAGAACCACGGCGAGCGTCGAAAGGGACACGGTGGGGAGGAGGATGATCGGGATGAAGCCGGACTCGCCCTCGGCGATGCCCAGGGCGATGAGGAGGAGGAAGATGCCTGATGCGCCCAGGAACACGGCCGCGACTATCCAGGCGGCGGTGGCGGAGAGCCGGAGGGAAAAATACGCCGAGGCCCCGGCCGCAGCGAGGAGGATGATGGCAGAAGCGAACTGAAGGGCAGCGTTGCTGTCCATCCTCAGGCCTTCATTCGCCGACCCTTCTCTTCGAACGTGAAGATCCACCCGCAGATCTTGCCGGGGTCGATCTCCATGAGATTGTTCCAGTACTCGAGATTGAACATCGTCCGTGAGCTGGTTTCTCCGTCCGGGAGAGTCTCCACTTCGTTGATAAGCTGCCCGACGCGGCGCTTCCAGAGGGCCATGTTCTTGGTGCGGAGGTCGACCCATCCGTCGTGCGCCCACCGGTCGACGTTCTGGCGGGTCACGGGGAACTCTTCCTCGCCACGGAAGGGCGGGATCTTCACGGTCTCGCCCCGCACGAGCGACTTGCCGTCGGGAAGGAGGATCGGGATCCCGATCGAGATGATGTGCGAGCGGACGTCGGCGTCGGCCTGGATCAGCTCCAGCAGGCGGCGTGACATCACCGCGGATTCCGTACGGCTCACGGTCCGAAGGTCGCCGAAGCAGAGCTTCAGGAGGTACGCTTCATACAGCAGCTTGGAGAGCCGCGGCGGCCCGAGCATTTCGAACGCGACCGAATCGATGCCGTGCTCCCGCTCGAGTGTTTTCATGCGGTCGAGCGCCCCGGTGAACATGAACCCCGCCCGATAGGTCGGGGCGAGCGTCGCGTTGTCCAGCGCGTTGATGATGTCGTGCCCGGTATTCCCCGCCTTGATTTCGAAAACCGCGCTTTCGGCGATCTCCTCCGGCGTCACGAACTCCATCTGCCCGGGCGTCGAGATGGCTTCGAACTCGCCGCGCGAGAAGCATCCGTTCTCGCCCGTGTCGATGAACACCGATCGGAGCGTTCCCCCCTTCGGGGTCGCGGCCTCTGGCATGTGGGCCTTGAACATCTTCTTGATCGGTATCGCATTCTCCACCGGGCAGTCGACCAGCGGGATGGGAGTTCCGCGCTTCCGGATCTCGCCGAAGCCGATCCCTTTCCACGCGATGGCCGCCGTCGGCTTGATCTCTTTTGTGATCGGTGCGTCCGGCGTGCGGCCCATCAGGAAGAGCAGCATCGTGTGCGCGCCGGCCACTGCCGACTTCGACAGCAGCACCCTCGACGGGCGTTCCTCGCTGTGGGTGTACGGGATGTTCAATCCCATCCCGCCCGTTCCGCTTGTCCCGATCTTCACGTAGATCTGCGTCCCGGCTTCCTGCATCGATCTGTACATCAGCTGTACGTGCCTGATCAGCTGTGGAACGTAGAGCGTGCAGAGAAGGCGTTCGGTCTGTTCGACGAGGGCCTCGATGTCCGTCGGACCTTTGGCCCGGACCGCCCGCAGCTGCCGGATGAGGTCCCGCGAACTCTGGAAGATGTCCTGGTAAGCGATGGCCGTCGCGGAGTTCACGCAGTCGACGACGATTTCCGGCTTGTAGCGGTGCATGAGCCGGTACAGGGAGGAACGGTGAAGGAGGGGGCGGGAGAACTCCTCTACCATGTCCTCAATCAACATGGCGCGATGATCGGCGCTGGCGAGGATCTTTGCGCGCGGGAGGTCCTTCAAGGCTTCGCGGACGAAAATGTTGCCCCACCAGGGGACGAAGAAGTTCTTCCCCGCGGACGGATAGTCGCGCCGCAGGTCCGCCACGGCCTCCTCGGCCTCGGCTCGTGTCAGCGACGTGACGATCATGCGACGGGGCGCGTCTTCCATGAATTTGCGGCAGATCGCGGAGCCGACGAGCCCCCATCCGCCGATGACGAGTACGGTCTTCCCCTTAATGTCCATGCTGGATTGTCTGGAAGGTTTTCGGAATGGATGCGCCGCTCACATTGTGCCGACAATGTACGGGAAGGCCGCGGCAAAGGCAAGAAAACACGCCGCCCCGTCCGGCGGTTGGCCGAACGGGGCGGTCGAGAATGGGTGACGCGCGGGTGACTGGCGTCCCGCGTGCGACTACTTGAACTTGACCGAGCCGATGACCTTGTCGTATGCAGCCAGGTACTCGGTGCGCTGCGGCTTGTACCAGTCCATCGTGGTGCGGAACACCTTGTCGTCCTTCACGACAAAGTAGAACCGCCGCTCGACGTCCTTGGTCGCGGAGTAGGTGAGCGTGGTCGCCGGCTGTCCACCCACGGTGGCCTTTCCCTGCACCGCACCCGCGAACTTCCCCTTGTTCTGTTCGATGACCTTGTCCAGCGTCTGGCCCTTTGCGCCGAACACGTCGAACCGGATCGAGCAATCCTGGCGGACACCCCGGAGCGCGAGTACCAGATCGTTGCTCCCCTTCGGGGCGGTCACGAAGTTGAAGTTGTCGGGGTACTCGAACGTGAACATCTTCGCGTCGTACGGCGTCATGGTCGCGGATGGCAGCGTCGCATCCGCGCCCGCGACGACCGGCTTCGGGAACTGGAATGTCGCCAGGGACGCCTCGTACAGAAGCTTGTGCGTGGCGTACATGTCGTTGATGCCTCCGAAGTCCAGTTCGTACAGGAGGCTGTCCGCATTGATGAAGACGCGGTCGGTATGCGCGACCGTCCCCTTGCCGAAATTGGCGGTCGACGACACGCGCACGGCGGGCTTGTCCTTTACCGTTATCGGTTCCTGCTGGCCGAGGACGACGTTGGCGGCTGCCAGCTCTTCCAGGATCTTCTTCATCTCCCCGGTCGGGTCTGCGGTCTTGATGACTTCGACGCCGATGAGAGACCCGTCAGGATATGGGCCTGCAGGATCCAGGAAACGCTTGCCGACCTCCTGTGCGCTCCAGAACCGCGCCCTGCGGCCTGCCTCGACGTCCGGGACCCAACCCTTGGGGTACGACATGCTGTAGCCCAGCACCTGGTCGTGGTACTCCTCCATCTCGCCGACGGCCACCGGAACGATCTCCTTCTTTCCGCCGCACCCGGACACGGTCGCCATGATCGCGACAATCACCAGCAGCCCGCCGAGCGCCATGGAGAAGAGACGCATGGTCTTCATTGACATTTCCTCGAGTTGTGTATTGAGAAGTGTGTGTTGTCGATGACAGTGGAGTGAAGGCCGACCATAACGGTCGCGGAGTGACAGCGATGCCGCGGGGTAGATATACGAAAAAAAAAGCGTCGGGTCAACCAGACTGCAGCCCGCGCCACGCTAGCGGTGCAGGCCCGGAATTGAATGTTCAGGGCGTCTTCCGTATGTTTGGCGTTGATATGCGCTACGTTCCCCGGCTTACGGCCCTCACCCTCGCGGTCCTCTCCCACCTGGCGTTCGCCGGCAATGACTCCCGTAGCGTCACGGCCGTTCGCACCGAGACTCCCCCCGTCGTGGACGGGGTCCTGAACGACCCTGTCTGGAATGCCGCCCGGCCCGCAACGGGCTTCACCCAGCGCGATCCGGTCGATGGCGATTCGGCGTCGGAACGCACCGAAGTCCGCATCCTGTTCGACGGTGAAGCCCTGTACTTCGGCGTCATGTGCTTCGATTCGCACCCCGAGCGCATCGTCGCCCGGCTCGCGCGGCGCGACGATGAAGTCCCGTCCGACTGGGCCTCCGTCCGGATCGACGCCGATCGTGACCGCCTGAGCGCCTATGAGTTTTCGTTCAATCCCGCCGGCGTGAAGGTCGACATCCTCCAGTACGATGACGGCGAAGCGGAGGACCCAACGTGGGACGCCGTGTGGGACCTGCAGGTGTCGCGCGGCGAGTCGGGCTGGTCGGCCGAGCTGAAGATCCCGTTCAGCATGCTCCGCTATTATGAAGAGACCGACGACACGACAGAACAGATCTGGGGGATCAACTTCACCCGGTACATCACCCGACTGAACGAGTCTTCCCGATGGGCGCACTCTCCGAAAAGCGAAGGCGGATTCGTCTCACGCTTCGGCGAGTTGCGAGGTCTGCAGGGCCTCCCGCGGACGCGCCCGCTGCAGCTGCTCCCCTTCGGGGTCGCCGAGTACCGGCACGCTCCCGGGACCGAGACCGTCCTGCCGGTCGACCGCACGCGCTTCGACGCGGGGCTGGACCTCAAATACGGCATCGGAAGCAACCTCACGCTCGACATGACCGTTCGTCCCGATTTCGGACAGGTCGAAGCGGATCCCGCCGTGCTGAACCTCTCGACCATCGAGACGTTCTACCCCGAGCAGCGTCCGTTCTTTATCGAAGGGTTCCCGATCATCAGCTTCCCGACGTTCGGCGGGGGGTCCGGCCTGTTCTACTCGAGGCGCATCGGTCGGGCCATCGACCCCGAAGCGATCGAGGTTCCGGACGGGTCGGGCGTGGAGGAGGTCGCGCCCGCGGTGGGGATCGTCGGTGCCGCGAAATTGACCGGCCGGCTGTCGAACGGCCTCTCCATCGGCGCGCTGCAGGCGGTGACGCAGCGAGAGTGGGCGACGGTCCGGGATGCGGCCGGGACCAGCTCGAGCACTCTCGTTGAGCCGCTCGCCTCCTTCACGGTCGTGCGCCTGCGGCAGGAGGTGGCGCCCATGTCGACGATCGGCGGCATTGCGACGGCGACGCTGAAAGAAGATCGCCGGCCCGCGCTTACCGCCGGCGCGGACTGGGCGCTGCGGTTCGGGGAGAACGCGTATCTGCTCGACGGGTTCCTCGCGGGGTCGTCCACGACCAACGGCGGTGATGCGTACATCACCGGCACGGCAGGGAGGATCCAGCTGGAACGCGTGGCTGCGCTACACTGGCTCTGGGAAGTGGGGACGGATTTCACTACGCCGCGGTACAACGTCAACGACGTCGGCTTCTTCAGACGGCCGAACGACTACGGCCTGATGGGTAGCATCGCCTACAAGGAAGATATCCCGGGTGCATGGTTTCAGAGCTACGCAGTCGACCTGAGCCTTCACGAACGCTCGAACTTCGACGGCGCCAATATCAACCGCGAGGCGCGGCTGGCGGGCGAGTGCATATTCAGAAACTTCTGGGAGCTGAACGCCGACGTGGGCTACGACGCCGGAGAGTACGACGACCGGGAAACGCGCGGCAACGGACTGTATGACCGGCCGCTAGCGGGATCCGCCGCCGCATTCCTCTCGACCGATGATCGCGACCCTGTCAGCTTCAGCTTCGGGCAACGATTCGGATGGGACGACCTGCAAAAAGAGTTCAGCGCGACGGAAGTGGGAATTGAGATCCGCCCGATGGGCTGGTTTCAACTCGACCTGGAGACGGAGTACCAGCGCACGCGGGATCAGGAGGCGTGGGTCGAGAATCTTGCCCTGTCCGGCGGGACCGCCAGCATCTTTGGGGATCGCTCAACTGATCAGATCGATTTCCAGATGCGGGGAACGGTGGTCTTTACGCGCGACCTGACCCTTCAGTTCTACGGGCAGGTGTTTGTTGCGCAGGGAGCATACAAGAATTTCAGGCGGCTTACGACGCCGTCCAGTTTCGAGCCGTATGCGTATGCGGGGTCGCCGGATTTTCTGTCACAGTCCATCATCGGGAACGTCGTGTTCCGGTGGGAATACCGGCCTGGCAGCACACTGTATCTTGTCTGGTCGCACGCGAAGGACGCGGGCGACGCCCCACCCGGCGGATCGCTCGCCGATGGAATGCGGGGCGCATTCCGCCTCCCGCCGGCGAACGTGGTGCTGTTGAAGGTAAACTACTGGCTGGAAATCTGACACCCTGCCCCCTTGCCTTGCCCGCACTGCCCACACCTGCCCCTGCCCACAAGCCCTGCCCACAAGAGCGTCACCTAGGTGACGCACATGGTTTGTACACACACATAGGTTACATTTTCAGATCTTCCGCGCCCGATCACCCTATTGACTTCCTACGCGGCACGCTCGGCCGCGCGCTTCGCTGCCCACAAGAGCGTCACCTAGGTGACGCACATAGTTTGTATACACACAGAGGTTACAGATCTAGATCGTTCGCGTCCGCATCACCTTCTTGAGTTCCTGCGCGGCATGCTCGGCCTCGCGCTTCGCTTCGGTGCCCTTTTTCTTGACCTCTTCCTGCACGCGCTTGAGCTCCTGCTGGAGCTGCTCCTGATGCTCCTTCATCCTGATGCCCTCCTCACGCAAGCCCTCAAGGTCGAAGTCGAAATTGAACTCCGGAGCTGCGTGCGACCGGAAACGGTAGACCTTCGGATTCGAGTCCTCATCGACGGTCACCGTTGAGCTCCTGCGGACTCCTTTCCTGACATATCCCACCGTGACGGTATCACCCGCTTTGGATTCACCTAACGCCCAGTGCAAGTCGTCAATATCGTCCACATCGACCGACCCTAGGCTCACGATGACGTCCCCCGCTTTCAGACCGGCTTTTGCTCCGGGCCCCTCTTTCTCCACCTCGCTCACGAGAATTCCTCGCCCACCAGGAATCTCGAAGTATTCGGCCAGCTGGCGGTTCAGATCCATCACGCTCAGCCCGAGCGTCCCCCCGCCCATGAAGTTGAAATGGCCCGGTGCCATGAGCGCCAGGGGGGCCCCGGGTGCCTGCGGCGCCCACGCGATCGCGTGCTTCGGCGGCTTCGCCACCGTCACCTGGATCGACTTCCGGTCGTTCCGGCGCATCACCACGCACTCGGCCGCCTTGCCGGGTTCCGCCTTCGCGACGGCTCGTGTCAGATCGCCGGCATCGTCGATCGTCTTTCCGTTGAACGACACGATGATGTCGTCCTCCTTGATACCCGCCTTCTCGGCCGGGCTGTCGTCCGAGACCGAGTTGACCAGCGCCCCCTTCTCGGTCTTCACGTTCATCCGCCGGGCGAGCCGCTCGCTCATGTCTTCGATCGAAACGCCGAGCCATGCGCGCTTCTCGGATGAGGCCACTGCGACCTCGTACTCATGTTCGGCGTCCCGTTCCCGTTGCGCGCACGACGTGGATGTCATGATCATGCCGGCGACGGTGGCCGCTGCAAGCACCTGGAATATCATTGTCTCTCCTTCCGCACGTTGTATGGTGGCTGTGTTGTCTTAGACAACGCGGCCTGCCGAACGGTTGACATCGTTCCGCTATTCATCTTTCAGAATTTCGAAGAGGGCGGAGCGGGCGCGCTCGGTCCCGATGCCGCCGAGGTAGAACACCGCCTCGCGGCGGAGGTCGTAGTCCTCGTCCGAAACGGCGACGGTCTTGAGGAAATCCACGGCGCGGTCGTTCCCGATGCCGGCGATCGAATAGAAGATGGCCTTGCGCTGCTCCTGTCGGGCTCGCGGCACGTCCTCGTAGAGGTCGATCAGCCTTTCGACGCGTTCGTTCTTGGCCGCCCGGTGTTCGCCGATCAGGTCGACGGCCAGAACCTGCAGGTCGCGGCTCGAGTCAGAGCGCGCGACGGTTACAAGGAACGAGAGTACCTCCGGATCGCGGAAGCGCGCCGCCGACTCGAGCGCCACCTCTCGCACCTGCTCGGGCTGGCGGTTGTCGGTTGCGATGACGCGCAGCTTCTCGAAAGCAGCGGGGGTTCCGGGGGCATGGCCGAGAGCGCGGAGAGCCTCGATCTTCAGCTCCACCGCGGGGGCAAGTTCCTCCCGGTCCGGGATGCGGGGCTTCACGATCGCATTGGGGGAGATGAACATGTATCGCCTCATCTCCTCCTGCTGCCGTTTGAGAACCCGCTCCTGCCTGGCGAGTGCGGCCTCGATCGCGCGCTGCTGCTCATACATGGCTTCGGGGGCCCCCGCTGCATCCTCGAGGTGTGCCGGCGGGATCATGCTGCGCAGGTCGCCCGGCTGGAGCTCCGCGAGATCTACGACGGCGTCGTCGACGTAACGGCTTCGGGGGTTCTGCTTGATGAATGCGCGGTATGCGTCAATCGCGCGCGACCGGTCCGTGTGGACGAGCGCGTACGCGGACCAGTACTGGGCGTCGTCGGCATACCGGCTCTTCGGGTGCTTTTCCCTCAGCTCGTCGAAGATCGCCCGCGCGGTCTCCCACTCCTCGTTGAGGATCTTCGCATATCCTTCGCGGTACGCAGCATAGCCCGGATCGTCGGGAGCTTCGTCTGCTCCGGCCCGCGGGGCGCCCACGAATGCGAACGAGAACCTCGTGGCTTCGGATTGCCCATACGAGGCCGCGGCAAACGCCACCCCCAGGACCACGATCGCCCCACACATTATGCTCAATCGTTTCATGCTCACTTCCTCCACATCATCGCCCGGAGGCGCGGACGATCATCCCTCTCGACGAGAGCTGCTCCGCCATCCGGACCTTGAACAGCAAATTCTGTTGACGGATCCCTTGCCGAATGAGGTAGAGTTCCGACGCGGGCGCGTGCTCCCGCGAGTTTGCGACTTCGATCATGATCTTTTCGAGATCGGCCAGGACCTCCGACGATTGCGGGTCCAGCACTTCAGAACGGTAACGACGGTTGTCAGCCAGGAGCCGTCGCGACGCCTCACGCTCGACCGAGAGATCTGTCATTGCCTCGGATTCGACCGGCTTGTTCGTGAGCCCCACGAGGAGGTTCTTCGAGCGGCGGAAATGGACCGAGATGTCGGCCTCGGCCGCCGAGTCCTGCTCGATCGGTTCGGCCTGCGTGACTGACGTATCCTCGACAGGTTTCTGGCGCTCCCACGGGCGGATCACGAGCGCGGCCGTCACGGCAAGGACGAGCGTCGCGAGGGTGAACGCGACGGCGGGGCGGGGGGATGGCAGGAGCACCAGGAGTCGCTCCAGCAGCGTCAGGGCATGCGTGCGCGTGGCAGGTCGGGTGGACGGGAGGTTCCGTTCGATCCTCGCGGCGAGTTCCGCCCAGTGTGCTTCGTCCACGCGGTCGCTCGGTCGCTCCTGCGGCCGGGGGACCGCCCCCACGACCTGTTCGAGCTCGTCGACCGCGGCACGGCAGTCCGCGCACGTACGAAGGTGGACCCTCACGGCCTCCATTTCCTCCGCGCTCAGGTCGTTCATCACGAAGTCGTACAGCGTGTCCTGTATCCCTCCGTGCGATTTCATCCCGCTTCGTCCTTCAGAAAGTGTAGCTTCGATCGCATCTTGCTGAGCCCACGGAAGAGATGGGTCTTGACCGTCCCTTCCGAACACTGCAGGATCCTGCTGACCTGTTCAGTCGACATCCCTTCGTAGTGACGAAGGATCACCACGGCCCGCTGGAGCGTGGGGAGCTCATGCAGTGCCCGCTCGAGGTGGCCCCGCAGGTCGATCGCCGAGGTATCGACTCCGTCTGTGCTGATGAGCGGGACGGCATTCATGATGGGCACTTCGCGCAGGGCCTTCGTTCGTTCGCGTTTCACCCGGTTCAGCGAGAGGTTGACAACAATGCGGTGCAGCCACGTCGAGAACTTCGCTTCTCCCCTGAATTCCTCAAGCGCATCGAACGCCCGCAGGAAAGCGTCCTGGACGATATCGTCTGCGATGTCGTGATCGCGAACGAACCCGAACGCGACATCGTAGGCCCCCCTGATGTGGTGCTCGACGAGCAGGCGAAATGCGCTCCGATCGCCTTCGCGTGCCCGCAGGAGCAATTGCTGCTCGTCAGCAGCACCCATGCGTGTATCCTGCGGTATATGGCTCTGCGGGTTAGACACCCGAATGGGCTTTTTCGTTGACAGATAGGAAAGAAATATCAGTTATCAGGCATCGGACATCCGATGTCTGGGGCGAAAAACGCAGAATAAAGGGCTTCCCCGGCGGTTGTCGCCGGGGCGCCCTCCTGCAGGAGAAACGTCAAACGACGGGGTTTGTTGCGGGGGCTATTCGAACTTGAACTGCTTGGCGGTTCCGAATACGGGGATGTACACCTCAGGCTGCCGCGGGCTGGAGGTCTCGATGTAGACCGCATCGGAGATGACGGCGGCCTCTTTCGGCGCCTTCAGCGTTGCCGTGACCGTGACCTGCTTCCCCGGAAGCACTGGTTCGGTCGGGAGCTTCACCGTCAGTCCTTCCATTGACGTGCGGATCTTCAGGAGCTTGATCGGGGTCTTCCCCGCATTACTCACGGTGATCGTCACGGACGATGCACGACCCACTTCCGCCTCCTTGAACCAGAAGCTCTGCGGCTCGACAACGATTTCCTGGATGACCGTTGCCGTGAGTTCGATGACGGTCGCTGGATGGGCAGGATCGTTCGACCGCACCGTGATAGTCTTCTTCACCGGACCGCTGAAGCTCTTCGCATTGAACGTCACCTTGAGTGAGCCGGTTGACCCAGGCGTGAGGCGGTCGGTGGATGCGACGGTTCCCGTGCATCCGCATGAAGCGGCGACTTCGCCGATCAGCAGGGTCTCGTTCCCGGCGTTCTTCAGCGTGACTATCCGTTCGACGACCTGGCCGCGGTAGAGCGTGTCGAGGGCGAGGGATGTGCCGCCGACCACCTCGAGAGATGGTTGCGCCGATGCTTCCGGCGATGAGGCGAGGAGCGCGGCGAAGGCGGTGAGCATCGCGGCGCAGGTGGTGAGGACCGTACGGATACGCTCTGGGCTGGAGATCTTCTCGACCGGGTTTTTCATTGGGACCAGGGTTGTTGTTGTCATTGTTCAAATCTATATGACTTTTCCCGGCGAGTCAACTCCCTTCCGGGCGCATCCAGGGGGGGTGGGAGGGCTGGAAGAGATGCAGCCTCACAGCTGCGGGTGCCGTCCCCCTGGGCCCTACCGAGCCCCCACGTGCGTCACCTAGGTGACGCACGTGGGGGGAAGGATGTGAGGGGATGGTGCACAGGCTGGGCTGGACAAGGTGTGTCACCTTCCTGAGACCCTGGTGAATCGCGACCGGATCGGGGCTGCTGTCACCCGGCCCTGTGCAAAGGTAAGCCGGTGAAGGTCTGTCTGCCCCCTGTACGTGATCCTGAGTATCGTCGTCGGGTAGCGGATCTCGCCCAGGTAGAGCGTTCCTGTTGCCTCCGAAGGGAGCGAGACACACGGAGAGGGGCGGCCCATGCCGTGGACGGCCAGGATGATCGTGTCGCGCGAGCTCCAGGAGGAGCCCCGGATGCTGTAACCGGCGCAGGGATAAGTCGTTGTGGAGACGATGGAAGCTTCAAGGCCAGCAGGTTGAGCGGCCCGGACCTTCAGAGCTATCTTGAAGCTCGTATCCAGCTCGCCATAGGACTGGGCGAAAGCCGAGGAAGCCACAAACATGAGGAACGCAAGGACTTCCGCCCTGCGCCAGGCTCCGCCGGGAGCGGGGGAGGCGGCAGCCGGGGGGCGGCCAGGGGGGCGGCCAAGTGCGTCACCTAGGTGACGCACTTGGGGATATTTCCTCACTCTTAAGTGCAATACCTGCCATTCCTGAGAATCAAGAGGCTTCAATGGGTACCTTCACATCTTTGGGCCGCAACTCCCCAAGGCGATAGAACCTGGCCCGCTATCGTCTGCATGGCAATTTGGGCGTCAATCCGATGCCAGGAACGCTGTCACGTGGTCAAAACCTCAGTACAAATGTCGTCCCTTTGCCTTCGCTTGATCGGCAGGTGATTGTGCCCCCGTGCATGCGCATGATTTGCCGCGACAGACTCAAACCGATGCCGGACCCCTCTTCCTTGGTCGTGAAAAACGGGATGAAAATCCTCACCTGGATATCCTTCGGAATTCCCGGCCCATTGTCCGACACCTCGATACGGATATGTCCGTCGCTGTCATCCCGGGCCAACAGATGCAGCGTCCTTTCGGCCTGGCGCGACATCGACTGGATGGCATTCCGGATGAGATTGATCAGCACCTGCTCGATGAGGTCGGGATCGGCCGTCAGTTCGAGACTTTCGGGCTCGATACTCGTCGTGTACATGATGTGTTCTTGAGCAATTTGTGCCTGCATGAGCCTGTGTACCCGAGAGAAGAGATCCGAGACCGTCAATAGCTGAAATGTTGGCTTCGGAATTCGCGTCAGGTTGCGATACGCCTCGACAAAATGGAGCAATCCTTGACTCCGCCTCTCGATGGTTCTGACCGCCCCGCGGATATCGTTGACAGCCTCCTTTGACAGATCACCTTCGCTTTCCGCTGGCGTTGCCGACAACATCTCGTTTACGGTCGATGCCAGCGAAGAGATGGGCGTTATCGAATTCATGATCTCATGTGTGAGCACCCGGATGAGGTTTTGCCACGCCTCCATTTCCTTTTCTTCGAGCTCCGAACCAATGTTCTGGAGCGACACGAGCGTGTAGTGGTCCTCGCCAAGCCGGTACTCCGTGGCATAGATGGCAAGCTGGAGCAGCTCGCCTTCCCGATCGATCTTGAGGAGAACCTTCTCACCTGTCTTCAACCGGAAGAGAGTATCCACCAGCGTTGGCTCCTGGCTCGCGAGAGACTTTATGTTGGCCAGTTGGTGAGCGTGCAGGAGTCTTTTGGCCGCACTATTCATGAGCCCAACCTCACCGTCACGTCGGAAGGCGATGAGTCCGAAGCCGATGTGTTGAATAACAGTCTGCAGCGACTGGTAGTGCTCCTCGATGAGGCCTCGAGCCTTGCGAACATCTTCCGTCAATTCAGTGAAGGCTGCGTGAAGCTCCTTGAACGATCTCCCTTGTTCCCGAAGGGAAGAAGCCGACGGAAAGTCGCCTTGTCTTGCTGACTGGAAGAACCGGGTGACCATGTCATTCGTCTTCTCGACGAAACGAATGATCATGATGACTTGGCCGAAGATGAAGAGGGCAATGAGGGAGGCGGTGACATAGAATGAGGTGGTCGTGAGAAGCCAGACCTCGAGTGCGATCGAGAGGGAAAGCACAATCATCCGAAGGGTAACATTGAGGCGAAAGTTCTTAAAGACCATGTTTTTCCAGCCGTCGGTATAGTGCCGCGCGTGTCAGTCCCAGCTCCTTCGCCGCTTGTGTGACATTGCCATTGTTTTTCGCAACGACCTTGCGGATCAAGGACTTTTCGGCAGTTTCGAGGTTGAAGGTCTCCACCGTGAGGCCCTCTTCTGCCGGGTGGTGCTGCGGAGCGGAGAGGAAATCGGAGGGTTGCAGCAATGGTTCGGCTGCCATGATGACGGCACGTTCTATCGCATGCTGAAGTTCCCGCACGTTCCCGGGCCAGGGAGACCGCTCGAGCTTTGCCATCGTCGTGCTGGCGATGCTCAGGCCGGTTCGCTGATACTTTCGCGCATAGATGTCAAGGTAATGCTGCGCAAGAAGTGGGACGTCGCCGGCACGATCGCGCAACGGTGGGAGACAAATCTCAACCGTGTTGATCCGGTAGAGAAGATCCTCGCGGAATTCCGCGCGCGTCGCCATTTCCTTGATCGGCTTGTTCGTGGCGCAGATGAGCCGGATGTCGACAGGACGCGGTCTGTTTGAGCCCACACGCGTCACCAGGCGGCTGTCCACGACACTCAGGAGCTTTGCCTGGGAAGCAAGAGAGAGGTTCCCGATCTCATCCAGGAAGAGGCTGCCGCCGGAAGCGATCTCGAACCGTCCGGCCCGGTCCTCGCGTGCGTCGGTGAACGCGCCCTTCATGTGCCCAAAGAGTTCGCTCTCGAAGAGCGTCTCCGGAATTGCGCCCATGTCCACGCTCACGAATACCTCGCGTGACCGCGTGCTCTGCCGGTGAATCTCGCGAGCGACGAGCTCTTTCCCGGTTCCGTTTTCACCGAGGATAAGAATATTCGCTTCGGTGCCTGCGACCTTCCTGATCAGAGCGAACACTTCCTTCATGGCAGGTGAAGTGCCGATGAACCCGTGGAATTGCTGGTCCAGGTCAGCATTCAGCTGCTGTTGTTGCGACCGGAGATGTTCGATTTCGTTGCGGGATTGCCTGAGCTTCATTGCAGCGGAGAGAGTGGCAAGGAGCTTCTCGTTCTGCCATGGCTTCACAATGAAGTCGACCGCGCCTGCTTTGATTGCACGGACGGCCATTTCCACATCCCCGTACGCGGTGATCAACACAACCACCGCCGAGGGATCAGCCTGGAGGATGCGCTCAAGCCAGGTAAAGCCTTCCTGTCCGCTACTGACATCCCGCGTGTAGTTCATGTCAAGCAGGATGATGTCGTAGCTTTCATTCTTCAGGAGCGAAGGGAGAAGGTTCGGATTCTTTTCTGCGTGAACAAGCGCTGCGTGTTGCTTCAGGAAGAGGCGGGCTGCGAGAAGGACGTCCTCATTGTCATCAATGACGAGGATTTTGCCGAGAGATCTGGCCATAGCGAGAGTCGATGACTGTTACTGTCAGCTTTGCCAATACCATGCCGGGAGAAAAAACAAGGGAGGCCGGCGTGGAGGGCTCAGGGGTCCGTCACACTGTCCGGAAACGGACAGGGAGTGTATCGTAAGCGGACACCGGTACTGTCAAGTAACTAAAAAGAAAATACAATTTCTGGAGATTTGCATTGGCCCGGTTCTTGCGCTCCGAGGTGTTATCAGCCTTAGAAAGAGACAGGGACTCTAAAATGCTCGCGGGACGTAAACCTGTTGCCGAAGTGATCCTTGGGGGAATGGACCGAAAAATCGACAAGCGGTTCTGGAATCCGCGGAACACCTCGCTTGTCTTCCTCGGAGGGGGTGTCCTCCTTTTGCTCGGTTACTTCATCGTTTATGCGGATGGGAGTTCCCGGCTTCGTGTCGAGGCCCAGCGCCTGACTATTTCGACGGTCACCCGGGGTGCGTTCCAGGAATTCATACCGGTGTCCGGGTCTATCCTCCCGCGCGAGACCTTCTTTCTCGATGCGGTCGATGGGGGGCGGGTCGAGTGCAAGTATGTCGATGCCGGCGCGATTGTACAACAAGGGGATCCGATCCTCAAGCTCACCAACGCCAATCTGCAATTGGACGTTATGTACCGCGAGGCGCTGTCATATGAACAGATCAACAATGCCCGAAATACGCGCATTGCGATCGAACAGAACAGCATCGCCGTCCGGGGCCAGATGGCGGACGTCGAATACCAGCTTGAGCGCGCACGCCGCGCGTACCGCCGCGACTCCGTCCTGGCAGTCAAAGGGATGGTCTCCGACCTGGAATACAAGCAATCGAGGGATGATTATGCATACTGGGCGCGCCGGTACGAGATCGCCCGCGAAAGCGCAGTGCAGGATTCCTTGCTGCGAGTCCAGCAATTGGGGCAACTGAACGCGTCGGTACAGAGGCTTCAGACGAATCTGGACATGATCAAGAAGAACCTCGAGGCGCTCACCGTACGCGCGCCCATAAGCGGGCAGCTCAGCGCGCTCAACGTGGAGATCGGACAATCTACGAATCCCGGCGAACGGCTCGGCCAGATCGATGTGTTGGGAAGCTACAAGGTAAGGGCAGGCATCGATGAGTTCTACGTCTCCCGCATCAGGGCGGGACAGAGGGGTGAATTTGAATTCTCAGGGCAGGATCATCAGGTGGCGATAAGCAAGGTCTACCCCGAAGTCCGAGAAGGGAAGTTCGAGGTAGATATGGACTTCGAGAAGACTCCTCCGGCAGGGATTCGGCGAGGACAAACCGTACAAGTACGGCTCGCGTTGGGGGACACCGCAGAGGCAACGCTTCTCCCACGCGGTGCATTTTATCAGACGACGGGGGGCCGCTGGGTCTATGTCATTGACAAATCGGGAAGCGTGGCGGTGAAACGTGCAGTGACACTCGGACGGCAGAACCCCATGATGATTGAAGTCCTGGCAGGATTGCAGCCGGGGGACAAGGTAGTCACCTCGAGCTATGACACCTTTGGCGATAATGACAAACTCGTGCTTCAACAGTAATCGAGGGGATTACGACATGATCAGGACGGAAGGCGTGACCAAGTTGTTCCACACAGAAGACATTGAGACCAGCGCATTGCACAATGTGACGCTCGGCATCCAGGAGGGGGAGTTTGTTGCGGTCATGGGTCCTTCGGGATGCGGGAAATCGACCCTGCTCAATATTCTTGGCCTCCTTGATTCTCCAAGCGATGGACGGTACTTCTTCCTCGGCAGGGATGTGTCCCGCGCTTCTGAGCGCCAGCGCGCCGATATCAGGAAATCGAATATCGGGTTCGTCTTTCAGAGCTTCAACTTGATTGACGAACTGACCGTGTTTGAAAACGTGGAACTCCCGCTGTACTACATGGGAATCTCTTCCGCCGATCGGGAACAGCGTGTGAACGATGCGCTGGACCGGATGGGGATCATCCACCGCAGGGGTCACTTTCCGCAGCAACTCTCCGGCGGACAACAGCAGCGCGTTGCTATTGCGCGTGCCATCATCGCGAAGCCGAAACTCATCTTCGCCGACGAGCCAACGGGGAATCTTGACTCAGCGCACGGAGCCGAAGTGATGCGACTCCTCGGCGAGCTAAACGACTCGGGAACCACGATCGTGATGGTGACGCACTCCGCACACGACGCAGAATACGCCCACAGGCTTGTCCACCTGTTCGATGGTCACGTGGTGTCTGAGAATTTCACGAAAGAGACGGTGAATTAGCACGCCATGTTGAAAAACTACTTCCTTGTCGCACTGCGTATCCTGTTCCGGCATAAGGGCTACAGCGTTATCAATATTGCAGGCCTGTCTGTGGGAATAAGCTGTTTCCTGCTCGCCTTGCTCCTGGTTCTTAATGAACTCTCGTACGATCGGTTCCACCAGGGGGCAGACCGCATCTTTCGCGTCAGGGTTGAGGCCCGAATAGGTGACAAAGAGTACCATACAGCACGCAGCAGCGGTCCCGTGGCGCAAGCATTGATGGCAACACTCCCCGGGGTCGAAGCCGCAGCGCGGATCCGTGTGGTGGGGGACCGCACGATTCGCTTTGAGGACAAGGCGTTCACCGAGTATAGCTTCTTCATCGTGGACTCGACGATATTCAAGGTGTTCACGTTCCAGGTTATTGAAGGCGACATGAGCACCTTTCTCAACCAGCCAGGGACAGTTGTCATAACCGAAGAGGTTGCGCGAAAATATTTCGGGAATTCCTCCGCACTCGGAAAGACCTTTACTGTCGACGGGGCTTTTCCGATCACTGTGTGTGGCGTGGTCAAAGCCTTCCCACCTGAGTCGCACTGGCACTTCAATTTCCTGTGTGCGAAATCAACGCGGACCTTCGATGATGAGCCGGAATGGTTGGGCAACAGCTGGCATACGTACGTCCGCCTCAAGGAAGGGGCCTCAGCCGCCCAGGCTGAAGATGCATTCACCGCCACGACGATTGAGCATATTATCCCGCGACTCCAGCAGGTGTTCGGGATCAACGTGCGTGGCGTTCCCCGGGAGAGTCTACCGTACAGGTACGTCTTCCAGCCGTTGACGCAAATCCATCTCTATTCCCATCTGGACGAAGAGCTGGAACCGACCGGGATGATCACCACGGTGATGATGTTCGGCATCGTGGGGGTGCTTGTCCTGTTGATCGCATGCATCAACATCATGAACCTCAACGCTGCCCGTTCGGCGCAGCGTGCAAAGGAAGTGGGGATACGCAAGGTGCTCGGATCCCAGCGCGGTCAGATCGTGCAGCTCTTCCTGAGTGAGACTTTTGTCCTCTCGTGTCTTGCACTTTTCGTGAGTCTGGTGACCGTTGAGCTTCTCCTCCCCACCTTCAATAGCATGACCGGGAAAACACTTTCTCTTGGGATGCTTGGCGTACCGCGCCTTATCGGCGGGTTGGCGCTCATGGCAGTGCTTGTGTCTGTGATGGCCGGTACCGTTCCGGCATTCGTGCTTTCGTCCTTTCCCCCCGTGAAGGTGCTCAAAGGGGAGGTGTCCCGGGGAACGCAGGGTGGGATGCTCAGGAGCATTCTGGTAGTGTCGCAATTTGCCGTCTCCATCGCGCTGATGGTTGGGACCGTTGTCGTCTTCCGGCAGATCCAGTTCATCCGGACCCGGGACCTGGGTTTTGACAAGATGAATCTCCTGGTTGTAGACAATACCTGGTTGCTTGCAGACCGGTGTGAAGCATTCAGGCGGACCTTACTCACAAGGCCTGGAATTACCGGGGCTGCTTTCACACAGAACCTTCCCGGAAATGACATTAGCAGCGGTGTGTACCGGGCGGAAGGACAGGACAAGTCGCAGTTGATCATGATCCGTCAACTCTTTGCCGATCAGGAGTATCTCCATATGCTTGGCGTCAAGCTCCATGAAGGACGCTTCTTCTCCAGCGACTTCGTAACGGACTCGACGGATGTGGCGATGATCAACATGTCTGCCGCGCGGCTCCTTGGATATGACCGGCCGGTGGGGAGGAAGATCATCGGCTACTTTGGGGATCAAGAACGAGCGCTGACCATTGTCGGCGTAACGGAAGATTTCCACTACGAACCGCTCCACCGGCCGATCCTTCCGATGGTAGTCATGGTGTCTCGTGGCGCTCCCACGCGCATAGTGCTGCGCGTGCAGGGGAACGTGCGAGGAGTTGTTGAGGATGTCACCAGGCAATGGGCCTCTTTCAGCGGAGGGCAGCCGCTCACATGGTACTTCCTTGATGAACGCATCGACCGCTACTACAGGCGCGATGAGGCCGTGGGTACGCTGTTTGGCATCCTGTCGTCGCTAGGGATCTTTCTTTCCTGCCTCGGTTTGCTTGGACTGACAATGCATGCCACGGAGCGGCGGAGGAAGGAAATGGGAATACGGAAGGTCCTCGGTGCTTCGGTGCCAAGCATCGGTACCCTTCTGGTGAAGGATTTCGTGCAGCTCGTGTTGATCGCTATTGTGATAGCATGGCCCGCGGCCTACCTTGCCATGCGCTGGTGGTTGGAAACGTTTGCGTACAGAATCGACCAGCGTCCGGTCGATTTTGTGGCTGCCGGCGTTGTCGCACTTGTCATTGCACTCATGACGGTGTTTTACCACACGCGAAAAGTCGCTGTCGCCAATCCAGTCGAGAGTATCCGGTATGAGTGAGGGTGGGCATGAGTGGTGTGGCCATGAGGGGGTGGCCGTGAGCGTCACCTAGGTGACGCTCACGGGGGTGCCCCGGGGTTGCCCAGTATCCAGCTCGCCATAGGACTGGGCGAAAGCCGAGGAAGCCGCAAACATGAGGAGCGCAAGGACTTCCGCCCTGCGCCAGGTCCCGCGGGAGCGGGGGAGGCGGCAGCCGGGAGGCGGCCAGGGGGCTGGCTATGTGCGTCACCTAGGTGACGCACATGGGGATGCCACGGGGTTGCACAGTATCCAGCTCGCCATAGGACTGGGCGAAAGCCGAGGAAGCCGCAAACATGAGGAGCGCAAGGACTTCCGCCCTGCGCCAGGCTCCCGCGGGAGCGGGGGAGGCGGCAGCCGGGGGGCGGCCAGGGGGCTGGTTATGTGCGTCACCTAGGTGACGCACTTGGGGCTGCGGCCACGAGACGGCCGAGGTGGATCGTTTTGACGCCCATTCCTCTTGCTCCGGCCGTCAGGGTCGCGCTCACGGCGTTCCAGTGGAGAGCCGTGATTTCGAACGGGAGGTCGATGCCTTTGACCGGCGCCCAGGTGCCTCCGCCGTTGGCGGTATGGTAAAGTTCCTTCCCGTTGATGATCGCAATCGCGTCGGAGGGCCTGAAGCGGTCGAACGCGAGCATCATTCGGCCGCCCGCGGGCCATGGCGTTTTGATCGCCGCCCACTCGAGGCCCCGGTTGACGGACTTGAATCCCTCGCCGCGTGTCGTCCATGCATAGCAGGTCTGTCCGTCGGGCGTGCCAAACGTGATCGCGATGGTCTCGTCGCCGCCAAGCCCGAAGCGTGCAGGAGTCCAGTTCATCCCGCCGTCCGTCGTTCCGATGACCCCTGTCGTCCCTGCGCCGAAGATGATGCCGGCATTGACAGGCGCGAAGGTAAGCGAGCGGACCGAGAAGCGATTGCCCAGCGGCTTCACCTGTCCCCAGCTGTTGCCGCGGTCGGTGGAAACGAAGAGCCCCTGTTCGCCGGACGCGAAGACGCGTGTCCCGATCGTCGGGTGCGTATCGAGGAAGACCGGTGCGACGCTCAGGCGGCGCGGCACCGCGCGCCACGATTCGCCCCCGTCGCCCGTGCGATAGACGCCTGTCGGGGTGGCCGCGTACATGCCGCCGGTGCTGTCCGCATCGAAGGCGAACGCCTCGATCCGGCCTCCTGTCAGTCCCGATCCGGCCGGAACCCATGATCCCGTTGCGCGGTCGTGCCGGAGGATTGTGCTTCCGGTCGCCGCATAGATTCTGCTCCCTGTGCTGTCGCTGAGGATATGGCTGACCGTCGAGCCGCCGAGTCCGCGCTGCGCCGGGCTCCACGACTTCGCGCTGTCCCCCGAGGCGACCACGCCAAGCCCTTCACCGTACACGAAGATGGTCGGATCGCCCTCGGTGCGAGGGAGAGCCACGGAGACCGGAACGTGCGGGAGCGTATCGCCGATGGCCGTCCATGTCGTCCCGAAATCGGCGGATCGGAAAACGCCGGTCATCGTGCCCGCGTAAACGATCCCGGACAATTTGTGAGGGGAATCGAGGCTGATGATTCTGTCGACGTCCATCCCGCGGCGCACCTGGATCCAGGTGTCGCCCCTGTCCGCAGTCCGGTAGATCGCGCCGGACGCAGTCCCGTACAGCACGTCGTTCCCCGTGGTCCGGTGGAGAAGCACGTGCGTGATTGCCGATCCGGTCGGGGACACTTCAGGGGTCAGCCGCGTCCAGGAGATCCCCCCGTCTGTCGAGCGTGTGACGCCGAGGCCGCTCATCGCCGCGTAGAGAACGTCCGGCTTCTGAAGATCGATGTCGATGTCGTACACGTCCGCGAACGAGAAAGCCGCGTCGCTCGCGCTCACGATGGGGGACCAGGAGGTTCCGCCGTCGGTGGATCGGAACATCCCGTGCCCGCGCGTGCCTGCGAAGAGGACGGTCGGCTTCCACGGATCGATCGCGAGAGAAAGGACAGGAATGCCGGTGGTCCCGCCGATCTGCAGGTCTTTCCATGTCGCGCCCCGGTCCCCGGAACGATAGGCGCCGGCATTCGTGGCGGCGTAGATCCGAGCGGCGTTTTCAGGATCCTGCACGAGCGCATTGACGGAGCTGCCTTTCGGCATGGCGCCGGCGAGTGTCCAGACCTGGCCCCTGTCCGTTGACCGGTAGACGGCGCCGGTGGCGAGTCCGGCATAGACCGTCCCCGGTACAGATTCGTCCGCAAGCATGGCGGATACGTCGCACGCGACCGGTCCGCCCGAATCCTCCCATGTCAGGAGGGTCTCATGGGTGCTTGCGCAGCCGGCCAGAACCGCGGCCAGGCAGCAGACGGCGGCGCGAAAGCCTATCTTCATGGCGGGGTGTTCCATAGGGGCTGCTCCTGTCAGTCGGTGACGTCACCGTGGAAGACGGTAACCAGGTCGGCGGCGAACCCCATGATGTCTCGCGCGACCGCCTTGCCCTGGGGTGACGCGAGGGCGTCGTCCATCGCGTCTTTATCGTCGAAATACATCTCGCAGAGCAGATGGTAGCGGGTGGTGCCAATCGGGGCGCCTGTGATCCTGGTGATCTCGAGTTTTCGCAGGCCCGGGAACGCCCGGACGAGCGGGACATGGACTGTGTCGAAGTGGGAGTCGAATGCCGCGGGATCAGGCGGCGTGCGGTAGAGGGCGACGAGTTTGATCATTGGGTTCGCGATGTGAATGCCGTTGTGCCCCCGAATATATCCACGCAGTGAAGGAAAATCAAGGAAACCGGCTGGAGATTCGAACCCCTTTTTCGTACAATCGTGCATGGCGGATGCAGACGTTCTAACCCGACTGTTCAGCGACCCTGCACGGGCGGCGAGAACGCTGCACGCCCTCGAGGAATCCTACCTCTTCGCCGGAACCGTCCACCCGCTCGAGGACTTCCAGCAGGCGCTTCATGAGCGCCTCGCACTCGCTCCGTCGCCCGACCGCGCACTCACTCAGCTTTCCCGGTTCGTTGAAGCGTCGCCCAGCAAGGTCACGCTGTTCGATGACCTGGCAGCATACCCCGTTCTGCTCGACACGCTCGTCAGGGTGTTCGGCACCTCCGCATTCTTTTCCGACATTCTTGTTCGCGATCCCGGGCTCTTCCGCTGGCTCACGGCGTCCGACGTCCTGACGCTTCCGCTCACCCGGGAGGTTCTTGACACCGAGGTCGCACGCGTGGAAGGGATGTTCAAGAGCAAACAGAAAGTCCTCGACTCGCTGCGCAGATTTCACCGCCGTCAGATCCTGAGAATCGGGGTGCGGGATATCCTCGGCCTCACTTCGCTCCGCGAAACCACGCGCGAACTCTCGCTCCTCGCCGATGTGATGATCCACGCGGTCCTCGAGGCCGCGCGTTCGATGATCGGGGATCCACCGGGAGGGGCCGGCTCGCTCGCGATGGCAGTGATCGGACTCGGGAAGCTGGGTGGGCAGGAGCTGAATTACAGCTCCGACATCGACCTCATGTTCGTGTATGGCGCGCAGGGGCCGGAGCCGGCTGCGGAAGGGCGGGGGAAGAAACGTCCGGCAGCTGCCTTGCAGACGGGCGAGGCCGCTGCAGAATACGCCAACCGGCTGGCCGAGCGGACGGTGCAGCTGCTCTCGGAGGCGAGCGCGGAGGGCTACTTCTATAGAGTGGATGTGCGGCTACGCCCGGAGTCCGGCGCGGGGCCGGTAGCGCTTCCGCTTGCGCGGTACATGAACTACTACGAAACCCGCGGCGAGCTGTGGGAGCGTCAGATGCTCATCAAAGGGAGATGCGTTGCGGGAGACCCCGCTCTCGGGGAGCAATTCTTCCGGCAGCTCGAGCCGTTCGTCTTCCCTCGGACGTTCTTCTCGGATCCGTTCGGCTCGGTCGTCAGGCTGAAGGCGCGCATCGAGGCTGCGGCGGACGACCCGTGGAACATCAAGACGATGCGCGGCGGCATCAGGGACATCGAGTTTTCAGTACAGGCGCTTCAACTCCTGAACGGAGGGAAGGTTCCGGCGGTTCGCAAGGGAGGGACGCTCGACGCCATCACCACCCTGCGGGCGCAGGACCTCCTCACCGCGGACGAGGCGGCGGCGATGGCGGCAGCGTATGAGTTCTACCGGACGCTCGAGCACCGGCTGCAGACCCGGCTGAACACGCAGACGCACACAGTGCCGGAGGATCACGGCGAGCGGAGCATCCTCGCCCGGATGATGGGCTTGAAGGGTGCGGAGGAGCTGCTCCGGGTGATCCACGACCATCAGAGAGTTGTGCGAAACGCGTTCGAACACATCCTGAAGGGAAAAGGCGACGCGGAGGAGGCGACGCTTGCCACGATGCTCGAGACAGGCGTCCCCGAGGCGACTCAGCGGGAAGTGCTGCGGCGGTTCGGATTCGCCGATCCTGCGGGCGCGATGAAGCTGCTGCGCGTGCTGACCACGGGGTCGTCGCTGGGCGCGGCGGGCGATCTGGATGCTCGCGCGCGGGAGGCGTTCCGCACGGTGGCTCCGGCGCTTCTCACCGACATCGGGCAAACGCCGGATCCCGACCTCACCCTCGCAGGGATCGCGGCTCTCCTGGCCGGGAGAGCTGATGCGGGGCAGCTGTACGTGCAACTGCAGGCGACACAATTCCGCAAGCTCGCCATGGACGCGTGCTCCAGAAGCCCGAGGCTGGTGCGGGCTCTGGCGCGCCGGCCGCTCCTCCTCGATGAGATCGCGAGCGATCCCGGCGCGGTGCTCGCGCGGTTCCCGGGATGGCAGTCCGGCGTCGAGCCGCTGGCATCCCGAAAGGAGCAGGCTGAGACGGTCGCGGGCATCCGGTTCCTGCTCGGACTGTCATCCATCGAAGAGTATACCGACGACCTGTCGGCCATCGCGGACGCGGCGGTGTCCGAAGTCTTCGCCGACGAATCCCGGCGGTCGAAATGCGCCGGGGCGCCGCTGGCCGTCATCGCGCTCGGAAAGCTCGGGAGCAGGGAATTGATGGTCGACGCCGATGTCGACCTGCTGTTTCTCAGCGACACGTCCCGTTGGAAGAGAAAGCCGGCCGCGCTCGCGTCGCTCGCGCAGAACGTGGTCACCCGTCTCGGCGAAGTCACGACTGAAGGGCGTCTCTACGAAGTCGACACGAGGCTCCGCCCCGAAGGGCGGAATGCTCCGCTTGTCACAGACGCCGCAGCCTTCCTTCGATACCTCGGCGGACGCGCATCGCTCTGGGAGCGCCAGACCATGACGCGCTTCCGATGGATCGCCGGCGATCCCGCCGTCGTGGAAGGGATCCGGGACGATTTCGACGCTCTCGTCTATGATGCGCCGCTGCCGCCGAAATGGGTCGACACGATTCTCAAGATGCGTCAGTCGATGGAGTCGCGCATTCGCACGCGCGGCCCGGCGCCGGTCGATCTGAAGCTGGGTCGCGGAGGGTTGGTGGACGTGGAGTTCCTCGTTCAGATGTCGTTGCTGCGGAGCGGTCGGTCCGGGCAGGGGCTTCACGCCAGTCCGGTGCTGTCGGCACTTGCGTCGCTTCCTTCAGTGCCTGCGCTCGCCTCGCTCTCATCGCCCGGCGCGGCGCTGGACCGGGCTGCGGCGGTGCGGCTCTCCGAGTGCTATCGTCACCTTCGCACCGCGCAGGCATTCATGCGGCTGACGCTTGAAGACCGCGGGAATATCCTGCCCGAGGGTCGGAAGCTCGAACGGCTCGCCCTGGTGCACACCGGGGCGCATGCAGAGGAGTACCGCGCACAGATGTTGTCGCGCATGGAGGAGGTCAGGAAGATTGTAGACGTGGTGGCCCGGGGGCTTGCCGGGGAGGACAGAGCATGAGGTTGATGCCGGCACACTGGAGCAGGCTCGAACGTTGGACGGCCGCGGCGGTGTTCGTCGTGCCGATCGTGGCGTATGTGCTGACGCTTTCGCCGTCCGTGGGATTCATCGACAGCGGCGAGCTGGCGGCCGTGGTATCGACGTTCGGCGTGGCGCACCCGACGGGGTATCCGGTCTTCACGATTCTGGCGCGCGCGTTTGCGACGTTGCCTTTCCCGATGGTCCCGATCCGGCAACTCAATCTCCTTTCCGCACTGGTGTGCTCCGCTGTCGTGGCGCTTGTGTTCCTGGCGTTCCGCCGGCTGCTGATGCAGGTCGGCCAGCAGGGCGGCACAACCCTGGCCACCCTCTCGGCCGCGGGAGGGGCGCTCATCCTTGCGTTTTCCGAGACGTTCTGGTCGCAGGCGCTTGTCATCGAAGTGTACCCGCTGCACCTGCTGTTCGTGTCGACGCTTATGTATGTCATCGCGCGTATTATGGATGCCGTCAGGGAGGGGGATGGAACGGACGGCCGGTGGCTGGCCCTCGGGTGTTACGTGCTGGGGCTGAGCTTCGGGAATCACATGACGACGATCCTGCTGGTCCCCGGTTTGCTCTATGTCTATGTGTCGATATACGGATGGGGAGGCCGGTCAATCCGGGGCCTGCTTGTTAAGGGGCTGTGGACGCTGGCAGGGCTGAGCGTCTACGCTGTGCTGCCGATCAGGGCGTCGCAGGGGCCGCCGTTCAGCTGGGGATACGTCGCCGAGTTGGAGAGGTTCTGGTGGCATATCACGGGCAAGCAGTACAGTGTGTGGATCTTCTCGTCGACCGAAGCGGCGGGCCGGCAGCTCACGTATTTCTTCGATTCGCTTCCGAAGGAGTTCGCGTACGTCGGTCTCGCGCTTGCGCTCGTCGGTGTCGTCGCGCTCATCATGAAGGATCGCCGTCTCGCGATCGCCTCTGCGCTCTTCTTCGTCGTGTGTGTCGCGTATGCGATCAACTACGACATCCACGACATCGACTCGTATTTCCTGCTCGCGTACATGATGGTCGCGCTCTGGTCGGCATTCGGGATCAGGGCTCTCGCGTCATGGTTCGGCCGATCGCAGGTGGAGGGGTGGAGGATCGCGGCCATCGTCGGCGCGCTCGCTCTCGTGATTCAGGTCTGGTCGCTCGCGGGCGTGCTGTCGCAGAGGGGGAAATACGTCGTCGAGGACTACACGAAGCTCGTTCTGGGCCCGCTTCCGGAGAACGCGATGATCCTGTCGTACCAGTGGGACTTCTGGCTCTCCGCGTCGTACTATTATCAGCACGTCGAGAAGTTCAGGCCTGACGTCGCGGTAGTGGACAAGGAGCTGCTCCGGCGGTCATGGTATCTCCGCGAGATCGAGGGGCGTATCCCGTGGGTCGTAGTGAGAGCGAGGGCGGAGGTGGACGCGTTTCTTGGCGAGGTGTACAGGTTCGAGCACGACCTGCCGTACCGGGGGCCGGTGATAGAGGCCCGTTTTGTCGGGATGATCCGGGCGATGATCCGGGGGGCTATGCGTGACCGTCCGGTCTACGTCACGGGTGAGATCGAACCGGAGTTCACGGCTGGTTTGCAGCGGGTTCCTGAGGGGCTGGCGTTCCGGCTTGTAGCGGACAGCGGGTTTGTGGATACCTCATTTCCGGAAGTGACATACAGACCTTTTCCGTCAGGGGGGCAGTATGAGGAACAGGTGAGGCAGTGGTATGCAAGGGCCTTTTTGGCCCGGGCGGCCTATTATCGGGCCGGGGGGCGGGTAGCGGAGGCCGAAAAGGCTCAAGAAGCGGCGAAAATGCATGCATCCGGGGCCGTGGGGGGAATAGAGGGAGTCAAATAGTCTGGAGGAGTCGAAGGAGTCGAACCGCCCGGGTTGGGCGGTGGTCATGGGAGTGCCCTCGGGGTCGAAGGGCTTGAGATGGCCATGGGGGGTGAAGGGCCTGAGCGGGCCATGGTGAGGTGGCGGGCCCGACGAAGCGTGGGGGGGAAGAGGGCATGTTACAGCCCTGGGATAGAGGGTTCCAGGTATTTCTGGATGTGGAGGCCCTGAGGAAGCGTTTTGGGGGTAGGGGGTCTGCTGCAGCCGTGGGATGGAGGGTCTCATGTAGTCCGCAGGCAGCTGGTCTCATATTGCCCCCCAAGGAGATGCGCATCTCCGCGCCGAGGCTGAGCCGGGCACTGAACGGGATCAGAGAGCGTTGTAGAGGCACAGGGATTGCGGTCGGTAATCTGCGGAAAACCCACGAGATTCAGCCTTCCTGTCTTGACTCTGATTATGGATTTCGTATATTTGTAGGCTTAATGTTTTGCCGAAAAACCCTTGCACGGGCCGTCTGCTTCTTTGGTTGTCGCGGGGAGGAGAACGGGCCAGGAGGGAGTCTATTCCTGCTGGCGTAGCTCAATTGGCAGAGCAGCTGATTTGTAATCAGCAGGTTGCGGGTTCGAGTCCCATCGCCAGCTCAATGCACGCGCAGCCTGCGGGACAGACGGGCAGGTAGCGAAGTGGTTAAACGCAACAGACTGTAAATCTGTCGGCCTCGGCCTTCGGAGGTTCGAATCCTTCCCTGCCCACAGAGATTGTCGGATGTCGATTGACGCGTAACGATTGAACACGGGAGGAACTCGGTTGGTAGAGTCATCCCGCTGAAGCGGGATCGATCGCGGGAGTAACTCAGTTGGTAGAGTCACAGCCTTCCAAGCTGTTGGTCGCGGGTTCGAGTCCCGTCTCCCGCTCTGGGATCTTGCAGGTGGAGTGAGAAGTTGGCGATGTGTGTGAGCGAGAAGTGAGTTGATGTGTGCGGGGTGGGATGTGCGTCAGTGAGCGGTGGGTGGATGTGCTGGTGGACGAAGCGCTTGCGTAGCTCAGTTGGTAGAGCACTTCCTTGGTAAGGAAGAGGTCACCGGTTCAATCCCGGTCGCAAGCTCGAGGATATCACGGGTCCAATTTTCTGAACGAGGTCGGTCGTGCGAGACATCATATCGCTTGAGTGCACGGACTGCAAGCGCCGGAACTACTCGACAACGAAGAACAAGAAGAAGCATTCCGGTCGCGTGGAGCACAAGAAGTTCTGCCGCTGGTGCGGCAAGCACACGACACACAAGGAAACCCGCTAGACGTTTGCTCGTCGCAGGGAGGTGCCGACCCTGCGGCGTTCTCACCGTCGATACCCGCTCCGGGGCGCGGTCGGTGCACACCCCGGCGAATACCCAGTTCGGCTCATGGTACTCGGGCGCGCCTGCCGGCAACGGCGTGGAAGCGGCGGGGCGTCGTCGCGTGCGGGCTTTACGTGAGTAGCTCAATTGGCAGAGCAGCGGTCTCCAAAACCGCAGGTTGGGGGTTCGAGTCCCTCCTCACGTGCGCAACCTGATCGCCCCGGAGGCGCGGGCGGTCGCAGCAGGGACTCCGGCATCACATAGTGGAAGCGGTGCATCATGAAAGAAAAAATCATCGGGTTCGTGACCGACGTCGTCAAAGAGATGAACAAGGTGACGTGGCCCAAGAAGGAAGAGCTCCAGGAGTCGACCATCATCGTGCTGGTCGTCTGCGTGGTGCTCTCCCTGTTCGTCTACGTCGTCGATAACGCGGTCAGCTGGTTGTTCCTGAGGGTCCTGTAACGATGAGCGACGCCGTCACCAACGACAAGAGGTGGTATGTGCTCCGCACCTACTCGGGCCACGAGAACAAGGTGAAGGCGTACATCGAGAACGAGGTTGCCCAGTCCGGTCTCACGGACAAGGTCACCTCGGTGGTCGTCCCGTCGGAGAAGGTCTTCGAGGTGAAGGACGGGAAGAAGAAGAGCAAGGTGCGCACGTTCTTCCCCGGCTACATCCTGGTGGAGGCCGTTCTCGACAAGACAACGCTGCACATGATTCTGAACGCCCCGTCGGTGATCAGCTTCGTGGGCCCGAAGAACGCGCCCGCGCCGCTGCAGCCGTCCGAGGTCCGCAGGCTGATCGGCAAGATCGAGGAGCGGAAGGACGTCGAGATCATCGAGGTGCCGTTCAAGGTGGGCGACGCCGTCAAGGTCACCGACGGCCCGTTCAACAACTTCTCCGGCTTCGTGCAGGAAGTGAACGAGGAGAAGATGAAGCTCAAGGTCATGGTATCCATTTTCGGCCGGAAGACTCCGGTGGAACTCGACTTCAGCCAGGTCGAGCTGGAAAAGTAACCGTCATTTCGAGAGCACGTCATGAAGAAGATCGTCGGCTTCGTCAAACTGCAGATTCCCGCCGGACAGGCGAATCCCGCTCCGCCCGTCGGCCCCGCCCTCGGGCAGAAGGGCGTGAACATCATGGAGTTCTGCAAGCAGTTCAACGCCCGGACGCAGGCCCAGGCGGGCCTGATCATCCCGGTGGTCATCACGGTGTTCTCGGACAAGTCGTTCACGTTTGTCACCAAGACCCCGCCGGCGGCCGTGCTGCTGGCGAAGGCCGCGAAGGTCGAGAAGGGGTCTGCCGAACCCAACCGCACGAAGGTCGCAAAGGTCACGAAGGCACAGGTGAGGGAGATCGCGCAGATGAAGATGCCGGACCTCAATGCCAACGACATTGACGCCGCGATGAGCATGGTGGCCGGGACCGCCCGGAGCATGGGCATCACGGTCGTCGACTAGAACCACAACACGCGTGGGAGTTTCCGCCCCCGGCGGAGACGCCTGCACCACGGAGGAATCATGAAAGACAGCAAGCGCTTCAAGGCCGCGGCGTCGAAGGTGGACGCCGGGAAGCTCTATACTATAGAAGAGGCGGTCACCCGCGTGAAAGAGGCGGCCACCGCGAAGTTCGTGGAGTCGGTGGACATCGCCGTCGCGCCTCGGCGTGGACCCCAAGAAAGCCGATCAGGCCATCCGCGGCACCGTGTCGCTTCCCCACGGGATCGGGAAGCAGGTCCGCGTGCTGGTGCTCGCCAGGCCGCCGCGTGACGAGGAAGCCAGGGCCGCCGGGGCCGACCACGACGGGCTGGCCGACTACATTCAGAAGATCCAGGGCGGGTGGGCCGACATCGACGTCATCATTGCCACGCCCGACGTCATGGGCGAGGTCGGTAAGCTCGGGAAGATCCTCGGTCCGCGCGGTCTCATGCCAAACCCGAAGAGCGGCACCGTCACGAACGACGTTGCCAAGGCCGTCACCGAGGTGAAGGCCGGCAAGATCGAATTCCGCGTCGACAAGGCGGGCATCGTCCATGCCAGCGTCGGCAAAGCCAATTTCGAGACCCCGAAGCTGGTCGACAACATTCATGCGTTTCTCACGACGGTCGTGCGGCTGAAGCCGCCGACGGCCAAGGGGACCTACATCAAGAGCATCAGCATCTCCAGCACGATGGGTCCGGGGGTGCATGTGGATCGCGCGCAGGTCGCGGCCCACTGACCGGTTTATTACGCACACATCCAATCACCGCGCTTATTGCCCGGCGGCAACGACCGGGGCTTCTCTCTAGGCGCACCGTTCCCCCCATAGGGAGGAAGGAATGAAACGTTCGGAAAAGGAAGAGATCATCGCCGACGTGGCCGAGGCCGTGGGCCGGGCGCGCGGGATGTTCTTCACTGACTTCTCCGGCCTGACCGTGGAGCAGGCGACCGAGCTGCGTCGCGAGCTGCACAAGTCGGGCGTGGAGTACCGCGTCGTGAAGAACACGCTCATCCGCAAAGCCCTGGAACGCGTCACCGGGTACGATCGGGTGTACGACAGGCTCGTCGGTCCAACCGGCGTTGCGATTTCGTACGACGATCCGGTGTCTCCCGCGAAGATCATCAAGAAGTTCTCCGACAAGCACAACAAGCTCTCGCTGAAGGTCTGCGTCATCGAGAAGGAAGTGTTCGACGGAGCGCGACTTGCTGAGCTCGCGACGATGCCGACGCGGAACGACATCATGGCTTCGGTCCTGGGCAGCATCCAGGCGCCGCTGGCCGGCGTGCCGTCCGTGCTGAACGCGGTCCTTCGGGACCTCGTCAGTGTCGTTGATGAACTTGGCAAGAAAAAGGCCGCGTAACGCGCGGTGGAACCAGACTTTGTTCTATTTATAGTGAAGGAGACATCCCATGTCCGCAGTCGCTGAAATCGTTGAAAAAATCGAAAAGCTCACGCTTCTGGAAGCGGTCGAGCTGAAGAAGGCGCTGGAGGAGAAGTTCGGCGTCACGGCCGCCGCGCCCGTCATGATGGCAGGCGCCATGCCCGCCGCCGGCGGCGCAGCTCCTGCTGTCGAAGAGAAGACGGAATTCACCGTCCTCCTGAAGGCAGCGGGCGCGCAGAAGATCAACGTGATCAAGGTCGTCCGTGCCGCCACGGGCCTCGGCCTGAAGGAAGCCAAGGACCTGGTCGACGGCGCTCCGAAGGCCGTGAAGGAGAGCATTCCGAAGGACGAGGCCGAGAAGCTGAAGAAGGAGCTCGAAGAGGCTGGGGCCAGCGTCGAGCTGAAGTAGTCCGGCGTTCCCGCAGCGACGGCCTGTCCGTCGCTGCGGGACCAGTTGTGCTCCCGCCGGCAGGAGCGATCTGAGGCAGCATGGGCGCGTCCCGGAAGTCCAATGTGGTGACATCCTGTCAGTGGATATGCTGAATCGTTGCAGATTCCAAAGCGGTTTTGAGACCTGTACGCAGCGCCTGATCGAATGTCAGCCTGATAGCGACTTCGGGGTCGGCCCCGTGCATTTTCCGTTTTTATGACCGGGCACCTGGCGATCCGCCCCGCACCGCGGAGCGCGCCATCTACCAAGTAGGAGTGGGCCTCGTGAAGAACAATTCGAACAAGCGGATCTCCTTCGGGAAGATCCCGGACATCATCGATGCGCCGGACCTGCTGAACATTCAGCTGGAGTCCTGGGAGAGCTTCCTGCAGGCGGACCTCCAGTCCCCGCGCCGCAGGAACAAGGGGTTGCAGGCCGTCTTCAAGATGAACTTCCCCGTGACCGATGCCCGGGAGAACTTCCTCCTGGAGTTCGTCGAGTACTACGTCGAGAAGCCGAAGTACTCGGTCTCGGAGTGCGAGGAACGCGGCCTGACGTACGCCGTGCCGGTGAAGGCCAAGCTGCGCCTGTCGCAGAAGGCGGAGGACGGCGCCTCGTACATCAACACCATCGAGCAGGACGTCTACCTGGGCAACCTGCCCACCATGACGCATCGCGGCACATTCATCATCAACGGCGCCGAGCGCGTGGTCGTCAGCCAGCTGCACCGCTCCCCGGGCGTGTTCTTCAGCGAGTCCATCCATCCCGAACGGGACGCCGATCTATTCCGCGCGCATCATCCCGTTCCGCGGCTCGTGGGTGGAGTTCTCGACCGACATCAACAACGTGATGTACGTGTACATCGACCGGAAGAAGAAGTTCCCGGTCACGACGCTCCTCCGCGCGCTGGGCTACTCGTCCAACGACGAGATCCTCGCAGCTCTTCAACCTGATCGAGGACGTGGACGTCGCGAAGGTGGACCTCGCGGCGTACGAGGGGCGCATCATCTGCAGCGACGTCGTGGACAAGAAGACCGGCGAGATTCTTTCATCAACACGGCACGGTCCTGAACGAGGACCACATCAAGCGGATCAGCAAGTCGAACGTCCGGAAGCTCCGGTTCCTCCTGCAGCAGGGGAACGAAGAGTCGGTCATCGCGAAGACGATCTCGAAGGACCAGGTGCAGTCCGAGGAGGACGCCCTGACCGTCATCTACAAGCAGCTCCGCTCCGGCGACGCCCCCGACCTGGAGACCGCCAAGACGCTGATCGACCGCCTCTTCTTCAACGAGAAGCGGTACGACCTCGGCGACGTCGGGCGCTACCGGATGAACAGCAAGCTGCAGCTCGACATCCCGGTCACGACGACCACCCTGACGAAGGAGGACATCGTCGCGATCATCAACTACCTGATCGAGCTGCAGCAGAAGAGCCGCGCGGTGGACGACATCGACCACCTGGGCAACCGGCGCGTGCGGACGGTCGGCGAGCAGATCGCGCAGCAGTTCAACATCGGCCTGGCGCGCATGGCGCGCACCATCCGCGAGCGGATGAACATCCGCGACAACGAGAACCTCACGCCGCAGGACCTGGTGAACGCGCGCACGATCAGCAGCGTCATCAACGCGTTCTTCGGCACGAACCCGCTGTCGCAGTTCATGGACCAGACCAATCCGCTGGCCGAGCTGACGAACAAGCGGCGCATGTCGGCCCTCGGGCCGGGCGGCCTGACGCGCGAACGCGCGGGGTTCGAAGTGCGCGACGTGCACTACACGCACTACGGCCGTCTCTGCCCGATCGAGACGCCGGAAGGTCCGAACATCGGCCTGATCTCCTCGCTCTGCATCCACGCGCGGGTGAACGAGTTCGGCTTCATCGAGACCCCGTACCGGAAGGTGAAGAACGGGCGGTGCTCGGACGAGATCGAGTTCCTGACGGCCGAGCAGGAGGACATTCACACGATCGCGCAGGCGAACGCGCCGCTCGATGCGCGGGGCGTCTTCGAGAGCGACCGCGTGAAGGCCCGTTTCCAGGGCGACTTCCCGGTCGTGAAGCCGGACGAGCTGCAGTACATGGACGTCGCGCCCAACCAGATCGTCAGCGCGGCCGCCGGCCTGATCCCGTTCCTGGAGCACGACGACGCCAACCGCGCCCTGATGGGCTCGAACATGCAGCGCCAGTCCGTGCCGCTGCTCCGCCCCGAGGCGCCGCTGGTCGGCACCGGGCTGGAGGAGAAGATCGCGCGCGACGCGCGCGCGCTCATCGTGGCCGAGCGGAACGGCGTCGTGGAGTACGTGGACGCGCAGCGCATCGTCGTGACGTACGACATCGACGAAGACAGCGTCGAGGCGCTCATCTCGTTCGAGGAGAAGCGCCGCGTCGAGTACAAGCTGACCAAGTTCTTCCGCACGAACCAGGATACGTGCATCAACCAGCGCGCGATCGTGAACCCGGGCGACCGGGTGAAGAAGGGCGACGTGCTGGCCGACGGCGCGGCCACCGAGGGCGGCGAGCTGGCGCTCGGCCGGAACGTCCTCGTGGCCTTCATGCCGTGGAACGGCTACAACTTCGAAGACGCGATCATCGTCAGCGAGCGGCTCGTGTCGGACGACGTCTTCACGTCGATCCACATCGAGGAATTCGAGCTGCAGGTGCGCGACACCAAGCGCGGCGAGGAAGAGCTGACGCGGGAAATCCCGAACGTCAGCGAGGAAGCGACGAAGGACCTCGACGAGAACGGCATCGTCCGCATCGGCGCCGAGGTGGTCGAGGGCGACATCCTCATCGGCAAGATCACGCCGAAGGGCGAATCGGATCCGACGCCGGAAGAGAAGCTGCTGAAGGCCATCTTCGGCGAGAAGGCGGGCGACGTGAAGGACGCATCCCTGAAGGCGCCGCCGGGCATGAAGGGCGTCGTCATCTCGACGAAGCTGTTCAGCCGGAAGAAGAAGGACGCGGAGTCCAAGAAGGAAGACAAGCGCCGCAGCGACGCGCTGGACCGCCAGCGGAGGAAGATCCTGGCCGACCTGCGCGAGAAGCTCGCGCGGAAGCTGGGCATGCTGCTGGACGGCGAGAAATCGCTCGGCGTCCGCGACGTCGACGGGCATCGATGGTCTTCCGGGCGGGCACGCAGTTCCGCGAGCGAGATCTTCGCCGACCTGCGAGGCGCTCGAGAAGCTCGATCCGGCAAGCCGACTGGGTCGAAGACAAGAAGAAGAACGCGCTCATCCAGAAGATCTACACGAACTACATCGACAAGATCGACGGGGATCGAGGAAGAGTTCAAGCACGAGAAGAACAAGATCCAGCTCGGCGACGAACTGCCGCCCGGCGTCGTGCAGCTGGCCAAGGTGTACGTGGCGAAGAAGCGGAAGCTCTCGGTCGGCGACAAGATGGCCGGACGCCACGGCAACAAGGGCGTCGTGTCGCGCGTCGTGCCGTCGGCGGACATGCCGTTCCTGCCGGACGGGACGCCCGGTCGACATCGTGCTCAACCCGCTCGGCGTGCCGTCCCGTATGAACCTGGGGCAGCTGTACGAGACCGCGCTCGGGTGGGCCGCGCACGAGCTCGGCGTGAAGTACGCATCGCCGATCTTCGACGGCGCGACGTGGGAAGACGTGAAGAAGGAGCTCACGCAAGGCCGGCGCTGACCGGAAACGCTCACGGACCGTCCTGTTCGACGGACGCACCGGCGAGCGGTTCGACCAGGAAGTCACGGTCGGCATCATCTACATGCTGAAGCTGTCGCACCTGGTGGACGACAAGATCCATGCGCGGTCGATCGGGCCGTACTCGCTCATCACGCAGCAGCCGCTCGGCGGCAAGGCGCAGTTCGGCGGCCAGCGCTTCGGGGAGATGGAAGTGTGGGCGCTCGAAGGCCTACGGCGCGGCGCACGTGCTGCAGGAAATCCTCACCGTCAAGAGCGACGACGTCTCCGGCCGCGCAAAGGTGTACGAGGCGATCGTCAAGGGCGATAACCTGCCCGAGGCGAACGTGCCGGAATCGTTCAACGTCCTGATCCGGGAGCTCATGGGCCTCGGACTCGACGTGAAGCTGGAGTGACTGCGGCGGCTCGGCGCCGCATCAGCGGGAGCGCCGGCGGAGACGCCGGCGACACTGAACATGGGTTGGAGGAGTGACTATGGCGTTGCACCATCACGAAAGAGACACGAAGAAGTCGTTCAGCAAGATCACGATCAGTCTTGCTTCGTCCGACATGATCCTCGCGCGATCGCACGGCGAGGTGACGAAGCCCGAGACGATCAACTACCGGTCGTTCCGTCCCGAAAAGGACGGTCTGTTCTGCGAGAAGATCTTCGGTCCGGTGCGCGACTGGGAATGCCACTGCGGGAAGTACAAGCGCATCCGCTACCGCGGCATCATCTGCGACCGGTGCGGCGTGGAAGTCACGCAGAAGAGCGTCCGCCGCGAGCGCATGGGGCACATCGCCCTGGCCGTTCCGGTGGTCCACATCTGGTACTTCCGGTCGCTGCCGTCCAAGATCGGCTACATCCTGGGGATGACGACCAAGGACCTCGAGAAGATCATCTACTACGAATCGTACGTGGTCGTCAACCCGGGCACGACCGGCCTGCAGCGGAAGGACCTGCTCTCGGAGGAGCAGTTCTTCGAGATCCTGGCCTCGCTGCCGGACAACAACGACGACCTCGAGACGACCGACAAGCGCCGCTTCGTCGCGCAGATCGGCGGCGACGCCATCAAGAGCCTGCTCCGGCAGGTCGACGTGAGCACGCTGGCGGCCGAGCTCCGCGCCCAGATCCTGGAAGAGACCTCGGTGCAGAAGAAGCAGGAGGCGCTGAAGCGTCTCCGCGTCGTCGAGGCGTTCCGCGAGCGCGAGGAGGGTCCGCTGAACCGGCCCGAGTGGATGGTGCTCGACATCATCCCGGTGATTCCGCCGGAACTCCGGCCGCTGGTGCCGCTCGAAGGCGGCCGGTTCGCGACGTCCGACCTGAACGACCTGTACCGCCGCGTCATCATCCGGAACAACCGCCTGAAGCGCCTCATCGACATCAAGGCGCCGGACGTCATCCTCCGGAACGAGAAGCGGATGCTGCAGGAGGCGGTCGACTCCCTGTTCGACAACTCGCGCCGGATCGAACGCCGTGCGCAGCGACAACAACCGCGCGCTGAAGTCGCTCTCCGACATGCTGAAGGGGAAGCAGGGCCGGTTCCGTCAGAACCTGCTCGGCAAGCGCGTCGACTACTCCGGCCGCTCGGTGATCGTGGTCGGTCCGGAGCTGCAGCCTGCACGAGTGCGGCCTCCCGAAGGACATGGCCGTCGAGCTCTTCAAGCCGTTCATCATCCGGAAGCTGATCGAGCGCGGGATCGTCAAGACCGTCAAGAGCGCGAAGAAGATGGTGGACAAGAAGGGCCCGGAGGTGTGGGAGATTCTCGAGCACATCATCGACGGGCATCCCGGTGCTGCTGAACCGTGCGCCGACGCTGCACCGCCTCGGCATCCAGGCGTTCCAGCCGGTGCTGGTCGAAGGCAAGGCCATCCGCATCCATCCGATGGTCTGCACGGCGTTCAACGCCGACTTCGACGGCGACCAGATGGCCGTGCACGTGCCGCTCTCGTATCGACGCGCAGCTCGAGGCCCGCATCCTGATGCTGTCGAGCCACAACATCCTCTCCCCGGCGAGCGGCGCGCCGATCGTGACGCCGACGCAGGACCAGGTGCTCGGCTGCTACTATCTGACGAAGTCGCGTGCGGGCGACAAGGGCGAGGGGATGCTGTTCTCTTCGCCCGCCGAAGTGATCATCGCCTACAACAACGGGCAGGATCGGCCTTCATGCCCGCATCAAGGTGAGGATCGACGGGCAAGTCGTGGAGACGACCACGGCCGCGTGATCTTCAACCAGATCGTCCCGAAGGAGATCGGGTTCTTCAACGAGCTCCTGAACAAGAAGCGTCTCGTGCAGATCATCGGCACCGCGTTCCGCCGCGTCGGCAACCTGCGCACGGCGGAATTCCTCGACCAGCTCAAGGACATCGGGTTCCGCTACGCCACCGCGGGCGGCCTCTCGGTGAGCATCGACGACGTGATCATCCCGAAGGAGAAGGACGAGATCATCGCCCGCGCCCAGAAGAACGTGGACGAGGTGGAAACGCAGTACTCCCGCGGCTTCATCACGAAGCGGCGAGCGGTACAACAAGGTCATCGACATCTGGACCCGCGCGACGACGCAGGTTGCGGAGAAGCTGTTCGACTCGCTGCAGCACTCGCGCGACGGGTTCAATTCGCTCTATATGATGGTCGACTCCGGCGCCCGCGGCTCGAAGGAGCAGGTGCGCCAGCTCGCCGGCATGCGCGGCCTGATGGCCAAGCCGCAGAAGAGCCTCTCGGGAGCGACCGGCGAACTGATCGAGAACCCGATCATCGCCAACTTCCGCGAAGGCCTGTCGATCCTCGAGTACTTCATCTCCACCCACGGCGCCCGCAAGGGCCTTGCCGACACGGCCCTGAAAACGGCCGACGCCGGCTACCTGACGCGCCGTCTCGTGGACGTCGCCCAGGACGCCATCATCTCGATGCGCGACTGCGGCACGATCCGCGGCGTCGTGACCGGCGCCCTGAAGGAGGGCGAGGACATCAAGGAGCCGCTGGCGGAGCGCATCATGGGCCGCGTGGCGGTGCATGACGTGGTGGACCCGATGACGGGGAACGTGATCGTCCCGGCCGGGGAAGTGATCGACGAGGAGACGTTCGGAACGCGATCGCCGAGACCTCCATCGAGACGGTCGAAATCCGTTCGGTGCTGACCTGCGAGGCGAAGCGCGGCGTGTGCGCGCTCTGCTACGGCCGGAACCTCACCACCGGCGAGCTGATCCAGGCGGGCGAGGCGGTCGGCATCATCGCTGCGCAGTCCATCGGCGAGCCGGGCACGCAGCTGACGCTGCGCACGTTCCATACGGGCGGCACGGCCAGCCTTATCGCGTCGCAGTCTCAGGTGCAGTCGAAGTTCGACGGCAAGCTGGTGTACGACGGCGTGAAGATGGTCGAGGTCACGGACGACACGGCGACAAGCGGATCATCGTGACCGGCCGCAGCGGCGTCGTGAACGTGCTGGACCAGGACAACCGCGTGCTCACGAAGTACGACGTGCCGTACGGCGCGACGATGCTCGTGAAGGACAAGGCGCCCGTCGGCAAGGGCGAGATCATCTACGAGTGGGATCCGTACAACGCGGTCATCATCTCCGAGCACAAGGGGACGGTGAAGTACAGCGACCTGAAGGAGAACGTCACGTACCGCGAGATCGACGACGAGCAGACGGGGCACATCCAGAAGGTCGTCATCGATTCGCGCGACCGGACGCTGGCGCCCGGCATCGTCGTGGTGGACAAGAAGGGTCAGAAGCTCGGCGCCTACATCGTTCCGACCCGCGCGCACCTTGCGGTGAACGACGGGCAGGAGATCGCGGCGGGCACGGTGCTCGTGCGGATTCCGCGCGACATCGGCAAGACGCGCGACATCACGGGCGGTCTGCCGCGCGTGACGGAGCTCTTCGAGGCGCGCAGCCCCGCGGATCCGGCGATCGTGTCGGAGATCGACGGGACGGTGACGTTCGGCGCCCAGAAGCGCGGCGCGCGCGAGGTGATCGTGTCGAGCCACGACGGGAAGGATATCCGCAAGTACCCGATCCCGCTGGGCAAGCACGTGCTGGTGCAGGACAACGACATCATGCGCGCCGGCGACCGGCTGTCGGACGGCGCGATCGACCCGCACGACGTGCTGCGCATCAAGGGCGTGGGCGCGGTGCAGGAGTACCTCGTGAACGAGATCCAGGAAGTCTACCGGATCCAGGGCGTGAAGATCAACGACAAGCACATCGAGATCATCGTTCGCCAGATGATGCAGAAGGTGCGCGTCGTGGACTCGGGCGACACGAAGTTCCTGGAAGGCGACTACGTGGACAAGCTCCGGTTCGAGGAGGAGAACGAAGGGTTGCGCGACCGGGTCGTGATCATCAACAAGGGCGACTCCAAGTTCAAGAACGGCCAGCTGGGCGCCAAGAAGAAGGTCCGCGAGGCGAACGGCGAACTCCGGAAGAAGTCGAAGAAGGTCATGGAATACCGTGACGCCGAGCCGGCCACGTCCGAGCCGGTGTTGCTTGGCATCACCACCGCCGCGCTGTCCACGGACAGCTTCATCTCGGCGGCGTCGTTCCAGGAAACCACGAAGGTGCTCACCGACGCGGCGATCGAGGGGAAGGTGGACATGCTTCTGGGCCTGAAGGAGAACGTGATCATGGGCCATCTCATTCCTGCGGGCACGGGGCTGAAGCGATTCGGCGATATTCTCGTGATTCCGAAGGTTGGCAGCCTTCTCGGGGAGACCGGTGTGGGGGAGGAAGAGGCGGAACTGAAAGCGCACGAAAAAGTAGCGAGTTCTTGACAAAATCATCGGCTTTTCGTACCTTGAAAAGCTTTTCAATTCAGTCCTAGCAGGTAGTCCCCGGAGTACACGTGCCAACGATCAACCAGCTCGTCCGGTCAAGCCGGCGTGCCGTGACATACAAGTCCAAAGCGCCCGCGATGGGGGGAAGTCCCCAGAAACGCGGCGTCTGCACGCGCGTTTACACGACCACCCCCAAGAAGCCAAACTCGGCGCTCCGTAAGGTGGCGCGCGTTCGTCTGGTGAGCGGCATCGAGGTCACCGCGTACATCCCGGGTGAGGGGCACAATCTCCAGGAGCACTCGATCGTGCTGATCCGCGGCGGCAGGGTGAAAGACCTGCCGGGCGTCCGGTACCACATCATCCGTGGGACGCTGGACACCGCGGGTGTCGCCGACCGGAAGCAGGCTCGATCGAAGTACGGTGCAAAGAGGCCGAAGTAACCCATGAGAAAAAAGCGCGCCGGAAGCCGGCAGAGGACGCCGGATCCGAAATACAACGATGTGCTGGTCGCCCAGTTCATCAACAACATCATGAAGGGCGGCAAGAAGAACGTCGCCCAGCGCATCATTTACGGGTCGTTCGAGCTGATCGAACAGCGCACGAAGAACAACCCGCTGGACGTCTTCAAGAAGGCCGTCCACAACACCCGGCCGATGCTCGAGGTGAAGGCCCGCCGCGTCGGCGGCGCGACCTATCAGGTCCCCACGGAAGTCCGGGGGGAGCGCAGCACCGCCCTCGCCATGCGCTGGCTCATCAACTACGCGATGGACCGAAAGGACAGGTCGATGGCCCACAAGCTGGCAGCGGAGTTCATGGCCGCGTCGACCGGCGAAGGGAACGCGATCAAGAAGAAAGAAGACACGCACAAAATGGCCGAAGCCAACAAGGCCTTCGCCCATTTCAAGTGGTAAGCAGGGAAGGATTGTACGCAGGGTATGCCTCGACAGTATTCACTCGACCGCACGCGCAACATCGGGATCAGCGCCCACATCGACGCCGGCAAGACGACGACGACGGAGCGCATTCTCTTTTATACCGGTGTGCTCCACCGGATGGGAGAAGTCCACGACGGTGCGGCGACCATGGACTGGATGGAACAGGAGAAGGAGCGCGGCATCACGATCACGTCCGCCGCGACGACCTGCTTCTGGAACAACCACCGGATCAACATCATCGACACGCCCGGCCACGTGGATTTCACGGCCGAGGTGGAGCGGTCGCTGCGCGTGCTCGACGGCGCCATCGCGCTCTTCTGTGCGGTCGGCGGCGTGGAGCCCCAGTCGGAGACCGTGTGGCGGCAGATGGACAAGTACGGCGTCCCGCGCATTGCGTTCGTCAACAAGATGGACCGCGTCGGAGCCGACTTCCTGCACGTCATCGCGATGATGAAGGAGCGGCTTGGCGCGAACGCCGTGCCGATCCAGATCCCCGTGGGCGAGGGCGACCTGTTCGCCGGCGTCATCGACCTGGTGACGATGAGGGCGCGCATGTACCGCGAATCGGGCCTCGGGACCGAGTGGGACGAGATCGCGATCCCGCACGACATGGAGAAGGTCGCGCGCGAGTATCGCACGAAGATGCTCGAGGCGGTCGCCGACGAGGACGACAGCCTGCTCGAAAAGTACCTCGAAGGGCAGGACATCACCCCGCAGGAGATCATGGCGGTCCTGCGCCGGGCGGCGCTGAAGGTCAGTATCGTGCCGGTGCTCTGCGGTTCGTCCTTCAAGAACAAGGGCGTGCAGCAGCTCATGGACGCGGTGGTGAACTACCTGCCGTGCCCGAAGGATCTGAATGGGGGAGTCGTCCAGGGCCATCACGTCAACATGACCGACCATGTCAACCGGCGGGTTGCGGATGACGAGAAGTTCGCGGCGCTTGCGTTCAAGATCATGACCGACCCGTTCGTCGGCAAGCTGACCTATTTCCGCGTGTATTCCGGCACGCTCAAGGCCGGGTCGTACGTGCTGAACACGTCGACTGGCAGGCGCGAGCGCCTGAGCAGGCTCCTCCGGATGCACGCCAACACGCGTGAGGACGTCCCCAAGGCATACTCGGGCGACATCGTGGCGGCCGTCGGGCTCAAAGAGACGCGCACGGGCGACACCCTCTCCGACGAGGATGATCCGATCATCCTGGAGAAGATGACGTTCCCGGACCCGGTCATCCACGTCGCGATCGAGCCGAAGACGAAGGCGGACCTGGACAAACTGGGAGAGTCGCTGCAGAAGCTGTCGGAAGAGGATCCCACGCTCCGCGTCTCCACGAACGAGGAGACCGGGCAGACGATCATCAGCGGGATGGGCGAGCTGCACCTGGAGATCATCATCGACCGGATGCGCCGCGAGTTCAAGGTCGAGGCGAACATCGGGAAGCCTCAGGTCGCCTACAAGGAGACGATCCGGAAGTCGGTCCAGGCCGAGGGCAAGTTCGTCCGCCAGTCGGGCGGCCGGGGCCAGTTCGGGCACGTCTGGATCGAGCTGTCGCCCAACGAGAAGGCGAAGGGGTTCGAGTTCGAGAACGACATCGTGGGCGGCGTGATCCCGAAAGAGTACATCCGGCCCGTGGAGCAGGGGATCAAGGAAGCGATGCGTAACGGCGTGCTGGCCGGGTACCCGGTCGAGGACGTCAAGGTTCGGTTGTTCGACGGGTCGTTCCATGCGGTCGACTCGTCGGAAATGGCCTTCAAGATCGCGGGTTCGATGGCGTTCAAGGAAGCCGCGCGCAAGGCGGATCCCGTGATTCTCGAGCCGATCATGACCGTGGAGGTCGTGACGCCCGAGGAGTACATGGGCGACGTGATGGGCGATCTGAACTCGCGCCGGGGCCGCATCAGCGGCATGGTCCCGCGCAAGGACGCCCAGGTGATCAAGGCGCACGTCCCGCTGTCAGAGATGTTCGGGTACTCGACCACGCTGCGGTCCATGACCCAGGGGCGCGCGATTTACTCGATGGAGATTTCGCATTACGACGAGACACCACGGAGCGTGTCTGACCAGATTATTGAGAAGATCAAGGGGAAGGAAGCGGTCAGCGCGTAACACCCGCAGACGTTGCACACCCATCCCTGTCTACACCAGAGGAGACGACAATGGCAAAAGAGAAATTCCTGCGTGACAAGCCGCATATCAACATCGGGACCATCGGCCACGTCGATCACGGCAAGACGACGCTGACCGCCGCAATCACGATGGTGCTGGCGAAGAAGGGCCTGTCGACGGTTCGCACGTTCGACAGCATCGATAACGCGCCCGAAGAGCGCGAGCGCGGCATCACCATCGCTACCGCGCACATCGAGTACTCGACCGCCAAGCGCCACTACGCGCACGTCGACTGCCCGGGCCACGCGGACTACGTGAAGAACATGATCACGGGCGCCGCCCAGATGGACGGCGCGATTCTCGTCGTGGCCGCCACAGACGGCCCGATGCCCCAGACGCGCGAGCACATCCTGCTCGCCCGCCAGGTGGGCGTGCCGAAGATCGTCGTGTTTATGAACAAGGTGGACGCGGTGGACGACCCCGAGCTGCTGGATCTCGTGGAGCTCGAGCTGCGCGATCTGCTCAAGAAGTACGAATTCCCCGGCGACGAGATTCCCATCATCCGGGGCAGTGCGCTGAAGGCGATGGAAGCGGCGATGAAGACCGATTCGAAGCCCGATGATCCTGCGTTCAAGTGCATCGACGAACTGATGGATGCGGTGGACACGTACTTCCCGCTTCCGCAGCGCGACGTCGAAAAGCCGTTCCTGATGCCGGTCGAGGACGTCTTCTCGATCACCGGCCGCGGCACGGTCGGCACCGGCCGCGTCGAGCGCGGCAAGGCGAAGGTGGGCGACGAAGTCGAGGTCATCGGCCTGGGCGCGCACATGAAGACTGTCGTCACGGGCGCCGAGATGTTCCGCAAGGAGCTGGAGGAGGTTCGGGCGGGCGACAACGCCGGCCTGCTCCTCCGCGGCGTCGACAAGACGCAGCTGGAGCGCGGGATGGTCATCGCCAAGCCCGGCTCGATCACGCCGCACAAGAAGTTCACGGCACAGGTCCTGGTGCTGAAGAAGGAAGAGGGCGGGCGCCACACGCCGTTCTTCAACGGCTACCGTCCGCAGTTCTATTTCCGGACCACCGACGTGACCGGCGTCGCGACGCTCCCCTCGGGCACCGAAATGGTGATGCCCGGCGACAACGTGGACGGGCTGGTCATCGAGCTCATCACCACGATCGCGATGGAGGAAGGGCTGAGGTTTGCTATCCGCGAAGGCGGTCACACCGTCGGCGCGGGTGTCGTCACCAAGATCGTGGAATAACCACGCGCCCCGTCCCGTCCCGCTGATGCGGGACGCGGACGGGACAGGGCAGTTCATAGTGTCGTTTATCTGGAGTTAACTACTCTCGTGGCCGGACAAAAGATACGCATCAAGCTGAAGTCGTACGATCACAACCTGATCGACAAGTCTGCGGAGAAGATCATCAAGACTGTGAAGTCGACAGGCGCTGTGGTTTCCGGTCCGATTCCGTTGCCCACGAAGCGTACGGTGTATACTGTGCTTCGTTCGCCTCATGTTGATAAGAAGTCGAGAGAGCAGTTCGAGACGCGCGCTCACAAGCGCCTGATCGACATTCTGCACTCGACCAACAGGACTGTCGATTCCCTGATGAAGCTCGATTTGCCCGCGGGAGTCGACGTCGAGATCAAAGTCTAATCCGCGATCTGACAACTGAGTGCAGGCGTTCTCGGTCCGTGCCGCATGACGCGGGACGGGACCGGAACGGGCACGGCATCGGAAAGGTGCTGCCGGCGGCGCGTGTGTCGTCGGAGTGTGGAGTATTCACGCAAGGACTGAGGGTATGACAGGACTACTCGGACGCAAAATCGGGATGACCAGCGTGTTCGACGAGTCTGGGCAGGTGATTCCGTGCACGGTGATTGAAGCGGGACCGTGCTACGTGACGCACCTCAAGACTGTGGACCGCGACGGGTATGAGGCCGTCCAGATCGGCTTCCATGAGGCGAAGGAACGCCTCGTGCCGAAGCCGCAGCGGGGGCATTTCGCCCGCGCGCAGGTGAAGCCCAGCCGCATCCTCCGGGAATTCCCCACGGCAGGAGCAGAGCTCCAGCCGGGCCAGGAAATCCGGGTCGACACGGTGTTCGCGAAGGGCGACATCGTCTCCATCGTGGGCACGTCCAAAGGGCGGGGCTTCCAGGGCGTTGTCAAGCGCCACCACTTCGGGGGAGGGTTCCGCACCCATGGCCAGAGCGACCGCGAGCGGGCGCCAGGCTCAATCGGGTCGTCTTCCTATCCGTCGCGCGTGTTCAAGGGCATGCGCATGGCGGGCCGCATGGGCGGGGGGCGCGTCACCGTGCATAACCTGCGGGTCGTCGGCGTTATAGCCGACTCCAATATCCTCCTGGTGAAGGGGTCCGTCCCGGGTGCGGTGAACGGCTACCTCGAGATCCACAAACGCAAGGCGCAGTAACCGGAACGGATGAACGATGGAACTCGACGTCTATAAGAAAGATGGGACCCTGTCCGGCGACAAGGTGAAGCTCTCCGAAGAGATCTTCGGGATCGAGCCGAACCAGCACGCGCTGCACCAGGCGGTGCGCGTGTATCTGGACAACCAGCGCCAGGGGACTTCCAAGGTGAAGACCCGCTCCGAAGTCGCGGGCGGCGGCAAGAAGCCGTTCAAGCAGAAGCACACCGGGATGGCCCGGCAGGGCACCTCGCGCTCGCCCCTGATGACGGGCGGCGGCGCGATTTTCGGACCCAAGCCGCGCGATTACTCCCGGACGCTTCCGGCGAAGGTTCGCCGCCTCGCCCGGAAGTCGGCCCTCTCGATCAAGGCGAAGGAAGGCCTGATCAAGGTCGTGGAGGACTTCTCATTCGAAGCCCCGAAGACCAGTGAGATGGCGACGGTCTTGAAGAGCCTCGGCCTCAACGAGTCGAAGACGCTCCTGCTGTTGCCGAAGAGCGACCCGAACGTCGTGAAGTCGGGACGAAACATCCCGTCGATGAACATCAAGGAGGCGGACAAGGCCTCCACGTACGACCTGGTCAACACCCAGGTGCTCCTCATTCAGAAGAGCGCCGTGGAGGTGTTGCAGAACACCTTCAAGAACTGAGAGCGCGGAACGACGTATGATCCCCATCCTGAAACGGCCCCTGGTGACGGAGAAGATGACCGCCCTGCAGGACAAGGGGCAGTACGCCTTCGAAGTGGACACCACGAGCAACAAGATCACGATCGCGCGTGCTGTGGAAAAGAAGTTCAACGTGAAGGTCGTGAGCGTGCGGACGGTGACCATGAAGGGAAAGGCCAAGTCGCAGATGACGCGGCGCGGCCGGTTCGCCGGGCGCACCTCGGCCTGGAAAAAGGCCATCGTCACGCTGAAGGCGGGCGACAAGATCGAGTTCTTCCAGAACGTGTAGCGAGCGAGCATCACCATGGCAATCCGAAAGCTCAAACCGGTGACTCCTGGAACGCGCTGGGCGTCTGTCCCCGCGTTCGATGAGATCACGAAGACGAAGCCGGAGAAGTCCCTGACCGAACCGCTGAAGAAGTCCGGCGGCAGGAACAACACCGGACGCGTCACGTCCCGCCATCGCGGCGGCGGTCACAAGCGGTTCTACCGCATCATCGATTTCAAGCGCGACAAGGTGGGCATGGACGCGACGGTGGTGGCGATCGAATACGATCCGAACCGCTCCGCCCGGATCGCCCTCGTGCAGTACAAGGACGGCGAGCGCCGCTACGTCCTCGCGGCCGACGGGGTGGGTGTGGGGACCGTTCTTCAGTCGGGACCTGACTCAGAAATCCGCGTGGGCAACACGCTCCCGCTGGGCAACATTCCGGCCGGCACGTTCGTGCATGCCGTCGAGCTCCGCCCCGGCAAGGGCGCGCAGATGGCCCGGAGCGCGGGAACCTCGGTCCAGCTTATGGCGAAAGAAGGGAAGTTCGCGCAGCTCCGCCTCCCCTCCGGCGAAGTCCGGAACGTCCCGGTCGTCTGCCGGGCGACGATCGGCTCTGTCGGCAACGCGGAGCACGAGAATCTCAGCGTCGGGAAGGCCGGACGGTCGCGCTGGCTCGGGATCCGCCCGCAGTCGCGCGGCGTGGTGATGAATCCGGTGGACCATCCGCACGGCGGCGGCGAGGGAAAATCCCCGCAGGGGAATCCCCACCCGGTGTCGCCCTGGGGCTGGCACACGAAGGGCAAGAAAACGCGGTCGCGCAAGAAGCCATCAAGCAAGTACATCGTCAAGCGGAGGCCATAACCGCCATGAGCCGCTCTCTGAAAAAGGGGCCGTACGTCAACGTCATCCTGCAGGACAAGGTGGAGGCTTTGAACAAGGCCAACCAGAAGAAAGTCATCAAGACGTGGTCCCGGTCGACGACCGTCACCCCTGATTTCGTCGGGCACACGTTCGCCGTGCACAACGGCAACAAGTTCATCCCGGTCTATATCCACGAGGGAATGGTGGGGCACAAGCTCGGCGAGTTTGCGCCCACGCGGCTCTTCCGCGGCCATCCCGGTCTCAAGAAAGAGGAGAGCACGGCGGCCCGCTGAGGCGTCGCGTCCAAACGAGGAAATGACGATGGTAGAAGCCAGCGCAATCAACCGTTACATCGGATCGTCGCCGCGCAAGATGCGGCTGGTGATCGATCTGATCCGTGGCAAGTCCGTTGACGAGGCCATCCGGATCCTGCATTTTTCGCCGAAGCACGCGTCGAAGGTCGCGGAAAAGGTTCTGCGCTCCGCCGTTGCGAACCTGCAGAACAAGGACGAGGGAGCCCGCCTCGACCCGGCCGACATGGTGGTGAAGGAGGTGTTCGTGGACGGCGGGATGTCGATGAAGCGGATCCTGCCCGCCCCGATGGGACGCGCCTTCCGGATCAAGAAGCGGTCGAACCACGTGACGATCGTCGTGGCGGCGACAAAGACGAAGGCACCCGCGCGCGGCGCGGCGAAGGCGAAGCCCGCGGCCGCGGCCAAGGCCGCCCCGGGAAAGAAAGCGGCGCCGGCAAAGAAGGCCGACAGCGCGGAATCCAAGTAAGGAGGCACAGTGGGACAGAAGGTAAATCCGATCGGGCTGCGTCTCGGGATCATCAGGTCCTGGGATTCGAACTGGTATGACGAGAAGTCGTTTGCCGGGAAGCTGATGGAGGATATCACGATCAGGAACTATGTCCGCAGCCGCCTGAAGAAGGCGGGGATTTCGCGGATACTGATCGACAGGACCCCGAAGCGGGCTGTCATCACCATCACGACGTCCCGTCCGGGGATCGTGATCGGTCGGAGCGGCAAGGAGATCTCGCAGCTCGAGGAAGAGCTGAAGAAGATCACGAACAAGGAAGTGAAGATTCTGATCAATGAAATCAAGCGTCCCGAGCTCGACGCATACCTGGTGGCCGAGAACATCGCGCAGCAGCTGGAGGGCCGCATCGCCTTCCGTCGCGCGATGAAGAACGCGATCACCGCCTCGATGCGGATGGGGGCCGAGGGCGTGCGCGTGATGACCGCCGGCCGTCTGGGCGGAGCGGAGATCGCGCGGACCGAGCAGTACAAGGACGGCCGCATCCCGCTGCACACGCTGCGCGCGGACATCGATTACGCGACCGCGACCGCGCGGACCGTGTACGGCACGATCGGCGTCAAGGTCTGGATCTGCAAGGGCGAGGTGCTGGACGCGCAGGGCGCGATGCAGCACGCCGAAAAACCGCGCCGCAGCATGGCGGGCGAGCGCGAGCGCTAGAGGAGAGTCCCACATGTTGATGCCCAAGAGAGTCAAGTACAGGAAGGCCCAGCGCGGGCGGATGCGCGGCGTGGAAACCCGGGGTGCGCGGGTCGCCTTCGGCGACTTCGGCCTGAAGGCCCTGGCGCCGGGATGGATCACGCAGCGCCAGATCGAGGCCGCGCGCGTGACGCTGACGCGCATGATGAAGCGCGAAGGCAAGGTCTGGATCCGGATCTTCCCGGACAAGCCCGTCACGAAGAAGCCCGCCGAAACCCGCATGGGAAAAGGGAAGGGCGCGCCGGAGTACTGGGTGGCGGTCGTGAAGCCCGGGCGCATCATGTTTGAGGTCGGCGGAACGACGAAGGCGGTGGCGCTGGAGGCTCTTACGCTGGCCTCCCACAAGCTGCCGATCAAGACGAAGATCAGTGTCCGCCCGGACTTCGAGGGCGCGTAGGAACGTGCCGTTCCGACGCGCAGTCAGGGGCGGCGATGATAGTCAAGGTTGTCGGAACGAGCACTGCGCCCCTTGCGGTATGAATCGTGGGGCGCGAGGACGAACGGAGCACGAATGAAAGCGTCAGAACTGCGGGACCTCTCCATGGACGAGCTGAAGAAGCGGCTCGCGGACGAGCAGGAGAACCTCGCGAATTTGCGGTTCCAGCTGTCGACCAGCCAGCTGGAGAGCCCCATCAAGGTTCGCTCGGTCCGGCGTGACATCGCCAGACTGCTTACGATGATTCGACACAAGGAACGGAGCGCTGCGCAATGAGCGGCCAGCAGGAACAGCAGGCGAGTCCGGCGCGTACGGCACGCCGCAAAGTCAGGGTCGGGAAGGTGGTCTCCGACCGGATGCAGAAGAGCATCATCGTCTCGATCGAGCGGCGCGTGCCGCACCCGATCTACAAAAAGTACTTCCGGCGGACCACGCGGCTGAAGGCGCACGATGAGAACCGAGAAGCGCACGTGGGCGACACCGTGAAGATCATGGAAACCCGCCCGCTCAGCAAGACCGAAGCGCTGGCGGCTGGTTGCGGTGATCGAGAAAGCGAAGTAATCATCCGAACGCGGAGCGCGTCATGATTCAGGAAGAGACAAATCTCGTGGTGGCCGACAATTCAGGGGCCAAGAAGGTCCGCTGCATCCGCGTCCTCGGCGGTTCCGATCGCCGCTATGCGGGGCTCGGGGACATCGTCGTCGTCGCCGTGAAGACCGCGATCCCGGGCGCGACCGTCAAGAAGGGCGAAGTGGCGCGCGCGGTCATCGTGCGGACCAGGAAGGAGACCCGCCGCAAGGACGGCTCCTTCATCCGGTTCGACGAGAACGCGGCGGTGCTCATCAACGAAGCCGGCGAGCCGCGCGGAAGCCGCATCTTCGGCCCGGTCGCGCGCGAACTGCGCGAGAAACAGTACATGAAAATCGTTTCCCTGGCCCCGGAAGTGCTCTGAGAAGGTGCTCGCATGAAGATCCGCAAAAACGACATGGTCATGGTCATCGCCGGCAACGCGCGCGGCAAGTCGGGGAAGGTCCTCAAGGTCTACCCCGCCCGCGAACGCGTGATCGTCGAGGGCGTGAACATCATCAAACGCCATACCCGTCCGCGGCAGAAGAACCCGCAGGGCGGCATCGTCCAGCGCGAGGCGCCCATTCACGTCTCCAACGTGATGCTGGTCGATCCGAAAACCAACCAGGTGACGCGTGTCGGCACCAAGGTGATCAAGGACAGCACGACGGGCAAGAAGAGCCGGTTGCGCGTTGCAAAGGCAACGGGAGAGACGTTCTGATATGAGCGACGAAAAGCCACAGAAAAAAGCAGCAGAAGGCTCCGCGCGAGAAGGCGGAGAAAGAGACCGGGACCCAGGCGCTTGCGCGCCACAAGGGGAAGGAAGAGCACGTGGTGCCGCGGATGGCCACCGCGTACACGAAAGATGTCGTGCCCTCCCTGATGAAGCGCTTCAGTTACAGGAGCGCGATGCAGGTGCCGCGCCTCGAGAAGATCGCCATCAACGTCGGCGTCGGCCTGGCCACGCAGGACGCGAAGCTGGTCGAGGTGGTCGCGCGCGACCTGGAGGCCATCGTGGGCCAGAAGGTGGTGGTCACGAAGGCCAAGAAGTCGATCTCGAATTTCAAGCTGCGCGAGAAGATGCCGATCGGCTGCCGCGTCACGCTGCGGCGCGCCCGGATGTACGAGTTTCTCGACCGCTTCATCAGCATCTCGGTCCCCCGCATCCGCGACTTCCGCGGCCTGTCAGACAAGTCGTTCGACGGGCGCGGCAACTACACGATCGGGCTGAAGGAACACACGGTGTTCCCCGAGATCGACGTGGACAAGGTGGCAAAGGTCTTCGGCATGGACATCACGTTCGTGACGACCGCGAAGACCGATCAGGAAGCGTACGAACTGCTGAAGGCGCTGGGCATGCCGTTCGTGAAGCGGCAGGAAGTCCTGGAACGCCCGGCGGCACAACGGTAAGGAACCCGGAGCATGGCAAAGACAGAGCACAATCGCCCGCGAGGCGAAACGGCAACGGTTGGCGAATAAGTACGCCGCGATCCGGAAGGAGCTGCGCGAGAAGGGCGACTACGCCGGGCTGCAGAAACTTCCCCGGAACAGCAGCCCGACCCGGCTGCACAGCCGCTGCAAGGTGAGCGGTCGGCCGCGCGGCTACATGCGCAAGTTCGGCATTTCCCGCATCGCTTTCCGCGAGCTCGCGCTCGACGGGAAGATCCCGGGTGTTATCAAGGCCAGCTGGTAAGGCCGCATCGAGTGTGAGGAACGCAGGAGTCTCAGACACATGACCATGACCGATCCTATCGCCGACTATCTGACCCGGCTGCGCAACGCCATCCAGGCGAAGCACAAGCGGGTGGACATTCCCGGCATCGAACCTGAAGCGCGAGCTGACCAGGCTGCTGCTCGACAACAAGTATATCGCCGGCTACACCGAGACGAAGTCGGCGGCCCAGGGCGTGATCAGGATTCAGCTGAAATACCGGGACAGCCCAACCCGTCATCACGGGTCTCAAGCGCATCAGCACGCCGGGTCTGCGCGTGTACGCGTCGGCGGAACAGCTGCCGCGCGTGCTGGGTGGCCTCGGCATCGCCGTCCTGTCCACCCCGAAGGGGCTGATGACGGACCGCCAGGCGCGCGTGTCCAAGATGGGCGGCGAAGTCCTCTGCGAAATCTGGTAGCGAAGGAGAAACGTTCGTGTCACGCATCGGCAGGAAACCGATCACAGTCGCAAGCGGTGTCACCGTGCGGCTGGACGACCGCAGCGTAAAGGTCAAGGGCCCCAGGGGCGAGCTCGCGGCGACGGTTCATCCGAACATCGCCGTCGACATCAAGGGCGCCATCGTGGAGCTCAAGCGCTCGAGCGACCGGAAGGAAGACAAGGCGCTGCACGGGCTCTGGCGCGCGCTCATCCAGAACATGGTGGTCGGCGTCACCGCCAGGGATTCACCCGCAAGCTCGAGCTGGTCGGCGTCGGGTACCGCGCGGAGATGAAGGGGAAGAGCCTCCAGCTCCTGCTCGGCTACTCGCACCCGATCCTGTTCCAGCCTCCGGAAGGGGTGAAGATCGAGACGCCGACCCAGACAAGCATCACCATCAGCGGCATCGACAAAGCAGATCGTCGGCAGGTGGCCGCAAAGATCCGCTCGTTCCGTCCGCCCGAGCCGTACAAGGGGAAGGGCGTGAAGTACGAGGGTGAGCACATCCGGCGGAAGGCCGGCAAGGCGGCTGCGGCAGGCGGCGCGAAGATCGTAACGAGGTCCAGGCATGATCACCAAACGCAAAATTGAAAACCGCGCGCGGCTGAAGCGCCATATCCGGCTCAGGATCTACCGGGACGCCCGATTGCCCCCGCCTGACGGTCTTCCGGAGCCTCAAGCACGTGTACATCCAGATCGTCGACGACCAGGCGGGCAAGACGCTCGTGTCGGTCTCCGACCTGTCAAAGGGCGTGAAGGAGGGGCTGGAGAACGCGAAGGGCCAGGTCGCGTTGGCGAAGCCGGTCGGGAAGGCAGCGGCCCGCGAGGCCCTGGCCAGGAACATCTCCAAGGTCGTCTTCGACCGGAATGGATACCTCTACCACGGTGTCGTGAAGGCGATGGCGGACGGGGCGCGCGAGGGCGGACTGAAGTTCTGACCGTACCGCCGGGAGCGGGCTACCCGAACTGCACTTGTCGGGTCGTCTAATGGCAGGACAGCGGCCTTTGGAGCCGTGAGTAGAGGTTCGAGTCCTCTCCCGACAGCGAGTGTGAGCCGAGCAGCATCAACAGGAAACAGTCATTCGAGGTGTGCGTTGGCACGTATCAAGGCAAGTGAACTCGAGCTGAAGGACAAGCTCGTCCACATCAACCGCGTTGCCAAGGTGGTGAAGGGCGGCCGTCGGTTCAGCTTCAACGCGATCGTGGTCGTGGGCGACGGCAAGGGGCACGTCGGCATCGGCCTCGGCAAGGCCAATGAGGTTGCCGACGCGATCTCCAAGGGCGTCGACGACGCGAAGAAGAACGTCGTGGTCATTCCGATCGTCAAGGGAACGATCCCGCACCCCGTGATCGGGAAGTTCGGGGCAGGCAAGGTGATGCTGAAGCCCGCCTCTCCCGGTACCGGGCTGATCGCGGGAGGCGGCGTGCGCGCGGTGCTGGAATCGGCCGGCGTGCGCGACGTGCTCACGAAATCCCTCGGCTCTTCAAACCCTCACAATGTCGTCAAGGCCACCATGGACGCGCTGCAAGCAGCTGGTGGACGCCGAGGATGATGGCCGGACGGCGCGGCGTGTCGCTCACGGAGCTGTTCGGTGTGCCGAACGCCCCGGCGGCGAACTGAGATAGCGAGACAGACCATGGCGAAGCAGATCAAGATTACGCAAATACGGAGCATCATCGACCGAATCGAGCCGCAGAAGAGGACGATCAAGGCCCTCGGTCTCGGCCGTCCGAACCGATCGGTGGTGAAGAATGATACGCCCCAGATCCGCGGCATGATTCGCAAGGTCGCGCATCTGGTCAGCGTGGAGGACGTTCAGTAATGGCACGCGACATTCTCAGTTCACTCGCCCCGGCTCCGGGGTCGCGCACCAGGAAGAAGCGCATCGGCCGCGGTCAGGGATCGGGCAAGGGCGGCACGGCGACGCGCGGGCACAAAGGGTCGCTCTCCCGCGCGGGCTCCAAGCACCGCGCATGGTTCGAGGGCGGCCAGATGCCGCTCGTGCGGCGGCTCCCGAAGCGCGGCTTCCACAGCCCGTTCAAGGTCGAGTACCAGATCGTCAACATCGAGACCCTCGGGAAGCTCGCAGCGGACGGGAAGCTTCAGAACGGCGTCGTCACCCCCGAAGTGCTCGCCCGGCTGGGCGTGATCGGGAAGGCGGCCGCGCCCGTGAAGGTCCTCGGCAACGGTGAGCTGAAAACCGGGCTCGACGTCGCCGCGCACGCGTTCAGCAGTTCTGCCGCGGAGAAGATCCGCGCCGCGGGCGGGAAGACTCAAACGATCAGCGGGCGGGCACGCGACTAATGGCCAAGATCAGCGAAACTGTACGCAACATTTTCAAGATCGACGAGCTGCGGACCCGCATCCTGTTCACGGCCGGGCTGCTCATCATCGTCCGGATCGGGGCGCACGTCACGATCCCGGGCGTCGATGCGTCGCTCCTGGCGCGCGCGGAAGCGAGCCAGGCAGCCAACACGCTTTTCGGTCTGTACGACCTCTTCGTGGGTGGCGCGTTCAAGAACGCCGCCGTTTTCGCCCTGGGCATCATGCCCTATATCAGCTCCTCCATCATCCTGCAGCTCCTGGGCGCGGTGGTGCCGTACTTCCAGAAGCTGTCGAAGGAAGGGGAAGAAGGGCGGAAGAAGCTGACGCAGCTGACGCGCTACGGAACCGTGGCCGTCGCGGCCCTGCAGGCCTGGGGCGTCACCGTCCGCCTGCAGTCGCTGACCGTCGAAGGCACGCCGATCGTTCCGCCCGACGTGCAGGGGTACGGGTTCATCATCAGCACGATCATCGTGCTCACCGCGGGTACGATGCTCATGATGTGGCTCGGCGAACAGATCACGGAGCGGGGCATCGGGAACGGCATCTCGCTCATCATCTTCATCGGCATCGTGGCGCGGTTCCCGCAGTCGATCATCGACCAGATCACGACCACGCAGAACCTGATCATCTGGATCTGCTCATCATCGCGTTCATGGTCGCGATCGTCGCGGGCGTGGTCCTGGTGACCCAGGGCACGCGTCGCATTCCGGTGCAGTACGCGAAGCGCGTCGTAGGGCGGAAAGTATACGGCGGGCGTCACGCAGTACATCCCGCTGCGCGTGAACACCGCGGGCGTCATGCCGATCATCTTCGCGCAGTCGATCATGTTCATTCCGAGCACGATCCTGACGTTCTTCCCGGAGAGCGAATTCATACAGCAGCTGTCAGGGTACTTCTCCTACACCTCGCTGACGTACTCGCTCTTCTACGGCCTGCTGATCGTGTTCTTCACCTACTTCTACACGGCGATCGCCTTCAATCCGAAGGACGTGGCCGAGAACATGCAGAAGCAGGGCGGGTTCGTCCCGGGCATCCGCCCGGGGAAGCACACCGCGGATTTCATCGACAACATCCTGACGCGGATCACGCTGCCCGGATCGATGTTCCTGGCGATCATCGCGATCCTCCCGGCGTTCGTGTCCCGGTTCGGGGTCACGCCCGGGTTCGCGCAGTTCTTCGGCGGCACCAGCCTCCTGATCATGGTGGGCGTCGCGCTCGACACGCTTCAGCAGATCGAGTCGCACCTGCTCATGCGCCACTATGACGGCTTCATGAAGTCGGGGAAGCTGAAAGGGCGGCTGCGCTAGGATCCATGGGCCGTATTCCGCTCAAAACGCCGGCCGACATCGCGCTGATGCGCGAATCGTCCCGGATCGTGGCGGAGGTCCTGTCGGTGATTCAATCGGCCGTCCGCCCGGGCGCGGTGTTGCGCGACCTGGATGCGATGGCGGAAGAGTACATCAGGGCGCAGGGCGGGATCCCCGCCTTCAAGGGGTACGGACACGATCCGGCGAACCTCTTCCCGGGGACGCTCTGCATCTCGGTCGACGACGAGGTGGTGCACGGGATACCGGACGGGAGGCGGTTGGAAGAGGGGCAGGTCGTCTCGGTGGACGTGGGCGTGAAGAAGGCCGGGTGGTTCGGGGACGGGGCGCGGACGTTCGCCGTGGGACGGATCTCGGACGAGAAGCGCCGGCTGCTGGCGGTCACCGAAGAGTCGCTCGCGAAGGCCGTCGAGCACGTGAAACCGGGGGTTCGCCTCCACGATGTGTCGGCCGCGGTTCAGCGGCACGTCGAAGCGGCGGGATTCTCGGTCGTGCGGGACCTGGTCGGCCACGGAATCGGCAAGGCGCTGCATGAAGAGCCGTCGGTTCCGAACTTCGGCGTCCCGGGAACGGGGCCGGTGCTCGCCGCGGGCATGACGCTGGCCATCGAGCCGATGGTGAACGCGGGAACGGCGAGAGTCCAGGTGGACGATGACGGATGGACGGTACGCACGGCGGACCGGCGCCCCTCGGCGCACTTTGAGCACACGGTAGCGGTCACACAACAGGGAGTGGAAATCCTCACCAGGCATGGCGAAGCAGGGACCGATTAAGGTCGACGGCGTCATTATCGACACGCTGCCGAACGCAATGTTCAAGGTGAGCCTGGAAAACGGGCACGAAATCCTGGCGCACATCTCCGGGAAGATGAGGATGAACTTCATCAAGATTCTGGTCGGGGACAAGGTGACCGTGGAGCTCTCCCCGTACGATCTTTCGAAGGGCCGGATCACGTACCGGTACAAATAAAGGAGTCAGCGACCATGAAAGTACGGTCGTCAGTCAAGAAAATCTGCAACAAGTGTAAGATCATCCGGCGGCGGGGGGTGGTGCGCGTCATTTGCACGAACCCCAAGCACAAGCAGCGCCAGGGTTAACAGTAAGGAGAACGTCGCGTGGCACGTATCGCAGGCATTGACCTCCCGAAGAAGAAGCGGGCCGAAGTGGGGCTGACGTACATCTTTGGTATCGGACGTACGACGGCGCGGGCCATCCTCGGGAAGGCGGGCATCGACTTCAACAAGAAGGTCCAGGACCTGACGGACGACGAGGTGTCGAAGATCCGCGGCATCATCACGTCGGACTATAAGGTCGAAGGCTCCCTGCGCAGCGAAGTGCAGATGAATCTGAAGCGTCTCATGGATATCGGCTGCTATCGCGGCCTGCGGCACCGCAAGGGGCTGCCGGTGCGCGGACAGAGGACACGCACGAACTCGCGCACCCGCAAGGGACGGAGGAAGACGGTTGCGGGCAAGAAGAAGACTGCCGCAAAGACTTAAGAGCACGCACGCAAGGTACAGGAGGAGATCGTGGCAAAAGCAGGTTCGCAACAGGGAGGGCAGTCCGAAGCCGTCAAGAAACGGAAACGGATGCAGGTCGACGTCACCGGAAAGGTGTTCGTCAAGGCGACGTTCAACAACGTCATCGTGACCATTACCGACGTCTACGGCAACACCATCAGCTGGTCGTCCGCCGGGAAGAACGGGTTCAAGGGGTCGCGCAAGAACACGCCGTTTGCCGCACAGGTATCGGCGGAAGCGGCGGCGCGCACCGCGCACGATCTCGGCCTGCGGAAGGTCGAGGTGTTCGTGAAGGGTCCGGGCTCCGGCCGGGAAGCGGCCATCCGCTCCCTGCAGACCGCCGGGCTCGAGATCTCGAGCATCCGTGACGTCACGCCGATTCCGCACAACGGCTGCCGGCCTCCGAAGCGGCGCCGCGTCTAACAGGTTCGATCAGGTACGTTCAGCGAAAGCATTCTCATGGCTCGATATACAAGTCCCAGCTGTCGTCTGTGCCGCCGCGAGCGGCAGAAACTCTTCCTGAAGGGCACGAAGTGCTTCACGGAGAAATGCCCCGTGGAGCGCCGCGGGTTCCCTCCGGGACAGCACGGCCAGTCACGCCGGCAGAAGATCTCCGAGTACGGCGTGCAGCTCCGGGAGAAGCAGAAGGTGCGCCGCACGTACGGCCTCCTCGAGACCCAGTTCCGGAACACGTTCGCGCGGGCGCTCAAGACGACCGGCCGCACGGGCGAGACGCTCGTGAAGCTGCTCGAGCGCCGGCTGGACAACGTCGTGTACCGGCTCGGGTTCGCGCCGTCGCGCAAGGCGGCCCGCCAGCTCGTCACGCACGGTCACTTCTTGGTGAACAATAAGCCGGTGGACATCCCGTCCTACCTCGTGCGCCCGGGAGACACGATCCAGGTCCGCGAGAAGAGTAAGAAGATGGAGGTCCTCCACGCGTCCGTGAAGCGCGTGAAAGATACGGCGATGCTCCCGTGGCTGACGCTGGACAAGGCCTCGCTGACCGGCACGTTCCTGCATGTGCCCGAGCGGGCGGATATCCCGCTCAACGCCGATGAGCAGCTCATTGTGGAATTGTATTCCAAGTAAGGATGATCATGACTACCGGAACCATTCAAATGCCGGAGCGGATCCAGGTCGACGAGTCGACCCGGTCCGCATCGTTCGGCCGCTTCATCGTCCAGCCGCTGGAGAAGGGATTCGGCGTCACCATCGGCAACGCGATGCGACGCGTTCTCCTGTCCTCGCTCCCCGGATATGCCATCACCGCCTTCAAGGTGGACGGCGTCCAGCATGAGTTCACGACGATCCCCGGCGTCGTGGAAGACGTCCCGGACGTCGTCCTGAACCTCAAGCAGGTCCGGATGCGGCTGATCAACAAGAAACTGGGCCGCGTCGTCGTCACCCTGAAGGGGCCCGCGGCATTCACCGCCGCCGACATCCAGAAGGCGTCGCCCGAGCTCGAGATCCTCAACCCGGATCTGCACATTGCGACCCTCAACTCCGACGCCGAGCTCGAGATAGAGCTCCGGATCGGACGCGGGATCGGGTATGTCGTCTCCGACGACAACAAGACCGCCGACATGCCCCTGGGCCTGATCGCGATTGACTCCGTGTTCACGCCGATCCGGAACGTCCGCTACATGGTGGAGACGACCCGCGTCGGCCAGCAGACGGACTACGAAAAGCTGACCCTCGAGGTGGAGACCGACGGGTCGATCCTCCCCGAAGAGGCGCTCGGCTTCGCCGGCCGCGTGCTCCGGGACCATATCCAGCTCTTCATCAGTTTCAGCTCGGAGCCGGAAGGGGACAAGAAAGACGAAACGCCGATGGACGCCGAGTTCGAGCGCGTCCGGAAGGTGCTGCTCACGCCGGTCGACGAGCTCGAGCTCTCCGTGCGGTCGCACAACTGCCTCCGCGCCGCGAACATCAAGACCATCGCCGACCTGGTGCGCCGCGAGGAGTCCGAGCTGCTGAAGTTCCGCAACTTCGGGCGCAAGTCGCTCGCGGAGCTCTCGGAGATCATCGAGGCGGAAAAGCTTCACTTCGGTATGGACGTGGACAAGTATGTCAAGGATGGCGAATAAGGGATGATGCACCGGAGCATGCGCTATGCGACACCGTAAATCTGGACGAAAACTGAAGCGGACCGCGTCCCACCGCAGGGCCCTCCTTGCGTCGCTGTCCACCGCCCTCATCCGCCACAAGCGGATCACGACCACGCTCGCGAAGGCGAAGGAAACCCGCATGGTCGTGGAGAAGCTCATCACTCGCGCCCGGCACGCGTTCCAGCAGAAGGACGCCCCGGCCGTCGGCGTGCACGAGCGCCGCATGGTCTACCGCTACATCAAGGACCGCGAGGTGATCGGAGAGCTCTTCTCGGCCGTCGCCGAGCGCGCCGCGACGCGGAACGGCGGCTACACGCGGATCGTGAAGCTCGGCCAGCGGCCCGGCGACGGCGCGGAACTCGCCGTCATCGAGCTCGTCGACTTCAACACGGGCCAGGAGACAAAGGAAAAGCCCGCCGCCGAGAAGAAGGCGAAGAGCCCGAAGCCCGCTGCATCGGGCAAGGCCAAGCCCAAGAAAGAGAAGGCGAGTGGCGCCAGGGGGAAAAAGGGCGCCAAAGAGACTCCCGCAGTCCCAGCAGAGTGACGGGTCCCTGTTGCATGAAGATTACGAGCGCTGAATTCGTCCTGGGTGTCGCTTCACTCCGCCAGCTCCCGAAGAATGGCATGCGTGAGATCGCCTTCCTCGGCCGATCGAACGTCGGCAAGTCTTCCCTCATCAACAAGCTCTGCGGGCGGAAATCGCTCGCCCGCCCCAGCTCCGATCCGGGCAAGACGCGCGAGCTCAATTACTACCTCATCAACAAGGCGTTCTTCTTCGTCGACCTCCCGGGATACGGCTACGCGAAAGTCCCGGAGCAGGTCCGCTCCAGCTGGGGAAAGCTGATCGAGCAGTACCTGAAAAGCCGCGAGCAGCTCAGCCTCGTCGTCCAGCTGGTGGACGCGAGACACGAGCCGACCGAGCTGGATATGATGATGGTCGGCTGGCTCGACTACTACGAAATCCCGTTCCTGGTCGCGTTGACGAAGGCCGACAAACTCCCCGTGAGCAAGATGCCGCGCTTCGTCGCCGACGCCGAGCGGGTGTTCCAGCGCTACACGCGGTGCGGCGGCGTGATCCCGTTCTCCGCGGTGAGCGGCCTCGGAAAGACCGACGTCGTCCGCTGCATCGCCCAGCACGTCGATTCCACGGAGTAGCGCTCCGGTCGCATCGCCGGGGCCTCCGCCGGCATGTTCCATTCTCGACTTCTCACACCAGGTCCGACTCCCGTCCCTCCGACGGCGCTCCGGCGCGCGTCGGAACAACCCCTCTACCACCGAAGCGCCGAATTCCGCTCCATGCTTCAGCGGACCGGCGTCGGTCTCCGGGACGTCTTCCGTACCGCCCACCCCGTCTGCGTCCTGACGTGCTCCGGCACGGGCGCGATGGAGTCGGTGTTCGTCAGCCTGTTCTCCCCCGGAGAGACGATCGTGACGGTCAACGCGGGGAAGTTTGGCGAACGATGGGTGACGATGCCCCGTGCGCTCGGCCTCGAGGTCGTCGAACTTTCGATCCCCTGGGGTGACGCCCCCGATCCAGAGGCGCTCGGCGCCGCCCTCGACACGACTCCGGGTGCGCGTGCCGTCGTGCTTACCTACTGCGAAACGTCCACCGGAACGATGCTTGACCTGCCCGCCCTGACACGCGCGATCCGGGAACGGTCCGGCGCGCTCGTCTGCGTTGACGGGGTCTCGGCGATCGGCGGCCTGGAATTCCGGATGGACGAGTGGGGTGTGGACACGGCCGTCAGCGCGTCGCAAAAGGGGTTCATGGTTCCGCCCGGACTGGGCTTCGTGGCACTCGGCCCACGGGCGCAGGATGCCATCTCACGCGCACGCACGCCGCGATTCTATCTTGACCTCGGCCGGGCCCTGCGCGCGCTTGAGTCCGGCGACACTCCGTGGACCCCTGCATCAACGCTGATCGCCGCCCTCGAAGAGTCGCTCGCGCTTCTGCGCGCCGAGGGGATGGAGGCGGTCTGGGCCCGGCACAGGAGGCTCGCGGCAGCTATGCGGGCAGGCGTGCGCGCGCTTGGCTTGCCGCTGCTCTCCTCGTACCCGTCGGATACCGTCACCGCGGCACTGTTGCCCGCCGGAGTCTCGTGGCAGGAATTGAACCGGTTGCTGCAGGCCGACGGCATTGTGGTCGCGGGGGGGCAGGGTGCGTATGCCGGAAAGCTCATCCGGATTTCCAACCTTGGCTACGTTTCACCAGACGATGTACGGGCCGCGCTCGTTTCGCTCGAGAGGGCGTTGATGGCCTGCGGCGAGCCCGTCCAGCCCGGGGCAGCTCTCGCCGCGTTCGATGGGGCGCCGGGCAGCCCGTCCATTCATACCGGAGGACCTGACACATGAAGATCCTGATCAGCGACCAGCTCGAGCAGTCCTGCATCGACATACTCACGAGCGAGGGGTTCACGGTCGACAACCGGCCCGGGCTGTCCGCCGGCGATCTGCTGAAGACGATCGAGGCGTACGATGCACTGCTGGTGCGGAGCGCCACGAAAGTCACCGCGGAGGTAATCGCCGCCGGGAAGAACCTGAGGGTGATCGGGCGTGCCGGCACCGGCGTCGACAATATCGATGCCCGGGCGGCGACCAGACGCGGGATCATCGTCATGAACACGCCCGGCGGGAACACGGTGTCGGCCGCGGAGCACACGGTTTCCATGATGCTTTCGCTGGCCCGCAACATCCCGCAGGCGCACATGAGCCTGCACGCCGGGGAGTGGGATAGGAAGCGGTTCACGGGGACCGAGGTCACGGGGAAGACCGTCGGCGTCATCGGCCTCGGGAAGATCGGCAGGGAAGTTGCGGCGCGCTGCAAAGGGCTGGCGATGAACGTGATCGGCTATGACCCTGTTCTTTCGCCGGACGCGACAGCGAAGCTCGACATCGAGGCCGTCTCGCTGGATGAGCTGTACCGCCGGTCGGACATCATCAGCGTTCACACGCCGTTGACGCCGGAGACGAAGGGGTTGCTGAGCGACGCGACGCTGGCGAAGTGCAAGAAAGGGGTCCGGGTCATCAACTGTGCCCGGGGTGGAATCGTGGACGAGGCCGCGCTTCTTCGGGCGCTGGAGTCGGGACATGTCGCCGGCGCCGCGCTCGATGTCTTCGAGGTCGAACCCCCGAAGGGGAATCCGCTGCTGACGCACGCTCGGGTCGTCGCCACACCCCACCTGGGGGCCTCCACGGAAGAAGCGCAGGAGAAAGTCGCGGTCCAGATCGCGCACCAGGTTGCGGATGCGCTCAAGGGGCGGGGGTACTTCGGAGTGGTGAATGCGTCGGTCATGAATCAGATGCTGAACGAGGAGGTCCGGCCGTACGTCCTGCTGGCGGAGCGTCTGGGCAGCCTGCTGTATCAGGTGAGCAAGGGGAAGGTCCGGCGCGTTGCGGTGAGCGCTTCGGGGAATGTGCTGGGCGGCTCGCTCGAGCTTCTCACGGCCGGCCTGCTCAGGGGGATCCTGACACACACCCAGCCGGAGCCGGTCAACATTGTGAACGCCCCGTTCCTCGCGCAGGAGCTCGGGCTGGTGGTGGACGAGCAGGCAGTCGGCGGAGGAGGGCCCAACGTCCTCCGGGCGCGCCTCGAATCCGACCAGGAGAACCACGAAGTCTCGGGGACGGTGTTCGAGGGCTTGCCGCCGCGGCTCCTGTCTCTCGACGGCTTCCGGTTCGACCTGGATCCTCAGGGTCACCTCCTTATCTATAGTAATGTGGACCGACCAGGGATGCTGGCGTCGACGGGGGCGATCCTTGCCGAGCGGGGCATCAACATCGCCGGGGTCTCTCTGGGCAGGCTTGCCGTGGGGGGGGAGGCCCTGACCATCATGAACGTCGACAGCCCGGTTCCAGGCGACCTGCTGAGGCGCATCGAGGTCCTGGACGGGGTGAGCCGGGTCCGGGTTGCGATTATCGAATAGCCCCTGCTTTTTCGGGTTGTGACTTGACAAAAGCAACCCGACTATGTATATTTCGCGGTAGTTTAAACCCGCACTCACCCACTCAAGGAGGTCTCGGCGCAAACCCTTGCTACTCCTTTCGTTTCATCACACACCATCACCAGCAAACCCTGTCGTCCGAAAGCGCCCGCGGGCTTTCCACTTGAGCGGCAGCATCGCATGCTACGTTGCCATTGGCGAGAAGCAGGCGCCGTTTTGCTTTTAATAATTCCACCAAACAACCCATACACTCCAAACCTCACACCACAAGGAGTATTGTGATGACCAAACAGCTTCTGGGTCTGCTTGTGGCGATCCTGGTTCTCTCGATCGCAACGGCCGATGCGGGTGTACCCCGCAAGCTGGCCAGCAAGAAAGTCCCTTCGGACATCGTGGCGGTTCCGGATTTCGCACCTCCGCACGCGATTCCGGCCCCCAAGCCTGTGCTGAACAAGGCGAAGGGCCTCCCGATGGAGATCGGCTCGTCGTACTACGACTATGCCTTCAACAGCGGCGGTCCGACCCGCATCGTCTGGGATGAAGCGGGTGGCACGACACGCACATACATGTCGTTCATCGGCATGCCGACGAACGCCACGGCGTCGCGTGAAGCATGGTATGTTACCTGGGACGGGACCACGCTGCTTGCTCCCTCACCGGTGATTCCTGCCGCCACGCGCGCAACCTATTTCCATGGCATCGACGTGTTCCGTTCCGGTCCGGCTGACGGATTCGGTGGCGTCGCTGCCGGCTCAACCGCCGCGGCTGGCGACAGCTATTTCGGCCTTGAGGCCAACCCGGGCGACGGCGTGTTCAGTGCGCCGGCCGTCAGCATTACCGGTAGCCGCGACACGCAGCCCCTGTTCATCGACGATGAAACCGGCACGATCCTCATCTACACGACGGGCGGGAAGACCACCGGCGCGTGGGCAGACCGCACCGATTATGCGTTCAGGAAGAGCGTTGACTTCGGCTCGACCTTCGAGGACTTCAACGATGGTATCCTGAAGGGCCAGGCAGGTTCCACGCCCGGCGGTCAGGGCCAGGAAGCTCTTGACGTGACACTCCTGAAGGCCCCGAACGGCGACATCATCCTTGGCACGACGATTGGTGGAAAGACCGACACACCCGAGATGGGTGGCGCGGCCACTGTCGATTCGGCCTCGCAGTGGGGCTATTTCGCCTCCTCAGACGGCGGCGCGACATTCACCTGGAACAGGATTGCCTACTACGGTGAAGAAACGACCCCCGGCTACTTCAACATCGTCAACAACTTCAACCAGCACGACTTTGCGGTTGACGGGAACAACAAGGTCCACTCGCTTGCCAATGGATACGCGGTTGTGAAGGAGCCCGACACGACCCTGACGACCATGGACGTTCTTTACTGGAACGAAACCGTTGGCTTCAAGAGTGTTGTCAGCTTCGACCGCTCGAACCCGTTCATCAACGACGTCGTCCTGAACCACTATCCTGGCAACCAGCTCGGCTGCGCCTATCCCTCGCTCGCAGTGTCCGAGGACGGCCAGGCGATCTTCTGCATCTGGTCACAGCCCCAGTTCACGACCACCACGATCGACACCGGCTCCAACGGTCTCTACTTTGGCGACCTCTGGTGGAACGCGTCGTACGACGGTGGCAACACCTGGACAGGCGCCGCTGCGCTTACGACGACCTCTGACATCAACGAGTCCTTCCCGTTCGTTGCAGATCGCCTCGAGGCGCTTGCCGGCGGCGGGTACCGCGTCCGGTTGATGTACGTCGCCGATGCAATCCCCGACCAGCAGCCGTTCACCACGTTCACGGAGCCGGAGCCCTGGATGTATCAGGAGATCGATCTCGCCGGTACGGACGTGAAGCCGATCGCGACGGTTCCGAAGGAATTCGGTCTGACGCAGAACTATCCGAATCCGTTCAACCCCTCGACGAAGATCCAGTACTCGATCCCGACGGGTGCCCAGGTGACGCTGAAGGTGTACGATTTGCTGGGCCGCGAAGTTGCCACGCTCGTCAATCAGGATCAGGCAGCTGGCTCGTATGAGGCGTCTTTTGACGCCACCAACCTTGCCAACGGCGCGTACCTCTACAAGCTGACGGCAGGTAGCTACTCCGACGTCAAACGGATGATGCTTCTGAAGTAAGTCTCCCCCCTCCTTGACGGGGCCGTCGCAAAGACGGCCCCGTCAAGCCTTTGGGGTGCGCGGAGGTTGCGCGCGTTCCATGTGCCCAGACTTTCTTGAGGAGGTACTATGTCTCACAGGATTGTGTGGCTGTTGGGTGTATTCCTTCTGGCAGCCGCCGTCGCAGGGGTGGCAGTGGCGCAAACAACGGGCAAGATCCGTGGAAAAGTTCTCGACAAAGAGACGGGCGAGGCGCTGGTTGGCGCCAACGTCATCATCGAGACCACTTCCATGGGTGCCGTTGTGGGAGTCGACGGCGAGTTTATTATCCTGAACGTCCCGCCCCAGACCTACTCGTTGAAGGCGACCTACGTCGGGTATCGTCCGCTCACGGTGCGGAACATCCGCGTCACGGTCGGTCTGACGACCGAGGCGGATTTCATGCTGGAGAGCGAGGCCGTGCAGGGGCCGGCGATCGAAATCATCGCCCAGGCGCCCCTCGTAAACAAGAACGCGACCAACTACGTTGCGGTCGCGACGGCCGATCAGATCGCGAAACTTCCGGTGCGTAACGTGCAGAATGTCTTCGCGTTGAGCGCCGGCGTCGTCACGCAGGGCGGTAGCTACTATGTCCGCGGCGGACGATCTGAAGAAACGGCATACTACCTGGACGGCGTGCTGATCAACAACCCCGTCACCGGTACGATGACCTTGAACGTCATCAACAACGCCATCGAAGAGATCCAGACGCAGGTTGGCGGGATGACAGCGCAGTACGGCGGCGCGATGTCCGGCATCGTCAACACGACGACGAAGACCGGCGGGGCGAAGTACAACGCGTCGATCGAAATGATCACCGACAATTTCGGTCTGGACGACGATCAGCAGATCCTCGGCGCCTACAGCTACGGCCAGAGCGAGTATACCGCCACGCTGGGCGGACCCATCATTCCGGGGAACGAAAGCTACCGGTTCTTCCTCGCCGGTCAGCGGGTGTTCAACCGGAGCGATGCGAGCTTCATGGACGGCGTATCGTTTCCGTACATCGACTCGACCGCGATCACCGGGGCGGACTTCATTGTGAATGACCGCACCGTGGACGGCGGCGTCTCCACCGGAGCGCCGGGGTCGACGGGGAACCGCGGCTATCTGGCAAACCTGCTGAACAGCACGAACTACGGGGGCGGACGCAATCTCGGCGGCGCTTCCCGCGACTCGTGGGGTTTCCAAGGTAACCTGTACGCCGATCTGGGAGACGTCAACCTCAAGGTGGGCGGGTCCTACAACAAGAACACCGCCATCGCCACCTACGGCCGCGGCATCAACTGGGTTGCGGTAACGGCGAACGACCAGGGAAATGGCAGGCTGACCACGCTTCCTCTTCGCGGCGCCCGGACCGATACCTGGGACGCATCAGCCTATGTGAAGGCGACGTGGATTGTGAATCCAACCACGTTTGCGACGATCCAGGCAAACTATTACTCTTTTGAAACCGAGACCGGGGACCAGTTCCTGGGAAACAACCAGGAGGAGTACGGAAATCCGAATAATCCGTACAACGGCGTGCTGGTGGGCCCGAGCCGGAATCCGGCAAACTTCTCTGTCTATTCGTTCGGAGGCAGCTGGCCGGGCATTGTGCCTCAGAACTACACGAAAGCGTACCGCGGCAACTGGGGTGGCCGGATTGACCTCACCAAGCAGTTCAGCCGGGCGTGGGAGGCAATCATTGGCGGCGAGTACACTCGCTACACCATCCGCACCTACGCCAATGGAGCCAGGGATCTGTACCTCCTGAGGCAGCAGTATCCTACAGATTCCGACTGGCAGATATATACAAAGGCCGGCGTGTCGATGTACGGCTATGATATCTATGGCAACGAGTATGACGGCGGCATGTTTACCGACAACACGGGCGCGGTCATCGACCAGAGCAAGGACGGCCCGCGTCACCCGGTGAATGCCGGCGCATACTTCCAGAATAAATTCGAGTTCTCGGACCTGGTCATCAATTTCGGTCTGCGATACGACATCTTCGATCCCGGCGTGGACGAGTACAAGGACCTCACCAGGATCGCGCTTGAAGACCTGCAGGGGACCTACGTGGTGGCCGACAGCTCGCTCCAGAAAGCGGAAGTCTCAGACCAGCTGAGCCCGCGCCTCGGGTTTTCGTTCCCGGTGTCGGACCGCACGGTGTTCCATGCAACCTACGGCAAATACCTGCAGCAGGGGCGGTTGAGCGACTACTACGACACGCGTCTCGCGGCGGGCTATTTCTTCCGCGGCGGTTTCGCACGCCAGTATCCGACGCCGAACCTGAAGCCGGAACGGACGACCGAATACGAAGTCGGTTTCCGCCAGCAGATCGGAGATGTCGCGTCCTTCGACCTCAGCTTCTACTACAGGGACATCAAGGACCTGCACGTCATCCGCATCATCTTCCCGCAGCCCGGATCGCAGACGTCAAACTGGTATGCGAACGTCAACGGGGACTACGGGACCTCCAAGGGCCTGACGCTGTCGTTCCAGCTGCGTCGGACGGCGAGGATTGCTCTGTTTGGCAACTATACACTCTCGGCTTCGACGGCGACCGGTTCGTCGTCCGCCACGCACTTCGATATCGCCTGGCAGGACAACTCGTACGGTGGATCGGCGTATTTCCCGGTGATCCCTTCGTACACCGCGTTTGACCGGACGCACGTCGGGAACATCAACGTCGACTATCGGTGGGACAAGGACGACGGCGGTGCGATTCTCGAGCGGCTGGGCTTCAACGTGCTCTTCACGTTCACCAGCGGCGTGCGGTGGACGTACAGCCAGATCGACGGGGCCTTCCCCTTCAGCTCAGTCAACGCCCCGATCGCGTTCGAGAACCTGAACTCGTCGACAGGACCATGGACATTCCAGATCGACTTCAAGGTCGACAAGACGTTCACGCTCTTCGAGAACCTGGACGCGAACGTCTATCTCTGGTTCACGAATCTTCTCAACACGAAGAACGTCACGAACGCCGTGTACCAGGGGACCGGACAGGCTGACAACGACGGCTACCTGTCGACGCCTACAGGTCAGACGTGGGCCGCAAACAACGGAACCCAGGCGACCGATCTGTACAAGTATCTCGAGGACAATCTGGGATTCTACGGGCCGCCGCGTCAGGTTCGTCTCGGCCTCCGGCTCAATTTCTGATCATCGTCTGATGATCCGTGAAAGCATCCAAAGGTGAGGAGTCACCCATGAAATCGCTTTTCAGAATATCGGCGCTGATTCTCCTCCTCGCTTCGGTCTTCGGGGCGTTGAGTGCGGATGTCCCGACGAAGAAGGGAGCGAGAGTCCAGAAGCCGACAGTCTTCGAATACAAGCAGCTCGATGGGAATTCCATCAACTGCACCGTCTCCACCGACGGTCCGTACGCGGACGAACGGAAGACGGGCCAGTCGGGCCTGGAATGGCCGAAAGGCACGGGCAAGACCGCCATCTTTACGGCGGGCATCTGGATGGTCGGGCAGGGTCCTGGAGGTGCGCTGAGAACCGCGCAGATGGACTACAGCTCCGAATACCAGCCGGGGCCGCTGCTGGAGACATTCAACACGACCACCAATGACGATGCCGCACCCATCGCGCGCGCAGGAGATGCACGGTATCGGCTGTACAAGGTCGCAAAGAACAAACCTGATGGCGACGCAAGCCGCCAGATTGACACGTGGAGCGACTGGCCCGGAGATCTCGGCGCCCCCTATGTGGATGTCGACTCCAGCGGAAGCTGGACACCCGGTACCGATCAGCCGGACTTCCGCGGCGATCAGATGATCTGGACCGTGTTCAATGATGTCAACAACGCCCTTCACACGTCCCTCGGGGCGACGAGGCCGATGGGGGTGGAAATCCAGACCCTCTACTTCGTGTTCAACCAGCCCGGCGCGCTGGGTAACATCATGTTCATGAAATGGCGGATCATCAACAAGAGCGATGCCGACTACAACAACGTCTATATCGGCATGTGGAGCGACGTCGACCTCGGCCAGGCGAACGATGACCTGCCGGGGTGCGATACGTTGCTCAGCCTGGGCTATGTCTACAACGGCGACAACGACGACGAGGGTGGCACCACCACCTACGGGAGCAAGCCGCCGGCTGTCGGCTTCGATTTCTTCCAGGGGCCGATCGTGCCAGGCCTGCCAACGGACTCCGCGCTCTTTTCGGAGAAGTGGCGCCATGGCTTCAGGAACCTGCCTGCCACGTCGTACATCGTGTACACCAACGGCTCGTTCCCACAGATTGTCGACCCTGATGACGGATCCCCTGACTACGCCCTCCAGGCATACGACTACCTGAGGGGGAAGGCGGGAACCATCCACCAATACCTCATAAAGTCCAACGGTGACACGGTGAGGTACTGGTTCTCCGGCGACCCCGTGGCGGGGACAGGGGACCTTCCGAGCAATTTCCCGCTCGGCACGTTCGCTCCGCAGGACGTCAGGATTATGCTGGGGACCGGGCCGTTCACGCTGGCGGCGGGCGACACCCAGGAGATCGTGGGCTCCATCATCCTCGCGCAGGGCGCGGACAGGCTGAACAGCGTCGTCCTCCTGAAGGGTGGTGATGTCATTGCGCAGAACGCGTTCAACGACAACTTCAACGTCCCAGGCGCTCCCCCGCTCCCGGATGTCTCCGTCACCGAGCTGCCGAACCAGTTGATCTTCGAGTGGCAGGAGAAGTCCGAGATCACGGAGGCGTACGACTTCCGCGGCAACAAGTTCGAGGGGTACAACTTCTACCAGGGCGAATCCACCAGCGGCCCCTGGAAAAAGATCGCCACGTACGACGTCGTCAACGGCGTGACGATGATCGAGGACATGGTGATGAACCAGGATGCGAGCAAGACGTACCTCCAGCCCGTCCAGTTCGGAACCGACAGTGGGATCAAGCGCAGCATTACGCTCACACAGGATGCCATCCTCAGCACGCCCCTGGTGAACGGGAAGCCGTATTACTACGCGCTGACCACCTACTCGTACAATCCGGATCCGAACGCCATCATCCTTGGCGTTCCTGTGTCACTCGAAGCGGCCAAGGACGCCATCGTCGCGACCCCGCAGGGCGCGGCTATCGGAAGCGACGTCCCGACGGCCTCCGGCCAGGTTCTGGCCCACAGCCGCTCGCTGGATGATGTGGTTGTTCCGGAGATCTTGAATCCGGCAGCGTTGAACGGCGCGTCGTACAGCGTTGTGCTGAACGGCGTGGACACGACCGTGACGTCGTGGAGCGTGGTGCGCAGCAAGGGCGGTGTCGTCGACACGGCCATCGCGAACTCCACGGACTTCACGGGCAGCGGCAGCTCTCCGATCGTCGACGGGGTCCAGGTGCGCGTCTCGCGCCCGGTGGCCGGCGTTCGCCGTGATACCCAGCCGGCTCCGGCCGGATACCAGTACACCCCGTCCTCCAACATGTGGACGGTCGGACGCGGCACGACGGCTTTCGACGCGGGCGCCAGGACCGTCACGTATCCGGCGAAGGGTGCCGTGTACGGCGACCTGACCCCGACGAAAGGCGCAGGGACGAAGGTCGCTCAGAACAAGACACGGAAGATCGAACTGCGGTTCAGCAGCGATCCGGCGAAGCAGCAGCAGGCCTATCGCTGGCTGAGAAACGTCAAGCAGTCGCCCGTGCCCACTCCGGCGAGGGACAGCTCATTCATACCGTACATCCTCGTCCGCGGGAACGGATTCGTGTACCAGCGCGACTACGCGACGATGACAGTGCCCTTCACGGCGTGGGAAGTCGATTCGCTTGATGGCAGCCCCGAACCGCGTCAGGTGAACGTCGGATTCCTGGAGAACAACGACACCCTGAAGCTGGCCGACGGCACGTTTGTCGGCAAGGGGAAGATCGACGGGAAGTGGGAGCCCACCTCCAACGCAAACGCGGGCGACGAGGCGCTCTACATCTTCGAGTCGACGTACTCCACGACGGAAGACCCCCGCTATAACCGCGACCTCCAGGCCCAGATGGACAGCCTCGACATCATGTACATCATGCACGCAGGGAAGGTGACGGAAACCAGGTTCTTCACGGAGGGAGATGTCATCGCGATCACGCCCAACTACGTCCTCGAAGCCGGCCGTGCGTATAGCTACGTCGGCGGGCCCGTCGCGACGTCGGGAGACGCCGCCCTCGCGAAGGACCAGATGGCAAACATCAACGTGTTCCCGAACCCGTATTTTGCGAACAACCTGAGGGAGTCGGGAACCTTCAACAAGTTCGTGACGTTCACGAATCTTCCGCGCACGGCGACGATTAGGATCTTCACGCTGACGGGAGAGCTCGTACGCTCGATCCAAAAGGACGGGGCCGGAACGCTCCAGCAGTGGGACCTCCGGAACGCAAACGGCCTGCCCGTCGCCAGCGGGATCTATATCGCTGTGATAGAGATTCCCGACGCCGGTAACCGCATCCTCAAGCTGGCAGTGATCATGGCTGAGGAACGTCCGACGCGCATTTGAGTCCGGCACACAGCGAATGAAAAGGAGATTCGAACAATGAAGAGTGCGAAATTACTGGCAGTCTTCTGCCTTGGCCTCCTGCTGCTGCCGGCGTTCGTGCACGCGGGTAACCCCTCGAAACGAGGGACAGCAGGCGCGCTTGAGATTCTACTCCCGGTTGGCGGCCGTGGTACGGCGCTGGCCGGTACGGCCAGCGCGTCGATGGTTGGCGTCGAAGCCATTCACTGGAACCCGGCCGGCCTGTCGCGCGGCTGGGGCGACCGGTCCATCGAGGCGATGTTTTCCCATATGAACTACTTTGCCGACATCAAGCTGGACTATGCCGCGATAGGGTGGAACATCGGCGACTTCGGGACGCTCGGACTGTCGTTCCGCACTGTCAACTTTGGCGACATTGCGGAGACGACGGAAGATCTGCCTGAAGGGACCGGTCGCACCTTCTCGCCGACCTATTTCACGCTCGGCGTGACGTACTCCAAGATGCTGACGGACCGCATTTACATAGGGTTCACCGGCAAGTTTATCTCGGAGTCCATCCTCCGCACCAACGCGAGCGGCTTCGCGCTGGACGGCGGCGTCATCTACTACCTCGGCGGAAACGATGCATGGTCCGGGCTTCATTTCGGGGTGGTGCTGAAGAACATCGGCCCGAACATGACATACACCGGAGCTGAGCTGGAGGAGACGGTTGTTCCTCCGGGTTCGGCACCGGGCGCCGCGGCAGACCCGCTGGCCCATGTGGCTCAGTCGTTCGAGCTGCCCTCCTCGTTCGCCCTCGGCGTCGGGTATGACTACCGGTTCGATGAATCGGCACGCGCGACGTTGATGGGCGAGTTCGAGAACATCAACTTCGGTAACGACAGATACCGCATCGGCGGCGAGTTCGCGTACAATGAGCAGTTCTTCGTGCGCGGCGGGTTCCAGGGAACGGACGGCAGCAGCAACGAGTACGTCTGGGGCCCATCCTTCGGCGCAGGCGTGGTGTTGCCGCTGGGTACCATCGGAATCGTCGTTGACTACGCGTATCAGTCCACCGACGTCTTCCAGGGTACGAACACTTTCTCGCTCCTCATCCGGTTCTAAGGTGCGAGTCGTGGTGTCCATCAGGGGCTGGTGCCGCATACGGCACCAGCCCCTTCTGTTTTCGCCGGACGCCGTCTGCGCGCTGGCGACGCTCGGGATGCTTCTCTGGGGGCCAGGTGCGCTCGCCCAACGCACGATACCGCTCAACGCCTCCTATGACCGGATCGATGTCTCGATCGACGGTTCGATCTTCCTCCTCAGCACCGGCAGATGTACCCTCACACGCATCCTTCCCGACGGATCAGCCCCGACGACGATCGGCGGACCCGGATGGCAGGGCGGACAGTTCGACGCCCCCGCGGACCTCTGGGCGCGCAACGGCGTCGATATTATGGTCGCGGACGAGAACAACCATCGCATACAGCGGTTCGACCGCTCGCTTGCGTTTGTCGCTGAGCTTTCTACCCGCGACGACCCCTACCCTGAACGTCGCTTCGGCTATCCCCGGGGTGTCGCGCTGTCGAGACAGGGTGACCTCTTCCTGAGCGACGGCGAGAATGTCCGTGCTCTGAAGGTCACCGGGTTCAAGAATGTGGAACGGTCGTTCGGCACGTTCGGGGGCGGCAAAGGAAAGCTGGCGGCCCCGACGGCGGTCGAGGTCGGGCCGGACGACATTGTGTACGTCCTTGACGCGGGAAGGATCGTCCTGTTCGACAGCTTCGGGAACTTTCTACGGGAATTGCCCGTGTCGCTTTTCACGCGGCCCTCAGCGATCACGTCAGACGATCGGGGCACGCTCGTCTTCGACGATACCGTCTTTCATTACATCGACCGCACGGGGAACCTTGCCGGCCGGATCGGGATGTCGTCGATCCTCGCCGGCGCCGTTTCGCCTCCCAGAGACATCGCGCTCGCACCGGGGAAGCTGTTCATCCTGTTTCGGGACAGCTATGCGGTCTGCCCGGATCCGCGCGAGAGGTTCCTTGAAAATAATCGGAAAAGTGAGTAGGATAACTGTAATACCAGTAAAGAGGACGTCGCGATGGCACGCAGTCTCAATAAGGTGATGTTGATCGGCAATCTCGGCAAGGATCCGGAACTCCGCTATACGCCCTCCGGTGTTGCCGTGGCGACGTTTACAGTCGCCACAAACGAGTCCTGGAAGGACCAGGATGGGAACATGCAGGAGCGCACGGAGTGGCATAACGTCGTTGCGTGGCGGAAGCTCGCGGAAGTGTGCGGCGAGTGGCTGAAGAAGGGGAAGAAGGTGTACGTGGAGGGGAGGATCCAGACCCGCAGCTACGACGACAAGAACACCGGGGCGAAGCGGTACATCACCGAGATCGTCCTCGACAGCATGATCATGCTCGACGGGCGTGGCGGGGGAGAGGCCCCTTCCCAGCCGGCGGCAGTGTCCGCCCCCGAAGAACCCTCCGCGGCCGGCAAAGACGACGATCTGCCGTTCTGATGATGAAGCGGGCAAAACTCGCTCTCGAGAACGGCACAGTCCTGGACTGCCAGTCGTTCGGCGCGGACACCGAAGTGGCCGGAGAGGTGGTGTTCAACACCAGCCTGAGCGGCTACCAGGAGGTCTATACCGACCCCTCGTATTGCGGGCAGATCGTCACGCTGACCTACCCTCTGATCGGGAATTACGGCGTCAACCCCGAGGATGTCGAATCGGCGGGCCCGCAGGTCGCCGGCGTCATCGTCAAGGAGTACTTCGACTTCTTCAGCAACTTCCGTGCGACCGAGAGCCTGGGCTCATGGCTCCAACGGCACGGGATTCCCGCGGTGGAGGGGATCGACACCCGGATGCTCACGCGGATGCTCCGGGTGGAAGGGTCGATGCGGGGCGTGCTCTCGACGACCGACCTGGACAGTGCCAGCCTGCTGCGCAAGGTGGCGGAATCGCCGAAGATGAGCGGCAGGGATCTGGCGTCCGTCGTCTCCTGCGCGGAGCCGTACAGCTGGGATGAGGCGGATGCCACCGAGTTCGCGCTTGCGGCCGATGGCTCGGAGCCGGGCGCGGCACCGTTCAACGTCGTCGCCTACGACTACGGCATCAAGCGGAATATCCTGAGACGGCTCGTGGCCTACGGATGCAAGGTCACGGTGGTACCGGCAGGGTTTCCGGCAGCCGAGGTGCTGGCCATGCACCCCGACGGCGTGTTCCTCTCCAACGGCCCGGGAGACCCTGCGGCCGTCGCCTCGGGGATCAGGAACATCAAGGCCCTGACGGGAAAGGTCCCGATCTTCGGCATCTGCCTCGGCCACCAGCTCCTCGCCCATGCCCTCGGCGGCACAACCTTCAAGCTGAAGTTCGGGCACCGCGGGGGGAACCACCCCGTGAAAAATCACCTCACGGGCCGCATCGAGATCACCTCCCAGAACCACGGCTTTGCCGTCGATCCTTCGAGCCTGGATCCTGCATCGCTCGAGATCACCCACACGAACCTGTACGACGGTACAAACGAGGGGTTCCGGCACAAACATTTCCCGCTGTTCAGCGTGCAGTACCACCCTGAGGCGTCGCCCGGACCGCACGACAGCGACTATCTGTTCCGCGATTTCGTCGCGATGATGAAATCGAAATCCCCTTCGGCGGCCGCGCCGACAGGCGTGAGCATTCCTATAACATAACCGCGCACGGAATCCGTCCGCCCCGCGGAGGTGCTTTGCTCGAGTGCGCGATTCATGGTCGCAACCACTCGATCTCTGGAATCCTGAACCACTCGACCCCGGTATCTGGCCCATGCCCTCAGGCTATACCGTTCTCCCTCTCGTCTATGACCGCTGGCAGCACAGTTACGGCATGGACTACAGCGGACTCATCCTTCCGCGCGTCCTGGCGACCCTGAAGGTCGTTGCCGTCCCGCCCGGGACCATGCTCGACCTCGCCTGCGGAACCGGTTCGCTGGCCATGCACATGCAGCGCCGCGGATGGAAGGTCTGGGGGGTGGACGGCTCGCCGCTCATGATAGAAGCTGCGCGCGCAAAGCTCCGCGGTCCCGGCGTGCCCGTCCGGTTCCTGAAGCAGGACATGCGCGAGCTGGACCTCCCCGAACAGGTCGACCTTGCCACGTGCCTGTTCGACAGCCTCAATCACCTTCCGGGGAGGGGAGACCTGCTGAAGACGTTCCGCGGAGTGTCGGCCGCGCTCAAGCCGGGGGGATTCTTTGTGTTCGACGTGAACAACGAACGCTGTTTCATGAAGCTCTGGACGCGTGAGAGCATCGTCCGGCACCGCGACTTCACGATGTTCTTCCAGAACATGTACGACCGCCCGCGCAAGACAGCCTGTTCGCGCGTGACGCTGTTCCTGAAGCGGGGAAACGTGTACGAGAAAGCAGAGGAAATCGTCTGCGAGCGCTACTTTCCCCGGGCCGTCGTGAGGGAGCTGCTCGAGCGGGCGGGCTTCACGGTGATTCGTGTCGAGGACTTCAACTTCACCGGGAGCCGGGAAGTTGGGCGCATCAAGACGTGGTGGGTCGCGAAGAAGAACGCGTATTGATGGTCAATTGGTGATCGTGAATCCGCAATCGGGTCGCACCTCAGTATCCGTCATAGACCATCGACTGCCCCGGCCCTCCCCTGAACTTTTCCTCCCTGAGTATCCCCGCCGCGGCTGACGCCGAGGCACGCTCGCCGTTCCAGAGTTCTATCACGATTTCCCTCGCCGGCCTCAGCGGGTCGGGGAGGTCAAGAAGCCGTTTCAGATATCCGACACCCCGCCTGACCGCTTCGAGATCCGTGCTCCCGGCGTCGCCGGAGGTTCGCACCCGCTTCCCGTAGTTCTCCATCACCATCACCGGCACGCCGTCCCTGAGCACGATGAATGTCGAGGGGGCTCGCTGGACGGCGGATGGACCAGCCCCCCACGCGCGCCTGTGCCGCCCGTCCTGTTGCCCTTCGTTGTGTTCACCCTCGCCACGATGCCGCACTTCGGGTGACCCGTCTTCGACTTGCTGCTCGTGCTGCTGAGACTCGTTGTGCTGCCGCCCCTCCTCTCGTCCTTCGGCCGGCTCCCCGCCTGCCTGTCGCTCACGCTCCACGATTCCGTATGGACTTGCCGGGTCGCAGCTATTCAGCACGACGATCGAACCGCCCTCCGCCTCCCGCACCGACCTGATCTTTTCGACCGCGCCAGGCAGAGCGAACTGCATGCCCGAGAACCCCTCGAGGAAGTATCCGCGGCGGATGTCTCCACGCATTTCCATCCGCTGAAGTTCGGCCGCGATCACCCCCCAGGAGAGCATGGTCTCTTTCGTGTGCACCTCCCGTGCGACGATGCCGTACCTCCGTAGCAGCTGGCCCGCCTGCTCCCGGGCAATCTCTGTTGCTGATCGTTCCTCCCCGAGGACGGAAGGCGTTCTCAGAAGGGACCACCTGCCGGACCAGCCCGGCACCTGCCGGATTGCGCGCCTCGCGGCGGCAAGCTCGGGCGAAGAGCGGAGAGTGCTTCTCGGCCTCGTCACTTCCAGCCGTTCGTCGGGAATCTCATCGCTCTCCTTGACCACCCTCTTCACGCGCAGGATCTCGGAGAACACGTCGTTCGTAATACGACCCGACCAGAACAGCTCTGCCAGGGCGTTGTTGAGGGCGTGGAGTGAAAGAGTGAGGGCCTTCCGCATGTCCCCGAAGAACGATGCGCCGTGAGCTGCGAGGTATTCCAGGACCCGGCGAGCCCGGTCGGATAGGTCCGAGTCGCCTGAGGGGTTTGATAGGTCTGTGAGGCCTGGGAGGCCTGAGAGGCCAGGGGTGCGTGAGATACCTGAGACGCCCGATGCGCCTGGGGTTTGCGATGCGCCTGAGACCCCCGGGTGATCTGAAGCGACCGGGCTGCCGGCGATGAGCTTCCCGCCGTCGACAGCGAGGAACAGTGCCCCGCTTCCCCTGAGGAGGGGCCGGATGCGGCCTGATCCTGCGCCTGCCCAGACGAACAGTCCGCCGGCGGTGAGCTGATCGAGCACCGCCGGGGTGAAGCTGTCGTACCGGGCAGGGAGGACGTCCCGCAGCCACACTTCCACAGGGAGTGCCAACCCCTGGAGCTGCTCAAGATGTTGGGCGAGGATCTCGGGCGTCGCTTGAACGGACGCCATCCGATCGAGCCCCGGCTGTCCTGAAGCCACTTGCCCTGAATCCACCCGGCCTGAAGCCACCTGCGCTGCCGTCGCCAGTCCCGCGGTCGCCGGTCCGGCGCCGGTAGGCAGGGGACCGCCCTGTCGGGGACCGGTGTGCCCGGCGGCCGTGGAGACACCCTGCCAATGCATCAAGAATCGCGCGTAAGCGTCGATAGTGGAAGGGGTGATCTCCTTCCTCAGGATCGTGAGCGTCTGCCTGTGGATGCGCTCCAGCGTGGGCCGGAAGCAGTATTGCCGCTCCTCCTCGCCCAGGTCGACGAGCCGTCCGGAGACCAGCACCCCGTCCGCGACCATGGAGGTCGCAAGACGCGCCACGACGTCTGCAGGGATGTTGTACCGCCTCACGATCTGCGAGGCAGTCACCGGGCCGCGGTGCTGGAGGAAGCGTCTCACGATTGTGCTCGTCGAGCGTTCTGCGGAGAGGTCGGTGTACAGGGCCCGCTCTTCCCCCGCGATCCAGCGGTGGTCGTTGCCCACACGCTTCCGCACCGCACGGCCGTCGCGCTCAAGCGCGCGGACCATCTCGCTCCCGTCGCCTTCGCATCGCTCCCGGATCTCGTCGTCGTCCAGGTCTCCCAGTCGCACGAGCAGTTCCATGAGCTCCTCCGGCGAGCGCGCCCGGTACCCCGGCTCGCGGTGCTGCAACTGCGACTCGACGAGTGCGACCGCCTCCGGGCGGATCATCGACCGCACGCTCTCGAGGTCAACGACTTCCGCCAGTAACTCCCGGTTGATGGAGACGAACCGGCTGAGCGTGTCCGCCTTCGGCTGATCCCATTCGTACATGTAGACCGCCATGAAATCGAACAGGAGGCTGGCGGTGAACGGAGAGGGGACCTCCGTCTGCGTCGTCGCGATTTCGATGGCGCCGCTCGCGATGCGGGACGTAACTTCTTTGAACGCGCGGAAGTCAAGGATGTCGTTCAGCGCTTCGCGGATCGTCTCGATCACGATCGGGAAGTCGTCGTACTGCCGGACAACCTGCAGCAGGTCGCCCGCCCTCAGTCGCTGCAGCCAGAGCGGCGTCCGCCGGCCGGGAGAAGGCTTCGTCATGATAAGCGCACGGACCGCGTTCTGGCGGAACTGTCCCCCGAAGAGCGGGGACGAAAGAAGCTCCTCGGTGACGACCAACTCCGCCTCGGCGGGCGTCAGTCCTTCGAAGAGATCCAGCGGGAGGTCTGTGACGTCGGGGCAGCGCAGCAGGATGCCATCGTCGTTGGTGAAGACCTGCGGCTCCACCCCGGTCCGGGCGTGGAGGCGGCGGCCGAGAACGAACCCGAACAGCGTGTTGATCCGGCGCCCGAGCGATGTGTGCACGACGATTCTCGGGTCGCCGATTTCGTCGCGGAAGCCTTCGACGAGGAAGCGCCGGTCATGCGGGATGGCGCCGGTGACGGAACGCTGCCGGCGGAAGTATTCCAGGATGTTCCAGGCGGCCGCCGAATCGATGGGGAACTCCCGCTCGAGCCACGCCAGCACGCCGGGGCCATCGAGCCGGTCGGCGAGTTCGCGCCTGAATGCCCCGACCTGCCGGCCCAGCTCGATGCTTCTGCCGATCCCCTCACCGCGCCAGAACGGCATCCTTGCGGGCTGGCCTGGCGCCGGGTCAACGCTGACCCTGTTGGCGTCGATGCCGGTCACGCGCCACACGCTCGTGCCGAGAAGGAACGTGTCGCCCACCCGCGTTTCGTAGACGAACTCCTCGTCCACCTCGCCCACGCGGGTCTTGCCGTCGCCCAGGTAGACCCCGTAGTACCCCCGGTCCGAAATCGTCCCGCCCCCCGTGATTGCCAGGCGTCCGCTTCCAGGGAGCGACCGGAGGAGGTTGTTGACCCGGTCCCACGAAACCCGCGCCTGAAGCCCCCCGAACGTGTCGCCGCCGTACCGGCCTGCGAGCATCTGCACGACGCCGCTGAAGAGTTGGCGTGGGAGCGACCGGTAGCAGTACGAGCGGCACACGACGTCGTACAGGTTGTCGATATCCCATTCCTGGACGCTCACCATGGCCACGATCTGTTGCGCCAGCACGTCCAGCGGGTTCTCGGGGATTGAGGTTTCCTCGACGTCGTGCCTCAGCATGGCGGCGGCGATGACGGCCGATTCAACCAGATCCTCCCGGTGCGTGGGGAGGATCCGCCCTTTGCTGGTCGCCGTGATCAGATGGCCTGACCGCCCGACGCGCTGAAGTCCGCGGGCCACGCCTTTCGGTGATTGCAGTTGCACGACCAGGTCGATGCTTCCGATGTCGATCCCGAGCTCCAGCGATGAGGTCGCGATCAGGGCCCGCAGTTTTCCCGCCTTCAGGTCGGCTTCCATAGTTTCGCGCGCCTCGCGCGACATGCTCCCGTGGTAGGCCTGGACAAGGAGGGGTGGCTCCCGACCCTCGCCCCCCGCTTCGCGTTCGCCCCATCGATCTGCATCCCTCCGCTGACTTTCACCCCCAGCCATTCTGCTGGCCCGCCTCCCGGCAGCGTTGCTCCCTCCTCGCGGCACTCCATAAAGGTTCGTCGCCAGCGGGGCATCAGTATTTCCCGTCATCTCATTCAGTGTGGACGCGACCCGTTCCGCAAGCCGTCTGTTGTTGACGAACACGAGCGTCGTTCTGTGCGTGCGGATCAGCTCCAGGAGGTGGTCGAATATCGTCGGCCAGACGCTCCCCTGCGGCAGGAGGGAGAAGTCCGGGACAGGACACGAGACCCGCAGATCGGTCTCCTTCCTCCGTCCTGCGTCCACGATCGTGACGGGGCGCGGCTCGCGTCCCTGCCCGCGGTCCTCAAGTCCTCCGAGGAACGCCGCGATGCGGTCCAGCGGCCGCTGTGTCGCGGAGAGCCCGATCCGGACGAACTCCTGTTCGGCGACGAGCTGCAGGCGCTCGAGCGTGAGGGAGAGGTGCACGCCGCGTTTGTTTGAGCAGAGCGAGTGAATCTCATCCACGATGCAGTACTGCACGGTGCGGAACATCTCCCGAGCGCGGGGAGACGTGAGCATCAGATAGAGCGACTCGGGGGTCGTGATAAGGATCTCGGGCGGGCGGCGCAGCATGGCGGCGCGTTTGGACTGGGGCGTGTCGCCCGTGCGGACGGCGACGCTGATGTCGGGGAGTTGCACCCCGTGTTCGCGGGCGCCCTCGGCAATGCCGCGAAGCGGCGCCTCGAGGTTCCGTTCGATGTCGTTGTTGAGCGCCTTCAGAGGCGAGACATACAGAATCCTCACGCCGGGCTCGATCGGCCCCTCGAGTTTCTGCTCGACCAGATGATTGATTGCCCAGAGGAAGGCGGCGAGGGTTTTACCGGATCCGGTCGGAGCCAGGATCAGCGTGTTCTCTCCGGCGGAAATGTGCGGCCACCCGAGCTCTTGCGGGGGACTCGGCTCGCCATACGCGCGGGTGAACCACGTGCGCACGACCGGATGGAAGTCCAGGAGCGCTGACATTGAGATCGGGATCAGGGGCGATGGAACTCGTGATCAATCAAGGGGTTACAGGCAACGTACGACTTCCGCGCGTCCCGGTCAAGCGCCGCACGTCCGCAACAACCAGCCCCGGTTGAGCGTATTACATGGTGATGTTATGAATTCGTCGGCTCGGCCGCCCCGCTCATCTCTGTCCGATTCCGACCCGGAGGGTCGCATGCGTAAGAAAATCATCCTGTCCACACTCGCGCTGATTGTGCTTGCCGGCGCTGCATACTTCATCTTCGCCGGATCCGGCAGCTCGGCCGCCGCTCTGCCATCGGTGAAGGTCTCCCGCGCGACGATCGTGGACAAGGCGCTGGCTGTGGGAACCATCGAACCTGAGAACGAGATCTCGGTCAAGTCCAAGGTCTCGGGCGTTGTGAAGAGGATCTTTGCCGATGCGGGGGCCTATGTCAAAGCCGGGAGCCCGCTCCTGGAGGTTCGCCCCGACCCTACCCCGATCGAGCTCGCCGAAGCGAAGCGGCAGCTGCAGATGCGCGAAGTGGATATGGTGAATCTGGATAAGGAGAAGGTCCGTCAGGAGTCGATGGTCGCGAAACATCTCATCTCCGACAAGGAATACGAGGAATTTCAGCGGCGGTACCAGGAAAACGCGCTGCAGGTGAAGCTCGCGCGCGAACGACTCGAGTTGCTTGAGAGCGGCCGCGTGATGATCGAGGACACGCAGATCGAGTCCATCATCAAGGCCCCGATCGACGGCTTCGTGCTCCGGAAGATGGTGGAGGTGGGAGACCCGGTCACGCCGTTGACATCGTACCAGGAGGGGACCGTCTTGATGAAGATGGCCAACATGGAGCGCCTCGTCTTCAAGGGGACTGTCGACGAAATCGACGTCGGCAAGCTCAAAGAGGGGCTGGAGGCGGAGTTGAAGATCGGGGCGCTCCCGGCCGACAAGATCGTCGGGACCCTCTCGAAGATCTCCCTGAAAGCCGAAAAGAAAGAGAACGCCACCGTCTTTCCGATCGAGGTCATCATCCCGATCGCCAACAACGCCACCCTCCGGGCCGGCTACTCCGCCAACGCGAGCGTGATCATACAGAAGAAGGACAGCGTCCTCACGATCCCGGAGCGCGTGGTGACTTTCCGGAACGACTCCGCGTTCGTGAACTTCGCCCTCGCCGCGGGCAAGGGCGAGGACCGCTTCATCAAGACCGGCCTGAGCGACGCCATCAATATCGAGGTGGTATCGGGCCTGGCCGAAGGTGACAGCGTCCGCGAGAAGCCGCAGAAGCAGATCGAGTAGCAGGCGCATCCATGGAACAGATCCGCACCACGCTCAGCGAATTCATGCGCGATCTGCGCGCGCAGAAGCTGCGGACCGCACTCACGGTGTTCGGGATCATGTGGGGGACGGTCGCCATCGTGGTTCTGCTGGCATTCGGGATGGGGTTCAAGCGCCAGCTCTCCATCAACATGCACGGCATCGGCGAGAGCATCGCGATCATGTTTCCCGCAAGCACGTCGAAGCCCTTCGAGGGATTCGGCATCGGCAGACCGATCCGCCTCACCGAGGACGACGCCTGGCTCATGCGGGACCAGGTCCCCGAGCTCAAGGCGGTCTGCCCCGAGTTCATGATGTATGAGCTGAAACTCCGCAACGGGGAGAACATCATCAACGGCCCCGCGACCGGCGTGTACCCCGTCTATGCCGACATGAGGAATATCATCCCGGAGAGAGGGGGGAGGTTCATCAACGACCTCGACATCGCCGAGCGGAGGCGGGTGGCGCTTATCGGCGACGAGGTCAAGCGTCTTCTCTTCGGAGAGAGTCAGGCGATCGGGAAGTTCATCTACGTCAACGAGATCCCGTTCACGATCGTCGGAGTGATGACGAAGAAGACCCAGAACTCGTCGTACAACTACCGCGACCAGGACCGGGTCTTCATCCCCGCCACCACATTCACCTCCATCTACGGCGTGCCGTACGTCAGCAATATCATCTTCCAGCCGCACGATGCCCAGCACGCGGAGCAGACCATCGAGCGCGTGCGCGAAGTCCTCGGCAGGAAGCACCGGTTCGACCCGAAGGACACCGACGCTATCTGGATCTGGGATACCACGATGTTCGACCGCTTCATCGGGACATTCTTTTTCGCATTCAACATCTTCATGGGGATCATCGGCGGATTCACGCTTGCGGTCGGGGGGATCGGGGTCGCGAACATCATGTACATCGTCGTCCAGGAGCGCACCCGCGAGATAGGCGTCAAGCGCGCCGTGGGAGCCACGCGCCGGAACATCATGGTTCAGTTCCTCGCCGAGACGTTCCTGATTATCGGCCTCGGCTCGGTGGCCGGATTTCTGCTTGCGGTGGTCATCACGGCGGGCATGCAGTATATTCCGATCAAGGAGTTCGTCGGCACCCCGATTATCTCCGTCGAGGTCGGCTTGATCACGTGCGTCGTCTTAAGCCTGATCGGGTTCACGGCCGGTTTCTTCCCCGCTCGCCGGGCGGCGAATCTCAATGTCGTTGAATGCCTGAGGACCTGACCCGTGTACCGCGAGCTCATACGGGAATTCCTGCAGGATCTGAACGGCCACCGCACTCGCGCGGTCCTCACGTTCGTGGCCATCACGTGGGGGACGATCGCCGTCGTGCTGCTCCTCTCGTTTGGCGAGGGGCTGGGCAACCAGATGATGAGCGGCCTCATGAACGCCGGCAACCGGATCATGATCCTGTACGGAGGGGAGACGGGTCTGCCCTTCGAAGGCTCGCCCAAAGGCCGGCCGATCCGGATGGTGGAGGAAGACGCCGAGATGCTGCAGCGGGCGATCCCCGCGATCGCGATGGTCAGCCCGCAGTACCGCGAGTTCGTGCGGCTCACGAACGGGCGGACGTCCACCAGCACCGAGTGCGAGGGCGTCAACGCCGCGTTTGAAGAGATGCGCCGGATGTACCCCACGGCGGGGGGGCGGTTCCTGAACGACCTGGACGTGGCGAAACAGCGTAGGGTCCTGGTGCTCGGCGCTGATATCGCCACCGAGCTGTTCGGGCCCGTGGATCCGATCGGGCGCCAGGTCCTCCTGAACGACGTCCCGTTCACGATTGTCGGCATCCTGCAGAAGAAGCTTCAGACCAGCATGAACAACGGTCCGGATTCGCGGCGGGCGATCATCCCGTATTCCACATTCCGGACGATGTTCGGCCCCACGATCGTGAACTCCATCGTTGTGCGGCCCGTGGACCCGTCGATGCAGGCGGAGGTGAAGAAGGAAATCTTCCGGGTCCTGGCAAGGAAGTACCATTTTGACCCCACCGACGAGCGCACGCTGTTCATCTGGGACTTTATCGAGAACGAGAAGATGAGCAGGAAGATCGGCACCGGTGTTGCGATCTTTCTCTTCTCGGTCGGACTGCTGACGCTGGTCACGGCCGGGGTCGGCGTCGCAAACGTCATGTACGTGGTGGTGAAGGAGCGCACGCACGAGATCGGCATCCGCATGGCGGTGGGCGCCCGCCGCAGCTACATCCTGATACAGTTCGTGGGCGAAGCGCTCTTCATCGCGTTCCTTGGCGGCGCGATGGGCATTCTGATCTCATGGGCCATCATCACCGGCGTCCGGCTCATCCCGTCGGAAGAGGGGGCGATGCAGTTTCTCGGGAAGCCGATCCTCTCGGCCTCCACGATGTTCCTGACAGCGGGTATCCTTGCCTTCATCGGCCTGCTGGCCGGTTTCTTCCCCGCGCGGAAGGCGGCCTCTGTCGACCCCGTTGAATCCCTGCGCTACGAATGACACCCGCGACGCGCGATTCGTGCAGATGTCGCGACGCCTTGATTACCTCTCCGCAGGTTCGTAAATTTAATGATTCAACGGAGACCGGATGACCCTTCGACCAGCTTTCCTTCTTGCCGTTTCCTTCGCATTCTTGGTCGCCTCTTCTGCCATGTCCCCCTCGCTCCTTGCACAGAAGGAGGCTGCTGCCCTGAAAGCGGCGGTTCCCCCCTCCGCCCCGGTCCAGACCTACGCCATCGGCGCATTCGACCCGGCGCGTGATGCGGAGAGGGATCTGCGCGATGCGGTAGCGCTGGCGGGGAAGAGCGGACGGCGCGTGCTGATGGATGTCGGCGGTGAATGGTGCGTGTGGTGCCGGAGGCTCGATACGTTGTGGGCGACGAACGCCGGGCTGCGCGCCTACCGGGACAGCAACTTCGTGACGCTCAAGGTCAACTGGAGCCCGGAGAACAAGAACGTCGCACTCCTCTCACAATACCCGAAGATCCCCGGCTACCCGCACTTCTTCGTTCTGGAAAGGGACGGGGCGTTCCTGCACTCGCAGGATACGGGGGAACTGGAGAAGGGGAAGGGGCACGATCCGGAGAAGGTGATGGCTTTTCTGAAGGCCTGGGCCCCGCCGGGAAGACAAGCCCCGAAATAGCGCCCGCTGCGGCATTCCTGTCGGAATTGACCCCGATTGCGTGGGGGTCCCACCGGGATAACCGGCCGATGCCAGGCCAGTGCTGGCGCAAAGACCCGCCCGGAACGGTCGCAGCATCTAACATGTTGTACATGGCGTCCCCGGACCGCGCGGCCTGAGCCGACTGCGAAATAAGAATTCTGCATCACAAAGAGGAAGGCAAACTAACGATGGTCCGAGCAATTGTGGCGGTTGTGCTTCTCGCGTTTGTCGTGGCCTTGCCCGCAACTGCGGCCGAGCCGGCGCCAAACTTCAGCCTGAAGACAGGAGACGGGAAGGTTGTGGAGTTGAGCAAGCTGAAGGGGAAGGCCGTTGTAGTGAACTTCTGGGCGACCTGGTGCGGCCCCTGCCGCAGCGAGATTCCGGGGATGCTCGAGGTGTACGACAAATACAAGAGCAAGGGGCTCGAGATCGTCGGAATTTCCCTCGACCGGGACGGCTGGAGGGTTGTGACGCCGTACGTTGAAAAGACGAAGATGACGTATCCCGTGGTGCTGGGTACCGAAGACGTCATCAGCGCCTACGGCGGCGTCGAGGCGATCCCGACCACGTTTATCGTGGACAAGAAAGGGAACATCGTTGAGAAGCACGTCGGCTACATGTCCAAAGAAGACTTCGAGAAGAAAGTGAAGAAAGTGCTGTAATCTCCTTGGGCGGTCGGGCAGGCTCAGACCCGATCCCGCTCGATCATTCGCGTGGATCTGGACCAAAGCCAGAAACGCCCCGTCCCGCCGTCAGGCCGGACGGGGCGTCCTGCTTCTGAGCGCTGCGTCAGCACCTGCGCCGCCCGCAGCTGTAGCCATTGACATTCTGCTCACGCGGTGTTACATTCTGCTCATTGAGATCATGCTCTTGGGGGAGGGCCGCCTTCTGCAATTTGAAAGGACCAGCCCGTGGACCTTCAAGAGCATGAAGCGTTTAAGAGGCTGCTGCACAAGTACGAGGAAGCGCTGGAAGACACCTCGCTAGGGACTGCAGAGCGTGCCAGGTATAAAGGGATGCGCGATAAGGTGGAAGATGCGTTGCTGCAAGACTGGCTTCCAATTGGCCTGATGCGCAGAGCAATCATGATGGCACTCGCAGTCACCGGTCTGTTGGGCCTGCTCACAGGCTCCGGAGTCTCTCCCTGGGTGGAATGAAGCGTTTAGGAGGCTTGTATGCGGACTTTCTCACTCATGCTACTTGTTGTGTTGGGCTCTTTTGCCATCGCTCTCGTCTTCTCCGGATGTGGGACGTTCTATGGATGAGCGATGCTCTTCGCAGAGCCATGAAGTCCCTCCCTGGTTAGGAAGTTCCTCCCTGCTTGGAATGACGCAAACATAATTCCCGCCTGGCCCCGGCAGCAAACTCCACAGACGTCGTAGAGGACCCTCTTCCCCAGCCTTCGCAGTTCCCAGATTATCCAGCTCGGAGGATGGTGCTCATCCGTACCATCCCCACAAATCAGACAACCCCGGCGAGAACCTGCGCCGGGGCTGCGGTATGTACGTGCCTCTGGAGCGTGAAAACAGTCGGGCCCCCCTGTGACAGTCCTGTCAACACGAGAGGCCCGGAATAGAAAACCGAATGCGCGCCTGGCGCGGTCAGCCCTGCGTCAGCATTTACTCCAGCCGCAGTTGTAGCAGACCACGCAGCCGCTGACGTGCTCGACGGTGCTGCCGCACTCGGGGCAGGTGCCCACCGACTTCGGACCCGACGTCGGCGCAGCCTTCACGGGTTCCGCCACTCCCACCGTCGGCGTATTCTTCGCACGGCGCTCTTCACGGTACTTCTCGCGGTTCTCGATGTAGCGCTCGAGCACCTTCCCGATTGCGTCGGGCGTGGAGAAGATCTGCCCGCCCTGGCCGTCCCACACGGGTGTCGGCCCCGAGATGCCCTTCAACTGCTTCACGATCTCGCGCGGCTCGATGCCGGAGCGGAGCGCGAGTGAGATCAGACGGCTGATGGCCTCGGACTGTGCCGCGGCGTTCCCGCCTGCCTTGCCGATCGTGGTGAAGACTTCGCACAGCCCGGTCTCGTCCTCATTGATCGTGACGTACAGGTACCCCTCGCCGGTCTTCACGCGCTCGGTGACGCCGAACGTGACCGCGGGGCGCTGGCGCGGACCCTTGATCTTCGCCTTCTCCTCGGCGGGGGCCGCCTTCCCGGCTTCCTTCTTCTTCGCGAACTCCTCGGTCTGCAGAATGCCCTCGCGGCTCCCTTCGCGGTACACCGTGATGCCCTTCAGCCCTGCGCGGTATGCCGTCATGTAAATGTCGGCGACCGTCTCGACGCTCACGTCCTCGGCCAGGTTCACCGTGGAGGAGATGCTGCTGTCCACGTACTTCTGAATGACGCCCTGCATCTTGACGCGGAAGTACGGGTCGATCTGGTGCGCGGTCTCCACATAGTCGGGGAGCTTCTCGTCGTCGCCGAAGAGCTGCTTCACGAGCGGGTGATAGACCTTGTACTCCGAGAACGTGTCGCCGTCGTGGTTCTTCACCCGGCGGCGGTAGCTCGTGCAGAAGATCGGCTCGATGCCGGAGCTGGTCTGCGCGACGATCGAGCCGGTCCCGACGGGCGGCACGGTGATGACGGTGCTGTTGCGGATACCGTGCTCCTTGATGGAGTCGCGGATCTCCTGTGGCAGCGCCTGCACAAACTTGCTGCGGGAGTACCCATCCCAGTCGAACAGCGGGAACGCCCCCTTTTCCTTGGCGATTTCGACGGAGGTCTTGTACGCCTCGTCCCGGATCACGCGCATCATCTTGTCCACCACCTCGAGCGCGGCGTCGGTGTCGTACTTGATCTTCATCAGCACCAGCGCGTCGGCCAGCCCGGTGATGCCCAGGCCGATCCGCCGGTCGGACGCCACGGCCTTCTTGATCTTGTCAAGGGCGTGGTTGTCCATGTTGTAGTCGATGATGTCGTCCATGAAGCGCGTCGCGATCTTCGTCACCGCGGCGAGCCCCTCGAAGTCAAATGTTTCATCCTCCTGCACGAACTTGCTCAGGTTGATGTTTCCGAGGTTGCAGGCGGTATAGGATGCCAGGGGCTGCTCGCCACACGGGTTCGTGCTGGTGAGGGGATTCGCGTACTCCACGTTGTGGTAGTCGCGCATCGTGTCCCAGAAAATGATGCCGGGCTCGGCCGAGGCATGGGCGTTCTTGATGATCTTGAACCAGAGTTCCTTCGCGCGGACCTTGCGATACGCCTTGCCGTTCCAGCGCAGCTCAAACTCGGTGTCGTTCTGGACAGCGGCCATGAACTCATGTGTGATCAGCACGCTGATGTTCGCGTACTGGACCTTGATCCGGCGAGGGTCGTTCTTGATCGTGATGAACCGCTCGATATCCGGGTGGTCCACACGCATGGTGAGCATGAGCGCGCCGCGCCGTCCGGCCTGGGAGACAGTGTTGGTGCTCTCGCTGAACAGGTTCATGAATGCGGTGGCGCCGGGGGAGTGGTCGATCGTGGCGTTCACCGGGGCCCCTTCGGGGCGAAGCGCGGAGAGGTCGGTGCCGACCCCGCCGCCGGTACGGTACACCATCGCCGACTCGGTGATACAATTATAGATGCCTTCCAGACTGTCCGCCTCGATCGGAATGACGTAGCAGTTCGACAGGGTGGGGCGGCGGCGTGCGTCTTCGCGGCCCGCGCCGTGCATGATGCGCCCACCAGGAACGAATTTGAAATCAAACAGCAGCTCGAGGAACCGGTTGTACCAGTATTCGTTGTCGGTCTCCACGGAGGCGATCGCCTTCGCAACTCTGTTCCACAGATGCATCGGCCCCTTCTCTGTGGGAGCGAGATACTTGGACCGCAGGACATCGGCGGCGAGGTCGTTGTCGCCATAGTAATCGCGACAATCGAGCGCCAGGTCCATGGTCCGTTCGTTCATCGGGGTTTGGCCGTATGCGGGCCGGGGGGAATTCTTTGCAGCGTCCACAGAGGTCGGGGGATGCTCCTTGTGGGCCATAGGCGTCTTCCTTCAGGGATCGTTACACGTTGGTGGTGAAGGCCTCTGAAAAAGCAGCAAAGCCCGACTCCTCAAGGGAAATGGGCTTTTGCCGTCTGATTTTCGAAGCACCGGCCCGGGCGACGTCATCACCCGGGCCGGTTTGTCAATAAGTTCGTCGATCAGGGAAAATTTGTGCCGGAAAATATACAATCTGAAGGGAGCGAAGTCAAGTGAAAATTTCGGCGAACCGTCTTCCGTCATATCTCACAATCACTTAGTCCGAAATTTATCTGCGATGCAAATAGGTCGGTGACAGTTCCGAGAAGGAGTGGACGCCGTGGGTTGATTTTCATTGGCAATCGAAGTATTATCTCAGCTGTTTACCGTCCCTCCCTTTCATCCCGAGGAGCCCCGAGATGGCAGTAGCCGTCCAGTTCTCCACTATTCCGGAGATGTTCCAGCGCGTGTGCGATCGCTTCGGAGCAGAACAACGCCCCGCCCTCATGTACAAGGATGAAAGCGGGTATGTGGGCATCCCCTATCGTGAGGTGAGAGAGCGCGTCGAGCTGTTCGCCAATGGCCTTGCGTCGCTGGGTGTCCGCAAGGGCGACCGGGTCGCGATCATCGCAGAAAACCGGCCCGAATGGGTCGATCAGCGACCTCGCGATCGTTTCGCTGGGCGCTGTCGATGTGCCCGTCTATCCGACCATGACCGCCAAGCAGAACGAGTTCATATTCAACGATGCCGGCGTGAAGCTGGCCATCGTCTCGAACCAGTTCCAGCTGAACAAGGTCATGCGGATCATCGACGAGGTGAAATGCCTCGAGAAGGTGATCGTCATGAACGAGAAAGGGGTCACCCTGGAGGGGCCGACGCTCGCCTTCTCCGCCGTCCTGGAGATGGGCCGCACGTACCGGGCAGAGAACCCCGGACACCTGGCCGCCGCCGCGGCGACGGTGAAGCCGGAAGACCTCCTGACACTCATCTATACCTCCGGCACGACGGGTAACCCGAAGGGCGTGATGCTGACCCATTCAAACCTGGTCAGCAACATCATCGCCTCGGCCCAGGTGATCGACATCGGCGAGAGCGACACGATGCTGTCGTTCCTCCCCCTCAGCCACTCGTTTGAGCGCATGGCAGGCTACTACACGGCGATCGCATGCGGCGCGACGATCGCGTACGCCGAGAGCGTCGAAACGGTCCGTGACAACATGCTGGAGGTGAAGCCCACCATCGTCACCACGGTTCCCCGACTTTTCGAGCGAATCTACAGCCGGGTCATCAAGCAGGTGGACAGCGGCTCGCCGCTCAAGAAGAAGATCTTCCACTGGGCGATCGCAGTCGGGAAGATACATGCCCGGGCGAGGCGACACGGGCGAGTCAATCCTCTCCTCGCGGCGCAGCACGCAATTGCCGACAAGCTCGTCTACAGCAAATTGCGGGAGCGTACCGGCGGCCGGATGAAGTTCTTCGTCTCCGGCGGTGCCGCCCTGGCCAGCGAGTTCGGCGAGTTCTTCGAAGCCGTGGGGCTGAAAATCATTGAAGGATATGGACTTACGGAGACCTCTCCCGTCATCTCCGTGCAACCGCCTGAACAATTATAAGTGGGGGGCGGTCGGCATGCCGATTCCGGGCGTCGAAGTTCGCGATCGCCAAGGACGGGGAGATCCTGAGCACGGGGACCGAACACCATGAAGGGGTACTGGAATAATCCGCAGGCCACCGCGGAGGTCATCGACCCGGACGGCTGGCTCCACACCGGCGATATCGGCAATGTGGACGCAGAGGGGTTCATCCACATCACCGACCGGAAGAAGCACCTTTTCGTCAGCTCGGGCGGGAAGAACATCGCACCGCAGCCGATCGAGAACCTCTTCCTTTCCAGCAAGTATATCGAGCAGTTCATGCTGATCGGTGACAGGCGGATGTTCCTGACGGCGCTGATCGTCCCGGATTTCGATGCGCTGAAGGAGTATGCCGATTCCAACAGATCTGCCGTACAAGGACGACGTCGAGCTCGCCAGGCACCCGAAGATCAACAGCCTGATCGAAACAGACATCAATCACATCCAGAAGGACCTCGCCAACTTCGAACGGGTGCGGAAGTTCACGCTGCTCGACCGGCAGTTCACGATCGAGGACGGCGAGCTGACGCCGACCCAGAAGGTCCGCCGTAAGGCGATCGAGGAGCGCTACAGGAGTCATCATCGACGGCATGTACGAGGGTATCAGCTGACGCCCCTTTCGTTGACATTGACCCGTTTTTTCGTATAGATTTTTTCACCTGACCGCACAAACTTTTCACCCTCCCTTCTTGTTCTGGAAGATAGAATGATCGAGCAGTATATCCCGATCGGCATCATGGTCCTGCTGGGGGTCGTCGCCGGGATTGGTCTTCACGAACATCAACCGCTTGCTCGGCCCGCGACAGCCCGCCGAAGAAAAGCTCTCGACGTACGAGAGCGGCATGGAGCCCGTGCGCACGGCGCGCGAGCGGTTCTCCGTCAAGTTCTACCTGGTCGCCATGCTCTTCATCGTCTTTGACATCGAAATCGTCTTCATGTATCCCTGGGCGGTGAAGTTCCGACAGCTGGGGCTGTTCGGGTTCGTGGAGATGCTGGTCTTCATCGGGATCCTGCTCGTGGGATATCTGTACATCCTGAAGAAGGGAGCCTTGCGATGGGACTAGAGAATCTGCAGCGTGACGGGTTTCTGACGGCGCGCCTCGACGACCTGATCAACTGGGCGACGGAAGAATTCCCTCTGGCCGATGCCGATGGGGATTTCCTGCTGCGCCATCGAGATGATGGCGACGGCCTCGCCGCGGTTCGACATCTCGCGGTTCGGATCGGAAGTGATGCGCTTCACCCCGCGCCAGTGCGACGTCATGATCGTGGCCGGCACGGTGACGTACAAGATGTCGAAGGTCGTGCGGAAGATCTACGATCAGATGCCCGACCCGAAGTGGGTGATCTCGATGGGCGCCTGCGCGTCCTCGGGGGGGATGTTCCGGTCGTACTCCGTGGTGCAGGGGATCGATCAGTTCATGCCCGTCGACGTCTTCGTGGCCGGCTGCCCCCCGCGCCCGGAAAATCTCCTGCACGCGCTCATTGCGCTCCAGGAGAAGATCGAGCACGAGAAGAGCCTGACGTCGCCGTCGCGCGCCGGGGCCATCTACATTCCCGAACAGGCCGGACAGACGGCCGCCTCCCAGCCCGCATGAACTCCCGCATCGTCGAGCGACTCAACGCGTTCTCCCGGGAAAGCATCGAAGGCACGGACGAGTTCCGCGGCGACCTCACCGTCACGGTGCGGCGCGAGGATATCGTCCGCGTCGGCGACGTTCCTGAGGGACGATTCAGAACTCTCCTTCGACAGATCATCGACCTGCTCGGGGTGGACATGTACCGTCCCGAATATCGGTTCGAGGTCGTGTACATTCTCTACTCGCTCAGGAACAGGAAGCAGCTCCGCCTGAAGGTGCGCGTGGAGGAGGATCACCCGATCGTACCGAGCGTGACGGGCGTGTGGGCGGGCGCCAACTGGCCCGAGCGCGAGGCGTATGACATGTTCGGGATCAAGTTCGCAGGGCACCCGGACCTGCGCCGCCTGTACATGCCTGATGAGTTCGAATATCATCCCGCTCCGGAAAGATTTCCCGCTGATGGGCATTCCCGATTCACTCCCGCTTCCCCGACGCTAGAACCCATGACCGCCCGCAACGCACCTGACGACCCGAACGGAGCAAGATCCTGCAGGCACTGGAGGATCAGGATACGACGCGTCATCCTTGACGATCGCGCTCGAGAACGCAGATGATCCTCAACATGGGGCCGCAGCACCCGGCGACCCATGGCGTGCTGCGGCTCCTGCTCAAACTGGACGGCGAAACCGTCGTCGGCTTCCGTGCCCGAGCTCGGGTACCTGCACCGGGGATACGAGAAGATCGCCGAGAACGGCACCTATCACGAGTTCATTCCGCACACCGACCGGCTCGACTACCTGTCGCCGATCTCGAACAACGTCGGCGTACGTCCTGGCCGTCGAGAAACTGCTCGGCATCGAAGTCCCGCGCCGGGCGCAGTACATTCGCGTCCTCGTGAGCGAGATGTCACGGATCGCCTCGCACCTTGTCGCGGTCGGGAGCATGGCGATGGACGTCGGCGCGCTGACCGTGCTCCTCTGGACGTTCCGCGAGCGGGAGAAGATGCTGGATATCTACGACGTGCTGTGCGGAGCCCGGTTCACGACGAGCTACGCGCGCATCGGCGGGCTCCAGCAGGACTGGACGCCGCAGTGCACGGCGATGCTGCGGCAGTTCCTCGGCGAGTTCGAAGCCGACCTGCGCGAAGTCGAGAAGCTCCTGAGCACGAACAGGATCTTCATCGACCGGTGCGAGGACGTCGGGCATATTTCGCGCGAGGATGCAATCGCCTGGGGTCTGACCGGGCCCGCTGCTCCGCGCCGCCGGCGTGCCGCGCGACCTGCGCCGCGACGTCCCGTATCTCGTCTATCCCGAACTCGACTTCAACGTCATCACGCTGACCGAGAGCGACGCGCTCGCGCGGTTCTACGTGCGGCTCGCCGAGATGAGCGAGAGCGCAAAGATCCTGCGCCAGGCGCTCGACAGACTTCCCGACGGCCCCGTACAACGCGTGCGAGCCGAAAAGCGTCCTCCCGCAGAAGGAGCGGACCTACACGAAGATGGAGGAGCTGATCCATGACTTCATGCTGATCAACATCGGGATCGATCCCCCGGTCGGCGAAGTCTACCAGGCCGTCGAGTCGTCCAAGGGAGAGCTCGGGTTCTACATCATCAGCGACGGGACCGGACATCCGTGGCGCATGAAGATCCGGTCCCCCTCCACGAGCAACCTCTCCGCCCTCCCGATGATGCTCAAGGGCGGCATGATCTCCGACATCGTCGCCATCATCGGAAGTCTTGATCCCGTCATGGGAGAAGCGGACAAGTAGCCAGCATGCGCGCCGCCTCCGGTGAGCGCGTTCATCTCGATCCCGACAACCCTATGTTCTCAGACAGCAGCTCGCCACGTATCGAAGAGCTGAAGAAGCGCTACCAGCACCCGCAGTCGGTGGTCCTGGCCGCCCTCTGGATGTGGCAGGACGAGCACGGCTGGATCTCCGAAGAGGGGATGAAGCTGTCGCGAATGCGCTCGGGCATCCCGCCGCACCACGTCGTTCGGCGTGGTGATCGTTCTACACGATGTTCAACCGGACGCCCGTCGGGCGGCACAAGATCGAGGTGTGCACGAACGTCTCGTGCATGCTCCGCGAACAGCGACCGGATCCTGAAGCATATTCAGCGACCGCCTCCAGATCGGAGTGGGAGAGACCACGCCCGACGGCCGGTTCACCCTCGTGGAGGCCGAATGCCTCGGATCCTGCGGCACCGCCCCGATGATGCAGATCGGCGACGCGTACTACGAGAACCTGGACGACGCGGCAGGTCGACACGCATCCTGGAGCGGACTGCAAGTGACCATGGAACCCCTGATTCTTCCGAATATCCCCGAACTCCACAGGATCGACGTCTACGAGGCGCACGGCGGCTACAGCATGCTCCGGCAAGGCGCTGGCGATGAAGCCAGAGGAGGTCACCGACGGAAGTGAAGAAGTCCAACCTCCGCGGGCGCGGCGGCGCATGCTTCCCGACCGGGCTGAAGTGGACGTTCATGCCGAAGCAGACGCGACAAGCCGAAGTACCTCTGCGTGAACGGCGACGAGAGCGAACCGGGAACGTTCAAGGACCGGCAGATCTTCGAGTCCAATCCTCACCTGCTGATCGAAGGGGCGCTCATCGCGGCGTACGCCATGGGGGTCACGACGTCTATCTCTACATCCGCGGCGAGTACAACAAGTGGATCCGGCATGGTGCAGAAGGCGGTCGACGATGCCTATGCGCAAGGGTACATCGGCCAGAACATCCTCGGCTCCGGGTTCAGCACGGACCTCTACCTCCACCGCGGTGCCGGCGCCTACATCTGCGGCGAGGAATCGTCGCTGATGAATTCGCTCGAAGGCGAGCGCGGGCTATCCGCGCGTGAAGCCGCCGTTCCCGGCGCAGTACGGTCTCTGGGGCTGCCCGACCACGATCAACAACGTCGAGACGATCGCCAACGTCCCGGTGATTCTCCGCATGGGGGCGGAGGCCTACGCGCAAGATCGGTGCCCCGAAGCATCCCGGACCGATCCTGGTGGGCGTGAGCGGACACGTGAACAAGCCGGGCGTCTACGAAATGCCGACGGGCGTGTCTGCTCACCGAGATCATCGACACGTATGCGGGCGGCGTTCCCGGAAACAAGAGCATCAAAGCGGTGATCCCCGGCGGCTCCTCCACGATGATCCTCCGCGGCGAGAACAGCTCGAGGGCGTCACGATGGACGCCGACAGCCTGAAGGCCGCCGGCTCGTCGGTCGGCACGGCGGGGCTGATCGTGATGGACGAGGACACGGACCTGATCCGGGTCATCACGCGCATCACCGCATTCTATCATCACGAGTCGTGCGGGCAGTGCACGCCCTGCCGCGAGGGGACGGGGTGGATGCACAAGATCCTGAACTGCGTTTCATGAATCACGAGGCGACGATGGAGGACCTCGATCTGCTGCTGGACGTCGCGAACAATATCGAGGGGAACACGATCTGCGCGCTCGGCGACGCCGCCGCATGGCCCGTGCAGAGCATGATCAAGCGGTTCCGCGAAGAGTTCGAACAGCGCGTGATGAAGTCTCCGGAAACGTCCGTCGCGACTCCTGCGGCCGTGTGATCGTTGCGTGCAGCCGGCGTGGCCCGATCGTCCGCGCCGGATGCGTTCATCGGATCGCCCGTGCCCGATCGAAGCGCTGAGTTCGGCTGCGTCCAGTCGCAATCATACGTGTGCCTGCGGCAGATCGCAGCCATCGCCACGGTGTAGTGACAGAGGCCCCGTCCCGCTCATGCCGGATGGGGCCTGTGCGTTAGGCGACGGAGACCATCACGTGCCGTTCCGGCCAGAACCTTGAGCGGGACAACACGCTTTTGGAGGTTGGAACGCGCACTATGCCCCTCTGCGTTTATGATCAACTAGTTGGTGGAGCACTAGTCAGGGTGTTCCATGTTTTCGGGTTTTCTTCACACGCAGGGTTGCGCGTGTGCGAGTCCCGTCTTCCGCAGGCCATCGATGTTCCACCTTCAGGACCGAGCACCCATGCAGCAGGATGTCGTAGTGCGCGTAACGCGTGTTGACAATTCCAGTGCCGATATCCCGCTCCCGGCGTACGCCACCGAGCACGCGGCGGGGATGGACCTCTGTGCGGCCGTGCATGAGCCGACGACGCTTGGCCCCGGGGAGACGGCGCTCATCCCCACAGGCATCGCCATCGCGCTCCCGCCCGGATTCGAAGCGCAGGTCCGGCCCCGAAGCGGACTCGCGATCAAGCACGGGATCGGGATCCTGAACGCGCCCGGGACGATCGACGCGGACTACAGGGGAGAGGTGAAGATCATCCTCACGAACTTCAGCAAGACCCCGTTCGTGATCAAGCGGGGGGAGCGGATCGCGCAGATGATCATCGGGCGCTATTCCCGCGTGACGTGGGAGGAAGTGCCGGGGCTGGACGAAACCTCACGCGGGGCGGGGGGGTTCGGCCACACCGGCAGGTAACGGGGCCGACGGAGCGAAGGGTTGGCGGTGCGTCGGAGCAGGACTGGCTGGAACGCGGCGAGCGCGGGTTCGGGACCGGTGGCGCAATCGCGCTGCATCAGGAAAGGTGTTGAGCAGCCCGGAGGTGATGAGTCATGAATGGTACACTCTACCTTGTCGCTACTCCCATCGGCAACTACGAGGATATGACGTTCCGGGCCATCTCGGTCCTGAAGTCCGTTGACCTGGTGATCTATGAGGAACGCCGCGAGGGGGAGCGCCTGCTCAGGCATTTCGAGATCCAGAAGCCCGTCGAGGCGCTGAACGAGCACAACGAGGCGGCGGCAACCGATGTGATCCTCCGCCATCTGAAGGCGGGAAAGAACGTCGCCGTCGTGTCCGACTGCGGCACACCGGTGTTTTCCGATCCGGGTCAGATGCTCGTGCGGCGAGCGATCGAGGCCGGCATGACGATCGTCCCGATCCCCGGTGCGTCGTCGCTGCTCCCGGCACTCACCGTTTCCGGTTTCTCGGTCGACCAGTTCGTTTTCTATGGATGGCTCTCGCCGAAGAAAGAACGCAGGCTGGCTGAGCTTCGCCAGCTCATGAACGAGCGCAGAACTATCGTCCTGATGGACACACCGTACCGCCTCGTGCCGCTCCTGCGCGATCTTGCCAGCACCTTCCAGGACAAGCGGCGGATCTGCGTGGCATTCAACCTCACGATGCCCGACGAGCGGAAATTCTACGGCACCGCGAACGAGCTTCACCGCAAGCTCGGGTCCACTGAGCTGAAAGGGGAGTTCGTGATCGTGGTGGAGGGGAGAGGCCGGGATGAGGATCGTACGGGGGGCCGCAGGAGGTAGGCGGCCCGCAGCAACCGGACGTGTGGCACGGGTAGGCCGGCGCCAACCCCTCCACCCGACGCCGACAACAGCGCAGGCTTCAGCCTTTCCATCTACACAACCCGCTTGCGCCACCACGGCAAAGGCACGGGCGTCAGCCTTTCCATCCAAACATTCTGCTTGCGCCACCGCGGCAAATGCACGAGCGCTAGCCTCACCCTCGATGCGGCTCCCGGGCGCTCCGGCCGACATGAGCACGGGCGTCAGCTTTACCATCCAAACATTCCGCTTGCGCCACCGCAGCAAAGGCACGGGCGCTAGCCTCGCCCTCGATGCGGCTCCCGGGCGCTCCGGCCGACAACAGCACGGGCGTCAGCCTCACCCTCAAAGCGGCTTTCCCACGTCCATCACCTGTCACAAACCCCATCCTATCACGAGCCCCTCCGTCAGGCCCCGAACCCCAGCCCACCCACCACCTATTTCAACAGCACCATCCTCTTCGTTGCCACAAACGAACCCGCGATTAATCTGTACACGTACATCCCGCTCGCCAGCCCCGATCCATCAAACTCGACGCTGTAACCTCCCGGGTCCTTCCTTTCATTCATCAGCACCGCCACTTCCCGGCCCAGGGCGTCGTAGATCGACAACCTCACCAGGTTGAAATCCGCATTCGCCAGCCCGCTTTGCGACCCTGAAAACGCTGGCACCCGGAAGCGTATGGCAGTTGTCGGGTTGAATGGATTCGGATAGTTCTGCTCAAGTCCGAACGCCTCGGGGACTCCGGACGGATCCGTGGCCGACAGCGTTCCGGTCAGGCGGAACCGCATGGTCTTCTGCAGCACTGTCGCCGTCTGGTTCGACGTCACGGAAATGACCGGTGCGTACAGGCCGAGGGCCGACTTGATGATGTCGCGAGGCCGGAATGTGAATGTGATGGCGAGAGAATCCCCGGGGACAAGAGCGCCCGCAAGGGGGGTGACGTCCAGGGCTGTGGGCGGATTGACGCTCTTCGGGTCGACCGACACCGTCACGGAATCATCCCCGGTCCCGATGTTGTAGAGATAGAACGTGGTGTCTCTGGAAGCCACGTTGACGTCGATGGTGCCGAAGTTGTGTTCGGATGTGTTCATGGCAAGGAGCGGTGTGGGGATGGAGCTGCCTGTGAGCGCCGCCTTGACCGGGTTTGCAGTATAAGGATCGTTGTGGAAGATCAGAACCGTGTCATCCAGGAGGATACTGGACACGGGTGACCATCGGATGTAAAGCGGGTTGGAGGTCCCTTTGGCGATGAGCAATGGAAGCCTGGACGTCGGCTGCACCGCCTGTTCGCTATTGTGAACAAACGCGACGCTGTCGATGGAGAGGCCCGTAGCGCCGATGCTTCCGATCGCTATTGCGATCTCCCTGAATTGGCCAGGCAGAATCAGCCCGAAGTCCTGCGGACTGGCGGGTGGAAAGATGCCCGGGGAGGTTTCTTCGGGCAGCGCTCGTGCGAGCGGTCCGCCGTATGCTCCCATATCATTGCGCGTTGTACCCCGCGCCGGAGTGAGCGCGTTTCCCGGCGACCCCGGATCCTCAGGGTCGTTAAATGACGGATCGGGATCACCCGCGTCGATGCACGGAGAGGAACTTGCGAGCTCGAAGCCGGCATCAACGAATTCAGGGAATGCGTCGATGTTCCCGCTCCCGGTGTACCCCCCCTCGATGCAGCTGTACGACAGCACGACAGCCCCGCTGATCTGCCCTCCGAACGACTGGCGGTTGAACCAGATGATGTTGCCGCGCGCGACGACGGTGGCGGCCTGACTCAGGATCGCCCCGCCCTGTCCGGCGGATCCGCTGCCGTTCCCCTCGGCCGCATTCGCGAAGATGGTGTTGTTGTCCAGGAGATTTGGTGCGGATGACCCGGGGAGCCTGTTGTTAATCCATATCCCGCCCCCGCCATACGTGGTGACGCCGGGGACGGCCTCATAGACTCGGTTTCTGAGTATGACATTGTTGCGGACGATCGCGCCGGAGCAGTAGTTCAGCACGATCCCTGCGCCGTACATCGCGCGGTTCATGACGATGACGTTGTTCAGGACTTTCGGAGATCCGTCACCGAGCCGCATCGCGCCGCCGCCGGCGCTGGCGCATCCGGCGCTGTTGATCGCCTCGTTGCCGATCAGGTAGTTGTTCTGAATGGTGGGAGAGGAGAGCGCCGCAAGGATGCCGCCTCCTTCGCGGTAGATTCCCGCCCCGTGCTCGTCCACCCACTTCGTGCCGGTTCCGCCCGTGAGCGTGAATCCCTCGAGGACCGCGGAGGAATTCTGTCCTCCGGTGATCCGCACACAGCTTGCCGAATCGGGGTGCGCCGGCGCGCTCCCGTTGATGATCGTGTCGAAAATCGTCGCGGGGTCGCGGGTCAGGATGTAGTGGCTGGCCACGACGATGTTCTTCGCTCTGAACGTGATGTTCTCCATGTATGTCCCCGGCGCCACCAGCACGGTGTCGCCATTGGACGATGCGTCGATCGCGGCCTGGATGGTGGCGTGTTGGTCCGGAACGCTCAGGACCGTGCCGAAAGCGGGCGTCGAGAGCAGACCCAGGGCGATGATGCAAATTGTTGTGCGTGTCATTGGTGAAGCCTCCGCGAGTGATGTCTGCTCAATTATGCATGTGAACACCGCACTTGATTGGAGTCAGGGCCTGACGCTGCCTGCATCCATGATGAACCGGAGCGATCCGTCAGCACTGGTTCGCCAAACGCTGAGGTACTTCGTCCGTACCGGGGGAGCCTGATCGGGCGCGATGACCGCTTCGCCCACGGTCCATCCAAGGTCACCGCTTCCGCCTCCGACGACAGGTTCCCAGCTCCATCGTGCCGGCCCTTCGACCGCTTTCCCGATCATGTCGGGCCCCGTGATCATGAACCCGCGACGCCCGAACATGATTGCGTCAGGCGCGGCCCACGTGCGAAAGGCTGTGACAGCGTTGCCATCGGCTGCCGCCCTCGCGAACTCTCTGTCGGTCTCGTAGAACCGTTGGGTATCGATCTCTGTCGGCGTGTCCGGGATCGTGCGGCGAAAGAGGTTCCACTCTTTGCGCGCGGAAGGTGAAACGCCGAGGAGCGAGTACGCTACGATTCGCCAGCCAGAGCCTCCATGTCGCCACACCGCAACATAACGTCCCATGGAGGGAGGCATCGATTCCTGCACGTTCATTGCCACCCCCCAGGTCATGCCGATGCTTGAGTCATTCGAGATCCGCACCCCTAGCGCGTCCCAGCTCAAGCGAACGAGCGGTACAGGAGGGTTGAGGTCGGTGCCGGGCACGAGGAGGGCACCCGCCGTGAGCACCGGCGCGCCCGGCACAAGCAGGACCGCGTTCAGTTCAAACGCCTCTCGAAGTCCATTCTGCAGACCTGACTTCCAGATGGTGGAACTTGCGGACCGATCGGCCTCAATCAGGGCTTCGACCCTGGTATTTGCGGCGTTGGCCGGGGAGACTGCACGCAACGTCACTGCGGAACAGGCTGCAAGGACGAGGATTCCAGAGCGCCAACGGCTCACCGCTGCCCGGATACGGGACACCGCCTGATGCCCGTAGACTCGCTCGTATCTTCCTTGTTCTGCCATCTTTGTTGTCGCCATGACTCCTCTTTTGCGATGAAACGGGAAGACCGCGGTTCGGACGAAACGGGAGACCCGCGGTTCGGGGATCGCTGCCGCTTCCACCGAAACCATCCCACGAATAATATACGGTTCCGAATCGCGCTTGCCCACGGCGACACGATGGAGATTATCCCGATGCCGACGAACGACAGAAAATGTCGATGAAGCTGCAGTCGCGGCCACCGCCGGCCGTGGCAAGTATGGAGGGATTTGGCTACCATCTCGCTATGACACAGCCACACGTCAGCGGGCCGCGCTTGCGGTGGAGAACCGTCGTGATTGCCTGGGTCGCCATGGGGTTGTATATGGCAATTCAGGGGATTCTGAGCCGCATATCCCGCGGTCTGAACCCGGAATGGAGCGCGGTGGTTGTGTCCGAGTTGCTGTACGCCTTCCTCTGGATTCCGCTCACCCCCGTTGTGGTCTGGCTGGTGGGGCGGTACAAATTCGACCCGCCACACCGTCTCAGACATCTGGCGGTGCACATTGCGGCCAGTCTTCTTCTGTCGTACGTGCATCGTTTCGTGTTCCTTGTCGTCCTTGCGTTGTACGAGCATTTCGCTTACGGGAACCCTCTGGCGTTCGACTTCTCTTCGCTGGTTGTGTACGTCGACTATGGTGTCCTCCTGTACTGGATGATCTGGCTGATCAGCGTGAGCGCTGCCTACGCTGAGCGGCTGAAGGAGCGAGAGGTGCGTGCTGCCGAACTGGAAACCAGGCTGGCGCGCGCACAGCTGCACGCCCTCCAGAGTCAGCTCCAGCCGCACTTCCTCTTTAATACGCTCAATGCAATTTCCGCCCTCGTGACGAAAGACCCGGCGGGTGCGCGGCGCACAATCATGCTGCTGAGCGGCCTCATGCGGGAGACGCTCGCGCTCGGGACACAGCAGGAGGTGCCGCTCTCCCGCGAGCTTGCACTCACACGCCAGTACCTGGAGATCGAACGCCAGCGGTTTGGGGATCGGCTCACGGTGACAGTAGACGTGGACCCGTCGGTTGAGAATGCTCTGGTGCCGTCGTTGATACTGCAGCCGTTGCTCGAGAACGCGTTCAAGCACGGGCTGTCGCAGCGGCGGGGGAGTGTGGGCATCTCCATTACCGCCGGCCGCTCAGACGGCGCATTGAAGTTGGCCGTGCGGAACGATGGAACGGGGCTCGGTCCGGACTCGGGGCAGTCGTCGGGTGTGGGCCTGCAGAACACGCGCTCTCGTCTTCAACGCCTGTATGGAGAACGTGCCTGTTTCGAGCTCGCCGAGGAGGTGACGGGGCAGGTGCGTGCGGAGGTGACCCTGCCGTTGCACGAGGAGCCGGTGCATGGCTGAGCGGACACCGGGGGCGGACATTACGGCGGTGATCGTCGATGACGAACCGCTGGCGCGCGAAGTGCTCCGCGAGCTCCTCGCCGGGTATGCGGACCTTCGTGTCGTGGCCGAGTGTGAAGACGGTGTGGCTGCGATCGAAACCGTGCGGTCTGTCCGCCCGGACTGCCTCTTCCTCGACATTCAGATGCCGGAGATCGGCGGCTTTGAGGTGCTCGGCCAGCTTGGCGAGCGAGTCCCGCCCGCGGTCGTGTTCGTCACGGCGTATGACGAATATGCCATCCGGGCGTTTGAAGTACACGCGCTCGACTACGTGTTGAAGCCGATCGATCCTGCTCGCCTGGAGCGCGCGGTGGACCGTGTGCGCCAGGTCGTGGCTTCGGCGGCTCCGTTCGCTGCCGATCCGCGTATCGCGGACCTGCTCTCTTCGATGGCGACCTCGGCCGGGCATCTGGAGCGGTTCCTTGTCAGGACAGGGTCCAGGCTCATCGTCGTGCGCGCTGCTGAAGTCCGGTGGATCGAGGCTCAGCGGGACTACGTGAGGCTGCACTGTCACGAGAAGAGACATCTGGTTCGCGGCACCTTGCATGAGATCGCCTCCCGGCTTGACCCTTCCCGCTTTCATCGCGTGCACAGATCGGCGATCGTGAATATCGACTTCCTCGTCGAGATCCATCCTCTCGAAAGCGGCGATCATGCGTTGGTGATGCAGGGCGGCGATCGGGTACCCCTCAGCAGAACCTACCGCGACTCTTTTCTGGAGACGCTGCAGCGCCACAGGTAGCCTGTCCATGACCAACCCACGCCCTCACACCCCCCCCACCCCCCCCCACAAGTGCGTCACCTAGGTGACGCACTTGTGGGGGGGGCGATCTCAAGGACACGATGGACTCCTGTGCAGGCTCCCACTTGGTGCGTCCTTGCCTTATCTTCCAATCCATGTCCGACTATGTGCGTCACCTAGGTGACGCACATGGGCGTCTGCGGGACGATCTTAAGGGCCCGATGGACTCCTGGTGCAGGCTCCCACTTGGTGCGCACTTGCCTTATCCGCCAGCCCAACAGACTATGTGCGTCACCTAGGTGACGCACTTGTGGAGTGGCATGAGGGTGGACGTGGGGTGTTTTTGTGATTTATGTCATCAATCGGGCGCCAATCCCTCATTTCATTGATAATCACGCGGTCTTTCGATATATTTTCTCCATGAACGCGCGTGAATTCCAGTCCGGCACCGTCCGGGCACATGAGCTCCTCGGGGACTTCTGGTTCAATTCCGAACCGGTCCCCGTTGCGGCGCTCCGGGGTCGGGTCCTCCTCATCGGCTTCTGGGACATTACCTCTGGGGGCTCCCTCCACGCGCTGGAGTACTGGGAACAATGGCAGCGGAAATACGAGTCCGCAGGGTTGGTGAGCGTTGCGGTTCATACCCCCAGATTTTCGTTCGGCCGGGACCCCGGCGTCGTGGACGGCGCACTACGCCGCCTCGGTGTCACGCTTCCGGTCGTCGCCGATAACAGCGGGCTGATCGTTTCCAGATATCAGATCCGCACGCCGCCATCGCTTGTGCTTGTTGATCGGGACGGCTACGTCAGACTGATGGTCGAGGGGGAAGGGGCCTTCACACAGATCGAGCGTGCGATTCAGGCCCTGCTCCTCGAGGCGAATGCCATTCATGATCTGCCGGATTTCGCCGAACCGCACAGACCTGGCGATCGGCCAGGCGCCATGCACATCAAGGGTACCCCCGAGCTCTTCGGAGGGTATCTTCGCGGCAGCGTCGGAAATGTCGAGGGCGCGATACCGGAGTCGTCGCTCGAGTTTACAGATCCCGGCATTCATCTCCAGGATCGCGTGTATCTCCAGGGCGAGTGGCTCGTCGGCCGGGAGGCATATGAGTTCGGTTCGACCGAAAGCGGGAAGGGTAGCCTGGTTGTCTCGTACTCGGGCCTCGACGCATCGGCGGTCCTGAGATCGACGCACCCGGGCGGGACCCAGGTGGAAGTCACGCAGGACGATGAGTACCTGACCGAGCAGGAGCGTGGCGAGGACCTTCAGCGCGATTCGGACGGCCGGACGTATCTGCACGTGGGGGAACCGAAGCTCTATGGCCTCGTGAAGAACAAGGAGCATGGCTCTCACGAATTGCGGCTCCGGTTCAAGGTGGGGCGGGTCGAGGTGTTCGCGCTCTCGTTCACTGCCGGCGTGGTCCCGGAATCAATCCCCAGCAACTGAGGCATGGGCGGAGTCACTACATCTGATTGGCCGCCGCCGGTCACGACGGCCGCCACAACGCTCTTCGGCATACGATACCCGGTCATTCAGGCCGGCATGGTATGGACGGCGGGCTGGAAGCTCGCCGTTGCTGTTTCTGAGGCCGGCGGGCTCGGGCTCATCGGCGCCGGCTCGATGTCGACCGATCTGCTGCGGGAACACATCCGGAAAGCGAAGGCCGCGACACGCGCTCCGTTTGGCGTAAACATCCCGCTCGCCCGGGGCGACGCGGACGACCTCGTGCGCACGACGCTCGAGGAAGGAGTCCGCATCGTGTTTACCTCATCGGGCCACCCGGCGAAATTCACGCGCACGCTGAAGGATGCGGGATGCACCGTTGTTCACGTCATCGCTGCCGTGAAGCACGGGGTGAAAGCCGCCGAGGCGGGGTGCGATGCGGTCGTGGCGGAGGGGTTTGAGGCGGGCGGACACAACGGCGTGGACGAAATGACGACGCTCGCGCTCGTTCCGCAGGTTGTGGATGCCATCGCGCTGCCGGTCATCGCCGCGGGAGGCATCGCTGACGGCCGCGGACTTGCTGCCGCGCTTGCGCTCGGCGCACAGGCGGCGCAGGTGGGGACGCGCTTCGCGGCAACGGTCGAAGCCTCGGCGCACGAGACGTACAAGAATGCGGTCGTGTCGGCGAGCGACACCGATACGGTGCTGACGATGAAGCAGGTCGTTCCCGTGCGCATGCTGAAGACGCCGTTCACACGACGGGTCCTGCAGGCTGAGCGCGAAGGAGCAGACAAAGCCGCAATGCTCGCGCTGCTGGGGGCGAAGCGTGAGCGGAAGGGGATCTTCGAGGGAAACCTCGAGGAAGGGATGTTCGAAGCAGGCCAGAGCGCGGGGCTCGTCCGGGAAATCCTCCCGGCCGCGGAGGTCGTGCGAAGCATGATGGCGGAATATCACGCAGTCAAGGGGAAGATGCCGTGAAGCGTTCGTTTCTGGATGTGCTACAAGAGAAAATCATCGTCTTCGACGGCGCGACGGGGACGCATCTGCAGGGGCAAGACCTCACCGCCGATGATTTCGGGGGAGAGCACCTTGCCGGATGTAATGAATACCTCGTCGTGTCGAAGCCGTCCGCCGTGCAGAACGTCCATCGCGACTACCTGGAAGCCGGGTGCGACGTTATCGAGACCGACACGTTCGGTTCCGCATCGATCGTCCTTGCCGAGTACGACCTGGCCGACCGTGCCTACGAGCTGACGCTCAAAGCGGCGCAGATCGCACGCGGGATGGCGGACGCCTATTCGACGCCCGATCGCCCGCGGTTCGTGGCGGGGTCCATGGGGCCGACCACGAAGCTTCCCTCGCTCGGCCATATCAGCTTCAAAGAAATGTCCGCGTCGTTTCGCGTCCAGGCCCAGGCGCTCGTGGAGGGTGGGGCGGATCTGCTATGCGTGGAGACCTGCCAGGACCTCCTGCAGGCCAAGGCAGCGCTCTCCGGAATCTTCGAGTACTTCGCCTCGGCGCGCCGGCGCGTGCCGATCATTACCTCCGTGACGATCGAGGCCACCGGCACGATGCTGCTGGGGACCGAGGTCACAGCAGCGCTGGCAGCGCTCGAGCCGTTCGATATCGACGTCATCGGGATGAACTGCGCGACCGGGCCGAAGGAGATGTCGGACCACATCCGCGCGCTGGCATCCTCCAGCCCGAAGCCGATCTTCGTGATGCCGAACGCCGGTATCCCGGAGAATGTCGGCGGCCACGCTCATTACCATCTGTCCCCCGACGAACTCGTCCAATATCTTGGCCACTTCGTGCGCGACCTCGGCGTGAGCGTCGTGGGCGGTTGCTGCGGCACGACGCCCGAGCATATCCGGCGCCTGGCCGAAGCCGTCGGGTCGCTCTCCCCGCGCCCCCGGACGTACGAGTTCATCCCGGGCGCGTCCAGCCTCTACCAGACCGCGCCGTTCCACGTCGATCCCGCCCCCGTGCTTGTCGGCGAGCGCACGAATGCCAATGGCAGCAAGCAGTTCCGGGATCTCCTCGCGAAGGAGGACTGGGAGGGGATCGTGGCGATGGGGCGCGATGCGGCGAAAGAGGGCGCCCATATGGTGGACGTCTGCGCCGCGTACGTCGGGCGCAACGAGGCTGCCGACATGCGGGAGATCATCACGCGGTTCAACACGCAGGTCCCGCTCCCGATCGTCATCGACTCGACCGAAGCCCCGGTGATCGAGGAAGCCCTCCAGCGCATCGGCGGGAAGGCGATCGTCAATTCCATCAACCTGGAGGACGGCGAAGAACGGACCGCGAAGGTCGTGCCGCTCTGCAAGAAGTACGGCGCGGCAGTCATCGCGCTCACCATCGACGAACGCGGGATGGCCAAGACCACCGACGAGAAGGTCGCAATCGCCCACCGCATTCACGACATCGTCGTGAACCGGTTCGGGATGCGCGCGCACGACCTGATCTTCGACCCGCTGACATTCACGCTGGGCTCGGGCGACGAGGAGTTCCGGCGGGCCGGCGTCGAGACCATCGAGGCGCATCCGCCGCATCAAGGCCGAGCTGCCCGGCGTCTCGACGCTGCTCGGCGTCAGCAACATCTCGTTCGGGCTCTCCCCGGCCGCGCGCCACGCTCTGAACAGCGTCTTCCTCCATCACGCGATCGAGGCCGGACTCGACCTGGCGATCGTGCATGCGGCGAAGATCATGCCGCTGTACAAGATCGATGAACGCGGGCGCGAGCTCTGCCGGCAACTCATCTTCGACGAGCGGAAATTCGAAGACGTGAAAGATTCCTCGGGGACGGTACACAGGAAACTCGTGTACGATCCGCTCACCGAGCTGATGGCGTTCTACGCCGATCGGAAGACGGAGAAGAGAGCCGACACGGGCCGCACCGGAACCGTCGAGGAGCGCCTGAAGGGCCGGATCATCGACGGCGACCGGGTCGGGCTGCAGCAGGATCTGGACGAAGCGCTCAAGACGTACCCCGCGCTCGAGATCATCAATACGATCCTGCTCGACGGAATGAAGGTGGTTGGCGAGCTGTTCGGGAGCGGACAGATGCAGCTCCCGTTCGTTCTCCAGTCCGCCGAAGTGATGAAAGCCGCCGTCGCATACCTCGAGCAGTTCATGGACAAGGCGGACGCGACGAGCAAGGGGATCATGGTGCTCGCCACCGTGAAGGGCGACGTCCACGACATCGGCAAAAACCTCGTGGACATCATCCTGACGAACAACGGCTACCGCGTCGTGAACCTCGGGATCAAGTGCCCGATCGAGACGATGCTCCAGGCCGCAGAGCGCGAGCATGCGGACGCCATCGGGATGAGCGGACTCCTGGTGAAGTCCACGCTCATCATGAAGGAAAACCTGGAGGTCATGAACGAGCGGGGGATCACGATCCCGGTCATCCTGGGCGGCGCCGCGCTGACGCGCAGGTACGTGGAACAGGACCTCCGGTCGGTGTACAAAGGGGCGGTGTTCTACGCCAACGATGCCTTCGACGGCCTGCGGTACATGGAGAAGATCGGCGCGGGGGATCTCGGGTACAATCCGGGTGCAGCCGGGGCAGATGAAATGGAGACGCTGACGGGCACCGAGGCGAAGATCGCGCTTGCCGAGAAAGAGGACCCCCGCTACGCCGCGGCTTCGGGCGGGAACGGCACGCCGCGAACGCGGTCGGCTGTCAGGAGAGATGTGCCCATCCCGTCGGCTCCATTTCTGGGTACCCGCGTGATCGACGACGTTCCGCTTGACGACGTCTTCGGGTTTGTCAACGAGGTCGCGCTCATCCGCGGACAATGGCAGGTCAGGAAGGGCAAGCAGACCGAGGAGCAGTACAAGGAACTCCTGCGGGAGAAGGTCTATCCCGACCTGCACAAGCTCAAGGAGGACGTGAAGAAGAACGGCTGGCTTCAGCCGAAGGTCGCGTACGGATATTTCCCGTGTCAGTCCGACGGAGACACCCTGATCGTGTACGACCCTGTCACGAGGTCGGAGCGCACGCGGTTCACGTTCCCGAGGCAACGCGACGATCGCCATCTGTGCCTTGCTGACTACTTCGCTTCGGTCGAGTCGGGAAGGATGGACGTCGTCGGGTTCCAGCTCGTGACGATGGGACGTCAGGCGGCGGAACATTCCGCGGAGCTCTTCGCCGCAAACAACTACCGGGACTATCTGTACTTCCATGGGCTGAGCGTCGAATCGGCGGAAGCGCTGGCGGAGCTCTGGCACAAGCGGATGCGCGAGGAGCTCGGGATCGCCGGGAGCGATGCAGCCGACATACGGCGGCTGTTCTCGCAGGGCTACCAGGGGTCGCGCTACAGCTTCGGCTATCCTGCGTGCCCGAACCTGGAGGATCAGACGCAGCTGATGCAACTGCTGGATGGCGAGAGGATCGGCGTGCGGCTCACGGACGAGTTCGCGCTCGACCCCGAGCAGAGCACGAACGCGATCATCGTGCATCATCCCGAGGCAAGGTATTTCAATGTGAAATGAGCCCTTTTCCCTCATTTCCTTGCAATTCGGATGTGAATTTGTTAGGTTTTTCCCACGCTAATTTATTCTTCCCACCTTCGCCTCTTGACGGCAGGTTTTGAATCACTGAACGGAGGAAGCGTCTCATGGCAACGATGATCACCGAAGAGTGCATCAACTGCGGCGCGTGCGAGCCGGAATGCCCGAACGTCGCGATCTACGCAGGCGGTGTGCAGTACGAATACAACGGTCAAATGTTTGACGCCCTGTCAAACGACTTCTACTATATCGTTCCCGAGAAGTGCACCGAATGTGTCGGCCACTTCGACCAGGAACAGTGCGCCGCAGTCTGCCCCGTGGATTGCTGCGTGGCCGATCCGAACCACGTGGAAAGCGAAGAGGTCCTGTACCAGCGCGCGAAGGCGCTCCATCCGAACAAGCAGTTCCCCGAGTTGAGCGCGGCGACGTCGCACTTCAGGAAGGGCTGATCGCGCTCAGCGCGGTGGGCGATGTCACTCAGGTCGGTTTTCCTTCAACCGGGAAACCGACCTTCTGTTTTCTGGAGGCCGCATGATCATCGGTGAGTACACTCTGGACGCCATCGAGACCGGAAGCTTCGCGCTGGACGGCGGAGCCATGTTCGGTGTGGTGCCCCGGCCGCTCTGGGGGAAGACGAACCCGCCGGATTCCCGCAACCGGATTCCGATGGCGGCTCGCGCTCTGCTGATTCGCGGGGGGGGCCGGACGGTTCTCGTGGACACGGGAAACGGCACCAAATACAGCGACAAGCTGCGGGACATCTACGCGATCGATTCGGGAAAACACGACATCGCAACCTCGCTGCGTGCGCACGGCGTGACTCCGGCGGACGTCACGGACGTCATTCTCACACACCTTCATTTCGACCATGCGGGGGGATCCACCGTCAGAGCCGGAGACCGGGTGGTGGCCGCGTTCCCGAACGCAGTGTACTACGTCCAGGAGAATCACTGGGAGGCCGCCGAGAATCCGACCGAGCGCGACCGCGCGAGCTTCTTCCCGGATGACTACCTTCCACTGAGGCGTGAAGGTCGGCTCCGTTTTCTAAACGGGCCCGAGGCTCTATTCCCCGGCATTCAGCTCAAGATCTTCCACGGACACACGACGGCCCTGCAGGCGCCGCTGATTACTGACGGCACAACCACGCTGTTGTACTGCGCCGACCTCATTCCGTTGACACCGCATGTGGCGCTCCCGTGGATCATGGCATACGACCTGCGCCCGCTCGTGACGCTGGAGGAGAAGCGGCTCGTCCTGCGGTCTGCCGTCGACCACAGGTGGATTCTGTTCTTCGAGCATGATCCCCAGACTATCGCCGCCACCGTGCGGCTGACGGAGAAGGGGTATGAGGTGGCCGAGCGGATGGACGATGCCTTCGGGCGTGCGATGGAGGCTGGGAAGTAGCCGTCGTATGGACGAGACCGGCGCACCCGAGCGGGCGAACTCAGTGCACGGGGAATCGGCCCAGGGCGGTGCCGGGTTTGGCGCAACCCTTGGTGGGAGTCCCGCGAACGGCGCATCGGCTGAGGGCAGTCAGGATGGCGCAAGCAAGTCGAGCGCCCGCACAGCCAATGTGGATGCCCGCGCGATCAGGTCGGAAGCCCTCGCGCTCGGATTCACGCATGTCGGATTCTGCGCCGCTGCCCCCGACGCCCTCGCCGGCGAACGGTTGAAGTCGTGGCTTGACCACGGATACCACGCATCCATGGCGTGGATGGCGACGCGCGCAGACGAACGGGGTGACCCCTCCCGCGTGCTCCCCGGCGCGCGATCGATCATCTCGCTCGCCTTCAACTACTATACCTCCCACGCGCATTCAGGTGAAGAGGGAACCGGGAAGGTCTCGCGGTATGCTTGGGGCGACGATTACCACGAGGTGGTGGGAGGCCGCGTCAAGAGCCTCATGAACTGGCTGACGCGCACATTTCCCGGCGAGCGGGCTGTGTGGTACGTGGACACGGGTCCCGTGATGGAAAAGGCCTGGGCCGCCCGGGCAGGGATCGGCTGGATCGGCAAGCACACCAACGTCATCACGTCTGACATGGGTTCGTGGGTGTTCCTGGGGGAGATCATCACGACGCTCGAGCTGCCCGCCGATGAACCGGCGGTGGATCGTTGCGGGACGTGCGTCCGCTGCCTCGAAGCATGTCCGACCGGTGCCATCGTCGAGGCGTACGTGGTTGATTCCAACAGGTGCCTCTCCTACCTTACGATCGAGCACCGCGGTCCGGTGGATCCGGTGCTGGGGGATCGGTTCGAGGGCTGGGTTTTCGGATGCGACATCTGCCAGGACGTGTGCCCCTGGAATCAGAAGTTTGCAGCCGAAACATCCGAGCCTCGCTTCCACCCAAGGCCGGGCAACGTAAACCCCTCCCTGGAGGAATGGGCGGGGATGACAGCCGGAGAGTTTGCCGCCAGGTTTGAAGGAAGTCCCATCCGCCGGCCGAAACACGACGGCCTGATGAGAAGCGTCCGGATCGCCAGTGGGGGCGACCCCGAGAGGCCGGAAACCGCATCTCATGTATGATTGAACGACACTGGAGCAGCCAATGGCATCTGAGCATCACAAGCTGGTCATCATCGGGTCGGGTCCGGCCGGGCTTACCGCCGCTCTCTATTCGGCGCGCGCGAATCTCAACCCTATCGTCTTCGAAGGGATGCAGCCGGGCGGACAGTTGACGATCACCACCGAAGTCGAGAATTACCCCGGATTTCCAGAGGGCGTCATGGGCCCCGCGCTGATGGACCAGATGCGGAGCCAGGCGCAGAAGTTCGGCGCCCGTTCGGTCTACAAGGACATCGTGAAAGTGGATTTCCGGAACAGGCCGTTCCATCTCTGGACGACCGATGGCGAGCTCACGGCAGAAGCGGTGATCATCTCCACCGGAGCGTCGGCCAAGCTGCTCGGAATCCCGTCGGAGAAGGAATACATGGGGTACGGCGTCTCGGCATGCGCGACCTGCGACGGCTTTTTCTTCAAGGGGCTTGAGGTCGTGGTGGTAGGCGGCGGTGACACCGCGGTCGAGGAAGCCACGTTCCTCACGAAGTTCGCGACCAGGGTGACGATCGTGCACCGCCGGGACCAGCTGCGTGCCTCGAAGATCATGGCGGAGAAGGCGAAGAAAAACCCGAAGATCGCGTTCGCGTGGGATTCGGTGGTGGAGGAGATCCTGGGGAAGAATGAGAACGGGAGGAAGAGCGTGACCGGCATTCGCCTGAAGAACGTGAAAACCGGCGCAACCTCCGAGTTGAAGACGGACGGCGTCTTCATGGGGATCGGACACAAGCCGAACACCGACCTGTTCGCGGGTCAGCTGGACATGGATGAGGTCGGGTACCTGAAGACGAAGGGGCACAGCACATACACGAATATTCCTGGCGTATTTGCGGCGGGCGATGTGGCGGACAGCGCGTATCGTCAGGCCGTGACCGCCGCCGGGACGGGCTGCATGGCGGCGATTGACGCGGAACGCTGGCTCGAATCCCAGCACGACTGAACATCTCACTGCACTTGGCTACATGTGCGTCACCTAGGTGACGCACATGGGGACCTGAGAGGCCGGTGGCGAAAGCTTGCCGGCCTTCTTCATTTCTCGACACAGCTGCTGCCAATCCGCGGCAGTGATCCCCCCCAGATGGCGACATGCCCCGCCCCAGCCGGCCAGGCCGGCGATGTGCGTCAACGAGCGTCCCACACAAGTGCGTCACCTAGGTGACGCACTTGTGTGGGCGCTTGTGTGGGATGCGTATGTGTTGGCTGACAGAAAGGCTTACGAGTGGCGTCAAAATGGCGTATATCTGCAGAATTGGCAAGAAGATGAGGCCAATTAGGCAGATCATATGTCAATATGGCCGATCGATACGATTGATCACACAGGGGTGTTATTCGTCGTAACTTATTCACAAATAATCGATTATGGTGATTTCGAAAACTTTGGCACTCAGATTGAATTACTGCTAGGGGACACGTCAAGAACCCAGGCCAATCAGATAGGAGCAGTCACAATGCTAATCAAATTCGAGCGCACGCCGGCTTTCAAGCCGTTCTTCAACGATATTTCGGAGTTCGAGAAGGATGTCGACCGGCTATTCGGCACATTCATGGGTAACACTGCGGGATATGTCCCCGCCGGCTATCCTGCCATCGAGTTCCGCACGTCCACCGACGAGAGTATCCTGGTGGCCGAGCTCCCGGGAGTCAAGAAAGAGGATCTGAAGCTGAGCGTCGAAAACGGGAACCTCACGCTGAGCGGCACCCGCGGCGAGCAGGCTGTTCCCGAGAACTCACGCTGGCTCCGCAACGAGCTGTGGCACGGATCCTTCTCGCGGACCGTCGAGCTCCCGCACGACGTAAACGCCGAGAAGATCTCCGCGACGCTGGAAAACGGGGTGCTTCGCGTCCAGCTTCCGAAGGCGGAAGCCGTTCGTCCCCGCGAGATTACGATTCGATAAGGAGACACCTATGACACGCCATAACGAAGTCGTGACAAACCGTTCACACGAGCAGGGTCTCCGGACCCGCCCTGACGCAGAACAGCGTCTGCTTGTCCCGGCAGTAGACGTGATCGAAACGCCGGACACGTACGTGCTGCGCCTTGACATCCCGGGCGCCGCAAAGGAGACGATCTCGGTGAAGCTCGAGGGTGGAGCGTTGCACGTGCGCGCCTCGATTGCCGACACCGTACGGCAGGGCGAGACCGTTCTGTACAGCGAGATGCGCGGCACCGGGTATGAGCGGGAATTCTCGCTCGGGAACGGGATCGAGCGCGAGCGCGTGGATGCCGCCTATGACGATGGCGTCCTGACGGTCACGCTCCACAAGAGCGACGCGCTCAAGGTGAAGGAGATTCGTATTCAGTAACCTGAAGCAATGCAGAAAGGAGGAACGACTATGTCACTGGTACGTTGGAGTCAAGCACGCGATCTGCCGACCTTCCCGTCGGATGTCCTGAATATCCAGCGGGAGATCAACCGCATGTTCGACAGCTTCTTCCGGAGCGGATGGAACGAGGACACGAGCCTCGCTCCTGCCGTCTGGTCGCCGGCGACCGATATCACCGAGGATGAACATGGATTTTCGGTAAAGCTTGAGCTTCCCGGCGTGAAGAAGGACGACGTGAAGATCACGATGGAGAATTCCGTCCTGACGATCCGAGGCGAGAAGAAGCAGGAGAAGGAGTCAAAGAAGGACAGTGTCCATCGTGTCGAGCGGATGTACGGGACGTTCCAGCGTTCGTTCACGCTCCCGTCGTCGGTACGATCCGAGAAGATCGAGGCGACGTTTGCGGACGGCATCCTGACGATCGCGCTTCCGAAGGCCGAGGACGCCAGGCCGAAGCAGATCGACGTGACGGTGAAGTAAGCGCACCACGGTGCGCAGCGTGACATGCGGAGCTCCGGCGGGGCCGGGGCTCCGCTGTGTCTTGAGAGATCCTCCCCCCCGGTCCCACGGAGCGGGGGGGCAGATGCGCCCGCAGAAGCGGTATTGAACGGAGAAAAGAGAGAGCATGGCACGATCCAAGAAAGAGCAGTCATCCACCCCACTTGCGGTGCCCCAGGCGCTGCCGGTCTTAACGCTCAGAAACTCGGTGTTCTTCCCACACCAGGTCACCCCGTTGTCGGTCGGCCGCCCGAGCACGCTTGCGGCCGTCGAGGAAGCGGTGAAGGATGAAGGCCTGATCGTGATCGTGGCGCAGACGGACGCGTCCGTTGACAGCCCTACCGAAAAGGATATTCACTGGTTCGGGACGCTTGCGAAGATCCTGAAGACGTTCACGATGCAGGATGGCACGCGGAGCGTGCTTGCGCAGGGGATCGGCCGGGTGCAGATTCTGTCAATCCTCCACGCGGAGCCGTACCTCCGTGCGGTCGTCCGCCAGTGCGAGGAGCCGTCGGAGTCGGGGATGGAGATCGACGCGATGGCGACGAACCTGAAGAGTCAGTTCAGGCATGCAGTGGAGCTGTCGCCGAACCTGTCGGAGGAGCAGTTCTCGTTGATTCTGAACACCGAATCCCAGGCAGCCTCGGCCGACCTGATCGCCTCCATGCTTCCTGCCCCGGTGGCCGAAAAACAACCGATTCTGGAAGCGCTGAGCCTCCGGAAGCGGATGGAAATCCTGACGCGGCTCCTGGCGAAGCTGGTTCAGACGCTCGAGCTTGGCAGCAAGATCCAGTCCGAGGTGCAGGACGGGATAACGAAGACCCAGCGGGAGTACTACCTCCGCGAGCAGATGAAGGCCATCAAGAAGGAGCTGGGGGAAGAGGAGGGGAACGTTGATCTGCAGGAACTCCGGAAGCGCATCGAGGAGGCCGGGCTGACGGAGGAAGCCCGGAAGGTCGCCGACAAGGAATTCAAGCGGCTCTCGCAGATGAATCCCGCCTCCGCGGAATACACCGTGGCCAGGTCGTATCTCGATTGGATCCTGGATCTTCCGTGGACCACGTTCACGCAGGACACACTGGACATCCCGGCCGCGCGGACAACGCTTGAGCGGGACCACTACGGCCTCGAGAAGGTGAAGAAGCGCATTCTCGAGTATCTCGCGGTGCGGAAGCTGAAGAACGACATGCGCGGACCGATCATGTGTTTCGTCGGCCCTCCGGGCGTCGGCAAGACCTCGCTCGGCCGCTCGATCGCCGCCGCGCTCGGGCGGAAGTTCGTGCGAATCTCCCTTGGCGGCGTGCACGACGAGGCGGAGATCCGCGGGCACAGGCGCACGTACATCGGCGCGCTCCCGGGTCGGATCATCCAGGGTCTCAAGAAGGCAGGGTCCGCCAACCCGGTCTTCATGCTCGACGAGATCGACAAGGTCGGCCAGGATTTTCGCGGTGACCCGTCGGCCGCGTTGCTGGAGGTGCTCGACCCCGAGCAGAACTTCTCATTCAGCGATCATTACCTGGAGATCCCGTTCGATCTCTCGAAGGTGATGTTCATCGCGACCGCGAACATGATAGAGCCGATCCCTGCGGCGCTGCGCGACCGGATGGAAGTCATCGACATCCCGAGCTACGTCGAGGACGAGAAGGTACACATCGCGAAGTCGTTTCTCGTTCCGAAACAGGTACGCGAACATGGTCTGGACACCGACCGGGCCGAGTTCGACGACGGCGCGCTGCACGGGATCATCTCGGGCTACACCCGCGAGGCCGGCGTGCGAAATCTCGAGCGCAACATCGCGACGGTGGTGCGCGGGATCGCTCGTGAAGTGGCGGAGGGGAAGGCGGAGAAGACCCATGTAACGCGCGAGGCGCTCTCGAAGTATCTCGGTGCGCAGAAGTTCTTCCCGGACGTGAAGGAACGGATCAACCGCCCCGGGATCGCGGTGGGTCTCGCGTGGACGCCGGTCGGCGGCGACATCCTCTTCATCGAGGCGACGAAGATGAAGGGGAAGGGGAACCTCATTCTCACCGGTCAGCTCGGCGACGTGATGAAGGAGTCGGTTCAGGCGGCGTTGAGCTTCATCGCGTCGCACGCGACGGCGCTGGGGATTTCGCCCGACTTCCGGTCGGACGCGGACATTCACGTACACGTGCCGGCGGGGGCGATCCCGAAGGACGGACCGTCCGCCGGGGTCACGATGCTGGTCGCGCTCACGTCCCTGCTGACGGGCCGCCTCGTGCGGAACGACCTTGCGATGACGGGAGAGATCACCCTGCGCGGAGCGGTATTGCCGGTCGGCGGCATCAAGGAGAAGACGATCGCCGCGCACCGGGCCGGCCTGCGGACCATCATTCTCCCCGAGAGGAACCGAAGGGACCTGGAGGAGATTCCGGAGTCAGTCCGGTCCGGTCCCGAGGCTGCAGAATTCATCTTCGTTAAGGAGATGAGCGAAGTGGTGGACCGTGCGTTGCTGAGCGAGGAGGAATCCAGGCGCCAGGCGGTCGAGGATCTCGCTCTGGATGCGGTCGCTGCAAACTAGTGCCCCGTCGAGTAGTCGGTCATACAGACGAATGGGCGCAGTGCGCGTTCCAACGATCAACAACACATGGCTCCGCATAAGGGTTCGGTTGGAGTGGCACCAGTGCCCCGTCAGGGGCGGTTTAGGGTGGTCATCGGAGGGTCGGCCGGTCATTTGCGGCCCGGCTGACGCCAGTCGTCGGCTCGAAGGGTGAGGTCAGGGCCCCGTCTCCGCTGCAGGAATCAGCGGCGGCGGGGCCTTTTCCATTGCTCCCGCATTGACATTCGTCCCATTTGTTCGTAATATCGCTAATCATATCAACAACTTACAGCCGCGGCCCGTCCATGTCCAGGTCCACCCGCTGGTTCCTGCTCTTCGTGGCGATTCTTGCCATTCTCGCAGTCGGCTTTTCCCTACTCTTTTACTCCATGATTCGGCCCGGATCCGAGGACATGGAAACGACGTCGACCGGATCGGGCGGAGAGATCGCCGTTGTCGAGCTCAAGGGCGTGATCATGGAATCTGAAACCATGGTCCGCCAGCTCAAGCGGTATCGTGAAGACGACGGCATCCGCGCGATTCTGCTCCGTGTGGACTCTCCCGGCGGCGGCGTGGTGGCCAGCCAGGAGATTTACGAAGAGGTGCGCAAGACCCGCGACGGCGGAATGCCGGTTGTCGTGTCGATGGGCTCACTGGCGGCCAGCGGGGGGTACTATGTGTCGTGCGGCGCGTCGCTCATCGTCGCGAACCGGGGGACGCTCACCGGCAGCATCGGGGTGATTTCGGAATTCATGGAGTTCAAGGACGCGCTGGCAAAGCTCGGGATCGACGTGAACACGATCAAGGCAGGGCGTCTGAAGGACGCCGGATCCCCGACCCGGAAGATGACCGATGTCGACAAGGAATACTTTCAGGCGTTGATGGACGATGTGCACCGTCAATTCATCGGCGTGGTGGAGGACGAGCGCGGGCTGACGCACGACGAGGCCGTCGGGCTGGCGGACGGGCGCGTCTTCACGGGCGAGCAGGCGCTTGACCTCGGGCTGGTGGATACGCTCGGGACGTATGAAGACGCCATCACCATCGCCGCGGGGCTCGGAGGCATCGAAGGTAAACCGTCGATCGTTCGCGAGCGGAAGCGGAGATCGGTGATCGACAGGTGGTTCGGCGATTTCGGCGAGACGGTTGCCGACTTGCGACGTGAGCTGCTTGACGCCCCGGTGGTGTCGTATCGCCTGGCGAGACCGTGAGGGGCTGCGTGCCCTCAGCGTAGCGTTCGAGATCATCCCCACACTCATCAAAGAGGAGACGAGGACTTGACGAAGGCCGACATCGTGGATACGATCGCCACCGCAACGGGTCTGACGAAGGTGGAGACCGAGGCTGTCGTCGACGGTTTTATTTCCACCGTCATCAACGCCTTGAAGGAAGGGAAGAACATCGAGATCCGGGGGTTCGGCAGCTTCAAGGTGAAGAAGCGCAAGGGCCGTGTCGCCCGCAATCCCCGGACCGGCGAGCAGGTGCTCGTCGGCGAGCACTGGGTGCCGCTCTTCAAGGTGTCGAAGGAAGTGAAGACGCTGGTGAACGACACCATGCAGGCGAAGGGTCTGTGATGGCGCACGCAAAGCTCGTCTGCAGCGAGTGTGGTGCGGAGCTGTCGGTGGTGGACGCGATCTGCCCGGGTTGCGGCGCCGCCATCGAGCGGAAGCAGGCGAAGAGCCGTGCGGACCGGTCGAAGTCGCCGCAGACCGTGCCGGTGTCGGAACCCCGGAGGCGGGAGGGTACGCCGAAGCGGTTCGAGCCGTGGCAGGTCGTTGCCGGCCTCGCGGTGATCGCCCTGGTTGCGTTCTTCGTGTATACGGAGCTGCAGCGGGATCACGTGAGCGTGCAGCCCGTTGCTCAGCAGCAGGTTCCGCCGGCGATGATGCAGCAGGCTCCGCGCGTGAACCTCGCCCCTCTGGAGCAGGCCGTGGCCGCCAACCCGAAGGACGCGGACGCGTTGTTGCGGTTGGGCAACGGGCTCCATGACAACGGGGCATATGCCCGGGCGATCGAGGTGTACGAGCGGTATCTGGCGATCGAGCCGGACAACCCGGATGCACGCGTGGATATGGGCGTCTGCTATTACGAACTGGGGAAGGTCGATACCGCGGGGGGCGCCCGCCTGCTTGAAAGTGCGAAGAAAGAGATGGAGCTGGCGCTGAAGAAGCGCCCCGACCATCAGCCCGCGGCGTTCAACCTCGGCATCGTCGCACTGACGATGGGCGACCTGGAGTCGTCCAACAGGTGGTTCAAGCGTGCCGTGGAATTGAACCCCACGTCCGACCTGGGGACGCGCGCGAAGAGGATTCTGGAACAGCATTCAGTCACACAGTAGCGTCAGATCAACAAGGAGGCAGACACATGCCAAGTGGTAAGAAGCGCAAGCGCCACAAAATGGCGACGCACAAACGGAAGAAGCGTTTGAGAAAGATGCGTCACAAGAAGAAGATCCGGTAGTCCGCCGCATCCCGCCGCATGGCGGGATGCGCGTTTTCTGCCCTCCGCAGTTGGTTGCTTTTTCGGGGGCAACTTCCTATACTGACTTTATATCCTGTGTGCATTCGAGAGGGTGGCTATGGCTGAGAACACTGGCATGATGAAGGGCCTGATGATCGGGCTCGTAACCGGAGGCATCGTGGGCGCCGCAATTGCGCTGCTCTACGCTCCGAAGACGGGGAAAGAACTCCGCGCGGACCTGAAGACGAAGGCCGACGACCTGCTGGAGGGCGCCGATGAGTATATCGGCTCGGTTCAGCGGCGGGCCGGCGAGATCGTCACCGAAGCGAAGAAGCGCTCCGATGAGTTGATCACCGACGCCAAGAGCAAAGCTGGCACGCTGCTCGAGGATGCCGATCGCGTCCTGGTGGATGCAAAGTCGAAGGCGACGGGTATGGCGGACGAGGCGGGTCGCATCAAGAACGCGGTGCGCGCCGGTGTGGAGGCCTTCAAGGACGAACGGCGCCGCTCCTGATGTCGTTCTCACGCGTATCGACCACTCTTCCCTGAGGACATGTCTGTGGACACGCTTCTGCTGACCGTGCAGATCCTCGCCCTCCTTTCGCTCTCAGCGCTGTGCATCGCTATGATCGTTCTCGTCATCCGCCTGAAGGATTTCGTCACCGTGGTGGAGCGTGACATCCGTGAAATCAGCGGGCGCGCGATCCCGGTGCTGGACAACATGGAGGCGATCACCACCCGCGTGAAGGGGATGACCGAGCACGTCGAAGACCAGGTGCAGGCGATATCAGATAGTTTCGCTTCTGTCAAGGCCATCGCCGACAACATCGTCGACATGGAGCGCCGCGTCCAGGCCAGAGTCGAGGGGCCGCTTCTCGAAAGCCTCGGGACTGTTGCCGCTGTCATCAAGGGTGCGCGCACGTTCGTTCAGCGCCTGCGTGCCTGAGCGGGCCTCGCGCTGCCCCGCACGCTGCACCACGAGTTCTTTACCACCCAGCATCGACCGGCGGTCCCTGCCGCCGGCCACGCCGCGGAACCACATGGAGGTTGAAAGACCATTATGAAGGAATACACCCCGGACCATCTCCGCAACGTAGCCCTGATCGGCCACGGAGGTGCCGGAAAGACATCGCTCGCCGAAGCCATGCTCTACGCGGCCGGCGCAACCACCCGCCAGGGGCGTGTGGAGGACGGGAACACCGTCTCGGACTACCATCCCGACGAGATCGAACGGCAGATCTCGATCAACACGTCGCTCCTCGTTGCCGAGTGGAAGGGGAACAAGTTCAATCTGCTCGACACGCCGGGCTACATGGACTTCACCGGCGAGGTGAAGGCCTCCATGCGCGTCGCCGACTTCGCCCTGGTGGTGCTGAAGGCGGTGGAAGGTGTGGAGGTCGGGACGGAGGTCGCCGTGAAGTATGCCGAGGAATACGGCAACGGCCTCGTCCTGGTCGTGAACAAGCTGGACCACGAGAACGCGGACTTCGAGAAGGCCGTGAGTCATGCGCACGAGAGCATCAGCCATGACGTCATCCCGGTGCAGTTCCCGCTGAAGCAGGGGCTCGGGTTCGACGGGGTAGTGGACATCGTGCGGATGAAGCTGCTGAAGTTCACGCCGGGTGGGAACGGCAAGTACACCGAGCTTGACATCCCCGCCGAAGCGGCCGGAAAAGCAAAAGAGATGTATCAGGCGGTACTTGAGTCGATCGCAGAGACCGACGAAGCCTTGCTGAACAAGTACCTCGAGCAGGGAGGTCTGTCCGAGCAGGAGATCCGTCAGGGGCTGCGGGCCGGCATCCGGTCGCGCTCCGTCATCCCCGTCCTGTGCTGTTCGGCCACGCTGAACGTCGGTGTCTCCAGCGTGCTCGACTTCCTGGGCGAATACGCCCCGACCCCCGCCGATATGGGCGATCTGCACGGCGTCATCCCGGCGGGCGGCAATGGCGATGCGGGCAAGGACGTCGTCGCGAAACCGGATCCCGCGGGTCCGCCCTCGCTGTTCGTGTTCAAGACCGTCTCCGAGTCGCACGTCGGCGAGCTCTCGTTTTTCCGCGTCGGCACCGGCACGATCACCGCAGGCATGGACCTGGTGAACGAGGCCAACGGGAAGCCCGAGCGGCTCGCGCAGATCTTCTCCATGAGCGGTAAGGACCGCAAGGAATCGCCACGCTTCGCCGCCGGGGATATCGGCGCAGTCGTGAAGCTGAAAGACACGCACACGAACAACACGCTGAGCAGCAAGGCGTTTCCGATCGTCTATCCCGCCATCAAGTTCCCCGATCCCGTGTTTCACTCGGCGATCATTCCGAAGTCGAAGGGCGACGAAGACAAGATCTCGACCGGTCTGCACTCGCTGCACCAGGAAGATCCCACGTTCCTGTTCCGCGTCGATCCTGAGCTGCATCAGACGGTGATCAGCGGGCAGGGCGAGCTGCACCTCGGCGTCGTGGTGCGCCGCCTGAAGCAGCGCTACAACGTCGACGTCGACATGGTCGAGCCGAAAGTGCCGTACCGCGAGACCATCAAAGGCATCGTGAAGGACGCCGAGTACAAGCACAAGAAGCAGACGGGCGGCCACGGACAGTACGGCCACGTACACCTCCGCCTCGAGCCCATGAAGCGCGGACAGGGGTTCGAGTTCCTGGACGAGATCGTTGGCGGCGTCGTGCCGAAGAACTACATTCCGGCGGTGGAGAAGGGCGTGGTGGAGACGATGAAGGACGGCGTCATCGCCGGGTATCCGGTGGTGGACGTGCGGGTGGCGCTGCACTACGGATCGTATCACGACGTGGACTCGTCCGAAATGGCGTTCAAGATCGCCGCGTCGCAGGCGTTCAAGAAGGGCTTCATGGAAGCCAAGCCGGTGCTGCTGGAGCCGATTTACAACGTCGAGGTGCGCGTCCCCGAGGACACGATGGGTGACGTGATGGGCGATCTCTCCTCGCGGCGCGGAAAGATCTCCGGTATGGAAGTGGCAGGAAGATATCAGGTGATTCGTGCGCAGGTCCCGGCAGCGGAGCTGCACAGCTACGCGACCGTGCTCCGCTCGAAGACGGGCGGACGGGGAATTTTCAGCTCGACGATGTCACATTACGAGGAAGTCCCGCGCGACCAGGCGGAGAAGGTGATCGCCGCGTCCGAGAAGAACAAGCAGAAAGAGCAGGAAGCCTGAGTCGCGGCACGGCTGCGTCGCGGCTGTAAGCGTGGAACGGGTGGGGGTCGGTATGCGGCCTCCACCCTTTTTTTTCTGGAGGAGACAGAATGAAACGACTCTATTCGCCGTGGCGGTCCAAGTACATCGAGTCCTTCGCGAAGCCGGCGCGGCGCAAAGCGGGAGTGACGCTCTTCACCGCGGCGCTGAAGTCGAAGCGGGATGACGAAAACCTGATCGTCTGGCGAGGACGCCACTGCTTCGTGATCATGAACCGGTACCCCTACAACAGCGGACATCTGATGGTGGTCCCCAACCGGAAAACCGGCGCCATCGAGGAGCTGACGCGTGCGGAGATTGGAGAGATCATGGAGACGGTGAAGCGTGCGAAGAAGGCTCTTGACGCAGTCATGAAGCCCGCAGGGTACAACTTCGGGGCGAATTTCGGCCGTGTCAGCGGGGCCGGGATCGACGATCACGTCCATTTCCACCTGGTCCCCCGTTGGAACGGCGATACGAATTTCATGCCCGTACTGGCCGATACGAAGGTGATTTCCGAAGAAATCACCGAAACCATGCGAAAATTGAGGAAATTCTTCTAGGGCCCCCGGCTGTCCGTTAAACGCCGGTGGCTCAACGCGTGTCAAACCCATGCAAGTGCTCACGGACGCGGAACTCGTACAGGATGTCCGGAACGGCAAGCGTCAGGCGTTCACGGAGTTGATGCGGCGGTACCAGGAACGAGTGTACTGGACCGCACGACGCATCGTGGGCGGCCATGACGATGCCGAGGACGTTGCGCAGGAGACGTTCGTCAGAGCATATCTGAACCTTGGGGAGTTCCGCGCCGACTCCGCGTTCTTCACATGGCTCTACCGGATAGCGGTCAACCTGTCGCTCAATCATCTCCGCAAGCGGCAGGTGGTACAGTATCTCCGTGAGAGCGATTTGCTGAGCCGGTTCATCGCGGCCGCAGAGACGCCGTCGGCGGAATTCGAGTTCAAAGAAACGGAGGGCCGGCTGCATGCGGCGGTGCAACGGCTTCCGGAGCGGCAGAAGGCAGTCTTCGTGCTGCGGTTTTTCGACGGGCTCTCGTACGACGAGATCGCGGAAATCCTCAAGACGTCCGTCGGCGGACTGAAAGCGAACTACTTCCACGCGCTTCGGAAGATACGAGAGGCAATGAAAGATGAAGTTCCGCAAGACAGTCTCTGAGCTGGAACGCACGGCGGAGAAGGAGCTCGAGGACCAGATCCGGGCGGACAATCGTTCGGGAGGGGCTCCCGAGATGCAGCGGGAGTTCTGGAACTCCCTGCGCGTCCGGACGAACGAGCGGATCGACCATGCGACCAGCGGTAAAGCGATCACGTTGAGCTGGGCCGCGCGTGTGGCGATCCCGGGCGTCGTGGCGCTTCTCTCATTCCTGATCGGACTGCATTACTATGCCCCGCTCCCCGCCGCGTCGGGCGTGCCCCTTGTCAGCGTCCTGGATCAGCTTTCGGCACAGACGATGGATTCGCTGGTGCTGGCGTCCGTGACGATCGTAGACTCGGCGGACGCGGACCGTGTCAACACGACGGTGTTCGACGCAGAATCGCATGAGATCGCCGCGTACCTGCTGGCAACCGGAGCGACCGCGGAGGTAAGCGAGTTTCTGGATGATGACGATGTGGATCAGATTCTTCAGTCGATGACAAAACAGTCGATGAGAGTGAACTAACCGTTCGGATCGGGGTATGAGCATGGTGCGAAACCTGGGTCTTGTCATGGTGATGCTGGTGGCCCTAGCGGGCGCATGGGCGCAGCCTCTCGGTGGTCCTCCGGGCCGGGGAGTGGAGCGGATCGAGCAGTGGAAGAAGATCAGGCTGATCGAGATGCTGGATATGAAGGAGGATGTGTCGGTCAGGTTCTTCGCGAGGATGAACGAGCACGACAAAGCGAAGCGTGAGCTGCACAAGGAGCGGGGGGAAGTGATGGACCGGCTGGAGCGGCTGATCAGGGTGGGTGCCCCGGCGGCCGAGTTCGAGAAGGCCTTCGCGGACATTACGGACGTTGACGCCCGGATTGCCGCCAGCGACAGGGACTTTCTCAATGGCCTCTCCGACATCCTCACGATCGAGCAGCGGGCCAAGTTGGTGTTGTTCGAGCGGAGGTTCGAGGGAGAGCTGCGCGAAGCGATGAGGGAACAATTCAGGAGGAGGAGAGAGACCCCCACAGAATAGGGGAGACACCCTCGCGTTTCTCGAAGTCGCGAAGGCCGGCAAGCGAATCAGTGATTCCTGCCGGCTTTCGCGTTTTGGTTTCTGGTACGATCGTTGCTAATAGCAATGGTCTACAGCCAGCAGGTTCTGATCATGCCACATCCGTCAACCGCAGTCCAGGCCGAGAAGATGGCGGACGTCACCTTCCGCTTGCTCGACGAGTGCCAGGAGAAGCAGGAGCGAATTGCCAAGTCACTGGGCCTAACGGTGGCAGAATTCCGCCTTCTGAGGGCCTTCCGGGGTGATGCAACTTTGAGCGTGGGTGACATCGCACGGCGGATGGAGCTCTCGAACAGCAGGTTGACGAGGATTCTGGACGGACTCGTGGAAAAAGAGGTCGTCACGCGCGAAGTCTCGAGCCAGGACAGGAGGGTGATCCTGGTCGAGTTGTCCGCGCGAGGGCAGAGGATTCAGAAGACGCTAACCGAGCGGTACCTCCGGACGCACCAGGAGATTCTCGACCTGCTCCCCGAGGGAGCTGTTGATTCAGTCATCGCTGCCATGGAGAAGTTGGAGGAGGCGATGCATGAGTGGACCGGTGCCACGCCCGCCGAGAATGACGAAGCCGCCGAGCTCCTCATCTCTCATCGTTGACCGGCCGTTCAACCCCGGATTTCCCAGAATTGGCGTTGTCTTTCTCAATTCGGCAAAAGCAATTGATGAAATAGTATACACTGAGCGTAAAAAATTGACATCCTTAAATAGTTGCTAGTTTTCGCCCCTTTTTTCGCTGATCTTGAGGCCCCCGGCCACGATGCCGGTGGCACACGCCTTGGTAATGTGTAGCACCCTGGATTCATATCCCTTGCGAAATTCCCTTTTTCCATCCCTTCAATTAACCGGTGCCGGACAGTCCCACGGTGTCGATCCAACACGCTGTCCGGTCACCGCAACAACCAACCGAAAGGACAACGGACTATGAAACGTCTGTTCTCGGTGCTGTTCATCTTGACCGCGTTTGCGGGCATGCTGGTAGCCCAACCGACGAGCAAGATCAAGGTCGTCGGCGTTCCCGACAAGTTTAAGAGCAAGAACGCCAACATGAAGACGACCGGTCTGAAGAACGTCGGGAAGGGCGAGCGGGTTGTGCTCCAGGCATGGGCGATTGCCGGCACGGCATACGCCGATACGATCCTTACCGCCACGAGCGGTTCGTGGGGGTGGAAGTCGAAGCCGGCCGGTTCGACCGCGACCATCGCGGACACCGGCGCGACGAACCAGCTCTTCGTGTATTTTGTCCCTGACCTGGTCGGGACGTATGAAATTGAAATGACGACAACGACTGCTGAGCTCGGTCCGGTGGCCACGACTTCGGTGAAAATCACCGCCGGCACCTATAAGGGCGTCGGAGTCTACAACCTTGCCACCGGTTCGTACGACAACTTCGGCTGCTCGCCCTGTCATACCGCCACAGGCGGTGAGCACGGCGACTTTGTGAAAACCAACCATGCTTCGGCACTGGCCAGGAAGATGAACGAGACCGGCGGCCATTTTGGGAACAGCTGTCTGCCGTGTCACTCGGTCGGTTCTCTCGGCGGCACGCCGGTCCCCGACAACAACAACTTCGAGAAGATCCGGACGACCGTTGGCTGGAGCGTTCCGGTCAATGGCCCGAGAACATACGAAGACTCTCTTGTGGCTGCCCAGCCCGCCCTCGCCCTCCTGAGCGGTATCCAGTGCGAGAACTGCCACGGACCGGTTGGACAGCACTTCGGACCTGGCATCGGTGTTGACAAGAACCTCAGGTCGGAAGTCTGCGCCCCGTGCCACTTCTCCTCCGATCGTCACCCGAAGGGATATTCATGGGACGCGTCGGCCCACGCCAACTCCTTTGCCGAGGGGAAGGAATGGAGCTACATGAACCGCAGCGGTTGCTCGCAGTGCCACACGGGCAACGGCTTTGTGGAGGCTTTCAACAACATCCCCGGTGCGACGACGGGCCGATATGATGATCCGGTCGCGATCACCTGCGCCGCCTGCCACGACCCGCACGACAATACCAACCAGTTCCAATTGCGCCGTGCCTCCGTGGCGGACGCCTGCACAGGCTGCCACGAGACGCGCATCAGCTCCCGCGGTATGCACCACTCCCACCAGGGACCGATGATCATGGGCACGGAAGCGACGGCGTACACCGGCAAGCCGACCTCCGGAATCGGTATGTGGTCAGGCTGGGAGTTGCCAGGGTACAACTATGCGAACGGCTCGCACAGCGAGATCGAAGAACGCTGCGCCGCCTGCCACATGGCGCCAACGCCAACGTACGACCCGACCTATGCGCAGCCAGACACCCTGCTGAACAGGCTTGGCGGACACACGTTTGCGGTGAAGTGGGATGGCGACACGCCGGACGACCCGTCAGACGATGTCCTCAACTACGTCGGTTGCAAGGAGTGCCATGGCCAGGTCACGCTCGAGTTCGTCGAGCTCACGCAGGCAAAAACGCACGCACTTCTGGACGAGTTGAAGACGCTTCTGCCCCTGGCTTCAAATGGAAGTCCGAAGGTCTGGACAGACACTACCCTGACGCAGATCCAGAAGGCTGCCTCGTACAACTACTACTTTGTTGACTACGACGGCAGCTACGGCGCCCACAACTTCAAGTATGTCGAAGGTCTCCTGAAGTCTTCAATTGAACAGCTAAAGCTCGGACAGGGCTCTGCCAGCATCGTCTCAGTCAGCGACATCCCGAACGACCAGGGCAAGCAGGTTCAGCTGGTGTGGAACCAGTTCTCCGCCGAATCGTTCGCCTATGACCGCCTTGTGAAGTACGGCATCTGGAGAATGGATCCGAGCTTCTCCGAGAATCCTGCCAAGAAGTTCCGCACGCTGTCGGACATCTTCACGTCCGCCCCGGTGGGTGGCACAGTGACGAACGGCCCGGTGGTCTGGTCATTCGTCGCTGAAGTCCCGGCATCCGGCCTTGCCGAGTACGCCTATGTCGCCCCGACGCTGTATGATTCCTCGATCACGGGCGGCATGATGCAGACCACCTTCATGATCGCCGGCTACACGGGCGACGGCAAGAGGCTCTATGCCTCCGCGGCAGACAGCGGGTTCTCCGTCGACAACCTGAAGCCGGTGAAACCAGTCGGCCTCATGGCGGCGTATCAGAGCGGCGGCGTGGTCCTGTCATGGGCCGCCCCGACCGATCCTGATGTGGATGTGTACAACGTGTTCCGCAGCACGACTGCCGGCTTCGATCCGTCGACGACGGCGCCGATCGCCTCCGTCAAGGGCATCACCTACACGGACAACGCGATCACGCCGGGCACGCAGTATTACTATCGCATCGGTGCCGTGGACTTCGGCGGCAACGCGAGCCCATTCTCCGATGAAACCGGCGTTGTCACCGGCATCAAGAACGAGCAGGGCATCCCGACGGACTTCGCGCTGAAGCAGAACTATCCCAACCCGTTCAACCCGTCAACGGAAATCGCGTTCGCGCTTCCGAAGGCGGTGCGGGTAAAGCTGTCCATCTTCACGATCACCGGCGAGCAGATTGCCACGCTGGTTGACCGGGAGATGGCGGCTGGCAACTATAGCGTTACCTGGAACGGAGAAGGGCTCTCCGGGCGTCCGGTGAGCAGCGGCCTCTATCTGTATCGCATCGAGGCCGGTGACTTCGTGTCGGTCCGCAAGATGGTGATGCTGAAGTAGTTCCCACCCGACCGGTCCCGCAGACTCTGTCTGCGGACCGATCCGAGCAAGCACGGTCCCGCCGGAGCACATCTGGCGGGACCGTTTGTTTTGGGCCAGCTTGAGCATCCCGCCCGGAATGCGTACCATGATCGCATGAACCGCATCTATCTGGACCACACTGCGACGACCCCATTGGATCCTCGCGTTCTGGAGACCATGCTCCCGTACCTCTCCGGAGTGTTCGGGAATGCCTCGTCGATCCACAGTTACGGACGCGAAGCGAAGCAGGCCCTCGAGCGGGCGCGGGAAGTGGTGGCAGGAGCGATCGGGGCGTCCCCCGGAGAGCTGTTCTTCACGAGCGGCGGAACGGAGTCTGACAATTTCGCCGTGATCGGGACCGCCCGGGCGATGGGACGGAAGGGGAGAAGGAGGGTCGTGACGTCCGCCGCGGAGCACCATGCGGTGCTCGATGCCTGCCTGGGGCTCCGGGACGAAGGCTTCGACGTTGTCGTCCTTCCGGTGACGGCCTGGGGGGACGTGAATGCCGATGCGTTCGCAGGTGGGATCGGTCTTCAGGTGGCGCTGGCCTCGATCATGTTGGCTAACAACGAGGTAGGCACGATTTCGAACCTCGCCTCGCTCTCGGAACTCGCGCGCGCGCACGGGGTCCCCCTCCATACAGATGCCGTCCAGGCGCTCGGACGGATTCCGCTGAACGTCAATCAACCCCCGGTTGACCTCATGACCATCACGGCGCACAAGTGCTACGGACCGAAGGGGGTGGGAGCTCTTTACATCCGGAAGGGGACGGATGTTGACCCGTTGCTCAGGGGAGGCGGACAGGAGCGCGGCAAGCGGCCCGGGACGGAAAACATCGCGCTCGCAGTCGGATTCGCAAAGGCTGTCGAACTTGCGGTCTCCGAAATGGAGAAGGAGTCGGCCAGGCTAAAGGAACTTCGGGACCGACTCGAGGCGATGCTGCGCGAGCAGTTTCCATCGCTCGTGGTGAACGGGAATCCGGCGTCGCGTCTCCCGCATATCCTGAATGTCTGTTTCGACAGCGGCGCGTTCCCTCTTGAGGGGGAGATGCTCGTGCCGGGTCTGGACCTTCTCGGCATCGCGGTCACGAGCGGCTCGGCCTGCACATCAGGCAGCATGCAGCCTTCGCACGTGCTGTCGGCGATGGGGCGTGGCACGGACACGGCCCGCTCGGCGATACGTTTCTCGTTCGGGAAGAGCAACAGCGCAGAAGAGCTTGACCGGGTGGTAGAGGGGGTGGTGGAGGCGGTGGGGAAGGCACGCAGACACAGTTGACAGCGGTCCATCGACTGGAGTGAACCCCTCAGGCGAGCTCCAGACTAGCGCCCCACCAATTTACCATACACACAAAGGGGCATAGTGCGCGTTCCAACCTCCAAGAAGGTGTTGTCCCGTTCAAATATTTTGTTGGAACGGTACTATCGTCGATTGTCCATCGTCCTCTCCCATTCCCGGATGACGATCCCGTACCGCACTCCCCGATCGCTCACGATCGCCTCCGCAAAGCCGTGGGTCTCCATGATCTCCTGCAGGATGAGCGTGCCCGCGACAATCACATCCGCTCTCCCCTCCATGACCTCTGAAAGCTTTCTGATCTCCGCGACGCGCATGCCGCTCAACCGGGCGAGGAGCTCCCCTACGCGCCGCCGCGAAAGAGGGTAGTTCGCCACCGCTTCGGCCGAGAACCGGGGCAGACCCTGGGCGAGAATTGCGAGCGTGGTTGGAGTTCCGGCCACGGCCACCAGCGTATGGCCCCGTGCATCGAACGATTTCGTCCGGTCGATATGGGACCGCACTTCCGTTATTGCCGCGATCAGTTCCTCGCGTGTGGGTGGGTCGCTCGCGAGGAATCGCTCTGTCAGCCGGACAGCTCCGATGTTCATGCTGATGCTCCGGCTCAGGCCGTGCACGTCTCCAAGGCTCAGTTCAGTGCTCCCCCCGCCGATGTCGAGAACCGCTACTCCCGCCACGCCGGGCAGTCCGCTGACGGCCCCGCGGTAGGTCCAGCGGGCTTCTTCGTTGCCGCTCATGACCTCAACGTCAAACCCCGTCTCGGCCTTTACGAGTGCCACGAAATCGGCGCGGTTGGCGGCGTCGCGGACGGCGCTCGTTCCGCACAATGCCACCTGCTCAGGCTGGTACCGGTCGATGATTGCCCGATACTCCTTCAGGACGCTCACCACCCGCTGCATGGAATCCGGGGCGAGATGGCGCGCGGCGTCTACGCCCCTCCCGAGGCGCGGAATCCGCTGCTCGCTGACCAGCGGGGACACGGCGCCCGTGGGGCTGACCTCCGCGATCAGGAGCAGCACCGTATTGGTGCCTATGTCGATCGATGCGAGTCTCATGTCGGAATCGAGGCTGATGTCCGAGAAGCGAGTTTCACGAAATGGTCAGGCAGACGTGAGGATCGGTGAGCGCGACCTCCGCAGGGGGGGACTGGCCATGCATGTGCGTGTGCACGCGGGACTTCCCGCTTCCCTGCTGGAGCTGAGGCTTCATTGCCTGACCGCAAGTGCCAGCCACTCGTTTTCCACCAGCTCCTCCGCCACCTGCAGTGACGCGGCCCGGAGCGACTGGCGGATGGATTCCCCGTCGGCCTGGAGCAGGCCCGAGAGGACAATGCTCCCCCCGTGCGCGAGGCGGGTTCGCAGCTCCACGAGGAGCGTCTCGATGATGTTCCTCTGAATATTGCAGACGATGAGATCGTACTGCCCTGCGGGCGCGACCGAGAGATCCCCGTGAAGGATGCGCACCGTGTCCCGCACCCCGTTCAGCGCCGCGTTTTCGACGGCGTTCTGGTAGGCCCACTCGTCGGTGTCCACCCCGAGCGCGCTCCGGGCGCCGAGCTTGACCGCAGCGATCGCCAGGATGCCCGTTCCGGTCCCCACATCGAGGACGGCAGGTCTGTGCCGGATGTGCCGTTGGATCAGAAGGAGGGCAAGGCGCGTGGACTCATGGTAGCCTGTTCCGAACGACATCTTCGGATCGATCAGGATGAGAAGCTCGTGTGGCGCGGGCACGTACCCCGCCCATGTGGGGGCGATCACGATCCTGTCGGTGACATGAATGGGCTTGATCGTCGCTTCCCACTGCGCGTTCCAGTTTTCCTCTTCGATTGTTCGGACATAAACCGTGGGCGCAGGGGTCCTGGACGGCGAAACTGCCATGCGAAGGACGCGCTCGACTTCTGGAAGCAGCGCTCCGTCCCACCGTTCGGTGGCAATATAGCAACGGAGGGACGCCCCGTCCTCCCAGAATCCCTCAAAGCCGAGTTGCGAGATAAGCCCGATGACCTGCTCGTCCAGCGGCTCTGCGGACTCGACCGTGAGTTCGATATAGGCTTTCGGTATGGTCACGGCCGTTCGTTGTACACCACGTTCGCGACGACCGTTCCCACCGCCTCCAGGCTCTCCGCGCTGCATTTGTCCGGCGTGTCGTCGTGCGTGTGCCAGTAGCGGTGCGTGGGATCGGGGTAGTCGAAATCGATGATGTCGACTGTCCGTATGCCGACTTCGTTCAGGGGAAGGTGGTCGTCGATGATCTCCGGGCCGAGGTAGTCGACGAATTCGGTGATCCCCAGGCTGCGCGCGGTGCTCCAGATGGTGTTCACGATGTCGGGAGCATACCGGACGGAGTAGCCCTCGCGGGGGATCTCGAGGGCTGCGTCGCCGACCATATCGAGGAGGATTCCGAACCGGGGGACGGAGGTCCGTGACGCGGTACTCGCAAAGTGGCGGGATCCGAGGAGGTAGTTTCCCGTGTCTCCCTCGCGCCCATAGTCCTCTCCGTCAAACAGGACGATGTCCACGCCGACACTTGGCGGCTGGGCCTTGAGCAGTGTTGCCAGCTGGAGGAGCACGGCCACGCCGCTGGCGCCGTCATTGGCGCCGACAATCGGCTCGTTCCGCCGCCGGGGGTTCTCATCTCTGTCGGCCCGTGGGCGCGTATCCCAGTGGGCGCACAGCAGGATGCGTGCGGGCGACTCAGGCTTGAACGACGCGATGACGTTCGTCAGTTGCAGCGTCGTCCCGTCATAGCCGGGATGCGAGAACGGCTGGAGGTGGACGGTGTCGACTAGCCTGACCAACGTTTGTTCGAGATACGCGAGACAGCGGTCATGACCCCTCGAGCCGGGATTCCGAGGCCCGAAATCGGTCTGGGCCGTGAGGAATCGGAAGGCCTCGCGGCCGTTGAAGGGCGGTACAATGACGGAAGACACGGTCCCTGCCTGGGTCCCGGGCGCTTCGCTCTGCGGGCGCGGTCCTTCTTTGGCGCAGCCGAGCATCAGCAGCACGCAGACGACACGTAGTTGTTTGGCGTTCATGGTGGAAGACGCGATATAGTAGAGAATACGGCCTGGAAATGCAAAGAATGGGCGGAATTTCCTGCAACCTTTCGCCTCCGGAGGACGTCAAAGAGGTAGGAATACACCATCCCGGAAGGACGAATCATGAAATACGGCATCCACTTTCTAAGTGTGGCGGCATTGGCGTTAGCTTTCATGTTCCCTGGCGTTGCAGCGGATAAACGGTTCGACAAGACCTTCAGCGTGAGCAGCGGGGGAACCCTTCACCTGTCAACCGACGTCGGATCCGTGAAGATCAACGGGGGGTCAGGAACCGAGGTTGTCGTGAAGGTGGAAGTTCACGGGTCTGAAAGCTTCGTCAAGGACTTCAAGTTCGAGGCCTGGCAGGAGGGTGGGGATGTGCATGTGAAGGCGGAAGTTCCGAAAAGCATCTGGAGGATGTTCAGCAGCGGCAATCAGGACGCGAAGTTCACGGTGACAGTCCCCGGGAAGTACAACATCGATGCGTCGACCGCCGGCGGCGATGTGGCGATCATGGGGATCGAGGGGACGGTCCGCGGCAGCACGTCAGGCGGGGATATTGCGGCGGCCGAAGTGCAGGGGAATGTGTCGATCGAAACGTCGGGAGGAGACGTCGAGGTGACTCAGGTGGAGGGGATGGTCGAGGCGGAAACCTCGGGAGGCGACGTGGTCGTGAAGTCCGTGAAGGGTGACGTGCGGGGCGAAACCTCCGGTGGAAACGTGAAGGTCGATGGCGTCGAAGGGGCAGTGAAGGCTGAGACCTCCGGTGGGAACGTGATGGTTGTGGTGCGGGGCGGGAACAAGGGAGTGCATGCAGAGACGTCGGGCGGAAATGTCGAGATCGCGGTTGCCTCGAACGTCAGTGCCAACATCGATGCCGCCACAAGCGGAGGGAGTGTGGAGTGCGATCTTCCCGTAACGGTGCAGGGGAAGATCAGTGAGTCCAGCATCAAGGGGACGGTGAACGGGGGCGGGCCGCTGATCTACGCTCACACCTCCGGCGGGAATGTCCGGATCAAGAACGCCTCGCCCGGGACAAAGTAGGGGACCGTCGTCCGAGCCAAAGTAGGGGACCGTCGTCCGGGACTAGGTGGTGGGAGAGTTGCGGACGGCGGAGTTCCCTGTCGCAGGGGACGACAAGCAGTACGTCGTAGAATGATGTACATAGCGTCAGCGTAAGCGGCCGGCCTCGCAAGTGCGGAGCCGGCCGTTTCGTTTATTGAGGGGGAGACCCTCGTAAGGGTGGGAGACCAGAAGAGCCGCCCCTTGCATTCGCGTTTGAAACATGGTACGATTGACGGGTCACCAATCCGGGTGACCGAAACCACCTTCGAAGAAGTTCGCACTATTCCCTGACCTACTTCCAACGGAGTTGACATGCCGGGACACCTGGTATCAGGCATTTCGCGAAGGCACTTCATTCGGACTACGGCGGGCGCGGGGTTGGGATTGGCGTTTGCCGAGAGAGTCCTGGCTGATCCGTTCAGGCCGCTGCTTGCCGCCACAGAAAAGCGATCGTTCTTCAACGTGCGTGGGGCGGTGAAGGCGAAAGGGAAGGGCCTGGGCAACGTCGTGGTATCGGACGGCGTTTCGGTGGTCGCGACCGACCGGGACGGGACGTTCTCGTTTCCGGCGGATTCGTCCAGCAAGTTCGTATTCCTCTCGCTCCCGTCCGGCTATGACGTTCCCGTTTCCTCGTTCGGCACGGCCGCATGTTTCAAGGCGCTGCCGCTCCGATCGACGGGAGAGGTCACCGTCGAGTGGGATCTCACGCCCGCCGTATCGAGCGACGATCATCACGCCTTCCTGCTGCTTGCCGACCCGCAGATGCTGGACGCCAGCGATGTCGAGCGATTCAACGCCGAAACGATCCCTGACGTGATCGCAACCCGGAAGCGGCTCGGATCGATGTCCCCCTTCGGGGTGTCGTGCGGCGATATCATGTTCGACCACCTGGAGTTCAACACCGGATACGAGCAGGCGGTCCAGCGCACGGGACTGCCGTTCTTCCAGGTCCTCGGGAACCACGATGTCGACATCACGGCGTTGACCGACGAGACGTCGGCTGAGACGTTCACGCGCCACTTCGGGCCCGGGAACTACTCGTTCAACAGAGGGGAGGTCCATTACGTCGTGCTCGACGACGTGCTCTGGATCGACAACGGGTACATCGGGTATCTCAGCCAGACGCAGCTCGACTGGCTGAAGGCCGATCTCTCGTTCGTCGAGAGAGGAAAGACCGTCATCGCCTTCATGCACATCCCCCCGTACTGCACGCAGCATGTCAGGGAAGGGAAGCCCCGCCCCGATCGTGGTCTCGTCATCGTGAACCGGGAAGCCCTGTACCGTGCCCTCGAGCCGTACAAGGCGCACGTGGTCGTCGGGCACATGCACGAATCGGAACACATCACGGACGGCGGGGCGCATATCCACGTCTGCGGTGCGGTCTGCGGAGCGTGGTGGACCGGTCCGATCTGCGGGGACGGCACGCCGAAAGGGTACGGTGTCTACGAGATCAAAGGGAGCGATGTGCGCTGGCGATACAAGGCGACCGGCCTGGCTCCCGATCATCAGCTCGTGGTGCACCCGGCGGGGAGCGAACCGGCTGTCCCCGACAGCATCGTCGCGAATGTCTGGGACTACGACCCGTCGTGGACGGTCGTGTGGTATGAGGACGGAGAGCGGAAGGGGAAGATGGAGATGCGGCGCGGGCTGGATCCTCTGGCTGCGAAGCTGTATGCAGGCGACAAGCTGCCGGCCCGGCACGCGTGGGTGGACCCGTACATCACCGACCATCTCTTCCACGCGAGGCCGTCGGCCCCGGGGAAGAAGATCGTCGTCGAGGCCACCGACCGGTGGGGGAGGGTTGCCACGGGGAGTTTGGGCTAGATCCTCTGGCGGTGAATGGGCTAAGTCCTCCGGTAATCTCTCCGGGGTTCAGCGGGCTCTTGCCTGGTAACCCTGAAGCCTGTCTGCAGCAGCTGAGCCCCAGCTTCGCGCCTGGAATCCGCGGTCACTTGCCCCCCGACACACTCTGTGGAGGTCGTTTCCGGTACGAGGCGATCCGCTGCGATTCAGGAATCCTCGAGCTCCACTGAGTCTCAGCGATCCTCGAGGATCCCCCGGAGCTTCATCCCCGCGAGCAGCGCCCCGATGCGGTCCTGGACATTGCGGTACGGTGTCGATCCGCTCAGGTAGTTCTGCATGAGCATCGAGAACGCGAGCATCTCTCCGTCCGCCGTCCGCACGTAGCCTGAGAGTGCAGTGACGCCATTCAGCGTTCCGGTCTTTGCGCGAAGGTTCCCCTCGGCCGGAGTGCCACGCATGCGCCGGTCGATGGTCCCATCCACGCCCGCGATCGGGAGCGAGGCATAAAACGTCGGGAAGCGGAGCGAGTCGTTGTACATCGCCACCAGCAGTCCGCTCACCGCGGATGCGGTTGTCAGGTCGTAGCGTGAAAGCCCTGAACCGTCGACGGCCCGCATCGAGTTCGTGTCGACCCCCGCCTGTGTGAGAATCTCCTTCAGGATGTCGATGCCCCTGCCCGACGAACCGCGTTCCCGCCATCGGACGGCAGCAGACCCTTTCAGCAATGCTTCCGCGGACAGGTTGTCGCTCACCTTGTTCATATAGGTCACGGCAGAATCGAGCGTATGCGAGACCCGCGCAACCTCGACTCCCGGCACAGCGACCGTATCAACCCATGTCATATCCACAATCACGCCGCGGGCGCGCAGCATCCCGGCAAAGAGCTGCGTCGCGAACAGGTCTGGCTTCCACACGCTCAACGAGGTGGAGCGGGTTCGACCGACGGGAATTTCCCCCGTCACCGTGATCGTATTGGACCGTTCCTTCCATCGCCGCGAGATCTCGAGGCGGTTCCGGATCGAGTCGCCAGCCCCCACGCTGACGGCCGTGTTCTCGATACTCAGCAGCTTTGTCGGGGGGTCGAGCGACACCTCCGGCGGCTGTCCCGCAGGGGACGACCCGCGCACGCGGACCTCGATCGCGTTCGAGTTCAGCATCAGGGGGGTGACGAACATCGAGTAGGACTCGGGTTCTCCATCCCATGTCCATCCGTCGCCCCAGTACAGGTCATCGAAGTATGACGCGTCGCCCTTGAGGAGCCAGGACGGGATTGTCGGGAGCGCTGCGGCCGTGAGAGTGGCAAGGCTTTCCATATCGGCCGTGGACAGCAGCGGGTCGCCCATCCCCTTCAGGCCGATCGTCCGCGTGGCCGAATCCGCGGTCACGACGGTCGAAAGGAGCGCGCCGGGACCTATGGTCCGCAGTGCGGTCGCCGCAGTGAACAGTTTTTCGTTCGAGGCAGGGTTGAAGAGATGGTCCGGGTTGAGCGAGTACAGGACCTTTCCGGTGCGCGGATGGATCACTTTGATGCCCATGAATGCGGGCGGAAAGAGCGTATCGGCGAAGAGGGTGTCGATCGCCGTCTTCATCGACCCGTAGCCTGAGATACTGGTCAGTGCCGGGATGGATGAGACATGGGGCGATGTGGAGATTCTGGAGGTCTGGGCACAGCCGGCGGTCAGGACGGCGGCAAGAAGCAGGAGAGCAAGGGTTCTCATGGGCCTGATTGAAGGTTTGCGTGGCACAACGGATATGGCTATATTACATAAATTTGCGCGCTATTCATAGATGATGGACTGAGATGCTCGAGATATTCAAGAAGCTGTTCGGGGGGAAGCACGAGAAGGACGTGAAGGCGATCATGCCGCTAGTTGCGGAGATCAACCGGCATGCCGAGGCTTTCCAGTCGTTGTCCGACGACCAATTGCGCGCGAAAACGGATGAATTTCGCGGGCGGATTGCAGAGGCGCTTCAGGAGACTCAGGCCGAGCTGACCGAGTTGCGGTCGAAGTTGAACCCCGACCTGGAAGGGGCCGAACGCGAGAAGCTGCTGGAGCAGATCCAGGAGCTGGAAAAAGAGCGCGACGCGATTACGGCGGAGACGCTGAACGAGCTGCTCCCGGAAGCCTTTGCGGCCGTCAAGGATGCATGTCGCAGGCTGTGCGGCCGCTCGTTCGACCTGCTCGGCCACAACGCCGTATGGGACATGGTTCCGTTCGACGTCCAGCTTGTGGGCGGCGTGGTGTTGCACCAGGGGAAGATTTCTGAGATGGCCACAGGCGAGGGCAAGACCCTCGTGGCCACGATGCCGGTCTATCTGAACGCGCTCCCGGGGCGCGGCGTGCACCTCGTCACCGTGAACGACTACCTCGCCAAGCGCGACAGCATCTGGATGGGGCAGGTGTACGAATTCCTGGGGCTGACGGTCGGGTGCATCCAGAACACGATGGACTCCCTCCAGCGCCGGAAGCAGTACGCTGCCGACGTCACGTACGGCACGAACAACGAATTCGGCTTCGACTACCTGCGCGACAATATGGTGGTCGATGCTATCGACCTTGTTCAGCGCGAGTACTACTATGCGATCGTGGACGAGGTGGACTCGGTCCTGATCGACGAGGCGCGGACGCCGCTCATCATCAGCGGTCCCACGAAGAGCGAGGACCACAAATTCAATGAAATGAAGCCGCATGTCGAGCGGCTTGTCAGCGCGCAGCGGCAGTTCGTCGCGAAGATCGTTGCTGAGGCTGAAAAACTTCTCGAGGAAGGGAAGAAGGAGGAGGCGGGCGTCCAGCTGCTCCGGGCGAACCGCGGACTCCCGAAGCACCCGCGGCTGATGAAGACCCTTTCGGAGCCGTCGCTCAGGAAGCTTGTACAGGACACCGAGATCGAGTACCTGCGCGATTCGTCGCGCAGGATGCACGAGATCGACGACGAACTGTACTACGCGATCGACGAGAAGAACCACCAGATCAATATGACCGAGAAAGGGCGGAATCTCCTGATGCCGATGGTCGGCGATAAGGATTTCTTTATCCTGCCCGATGTTGGCACAGAGATCAGTCTCCTCGAAAACGAACACACCATGTCCGCCGAGCAGAAGCAACAGCGGAAGGATGAGCTGAACATCCGGTTCGCGGAGCGGAGCGAGCGCATCCACACCGTCACGCAGCTCCTGCGGGCGTACTCGCTGTATGAGAAGGACGACGAGTATGTAGTGTCCGACGACGGGAAGGTCATGATCGTCGACGAGTTCACCGGCCGTCTCCTTCCGGGCCGCAGGTATTCGGACGGGCTTCATCAGGCGATCGAGGCGAAGGAAGGCGTGCGGGTCGAGCGCGACATGCAGACCCTCGCGACTGTCACGCTCCAGAACTACTTCCGGCTCTACAAGAAGCTGGCCGGCATGACCGGCACGGCCGAGACGGAAGCGGGCGAGTTTTTCGACATCTACAAGCTGGACGTCGTCGTCGTTCCGACGAACCGCCCGATGGTCCGCGACGACGAGGACGACGTCATCTACAAGACCAAGCGCGAGAAGTACAACGCCCTCATCGAGGAAATCGAGCGGCTGCGGAAAGCCAACCGCCCCGTCCTGGTCGGCACGACCAGCGTCGAGGTGTCCGAAACTATCAGCCGCATGCTGAAGCGCCAGAACGTCCCCCACAACGTCCTGAACGCGAAACAGCACCAGCGCGAAGCGGAAATCGTCTCGCACGCGGGACTTCCGGGCGTGGTGACAATCGCGACGAACATGGCCGGCCGTGGCACGGATATCAAGCTTGGGCCGGGAGTCAGGGAAGCGGGCGGTCTTCACATCGTGGGCACGGAGCGCCACGAAGCGCGCCGGATCGACAGGCAGCTCCGCGGCCGCTCAGGCCGCCAGGGCGACCCCGGGTCCTCGCAGTTCTTCCTGTCGCTGGAGGACGACCTGATGAGGCTGTTCGGCAGCGACCGGATTGCCTCGATCATGGAACGGCTCGGCCTCAAGGAAGGGGAAGTGATCCAGCACCCGATGATCACGCGCTCTGTCCAGCGCGCGCAGCGGAAGGTCGAGGAAAACAACTTCGGCATCCGTAAGCGTCTGCTGGAATACGATAACGTGATGAACCAGCAGCGCGAAGTCATCTACACCCGCCGGCGCCGCGCGCTCGTCGCCGACCGGATCAAGGATGACATCATGGACCTGCTGGACGAGTACGTCCAGAAGACGGTCGAGAAGTATTACGATGCCGGCGATATCGAGGGTCTTCAGACCGAGATCCGGACGCAGCTGCTCGTGGACGTGCCGATCACACCGGACGAGTGGCAGAAGAACGGGAAGGACGGCGTCTCCAGGCAAGTCATTGCGACCGCAACCGAGTTCTACCGCCGGAAGGAAGAGAAGCTCGGCGTCGAGATGATCGCGCGCATCGAGAAGATGGTGGTCCTCCAGGTCATCGACGAGAAGTGGAAGGACCATCTGCGGGAGATGGACGACCTGAAGGAAGGCATTCATCTGCGCGCCTACGGCCAGAAGGACCCGCTGGTCGAATACAAAACGGAAGGGTTCAGGATGTTCATGGAACTCCTGGACCAGATCAACACCGAGACGATCGGTCTGGTGTTCAAGCTCTTTCCCGCGGCGGCGCAGCCGCTGCCGGTGCGTGGGCCCCAGCGGCCACAGCAGATGCACGCGGTGCATCAGGCCACCGACGGCCTCGGGTTCCAGGGGAACAGGGAGCCCGTTCCAGGGGCCGCCGGCGGACAGCCGCCCAAGGCCGGGAAACCCCAGCCCATCCAGGTCGGGGAGAAAGTCGGACGCAACGATCCCTGTCCCTGCGGCAGCGGAAAAAAGTATAAGCAGTGCCACGGTAAATAAGGTAGGTTCCTGGTCGATCACTCCTGAGGTCCATCTGCCATGAAGAAGATCGAAGCCATTATCCGCCCGTTTCGCATCGATGACGTCCGTGAAGCTCTCGGGGAGATCGGCGTGAAGGGAATGACGCTCACCGAAGTGAAGGGGTACGGCCGACAGAAGGGGCACACCGAATTGTACCGCGGGTCCGAGTACCAGATCGATTTCCTCCCGAAGCTCAAGCTGGAGATCGTCGTAGCGGACAAGATGGTCGACCAGGTGGTGGACGTCATCCTGAAGGCAGCCAAGACCGGCCAGGTCGGCGACGGGAAGATCTTCATTTCCAGCATCGACGACGTGGTACGCGTCCGCACCGGAGAATCCGGCGAGGACGCGCTGTAAGTCCGGCCGTACGGTCCTTTCCTGGTACGGCGGACGTCGATGACGGCGGGCCCGTCATTCTGAGCATGGCCGAGAAGATCCTATGAGCGAACCCGAAAGCACGCCGTCAGGTTTCCGCTGCGGGTACGTCGCTATTGTGGGCGAGCCGAACGTCGGCAAGTCCACGCTGATGAACCGGCTGCTCGGGCAGAAGATCTCCATCGTCACCCGCAAACCCCAGACCACGCGCCACAAGGTGCTGGGGATCCTCTCGAACGACCACGCGCAGATGATCTTCCTGGACACGCCGGGAATCATCACGCCGCATTACGCCCTGCACGAGGCGATGATGCGGTCGGCGGGGGCGGCGATCCAGGACGCCGACGTCATCCTCCTCATGATCGACGCATCCTCCCCGGGCTCAGACGACCCCGCCTCGCACGCCCAGGTCTTCGAGCGGCTCACCGGCCTCACCAAACCGGTCCACCTGGTCATCAACAAGATCGATCTTATCCAGAAGGCGGCGCTTCTCCCCGTCATCGATGCCTTCGCGAAGCGGTACAAGTTTGGCGAGATCCTCCCCGTGTCCGGGCTGAACGGCGAAGGGGTGGAGGAGCTGCTGCGGGTCATTGAGCGCGGCCTGCCGGAGCACCCGCCGCTCTATCCGCCCGATATCGTCAGCGATCACCAGGAACGGTTTTTTGTCGCGGAGATCATCCGCGAGAAGATCTTCGTGGCCTGCCAGGACGAAGTGCCGTATTCGACGACCGTGGATATCGTCGAGTTCAAGGAGCGCGCGCACGGGAAGTGGTTCATCAGCGCCGACGTGTACGTCGAGCGGGACTCCCAGAAGGGGATCGTGATCGGCAAGGGGGGCACGAAGTTGCGCGAGATCGGATCGCATGCCCGGCGCGACATCGAGGCGTTCCTGCAGAATCCCGTCTTCCTGGAGCTGCACGTGAAAGTGCGCGAGGGGTGGAGGGAGCAGGAGGACTGGCTCAAGCGGCTCGGGTACGGACCGTCCTGAGCCTGCTTACCTCGAGCGTTCCAGAAGATAGCTTGGCACCGAAATAGATATCCCTTCGGGGACGTCTTTCAATACGATTTCCGCTCTGGGCAACCTCAGGAGCTGGTCCCCCCAGATGATCGTGACCGTGGATTCGTCCTGCGCCTCAAGGCGGGGCACGAGAAGTGTTCTGCGCGCGGCCGGGGCCTTGACGTTGTACGTTGAATCCTGTTGCAGGACGTAGTCGGTGTGTCCGCCAGTGGCGGCCCCGACGATTCCGCCTGTCAGGCCGCCGAGAATTCCAAGTCCTGCTGAGAGAGTCCAGGTCTTCTCCTCTGCGGTCGATCCGGACACCCAGAGATCCTCTGCGCCACCCGATAAGCCCACAATCAGTCCCACTGCCACGCCACCTGCGAGGCCCGCCAGCATTCCGGGTATAACACCGTTGCCCACATCCCTGGTTGATATCTCGGATACTGACCGGAGGGGGGATGCGAGTGACGCCCCCTTCTTGCTCGGCCATACAATGATCGAATCACCGAGAAGTTGTGCGGAGTCGGCATCAATGCTGCGTGTGTCCCGGAACGTGATGACGCAGCTGGATTGTCTGATCTCTTCGGCCACCGCCTCGAGGCTCTTTTCGCCGGGAATATCGATTGTCTGGTTGCCGAAGTAACATCCGGACAGTGCGAGGGCTGAGCAGGCGGCAAAGCCGAAGAATGTGCAGTTCATGGCGAGTCCTCCCTGGGCTCTGAGAGAAATATCGCCCTGGCCGCGGTGCAGCGTGTCACATAATTGTCATGAATTTGCCTGTATGCCGGAAAATACCTCCGCCCCTCGGTGTCGTGGAGGGCTCCGGCCAAGTTGGGGGAAAGATGGAAAAGGCATATATTTATGCCATGCGTTCCGACCGCCTCAAGATATTCCTCGCGTTCCTGGCCGTCAGCACCATCTGGGGCTCCACGTGGCTGGCGATCAAGCTCGGGCTCAAGACGGTTCCGCCGTTTCTGTCGGCCGGGCTGAGGTTCGTCATTGCGTCGAGCATTCTGCTGACGATCGTGCGCGTGCGCAAGGTGTCTATTCCCAAAACTCGCGAGGCCCGCATCGTCTACGCCTCGATGGGTCTCCTCTCGTTCACCATCCCGTTCGCCCTCGTCTACTGGGGCACGCAGTTCATCCCTTCCGCGCTGGGCAGCATCCTGTTCGCCGCATACCCGTTCTGGGTCGCACTCTTCTCGATCCTGCTCCTCCCGAATGAGCGGATGAACGCATACAAGGCGGCCGGCATCGCGATCGGGTTCGTCGGCCTTGTCGTCGTCTTCTCGCGTGACCTCGAGTGGACCGGGTCGTCCTCGCTTCCGGGCATGATCGCGGTCATGGCCAGCGCCGCACTGCAGGGGTTCTCGCTGATCATCGTGAAGAAATACGGCGGACCGATCAGTCCCTTCGCGATGAACGGGATCGGCATGGCGATCGGGGCGGTGGGGCTGCTGACGCTCGCGCTGCTCTTCGAGCCGGTCGGAGACGCAGTCTGGACCTCCCAGGCCGTCCTTTCAATCCTCTACCTCGCGCTGTTCGGGTCGGTCGTGACATTCGTCTCGTACTACTGGCTCCTGAAGCGCACCGACGCAGTCTACCTATCGCTGACCTCTTTCATCAACCCGATCGTCGCGGTTATGCTGGGCGTGGTATTCATGGGCGAACATCTGGGGCCGACGGTGTTGACAGGAGCTGCGCTCGTCCTCCTGGGGATTGCGGTTGCGAATGGCAAGGCGCTGGCTTTGCGTATCCGAAGGGTTCGGGAGGAGGCAGGATGAGCCCCGACGCTATCACGATCCGCCTGTCCGAGCAGGAGGTGGGCCTTGCCGAAAAGCTGGAGGCGCTTACCACGGGCCCCGGCGTGTACCTGCACAAGGACGCGGGCGGGACTGTGCTCTACGTCGGCAAGGCCAAGAGCCTCCGGAACCGGGTGCGCCAGTATTTCCAGAAATCCCGTTCGATGGGTCCGCGCATCGAGCAGATGCTCTCGCGCGCGACCGACCTGGAGGTGATCGTCACCGACAGCGAAGTGGAGGCGCTGATTCTTGAGTCGAACCTGATCAAGAAGATGAAGCCGCGCTACAACGTCACGCTGAAGGACGACAAGAGCTATCCGTACATCGTCATCACCAACGAGCCGTTCCCGCGCGTGTTCGTGACCCGCCAGGTTCGGAAAGACGGATCGCACTACTTCGGCCCGTACACGGACGTCAAGAACGTGCGCGCAGCGCTCAAGGCGGTCCGGGATATCTTCCCTGTCCGGAGCTGCAACTACTTCATCGATGAGGAGTCGATCCGTAAGCGCAAGGTGAAGGTCTGCCTCGACTACCACATCAAGAAATGTGAAGGGCCGTGCGAGGGGCTTGTCTCACGCGAGCGGTACGGGGCGATGATCGACCAGGTGGCATCGCTCCTGCAGGGGCGGACGGATTCCCTGATCGCGAAGTTGACCGAGCAGATGGATCGTGAAGCCAATTCCCTGCGGTTCGAGGAGGCGGCGATCCTGCGCGACCGGATCAAGGGGCTGCAATCGTACAGCGAGCGGCAGAAGGCGTCTAACCTCGATGCGGTGGACCGCGACATTCTCGCAGTGGCCGTGGAGGGGGATGACGCGTGCGGGGTGATCTTCCGGCTTCGGGAAGGGAAGATGATCGGACGGCGCCACTACTATATGGCGAACGTCGATCAGCGCGAACAGTGGGAAATCATTGAAGCGCTCGTGCAGCAGTACTACCTGGATGCCGACGATGTCCCCGGCGAAGTGCTCGTCCCCGTCGCCCCCGCGGAAACTGCCACGCTTGAGCGTTGGCTCTCCGAACGCGCAGGAGTGCATGTGACGCTTGCCGTTCCGGGAGAGGGCGAGGAAGCGACGCTCGTGCGCCTGGCCGCGACCAACGCAAAGTTCCTGCTGGACGAGCTGAAGCTCCAGCGGCTGAAACGGTCGGAAGTGATCCCGCACGGCGTGCAGTCGCTCCAGAAGGATCTCCGCCTCGACCGGCTGCCGCGCCGGATGGAGTGCTTCGATATCTCAAATATCCAGGGGACCGACCCGGTTGCGTCGATGGTGGTGTTCGTGGACGGAAAGCCCAGAAAGAGCGAGTACAGGAAATACAAGATCCGGTCGGTTGCCGGTCCCGACGACTTCGCCAGCATGCAGGAGGTCGTGAGGCGAAGGCTCTCCCGACTGCAGGAGGAGCAGCAGCCGCTGCCGGACCTGATCGTGATCGACGGAGGGAAGGGGCAGCTCTCGAGTGCTGTGGAGGTGTTGCGCGACCTCAACCTGCCGGGTCAGCCGGTGATCGGGTTGGCGAAGAAACTGGAAGAGGTGTTTATGCCGGGCAGGAGCGAGCCCGAGATCCTTCCCAAGGCGTCAACCAGCCTGCGGCTGCTTCAACGGATCCGCGATGAGGCGCACAGGTTCGCCGTCAGTTATCACCGCACGCTCCGGTCGAAGCGGACGTTGCAGACGGAGCTCGACCTGATCAAGGGGATCGGAAAGAAGCGTGCCGGCGAGTTGCTGGAGGTGTTCGGGTCGGTGCAGGGAGTCAGGTTCGCGACAGTGGATCAGCTTGCGGAAATCGTGGGGCAGACCGTCGCGGAGCGGGTGCGGGAGTACTTCGATATGCCGGACGCCGAGCCCGAGGAAACGCCGAAGACCGAGTCTGCCGGGCCGGAACCCGCGGCGAGGGGGACCGACGAGGCAGGGCCGGAATAGACACATCAACTCTCTACCTGGGCGAGTTCCCCTGTAACCCTGGAAAAGTGACGACATCGCTGCTCACCCTGCCTGATCTGCCTGCATTATCCATCAATCCTGCATGCGGGGAGCGAGCCTTCGGGAAGCGAGCACGGATTTCGGGATCGGGTACACTTTCCAGAAACGCCTGAGCCTGAAGGGCGCGGGCGATTAGTACTCCCATCGAATGCCTGCGGTGACCACGAGATTCCGCCCCATCCCCGGCTCCAGGTAGATCGCCTCCCCCGCCCGGTTCACGTCCGGGTTGATCCAGCCAGAGGCCGCGTACCGCCTGTCCAGCAGGTTTTCGACCGCGGCCGTGAGGCTCAATGCCAGTCCGTGGCCGAACGGCTCCACCCCGTCGACCCCTCCCGCCACATGCACTGCTGTCCACGGACTCACGGCGAACCGGTTGTAGTCATCCACCACGTATGCTCCGACCCCCTGGATCGTCATCTCGACAAAGACCCAGCGCATATCCGGGTGGGCGTAGCGGACCCTCGCATGGTAGAAGTTCCACGGCACCCCGGCCATATCGTTCCCCGAAAGGTCGGCCGACGCCCCTGGCCGTCCGTAATGTACCGAGTCGATGAAGTACGAGCGGTACGTGTTCTGTGAGAGTGTCAGCGACCCTTCGAGCAGGAGTCCGATCGATGTCCGGGCCGTTCCGCTCAACTCCACGCCGAGCCGTTCGCTCCGTCCCGCCGTGAAATAGAATCTCCCGTTTCTGTAGGGGATCAGGTCATTCCGAGTTCGGATGAAATACGCCGCTGCATCATAGGTGACCCCGCTCAGGAACGCTCCGCCGTCCCACTCCACACCGCCGCGCGCGCCTACTTCGAGCGTCAACGATCGGGACGGCTCGAGCAGGGGGTTTATGGCGTACAGCGTATCTTCGCCCGTCGTCGACGGCGGGTCTGTCTCGTTGCCGGCCGGGATTTCGAATCCGCCGCCGACATTCAGATATGCCATGGAACCCGGCGAGAATTCCCACCGCAAACCGCCTTTCGGCGTGAATCCGGTGAACGACTTGCGGTCGTGCAGGAGCGGGGTGCCGGAGGATTCGTAGAAGTCCTCGTAGGTGTAGATGATGTCGTCGTACCTGAAGCCGAGCGAAATCCCAAGGCCATTGGTCAGGATAAGGTCGTCCTCCATGAACAGTCCCGCGGCAAGAGCGTTCTCCCGTTTGTCGGTGCGGAGCGCCCCGCGGCCTCCATTCGCGAGATTGTAGAAAAGGACAGATCCATCCTGCAGCTCGACATCGCCGCCGGCGTGCAGCGTGTTGGTGACATCCTCCGAGAGCGCGGAGAGGTTTCTGTATACTGCGGCCCCGCCGACATGATATCGCGTGAAGTCCCTGAACGTGTTTCGCTCGGAACGCTGGAGGAACTTCGGCGTGACGAACGTGGAGAGCGTGATCGAGTTGGAGGGATCGAACTCATGCTCCATGCGGACGCCCAGCCGGCCGAGCGTATTATCCCTGTGCTCGTCCCGCTGCACGTACGTCGGGTTGTAATTGATCGGATCGTCCTGTGCCTGTCGAGGGTCGGAGGAGTACTGCGATGGCGTCAGTGCTCCCGGAATCCTGAACGTACTGTGCGCAGCCGCGAGTGAGACGTCAAATCGTGTCTGTGCAGACGCCTGGATCGCAGCCAGCGCATTGAAGATATCCTGTGTGCTTCGCGAGTGGTCGCGCCATCCGTCGTACCCGGTCGTTCCGTAGGACAGCCCGACGCTGCCGCCGTCGATCGGGAAGCCCGCGTCGATGACGGTCTTTAGAAATCCAGATCCGCCCGTTGCCGTTCGGATCCGGACAAAGGGATTGGCGAAATCCATGTCCGTACGAAAATTGATCACGCCGCCGGATGCGTTGCCCCAGAGAGTCGTGGCGTTTGACCGGATAACTTCTACCGATCCCACGGACCAGGGGTTCAGGAGGTCAAACGAAGTGCGGCCGTCAGGTTCTGTGAGGGGTAGCCCGTCGAGCAGCACGCGGATCCCGCGAGAGGTTCCGGCGTTCGAGCGTTCACCGGCGCCCCTCGCGCCGAAGCCGCGGATAGTGATCCGCACATCCTGGGATCCGGAGCGGGATTGGGCAAGTACGCCGGGGACGCCGCGCAGGGCCTCATCCAAGCCGATCCCCCGGACAAACGAAATGTCCGCCGGCTTCAGGACGGTTACCGCCAGGGGGAGGCCGGCGGTGGTCAACGACGAGCGCGACGACGTGACCACGACTTCGGGGAGAACGTACACCGTATCCGTCCGTTCGGCCGGATCCTTGTCCTGCAGCAGGGGTGAAGGCGAGGCTTCGCCCGGTGTGCCAACAAACAGGACGAGGAGAAAGGGTCTGAGATTCAAGGTGATTCTTGGGATACCTGCTGCGAGCGAAGGGAGTCACCCTTTGGAGCCGGGAGTTGCCTTAATCTCGCGAGAAGATAGTGAATAGGCAAACGAAGGGGAGGGTCCCTCTGGTGGAACAGGCCCCCCTTGGTGGAAGGTCCCCTCGCTGGCCGCAGGTGCGGCTAGAGTGGCAGCAGGATGATGCCCGGGACGCGTGTCAACGTGCCGAGGCGAAACCTTGGTTGGCGCCTGGAGATATGGCTACGAGTCGGAAGGCCGCGCTACAAGCCGGAAGGCGCGCTGTGAGCCGGAAGTCGCGCTACGAGCCGGAAGTCGCGCTGCGAGCCGGGAAGCCCGCGCTGCGAGCCGGGAAGCCCGCGCTGCGAGCCGGAAACCGCGCTACGAGCCGGAAGTCGCGCTACGAGCCGGAAGCTGCGCTACGAGCCGGAAGCCGTGCTACGAGCCGGAAGCTGCCACTCGCGCGAGCGCCTGCACGGCCTGGACCATGGCCATCAACCCCATCCCCTTGCCCATCGAGATGTTCTGTCGGAAGATCTCCAGAACGATGTCAGGAGGGACGGCGGCCACGGTGGCCGCGGGAAGTCCGGAGAGTGTCTGCTTCAGGATGGCGGAGAGTGCCTTTGCCGATATCCCCGATGGGTTCTCGACCGCGAAATGGAGACCGAGCGTCCCGTCGTTCTTTCTGACCGCCCAGACATAGGCGTCGGACTCGCAGTACGGCACACGGTGAGCAGGATCGTACGGTCGCCGCGCAACGGATGCGTCAACGGGCCGGTAGCGGTCCGCCCAGTGAATCAGAAGCGCCGCACGCTCTTCGGAGTCCTGCGTGCTGTTGAGAGTTTCGATAACCTGGCGGAGGTGGTCGGGCAGCGACGTGGTGGCGATCGTGCTCATCGCTCGATCGGCACATTGACCAGGTTGCCCCACTCGGTCCAGCTGCCGTCGTAGTTCCTGACGTTCTTGAACCCGAGCAGGTGTGTCAGAACAAACCACGTATGGCTGCTCCGTTCGCCGATGCGGCAGTACGTGATAACGTCGTCGTCGGCTGCGAGGCTCTGTTCCGCAACGTAGATCTCCCACAGCTTGTCTGCTGGCTTGAATGTACCGTCTTCCGGGTTGACCGCGCGGGCCCACGGAACGTTCCTCGCGCCGGGAATGTGTCCGCCCCGGAGAGCGCCCTCGTTGGGATAGTTCGGCATGTGGAGCCGCTCGCCTGTATACTCCTCGGGCGAACGAACATCGACGAGCGGGAGACCCTTTTCGAGATGCATGAGCACGTCATCCCTGAAAGCTCTCACAGAGCTGTCGTCGCGTTCGGGTGCTCTGTAGGTCGTCTTCGCGATGACCGGAACCTCGCGGGTCATGGGGCGTCCTTCGAGTTCCCATTTCTGTCGCCCGCCGTCCATGATCTTTGCGTTGGTATGGTTGAAGAGTCTAAACACCCAGTATGCATAGCAGGCCCACCAGTTGTTCTTGTCGCCGTAGAAGACAACGGTCGTTCCGGGCGTGACCCCGATGCGTGACATGAGCTGTTCGAAGCCGCTCCTCGTGATGTAGTCGCGTCGGAGCTGATCGTTCAGGTCGCTCGTCCAGTCCACGTGCACCGCACCCGGGACATGGCCGGAGGCGTACAGGAGGGTATCCTCGTTCGACTCCACGATCCGGACCGATGGGTCCTTCAGATGCTCCGCCACCCAGGCTGTGGACACGAGCGTATCGGGATTGGCGTAGCCTCTCACTTTTATATCGACAGACATAACGGTTCTCCGGAGATTCGAGACGGTGTCATACTACTCCAACGGCAAGTGGACTTGCAAGGTTCCTTGGTCGGCAAGGTAATTTCTACAATTCAAGACATCCATGGCTGAGTTTGCTCACTCATGGCGTCGGCAACCGCCCGGATTTGCATCGAAATAAGAGAAACGTCGCCAGAGACAACAATGTCTGGTGGCATGTTCCTTGTCCCTCCTGCATGTGATGAACACTCATGAGGAAAACAACCGGGGAGGACAGGAATCGTGAGAATCAGGCAGATAGAGGGTCACTACTTCATGCCGGAGATTGCGCGAAAGCGGCTGGAGGAGAGCGTCTTCGGGAGTGGCGAGGATGCGGTCAGGGATATCCAGCAGATCTTTCCGAACCACGTGGTATATGAGGAAGCCGGCACACTGAAGGTTGCTGTGAAGGACAGGAGCTTCAAGGTGGCCGAATTCCTGGAAGTCTGAGCCCCCGCGCGGGGGGTGTTCAATATCGACACAATAGAGGCGCGCATGAAATCCACGATGAACATCAAGGGACGATTCGTTGTAGTCATCGGGTTGGCTCTTGTGCTGGCCGCACTGATCATAGGCAGGACCGCGGAGGCGCAGAATGCGCCACAACAGGCTCCGAAGGTGGTCAAGTGGGAGTATACCGATGGCGCGAACCTGAACATCTCTCAGATGAACGCCCTGGGCGAGCAGGGCTGGGAGTTGTGCTCTTTCGTGAATTACGGGAAGGACCTGTACTACATCTTCAAGCGCCCGAAGAACTGACCGGCGGCAGCGTCACCCCGAGGCGGCATCACCTCGCGGCAGCGTCACCTCGCGTCAGCGTCACCCCGCGGCGGCATCACCCCGCGGCAGCGTCACCTCGCGGCAGCGTCACCCCGCGGTAGCGTCACCCCGCGGTAGCATCACCCCGCGGCAGCGTCACCCCGCGGCAGCGTCACCCCGCGTCAGCGTCACCCCGCGGCGGCATCACCCCGCGGCAGCGTCACCTCGCGGCAGCGTCACCTCGCGGCAACGTCACCTCAAGACAACGTCATCTCGAGACAACGTCGTCTCGCGGCACGGATCCCTCGCACGACACGGATCCCTCGTCATGTCGCCGAGCTTGACTTTGGCTCGGACTCTGGCGAAAATCCACCGGGTCTGATTTCCAGGGAGCGTCTCCAGCCTCTTCAGGTGGGACTGGAGATCCTCGTCGCTGGTATTCTATTGTGGGGTATTGTGTCATGGCCCGGACCATCGTCCTCGCGCTCATCGCCGGCGCACTCTTCCTCCCCGAAGCGGCAATCGGTCAGATCCACTGGTACACCGATCCGCTGAATCCACACCTCTCCTGGTACACGGTACTCGATCCGTCCGTCGTCTATGATAGCTCCCGGCAAGTGTTTGAGCTGTGGAGTTCCACCGGGTATAATGTCATCCGGGCGACCTCGCCGGACGGCAGATTCTGGACTGAGAGCGAAAACAGCCCGGGAGAGGATCTCACGAGCACCTTCGGCATCAAGAGGCTTCACGGGGTTGAAGTCGTGCGCGTCGACACGACTTATTTCATGTATTACACCGGACATGATTGGGACGACAAAATCCGGATCGGGCTTGCCACCTCGCCGGACGGGGATACATGGACGAAGCATCCCGCGAGCCCGGTCATTGAAACCGGCTCCGAGGGCACGTGGGAGTCACTGCATGTGTGGTACCCAAAGGTTGTGAAAGTCGAGAAGACGTTCTACATGATCTACGGCGGCTATGATGGGATCATCGCTCAAGTTGGCGTCGCTCGGTCGCCGGACGGAATCACCTGGGAGAAGTATTCCGGGAATCCTGTAGTGGTCCACGGACTGCCATCGGCCCCCGATGCAAACGGAGCCGGGCCAGGGGGTCTTACGTACAAAGACGGCATGTTCTACCTTCTCTACACAAGCAGGTCCAGCACCGACACCGTCACCCTTTCGCTGGCTACGTCAGTGGACTGCGTCACGTGGTTGAAGTATGCGGAGAACCCGGTGCTCGGACCGGGCGCGCCCGGGACCTGGGACGCCGGAGGGAGGCACGAAGGGACCCTTCGGTATGCCGAAGGGGCCTGGCACTACTGGTACAGCGGAACGCGAAATGGTTCAAGCTGGAAGCTGGGATACGCTTCCTCGGCAGAGCTGCCGGTTTCCGTGGAGCCACAGACAGTGGCTCTGCCACCAGTTCCGATCCTGCATCAGAACTATCCGAACCCTTTCAACCCGTCGACAAGAATCAGATACGCATTGCCCGCCCGCTCCAACGTTTCGCTTGTGGTATTCGATATGCTCGGACGACAGGTGGCCACTCTGGTCCGGGATGATCAGGAGGCCGGGTATCATGAAGCAATGCTCGATGCTTCGGCGTTTGCCAGCGGGGTCTATCTGTATCGGCTGCAGGTCCGCGGTTTGGACTCCGCGTCACCGCAGGACTCCAGAGGCGGCGCCGGGGAGTTTGTTGAAACGCACAGGCTTGTGGTCCTCCGGTAGCGTCTGCTGTTCCAGGTCAGGTCACGAATAGGGGGCGATTAGCCCCCTTTTCTTTTGGCGTGCCCGCGACCACCACTGTTCGGGCATAGTCACGCCAGGGGGAAACAGGACGGGGAACAGACCAGTTGGCGCGATTGTTTAGATTAATGTACGTAGACGGGGGAATTGGATATGATTGCCGCCAGAGACTTGTCCCATCAGGCTGTATTGCCGTCGCTTCCAAAGCGAATCTTCGGGGTGTCGTCTCCGTCGCAGTACACGTGGAGACTCGTCGGCATTCCGCTGACACTCATTGTCGCCCTGCTGGATTACTTCACCAGAAATGAACTGCAGGTTTCGGTCCTCTATCTTGTACCCATAGCCCTGGCGAGCTGGAAGCTCACGAGGGGAGAGGCGGTCTTTGTTGCCTCATTCAGCGCGCTCATCTGGTTTGTCGCAGAGACTGCGGCCTTGCATCAGACGACGACTGTCTGGATTCCCTTCCTGAACATGCTGGCGCTCTTCGGCGTCTTCCTCACGGTGGCTCTGATTCTGTCGGCCCTCCGAGAAGCGTTTGCCGAGCAGAAGAGACTCATCGGAGAGCTGGAGGAGGCTCTGGGACGGGTGAAGACCCTCACCGGGCTGCTCCCGATGTGTTCGTGGTGCAAGAAGGTACGTGACGATCATGGCTACTGGCAAGCGGTCGAGGCGTACATCCACGAGCATTCCAACGTGGAGGTGACGCACGGGATCTGTCCCGAGTGCAAAACCTCCTTGTTTCCGACAGGTAGAGGGTTTCGAGATGTCGCCACGTAGCGAGGACACTACTCCCTCCCTCTACACCTGCTCGTCGGCCACGTGCAGGACCAGGTCGGGTGGGGATATTGCTTCCAACGACCCCCCCTCAGTTCCCCCCCCAGCGGCTGCAAGCCGCTTCCCCGGGATTAACTACTCTTTCATCCTTTCAGTTGATTCGTATGGAAGTCCCGTCCGGTATACTGCATTGGGTAGATGGATTCCATCCATTCTAGTGCCCCACCAACGAGCCGGTTATGCAGGCGAATGGGCACAGTGCTCGTTCCAGCATCAACAACCCACGGCACCGTATGAGGAGTTTGTTGGAACGGCACTAATTTCTGAGTATGAAGGTAAACAAACTGAAAAGACGATCCGTCCTCATTGCGACTGCAACTGTGCTGCTGTGCACAGGTGCGTCCGGTCAGTGGGTTCAGAGCAATGGTCCTTTCGGGGGCGTTGTCCAGACCCTTGCAGTCAGTGGCACAGACCTTATAGCGGGGACATTTCAAGGGGGGACGTTTCTCTCCACAGACGACGGCGGGAGCTGGACTGCAATCAACGAGGGCCTGACGGACAGAGGTGTGAACTGTCTGACTGTTAGCGGGGGGCATCTCTTTGCCGGGACGAATAGCGGCATCTTCCACTCGGACAACGCCAGCACAGGCTGGACTCCGGTCGGTGAAGGGATGGCAAACAGATTCGTGAATTGTCTCGCGGTGCGTGAGACGAATGTCTTTGCAGGCACCTGGAATGACGGGGTCTTTCTCTCAACTGACAACGGGGCACACTGGAAGTCAGTCGCGACCGGCCTGGCAAACAGGGACGTTCAGGCGCTTGCCGTCGCGGGGACCAATCTCTTCGCAGGAACAAAAAACGGGATCTTCCTTTCGACCGACGATGGCACAAGCTGGAGTGAAGTCAGCGAGGGCGTGACAAGCAGGATCGTCAAATGCCTTGCTGTCAGCGGGATCAATCTCTTTGCCGGGACGAGCGGTGGCGTGTTCCTCTCGACGAACGCCGGCACCAGTTGGGCCGCCATCAATACGGGGCTAAGCCACAAGGATGTCAACTGTCTCGCTGTTAGCGGGGACAATGTCTTCGCGGGGACCTCGGGCGGATTCTTTGTGTCCACCGACTACGGGACCAGATGGGCTGAGGTCGGCTCCTACCTTTCACACGTGAATGTGCTTTCTGTTGCGACGCGCAGCACACATCTCTTCGCGGGTACCGCACGCGGGGTGTTCCGTTCCACTGACAATGGTACGAGCTGGAGTCCGGTCAACGCTGGCCTGACCGGCATGACGGCTCTGAGTTTTGCCGTGAGCGGAACGGACCTGTTTGTGGGCACCATGTACAGCGGGGTGTTTGCTTCGAGTAATAGCGGGGTGAGCTGGACTGCGGGCTCCGCGGACCTCGCAAACACCTCGGTAGTGTCGCTTGGGGTGAAGGGGACAACTCTCTTTGCGGGAACATCCAATGCCGGCGTCTTTCGGTCTACTGACAGCGGGACAACCTGGACCGCGTTGAACGCCGGCCTGACAAACACAAGGCTCCTGTCTCTTGCTGTGAGCGGGACGACCCTCTATGTGGGCCCTGCCGATGGCGGAGTTTCTCTGTCGAGGGACAACGGCACAAGCTGGGTTACCGCAAATGCCGGTTTCCCGAAGGATCAATTCGGGCGATATCCGGGTGTCACATGTTTTGCGACGTCCGACCAGCATCTCTTCGCGGGCACAAAAGGCTCTGGCGTCTTCCTGTCGACAGACAACGGCATGAGCTGGAGTCAGCCGAGCGTCGGCCCAAACCCATTCATCCTGTCGCTTGCGGTCAGTGGAGTGAATCTGTTCGCAGGCACGAGTGGCGCCTCCGTGTTTGTATCCACTGACCACGGCGCGAGTTGGCGTTCGGTCGGTCAGGGACTCACGGACTTCGTTATCAGGGCCCTTGCGGTCAGCGGGACGAGTCTCTTTGCGGGGACAGCGGGTGGAGTCTTTACGTCCTCCAACGGGGGAGCCAGATGGAATAAGGTCAACGATGGTCTCACGAGCGTGAATGTTCTCTCGCTTACGGTCACGGGGATGGATCTCTATGCGGGAACCCTTGGCGCCGGTGTATGGCAGCGAACACTGGCAGAGATGGTGACATCGTCGCAGGAGTCGTTCAGTCCGATTCCCGCTTCGTTCGAATTGTGTCAGAACTATCCCAACCCATTCAACCCGAGTACGACGATCAGATATGCGTTGCCGGAGCGTTCGCACGTAACGCTGACCATCTTCAACACGCTTGGCGAGGTGGTAGCCAATCTTGTCGAGGGTGCACAGGAGGCCGGGTATCACGAGGTTGTGTTTGACGCCTCTGGGCTTTCCAGCGGGGTGTACTTCTATCGGCTTGCAGCCGGGCAATCCATGGAGACGAAGAAGTTCGCATTGATGAGGTAATCGGCGGTGATCATCCGACCACACGAGGGGGCCCCAAGGCCCCCTTTCTATTTGTGGCTGCACAGCCACCGCAAGACAGTCCTTTCACTCGCTAATACCCCCGCCTATTCCAGCCAGGGAAGGAATTCGGGACCGGTCAGAGGGTGGTAGTGAACGAAGAAGGCTGCTACAATTGTTCCTGCTCTGCGGGACCAGGTAGGTGGGAGAGGGTCTGGTAGCATCGCTCTCGCCACGCTATCGCGCATGCTCACTAGCCTGGCGCGCTGTGTTCCCGCGAGCGAAGTGTCTTCCAGCATTTCCTCGTACTTGTCGAGCAACCTCTCGAAGAAGTCGCTCTCATGCTCGTCCATAGGGTCAGCCTCTGGATGTGCGGAAGGTGGCCCCCCCATACAGCAGAACTCCAGCCTGCCAGACGGAGTTCCCCATGAGTGTAAATCAGACCAGGGGAAAATTCGGCCGAAAGCCTGTTGACAGTCGGCCTGGGTGTTCGTACATTTAGCGCGGCGTGTTGACAAACGTGCTGACTGAACCTGTCAACAGTCGCCAACAGTAACGCCTGTGCAGGGCAGAAAAAGCCCAAAACAGCCAGATTTCCGAGGGCGCTTAGCTCAGTTGGTTCAGAGCGTACGCCTCACACGCGTAAGGTCGCAGGTTCGAACCCCGCAGCGCCCACACTCCAGTTCCTGATTCACTTCACCCTTTAAATCCTGCCCTGTGAGGCAGGCAAGGGGCGACATGCACATCGAAGACCGGCGGATTTCAGCCGCGAAGAAACCGTGAAACCTCCACCCCGACAGGGGGCGGAGGTTTTTTTATTCCCGGAGGCGAGCAACACATGAGGAAGCTCAAAGCGACCATCATCGATCCGCAAGGGCTCGAGCGGACCCTGAAACGTCTGGCCCATGAGATCCTGGAAAAAAACAAAGGTGCGGCGAATATCGTCGTGGTGGGCATCAGGACGCGCGGGGAGTTCCTGGCCCGACGCATCGTGCGCTTGATCGAGGAAGTCGAGGGGATCAAGCCGCCCCTCGGCTCGCTCGACATCACGCTCTACCGCGATGACCTGCTCGGCAAACTCGAACAGCCCAGGCTGCAGGGGACCGACATCCCGTTCGATATGTCCGGCAAGGATGTTGTGCTGGTGGACGACGTCCTCTATACGGGCCGGACGATCCGCGCCGCGCTCGATGAGCTGATCGACCTCGGCCGCCCGAAAAGCATTCAGCTTGCGGTGCTCATCGACCGCGGGCATCGACAGGTACCGATCCGCGCCGACTACGTCGGGAAAAATGTCCCGACCTCGTCCGACGAATCTATCCGGGTACACGTCAGCGAAGTGGACGGCGAAGACAGCGTCCTGCTGATGCACCCCGAAGAATAAGCACGCAGAGACAAGGAGATCAGCGTTCATGCCACTTCAGAGCAGACACCTTCTCGGGCTTGACGGGATGAAGCGCGAGGACATCCAGCTCATCCTGGATACCGCGGTTTCGTTCCGCGAAGTCCTGGATCGGCCGATCAAGAAGGTCCCCACGCTGCAGGGGAAAACGATCGTCAACATGTTCTTCGAAAACTCCACGCGCACGCGGCTCTCGTTCGAGCTCGCTGAGCGGCGCCTCTCCGCCGACGTGCTCGGGTTCCAGTCGACCGGAAGCAGCGTGTCGAAGGGAGAAACCCTCAAGGACACGGCCCGCAACATCGAGGCGATGAAGGTCGATATGGTGGTCATGCGCCACTCGGCCTCGGGCGCCACGCACTATCTCTCCAAGGTCATCGAAGCGAACGTCGTGAACGCCGGCGACGGCCAGCACGAACATCCCACGCAAGCCCTGCTGGATATGTACACCATCCGCGAGCGCGTGGGGCGCCTCGAAGGGCTGCATGTGGGGATCCTGGGGGACATCTCCCACAGCAGGGTGGCCCGGTCGAACATCTACGGCCTCCTGACCATGGGCGCGAAGGTCAGCGTGTGCGGGCCTGCGACAATGATCCCGCGCGACATCGAGAAGCTTGGCGTCAGCGTGGTCCACAGCCTGGATGAGCTGCTGCCGACGATCCAGGTCCTGAATGTCCTCCGCATCCAGCTGGAACGCGATGCCGGACGGCTCTTCCCGAACATCCGGGAGTACCATCTGCAGTACGGCGTCACCCGGCGGCGGCTCGACAAGGCGGGGAGGGACATCACAATCCTGCATCCCGGGCCAATCAACCGGGACGTGGAAATCTCGGCGGACGTGGCCGACGGCGAGCACTCGGTGATCCTGCAGCAGGTGCTGAACGGCGTCGCGATCCGCATGGCGGTCCTGTACCTGCTGTCGAACAGAAACTAACCTCGAAGCTCGGAGACATCATGCAGATTCTTCTGAAGGGCGGACGGCTCATCGATCCGGTCACGGGGCGTGACGAAACCGTTGACTTCCATGTCGTTCACGGCCGTATCGAGCGCATGGGGCAGAACCTGAGTGCGCCCGCCTCGCAGCTCATCGACCTGCGCGGAAAGGTCGTCGCGCCCGGCTTCTTCGACATGCACGTGCATTTCCGGGAGCCCGGCTTCGAGTACAAGGAGACGATCGAATCGGGCTGCGCCGCTGCGGCGGCGGGAGGGTTCACGGGCGTGGCCTGTATGCCCAACACGAATCCCGCGATCGACGACGAGTCGGTGATCCGGTTCATCCAGGCCCGCGCGCGCCTTGCGCTCAACGGGCTCGTGGACGTGTACCCCATCGCTGCAGTCACGACCGGCAGGAAAGGAGAGCACCTCTCTCCGCTCGCCGAGCTCGCCGAAGCGGGAGCAGTCGGGTTCTCCGATGACGGCGACCCGGTCGACAGCGCGGAGATCATGCGGCGTGCGCTGGAATACTCGGCGATGTTCGACCGCCCCGTGATCCAGCACGCACAGGATTCGTCGATGACCAAAGGCGCAGTGATGCATGAAGGGTTCGTCGCGACGACCCTGGGTCTCGCCGGATGGCCGGACGTCGCCGAAGAGATCATGGTGGTCCGCGATATCCGCCTCGCGGAATACACGGGCGGGAGATACCACGTGGCGCACGTCAGCGCGGCGTCGTCAGTGGATCACGTACGGAAGGCGAAGGCCCGGGGGGCGCGCGTCTCGTGCGAGGTGACGCCGCATCATTTCACGCTCACCGACGAGGTCGTCAGGTCGTACGACACCAACACCAAGATGAACCCTCCGCTCCGGACGTCCGCCGATATCGAGGCGATCAGGGAGGGGTTGAAGGATGGCACCATCGACGCGATCGCCACGGACCACGCTCCTCATTCGTTCGACGAGAAAGAAGTGGAGTACTCGGCGGCGCCGTTCGGCATCGTCGGCCTTGAGACCGCCGTCGGCCTGACGCTCACCGAGCTGTTCCGCAAAAACGTCCTGTCGCTCCATGAGATCATCCGCAAGCTCTCCACGAACCCGCGGCGCATCCTGCGCCTCCCAGAGATCAGGATCGAGGAGGGGGAGATGGCCAACCTGACGCTGCTCGACCCCAACGCGGAATGGGTGGTGGATCCAAGCACGTTCCGCTCGCGCTCCAGGAATACCCCGTTCGGGGGGCGGCGGCTCACCGGCCGGCCTGTTGGCGTGCTGAACAACGGGCAGGTGTTCTGGGCGGACGAGCGGCCGTCCTGAATCGTAGACGGTGGATCTGGCATTTGATCCTGTTTTTCTTGAGATTTTCGGTGCTTTCGAAGCATCGCAGGCTGGCACAGGACTTGACCCTTTCGGTGGCAGCGATGTGCCACTGACTGGAGCAAGACAATGATACGACGCGGCCTGGAGAAGATGTCCGGATTCCTGCTCTCGGGATCCACGATTCCCGGATACGTGATTCCCGGATCTCTGATCCTTGGATCTCTGATTCTCGGATCTCTGATCCTCGCCGGATGCACAGTACAGGAGGTCAGTCCCGATTTCGCGCCTCCGGCCATGCCCCGCGGCGTCTTTACTTCCGCGGGAAACAACGTCATCGACGTCTACTGGGAGCCAGTCCCCGACTATGACCTCGCGCAGTACAGGGTGTACGTGAGCGATCGCTACAACGGCCGCTACGACCTGATCGGCACCACGAGCGGGACGTACTTTCCTGACTACGGCGCCGCCAATGGGCTGACATATTTCTATGCCGTGTCGGCCGTAGACTACAGCGGCAACGAAAGCGCGCTTAGCATGGACGAAGCGGTGGCGGTGGCCCGGCCGGAGGCGTACGGCGTCCAGGTCTATAATGCCCGCGTGAGTCCGTCGCTCGGTGGATTCGCGTTTGCGACCGCGCAGGTGCTCCCCTGGGATAAGGTCGCTACCGACGTCTATTATGACTACGACCAGGGCGTCCCGTACATGGTCGCGTACGGGGACATCGTGGACATGGGCCCGACCCGTGACCTGCGCGACGTCCCATTTGCCCCTGAAGGGGGATGGGCGCCGGCCCGGGAGGTGATCCTGCGCCGCGGGTACACGTACGTGGTCTGGACGGAAGACAACAACTACGCGAAGTTCCGGGTTGTTGAGATATACTCGAATATGGTAGTCTTCGACTGCGCGTACCAGCTGCAGCAAGGCAACCCGCTCCTCAAGCGTGACACCGGGCGCAACGAGCGGATCCACGCACTCCGCGCGAGATAGCGGATGTCTCTGCTCGCCTCCCGTCGAGCGCCGCGGGGAGCGAAAAGTCTGAAACACGACATGCACACACTCTACGACATGAAAGCGCTCCTGCGTGCGGCGGCCCTGGTGGCCGCCGTTGTCGTACCGGTGTGGATAATTCCTGCCGTCGCAGCCGTGCCGCAGTCCGGGGCGCCTCAAGTCCGACCGCAGCAGCTGCAGCAGTCGCTCGTTCCCAAACGCTCGACCGTCCAGCGCGCGGCGTACCAGCCAGTGATCGACGACGTCGAGCGCGGCATTGCCTCCGGAGCGGTCGCCGAGTTCTCCATACACTTTCCTTCGCAGGTCTCCATCAGCCTCAGGGGAGAGGGGAGCGGCACCTACAGCTCCAATCAGGCGTACTACCTTCTCGATCAGTTCTTCCGCCTTCGCCGGTTCACCGGCTGCAAGCTATCGACGGTCGGCGAGTCAGGAGGAACTCCATTCGCCACCGGCAGCGCCTCCTTCACGCTGAAAGGCGGGCGGGAGACGGCGCAGGTCTATCTCTCCCTGACGCGCAGCGGCGACCGCTGGGTCATCGCGCAGATCAACATCTACTGATCCGGCCGTGACCGGTTCCCGGCTCAAACGATCCATGTTCTGGAAGTTCGTCATCCCCGGCGCGCTCGTCGCTCTCCTGGGCGGGTTGTGGGGGTGGGAGTATTTTGCGATCCGGCAGGCCGACGCCGACTGGGATCGCATCTCCAATCAGACGCGCGCGAATGCGGAGAGGATGGCTGCCGCGGACTTCCACGTGCGCCAGGATCGGCTCCGCGTGCTTGTCGAGGGGCTGGCGTCCCGGCCTGTTCTCCGCCAGGGCCTGCTGGGAGGGGTTGAGGAGCGCAGGGCCGCATTCAAACTCCTCGCGGAAGCGGCGACGGGAGGGACAGGCCTCGAGTTGCGCGGACCTGACGGTGAAACCATCGCCTGGGGCGGAACGGGCGGACCGACACCGGCGTTCCTTGTCCGCGCGGCGATCGGCAACACTACCTCCTCCTCCGTCATCGAATCACCGATCGGCGCGCAGCTTGTTGTCGCGACATCAGTCCCTTCCGAAGGGAGGCCCCCCGGAGTGCTCGTGGGGCGCATCCCGATCTCCGCATCCTACGCGCTCAGCAACAGGTTCATCCAGAGCAGCAGTCTTGCCGATGAGATCTCTGCGCGTGCCGGGACCCGCGTTGAATTCCAGTTCGACGATCCAACGTACGACGAAGGGGTTGTGATTACCGGCGTTGACGGGGCGATGATCGGGTTCGCGGCGGCGGCTCCGCCTGACAGGGGTGCGACGATGGCAGCCATGCGCGACGACATCGCCTCGGTGCGCACGATTCTGCTTGTGGCCCTCCTGGTGCTCGCGGGGATCGGGTTCTGGCTGGAGGTCCGCCGCAGAAGTTCACGAGGGGCGGCAATCGCAGTCGCCGTGGTGTTGTTGCTCGGATTGCGCATCGCGATCCTGGCGCTCGGCTTCCCCTCCGGCCTGTCGCAGTCGGGAATCTTCAATTCGGCTCTCTTTGCCTCGGCGTTCGCCGGCGGGATTGCCCGTTCCATCGCGGAGTTTCTGATTTCGTCCGTCGTCGTTCTCGCGGCGCTTGTCCTGCTGGGAAAGATTGTCCCCGACACGCTGCCGGTGTGGATCCGTCGCCGGCCGCTGGGCGTTCGGGTCGCCGGTGCATTCCTGATCGCCGTGCTTGTCGTCTGGGGCCTTCGCGGCGTCGCAGCTGTCGTCCGGAGCGCCGTCTACGATTCCGTTCTCGGGTTGGCCGATCCCGGGCCGATCATCCCCTCGCTTCCTCTCGCCGCGCTGACCGCCGCGCTCCTGATCACGATGCTCTGTTACGTGATGGTCGCGCTGCGAGGCCTCCATTTCATGCGCCAGCTCACCGACGTCGAGGGGTCGAGGTTCGCGGGGGCAGCCATCGCGATCGTGCTGCTCATCGCAACCTCCCTCTTCTTCGGAACGCGCCCGAGCCCGCTCATCCCCCCGACGCTGCGGTGGGTCATCCTGGGTGTCCTGACGTTTTTGGCGTGGGCGAGACTCTGGCAGGGTTCCTCGTTCGTCCGTCACGCTTCCCGCGCGCTGATCTCTGCCGCCTTCCTGGTCCCCCTCCTGATGTATCACACGGAAGGAAAGGAGAGGCGAAAGGTCGAAACCCTTGCCTCTCAGGTTCTCCGCCCGGTCGACGCCTGGCTGACGGTTGTGGTGGATGAAGGACTGACGCGCCTCTCCGACCCCGCCCGGGTGGCATCGCTGAAAGCCTGGGACGAAGCAGATCGGTCCGGCGCCGCGTTCGAAGGCTGGGCGTCGAGCGTCGCATCTCGAGAGGGGTACGCCTCCGTCTTCGCGATCGTCGATACCACGGGGCTCCAGGTGAGCCGTTTCTCAATCGGCGGGATGACCGCGGCCCTGCGGTCGGTCGAGTACGAGCTTGGCCCCGTCGCAGAGCGACTGATTCTTGCGCGTGAGGTCGGCAAAGGACCGGATGCGGTGATGGTGTATGCCGGCGTGACCCCCATGTTTGGTTCGGATGGCGTCATCCAGGGATACGCGAGAGTCCTGATCGCGGCCGGACGGCAGGCATTGTTCCGCGGGGAGAACCCCTCCATCCTCAGGACTGCGACCAGCAACGACCGCGTGCCGGACGTTGTTGTGTCGGAGTTCCGCAGCGGTCGGCTGGAGACATCCACAGAATCGATCTATCCTCTCGGCTACACCCTCCCGGAGGCTGTCCGCGCCAGACTTGCATCGGACCCGTCCGCGGGAGTGTGGTGGAGCGACGCGGGCGAAGACGGAGACATCAGCACGTGGTACGTGGCGCGGCCGGGAGGGGAGGGCGTCATCGGCCTGAGTATTCCGGACACTGGCTCGACGGCGCTTCTGTTGGTGCTGGTTCGGGTGCTCATCGTGGCCGGTTGCCTCCTCGTGCTGTTCGGCGGCGTCCTTGTCGCTGCGCGCTTTGCGGGTGGGCGGAGCATGCATGTGTCGTTCCGCGACCGCCTGCTTGCGGCGCTCGTCATCAGCGCGCTGGTACCGCTCGTGTTTATGACGATCTATGGGCAGCGCTATTCCAGGGATCGCCTGAGGGAGTTCACCCGGCAAACCCTCCAGGAAGAAACCGCCGGACTTGCGGCAAGAATCTCTGCAGAACACGCATTCGTTGCGCGCCTGGGCCCGCCGACGGAGGATTTCACGCCCGGTTGGGTCGAGGCGCTGGCGGCCATGACTGGAACCGACTTCAACGTGTTTGGCGACAGCTCCCTCGCATTCAGCAGCCGTCCGGAGCTCTTCACGCTTGGAGTGCTGGACCGCCGCATGAACGGCAGTGCGTTCGCAGCGATCATGCTGGAAGGGAAGCGGTTCTTCATGGGGATGGAGCGCATCGGACTCATCGAGTATGCGGTCGGGTACCGGCCGATCCTCCTCGACGACGACCGCGTGATCGGCGTTGTCGCGGTCCCGACGCTTTTTCGCCAGGATCGGATCGAAGCCGAAACCGCCAGGCAGAACGCCGCGCTCTTCGGCATCGTGGCATTTGTCATCCTCACGATGATCGGCATCGCCTCCTTCTTTGCAAACAGGTTCGCGGCGCCAATCCGGAAGCTGACGGATGCGACGGCGCGGGTTGCCGCGGGGGATCTCGATGTGACAGTTGCGGAGGGCGGGCGGAGCCCCCTTCTGGGCGGCGACGAAGTCCAGACGCTGATGCGTTCGTTCGATTCCATGACGCGCGACCTGAAACGCGGGCGCGAGGAGCTCGTCCGCGCCGAGCGCGAAATGGCCTGGCGCGAGATGGCGCGCCAGGTGGCGCACGAAATCAAGAACCCGCTCACCCCCATGAAACTGTCGATCCAGCACCTGCGGCAGACGTTCCGCGACCGCGCGCCGGATTTCGATCGTATCCTGGAGGATGTGACCAGGACGGTCGGGGAGCAGATCGACGCCCTGAGCAGGATCGCGTCGGAGTTCTCCCGCTTCGCGAGGATGCCGGAGCGGCAGCTTGCACGGTGCGATATGAATGAGGTTGTGGGTGAAGCGATCAGGCTGTTCGACCGCGAGGAGCGCGTTCGGTTCGAGACGAACCTCGCTCCCGGACTGCCGCCGGTGCTTGCCGACAAGGAGGAGCTGCGCCGGGCGTTCATCAACGTGATCCGGAACAGCGTCCAGGCGATGGGCTCGCAGGGAACGATCGGGGTCGCCACGGTGATGTCCGGCGGCCGCGTCACGGCGACGCTCACGGATACGGGCCCGGGCATTACGGACGAGGTGATGCCGAAGCTGTTCACGCCGAACTTCTCGACAAAGACGGACGGCATGGGATTGGGGCTGGCCATGGTGAAGCGTATGCTTGACGACATCGGGGGGAGCATCGGAATCAGGAGCGAGCAGGGGAAAGGCGTCGCCGTGACGATCACGCTTCCGCCGGCACCCGCGGAGGCGCAGCCGTGAGCGCTCCGCCAACGATCCGTCCCGCCATCTTCGAGAAGGAAGCCGGCCTGGTTGCGGCCGTGAGCACACGCCTGGGAGGGGTGAGCAGAGATCCGCTCGGCATGAACCTCTCGTTCAGCGTCGGCGACGATGAGGCCTCGGTCAATGAAAACCGTCAGCGATTCTTCTCGCCGCTGGGGATCCCTGTCGACGGGCTGGCGATTCCGCGCCAGGTGCATTCCGCCACTGTGGCGCGCGTGGGCGCGGCGGGTGCGGTCGCCGAGACGGACGCGCTCGTCACGAACACGCCGGGCGTGTATCTGTGTGTCACCGTTGCCGATTGTGTCCCCATCCTCATCCATGACCCCGAGCATCGCGCAGTTGCAGCGGTTCACGCCGGTTGGCGCGGATCGGCCGCCGGTATACTCTCGCTTGCGCTGAAGCTCATGCGCTCGGCGTTCGGCACAAGCCCCGGGGATCTTCGGGCCTACGTCGGCCCGGCCGCGGGCGGATGCTGCTATGAAGTCGGGCCGGATGTCGCGGAGCGTTTTTCCCCAAAGTACCTGGCCGACCACCAGGGGTCGCTCCGGTTGGACTTGAAGGCGTTCAATGCCGACTCACTGCTGGAGGCAGGCGTCCATCCTTCTCATATAGAAGTAAGCCCCCTCTGTACGATCACCGAATCCCATCTTTTGCACTCCTACCGCCGGGATGGCCCCCGGTCGGGCAGGATGATGGCCGTCATAGGAATTCGCCCCCAGGATTCGTAAAGTATCGAGAATCCTTCCTTTTCGTTGATTTTCGATGCGGTTTTGCGTAGGTTTTTCACCATTGTGAAGGGGGCAGTATGTGCGGTATTGTCGGCTATGTGGGCAAGCGGAATTGCGTTCCCATCATCCTGGAGGGTCTGCGCAGGCTTGAGTACAGGGGGTATGACTCGGCCGGGATCGCGCTGATCAAGAACGGCAGCTTATTCGTCCAGAAAAACGCCGGGAAGGTTGCCGAACTTGCGTCCAGGCTCGGCGCGGCCAACGGAGACCTCTATTCAGTCGCCGGCATGGGGCACACGCGCTGGGCGACGCACGGCGAGCCGAACGACGTCAACGCACACCCCCACTGGGATGCCACCAAGCAGGTCGCCCTCATCCACAACGGCATCGTCGAGAACTATCTCGCGATCAAGACGAAGCTGGAGAGGGACGGCCACACATTTTTGAGCGCGACGGACACGGAAGTCCTCGCGCACCTCGTCGGCGTGATGTACGAGCGGACCGGCAAGCTCGCCGAAGCGGTCCGGCTGGCTGTCTCGGAGGTCGACGGTACGTACGGACTTGTCGTGATGTCCCCGAACGAGCCCGGTACGATGGTCGTCGCGCGCAAGGGGAGCCCTCTCCTGATCGGCGTCGGCGACGGCGAACACTTTGTGGCGTCGGATGCAGCGGCGATCGTGGAGCACACGCGGAAGGTCGTGTATCTCGAGGACGGCGAAGTTGCCGAGATCACGAAGGACCACTTCCGGACGGTCACGATCGACGACGTGGAAGTGGCAAAGCACATCGAAGCGATCGCGCTCGAGATCTCGCAGATCGAGCGGGGCGGCTTCGATCACTTCATGCTGAAGGAAATCCACGAGCAGCCGACCACGATCCGGAATGCGATGCGCGGGCGGCTGAGGGTGGAAGAAGGGAACGTCGTGCTCGGCGGCCTGCAGAAAATGATGGGCAAGTTGCTGAGCGCGCGCAGGATCATCATCACCGGCTGCGGAACGTCGTGGCATGCGGGACTGGTGGGCGAGTACATGTTCGAGCAGATCGCCCGGGTCCCGACCGAAGTGGAGTATGCGTCGGAGTTCAGGTATCGGAGTCCGATCCTGAACACGGACGACGTGGTGATTCTGATCAGCCAGAGCGGCGAGACGGCTGACACGCTTGCCGCGCTGCGCGAGGCGAAGCGCCACGGCGCGACCACGATTGGGATCGTGAACGTTGTGGGGAGCAGCATCGCGCGCGAGACGGACGCCGGGGTGTACGTGCACGCGGGCCCGGAGATCGGGGTCGCGTCTACGAAGGCGTTCACCTCCCAGCTCACCGTGCTTGCGCTGATCACACTTCTGCTGGCGCGTGTGCGCGGCATGGGGGAGGAGCAGGCGAAGGTGCTGGCGGCCGAGATCGACTCGCTCCCCGCGAAGGTGGATCAGATTCTCCGGCACGCCCACAAGGTGCGCGCGATCGCCGAGGAGTTCAAGCACTGTCAGAACTTCCTGTACCTCGGGCGCGGGGCGAACTTCCCGGTGGCGCTCGAGGGCGCGCTGAAGCTGAAAGAAATTTCGTACATTCACGCGGAAGGCTATCCCGCGGCGGAGATGAAGCACGGCCCGATCGCCCTCATCGACGAGAACATGCCGGTCGTGGTGGTCGTGCCGAAGGATGCGATCTATGAGAAGGTTCTCAGCAATATCCAGGAAGTGAAGGCACGCAAGGGCAGGATCATCGCAGTGGCCAACGAAGACGACACGCTGATCGAGTCGATGGCCGAGCATGTGATCCGCGTCCCGCGCACGTACGGGTTCTTTGGCCCGATTTTGAACATCATCCCGCTGCAGCTGCTGGCCTACTACATGGCCGTGGAGCGCGGGACCAACGTGGATCAGCCGAGAAACCTGGCAAAGAGCGTCACCGTGGAGTGATGAGAAGGGCTGCGGCGTCGGGCGCGCAGCCGGTTGCCAGCCGTGCGGAGGGTGTGATTCCGGCGGCGGCGTATGATTCACCCGGCGGAGGAATGGCCGGGATCATAGTCGGAGAACTCCCCCATGAAGCACGAATTGCGTTTCAAACCCACCGATTGGGCCCTCGTTCTCGGCGCCTCGAGCGGGTTCGGCGGCGCCGCGGCTCTCGAGCTCGCGAAAGCCGGCATGAATATCTTCGGGATCCACCTCGACCGGGCGGCCACCATGCCTGCCGTCCAGCACCTGATCCGGGACATCAAGCACCACGGCCGGGAGGCGGTCTTCTACAATATCAACGCCGCCGACGCCATCAAGCGCAATGAGACGCTGGACGAGATCCAGGAGCGCTTCCATGGACATCCCGGCGCCACCGTGAAAGTGCTTGTACACTCGCTCGCGTTCGGGACTCTCAAGCCGTTTATCGCCAGGAAGCCCGAAGAAACGGTCACGCAGGCTCAGATGGAGATGACGATTGACGTCATGGCCAACAGCCTGGTGTACTGGACGCAGGGGCTGTTCTTCCGCCATCTCATAAAGAAGGACGGAAGGATCTTCGCCATGACAAGCTCGGGCGGCCACACGGTGCTGCCGGCCTATGGCGCCGTCTCCGCGGCAAAATCCGCCCTCGAATCCCACATCCGCCAGCTCGCGATGGAGCTCGGCGCCTATGGTATCACCGCAAACGCCATCATGGCGGGCGTGACCGACACTCCTGCGCTTAGGAAGATCCCGGGAAGCGCTGACATGCTCAAGATTGCGCGGGCGAAGAACCCCGCGGGCGCCCTCACCACTCCGGAAGATGTCGCGAAGGCGATCGTCTTGCTGGCGGACGAGAACGCGTACTGGGTCTCCGGCAACGTCATCGGCGTTGACGGCGGCGAAGACGTCGTGAGTTATGTCGGCCAGAAGCCGGTAGGGGAGCAGACGTCCTGACGTGTCCGTCCCGGGTGGCTCCTTCACCCCCGCTCGCATCGTAAGCGGCGTGCTGAATTCCGTACTGCTGCATGCGTTGTGCAAAGGCTCTGATGCGCTCAACGCGGGTCGCCAATGATAGAAATTGTGAATCCTACTCACTGAATACTCCCACATCCCCCAACTCCCATGTCCGTATTCCCCTTCACCGAAGAACACCTCATGCTCCGCGACATGGTTCGCGAGTTCGTCAACGCGGAGATCAAGCCCATCGCGTCGAAGATCGACGAAGAGGAGGAGATCCCGCGCGAGCTCATCAACAAGATGGGTGAGCTCGGACTGCTGGGGGCGGTCTTCCCGCCGGAATACGGCGGGGGCGGATTCGGCGAGGTGGGATACTGCCTGATGCAGGAGGAGATCGGCCGCGCCTGCCTGTCCACCGCGACATTCGTCGGGGCGCACCAGTCGATCGGTTCGAACGCGATCTACATCGGCGGGTCGGAAGCGCTCAAGAAGAAGTACCTGCCGGACCTCACTGCGGGAAAGAAGATCGCCGCGTTCGCGCTGACCGAAGTGCTCGCTGGCTCGGATTCGTTCAACCTCCGGACGCGGGCGCATCGCGAGGGCAATGACTGGGTGGTCAACGGCGAGAAGATCTGGATCACGAACGGCGGGATCGCGGACGTGATTTCGGTGTTCGCCCGGACAGACCGGGGGATCACAGGGTTTGCCGTCGAGACGAAGAGCCCCGGCTTCAGCGCCGGCGCGAAAGAGAAGAAGATGGGCATCCGCGGCAGCCATACCGCTGCGATCTCGTTCGATAACGTGCGTGTCCCGGCCGAGAACGTGATCGGCGAGGAAGGCAGAGGATTCCTGGTCGCCATGAAGACCCTTGATGCCGGACGCCTCGGCCTGGGTGCGGCGTGCCTGGGCGCGTCGAAGGAGCTGCTGGAGCTGTCGACAAAGTACGCAAAGGAGCGAAAGCAGTTCGACGTCCCCATCGCGCAGTTCGAGGCGATCCAGTTTTATCTCTCCGAGATGGCGATCATGGTGTACACCATGGAGTCGATCATTTACCGCACCGCCTTCTTGTACGACGAAGGAAAGAGCGTCTCGCGCGAGGCCGCGACAGTGAAGACATACTGCTCGGAGTGCATCGACGAGGTCGCCGACCGCGCTGTGCAGATACACGGCGGCATGGGCTATTCGCGCGAAATGCCGATTGAGCGTTTCTATCGCGACGCGCGCATCAACCGGATCTTCGAAGGAACGAACGAGATCCAGAAGATCGTCATCGCGCGCGAAGTGCTGAAGCGCAACGGCAGAATGTAGGAATCCCGACGGCCTGCCCGGGGCATCGACTGCCGCCGGGCAGGCTGCTCTAATGTGGACCGGTGCGGGGTGGACTCGGTCGAGAAGATCAGATCTGTCCTTTCTGCCGCAGCTCCAAGAATAGTCTCGAAGAAAGCCGGGCTGGCCTGACCCGTGTCGGCCTCTCCACCTGATCCACGTACGCCTATCTAGCATGGCCCGTTCATGCCTATCCGGCGTGGTCCATACGCGCCTGTCTGGCGTGCATTTCCTCGTGGCTTCCCGTTGATTTCAATATGTGGTTTGGCTATATTATTAGCTCGATTCCGGACAGGTAGCTCAGTTGGTAGAGCAATGGACTGAAAATCCATGTGTCGGCGGTTCGATTCCGTCCCTGTCCACCCCGAAGCCCCGGATGACCTCCGGGGCTTCGCGCGTTTCTGCCCCTCCAACCTCCGGCCCCAAGCCCCTCCGAGGGGCCCCAAACGAGGGCTCCCAAGTGCGTCACCTAGGTGACGCACTTGGGAGCCCCGAGGGACCCCCTTCTGTGACCCCGGGATGACAATTCCCTGACATTGGTCCCATGAGGGACACCTACCTTTCCCTCAGTGAATGCGGAGGGACCATGTCACGACATCTTCTTTCAATTCTCGCGTACGTCGCCGCACCGCTGCTGGCGGCCAGTTTCTCGGGATGCATGCTTGTAGGCTACGGAATCGGGTCGGCCATTGACGCGTCCGCGTCCAACGATCCACCGGCTGAGGGATCTGCCGCGGATCTCGCTTCGATCGAGGTCGGTGATACGGTGGACATCTCCAGCATAGACGGCACTCGTGCTGGCCAGGAGTCTCCCGGCCATGCTCCGGCGGGCCCTTCTGCGGACAGCGGGGCATACGCGCGCCCGCGCGCAGAGCAGTCCTTGTCAGCCCGCGATTCGCTGCCCTATCCCCTCCGCGGCGATCCGCTGCACCTGATTCCTGAGGGGTCGATGCTTTCGATGCGCGCCGGCAATAGACTTCTCAAGTACGATGAAATCAACCTGTGGAGTCCCGGGGTGGGGGTGTACGGCCGGACGATGTTTACCTCCCCTGACACAGTCTACGTTCCAGAGGTTGGCATTGAGGCCAGCAATACCTATCAGGGGGGAAACCTGCAGCCAGGTGCTGCGACGACGGGATATTTCATTGGGGCACTCATCGATGCCATTATTATCATCGCAGGCGTCGCTTCGCGATGAGACGGGCGGCTGTCCCTGGAACCGCCCGCCACACTGTGGCTCTCGAGGATGGTCCGGCGTACTACGCCAGAAACCTCTGTCAGATAGAGCGTGGGCCGGCACCGGGATGCACTCGGGTGCCGGCGACTCGACGAAGTTGGTGACGCAAAGTCGTGGGGTTTAGCGATTGGCGTTGGAGCGGACACGACCCTGGCGGCGGTCGTCCCAGGCGAGGCCGGGGCACGGGATGGCCGAGTCCTCCCGTCCGGAAAAATGAGACTTTCAGTTGACTTCTTCCCGCTATGCACCTACCTTTAATCCATTGGGTGAGCGCTTCCACCGTGCTGCCCGGTCTCACGTTTTTGATACCCTCCGCTGTAGAGTTCCTTCTAGCTATGCGAACACTAGGTAAGCACCACCACCCACTCTTTCAGGAGAAAGAATGAAAACATTCACATTGGATTTCTGGAAGGATGGCGACTGGTTTGTCGGCCGGCTTCGAGAAGTGCCAGGCGTGCTCAGCCAGGGAACATCCGTTGAGCACCTCAAGAAAAACGTTGCTGACGCGTATAAGCTCTACCACGACGCCGAAGCCACCACCGTTCCCTCCCGGAAGTTCCAATCCACCGAGGTCACGATATGAGCGTCCGCCAGAACGAATTCATCCTTGAATTGCGCCGCGCCGGCTGCTCGCTGAAGCGGTATGGCTCCAAGCACGACGTGTTTGAAAACGAATCAGCCGGGAAGCAGGCGACAGTCCCGAAGGCTCCGGTGCTTGCGCCCAGCATGGTCAAAGAGATCCGGAAGCAGCTGGGATTGAAGTCCTAAGCTTGCTGCGACGCCGGATCCAACGATCCTGATCCGTTGATTCTCCGCGCGTCTCTCGCTTCTGTTCCGGCGCCGTGGTGTCCCCTGCCGCGGTTGTCATATGTTCGATCCCGCCGCCCTTCCTCCCGGCCGATCGCCCGATCGGCCGGGCTTATTTTTCGGGGCTGACTTCACAGTCAGGTTCGTGACCGAAGGCGAGCGCCCGCCGGCTATCGTTTCGAGCTGTATCACACCATCCTGTACTCCAGCAAGAGACCGTGACCCGAACCTAACTGCAAGACCGGCCTTCGTTGGACGAGAGGTCCAGTGCAGTGGGCTCTCCGGCGCCCGGCTCAAATGTCGCGCACATCCAGGTAGATGCGCGAGCCCGGCGCAGGGACATTCGTTCCTCCTGCCACGAAGACGTAGGGAAGAGTCAGGTATCGGTACCCCGCCCTCCGGAACGCCTCGATCGTCGGATCTCCCTCCTGCATGAGGACATATAGGAAGTCCTTCCCGCTCTCAAGCGCGCGGGCGCTAACCTCCGTCAGCAACTCACGCGTCTCCTGAACTCCACGTGCGAACAGATCGTGCAGAAACCAGCTTCGCACCATCTCGCCCTGCCGGGGGATGCGGGGGAGGAGCCGAGCGTTTGCCAACGGACGAGCCACGAGTCCAAGGAACTGCAGATGACGGGGGAGACGGACAACCTCCTCCGCAAGCAACGATTCGTTTGTCCAGATCGAGCAGCCGGCCGATCCTCCTTCGAGGCGGACCGACCCGACATGGCCGGCCAGAAGATCCGCAGCGGAAGGGAGGGAGCATGTCGAGCGGTCCGGCGTGCTGCAGGAACTCCCGTATGAATTTCCTCAGGACCCGGGTCCACGCACGCCGGACGGCGTCGACGGCTTCTCATGACCGGTATGATGACGTAGACCAGAGGGATGGTGCACGCCGCCCCGAACGCCCGCTGCGTGAAACGAACAGCCAGCCGATTCTGTCCGGCCACGAGAGAGTAGCGGCATTCCCCGCCCCCGAGACTTTCAATCACCGCATTGCCGAGGCGCTGGGCCGTGCCACCCCGCCGGAATGCGGGATCGACACGGAGGTCGTATCCGTAGATCGCCCGCCTCACCACGCCGTTCAGCCCGACATTCTTCAGCGTCCCGGCAGCGATCCCCACCAGGCGCCCGTCTGATTTTGCGCACAGGATCACCGACTTCTCGTAGACAGAAGACCGTGCGTGAAATGTGGGCCTGCGGAACCTCAGCGCGATGGCCTCGCCCTGGTCCAGCGTGGCTTCCAGCGCAATCGCGTCCGGACTGTCTGCGGCGGCATACGGGACTATTTCCATCCGATCCATCGTGCTCATCTCACAGTTGCCACGACGAAGCTGTAGAATGTGGAATCGTCCTCCCGCTCGAGACGCTCTTCGAGCGTGCGGTTGCGGGTCGTGAGCGCGGCGGCGCTCCCGGGAAGCTCCCGGCGGACCAGGAACTGGCGTTCGCAGATCCGGGCGCCGGGAGCGGCGGCGCGGCAGACGGCTGTCCAGATCCTTGCATACTCTTCCTCGCTGGTATAGGAAGCGACGTCGGACAGAGAGAATGCGTTGATCGATCCCGGAGGTCGCGCAAGAAGAAAAGCGTCCAGCGGCGCAGTGGCTGCCGAGATTCGATCGCATGACTCCCGAAGTACGTCGAATTTCTCGGGTCGCAAGTGGAGGGGCAGTGCGTGGTCGTCGAACTTCCCGCGAAGCAGGAGGGAGAGAAACGGGCTCTCCGAGAGCTTCCGGGTCCGGAACGCCGCATCGAAGCGCTCCAGCAGATAGCTCCCTCGGGGAAACGAGTGAGGGACGTGCTGGAAGAAGCCGGGGTCACGGAAGGCGTACCGGCACAAGACTTTGCTTGCCGAGGCTTTCACGAACGAGCGCCAGATGGTATCGTTCCACTCCGCCTCATAGATCGAGGCCTGCCTGCTTACATCTTCGGCACTGAACATCCGGTCGATCCTCTTGCCGCCCATGATCGAGAGAAGCGTCGTGGCTTTGTGAAAGTACTTCTCCCAACGCCCCTCAAAGAGGACCCCTCGCTCCACGGCATCGATGTGATCGTCCCAGTATGCGGTCGCCTCGGGTGACAGGAGACGCCGGCACAGACCGTAGCTCCTGAGCCGGTGCTCTTGTGGCGTAACGCCTAGAAAACCGATCCACTCCTCATAGTTCAACTCGCGCAGGCCCGCAAGCTTCAGCTCGAGGAGATATGTCTGACAGGGATTCATGTCCACCGAATGGATGTGGCCGGGATGTCCGAGGAGCAGATCCAGTGTCCTTGAGCCGCTCCCGGTAATGGTAACCACAGCGTCAGATGGAGTCAGGCGGAGCCCGAGAAGCTCTGATCGGCCGTCCTCGTTCGAGGAAGAGTAGTTCAGCGTGTTGAAGAAGCGGGTCATGGCCTACTCACGGAGTCTTCCATCTTCCATGGTCAGGACCCGGTCTGCAAGATCCCGGATCCGGGGGTCGTGGCTCACGATCACCAGCGTGCTGCCAGCCGCGCGCGCGCGGTCGCTCAGCAACTCCATCACCGTGCGGCCGCTCTGTGAGTCCAGGTTGCCGGTCGGTTCGTCGGCAAGGATCAGACGCGGCCCGTTGGCGAGGGCACGGGCTATTGCGACCCGCTGCTTCTCCCCTCCGCTTAACCGGGCCGGCGGGAACTCCGCGCGGTGCAGGATCCCGAGATCCGCGAGTCGAGCGGCGGCACGTGCGCCAGCCTCCCGGGCAGGAACGCCTGCAAGCACCATGGCCAGCCGGACATTCTCAATGACGGAGAGACAGTCGAGAAGCCGGTACGACTGGAACACAAAGCCGATCTTCGCCCTTCGAAGTGCCGCCATTGCGGAGGCCGGTGTCGTGGAAAGATCTTTGTCGAACACTATGAGACGTCCTGACGTGGGCCTGAGCAGGCAGCCAAGCATCGAGAGCAACGTCGTCTTCCCGCTGCCGCTGGGTCCGAGAACAAGGATGATCTCTCCGGCCCGGACGACCAGATTGACGTCATTGACCGCTGTCGTCACCGTGTCAGTGACGCCGTTGTAGACTCGCGTGAGCCGTTCTGCGGTGATCAATGATCCCGCTTCAGGAATCGACGGGTTATGCATCATGTCCGGAACACCTCCTCCGGGTCGATCCCCGCGAGCTTGCGAAGTGGCATAAGCGCGCCGGTTCCCGCGATCGCAACAGCCGCCAGAGCGACAAGGGCCAGAACGTGCGGCGTGAGACTGACGGTGAGTTCGGGGACGAAGTACGGAAGGACTGGCGCGAGTGCGGCCGCACCGGCGATGCCTGCAGCTGCCCCGCACGCGGAGGTGACGAACGCCTGCCACAGGACGATGGAATACAGATCGGAGGTTCTGCCCCCGATCGCCTTCACGAGTGCGAAGTCGTGCCTGCGGCCGACAACAGAATTATAGAGGAGAAGGGTGACGATCGTCCCGCCGACGGCCATGCTGAGCATCGCGACTGTCCAGAGGATCGGAAGAACTCCCGTCTCCATTTCGCGCAGCGTGTTGTCGATGAATTCGCTTTTTGTATGCACCGCCGTACCCGGGAGGGCGGTGCTGATGTCCCGGATGGCGGTATTGGCGTTGGCGGCGGGGTTCAGCTTGACGAGGAGAAAGCTTGCTGCGCCCGGGAACCCGAACAGCGTCTGAGCGTCGCTTAACGTGCAGAACGTGAACTGTGCGAGGATTGCGTTTGTCGCGGTGGAGAACCCGGCGATCCGAAACCTCCGGTCCTGAATGAGGAGTTCGTCGCCGACGTCAAGGCGGTGCTTCCGTGCGAACGACTGGTCGACGATCAGCGTGCCGTTCGAGAGTTGCGTGGTTCCGCCGCCAAGGAGAGGGGGTTGAGAGACGCCCGACGCGGGATCGATCCCGAACAGGAAGAGCGTCATGGTCTCTCGCTCCGTGCGCGCGCTCGTCAGAATCCTGAGGACGGGTGTGACCTCCTGCGCGCCATCGACGCCTGAAATCTCATCCGCGAGGGAGGCCAGCATGAATGAGTTGCTGCGGAGGATGTTGTTGCTGTTGCCCCGGCTTACCCAGAGGTCCGCGGAGGTTGAGGCGATGTAGCCTGTCGAACCCTTCCGTGCCCCCTGATACACGCCGAGCAGGAGCGCGATAAGGAGGACGGACACCGCGACTCCCGTCATGGTGATCAGGAAATGCGACCCCTGGCCCAGCATCATCCTTACGGCCATTCGCCCAAGTGCCCACCGTTCGCCCGTCATAGCTCGATTCTCGTAGGTCCGCTCTGCTGTCGTTCCGAGGGCAAGATACCTCCCTGCCTCCGTGGGGGTGTCACGGAGTTGTCAGTCTCCTGTATAGCCCTCTCCGAGCCCCCCGACTCCCAGCCCGCACATGCACCCCACACGTGGCCCCCCCAAGTGCGTCACCTAGGTGACGCACTTGGGGCGTCGCGGGGTGTGGCACGGTGGGCGTGGGGGGGGCCGCCTGTCGGTCCCCGCTGACGGTTTCATGACAGAAATCTGACATCCATCCCGAGGGGGTTTGTTATGCTTCTCATGCAATCACACATCCCTCACCAGCCAAAGAAGGAACACCCAATGCAACGAATCACAGCTCTTGCTCTCCTGATCGGAATCCTGGTCGGCATGGCCGGGTGCTCGAAGGACGACCCTGTCGGGCCCTCCGTGGACGAATCCATGTCAATGCTGGAGAAAAGCGAGATGGGCAACGGTGAACTCAAGGTCATGACGTGGAATATCTACGTCGGCGCTAACGTGGACATAGTCCTGGGGGCGACGGACGTACTCGATGCTGCCCAGAAAGTGGCTGTCGCATACGAAGAATTGAAGCAAACGGACTTCCCGGAGCGCGCCAGGGCCATCGCCGCCCAGGTGGCGCGACATCGTCCTCACCTGATCGGTTTCCAGGAGGTATCACTGATTCAGCGCCTGGACCCCGCATCCGGCGAACTGCTGGAGGAGATCGATTTCTTGAAGATCCTGAAGGGCGCACTCCGTCAGCGGGGGCTCAGATACACGGTAGCGGGCTCGGTGGAAAATGCCGACGTGATGGTTCCGCGGCTGATAGGTGTCGAGAACGGGGACCCGGTGTTCGACTACGTGCGGCTGCTGGACACCGATGTTATCCTGGTGGCTGAGGACGTTGCCGTGTCCGGAAGCACATCGGGCCGTTATGCCGCCACTTTGCCTGTGCCCGATCTCGGCGCGGAGATTCCCCGCGGATACGTGTCGATTGTGGCACAGGTCGGAGCCCGCAGGGTGCGATTCGTGACGACCCATCTGGAATCAGCTTACGAGGAAGTCCGCCTCCCTCAGGCACAGGAACTTGCCGGGATTCTTGCGCAGGAGACTCTCCCGACGATCGTCCTTGGCGACTTCAATACGCTCGATCCGGCGCCGCCGAACCCGGCCAACGACGGAACCTACCAATTCCTCACCGGTGATGGAGGCTTCGCCGACGCCTGGGTCCTTCGAAGGGGCAATCCAAACGACATCGGGTTTACCTCCCCCCAAGCGTCTGATCTGCGCAACCCGGCCGCAGACCTGTACGAGCGCATCGACCTTGTCCTTCTGAAGAACTTCCCTCGAAACGGGGAACGGTTCTCACCGGGCTCCGTCCATGCGGAGGTGATAGGAGAAGAGGAAGCCGACCGGACCGTGTCAGGGATGTGGCCGTCGGATCACGCAGGGTTGGTGGTGAAACTCAACGGGAAGGTTCCCCTGTGACGTGAAGAACTGCCGCCGGTGGGCGATCGGGCGGGGAGTTCAAGGGGATCGCCTGCCGGTGGGCAGACAAGGGTGACGGAGGCAGTTTGGCCAGGTAGCCCGCGGCAACACAAGTGCGTCACCTAGGTGACGCACTTGTGTTGCCTAGGTGACGCACGTGTGGCCCATGCGCATGTGGGGGGGCGTGTGGGGCTGGTGAGGCGACTGCGCCGGTCTATTTGGCTGCCTTGAGGACGGTGAGGACCTTCTCGGCACTGATCCTCTGGAACTCCGCAAGCTCCCGAGAGGTGGGGGACTTGTGGAGCAACTCATCTGTGGCGGTCAGGATCTCTCGCTCTGTCTTGAGAAGTCCGGGCAGCCAGCCGGTGCCCGCGGCATTGTCGAGCTTCGTGATGTCCGCGTACTCGCTCCGGTCGTTTCCTTTAAGGGGGTGAAGGATTTTCCGCAGCCGCAACGCCTCAGTGGCGATCGGAGCATCCTTTCCCTCACGCACCTGCGGCGGGGTCTGGCCCGCGGCAACCCAGAAGGGGAGGGCGATCGAGCAGACAGGCTCGCCCAGGATTACCCAGAGCGTCGCTGTCAGGGGATTCTCCCCCGGCTTCGCGCCATGGATGAGGATCGCGCACGCCGTGCTGGACCGGTTGATCGTGTGGTCCGCGTGGACCCAGTACGGACGGTCGGCCGGAAGGGACTTCCATGTCTGGGGTTCGGGGTTCTGGAGCAGCGCGTGTCCCATGTCGCGCGCCGCGGTCTGCAGGATGAAGTCGCGCGAGAATCCGCCGGAGGAGATCTTCCCGAACACCCGCTGCTCCCGATCGAACCGGAGGTATCCCGCCCCCTGGTTGGGCTTCCCCGACCTCGAGAAGTTCGTGTTGAGCATGCATCCGCCCACGGCCGTATCGGCCGGCAGTCTCACATACCCCTTGTTGTGCGTCTCGAAGATGGCGGCACCGCCACGCGCGTCGATCACGCAGTAATTCGTCCAGGACCCCAGCCCGGGGCCGATGTTGGCCTTGAGGTACCGCTCGAAATCGTCCACCGTCGCACATGTCCGAAGCGCGTCGCCCATGACGTGCCCCTCCAGGTCCTCGAGACCGCCCGACTTCGGCAGGTTGTACGCCACCGAATTGATGATTGCGAAGCCGGAATCATTCAGCCCGCCCCAGGCGATTCGTCCGGAGGTGTCGCCAGCGTTGACGACCGCCAGGTACGTATGGGGAACCTCATCCACGAACAGAATCTTGTTGGAGAGGTCGTCCGTATCCCGGTTCTTCCAGAGGAGGGGACGTCCGTCCACGGTCCCCGCGCTGGTGACAATGGCGGTCGTACATTCGTCCTGTGCCTGGGCTGGAGTGAGTGCCAGGGCAATTGTGACTGCAAGATATGACAGCGAGAAACAGGGGCGCTTCACAGGGGTCTCCGGGTGATTGCCGGCGGTTGATTTTGTACCAGTATACTCTGAATTCGTCCGGGATTCAATGCAGTTGCCCCGTCCGCCACCGGAAGCGTCTCCTCCTCCGGCGGCAGCGGGCCGCCCCGACCGGTCAGGGGTGGAGGGCCTCCTCATGCTGGAATTAGACCCGGAAAGTCCTTAGGTTGGCAACCACTACGAGCTGTACCTCCCACTTCAACAATAGCGCTATTCATTGGAGAGCCTGTTCCATGAGTGACCGCCGTACGTTCCTGCTCGACGAGACGCGCCTCCCGAAGGCATGGTACAATATCAATGCTGACATGCCGGTGCCGCCACAGCCGGTGCTGCACCCCCAGACACTCCAGCCTATTACGCCGGAATTCCTGAGCGTCCTGTTCCCGATGGAAATCATCAAGCAGGAGGTGAGTTCCGAACGCTGGATCGAGATTCCCGAGCCCGTCCGCGAGATCTACCGCCTCTGGCGCCCGACGCCCATGTACCGGGCGCTCCGGCTGGAGCGTATGCTGGACACCCCGGCGCACATCTATTATAAGTACGAAGGCGTGAGCCCCGTCGGTTCGCACAAGCCCAACACAGCCGTCCCTCAAGCGTTCTACAACAAGCAGGCGGGAGGAACGGCTATGACCACCGAGACCGGCGCCGGACAGTGGGGGACGGCTCTTTCGATGGCGTGCAGCTTCTTCGGGCTCGATCTCGAAGTATTCATGGTGAATGTGTCGTACCACCAGAAGCCGTATCGTCGCGTGGTCATGGAGAACTACGGCGCGAAGGTCTACGCGAGCCCGAGCAAGCAGACCGCGTTCGGGCGACAGGTGCTGGCGGAGACGCCTGACTCAAACGGCTCGCTCGGCATCGCCATTTCGGAGGCGGTGGAGGCTGCGGCCACATCGGGCGGCAAGAAGCGCTACGGCATCGGATCCGTGCTCGGACACGTGCTTCTGCACCAGACGGTCATCGGCATCGAAGCCCTCGAGCAGATGGACATGGCCGGCGAGTACCCCGATGTCGTGATCGGGTGCGTCGGAGGCGGATCGAACTTTGCCGGGTTCGCCTACCCGTTCCTGCACCGGAAGTTTGCCGGCTTGAACCCCGCTACTCGTGTCATCGCGGTGGAGCCGTCGTCCTGCCCGAGTCTCACGAAGGGGAAGTACACGTTTGATTACGGCGACACGGCGGCGATGGCGCCGGTCGTGAAGATGTTCACGCTCGGCCACACGTTCATGCCGCCGGGAATCCACGCGGGCGGTCTGCGGTACCACGGGATGTCGCCCAGCGTGAGCGCGCTGGTGAATCACGGGGACGTCGAGCCCAGGGCTGTGAAGCAGCTTGCGGTGTTTGATGCGGCATCGATGTTCTCCAAAGCCGAAGGTATCATTCCGGCGCCCGAGGCGGCGCATGCCGTGCGCGCGACGATCGACGAGGCGTTGAGGTGCAAGCGCGAAGGGCGGAAGGAAGTGCTGGCGTTCAACATGTCCGGACACGGCCACTTCGATATGACCGCATACGAGGCGTACCACAACGGGAAGCTCGTAGACTACGAGTACCCGAAGGAGTTGGTGGAGGAGGCGATGACGCACCTTCCGAAAGTGAACCTCTAATCGAATCGGGGAAGCGTCGGTGAGGATGTCGCAGGTGGAGCCGGGACATGGTCGGTAAGCGCATACGGCAGTATGAAATCCGCGAGGAGCTCGGGCGTGGAGGCATGGGCGTTGTGTACAAGGCCCATGACACCACGCTCGACCGCACCGTTGCGCTGAAGTTGGTTCCTGAGGCGAAAGGGGCTTCCAGCGAACAGCGCCTTCGCCTGCTCAACGAGGCCAGAGCGGCGGCCGGTCTCAACCACCCCAACATCTGCACCGTCTATGAGGTGGGGGATGACGCCGGGGTCCAGTTCATCGCGATCGAGTACGTCGAAGGCCACACGCTCAGGGAGTACATTGAGCGACACCGGGGGAACGAGCCGGGCCTGCCGGTTGCAGAGGCCGCCGGCATCGCGGCACAGATTGCGGACGCGCTGGACGAGGCGCACAAGCGCGGGATCGTCCATCGTGACATCAAGTCCGAAAACATCATGATCAACGCCCGCGGTCATGTGAAGGTCATGGATTTCGGGCTGGCCAGGCTTCGCGGGGCGGCGCGACTGACGCAGAGTTCCAGCACGGTCGGCACACTCGCCTATATGCCGCCGGAGGCAATCCAGGGGGGAGAGGCCGATGCCCGGTCCGACCTCTTCTCGCTCGGCGCCGTGCTCTATGAGATGGTCGCGGGAAGACTCCCATTTCGCGGCGAGCACGAAGCCTCGATGATGTACTCCATCCTGAACGAGGATCCTGTCCCGCTCATCGAAACCCTTCCGGACGCATCACCGGGCCTGCAGCACATCATCGATCGATCTCTGGAGAAAGATCCCGCGGACAGGTATCAGTCCGCCTCCGACATGGCGATCGATCTCCGGCGTTTGAAGAAAGACACCGGACGGCTCACGCGCACAAGCAGACCCGTGGTCCCGCCGCCGGAGCCGGTTCGTCGGGTGCCGACAGGAAACGTCCCGACCGGGGGACGCAGACCGGAAGCGGCTGGCACAGCGGGTTGGCAAGGGTTGGGGGGAACGACAGGGGTGGTTGAGGCGGCAGGAGTGCCCGGCGTAGCAGTTGCAGGTCGCAGGGGAGGAATCCGCTCGCGCCTTCCGTGGATGATCGGCGGTGTCGCCATTCTCGCGGCTGTCATTGTCGGCGGCATCTACGTGTTCAGTCGCTCGGGCGATGCCGGCGAGGGAGCGGCTCCCGCCAGGAAGATGGTGGTCGTTTTGCCCTTTGAGAACCTGGGCGATTCCGAGATGGAATACTTCGCGGATGGTATGACCGAAGAGATCACGGGTAAGCTCGCGAGTCTCTCCGGCCTCGGCGTCATCGGCCGTTCCAGCGCGCTGCAGTACAAGAAGACCAGCAAGTCGTTGAAGGAGATCGGCAGCGAACTGGGCGTCACCTACGTGCTTGAGGGAACCGTTCGGTGGGAGAAGACGCCGAGCGGCGAGAGCCGCGTGCGCGTCAGCCCCCAGCTGATCCGCGTGAGCGATGCGACCCAGCTCTGGTCCCGTCCGTATGAAGGCGTCGTCTCGGGAGTGTTCGCCATCCAGTCAGAGATTGCGGAGAAAGTCGCGGCCGCCCTCGATGTGACCTTGCTTGCCGATGAGCGCGCAACGCTGCACGTTGGCGGGACATCGGATCCCGAAGCGTACGACCTGTTCCTTCGTGGAAGTGCCTTCCGCGCGCGCGGCTATACGGAGAGGGATCTGAAGTTTGCCAGGGAGATGTTGCAGCGCGCGATCGAGCGCGATCCGAAGTTCGCGACGGCGCACGCGATCCTTTCCGTCACTCTGTCCGACCTCTACTGGTTCCGCTACGATCACGCGCCCGAAGTCAAGCAGCTTTCGAAGGAGCACGCCCTCAAAGCTGAGGAGCTCCAGCCGCTGGAATCGTCAGCGAAGGAGGCGTTGGGCTGGTACTACTATCACTGCGAGCTGGACTATGACCAGGCATTGACGCACTTCCGCGAGGCCATCCGCCTCAGGCCGCAAAGCCCGAAGGCGTACGAAGGCATGGGTGCCGTGAACAGGCGGAAGGGGAATTTCGAGGAAGCGCGGAACAACTACGCGGAAGCCGTGCGGTTGAGCCCGCGGGATGCAATCATGCTCGATCAGGCGGCGGAAACGAGCTGGTTGATGCGGAAATTCGACGAGGCGACCGAACTCCTCGACCGCGCTGTCCGGGTCAACCCGGAGAACATGCTCCTCTGGACGACGCGCACGGACAATGTCCTGGGCCAGAGCGGTGATACGGCGAAGGCTGCGCTGGTGTTGAGAGAGGCGATCGATGCGGGGATCCCGTTACAGGATCTTCAGCCAAAACTCGTGCGGGTGGAGATGCTTGCGGGCAACTACTCCAATGCCCTCAGGAGAATCGACGGGGCGGGCGACATTGTTTTCGATGATCAGTTTGGCTTCTTCCCCTCGTCCCTTGTGCGGGCCGAGGTGCTCGTCCAGCTCGGGAAGGATGATGAGGCGCGGGCCCAGGCGGAGTCCGCCAGGCGGATGCTCGAAGAGAGGGTCAAGAGCCAGCCCGATGACCCGCGGTACCACGCGTCTCTCGGGATTGCGCTTGCACGGCTGGGGAGGAAGCAGGAGGCGATTGCCGCGGGGCAGCATGCCATGGAACTGCTCCCGATTGAGAAGGAGGCGTGGCGGGGCGCAGTGCTGATGGAACAGATGGCGCGGATCCACACGATCCTGGGAGATCAAGAAGAGGCGATCGGCCTTCTGGAGACGTTGTTGTCGCGCCCTTCGCACCTTTCCGGAGCGCTGCTCAGGATCGACCCCGTCTGGAAGAATCTCCGCGGAAATCCCAGATTCCAGAAGCTGATCCAGCAGAGTACGTGAGTCAAGGTCTCAGACCCCGGACGGTGGGTTGGGTTCGCGGGCCCAGCTGTGAGTAGAGATCTTGGCCCTGGACTGTGAGTAGAAGTCGCTGGCCCTGGGCCGTGAGTAGAGATTGCTGGCCCCGGGGCGCGAGTGGAGGGCGCAGACCCCCCACCTTGATTGCAGGTCGCGGGTCTCAACTGTGAGCAGAGATCGCCGCCCCTTGGCCGTGAGTAGAGGTCGTAGACCCAAATCCGCGAAACGTGGTCCTGGGCTCCGGGCTATGAGGCGGGGCGACCCGGATGTGAGGCAGCGGATCCCCGAAGTTCCTCGTGCACCCGCATTCCGATGCGCACAACGATGTCAGGGATCGTCCGCACATCCTCCCGGGTCGTCCTGAAGTTCACGATGCATGCCCGCAGATAGTACCGTCCGTCCACCACGGCGTTCGACACGAAGACCTCTCCGCCGACCTGTATCCTGTTCAGGATCTCCTGATTCACTGCCGTGAGATACTCCTCCGCCCCATCCGGCGATTCCGGGATATCCGCTGGTCGGTATCGGAATGTCGCTATGCTCAGATTCTGGCGGTACGCCTCCAGCCCGGAATGTCTGCGGACCTCTTCGAGAAGTACTCGCGCAAGCTCGATATCCTCCCGGATCAGCTTTTCGTATCCCTCCCTCCCAATCTGTCTGAGCGCCAGCCAGACCTTGAGCGCCCTGAAACCGCGGGAATTCTGCAATCCGAACTCGTAGAAGTTCACGCCGGGCTGATCATCTGTCGGGCCAAAGTGGTAGTACTCGGGATGAAAACTGAACGCATCGATAAGATGTGCGGGATCGCGGACGAGCGTGCAACCGGCTTCGAGCGGAGCGTACAGCCACTTGTGCGGATCGAGGGCCACGGAGTCGGCGAGGGCAAGAGCGTGGAGGTCGTCTGAGGCTTCGGGCAGACACGCCGCCGGTGCCCCGTACGCACCGTCGACATGGAACCAGAGATTCTGCTCCTTCGCGATCCGTGACAGCTCGCGCAGCGGGTCTGTCGCGCCGACGCCGACCGTGCCGGCAGCACCAACGACGAGGAATGGAATGAACCCTCCGTTTCGATCCTCCCGAATCCTGGTCTCGAGCGCATCGGTCTTCATTCTTCGTTCATCGTCCACGGGGATCCATCTGATGGCATCGAGGCCGAGTCCGAACAGGTCTGCCGCCTTGTGCAGCCACGTGTGAGTTTCGACCGACGCGTAGACCACGAGCTGCCCGCTCCCGGCGCGAAGCCCGGTCTCGCGCACATTCCACGGTGCCCTTGCCTTCCTGGCCGCGAGGAAGCCCGTGAAGTTGGCCACGTTTCCTCCGCTCACAAGGAGTCCGCCGCAGGACGCCGGGTATCCGATGAGCTCTGCAATCCACCGAACTGTCTGCGTCTCGATCTCGCTGGCGACAGGCGAGAGTGCCCACCCGCCGACATTCGGGTTAACGGATGCTGCGAGGAGTTCGGCCAGTGCGCCGATGGGCGTGGCCGATGAAGTGATATACCCCATGAACCGGGGGTGACCGTTGAAGAGCGAGTGATCGAAGAGGAGTTTGGAAGTCTCGTCCAGGAGGACCTGGGCGGAACCTCCTCTGCCCGGGAGTCCGGAATCCCCAAGCAGACCGCGGATGTCCCGGGGGCCTTCGCCCGGAGTCACGGGGCGACGGGGGAGAGCCTCAAGGAACGCGGCGATCTGGTCCACGAGGCGATGCCCCAGCCGTGCAAACTCTTCAGGAGGCATGTCCAGCGTGGAACGGCGTTGGACGAGCGGGCGTTTGAGATCGTGAGTCTGCACTGGACCCCCAGGATCGTGTTGAATGGAATAAGAAAGAACCGAGCGCGGCATTATCCTACCGTATCACGCGGTCATTTTCAAGCGCCGCATGAGCTGGCGGCACAGTAGTACGGTTCGGTCGCGGTGTTTGAGGATTCGGAGGGGAACAGGGTCGCGCTGCATCGGGCCCCGTAGGCGCCTGACCCGCATGTGGTGCGAGGGGGGCGCGGTCAACCTGCTCTCAACGTGGCGTCAATTCACTCGCACGACCACAAACGTCATGTCGTCGTTCAGAGGAGCTCCGCCGCTCCAGCGCTCGGATGCGGCGGTCAGGTGATCGATCACCGCTTCCGGCGCGAGCATCCCGCACTCGCCGAAGATCTCCTTCACGCGGCCGTATCCGAGTATCTCACTCTCGACGTTGAATCGCTCCGGGAATCCGTCCGACAAAAACAGGACCGTGTCGCCTGACTGAAGGTCGACGCTGGTCTGTTGATACGGAAATCCCGGGTACGCCCCGACCGGCATACCCTTGAGAACGATCTCCTCGACGCTTCCTGAAGCTGTCCGGTAGACGTAGAAGGGCGGCATGCCGGCAGATGAGATGGTCAGCCGGCGGCCTTTCAGCCGTGCGATCTGCAGCGCCATATAGAGCTGCTCGAGGTTCATCCGCCTGATCGCCGCGGTGCAGTGCTGGAAGAAATCCGGGATGTAGAAGCTGTGCCCGGACACGTTGAACAGGCTCTTGATGAGCGTCACCATGATACCGGCCTTGGTGCCGTGGCCCGTAGCGTCGCCGATCGCGATGGTCAGCGAGCCGTCATTATCCTGTCGGAAATCGTAGTAGTCGCCCCCCACTTCTGTCGCGGTCTTCATCCGGACGGCGATGGAGAGGCCCTCCAGGTGCGGCACGTCCGAAGGAAGCATCGCGAGCTGCACCTTTCGCGCTTCCTCGAGCTCCTTTGTCTTACGCTCGTTATCGGCCTCCAGGACCCTGCGGGAGAGCTCTTCCTCGTGTGCCCGGCGCTCCTGCTCGAGCGCTCGCTCCGAGAGTGTGCGCACCTGATCGAGCTGGGCGGACAGTTCGCGGTTCATTGCTCCTGTCCGGTAGGCGAGCTGCAGCGAGATCGCCACGGCGAACGTGACGAACCCGACATAGAAGGGGGGAAATCCGCTGACGATGAGTGGGATCAATCCCAGATTTGCGGCGAGCTGATAGAGTACGCCGAGGACGAATATCGCGCCACCGATTCCGATGATCCAGCCGTGTGGTCCCCGCCGCTCGTGGTGGCTGACGTTCCGCGCCAATCCGAATACCACGAACCTCAGCAGTTCCAGTGCGGAGAGAGCCAGCACGGCGGAGAAGGCGATGTTCCAGAACGGACCGTGCGGGAGGAAGGAGTGCCAGGCGATCAAGCTTACGCCCACCACGCCGAACAGATAGAACTGCACGGGCAGGCGTCGGCTGCCGAAGGTGTAGACTGCCGCAAGGCTCGCGATTGAGATGACAATCGCGCCGACAACAGAGAGGCGGGTGAGGAAGACGGCATCCGAGCGGGCAGTGGAGAAGAACGGCTGGAGATCGGCATACGCAAGCATCGCCATCGCCAGCATCAGGAGAGAGAAGTACAGATTTCCCCGCTCCGACCGGTGGAACACATACAGGAAGAAATGGAGCGCGGCGAGGAAGAGCGCGAGCGTCACAAGCCCGGTCTGCAAGGTCGAGTACGTCCGGGTCCTCGTCGAGTGGGCCTGAATGGCCTCGTCCGCGAACATCAAGTAGAACGTGAACCCGGTCGGCTGGCCCAGTTGGCGGATCCGTTCCGCGCCGAAATCCGAATACCTCACGGCAAGGATCTGCTCCTCATTGCCGTCGAGCAGGATGGTCCTTGGGATCCGATCCTCATACGCCTGTTCGTCGGCCTCGGACGTTCCAAGCGTTCCAAGCCGGGCGAGCAGCCGTCCGTTCAGAAATATCTCAGAAGCTCCTGTCTGGCTCATGACCCAGGTGAGCGGAATATGTCGGAGGGTGCTGTCGACTTCTATATGCAGGCGGAACCATCCGCGCTTCGCCCGGTCGGGAGGAAGAACCTCGCCGGGGGGGATCAACGAAGGGACGATCGCCCATTCTCCATCGTCGTACGCGGAGGATGCCCACGCCAGGGAATCCCCGGGCCGGTACTTCCAGTGGTCGTACAGCTCGATCGTCCCGACCTTGTTCGAGAGTCTCTCGAGAGAGATGGGAACGGGCCCGCTGGACATATCACGCCACGTCGGAATGTGATGATGGACGGTGGTGTCGCCTTCGGCCTCCAGGACGAAGTTCGGCATTTCGATCCCGTCCGGCCCGACGCCTTCTGTCCGCCATGTGCCACGCGTGAACTTGTATTCGAACCGTTCGCCGATTGGGACTTCGAGTGTCGCCGCCCACGTTCCATCGTCCCGGCGGGTCAGCTGAAGTGCGTCCGGATTCCAGGGGCCGAGCTCGGGCGTACTGCCGGCGAGCTGAACCGCGCCGCCCGGCGGAACAGAGTCCGCCTGCACGATAAACGTCACTTGTGCCTTGCCGGGCGACGGATTCCCGCCGCATCCGAGCAGGAGGGTGGAGGCGATCAGCGATAGAAGGAGAGGGAGCCTGGGCAGGGGAGACATGATGCAAAACATACGACATAGCGGTTCCGCATTCAAGAAGGTGAGGGAAGCCCCCGATGTCTGACAGTGGCGCGTGATCCCTGGCTTCGAGGGACTTATGCCAGACCGGGCTACTTGCTCTCTCCGCGCTGCTTTCTTATACTTCGTTAATATGCTCTATCCGTTCACCTTTTGATTTCCGGTCACGCTCACTCCTGACGTGGAGTACCCAGGATGCGCCCCAACTCCCTTCTCTACGTTATTGCTGCGCTGCTTGCCGGCTCCTCTGCTTCGATCTTCGCGCAGCCCGCGACGTTGGCCCCAACGCTTCAGCTGCGGACGCTCGACGGTGTCACCGTCCCGTACCAGAACGGCATGCCGATGCCCGGGTTCGAGAAGCAGCAGCGGGTGACGATGTCGTTGAACGGGGCGTGGCGCTCCAGGCGCTTCGCGGCTGCTGACGGGGTCAGTCTCACGCGGCGCGATTCGGCGGGGTACGCCAACCTGGTTGCCGAGGCGGCGGGACGGCACACCGTACTATATGATGACGCCGCGTGGCCGGTGAAAGCCCTCCCGGCGGTTGAGAATCAGCTCCTCGGATACGAAAAATGTCCTGAGTTCTATGAGGATGGCGTCTGGTATCGCCGCAGGTTCGATGTGCCGGACTCGCTTCGGGGTTCGCGTGTTCTGCTGACGTTCTACTCGGTGAACTACGTCGCCGACGTCTGGCTGAACGATCAGTATGTCGGATACCATGAAGGCGGCTACGCCTCGTTCGCGTTTGACGTGACCGCCCAGATCTCGTACGACACAACGAACGTGCTCGCGGTCCGGGTCGACAATCCGGCCTGGGGGACACGCCTGGATATCGTTCCATACCAGCGGTGCGACTGGTTCAATTATACGGGCATCGTCCATGAGGTCTATCTCGAGTTCACAACGGGGACCGCGGTCGCCCGGGCCGAAGTGATCCCGCTGGATACTCTTGGCAGCATTGAGGTCACGACCACGGTGGTGAATACCCTCGGGATGCCTGTGGAAGTTTCCGCGGAGCTCACAGTTCATCGCGCGGAATGGGATGCGAGCACACTGGGTTCCGAGCTACCTGCCGACGTCGCCGGTCCGGTCGTTGCCGTCGTTGGGCAAGCATCGACCACGCTCGCCATCCCTGCGGATTCCGCCCGGGCCTGGCGAACGGCGATCTCGATCCCTGGTCCGAAGCTGTGGTCGCCATGGACGCCGAATCTCTATGTCCTCGAGGTGGTACTCCGCGCAGATCCCGGGAAGGTCGTGGACAGATACCACACACAGTTCGGGATTCGCACCGTGACAACTTCCAGCCATCGGCTGTTCCTGAACGGGAAGAACACGTTCCTTTCGGGCGTGGCCCGGCATGAAGACCATCCGGACTACGGGCGCAGCGTGCCCCCTGCGGTGATTCTCTCGGACATGCAGGTCATCAAGGGGTTGAACGCCAGCTTCCTCCGGACGGCACACTATCCCAATCACCCGTTCACGTATATGGCGGCGGACAGGGTGGGCCTGATGGTCAAAGAGGAAATCCCCATGTGGTGGTTCGATGATGCCGCCGCGTGGACCTACCAGAACCTTCTCCGGAGGGTACACTACCAGATGTGGAGGGAGATGGTCTTCCGCGACAGAAACCGTGCGTCGATCATCCTCTGGAGCACCAGCAACGAGAACAAGGATGTCACGAACAGGACGGCGTACAACCTGACGCTCAATACGGAGCTGGATACGCAGTACCCCGACGGACGGCTGGTGACGCAGTCGGCTGCGGCGGACAGGCCGGGACCGGATGATCCGTCGCAGGCCAACTGCGACGTTGCGGGCTGGACGATGTACTTCGGGGTGTTTCATGGAGGGACGTACTACGAAGGGACGAAGCAATTCCTGCAGGACGCGCACGCGCATTATCCGGAGAAGCCGGTGTTGAATACCGAGATGGGGGTGTGGGGGGAGGGGGGGGAGCAAATCGTACTATTCGACTCGACATTCGCGGCGCTGGCTGAGTACAGCCAGATGAATCCTGACGGCTCCGAGAATCCCGACGGGTTCGTTGTGGGCGCCACCTGGTGGACCGCATTCGACTGGTACACGCATCTCGCGCCGAAGAGCTACCAGTACATGGGGCTCATCCACATGAACCGAACCACCGAGAAAGCCACGGCCGCGAGGGTGCGCGAGACGTATCTGCCATACTATACCTCCGCCGGCATCATCAACGATGTGGCCGGGCGGGATGCCTCATTGCCTTCGGCCGGTCTGCCGGCCGCCTTCTCGCTCGAGCAGAACTACCCGAACCCGTTCAACCCCACCACCACGATCAGATACTCGTTGCCGGCGGCGAGCGAAGTCAAGGTCGCCGTCTTTGATGTGTTGGGCCGGGAGGTCACGGTGTTGGCGAGCGGGCGGTCCGAGGCGGGCGTCCACGAGCTCACATTCGACGCGTCCGGGCTGTCGAGCGGGGTCTATGTCTGTCGGCTTCATGCCCGCCCTTTGGGGTCCGCCGCAGGGGAACCGAGGAGCGGAGCGGGGGACCGTGTGCAAAGCATAAAGTTATTGCTTGCGAGGTGAGATCGGCGACAGTCGGTGTGGGACCTCTACTCTGTCAAAAATCCAGCGGCGCACGAAATTGTGAATTCCCGTTGAAATCGATTCTGTTGTCCTGTGTCAACGAAGAGGAACGAACAAGGCAGAGGGTCAAACGATCATGTCCTCAGGATTGATCGGAAGGCACATAGACTGATTCCGGCCGGATGGCATTGTGAAGAGACACCTTCGCTTCATTAACGGAAGGGGTGATTCTACATGAGGAGTTCTGCGCGAACGAGCAGGTGCATTGCGATGCTTTCGACGCTTGCTCTTTTTTGCCCGGGCAGTGAAGCCCAGACGAACTTCTGGGAGAAGGCCGCCTGGCCCTTGCTCCCGTCACAGATTTCCCCGGTGCTCATACTGCCAAACGGCAGTTGCTTCGCTGGCGCGTCACTCCCCGAATACAGCAGTGGCTTCTTCACATCAGAGAACGGTGGAAAGACATGGTACCGGCTTGACGGCTGCGGATGGGAGGAACCTGCGTTCACCTTCGCCCTGGGAAAGGTAGATTTGGTGGTCCTCCGGGCCACTGATCAGGGCATCTTCCGCTCGACCGACGCAGGGGTTACCTGGGCCAATCCCTCCGGCCCATACGCCACCTCACTCAACGTCAATGCGGATGGGGTGATTGCTGGTGCGGGAATCGACGGACTCGTGATTTCGGCAGACACGGGACGTACCTGGCGCCAGACCGCCGCGCCTGTCGTAGGACGGGTAAATTCGGCTACGGTGACGAGCAGCGGCGTCATTCTTGTCGGAGCAACAGGGTGGTGGGACCCCTGGACCGGGGGGACAGTCGGCGGGATCTTCCGGTCGACCGATGACGGCCAAACCTGGATAGGGTCCGATCTTGGAGATGTGTCGACCGACGCTCTCGTAGAAATAGGCAACGGGGCGTGTATTGCGGCGACCGCAAGCGGAATTGTTCGCTCCACCGACACAGGCTCCACGTGGTCCGTCATCGATCCTGAGGTCCGTGTAGGCGCGCTTGTGAGAACTCACGGAGGAACGATCTTTGGCGCAGGGAACGGCGTCTATGTCTCTTTCGATGATGGCGCCTCCTGGATCCAAAGAATCGCTTCGGCGGGGAATTTCTGGTCCATCGACGCCGATGAAAGCGGGAATGTGATGGTCGGAGGACCGGCGGACAGTAGTTGGCTTGGGATGCTCAGGTCGACGAACGCCGGGGAGAGCTGGGAACAGATCGACAGTGCAGGCCTCTCGGGCGGCGTTGTCCTCGCGATCGGGAGTCACCCTGCGAGCGGGATTCTTGTCTACTCCAGAACACCGCTCGGCATTCACCACTCCACAGACCGGGGCAACACATGGTTCCCGTTCAGTATTGGCATTGGCATACCCGTGGTGGAGTGTATCGTAGTGGATCAGCAACAGAGCATCTGGGCGGCCGGCGGAGGCGGGTTGATTCGATCGACTGATGCGGGGGCGACCTGGAGCAATCCCCTGCAAAAGGACCTTACGCTGATTTCTCTGGCCGTCAGTCCATATGGCCATGTCTTTGCCGGTGACTACAACGGCGGAGTCGAGCGGTCGACGGACAACGGGTCAACGTGGGCGCACATCAATGTTGGCGAATACACGACCACGCGCCCACTCTGCCTGCTGGCCGACGAGGGGAGCACTGTCTTTGCGGGCACATTCTTGCGCGGACTCTTCCGTTCGACAGATAGTGGCGAGCATTGGATGGTCGTCGCCTTTCCCGACAGGATTGTGCGATCGCTGACACGAACGGGTACAGGAACGATCCTCGCGAGCGTTTCAGACTTCGAGACTCCTCCACAACAACTCATCTATCGTTCTACCGATGATGGCAACACGTGGCTGCCGGCCGATCCAAGCAGCAGGGACGCGGCGGGGTGGGATTTTGCTGTCAACAAGAACGGAGCGATCTTCTCCGGCGATAACGCAACGGGTGTGTTCCGGTCAACCGATGATGGGATATCCTGGTCGCCCCTCAATCAGGGACTTCCGTGTCTGAACGTCCAGGGCATCGCCCTGGACGGCAGCGGATGTCTCTACGCTGCAACGTATGGACACGGGGTGTACAGGAGTGTCCAGTCTACGACCTCTGCATCGGATGAAGAAGGCCGGCAGGTTGAGTACTTCTTACTGCTTCAGAATTACCCCAATCCCTTCAATCCGACAACGGTTGTCAGCTATCGGTTGCCCGTAGCCAGTGATGTTCGCCTGACAGTGTATGATATCCTTGGCCGTGAAGTAATGGTACTGGTGGATGAGAAGAAAGCTGCCGGCACCTACGAAGTGACGTTCGACGCAACAGGGATGGCGAGCGGGGTGTATGTGTACCGCCTTCAGGTGGCGGGTTCTATGCAGACGCGGAAAATGGTGATGGTCCGGTAGCGATCGCGATTCACGCGCTGCCGGGTAGCAGACGCGAAGAGCAGGCCCCAGAACGGCTCCGGCCTCCTACTTCCGCTCGTCCCTCAGAGGGATGCTGAACGCGTAGTAGTCGGTTGTCAGCCTCTTGTCCGCTTCGAGCCGCCGCACCGTGACCTCGAGGCGTTGCCCGAATCGGCGGACATAGGTGTAGTGGAATTTCGGCTTCACGTGCGTCGGGGACAAATCGGCGTGCTTCTGCTCGTTCCCCGTGTACCTCGGATGCTGAAGCCCTCCCCCCCCTCCGATCACCAGGAAATCCTTCCCCTCCTTCCTGAAGTGCTCGAAGACGTGCGCGTGCCCGCTCAGGAACAACCGCGCTTTGGGCTCCGCAAGGTAGCGCTTGACAAAATGCTCTTCCGATTGCGGCGACGAACCGACGAGGATGCTGTTCGTGAACGGTGAATGGTGGCAGGTCACGATGATCGCGACAATGCCCGGGTCGCGGGATAGATCGGTCATCGTCTGCTCGTACCACTGCTGCTGTGATTCCTGCGCGACATCCTCCAGGACGCCGAAGTTCGAGTTCAGGAGGACGATCGCCATGCTGTCGACGATCTTCACGTATCCGGTGCGGCGGTGGGAGGGGAAGTATCGCTGGAACTTCTCTTCGCCCATGGCCGCGTCGACCATCACATCGTGATTGCCGAGAATGGCGTTGACAGGAATCCCCTCCGACCTGAGCCCGTCGATGAGCGTGCCCATGATCCGCCACTCGTCCTCGTCGAAGCCGAGGCTGACAACGTCCCCGAGCATGAAAACCGAGGCAGGCTTCCGGGCGCCGATGTCCTGGAATATCCGCGCGGTCGCCTCGCGGTTGTGGTCCTCCTCAAGAACAAGCGTCTCGACCCACAGCGGTGCCTGCGTGTCGCTCACGAACACGATCTCGTGAGCCCTGAGCGAATCTGCCGGGAGCGCCATCGCGGTGAAGGGGGGAAGGGGGGGATCATCCGAGCAACCGAGGACAACGGTCAGAGCGGCGGCCAGGAACCCTAACGCAGGCAAACGGTAACCAACAATCATCATATAGCATACCTGACATGGACGAAAAATGCAAGCCGGAGGCCTTGACCGCGACACGCGAGAGGCGTAGATTTGGACATGAGGCTTCTGGACCTGCAGGCAGTCGCAATCTCAATCGTCGCTACGGCGGCGATCCTTCCCCTGTTCTTTGCCGGGTGCGCATCGGCGGACGGCAGCATGGGTGACGCACCGTATGAAATCCAGATGATCAAGGGCGTCGACTGGGTTGAGGGCCGGGAGGGCTACCGTCCGGAACTCCCCGGGTTCGTCCTGGACAGCGACATCGGCACCATCTCGCTGCAGGCGAAACATGCAGGCGCGCCCGATCGGGTCGTCCTGCTGATCCGGACGACTCCGGCGCAGCGCCCGAATCTCGAAGGCTTCACATTCGCTCCTCCCGGACGCACATTCTCGACGTCGCCCTTCTCGCAGTCCGCAACGGTGGAGGTCCGGGAATCAGGGAGGAACAGTATTGCGGGCCACGTGCCTCTGAACGCCTACTTCGACTTCCGGATTGAGGGCGAGTTCGTGCGCGTCACCTTCCTCCCGTCGGCCACCGAGTTTATGACCGAGGAATGCCAGGTGTCGTGGGTGGATTGGTACCGGCGCTAGCCCGTTTTTGCTTTTTTACGCCCGTTTGTCTATCATAGTGTATCACCGAACCACAAACCCGAAGGAGTGAAGGATGAAGAGACTTGCAATCGCCACACTTGTCGTGGCCCTCAGTTTCGGCATCGCAATGGCACAGGACAAGCCGGCGACGGACAAGCCCGCGACGGATAAGGCCGCCGCGCCCAAGACCACTGAAAAGGCCAAGGACGCTGGATGTATGGATAAGGCCAAGGACGCCGGATGCGGGGAATCGACAGGGTGCTGCGGCGACATGAAGAACTCGAAGGACAAGAAGGCTGAGAAGAGCCAGAAGTCCACGAAGAAGACGACCACTGAAGCTGCCAAACCTGAAGCTGCCAAGCCGGCGAAAGTGAACTGACCGGTCGCGCAGGATGACTATGGGCCGTTATCCCGACCGGGGTAGCGGCCCTTCTTTTTTGTGTGGGGAAGCCCATGGCGACAGACAAGTTCGAGAGGTTCAGCGTTGTGTCGTTTGACTGTTACGGCACGCTGATCGACTGGGAGTCCGGAATTCTCGCGGCGCTGAAGGTAGTCTTCGCGTCCCGGGGCGTCTTCCCGGCAGACGGGGAGATCCTTGCCCGGTATGCAGATTACGAGACTGAAGCGGAAGCCTCCGCCTATATCCCGTACCGCCAGGTCCTCCGTGAGGTGGTGCGGCGTTTCGGTGCGACGTATGGATTCTCCCCGGATTCCGACGAGCTCGAATGCCTTGACAGGTCGCTGCCCCACTGGAGGCCGTTCGACGATACTGCGTCCGCGCTCGCGCGGCTCAGGAAGCGGTTCAAGCTTGCTGTCCTCTCGAACGTGGACGACGATCTGTTCGCGCAGACGCACGCGAAGCTCGGCGTCGCCATCGACCATGTCGTGACGGCGGAGCAGGTGGGGGCGTACAAGCCGTCCCCCGCGATGTTCGCTGCACTCATCAAAGAGACGACGGGGGATCCCCGCTCCATCGTACACGTGGCCCAGAGCACGTTTCACGACATCATTCCGGGCCGTGCGGCCGGGCTCGCAACTGTCTGGGTCAGGCGGGACTCGGCGCGCGCTGTTTTCGGCGCGACGCCTGCCGTTTCGCCACAGCCCGACCTGGAGGTTCCCGACCTCCTCACACTTGCGGCGCTTGCCCGGGTCTGAGCCCCGCATGCGAGAACCATTCGCAATCGTCGACGTCGAAACGACCGGCACCAGCGCCGCCTACCATCGCGTCATCGAGATCGCCATCGTGCGCGTCGAGCGCGGCAAGATCGTCCGGCGATTCTCGACGCTGGTCAACCCCGAGCGGTACGTCAGCCCCGTGATCGAGCAGATCACCGGGATCAGGAACGCCGACCTCGAAGGGGCCCCACGGTTTGCCGCTGTCGCCAGAGAAGTCCACCGTCTCCTGGACGGCGCGGTGTTCGTCGCGCACAATGCCCGCTTCGATTACTCCTTCGTGAAGGAAGAGTTCGCGCGGCTCGGCCGGAGATTTTCCGCGCGGTGCCTGTGCACCGTGAAGCTCTCCCGCGCGCTCCATCCCGAGCATCGCCGCCACGACCTCTCCTCCATCATCGAGCGGCATGCGATCGACTGTACGCAGCGGCACAGGGCGATGGGCGACGTGATGGCGGTGCATTCATTCCTCGAGATGATGCAGGAGGAGGTCGAGAAGAAGAAGTGGGAAGAGCTGATCGCCCGACTCCTCCGCACAAGGACCCTTCCTGCGCAAATGGACCGCGGCGCAATCGACGAACTTCCGACCGGCCCCGGCGTCTATCTCTTCTATGGCGCAGGGGGCGAGGTCCTGTACGTCGGCAAGAGCCTGAGCATCCGGGACCGGGTCCTGGATCACTTCGGGAGCGATCGAGAGCAGGGTCTTTGCCAGCAGGTCGTGCGCGTCGAGGCTCGTGAAACAGCAGGTGAGCTCGGGGCTCTGTTGCTGGAACTGCAGCTGATCAAGACGCTCCATCCGGTCTACAACCAGGTCTCGCGATCCACGAAGCCTCTGATTGTCGCGTGGCGCGAGATCACTCCGGAAGGCTACTTCCGTCTTGCGCTGACGAGCGGCGAGGCCGTGCCTCCCGCCGAAGCGCATCGCGTGATGGCCGTGTTCAAGTACAAGGCCCAGGCGAATCGGTTTCTGCAGGAGAGCGCGAAGGAGTACCAGCTCTGCCACAAGCTCCTCGGCCTCGATACGTCGCGCGGCGCCTGCTTCCAGTACCAGCTCCACCGCTGCCCTGGTGCGTGCATCGGCGAGGAGCCGCCGGAGGCGCACAACCAGCGCTTTGAGCGTGCCTTCGAGCGTCGGCGCGTGTATGCCTGGCCTTTCCGCGGGCCGATCGCGATCACGGAGCGGGCGCCCGGCGATCAGGGCGGAGAGATGTTCCTCGTCGATCAATGGTGTCTTCTGTCCGGACACCGGATCACCGAGATGGGGCACCTCCCGCTCTTCACTGCGGGGCCGTGGTTCGACTACGACAGCTACAAAGTGCTCGCGAATTACGTGCGCAATCCGCGGCACCGCAAAACCATCCGCGAGATCTCCCGCGAGCAGCTCGCGTTGATTGAGAACGATGTCTCCTCGTGAGCTGACGCCACCCGCCGCCGTTCCTTCCCCGACTTTGTAGAAACGCACCCGCGCCGCCCGCCGGCGTCGCCCACCTCCGCCCGAAACAGCCCGGTTTCCTCATGTTTCGCCTCCATCGCAGTCCGGCACGCGGGAACGGCTGTTGCATTGTAGAGAGGAGAACGAGGGAGAATGGAAGCCATGATGTCAGGGAAGAGTGGAAGCGGGCCGAAGAAAGAGACCAGGGCCGAGAAGCATCCGGTGGGGGCGCATGCCGCAAAAGCCGCAAAGGCCACAGCGTCCCCGCTGAAACCCAAACAGATTCTGATCACCGATGACGAGCAGTACCTTGGCGAGCTGCTGGCGAGTCAGCTGCAGGAAAGAGGATACGAGTGCATCTCGCTTGTTTCGAAAGCGGACGCGTACCAGTGGTCGCTGACGCACAAGCCCGATCTCATCATCACCGATATCAACTCGCCGGGGATGGACGGCTTCCAGTTCCTTCGACTCATCAAGTCGCACGCGTCCACCGGAAAAGTCCCCGTCGTCTTCCTGACGGGCGTCGCGTCAAGTGAGATGGCAGAACAGGCGAAACGGCTGGGAGCTGCGGAGTTCGTTACGAAACCATCCTCGCTGGCCGAGGTGCAGACGGTTGTGGAACGGGTGCTGACCACCACGGCGCACAAACGGGTGCGGTAAGCAGTGATCACATAAGGCCATGGGTGGCGCCCCCGTGCGATTGGGGGCGCTTGCATTTCCGGGAGACTCGTGCCGAATGTGCGTGACTTTGTCGGGAATATTAACGAATATTCACTTGAACGAAGGCAGAGGCGTGTGTATATAGGTGGGAACCCCGCCACCTGTAAGCGATACTGCGCGATGAATCCGTCCCTCATGACATCGGTTGTCCACCGCTTCGATCGGCTCCTTCGCTACGCGCACGACAGCGAGCGTGAGCTGGGGATCGGGGCGATCGTGCTGTTCGAGACGGACCTCGACCCGGGGGATGAGATGCTGGGCGGCGAGTACTGGACGATGGGGAAGATCAGGGAGTCGCTCCGGCAGCTGGATGAGCCCGATGAATGCGTGTACCGCTGGCTGCGGGATGCCCGCGACGGCGAGTCTCTTCCAATGGTAGTGTTTTCCCCCGGAACGAAGCCGGGGACGATGGTCATGACATTTCACACGATGACTCACCATCAAGCGACCTGAACGCCATGCAAATCTATGTAGGTAACCTCGCGCCCGAGCTGTCCGATGAGGACGTGCGGGCACTCTTCACGCCATTCGGGACCGTGGCATCCGCGGTTGTCGGGAAGGACAAGGACGGTGCCCCGGAAGGATACGCGTTGGTCGTGATGCCGGTAAAGTCAGAAGCGCGCGCCGCAGCAGACGGGCTGCGCGGCAAGGAGATCGGGGGGAAACCGCTCCGCGTGAGAATCCTGAAACCCGGTGATGAGTTCCATGACCGGGTGCATCTCCTGAAAGCCCAGGCCTCCGGAGGGAGCATGGGTTTCGTGAAGTCGCAGCGCTTCCGCGGCGATCTCAACACGCGCGGCTCCGGAGCGGTCCGTCGGAGCGGGAAGCGCGGCAGCTGACCATCGACGCCGGCTCCTGAAAACAGTGAGACTCACCTGTTGCCGTCCCGGTGACCTGCCGGGACGGCTTTTCATTTGTGCGCCCGGCAGGGCGCACTCACCAGGGAGTGCAAGACTCCTATGACCCCGGCAAGGGGAAATCAGTAGCCGGACGGCAATGTCCGTCCGGGTATTTCCGCGCACGAAAATCCACCAGACCGGGAACAACAATCGGAATTTCGGGGGTTTACACTATGAAGGCGGCTGTGCGCACTCGGTGGACGCTGGTGCTGTACTTGCTGATCAGCCTCGCGGCTGTCATCACAGCGGCGATCGCATATGGCATGCATCGGTGGCGCAGTGAGACCGAAGACCTGCGCGCCCGGCTTGAATCGACCCGGGTGCATTTTGAACGGGGGAGTTTTCACGCGAGCGAACTCGAAGGCCTCCCGGCTCCCGTGCAGAGGTACTTCCAAGCGGCCCTCACAGACGGTCAGCGGTTGATTGCCGCGGTCAGCATTCAGCACACGGGCACGTTTAACATGAGCGAGACGGGGGAGGACTGGAAGCCCTTTACGTCAAACCAGCGCGTCATCACCAGACGCCCAGGGTTCGACTGGGAGGCGCGTATCGCGATGGCTCCGGGACTGGACGCGCTCGTGCACGATGCGTACATCGGCGGAGAGGGAATCCTTCACGCTTCTGTGTTCGGCCTTTTCTCTATCGTGAACATGCGTGGAACGCCTGAGGTGGCGCAGGGAGAGCTGATGCGCTTCCTGGCTGAGACGGCCTGGTATCCCACGGCGCTCCTCCCGAGCCAGGGAGTGCGCTGGGAAGGGGTCGACGATTCGTCCGCACATGTCACAATAGAAGACGGCGGGCTCTCGCTGACGATGCTGTTCCGGTTTCGTGAAGACGGTCTGATCGCATCGGCGCGCGCGGAGAACCGCATGCGCACGGTCGGGGATTCAGCCGTGCCGACGGAATGGGAGGGACGCTGGAGCAACTACGAACGGCGCGACGGGATGATGGTCCCGCTGACAGGGGAGGTGGCGTGGATTCTCCTCGAAGGACGGAAGCCATACTGGCGGGGGAGCATCACGAGCATCCGGCATGAGTTCGCTGGGTAGGGATATGTGCGTGGCGCGGACGTATGAAGCCGATCCGACATAAAGCCAATGCAGTATGAAGCCGATCCAATATGAAGCCATCGTCCATTAAAGCATCTGCAATCGAGTTCCTGACCCTCGTCGCCTCGGGCAATATCCACGCGGCCTACCGGCAGTATGTGGGCCCGGGCTTTCGCCACCATAACCCGCACTTCCGCGGGGATGCCGAATCGCTGCGCGCGGCAATGGAAGAGAATGCGAAGATGTCCCCCGGAAAAGTCCTGGAGGTCAAGCAGGCGTTGCAGGACGGTGATCGCGTCGCCATCCTTTCGTGGATCAGGGAGCGACCCGAGGACGACGGCTGGGCCGTGGCGCACGTCTTCCGATTCGAGGACGGCAAGATCGTCGAGCTGTGGGACGTCGGGCAGGATATCCCCGCAGAATCGCTTAACGAAAACGGAATGTTCTGAGGGAGCAACACATGCAGATCAAGTTCACGAGCGTGATGGTGGATGACCAGGGCAAGGCCCTCCAATTCTACACGACCAGGCTCGGCTTCACGCCAATGGCAGACATCCCATTCGGCTCCGCCCGATGGCTGACGGTCACCTCCCCCGATGGCGTGGCTGGCACCGAGCTGGTGCTGGAGCCATTGGAGTTCCCGCCCGCGAGGGTGTACCAGAAGGCGCTGTACGACGCCGGAATTCCTGCGACAGCCTTCATCACAACCGACCTCAAGAACGAGTACGATCGCCTCAAGTCGCAAGGGGTCGTGTTCCGCGGCGAGCCTCAGCGCATGGGGCCAATCACGATGGTCTTGTTCGAGGATACGTGCGGGAACCTGATCAACCTGGTCCAACCTGAAATCAAGCCGTAAGCAGTCTCCTTCGCGAGTCGGAATATGAGGAAAGAGTCGGCTGAGCCTCGACTCGGGCCTGGACGGATGTCGCAAAGGAAGGGGAGATGAAGAAGCTGGTCATTGCCGACCTCGTCAGGGCAAGCGAGGGCTGACAGGGGTATTTTCGGAATAAAAGTTTGAGACTTTGGCCCAATATCCGCGGCTACCACCGCGTCGGGAATTTTCCGGGGCACGGCCGGGTTACATCATATATGAAAGACTTCACCGGAATTGCAGCGATTGTCGCGCTTGCCATTGGTGGGAGCGTCGCTTTCGGAGGATCGATGAAGAAGACCGAAACCGCCACGGTCGGGGGCGGGTGTTTCTGGTGTGTGGAAGCCGCCTACGAGGGGCTTGAGGGCATTGAGTCGGTCGTTTCCGGCTATGCGGGAGGTTCGAAGCAGAACCCCACGTACCGCCAGGTGTGCGACGGGAACACGGGACACGCAGAGGTCGTTCAGATAACATATAACCCGGCCGTTCTTTCCTATGCCGACGTGCTTGATCGGTTCTGGCTTGTCCATGATCCCACGACCTTGGACCGCCAGGGGGCGGACGTAGGGACGCAGTACCGCTCGATCATCCTGTACGAGTCCGAAGCCCAGCGCGCAATCGCCGAGCGGGCTCTTGCGGAGGCCCAGAAGGGATTTTCGTCAAAGATCGTCACGGAGATCAAGCCGCTCAAGAAGTTCTATCCGGCGGAAGAGTACCATCAAAATTACTTTGCGAAGAATCCGAATGCGGCGTACTGCACATTCGTGATCAAGCCGAAGCTTGAGAAGTTGAAGAAGCATGACAGCTCCAGGAAGGCCGTGGGGAGCGTGAACTAGTGCTGCTCCGGCAAGAGGCTTAAACGGTGCTACGTGTTGTTGATAGGTGGAATGAGCGCTGTGCCCGTTGGTCGTATGACCGGTTAGTCGGTGGGGCACGAGCTCCTGTCGAGTAGGTACGGGGCGTCGGGTGCCGCGAGGATGATGGGGTGGTGGTGGGCGCGGCAACCGCCCGGCCCCCGTGACCGCGCCGCCGCACGTGGGATGCGGCGGCGCTTTTTTGTTTGTGAAGCAGGAGGCCTCGTTGGTGTCGGCCGCCTGCCACGCGCGGCGCGCGCCCTGGAAGATGCCCCGGCGCTTGACTGTGGTCCGGGAGCGTGTTAGATTGCCCTCAGTGCAGCGATCCAGCAGAGGCTTCCATGGATGCAGGAGCCGGCAGGGTTTGCGGTAGAGAAATAGGACGGAAGGGGGACCCCCTTTCCCATGAGCACGGGAACATTGGAACGTCCCGGGGCGTGCTACGGCAGGTCCCGGGATGTTCATTTTATGGAGGCAACGCTATGCGATTGCGGACAGCTGTCGCAGCCGTTCTGGTGTTATGTCTGGTGGTCCCGGGATTCGGTCAGGGCGGAAAGAACCTTATCAAGAACGGTGACTTTGAACGCTTTGCGGGCGATGAGCCCGCAGGATGGGAGACGACGAACATCCCGAAGGTGTGCGTCGTTGTGTCTGCCACCACAACCGCCCATGGCGGCAAGACCGCCGCAAAACTGGATGTGAAAGACTGCTTCGGGACGAAGATCCCCGGCATGGTGACGCAGAAGAACATCCCGATCACGCCGGGGTTGTACACGATGCGTATGGACTATTTCGTGAAATCTGCGGGTGGCGACGTGGGATACATCAGCATGGAATTCAAGAACAGCGAGGGGAGCACCATCCGCGTCTGCGAGGAAAGGCTCATCGATACCGGCGGTTCGTTCAAATCATTCACCAGTCCGTTTCAAGCCCCGGACGCCGCTGCCAGCGGAGAGTTGAGGATCGCGATGCTCTCTGCGAAGGATGGCGGCTCTCTCCACGAGGGTTCGTATGTGATCGCGGACGACGTGATTCTCGTTGGATCCGGGACGCCCTCGCCGTAGCACCTGAGGCGGTTCATGTCACGTCGTCATCGGCGTCCCCGCCGGAGACGCTCACAGAGCTTTCGTCTGAAACACTGAGGAGGTCATATGCTCAAGCGGTTGACGCAGTTCCTCGACACCCACAACACACGCTACGTTGTGGTGATCCATTCTCCGGCCTTCACGGCACAGGAGATCGCCGCGCGCGCCCACGTTCCGGGACGCGAGCTGGCAAAGACGGTGATGGCGAAGGTGGACGGCACGATGACGATGCTGGTTCTGCCCGCGTCTTCCATGGTGAACTTCACCGTGTTGAGGCAGGAGATGTCGGCCAACAGGGCCGAGCTCGCCACGGAAGCCGAGTTCAAGGGTCTCTTCCCTGAATGCGAGGTCGGGGCCATGCCCCCGTTTGGAAATCTCTTCGCGATGCCCGTTCTTGTTGACAGGACACTGCTTGAAGATGAAGAGATCGCGTTCAATGCCGGAACCCATAAGGAGCTGGTCAAGCTCGCATATGCCGACTTCGCCCGACTTGTGGAACCGAAAGTCCTGTCGTTCGGGATCAAGAAGAAAGTCCATGAGGAAGAGGTACGGTAGGGGAGAGTTCGTGGGACACCGGAGTGCGGGGTGGGAGGTGGCGGAGGGATGAAACGGCGGGGATACGAGATCCTCGAGCATCCGGCCGACGTTGGTATCAGCGCGCGCGGCGAGTCGTTGCAGGAGGCATTCGAAGAGGCGGCGAGGGCCCTGATGGCCATCATCCTCGATCCGGCCACGATCCGCCCGCAGACGGCATTGCCGGTATCTATCACCGCGTCAGACCACGAGCAGCTGCTCGTCCGATGGCTGTCAGAAGTCCTCTACTTGTACGACGGCAAGCGATTTCCGTGCGCGGAGTTCGCCATCCATGAACTGGGCCCGACCTGGCTGGTGGCGACCGTCCGCGGCGAAGACCTTGATACCTCCCGCCACCACACGCGGCTTGATGTGAAAGCCGTGACCTACCATCAGCTCGATATCCAGGAATTCGGAGGGCAGGCGCGCGTGCGCGTCTTCCTGGATATCTGAGCGTGCGGCAATCCGGGTCCAGCCATGTTCACACACATCGACCGATACCGCCATCTGATTCCGAAGTCGTACAAAGCCGGGATGCTCATCGACGGACTCGTCTTCGCGGACGAGCACCTGCTTCCGCAGATCGAAGCCGACCAGACGAAGGAGCAGGTCGCGAATGTCGCGACGCTGCCCGGTCTGGTGGGCAGATCGCTTGCCATGCCCGACGCACACCAGGGGTACGGCTTCTGCATCGGCGGGGTCGCTGCGGCGGATCTGGACAAGGGAGTCGTGTCGGCCGGCGGCGTGGGGTTCGACATCAACTGCGGCGTCCGGTTGCTCTCGGTGCCGGCGGCTGCGGTGGATGTCGCAGACAAAATCGAGCCGCTGATCCATCAGCTCTTCCACGACATTCCGTGCGGGACGGGTCGGAAGGGAGCGCTCTCCCTCGGCGGCCGTGAGCTGGATGGCGTGCTCTGCGACGGAGCCGAATGGGCGATCCGCAAAGGGTACGGCAGGGAGGAGGACCTCGCGAGGATCGAAGAGCACGGACGGCTGGCGTCGGCCGATGCTGCGGCCGTCAGCAATCGCGCGAAGGAACGCGGTCATGTCCAGCTGGGGACGCTCGGCTCCGGAAATCATTTCCTCGAGATCCAGCGGGTGGACGAGGTGTACGATGAAGGCGTTGCCGGAGTGTTCGGGCTCCGCCAGGGCCAGCTCACGATGCTGATCCACAGCGGCTCCCGCGGCCTCGGGCACCAGGTCTGCACCGATTATCTGGACGTGATGCACGACGGGATGAAACGGTACCGGATGTCCGTCGTGGACCGCCAGCTCGCATGTGTCCCGGTCGGCTCACAGGAAGGTGAGCGATACCTGAAAGCGATGGCGGCCGCCGCGAACTTCGCGTTCGCCAACCGGCAGATGATGACCCACTGGGCGAGGGAGGCGGTGCAGCGCGTCCTCGGGATCGATGGCGTGCGGGTCATCTACGACATCTGCCATAACATCGCGAAGCGGGAGGCGCATACGGTGGGCGGCCGGCGCACGACACTGCTCGTGCACCGCAAAGGGGCGACACGGGCGTTCCCGCCGGGCCATCCGGAGCTCCCGGCGGACCTGACGGACGTCGGCCAGCCGGTCCTGATCCCCGGGAGCATGGGGACGTCGTCATACGTGCTTGTCGGGACCGAGCTGGCGATGGAGGAAGCGTTCGGCTCGTGCTGCCATGGTGCGGGCCGCGCGATGAGCCGAACGCAGGCCAAGCGTGAAACCAGCTCGGACGCACTGATGCGCGACATGAAGAGCATGGGCATCCACGTTCGGTGCGGTTCCCGTGCCGGCCTGACCGAGGAGAAGCCGGACGCGTACAAGGACGTGAGCAGGGTCGTCGACGTCGTCCACAACGCGGGCCTTGCGCGGAAGGTGGCGCGCCTGGTGCCGCTGGCGGTGATGAAAGGGTGACGCGGACTTGAAACTCTTCCCCGGGGGCACTATCTTATCATATTCATGAACGCGACTCGCATTCTCGTGGGGATGGGGTTGCTCTCCACGCTGCTGTTGGGCGCGGCCTTCGTGGCCGCCCACCCGCCAATCAACACGGGCGTCCTGCCCACCTCGCGCATCCTTTCCGGCGGTGAAGAGCTGACCTATGAGGTCAGCTGGTCGTTCATCGATCTGGGAACGGTCCGCCTGGTGACACGCGACGATTACACCGCCACCGCGTTTATCGACTCCTATGAAGGAGTCCCGGTCGTCGACCTGCATGCGGTCTTCGTCACGACGATGGACTCGCTGTTCCGCTCGCTCCACTCGCTCTCGGCGGAGCTGAAGGACGGGGTCTGGCAGGGATTGGACTACCGCTACGATCACGCTGCGGGGAAGATCTTCATCGACAGGGTGAAGCTGCACGACCCCCTGGGCGAACCCATCTCTCGTGCCCCGAGCGACACGATGGACCTGCCCGGCGCAGATTTCGTGGACGGACTGTCGATCGCGATGCTTCCCCGGAGGTTCATCCACACGAACACCCGCATCGACGTGCCGACGATTCTGTACGGGAGGATGGGGACGACGTCGTTTGATTTCACCGAAACCGGCACCGAAGACGAGCTGGACGCGGTGGATCATCCGGTCAGGATGCACGAAGTGAGCGGCGTAACTTCTGTCGTGGGCATCTTCGGGATGACCGGGGAGTTCACGGGTTGGTTCAGCGACGACTCGGCCGCGGTGCCGCTGCGCGGAAAGCTGAAGGTGTTGATCGGTAACGTGGAATTGCAGTTGATACGGTGGAAGAAGGGCGGCTGGAATCCACCGGCGTCTTAATCGTCGGGGCCTCCCCGCAGGTCGGTACCTGCCGGGACGCCCCCTGGTGAACATCCTGGATGGTGAAACACACCTCCTCGCGAGGATCCGCAGCTCCCGGCACGTATGTCTGGCGTGGCGGCATGCGCGTCCCGCTTGAGCGCGATGCCGACCGCTTCCCGGCAGGTGTCTCGTCGGCCGCTCGGCCCTCACGCCCCCGTTCGATGAATACCATCCGGTCCCTGCGTCCCGCCGTCATCACCCGACATGCGTACCGTCTGCGCGGGACACGCGGTGCGCTTTGCTCCATTACCCACCGCGCAGGCTGAGCACAACCAACGAAGGGAGACCGCCATCAGAGCAACGAAGAGGAATCCGCAGAGGAAGAGGAAACTGTTCGTCCTCGATACGAACGTCATCCTTCATGACAGCTCATGCATTCATCGGTTTCAAGAGCACGATATCGTCGTCCCGGTCACCGTGCTGGAGGAGCTCGATCAATTCAAGAAAGGGAATGAAGTCCTCAACTTTCACGCGCGAGAATTCCTCCGAAGTCTCGATTCTCTGAGCGGCGACAAGCTGTTCAACGGCGGCGTCCCGGTCGGCCCGGGGCTGGGCAAGATCATGATCCGGCTCGAGCGTGGGCTGCATCCCGAGCTGGAGCTGAACTTTTCGTTCAGCAAGGCGGACCACCACATCCTCAACATCGCGCACTACCTGGCGAAAGAAGATCCGGCCCGTCCGGTGATCCTGGTGACGAAGGATGTGAACCTCCGCATGAAAGCCAAGGCGGTCGGACTCCTGGCCCAGGACTACAAGAACGACCAGGTGAAGGACGTCGCCACGCTGTACCGGGGGCATCGCGTGGAGGAAGGGATCAGCGCGGAGCTCGTGCAGGCCCTTCACGAACGGCCGTTCGAAGTCGAGGCCGGCGCGTTCGGGCTTGAGCAGGAGGTGCTGGCCAACGAGTACCTGGTGCTTCGCAACGGGAAGCATTCGGCGCTGGGACGCCTGAACCCGGCCCGGAACACCGTCCAGAAGGTCGACCGGAGCGTGGCGTACGGCATCACGCCGCGAAACGCTGAGCAGACGTTCGTGCTGGACGCGTTGATGAACCCCGAGATCCAGCTGGTGAGCATCACGGGAAAGGCCGGGACGGGGAAGACCCTGCTCGCGCTTGCGGCGGCACTCGAGACGCGCAAGTTCTACCGCCAGATCCTCGTCGCCCGACCGATCGTCCCGCTCAGCAACAAGGATATCGGCTTCCTGCCGGGCGACGTGCAGGCGAAAGTCGATCCGTACATGAAGCCGCTGTACGACAACCTCGGGGTCATCCAGAACCAGTTCCCCGAAACGGATTCGAAGTACAACAGAATCAGCAAGTATCTCGAAGAGCAGAAGCTCGTGATCGAGCCGCTGACCTACATCCGCGGCAGGAGCCTCGTCCGCATGTTTTTCATCATCGACGAGGCGCAGAATCTGACGCCGCACGAGGTCAAGACCGTCATCACGCGGGCCGGCGAGGGGACGAAGATCGTGTTCACGGGGGATATCTATCAGATCGACCATCCCTATCTGGATTCTCATTCCAACGGACTCAGCTACCTGATCGAGAAGATGCAGGGGCAGTCCATTTACGCACACATCAACCTCGAGAAGGGTGAGCGCTCCCAGCTTGCCGAGCTTGCGTCAAACCTTCTCTGAGGCACGACAGCCGTTCCAGGAGTCGTCATGATCGACCTTGTGAGTCACCTCGCCCGGGAGCTTTCGCTCACGCCGGCCCACGTCAGCAATGCTCTGCAGCTTCAGGCGGAGGGCGGGACCGTTCCCTTTATCGCCCGCTACCGCAAGGAGCGCACGGGAGGCATGACCGAGACACAGCTCCGGGCGTTGTTCGACCGCCACGCGTATATCCAGGAGCTCGAGCTGCGGAAGCAGACGGTGCTCAAGGCGATCGGGGAGCAGGGAAAGCTCACGGACGACCTGCGGAGCAAGATCGACGCATGCCATACGAAGGCCGCGCTCGAGGATCTGTACCTTCCGTTCAAGCCGAAGAAGCGGACGCGCGCGACCGTGGCGCGTGAGAAGGGGCTCGAGCCGCTCGCGCTCAGGCTGGCTTCGCTCAACACGCCGGACATCTCCGAAGTGGACCTGACCGCGGAGGCGACGCCGTACGTGCAGCCGGACAAGAGCGTGGCGACCGTGGAGGAAGCGCTCGCCGGGGCGGCCGATATCCTGGCAGAGGAGATCGCGCTGAAGCCGGAGCACCGGGCGCACCTGCGGGAGTACTACGCGAAGGAAGGAACCTTTGCCGCCAGCGTCAGGGAGCGGTTCCCCGCGGGCTCAACCAAGTTCGAGATGTACCGCGATTTCAAAGTCCCCGTCAAATCCGTCCAGCCTCACAACCTTCTTGCCCTCCGCCGCGGCGAACGCTCGGGGATCCTGCAGGTATCGATCGCGGTCAACGAGGAGTACGTCCAGAATTATCTCGAGTCCAACGAGATCTTCTCCGCCGCGGAGCCGCTGCGACAGTTCTACAGGGGGCTGCTGAGGGATGCCTTCGAGCGCCTTCTGCGCGACTCGCTCGCGGTCGAGATACGGGCGATGAAGAAGGAGCAGGCCGACGCGGTCTCGGTCAAAACGTTCGAGGCGAACGTGCGGGACGTCCTCCTCGCCCCCCCGGCCGGCCCGCGCCCGACGCTCGGGGTGGACCCGGGCTTCAGGAGCGGATGCAAGCTCGCGGTGGTGGATCGGACCGGGCGGTTCGTGGAGTTCCAGACCGTGTATCCGCACGATACGCCGGAGAAGCGGCAGGAGGCGGCCGCGCAGCTCCGCACGATCGTGGAGCAGCACGGCATCGAGCTGATCGGCATCGGCAACGGAACCGCCAGCAGGGAGACAGACCAGTTCATCACCGAAGCGCTTCATGATCTTCCGAAGAAGCCGGTGAAAGTCATCGTCAACGAGGCGGGGGCGTCCGTCTACTCCGCCAGCAAGCTCGCGAAAGAGGAGTTCCCGGACCTGGACGTCACCGTGCGCGGTGCGATCAGCATCGCCCGGCGGCTGCAGGACCCGCTCGCAGAGCTCGTGAAGATTGACCCGAAGGCGATCGGCGTCGGGCAGTACCAGCACGATGTCGACCAGAGGCTGCTGAGGCGGAAGCTAGAGGAGACCGTGCAGAGCTGCGTGAACTACGTCGGCGTGGATCTGAACACGGCCTCGACGGAGCTGCTCAGGTTCATCGCCGGCATCAACGCGGGCCTGGCACGCAGTGTTGTCGAATACAGGAACGAACACGGGCCGTTCTCCAGCAGGGAGCAGCTGCATGAGATCCCGCAGCTCGGTCCGAAATCGTTCGAGCAGGCCGCAGGCTTCCTGCGCGTGCGGGGCGGATCCGATCCGCTGGACAACACCGGCGTGCACCCTGAGCGGTATGAGCTGGCCCGCGCCATCGTGAACGAGCTGGGGCTGCGCCTCGAAGACGTGCCGAAGAATCAGGGGCGTCTGAAAGAGGTCGACGTGAAGAAGTACGTGAACGAGGAGGTCGGCGAGCCGACAATCAAGGACATCCTGGAGGAGATCGCCCGCCCGGGGCGCGACCCGCGGCGTCAGTTCCGCTACGCGACGTTCAAGGAAGGTATCAGCGACATCAAGGACCTCACGCCGGGGCTCGAGCTGGAAGGCGTGGTCACGAACGTCACGAACTTCGGCGCGTTCGTGGACGTGGGGGTGCATCACGACGGTCTTGTGCACGTGTCGCAGCTGGCCGACCGGTACGTGGCCGACCCGAAGAGCGTCGTGAGGGTGGGGCAGATCGTCAAAGTGAAGGTCCTCGAGGTCAACGAAGCGCAGAAGCGCATCAGCCTGACGATGAAGGGCTTCGCACCGGCGCGGCCGAAGAAGCCCGCCAGGAAGCCGCAGAGCCGCCGGCAGCAAGGGCAACAGCAGCAAGGGCAAGGGCAGCAGGGCAAGCAGCAGGAAGGTAAGGAGCAAGGCCAGCAGCCCCGCGAGCAGCAGGGGCGTCAGGACAAGCGGGAACAGAAGCCGCGGCCGGAGCCGCGGGATGAGCGGACCTACACGCTCGAAGATCTGAAGTCCAAGTTCAACAACCGGTGAGCGCCTGTCCCGGCGCGGGCCGGGACCCGTCGCACGGGGCGGAGGATTCATGCACGACATTCGCGCGGCACTGGACCGGCTCCCCCGGTTTCCGCTGGCGACCCTTCCCACTCCTCTGGAAGATCTCCCTGCCCTCACGAGGCATCTCGGCGGCCCCCGCATCCTGATGAAGCGGGACGACCTGACGGGATTCGCCCTCGGCGGGAACAAGTCGCGCAAGCTCGAGTTCCTGGTCGCTGATGCCGTGCGCCAGGGGTGCACGACGCTTGTCACAGCGGGCGCAGCCCAGTCAAATCACTGCCGCCAGACGGCGGCGGCTGCCGCGAAGGCAGGCCTGGCCTGCGAGCTCATTCTGGGGGGCACGCCCGCCGACGCGAACCTCCCGTCAGGGAATCTTCTCCTCGATTTGTTGTTCGGGGCGACACTGCACTGGACCGAGCGGGAGCGGCGCATCGAGAGAATGGGAGAGGTCGCTGCCGCTCTCACTGCCCGGGGCAAACGGCCGTACGTCATCCCGTACGGCGGGTCGAACCCGGTTGGGGCGGCGGGGTACCTCCTTGCGTACCTGGAGTTCGTGGAGCAGTGCATCGCCCACGACATCAGCCCGGACACGGTGGTCGTGGCCTCCAGTTCGGGCGGCACGCAAGCGGGAATGATGGCCGGCGCCGCGCTTGCGGAGACGCGCGCGGTTGTGAGAGGCATCAGCATCGACAAGGGAGAGCGGGACCCGGTGCCCTTTGAGCAGGAACTCGCGGAGCTCGCGAACGGCGTGCTGTCCCTCCTGGGCAGTCCCGCGCGGGTCTCGCCCGGGAACGCGCTTGTCGAGTACGGCTACCTGGGAGGAGGGTACGGCGTGGTGGGGCCGCTGGAACGCGAGGCGATCACGCTGGTGGCCCGGATGGAAGGAATCGTGCTCGATCCCGTCTACGCGGGGCGCGCCATGGGAGCGCTGATCGACATGACCAGGAACGCCCGGCACGATCTCGGCGACACGGTCGTGTTCTGGCACACGGGCGGATCTCCCGCGTTGTTCGCCTACGCCTCGGACTTTGCGCCGTCACGCTCGGCGGACAGGTAGTACACCTGGTCCGGCGGGACGATCGCCTCGAAAATCTCTTCGTTGTGCGAGATCAGCAAGAACGCCGTCCCGCGCTTCATCTGTTCCTTCACGAGGTCGAGTACCCGCTGCATGCTTTTGAAGTCCAGCCCGTTCAGCGGCTCATCCAGGATGACGACATCCGTCCCGAGCACCAGTCCGCGCATCAGGTTCAACCGCTGTTTCTGTCCGCCGCTCAACGCCGAGACCTTCCGCCTGAGGAAGGACTCCTGCGTCCCCTCGCCGTAGAAATTCCTCAGCATCTGCATCTGTGTCTCCCGGTCCAGGCGGACCGGGAGCCCTGTGAGTGCCCCGCCGACGGTGGCGTTCGGATTGAGGGCTTCGTCGGCATGCTGGAACACCATGGTGATCCGCCTGCCCCAGATCTCGTGCTGCCAGACCCTGCGCGGCGTCGCTTCCGTGACTTCTCTGCCGCCGATGCGCGCCCGGAAATGCGTCCCGGAGATCAGCCCGAGCGCCATCTTCGCGATGGTTGTCTTCCCGGTGCCGCTCGGGGCCTTGAGGTAGACCATCTTCCCGCGGTCAAGGACAAGGGGGGATTCGAGCCTGCCTTCCTGGTCACGTGCGATGCGCAACGTCCGTTCGAACACACGCGCGCCGCTCTCGATGTGCAGCGCGGGGAGGGCGCCCTCAAGGGCCGGTTCTTCATTCGGACGTGCCGGAGTTGGACTTTCACCCGTACCTTCCAGACCCGGCATTGCGTCCGAACCTGCGAAGCTGCCATCGTGCTGGCGCCCGGCGTCAGCTCCGGGGCCCGTACCCTTGACCCCCTGCAGTGACGGCCGCCCCGCAGTCTGCTCCTGAAGCCAGGTGAGATACGTCTCCGGCCTGAAGTCCTGCAGCCGCACGCCCTCGCTCTCCAGCACGAACTCCTTGAACTCGATATCGGGAAGCAGGTCGGCGAATTCCCTCTCGACCACGCTGATCATCGAGTAGTCGTGCGTGATCATCAGCACCGTGCATCGCTGCCGGCGGAACCTGTCGCAGAGCATCGTCAGCACCGTGTCGCGATACCGGTTGTCGAGGCTTCCGGTCGGCTCGTCGAATACGAACAGCCCGTCCGTCTGCCCCGGCTCTCTGCGGTCGAGCTTCCGGAACGCCATCGCGCAGAGCACGCGCTGCTTCTCCCCGCCGCTGGGACGATGAGGCTTCGGAAAGACGCGGAGCAGCTCCTCGAGATCGGCCGTCGCCGTCGCGGGCCAGAGACCGGCGAGCGACTGATCGGTTGCCGGCGTCCCCGCGAGCATTCCTTCGGTGAGTTGAACCCCGAGCGTCATGAGCGGGTTCAGGTGGCTCGACGGTTCCTGGAAGACGAAGAACCCGTCGCGCCGCAATGCGTCGGCGGCGCCGCGCTCGAGATACTCCACGTACGGCTCGCCGTCGATCGTCACGTCGAAGTCGCCCGGATCGAGCAGTCCGAACAGCGACCTCGCCGTGAGAGACTTTCCGATCCCCGACTCCCCGAAGAGGAACGTGATGGCGCCTTTTCGCAGGGAGAACTCTCTGACGTTGACCAGCACGCGCCCGTTGCGGACGATCCGTATGCTATGCGATTCGCCGGTCATAGATGGTGGCGTTTCACGAGCGCGTTCCCGAGCCGGTAGACGCAGTAGAGCGTGAAGATGATCAGGAACGCGACACTCAATCCCTGCGCATGGCGGAAGGGGAGGGTCGTGATGTACGAGAAGTCGTCGAACAGCACGCTGATCGCCAGGATGTCCTGCTTGCTGTCGATCGTCGCAAGCAGGTTCCCGAGCGTTGCGGGGAAGTTGCTGAGGCTGACGTCGGTGGACAACCCCACGGAGACGATGAAGTCGATGCTCGCCTGGAGGAAGATCGCCATGCCGAACGTCTGGATGAGCTTGTGGAGCATGTGGGCCAGGCTGTTCGTCCAGAGGATCTCCACGTTGACGATCCGGGCCTCGCGCATCCCGCTCACGAGCAGCGCGTTGTAGAAGTCGGAGCGGCGGTAGTGCTCGATCCGTTCCAGGATGACGTCCACCAGCTCGGTGAACGTCACCAGGCTGATCAGCAGGGCGGTCCAGGCCACCTGCAAGCCCGGCTCGCGGATGAGGTCGTGCGCGATCAGGATCGTGAGGAGGACATAGCCGATCAGGATGCCGATCATTTGCGGGAGGGACCGGAGCAGGTTCAGAAGAAACGTCAGGAGCAGGTGCAGTCCCTTCATCTCGCGGCGGTGCAGGAAATCGAGGGTAATGGCAGTTCCCCAGCCAAGCACCAGCGTTCCCACGACGGCCACAATCCCCGCTCCCATGGAGTTGAGGAAGGCTTGCTGCAGAAGGGCGAAGGCCGGAGCGTTCAGAAACGCTCCATTCCAGAGCCAGACTGCGGTCAGCCCCAGGACCCAGACGGCGACCCATGCCAGGTCGGCGCGCCCCGCCAGCCGGGCCCGCAGGCCATCAAGGACCGACGGCGAATCCGCCGGCATCGGCCACTCCTGTGCTGGCGCCGGTGTTCCGGGTGTATGGGGGGATTCGGTCATGACGGCCGGTTGTCGAATCGACGCGTTTCCCGCTGGTGCCACATGTCGACGATGATCTCGGTGACCTTCACCACCGCGAAGATGGCGATCACGATGAAGGCGACGACCTGGTAGTCCCGGTAGAGCACGTTCTGCAGGAGTTCGTACCCGAGCCGGCCCTGGATGTTGAGCGCCATCTCGATGATGATGAGCCCCGTGATCATGAACGAGGCCTGTTCCTTGACCGTGGGGATGTACTGGTACCGCGCATTCATGTACACGTGCTGGAAGACGTGGCCCCGGAACCTCTTCACCGGCTGAACGATCGCGGAGACGGTGATGTGGCGCTCTCCGCCCGCATGCATCGGCGTCAGCCCCTTGACCATGGCGGTTTCGACGTAGCCGCGCCGCGACTCGTGCATCAGGAACGTCGTGAACCGGTTCGCGTAGGTGATCAGCAGTCCGTTGGAGACGACGGCAAGCAGAATCATGAAGACGACGGACCCCGTGTCGACGGTCGTTTTCAGCGCATACGCGAAGACGTAGGCGGGGGAGAAGAGCGCAGCGTAGGCGAGGGTGCGGACGACTGCCATGGGCAGCGATGCAAGCCGGAATGTGCGGCGCGACCTGAGGAAGCGATAGGTGCCGACGGTTTTCGCGCCGTAGTACGTGAGCACGAGCGCGATCACATAGACGAGGATGAACTCGGCATACATCGGCAGGATGCGGAGGATCTTCGTTCCGGTCAGGCCCGGCTGTTGCGCCCCGGTCTTCAGGGATGTTGTCGTGAATTGCTCGACCATGTGGAGCTCGAGCGCGTGCATCACCGAGTCGGCATAGGAGGGCCGTTCGGGGTACGCTTCGTTCAGCGCCTCGCGCAGCAGTGCCCGGTGGAGCGGGTCGCCGGGATCGAGTCCATCGATGAGAAGGAACGGAGCGATGAGGCGATCGCGCGACTCACGGCCGGCGTCGGTGTCGCGGCCGGCGAGCATGACGGCGGCCGCGAACGTCACGGCCACCACCAGCAGGCTCAGGAGATGGTCGCGCAGCCTGCGCCTCACGGCTTCACCTCGATGAGTCCGGGAGTGGTGTGCACCCGGAAGCGCGTGCCGAGCGTCAGGCTTTCGATGTGTTTGCCCAACAGGATCGTGCTCGTCCGCGCGCTGTCGGCCGGAAGGGGGTTGAGTGAGCAGCGGAGCGTGGAGCCATCGTCGTCCACGCGCCACTGAGGCGTCTGCAGGCGCCGCGACGACTCCCGCTCGACCGTGGCGTAGATCCTGGAAAGGAGGGCATTGGTCTGTCCGACCCGGTCCCTGATCCGGTCGACGAGGTCGCCGGAGGCCACAGGCGCCTCGGAGATCGCCGTTTTCGGCCGTCCCCAGAGCCTGCCGTCCGCCTCCGGGCCGCCGCCGAGCCAGCCATGTTCAGCGACGCCCTGAAGTGTGCGGACGTAGGTGCGGCCACCGGACGAGAAGAGGCGGTACACGGGTGTTCCCGCGGGGAGCGTCCGCTGCCGCCCGCCCGACCCGGGTGTGAAGGCCACGCCTGCCGTGGCGAGGATCTCGAGCGAATCCCAGTGGGCCCTTGCGTTCTTCACGCGGGTCACGCTCCCGAGGTCGCGCTCTCCGACCAGGCCTCCGGTTTCAGGGTCCAGGATGAGGTAGTGCGCCTCGCCGTTGATGCGCACCGCCATGACGGGCGTGATCCCGTCTCCGAGCGTTCCACGCTCGGAGACCACCTGGACTGCGGCAAACGGGGTCAATCCTCGCGAAGCGGGATCGGAGACGTGCTGCTCGAACCGGTCGTAGATCCTGAGGCGGTCGGGTCGCTCGAAAACCAAAAACTCCGCGGACGCAGGCTGTGCGTCCGCGGAGCCGGAGAGAAAGGCCGTCAGAAGGACGGGAAGAACGATGAGGGCGAGGACGCGCACGTCAGTGGTTCGGGTTCTCCTTCCACTGATGGATCGTGGAGAGCTGTGACGCCACGCCATAGAGGTCGATGCTGCTGCTGTCGAACTGCGTGCTGAAGTACGCGAGCGACGGGAGCGAGAAGAGCCAGGCGCCGAGCGCCAGCGACTGCTCGCGCTCGTGGACCCGCCGCGCATACTCCTGCTTGTCCCCGATGTACCTGGTCGACATGAAGGCGTAGATCTCGTTCAGCAGTGCGGCGACGTCGGGCGCATCGGGTCCGTTTGCGGCGTCGAGGCGGCAGAAGTTGTTCGCCGGCTGCAGGGAGGCCGACGTCGCGACCGTCGCCCCGGAGGCGTCCGTCGCGGTCTGCAGGCTCACCCGGTACGTCGCCAGATTCGGTTCGCGCAGGAAGAGATCGTACAGATCGAACAGGAACGTGCTGCGGTAGCCGGAGACGGCGATGAGGAGCGCGTCGTAGTTGCCGCTCACGATGTCCTCGTTTTGCACGGCGAGGGCGCGGACGCGTCCGCGCGTCACCGCGGGATCGTTCAGGATGGCGAGCAGGTCTGCGTACTCCTCGCGGAATCCGAAGTTGGTCGTGGCCCGCAGGCGGATCGTGTCGGGCAGCACGGCCAGGTTCGCCGGCGTCTCGTCACGAGAGGGGACGACGATCTCCTCCTCGACGTAGTAGGAGGTCGACGGGAACACGCTGGCGTTGACGTACTCCGCGTAGTTGTCGCGCATGTTCCGGTAGTCGACGATGTGCCGCTGCTGCTCGGTGCCGACCTTGAAGAACCGGTCCATGATCGCCCTGCTGTTGAACAGCCGGCGAAGCTCGATGCGCTGCTCCCGGTTCAGCCGCTGCGTGTTGAAGAGCACCGCGAAGAACGTCGTGCTGATGTTCGACTTCGTGAAGAAATCCTCCTGATCGGCGAGGATCGGGGAGAGAGAGCCGAACGGCGTCTCGAGCAGGACGTTGATCGACCCGTTGCGGAGCTCGGTCGAGTACGTGCTGTTGTCGACGAACGGGGCGAGGATGATGCTGCTGATCGACGCGCCGCCCTCGGGGGAGCGGTAGTAGTTCGACACGCCGTCGACAGGAGGCAGCGCCGCGTACGCCGCCGTGCCCACGCTGTACGTGAGCGCGTTCATCGGGGAATTCGCCGGGAGGACTTTGAAGGACAGGATCTCCTTGATGTCCGCATCCTTCCAGATGCGGTCTCCCTTGAACTTCATCCGGATCACGTTGTTCTGGTCCGGCCCTTCAAAGGTCATCGGGTCCAGCGCCTGGGAGACGAGGATGTAGTCCGGCGAGAGGCTGCCGAGCGACTGGATGCGGCGGAGCGTGAAGTCCAGGTCCTTCGAAGAGAAAAGATGATCCCCGGCGGGCGTCATCGAGACATCGTCGTCGTCGACGGCGATCTTCCAGCTGTCGTGCCATCGGTGGTTGGGCTTCAGCCGGATGGAGACGACGTTGCCGGTATCGATGCCGAGCAGCTCTCCGAGGCCGTCGCGGTACACGACGCCGCTCGGGTCGGCGGAGAGGTTGAAGAGCCCGTCGAACTGCACCTCGTCGAGCTTGTCGGACAGCGCATTCGAATGCGGAAGGTGCGGATCGATGGCGGGCTTCTGATGCGCGATGTAGGGCAGCACGATCCTGCCGCTCAGGTCGGACCTGAGCAGGAAGTACAACAGGCCGCCGATCACGGCGAGGCCTGCGACGATGCCCCCGCCGATCATCAGCTTCTTGTTGCGCGCTTCCCGCCGCCTCCGGACGGATTCGCGGTATTCGTCGATGCCCTTGCGAGAGTCCGCGCCTGCCCTGGCGGGTTCGACGGGTTCTTTGGGGGTTTCTTCGTTTGCGTTCGGGGTTTCGTCAGCCATTGCATGCTCCTCTTATTGCGGTCCCATGGTGCCGGGTCAGTTCTTGCGAATGATTGGCACCTGCGCCATGGCGCTGATCTCGAAGACCCGGAAGCCCGGGTACTTGAAGCGGATTTCCAGGATGTTCTTGCCGGCCTTGTCCATCTGGACGGGCGTGATGAGCGACTCGTACCCGTTTGCCGACGTAGGCGACGTGATCCGGAATCTGCCTTCGTTCTTGATCGCTTTGTTGTTGATGGTGATCTGCTCGTACCACTGTTCCGAACCGGCCTTCTCCACGAGCTCGCGCGGGATCTTCATGTTGACGTCGAACACGGGGAACTCCGCGTCGGACGGGATCTGGAGCAGCAGTCGGATCTTGTATTCGTTGGTCCCCTGCCTGTTCGTGGTCACCGGGAGCGCGAAGACGCGGCGGTACTCTTTCGGCTTCGTGATCCACTTGGGCGATTCGATGTTGCACTCGTCGATGATGGCGCGGATCTGCTTGTCCGTGCCGGTGTACATCTTCCCGTGCTCCACGATCGCGCGCGCCTTCTCTACGCCGCGCACGTTCGGGGCCGTGGTGAATTCGCGGTAGATCGCCCTGATCGCGCGCTCGGGGAAGGCGACGGTCTTGATCTGGTCGAGCGACCGCTGGATGTCCGCTGTCCTCCGCGACACCTCGGAGCTCCCGTCTGCGCTGAAGGAAATGCGATAGACCGGCAGGAACGCCGAGTCCGCATACAGTGCCGGCACGTTCTCCAGCGTCAGCTCGTTCTTCGCGGCAAATTCTTCCGCGCGCTTGCGCGATGCCGCCAGGACGCCGGAGGCGATCTCCTCCTCGAATTCGGTGATCAGACGTTCCTTCTGCGCGTTGACCGGAGGGTGATCGGCGAACTGTTCGCTCTCGTGCAGGGCACGGATGCCGTTTTCGGCCTCGCGCCATCTGCCGGCTGCCATGTCCGCGGCGGCCGTGCGTGCGGTCTCATACAGATCCTGGTATGCCACGGCGCGAGCCGCGGTCTGCGTGATTTCCGTCCGGAGCTGGCTCACGTACGGGAGCGTGCCGTACGTTTCGTAGCGGTCCAGCTGGGTCTGAGGCACGAGCCGGGAGACTTCCGCGGCCGTCGCGATCAGGCCCGTGTACAGCGTGTCCGACGTCCACCGAACGCCCTCGCCGCCGAGCGTCTCCAGGCGGCGGAGCTTCTTCTGCGCCGACTCCAGGATCCCGGCCTCGAGATTGTACCGGTTCGTGAACTCCGACAGCACGCTCAGGTCCCGCGGAACAGGGATGCCCAGAGTCCTGTGCAGCTCGAGCACCGGCTCGATGGGCGGCTGCAGCGCGATCGGCGTGACGTCCTTCTTCGAGCGCACCTGCTTGTCGTAGTGCGGGAACGCTTCGGAAAGCCGCTGCGTCACGTCGTTCCGGACACGCGAGCTGATCCGCGTGGGATACGCCCTCTCCTCTTTCAGGAACGTGTTGAACTTGGGCGCAGCCGCGAGGAACTCGGAAGGGCGTCCCCGGGTGGTTTCCAGCGATCCGAACACATCCAGGACGCGGGCGTACGATTGCTGGAACGCGAGTTCGTCGTCCATACCCGTCTTCAGCTCGCGGAACTTCTGATAGGCGGTGTCCTGCGAATTCACCACCTCGGCGGGGAAGAGCTTTTCGAGCGCCCGGACCTCGTCGCTGAGCGGCATCAGCTCGCTCATACGCTGGTCCAGCTTCCCCTTTTCTCCGGCGAAATCAAACCCGGACCACGAGTAGTTGGCGTCGATCGCGTTGTACGTGTCCCGGGGAACGGTGTTCTTCTTCAGGCCGTCGTTCAGGGCGGTGTATCGTGTCTCAAACGTGTAGCGCCACCGCGATGTGTAGCGGTAGTTCATCGTGAGCTCGACCTCGGCGCGTACCGCCTGGATCACCCAGAAGTATGTGGTCGCGGCGGGATCGATCGCATAGACATACACGGAATCCGAAGACTCGGTCTCGTCCGGGATGCGCTCGCCGGGGCCATCGTTGTCGTCGAAGACCCGGGTCAGCAGCGCGTCCACCGCCCACTTCTTGTTGGTGACCAGAACGAGCACCATGTCCTTCCGTGAAGGACCTGGAAACTCCATGTAGTATTTGTCGCCTTTGGTTACGAGAAAGTTCTTCTCTCCGTTGGCGAGTCGAATGTACCCGCGCTCCTGCGGCGTGAGGGCCGGGTCTGGCGACAGCTCATTGTACGCGGCGCATCCTGCAAGGAGCAGAGCGACGGGAAGGACGAGGCTCCGCGATCTCATCAGGTCATATCTCCGGATAAATGAAGGGGATAGCATATTCACTTAACTTTAATATACAATCACCGACGGAAGAAACCAAGGATTTCATGCATAAAGGCTGTCCGCAGCTCCTCCCCGGCGATGGATTCAAAGGGAAAACCGAGGACCAGGACCCTTGAAGACCCCTTCCAGGCAAGGCCGGCGCCTGTCATGCTGTCGCTATACCGGAGGGCCGGGACGCCCCCGTTGGCCGGCGCAATCCCGTCCGGCGCTTCGACTCCGTACGCAGTCTCCGTTGATTCGGTGGCAAACGTGAGAGCCAGGCTGTCCGGAAAAACCGCTCCACGTGTCGGAAGCACGCGTCCCGTCCGCGAAGCGAACCCCGTCGAGTAGCGATAGTGGAGGACTTCCTTCGCGAACGCAATGTCGATGCTGTCCCGGAGGTCGGTGCCCACGTAGGCGCCTGACACGAACAGATTCCCGCCTGACTGCGCATACGATCGCAGCGCGCTCTGCAACGCTCGCGGGAACGCTTTGAACTGACGGCCGCGCACGGAATCCATGGAGGCTCTCGGCCATCCCGTCTCGCGTTCTTCTCCGAGGATGAGATCCACCATCGCGTACGGCCTCAGGTCGACGGCCCCGTCCATGACCGCTGCCTTGCTCGCCGAGACAAACGACATTCCGGCTGCGCGGAGCGACCTTCCGTGCACGTACGGAAAGTCGAAGCTGTTTCCGGCGACGATGCTCCCCTCGAGATTCGCGTGACTTGCTCCATGGCCCGGGGCGTCATCGGTGAGCCAGCGGGACGCGGGGTTGAAGTCGTACTGTTCGCCCGTGATGTCCAGTGCAACGCGGTCGGGCACGCCCGCGTCCAGCCTGCTCATGACGCCGGAGAATCCAGCGGTCTCGATGAACAACGGTCCGCACACGCGCGTGAAGCCGTTGATGATCATCGCATGTTCCCGTGCGTTGGGCAGCTCGCAGACCGACAGGATTTCGGAGGGGAAACTTTCGCCGCCGTCATTGACGGCGGTGACCTTGAAGCCATAGATGCGTCCCGGCTCCAGAGGCCCGATCACGACGCTGGTGTCCTGGACGATCCGTCCGTTGTCGAATCCGCCGTCCTCCATTCTCTGGTAGACGACATATCGCGCCGGGGTTGCGCTCGGCTCCAGGGGGTCGGACTGCGGCCGCCAGGCGAGGCGCACGGACGGGCCACCGGTCAGCGTCGCCGCCATGTGCGTGACGGGGAGCGGTTGCACGACGTAGGGACGCTGCTCCTGCGTCGCGAGGAACCGCAGCATCGCCTTGTAGATTGCGCGTGACGCGTCGAACTGGAACCGCGGGTCGAGCATGAACTTCGTGTCGAACAGGTTCTGATGCGAGAGCAGCTCGAGGAGGACGGACGGGACGTTCGGCCTCACACATTCGCTGTAGTCGGCGTTCCACAGCGAGCGTCTCGACCAGGCGGGGTCGTGCAATGCTCGGATATCGTCCACGAGCTGCGTCTGGACCAGGTCGGCGAGGTCCCGGTTCGCGAGGCGCGACACGCTGTCGGGGAACACGCGCGCCGAGTCCTTCGCCTCGATGCTGTAGATGGAGAGCGTCCCGATCACGGTGTCGTTCCTCGTGATCCCGGCGTCGGTGTGGAACGCGAGCGACAGATCCATCGGGATGCCGAGGCCGGGCAGCAGGCGGTTTCCGTTCGGACCGTACGGCGCCCCGCGCAGGTAGTTGATGTACTCGCCGCGGCTCTGATAGTCGTCCTTGTAGTCGTGCTGGTCCGCGTTGAGGTTGTAGACAAGCGTGTCAGGGACGCCGGCGAACTGCAGGTAGTAACGCGCACCCTCGACGTACTTGGGCCTGCCGCTCGTGACGCCGTTGCGCGCGATGACGCCCATCCCTCCGCCGAACCGGACCGCGTCCGCGGTAATCGTGCGTCCGGCCTGCTCGCTTTCGTTCGTCAAGACGACCCCGCCGCTGTCCGGATGCGTGCCCGCGCGGAATCTGAACGACCCGAGATAGATCCAGGTCCCGCCGCCGATGCGCTGATTCACGAGGAACTCAGTCGCGCCCCCGGCGTGGTACACGATGTACCGGGCGTCGGAGACGTTTGCCGGCGCCGCCGCGTACGAGACGTAGACGGCGTACGACCCGGTCTCCGGGATGTCGGGAGTCCAGGCGGTAGAGGCGCTCGGAACCGCGTCTGACGACGTCTCGCGGTACGTTCCGGCCGTGAACGGGTTGTGAGGTCCGGAATACGGGGGCGTGCCGATCCCGAATCCGGGACCCGCGCCTGCCTTCCACGAACCCTTTTCGCTGTGTCCGGTGGCCGACGAATCGTTGTCGACGATGACTTCGTTCCGCTGCGTGTCGCGTTCCCTCGGGAGGAAGACCCGGGCGCCCGCGTTCTCCAGCATCGGAACGATGTACGGGATGGTGAACATCATCGGCCCGAGGTCCTCGACGCTTTCGAAGAGGCGCGCACGCTGCCACATCCAGCGGTCCTCGTTCCTGTTGTAGTACAGGCCGTGGCTGTGCCAGAGGCCGACGTTGTCGCCCGCGAGCCCGCGCGATGCGGACACCGGCGTACTCACGTTCCGTACGATCGGTTCGGGTCGCTCGCCTGCCGCTTTCGGAAGACGCCGCACATCGAGCGCCACCGTATCCGCGCGAAAGTAGTTCGGCACCAGCTCCTCGATCGGCTCCTGGAGGGCCTTGATGGAGAACGAGTATCCATCGAACGGTTCGCCGAGGGCGGAATCCACGACGCTGTAGACGCGCCTGACCGACCCGGTACGGAACGGCGCCTGGGCGAACGAGGGGTTCATGACGACCGTGACGGACTTCGCCGCATCGTCAACAAGGACCGTGTCAACGCCTCCGCCGGGGCCGATCGTCATCGGAAGCGTCCGGGCGCGAACCGCGGACCTGAGCGAGTCGATCTTCTCTTCCTGGGATTCCCTGAGGGGGGCGCATCCTGCGAGCGTGAGTGCGGCGACAATGCCCGTGAGCAGGCAACGGCGGGTGGCAGTCATACCGGTCTACCGATGGTCGTGGTACAAGTCGTCTGTCAACATACAAAGAAAATGCGACATTGTCTTACCGTCTTGCGTTTCAGGCGGGCGTCCTGTACTATTGAATTCGCAGTTCGATCCTGCAATCGCAATTCGATCTCAACACCACCCATCCTCATTCTCCTTATGTCGTCATCGCATCGCATGATCATTCTCGCCGAGGGACGGTTCGGGCCGGTGAGCTCGAAGACGGCGAACGGCGCTATCGCGTTCATGACAGACCGGGTCGTCGCAATCATCGACAGCCGGTTGCCCGGGAAGACTGCGCAGGAAGTCCTCGGCTATGGGGGACCCATCCCTGTGGTCGGCACGCTGCAGGAGGGGCTCCGCTTTACGCCGGATGCGATGCTGATCGGGATCGCCCCCGCGGGCGGACAGCTTCCCGCGGCGTGGCGGCGGTTCATCATCGAGGCCCTGCGGGCAGGTCTGCACATCCTCAGCGGCCTGCACACGATGCTCGCCGACGACCCTGAGTTCTCTGCGCTGGCCGCGTCGAAGGGGCTGACGATCACGGACCTGAGGAGGGTTCCCCGGGAGTCGAAAGTCGTGTCTCGCGGGAGCTGGCGCATGCGGCGGGCAAGGACAGTGCTGACGGTCGGCACCGACTGCAAGATCGGGAAGATGACGACGCTGCTGGCCGTGAACACAGAGCTGCGAAGGCGAGGACGGCGGTGCGAGTTCATCGGGACGGGGCAGACGGGCATCCTGATCGCCGGAAACGGCGTATCCGTCGATGCGGTCATCGGCGACTACATCGCGGGGAGCATCGAGCGGGAGATCGACCGCGCGGATCGTACCGGCGCGGAGATCATCCTGGTGGAAGGGCAGGGCGCGCTCACTCACCAGGGTTATTCAAGCGTCACGCTCGGGCTGATGCACGGCACGATGCCTGACGCCATGATCCTGAACCACCAGCCGACGCGAACGACCGACGACTACGGGTTTCCGCTCCCGGATCTGCGGCGGATGGTGCGTCTTCACGAAGAAATCGTCGGCATCTTTCGCCCGACCCGGGTGGTCGGGATCGGGTTGAACTCGGTCGGGCTCACCGACGCTGAGAGCCGGGACGCCGCCAGAAAGATCGAGGACGAGACCGGCCTTCCGGCCGTGGATGCCTTCCGGTTTGGCGCCGCCCCGCTGGTCGACGCCCTGGAGTCGTATTTCGCCTCCGTTCCGCCTGTTTCGTACCCTGGCCCGCTCCCTTCTCCATCCGGCCCGTTCGAAAGAGGCGCATGAACACGGCGAATTGGGAACGCTTCAGGCCATTTGGCCCTCGGTGGGAACGGACCGGGGTAACAGCACCCGCTTGCAATTCGTACACGTTTTCCCTAACTTTTTTCGAATATTACAGACAGAGGAGTACGGGATCGATTTTCTTCGCTATTGATTTACGCGTGATTTGACCGGGGCAGTGCGGAAGTAGCCGGTCTCACTGAGGAAGATCGAATTGTACTCTCTGCTCCACACGGCGTGTTCAGGAGCCCGCGTACGTCTCGCGGGCTACTTCCTCGCTGGCATCGCCGCAGGGTTTGCCCTCCTTCTGATTCCAGGTTCCGCAGGCGTTGGTCGCCCTCTTCCGCACCCTTCACCTGGACCGATACCGCAGGTCAGTCCGCAGCAACAGCAGGGACCTGGAACGGGACAACCGCTCCCTGGCACACCGCAGCAACAGCAGTTCCCCGGCAACCCCTTCCAGCAGGATTCAACCAGGCGTTCTCCACTTGACAGCACCCGGACGTCGCTCCAGGACAGTTCCGCTTTGGGGCTGGGACGAAGTGGAGGGACGCTTCCCGCGGGCCAGGACTCGCTTCTCTCGGATTCCGCCAGGGCGGCTGCACGGAGGTCCCTCGTCACCGACACGACCTACGTCGTCTACCTCGACTCGACCGCGCGCCTGAGTCAGTTCAAGTACGAACGGAAGGACCGGCCGCAGGTGTCACTCTTCCCGCGGCGCACCCACCCGCTTTTTGCGTCGCCGCGGTCATCCCTCGTCAGGCGGGAATTTGCGATCGATACCGCGACCTATGAAGTGACGTTCCGGGAGACGGTCGGCGGGGTGGATGTCAAGGTCCCGACGAAAGTCACGATCGACGAGTATGTCGCCCAGCGCAGGCGCGAGGAGTTCCGGCGCATCATGGCGGAGGAGGCGCAGAAGCCGCCGGCCAACCTGAAGCGGGACGATCTGGGTGAGCTCATCTCCACGATCACGCAGATCCAGATCCCGATTCCGCCGAACCCCATCTTCAGCATCTTCGGGAAGCCGGAGATCAACCTGAAGATCAGCGGCGCGGTGGACATCAAAGCCGGATTCCGCAACACCAAATCGGACTATACCACCATCTCCCGTCTCGACCAGAGCCGGAATGAACCCGACTTCAGCCAGGACGTTCAGGTCAACGTCAGCGGCACCATCGGCGACAAGCTGAACATCCTTGCCGACTGGAACACCAAGCGGACGTTCGAATACGAGAACCAGCTGAAGATCAAGTACACGGGGTACGAGGACGAGATCGTCCGGCTCGTCGAGGCCGGAAACGTGTCGCTGCAGACCCCGTCCGCATTCATCGGGAGCAGCCAGGCGCTGTTCGGCGTCAAAGCGCAATTCCAGGCCGGGCCGCTGACGCTTACCGCGCTCGCATCGCAGAAGAAAGGTCAGATCAAGGAGGTCGCGGTCTCGGGCGGATCGAAAGAGCAGACCTTCGAATTCCGCGCCTTCGAATACGCCACGAACCACTTCTTCGTCGATACGTCCTACATCTCGAAGTACGAGCCGTACTACCGCAACGACCCGGCCACCGTCGACGGCAACGTCCAGATCGTGGAGGAAGAGGTCTGGGTCCTGCGCCAGGGGACGGTGACGGAAGGGAACGATCGCCTGGCCATCGGCTACATCGACCTGCCGTCGCGTGGAAATGGATATAACGAGAATCTGCGCGAAGCCGATCCCGACCCGGGGCGCATCGAAATCGGTCCCGTGATCAGGCTGGACCGCTCGCAGTATGAGCTTGCCGGAGACGGGTACATCGGCGTCCTCTCACTGAACACCAATGTCGGGGACCAGCAGTTCGTCGGCATCTCGTACCGCCGTGCTGACGGGACGCAGTTCGGCGAGCTCACGCGGGACGTCGGCACGGATTCCGCGGCCCTCGCGCGCCCGATCATCCTGAAGCTCGTGCGCCCGAGGAACATTCTCTCGACCGGTCCGAGGTTTGCGGTGGCGTGGAAGATGCTCCTGAAGAACATCTACCCGATCCCGGGCATCGGCCGGAACCTGAAGGAATCCGGGTTCTCGCTGGACGTCCTCAGGCGCATCCCGGGAGGGCAGGACGAAAACTCGATCCTTGGCGACCCGCTCCTGCGCGTCATGATGATGGACCAGTACAACGCCGACAAGACGTCCGCGCCGAACGGGGACGGCCAGTTTGACTACCGGCCCGGCCGCACGGTCAATCAATCCCGTGCGGAAATCATCTTCCCGAGCCTCCGCCCCTTCGACACCGGCATCAAGGAGTGGTTCGCAGCGAAGGGGACCGTCGTCGACGACACCTCGCAGTACCTCTACCCGGAGGTGTACGACACCACCCAGACCTTCTCGCAACAGAGCCTCCGCAACCGCTACGTGGTGTCGGGGAAAGCCTCGGGCGAGGCGACGTCCAAGTACTCGCTCGGGTTCAACGTCGTGGAAGGGAGCGTGCAGGTCCTGCTCGAGGGGCAGCAACTCACGCTCAACCGCGACTTCACGGTGGACTACATCGTCGGCGAGGTCGTGATCAAGAACGAGCGCGCGCTCGTTCCCGGGGCGAACCTGCAGATCAAGTACGAGCAAAACGACCTCTTCCAGCTCGCGTCGAAGACGCTGCTCGGCGCGCGAGGCGACATCGCGCTCTCACAGAAGACGCTGCTCGGGTTCACGCTCATGAACCTGAACCAGCAAACGCTGAGCGACAAGGTGCGCATCGGCGAAGAGCCCAACAGCAACACGATCTTCGGGGTGGACGGATCGACCTCGTTCGACCTTCCGCTCCTGACCCGCGCGCTCGACGCGCTGCCGATGCTGTCGACGCGTGAGATGTCCACGGTCAAGATCTCGGGCGAAGCGGCGTACATGTCGCCGGATCCCAACACGAAGAAGAGCACGATTCCGAGCGACGGCGGACAGGGCATCGCGTACATCGACGACTTCGAGGGCATCCGGCGGACGATCCCCGTCGGGGTGTCGTACACGAGCTGGTTTCCCTCGAGCCCGCTCGCCGACGCGTACTGGTTCCCCGGCCTGGCCGATACCGTGAAGATGACGTCGAAAGCGAAGTTGACGTGGTTCAACGTCCTTCCGTCGGACGTGCTCATCACCGACGTGTTCCCCCAGAAGCAGGTCGGAACCTCCAACCAGCAGATGACCGTCCTCGATCTCCGGTACTATCCCACGACGCGGGGGCAGTTCAACTATGGCACGAACCTCTCCTCGACGCTGACCCAGCAGCGAAACTGGGGCGGCATCATGAAGCCGCTCTCATCCTCCGCCGTGAACCTCTCGAAGGAGAACATCGGCTTCATCGAGATCTGGCTTCGGATCGACCGGGCGCCGCCCGACGGGACCGCGAAGATGATTATCGACCTCGGCGTGGTCAGCGAGGACGTTATCCCGAACCGGAAGCTGGACTCCGAGGACCTCGTCCTCAGTTCATTCCCCAACCAGGTGCTGAACGAGGGAGAGGACGTCGGGCTCGACGGGCTCACCGACGACGAGGAACGGGCGCGCTTCGGCGCGCTGACGGCAGCGTATCCGGATATGGTCGACGACCCGAGCGGCGACAACTACGCCTTCGACAACAACTCGCAGTACGAGACGTTCCTGCGGATCAACGGCTCGCAGAACAACGCCAACGGCCCGTCGGGCAGAATCCCCGACACCGAGGACCTCAACTCCAACGGCATCGTGGATCTGGCGAACTCGTATCTGCAGTACGAAGTCCCGCTGGACACCACGCCCGGAATGAACAAGTACATCGTCGGCGGCGGCAACAAGGGATGGTACCAGTACCGGATTCCCATTGCCGACTCGGTCCGCATGGTCGGGTCGCCCACGGCGGAGAACGTCGAGTCGATCCGCATCTCGTTCGCGAACGTATCCGACACGACATTCGTCCGCATCGCCGACTTCAACCTTGTCGGCAATCAGTGGCAGAAGGTTGCGCAGGACCTGAGCGACACCAGCTTCCAGGTCTCCGTGGTCAGCATCGAGGAGAACTACCCCCGGTATCAGAGCCCGCCCGGCGTTATCCGCGAGCACGACAGGAGCCAGGCCCAGACGGAGGTGCTCTTGAACGAGCAGTCGCTGGACTTCGTCGTGAACAACCTCCCCGACGGGGAATCCAGAATCGCCGCCAAGTTCTTCACCTATAAGGCCCTGGACCTCTTCAACTACAAGACGCTGAAGATGTACGTCTGGGGAGATACGACGTTTCACTACCGGAGCGAAAGCGACTACGACGCGGCGGTGCTCCTGCGGTTCGGACTGGACAGTGCGAACTACTACGAATACCGGGCGCCGCTCCGCCAGGGCTGGGACGACCTGAACGAAGTCGTTGTGCAGTTCGCGGATGTCACCGCGCTGAAGCAGGGGCGTGATTCCACCACCACGATTACGCCGCCCGTGCCGGTGCCGGGTGGCCCGCCCGGATCCACCTACAGGGTCCGCGGCAATCCATCGCTGACGCAGATCGTCTACCTTGCCATCGGCGTGGAAAACCCCGAAACACGCGCGGACGACAGGAGGCCGCTCCGCGGCGAAGTCTGGTTCAACGAGCTCCGCGTCATCGGGGTGGACGACACACCGGGCTGGGCCTACCGGTTCGACGGCCAGGCGAAGCTGGCCGATTTTGGAAATGTCTCGTTCAACTACTCGCGCATCGATCCGTATTTCCACTCGCTCGAGCAGCGGTTCGGAAGCCGGCAGGAGTCGAAGTCGTGGGGCGTGAGCGCGGCGGTGCAGGTGGAGAAGCTGCTGCCGGACGACTGGGTGGGGACATCCATCCCGATTTCGTACACGCACACCGAATCCGCGCTTGACCCGCGGTACCTCCCCAACTCCGACGTGCTCGTCCAGGAGGCGGCCGACCGGAAGGAGCAGCAGATCGTCGAACAGGGAGGAACAGCGGAGTCGGCGACGTCGGAATCCGAGAGGATCATCTACGAATCGCAGTCGAGACGGGTGTCCGAAACGTATGCGGCCCCGACCTTCCGGATCAGCCTGCCGTCGAAGTGGTGGGTCATCCGCGACACGTTCAACAAGCTGACGTACGGCTTCACGTACACGCGTTCGAACGAACGCGCCCCGGCGCTCGTCTATCGCGAGGCGTGGAACTGGAACGTCCGCCTCGGGTACAATATCACGCTCCCGCCGGAGTACTACATTGCCCCGTTCAAAACCATCTTCGATGGCATCATCCTTCTGGACGAGTACAAGGGGTTCAAGGTGAACTACCTCCCCAGCGCGTTCTCCTGGAACATCGCCTCGACCCGCTCCAAAGACATGTCGCTCCAGCGAGCGTCCGGCGCAAAAGAGATCACATCCCGGAACTTCAACGCCTCCCGCGGCTTCGCGTACTCCTGGAAGTTCATCGAGAACTTCATCCTCGACATCGCGAACGACTACACGCTGGGCGTCGAGTCCAGCTTGCTGGGGCTCGAGACGGACAGCACGGGAAGCCAGCGGCCGTTCTCTGATATCATGAACGATATCTTCGGCGGAGACAAGCTCATCAACTTCGGCCAGGACATCCGGTATTCGCAGCGCAACGTCTTCACGTTCAAGCCGAACATCCCGAACATCCTGGGGATCAAGAAGTACATGGACCTGACGTTCGGCTACACGGCGGACTACCAGTGGCAGAACACGCTCGTCAAGGGCGATGTCGGAAAGTCCGCCGCCTTCAACGCGTCCACGAACTTCACGTTCAACTTCCGGCTGAAGCAGCTGTTCGACCCGCTCTGGGGCGAATCATCCGCCGCTCCGGCGTCGCAGACGTCGACGCGCGGGCGCCGCGGCGGCACCGAGAAACCGGCCGATCAGGCTGCGCCGGCCGACACGACGGCCCCCGCCTCCGGCGGAGCGTTCTCCGGTCTCCTCAGCGGCGTCGGGACCGTGACCCGCATCCTGATCAAGATTCCGTTCCTGGACTACGACAACATCTCGATCACGTTCAACCAGACGAACAACTCGCAGAATAACGGCATCCTCGGCTCGGCGGGTTTCCAGAACTACTGGGGGACGCTCCCGTTCTCGGCCCCGGATCCCATGAACGGGCCGTCCCGCATGTACCAGCTCGGCCTCGTCAGCGATCCGTCCGGGACACCGACCAATTTCCGCCTGACGTTTGCGCCGCCGTTCTTCAACTGGGACGTCACCCCCGGCCCCAGGGCGCCGGGCGCGGTCCTGATCAACTCGTACCGGCAGACGAACCGGCTGGGGCTCAAGACCTCCCGCGGCCTCTGGGAAGGCGCGAAGCTCGATCTCAACTGGACCCTGGGATGGAACTACAACAGGACCCAGAACATCGTGACCGATTCGGTCTACGGGATTCCGGTGCTCCAGAACCAGACGACCGCCGGCTCGGTCGAACGGTCGTTCCTGTCATTCCCCGACTTCCTGATCTTCGGCCTGTTCAACACCGGCCTCGAGCAGGTGAGCAAGCGGTACGCCGAGCTGAAGGCCGATCCCGCCAACACGAAGTCCGACGACGAAAAGCTGAACCAGGCGTTCGAGGAGGGCTTGGAAGCCATCCCGTGGCTGAAGGACATCTTCGGCCAGTATTATCCGCGCGTGAACTGGTCTTTCCGCTGGGACGGTCTCGAGAAAATCCCGTTCTTCGCCAACTTCGTGAGCCGGCTCTCGCTCGACCATGCGTACACGTCGACCTACAACCGGCAGTATCAGAACAGGCCGGGGGGCGGGGGCGAGCGCACCGACGCGCAGCGCGTGAACTATGGATTCGCTCCGCTCATCGGTCTCAACTTCACGTTCAAGGAGTTCCTCAAGGGAAACCTGGGCGCGAACCTCAAGTACAGCACCACGATGTCGTACGACCTGGCGACCTCGTCGCGCAATATCATCGAGTCGCTGACGGAGGAGATCTCGGTGACCGCCTCGTTCAACCGCCGCGGCTTCGAGATCCCCTTCTTCGGCATCTCGCTCAGCAACGACGTCGACGTCAGCTTCTCGTACGCGGTGGCCAAGAACTCCCGGAAGACCTACGACGTGTCGAAGCTGGATGTCAGCATCAAGGGCGAGCCGCTCGAGGGGACCACGCGTACGACGATGGAGCCCCGCATCCGGTACGTCCTCAGCGCCCGCGTCACCGCCGCCATCTATTACCGCTTCACGAAAATCGCTCCGGACGCGCAGGGATCGCGCATTCCCGGAAGCACAACCAACGAAGCGGGCCTCGACCTGCGGATTTCGATCCAGTAGTCCCGCCGGTCCTGCGGCGGGATTCGTTGAATATCGACGCTGAAATAGGTACCGTACACTACTATGGATGAAAACAAGGGACATATCCTCTGGGTTGACGATGAGATCGAGCTGCTGCGGGCCCATATCCAGTTCCTGAGGGAGAGGGGGTACGAGGTGGCGACCACGACGAACGGCGAGGACGCGGTTGCGCTCGTCCGGTCGACGTCGTTCGACCTGGTCTTTCTGGACGAAATGATGCCGGGCATGGGCGGCCTCCGCACGCTGGCGGAGATCAAGGAGCTGCACCCGACGCTGCCGGTGGTCATGGTCACGAAGAACGAGGAAGAGACCCTGATGGAAGAGGCGATCGGGGTCAAGATCAGCGACTACCTGATCAAGCCCGTGAACCCCAGCCAGATTCTGCTTGCCTGCAAGAAGTTCCTGGAGGGGAAGAAGATCGCCCGCGCGGCCATCTCGAAAGACTACACGCAGGAGTTCAGCCAGATCTCGCTCGCGCTGATGAGCGACCCGGGCTACCGCGACTGGGTCGACATCTATGCCCGCCTCGCCGGATGGGCGATGGAGCTGGATGGCCACCCCGGGCTCGGCCTCACGCAGATGCTCGGCGACCAGATCAGGGAATCCAACCTGGCCTTCGGGAAGTTCATCGAGCGCAACTACCGCGACTGGGTCGAGCAGTCGAAGGACCGGCCGGTTCTCTCGCACGAGATCGTGGACCGGTACGTCGTCCCCGAGCTGCAGACGGGGAAGTCGATCATGCTCTTCGTCATCGACTGCCTCCGCCTGGACCAGTGGCTCGTGATGGAGGAGCTTTTGCAGGAGTACTTCGCGATCACGAAAGAGTACTATTATAGCATCCTCCCGACGGCCACGCCGTACTCCCGGAATGCCATCTTCAGCGGGGCGTTCCCCAGCGAGATCGAGGTGCGGTTCCCCGAGCTCTGGGAGAAGAGTGAGGACGACGAGAGCAGCCGGAACAGGTACGAAAAGCAGTTCCTGGAGAAGCTCCTGGAGCGCCGGAAGATCGTCCTGAAGCCGGAGCTGAAGTACGTCAAGATCCTGGACGCGGAGTTCGGACGCTCCATCGAGAACAGCATCAACTCGTACGCGCAGTCCCGCCTCACGGCCATCGTGGTGAACTTCGTCGACATGCTCGCGCACGGCCGGTCCGACTCATCGCTGCTGAAGGAGATCGCCCCGGATGAATCCGCGTACCGCTCGCTGACCCGCTCCTGGTTCCAGCACTCGTCACTGTTCGGGATGCTGAAGACGCTGTCCCGGAACAAAAACGTCACCGTGCTGCTCACCACCGATCACGGGAGCATCAGGAGCCTGCGGGGCTCGAAGGTGCTGGGCGACCGCGAGGCGTCCACGAACCTGCGCTACAAGTACGGCCGGAACCTGAAGTCGGAGGAGAAGGCTGCGATCTACGTCAAGGATCCGCTCGAATTCAAGCTGCCCAGGCGCGGCATCGCGGTGAACTATATCATCGCGAAGGAAGACTACTACTTCGTCTATCCGACCGATTACCACCGGTATCTGAACCAGTACAGGGACAGTTTCCAGCACGGCGGGGCTTCCATGGAAGAGATGATTCTGCCGATCGTGAAGCTGCAGCCGCGCGGATGAAACGAGTCGTGACGCGGTCTCCGGAGGAGACCCTGGCACTCGGGCGGACATTCGCGTCGTCGCTTGCTCCCGGGGATGTGATCGCCCTGGAAGGGACGCTCGGGACGGGAAAAACACAGTTCGTGCTGGGGGTGTGCGAGGGTCTCGGAATCCGCGGGCCGGTGTCGAGCCCGACCTTTGCGCTCATAAACGTCTATTCCGCGCATTTTGGCAGCCTCGTGCACGCCGACCTCTACAGGATCAACACGCTCGCCGAGGTTGCAGAACTCGGTCTGGAAGAGTATTTTAACGCTCGATCCATCTGCTTCATCGAGTGGGCCGACAGGGTGCCGGGGGTGCTGCCTCCGAACGCCCTCATCGTCCGGGCCCAACACGGGGCGGGGGAGAACGAGAGGATTTTCGATCTGCCGGAGATGCCGCGGCGATGACCGTGCTGGGCATCGAAACGGCGACCTCGGTGTGCGGCGCGGCCGTCCTGGAGGACGGGGTGTTGCTGGCGCTGGAGGAGATCAACGAGGGGCGGGTCCATGCCGAGCGCCTGCTGCCCTTCATCGATTCGGCGCTCCGGGCATCGGGGCGGACCACGGCGTCTCTGCATGCGATTGCGGTCTCGATCGGGCCGGGGTCGTTTACCGGGCTGCGCATTGGACTGAGCATCGCCAAGGGGCTGGTGCTCGCCACGGGCGTTCCGCTTGTGGCGGTCCCGACGCTCGAAGCGCTCGCATCGCGCACGGCGAGAGCCAGGAAGACTGACGGCCTCGTCCTCGCCGCGATCGATGCGCGGCGCGATGAAGTCTACTGTCAGCTGTTCGAGGCCTCCGGAGAGGAGCTCAGGCCTCTGTGGGAACCGCGGGATCTCGCCGTCGGCCGGCTTGTCGAAGAGCTGGGCGGGCGGAGGGTTCTCGTGACCGGAGACGGGCGCGCAAAGGTGATGGCGCGCGCTGCCGGGGGACCGGCCCGCTGTGACGAGGCAGACGCCGGCGCGGCACTGTGCAGCGCCGCGGATGTCGCGCGGCTGGGGGAAGAACGCGCGTTGGCAGGGAAAACGGAGGATCCGGCCCTGCTCGAACCGAGGTACATCAAGGAGTTCTTCCTTAACTCCGCCGGCCGGATCGGGGTCAACACCCGGTAGCGGCCGACCATTCGTCCCGAACAACCGAGACGTCCACATGTCCTGGTTCAAGCGCTCAAAAGAGAATATCGCTGCGGAAACGCAGAAGCGGGAAATCCCCGACGGGCTCTGGACGAAGTGCGAGCAGTGCGGGGAGATCATCCACATGACGGAGCTGCAGAAGAATTTCTACACCTGCCCGAAATGCAGCGCGCACTTCCGCATCGGCAGCGAAGAGTACATCGCGATCCTCCTGGATCCCGGGTCGTTCAAGGAGTCGGACGCGAAGATGCGCTCCGGCGATCCGCTGAAGTTTGTCGACAGCAAGAAATACAAGGACCGGACCGCCGAGGCGATCAAGAAAACCCGCCTCCATGACGCCATCCGCTGGGGGACCGGGACGATGGAAAAGCGTCCGGTCGTCGTCGCCGCCATGGACTTCACGTTTATCGGCGGGAGCATGGGCTCGGTCGTCGGCGAGAAGATCTCGAGGGCTGTGGACCGCTCGATCAAGTCCAAGGCCCCGCTCATCATCGTCTCCTCCAGCGGAGGAGCGCGAATGATGGAGGGCGCGCTTTCCCTCATGCAGCTTGCCAAGACCAGCGCGAAGCTCGCGAGGCTCTCCGACGTGCGCGTGCCGTACATCTCCATTATGACCGACCCCACGACGGGCGGCACCACCGCAAGCTACGCCATGCTGGGCGACGTGAACATCGGCGAGCCGGGAGCCCTCATCGGATTCGCGGGACCCCGCGTGATCAAGCAGACGATCGGCAAGGACCTTCCGCCCGGGTTCCAGCGCTCGGAGTTCCTCCTCGAGCACGGGTTCCTGGACCTCGTCATCCACCGCAAAGACATGCGGCAGACCGTCTCCACGCTTCTGTCGCACTTCGCATGACCATCCGCGTTCGGGGAGCACATTCTCTTCCGGTATGGCGATTACAGTAGAGACGGTTTCGCGCATGCACCTCACGGCCGACACGTTGCGCCGGGAGGGGAAGCGCATTGCGGTCGTCCCGACGATGGGCGCGCTGCACGCCGGGCATCTGTCGCTCATCCGCCTTGCGCGGAAGCACGCTGACGTGGTGGTGACGACGATCTTCGTCAACCCGCTTCAGTTCGGACCGGGAGAGGATTTCGAGCGCTACCCCAGGCCGCTCCCGAAGGATATCATGGCCGCGGCGGATGCGGGGGCGGAGTACGTGTTCGCTCCGTCGGTGAGCGAAATGTACCCTGCGGGATTCCAGACCTCCGTGCAGGTGGAGCAGCTGACCGCGGTGCTTGAGGGGGCGGTGAGGCCCGGACATTTCCGCGGAGTGACGACGATCGTCGCGAAACTCTTCCATGCCATCAAGCCCCATGTCGCGGTCTTCGGCCAGAAGGATGCGCAGCAGCTTGCCGTCATCAGGCGAATGACCGCCGACCTCGGCTTCCATGTCGACATCGTCGTCGGTTCGACCGTCCGCGAGCCGGACGGGCTCGCGATGAGCTCGCGCAACGTCTACCTCACCGAGGCGCAGCGGAAGGAGGCGCCGGTGTTGTATCAGGCGCTGTCGCTCGCGCGCGACCGCATCCAGCAGGGGGAATACCGCCGGGATACGCTGGTGGAGGAGATGCGGGCGGTGATCGCCGGCCGTTCTTCCGCGACCATCGATTACCTGTCCGTGGCTGATGCCGGGACGCTCGAGGAGGTCGAACAGATTGCGCGGGGGAAGGACGTCCTCATCTCCCTTGCCGCACGGTTCGGAACGACCCGCCTTATCGACAACATCCCTGTGAGGGCCTGAGTGAACGAGTCGCGCGACCTTGCCGTGGTCATCATGGCGGCCGGTAAGGGGACGAGAATGAACAACCCGGACATGGCGAAGGTCATGTATACCGTGGCCGGGAAGCCGATGGTCGAGCACGTGATCGACCTCGCTGTGACGATCGGAGCCTCACGCATCGTGGCCGTGACCGGATGGCAGAAGGAGTCGGTGATCAGCCATCTCCGGTCGACCGGGAAGCCGGTGGATTGCGTCGTGCAGGAGCCGCAGCTCGGGACCGGGCACGCGGTGCTTCAGGCGGAGGGTGCGCTCACCGGCGCCCGGGGCGACGTCGTCGTGCTGTCGGGAGACGTGCCGCTCCTGACCGGCGAGACGGTGCAATCGCTGATGGCAGAGCACAGGCGCACGGGCGCGTCGGCAACCCTGCTGACCGCGGTCATGGACGATCCGACGGGGTACGGGAGGATCCTCCGGAACGGGGAAGGTGCGGTGACCGGGATCGTGGAGCAGAAGGACGCCACGCCGGAGCAGAGGGCGATCCGGGAGATCAATTCCGGGATCTACGTGTTCGATATCGACGCCCTGTTCGCAGGGCTGCACCAGATTACGCCCAACAATGCCCAGAAGGAGTACTACCTGACGGACGTCTTTGCCTACCTCTGGGCGAACAAATTGCCCGTCCGGGCTGTTATTGCTGATGATGTCCGGGAGATCCAGGGCGTGAACACGCCGGCCCAGCTTGAGGAGGTTCGCATGGTTTTCGAGGGGAGGGGCCGGACGGAGCGTCCGGGGGTCTCGCGGGTTTGACAATGGGCTCTGCTTTCGGTACTTTTGCTCAAGAGCGGGGGGTTATGTCCATGAAACAACGCATCCTGATTGTGGCGGCGGGGATTCTCCTGGCAGCGATGCCTGCCTCCGGGCAGTTCCGATCGCAGGTCCAGTACGAAACCAGGGTGGCCGAAGCGATGGTCGAGGACAACACGCTTCCCTCGGTTCTGTTCGGGTGGTTCGATGCGTCGAGGTTCCAGATGCGCCATTCGGTCAGTTTTGGCTACTCGACGTTCGGGGGCGAAGGGATGTCTCTCGGCACGTACACGAACAGCATGCGATACCAGTTCGCCGAGAACTTCGACGCCCGCGCCGACATCAGCATCAGCTATTCGCCCTACAACACGCTTTCGAAATACGGGGAGGGCTACAATGCCCTTTCCGGGATCTATCTCAGCAACGCTCAAATCAACTACCGGCCGTGGGAGAACACGCTCATCACGCTGCAGTACCGTCGGGCCCCGTACCCCGGCTATTTCGGGGCGTTCGGCAATCCTTTCTACGGCTATTCCGGCGCCTTCAACGACCCATTCATGAGAGACTCCTGGCACTGAGCTCGATCATTGCTTCCGGCCCCCGCGCCGGCCACGCTTCGCTGTCTTCCGCACCGGTGATCGGCCTCCACGATGGAGGCAAGGGTCTCCGGTGTTTTCATTCCGTCCCATCACACGCATGAGCCGATCCTCTTCCCGCAGCTCCTCCGGTTCCCGGGATGTCCGGGGAATTCTGGTCAACGTCGCGACCGTCGCTCTCGCCCTGCTCGTCGGGTATCTCCTGATCTCGCTCCTCATCCGGCACGTGTTCAAGCCGCCGGTGGACGCGTCGCGGGCGGGCGAGCCCGGCTCGGCCGTCATCCAGGTGGACGTGCTGAACGGGTGCGGCATCGGCGGCGCCGCGAGCGCCGCCACGTCGTACCTCCGGGCGCGCGGGTTCGACGTCGTGGAGATCCGGAACTACAAAACGTTCGATGTCCAGGAGTCGCTGGTGATTGACCGGCGGGGTGACCTGGAGTACGCCCGCCGTGTCGCCTATGCGCTCGGCATCAGCAAGAAGAATATCGTGCAGCAGATCAACGACGACTACTACGTCGATGTCTCGGTCGTGGTCGGCCGCGACTACTCATCGCTGAAACCGTCACAACAGGGAGGCACGCAGTGAGAGCTTCTGCCCGGGCCGCGGCCATCGCGCGGCTGACCCTCACCAGGAAGGCCTACAATGTCGCCGTCCTCGATCTTCGCGGACTCACGACGATGGCCGATTTCTTTGTCGTCTGCTCGGCGGACTCGGAGCCGCAGATCAAGGCGGTCGCCGACGCGGTGGAAGAGGGGATGGAGGAGGGGGGCGAGGTGCCCTGGCATAAAGAGGCAGGGAGCCCGAACTGGGTGTTGCTGGACTACGTCGATGTGGTCCTGCATATCTTCCACAAGGAAGCGCGGGCGTTCTACAGCCTGGAGAAGCTCTGGGGCGATGCGACGATCACTGCGGTCTCGGATGAACATCCCGAGCCGGATCTGGAAGCCCGGGCGAAGCAGGAACCGGAGATGTTGGAAGCTCCGAAGGCCATAGGGAGGATCAGGGTGCAGAAGGGGAAGACGGCGGTGAGGAAGGGTGTGAAGGCCGGGAAGGCGGGCAAGGCAGGGAAGGGGGGGAAGAAGAAGCGCGTAAAGACCGCCCCCAAGAAGGCTGGCGCTCGATCCCCGGGGAAGAAGTCGACGTCTCCCCGATCCCGGAGAAAGCCGTGAGGTCCGATTTACAGTCCGCGGTCGAGTCTGCGCTTCGTTCGCTCGGCATCGAGCCCCCCGCGACGATTCCTTTCGAGCGTCCGCGTCAGGAGGGACACGGCGATCTGACGACGACAGTGGCGATGGTCCTCGCGAAGTCGCTTCGCCGGAATCCGAGAGAACTTGCCGCGCAGATTGTCGGGAAGCTCGGACTCGATCCGGCGCGCGTCGCGAAGGTCGAGATCGCCGGCGCGGGGTTCATCAACTTCACGCTGACAGAAGGGTACTTCAGGGATCAGCTTCGCGACCTCATCCGTGCGGGCGACCGGTACGGCCGATCCGCGGCGGGGAACGCCCGGCGCGTGCAGGTGGAGTTCGTGAGCGCGAACCCGACCGGGCCGCTGACCGTCGGGCACGGCCGAGGGGCGGTGTTCGGCGATACCGTCGCGCGTCTGCTCGAGTGGACCGGCCACGGCGTCGAGCGCGAATACTACTTCAACAACGCCGGCCGGCAGATGCGGATCCTCGGCGATTCGGTCCGGCTGCGATATCTGGAGCTGCTCGGCGAGACACTCGAGTTCCCCGAGGATTACTACCAGGGAGAGTACATCAGGGACATCGCCCGCCACCTGGTCGACGAGGCGGGGGATGCGTTGCGCGCCGAGCCGGCCGAAGGGCGGTTCAAGGCGCAGGCCGAAAAGGAGATCTTCGCGGATATCAGGAAGACGCTCGAGCGTCTCGGCGTCCGGTTCGACCACTACTTCAACGAGCACTCGCTCTACACCGACGGGAAGATCGACGACGTGATCGCCGCGTTCCGTGCGCGCGACCTCGTGTACGAGCAGGAGGGAGCCCTCTGGTTCAAAACGTCCGCGCTCGGGCTGGAGAAGGACAAGGTCATCGTGAAGAGCACGGGCGAGCCGACGTACCGTTTGCCCGACATCGCGTATCATCGCGAGAAGTTCGCCCGCGGGTTCGACCTCATGATAGACATCTTCGGGGCGGACCACATCGCGTCCTATCCGGACGTGCTTGCGGGGCTGAAGGCCCTCGGCCTCGACTCGTCGCGTGTGAAGGTGTTGATCCACCAGTTCGTGACGATCGTGCAGGGCGGCGAAGTGGTGAAGATGTCGACGCGGAAGGCGAACTTCATCACGCTCGACGAGCTGATCGACGAAGTCGGGTCCGACGCGGTCCGGTACTTCTTCAACATGCGGACGATCACCAGCCACATGAATTTCGACCTGGACCTCGCGAAGAAGCAGTCGGACGAGAACCCGGTGTACTACCTGCAGTACGCGCACGCCCGGATCAGCAGCATCCTCCGGTACGCCGACGAGCTGGGGGTGAAGGACCTGGCGGCCGAGGCTGACCTCGCGTTGCTCACTGCCGCAGAGGAGATGGCACTGGTGAAGGCCGTGCTCGGCTTCCCGGAAGTCCTCGAGTCGTGCGCGATGACGCATGAGCCGCACCGGCTGGCGGAGTACCTGCAGGCCCTGGCGGGGACCTTCCACTCGTTCTACGGCGTGCACCGGGTGGTGGGCGACGACGCCCGCATGAGCGCGGCGCGCCTTGCCCTGGTGAAAAGCGTACAGATCGTGATTCGCAACGGCCTTTCCGTGCTCGGCGTCTCGGCGCCGGAGAGGATGTAGGGCCGCTGTGCATGGATCGCGCCCGAATGCAGCGGCCGCGCTTCCGGCTCTCAGGATTTCACACAACGGAACCCGCCCATGACAGAAGAGTTGTCGCGCTGGTTGCGGTCGCGCGTGCCCGATGAGATGCGCCCGGCGCTTCGCTCTGCCCGGCACGCGCTGAAGAAAATGTACTATGCCCCGGTGGATGCGCTCCATGCACTGCGACACAAGAACGACCTGATTCCGCCTCCGTCACTCATGTTCGTGGGCGACGGGGACTTCCGGAAGACCGGGGAGGAATTCAAGGCGCACTTCATCACGCTGGGAGGCCTGAAGCCCGACCACCGCGTACTGGATATCGGGTGCGGCGTCGGGCGCATGGCTGTTCCACTCGCGTCGTATCTCTCGTCGAAAGGCGAATACCGCGGATTTGATATCGTCCCTTCGGGCATCACATGGTGCAGCGGGAACATTACGCCCCGGTACCCCCGGTTCCAATTTCAGGTCGCCGATATCTACAACAAGGGGTATAATCCCGGCGGGAAGCACCTTGCGTCCGAGTTCCGGTTCCCGTTCGACGACGCCTCCTTCGACTTCGCGTTTGCCACTTCAGTATTTACCCACCTGGTGAAGGCGGATGCGGAGAACTACCTCGCGCAGACTGCGCGAGTCCTGCGTCAGGGCGGGACGTGCCTCCTCACCTTCTTCCTGCTGAACGACGAATCGCGCAGGCGTATGGAGGAGGGAGCCAGCCGTCTCACCTTTGTCCACGAGCTGGACGGGCTCTGGACGTCGGACAGGCAGCTCCCTGAAAATGCCATCGCGCATGATGAGGCGTCGTGCATGGCCCTCCTCGCGCGCGTGGGGCTGAAAATCCAGGAGCCTGTCCGGTACGGGTCATGGTCAGGACGCCCATCGGCCGTAAGCTATCAGGACATCATCGTCGCATCGAAGGTCGGTGCGTGAACTGACTGTCGTGCCGAATGGAACCGCTCAACCCACCCAATTGAGGGAGGAACCGATGAAGAAGACCGCCTGTCTTCTGGCAGTGTTGGCGCTGGTGTGCGCCGGCCAGGCACTGCAGGGCTTCGCACAGACCACTCCCAGGCATCGGCTCCAAATGCGCGATGTCAAAGGGGTGTCGAAGTTCTTCGACGCGAAGACGGGGAACGAGTTCGTGCCGCGCGGGAACAATTACGCCCGGCTGGCGAAGCTCAAGAAGCACTCGGACGGCACTACCATCCCGTATCATTCCACATTCAACCGCGGGTTGTACGACAGGGCGAGGGCCAGGAAGGCCTTGCAGGCGATGGCCGCAGACGGCTACAACACTGTCCGGGTTTTCCTCAACTACAATACGGTCGGCGGCCTAGGCGAACCCGGCAAGCCGCTCGACAAGGACTACATCGGCAACTTCGTCGATTTCCTGCGCATTGCCAGGGAGAACAACATCCTCGTGTTGCCGACCATCGACTGGCTCCCGATCGTGGAGACCGGGCGGGGGGATCGCTCGGTCTGGTGCCCTGATTTCCAGTGCACGGCCGCGCACATCCTTTCAGAGGAAGGCGTGAAGGCGAACCGCGATTTCTTCATCTCGTTCATTCGCGGGCTGAAGAAGTCGAAAGCGCCGTTTGACGCGCTCTTCGGATACGCGGTCCGCAATGAGCTGGCGTTCGAGCTGGAAATTCCGCCGCTGAGCCTGACGAGGGGATCGCTCAAGACCGCCAACGGCAAAACCTATTCCCTGGCAGATCCAAAGCAGAAACAGCAGATGCTCGACGAGGGACTTGTGCACTGGGTGGACGAGATGCGGAAAGCGATCCGTGAAGAGGATCCAACCGCACTCGTAGGTGTCGGCCTCATCCCTCCTCAGGCGCCTCACAAGATGCGTGTCGGCGACACACGGTTTTCTGTCACCAGGCCCGTCATCGAGAAGTCTGATCTTGACTTCGTGGACGTTCATATTTATCCCGAGGCGAACGGACTCGGCATGAAGGAGTTCGCCGAGAACTTCGGCTTCTCAAAGGCGACCAGGAAGGCGATCATCATGGGCGAGTTCGGCGGACTCGTCACGATGTACACCACGGTTGAGGCCGCGGCGCGTGCGATGGTCGCGTTGCAGAAGTCTTCCGTCGACTACGGGGTGGATGGCTGGTTGCTATGGGCGTGGGACATGGACATCATCAAGGAATCCTGGGCCGCGGCAGACAGCGGCCGGCTGCTCGGCAAGGCGTTGGCCCCGGCAACCCGGACCAGGGTAACGGATGAATTCCGTGCCGGGGCCGGCGTGCCGTCGCTGAACGTCAAAGCCTCGGCGGTCTACAAGGATATGCCCGCGGAACAGGCGATCGACGGGACAATGTCTCAGTGGAGTGCGGGGGCGTTTCCGCCCCAGTGGATCGAAGTCGGAGTCCAGCCTCCTTCGAAGGTATTCGCGATTCGGCTGGTCGTAGGACAGTCGCCTGCCGGGCCGACCACGCACGAGCTCTGGGTGAAGCGGCAGGGCGGAAGCTTCGAGAAAGTGCAAACTTTCGAGGGCGATACGAAAGACTACGACCGGCTCGAGTATAGATTCAAAGGATCAGCGGTCATCGAGGGGGTCAAGGTCGTGACCGTCAAGAGTCCGTCCTGGGTCGGCTGGAGGGAGATCGAGCTCGTCCGGCAGGCCACGGATTGACTCCGGAACCGACCTTTTTTCGGGATTCTGGACGCCTGAGGCCGGCAGGAGGGGACGTTCTGGATGTTGACTTTTCAGACGGATCTTGCTAAGTTATTACGTTTTAGTCGGTTCCGGCTGTGTCTCGCCTCTCTTGGAAGGAACGCTGCCTCCCCGTTGATACCGGTTAGTCGCTTCCAGTTGGTGTCCGTGCTCCGTCCGGGCTCTCTGGAACCAGATGTACGTCTCACCAGATGCAGGCCATTCACCCACGCTTATGAAGCATATCCTTGTCACCGGCGGGGCCGGTTTCATCGGCAGCAACTTCGTTCGGCACCTGCTGGAGGGGGCGGACGGGATGCACATTGTCAATTTCGACAAGCTGACGTACGCAGGAAACCTGGAAAATCTGGCCGATCACCGGGACCACGAGGGATACCAGTTCGTACGTGGCGATATCTGTGACAGCCAGGCTGTCGGAGCCGTGCTCGAACGGCATACGATCGACACGGTCGTCCATTTCGCCGCCGAATCTCATGTGGACCGGAGCATCCTGGGGGCCGAGCAATTCATCCAGACGAATGTCGTCGGCACGTACCGTCTGCTGGAGGCGTGCAGGGTCCACGGCGTGAACCGCTTTCTCCATGTGTCGACCGATGAAGTGTACGGCTCTCTCGGGACGACCGGAAAGTTCACCGAGACGTCGCCCCTCCACCCTAACAGCCCGTACGCCTCGAGCAAGGCGTCTTCCGATCTGCTCGCCCTTGCGTGGCAGCACACGCACGGGCTCCCGGTGATCGTCACGCGATGCTCGAACAACTACGGGCCGTATCAGTTTCCGGAGAAGCTGATCCCGTTGATGATCTGCAACGCCCTGCGGGACATTCAGCTCCCCGTGTACGGTGACGGTTTGAACATCCGCGACTGGCTCCACGTGCGCGATCATTGCGGCGCCCTGGAGACCGTCCTGCGGAGCGGCGTTCCCGGCGAGGTGTACAACATCGGCGGGAACAACGAGTGGACGAATATCGACATCGTGACGCTGATCCTGGACATTCTGAAGAAGCCTCGCTCGCTGATCAAATATGTCAAGGATCGTCCTGGCCACGACCGCCGGTACGCGATTGACGCCTCCAGGATGAAGGGCGAGTTCGGCTGGTCGCCCTCCGTGAGCTTCGAGGAAGGGATCCGCGAAACGGTGCAATGGTATCTCGACCACAAGGAGTGGTGGACGCGCGTGATGACGGGAGAATATCAGGAGTACTACCAACGGAACTATCATGATGCATGATCGTTGTTGTCCGACCTCGTGGCGGTGGCTCGCAGCCCTGCTGCTCGTGTGCGTCGCGTGGCAGCCCGTGGCGGCGCAACTTGATGGGACAGACCTCAAGATTCCTGACCTGATGTCGCTACGCGCGAGCACGCAGGGCGGGACCAGGACGCTGTCCGAGCCCGCGAGCGTCTCCATGGACAGCCCTGTGGACGCGGAGGCATACTATGTGGGACCGGGCGATCAGGTGGCCCTCAACATCTGGTCGAGCGCGCCCGTCGAGCACCGGCTGACCATCACCCCCGAGGGTCTGCTTCTGATACCCGCGGTCGGCGCGGTCGATCTCAAGGGGTCGACGCTGGCGAAGGCCCGGACGCTCGTCGAACAGCAGGTGACGCGCAAGTTTCCGAGCTCGACGGTCTCCCTCTCGCTCGTCGCTCCCCGCAAGGTGACGGTCCATATCACCGGTGCAGTCATGCGCGAGGGCATGCACGAGATGCACGCGGTGCAGCGCGTGGACAGGCTGATCGAAGAGGCGAACTCGCTCCCCTCGACGCAGCTCTCGAACAAGAAGTTCTACGACACCGACCAGCAATCGCTCCGCCAGAACCTCTCGATGCGCTACATCACCGTCCAGCGTCGGACGGGGGAGGTGGAGCGCGTGGATCTGGTGCGCTATGCTATCACGGGCCGCTCCGACCTGAATCCGTATCTGCGCGAAGGCGACCACGTCTTCGTGCCCAACAGGCGTCCGTGGGAAAACCGGATCGGCATTTATGGCGGCGTCGTGCGGGATGTCGCTGTGGAGTTCGTGCAGGGCGACAGCCTGTCGCATCTCGTCCGCCTCGCGATGGGATTGCGCTCGGAATCGGTTGCCGAGCACAGCATGCTGATGCGGCTCTCGGCTGACGGGACCCGCATGGATTCGATGCTGGTGGATGTCCACGCCATCATGGACGGGCGCGCGCCCGATATCGCGCTGCAGCCGGGGGACCGGCTGGTCGTGCCGGTGAACCGTGACGACCGGGAAGGAAACGCGGTCCGCATCGAGGGCGAGGTCCTGCGCCCGGGGACGTATCCGATCACCAAGGCCGAGACGCATCTCACCCAGATCATCCAGCTTGCCGGCGGCTTCACGGCGCAGGCAAACCTGAAGGCGGCCACGGTGCTCCGCGTTCGCCCCAAAACATTGGAAGGGCCGGAAGAGCTGGAGCAGGAGAGGTTGCTGAGCGTCCGCACCAGCCTCCAGTTCCAGGACTCGTCGTATTACCTCACCGAGACCGCGCTCAGGCTGAAAGGGGAGCTTGTCTCGGTCGACTTCGACGCGCTCTTCGCGAAGGGAGACTCCACCGAAGACATCACGCTCCGGAATTTTGACCGCGTGATCGTCCCCGAGTACAGCCGCACGGTCTACGTGTTCGGCCAGGTCATCACCCCGGGCCATGTCCCGTACGCCGCCGGTCAGAACGCAGACTACTACATCAGCCGGGCCGGCGGGTTCACCGGCGAGGCGCGGACCGGGGACGTGAAGGTCATCAAAGGCAACACCAGAACCTGGCTGGACCCCTCTGAGACCGCCATCGAGGATGGGGACTTCCTCTGGGTCCCCAAGGAATACCCGACGCCGTTCGGAACAGTCCTTACGACGGTCGCCCAGCTCGCGACGGTGCTCGCCGCGCTGGCCTCCATCATACTTGTCGTCAACACACTCTAGAGTGCATTCGGCCATGGCACACAACAACCCCGAGACGACGTTCGGTGATCGTGTCCTTGATTTCATCGCACTCCTGGCGAAATACCGCGTGTTCATGGTGCGGTTCGTTCTGCTCTGCACGCTCGGCACCATGATCGTGCTGCTGCTCGTTCCGAAGTGGTACAAGTCGACGGCGTCGGTCTTTCCTGCCGAGAAGACCGACATGCTCGGGCTCGAAGGCTTGTCATCCCTTGCGCGCAGCTTCTCTCCCGGCAAGGCGCTCTCGTCCCTCGCCGGCAACGAGGAGACAGACCGCTATCTCGCCATCCTCAAGAGCTCCACGGTCCTGTCGGCTGTCATCGAGCGATTCGATCTCGTCAACCTGTACGACTATGCCGACTCACGGTACAAGATGGACAAGACCACGAAAGAACTCCTCTCGAACGTGGAGTTCGCCGTGGAGGACGAGGGAAACCTGATGATCTCCGCGGTGGACAAGGATCCGCAGCGGGCCGCCGACATGGCGAATTTCTTCGTGGACATGCTGAATAAGACCAATACCGAGCTGCAGGTCCAGAACGCCCGCGGGAATCGCAAGTTCATCGAAGAGCGGTATCAGAAGAACATGAAGGACCTTGCTCAGGCTGAGGATTCGCTCAAGGCGTTTCAGCAACGGTACGGCATCATCGCGATGCCCGAGCAGACCGAAGCGTCCATCAAGGCCGGCGCCGAAATCGCCGGACAGCTTGCGCTGAAGGAGGTCGCCGTTGGGATCCTGCGGCGCACGCAGTCGGCGGACAATCCCGCGGTGCTTGCCGCGCAGATCGAGACGGAAGAGCTCCGACGCAAGCTGGACGAGATGGGGGGTGGTGCGGGCATCTCGGCGGGAAAAATGAAGATCTTCGTCCCCTTCGCGCAGGTTCCGGAGCTTGGGGGGGAGTACGTGCGTCGCTTCCGGGATGTGGAAATCCAGTACAAGATCCTGCAGTTCATCACCCCGCTCTATGAGCAGGCCAAGGTCGAGGAACGACGGCAGACCCCTTCTGTGCTGGTGCTCGACCGGGCGCAGCCGGCCGAGCGGAAAGCGCGCCCCAAGGTGGTGCTCTTTACGCTTCTCGCATTTGTCGTGTCCGTCCTGCTCGCCACGGTAGGGATCATCATGCTGGAGACCTATCACCATCTCCTCCTCGCACGTCCTGTGGAGGTGAACTCCATCCTCTCAGCGATCCGATCCGATTGGTTCGGATTGCGGTTGATCGGAAAGCGGAGGTGACACGGGGTGTCGGCAGGATCCCGCGTTCGGCGTAATTCGCTCCTCTCGCTGCTGTCGTTCGCTGCCCGCCTGGGTTCGAGCTTCCTGCTGTTCGTCGGGATAGCGCGGATCTACGGCCCGGAGTCGTTCGGCCAATTCACGACGGCCAACGCCGTCATGGCGCTCTTTCTCATCCTGGCCGACCTGGGCCTGGACACGCTGCTTGCCCTGGAGGTCGCCCGAAGCCAGGCGACACCCGCGACGGTCCTGAGCAAGTACGCCGCGGTGAAGGCCGTCATCGCTCTGGCCGCGACCGTCGTCATGGTCACGATCGGGTTGTTCCGGCCGTTCGACGAGACGACATCCCTGCTGATCATCATTCTCGGGGCGTCGGTCGTCTTCTCGGCGATGATGAACTTCGAGTTCGCGCTTCTACGCGGCCTCGAACAGTTCCATCAAGAGACGCAGGTGACGATCATCATCAACGTCGCCGCGCTCGGCCTTCTTGCGCTGGTGGGATTCCTGCGGGCGCCGCTGACGGTCGTCGCGCTCGTGTACGCGCTGACGCGGGTGGCGGGGTACCTGCTGGCGAGGCACCGCGCTTCCAGGGTCCTTGGCGTCCCGCGCATGCGGCTGACGTTTTCCGGATGGCAGGAAGTGAAGGGGAAGGCCCTTCTGTTCGCAGCGCACCTTCTGTTCGGGTATCTGTTTTTCCAGGTCGACACGCTGCTCCTGGCGGCGCTGAAAGGGTCGGCGGACGTCGGAGTCTACCAGGCCGTGTTCAAGGTGGCGGCCGTCGCGCTGGTCATCCCGGATGTCGGCGTTGCCGCCATGCTTCCGACGCTTGCGCGGCTTCATCACGACGCCCCCGACCAGTGGCTCAACCTGGGCGCGCTCATGGGACGGGTCCTGCTGCTGATCGGTCTGCCGATCTCCCTGGTGATGCTCGTCTACCCCGAGTGCGTTCTCGGGGTGCTGTACGGGGCCGGGACGTTTCCGGAAGCGGTAGCCATCATGCGGATTTTCGCCGGGGTTGTCTGGATCCGCTTCATCGCGGAAGCCTTCGGGCTGCTCCTCACGACATCCGGAAACCAATTCCTGAGGGTCGTCATCACCGCGGTCGCGACCATCCTGAACGTAGGCGTGAACCTCGTGGTGATCCCTGCGATGGGCCCCACGGGGGCTGCCATGGTATCGCTCGGAACAAACCTCCTGGTGGCAGCCGGGTGCCTGATTGCGATTCGGCGCAGCTACCCGCTCCCGGTTGTCGGGTGGAGGACGGGAACGGTTGTCGCGCTGACGGCCGCGATCGCCGGGCTCGTCTGGACGCTGCGCGACCTGCCGCTCTGTGCGTCGCTCCCCGTCAGCGTCGCCTCGTGCGTGCTCCTCGGACTCTATGTCGGCCTGACCCCGGACGAGCGGCGAAAACTGTTCTCCTTCCGCATCCCGGCAGAAGCGGAGGGCCCGGCGTGACCGCCGTAGGGGTACTTGCATGGACTGTGGTGGCGGTGCTGATCGCGCTCTTAGTGCTGCGCAAGGGAGATCCGCTCGCCCCCGCCCGGACGATGGCCCTGGTCTGGGCGGGCGCGATCGCCCTGTGTGAGCTGAAGCTCAGCGCATACCAGCACCACTGGTCCTTCTACTCCTGGGTGGTGCTGCTCGTCGGGCCTGCGGCGTTTATCGTCGGCGTTGCCGCGATCAGTTGGGTTAACGTCACGCGCCCGCTCCTCCCGCTGGAGGAGATCAGGAAACGGCTTGTGCGCGAGGCCGGCTCGCGGTTCGATGAAGGGAAGTTCTTCTGGACGATCGTGGTCCTGTTCGCGGCGTATGTCATCGCCTACGCGATCGAGGTGGTCATCGAGGGCACGGTTCCGATGTTCAGCGCCCGGCCCGACATCCTCAGGGTCGAGTTCGGCGTGTTCGGCCTGCACCTCATCGTCAACGGGATGATGGGCATCGTCCTGCTGTCCGTGGAGTATCTGTTTCTCGTGAGGCCCGGCGGCGGGCGCAGGTGGGCGGTGATTGCGGTCGTTGTGTTTTCGGTGCTGACCTACGCGCTCATGCTCCAGCGCTACACGTTCTTCGTGGTGGGCGTGATCGTCCTCGCGATGGCATTCTACACGACCCGCTGGGTGCGCGCCCGCAACATCCTCCCGTTCGCCGGCGTGTTCGTCATCCTGCTCTTCCTGATCAACCAGGTTCGGGCGGCACGCTATGTTCAGGAGTACGTGTACTACGTCTCCAAAATGAGGTTCTCGAAGAATCTCTGGTTTCTCGCTGAGCCATACATGTACATCACGATGAATCTCGAGAACTTCGCGCGCGCGGTCGACAAGCTGGATCACCACATGTACGGCTATTTCTTCCTCGACCCGCTGCTCGCCCTCGTGGGTTTGAAGCACTGGCTTGCGGAGTATTTCTCGATCGAGCGCCTGCCGTATCTGATCAGCGGCTACAATACGTTCACGTTTCACTGGTGGTACTACTACGACTTCGGAGTCCTGGGCGTTGCGATCCTCCCGTTCCTCACCGGCATGGTGACGGCATTCCTCTACGGGCGGCTGCGGACCCGCCCGGACCCGCTGACCATGGTGATGTACGCCTCGTGCGTGCTCCTGATGGTCATCTCGTACTTCATGAACCCGCTGAACCGCCTCGACTTCGTGTCGAACCTGGTGCTGATCTGGTTTGTGCATCGTTTCGTCATCGGACGGAAGGCCGCTCCCGTTGCCCTGGAGAGCGGACAGGGGCTGCGGCCCGCGGTGGAGGGTTGACCGTTGGCAAGCTCTGCACCGAGAGTGGCGGCTGTGATTCTGAACTACAACCTGACCGACTACGCGATCGCCTGCGTGCAGTCGCTCCGGAAGTCGATGTATCCCGCGCTCGACATCCTGGTCGTGGACAACGCGTCCACGGACGGGGCGGTCCAGCGCATGAGCGCAGCGCTCGGCGGCGTCGCGATCAGGCCGACCGGCAGCAACCTCGGCTACACGGGCGGGATCAACGCCGGCGTTCGCTGGGCCATGGAGTCGCGCCCCGATTACATCCTGGTCCTGAATCCCGATACCGAGGTCCAGGCCGATTTTCTCGAGCAACTTGTCGGGGGTATGGAAGCCTTCCCGTCGGCGGCGGTCGCCTGCGGCACGATCTACAAGAGCCACGCGCGCGACGAAGTCTGGTACGCGGGAGGGCGGATGATCCCGTGGCGCGGTCTCGCCGTCCACGAGCGCAAGGGCGACAGACTCCAGCCTGGCCAGCTGCGGGCGCCGCGGTTGGTGACGTTCGTGACAGGGTGCATGGCGCTCTACCGGGCATCCGCGCTGCCGGCCATCGGCCCGCAGGACGAGCGGTTCTTTCTGTATCTCGACGACATCGAGATGTCGGCGCGCATCGCGCGCAAAGGGTACGGGCTGCTCTACGTGCCGAAGTCGGTCATTCATCATCACGTCCAGGGCGAAGAAGAAAACCCATTCAAGGTGTACTACTCGGTGCGCAACAGATTCCTTCTTATCGGCACTGCGTTCGCCGGGCTTGAGCGCGCAGTTGCGTCGGTCTATTTTGCGTCAGTGATCACGGCGAAGATGATCGTGTGGTCCGTGGTCAATCGCTCGTTCTTCCGCGCGGCGGCGCTGGGCCTCGCGGACTATGCCGCCGGGAGGTTCGGCGAGGGGAGAGGGCTGCAGGCGTTCCATCCGAGGGGAGGGGCGCGATGAAGCCCGGGAGCACACGTACAGGAACGGGCCCCGCGGTGCACGCGGTCCTGCTGAACTGGAACAGCTATGACTTCACCGCCCCCTGCATCGCGTCCCTGAAGCGGAGCGAGTGTCCCTATGCGCGGATCGTGGTCGTGGACAACGGCTCGAAGGACGGTTCCATCGACCGGCTGCAGTCCGAGTTCAACGACCCCCAGGTGCTGTTCATCCGGAACCCGAAGAATGAAGGGTTCTCCGGCGGGATGAATATCGGCTTCAAGGCGGCGCTGGAGGACGGGGCCGACATGGTCTTCTCCATCAACAACGATACGGAAGTCGACCCGGCGTGCCTGGGACACCTGGTTCGTGTCCTCGAGGAGAATCCGCGCTGCGGCGTTGCGGGCCCCACGATCTATTACTACGCCCGATCCGAAACGATCTGGCAGGCTGGCGGCTCGTTTGTGCCGTCGCGCGTCGGGATTTCGGTACCGTTGAAAGGAAAGACCGTCGCGGATATTCCCGACACGCCCCGCGAAGTGTCGTTCCTCACCGGGTGCGCGATTCTCGTCAGGTCCTCGCTCCTTCGCACCGTCGGCATGCTCGACACCGAGTACTTCTTCTACGGCGAGGACGTCGACTACGATTTGCGTGTCACGCAGAGCGGCAGCACGCTGATGTACGTTCCCCGCGCGTCAGTGTGGCACAAAATCGATGAGGTGGCAAAAGACAGGACCTCGCCGTATGTTCTGTACCATCTGGCGAGGAGCACGGCCTTGCTCTATCACAAGCGGTTTGGCCCTCCGTACCGGTGGTATGCCTATGGCGTCCAGCTCGGAATCTACACGCCGTTTCGAGCCTGGCAGATCCTGAAGGGAGGGGCAGGCATGGCATCGCTGAATGCCTGGGTCGGTGGGTTGCTGGACGGCATGAGGGGACGGGCGGCAGCCCCGCGCACCTGACGGGGCGGCTCCCCGGCCCGGGGAGCTGATTCGCCCGTTGCAGCCGCGCGGATCCGGCCGGCCGGCAGCCGCGCAGTGATGGGCCGCGCTTCATTCGAGGATTTCACACGAAGGACACTCTATGCAAATCAAGGTCGTTGCCACTCATCTGAACGGCGTCGTTGTGCTGGAGCCGGAGATCTTCCGCGATGACCGGGGCTTCTTCCTGGAAGCCTACCGGACCGATCAGTTTGCGGAGATCGGCATCCCCGGGCCCTTCGTCCAGGATAACCATTCCGGATCGGTGAAGGGTGTCGTGCGTGGCCTGCACTTCCAGTGGGATCCCCCCATGGGAAAGCTCATGCGCGTCACTGTCGGCCGCGCGTTCCTTGTCGCCGTCGACATCCGCAAGGGGTCGCCGACGCTGGGGAAGTACGTCGGGGTCGAGGCCTCCGCGCAGGACGGCCGGCAGGTCTGGGCTCCGGCGGGATTCGCCCGCGGGTTCTGCGTGCTGTCGGACTTCGCCGAGATCCAGTACAAGTGCACGGGGATCTACAGCAACAAGGGAGAGTCCGGCATCCGGTGGAACGATCCGGCGATCGGCATCGAGTGGCCCGTCGCCCATCCGATTCTGTCGAAGAAGGATGAGATGGCCCAGACACTGAGCGAGTGGCTGGCGAGGAAAGATTCCGACAACTTCCGGTACTAGCGCCCCACCAACGTGGAACGGCCCGGGGCGCGCCGGGACTGAAAACGAGGAGGTTTGTCTATGCGTATTCTGGTCGCAGGCGGGGCAGGCTATATCGGGTCGGCGTTGGTCCCGAAGCTACTGGACCGCGGCTACGAGGTGGCGGTCGTCGACCTGCTCTGGTTCGGCAACCATCTGCCCGCGTCGGTCCCCGTCATTCACAAAGAGATCTTCGATCTCCACGCGGATGACCTCAAGGGATACGACCAGGCGATCTTCCTGGCCGGGCTCTCGAACGACCCGATGGCGGAGTTTTCGCCAAGCCTCAATTTCGTGTATAACGCCTCGGCCCCCGCGTATCTCGCGTACAGCGCGAAGATGGCCGGGGTAAAGCGCTTCATCTATGCCGGCTCCTGCTCCGTGTACGGCTACACGGTCAACGAGCTGTATGACGAACAGTCCCCCGCGATCTCGAAGCACCCGTACGGGATTTCGAAGCTGCAGGGCGAAAAGGCGGCGATGCAGCTGCAGGACGAATCGTTCTCCGTGATCTGCTTCCGCCAGGGGACCGTGAGCGGGTACAGCCCGCGCATGCGTCTGGACCTGATCGTGAACACGATGTTCAAGTCCGCACGGCAAAAGGGGGAGATCACAATCAACAACCCCTCCATCTGGAGACCCGTCCTGGCGATGGACGACGTGTGCAACGCGTACATCCGCGCCATCGAGGCGAGCGATGACATCTCCGGCATCTTCAATATCGCCTCCGGCAACTACACCGTGGGAGAGGTGGGGGATCAGGTGCAGCAGGTGTTCGAGCGCCACCTGGGACTCCGCGTCAAGCTGACCATCAAGCATGTCCAGGACTACCGGAACTACAAGGTCAGCTTCGAGAAGGCGCAGAACGTCCTCAGCATCAAGCCCCGGCACGACATCGCATCGATCATCGACGACCTGATTCAGCATGAGGCGAGCTTCTCGGATTTCGACAATCCGGTCTACTATAATATCCGGGTCTTTCAGTCCCTGAAACCCAAGGCGTTTCAGCTATGAGTCGCCTGACTGCCGTCGTCATCGGAGCCAACGGACAGCTCGGGAGCGACGTCGTTTCCTGGTGGTCGTCGCAGGGCGTCACGGTGGTTCCGCTCACGCACGCAGACATCGCAATCGAGGATATCGATTCGGTCCGAAACGTGCTCGGCGCGCACCGGCCCGATATCGTCCTGAGCACGGCCGCGTTTCACAACGTGCCGAAGTGCGAGGAGGATCCCGCCCGTTCGCATGCGGTGAACAGCCTTGGTGCGCTGAATCTCGCCCGGACGTGCGCGTCGCTCGGCTCAACGCTGGCCACCGTGAGCACCGATTATGTGTTCGACGGCGCACAGCGGCGGCCGTACCGCGAAACGGATGCGCCGAACCCCCTGAACGTCTATGGCGCAACGAAACTCCTGGGCGAGTACTACACGCTGAACTATGCGCCCCGGGCGTACGTGTTCAGGGTGTCGGGCATCTACGGGCGCGTCCCCTGCAGGGCCAAAGGCGGCAACTTCATCACCACCATGCAGCGCGCCGCGCGCGAGCGGCCGGAAGTCCGGGTTGTCACCGACGAGGTCCTCACGCCCACCCCGACCATGGAGATCGCGAAGGCGTCCCTGGCGATTCTGCAGAACGGCGCCCCGGGGCTCTACCACGTGACTGCCGAAGGGGAGTGCTCGTGGTTCGAGTTTGCGCAGGTCATCTTCGAGACCCTCGGACTCAAGACGCCCCTCACGCCCGCGATGGTCGCAGATTTCCCGTCCCCGGTCCGGCGCCCGACCTATTCGGTCCTTGAGAAGGGGGCGCTCAAGAGTCAGGGGCTGCCCCTGTTGCCCCACTGGCGCGATGCGCTGGTGGAGTTCCTTCGCACATCGAACGGCTGAGCGTCGCTCACAACAGACCGTGAAACTCCTTTTCCTCACATCCCGCCTGCCCTATCCTCCGTTCAGGGGCGACAAGCTTCATCTGCTCAATATCCTGAAGCCGCTGTCGCGCAGGCATGAGATCGTGCTGGTCTCCTTCATTCAGAAGCAGGAAGAGCGGCAATGGTTCGAGGAGCTTCGCCCGTTCTGCAAGAGGCTCGAGGTGGTGCACCTGCCGACCTGGCGATCACTGGTCAATTGCCTGGGGGCGCTCTTCTCGAGCACTCCGTTTCAGGTTGCGTACTTCCGATCGGGGACGATGGAGAATCTTGTCCGCAGGGTGATCGGCGAGGAACGGCCCGATGCGATCCACATCCACCTCATCAGGATGGCCCAGCATGCGGAGAAGCTGCGGGACATTCCCCGGGTGGTCGACCTGACCGACGCGACGTCGCTCTATCTTTCCAGATTTCGAGAGGCCAGCCGGAACCCCCTGAAGAAGCTGCTCCTGTCGGAAGAGCTCCGGAGAATCCTCTCGTACGAGTCGCTCCTGGCGGCGTTTGACTGCTCTGTCGTCTGTTCGCCGCTCGACCTCTCGGTCATGCGCCGCCACGTCCCGGGCGCGCGGGTCGAGATCTCACGCAACGCGGTCGACATGAGCCGATTCCCGCAACTGGACGGTAGTATCAAGGCGGATGCGAACCGCCTGATCTTCACCGGCAATATGACATATTTCCCTAACGCCGACGCCGCCCAGTTCCTGGTTCGGGAAATTCTGCCCCTTGTCCGTACGGAGGTTCCCGGCGTCCAGCTGTATCTGGTGGGGCAGAACCCGCCGCCATCCGTGCGGGCGCTCGCGGGGGACGGTGTAGTTGTGACAGGATTCGTCGAGGATATACGTGCCGAGTACGCGCGCAGCATGGTCGCGGTGGCTCCTGTGCGGTTCGGTGCCGGTACGCTGTACAAGCTGCTGGAGCCGCTGGCGCTGGGCGTGCCCGTGGTGACTACCACCACGGGAATCGGAGGGCTCGACGTGACGCCTGACGCTGATGTCCTCGTGGCTGACAGCGCCACCGGGCTGGCGGCGCATATCGTGCGCCTGCTGCGCGATCCGGACCTGCGACACGCCCAGGCGCAACGGGCGGCATTGAAAGTCCGTGCGCTCCACGATTGGGAGGCTGTCGCCGGCGATCTCGAACGGGTGTACGGCTCGATTCTCGCGGAGCGTCGCGGCGTCGAAAAGGCGAATGCGCAGTGAGTAGCAGAACACAACGGATTGTCCTCCTCGTTACGGACGTGGTCACGATCTCGCTGGCCTGGATCGTGTACTATCACGTCCGCGTCCGCACCGGATGGCTCGACGTTCCCATCGAGCCCGACTTCCTGGCGCCGATGGTGTTCATCTGTGTGTTCTGGGCGCTGCTGTTCTTCCTCGTCGGCCTCTACCGTCCGTTCTACGCCGCCTCCCGGTTTGACGAGCTGGCGCTGTTGTTCAGGACGATCTCCTTCGGCTGCCTCTTCCTCTTCTTCGTGATCTTCTTCGACGACGCCGCATCCGCGACCAACATCAGCACGCGATTACTGATCGTCGTCTACTGGGCCATCCTGCTGGCAGCCGTGGGGACGGGGAGGCTCGTGCTTCGCAGCATCCAGCGGCGCCTCCTGATCAACGGGATCGGCATCCACAAGACGATCATCATCGGCGCTCCCGAGCGCGCGCGGCAACTCCGCGATGAAGTCCGCAAATATCCGGCCCTGGGCCTCCGTGTCGCCGGCTTCATCCGGCTCGAGCAGCAGTGGAGCGGTCCGGCAGACGACCCGACGCCCGTGCTGGGCGGACTCGACGACCTCGTGGCGGTCATCCCGGGGCATGACATCCGCGAAGCGCTCATCGCTGTGGACGCCGCAGACCACGAACGTCTGCTTCAAATCGTCACCCGCTGCAGCGCGTTCAACATCGGCGTGAAGATCGTGCCCGACCTGTACGAGATCATCAGCGGCCTCGCGAAAACCAACGCCATTTACGGATTTCCGCTGATCGACGTCTCCCCGCAGCTCATGAAGCCGTGGGAGGAGGGGGCGAAGCGACTCATTGATCTTGCCGTCGCCGGCATCGTCCTCATCGTGGGGCTGCCCGTCTGGTTCCTGATCGCGATGGCCATCAAGCTGGATTCCCGTGGGCCGGTACTCTACCGCCAGGAACGGGTGGGGATGGACGGGAAGCGCTTCAATATTGTCAAGTTCCGCTCGATGGTGGCCGACGCAGAGAAAGCCGGCCCCCAGTGGGCGGCCAAGGTCGATCCGCGCATCACGATCGTCGGCCGCATCCTCCGCAAGCTCCATCTCGACGAGATCCCGCAGGTCTGGAACGTGCTCCGCGGTGAAATGAGCCTCGTCGGCCCGCGCCCCGAGCGGCCCGTGTTCGTGGAGGAGCTCAGCCGCGAAATCCCGCTCTACCCGCGGCGGCTTCGGGTCCGCCCGGGCGTGACAGGCTGGGCACAGGTCAGGCACAAGTACGACGAGTCCATCGAGGACGTGAGGAAGAAGGTCCAGTACGACCTCTATTATATTGAGAACATGTCGCTGCGCATGGACATCAAGATCATCGTCAGCACGGTCTCGCACATGCTGATGGGGAAGGGGCACTGAGTGCTGCGACTCCGGGAATTGAGCGCCGAGAGACATGCCTCGTGGACAAAGGTCGCGATGGCGTTGCTGCCTGAGAGGCGGGCATCGTGGGCGCGCGACATGAGACCGCTGTCAACTGCGGGGGCGGTGCTTGTCCTGCTTCTGACAATCGGATTGTGGGAGCCGGCGTCCGCACAGGTGGAAAACGTCCCGGCCGGCAACCAGGTGTACGACTTTCTCGACCGCCTGGGCGTTCGCGGCGTGCTGCCCGCGTTCAGCACCGTGGTCGTCCCGCTCTCGCGCCGCGAGGTGGCTGAACTCCTCCAGCGTGCAAACGAGCGCGATTCCCTGCTGAGCGGCGCCGAACGTGCGTATCTCAAGAAGTTTATGCGCGAGTTCGCCCACGACCTCGGACTGCCGGATGACCGGTACCAGATCATCGGTCCCCATGACTCGTTCGGAGAGGCAATGGAGGGGGCGGTGTCGGATCGCGAAAAGTACCTCTTCGCATACACGGATTCGAACGCGTCGGTCTTCGTGGACTTCCTCGGCTCGTACGAGTATCGCCCCGTGTGGGGAGACACCTATGGCGATACCCACGTTGCGCTCGGCACCATCGGCGGGCGCATCCGCGGCACGGCTCTGGACAAGTTTGGCTACTATCTGCAGGCCACGAACGGACAGCTCTGGGGCGATCGCTCATTTGCGCTCTCCGATCCACGGCTCGCGGGAAACGTGAAGTTCAACGACCTCGGCTCTCCGTACTTCGATTTCACCGAAGCGTACGTGAAGCTGCAGCTCGGGTGGTTTGACGTTCAGTTCGGGCGAGAATTCAGATCTGTGGGTGTCGGCTACACCGACCGCACCGTGCTCTCGGGCAATGCGCCCGCCTTCGACTTCATCGGATTCAGTGCTCACTATAAGTCGTTCAGATTCGACTTCTTCCACGGAACGCTGGTTCAGGACTCCCTCTTTTTCGAGGGGCTCCCCGTCACGGCTCCGGAGGGAGCGAGGAAGTACCTCTCCCTGCACCGCTTCAAGTTCTCGCTCTTCTCGGCGGCCAACATCGGCCTCGGAGAGATGGTGATCTATCAGCGCGTCGCGCCGGAGTTCGCGTATCTGAATCCGGTCAACTTCTACAAATCCGCCGAGCATTCGCTCGGGGACCAGGACAACGCGTTCATCTTCATCGACCTCGAGCTCTTCCCGCTGGACAACCTGAAGGCGTACGGGAGCTGGGTCATTGACGACATTGATTTCGGGAAAATGGGGACCGGATGGTGGGGGAATCAGTTCGCGTGGCACGCGGGCGTTATCACCACGGACCTCGCCGGCCTGCACGACATCGACGGCCTGGTGGAGTATACGCGCATCGAGCCGTATACCTACAGTAACCGTCTTGCAGGGAACGATTACACGCACTCCAATATCTCGCTCGGATCGCATCTCCGTCCGAACTCGGACGCCTGGGCCCTGGAGATCCGCTACCGTCCGTCGCCGCAATGGAAGTTCGCGCTGGGATATGCCTACGAGCGGCACGGGAACAACGTGGTAGAGGGCGACAGCGTGATGCGGAATGTCGGCGGCGACGTGTTCCAGGGGCACAGGCCCTGGGATGCGACGGAGGTGACATTCCTTGACGGAATCCGCGAATCCACAGACCGCTTCCGCGCGCGCGTGGACTTTGAACCCATAACGAATATCTTCCTCCTGGGAGCGCTGGAATACCGGTCGACGGCCCTCGCGGGCGTCCGGTCGAAGGACCTCCTCGCCAGGCTTCAACTGCGACTTGACTACTGAGAGATGAAATCATGAAACTCCAGATGGTGGACGTGGTCGGTCAGTACCGCACGATCAAGAACGAGGTCGACCAGGCCGTGCACGCCGTACTCGACTCCGGGCAGTTCATTCAGGGGAAGGACGTCGGCGAGTTCGAGTGCGCGGTCGCCGGATATCTCGGCGTGAAATACGCCGTCGGATGCGCGTCGGGGACCGACGCCCTGCAGATCGCGATGATGGCGCTCGGGATCGGCCCGGGGGACGAAGTCATCACCACGCCGTTCACCTTCGTCGCCACCGCTGAGACCATAGGCATCCTCGGAGCGAAGCCGGTCTACGTGGACATCGACCCGAAGACGTACAACATCGATCCTGCGGACGTCGCTCGGGCCATCACCCCGCGCACGAAGGCGATCATCCCCGTGCACCTGTACGGCCAGCCGGTGGACATGGATCCGATCATGGAGATCTCCCGGGCGCGAGGCATCCCGGTCATCGAAGACGCGGCGCAGGCGTTCGGCGCTTCGTACAAGGGGCGGAAGGTCTGCGGCATCGGCGCCATCGGCGCGATCAGCTTCTTCCCGAGCAAGAACCTTGGCTGCTTCGGAGACGGGGGCATGCTTGTGACGAACGATGCAAAGCTCTGGGAGCTGATGAAGGTGATCGCCGCCCACGGCTCCCGCGTTCGATACTATCACGATGTGCTGGGAGTGAACAGCCGGCTGGACACGATCCAGGCGGCGATCCTGAACGTGAAGCTGAAGCATCTCGACAGGTGGAACAACGCCCGGAAGGCCGCGGCGAAGCGGTACACGGAACTGTTTGCGGGGAGCCCTGTGAGCACCCCGTTCATCGCTCCGTACGCCGACCATATTTTCCACCAGTACACACTCCGCGTCCCGAAGCGCGACGCGCTGGCGGCGTTCCTGAAAGAGCGCGGCATTCCGCATGCGGTCTACTATCCGGTGCCGCTCCACCTTCAGAAGGCGTTCGAGATGTCGGGCAACAAGGCGGGGGACTTCCCACTGTCCGAGCAGGCGGCCCGGGACGTCGTCTCGCTCCCCATGCACACCGAGCTGACAGATGAGCAGCTGGTGTTCATCACGGATGCCGTGAAGAGTTTCTACACAGCGAGCTGATCAGCCGGGCGGAAGAGAGCGCGCATGCCGAACATCCTTGTCGTGATTCCGACATACAACGAAGCGGACAACATCGTCCGCCTCATTCCGGCCGTGAAGCGGCAGGGGCCGGGGATCGAGATCCTCGTCGTGGATGACGGATCGCCGGACGGCACGGGTGCGGTCGTAGCGCACATGGCCGAGCGGGATTCCACTATCCACCTGCTCCAGCGAGAGGGGAAGCAGGGATTGGGGACGGCATACGTTGCGGGCTTTCGGTACGCTATCGAACGCGGATACGACCTGGTCTTCGAGATGGACGCGGACTTTTCGCACGATCCGGAGGAGATCACCAGGTTCATCGACAAGACGCCCACCGCGGATCTTGTCATCGGATCCCGCTACCTGGGAGGCGTCCGGGTCCTGAACTGGCCGATCCGGCGCCTGATGCTCAGCTACTTCGCCAACGTCTACACCCGCATCATGACCGGGCTGCCCCTGACCGACGCCACCGGCGGGTTCAAGTGCTACCGCCGCGCGGTTCTGGAGGCCATCGACCTATCGAGCATACGGTCCAACGGATATGCGTTTCAGATTGAGATGAGCTTCAAGGCATGGAAGAAAGGGTTCCGGCTGCTGGAAATCCCGATCGTGTTCCTGGACCGGAGGACCGGCTCGTCCAAGATGTCCAAGCACATTATCTCCGAGGCCTTTTTCATGCTCTGGAAGCTGCGCTTCAGCGGTCTCTTCCGATCATCCTGACATCCGTCCCGGGCCTGGATCCCCATCCGCCGATGGAACTCTCCGTCATCATCGTCAACTACAACGTTCGCCGGTTTCTGGAGAACGCCCTGCATTCCATCCGCAGGGCGATGGCGGATATCGACGCGGAGATTTTCGTCGTCGACAACGCCTCGACCGACGGCAGCGCGGCGATGGTGCGGGCCAAATTCCCGGATGTGCATCTGCTGGAGAACAGCGAGAACCTCGGCTTCGCGCGCGCCAACAACCTCGCGCTCACGCGTGCGCGCGGGACGTACCTCCTGCTCATCAACCCGGACACGGTCGTCCAGGAGACCACCTTCCATGAGATGATCCAGTTCCTCCGCTCCCGCCCCGATGTCGGACTGGCCGGGTGCAAGGTGCTGAATCCCGACGGGACCTTTCAGCTGCCGTGCCGAAGGAGCTTCCCCACGCCATGGGTCGCGTTCACGAAGATCTTCGGGTTGAGCGCGCTGTTTCCCCGCACGCGGCTCTTCGGCAAGTATAACCTGACGTATCTCTCGCCCGACGAGACGTATCCCGTCGATGCCGTCAGCGGATCGTTCATGATGATGACGCGCGCGGCGTATGACAGGATCGGCGGATTGGACGAGTCATTCTTCATGTACGGCGAGGACCTCGATTGGTGCTACCGCGTAAAAGAGGCCGGGTTTGGCGTGTACTACGTGCATACGACCTCGATCATACACTTCAAGGGCGAGAGCACGCGTCGGAGCGACATCGACGAGATCCGGACGTTCTACAGCGCCATGGAGCTCTTCGTCGAGAAGCACTTCGGCCGCTCGCCGCTGTTGACGTCGTTCCTCCGCGCGGGGATCGTCCTCCGGGAGGGCGCGGCGACGCTGGCCCGGTCGGGGATGCCGCTCCTCCACGCGTGTCTCGACGTGCTCCTCCTGAACCTTGCGCTCTTTCTCAGCGCATGGATGTATCTCGGTGACATCGCGCGGTTCCCGATGAACGCCGACCCGATCGTCTGGGTCGTCCCCGCGCTCATTGTGGTCATGACTGCATTCTTCTCGGGCGTGTACACCGTCCGCCCGTATTCCGCGGGGCGGATGGCGGGGGTCGTGATCATCAGCTATGTGCTCATCTCCGCGCTGGTGTTCTTTGCGAAGGCCTTCGCTTACAGCCGTGCTGTCGTCGCGATTTCAGCGCTGCTGGTGCTGGTGCTGCTGCCGGGGTGGCGCTTTCTCGCCCGCCGGATGGGGCGGGGCGGCCAGCACAGGACAGGCCACCGCACATTGCTGGGCAGCCGGGCGGTGATCGTCGGGACCGGTACCTCGGCACAGGAGCTCCTGCGCAAGCTGCGGGCCCGGGTCGATGGAGGGTACGAGATCGTCGGGTTCATCGCGAAGGGGCCCGATCTCATCGGCGAGCGGATCGCCGGTGTGGAGGTCGTCGGGAGCCTGGAGAACGCCGGGAAGGTGATCGCCGAACAGAAGGTGAGCGACGTCATCTTCTCCACAGATGGCATCACCTACACGGATATTCTTTCTGTGATCAGTCGGACGCACGCGGGCAGCGTCAGTTTCCGTCTGGTGCCCGGAAGCCTCGAAGCGATCGTGGGGAAGACCCGTATCGATGAGCTCGACAGCATTCCCCTCGTGGAGATCGACTATAATCTTCACAAGCCGGGCAACCGGCTTGTGAAGCGCATGTTCGACATCATCGTATCGCTCATCCTGCTGCCGACGGTGTTTCTCCCCCTCTGGGCCGCATCGCGTTTCGGCTGGGTTGATCGCGCCGCACAGGGGATCCGGGCGATCCATGCGCTGCCATCCGTTCTTGCGGGGCGCATCAGCCTTGTCGGCCGTCCGATCTGGGAGCTGGCCGAGGGCGACGGCGGCCGCCTGCCGCATCAGGCGGAACTGGGGCCGTGCGGCCTTACGGGCCTGGTGCAGGTCCACTGGCGCGAGGATCTTCCTGCCGATGAAATTGAACGGTATAAGTTGTATTATGCCAAGAATCAGTCGTTGATGCTGGATGTCGAGATCCTCATGAAAGCGTTGTTCCGGAAGAGCTGAGGTCGCAACGGATGGCCAAACAGGCGCTTGAGTTCGAAAAACCGATCCTCGAGCTGGAGCAGAAGATCGAGGAGATGCGGCGGTACGCCGACAATCCCGACATCGCCCAGGAGATCGCGCGGATCGAGAAGCGGGTGATGCAGCTGACGCAGAGCGTCTACTCCGGCCTCACGCGATGGCAGCGGGTGCAGATCGCGCGCCATCCCGAGCGCCCGTACACGCTGGACTACATCAACATGATGATGAAAGACTTCATCGAGCTGCACGGCGACCGCACGTTCCGCGACGATCACGCGGTGGTCGGCGGGTTCGGCAAGCTCGACGAACAGACGATCATGGTCATCGGTCAGCAGAAGGGGAGGGACACGAAGTCGAACGTCTACCGCAACTTCGGCATGATGAATCCGGAGGGGTACCGGAAGGCGTTGCGTCTGATGAAGCTGGCAGAGAAGTTCGGCAAGCCGGTCGTCACGCTGCTCGATACGCCCGGCGCGTTCCCGGGTCTCGAAGCGGAAGAGCGCGGGCAGGCGGAAGCGATCGCCCGCAACCTGTTCGAAATGGCCCGCCTCAAGACTCCGATCATCGTCGTCATCATCGGTGAAGGGGCGTCCGGCGGCGCGCTGGGCATCGGCCTCGGCGACCGCATCCTCATGCTCGAGAACGCCTGGTACTCCGTCATCTCTCCCGAATCGTGTTCCAGCATCCTCTGGCGGAGCTGGAACTACAAGGAGCAGGCGGCCGAGGCGCTCCAGCTCACCGCGCCCGACCTCAAGAAGCAGGGGATCATCGATGTGATCGTGCCCGAACCGCTCGGCGGCGCGCACCGCAACCACGAGAAGATGGCCGAGATCCTCAAGGCGACGCTGCTCTCCGAGCTCAAAGGTCTCATGAAGATCAAGCCCGAGAAGCTGCTCGAGCGGCGCGTCGAGAAGTTTTCGAAGATGGGCGTCTGGACTGGATGAGGAGCGGAACCGAGTGATATCCCACGAAACCCGTGTCCGCGTCCGCTACGCCGACACCGACCAGATGAAGGCGGCCTACTACGGCCGGTACTTCGAGTACTTCGAGCAGGCACGATCCGACATGCTCCGGGCGGTCGGGCTCCCGTACCCGAGGCTGGAGGAGATGGGGCTCTGGCTGCCCGTCATTGAAGCGCATGCAGAATACCGCCGCTGGGCACGCTACGACGACGAGTTGCGCATCGTCAGCGTGCTCAAGGAGAAGCCGGTGGCAAGGGTGCGGATCGACTACGAGGTGTTCGGGCCGGAAAGCGCGGAGCCCATCGCGACCGGCTACACCATCCATGGATTCGTGAACGCGACAACAGGGAGGCCCACCCGCGCTCCGGCGCAGTTCCTGGAAGCCGTGGAAGAGGCCGGCGACAGGGGAGCTCAGAAAGGTTAAATATGCTTTCACAAGAGCTTCTTGACATCCTGTGCTGCCCGAAGTGCAAGGCAGATCTCAGCTACAGCGCCGAGGAGAGCACGCTGACCTGCACGAAGTGCGGAACGATCTACCAGGTGAAGAACGATATCCCGATCATGCTCGTCGACGATGAGCACTGACCTGGTTCACGACAGCCGCGTCACCCGCCTCATCGAAATCGCCCTGATGGAAGATGCGTCCATGGGCGATCTCACCAGCGAAGCCATCATCCCCGAGGATCAGCTCTCGCGTGCGACGTTCCTCTGCAAAGCCGAGGGGGTCGTCGCCGGCCTGGACATCGCCGGACTTGTGTTCCGGCTGGTGGATTCCTCGATCACCCTTGAGCCGGCGGTGCGGGACGGCGCTCATGTGGAGCGGGGCATGGTGCTGGGATCTCTGCACGGCGCGACGCGCGGAATCCTGCTGGGAGAGCGGACCGCCCTGAATCTCCTCCAGCGCATGAGCGGGATCGCGACCCTCACCCGGAAATTCGTGGATGCCGTGGCTGGAACCGGCGCAAAGATTACCGACACGCGAAAGACCGTTCCCGGCCTCCGGGCGCTCGACAAGCGCGCCGTGGTGGTGGGGGGCGGGGTGAACCACCGGTTCGGGCTTGATGACATGGTCCTGATCAAGGACAATCACGTCGCGGCCGCGGGAGGCATCACGCCGGCCGTGGACCGCTGCCGGGCGTACCTGAAGGAGCGCCATATCACCGCCGCGATCGAGGTGGAGACCACCACGCTCGACCAGGTCCGCGAGGCGCTCGCCTGCCCCGGGATCGCGCGGATCATGCTGGACAACTTCCGCCTGAACGACATGAAGGAGGCGGTCCGGCTGATCGGACACGCCGTCGAAGTCGAAGCGTCAGGGGGCGTGACGCTCGAGTCCGTCCGGGCCATTGCCGACACCGGCGTTGGGTTCATCTCCGTTGGTGCACTCACCCATTCCGTGACTGCCCTCGATATCTCGCTTGAGCTCTCCTCGAACGTCTGACAGGATCCGGTCCCTCGGATCGGACACCGCCGTCTACGGCGTCAGCACGATCCTTGGACGGTTCCTCACATTCCTTCTCACCCCGCTGTACACCCATGTGCTCGTGCCCGGCGACCTGGGCATCGTCGCGAATGTCTACGCGTACATCGCGCTCCTGAACGTCGTGTACGGTTACGGGATGGAGTCTGCGTACATGAAGTACGTGTCGACCCTCGAGGTGGGCACGAAGCGGCAGGTGTTTTCGGTCCCGTTCGTCGCCGTGGCGTGCACCGCGACGCTCTTCTCCCTGGCGATCATCCTGAGCGCCTCCTGGCTCGGTGATGCGGTCAGCGTCCCTGCCGGCCGGACGAATCTGCTCGTCTACGGCGCGGCGATTCTGTTCCTCGATGCCCTTGCCCTCATTCCCTTCGCGGCACTGCGGATGGAGCGGAAGGCTCGCACGTTTGCCGTGATCAAGCTCGGCGGCATCGTCATCAATGTCGTCCTGAACGTCGTGCTGCTGTTCAGCGCGCATCTCGGCATCGAAGGGATCTTCATCAGCAATCTCGTCTCCTCGGCGCTGACGCTGGCGATGCTCACGCCGACCATCGTCGACCGGTTTGCTCCCGGCTGGCACAGGGGGCTGTTCCGCGCGCTGTTGCGGTTCGGCCTGCCCACTGTCCCGGCGGGGTTTGCGGCGATGCTGGTGCAGGTCGTGAACCGCCCCATCCTCGAGTCGTTGAAGGGGAGCGCAGCGGTCGGCATCTTCCAGGCGAACTACCGCCTGGGCATCTTCATGATGCTCCTGGTTTCGATGTTCGACTTCGCATGGCGTCCGTTCTTCTTCGCGCATGCGAATGATGCGGACGCGCGCCAGCTCTTCGCCAGAATCATGACCTATGTCGTGCTGGTCATGACAACCGTTTTCGTGGCCCTCACTCTGTTCCTTCCCGATTTCGTCCGCGCTCCGATCTGGGGAGGCCATCCGCTGATCGCAGAGCCGTACTGGACAGGGATCGAGATCATTCCCGTCATCCTTCTGGCCTACGTCTTTCTCGGCGTTTACAACAACCTGGTGGCGGGCATCTATATCCAGAAGCGGACGGAGCTGCTCCCCGCCGTGACCATTCTCAGCGCGGCCGTCAACGTGGCTGCTAACTTCGCGCTCATCCCGTTGTACGGACTGATGGGTGCGGCGATCGCAACGCTGATCAGCTATGCTCTTCAGGCCGGCATCCTGGCCCTGATCGAGCGGCGCGTGTATCCGGTGCCGTACGAACGTGACCGCCTCGTCAAAATCGTTCTGTCCGGGGCATGTGTGTACGCGGCGTCCCTGCTCCTGCCGTCCGGGGCATGGGGAATCGCGGGACGATTCGCCCTGTCGGGCGTCTTCGTTCTCCTTCTCCACCTCCTGCGTTTCTTCAAGCCGGGAGAGCTGCAGGCCGTCGCCGACCTGGTGCGCCGGCGGACACCCGTCGCTCCTCCGGGATCACCGCCTCCTCCTCCAGCGGACTGATAGACTCTCGTGGTGGATTTTCGTATTTTTCGATATGGAAATGACATGTTGTCCCTATGCTTGACCGACTCGAACACATCCGACAGCGATACGAAGAGCTCACGCGGCTCCTGAGCGACCCCGCCATCCTCTCCGACCAGGAGAAGTTCCGGACGTTCAGCAAGGAGCACAGCGGGATTACCCCGCTTGTGAAGGCGTACGAGGTCTACGCGAAGGCCAAAAAGGACCTGGAGGGTCTTCGCGAGATCGCGGGTTCGTCGCCAGATCCCGACATGCGCCAGATGGCGTATGACGAGATCACGTCGGCGACAGCGAAGGTTCAAGAGCTTGAGGAGGAGCTCAAAGTCCTGCTCATCCCGAAGGATCCCAACGACAGCAAGAACGTTATCGTCGAAATCCGGGCTGGCACGGGGGGGGATGAGGCGGCACTGTTTGCCTCGGATCTGTTGAGGATGTACTCGCGGTTCGGTGAGAGAAGAGGATGGAAAGTGGAGGTTCTCGATCTGAACGAGACCGGGATCGGGGGGACGAAGGAAGTGACATTCTCCATGATCGGCGACGATGTGTACGGGACCATGAAATACGAAAGCGGGGTGCACCGGGTGCAGCGTGTCCCGGAGACCGAGGCGCAGGGGAGAATCCACACCTCGGCCGCGACGGTGGCTATCCTCCCAGAAGTCGAGGCGGTGGACGTCGAAATCAACTCCGCCGACCTCGATATGGATACGTTTCGTTCGGGAGGGAAGGGGGGGCAGAACGTCAACAAGGTCGAGACCGCCGTCCGGATCACGCATCGTCCGACGGGGATCGTGGTGGCCTGCCGGCAGGAGCGGTCGCAGTTCCAGAACCGCGAGCGGGCGATGAAGATGCTCAGGGCCAAGCTGTATGAGGTGAGGCTCCAGGAGCAGGTGGGCGATGTCGCGGCGCAGCGGAAGTCGATGGTGAAGAGCGGCGATCGGAGCGACAAGATACGGACGTACAACTTTCCGCAGAACCGGGTGACCGATCACCGCATCGGCGTCACCCTCTACAATCTGGCCGAGTTCATCGACGGGAAGATGGACGAGATGACCGAGGCCTTGAAGATTGCAGACAGGACGGAGCGACTCAAGGCGCCCTCAGAAACGTGAGAGACCCCGCCTGAAGCCTCACGGCTGCCCGCCCGACGCCTGATCTCTCCCGTCAGGGCTTATCCAACCCGTTCCCGCGCACGAGCTTGAAGAACTCGGACAACAGTCCCCCGCAGCGTTCTGCCAGTATGCCCCCCGCCACATCAGCGCGGTGATTCAGCCGCTGGTCCTGGACGATATTGAAGAGCGTCCCGCACGCCCCGGCCTTCGGGTCGAACGCGCCGAAGACAAGGCGTGGAATCCGCGCCTGCACGATGGCGCCCGCGCACATCGCGCACGGCTCGAGCGTCACGTAGAGCGTCGTATTCTCCAGCCGCCTGCTCCCGAGGAACGCCGCAGCGGCCGTGATGGCGATGATCTCCGCGTGGGCGGTCGGATCCTTCAGCGTCTCGATCTGGTTGTAGCCCTTCCCGATGATCCGGTTGTCGCTGATGATCACGCACCCAACGGGCACTTCCTTCCGTTTCATCGCCTGCTCCGCCTCGCGGAGCGCGTACTCCATCCATCGTTCGTCTTCGGTCATAAAGCCCTGAGGTCTTCGAAGGTGGTGGCGGGACTCTGCGCTATCGGGATCGGGGGCCGATGGACGATCCACAATCGACAATAGTCGATTGCCCATAGACAACCGGTCTCTTGTACGCCCGGAGGGATTTGAACCCCCAACCCTCAGATCCGAAGTCTGATGCTCTATCCAGTTGAGCTACGGGCGCGGCGAAAACTCCCTTACGGTGAGAAGGGAAAGGCGGTAAATATGATACGAAAAAACAGAATTGACAACTCAAGGTAGGGGAGAGTGGAGTGGAAATCAAGAACTCAGGTCATAAGATCCAGGGTCTTCCGTATTGTTTACCGTCCAATTCCTGTGTTGATGCGACCACCGGTCATCAACTTGGTGAACGTCAACTGTTACTACTGTTGAATATGGGGTAGGACCGGATTATCTTTCCTGTGCGTTCTTTCACAAGATGCCGGAGTCCTCGTCACGGGAGATTCCGTTTTTTTCATCGAGCCGTGTCTCTGGACCCTGATCAAGGACCTTCGAAGGACGGGCCACCCTGACAGGCCTTTGATAGGTCGGCGGAGCATCGCTCCTTGTGCTGCACTGCACCGCACCGTGGGCTGGTCGCCATCGCTGCGAGGACTCCCTCATGCGGAAAATCCTTCTGTTGGCAATTCTTGGGACAGTCGCTACCTTCGTCCTGCACGCCCAGTGGGTCCAGCAGAGGAGTGGCACGTATGCGGAGCTTGCCGACATCGCCACGCTCGATTCAACCACGGCAATTGCTGTCGGTCGCGACGGAACGGTACTCAAAACCACGGATGTTGGTGTGACGTGGGTGGTCTTGCCGCTCCCTGAACTGTTTGTCCATCCCTGGAGTGCTACCTCTTTCTCCGACCGATCGTCTGGAGCCGTCGTAGGAGATTTCGGGCATGTTGCCGTAACGACAGATGGAGGAGAAAACTGGTCCTGGCACACGATACCCGGAGGTAGAAACTGTCTTTCAGTTCTTCATGACGGACCTGGCTCTATCTACGTCGGGGATGATTCTGGCTGGGTTCACCGCTCCGTTGATACTGGCAGTACCTGGTCGTCGGAGCGCGTTAGCACGTGGCCAATCAGGTCTCTGTTCTGCTGGAGGGGATATTCGGCCGGGGGAATTACACACTACGCCCTGACACCGTATTCAATCTTCAAAAACGATATGTTCCCGCTGTATAGGTGGACGGAATCGATCCTTCAGGCTTTTCAAGGGCTCGGATCCGAAGCATTTCGCGGCGAGTTCAGTAAAGGGGGTGGGCCAGGATTCCTCGTGGGTGTGCACGGCGACCTTCGCGCTGCTCCAACCATTGTGCGGAAGTCGATGTCAGACACGGTGTGGCGGTCGTTGAATACGTCGTTCCTGGGGGATGGCACCCTGTTCGGCGTCTCGGCTCCATCAAAAGACATGGTCTATGTCTGTGGGGAGCACGGTATGATATTCAACTCGACAAACGGTGGAGATACATGGTCCGCCCTGTCTGTTCCAACAACGCATCGCCTGAAGTCAATCTGCTTCTTTGATGAGAGGAAAGGCTTCGCCGTTGGTGATTCTGGAACCATCCTCTATACTTCCAACGGTGGAGTGACGGCTGTAGATGAACACGAAGACGTCCTGGTGATGGGATTTTCACTCTCCCAAAACTATCCAAACCCCTTCAACTCAAGCACCACAATTCGATACGGACTGCCGGAGCGCTCGCACGTCTCTCTCGCAGTCTTCAACACGCTCGGACAGCGCATAGCCAGGCTCGTCGAGACTGAACAGGATGCAGGGTATCACGAAATCCAGTTTGATGCTTCACACTGTGCCAGCGGCGTGTACCTCTGTACGCTTCGCGCCGGAGCCTTCACTGCAATGCGCAGACTCCTGTTGCTCAAATGAAATCATTCACGTGCAGGGTCCAGTATCCGTTCGCGTGGCTTCGGATTCGCCCTTGTCTTCATTGGCGCGGCACGTGAAGCGACGTCAATTTCCGGACGCGCCATGAGCTGAGCCCCTGAGATCGGGATGCGGTCGCTATCTCCCCGCGATCACGAAGATCGGAGTTCCTCTCCTGCGCGACATTCAGGCCTACTCGAATGCGTCTTCTGCTTCTCCTCCTGCTATTCTGCATGTGCGGCATTGTGGTCTTGCTCGTAGATCGTAGAAACGATGCGGACGCACGCAGGCTTCAGGTTGTCGATGATCACGCGACCCCCACAGAGACGTCACCTCCCGATTCACTCGACCTCAGACCAATCCTTCGAAGTCTCTCGAGTCCTGCACTTGAGCAACGCAAAGCGATGCGTCGCGTTCTTCAACGTACCGGCTATGCCAATGTCCTTGCCGATGTGCTTCGCCGTGATGGCACCGGTGCGCTTCTTTCTCTCGTGCGCCTGAATGCGCAGGTGTCCTTCTCTCTATCTCACAGACCGATCGAGCTCTATTTCCCCATCGAGGCCCCGCCAGATAGCGCCCTGGGGGCTGCCCGGATTTTCCCGTTCTACCCCAAAAGCCCACCGTTCGGAGTCCAGCTGTACGACGATTGGTCCATGCCGGAGGACCCATGGCGCTGATCCGCAGGCTCGGTCGCAGATTCTGTGACGACCGCATACTTGCCCTCCGTTCTCTCGCGATGCATCATCGGACACCCATGGGGCTGGGGATTCAGGGCGGGGTTGCGGCAGCGCTTGTGGTGAATCTCCTGGTTTGCGGCCTTGTCATGCACAACTTTGCTCCCGGCGGCGACCGTGAAGCCGCGGTGCTCTTCTTCCTTGGCGAGACCGCGGTGATGCTCGGGTTCTTCGTCATTGTCGTCGGACCTTCGATTGCTCCAATCCTGGATCGCGCCGGCATTGCGGGCCTCGACACCCCGCATCAACAGCGTTTCGTCCTCCTCGAATTCGCAGCACACCCGATGACACTGGCCATCGGCATAAGCGTCACCGCGGCCCTTCTGATCATCCTCTGGCCGCGGTTCGTCGCTGTCGTGCTGGCGCCCCTGCTCATGCTCTCATGGCTGGTCGCGTCGGCCGCGACGGCGCTGTCGTTCATCGTCATCGCGCGGGCATTCAATGTGACGCCTGGCGCGATCGCTCTTGGATGCCTGGTGCTCCTGATGCTCATTGTGCTCGGTCCCCTTGCGGTGACAGGCGAGCCTATCCTCAGCTATCTGCCGCTGTGCGGTTGGACAACACACGGGGTGGTTGCACTGCAGAGCGGAGATCTCAGCGGCGCCTTCCTCTGGACAACCCTGCAATTATTCGCTGCCGCAGCAGTCATCGTTGGACTGCGGGGGAGAAGAGACGAGCATGCACCGCACGCGTGAGATGGCAGATGTGGTGTTGCTGATCCTGCGTCTGGAGGTACAACGCTTCTTCGCCGAAGCGCGGCATCTTGTCATCGTGCTCATCGTCGTAATTTGCATTCCTGCTGCGCTTGCCTGGCAGCTGTCATCTCCGTTGATTGCGGCGGCTGCGGTGGGAGTCATCCTGGCGGAACGGTGGATCATGGACATGTTCGACCAGAAGGGGAGAGAGTTCGTCAAGTTCTCGATCTATCCGGTGTCGTGGGAGTCGATCGTGCTCGGAAAGGAAATGGTTGCCATCGTTGTCGCCGTCGGCGGAGGGACCGTGGCCGCGGTCGTATACTCCTGGTTCCATCCCTCTCCGCCATCATGGGCCGACGCTTTTCGGGGGCTCGTCGCCTATCTCTGTATACTGATTCCCGTGGTACAGGTGGGAGGCTCTGCATCCGTAACGGAGCTGCAGCAACCGTTGCATACTCCGCTGGACATGGTCGTGAGGGCAGTCATGTGTCTGATTGCCGCTGCGCTCTCGGGCATTCCCGTGCTTCTTCTCCTGTCCCTGTCCGATTCGGTGCTCCCTCTGGTCTTCTATCTAGGCTTGCTGTGCATGGTCTGGTATGTCTTTGGCATCCGCATGGTCGCAGACAAGATCCGGCAGTGGCAAACTTCTCCCGACTATATCACATGAACAGCCTCGAACTCATTGGTCTGCATAAGGCGTACCCAGGATCTCCTCCTGTGTTAGAAGGCGTTGATCTGTCCATCGCAGCCGGAAGCATTCTGGGACTTCTTGGCCTGAATGGATCGGGAAAGACAACGTCCCTGAGAATCCTCATGGGTCTCACGGCGAAAGACCGGGGAGAGATTTTGCTTTCCGGGGTAAGGATCAACCCCACGCACAATGAACACAGAAAGCGGTTCGGCGCAGTTCTCGATGAGCCGCTCTATTTTGATTGGCTATCCCCGCGTGACTACCTTGCCCTGAGCGGAAGGCTTCGGGGGATGGATCGGCGCACCGCTGCCGTGAGGACGGAAGATCTGCTGGAGTTCTTTGACCTTGCCGACGTTCGCTATCAGCCCATTCGGACATTCTCCACAGGAATGAAGAAGAAGGTTTCCCTTGCCGGAGCAATACTTCACCGACCCGACGTTCTTGTGCTCGATGAGCCGTTCGAGGGAATAGACCCTGTGGCCGCGCGGGATATTCGCCACACACTGCAGTTCATGGCCTCGCGTGGCGCCATTGTGCTGGTCACATCGCATATCCTTGATGCCGTTGAGCGCCTCTGTACCGACATCGCAGTTCTCCATGAAGGGCGGATTGTCCTGCGGTGCCCTGCCGGAGAATTGAGGGACATGGCGCTGCACAGGACAGAGACGGCGAGCGGACACCTGGAACGGGTGTTCTTTGAACTGGTGTCTCCCGAACAGCGCAAACTACCACCGCTATTCCTGTCATGATTCGTTCGCTTCTGCTTCCAGTCTTTCCCCGGAAGGCGGCTCATTCCTTGCAGGCGCGGCCGGTGTGGTGGCCTGGCATGCTCATGCTCGCCGTGCTGACTGTCGCCACACGGATAGTTGAATGGCCATCCGTCATCCGGAGTGTCCTCATGCATCTTCCTCCAACCGCATCACAGGCGGATCAGGAATGGGTTCGCTCGGTACTCTCGCGTGAGTTGTTGGTGCGCTGTCCCCTGACAATCCTTGTCTGTGTCGGCACAGTCGCACTCTTCGGTGGACTTTTGCATTACATGGGTCGGGCACAGCGGTTTCACCGGCGGCCGCGTTATGAGCACCTTTTTGCGCTGACAGCGCACGCTGCGTGCATCCCGGCGCTGGCGGAGCTTTCGATAGTGGCACTCAAGGCGTGGACCGGCACCGAGGCGAGTATCCCAAGCCTCGCATGGATGGCAGGTGTCTGGGGGGTGCACGATTTCGTTCTCAACGCATTGCTGGAGGCGGTGAGTGTTACGGCGGTCTGGTTCGTCGTTGTTCTCGGTGCAGGCCTTTCCGTCCTCTTCGCCTGTTCTTTGAGGCGCGCCCTCCTCTTCGCCACGGGAGCCTGGGCTGTTGCGATCCTTACGAATCTCTGGTTCCTGCGCATGACGGCGGAAGCGCTGCATCTGCACGTGTGAGTTCCTGGGTCTGGTGATCGAATACGTCGATGGGCCGGAGAAGCAGGCGACGCTAGGCCGTCGCGCAAGTAAGACGGGACGAACAAAAGCGAGATTAGTGTGACACGCATTTATGCGGTTGGACTCTTCTGTGCCCGGGACAGGGAATGTGGTCAGGACTGGTGGGGGAGAGGGCCAGGTTCCGTGCGGAGCGGCCTGTGAACGGCTCCCAGGGGCGGCCTAAGGCCGGCGGATCTTGATCTTGATCGTGCCGCTGATCTCTTCGTCGGACACCAGGACGAGATAACCGCCCCCGCCTGCGCCGGCAAGCTTCCAGCCCAGCGCCCTGGAACGGTACGTGTCAATTGCATCCTGCACCGAACCGTCCATCATATGAGGGAACATCGCTATCTGGGCCTCGAATGCTTCCCTGAAGCTCCTGCCGAACGCCGCGCTGTCCTTTCGCTGAATCGCGTCCCAGCAGTCGTCGGCGGCTCTGGCAAGACGGGCCGCGGACCTGCTGTCGATGTGCGTTTCGGAGAGGACGGAGTACCCGCCCTCCCGCGGACCAAGGGTCACGAGAGAAAGGCGGTTCTCAAGCCACTCCAGGATGTCTTCCTGGCGGCACGACGAGATCTTCTCCGGCCAGTATTGCCCGGGACCATAGTACAGTCTATTCAAGCCCGGCATGACAATCCCGAGTGCATCCTGCGAACCTGAAATGATCTCCTTGCCGGGGGGATTCTCGTAGGTGAACAGCACCCTGGCAAGCTGTTCACGATCGCCACCCGGGATCTCGGTCTTCCAGAGCTCAATGGCCTTCTGTCGCGTGCTCGATGCCATGCCGCTGCGATCGTTGAACTCGATCGTGGGCTCGATGGAGATTGTGACGACGGCTCCGGGGCTGTGCTTCGACACGTACGGTTGGTCAAGCCAGCCTCCGGCAAGGTCGATCCGGAACGGGATGTTGCATTCGCTTCGCAGCGCGGTTGTCGATCGCACGGGAAGAGATGCATGCGGGATTCGCCGGCTGACGATGTACTCGATGCCCCGCCTCCGGCACAGCTCTTCCTTCTCAGGCGAATTGCCGTCCTCATTGACAAACAGGATGTCCGGACGGATGCTGTCCAGATCGTCCAGAAAATCGAGAATGCCGGAGCCTGAGTTGATGGTGCACTGCTTCACGCAGCGGAGCGACTCCAGCATGTACTTCCGTTCCTGCTCCGAGTAGACAGGGTATCTCCCCTTGAGGTTCTTGACGGTCTCATCTGACCCGATCCCGACCGTCAACTCCCCGTGACGCGACGCTTCCTTCAGAAAGGCTATGTGTCCGCTGTGGAGAAGATCAAAGCAGCCGGTGACGAAGACTCTCTTGCTTCTGCTAGTCAATGTTCTCTCGAATATTGATCAGTCTGAAACACTCCATGCGGCCGATGGCGGAGAGGAGCGGGCCCGTTCAATGGCCTTTCTTCGCCCGTGCATCCTTGACCTGAGCCTCGACCCAGGGGTAGGTGAACCGGATTCCATCCTCGAGGAATACTTTCGGTTTCCATCCGAGCGAATAGATGCGCTCGTTGGAAAAGTTGCGCGATTGGACACCGACCGGGCCAGGGACATGCTTGATCGTGATGAGCCTCCCCGCGACCTTGGCGACCGTATTCGCAAGCTCATCCACCGTGACGTACTGCGGGCATCCGATATTCACCGCACCGTGCAGGTCTGAATGCATGAGAAGATAGATGCCATCGACCATGTCGCTCACATAGGTGTAGGAACGGACCGCGGACCCGTCGCCCCAGACCTCGATCGTCCCGCCGTCACCGACTTCGGCCACTTTGCGGCACATTGCTGCCGGGGCTTTCTCGCGCCCGCCCGTCCAGGTTCCCTCCGGCCCGTAGCAATTCTGAAAGCGGGCGATCCGCACCTGCATGCCGTACCGGCGTTCGTAGGCCATCGCCACACGCTCGGAGTACAGTTTCTCCCAGCCGTACTCGTTGTCCGGATGCGCGGGGATTGCGTCGGCTTCCGTCATTTCAGGCTCGCCCGGCTTCATGTCACGGTAGACGCAGACCGACGACGAAAAGAAGTACCGGGGGACTCCCATCCTGGCGGCTATGTCGGTCATGTAGATATTGATCAGCGCGCTGTTGTGCATGATCTCAGTCTCGGCGGAGTGGATGAAGCCCATCCCGCCCATGTCCGCCGCGAGTTGATACACTTCGTCGAACGTGCCGCCGTCGACCGCGAGCGCCTTCTCGCAGTTTTCCTTGATTCGCAGGTCCAGCAGCAGCGTCTCATCGGCAGCCTTCGGCGACCACTCGTGGGCCTTGATGTCCACGCACCGAACCCAGTACCCCTCGCCCCTGAGCTTCTTTACAAGGTGGCAACCAATGAATCCGCCCGCACCGCACACCAATGCCTTTTTCACTGACAACCTCGGATAGTTCTTCGTAAACGGAATTGTGAGGAGCTGGAGGAGAAAGCCTTTCTTGAAGATGGAAAAAGGGGAAAAGAAGGCAGAAAATCAATGAGGCGGGATGTGACGCACGTCGTTGCGCCCAATTCCGGCCCGATCAGGCGCTCCCCTCAGTTGACAATTTCACCCCACACTGGTATATTTCCCCTCGATTACCGGCGTCCACTCGGCCGCGGGAAGATCCATCTTACACAACTGACTGGAGTACATGCATGAAACAGCTCTTGGGATTGCTTGTTGTGACAGTTCTCGTGACCTCGCTTGCGACCGCACAGTTCGGTCCCGAAAAGGGAAAGATGACGCTGGGCCCGGCACTCGAGCTCGCGCTTCCGATGGGCGACTTCGGTGATCTCGCCAGCTTTGGCGTCGGCGCGACCGCCCGCTTCGAGTACGGCCTGCAGCCGAAGATCGCTCTCACGGGAAACATCGGGTACATCTGGTTTTCCGGTGAGTCGAATGACGCGTATGACTACAGCGTTTCCGCGGTTCCCCTCATCGCCGGTATCAAGTATTCGTTCGCTCCTCAGTTCTTCGTCTCCGGTGAGTTAGGGTTCTGGTTCTCCTCCTTCTCCGCAGACTACAAGGGCGAGGACCTCGGGATCCCGGGCTACACCTTCAGTGGTTCCTACGATGACAGCGACACGAATTTCATGCTGGCCCCGGGCGTCGGCTACCAGTCCGGGCCGATCGAGGCCGTTGTGCGCTTCTGGGTCGTGGATTCCGACCTGTCGAACCTGTCCCTGATGGTTGCCTACAACATCCCCATCAGCCAGTAACCTCTTTTTGGGTATAGTTTTCGGCGGGGGCTCCTTAATGAGCCCCCGTTTCATGTCGTGCCCTTCGCGTGACCGCCGGCCCTTCCGACCTCCGGGGTTTCGCGACCTCCAGTGCTTCCTGACCTCGGGTGCTTCGCGAGCGTCCACCCTTCGTGCCAGCAAGGTCTTCACGACCTTCAACCCTGTGTGCTCGCAAGATCTCCGCGACCTCCGGCCCTTTGTGCCTGGCAGGTTTTTCGCGGCCTCCTCGCGTTCGTGACCCGCAGTGCGTGCCGATCTCGCGTCCCCCCACGAGGAATGTCCGGATTTCTTCTCGTCCGCCCCCCATAAATACAAAGACCACGATCTCTTCTGCAGAGACCGTGGTCAATTGCTCGTGCGCCCAAGAGGAGTCGAACCCCTAACCTACAGATCCGTAGTCTGTCGCTCTATCCAGTTGAGCTATGGGCGCAAACTCGCCCGTCATTACATGCGAATCTTCGGGCGTACCATCCAGGATCGCACTGTGCCCGGTCGAAACGCCTGCCGGGGTGAGATCGCGAAGCGGTGTAGCCTTAACGGGAATCGAACCCGTATTTCAGCCTTGAGAGGGCTGCGTCCTAAACCGTTAGACGATAAGGCCAGGATGAAGATTGACTGGGCGTTGCGGATGCACAATCCACACCCGATCCCTCGGGGCCAGAGGCCCCGCGCTGCCCCGCAAGGATTCGAACCTCGATAAACAGATCCAGAGTCTGCTGTCTTGCCGTTAGACGACGGGGCAATCTGTTGCAGCGTTAAATATACAAACCCCCGGGCTTTTCCGCAAGCCTTCGGGGACGCAGCGGGACGCATTCACTTCGTTGACTTTCTTACCGCCTTTTGGTATTTTTATCTGATAATCAGCTGTTTAGCACGAGGGGAACTTGATCATAACGCGGTATGGATATGACGTCGTTACAACGGTCCTCGTCTTAGTCGTCGTCGGCACGCTCCTGGCGCTGTTCTTCGTTGAACCCCGGTTTCTTCGCTACTCTGTCGCCGCAATCCTCCTGGGTTTTCTGCTCTTCACGCTGTACTTTTTCCGCGATCCCGAACGGGTGACGCCGTCCGGGGAGGCGCTCGTTATCGCCCCCGCCGACGGGAAGATCGTGCAGATCGTGGATGTGCGCGAGGACGAGTACCTGAAGGCAGATGCCGTCCAGATCAGCATTTTCATGTCACCCCTCAATGTCCACGTGAACCGGTTCCCCATCTCGGGAACCGTCGGATACGTCAAGTACTATCCGGGCGAGTTCCTGGTGGCATTTGACGACAAATCGTCGCTCAGGAACGAGCGCACGCACATCGGTGTCGAAAACGGGCGGATGCGCGTGCTGTTCAAGCAGATCGCCGGCTTCGTGGCCCGGCGGATCGTCGTGGAGACGAAGGAAGGCGATGCTGCCGTAGCGGGGCAGCGCTTTGGAATGATCAAGTTCGGGTCGCGCGTTGATGTCATACTCCCGCGGAGCGTCTCGGTGCTCGTCAAGCCGGGGCAGGTGACCGTGGCGGGGGAGACGATCCTTGCGACAGCCTCCTGACATGAGCAGCACACAGGCATTGGCCGGATGAAAATTACTCGCGCCGTTGTCCCGAGCCTGTTCACCGTGCTGAACATGTTTTCGGGGTTTATGTCGATCCTCCATGCGAGCCGCGGGGAGTTCATCGCCGCTTCCTGGTTCATCGCCCTGGCAGCCGGCTTCGACGCCCTGGACGGCGTCATGGCACGCATCACGAAAACGTCGTCCCAGTTCGGGGTCGAGATCGATTCCCTTTCCGACGTCGTTTCGTTCGGCGCCGCGCCGGCATTCCTGGTGCATCAGATGGATCTCTACCGGCTTGAAGGCGTGGGGGTGGTCGTGAGCTCGCTGCTGATGGTGTTCGCGGGCCTCAGGCTGGCACGGTTCAATTCGAACCTGAAGGGATTCGACAAGGCGTACTTCGTGGGCCTGCCGGTTCCGATGAGCGCGTTGACGATCGCGTCCTATACGCTGAATTTCTTCTCGAACGAATCCGGACTGTCGCCCCAGGCGGCGCCGTTTCTCCCGTACCTGTCCGCAGGGCTCGGTCTGCTGATGGTCAGCAAGATCCGCTACAACACGCTGCCCAAGCCCTCGGTCGCCACCGTCAAGCAGCACCCGTTCGGATCAATCCTTGCGCTGGCGGCGATCGTTGCCATCGTGTGGACGGGCGGCAAGGCGTTGCTGCCGCTGCTGCTGGCAGTCATACTCTTTGGAATCGTCCGGTACATCGTCGAGTTCATCCGCAGGGCCAGGTCGTCGGGCGACGAGTTCGACGATACAGACATGACAGAGTCCGGGCAGATCGATCGATAAGGAGGCAGCCGTGTATCGCGCGAAAATCAGAGTGACGCTTCGTCCTTCCATTCTCGACCCGCAGGGGAAAGCGGTCGAGCACGCCATCGCCTCGCTGGGGAGCGGCGCCGTCCGGGACGTACGGATGGGCAAGTACGTCGAGCTCTCCATCGACGAGCGCACCGAGGCCGACGCCCGGCGCGTGGCGGACGACGTGTGCAGGAAGCTGCTCGCGAATCCCGTGATGGAAGATTTCGTTTTCGAGCTGGAGAAGGCGTGATGCCGGATCCGAAAGTCACATTCGGCGTGGTGGTGTTCCCGGGGTCGAATTGCGACCACGACGCCTACTACGCGGCCAAGAAGGTGCTCGGCCAGGACGCCGTGTTCCTCTGGCACAAGGAGACCCATCTCCAGGACGTCGATGTCGTCATCCTGCCGGGCGGCTTCTCCTACGGGGATTACCTCCGGTGCGGCGCCATCGCGCGCTTCTCGCCGATCATGAAGGAAGTGGTGCGGTTCGCGGAGCAGGGCGGGACGGTGATCGGCATCTGCAACGGGTTCCAGATCCTCGTCGAGGCCGGACTGCTTCCCGGAGTGCTCCTGCGCAACACGTCGCTCCGGTTCGTCTGCAAGTATGTGCACCTGCGCGTGGAAAACGCATCAACCAGATTCACGGGGCTCTGTACGCCCGGCCAGGTCCTGGCCATCCCCGTGGCGCATGGCGACGGGAACTACTTCACCGACCCGGAGACGCTCCGGGCGCTGGAGCGGCGCGCTCAGGTGGTGTTCCGATATGCGGAGCCCGACGGAACGATCAGCGATGCCGCGAACCCGAACGGGTCGATGGCCAACATCGCAGGAATAGTCAACGAACGTGGAAACGTTCTCGGCATGATGCCGCATCCGGAGCGTGCGTCCGACCCGGTCCTCGGACACACGGACGGTCAGCTGCTGTTCAGGTCGATCATTGAATGGACCAATGCAAGAGCCCGCGGAACGCGGGAGGAGAAGGAACCATGGGCAACATCGGCGCAACCGAAATAATCCTCATCCTGTTCGTCATCCTGGTGTTCTTCGGGGCGAAGAAGATCCCCGAGCTCGCGCAGGGACTCGGGAAGGGGATCAGGGAGTTCAAGAAGGCGACCCGCGAGATCGAGGACGAAGTCACGACCGAGATCAAGAAGGTCGACGACGCAACGCGGTCGGTGGACAAGAAGGGCTGAGTTTCGAAAGGCCGCATCGCGCATCCCCACCTATGCCGCTGACCTCCTACAGCCAGTCATGCGCACGCCTGAACGCTGGCGACGCCACCGTCGCACGCCTCGTGGATGAGTTCCTGGCGTCGATCGCTTCGACGAAGCACCTGAACGCGTACCTTGCCGTCCTCGATCAGAAGGCGATGGAGCGTGCGCAGGCCATCGACCGCCGGCGCGCCGAGGGAGGGGCGGGATCGCTCGCCGGGATGGTCGTGGCGGTGAAGGATGTGGTCTGCATGAAGGGGCAGAAGGTCACCTGCGGCTCGCGGATACTCGAGGACTTCGTCTCCCTGTACGACGCGACGGCCGTCCGCAGACTCGAAGAGGAAGATGCGGTCGTCATCGGGAAGACGAACATGGACGAGTTCGCGATGGGATCGTCCACCGAGAACTCCGCCTTCGGACCCGTGCTGAATCCGGTCGACGAAACCCGCGTGCCCGGAGGGTCGAGCGGCGGCTCGTGTGTTGCCGTCGCCTCGGGCACGGCGCACGTCGCGCTTGGCACCGACACCGGGGGATCGATCAGGCAGCCGGCGGCGTTCTGCGGCATCGTGGGGCTCAAGCCCACGTACGGCCGCGTCTCACGATACGGTCTCGTCGCGCTCTCGTCGTCCTTCGACCAGATCGGGCCGTTCGCAGTCAGCGTCTCCGACGCCGCGCGGGTGCTGGGCGTGATTGCGGGGCACGATCCGTCCGACAGCACGTCGGCGAATGTCCCGGTCCCCGACTACGTCGCGACGCTCACGGGAGACGTCCGCGGGCTCCGGGTCGGACTTCCCCGCGAGGCGTTCGGCGAAGGCCTGCAGCCGGAAGTGCGGTCCGCTGTGGAACAGGCCGTGGACGCGCTCCGCACGGGCGGAGCGAGCGTCATGGAAGTGTCGCTCCCGCATTCTCAGTACACGATATCAACATACTATATCCTGATGACCGCCGAGGCATCGTCGAACCTCGCGCGGTACGACGGAGCCCGATACGGGCGGCGCACACCGGGTGCACGCGACCTCGTCGACATGTATACGCGGTCACGCAGCGAGGGCTTCGGGGCGGAGACGAAACGGCGCATCATGCTCGGGACGTATGTCCTCTCCGCGGGCTACTACGATGCGTACTACCGGAAGGCACAGAGGGTCCGGCGTCTGATCCAGCAGGACTTCTTCCGGGCGTTTGCGGAGGTAGATTGCATCCTGATGCCGACGACGCCGACCACCGCGTTCCGCCTCGGCGAGAAGATCGACGACCCGCTGGCCATGTATCTCTCGGACATCTATACGGTCTCCGCGAATCTGGCCGGCGTACCGGCGATCAGCGTCCCGTACGGCAAGGACGCGCGGGGCCTGCCGATCGGCGTGCAGTTCGTCGGCCGGCAGTTCGACGAAGCTACGATCCTCCGCGCAGCGGACTTTCTCGAAAAATCCTGACCCATCATCCGAACGGCCTACACATGAGCATCCTGGTCAACAAGCAGAGCAAAGTGGTCGTGCAGGGGATCACCGGCGGGGAGGGGACCTTCCACACGTCGCAGATGCTGGAGTACGGGACAAACGTCGTCGCGGGCGTGACCCCGGGCAAAGGCGGGACCATGTACGGGGGGAACGAGAAGGACACGTTCACGCGGGACGTCCCGGTGTTCGACACCGTTGCCGACGCGGTCAGTGCCACGGGAGCGAATGTCTCGCTGATCTTCGTGCCTGCAGCCTTCGCCGCAGACGCCATCATTGAAGCAGCGGCCGCGGGGGTTGCCATCGTCGTGTGCATCACCGAGGGGATTCCGACGCGCGACATGCTGAAGGCGTATGAGTTCGTGACCGCGAAGGGGATCCGTCTCATCGGGCCGAACTGCCCCGGGATCATCAGCCCCGGCCAGTGCAAGGTCGGCATCATGCCCGGCTTCATCCACAAGCCCGGCACGGTGGGCGTGGTTTCGAGGAGCGGGACCCTCACGTACGAAGCGGTGTGGCAGCTGACCGAGCGAGGGATCGGGCAGTCCACGTGCATCGGCATCGGCGGCGATCCGGTGATCGGCACCAGGTTCGTCGATGCGCTCCGGCTGTTCAATGAAGACCCCGGAACCGAGGCGGTGGTGATGATCGGAGAGATTGGAGGGACAGCAGAGGAGGAGGCCGCTGCGTACGTGCGCTCGTCGATGAAGAAGCCGGTCGTGGGATTCATCGCCGGCCGGACTGCGCCGCCCGGACGACGCATGGGACATGCGGGCGCGATCATCGCGGGTGGGAAGGGGACGGCGCAGGAGAAGATGGACGTGATGAAGGCGGCGGGGATCACGGTCGTGGAGAGCCCGGCGGTGATCGGCGAGGCCATCGAGATGATCCTCAAGCGCACGAAGGTCGCTCCGGCAAAGAAAAAAGGCAAGGCGGCAAAGAAGGGCGCGGTCCCAGGGGAGAAACGTCCTGCGGCGGCGAAGGCCCGTCCAAAGGTTCGCACCGCCGCGAAGCGTCGCGCGACGGCGAAGCGCAAGCGCTGAGGCAACGCGGGCACGGAGGCAAGGACGTGCCAGGCGCGCGCGACACAGGTCGCATGACATGCGTCAGACATTGCACAGAGAACTCAACACGCTCAACCACTCACAACGCACGAACGTATGGCACTCGAACGAACACTCGCAATTCTCAAACCTGACACGGTGAAGCGCAATCTCATGGGCGAGGTCGTCGCCCGGATCGAGAAAGCCGGATTCAGGATCCTCGGAATGACGATGGTGAAGCTGACCGGAGAGACCGCCGGCGGATTCTACGCCGTCCACCGGGGCCGCCCCTTCTACGATGACCTTGTGACATTCATGAGCTCGGGCCCATGCGTCCCCATCGCGCTCGAAAAGGAGAATGCGGTCGCCGACTTCCGCACGCTCATCGGCGCCACGGATCCGAAGGACGCCGCGCCGGGGACGATCCGGAAGGAGTTTGCGGCGAGCAAGGGCGAGAACATCGTGCACGGTTCGGATTCCGCCGAGACCGGCAGGATCGAAATCGCATACTTTTTCTCCGAAAAGGAGCTCGTCGAGCACCGCTGATGGCGCTTGGAGTCTGGAGACGGCTGCGGTCTTCTGTCGCATCGAAGAACCCGTGGTGGACATATATGCTGGACCATTTTGAACTCCCCTCCGGCAAACGAGGGGAGTATCATTATGTCCATACCAACGGGTCGTCGATGGTGATCCCTGTCCTGCCCGACGGGCAGCTCGTGCTCGTCAACCAGTACCGGTATCTCGCGTCGAAGGAGAGCCTGGAGTTTCCGTGCGGGAGCGTCAAGGACGGATCCACGCACGACAGGACGGCATGGGAAGAGCTCGCAGAGGAGACCGGCTACTCTGCCGGAACTCTCCTGCTGGCGGGAGAGTTCAATCCGTATAACGGGGTCACGGACGAGATGTGCCGGGTCTATGTCGCCCGGGACCTGACGTTCGTTGGAGAAGCCCCCGAAGAAACGGAGGAATTCGAGCTTGTGACGCTCCGGCCGGAGGAACTGGATGCACTGGTCCGCTCCGGGGACGTCTGGGATGGCATGACGATCGCTGCGTGGGCGATCGGGCGGGGGAGGATCGGGTCAAAAACCTGAGAATTCGGCGCGAAATTATTGACTTCCCCCGTTTTTTTTCGTAAAATGGTCAAATTCTATCTCCTTTTCCTGAGCACGTTTCTGGGATCCGACCGATGGTGGCGCCATGGTGGCGATGAAATCACATATCGTTCGCGTGATCATCGTCGCCGCCGCAGGGTTGGCGGGGCTCATCATTGGTCTTTTTGTTGGCTCGCCAATCGGATGGGCGGTGAGCGGCCTGTTGCTGGGGGCGGCAGGCGTCGTGGCTGTCATGGTCGTGAAGGAAGAACTTCCTTTCTCGCCCTCATCCAGATCCCGTGAAGAGGAAATCCGACAACAACCGCCCCAGGGACCCATGAAGAAACTGCTCTTTGACGACTTCCAGTCGTCTGCATCCGGAGGCTACGTGGTGCGGGAGGTCCAGGAATCTGAGGAGCACACGGTCGTTCCTTCGACAAAGGCGGCGCGGCCCGCGCCGGCGTCGCTGAAAGAGGAGACGGTGCGCGAGCTGACCATCGTCGATTTCTTCGACCTCGACAGCGATCCCGCATTGACGGACATCGAGCCGAAGAGCGAATTTCACGCGCTGCTGGACAAGGTTCTGCTGGTGATCAAAGACGTGGTGTTCGCCCACACGGTCGCGTTCTTCTGGGCGAATCGGGATAAGGGGCAGATGATCCTGGAATCGATGGCGACGGACAGCGATCAGTTCATGTCCGGCCGCCGGTTCGCCATCGAAAACGACCTCGTCAGCAAGGTGGCGCTCGAAGCCAAACCCCGGCTGCTCGGCAACGTGACGGAGAAGACCGAGCCCGAGCTGCTCCGCTACTATGACGTGCCTCCGGGCATCCGGTCGGTCATTTGCGTGCCGGTGTTCTTCCGGAGCGTGGGCGACGACATCAAGCCGGTCGGCGTGATCGTGGCGGACAGCAAAGCCGACGATGCGTTCGGAGCCGAGACGTTTGCGATCCTCGGCCGCATGACCAAGCTGGTGTCGGCGCTCATCAAGAGCTACACCGACAAGTACGATCTGCTGCTCGACTCGGAGCTGTTGAACTCGATGCGCCGGATGCAGGACAGGATCGCGTCCTCCCCGACGGAGGAGACGATCCTCTCGGCGATCGCGGACGAGGCCAACCGCCTCACGGCCCACGACGCGATGTCAGTCGTGATGTATTCCGATGACGCGAAAGGCTGGGTCGTCCAGCGCAGCGTGAGCAAGCATGAGACCCCGTACGTCGCTGCAGGCGATGCGGTGGATGTGCCGGAGTCGATCGTTGGCGCCTCGATTGCGTCCACCAGGATCGAAATGGAAGACGACCTCTCGGGATCCACACGGTGCAGGTTCCGGCACGATGAGCCGGCCGCACAGGGCGGGTCGTTTGTCAGCATCCCGATCAGCTCGCTGAACCGGTGCTATGGCGCGATCGCGCTGGAGCACACGAGTCCCGGCGGGTTCAACGGGACGGACGTCGAGAAGCTGTTCCGCCTCGTCCAGCATGCCGCGTCGTCGCTCGAGGTGCTGTACATGCAAAACATCGTCAAGGAGTACGTCAGCCTCGATCACCTCATGGGGCTTACCAGCCGCAAGCACTTTATGAGGCGGCTGGAGGACGAGGTCCTCAGGGCCGAAGATTGCTCGGCTGAGCTGTCGCTCGTGACGGTCACGGTGGACAATCTCGACGAGCTCGTCCATCGCTACGGGAAGGACAGTACCGAAACGATTCTGAACGAAGCCGCAAAATTGATGCGCGGGAACGTCCGTCCGTATGATACGGTCGGCGTGCTCGACAGGAACACCATCGGGATCCTTCTGGTGGAGACGGTGGCCCGGGACGCATACCTCTGGGCGGAGAAGGTCCGGAGGCTGATCGCGGGACACGTGATTGACGTGTCGGGTCGGACGCTGTCGGTGACGGTCAGCGTCGGGGTGTGCGGCCTGTCGGAAGGCATGGGCGCCGCCGATGTCGTGCAGGGCGCCACCCGCGTTCTGGAGAACGCCATCGAAGGCGGAGGAAATCTTGTGCGGGTCGTGTGACCCGCCGCGCGAAGCATGTGATTGAAAGGACAACGGAGCAATGGCAAAACAGCAAACGTTTGGTGACAAGGCAAAAAAGGGAGAGCTGCGCGGGAAGAAATGCCCGGTCTGCGGGACGGTGTACCAGCCGGTCCTGCTCGTAGCATCGGAGCGCTCCCGATCCACCAGCCACTGGAAGTTCAACGAGCGGCGGGTGCAGGTCTGCAAGTGCAACGAAAAAGCAGTGTACGCCTGAGCGTCCCCGATTCTGGGACCGGCAATCAGGCGCACGCCGCCCGGCTCGGGGATGACCCGCTCCAGGCGGCGCGTTCATCTCATGGGTTCAGGGACGAAACCCTCCGGACGCGCGGCACGTAAAGACTGAGCACGGATGGCCGGCGTGATCACGCCGACGTGCGATGGAAGGCACGGATCTCCCCTGAAGGTGCTGCTCCACACCGCTATCATTGCCGTAGATCTTCAGGGAAGCGCATCTCCGTCACTGCCGCGGCGAGGGCGTCCACGAACGAATTGATGACGGGAGCCTAGAACTCACCACATGGTCAAGATCACCAAACAGTACACCAATCGAGAGAGCCAGTCGCTGGACAAGTACCTCCAGGAGATCGGCAAGGTTGAGCTCCTCAAATCTGAAGAGGAGATCGACCTCGCACGCCGCATCAAAAAGGGGGATCAGCGGGCGCTCGAGAAGCTCACGAAGGCCAACCTGCGGTTCGTCGTCAGCGTGGCCAAGCAGTATCAGAACCAGGGCCTCTCGCTGGGCGACCTGATCAACGAGGGGAACCTCGGCCTGATCAAGGCGGCCAAGCGGTTCGACGAGACCCGCGGATTCAAGTTTATCTCCTATGCGGTCTGGTGGATCCGTCAGTCGATTCTTCAGGCCCTCGCCGAGCAGTCCCGCATCGTCCGGCTCCCGTTGAACCGGGTCGGCGCGTTGAACAAGATCGGGAAGGCCTTCAGCACGCTCGAGCAGGAGTTCGAGCGTGAGCCGAGCGCCAGCGAGCTGGCCGAAGAGCTGGACATGTCGCTCTTCGAGGTGTCCGATACCCTGAAGATCTCGGGACGGCACCTCTCCATGGACGCTCCCTTTGCGCAGGGAGAAGACAACCGGCTGCTGGATGTGATCCAGGACGAGCGGCAGCCGTCACCCGACAGCGAGCTGATGAAGGAGTCGCTCAGCAAAGAAGTGGAGCGCGCTCTCTCGACGCTCAGCGAGCGCGAGGCGGAGGTGATCCGGCTGTACTTTGGACTCGGGCGCGAGCACTCGCTGACGCTCGAGGAGATCGGCGAGCGGTTCAAGCTGACGCGCGAACGCGTCCGGCAGATCAAAGAGAAGGCCATTCGCAGGCTGCGGCACGCGTCGCGGAGCAAGCAGCTGCGCGCATACCTTGGGTGAGCGATTCCGACAATCATGCACCGCCGGCCTCGCTCGACGAGGCCGGTCCCGTTTTGTCGGGGTGGCGGGGCTCGCTGCGCTCGCGGCGTTCATGCTTGCGGCACAGGGGTGCTCGACGTCGAGGCCGCGCTTCACGACGACGCCCGTTGAGGACCCCCGCGTGGCGGAGGAAGAGCGAAAGCTTGACGATGTGAAGGTCGACGCCGAGAGCTTCGTTTCGACCAGCGCGCCGGCGGCGTCGGGAGTCGCGATCGCTCCCGCAGGGGTGGACCGGGATCACATCCTGCTCGACATCGTCGACCTGCTGGGGACGCCGTATCGCTACGGCGGAATGGACCGGGACGGGATGGACTGCTCCGGGTTCACGTCCAGGGTGTACCGGGAGGCATCGCTCCCGTCGCTGTCCCGGTCGACGCGCGATCAATTCAAACAGGGTCGGCCCGTGCAGCGCGACTCGCTCCAGTTCGGAGACCTGGTGTTCTTCAATACGACAGGGGATTCCCCCTCGCACGTGGGACTGTTCATCGAGGACGACGTGTTCGCCCATGCCAGCGTGTCGTTCGGCGTGACCCTGTCGTCGCTCCAAAGCACGTACTATAAGGAACGATTTGTCGGTGCCCGCCGGGTCGTCCGGTAAGCGCGACGAGAGACAGCAATGGCTCAATTACCGTTGTTCATTTATGACGACCAGATCCTGCGCCGCAAGGCGAAGCCGGTCCGACAGATCGACGACGATCTCCGAAAGCTCGCCGCCGATATGATGGAGACGATGCACCTCGACCATGGCATCGGCCTTGCCGCGAACCAGGTCGGCTCCCTCCAGCGCATCATCGTGGTGGACGTGTCCGACATGGAGGAGACTCCTGAGGTCCCGCCGCTGGTGATGCTCAACCCGGAAGTCCTTCGCGAGGAGGGGTCGTGGGTCATGGAAGAGGGGTGCCTGAGCATCCCCGATATCCGCGAGGAAGTGGAACGGCCGGAGCTCATCAGGGTGCGGTTCAAGGATCTCGACTTCAAGGATCACGAGATCGAAGCGGCGGGAATCCTCAGCCGGGTGATCCTCCACGAGATGGACCACCTGAACGGCGTCCTCTTCATCGATCGGCTGGGCGCGATGAAGCGCAAGCTGCTGCGGGGCAGGCTGAACAAGATCCGCCGCGGCGAGTACGAAGTGAACTATCCCGTGGCGACGCCGTCCGTCGCCGAGGTCTCAACGCCCGCAACCGAGCCCTGACCCCGGAGGTGTGCCGTCGCACCGCGCATCGTGTTCATGGGGACACCGGAGTTCGCGGTTCCGAGCCTCGAAGCGCTTGTCCGGAACCGGTGGAACGTCCAGTGCGTCGTCACTGCCCCTGACAGGCCCGTCGGACGCGGGTTGCATGTCCGTCCGTCGCCTGTCAAGACCGCCGCGACCGCCGCCGGCATCGACGTTCTTCAGCCCGCCACATTCGACGACCCCGGGTTCCACGAAGCTCTCCGCGCGCACCGGCCGGACATCGTCGCGGTCGTCGCGTTCAGAATCCTCCCCACGTCCGTCATCGACATCCCGACGCTGGGCGCTTTCAATCTCCACGCCTCGCTCCTTCCGAAGTACCGCGGCGCCGCCCCGATCAACCACGCCCTGATGAACGGGGAGACGGTCACCGGGGTGACGACGTTCTTCCTCGAGCGCACCGTCGACACCGGCAACGTGATCCTGCAGCGTTCGGTCCCCATCGAACCGGACGATGATGCGGGAACGCTTCACGACCGGCTCTCGCTCGCAGGCGCGGACGCCGTCGTGGAGACCGTGCGGCTCATCGCCAGCGGCAGCGCTCCGCGCCTTCCGCAGGATGCGTCACAAGCCACGCCCGCCCCGAAGATCTTCAGGGAGCAATGCAGGATCGACTGGAATCGACCGGCGACTTCCATCGTAAATCAGATCCGCGGTCTCTCGCCCTACCCCGGCCCGTTCACATCTCATGAGGGGCGGGAGATCCATGTCTACCGCGCCGCGGCCGTGCAGCCTCCGCGTGCGCTTGCGCCGGGAGAGATTCTTCTGGAGGGCAAGGCGCTTATTGTGGGAACAGCCGGGGGTGCCGTCCGGCTCGTCGAGCTCCAGCAGCAGGGGAGAAAGCGGATGGGAGCGGAGGAGTTTCTGCGGGGATATCGTCTTCGGGACGGGGCGCGATTCGTGTGACTGTTGGTCTGGCGGGTTGTCAGGCGCCGCGTTGTCTTATTCTTCCTTCGCCTGAATGACGAGGAGGCGATGCAGGGCGGTTTCCCATTTGACCCAGAGACGCTCGGTGGGCTTGCAGATCCTTTCGGGCGAGCTGTCAGTCCTGATTGACGGCGTACAAAAGACGTCGTAGAATTTACCCCGTTCCTCGAGCTTGATCCGCACCTTTCCTTCCTGGCGCACCCCGGCAGCGGCAAGTTTCGGCTCGCGATCAGTCTCTCCCAACTCCTTCCACTTCGTCTCGACGATCCTCGCGCCCGGGTCAACCGTCTCCAGCTCGTAGCCGTCGAGCGTCAGGGCAATCGTCAGCTTCTTGAAGGCCTCATCGATAAAAGGGACATCCGCCCGGACACGGATCCCCTGGAAGGGAGTCGCGCACCCCCCGAAGATCGCCAGCCAGAGAACAGAGTACCGTGCAATTCGTCCCATGCCTTCCTCCATGTGCCTCACAGAATCTAAAGAGGCGCACCTCAAACTGCAATCGACACTTAACAGAAACATAACATTCAGGTCACAATTCCATAACGGGCAGCACCTATATTCATGGGTCATCGAGCGAGTGCTACGCTCAGATCATGTGCCAGCGAACCCGTCGCAACGCACCCGTCGCGGCAAATCCGTCGCAGTGCACCAGTCGAAGTGAGCCCTATGTGAAGTGAACCCTGTGTATTGAGCCTTTCGAAATGTTCCTCCCAATCCTCCTTGTTGGGCAGGAAAAGAAGCCCTGGAGACAGTTCCTGACCCCTGTCCTTCCGGGGCTTCGCTTTTTCAGCAGGCGAGCTACACATAACAATTTCATAACGCGGGGGTAACAGTCAGTTAATATACAACGGCTATATTTGCACTGCTTCAGGAGGTACTCCTTCTCGTTTCTGCCTCGACATCATGCCCGGGAGGAGGCCGGTCATGGTGGTCCCTCGCTTTTTCGCGGGGTTCAGTTCAACACACACGTTCAGGGTCAGGAAAGAATACGCGATGAAGGTACTTGTGACACTGGTTGCCACCACGCTTCTCTTCACCGCGGGCGCGGTCGCGCAAACGGGTTCCCTTTATGGCAAGGTGCACGACAACAAGTCGGGCGAAGAGCTTGTCGGGGCCAACGTTTTGCTGGTCGGCACCAATCTGGGCGGCTCCACGGATATTGACGGAAAATTCACTATCCGCAACGTCCCGCCGGGAACCTACTCCGTCAGGTTCTCCTATGTCGGCTATACTGCTCAGGTGGTATCCGCCGTCGAGGTGATTGCCGGGGACAATCTCAAGCTCGACATCAACCTCACCTCTGAGGATTTCCAGCAGGACGAAGTCGTCGTGACGGCCGAACGGGTCCTCTCGACAGAAGCGTCTGTGCTGGCGGACAGGAAGAAGTCGGCCACGATCGGCGATGCCATCAGCGCGGAGCAGATCCGGAAGGCGCCCGATGCGACCTCGGGAGATGCGCTCAAGCGCGTAACCGGGCTCACCGTTGTGGACGACAAATTCGTGTACGTCCGTGGCGTCACGGACCGCTACAACGGAACGGCGCTGAACGGCGTGTCGGTCTCCAGCACGAATACCGAAGTGGACCGCAAGAGTTTCTCGTTCGACCTGGTTCCATCCAGCCTGCTGGAGAACACCGTCGTCGTGAAGACGGCGACGCCGGACCTGCCGGGCGATTTCAGCGGCGGGTTCGTGCAGGTGAACACGCTGGACTTCCCCTCGGCCTTCCTGGCCAAGCTGAGCTTCTCTGGCGGGTATTCGTCCATTACGACGGGCAACACATTCCTCCGCTCCCAGGGCGGGGATCGGGACTTCCTCGGGGTCGACGACGGGACCAGAAGCCTTCCCGGCGGCAATCTTGCTCCGCAACAGCTGGCACAGTCGCTGCCGAACACCTGGGCTCCACGCTCCAGCACGGCGCCTATCACATCGCGCATCAACCTTGCGCTCGGTGACCGCCTGCCGGTGGGCGAATCGAACGAATTCGGATATATCGGCGCGTTCGCCTACGGCCGTGAATTCGAGAGGAACGAATTCAGCATCGCGCCCACGTACGTCCAGGGAGCCACGCCCGCATTCCGGTTCGATGGCACGCGGGATGACTATTCGATCCTCTGGTCCGGCCTGCTCGACCTGAACTACAAGGTCGGCGGGCTGCACAAGTTCAGCATCAAGAACAGCTACAACCAGGCTGCAGAGGACAAGGTTTCCCAGTTCGGCGGCGTCAATTATTCGGGAAGCGATGCCGAGCGTACGGCGGTGCAGTGGAACGAGCGGTCGCTCTATCTCGTGCAGGTAGGAGGCACACACCTTCTCCCCGCGCTCAACGGCATGGAGGCCGAATGGAAGGGGTACTACAGCTCTTCGAGTGCCGAGGAACCGGACCGGAAACAGGTCGAGTACACGCGAAGCTCGGGTCCCTACTCGCTCGGGGAGAATTACCGAACCTGGTCCGATCTGTACGAGAAGACACGGGGCGCGCGCGTTGACCTCACCTACCCGGTCGCCGAGACCAAGCTGAAGGTGGGCGCACAGTACGAACTTCGCCAGCGCACCTACGGGATCGAGGCATACTCGACGCTTGGCAGCCGGAATCCGCAGTACTTCTCGCTGGTGCTTCAGCCTCTGGACAGCATCTTCCGGACACCGAACTACGACCCCGGCAAGTTCTCATTCGTCTCCTCCACGACATTTACCGGAGCCTACGACGGACGGAACGATCTGAACGCCTACTATGCGATGGCTGACCTCCCGTTTGAGATCGCAGGCCAGCTTTTCCGATTCGCCGGCGGCGCCCGGCTTGAAAACAACAGGATGCGGGTTACGTCCCCGACCGCGGTGGACGATCCGACCCCTCAGACCTCCACCCTGAACGTCGCCGACCTGCTCCCGTCGGCCAACCTCACCTATATCATGAACGACATCATGAACCTGAGGCTGGCCATGTATCACTCGGTGAACAGGCCTGAGTTCCGCGAGTTCGCCAACGTGCTCTACCTGGATTTCAACCAGGATCAGAACGTCATCGGCAACTCGGACCTGGGCCGCGCGTACATTCACAACTACGACTTCCGCTACGAGGTCTTCCCGGACATCGGCGAAGTCGTTGCGGCAAGCTTCTTCTACAAGCAGTTCTCGAGCGCCATCGAGGAGCGCCTGATCCCGGCGCCCGACCGGTACGTCCAGACCTGGTTCAACTCCCCGTCCGGCAAGAATTACGGCGTGGAGCTCGAGTTCCGGAAATCGCTGCGCTTCCTCGGCGGGTTCCTGAGCAACCTGTCGCTGACAGGCAACTACACGCGGATCTTCTCCGAGATCGAATACACCGATGCGCGGACCGATGCGCAGGGGAACGCGATCTACACGCAGGAGACGCGGCCGATGCAGGGGCAGAGTCCCTGGATGATCAACCTGGGGGTCTACTTCGTTGAGCCGGAGTGGGGGACCTCGGTGAGCGTTCTGTACAACAAGTTCGGCCGCCGGCTGCGCTCCGTCGGCGACGTGCGTGACCAGGACGTCTACGAAGAGCCCCGCGACCTGCTCGACCTGTCGGTGACCCAGCGCATCACGACATTCATGGAGGCGCGCCTTGCGTTCAAGAACCTCCTCGGGAAAGAAACGCGCTACACGACCGGCGAGGAACAGGTCTTCTTCGGATTCAACAAGGAAGCCCGCGAGGCGTCGCTCACGTTCTCGCTGACTCTGTAAAAGAATTCTGTGCAAAAGAATCCTATTCGTACACTCTCCATACACAAGGGACAACGCATGAAACGTCTTCTTCTGATGATTGCACTGTTTGCGGTCGGTGTGCCGGCACTGGCACAGCTGCCTGAAGTCGTGCTCGGCCCCGGCCTGAACTCCGGCCGGACGCCGTACTATCAGAGCTGGAACCGTACGCTGTCGGCAGACACGGCGTACGTGTTGACCGGCCTCTACTATGTCGATTCAACCTACTCCCTGACGATCCAGCCCGGGACGACCATCTTCGGCGACACCGCGGCATGTCTCATCGTCTCCCGTGGTGCTCAGATCTATGCGCCGGGCCAGAAGGGAAATCCCATCGTTTTCACGAGCAACAGGCCTGCGGGGTTGCGGAATTCAGGCGACTGGGGCGGGGTGCTGATCCTGGGCCGTGCGCCGGTGAACAAGGTGGAGCCGCTGATTGAAGGGGGGATCATCGGCGGGTCGTACGGCGGGACGGACCCGAACGACAACAGCGGGGTGTTCCGGTATGTGCGGATCGAGTTTCCGGGGTACCGGTTCCAGCTGAACAACGAGGTGAACGGGTTGACGATGGGTGGTGTTGGCCGCGGGACGGAGATCCACCACGTGCAGGTGAGCTATTCGGACGACGACTCGTACGAGTGGTTCGGCGGGACGGTGGACGCGAAGTACCTTGTGGCGGTCGGGGGGACGGACGACGAGTTCGATACGGACTTCGGCTGGAAGGGGAAAGTGCAGTACGCTTTCGGTCTGCGGGATCAGAACCGTTGGGATCCGACGGGTCAGAGCAACGGGTTCGAGTCGGACAACGACGGGTCGGCGACCTCGACGGACCTGCCGTGGACGGAGCCGGTGTTTTCGAACGTGACGCTGGTGGGCCCGGAGCGGACGGATGCGCTGGTGGGGAACCTGCCGGCGGGGAACAAGTTCGAGTACGGCGCGCTGCTGCGGCGGTCGACACGGGAGAGCATTTACAACACGGTGATCACGGGTTATCCGTGGGGTCTTCGTCTGCGGGACGTGAACACGATTGCGGCCGCCACGGGCGACACGCTGCAGATGCGGAGTGTGAGCTTCACGGCCAGCGTGATGCCGTCGGGCTCGACCTCCGTGCATGACGAGGGTCAGTGGGCGGGAGTGACGGGGTGGTTCAACACGGCGGGATACAACAACCTCGGGTCGGCTACGAGGAACCCGAGCGCGGTGGGGTTGACGGACATGAGCGATCTGACGAACCCGAACCCGGTACCGGCGCCCGGCTCGGAGCTGATCGGGAGCGCGGACTTCAGCCTGCCGAAGCTTGCCGGGCTGGACGTGGTGACCTACCGCGGCGCCTTCGACCCGGCAACGCCTATGAGCGAACAGTGGACCGCGGATTGGACCAACTTCAATCCCCAGGTGACGGACTACCGTGCTCGTACGGTGAGGCCGGTCGTGGTGCTCGGTCCCGGACTGAACTCCGGCCGGACGCCGTACTATCAGAGCTGGAACCGCACGCTATCGGCAGACACGGCGTACGTGTTGACCGGCCTCTACTATGTGGATTCGACGTATGCGCTGACCGTCCCGGCCGGCACGGTTGTCCGCGGTGATACGGCTGCGTGCCTCGTCGTGTCTCGCGGCGCACAGGTGTTTGCCACAGGCACGGAGGAGCGACCGGTTGTTTTCACGAGCAACAGGCCTGCGGGGTTGCGGAATTCAGGCGACTGGGGCGGGGTGCTGATCCTGGGCCGTGCGCCGGTGAACAAGGTGGAGCCGCTGATTGAAGGGGGGATCATCGGCGGGTCGTACGGCGGGACGGACCCGAACGACAACAGCGGGGTGTTCCGGTATGTGCGGATCGAGTTTCCGGGGTACCGGTTCCAGCTGAACAACGAGGTGAACGGGTTGACGATGGGTGGTGTTGGCCGCGGGACGGAGATCCACCACGTGCAGGTGAGCTATTCGGACGACGACTCGTACGAGTGGTTCGGCGGGACGGTGGACGCGAAGTACCTTGTGGCGGTCGGGGGGACGGACGACGAGTTCGATACGGACTTCGGCTGGAAGGGGAAAGTGCAGTACGCTTTCGGTCTGCGGGATCAGAACCGTTGGGATCCGACGGGTCAGAGCAACGGGTTCGAGTCGGACAACGACGGGTCGGCGACCTCGACGGACCTGCCGTGGACGGAGCCGGTGTTTTCGAACGTGACGCTGGTGGGCCCGGAGCGGACGGATGCGCTGGTGGGGAACCTGCCGGCGGGGAACAAGTTCGAGTACGGCGCGCTGCTGCGGCGGTCGACACGGGAGAGCATTTACAACACGGTGATCACGGGTTATCCGTGGGGTCTTCGTCTGCGGGACGTGAACACGATTGCGGCCGCCACGGGCGACACGCTGCAGATGCGGAGTGTGAGCTTCACGGCCAGCGTGATGCCGTCGGGCTCGACCTCCGTGCATGACGAGGGTCAGTGGGCGGGAGTGACGGGGTGGTTCAACACGGCGGGATACAACAACCTCGGGTCGGCTACGAGGAACCCGAGCGCGGTGGGGTTGACGGACATGAGCGATCTGACGAACCCGAACCCGGTACCGGCGCCCGGCTCGGAGCTGATCGGGAGCGCGGACTTCAGCCTGCCGAAGCTTGCCGGGCTGGACGTGGTGACCTACCGCGGCGCCTTCGACCCGGCAACGCCTATGAGCCGTCAATGGACAGCCAACTGGACAAATTTCGACCCACAGAACGCGAACTACGAAGTGCAACCGGTGACCGGTGTGGAGGACGAGGGCGTGGTCTCCGGGATTCCGGCCGGATTCAAGCTTGACCAGAACTACCCGAATCCATTCAACCCGACCACGCGCATCCGCTACGCGATCGCGAACCGTGAGCGCGTGACGTTGAGGATCTACAACGTGCTGGGCGAAGAGGTGGCGACGCTGGTGAATGCGGACCTGCTGCCGGGCTCGTACGAGACCACGTTCGACGCGTCGGGTCTGGCTTCCGGGATGTACGTGTACCGGTTGCAGACCCCGACGACAGCCATCACGCAGAAGATGATGCTGTTGAAGTAACCCGCGATTCGATTCCCACACGCACGAAGCCCCGCCCCGCTTCCGGGACGGGGCTTCGCATTTTTCAGCGTAACAATTTCTTCACACAAACCTAACGGTTCCGTAACATCCCGGGCCCTTGTACTTCGTATATTCCCCTGCGAACACACGGCAACGACTCACTGCTCTTGAGGGATGGATGGAAACAGATTCTGCGATGATGCTCCAGGATGTCGTCGTGCCGGTTGCGGGGGGCGGCATGGCGGCGGGATCACACACGACGCTCGACTCTCCTGTGGCGACGATCCAGGAGTTTCTCTTTCGTCTCTCACACGGGTCGTTGCCTCTATTGTTTGAATTGCTGCCAGCGCGTTTGGTGAGGCAGGTGGGAAGGGACGCGCTGGCAGAGGTTCTTTCGTCGGCCGTGATGCGGATGCGTCGCCGGGGCGGTCTCAGGCGGGTGACCTACTCCGGCGACGCTGGCGACGCCCGTGAGGCGCTCGTCGACGTGTCGATGGTATTCGCCGACAGCACCGTTGAGCGCAGCATGATGGTGGTTGTGCACGAAGATGGGCGGTGGAGGGTAGATCTGGAGAGATAGGTTCCGCCATTCCATGCCGCGTCTGAACGGCGTCTCACCGCCACCCCCCTCGCGAGGCAGCATGTAGAACCAGCCGGCACGTGGGGGGCATTGTTCTCCTTGCATCGCTTTCTTCTTGATCAGTCCCACTTTCACACCCCAGTTTGCCTTCGCTGTCCCCGCTTGACAAATCCGTCCATCACGAGCGGAATGTAACCACCTGGAACTCTTTGGAAATTCCATCCCTTTGGTCTGGTTTCATCCTTCTGGTCTGCTTTTCTCGTTGCATGTCCAGAATGTTTTGCCGAAATTCCTCCGGGTCAGTTTGATTATCCCTCCCACGCTGTGTTCTCACATTCCAATTGCCAAGTTCCTTCATTCTGAGCAAGCCATGCGTATGCCCCCCGGGCAACGGCGCGATGACACAAATGACGGGCCCGAATTCCCCTACTCGGCGATTTATAAAAAGGACGGCTCCAATGAATGCAAAGAATATCCTCCTGCCTCTTGTGGTTCTATCGATCCTGCTGGGTAGCGGGTGCGGGAGAGGCAAGACGGCAATCACGCTGGCCGGCTCCACAGCCTTCCAGCCATTTGCAGAAAAACTGGCCGAACAGTACATGAGCACGCATGACAACGTGGCTATTACAGTTCAGGGCGGCGGTTCTGCTGTCGGCGTACAATCGACAATTTCGGGAGCAGCACAAGTCGGCATGGCAGATCTCGTGGTGCTTCCAGAGGACGCAAAGGCGTTGACCGCAATCGTTGTGGCCCGTGATGGGATCGCAGTTGTGGTTAACCCCGCCAACGGGATGGCCGATCTCACCACTCAGCAGGTACGGGACATTTTCAACGGGAAGATCAGGAACTGGAAGGGAGTGGGCGGGGCGGATGCCCCCATTACCGTCGTCTCGCGGGAAGCCGGGTCTGGCACACGATCATCGTTCGAGCAGATCGTCACCGAGGTCACGCTCACGAAGGACGCACTGATCCAGGATTCCAACGGTACCATTCGCGAAACGGTCGCGAATGACGCGAATGCCGTCGGCTACCTTTCGCACGGCCTTTTGAACGAAAAGATCAAGGCGATGAGGATCGACGGAGAGGAATGCACCAACGAGACAATCGCTGCCGGAAAGTACACGCTGGTCAGGCCCATCTATCTTCTGGTCAAAGGAACTCCGCAGGGGGAGATCAAGGATTTTATCGACTATATCCTCTCCGCTTCGGGCCAGCAAACGATTAAGGCAAATGGGTTGATCCCGGCCAGGTAAGCCAACGGAAGAGTCCCGATGAAGCTACTCGGTGAGAAAGGTATCCAGAAGGTTCTGCTCATCACTGCCTTCTCGGCGATCTCCGCCCTCCTCTTGATCGCACTGTTCATCATCAAGGAGGGTCTGCCCTTTCTTCTTTCGTACGGTCTCCAGGATTTCTTGTTTTCCTCCGACTGGGAACCCCAATCCGGCAGGTTCGGGATCTTCCCGATGGTGGCAGCCTCTCTTTGGGTAACACTGGGTGCCATGATTGTGGGCGCACCGCTTGGTATCGCCGGGGCGGTCTTTCTCAGTGAATTCGCGCCGAGGCCCGTCATGCGGGTGATCAAACCCACGATTGAGCTCCTGGCCGCCATTCCGTCGGTTGTCTACGGTTTCATCGGGGTGATGGTGCTGGCACCTTTCATCCGGAGCTCTCTCGGGGGCCCGGGCCTTTCGCTTCTTGCGGCGTCCATCATCCTCGGGATTATGATTCTGCCGACCATCATCAGCATTTCGATCGATTCGATCCTCGCAGTTCCGTATTCGTACCGTGAAGGTTCGTTGGCGCTCGGGGCGACCGTGTGGCAGACAATCCACATGGTCACGTTTCGCGCGGCCAGATCCGGGATTATCGCGAGCATCATCCTGGGCATGGGGCGCGCGATCGGGGAGACCATGGCCGTGATCATGGTGGCCGGCAATGCGGTGAAGATCCCTCATTCCGCCCTGGATTCGGTCCGATCGTTGACCGCAAACATCGCCCTCGAGATGAGCTACGCCACCGGGCTTCACCGTGAGGCCCTGTTTGCGACCGGGGTTGTCCTGTTCGTGGTGATTGTCATACTGAATTCGATCGCCATGCTTGCCATGAGGAGGCGCCTGAGCAAGAGATGAGAATTCCTCCCCGATATACGCAGTATGCAGCCGTCGCCGTACTCGGGAGCGGCACGGCCGTGACGGTCATCATCCTTATTTTCATTGTTGGGTTTGTGCTGGAGAAGGGACTGCCTGTGCTGGACCTGAATTTCCTTCTCGGCAAGCCGGAGGATATGGGGCGGGCGGGGGGCATCTTCCCCACGTTGATCGGTACCATTGTACTCCCGCTCCTGGCCATCCTGATTGCAACACCGCTTGGCCTCGGTACATCGGTCTACCTGACCGAGTACACCCGAGAGACCAGAATCACCAAAGTGATCCGGTTCGGCACCGATTGCCTGGCGGGCATACCATCCATCATTTTCGGATTGTTCGGTTTCATCCTCTTCGTCACAACACTCGGGATGGGCTGGTCAATCCTCTCAGGCGGTTTGACGCTGGCCTTCATGATACTGCCCACCATCATTCGCACTTCAGAAGAGGCCATCAAGGCGGTCCCGAAATCGTACCGGGAGGTGAGTCTCTCCCTCGGCGCTACGCGATGGCAGACAGTACGGCGGGTTGTCCTTCCCAATGCGATGCCGGGGATCCTCACAGGGATCATGCTGGGGATTGGGCGCTCCATCGGAGAAACTGCTGCCGTGATATTCACCGCCGGCTCGTCCCTGCGACTGCCCAGCTCGATATTCGACTCCACCCGGACGATGGCGGTGCATTTCTACATCCTTGCCCGCGAGGGGATATCCAGTGAGAATGCGTATGGAACGGCAGCCGCGCTCATCATTGCTGTCCTCCTGGTAAACCTGACCGCGTACCTGTTGATGCACTGGTACATCGCCAAACGGAACTGAAATCATAGTGATACGATGAGCGTCAAATTCGACATACAGGACCTGTCGGTCTACTTTCACCAGAACCAGGTGATCCAGCATCTTTCACTGCAGATTCCTGAGAGGAAGATTCTGGGCGTCATCGGACCTGCCAGCTCGGGAAAGACTACCTTTCTAAGAACCCTGAACCGCATGAATGAGCTGGAGCCGGGGTCACGGGTAGAAGGACGAGTGTTGCTGGACGGGGAGGACATCTATCGGCCTGACTGTGATCCGGTGTCGCTGCGGAAAAGGGTTGGAATGGTTTTTGCGCTGCCCGTGCCGTTGCCGATGAGCATTCACGACAATATCGTCTACGGTCCCACGCTTGCCGGAGTCTCGAACCGGCATCGGCTGGATGAGCTTGTGGAAAAGAGCCTGAAGGATGCGTTTCTCTGGGATGAGGTCAAAGACCGCCTGAAGACGTCCGGGCTCAGGCTGTCCGGCGGCCAGCAGCAGCGGCTCTGCCTGTCCCGGGTTCTGGCGATGGAGCCGGAGGTGATTCTGCTGGATGAGCCCTGCTCAGGACTCGATCCCATCTCGACGGCGAAGATCGAGGAAGCATTGGCCAAGCTGAAGCAGCAGTACACCATCATTCTCGTTACGAACAACACGAAACAGGCGGCGAGGATTTCGGACAACACCGCGTTCTTTCTGATGGGACAACTGATCGAGATCGGACCGACGGATCGCATTTTCACGACCCCTCGGGAGGAGCGGACCAACGAGTATGTCACCGGGAGGTTCGGGTGACCATCCCTGACGAACATCATTCGACCCCGCCTCCGTACAGATTCGAGATACGGAGTCTGGACCTCTTTTATGGGAAGTTCCAGGCCCTGAAATTGGTCAGCATGCCCGTGAAGAAACAGATGATCACCGCGCTCATCGGTCCCTCGGGGTGTGGCAAATCGACGCTTCTGCGATGCCTGAACCGGATGAACGACCTGATTCGGGGTGTGCGCATCAAGGGGGAGGTCCTCCTCGATGGGGAAGAAATTTATCGTCCATCCACGGATGTTACGTTGCTCAGGAAGAGGGTGGGCATGGTTTTTCAGCGGCCCAATCCGTTCCCTCTCTCGGTGTACGATAACGTCGTCTATGGCCTGCGGGTTGCGGGGGTCCGGGACAGGAAGACGCTGGACGAGACCAGCGAGCGGAGCCTGAGGGCTGCCTGGCTCTGGGATGTCCTGAAAGACCGCCTGGACCATTCGGCGCTGGAACTTCCCCTGGACCAACAGCAGCGGCTATGCGTCGCCCGGCTTCTCGCAGTGCAGCCGGAAGTGATTCTCATGGATGAACCGTGTTCGGCCCTTGATCCAATCGCGACAATGAAGATAGAAGAATTGATGCTGGAACTGAAGAAGGACTACACGATTGTCATCGTGACGCATAACATGCAGCAGGCTGCGCGCGTCTCCGACAAAACCGGATATATGTTGCTGGGCGAAATGATTGAGTTCGGTGATACCAACACCATTTTCACTGCGCCATCGAACAAGCTGACTGAAGACTATATCACCGGCAAGTACGGTTGACTGTTGCCTGCTCTCTGATGGATGATCACATCTGACGAGGGGTGCCATGGACCAGAGACATTTTGACATCGAGTTGATGCAGCTGAAAGAAGAGCTGCTCTCCATGGCGGCCAAGGTCGAGGCCCAGATCACACGGTCCATTGAGGCGGTCCTGAAGAAGGACGCAGAGATGGCCAGGGCGATCTTCGCGCTTGATAAGGAAGTCGACCTGATGGAGATCGACATCGAGGAGGAAGCCATCTCGCTCATTGCCCGGCACCAACCGGCAGCCGGCGATTTGAGATTCCTCATCGGAGTCATCAAGATCAACAACGACCTCGAACGGATCGGGGATCACGGCGTGAATATCGCCCAAAGCGCGATCGCACTGGCCAGCCAGCCGGATGTCAAGCCGCTCATTGATATCCCCCGAATGGCTGACCTGGCCGTGTCGATGCTTCGGGACAGCCTGGTGAGCTTCATCTCAAGTGATCCCGAGAAAGCTCGCGAGGTCTGCACCCGGGACGACCAGGTGGATTCCCTCAAGCGGCAAATTCTCGGGGAGCTTTCGACAATCATGATCGCGAAGCCTGACACCATCGCCAGGGGCATGGATCTCATCCTCATCAGTCGCAACCTGGAACGGATAGCCGATCTGGCGACGAATATCTCCGAAGACACAATCTACATCTTTCAGGCAAAGGTCATCAAGCACAGGATCGACCAGCAACCAACGTAGAATGGGTGGGGAGGTTCCGCAGTTCCGGGGCGACCAGGAACGTCATCAACGCCGCTCCGTCCGCACCGCAGTCAATGCCGCATCAAGCGTATCGTAGATGCTCATCACTCCCGGTATCCCGGTCTTCTCGAGGACCAACCTGACAACGGGTTGAGGATTGAGGAGGACGAGGTTTCCATGACGACGGCGGATTGTCTTCGTCAGGCCAACAAGGACCCCAATCCCGATGGATGACATGAAACTCACATCCGACAGATCCACGATCGCGTGAGCCCCGTCCACCGCGGTTGCCACGGTCAACTTCAGTTCGATCTTCTCCGTTCCCCCGATGTCCATCCGGCCCGCAAGCTTCAGGATCGTGATACCGTTGTCTCGCAGGGTTTCCGTAACATCCATCGCAGTGACCTCTTCTATGTATGGAAGAACAGCGCCAGAGTCTGGCCCCCAAGGATATCATCTCCGGAAAGAACTGCAAGTTAAGAAATTGTTATCATTTTGAATGCGGCACACCCACCCCGTGCCACACAACGGCCACGGGTCCGGGCAGCATCGTGACGCACGCAGGGGGGGTCAATCTTTCGGCGTAACTTCGCTCACTAATTCACGGAGCCTGTACGCGATCTCAGTTTCCCTCGCGTTCAAGTACCCGATCCGGGCGAGAATCTCCTCGGGGTTGTTCGAAAACAGATTGAACGCGGAAGCGAACAGTTCTTCGGGGCTATCCTCCGGGTGGCCGCCAAAGCGCGCGTTCCGGGAGTACTCGCCATCGCGAAACACGTAGAACATCGCAGTCGCGCGGGAAGCCCGCCAGATGTCCTCCATGTTCCTGCGCATGCTGGCGCTGAGCCGGGAGTAATAGACATGCCCGAACTCATGCCAGATCACGGATCGAATGAGCGGGAGGCTCTCGTAGAGGTAGAAGTAGCTGCTGGAAAGGTAGAGGGTGCGGCCTCGTCGCGCAGCCTCCCCGAGGCTCTCAAACGTATGATCGATGGCCAGGGTATCGATTCTCAGCGATTCCGACAAGGGCCTGTTCAGGCTGTCAACGATGGCCGTGGCTCCCCTGACGAGATCTCCGTAGGTCGCATAGAACAGCGCCGGTTCGTACCGTTCATACCGCTCCACCACGCTGTCCGCCACGATAGGAAGGAGCGATTCCATCGTCCGGAGCTCCTCGATCTGCTCGAGGGTTACCGTCCGGGATGACCCACCGCACCCAGACAGCCAAACCAGGAGGATCAGGGACCGGACAAACCACCAGGTCCGGATGCCTTTCTCGCGCGCCGGTTGCATCGTTTCTTGTGCCTCGGTGTGCGTTGTCCCATCGGCTTCATCACCATGACCCGCAAAGCAGGGCTGTCCCCGGATCCCGAACAGTGGATCCCGTCACAGAACGGGCCAAAAGGTATGCCAGAGAGTGCAAAGAAACTTCGTGGGAATCCACTGCGTGCAGGGTGGACGTCAGTGTCGGGGGGTGTGCTCGGGGAGGTGTAGCGGGGGGCGAAGGATGCTCAGGCGGCGATATATACAAGTTCGCCCTGGTCAACATTGTGATTCAGGACGGGAGGAGCATCAGAAGGTATTCGGCGGGTTTCGGTGTGCATGCATTGGCCCTCATACCTGACAAGATTGACGTTGAAGGTTGAGGGGTCCGGTCCCATCACGGTCCCGCCGGCATTCATGAAACGAGTGCCGCTCAGCTTGTACTCACAATTGTCATGATGGTGGCCGTGAAGCACAAGATCAACCTCGGCGCGCTGGAAGAGGCGCAATAGCGAATGCTTCTTCCTGAGTTTCATCGTCTTGTTTTCGAAAGCGAGCCAGAGACCGGAGAGATGGGCGATGGTCATGGCCGGTGAATCGCCTATCGATCTCGTGTTCAGTTGCCTTGCCTCATGTCTTTCCGATTCAAGTAGGCGTCGAGCAGCACGACCGCAATGCCAAGGAGCAGGATTCCGGCTGGATACATTCGTTGTTCTCCTATCCACTGTTTGGCTGGTAACTCACAGTGCAAATATAGCCAGGCAACATTATCTGAGTGTTAACGCATGATTACCATATCGTTACATCTACGCATTGCCGCGATATTGGAGGGTCCGTCGACGACTTAACAATTTCTTAACATTGGCGTAACATTGACGTAACGTACGTTCCGTACCTTAACGACCGAAGGGTCAGAATTGTTCTGCGCTGTTTGTCACTTCCACATATCCCACGGTAGTGAGCACTACATGGCACCAAAATACATTCTGGCGACGGGAGTAATCTGCCTGTTGCTGGGTTTCGCGGCCGTCCCCGCTCGCGCACAGCAGGACGTGCCTACAAAGGAGGAGTTGGAGGAGGTGAAGGGCGCGCTCGAAGGGCTTCTCGAATCGTCCACCGAGTACCGCAACTACGTGGACGCCCTCCGGAAGATCAAGGTCTCAGGGTACCTCCAGCCGCAGTACCGGAGTGCCACCGTGATCGACCAGGCGTATCCGATCGGCACATTTTCGGGCGGACTGTTCCCGCAGTACTCGAAAAGCATGTTCCAGGTCCGCCGGGGCCGTTTGAAAGTGACGTACGACAACGTCGTCACTCAGATGGTCCTGCAATTCGACATGACGGAGCGGGGTTTCACAACCAAAGACGCGTACCTCTGGCTGTCCGATCCGTGGCTGAAGATGTTTGCGCTGCAGATGGGTATCTTCAACCGTCCGTTCGGGTACGAAGTCTCGTTTTCGTCCAGCACGCGAGAGAGTCCCGAGCGGGCGCGCGTCATCCAGACGCTCTTCCCCGGGGAGCGCGAGCTCGGCGCCCAGCTGTCGTTCGCCCCGCAGCTCGGATCCCTCAGCTTCCTGAGGGCAGATGTCGCGCTCGTGAACGGCGCGGGGCCGACGAGTGTCGAGTTCGACAACTTCAAGGACGTCATCGCGCGGGCCGGGGCAGTCTTCCCGATGGAGGATGCCGGCGCGGAAATCGACTTCGGCGTGTCGGGCTACCTCGGCGCCGTCCGGCAGAGCACGAAGCAGCTCTACAGCATGGGAACGACGACCACCGGTGTCCCCGGCTGGGTGCTCGACAAGGACTCGCTGAGCGTCGGGCAGGGAATCGACCGCCAGTACTTCGGAGCTGATGTGCAGGTGTACTACGACATGCCGTTGCTCGGAGGGAGCGTCCTCCGTGGAGAGTACGTCGGAGGCAAGCAACCCGGAGGCTCGGCGACATCTGTCAGCAACGCTGTGCTTCCGACCGGCGGTCTGTACCAGCGCGACTTCACCGGGTGGTACGTGTACCTGGTGCAGAACGTTGGGACATCGTTCCAGGTGGTGGCGAAGTACGATGTCTACGACCCCAACACGGACATCCAGGCGGGCGACTTCATTCCGGGCAGCGGGCTCACGGCCGCCGACCTGAAGTACTCCACCCTCGGGCTGGGCCTGGTCTATCACTGGGATGAGAATATCAAGCTGGTGCTCTACAACGAGTTTGTGCGCAACGAGAAGGTGCCGTCGAATTCTCCCTCGTCGCTCGCCCCGTATCGGGACGATGTGCGCGACGATGTGCTGACGTTCCGTATACAATACAGATTCCCGTAACAGAACTCATGAGGTCAGGTCAGATGCGTTCCATACTTGCAGTACTCCTTGTTGCGCTGGCGGCATCGCTGTCCGTCAACGCTGAAGAGAAGATTACCGTCAAAGGTTCGGACACCATGGTCATTCTCGCCCAGCGGTGGGCGGAGAGGTACATGGCTGCGCATCCGGACGTCATCATCCAGGTCACAGGCGGAGGGTCAGGCACGGGCATTTCCGCGCTGATCAACGGCACGACCGACATCTGCAACGCCTCCCGGCCGATGAAGCCGAGCGAGCGTGACAAGCTGAAGCAGCGGTTCGGCACCCCCGGCGTGGAAATCAAGTCCGCGCGGGATGGGCTGTCGCTCTACGTCAACGAAAGCAACCCCGTCACCGAGCTCTCCCTCGACCAGATCCGCCGGATCTATACTGCCCGTATCACGAACTGGAAGGACCTGGGCGGGCCGGACCAGAAGATCATCCTGTACGGCCGCGAGAACAACTCCGGCACGTACGTCTATTTCAAGGATTTTGTGCTTGAAGGCGACGACTACGCTTCCACCATGCAGAGCATGCCCGGGACCTCCGCGGTTGTCAACGCGGTCGCGAAGGACAAATTCGGTATCGGATACGGAGGTGCGGCGTACGGGAAGGGGATCCGGGAACTGAAGGTGAAGCCGGACGCAGCCGGGATCGCGTATGCTCCGACGCAGGAAAATGTTCGCAATGGGACCTATCCCATTACGCGATTCCTCTTCATGTATGTGAAGAACCGCCCGACCGGTGCGCTGAAGTCGTACATCGACTGGATCCTGGGCGATGAAGGGCAGAAGATTGTGAGCGAGGTGGGGTACTTCCCGATTCGCTAGGACGGACACGAGACATGGGTGGAACACGAGGGGCAGATGACACTTCGCAACGACACCGTCGATGCCGTGAGTGAGCGCATCGACACGGCCCGCGGTCCGTCCGGCGTCGACCAGACGCTCGCCGGAGCGCAGCCGCCCTCGACAAACGTCCACCAGCCGACGCAGCGTCTCACGAAAGAGATGCTGCGCCGTCGTTTCAGGCTGGACGAGTTCCTCGCGGAAAAGCTGGTCACAGGCATCGCGTTCATCTCGCTGGCCACGATTGTGATGATCTTCGTCTTCGTGTTCCGCGAGGCCGCTCCTATCTTCAGCACGACCGAAAAGGCGACCGTCCCGGTCGTTGTGGAGGAGTCGCAGACCTACGGGGAAGAGTTCCTCGGCGATGCAGGCAAGGAGTTGAAGAACGAGAAGTCCCGTTCGCAATCGGTCGAGACCTCCGGCGCGATGGGCGACGCAACTGCGGACAACCTGCTGGGCACGCAATGGCAGCCTGTCTCGCGCGAGCCGAAATACGGCCTGCTCCCCCTCGTCGTTGGTTCCCTGAAGGTTACATTCCTGGCAATTCTGATGGGCGCTCCCATCGCGATACTTGCCGCGCTGTTCACCTCGTCGTTCGCGCCCAAATGGTCGAAAGAGATCCTCAAGCCCGCCATCGAGGTCCTCGCCGGATTTCCGTCGGTCGTGATCGGGTTCTTCGCCCTCGTGACCCTCGCAAGCCTGATGCAGAATCTGTTCGGATACCAGTACCGCCTGAACGCGTTCCTTGGAGGCGTGGCGATGTCGCTGGCCGTCATCCCGATCGTGTTCACGGTGGCCGAAGACGCCCTTACCGCCGTCCCGAAGTATCTTCGCGAGGCCAGCCTTGCGCTGGGCGCGACCAAATGGCAGACAGCGCTTTTTGTGATGCTTCCCGCCGCTACGCCTGGAGTCTTCGCCGCTGTCCTGCTCGGCTTCGGCCGCGCGTTCGGGGAGACGATGATTGTTCTGATGGCGACCGGAAACGCGGCGCTCCTGTCCGCGAACCTGTTTGAGCCCGTCCGGACGATGTCGGCCACAATCGGAGCGGAGATGGCGGAAGTCGTCTTCGGCGATACACACTACAACGTGTTGTTCCTCCTGGGGGCCGTCCTCTTCATCTTCACCTTTTCACTGAACGCAGTCGCTGAGATCTTCATCCGTCAGCGGCTGTTGAAGCGCTTCCGGGGGATCTGAGCCATGATGCACAACAAGCTGCTCGGCCGGATCGTAGTCGGGCTCAGCGCGGTCTCAGCACTCGTGATCGTCGCGGTCGTCGTCTCCGTGATGGCCACGATCGTCATCGGCGGGAAGGACACAATCAGCTGGGAGTTCCTGATATCCGCTCCCTCCGAGGGAATGACCGAAGGGGGGATATTCCCGGCGATTATCGGGACCGCGCTCCTGGTCATCATCATGTCCGTCGCAGGCGTCCCGATCGGCACGGTGACGGCGCTGTACCTGAGCGAGTATGCCAGCGGGAAATCGCGCATCGCCCGCGCGATCAGGTTCGCGGTGAACACGCTGGCAGGCGTGCCTGCGATCGTATTCGGCCTATTCGGTCTTGGCTTCTTTGTCCAGTTTGTGGGCGCGGGGATGGATCAGGCGCTGACCGGCGGCGTCGAGCTCCGGTGGGGGCAGCCCAACATTCTCTGGGCGTCTCTCACGATGGCCTTGCTCACCCTGCCGGTGGTGATTGTCTCGGTGGAGGAGGCGATCAAAACGGTCCCACAGGACCTGCGTGCCGCAAGTCTGGCCCTCGGCGCCACCAAGTGGCAAACGATTTGGAAGATCGTCATTCCGAATTCCCTGACGGGCATTCTGACCGGGGGAATTCTCGCCGTCAGCCGCGGGGCAGGAGAGGTGGCACCGATCCTCTTCACGGGGGCGGCCTACTTCCTCCCGCAGCTTCCAAGTTCCGTGTCGGATCAGTTCATGGAGCTGGGATACCATATCTACATCATGTCGACGCAGTCGACGAACGTGGACGCGACGCGCGGGATCCAGTTTGCCACGACGCTTGTCCTCCTGCTCCTGACGTTTCTCCTGAATTTCTCGGCAATCTTTCTCCGGTCGCGTGTCCGTGCCCGGCAGATCACCTGAGCGGGCTTCTCATGACTACGACCAACGGCGTTCCCAAGATCGTCACGCGCAATCTGAATCTGTGGTATGGCCAGAAGCAGGCCCTTCGTTCGGTCAATCTCGAAGTCCGGCCCAACCACGTCACCGCGCTGATCGGGCCGTCGGGGTGCGGAAAATCCACGTACCTCCGGACGCTGAACCGGATGAATGACCTCATCGACGACGTCCGGATCGAAGGGAGCGTGACGATCGATGACGTCGACATCTACAACCGGACCGTGGACGTGGTCGAGCTTCGGAAGCGCGTCGGGATGATCTTTCAGAAGTCCAACCCTTTTCCGAAGTCCGTCTTCGAGAATGTCGCGTACGGCCCGAAGATCAACGGCGTCAGGGACAAGGCGCGCCTGGACGAGATCGTCGAGTCGACGCTGCGCCGGGCAGCGATCTGGGACGAGGTCAAGGACGATCTGAAGAAGAGTGCCCTGGCGCTGTCCGGAGGCCAGCAACAGCGCCTGTGCATCGCGCGCGCCCTGGCGGTGGACCCGGACGTCCTGCTTATGGACGAGCCCGCGAGCGCGCTCGACCCGATCGCGACGGCGAAGATCGAAGAGCTCATCTATGAGCTCAAGAGCAACTACACGATCGTCATCGTCACGCACAATATGCAGCAGGCTGCACGGGCGAGCGACTATACCGGGTTCTTCTATATGGGAGAACTGATCGAGGTCGGCGAGACAAAGAAGATGTTCACCTCTCCGGAGAAGAAGCAGACGGAAGAGTACATTACCGGCCGGTTTGGCTGAGCCGGTCGGAACGAGGCAAGAGACCACTATGGAACGACATTTCGAGCGTGATCTCGAGCAGCTCAAGTCCGACCTCATCCGGATGGGGAGCGCGGTGGACGATCAGTGTGGGGCCGCCTGCCACGCCCTGTTCGAGGGCGACCTCGAAGAGGCCCGGAAGGTCATCTTCGCCGACCGTACGATCGATGAGTATGACACCCAGATCGACCGCCAGGTCCAGAGCCTTTTCGCCCTGAACCAGCCGGTGGCGGTTGACCTGAGGCTGGGGCTGGCCGCGCTGATGATCAATACGCAGCTGGAGCGCATCGGAGACATTGCGGTCAACATCGCGGAGCGTGCCCCCGCGCTGGCCCCGCATCGGGACTTCGTGCGCGGCACGAGACTGCGCGAGATGGCGGACATTGCGCGCATCATGGTGCGGGATAGCCTTGACGCGTTCATTCTCAGCGATCCTGACATTGCACGGCGCGTACTTGACAGCGACGACGTCGTGGACAGGCTGAACGGGACGGTTTTCCGCCAGGTCGTGGAAGTCATGCAGGCCGACCATAACATCGTTGAGCCGGGCGCTCATGCCCTGATCCTCTCCCGGCACATTGAGCGCCTCGCAGATCATGCCACAAACATCGCCGAAGACGTCATATTCCTCGTGGAAGCCCGCCTCGTCCGCCACCAGAACCATTCCTGACTCTTTCCGGGCCGGTCCGTACTACCTCTGTCCGTTTCCAGCGCTCAGTTGCACTTTATCTACCGATTGGGTAACTTCAACTCGTGCTTTCAATAAACGCGTGTAGGCCTTTGTTTTCAACGGGTCCGGATGGAACGACATTTCGTTCAAGAACTCGAACTCCTTAAAACCGAGCTCATTCGCATGGGAAGCGCGGCCGAGCAGATGATGGATTGTGCCGTGCGCGCTTATCTGGACCGCGACCCCGAGGAGGCAAACGCGGTTTTCCGGCAGGAACACCAGGTCAACGATTTCGAGATCGGCATCGACAACGCGGTCGCCGATATCCTTGCTCTGTATCAGCCCGTGGCGAGCGATCTCCGGTTCCTGCTCGCTGCGATGAAGATTAACAACGATCTCGAGAGGATTGGCGACCACGCCGTGAATATCGCCGAGTCGGCGGTGACGTACGCCGGGCGGCCGGCGCTCTCCATTCCAGCCGATATCCCGCAGATGGCTCGGATCACGCGCGAAATGCTGAAGATCGCCCTGGATGGGTTTATTCACGGGAATCCCGAGCAGTGCAGGGCGGTGCTGCGAAGCGACGACTCGATCGACGACCTGAACCGCAAAATTGCCAGGGACGTGATCACGGTCATCAAATCGGATCCCGACGCAGCGGAACAAGCGTTCGACCTCGTTCGCGTGAGCAGAAACCTCGAACGGATCGGCGATCTCGCCACCAACATCGCGGAAGAAGTCATCTACTATCTTGAGGCGCAGGTCGTCAAGCACTATCTTGACCGCAACGCCTCCTCCTCCTGACCACCGCCACCGGCTCTTTCTCGCCGACGGGGATCGCTTCATGTGCGTGCGTGACGATCCTCCGCGCGGGGTGCGGCCAGGATAAATGTTTCACGATGTTTCACGGTCCCGCGTGAGCGGGATCCAGCACAGGACCTCGTGGGTAAGATCATCGCAGTTGCGAACCAGAAGGGGGGCGTCGGGAAGACGACCACCGCCGTCAACCTGGCTGCGTGCATCGCTGCCGCGGAGAAGCGGACGCTGCTGGTCGATTCCGATCCTCAGGCAAACGCCTCGAGCGGCGTCGGCGTCCGCGGCGCCGAGGGGCGGACGACGTATGAAGTGATCGTCGACGGACTCCCCGCGGCGGATGCCGTCGTCGAGACCGCCATGCCGTATCTGTCGCTCGTGCCGTCGCACATCAACCTGGTCGGCGCCGAGGTGGAGCTGGTGGACACCGAGCACCGGGAGTACCGGCTCAAGACCGCCCTGACAGGCGTGCGCGAGTCGTTCGACTTCGTGATCATCGACTGCCCGCCCTCGCTCGGCCTCCTCACACTGAATTCGCTGACCGCCGCGGACTCCGTCCTCATCCCGGTACAGTGCGAATATTACGCCCTCGAAGGCCTTGGACAGTTGTTGAACACCATCTCGATGGTGAAGCGCCAGCTGAACGAACACCTGGATATCGAAGGCGTTCTTCTCACCATGTTCGACAGCCGGTTGCGCCTGTCAAACCAGGTTGTCGAGGAAGTGAAGCGCTACTTCGGCGACAAGGTGTTTCAGTCCGTGATCGCGCGGAACGTCCGCCTCAGCGAGGCTCCCGGATTCGGGAAGCCGATCATCCTCTACGACGCGGTGTCGACGGGGACGCGCAACTACATGGACCTCGCGCACGAAGTGCTGGTGCGCAACCATCATCAGATTCTTGCCACGTGAAGGAGGGAGTGATGACGAAATCCGTTCTGGGTCGGGGGCTCGCCTCGTTGATTCCCGGTCAGGCCGAAGCGGCGCCCGCGGTTGCGCCGCTGCGCCGCGACGACGGCGTCACCGACCGCATCATCGCGCACATTCCGCTCGACCGCATCGAGCGGAATCCATATCAGCCGCGTGCGGATTTTGATCCTGCCTCGTTGGATGAGCTTGCGCGGTCGATCCGCGAAAAGGGGGTGATCCAGCCGATCACCGTCCGGCGCCATGGCGAGGCCTACCAGCTTATCTCCGGCGAGCGCCGCGTCCGCGCCGCCAGGGACGCCGGGCTCGCGCACATTCCGGCGTACATCATCCGGGTCGCCACCGATGAGGAGATGCTTGAGCTCGCACTCGTCGAAAACCTTCAGCGCGAGCATCTCAACCCGATCGAGATCGCCATTTCATACCGGCGTCTGATCGATGAGTGCAGTTTCACGCAGGAAGAGGTGGCCCGCCGGATCGGGAAGGACCGCACCACGATCACGAACTCGTTGCGCCTGCTGAAGCTGCCGGAGGAGATTCAGAACGCGCTCCGGCACGGAACGCTCACCAGCGGCCACGCGCGGGCGCTGATCGCGATCGAGAACGAAGCGATGCAGCTCCATCTGTTCCACCGGATCACGCGGGACGAGCTTTCCGTCCGCGAGGTGGAGCGCCTCGTCCGGGGCAAGGCGCAGCGCAAACCGTCGCGCCCGTCCCCGGCAACGGCGACGACCGCACACCTCTCGAACGTGGAAGAGCGGATCCGCAGGATCCTGGGCACCAAGGTGACGGTCAGACCCCTGCAGAACGGACGGGGCGAAATCGTGCTGGAGTACTATTCGTCGGACGACCTCTCGCGGCTTGTGGAGCTCGTCGAAGAACTGGAACGCAGATAACAACCCTCCTGGAGCACGAGCATGAGCGATCGCATCGTTGTGGCAACCTCCTCTGCGCCTGCGGCCATCGGTCCGTACAGCCAGGCAGTCAGCGCGCCGCCACTTGTCTTCACCGCCGGACAGATCGCCATCGTTCCGGCGACCGGGCAGCTCGCAGGGGATGACGTGCGCACCCAGACCCGCCAGGTCCTGGAGAACCTCTCCGCCATCCTCCGCGCCGCCGGCACATCGCTTGACCGCGTGGTGAAGACCACTGTCTTCCTGAAAGACATGGCCGAATTCCAGGCCATGAACGAAGTGTACGCGGAGTTCTTCCCGTCGTCTCCTCCGGCCCGCTCGACGGTGGAGGTCGCGCGCCTTCCGAAAGATGTGCGCGTTGAGATCGAGGCCATCGCGATTGTGAACCGCTGATCGCAACCGTCATGCGCATAGCACACAGGATCTTCGCGCCGGCGCTGTGTGCGGCGATCCCGTGCTTCGCCGTGCCGCTCTCCGCCCAGACGGCCGATGCGCCCGCCGGGGCCGGGTCATCCCTGCCGCCGCTGGTGTCCGCCGGCCGGGTCGATTCCCTCGCCGGCCAGCGCCAGACAAAGTCCACGAGCACCGCAATGCTGCTGTCCGCCATCCTCCCGGGGGCGGGGCAACTCTATAATGAGTCGTACTGGAAGGTCCCGGTCGTCGTCGGCCTCGGCGGGTACTTCCTGGTCGAGTTACTGGACAACAACAAACTGTATGTGGATTACAGGGACCAGTACGAGGAAAGTCTCGACACAACGCCCGGCGGCGACACGAAGCTGCTGACCTACAGGGAATTCTACCGCGACCAGCGCGACACGTTCGCCTGGTACTTCATCATTCTGTATGCAGTCAACATACTCGACGCCTATGTCGATGCGTCGCTGTTCGACTTCGACGTCGGGGGTGATCTCGCGGGAGCGGCCCACGGCCCGCCGGCGCCGGGCGCATCGCTCACCCTCAGAGTACGGTTCTGAGTCCTTCCAGCCACACACGACACGAGGATCCGCATGCTCAACTACATTTGGATCGGCCTCATTCTGCTGGGGATATTCGCGGCAGTGGGGAACGACATCAGGAATGAGATCGTCAACCCGTACCGGAACGGCGTCGAAATGCAGGGGATCGTCGAGATCGAGAAGAGTCCCGGCCCGCTCCGGAGCAGCTGGGAGGGGATCCTCGTCATCAGCGGCGCCGCCTTCGCGAGCGCGTATGGCGTGCCCGATGCGGGCGCGGACATCAGCCAGCCCGTGACCGTCACGGTCGGGCAGGACGGGAAGTCCACGATGAGCATGGTGCCCGACGCGACGGCACCCGCGCTCTGGACGTCCATGGCGCACGCCGGCTCGACCAAAGACCGGTTGATGGCCGAGGTGCGATCATTCACGGTCCTTGAGGATGGACAGCAGGCGCGCGTCTCGTTCGTCTGGGAGCCGATCCGGTTCGTGAAGCTCCGGGCCGTGACGCAGGCGGCGCTCGACTACGCGGGGACGGCGGTGACCATCGCCCTCGGACTCATCGGCATCATGGCCCTCTGGCTCGGCGTGATGAAGGTGGCGGAGGAGGCCGGCATTCTCAAGATCGTCACGCGCGCGCTGACGCCCGTGACCCGGCGGCTCTTCCCGGACATCCCGTCCGACCACCCCGCGGTCGGAGCGATAATCATGAACATCTCGGCCAACATGCTCGGCCTGAGCAACGCCGCGACGCCCATGGGACTGAAAGCGATGGAGGAGCTGAACAAGCTGAATCCCCGCGCCGGCGTCGCGACGAACTCCATGATCACGTTCCTCGCGATCAACACCGGCGGCCTGATCCTGATTCCCGCAACCGCAATCGCCGTCCGGGCCGCAGCCGGTTCGGCGAATCCCGGCATCATCATCGGGACGTCCATCGTTGGCGCCGGTGTCGCTACAATCGCGGGTGTCGCCGCGTCAAAGATTTTGCAGCGGCTGCCTCGCTACCGCAAGGCGATGGAGGTGGACAATGGCTGACTTCTTCCGTTCGCTGATCTCGCTGGTATCGTATGTCGCGATACCGTTCGTCCTGGTCCTGTTCCTGGGCTGGGGGCTGTTCAAGAAGGTCAAGGTGTACGAAGTGTTCGTCGAGGGCGCGAAGGACGGGTTCAATGTCGCGATCCGCATCATCCCGTACCTGGTGGCGATGCTCGCGGCGATCGGCATCTTCCGCGCCAGCGGAGCCATGGAGGTTCTCGTTGCCGTCCTTGCCCCGGTCACCACGCTGATCGGCATGCCTCCGGAGACCCTGCCGATGGCGCTGATGCGCCCGCTCTCCGGCAGCGGATCGATCGGCATCATGACAGAACTGATGAAGGTGCATGGGCCGGACTCCCTGATCGGAATCCTGGCCTCGACGATGTACGGCAGTTCGGAGACGACCTTCTACGTGCTGGCGGTGTACTTCGGGACGGTGAACATCCGTAACACCCGCCATGCGGTGCCGACGGGTATCATCGCCGACGTTGCAGGGATGCTCGCTGCGGTCTGGATCGTGAATCTGTTGTTTTGAGTGAAACCGGGCCATTTTCTTGCTTTTGCGAAGGTCCGTAGATATATTCGGGAGCGAATGCATTCCCCTGGTGGGCTCACCCTGTTCCTCTCAAACCTTCGACGACCGCTTCCATAGATCTCTATGCGCCTTCTCAATAAGCTTGTCGTATCCTCGCTCCCCCTGGTTCCTCGTTCCGTGGTCAGATTCTTCGCGGGACGCTACATCGCCGGCGAAACGCTCGGCCATGCCGTCACGTGCGTCCGCCAGCTGAATGCCGAGGGCGTCTGTGCGACCATGGACGTGCTCGGCGAGGACATCACGACGCGCGAGGAGGCCACCGCGGCCCGCGAGCAGTGCAACCAGGTCCTGCGTGCCATAACGCGGGAAAAGCTGGACTCGAACCTTTCGATCAAACTGACGTCTCTCGGGCTCAAGCTGGACAAAGCCTTCTGCATCGAGAACGTCCGCGAGATCCTCAAGGTGGCGCAGAAGGAGGGGATCTTCGTCCGCGTGGACATGGAAGACTCCACCTGCACGACCGACACCATCGACGTGTTCACAGCGCTCTTCAGGGAGTTCCCCCGCATGGGGATCGTGGTCCAGGCCTATCTGCACCGGACCGAGCAGGACGTCCGGGATCTCCTCGCCGCCGGCGCCGGGTTCCGGCTGTGCAAGGGGATCTATAAAGAGCCGCCCGCGATCGCCTTCCAGGACAGGGGAGAAGTGCAACGGAACTTCCTGCGGCTCCTGGAGCTGATGCTGACCCAGGGCGCATACGTGGGGATCGCCACACACGACTCCGTCCTTGTCGATGGGGCCGAAGGCATGATCAAGCGCCTGGGGCTCCGCCGCGACCAGTACGAGTTCCAGATGCTGCTGGGTGTGCGGCCCGAGCTTCGCAAGAAGCTCGTCAGGGCCGGTCACAGGGTCCGCCTGTATGTGCCGTTCGGCGAGCACTGGTATGCGTACTCGTTGCGGCGATTCAAAGAGAACCCCGAAGTTGCGGGGTATGTGTTCCGCGCACTCTTTCTGAGAAACAACTAACACGGTGCTCCCGCTGCCCCGGGCAGCGGGACGTTCACAGTTCACTACGATAGGAGCTTTCATGGCAGACAAACGCCATATCCCCTTCGTTCCGCCCGACACGGACATGAAGGAATTCACCGTCCGCGCTCTGGTGATCGGTCTGGTCATGTGCGTTGTCCTCGGAGCTGCGAATGCGTACCTCGGCCTGAAGGCCGGCATGACGATCGCCGCCACCTATCCTGCGGCGGTGATCGGGATGGCGCTCCTGAGAATCTGGAAGGGGACGATTCTCGAGGAGAACTTCGCCCGTACGGTCGGCTCGATCGGCGAATCCGTCGCCGCAGGGGCGATCTTCACGCTCCCCGCGTTCCTCATCGCCGGCGTCTGGATGGAATTCTGGTCGCCGCGCCACTATCTCGAGGCGAGCGCGATCATGCTGGTCGGCGGCGTCATCGGAATCATGTTCGTCACGGTGCTCCGTCGCGTGATGGTCGAAGACCCGGACCTGCCGTTTCCCGAGTCGCGCGCGGCCTCCGAAATTCACAAGGCAGGGAGGACGGGGACCAGCGGGGCCAAGTTCCTGTTCGGCGCCATGGGGATCGGTGCAGTCATCCAGGCCCTCAAAGAGTTCAGGCTTTTCGCGTCGCACTGGGAGCAGTTCCTTCCGTTCATTGGAAAGAAGATCAGCTTCGCCAACGGCACGTCGGTCCAGGCGGGCGGCGGCATTCTCCTCAGCTCTCCGGGCGTGAGCCCCGCGTACATCGGCGTCGGCTACATCATCGGGCCGCAGCTGGCCGCGCTGAACTTTACGGGCGGCCTCCTGGCCTGGGGCCTCTTCGTTCCGCTCCTGCTGTATTTCCTCGGGCCCGAGCTGACCGCATCGCTCCAGGCGGCCGGCGCCGACGTGACGTCCGACGCGACCTGGTCCGGCATGGCCACCCAGGTGTGGCGGACCATCGTCCGCCCGATCGCGATCGGCGGCATGCTGATGTCGGCCGGCTTCACGCTCTTCAGGATGCGCAAAAGCCTGGCGTCGGGCATCAGCCGGGCGGTCAGGGACGTGCGGAAGGCCGCGGGCGAGTCGCACCAGGGCGAGGCACGCCACGAGCGTGACATCAGCTTCAAGTGGGTGTTCATCGGCCTCGCTGCGGCGACGGTCGCGACGTTCATCATCTACAACTACTTTGCGGGTGACTTGGTTGCGGCAGGGATCGCGACGCTGGTGATGGTCGTGGCCGGGTTCTTCTTTTCGGCGGTCTCCGGCAACCTGGTCGGGCTTATCGGCTCCAGCAACAACCCGATCAGCGGACTGACGATCTCCACGCTGATTATTGCCGCGCTGCTCATGGTGATCCTGGGGGTCTCCGGCATGCCTGGCGTGGCGGCGGTCCTCGGCGTGGCGGCGGTCATCTGCGTCGCGGCTGCGGTCGCCGGCGAGATGCTGCAGGACCTGAAGGTCGGGCACATCCTCGGTGGCACGCCCTGGAAGATGCAGGTCGGCGACCTCTTTGGGGTCGCGCTCGCGGCGGCGGTGATGTTCTTCCCGCTGCTCATCCTGCATGAAGGCGACATCAAGCAGGGCGGCACGGGCCTCGGCGGTCAGCAGTATCCCGCCCCCCAGGCCAGTCTCATGGCGATCCTTGCGAACGGCATCGTCGGCGGAGACATGGCGTGGCCGCTGATCATCGTCGGCATCCTCATGGCGTTCGGGTTCATCCTCCTTCGCGTGAAGAGCCCGATGCTCGTGTGCGTCGGGATGTACCTTCCGCTCGAGACGTCGTTCGCCATCTTCATCGGCGGGCTGATCAAGGGGATCCTGGATAAGTACGTCGCGAAGCGCGGCCTCAACGAGGCGCAGAAGATCCGCACGGAGAACAACGGCGTCCTGCTGGCGTCCGGTCTGATCGCCGGCGAAGCGTTGGTCGGGCTCGTCTTCGCGTTGCTGGCCATCCTCGAGATTCAGTACACGACCTGGCTGACGTCGATCAGCACGGTGTTCCCGCTGTCGTTCGGGTTCAGCCTCCTGGTGTTTGTGCTTGTTGCGTACGTGTTGATTTCCACGCCACTGAAGAACGCCGGACGGGCTGATGAGCCAGCGCCGCCGAGCGCAATGATGTAAGAAAGGATCAGTCGTATATGAGCAACCCGATCGAGGGACTGCGGCCCGAGGCCGTGTGGAAGTACTTCGCCGAGATCTCCAGAATCCCGCGCTGCTCGAAACATGAGGAGAAGATCTCCAGGTACGTTTTCGACACAGCGAAGCGCATGGGGCTTCAGGCGTGGATGGACAATTTCGGCAACGTGGTCGTCAGGAAGCCGGCGTCCGCGGGGAAGGAACACGTGACCCCGATCGTGCTTCAGGGCCACCTGGACATGGTGTGCGAAAAGAACAAGGGGACCGTGCACGACTTCGCAAAGGATCCCCTCCGCCTCGTGCGGCGCGGGAATGCGATGATGGCTGACGGGACGACCCTCGGCGCCGACAACGGCATTGCCGTCGCAACCAACCTCGCGATTATGGAGGACTCCTCGCTGCAGCACGGCCCGCTGGAACTTCTCTTCACTGTGGATGAGGAGACAGGGCTGACCGGGGCGAACAACCTCGGTCCGGATTTCCTCACGGGCCGGACCCTGATCAATCTGGATTCAGAAGAGGAAGGGGCCCTGTATGTGGGGTGCTCCGGCGGGCGGAACACTACAGCGACGTGGAAGCTTGCCCGTCAGACGGCGCCGCCAAAGTCGGCCGCGGGCATCGTGCGGGTGAAAGGGCTCAAGGGCGGGCATTCCGGCCTGGAGATCGACAAGAATCGCGGGAACGCGATCAAGATCCTGGGCAGAGTGCTGCTGGCGTTGCAGCCGGTCGGCGCGCGGCTTGTATCGCTCGACGGTGGGAACAAGACAAACGCGATCCCGCGCGAGGCCGAGGCCACGATCACGCTCCCCAAGAACAAGTGGGACGCTGCGGCGGCGATCGTGAAGGAGTTCGACGATATCGTCCGCGCCGAATGCGCGACGGTGGAGCCCGATCTCTCGATCGGCCTCGAAGAGGCGAAAGGCCTCAAGCGCGTGAAGGTGATGTCGCGCGGTCTGCAGCGCAAGGTCCTGGCCGCGATCTCGGCGTTCCCTCACGGCGTCACCAAGATGAGCGCCGACATCCCGGGTCTTGTCGAGACCTCTACAAATGTCGCGGTCGTGCGGATGATGCCGAAGGCGGTCGAGATTATTACGAGCCAGCGCAGCTCGGTGGCGAGCGAGCTGGACGAGATCTGCCACACCGTGCGGTCGGTCTCGGAGCTCGCCGGGGCGAAGGCGTCCACAACGGACGGCTACCCCGGCTGGAAACCGAACCTGGACTCTCCAATCCTCAAGGCCGCGGTCCGGACCTACACGCAGCTCCACGGGAAGGAGCCCGCGGTGAAGGCGATCCACGCCGGTCTCGAGTGCGGCATCATCGGGGAGAAATATCCCGGGATGGATATGGTTTCCATGGGCCCGACGCTCGAAGGCGTGCACTCGCCCGACGAGAAGATCCACATCGACACCGTGGAAAAGTACTGGGACTTCCTCCTGGCGATTCTCCGGAATGTCTCCTGACGTGGGGGACACGGTGACGTCGGGAGGCACGGGAACCGGTCCGGGCAGCGGCGAGCGGCCCGAGGCCCCCAGAGCCTATCGCTGGCTGGTGCTGGTTCTCATCAGCCTCGCGATGTTCGGGAACTACTATGTGTACGACAGCATCAGCCCGCTGGCCGATGTCCTGAAGGCACAGCTCGGGTTCTCGGATTCGAACATCGGCCTGCTGAACGCGATCTACTCGATCCCCAACATCATCATGGTGCTGGTGGGAGGGATCATCATCGATCGCATCGGCACGCGGGTCTCCACGTTCCTCTTCGCGCTCCTCTGTCTTCTGGGAGCGGTGATCACGGTGTCCACGGGGACGCTGGAGGTCATGGCCGCAGGGCGTCTCGTGTTCGGCCTCGGCGCGGAATCGCTCATTGTCGCGGTGACCACCGCGATCGCGAAGTGGTTCAGGGGGAAGGAGCTGAGCTTCGCGTTCGGCATGAATCTCACCATCGCGCGCCTCGGTTCGTTCGCCGCGTTGAACTCGCCGTCCTGGGGGTCATCCCTGTATGAATCCTGGAGGCTGCCGCTCCTCGTCTCAGTGGTTGCGGGCGTGGTGTGCGTTGCCGGCGCGGTCGTCTACTGGGGGCTGGAGGTGCAGGCGGACAAGCGGTATCGCCTTGACGCCGCCGGGTCGACAGACAAGCTGGTGCTCTCCCAGCTCTGGGATTTCGGCCGTTCGTACTGGTTTATCGTGGCGATGTGCGTGACGTTCTACTCGGTGATCTTCCCGTTCCAGACGTTTGCGGTGAAGTTCTTCATCGAAGCCCACGGGACGGACCGCGAAACAGGCGGGTTCCTGTCGAGCATGCTGACGCTGTTCGCGATGATTGCGACGCCGCTGTTCGGGCTCCTGGCTGACAGGGTGGGGAAGCGGGCGACGCTCATGATTTACGGCACCCTGCTGCTGCTCCCCGTGTACTTGATGATGGCATATACGTCCGTCTCCTTGTATATTCCGATGGCGATGATGGGGGTTGCGTTTTCGCTGATTCCCGCCGTCATGTGGCCGTCCGTCGCCTACATCGTGGGGCAGGAGCGGCTGGGAACGGCGTTCGGCCTTATGACGATGATCCAGAATATCGGGCTCGCCGGGCTGAACCTGCTGATCGGATGGACGAACGACGTGTACGTGGCCAGCCAGGCGAATCCGGCCGGATACACGCCCGGGATGTGGGTTTTCACCGGGCTCGCCGTCTGCGGCGTCGTGTTCGCCCTGTTGCTGCGGCGCTCGGAAACCGGCCCTGGCGCGCACGGACTTGAAACCATAACGGTGAAATCTTCCAGCTGAACCGACTGTGACCGGCAAAACGTTCCACATATTGATCCTCGAACACAACCCGAACGACGCGGAGATGATCGAGGCGCAGCTCCACAAGGTGGCGCTGACCACGTCGACGAAGCGCGTGGGGACGAAGGAGATGTTCCTCAGGGCGATCGAAGAGTTCGATCCGGACATCATCGTCGCTGACTACGCCGTCCCGCGGTTTGACATCCTTGCGGCGCTGAAGCAGGCCTCGGTGGATCTGCCGGGGCTCCCGTGGGTGATCGTGTCGTCCGCCGGGAGCGAAGAGGCGGCGGTGTCCTGTCTGAAGGCCGGTGCGTCCGATTACCTCAGCAAGAAGAACCTGACGCGTTTGGCTCCGACCGTGAAGGCGCTGCTGGAGAAGAAAGGGGCCGCCGAAGCCCGCGCCTCGGAATCGCAGAAGCAGCCTGCAACGGCGGCTCCAGCCGCCCCGGCGCCGGCAGCGCAAGCGACGGCGGTATCTGCACCTGCGCCAGAGTCCGATGCGGGCCTTGCGTCCCTCTTCAGCGCCCTGATGGCCGCGACGCCCGACCTGATCGCCTTCGTGGACATCGACGGGAAGCGCCTCTACAATAATCCCGCGTACGGCGGTGTGCTCGAAGATCCTGATATTCTCCAGGGAACCGATTCGTTCCTGGATATTCATCCGGACCACAGGGAGCTGGTCAAGCGGGTGTTTCTCGACTCGCTGCGCACCGGGAGCGGCCGCCGCATCGAATACAGGCTCCTGGACCTTCACGGCAACACCAGGACCATCGAATCGCAGGGCACGATCCTCCGCGAGCCCGACGGGAAAATCCGCTGCCTGGCGATCATCTCCCGCGATGTGTCGGAGCGGAAGCGCGCCGACATCGCGTTCCAGGGGCTCGTCGCAGGGACAGCATCCACGACCGGTTCAGAATTCTGCACGGCGCTCGTGCGCCATCTCGCGAACGCGCTGAACGTCAAATATGCGCTGGTCTCGGAGCTCGTTCCCGGCAAGCGCGACCGGGTGCGCGCGCTCGCCTACTGGGCCGCCGGCCAGTGGGTCCCCTCCTTCGAGTACGACGTCAAAGGAATGACGTGCGAGAAGGTGATTCTGGACGGGAAGATGACCTACTACCCGGACCACGTGCAGACGCTGTTTCCCGGAGAGAAGTCGCTCCCCGCGATGCACGCGATCTGCTATCTCGGTATCCCGTTCCACGACCAGGCCGGTGAACTCATGGGGCACCTGTTCATCATGGACGACAAACCCCTGGCCGACTATGAGCGCGCGCGCGCCCTGATGGGCATCTTTGCCGCGCGCGCCGCGATGGAGCTCGAGCGCAAGCGCACGATCGACCGCCTCCAGAGATCGGAAGCCTCGATGCGATCGATCCTGGAGTCCCTGAACGACGGCATCATCATGACCGACATGGACGACGTCATCACGTACGTGAATCCGCGGATGACAACGCTTCTCGGGTACGCGGCGTCCGACATGACCGGGAAGCTCGCATCCTCCTTGCTCCTTCCACAGGACGAGTGGGAGATGCTGCAGGAGCGGAACCTGGAGCGTGCGCAGGGGATAGCGGAGCGCTACACCACCAAGATGCGCCGCAAAGACGGAAGCTTCGTCCCCGTCGCCCTCAGCGCGGCCCCGTACCGGGACCAGCACGGCGAAGTTGTCGGGACTCTGGCCGTGGTGATCGAGCTGGGACCTGCCTCCTGACGCCCGCGCGGCCGCGGGTATCGGCGGCCTGTCGACCCCTTCCATAGCGAAAAAACCGCCGTCCGGGTGTAGGATTGTACGGGGGGTGAGGCCCTCCCCCGTCGGCCGCATATGACAACAGCAGAGACATGAGCACCTTTCGCCTTGTCACGGATCTTGTCCCGAACGGGGACCAACCGGACGCCATTCGCCAGCTCGCGGAGGGCGTACAGCGCGGGGACCGCTACCAGACGCTCCTCGGCGTCACCGGAAGCGGCAAGACCTTCACCGTCTCCAACGTGATCGCCGGCCTGGACAGGCCCGTGCTGGTCATGTCCCACAACAAGACGCTTGCCGCCCAGCTGTACAGCGAGTTCAAGTCGTTCTTCCCGCACGACCGCGTCGAGTTCTTTATCAGCTACTACGATTACTACCAGCCCGAGGCGTACGTCCCGTCCACCGACACGTACATCGCCAAGGACGCATCGATCAACGACGAGATCGACCGGCTGCGGCTGCGCGCCACAAGCGCCCTGCTCAGCGGCGACAGGAATGTGATCGTCGTGGCCTCGGTCAGCTGCATCTACGGCATCGGCGCCCCGGAGGAATGGGCCAGCCAGGTGGTGGTCGTGCGGAAAGGGGAGCGGCTGGAGCGGAACGACATGCTGAAGAAGCTGTTGAACATCTACTACACGCGCAACGATTTCGAGTTCGTCCGCGGGACCATGCGGGTGCGCGGCGACGTCGTGGAAGTGATCCCTGCCTACGAAAACGAGGAGGCGCTCCGCATCGAATTCTTCGGCGACGTCATCGAGCGGATCTCCTACATCAATCGGGTGGACGGCGCGGTGGTGGGAGAGACGGACTATGAGGTGATCTACCCGGCGAAGCAGTTTGTGACGTCGAAGCAGACGCTCGAACGCGCGATCCGGGGGATCGAGGAGGAGCTCGAGAGCCGCCTGACGGACCTGCGTGCGCGGAACAAGCTTGTGGAAGCCCAGCGGCTCGAGCAGCGGACCCGGTTCGACATCGAGATGATGCGCGAAGTGGGCTACTGCTCGGGGATCGAAAACTACTCCCGCCACATCGCAGGCCGCCCGCCGGGATCGCGGCCCCATTGCCTGCTGGACTACTTCCCGAAGGATTTCCTCCTGCTCATCGACGAATCCCATGTCACGGTCCCCCAGATCGGCGGGATGTACTACGGAGACAGGTCGCGCAAGGTGACGCTGGTCGAGCACGGATTCCGGCTCCCGTCGGCGCTGGACAACCGGCCGCTCACCTTCGACGAATGGGAGACGATGGTGCCGCAGGTGATCTTCGTCAGCGCCACGCCGGGCGACTACGAGCTTGAGCACTCGAAGGGCGTCGTGGTGGAGCAGGTGATCCGCCCGACGGGCCTGGTTGACCCCGAGGTGGAGATCCGCCCGGTGAAGAACCAGATCGACGATCTGATCGCCGAGATCCGGACGCGCACGGCACGGAATGAGCGGGTGCTGGTCACCACGCTCACGAAACGCATGGCCGAGGATCTGACGGAATACCTGCTGGATATCGGGATCAAAGTGCGCTACATCCATTCCGAGGTCGATGCCCTGGAGCGTGTGGAGATCCTCCGCGACCTGAGGCTGGGAGAGTTCGATGTGCTCGTGGGTGTCAACCTCCTCCGCGAAGGGCTCGATCTGCCCGAGGTCTCGCTCGTCGCGATACTGGATGCGGACAAGGAGGGCTTCCTGCGGTCGGAACGCTCGCTGATCCAGACGGCGGGCCGGACCGCCCGCAATCTGAACGGCAAGGTGCTGCTGTATGCCGACACGGTCACCGGGTCGATGGCGAGGATGATGGAAGAAACCGGCCGCCGGCGCACCAAGCAGGTCGCCTACAATGAGGAGCACAACATCTCCCCGCAGACCGTGTACAAGACCGTGAACGAAGTGCTTGCTGCGACGGCGGTGGCGGATGTGAAGGCCTCGCGCGACGCGCGGCGCGAGCGGCTGCGGCCGGCCAAAATTGCGGACAGCGTGATCCGGTATCTCACGCCGGAGCAGAAGCAGGATCTGATCGAAGAGCTGCGTCAGGAAATGGTGAAGGCGTCGAAGGACCTGGAGTTCGAACGTGCCGCAGAGCTCCGCGACGAGGTCCGGCGGCTCGAAGAGCATGCATCGGGGCATGACCCCGGAAAGGGTTCGCGCGCGACGTAAAGCATGTTCATCGATCCACTCCTCGATTTTCTTTTTCCTCCTCTCTGCCTCTCCTGCGGCAATCGTCTCGCTGGAAACGATGCGCTCCTGTGTACTCCCTGCGCGCGCCGCGCTCCCGGGCTGGAGTATCACGATCTCGCGCTCCAGCGGGCGCGCATCGACCTCTGGACCGAGTCCGTTGTCGAGGATGTGAACGTCCTCTGGCATTTCGCAGGTCCCGTGCGCGACCTCATTCACTCCATCAAATACGGCGGACTCTGGTCGGTGGCGGAGGAGGCGGGTGGAATATTGGGGCAGCACCTGGAGCGAGCGCCGGACAGGTGGCTCCCTGATCTCATCATCCCGGTCCCATTGCACCCGGCCCGCCTCCGGGAGCGAGGCTACAATCAGTCAGGCTGCATCGCGGGGGGAGTGTCCCGCATCTCCGGGGTGCCGGTGTACGAGGATGCGGCTGTCCGGACGAGGAACACCGCAACGCAAACCTCCCTGGACCGTATCCGGCGCAGGGACAATGTCGCAGGGGCTTTCCGCATCCGGCGCCCGGAGATCATACGCGACGCGCGCGTTCTGATCGTCGACGATGTGGTGACAACGGGGGCCACTGTCGGCGCTCTTGCGCTGGCCTTGCGGCACGCGGGGTCTCGTGCGTGCGCAGTCGCCGGCCTGGCGATCGCGCCGAACGACGTCACAGAGGCTGAGGCGCCCGGTGGCAGGGGCGGGCAGCGCGGGGATGGCTGACGGGACGGCAACGCCGGCGGGAAGACAGCACTGGCAGGCCTGGCGCGCTGCACACATGAGTGGCACGTCCGCTGAAGCCCGGGTGCAATTGACGGCTCGTGTCCTTACATTGATGTGCAGCTGCCGCAACGCCTGTTCGGTTGGCCGCTCCCGCAGCTGTTCTCTTCACTGCTCTCCACATTGTCTCCGCGTTCATCCTCAACGGTTGGGAGACCCCCTATGCTTCGAGCTTGCCGCTCTTTCATGACGTCAGTTCCCGGTATTCCAGTCGCGGCCGCGCTCGTGCTCGTTCTCCATGGCTCTTCGACGAGACTCGCGGCGGCTCAGCCGGACTCCGTCTTTACGTCGTCGAACCTTCCGATTGTCGTCATCGACACGCACGGGCAGACCATCGTCGATGAACCCAAGATCACTGCCGACATGGGGATCATCGACAACGGAGAGGGGGTCCGGAACTATCTGACGGATCCCTTCAACAACTACGACGGGTCGATCGGCATCGAGATCCGCGGCTCGTCATCGCAGCAGTTCCCCAAGAAGCAGTACGGCGTGGAGACGCGCGACTCCGCGGGCGCGGATATGAACGTTTCCCTCCTGGGCCTTCCCGACGATGCCGACTGGGTTCTGTCCGCGCCGTACAGCGACAAGTCGCTGATCCGTGACGCGCTGACGTACACGCTCGCCCGGCGGACCGGCCGCTACGCAAGCCGCGCCCGCTTCTGCGAGGTGGTCATCAACGGCGACTACAAGGGCCTGTATGTCCTGTTTGAAAAGATCAAGCGCGACAAGAACAGGGTGAACGTCTCCAAGATGGCAGCGGTCGACACGACCGGCGACAAGCTGACCGGTGGCTACATCGTCAAGATGGACAAGCTCGACGGAAGCGACACGCAGGGGTGGTACTCCGGTTTCCCTCCGTACCCCGGCGCATGGCAGCAGGTGTACTACCAGTACCACTATCCGGAGTATGCGGACCTTGCTCCCCAGCAACGGGCATACATCCAGCGATGGATGCGGGATTTCGAAATCGCCATGGAGCTTCCGACGTACGCGGACACCGCACTCGGCTATCCTCACTACATCGATGTGGAGTCGTTCGTCGACGGAATCCTCGTGAGCGAGCTGGGCAAGAACGTCGATTCGTACCGCCTGAGCACTTTTTTCCACAAAGACCGGGACAGCAAGGGCGGCAAGCTGGTCATGGGTCCGCTCTGGGATTTCAACCACGCCTACGGCAACTCCGACTACTACGATGGTGCATTGACCGACGGCTGGCAGCTTATCTATCTCGCCACCAATCAGAACTTTCATGCGATCGACGTGTGGCAGGGTCCGTTCTGGTGGAAGAAACTGTTCGAGGAGACGGGTTTCGCGGTCAGGATGTATGATCGGTGGATGGCGTTGCGCGGCGGCGTCTTCTCGGATGCGGCGATTGCGGCGACGATCGACTCGCTTACAGGTATGCTGTCGGAAGCCCAGGCGAGGAACTTTGACCGGTGGCCGATCCTGGGCATGTACGTGTGGCCGAACGCCTACGTGGCGCAGACCTACGCAGAGGAGCTGGAGTACGTGAAGCAATGGGTCTGGGACCGCCTTCAGTGGATGGACGCTGCGTTGGGTATGGAGAGTGTGACCCCGGGAGAGGGGACAGACGGGTGGCCCGGGCAGATTGTGCTCGACCAGAACTACCCCAACCCTTTCAATGCGGGGACGGAGATCAGCTACCGTCTCCCCTCCGCAGCGCACGTCCGGCTGACGGTGTACGACGTGCTGGGGAGGGAAGTGAAGGTGCTGGTGGACGAAGACGCGGCGGCGGGGGTTCACAGGGCTCGCGTCGATGCGAACGGCCTGGCCTCTGGAGTGTACCTGTACCGCCTGAATGTCCGCCCGGACAATGCGGGTGTCGGGCCCAGGGATTTTGAATCCGGATCTTCGCTGACAAAGCGGCTGGTCATTGTCAGGTAGCCGCGTCTGCCATTCCGTCAGCACAACACAGCCGGTCGCGACGCACCGTCCGACCCCGGCGCGCAATATTGACAATGCTGACGGTTCTTGCTAAATTCATTGGATTTCTGCTGCATCAACGCTTCGATCACGGAATCCCCGGATCGCAGTCTTACCACCCTACGTGAACCTTCGGAGGCGTATCATGGCGATTAATGTTGGATTGAACGGATTCGGACGTATCGGGCGCCTTGTCCTTCGGCGCATGATCCAGGACGGCAACTTCAATGTCGTCGGCATCAACGACATCACGGATGCCAAGACGCTTGCGTACCTCTTCAAGTACGACTCCGTGCACGGCGTGTACCCGGGCGCGGTCAGCCACGATGCCGATGGAATTGTCGTCGACGGCCGCAAGTTCAAGGTCATGGCGGAGAAGGATCCCAGCAAGCTGCCATGGAAGGACCTCGGCGCCACGATCGTGATCGAAGGCACCGGCGTCTTCACGAGCAGAGAGAAGCTGTCGATGCACCTCGCCGCCGGCGCGAAGAAAGTCCTCTTGACGGCGCCCGCGAAGGACGAGATCGACGCAACGGTCGTCATGGGCGTCAACGATCATCTCCTCAAGGGCACCGAGACGTTGCTCTCGAACGCCTCCTGCACGACGAACTGTCTTGCCCCCATGGTGAAGGTGCTGCACAGCGAGTTCGGCCTCGACCACGGCTTCATGACCACCGTGCACTCATACACGAACGACCAGCGCGTGCTGGATCTTCCTCACAAGGATCTGCGGCGTGCCCGCGCCGCAGGACTGTCCATCATTCCTACGACGACAGGAGCCGCACGGACCGTCGGCAAGGTCATCCCCGAGCTGAAGGGAAAGCTGGACGGGTTTTCGCTTCGGGTGCCCACGCCCGACGGGTCGATCACGGACCTCGTGGCGATTCTGAAGCGCCCGGCCACCAAGGAAGAAGTGAACGCCGCGATGAAGAAGGCCGCTGACGGGCCGATGAAGGGGATCCTGCAGTACACGGAAGACGAGATCGTGTCGCACGATATCATCGGCAACAGTCACTCCTGCATCTTTGATTCGAAGCTCACGATGGCGATGGGCTCCACGGTGAAGGTGTTCGGCTGGTACGACAACGAGTGGGGCTTCTCCTGCCGCGTGATCGACCTGCTGAAGAAGATCGCCTGAGGCCGCCCATGGATACCCTCACCATAGACGATGTAGTGCTGGGGGGGAAGAAGGTCCTCATCCGGGTCGACTTCAACGTCCCGATGACGGCGGACCTGAAAGTCGCCGATGATACGCGTATCGTCGAATCGCTCCCCACCATCAAGAAGGTGCTGCAGAGCGGCGCGTCGGCGATCCTGATGAGCCATCTCGGCCGTCCGAAGGGGAAGCCGACCGTCGAGTTCTCGCTGGCGCCCGTTGCGGAACACCTCGGGAAGCTGCTGAACAAGCCGGTCAAGTTCGCCCCCGACTGCCTTGGGGCGGAGACGGAAAAGATGGTGCTGGCCCTGAAGCCAGGCGAGTGCCTCCTCCTTGAAAACCTCAGGTTCTACGGGGAGGAGGAGAAGAACGACCTCGACTTCGCGAAGAAGCTCGCGTCGTACGGAGAGGTGTACGTCAACGACGCGTTCGGAACGGCGCATCGCGCCCATGCCTCCACGGAAGGCGTCACGCGGTTCCTGAAGCCCTCGGTCGCCGGCTACCTGATGAAGAAGGAGATCGAGTATCTGGGGGCGGCTGTCTCCGATCCCCGCAGGCCGTACGTCGCGATTCTCGGCGGCGCCAAGATCTCCGGCAAGATCGACGTGATCGAGAACCTGCTCCCGAAAGTGGACGTGCTGGTGATCGGCGGCGGGATGGCGTTCACGTTCTTCCGGGCGCAGGGGTACGAGATCGGCGATTCGCTGGTCGAGCAGGACAAGGTCGCACTGGCGCGAAAGATCCTCGAGGACAGCAAGGCGAAGCGCATGCGGCTGATTCTGCCAGTGGATTGCGTGATCGCAGACAGGCTCGACAACAACGCGCAGCGCAAGGTCGTCCCCGTGACGAAGATCCCGGTCGGATGGCGCGGGCTGGACATCGGACCGGAGACCGTCAAGATCATCAATATGGAAGTGCGCCGGGCGAAGACGGTGGTCTGGAACGGCCCCATGGGCGTGTTCGAGATGCCCAATTTCGCCAACGGCACCCTCGAAGTCGCGCGCGTCCTCGCGGATGCCACGGCCGCCGGGGCCACGACCATCGTTGGTGGCGGAGACTCCGCGGCAGCCATTGCCGCGGCCGGGTTCGAGAAGAAGGTGTCACACGTGTCCACCGGCGGCGGTGCGTCCCTCGAATTCCTCGAGGGGAAAACGCTGCCGGGGCTTGCGGCGCTGGACACGCGGTGAACCATCGGCCGGTCGCCGTTGTTATGTAGACATTGAGGCGAGAGAACAGAGGACCAGGTCGATATGTCATATTCAGGCACACGGTGGGCCGGTTCAACATACCGGCCCACGTTTTTCGGGGGGTTCTCGCTGTTCCCGCCGGTCATCAAGGCCCTCCTCGTTGTCAACGTCTCGGTCTGGCTGCTGCTGGACGTGCTCCTGCAGCCGTTCCGGTACCACGACGTTCCGATCTTCGCCGCCTTCGCGGAGTATCTTGCGCTCTGGCCGCTGGGGGAGCACTTCTGGCCCTGGCAGGTCTTCACCTACATGTTCCTGCACGGCGGGTTGTTCCACCTGCTCTTCAATATGCTCGCCCTCTGGATGTTCGGCATGGAGCTGGAAACCATCTGGGGCTCCCGCCGATTCCTCGTCTTCTATCTGGTGTGCGGAGTCGCGGCGGGCGTCGCGAATATCCTTGTGGCGCCGCTGCTCGGGCAGGCGGCTCCGACTGTCGGCGCGTCCGGGGCCGTGTTTGGCGTCCTGATCGCGTTTGCGATGCTCTTCCCTGACCGCCCGATCTACCTCTACTTCCTGCTGCCCGTGAAGGCCAAGTACCTCGTGGCGGCGTACATCGGGCTGGAGTTGTTCTACGGCATCAGCAACACCACCGACGGCATCGCCCATGTGGCGCACCTTGGCGGGGCCGCGGCAGGGTTCCTGATGGTTCTGGCGTTGCGGAGCGGATTTTCCCTCGGCCGGCTGTGGCCCGCCGAGCGTCCAAAGCCGGACACCGGGGCCTATACGAACGTCCGGTTCATCCGCAGGGAACCGGTCGTGACCGATGCGCAGTTCCAGGACCTTGAGAACGACAGCCTCGATCAGCGGGGAAAGGGCCGGCAGGCTGTGACGCAGGAAATGGTGGACGCGATCCTCGACAAGATCAATCGGGAAGGATACCAGAGCCTGACGGACGCGGAGAAGAAAATCCTGACGGAAGCCAGCAAGCATATCAACTAGGGTACCCTCCATGGAAATTCCGGTGGTGAATCTGGCGACGGAAGTCGCTTCCGCCCAGCACCCCACATACAAGGTTGCGGTCAGGCGCCGTACGCGTCAGGTCACGATCGGCGGAGTCAGGGTCGGAGGCGGTGCGCCCATTTCCGTCCAGACCATGACGAAGACCAAGACCAGCGACATCGCCGGGACCGTCGCACAGATCGTCCAGTCCGCCGAAGCCGGCTGCGATATCGTCCGCGTCACGGTCAACGACAGGGAAGCCGCCGACGCGATCGCCGAGATCGTCCGCCAGTCCCCCATTCCGGTGGTCGCCGACATCCACTTCAATCACGTCTTCGCGTTGAAGGCGATCGAGGGGAATGTTGCGAAGGTCCGGCTCAACCCCGGCAACATCGGGAGCAGGGACAGGATCGAGCAGGTGCTGAAGGCCGCTGCCGACAAGGGGATCCCCATACGCATCGGCGTGAATTCCGGATCGCTGGAGGAGGACATCCTCGAGAAGCACGGCTATCCGACGGCCGAGGCGCTGTACGAAAGCGCGATGCGCCACGTCGCCATCTGCGACGAGTTCGGATTCAAGGACGTGATCATTTCGGTGAAGTCGACCGACGTGCGTCTCATGATCGAGGCCTACCGGCTCGTCGCGCAGAGGACCGACATTCCGCTCCACCTGGGCGTCACGGAAGCGGGCACGACAAAGATCGGGACCATCAAGTCCGCCGTCGGCATCGGGGCGCTGCTGGCCGAGGGCATCGGCGACACCATCCGCGTCTCCCTCACGGACGATCCGGTCAGGGAAGTTGAAGTCGGGAAAGAAATCCTGCGCTCGCTCAGCCTCGCCACGCGAAACGTGGAGCTGATCGCGTGCCCCACCTGCGGCCGGCTCGAAGTGGACCTCTTTTCCATCATGGCCGAGCTCGAGAAGCGGCTCGAAGGCGTGAAGAAGCCGGTGAAGATCGCCGTCCTGGGGTGCGTGGTGAACGGCCCCGGCGAAGCCAGCGAAGCCGATATCGGCATCGCGGCCGGGAAAGGCGTCGGCATCCTCTATCGGAAGGGGGAGGTCGTGCGCAAGGTAAAAGAGTCGGAGATTGTGGACGTGATCGTGGAAGAGGTCATGAACTTCGTGCCCGAGGGGCAGCCCGCAGTCCGCGGATGATCCGGGGGATGCTCTGTCATACGGCGAGGGTCGGTGTCCGCCCCCGGGCCCGCAGGCGCGATAATGGCTGCGGGCTTTTTTCTTTCATTTCCACCGCGTCTTCCGTACATTATCAAACTTTCCAACAACTCCGCATCCCGTGCCACCACCACTGAATATTCTTTTTGTCGGCGACGTCGTCGGCGCGCCCGGGCTGGAACTCACGACATCGCTCGTCCCCTCGCTGGTCAAGAAACATGATATCGATCTCCTCGATCATCAACGGCGAGAACCTCACCGAGGGGAAGGGGATTTCCGAGGATCATGCACGGGTCATCTTCGGGCTCGGCGCCCACGTCATCACCACAGGCAACCACGTCTGGGACCGGTGGGACAGCAGGAAGGTGCTGGGAGGCGACCGGCGGATCCTGCGGCCGCTCAACTACCCGCGTGACAACGCGGGCAACGGCTTCATCGTCGTGGACCTGGGCGCGAAGGGGAAGGCGGGCGTGGTGAACATCCAGGGCCGCGTCTATATGCAGCCGATCGACGATCCGTTCCGCACCATCGAATGGGCGCTGGGCAGGATGCAGGAGGAGACGAAGGTCGTCCTCGTCGATTTCCACGCGGACGCCACGGCTGAGAAGATGGCCATGGGATGGTTCCTCGACGGCAAGGTCACCGCCGTGCTCGGGACGCACACCCACACGCCGACGGCGGACGCGAGGATGCTCCCCCGGGGGACCGCATTCGTGACCGACGTCGGAATGACCGGGCCGTACGATTCGGTCCTCGGCATGAAGAAGGACGCCGCGATCCGCCGGCTGCTCACCGGCACGCCGCACAAATACGAAGTGGCGTCCAACGACGTCCGGCTCTGCGGAGTGGTGGTGAAGGCCGACCCCGAAACGGGCCGGGCGCTTTCGATGGAACACATCGTGTACCCTCCATTCGGATAAGAAGCCATGGCAGCCGCAATCATTGATGGAAAGGCAATCGCCGAACAGATGAAGAGCGAAGTCCGCGTCAAGACCGACTCGCTTCGCGCCTCGCGCGGAATCACGCCGGGCCTCGCGTTCATCCTCGTCGGCGAGAGCCCCGCGTCACAGGTGTATGTGCGCTCGAAAGGGAAGGCCTGCGCAGAGCTCGGCTTTCACTCGGTGACGCATGAGCTGCCGACCGACACGCCGCAGGAAAAATTGCTGGAGCTGATTGCCGCGTTGAACGCCGACCGCGCGGTGCACGGCATCCTCGTGCAGCTCCCTCTCCCGTCACACATCAACGAACAGGCGGTGCATCGAGGCCATCGATTACCGGAAGGACGTGGACGGTTTTCATCCCGTCAATGTGGGACGCCTGGTGATCGGTCTCGACTCGCTCCGTCCCTGCACGCCCGCGGGGATCCAGGAGATGCTGACCCGAAGCGGGCACGACCCCTCCGGCAGGCACGTCGTCGTCGTGGGCCGGAGCAACATCGTCGGGAAGCCGATCGCGAACATCCTCCTGCAGAAGAAGAGCGGCGCGAACGCCGTGGTGACCGTGGCGCACACGGGTGCGCGCGACCTGAGCCGGTTCACGAAGGAGGGGGACATCGTGATCGCGGCGGTCGGGAAGGCAGGGGCCGTGACCGGCGCGATGCTGAAGCCGGGGGCGGTGGTGATCGACGTCGGCATCAATCGCGTCCCGGATGCTTCCGCGCCGAAGGGGAGCCGGCTCGTCGGCGACGTGGATTTCGCCTCCGCCTCGCAGGTCGCTTCGGCAATTTCACCTGTCCCCGGGGGCGTCGGGCCGATGACGATCGCGATGCTGATGTTCAACACCTATCGCGCAGCGGACGGGCGTGTCTATTCCTGATTTCATTGATTTTCCGGCAGATTGCGGGTATTTTTGAGTGATGTATCGGCGCTCCCGCCGCACCGGTGTCCGACATCCGAATCACCATCCCGTGAGGTCTCCATGGCCATCCCGAAATTCAAGAATGAACCGCTGACCAATTTCTCGCTCGCCGCCAACCGCAAGCGCCAGCGTGCCGCGATCGACGCGCTGCATGCGAAGCTCGGCAAGGAATACCCGATCGTCATCGGCGGCAAGCGGATCGAAGCCCGGAGAAGTTCAACTCCGCCAACCCCTCGAAGCCTTCCGAAGTGCTGGCGGTGTTCCAGAAGGGGAACGCGGACATCGCGCGACACGCGATGGACACCGCGGCGGCTGCATTCGAGACATGGAAGGATGTTCCGGCGAAGAAGCGCGCTGACTATCTGTTCAACGCCGCGAAGGAGATGCGCCGGCGGAAGTTCGAGCTGAACGCGATCATGATCCTCGAGGTCGGCAAATCCTGGCCCGAAGCGGATGCGGATACCGCCGAGGCGATCGACTTCCTGGAGTTCTACGCGCGGGAGATGCTCCGGTACGGCGTGGACCATCCGGTCGAGAAGAACCCGGGAGAGAAGGGACGGCTCGTGTACCTCCCGCTGGGCGTCGGCGTGGTCATCCCGCCGTGGAATTTCCCGCTCGCGATCCTCACCGGCATGTCGTCGGCCGCGATCGTCACCGGGAACACCGTCGTGCTGAAGCCCTCCAGCGATTCTCCGCTGATCGGGTGGGCGTTCTTCGAGATCATGGAGAAGGTCGGGCTTCCTCCCGGCGTGCTGAATTTTGTGAGCGGCCCGGGCGGGGCGGTCGGCGATACGCTCGTCATGCATCCCAAGACGCGCTTCGTGTCGTTCACCGGCTCGAAGGAAGTCGGCGTCCACATCAACGAGTCCGCCGCGAAGGTGCAGCCGGGCCAGATCTGGCTGAAGCGGGTTGTCGCGGAGATGGGTGGCAAGGATTCGATCATCGTGGACGAGGGCGTCGATCTGGAGGACGCGGCGCAGGGCGTCATCGCTTCCGCGTTCGGCTTCCAGGGGCAGAAATGCTCCGCGTGTTCGCGCGCGATCGTACATGAGAAAGCATATGACAGGTTTGTTGATATCGTCGCGCGCAAGGCGAATGCGCTGACGGTGGGCGATCCCGCCGATCCGTCGATGTACATGGGTCCGGTGGTGAACCGCTCGTCCTTCGAGAGCATTATGGGGTACATCGAGAAGGGGATCAGCGAAGGCGGCAGGCTTGTGGCCGGTGGAACGAGGGCGGCGGACGAGGGGTGGTTCATCCGGCCGACGGTGATTGCCGATGTGCTGCCACGGGCGACCATCGCCCAGGAGGAGATCTTCGGGCCGGTCCTCGCGCTCATCCGCGCCACCGATTTCGACGATGCCCTCCGGATCGCCAACAACACCGAGTTCGGGTTGACCGGGGCGGTCTATTCGAAGAAACAGACGCATCTGGATCGCGCGGAGCGGGAGTTCTTCGTCGGGAACCTGTACCTCAACCGGAAGTGCACGGGGGCCCTTGTGGGCGTCCACCCGTTCGGAGGCTTCAACATGAGCGGCACCGATTCCAAAGCCGGCGGCCGTGACTATCTGCTGCTGTTCCTGCAGGCAAAGTCGATTGCCGTGAAAAACAAGCGCTGACACCATCCGTACCGTTGAGGAGGCTGCATGAAGGTTCACGAGTATCAGGGGAAAGAGATTCTCCGCGCGTACAACGTCGCTGTCCCACGCGGCACAGTCGCTTTCAGCGTGGATGAGGCGGTCCGTGGCGCCGAAGAGCTCGGCGGACCGATCTGGGTTGTGAAGGCGCAAATCCATGCCGGGGGACGGGGAAAGGGTGGCGGCGTGAAGATCGCCCGGAGCATCGACGAGGTCCGTGCGCTGGCCGGGCAGATGCTCGGCATGCGTTTGGTGACCCACCAGACCGGCCCGGAAGGCCGCATCGTCAGGCGCCTCCTGATCGAGGAGGGGGTCGGCATCGCCCGCGAGCTGTACGTGGGCGTGACGCTGGACCGGTCGACCTCGCGAAACGTCGTGATGGCGTCCACCGAAGGAGGCGTGGAGATCGAGAAGGTCGCCGCGGAGACGCCGGAGAAGATCCTGAAGGAGTTCGTCGACCGCGGCATCGGATTCCAGGCGTACCAGGCCCGGAGCCTGGCCTTCCGGCTGGGTCTGCGCGGGGACGCGTTCAAGAACGGCGTGAAGTTCCTCCATGCGCTGTACGCGGCGTACGAGGCGACCGACGCGTCGCTCGCCGAGATCAACCCGCTGGTGATCACCACCGGGGGGAAGGTCATCGCCCTCGACGCGAAAATGAACTTTGACGACAACGCGCTCGACCGCCATCCGGAGCTCCGCGATCTCCGCGATCCGGACGAGGAAGATCCGCTGGAGGTGGAAGCGTCGAAGTCGAACCTGAACTACATCAAGCTCGACGGCAACGTCGGATGCATGGTGAACGGCGCCGGCCTGGCGATGGGCACCATGGATATCATCAAGCTTGCCGGCGGCAATCCTGCCAACTTCCTGGATGTCGGCGGCGGCGCGAGCGCCGAGACGGTGGCGGCGGGATTCAAGATCATCCTGGCTGATCCGAGCGTGAAGGCGGTGCTGATCAATATCTTCGGCGGCATCGTCCGCTGCGATCGCGTGGCCACAGGCGTTGTCGAGGCCGCCAGGCTGGTGCATGTTTCGATCCCGGTCGTGGTCCGGCTGGCGGGCACCAACGCCGAGCTCGCCGGGGAAATCCTCCGCACGTCAGGGCTGAACTTCCTCGTGGCTTCGAGCCTGAAAGAGGCCGCCGAGAAGGTCACCCAGGCAATTGCGGCGTAGCGCGGGAGATCCCGCCGCGTGAAGCTCAACGACGCCTACGAGCCCGTCATCGGGCTGGAAGTCCATGCCCAGTTGCTGACCGCCACCAAGGCGTTCTGCGGCTGCTCGACGACGTTCGGGGGAGATCCCAACACGAACGTCTGTCCGGTCTGCCTCGGCATGCCGGGCACGCTTCCGGTCCTGAACCGCCGCCTCGTCGACTTTGTGCTCCGTCTCGGGATCGCGACGGGGTGCACGATCGCGCCGCGCTCGATCTTCGCCCGCAAGAACTACTTCTACCCCGATCTTCCCAAGGGGTATCAGATCTCGCAGTTCGAGGAGCCGATCTGCACGGACGGGTTTCTCGAGATCGATCGTGACGACGGGACGCGCAAGCGGATCGGGATCACGCGCATCCACATGGAAGAGGATGCCGGGAAGTCGATCCACGACCTGTCCGTCGACACCCTCGTCGACGTCAACCGATGCGGCGTGCCGCTGATCGAGATCGTGAGCGAGCCGGACATCCGCTCGCCGCGCGAGGCCTACCTGTACCTTGTGCGGATGCGGCAGTTCGTCACGTACCTCGGCATCTGCGACGGGAACATGGAGGAGGGGAGCCTCCGGTGCGACGCGAACGTTTCGGTGCGCCGGAAAGGCGCGACCGCGTTCGGGACGAAAACCGAAGTCAAGAACATGAACTCGTTCCGGAACGTGGAGCGGGCGCTCGAGTTCGAGATCAACCGGCAGATCCAGCTCATCGAGGACGGCGGACGGGTGGTGCAGGAGACGCTGCTGTGGGACGCGGCGATGAACGCGGCATATCCGATGCGCAGCAAGGAAGAAGCGCACGATTACCGGTACTTCCCCGACCCCGACCTGGTCCCGGTCCTTGTGGACGACCCGTGGGTCGCCGGGGTGCGGTCGTCACTCGTAGAGCTTCCTGACGTCCGGCGCGACCGGTACGTGGGTGAGCTTGGCCTCCCCCGGTACGACGCGGACGTGCTGACGGCGGAGAAGGAGATCGCGGACTACTTCGAAGAGGCCCTCGCGGCGGTTCCGCGGGAAGCGGGCGTGGTGGTGCAGGAGAACGCGAAGGCGGTCAGCAACTGGGTGATGACCGAAGTCCTTCGCGTTCAGGGAGAGAAGAAGGTGGCGCTGAAGGAGTTGCCCGCGACGCCGGCCCGGCTGGCGGCCCTCCTGGGGCTCATCAAGGGCGGGACGATCAGCGGGAAAATCGCGAAGGATGTCTTCGCGGTCATGGTGGAGAGCGGCGAGGAGCCCGGGGCGATCGTCCGCGAGCGCGGGCTGACGCAGGTCTCCGACGCCTCGGCCATCGAGCGGGTCGTGGAGGATGTGCTGGACGCCAACCCGTCGCAGGTCGCGCAGTACGTCGGCGGCAACGCGAAGGTGTTCGGGTTCTTCGTGGGGGAAACGATGAAGCGGATGGCGGGGAAGGCGAACCCCGCAATCGTGAACCAGACCCTGCAGCGGAAGCTCGGAGAGAGGAAAGGGTGATCGATGTACGAACTCGACAGCATACTGGTGCCGACGGATTTCTCGCGGCACACCGACGACGCGCTTGAACACGCCGTCATGTTCGGGGAGGAATATGGCGCAGAGATCACCCTCCTCCATGTCGACGAATTCAGCGTGTCGCCGCTGGGCGCGGCTCAGGTGCACGACGAAGCCGTGACCGCGTATCAGCGGAGGAAGGAATCGTTCCTGGAGGAGCAGTTCGCGCGCGCCCGCGCCGCCCTGAAGGGACGAAACGTTCGGCTCAAGACTGAGGTGCTGCCGGGCCGGGCCTACAAGGTGATCGTCGAAGAGAGCGAGCGGCTGCAGTACGACCTGATCGTCATCGCGACGCGCGGACTCACGCATCTGTCGTCGAACCTGATCGGGAGCACGGCGGAGCGCGTTGTGAGGCTGTCGCGGCAGCCCGTCCTGAGCATCCAGTGCGGGCCACGCATCAAGGGGGCGCTGAACTCGGTCCTCTGCCCGACGGACCTCTCGCCGTCGGGAAACGTCGGCCTGTCGTATGCGCTCTCGATTGCACGGCGGCACAACGCGAAACTGTATCTCCAGTTCGTGAACGAGCTCGAGAGGCCCGAGGCGGAGTCGGAGATCCGCAAGCGATTCCCGGACCTGAGCGAGCATCACCCCCAGGCGCGGGAGGTGACGATCGAGTACATCTTCGACAGGGATGTCGAACCCAGCAATTCCATTATCCGCTTCGCGGACGACCGGGATGTGGATCTGATCGTCATGTCCACCCACGGTCGGAAGGGACTCCGGCGGGTCCATATCGGCAACACCACCGCTGAAGTCGTGCGGCAGTCCACGAGGCCAGTCCTGACCATCTCACATCCGTTGCACAGGAAGATCTTCGCGCGTCCTGTGACCGAGAAAACCACCATCACCATACCCGGGATAGACCGGTGAGCTCCGCGCTGGCGCAGCCGATCCCCCGCGACAGAGGATACCATGAGACGTTCGATCATTGCCGGCAACTGGAAGATGTACAACGATGCGGCGCAGACCGCGGCCCTCATTGATGCGCTGAAGCAGCAGCTCCCGCCCAGCAGGCCCGATGCGCTGGTCGTCGTGTGCCCCCCGTTCACGTCGCTGCCCGCCGCCGCCGACCGGCTGAGCGGCGGCACGATCCGTCTCGGCGCGCAGAACATGTCCGAGCACGACGAGGGGGCGTACACGGGCGAGGTTTCCTGGAAGATGCTCGTGGGCGCGGGGTGCACGTATGTGATTCTCGGCCACTCCGAGCGGCGCCAGTACTTCAGGGAAACAGACGACCTGATCAACCGGAAAGCGCGGACTGCGCTCGCCCATGGGCTGCAGCCGATACTCTGCGTCGGTGAGACGCTGGAGGAGCGCGAGAGCAACAAGACGGCGGCCGTGGTATCGGGACAGGTGAAGGGCGTCCTGCATGGTCTGACGCCGACCGACATGCGATCGGTGGTCATCGCCTACGAGCCGGTCTGGGCCATCGGCACCGGGAGGAATGCCACTCCCCAGCAGGCCCAGGAGGTTCACGCCATGATCCGTGGCCTCGTGAGAGAGATGCTCGGCGGCGAGGTGGCAGAAAGCCTCACGATTCAGTACGGCGGCAGCGTGAAACCTGACAATGCGTCAGATTTGTTGCGCCAATCCGACATTGATGGGGCACTTGTCGGTGGCGCATCGCTCAAGGCCGATGCCTTTGCCGCCATCGTTCGGGCCGCGAAGTAGAGATAGACGCCGAATTGGCGTTTTTTGATGATTTTCGTTGCAATCCCGGGCCATTTTTGTTATATTAGAAGGACGTTCCTAATCCCCTACCCGAACAGGCGGTCACAACTACTTGGTCTCTCTGCAGTTTAAAGGAGCCGGCGCACGGAGACGTCTTCGTACACTCCTGCTTTTGCTCTTCCTGACACCGTTTGTCACCCCGCAGTCATCAGTCTCTCAACTGAGGTTCCTGGAAGCCGGCTTTCCGACTCTCGCGGGCGCCGATGCAGTGCCGTACATCGACTCACCCACCCGCATCAAGATCGACCTCGCGGGCCAGTGGGAGTACGATGCAGGCGGCGACAACCGGGGGACGGTTCGGATCCCCGGCGTGTACGATTTCTTCGGGCCCGTCACATTTACCCGCCGGTTTGAACTCTCGCCGGGGCTGCTCGACACGACACAGTTGCACCTCGTCGGGCTCGGCATCACGAACACATGTGAAATCTACGTCAACGGCGAGTTCCTGACCAGCCACGGCGGCGGGAGCACCAGCCTCAGCGTCCTGATCCCCGGCAATATGGTCCAGGTGGGTCGGGAGAACGTGGTGCGTATCGTTACGACGAACGTTCTCGATCCGCGTCGCTCCCTCCCCCTGAAGCAACAGGTCGGCGGCCTGCGCACGTACGGTGGCATCCCGCGCGACCTGTATCTCCTGGCTACGCCGCGCACGTACATCGGTGACGTGGTCGCGTCAAGCACCGTGCTGCCTTCCGGCACGGAGGCCCGTGTCCGCATCTCCATGGACATCGAGGGGAAACAGACGGCACTGCCTCCCGGCACCACTCCCGTCGTCTGGTGTGAAGTCCTCGAGAAACTGAGTGGCACGCCGGTCGCCTCCAGCAAGCCGGCTCCTGTGGTTCTTGCGGACGTCGGCTGGCAGGCGCCGGTCGTGGAGCTCCCCATCACCGGGTTCAAGCCGTGGTCCCCGGCGACGCCCGACCTCTACATCGTCAGATCCCGCCTTGGCATGCAGGCCGGGAAGGACGTGACGGTTCTCGATCAGCACGACCTCAACATCGGCATCCGGAAGATCTCGATCACCGGCGGCGACATCCTGCTCAACGGCGTCCGCCTCGTGTTGAAGGGGGTCAATTGGATCGAGGACCATCCCGTGAGGGGCAGCGCTCTCTCGTACGAAGACCGTGAGCGCGACATCGTGATGATCAAAGGGCTGGGCGCGAACGCGGTCCGCTTCGCAGGCCATCCGCCTCACCCGTATATGCTGAACCTGTGCGACCGCTACGGCCTCCTCGCGCTCGTCGATGCTCCGATCGTCAGCGTGCCGGGACCGGTGATGGCGGACGAAGGATTCCTGGAAATGTCCGCCACTGCGGTCCGGCAGATGATCACCCGTGACAGGAACCATGCGTCGGTGCTCGCGTGGGGCCTCGTCGACGATTGCGATCCGGTCGCCCCGGAAGGCCTGGCCTTCCTCGACTCGCTGGCGCGGCTCGCGAGGTCGCTCGACGCGCGCCCGGTGTACGGCGCGTTCAGGCTCGTCCCCGGGGACAGCGCGAGCGGGCTGGTGGACCTTGCAGGGTTGAACGTCGGGCCTGGCGATCTGAAATCCTTCAAGTCGCTCATCGCCGACTGGCGCGCCCTGCACCGCACGAAGCCTGTGTTCGTGTCGAGGATGGGGACCGAAGTGCAGCCTGACAACCGGCAGGGCTACAGCGACCCGATGTCGCAACAGGCCCAGGCGCGGTACTTCCTGCAGCGATTCGACGCGCTGCGCACCGAGGACTACGACGGGGGATTCGTCCGGTCGTTCAACGACGCGCGGGCTGACAGGCCGTCGCTGGAAGCGAACAACGGCGATCCCTTGCTGCTCTCGTACGGGCTGATCAGCGAGGGGCGTGAAAAGCGCATTGCGTACGACGCCGTGCGGTCCGTGTTCAACGCCGAGAAGTTTGCCGCGCTTCCGATCGGGGCGTACGCCCAGACCTCGCCGATGATCTACATCGTGGTCGGATTCGTGCTGCTCGTGGCCGTCGCGTACCTGTACAACGCCAACAGGAGGTTCCGGGAGAGCCTCAGCCGGTCCCTCATGAACTCCTACAACTTCTTCTCCGACGTCCGCGACCAGCACCTTGTCTCGAGCATTCAGAGCACCCTGCTGGGCATGGCCACCGCCATCGCGTTCGCGGTCGTGTTCTCCAGCTTCCTCCATCATTTTCGGACGAGCCCCATCGTCGACCAGGCGCTCTCCATTGTCCTGGTGTCCGACGGCGCAAAGACCGCGGCCATCGAGCTGATCCGCAACCCCGCGCTCGCGATCGGCTATCTCTCGCTGGCGGTCTTCGTCAAGTTCCTCCTGATCACGCTCCTCATTCTCCTGCTGCGCCTCCTTGTGAAAGTGCGGGTGTATCCGTACCACGCCTATTCGGTCACGATGTGGTCGACCGCCCCGATGCTGCTCCTCATTCCCATCGGGATGGTGCTCTACCGCGTCATGGAGACGAGTGTCTATGTCCTCCCCGCGATTGCGGTGGTGATCCTGATCCTCCTCTGGGTCTACTTCCGCATCCTGAAAGGGGTCTCGATCATGTATGATGTCCCGGCCATCAGGGTCTACCTCGTGGGGGTCCTCCTGGTGGTGGCGGCGTGCGGGATCATCTACGCGTACTTCAACGTCTATCACGCAGCGCCCGACTACATCGGGTACCTGTACCAGCAGTTCGTCAGCGCCCGCTGAGCGGCCTGACGCCGTAACTCCATGTATCTTTCCAGACTCGAAATACTCGGCTTCAAGTCCTTCGCGCAGCGCGTCGGCCTGGCGTTCGACAGCGGGATATCCTCCATCGTCGGGCCCAACGGATGCGGGAAGACCAACATCGTCGACGCCATCCGCTGGGTGCTCGGCGAGCAGCGGTCGTCCGCCCTCCGGAGCGAGCGGATGGAGGACGTCATCTTCAACGGGACAAAGGCGCGCAAGCCGCTCGGCATGGCCGAGGTCTCCCTGGTCATCGAGAACACCAAGGGGATTCTCCCCTCGGATTACACGCAGGTGACCATCACGCGCCGCGTGTACCGGTCCGGCGAAAGCGAATATCTCCTGAACAGGATCCCGTGCCGCCTGAAGGACATCCTCGATCTCTTCATGGACACGGGCATGGGCGCCGACGCCTACTCCGTCATCGAGCTGAAGATGATCGAGACCATCCTCAGCGACAAGACGGACGAACGGCGTCATCTGTTCGAAGAGGCGGCCGGGGTGACGAAGTACAAGCACCGCCGGCGGGCTGCGTACAGGAAGCTTGACGCTGTGCGCGCCGACCTGGTGCGCGTGAACGACATCGTTGCGGAAGTCCAGAAGGCCGTCAACGCGCTGGAACGCCAGGCGAGGAAGGCCGAACAGTTCCATGAGGTCAAGGCGCGCCTGCAGTCGATGGAAATCGACCTGATGGAACGCGAGCTGGCGCAGTATCATCTCCGCGGGGAGCCGCTGAAGGCGAAGCTCCTGGAGATGCGCCAGGAGAAGGCTGCGAACGCATCCGCGCTCGCGGCAGAGGAGTCGTCGCTCGACCTGCTCCGCGACCGGGGCCTTGCGGCCGAGCACGCGCTCTCCGACTGGCAGCGCAAAGTCGCCGCGCAGCGCGAGAAGATCCATCGCGTCGAGGAGCAGACGCTGGTGGCGCATGAGCGGACGCGGGCGCTGAACGAGAACGTGCTCAGGCTGGAGCAGGATATCGCCCGGCTGGAAGGCGACCGCGTCGTCCTGCATGAGCTCCGCACAGACCTCCACGCGCGGATCGAAGAGCTCCAGGCCGACGAGGGCCGCCACAGGGCGGCGCTCGAAGAACGCAAGGCCGAGTTCGACGCCACGACCGCCCAGCTCGAGGCCCGCCGGAGCGAGCTGCAACATCTGAACGACGGACTGATCACCGTCGTCCATGAGACCGCGGACCTTCAGACGGAGCTCGACCGGAAAACCGCCCGGATGGACAACCTTGCCGGGCGCATCGAGCGCGCCGAGGAAGAGATCGCCGAGTACGAGCAGGATATCGTCCGCCTCGATACGTCGATCGAAGAGCTGTCGGAACAGGACCGGTTGCTGCACCGTTCCAGCGCGACCGCCGAGCTGCAACTGTACGACGCGGAGGCGCGCCGTGCCGACCTGCTCGCGCGAGCCGAGCAGCTGCGGGGGCGTGAGCTTGAGTTGCGCGGCGACATCGAGCGCCGGCGCGCACGGGTAGAGTTCCTCCGCGGGTTGATGCAGAGCAGGGAAGGCCTCTCCGACGGGGCACGCTACCTCGCCGGCTCCGACCGGTGGGGCCGCGGACAATCCCGGACGGTTGCTGATGCGGTCGATGCCGACGAACGCTACCGGGTCGCCATCGAAACCGCCCTTGGCGAGTTCGGCAGCTGCCTGCTCGTCGACCGCGGGAAGGATGCCGACCTGGGCGTCGAGATTCTCCGGGCCGACGACCGGGGCAAGGCCACGTTCATCAGCATCGACAGGCTCCCGGATTTCCAATCGGCCAGCGCGGCTCCACGTATCCCGGGCGTCATCGGCTGGGCCGCAGATCTGGCGCGTTATGACCGGAGCCTGGCTCCCGTCTTCCGCCTGTTGCTGGACGGAGTGATGGTGGTCGAAACCCCCGAGGCCGCCGCCCGGGTGCGTTCCTTGCTCACAGGCGTCAAGTGCGTCACGCTGGACGGCGAGATCTATACCGGCTTCGGCATCGTGCGGGGCGGGAGCCGCCGCCACGACGAGGGGCATATGATCGGGAAGGAGCAGCAAATCGTCGAGCTCGAGGGCGAGATCCGCGCCCTGGAAGAGGAGCTTGCCGGCTTGATCCGTTCCCGGGACGAGTTGATGAGCGCCGTTGAAACGGTCGACCTGAAAGGCCTGAAGGACGCCGTCAAGGCGATCGAACGGGAAATGAGCGGCATCGAGGTCCGCATCGCCCAGGTGGCATTCGAAAAGAAGCGGGCCCAGGATATTATCGTCCGCAACCAGGACGACATCAAGGCGCTGAACGAGGAGCTCGAGTCTCTCGCTCAGGGGGTGGAGAAGGACCGTCCGGCGATCGAGGCGCTGCGAGAGCGGAAGGCGGAGATCGAGAGAAATCTGGGTGCCCTCGCCAACAGCGTTGAAGGGCTCGACCGCGAGTGGACAGAGCGGTCCGCCGTTGTGCGCGACCTCGACATCGCGCTCGTGACGGCGCAGGGCGAGCTGCAGAATGCCCGCAACGACATTCGCCGCTCGGACGCGAGCGAGGCGGAGCTGGAGCAGTCGCTGCAGCGCCACCGGTCGGCGCTGGAAGAGACGCGCGCGGAGATTGCGACCACGGATGAGCGCAGCGGCGGGAACATTGCCGCGCTGGAAGGGCTGCGGCAGGAGATCCGGGATCTCGAGCGCGGCCAGTCGGTCTGCGAGACCGACGCCGTCTCGATCCGGGACGAGATCCATGCCGTGGAGTTGCGCATCAAGGACCTGCGGCGCACGGCCGACGATCTGGTGCGCACGATGCACGACGCCGAATTGAAGGTCGCAGACCTGGACGCGAAAGCGGATCATCTCCGCGCCCGCGCCCTGGAGGAATTCGAGCATACGCTCCAGCTCAAAACCTATCCGGACACCGAGTTCGTGGACTTCGCATCGCTGCGCGACGAAATCCACGGCCTGCGGGACCGCGTCAAGACGCTGGGCAACATCAACTTCGCCGCGTTCGAAGAGTTCTCCACCGAAAAGCAACGCCTGGATTTCATGAGCGCGCAGCGGGACGACCTGCTGGAAGCGGAGAAGACGCTGCTCCAGACGATCGAAGAGATCAACTCCACCGCCCAGCGCAAGTTCCTCGAAACGTTCGAACAGATCCGCAAGAATTTCATCGAGACGTTCAAGAGCCTGTTTGACCCGGGCGACGAGTGCGACCTGAAGCTTGAAGAGGGCGTGGATCCGCTGGAGGCGCGCATCGAGATCGTGGCGAAACCCCGCGGCAAGCGGCCCACGTCGATCGACCTGCTGTCCGGCGGCGAAAAGACGCTGACCGCGACGGCGCTCCTGTTCGCCATCTACCTTGTGAAGCCGAGCCCGTTCTGCATCCTGGACGAGGTGGACGCCCCCCTCGATGACGCCAATATCGACCGGTTCACCAGAATCCTCCGGAAGTTCTCCGCAGACACGCAATTCATCGTCGTCACCCACAACAAGCGCACGATGGAGGCCGCCAATGCGCTGTACGGTGTCACGATGGAGGAGGAGGGGGTTTCGAAGATCGTCACCGTCCGGTTCAACCAGTCCGCTCAGGTTGCCTCCGCGGCACTCGCCTCCGCCTGACGCATGGTCCGATTGTTCATTGATTTCGACGGCACCATCACCCGTGATGATGTCGGAAACCTGTTCTTTCGCACCTTTGGCGGGCCCGCCTGCGACGAGCTTGTACGCCGCTACCGTGCCTGCGAGCTCTCCGCCGCGGCCACGTTCCGTGCAGAGGCTGCAGCCATCGGCGCCCTCGACCTGGAGGCGTCCGGCGAGTTCCTGCGCGGCTGCGACACCGACCCCGGCTTCCCCCGCCTTGTCGGTTTCTGTCGCGACCGGGACATCGACCTGTGTGTCGTGAGCGACGGGCTGGACCACTACATCGCGGCGATACTCGAGCGGGTCGGCTGCAGCGACGTGCCGTTCGTGTCGAACCGTGCGGTCTTCGAGGGACCTGATGCCTCGGGACGCCATGCTCTCGGTTTCGAGTTCCCGTACAACGATGCCGTCTGCGACAGGTGCGCGTGCTGCAAGCGGAACCTGATGCTTACCCGGTCGGCGGACGAGGATGTCATTGTCTACGTCGGCGACGGATTCTCGGATCGGTGCCCCGTGCAGTACGCAGACCTCGTGTTTGCGAAGGGCGACCTCCAGACCTACTGCCGGGAGCAGAACATCTCGTATGTCGTGTATCGGACGCTCGATGATGTCCTCGGCCGGCTGGAGAGCCTCCTGGACGGCAACGGCATGAAGCGGAGACGGCAGGCCATGCTTCGGAGGCGCGCGGTGTTCGCGGCTGAGCCATGATGATGGCCGGCTCCACGCTCGATCTGCCTGCCCGCGCGGCCGCGCATCCGGCGAGGGTGCTCCTCATCGCGGGGGAGGCTTCGGGCGACATGCATGGGTCGGGAGTCGTGCGGGAGCTCCGCAGGCTCGTGCCCGGCATCGAAACCTTCGGCGTCGGCGGAGATGCGATGGCGGCCGAGGGGATGCGGCTCGTCCGGCACATCCGGGATGTGTCGTTCATGGGCCTGGTGGAAGTGGTCAGGAATCTCGGAACCATTCGCCGGCTCGAAACGGACCTTCGCGCGGCCCTTGAGCCAAGGCCTCCTGACGCGGCGGTCCTCATTGATTACCCGGGGTTCAACCTCCGGTTCGCGCGGTTTCTCAAGCGGAAGCGGGTCCCGATCCTGTATTACATCAGCCCGCAGGTCTGGGCCTGGCACAAGAGCCGCGTCAAGACGATGCGCGGGCTGGTCGACCAGATGAACGTGGTGTTCCCGTTCGAGGTCGAGATCTACCGGCGGGAAGGCGTTCCGGTCGAGTTTGTGGGGCACCCGCTGGCGGAACGCATCGGCACATCACAGGACAGGGCTTCATTCCGATCAGCGCTGGGCGTGCCCGGCGGCGGGCGGCTGCTCGGGCTGTTCCCGGGGAGCCGGCTGCAGGAGATCGAGCGGATCTTCCCGGTGATGCTCGACGCCGCGAGGCGGGTGAGGCAACAGACGGGCGCCGTGGTGGCTGTCGGTGTGGCCTCCAACCTGGGACGCGATGCGCTTGCGGCCTATTGCGGCCAGCACCCGGACGTCAGGCTGGTCGAACGGCAAACATACGATCTGATGTCGCACGCCGACGCGGGGATCGTCACATCGGGCACGGCGACTCTCGAGATGGGATGGTTCGGCACTCCGATGGCGATCGTGTACAGGACATCGCCCATTACCTACGGGGTCGGCCGGATGCTGGTCGATGTCCCGGCGATCGGGCTCGCGAACATTGTGGCCGGACAGAAAGTCGTGCCGGAGTTCATTCAGCACCAGATGACCGCAGAGTCGGTCGCATCCTCCGTCACGCGCATGCTGGATGATGCCGCGTACCGGGAGGAGATGATCAGGGGGCTGTCGGTGATCCGGGAACGGCTCGGAGAACCAGGCGCTTCGGGCAGGGTCGCGGCAAACGTGCTGCGGTTGATGGGGCGCTCATGAGCCGCCCTCTTCTGGCGCCTCTCGGGTGGATTGTCGGGGCGGCCGCCGACCTGCGGAACGCGGCGTTCGATCAGGGCATCCTGCGCGTGGAAGATGCAGGCGTCCCGGTCATTTCTGTCGGCAACATAACGGCGGGCGGGTCGGGAAAGACGCCGCTCGTAGAACATATCGTCCGGCGCCTGGTGGCCAGAGGCGCGACGCCCGCGGTTGTCAGCCGGGGCTACCGCCGGGAATCGCGCGGTGTCCTGGTGGTGGCCGACGGACGCGCCGTCCTCGCGGACGCCCGACAGGGCGGCGACGAGCCGGTGCAGATTGCGCTTGCGTGCCCCGGCGTGCGCGTCGTCGTGGGGGAGCGCCGGTCTGAAGCGGCGCGGGTTGCTGTCGGCGAGCTGGGGGCCGACGTGCTGGTGATGGATGACGGGTTCCAGCACAGGTACCTCCGGCGCTCGCTGGACATCGTCGTCGTCGACAGCAGGAACGATCCCTTTGAAGACCGTCTCCTGCCCGCGGGAATGCTGCGGGAACGGACGGCAGGCCTCAGGCGCGCCCATATGGTCGCGCTGTCGCGCTCCGAGACAGTTGAACTGCCCTGGAGCGAGAAGCTGCTCCGGGTGTTTCAGGGTCCCGTGATCTCGTTCGTCACGCGCGGCGACCGGTTGAGGCGGTTCAGTGTCGGCCGGACTGCAGGGCCGGCCGATAGGACCGGTTGGCCGTGGGAAGAGACGATCGGGCCCGTGGTCGCGTTCAGCGGGATCGGCGATCACGCTGTCTTCCTGGCGGAGTTGCAGCGGTTGGGGATTCCTGTTGCGGCAGACCGGAGGTTCAGGGACCACCACTGGTACCGGACCGGGGACGCCGCGGGGCTCGGGGACCTTCTCCGGGCGAACAGTGCGCGGGGATTCGTGACGACGGAGAAGGATGCCGTCCGACTTCGCGCCGAGCCGCCCGTCGCGGCGGCGATCGAATCGGCGGGTCCGATCTACACGCTGGGCATCGCGGTCCGGGTCACGCAGGGCGCAGAAGAGCTTGAAGCGGCGCTCGTGCGGCAGCTGCGGATCTCCGGCGCCGGCAGCACGGTGTGAGACGATACACGAGTGTGCAGCACCCGGGCCGCGGGACCGAAGGCCCGGCAACGATGATGAGACAATGAGACATGAACAATCAACACGAGGGAGAACGATGAAGAAGTACGTGTATTTCTTTGGTGACGGCAAGGCCGACGGCGAGGCGGAGATGAAGGGTCTCCTTGGCGGCAAGGGCGCCAACCTCGCCGAGATGGTGAACATCAAATTACCGGTTCCCGCGGGCTTCACGATTTCGACGGAAGTCTGCACCCACTACTACGCGAACAAGCGGTCATATCCGAAAGAGCTGGCCGGAGAGGTCGTCGCGGCCCTGAAGAAGGTGGAGCGCGCGATGGGCGCCAAGTTCGGCGACCCGCGCAACCCGCTGCTCGTGTCGGTCCGCTCCGGCGCGCGCGCGTCGATGCCGGGCATGATGGACACGATCCTGAACCTCGGCCTGAACGACCGTGTGGCCGACGGGCTCGTCAAGAAAACCAACAACCCCCGCTTCGTGTACGATTCGTACCGCCGCTTCGTGCAGATGTACGGAGACGTCGTGCTCGGCCTGAAGCCGGTGCACAAGGACGAAATCGACCCGTTCGAGGTCATCATCGAGGAGAAGAAGCGGGAGAAGGGCGTCCATCTCGACACCGAGCTGGAGGCCGAGGACATGAAGGACCTCGTCGCGCGCTTCAAGGCGGCGATCAAGGAGCGCACCGGCCACGACTTCCCCGAAGATCCGATGAAGCAGCTCTGGGGAGCCGTCGGAGCGGTGTTCGGGTCCTGGAACAACGACCGGGCTATCGCATACCGGAAGATGTACGACATTCCGGAGTGGTGGGGGACCGCGGTCAACGTCCAGGCGATGGTGTTCGGCAACATGGGCGAAGACTCCGGAACGGGCGTCGCGTTCACGCGCGACGCGGCGACCGGCGCGAACATCTTCTACGGTGAATACCTGATGAACGCGCAGGGCGAGGACGTGGTGGCCGGCACCAGGACGCCGCTTCCGATTTCGAAGCTTCGCGAGGAGAACCCGAGAATCTACGGGCAGCTCGACAAGATCCGGAAGACCCTCGAGAAGCACTACCGCGACATGATGGACATCGAGTTCACGATCCAGCAGGGCAAGCTGTACATGCTCCAGTGCCGCGTCGGCAAGCGTACGGCGTTCGCCGCGATCAAGATCGCCGTGGACATGGTGGGCGAGAAGCTCATCACGGACAGGGAAGCGCTGCAGCGCATCGAGCCCGAGCAGCTGAACCAGCTGCTCCGTCCGGTCTTCGACCTCCACCAGAAGGACGAGGCGGTCAGGGGCGGTCGGCTGCTGGCCAAGGGCCTGAACGCCGGCCCCGGTGCCGCAACGGGCCGGGTCGTCTTCAACGCGCCCGACGCAGAGGAATGGAAGAAACGCGGCGAAGCGGTTATCCTCACCCGCATCGAGACGTCGCCCGAAGACATCCGCGGCATGGACGCCTCGGAGGGCATCCTGACGGCGCGCGGCGGCATGACGTCCCACGCCGCACTCGTCGCGCGGCAGATGGGGAAGGTCTGCGTCGCGGGCTGCTCGGCCCTGGCGATCGACTACACGACCCACACGATGACCGTGAAGGGGAAGGTGGTCAACGAGGGTGACTGGATTTCGATCGACGGGACGACCGGCGAAGTGATCGAAGGGAAGCTTGCGACCAAGCCGTCCGAGGTGCTGCAGGTGCTTATCGACAGGACCCTGGACGGGAAGGACGCCCCCGTCTATCAGGAGTACGCCAAGATCATGCAGTGGGCGGACAAGTATCGCCGTCTGAAAATCCGCACCAATGCGGACCAGCCCGATCAGGCGCAGAACGCCGTCGCGTTCGGCGCCGAGGGCATCGGCCTGTGTCGCACGGAGCACATGTTCTTCGGCGAGGGGAAGATCGGTCCGATGCGCGAGATGATTCTGGCCGACACGGAGGAGGAGCGCAGGAAGGCGCTGGCGAAGCTGCTGCCGCTGCAGCGCGCGGACTTCGAGGGCATCTTCGAGGCGATGAACGGGCGGCCGGTGACCATCCGGACGATCGATCCGCCGCTGCACGAATTCGTGCCGCACGACGAGCCGGCCCAGCGCGAGCTGGCGAACCAGATCGGCATCTCCTACGAGCGCATCCGGCGACGGGTCGAGAGCCTGCACGAATTCAACCCGATGCTCGGATTCCGCGGATGCCGCCTGGGCATTATCTTCCCGGAGATCACGGAAATGCAGTCGCGGGCGATCTTCGAGGCCGCCGCGAACGTCCATAAACGCGGGATCAAAGTGGAGCCCGAGGTCATGATCCCGCTGGTCGGGCATGTGAAGGAGCTCGAGCACCAGGCGTCGATCGTGCGACGCGTCGCGGAAGAGGTGATCCGCGAGACCGGCGCGAAGTTCAAGTACCTCGTCGGAACCATGATCGAGATTCCGCGCGGCGCCATCACCGCCGACGAGATCGCAGGCGTCGCGGAGTTCTTCAGCTTCGGCACGAACGACCTCACGCAGACGACGCTGGGCGTCAGCCGCGACGATGCTGGGCGGTTCCTGATTCCGTACGTCGAGCGTGAGATCTACGCGAAGGATCCGTTCGAGGCGATCGACCGCTCGGGCGTTGGCGTCCTGATGAAGTGGGCGGTGGAGAAGGGGCGCGGCGTGCGGGGGGACCTGAAGGTCGGCATCTGCGGCGAGCACGGCGGTGAGCCGTCGAGCGTGGAGTTCTGCCACATCATCAACCTGAACTACGTGAGCTGCTCCCCGTTCCGGGTGCCGATCGCCCGGCTGGCGGCTGCACGGGCGGCGATCGCCTTCCCGACGAAGGCCGCAGCCAAGGCGCCGGTGAAGCGCACCATCAAGAAGGCTGCCGCGAAGCGGCGGAAGTAACCGGCATCGCGGTGTGCGCCGAGACCCGGCGCACACCGCCGCTGTCCGGTCACGAGCACGAGTCATGGTCCAGGAGGCGTCACACATATGAAACTCTCAGATTTCAGGTATCCGCTGCCGCGGAACCTCGTCGCGAAATACCCCGCCAGCCCGCGGGACTCGTCCCGGCTGATGGTGGTCAAGCGCGCGGACGAGAGCATTCAGTCTCTGAAGCGATTCTCGGAGATCACCCAGTTCTTCAAGAAGGGTGACTGCCTGGTCGTGAACGAAACACGGGTATTCCCGGCCCGACTCTTCGGCAGGAAGGAGAAGACGAACGCGCGAGATCGAAGTGTTCCTCCTTCGCGAGCTGAACAAGGAGGAGACGATCTGGGACGTCATCGTGGACCCCGCGCGCAAAGTCCGCATCGGCAACAAGATCTTCTTCGACGAGGGGAAGCTCTGGTGCGAGGTCATCGACAACACCACCTCCCGAGGGAGAACCGTCCGGTTCAACACCCAGGGAGACCTGTTCAAGATCATCGACCGGATCGGGAAGATGCCGCTTCCGTACTACATCAAGCGGGAGCCGACCGAGAAGGACAAAGAAACGTACCAGACCGTCTTCGCGAAGGTGGTCGGGGCCGTTGCCGCGCCGACTGCCGGCCTGCACTTTACGAACCGCCTGCTGACCACGCTGAAGAAGAAGGGGGTCAAAGTGGTGCCGGTCGTGCTGCACGTCGGTCTCGGCTCGTTCCGGCCGGTGGAAGTGGAGGACCTGACCAAACACAAGATGGATTCCGAGTACTACGAAATCCCCGACACGACCGCTGACGTGGTGAACAAGACGATCGATACCCGGGGGACCGTCTACGTGGTCGGCACGAGCGCCTGCCGCGCCGTGGAGTCCAGCGTCACCACCGACGGGCACCTGAAGTCCAACAGCGGGTGGACCGATAAGTTCATCTTTCCCCCGTACGAATTCAAGATCGCCGACCGGCTGATCACGAACTTCCACATGCCGGAGTCGACGCTGCTGATGCTTGCGTCCGCGTTCGTCGGCCGGGATTTGTTGATGAAATCGTACAAGAAGGCCGTGAAGGAGGGGTATCACTTCTACAGCTACGGCGATGCCATGCTTCTGATGTAGGGATGCCCCGGTCATGAAACTGGCCCTGCTGACGGCTGTGGTGGTGGGCGTCACCGCGCTCTTCATCCGGCTGTTCAGGAAAAAGAATCTTCTCTCCTATTTCGACGGCGGCCGCTGGTGGCTGACGTGGCTCTCCATTGCGGTGATCACGCTGATGGACGAGCTGACGTCCATCTTCTACGCACCGTCCGAAGCGTTCCGGTTTATCGGCATCAGCGCGATCGCGTTCATCGCGATCACCTCCCTCCTGATGCGTTTCATGTCCACGCGGATGGTCGAAATCGCCGAGATCCTCGAGCATCACAATATCCGGGGCGGAGGGGTCTATTCGTTCTCGTACCTGGTGCTGGGCCCGACCTGGTCGTTCATCGCTGTCGCATCAATCCTTGTCGACTATGTGCTGACCGCGTGTATTTCGACGGTGAGTGCGGTGGAGAACGGGCTCACGTTCTTTGCGCTGACTCCGGTGATGAAGGTGGGCCTGCAGTTCGCTGTGATCTGGGCGATTGCTGGCCTGAATATCCTGGGGATCAAGGAGAACGCTCGGTTCACGTTCGGGGCGTTCTTCGTGGTGGCCACGGTGCTCCTGGTCCTGGTGGCGTCGGCGTTCTACGAGTCGACGCCCGCAGCATGGGGGACGATCGGCTCGAGCTTCGCCAACGCCGGATCCAGGATCTGGGAAGGGGGCCCCATCTTCGGATACGGGTTCCTGATCGTCGGCATTTCCAGCACGATCCTGGCCTACTCGGGGATCGAATCGGTCGTCCAGACGGCGGGCCTCACAAAGGATTGGCGCGAAATTCGGAGAGCCTATGTCTTCCTCGCGCTTACGATCGGGATCTTTACGCCGTTGATCACGGCCCTGGTCCTGGGGTCCGGCATCGATCCGGCGGCTCATGAAACCGACCTGATCACGCAATTCGCGGCCGGCCTCAACGGCGTTCCGTTCGGCCTGATCGTCGGAGGCATCGCCAGCGTCGCGCTCATCCTTGCGGTCAATACGGCGTACGTCGCCTCGAGCGAGTTGATCGAGCGTGTCGCACATCGGTACAACTTCTCGTGGATCATCAGCACAAACCGCCAGCAGTCGCTGTATCGCATCCATATCCTGAACGCAAGCTTCTACTCTGTCATCATTCTCATCACGGAGGGGAGCCAGAAGATCCTCGCGGAGATGTATGCTCTCGGCCTGGTCGCGAGCTTCACGATCAACATGGGAAGCCTCCTCATGTACCGGTACGGAACCGGGACCAAAGAGATCCGGGCATATCACACTTCCCGCGCCGGGACGCTGGTCATCTTCCTGATACTTCTGAGCGCGTTCGCGTATCTGGCGCAGACAAAGCCGTACGGGATCGCGCTCTGGGCGGCGGCCGTGGGCTTCTTCCTCGTGGTCGGGTTCCGGGTGGCGAGGGTGCGTGCACCGGAGATCGCGGTCACCGCACAGACGGACACGCCGCTGCAGATGGTGTTTGCCCTGGCCGAAACACCCGAGGACAACCTTCACATCTACTTCAAGCGTCCGCTGGAGGGGTCCGAGAGCAAGGAAACAAACGCCGCCTTTGTGAGCTTCTACCATCCAAGGGCGGGAGTCCCGCAACGGTCTTCTCCGAACCACTACAGGTTCGTCCGTGCCCGGCAGTCGCTCTTCGAGAGCATCACCGAGCTGCTGTATGTCCTCAAGTACGAACTGCCTCATAAGAACGTTACGATTCATCTCGGCTGGCCGATGTCGTCGTGGCTCGACCGCCTCTCGATCGGCGTTATGGTGTTCAGCATCATGAAATTGCCCCGGATGTTCCCCGAATTCACGTTCGTCATGGAGTACTTCGGTAAGAAGAATGCCTGATGTCGGCGTGATCATTCCTGCCGGTGGGGCAGGCCGGCGGTTCGGTGGCCGCACGCCGAAACAGTTCGTCCGATTGGAAGGCGTTCCCATCCTGGTTCGAACGGTCGAGCTGTTCACGAAGCGGCGCGATGTCGCGGCGATCGTCGTGGCTGCACCGTCCGGAGACGTTTCCCGCGTGCGCAGGATGCTGGCGGCGGCGGGGCACGGGGGGGTCATTGTCGTGGCAGGAGGGAAGGAGCGGCAGCATTCCGTGTGGAACGGGCTGGAGGCTCTTCCATCGTCCTGCGAATTCGTCCTGGTGCACGATGCGGTGCGACCCTTTACGCCTTCGCGCGTCATCTCATCTGTGGTGAACGAAGCCCGCGCGCACGGGGCGTCCGTCGTGGGGGTGCCGGTGGGGGACACGCTCCGCCGGGGGGACGGCGGCCCGGCTTCCTCTCCGCCACGGTCGACAGAACGCACCTGTGGGCGGTTCAGACACCCCAGGGGTTTCGAACCGAACTGCTCCGGGAGGCTCATCGCGATGCCGCGAGGAAGGGAATTCTCAAGACGGACGAGACATCGCTCCTGGAGTTGATGGGCATCGAGGTGAAGGTTGTCGAGGGGACGCAGTCGAACATCAAGATAACAACCCAAAACGATCTCGAATTTGCGCGATTTTTAGCGAAACGGGCGTAGTTATGGTTGACTTTTGTAAAGCGGTTGGTTAGATTGAGTGATATGATTTCGGGTCTGATTACGTCTCACAGCGTGGAAGGCAGATGATGATACCCATCGGGGTCATCGTCATTCTCTCATACCTCATCGGGTCGATCCCCACCAGCATCATCGTTTCGAGGCGGGTGAAGGGGATCGATATCCGCCAGCACGGCAGTGGCAATGCAGGCGGGACCAACGTCTTCCGCGTTCTGGGATGGCGTGCCGGCGTATTCGTGGTCCTGATGGACATGGCGAAGGGCCTGCTGGCTACCGTCGTGATCGCCAAGATCATGTACGGCGCGCTCCCGTTCCCGAACCGTACGCCGTTTGACGACTTTACGGTCGTTCAGATCATCGCGGGCTGTGCGGCCATCCTCGGCCACGTCTGGACGGTCTTTGCCGGGTTCCGGGGAGGCAAGGGCATAGCCACCGCAGGCGGGATGCTTCTGGGCGTTGCTCCGGTCGAAGTGGGCGTGTCCTTCGCCGTCTTCGTGGTTGTGTTCCTGGCCACGCAGTATGTCTCTCTGGGATCACTGAGCGCGGCCGTCACGTTCCCGCTTACGATGTTCTTCCGTGAGAACGTGTTCATGGTGGACGTCCCGGGCTACCGCACACTCATCTACTTTGCCATCGCCATCTCGGCGCTGATCATCTATACCCACCGCACGAATATCGTGCGTCTCTTGCGCGGAAACGAGAACAAGATCACCAGCGTCAAGGTCTTCCGGCGCAAAGCGGCAGCATCCAGCCCACAGTAAAGGTCTGTCCCGCTCATGCGGATCGCCGTTCTCGGCGCAGGAAGCTGGGGAACCACCCTTGCCGTCCTGCTGTCGAACAAGTCCCATGAGGTGACGCTCTGGTCGTACAGCACGTCCGACGCTGAGCGGATCCGCTTCTCCCGGGAAAACACCCCGTACCTGCCTGGCATCCAGATTCCCCCTGCGATTTCCATCACGTCCGACCTCGCTGAAGCAGTCCGGGGGGCCGAGATGGTCGTCTCCGCAGTCCCGTCGCAGTTCGTCCGCAGCGTCATCGCCGCCGTCCCGCCCCGCTCCCTCGGGAGCTCCATCATCGTCAATGTGGCGAAGGGGATCGAGGTCGGCACGTTGATGACGATGTCGGAGGTGTTTCTGGACGTGCTTCCAGGTTTCCCCGCGACTCAGATTGCGACGATGTCCGGGCCGAGCCATGCGGAAGAGGTCAGCCGGAGCATCCCGACCACGGTCGTCGCCGCATCGACGTCGATGGAAACCGCCAGGGCGGTACAGCAGGCGTTCATGGTCCCGTCGTTCAGGGTCTACGCCTCGACCGATCTGCGGGGGGTCGAGCTGGGCGGCGCGCTGAAGAACGTCATCGCCATTGCCGCCGGAATCGTGGAAGGAGCAGGGCTCGGAGACAACACGAAGGCCGCCCTCATGACGCGCGGCATTGCGGAGATTACCCGCGTGGGCGTCAGGTTGGGTTCGGAACTGCGGACGTTCGGAGGGCTTTCAGGGATCGGCGACCTGATGGTCACATGCATGAGCAGGCACAGCCGGAACCGGCACGTCGGCGTGGAGATCGGCCGCGGGAGGCTGCTGAAGGATGTCCTTGGCGACATGGTGATGGTCGCCGAGGGAGTGGAAACCACGCGCTCGGCCCGCGAACTGGCCCGCAGAGCCGGGGTTGAGGTCCCGATCATCAACGAGGTCTACAACATCCTCTTCGAAGAGAAGGAGCCGCTCCGGGCGTGCTACGACCTCATGACAAGGGACCCGAAGGGGGAAGAGTAACGGGTGACGATGGTCGATCGACAGTAGTCGATGGACGGTGAGAAAGCTGCAGCCGGCTACCGGCCGGGGGAGCACCAGGGGTTCTGTGCTTCCGCCGCCGATAGCCGGCTGCGTTGTTTCCGGACTCCACCCGGTGCACACCGTCAACGGGGACGGACTGACATCGCCCCCGGCCCCGGATGCGCACCGTCGCCAGCGTCAAATGAAGAGCGGCGCCAGCACCAGCGTGATCGTGCTGAGCAACTTCACCAGAACGTGAAGCGACGGACCTGCGGTGTCCTTGAACGGGTCACCGACGGTGTCACCCACCACCGATGCCTTGTGCGGGTCTGACCCCTTCCCGCCGTACTGCCCGGTCTCGATGAACTTCTTGGCGTTGTCCCACGCGCCTCCCCCGTTGTTCAGGAAGAGCGCCATCAGGATGCCGGTGATCGTCCCTACCATCAGCAGCCCGCCGACGACTTCCGGACCGCTTGCCGCGAAGCTCGGTTGCCCGGCGGCATTGTAGATCCATTTGAACACCAGCCCCACCGCGACAGGGACCACCACGGGCAAAAGTCCCGGCGCGACCATCTCGCGCAGCGCCGAGCGAGTTGCGATGTCCACGCATTGGCCGTAGTCTGGTTTTGCCGTCCCCGCCATGATCCCGGGGTTGTTCTTGAACTGCTCCCGGACGTTATTGATGATCGCGTAGGCGGCCTTTCCGACCGCCTTGATCGCCAGCGACGAGAATATGAACACGAGTACTGCGCCGAACATCGCGCCGACAAAGACTTCCGGCTTGTTCAGGTTGATCACGCCATCGAACGACGGCATGTAGACCCGTACCTCGTCGATGTACGCGCTGAACAGGAGGAATGCCGCGAGCGCTGCGGACCCGACAGCGTACCCCTTCGTGAGGGCCTTGGTCGTATTCCCCACGGAGTCGAGGCGGTCGGTGCGGTCCCGTATCTCCTTGGGCTGATGGCTCATCTCGATGATGCCGCCCGCGTTGTCCGTGATCGGCCCGAACGTGTCCATGGCGAGGATGTACGCTGCGGTCGCAAGCATGCCCATCGTGGCCACGGCCGTGCCGAAGAGACCCGCATGCGCGAGTCCCGAGCTTGCGCCCAGGAAGTACGCCCCCACGATCGCTGCGGCGATCACCAGGATCGGAAACCCGGTCGATTCCATCCCGACGGCGACGCCGCTGATGATGGTTGTCGCGGGGCCGGTCTGGGCCGCTTTGGCGATCTCCTGCACGGGGCGGTACCGGTACTCGGTGTAATACTGCGTGATGAGCACGAATGCGAACGCGGTCGCGACGCCGATCAGCCCGCACAGGAAGAAGTTGAAGTAGAATTCCGGTCCGAGCAGCCACCGCGACGCGATGAAGAATCCGATGATCGCGATGACCGACGTGACATAGTAGCCCCGGTTCAGCGATTGCATCGGATCCTCGTCGTCTTTCGCGCGCACCGAGAGGATGCCGACGATCGATGCGATGATACCGAAAGCACGGGCGACCAGGGGGAAGAGGATGACGCCGAGCAGCGACAGCCCCTGAGCCGCGAAGACCTCCGCGTTAGCGGTATACAGGCCGGCCGCAAGGATCATGGCCCCGATGTTCTCGGCGGCCGTCGACTCGAACAGGTCGGCCCCGCGTCCGGCGCAATCGCCGACGTTGTCGCCCACCAGATCCGCGATCACCGCGGGGTTTCGCGGGTCGTCCTCCGGGATGCCGGCTTCCACCTTTCCCACAAGATCCGCCCCGACGTCGGCCGCCTTTGTGTAGATGCCGCCTCCGAGCTGGGCGAAGAGTGCAACGAAACTGGCGCCGAAGCCGTAGCCGACAATGAGAAGGGGGATCTTCGTGACGTCGTTGGTGACCCCTGAGGCCTGGACAATCGTGAAGAGTCCAGCCACTCCCAACAGGCTCATCGCGACCACGAAGAAGCCAGAGACCGCTCCTCCGCGCAGCGCAGGCTGCAGCGCGCTGTTCATGTCGCGCACCGCGCCCGCGGCCGTCCGGATATTCGCGCGGATCGCAACCCACATGCCCATGTATCCCGCAGCCACCGAGCAGGCGGCTCCAAAGACGAAGGACAATGTGGTCCACAGGGCAAGAGCTGCAGGCCCGGCCGGGTCGTGCGCATTCTGCGCCCGGACGAACGCGTAGAGAATGTAGATCACGCACGCCAGCGCGATCGACAGATAGACGATGGTTCGGTACTGGCGGCTCAGGAATGCCTCGGCGCCCGCCTTGATTGCGTCCGAGATCTCCCGCATCTTCGCGGTTCCCGTGTCACGCCGCAACACGTCCCGGATCAAATAGGCAGCGAAGAGCAAGCCCAGGACGCTGATCGACAGAATGAGTGTCAGCTCCATAGCTGCTGGCTACTCCTTATGTATTGTGAATGGTGGTGAAGGAGATGGTAGAGCCGTATGAGATACAGCGTGAGCAGGTAGCAGGGCAGGGGAGTGCCCGTCCGCGTGCGGAGGAGATTGCGGAATATACTAAAGCATCTTGAAACTTGCCCGCCTGGAGGGCGCCGCCGGGCGCCGATAACGCGTATCAGACATCGTATATCAGATGTCTGGTTTTGGCTCCGTTTGCCCCCGTTTAGGGGAAGTCCGGATTACTCTCCAGAAGAAGTAGACGGCGATGGCGGTCACGACCGCGAATGTGGTGACCATCATCAGAATAGCGGACAGGTTCAAATCGCGGCCCCCCTTTCGGCGCGTTTCTTGCTCGCGTAGTAGACCAGCGCGCATAATGCGAGAAAGGCTAGCGTGAGCAGTAGCCTCGACCCGTAGATGTACCACAGCTGCGTCTCCAGCGCGGCGATTTCTGCCGGGTCAGTGGTGGCCGCAAGACGGTCAAGGAGGCCGGAATTCAAAAACATCCGCGTCAGTGAGCCGTCGTCCAGGCTCCAGCCGCTGCCTGAGAACAGGCTGGCAAGCGCTCCATTCCAGTCCCCGCCCCTCGGTGAGAAGACAGACCCAACGAAGACGAAGAGAAGGAAAACCGGTGTCACGTACTTGATGACGAACCTGTAGATGAGGGGGACCTTCATGTCGGCCCCCCGGGTGATTTCCTCCCATCCGCGGTCAATGCCGTAGATCCAGGCGAACACGATAGACTCCGCCAGGGCGAACAGGACGAGGGCAACGGTGCCGGCCCAGTAGTCGTATTCGTTGAACACCCCGTACTGGTAGAAGAACACGGTGGGGAGGCCCAGCAGAAGGACAATCCCGCCAAACGACCAGGCCGAACGCCCTCGCGACCACTGGAATTCATCCTCCATGAACCCCATCCATGGCGTCCCCATTGCGAGCGATGACGTGATCCCCGCGAAGAACAGCAGCCCAAACCAGAAGACGCCGGCGATCGCCGCGAGCACCGGCCCCCAGTTCTCGAACAGGTACGGCATCGTCTGAAATCCCATGCCGAAGCCGGCGTTCTGCTTCACCCATTCGAGGCCCAGATACCCGGCCGCGATGGGGATGACAATCGAGCTGCCGAGTACCACCTCGACGAACTCGTTCATCCACCCCGCACTCATGGCGTTCAGAGCGACGTCATCCCGCGACTTGACGTACGACGCGTAGCAGTGAATCGTCCCCATCCCCAGGGAGAGGGTGAAAAATATCTGCCCGGCCGCCGCCAGCCAGACCTTCGGATCGGCCAGGGAGCCGAATTGAGGCGTCCAGAGGAACTCTATCCCTGCCCAGGCGTTCGCATCCGGGTGCGCGGCTGATGCACCGGATGTCCCGAGCGTGAGGCCGCGGATCGCAAGGAAAATCCCGAAGAGGATCAAGAGGGGCATTCCGATCCGCGCGGTCTTTTCAACGCCCCCCTCGAGTCCTCGGGAGAGGATCCAGGTGTTCAGCAGGAGGCAGAGGACGTAGAAGATCGGCGCCTCGAACGGGATCCCCGTCGTCGTGGTCGAGATGTCGATGTAGTTCGTGAAGAACTCCGCGACCTGCAGCTGGGACATGCCGTCAAACGTCCTGGCAAGGGAGTGCATCACGTACGACATCGTCCAGGATTCGATGTAGCAGTAGTATGCCGCCATCGCGAGGTTCGTCCAGATCCCGAACACCCCGAAGTACTTCCAGAACTTCATCCGGGGGGCGAGCGCCTCGAACATGAATGGCGGGGCGTGGTATCCCCGTGAACCGCCAAAACGGCCCATTCCCCATTCGACCCAGAGGAGGGGGATTCCCATCACGAGAAACGAGACGAGATAGGGGATGATGAAAGCCCCGCCCCCGTTGTTGATCGCCTGGACCGGGAAGCGGAGGAAGTTGCCGAGGCCAACCGCGTTGCCGGCCATGGCGAGCACCAGGCCGACACGCGTGCCCCAGGCTTCTCTGGGTTTCGTCATACGTCCTCGATGGATGCTCTGCGTACGCCAGATCAGGCTTCAGACTGGCGGAGTCCGGCATGTTGGCGCGGGCGGCGACCACGCACTCAGGATTCCCGGGTGGGGCCCACGGCGTCCCTCTTGACTGCGGCCTTCCGCTGCTCGTGCTTGTGCTTGAGGTACTTGTAGATGAGCGGCGTGATCGAGATGAATATGACGATCGCGATCACCCACTCGATCTTGCTCTCGATTCCGGGGATGGCTTTTCCGAGAAAATAGCCGGTCAGGGTCATGCCGGGAACCCATGCGATCGCGCCGATCACATTGAACATTGCGAACCGGCGGTAGGGCATCTCTGCGATTCCGGCGACGACAGGGGCAAACGTCCTGGCGAACGGCATAAACTGGGCGAGGACAATGGTGATGGCCCCGTATTTCTCGTAGAATTCCTTTGTCTTGATCAGATGGTCGCGGCGGAAGAACCGGGACTGGGGACGGTTGTAGAGGGCGTGCCCCGCTTTCGAGCCGATCAAATAGCCGGTGGCGTTGCCAGTGACTGCAGCCGCGAGGAGGATAACATTCAGGAGAAGGATGTCAAGCTCGCCGCGCGCTGCAAACAGACCGGCTGTCACGAGGAGGGAGTCTCCGGGGAGGAAAAACCCGACCAGGAGTCCGGTTTCGGAAAAGATGATGAGGAAGAGGCCGACATATCCCCCCCAGCGAATGATCTCCTCGAGGGTGGGGAGTTGCATGAGCAGCGTGCCGAATTCCAGAACAGCCTCCTGTGGTGTGTCGCCCCGTGATGGGCAGCAGTCTATGATGAAGATACAAGGATACCCCGAAAGAGACAACAGAAAGTTAGAGCCGGGCTTGATTGTCGCCCATCCGTGTGATATCATTTCCCGCAATGACCCAGCGCACATCGGTTCCCCCTCCCGCTGCACCATCGGATTCTGAACCCCAGTTGGACCGGCGGCTCGGCCTTGGCTCCGCCATCGCCGTGGTGATCGGCTCGATCGTGGGCTCCGGCATCTTCCTCACCCCTCAGAATGTCGCGGCGGCCGTGGAGGTGCCCGGCGTGATGATATTCGTCTGGATGGCCACAGGTCTCCTGACGCTTGCCGGCGCCCTGACGAACGCCGAGATCGCCTCCGAAATCACGGATGCCGGAGGGCAATACGTCTTTTTCCGCGTTCTCTACGGGGATCTCCTCGCCTTCCTGTTCGGATGGACAACCTTCATCGTGTACCAGACCGGCTCGATGGCGGCGATCGCCGTCGGGGTTGCCAGGTATGTCGAGTATTTTATACCCCTGCCGCACCTCTCGCCCGAGCTGGAAGCGTGGACCCTGCCTCTGTTCGGCAACATCGCGCCGTTGTCAGGAATCGGGGTCAAGCTCGTCGCTGTCCTCGCCATCGCGATCGTCACCGTCGTGAACTATTTCGGGGTCAGGTTCGGGAACATGCTGCAGAATGCGTTCACCACGATGAAGGTCCTGGCGATCGGCTCGATCGTGCTGCTGGGGTTCACGCTCGGCCACGGCAGCGTGGACCATTTCTTTCCGCTCTGGGGGTCGCCGACTGCCCGTGATCTCCTGCCGGCTGTCGGCATCGCCATGGTCGCGACGCTCTGGGCATACGATGGATGGAACAGCCTGACGTTCATGGCAGGGGAAGTCCGGAGGCCGGAGCGTACGGTGCCGCGCGCGCTCGTGTTCGGGACGGTCGCTGTCATTTTCATCTATAGCATCACGAATCTGGCCTACCTTTACGTTCTTCCGATCGGTGAGGTCGCCGCATCGAAGCTGGTCGCAGCCGACATGATGGACCGGGTATTCCCCGGGTACGGGGGCCCGCTTATTTCGCTCGCTGTCATTGTCTCCTCATTCGGCACGGTCGCGGCGACATGCATGACGACTGCGCGCGTGACGTATGCTATGTCGCACGACCGGCTGTTCTTCAGGGGACTTTCAAAGGTTCATCCGCGCTACAGGACGCCGGCCGCCGCGCTTGTTGCCCAGGCGGCCTGGGCCGCGATCCTGACGCTCAGCGGGACGTACGATCAACTCTTTACATACGTCGTCTTCGCGAGCTGGATATTCTATGCGCTCGGCGCAACGGCGATCTTCATCCTCCGGAAGAAGCGGCCCGGTGCGAGCACGAGATATCGCGTGCCCGGATACCCCTTCGTGCCCCTCGCGTTCGTCGCGGTGGCGACATGGTTCATGGTGAATACGATCCTCACAAACCCGGCCGACTCGACGGTGGGGTTCTTGCTCGTCGTCGCGGGCATACCGTTCTATCTGTACTGGCGCCGGCAGCTGCGGTCGGCCGCCCGGAATGGAGCGTCATGAACGAACGACGCTTGATAGTCGGAACTGCCAGCCGTATCTTCAGCGTGTCATGACCCAATTCTCACGGGGCTCCTCCTCAGGCGCCCGGCAGCCGGTTCAGTTTGTCAAGGGCATCGGCCCCCGCCGGGCCTCGGCGCTCGCGGAGGCCGGCATCGACACCCTCCTTGATCTCTTCCTCTACGTCCCCCGGGCGTACCTCGATCGAACGTCCGTCAAGACGGTCGCCCAGGTCCGGTCCTCCATGTCCATTCCTCTTCCCGGCCTGGCTGAAGGGCCGACGGGCGGGCCGGGGTCACATGAGGGCGAGGGCGTCGATGCTGGGGTGGATGTGCGCCGCGCTGACACCATCGTGGGGCGAGTCCGCTCGTTCCGGGTGATCGGTCCCGGACGGGCGTCCCGGTTCATTCTCGTGCTCGCCGATGAGACCGGCTCGCTCCAGTGCGTCTGGTTCAGAGGGGTGCAGTACTGGCGGCACGCGTTTCACGTGGGGGAGACCCTTGCGGTCTCCGGACAGCCCGCGATGTACCGGGGCACCCTGCAGCTCGTTCACCCCGCGGTGGACCGGATCTCGCCCCGGGCTGCCACGCCGGATGACCCGGATCCCGGCGTCGACTGGGGAAAGCGTCTGACGACCGGCACGATCGTTCCGGTGTACCCGTCCTCGCAGGAGCTGGCCCGTGTCGGGCTTGACAGCGCAGGGTTCCGCCGGGTGTTGCACGAGGTGGTCACGGAGCATCTCGACGCGGTCGTCGATCCTCTTCCGCCCGATCTGAAGGCCCGCCGCAATCTCATCCCGCTGTCCGACGCGCTCCGGCTGGTGCACTTTCCGCAGTCGTTGGGCGACGTCGGCCCCGCGCTGCGCCGGTTGAAGTACGACGAATTCTTCCGCTTCCAGATGCTCCTGGCGCTGAAGCGCAGGTGGGTGAGGGAAGATCTCCACGGCATCTCCTTCGCCGTTGAGAGCCGGCTGGCCCGGACGCTGGTGGACGGGCTGCCGTTCCAGCTTACCGCCGCCCAGAAGCGCGTCATACGGGAGATCGCCTCCGACATGGCGAGCCCCCGTCCCATGAACAGGCTGCTGCAGGGGGACGTGGGGAGCGGGAAGACAGTCGTCGCGCTCATCGCGATGCTGGTCGCGGTGGACAACGGCTATCAGGCGGTCTTCATGGCGCCCACCGAGATCCTCGCGGAGCAGCACTACCGCACGCTGACGACGCTTGCCCGGGGCATCCCGGTGAACATCCGGCTGCTGGTGGGAGCGCGTTCGACTGCCGTCCGGCGCGACGTTCTCGAGGACATCCGCCGCGGCTCCGCGAGCATCCTTGTCGGCACGCACGCCGTGTTCGAAAAAGATGTGGAGTTCGCGCGCCTGGGCTTCGTCGTCATCGACGAACAGCACAGGTTCGGGGTCCTGCAACGCGCTGCGCTGCGCGGGAAAGGCGAGAGTCCCGACGTGCTCGTTATGACCGCGACGCCGATCCCCCGGTCGCTCTCGCTGACGATCTTTGGGGATCTGGATGCATCGCTCCTCAACGAGCTGCCGGGGGGGCGCAGGCCGATCACCACCGTGCTCCGCGACGAGCGCCAGCGGGACGATGTCTTCGGATTCCTGCGGGAGCAGGTGCAGGCGGGGAGGCAGGCCTACATTGTGTATCCGCTCATCGAGGACTCGGAATCCGTCGACCTCAAGGCCGCGGTCGCGCACTTCGAGGAGCTCCGCGCCGGGGCATTCAAAGGATTCCGGGTCGGCCTGCTCCACGGGAGGCTTCCCTCCGACGAGAAGGATCGGACGATGACCGCGTTCCAGCGGCGGGAGCTGGACATCCTGGTGGCGACGACCGTGATCGAGGTGGGGATCGACGTCCCGAACGCGACGGTGATGGTGATCGAGAATGCCGAACGGTTCGGACTCGCCCAGCTCCACCAGCTGCGAGGCAGGGTGGGGAGGGGCGCGCAGCAGTCCTACTGCATTCTTCTGACCAGCCGGGGTGTGGCCGGCAAAGCCCTCAGGGGGGCGAAGACAGATCCGGACGAGGCGCAGCGCGCCGCCCGCCGGCTCGCCACGATGGTCGGGACCACGGACGGCTTCGCGATTGCCGAGGAAGACCTGAGAATCCGCGGTCCGGGCGACTATTTCGGCACGCGGCAGAGCGGTCTTCCGGCGTTTCGCGTCGCGGACGTCATCGCCGACGGCGCCATCCTCCAGGAAGCGCGCGACGACGCGTTCGCTCTGGTCGAACGCGACCCTCACCTCCGGTCGTCCGAGCATCGGGCGCTCGCGGACGATGTCCGGGCGCGGTTCCGCGATGCGGTCGATCTCCTCGCCGCCGGATGATCGATCGGTTGCCGTCGCTGCGCAGTCACATCCGATCTCTGTCCGTCCCAACGCATCTCCGTCTGACCGGCAACCGCATCCGACCTTCCGACCTCTCTTCCGACTGAGCGACGTCGTCGATCGACCGACGGACAAACTTCGCTCCGAACTCCTCTCCGAGCATTTTCTTCTTGACAGTTTTTCAGGAATGCGTATATTAGATCAAGGAAAAATTGTTCAACAGCTCCGGAGAGTTTCTGGATTCGTCATCTCTACCGCTTCCTCCGTCGTCACTGACGATAGCGTTGGTCTGCAACATCAAGAAGAGCGAGGAAGCACCGCATTTCGTCTCCCACGCAGTCCCCCCGGACGAGCTGCCTCCAACCGATGCCCCCTCTCCGTCACACCGCGCGAACGATCTGTACGCGGAATGGGATACCGTGGACACCGTCGAAGCGGTCCGCGACGCCCTGAGCGAGCGTCACACGGTCGACATCGTCGAGGCGGGCCCCGGCGCGGTCCAGAAGCTCATCGATCTCCGTCCCGATTTTGCTTTCAACATTGCCGAAGGTCTTCACGGCGTCGCGCGCGAAGCGCAGATGCCCGCGGTCTTCGAGCTCCTCCAGATTCCCTATCTCGGGTCCGATCCTCTCACGCTCGCGACGTGCCTGGACAAGGCGCGCACGAAAGAGGTGCTGTCGTATCACAGGATCCCCACGGCTCCGTTCAGCGTCGTGACATCGATGGAGGCGTTTGAAGACATTCGCGTCCGCTTCCCGGCGATTGTGAAACCGATGCACGAAGGATCGAGCAAGGGAATCTATAACTCCTCCGTCGCGCGAAACATCGAGGACCTCGAGCGCGAGGTGCGCACCACGCTGGAGGTGTACCGCCAGCCCGTTCTCGTCGAAGAGTTTCTTTCCGGGCGCGAGTTCACGGTTGCAATCATGGGGAACGGTTCCGAAGCGCGCGCGCTCCCGATCGTCGAGATCTCCTTCGCGGCTCTGCCCGAAGGCATGAACCCGATCTATTCGTATGAAGCGAAATGGGTCTGGGACAGCGTGGAGAACCCGCTCGACATCTATAGCTGTCCGGCGAAGCTGACCCCGGAGCTTGAAAAGGAGATCGTCGGACTGAGTCTGAGAACATACGAGGCGCTTCGGTGCCGCGATTGGACGCGGGTGGATATTCGCCTCAATAGTAAGGGTGAGCCGCTCGTCCTCGAAGTGAATCCGCTTCCGGGGATTTTGCCCCGTCCCGAGGACAATTCGTGTTTCCCCAAAGCGGCCCGTGTTGCAGGATTGACTTACAGCCAGCTCATTAATGGCGTGCTTGACATATCCCTCAGAAGGCACGGCATTGTAAGCGCACATCAGACTGTCCTCCAAACCAACTGAAAAAGCCCCGAATGACGCGTAAATTACGCATCTCTTTACTCTATAATGAGCCGACCACCGGGACTGTCGGGGACCGTCAGTTCATTACACAGAATGGCCGGTTGCAGTCTTCCCGGCCGGCCTCCGGGCCGTCTCAGAAAGCCGAGAAACACGTTCCGTTCCCCGCGGTCGATCTCTCCGAGATCGGCGTGATGGAGGAGATGGAGGACATCAAGCGCGCGCTCGCGACACTTGGATACAGAGTGAGCGTGATGAATGTCGACAGCGACGTCTACCGGTTGATCGAACACCTCCGCGAGGAAGGCCCCGACCTCATCTTCAATCTCGTCGAGTGCATCGAGAACGAATCGGCGCAGGAGATGAACGTCGCAGGCCTGTACGACCTTCTGAAGATCCCGTATACCGGCGCAGGCGCGTTCGCGCTGGGGCTGGCATTGAACAAGCCGCGGGTCAAGGAGCTGCTGTCATACCACGGCATCAAGACGCCGCCGTTCCACGTCTTCGACGCGCCGACCAGGGTCAGCCTTCCGTCACACCTGCAATTCCCGCTGATCGTGAAGCCCTCGAAAGAGGATGCGAGCGTCGGCATCAGCGACGCATCGATCGTGACGACCGAAGCGGAGTTGCGCAAGCGCGTCCGCTTTGTGCTCGAAGAGTTCCAGCAGCCCGCTCTGGTCGAATCGTATATCGACGGCCGCGAGCTGAACGTGGCAATCCTCGGCTATCGCAAGCCCGTCATCATGCCGATCTCCGAGATTGATTTCTCGGGACTCCACGATGGCATGCACCGGATCGTGAGCTATGACGCGAAGTGGATGACCGGGACGGTGGCGTACGAAGGGACGAAAGGCGTCTGTCCCGCCAAGCTGCCGGCGCATATGGAAGCGAAGCTACGCGACATGGCCATCCGGGCGTTTCACATCGTCGGGTGCCGCGACTATGCCCGCGTCGACTTCAGGCTTGCGCCGAACGGCGAGGTCTACGTGCTTGAGGTGAACCCGAACCCTGACATCTCTGACGACGCCGGCTTTGCCCGGTCCGCCCGCGCCTACGGGCTGACCTTCCCGCAGATCGTCGGACGCATCGTCGAGTCAGCCCTCGAGCGGCACGCGCTGGAAATGGAATGATCGTGACGGAGCCGGTCACCGATACGGGAGCTGTTCGCCGTCTGTCCGACGCGGAACGCCGGGCGTGCATCAGGACGCTGAAGCGGTCCGATCGCGGGCCGCTGGTGGAACTGATCCGGGCCACGGAGGTTTTCTCGGAGGCGGAAGTGGCCATCTCCCTGGAGCTGATCGACGCGGTCCTCGACCGTCCCGGGCAGCGCGACTACATCATCAACGTCTATGAAGCCGGCGGGGAGGTCATGGGCTACTATTGCATCGGCCCCACCCCCGGAACCGAAGGGACCTTCGACCTCTACTGGATCGCCGTTGCACGCGCGGCACAGGGGTCGGGGATCGGAGGAGCGCTCGACCGCCACGCCCGGGACCTTGTACGGTCGCTGGGCGGGCGTCTGATGATCGCAGAGACGTCGTCCACCCCCCGGTACGACGCGACGCGGCGGTTCTATGCGAGCAAGGGGTATGAGGAAGTCGCCCGGATCAAGGGCTATTACCGTCCGGACGACGACCTCGTCGTGTTCGGCGTTGATGTGCAATCATAGCAGGAGGAGGATTACAGGCACCAATGGAACTCTGGCAGGAAATTTTGCGGCAGAGTGTCGACAGTGGGAAGGATCTTGTGGAGCGGTTCGGGTTCGACAAAGAGCTGGCGGACCGGTTGAACAAGCTGTTTCATATCCGGATCAATCCCTACTACCTTAGCCTGATCCGCTATCCCGGAGACCCGATCTGGCTCCAGTGCATTCCAGACTCGCGCGAGCTTGAGGAGGATGGTCTGCCGGAGGATCCGCTCGCCGAGGACAGCCACAGCCCGGTACCCAGCATCGTCCATCGCTACCCTGATCGCGTTCTTTTCCTGACGACGAGCCAGTGCTCCATGTATTGCCGCTTCTGCACGCGGAAGCGGAAGGTCGGCGACTCCAGCAAGATCAACATGAAGTACATTCAGGACGGCATCGACTATATCGCGGGAAAGCCGGAGGTCCGGGATGTGATCCTGTCCGGCGGCGATCCGCTGATGCTGACCGATTTCATGCTCGAGCGGATCGTGAGCGGCCTCCGGGCGATCCCGCACGTCGAGATCATCCGCCTGGGCACCAAGATGCCGTGCGTCCTTCCGCAGCGCATCACTCCCAAGCTGGTCAAGATGCTCCGGAAGTACCACCCGATCTACGTGAATACCCACTTCAACCATCCGTGGGAGTGCACCACGGAAGCGAGACGGGCCTGTGAGATGCTCGCGGACGCGGGGATCCCTGTCGGCAACCAGGCGGTCCTGATGAAGGGCGTCAACGACAACGCCGACGTCATGCTGGAACTGATGCGGAAGCTCCTGGTCATGCGGGTCCGGCCGTACTACCTCTACCAGGCCGATATCACCAAGGGGGCGAACCACTTCCGCACGCCGGTGAGCGTCGGGCTGGATATCATGGACAAGCTCCGCGGCCATACCTCGGGCCTGGCGATCCCGTCCTACGTCATCGACGCGCCCGGAGGAGGCGGAAAAATCCCGCTGCTGCCTCAGTACGTCATCGGCCGGAACGGCAACCAGATTATCCTGCGGAACTACAAATACGATATCTTTACCTACCCGGATGTCGAGGAGAAGAAGAAAGGATCCGTACCCGCCGTCGAGCGCGTCTACAAGAGGAAGAAGACCCGCAAGGTTTCGACGTACGAGCCGGATAAGGTGAAGGTGTAATCCCGTCTCAGATAGGAGTCAGAGGGGGCCGTCCCAGAAGTCGTTGTCTGGACTTCTGGGACGGCCCCTCTCCTTTTTCGGTGGGAGGATGTCAGACGGAGGGCTGCACGGATCCCCTGCCGGGGCGATCCGGCCGGGGTGTCACTTCATGGTCCCCGAGAACAGCTTCAGGAGGCTGTCCACGGGGAACGGCTTCTTCAGGATGAGATCGCAGTCGGCCTTGCAGACCGCGTTCACCGCGGTGAGGTCGTCGACCCCTGTCAGGAAAACGAACGGCGTGTTGGCGTAATTGGGCTTCTGCCTGATCCTCTGGTGGAGCTCGAGCCCGTCCATGACCGGCATCTTCACGTCGGAGATGATGACGTCGACCTGCTGCCGTTCCAGCGCGGTCAGCGCATCCGATCCGTTGGATGCGATCATCATCGTATGACCGAGCGAATGCATGACCTCCTGGAGCATATCCAGGTAGTCAGCTTCGTCTTCAACTGCGAGGATTCTCATCGGCTGCCTTGGCTTCGTCCGTCTGGTGGACCACCAGGATTAAGATAGCTCGTCCGGCCGGAGTTGTCAAGCGGGTTTCTGCACGCAGATTGCCTCTGGGGGCTCATTTCAGTAGATTTCGATGCGTACACGCGCCGCTCCATGAGAATCTCCGACGAAAAGATTGAAGAGGTCCGTTCCGCATCCGACATCGTGGACGTGATCTCGGCGTACGTCCCGATGAAGAAACGGGGGAAGAGCTACGTCGGGCGATGTCCGTTCCACCAGGAGAAGACTCCATCGTTTACCGTCAGCGCGGAGAAGCAGGTATACCACTGCTTCGGCTGCGGAGCGGGCGGGAACGTCTTCGGCTTCGTGATGCAATTCGAGAAGGTCTCGTTCGTCGAGGCGGTCCGCTCGCTCGCCGAACGGGCCGGCATCGTGATCCCAACCGGGAGGCCTGACGATCCCGGGTCAGGCGAGTACGAGGCGCTCTACTCGGCGGCGCGCAGCGCGGGCGTCTACTTCCACGAAAACCTCGTCCAGACGGTCGAAGGCCGGCTCGGCCTGGAATACCTGAAGCATCGCGGTCTGGCGGACGAGACGATCAGGAAGTTCGGGCTGGGCTATTCGCTGAACGGATGGGACGGGCTCGTGAAGCAGGCGCAGAAGCAGGGGCTGGACCTCGATGTGCTCGACAGGGCCGGGCTGCTCGTCAGGAGGGACGACGGGACGGGTTACTACGATCGCTTCCGCGGCAGGATCATGATCCCCATCTTCCTCCCCTCCGGCCGGACAATCGCCTTCGGCGCCCGCAAGCTCCGGGAGGACGATCCGCTCGGGAAATACATCAATTCCCCCGAGACCCCGATCTACAACAAGAGCGCTGTGCTGTACGGTCTATCCCATTCGAAGGAAGCGATCCGCGAAAAATCGTTCGCGATCCTGGTGGAAGGCTATCTCGACCTCCTCTCGCTGTTCCAGGCAGGCGTCCAGCATGTGGTTGCCTCCAGCGGCACGGCGCTGACACCGGACCAGGTTCGGCTCGTCGGGCGGTATGCCCGGTCGGTGACGATCGTCTACGACGCCGATTCGGCCGGGTCCAAGGCGGCCATGCGCGGCGTCGACCTCGTGCTGGAAGGGGGACTTGACGTAAATGTCGTGGAGCTGCCCGGAGGCGAGGACCCTGACTCATTCGTCCGGAAGGAAGGGGGGCAGGCGTTTGAGGGGCTCCTGGAGCGATCCACGTCGTTCCTGGAGTTCAAGGCGGCCCTGTTCGAGCGGGAGGGGCTGTTCCGAACGCCGGAGGGGAAGACCAGGGCTGTGCGCTCGATCGTCGAGACCGTTGCCAGGATCGGAGACGAACTGAAGCGTGCCTTCTTCATCAAGCGGCTGGCCGAGCGGTTCGGCCTGTACGAAAGTCTGTTGAATCGCGAGCTCGAGGCGACGCTCTCCAAAGAACGCAAGCCGGTGCGGGGGGGAGCTGCCGGCTCCCCGTCGACGGGCCGGTCCGACCACGGGGCGCTGGCGACAGCGGCGGTCCCGGCCGGACCTCTTCCGGCAGCCGAGCGCGATCTCCTGCGGGTGATCCTCGAGGAGGGGAAACCGATGGCCGAGTATGTCTTCTCTCGGATCCCGCCGGGATCGTTCTCGCACCCTCAGGCCCGGGCCCTGGCCGAGCGCCTCGTCGGCAAGGACGCGGCCGATTGGGATGTCACGACGCTTCTGGACCACATCGATGATGATGCGGTCCGCCGGCTTGTGACCGATCTCGTCATGACCAGGTACGACATCAGCAAAGGCTGGTCGGAACACGGCGAGCCGCCGCGGGAGGCTGACCCGGCGCGAGTCGTGCAGGCCTCGATCCTCACCCTCCGCATGCAGGACATCGATCGCCGGCTTCGCAACGAGCTCGTCCTGTTGCAGGCAGCGGAGGATCGCGGCGAAGCCCTTGACGAGTACCATGACCGGATCGCAGCGCTGCAGCAGGAGAAACGCACCATGGCGGCCGAACGTGATAGCAACGCTCGTTGAGCATTCGGCATGCGCTCGTTGAATAAGATGCGGTGATGGGATATATTGACCCAACCTGGAACTCATGAGGCTGACACGGCTTGCCGCTGCACGCTGAACGGATACTCGTCGTACGCACCGACAGGCTCGGCGATGTTGTGCTCACGCTCCCCGTGCTGTCTTCCCTCCGACGATGCTTTCCCGGGGCCAGGTTGTCGGTTCTGCTCCGGCAGTACACCGGTGCCATCGTGACGGGCAATCCCTTCGTCGACGAGATCATCTGGTATGACAAGGACGGCGCACTGGTGTCCTTCGGCAGCATCCTCTCGACGCTGAAAGCAAAGTGTTTCGACGCGGCCGTTCTTGTGCGTCCAGACCCGCGCGCCGCTCTCCTCCTCGCCCTTGCCGGAATCCCCGTGCGGATCGGCACGGGTTACAGGTACTACTCGCCGCTGATGACCCACCGCATCTACGAGCACCGGAGCGAGGCAAAGCACCACGAGCTCGAGTACAATCTTCACCTGCTGGCGCCGCTCGGCTGCGACACGCGCGACGAGATTGCGGCTCCGAGGTTCGGCGTCACCGTCGCAGAACAGACCCGCGCGTCAGCAGAGGACATTCTGCGTTCCCTGGGCGTGCGGTCAGATCGCCGTATCGTCGTGCACCCGGGAAGCGGCGGCTCGGCGGCAGATTGGCCAATCGAATCGTTTGCGGCGCTCGCGAAAGAGCTGCAGGCGTCGGGGGCCGGGACCATCCTTGTCACCGGCACCTGGCCGGAAGCGCCGAAGGCGCAGGCGGTCGTCGGGGGCTGCGCGGGCGCCGTCAACCTCGCCGGGCGTCTGAGCGTGCCGCAACTTGCGGCCGTGGTCCAGTCTTCACGGCTCTTCATCGGCAATTCCACCGGTCCCCTTCATGTCGCCGTCGCTGTCGGCACGCCGGTTCTCGGCTTCTATCCGTCCGTCCCCGTGATGGGCCGGAAGCGGTGGGGGCCGTACAGCGCGAAATCAGTCGTGCTGGCACCTGACCCGGCACGCTGCCTGCGTCCGTCCGCCCACCGGAACAACGAATGTTCGTGCATGGGGACGATTGGAGTCCAGGACGCCGTTCGCGCTGCGAAGGATCTGCTGGCGCGATACCCTGCGCGACCCGTCAAGGAGAAGGAGCATGCGTAGCCCGGGAGGGGTTATCTTCGCGACAGTCGCGGCCGGGGCGATGGGCATCCTGGCCTCCTCTCAACTGGCATCGCAGGAGGAGAAGCGGATTCCGAATCCGCTCATCAGGCCTGACACGAGCAGTGCGGTCAAGAGCGACTCGATCCGGCAGGCGCTCTCCGGGCTGCCCGACTCGTCCGGCAGCCGGCGCGACACTCTGGGAAGAAAGGCTGACACGCTCGATACGTTCGAGTGGAGGACGGTCGAGAACCGGGCATTCGGCGTCGGCGAGAAACTGGTCTTCGACGTGAGCTACGGCATGGTGACGGCGGGAGAGGCGATCCTCGCCATTCCCCGGCTGGATTGGATCGACGCGCGACAGACATTTGCCGTCGAGGTCACGGTCAGTTCTCTCCCGAGTTTCTCGTGGATCTACAAGGTGGATGACCTCTACAGGACATTCATCGACGTCCAGTCCGTCGTCCCGTTGCGGTTTGAACAGCACATACGCGAGGGGTCCTACCGGCGAGATTTCGTCGCAACCTTCGACCAGGCGAGACACATTGCGAGAACGACGGACGACAAGGAATACGAGATCCCGCCCTATGTTCACGACATCATGTCGGCATTTTACTATGTCCGGACGATCGACTTCACCGGGCGGGCCACCGGCGATCTGATCATGCTGAAGAACTTCTACAAGGACAAAACGCACGACCTCGCGGTCAAGATTCTCGGCCGGCAGGAGCTTGAAGTGGCGGCGGGGACGTTCAATACCATTGTTCTGGAGCCGATGGTCCGCGAGGGAGGCCTGTTCAAGAGCGAGGGGCGAATCGTGGTCTGGCTGTCGGACGATGAGCTCAAGATTCCCCTCCGCATCAACAGCAAGGTGGTCATCGGGTCCATTGACACGGAGCTTCGAGAGTATTCCGGCCTGCAGGGGCGTCCGACCTCGCTGATCCGGTAACAAGAGCACCTGGAGCGAGTCACACATGACACGGTTCACTCGAGCAGATCTTTCGCGCGTACGGACGATATCGGTCGGGTCGCGTCACAGCAAGGTGCAGCCCGCGGATTTCGCGGCACCGTTCGACGCGGATCGCGACTCCTTCTCTGCGTTCATCCGCGGGTTGCCCCGGATCCTGAAGGGTGCGGACCTGCGTGCGCTGGTTCAGGACATCCGCGTCTCGCGCCGCGAGGGGAAGCCGGTCATCGTCATGTTCGGTGCCCACGTGATCAAGGTGGGCCTGGCGCCGGTCATCATCGATCTCATGAAGCGGAAGATGATCACGGCCGTTGCCATGAACAGCGCGGCCGCCATCCACGACGTGGAGACCGCGCTCTGGGGGAAGACGTCAGAGGACGTCGCGGCCAACCTGGCCGACGGCCGCTTCGGGATGGCCCGCGAAACCGGCGAGTTTATCAACGGCGTGCTGACGGAGGCATTCCGGTCGACAGACCTTGGCTACGGTGAGGCGCTCGGAAAAGCGTTGGCGCGCCGGCGCAAGCGTGTCTCCTCGCACAGCGTCCTGCTGGCAGCATATCGCCTCGGGATCCCGGCGACCGTGCATGCGGCCATCGGGACCGACATCATCCACCAGCAGCCGACCATGGATGGGGCCGCCACCGGCGAGCTTTCGTTCCGCGACTTCCGCCTTCTGTGCAGGCTCTGCATGGATCTCCGGGGCGGGGGGGTGGTCCTGAATATCGGTTCGGCGGTCATCCTCCCCGAGGTCTTCCTGAAGGCGCTCACCGTCGCGCGGAACCTCGGCGCAAAAGCGCGCGGCTTCACGACGGCGGTCTTCGATATGAACCACCAGTATCGCCCCACGATGAACGTCCAGCTGCGACCCACGCAGGACGGAGGGAAGGGATACTACTTCACCGGCCATCATGAGCTGATGATCCCGCTCCTGGCGGCCATGGTCAAAGGGCGAGGGCGTTGATGGAACAGGACCGGCTCGACCAGGCGGGAACCGGAAGCACGCCGCCGGGGACCCGGGGCGGCAACGTTATCCAGCGCATGTCGCCGATCGGGTTTGCCGTCTTCTCGCTGATCGTGGTGTTCGTCCTGTATCAGGTTCTCGGGGGCGCTGCGCTCCTCCTGTTCGGCGGCCAGCCGAAAGCCGACACGGTCGGGCTGTTCCGGTGGTTCACGTTGCTCGGGCAGATCACCGGCATCCTGCTGCCCGCGCTCGTGCTGATCAGGCTGCGGACGCCGGACGTCCCGGGGTATCTCCGCATGAAGCTGCCGTCGCCGATTGAGATCGTCGTCACCGTGGTAGCGGTCTTTTCGCTTCAGCAGGTCCTCCAGGGGTATCTCGCGCTCCAGGAGGCGATCCCGCTTCCGGACAACGTCCGCGTGATCGTCGAGCGCATCAAGGAACTCTTCGAGGAAACCTACCGCATTCTGGTAGGAGCAGAGTCGGTTCCGGAGTTCATCTTCGTGGTGTTGATTGTCGCGGTGGTCCCGGCGCTCGCAGAGGAGTTCCTCTTCCGGGGGATTGTCCAGCGAAGCATGGAGGAGACGGTGGGGGGATTGCGGGGAGCGATGCTCGCCGGCGTGATCTTCGGAGCGTTCCACATGAACCCCTTCAGCCTCGTTCCTCTGGTCGCTCTCGGCATCTTCTTCGGGTATCTGGTGTACCGCTCCCAGAATATAACGCTGGCGGTCGCCGCGCATTTCTTCAACAACTTCATCGCCTGTACCGCCACCTATCTGAAGATCAGGGACGATTTCGTGGTCCTTGCGCCGGACCAGACCGCGTCGCTCTCTCTCGTGGCCGTGAACACGTCGTTTTTCGGCATGGTTTTTCTGGTCAGCCTTTTGTATTTTAAACGATTGACTGAACCCGAACAGAATGACACCGCGTGAGTAACCTCGCGACACGCATCCTCGTTGCACTGGTCGGCATCCCGCTCATCCTCCTGCTTGTGTTTGCGGGAGGTTTTTACTTTTACGGGTTTGTCGTCGCGGTCTCCGTCGCCGGCCTGCTGGAGTTCTTCAGGCTTGCGAAAGAGAAGGGGTATGCCCCGATCACGTGGATCGGCGTGGCGTTTGGCGTAGCGCTTACCACCGTATTTCTGACCGACCGGCTCCGCGGGACGTTCTCGCTGTATCTGGACCGGGCGGGAGTGAGTTTCCCCTCGCCCACGCTCTCTCAGTCCTTCCTCATTGTCCTGTTGCTGTTCGTGCCCGTCATTCTTCTCGTCGAGCTCTTTCGTGGAAAACCGGGCAGCCTTGCGAACGCAGCTGTGACGGTGCTCGGCCCCGCCTACGTTTCCTTGTTCAGCGGATCGCTGCTCGGAATCCGGGAGCTTTTCGGGGTGGAACATTTCCCCATCTTCAGGGTGTTCGGCGTCTCTGCCGCTGTTCCCCCGTCCGGGGTGTTGGCCACGCTGGACCACTGGGGGGCGGCCACGGTCATCACGATCTTCGCGGCCATCTGGGTGTGCGACTCCGCCGCATACTTTGCCGGCCGCGCGTTCGGGCGGCACAAGCTGTTTGAGCGCGTGAGCCCGAAGAAGACCGTGGAGGGGGCAGTCGCCGGGTTCATTGGCGCAGTTGCTGCCTTCGTCGTCGCGCGGGCATTCTTCCTCCCGTACCTCTCGGTCGGCGAAGCCGTCGTGTGCGGCTTCATCGTCGGGATCCTCGGCCAGGCCGGCGACCTGGTGGAGTCCCTCTTCAAGCGCGACGCCGGCGTGAAGGATTCCTCTCAGATGATCCCGGGGCACGGAGGCGTCCTGGACCGCTTTGACAGCCTCGTGTTTGTGTCGCCGATTCTCTACCTCTACCTCGATTTCATCGTCTTCGCGATCTGAGCCTTCCGTGAATACCCGCCGTCGGCACAGGGTCCATGTCATCACCATGGGCTGCGCAAAGAACGTCGTAGATTCCGAAAAGCTCATGGCGCAGCTCCGTCTGAATTCCATCGAGGTCGTGCCCTCGGTGGAGGACGCCGACATCGCGATCGTGAACACCTGCGGGTTCATCCAGGCGGCGAAAGAAGAGTCTCTGGATACCATCTTCGAGCAGGTGAAGCGGAAAGCGCGCGGGAGGCTCAAGCGCGTCTATGCGATGGGGTGCCTCACGGAGCGGTATAAGTCTGACCTTCAGCGCGAGATCCCGGAGGTGGATCGGCTCTTCGGTTCCAACGAGGCCGCAGCGATACTGCAGGAGCTCGGCGGAAGACTACGGACCGAGCTCCTGGGCGAACGTGTTCTGACAACCCCCTCACACACCGCGTTCCTCAAGATCTCCGAGGGTTGCGACAACCCGTGCTCATTCTGCGCCATTCCGTTGATGCGCGGCGGCCACGTGACCCGCCCCCTGGAGGGCATCCTCGAAGAAGCGGCCGCGCTTGCCGCGGGAGGGGTGCGAGAGCTCGTGGTCATCGGGCAGGATACGACCTACTACGGCCTCGATCGCACCGGGGCCCGGACGCTCGCAGCGCTCCTCGAGCGGCTGGCGGACATTCCCGGCATCTCGTGGGTCAGGCTCATGTATGCTTTCCCCGCGAAGTTTCCCCTGGACGTTCTGGACGTGATCAAGGACCATCCCCGCATCTGCAAATACATCGACATGCCGATCCAGCACTCCGCGGACGCGGTCTTGAAGTCGATGCGCCGGGGGATTTCGGGACGGGCCGTGCGCGAATTGATCGACACGATCCGCGCGCGGGTCCCGGGCATCACGCTTCGCACGACGCTGATCGTCGGTTACCCCGACGAGGGCGTCGCGGAGTTCGAAGAGCTCCTCCGGTTCGTCGGGGAAACGCGCTTCGAGCGACTCGGCGTCTTCACGTATTCGGAAGAAGAGGGAACGACGGCGGCCCCGCTGGGCGATCCGATCGCGCCGGCGGAGAAGGCCCGGAGGCGCGACGCCGTCATGGAGCTCCAGCAGGAGATCTCGGACGAAAGGAACGCCGGGCTGATCGGCTCGACGCAGACGGTGCTCATCGACCGCCATGAAGGGGGATACGCGGTTGGCCGGACGGAGGCGGATGCCCCGGAGGTCGACAACGAAGTCATCGTCCACGGCCGGCATCTTCCGGCGGTGGGGACCTTTTCGCGGATTGACATTGTTGAGGCATATGAGTATGATCTGGTCGGACACCTCCACAATGCCTCCTAAACGTCGCCTGGTCCCCCACGCCTTCTGGATGGTGTGTGCGGCGCTGGCGCTCGCGGCTCCCGCTGCCCGCGGGCAGGTGGAAGCCAGCGCGGTTCAGAGCGATCCAAGGGACGGGCATTTCTACCTCGATGCCGTGAGCTTCGCCGACCAGGCGGAGGGTAGCCGCCTCGACGTCTTCGTCCAGGTCGGGTATGAGCTGCTCACGTTTGTCAAGAACGACGAGCTCTACGACGCATCCTATGAGTTGACCCTCTCGATCTACGACACCCTCGAAAATCTGATCACGGAGAAGAGCTGGGTCGAGGAGGTCAAGGGCGTCACGTTCGACCAGTCCGTTTCTTCCAACCTTTACAGCCTCACGCAGCGTGTTTTCAGCGTGATTCCCGGACGCTACGTGGTTGCCGCATCTGTACGCGACAACGAAACGAAAACAATGCGCCGCCGTGTCCGCCGACTCCTGGTCAGCGAGTACAAGACCCCTCCCCTCGTCCTGAGCGACATCCTGATCGTCAGCAAGATCACCGAGCGGGCGGGGAAGAAGGCAATGGTGCCCAATGTCTCCGGCAATGTCGGAGGCATCCCTGAGGCCTTCTTCGCGTATCTGGAGGCCTACAATCATATGCAGGTCGACTCCCTGATGCTTGTCGCCAGCGTGATCGGGGAGAAGGGGGACAGCAAGCTCCAGGTCGATACTCTCGTGGCGATGAAGCCCGGACGGAACGAGTTTCTTATCAGGATCCCCCATGCGTCGCTGACCCTCGGGGACTACCGTCTTTTCGTGCGCGCATTCCGACGCGATTCCATTCCGCAGGACCCGGACGCCTATCTCGCCAGCACAGACCGGCCGATGTTCGTGAGGTGGCAGTACTTCCCGGTGGGAGTGAAGAGCCTCGACCTGGCCATTGACCAGGTCCGGTACATCGCGAGGGACAAAGAATTCGACGTGCTGGAAGAGGCGAAGACGGAAGAAGAAAAGCAGGCGAGGCTGCTGGAGTTCTGGAAACGCCGCGATCCGAATCCCAACACGGAGCGGAACGAGCGGATGGAAGAGTACTACCGCCGGGCCGAGTATGCGAACAAGCATTTCACACACCACCGCGAGGGATGGCGGACGGATATGGGGATGGTCTACATGATGTTCGGCCCTCCAAGCGACGTCTCCCGGCATCCTTTCGAACTCGACTCCAAGCCGTACGAGATCTGGCGCTACTACGACATCAGCTACGAGTTTGTGTTTGTGGACGACACCGGATTTGGAGACTACCGGCTGATCACTCCGGTCTGGGAAGCCTGGCAGCGGGTCAAATAAGGACCCGACGACGCGTGACCGCACATGGCGCGCACACATTCTCTTTCCCCCCACTGAAGACTCTCGCCGCACTCGTCTGTCTGTTCTCCTTCGTCGCCGAAGCGGCGGAACTCCGCACCATTGATGTCCGCGGCAACACCGCATTCTCATCCCGCGAGCTTCTTGAGCTGATGACTCTCCGTCAGGGCGACAGCCTGAGCACGGCCCGCGTTGCTGAAAGCCGCCGGCTCCTCGAGCAGCGGTACCGTTCCGCGGGATATCTGAATGTGCGCGTTCCCGAGCCCATCGCCGAGTTTACGCCGGACAGTGCCCGCGTGGCGCTGTCATTTGAAATTCTGGAAGGGCGAAGGACTGTCGTCGGGCGCGTCACCATTCAAGGGATGTCGGGCATGAGCGCGGAGGTGGCGGCCTCTCGATTCGAAACATCGATCGGCGATCCGCTCGATCCCGCGCTCCTCGAGGCGGATCTCTCGGGGCTTCTGGAGGACTACGAGCGATCCGGCTTTCCGTTTGCCCGCGCTGCGGTGAGCCGGCTCGCGGTAACTCCGGGAGACGAGGTGGATTCGCTCGAGGTCGTGGTCAGCGTCGAGGAAGGGACGCGGGCGGTGGTCGGAGAGATCCGGGTGGAAGGAGTCACCGAGACTTCGCCCGACGTGGTTGAGCGCGAGGCGCGGGGAATGATCGGCGACGTGTATGACCCCCGCGTGGCCGAGAGCGTGCGGAGAAGGCTCAGCCGCCTGAACATCTTCTCGAGCGTGGCGGAGCCCGAGCTCTACGAGCGCGGCGCAGGGACCGGCGTGCTGTTCCGGGTGACAGAAGGGGCCAGCAACACGTTCGACGGGATCCTCGGATATCAACCGGCGGCATCAGGGGAGGGAGGCGTCCTCACCGGCCTGGTGTCCGTCGGCATGCGGAACCTGTTCGGCACAGGGAGGCGGTTGAGCGTCCGGTGGCAGCGGGACGAGCGTTCCTCCCAGGAGCTGGCGTTCAGATACATGGAGCCCTGGCTGTTCGGGTGGCCGCTCAACGCCGGCGTCGGGTTCTTCCAGCGCCAGCAGGACTCGGCCTATGTCCGGCGCGTGCTTGACGGCTCCGTGGAAATCGTTCTCTCCGATGCGATCATCCTCGGGTCCAGCATCGCCGACGAACAGGTCATCCCGTCGAGCACGGTCTCGACCGCACGGGTTTCCAGGAGCTCCTCCACGACGGCGGGGCTATCGTTCCGCTATGATACCCGCGACGATCTCCTCAGCCCCGAAAACGGTCTCCTGCTCCTCACTGACTACGCCTACAGCAGAAAGCGCCTCACCGAGCCTGCCGTTGCCACCCTGAACGAAGGCACATCGACCATCCAGCGCTTCAGAACGGACCTCGAGTTCTATACGGGGTTCGTTTCCCGTCAGGTCATCGCCGCCGGATTTCACGGCCGGCAGGTGAAGGGACCGGCCGTCGAAGAGAGCGACATGATACGCTTCGGAGGCACGACGACTTTGCGCGGGTACCGGGAGTTGCAGTTCCTGGCGACCCTCGCTCTCTGGGCCAACATCGAATACCGGCTGCTCACCGGGCGACGGTCGTTTGTGTACGGTTTCTTCGACCCGGGGTACTATTCGCGGAGCGGGAGTACGGCTCCGGACATTGAGGGGGTGGAGGAGTTCCTGTTCGGTTACGGCGTGGGCATCCGGACCGACACCCCGCTGGGCGTGATCGGCATCAGCTTTGCGTTGGGCAAGGGCGATTCATTCTCGCAGGGGAAAGTCCATGTCGGCCTCGTCAACGAATTCTGACGTCCCGTCGGCCGGTTTCAGGCACGAACGGAAACTCTGGCGCTCCGGTGTATTCTATGTGGCGGGAGTCGACGAAGCGGGGCGGGGGCCGCTTGCCGGTCCGGTGGTGGCTGCTGCGGTGCTGGTGACGCCCGGGTTCGAGATCGCGGGTGTCAACGATTCCAAGGCCCTGAAGCCTGAGGAGCGCGAGCGGCTTTTCGGGCTGATCACGGCCGGCGCCCCTTCCGTCGGCGTGGGGATTGTGGACCATGAGACGATCGACAGGGTGAATATTCTGAACGCAACGTTTCTGGCGATGCAGCGCGCGATAGCGGAGTTGAAGCCGCAGCCGCAGCATGTCCTGGTCGACGGTAACCGATTCACGCCGGGCGATGAAAGCCCGCCGTACACGACGCTGATCGGCGGCGACGCGCGCTCATTCTCGATTGCCGCCGCGTCAATCGTCGCGAAGGTCACGCGTGACCGTATCATGATGCATCTCGACGACGTGTATCCCGCGTACGGGTTCTGCCGGCACAAAGGATACGCCACACCGGAGCACCGCGCCGCGATCATCAGGCACGGGCTCTGTCCGGTGCACCGAAGGAGCTTTACGATCAAAGCGCAGCTCGAGTTGAGCCTGTGACGGTGCTGAATCGCCGGGCGCAAGGGTCTGAGGGTGAGGATCTTGCGTGCGAGTACCTGACGCTGCAGGGCCTCCGGATCGTCGAGAGAAACTTCAGGCTGCACAGGGGTGAGATCGACATCGTTGCCCGGGACGGCGAGTACCTGGTGTTCTGCGAGGTGAAGTGCCGCGAGAGCGATGCGTGCGGGAGGCCGGAGTGTGCGTTGACCCCTGGGAAGGTGAGGCAAATTCGTAAGGTGGCCGAGGGGTACCTGGCGAAGCACGCGATTCGCAACCAGGCATGCCGGTTTGACGTGGTCGCGATCCAGTTCAGCGGCGCCCGCGGAACACTGAACCACATCAGGGATGCCTTCTAGACCCGCGAACGCGCGCCTCCCGGGGGGCCGGCCAGGCAGCGAGCGTTTTTGTTGTTGTAGCGGCTGATCAACGTGCACCAGACCGCCTGATCGCGCCTGCACGCCCCGCTGGCGTCTGGAGGGGAGAATGTGGCGTGCGGGCAGTCGAAGTCACAGAACTCCGGAAGGTCCGCCACCCCGTGCTGCGGTCTCCGCAGGCCTGAGGGATGGCTCTTGGGCAGGGCACCTGTCTCTGCGGCCCCCGTAGATGCTATTCCCCTCAATCCAGCCGCCCCGGGTGCAATTCCCCCTGCTTTGGGTGCAATTCCCTTTGCTTTGGGCCCAATTCCCGCCGCCTGGATCCTCTTAGCCGGTGTCGTCAGACTTCTTCTCTTCGCCTGCTTCATGACGTCTCCGTCCCCCTCATCCGCTCCGACACAATCCGATCGTGTGCTGAACCTGCGATCGTGAGCAGCCACGCGTGAGCCCTCTTGCGCATCGACCAGAGGGAACTAACGGGCATTGACGACATTTCTGGGGGTTCCGAGCTGGAACGCGCGGAGGTTCTCGACGACTTCCGACATCAACCGCTCCCGGGCCGCCCGGGTTGCCCAGGCAATGTGCGGCGTGATGGTGCAGTTCTTCGCGGTCAGGAGGGGATGGTCGGCCGGCGGGGGCTCGGCGCTCAGCACATCCAATCCTGCCCCCGCGATCCACCCTTCGTTGAGCGCGCGCGCCAGGGCCGGCTCGTCGATTACCGGCCCGCGGCTCGTGTTGATCAGGAATGCGGTCCGCTTCATCAGCCGGAGCCGGCTCTCGTCGACGATCGCGCGCGTCCGCTCGGTGAGAGGACAGTGGAGCGTCAGGACATCGCTCCTGCGGAATAGCTCATTCAGATCGACCGGCTCGAAGCCCGCACTCCGGATCCCGTCCGGATCGGGATCGTGGGCGATGACGTTCATGCCGAATGCACGGGCTGCGCCGGCCGTGGCGGCGCCAATCCGTCCGAACCCCAGGATTCCCATCGTCAGCCCCGACAATTCGGTTAACGGCGAGACCCAGAAGGCGAAGTCTTTGGCCTGTGCCCAGGCGCCATCCGCGACGACCCGGGCATGGTCGGCGACGTGCAGCGTATGATGGAGCAGATGGCCAAAGACCATCTGTGTCACGGAGAGTGTGCTGTATGCGGGAACGTTCGTGACGACGACACCCAGCGATCTGGCCGCGCCGGCATCGACGACGTTGTACCCCGTCGCAAGGACTCCCACATAGCGCAGACCGGGAAGGGCACGAAGGGTTTCGGCGGTGAGGGGCGTCTTGTTGGTGAGGATAGCGGCAGCGCCGGCGGCCCGTTCGATGATTTGCATGGGAGGCGTGCGCTCGTACACCGCGCACTCTCCAAGCGTCCGCAGATCATCCCAGCTCAGGTCGCCGGGGTTCAGTGTGTAGCCGTCCAGAACGACGATGCGCACGGCCGCCGGTGGCTCCTCAGGCGGTCTTCTTCTTGAGGATCAGGCCCAGCACGGCGGAGGCCAGGAAACCGGTCACGATCGTCCCGATCGACCCCATGAAGGCGTTCACGGCTGAGGTCTGCATGGGCGCCATCGAGGCCATGACGGCGGCAATCTGCTCGTCCGTCATCCCCTGTGCCCGGTACATCTCCTCTCCTGCAACCCGGACCTCCTCGAAATAGTTGGGAAATACGACGGACGTGAACAGGTACGAGGCGACGAAGATCACCACGGCGGCTATCAGCGACATCATCGTGCCGGCCTTCAGGATCCCTCCGAATGTCTTCCCGGACTCCGGGAGCTGACGCAGCATCCAGTAGAGAACGCCGATTTCGATCAGCACCACGACCCAGAACATCGCCTGGAGCGCGGGATCCCGGTACCACCCGGTGAATCCGATCACGTACATCCAGACGGCACAGAGCACGCCTATGATCAATCCGCCCTTCACTGTGAGCGACATGCTGACCTCCCCGATTGTGTGTGGGAAAACAGTGGAGTATACGGTCCGTGCTTCGAAGATTCAAGTCTGTGGAATGCAGGCGTTCAGGGGCCCGGGCCTTTGCCAAAGAGTGCCCGCTTTCATATATTGACCCAATTGCCCGGAGTTTCCCGCATTGCCCAAGCGTACTGATCTCTCCTCCATCCTGATCATCGGGTCCGGACCGATCGTCATCGGCCAGGCCTGCGAGTTTGACTATTCCGGTACTCAGGCCTGCAAGGTCCTCCGCGAAGAAGGGTACAGGGTTGTCCTGATCAACAGCAATCCTGCCACGATCATGACCGACCCGGACCTTGCGGACCGGACCTATATCGAGCCGATCACCCCGTACTTCGTCGAGCGCATCATCGAGCGCGAGCACCCCGACGCCATCCTGCCCACGATGGGCGGGCAGACGGCCCTGAACACCGCCGTCGCCCTGGCGGAGAGCGGCGTGCTGGAGAAGCACGGCGTCGAGCTGATCGGCGCGAAGCTCGAATCGATCAAGAAGGCGGAGGACCGCGAGCTCTTCAAGGCCACCATGGATGCGGCGGGCGTCGCCACACCGAAAGGGGGGTTTGTCCGCTCGCTGGAAGAAGGGTGGGATCTTGTCCGCTCGATCGGGTTCCCGGCGATCATCCGGCCCTCGTTCACGCTCGGTGGAACGGGAGGCGGCATCGCGCGGAGCGCCGAAGATTTTGAGGAAGCGCTGACGCATGGGCTCGAGGCCAGCCCCATCCACGAAGTGTTGCTCGAAGAATCTGTGATCGGCTGGAAGGAATACGAACTCGAGGTGATGCGGGACATCCGCGACAACGTCGTGATCGTCTGCTCCATCGAGAACTTCGATCCGATGGGCGTGCACACGGGCGACTCCATCACGGTCGCTCCGCAGCAGACCCTGACCGATCGAGAGTATCAGGCCATGCGTGACGACGCGATCAAGATCATCAGGGCGATCGGCGTCGAGACGGGAGGATCGAACATCCAGTTCGCCGTCAACCCCGCGAACGGCAGGCGCCTGGTCATTGAAATGAATCCGCGCGTCTCGCGCTCCTCCGCGCTGGCGTCAAAGGCCACCGGTTTCCCCATCGCCAAGATCGCCGCGAAGCTCGCGGTCGGATACACCCTCGACGAAATTCCGAACGACATCACGAAAGTCACGCCGGCGTCGTTCGAGCCGACCATCGACTACTGCGTCGTGAAGATCCCCCGGTGGGATTTCGAGAAGTTCCGCGGCGTGGACGACACGCTCGGGGTGCAGATGAAGTCGGTCGGGGAGGCCATGTCCTTCGGTCGCACGTTCAAGGAAGCGTTGCAGAAGGCGCTGCGCTCGCTCGAGCAGGGGCGCTTCGGACTCGGCGCGGACGGAAAGGACGTTGTCGACGTATCCGTGATCCCGGAGGACGGACGGGCGGGATGGCGGGAGCGGGTGGGCAACAAGTTGGCGGTGCCCAGGCCCGACAATATCTTCTGGATCCGGTACGCCTTCCAGCTGGGGTTCACGATCAAGGAGCTGAGCGCGATTACCGGAATCGACCCGTGGTTCCTCCACAATATCAAACAGATTGTCGACCTCGAGGCGCGCATACGGGAATCGGGTGCACTTGACGCCGCCGGGTTCCGGGAGGCCAAATCGTTCGGGTTCTCCGACCGCCAGCTTGCGTTTCTTCTCAAGACCGACGAGGGAACCATACGGCAGCGGCGGGTCAGCCTCGGGGTCGCGCCCGTCTATAAGACGGTCGACACCTGCGCGGCAGAATTTGCCGCCGACACCCCGTACCACTACTCCACCTACGAATCCGAGAACGAAAGCCGGAGGTCCGACAAGAAGAAGGTCATGATCCTCGGGGGAGGTCCGAACCGCATCGGGCAGGGGATCGAGTTCGACTACTGCTGCGTGCACGGCGTGATGGGGCTCGCGGACGAAGGGTACGAGACCATCATGGTCAACTGCAACCCCGAGACGGTTTCGACGGACTACGATACAACCGACAAGCTGTACTTTGAGCCGCTGACGCTCGAGGACGTGCTCAATATTTGCGATCTCGAGAAGCCGGAGGGCGTCATCGTCAGCTTTGGCGGTCAGACCCCGCTGAAGCTTGCCAAGGCTCTCGAGGCGAGGGGGATCAGGATCCTGGGGACGTCGACCGAGGGGATCGATCTCGCGGAGGACCGGAAACGGTTCGGGCTGCTCCTTGAGAAACTGGGCATCCCGTGCCCGCCGTACGGAACGGCCGGCGACCTGGCCGGGGCGCTCGAGGTGGCGGCGCGTGTCGGCTACCCCGTGCTCGTGCGGCCGTCCTATGTCCTGGGGGGGCGCGCCATGGAGATCTGCTACGACGACGACGGCCTGCGGGAGTACATGGAGAAGGCCGTCAACGTCTCTCCCGACCATCCCGTCCTGATCGACCGCTTCCTGGAGGACGCCTTCGAGTTTGATGTGGACGCCGTGTGCGACGGGAAGGACGTCTTCATCGGAGGGGTCATGCAGCACATCGAGGAGGCGGGCATCCATTCCGGCGACAGCTCCTGCGTGCTTCCGCCGTATGCCGTGACCCCCCAGCAGCTTCACACGCTGATCTCCTACACGAAGCAGCTGGCGCACGGGCTCAACGTTGTGGGCCTGATCAACGTGCAGTACGCGATGCGCGACGGCGTGGTGTATGTCCTGGAGGTCAATCCCCGCGCGTCGCGCACCGTTCCGTTCGTCAGCAAGACGACCGGCATCCCGCTCGCGAAAGTCGCGGCGAAAGTCATGGTGGGCCGCACGCTGCAGGATCTCGACATCCGCGGCTACGGCTGGGCGAAGCACGTGGCCGTCAAGGAGTCCGTCTTCCCGTTCCCGAAGTTCCCTCACGCGCGGCACTTCCTGGGCCCCGAGATGCGGTCGACCGGCGAAGTGATGGGGATCTCGGACAGCTTCGGCGTCTCGTTCGCGAAGGCCTCCATCGCCGCAGGCAGCACGCTTCCGGAAAAGGGGACCGTGTTCGTCAGCCTGAACAACTTCGACAAGAACGAGCGGGCAGTCGCCATCGTGCGATCGTTCGTGCGGCTCGGGTTCACGATCATCGCTACCGAAGGGACGTCCGCGTTCCTGAAGAGCCGCGGAATCAACAACCGGCCGGTCCTCAAGGCGAGCGAGGGGACGCTCAACATCATCGACATCATCCGGAACGGGTGGGTCCAGCTCATCATCAACACGCCGCTCGGACAGGTTTCCCGCAAAGACGAGCACGCCATCGGGCGCACTGCGTACGAGTACAAGATCCCCTTCATCACGACGCTGTCTGCCGCGGCTTCCGCCGCGAAGAGCATCGAGCAGCTCCGCACACGTCGCCTCGGCGTGCTGAGCATTCAGGAGCACCACGAGCTGGCCTCCCAGGGGGGCGGAACGCACACCGTGGAGACCCTCGAGGATTGCACGCGCCTTCTGGAGTACATCAAAGCCTTCCAGATGTGAGATGTCCTCCGGGCCCGTTCATATCCTGGGCATCTCGTGCTACTATCATGATGCCGCCGCCGCCCTTGTGACCGACGGCCGCGTCGTCGCGGCCGCGCAGGAAGAACGGTTCACCCGCAGGAAGCACGATTCCGGCTTCCCCGAGCACGCCATCGCGTACTGCCTGTCGGAGGCGGGGATCTCCCATGCCGATCTCTCGTTTGTCGTGTTCTACGACAAACCGCTCCTGAAATTCGAGCGCATCCTTGAGACGTACCTGAGCTACGCCCCGCGCGGGATCCGGTCGTTCATGATGGCCATGCCGCTCTGGCTGAAGGAGAAGCTCTGGATCCCGAGCCTCATCAGGGACCAGATCGAGTTCGACGGGCCGGTACTGTTCACGGAGCACCACGAGTCGCACGCGGCGTCGGCGTTTTACCCGTCCCCGTTCGCCCGGGCGGCCTTCCTGACGATGGACGGCGTGGGGGAATGGGCCACCACCAGCTACGGGATCGGGGACGGCAACAGGATCGACATCCTCGGGGAGCTCCGGTTCCCGCACTCCCCGGGTCTCCTGTACTCGGCGTTCACCTACTTCACAGGGTTCAAGGTGAATTCGGCGGAGTACAAGGTCATGGGGCTCGCCCCGTACGGGCGGCCGACGTACGTGCAGGCGATCCTGGATCACCTGATCGATCTGAAGGAGGATGGATCGTTCAGGATGAACATGGAGTTCTTTGATTATTGCGCCGGGCTCCGGATGACCAGCGGGAAGTTCGACGCCCTGTTCGGCGGCCCGCCCCGGGCGCCGGAATCGCCGCTCACGGAACGGGAGATGGACCTCGCGCGCTCGCTGCAGGACGTGACCGAGGAGATCATGCTGCGCATGACCCGCCACGTCCATCGCGAGACAGGGGAGAAGAACCTTGTGCTGGCCGGAGGCGTGGCGTTGAACTGCGTGGGCAACGGCCGCATCCTCCGGGAGGGCCCGTTCGAGAATCTCTGGATCCAGCCGGCGGCCGGTGATGCCGGTGGCGCCCTCGGGGCTGCGCTCTTCACATGGTACGCCCACCAGGCGAATCCCCGCACGGTAGACGGCCGGCGGGACGCACAACGGGGGTCGTACCTGGGCCCCGCCTACGATGACGCCGCCATCGAGGAGACGCTCCGGAAGAACGGTGCGCGGTACCGCAAGCTCCGGCGGGAGGAGCTGCTCGAGACCGTCGCTGAGCTGCTCGAACGGGAACATGTGATCGGATGGTTTCAGGGGAGGATGGAGTTCGGCCCGCGCGCACTCGGGGCGAGGAGCATCCTCGGAGATCCCCGCTCGAAGCAGATGCAGGCCGTCATGAATCTCAAGATCAAGTACCGGGAATCGTTCCGGCCGTTCGCCCCGTCGGTGCTCCGGGAGCACGTCGGGGACTTCTTCGAACTCGACAGGAGCAGCCCGTATATGCTGCTGGTCGCTCCCGTCGTGGAGCGGCGGCGGATTGCGATGACGCCCGAGCAGGAAAGTCTCTTCGGGATCGACCGACTGAACGTTCCGCGCTCGGACATTCCCGCGGTCACGCACGTCGATTACTCCGCGCGCATTCAGACCGTGGAACGGGACGATCATCCGCTCTATTACGACCTGATCGAGACGTTCCGGCGTCGAACGGGCTGTCCGCTCCTCGTCAACACGTCGTTCAACGTGCGGGGCGAGCCGATCGTGTGCAGGCCGGAGGAGGCCTACCGCTGTTTCATGAGGACGGAGATGGACTATCTGGTCGTGGGCAGCTTCCTCCTGGCGAAGTCAGAGCAGGACAACGTGGAGCAGGACGCGTCGTGGAAGAAGGAGTTCGAGCTTGACTGAAGTGCGGAAATTCGGTTTGATGTTTGCAGCGATCAGCGCCGCGGTGGCGGGATACCTGGCCTACAAAGGTTCCTCTCTCTGGCCGTGGTTCGGGGGAGGCGCGGCGTTCTTCCTTGTCACCGGGCTGTATGCGGAGCCGGTGCTGCGTCCCGTGCATGCGGGCTGGATGAAGTTCGCCCATGTCCTCGGCTGGATCAACACGCGCCTTCTGCTGGGGCTCTTCTTCTATCTGGTTCTGACGCCCGTCGCGCTCGTGCTCAGGCTCGCAGGGAAGGATCTGTTGCAGCAGCGGCTGGACCGCTCCGCGAAGTCGTACTGGGTGAAGCGCGAGCCGGCGCAGGTCGATCCGGAACGATACGAACGGCTTTTCTGATCAGGGACACACCTCATGGCACGACGGAAGACAGCGGGACGCGGCGGGAAGCTCACCATCCTTGGCGAGCTCTGGGACTTCATGAAGGTGCGGAAGAAGTGGTGGCTGGGTCCGATCATCCTCATGCTGCTCTTGCTCGGACTTCTCGTGGTGTTCACGCAGGGGTCGGCGCTGGCGCCGTTCATCTACACGCTGTTCTAGTGCCGCGCCAACTATCATGTGCTACAGCGCCCGTTCGACACAACGGGTTGGCACGGGCACTGGCCCCTTTGTGTCTATGGCAAGTACCCATTGGAGGGGCACGAGCCCGAACGCCTAGAAGCGTTTGAGGAACGCCAGCAGCTGTTCGTTGAACACTTCGGGGTTCTCGATGTTGCTCATGTGACCCGCGGCAGGGATCACGTGCATGTGCGAACCCGGGATGCGTTCGTGCATCGCCCTGGATGCTGCGGGAGGTGTGACGGCGTCGTGCTCTCCGACCAGAATCAGGGTGGGGACGGAGATCGAGCCGAGTGACGGCGTCGTGTCGGTGCGCGCGGCCAGCGCGAGCAGCGTCCCGGCAATCGCCAGCGGCGGCGTTCTCCCCATCACCCGCTTGATCGAGGCGACCACATCGGGTTTTGCGGTGAAGGTCCCTTCCCAGAACACCGCGCGCGCGAACCCTTCCGCAAACTCCACCGAGCCGCTGCGCTTCACCGCCTTCATCGTTTCGAACCGCTTCACCTTCGACTCGTTCGTGTCCGCTTCACTCTTCGTATCGCACAGCACTGCGCCTTTGAACCGCCCCGGCTCCCGCTCCAGCGCCCTGAGCGAGATATACCCACCCATCGAGAGACCGACCACAACGCATTCCTGGATGCTGAGGAGGTCCAGGAGCGCGAAGAGATCGTCCACGTGGCCGTCGATGGTGTACTGGCCGTCGCCGATGTCGCTCATGCCATGCCCGCGGATGTCATAGGCAATGGCCCTGTGCGTCTGCCCGACCGGACCGAGCTGCGGTGCCCACATTTCGTGGCTGAAAGGGAAGCCGTGGAGGAACACGACCGGCACTGCGGACCGGTTGCCGGTATCCGCATATTCGATGGCGCCGCTTGGGAGGAGTGCTTTCATGAGTGGCCTACCCGATGAAATATGCCAGGGAGATGGAGAGCGCCGCAGCCTTGAAAAGCAATGAGAGGGCCCTGATGGTCATGATCCTCTGCTGGGTATCATCCATCGCCCGCGACAGGAGCAGGGCCGGGATGGAGATCAGCAGCCACACGACGGCGACGTACAGGAAGGCCCTCCCTGAACCGGCCCAGAGCCGGAAGTACAGGAAGCTGAGCCCCCCCAGAACGAAGGCGTTTTGCACAAGGCTGAGAAGGAATCGCCCGAACGGGCCGATCGAATCCCCGGGTTCCCCTCCGCCTCGCCTGATCTGCCACCTCTGGATCATGCCCGACGCCATGTCCAGGAGGACCGCTGGCACCGTGGCGACCGCTGTCGCAAGCCAGACGTGTTCTGGGATCATGGTCAACAGTATCCAAATGACCTGTGAGAGTCAAGCCGCGTGGCGGTCACCCATGGGCGTACCCCGCCAAAAACGCAAAATGACGGCGTGGCAACGCAGGATTCTATTGTACCTCACGAATCTCCTGCGTATATTCGTCACAAAGCCCCTCCCAAAAAAGCTCATTGTCACCGGAGCATCAGATGGAATCGATTTTTTCGTTCCTGGAGACTCACAAGGACCGTTACCTCCGTGAACTGAACGACTTCCTTGCCATCCCCAGTGTCAGCACGCATCCCCAGAATGCCGCCGATGTCAGGCGATGTGCAGACTGGGTGGCGGACCACATGCGCATTGTCGGCATGGACAATGTCCAGCTCTTTCAAACCGCGGGACACCCGATTGTGTATGGTGACTGGTTGCACGCCCCGGACAAGCCGACCGTCCTTCTCTACGGGCATTACGATGTTCAGCCGGCCGAGCCTCTCGATCTGTGGGAGTCGCCGCCGTTCCAGGGGACCGTCCGCAGCGGGAACCTGTATGCGCGCGGCGCGGCAGACGACAAGGGGCAGGTCTTCATTCATTTGAAGGCCATCGAAGCGATCATGAAGAACGCGGGCCAGTTGCCGGTGAACCTCAAGCTGTTGATTGAAGGGGAAGAGGAGATCGGAAGCGAGCACCTCGAATCATTCGTTGGCGAGCACAAGGATCTCCTGAAGGCCGACCTGGTGCTGATCTCGGATTCCTCGATGTTCAAGAAGGGGGTTCCTTCGATCTGCTACGGGTTGCGCGGGCTCGCGTACATGCAGATTGATCTCGTCGGCCCGAACAAGGATCTGCATTCCGGCTCCTTCGGGGGAACGGTGCATAACCCCATCCAGGCGCTCGCCGAGATCATTGCGCAGCTGCACGACAAGAACGGCCGCGTGACAATTCCCGGCTTCTACAGGGACGTGCTCCCGCTGACGAAGAAGGAGCGCGTGGCCTACAAGAAACTTCCGTTCAAGGAGAAGGAGTACGCGCGGGACCTCGGCGTCAAACAGCTGTATGGCGAGAAAGGATTCACCACCCTGGAGCGCGTCTGGGCACGGCCCACGCTCGAGTGCAACGGCATCGTGGGTGGGTTCACCGGCGAGGGCGCGAAGACCGTGCTCCCTTCAAAGGCCTCCGCGAAGATTTCCATGCGGCTCGTCCCGAATCAATCTGCGGTGAAAGTCGCGAAGCTGTTTGCGAAGCATATCAAGAAACTCGCGCCCAAGACCGTTTCAGTGACGGTCCGCTCGCTGCACGGAGGCGAGCCGGCGATAACGCCGATCGACAGCCCGGGCGTCAAGGCGGCCGTGGCCGCGCTGCAGAAGGGATTCGGGAAGAAGCCGTTGTACCAGCGCGAAGGCGGGTCCATCCCGATTGTCGTCCAGTTCAAGCAGCTTCTCGGAATCGACACCGTGCTTCTCGGGTTCGGGCTCCCGGACGAAAACGCCCACGCACCCAACGAGTTCCTGAACCTGGAGAACTTCTTCGGCGGGATCCGCACCTCCGTCCATTTTTTGCACGAGCTCCCGCATTTCATGGACGGGAAGCGCCGCTGACATTGTCCTGACAGCCTCCGGGCGTGGGCGGCAGCCACGCCCAGGGCACGATTTCCCTCGCGTCCCGCCCCGAGCGGGACGCGACGCGTTTCAGGGGTCTCGCGTCCCGGAGAGCCGACGGATGGATGCTCGCCGGGGACGGAGCAATGGGAAGAAGCCGGCAGGCTCGCGCGGGGTCAAGCTTTCTGCGCGAAGAGCGTGGTTGCGAACCGGTTGTAGAGCCAGGCGAGTAGCGCGCCCCCGATGAAGCCGTCCACGAACCCCCAGATCAGACCGACGATCGCACCGCCGATGCTCCGGGAGAAGCCGGGGAAGGGGACAACCAACGCGTCGATTGTCTCCCCCCGCCCGAACCAGATGGATACCAGTGTGACGAACAAAACGAAAAGCCCCGCCACAACTCCTGTCGCCAGTCCAAAGGCACGCACGCGCAGTTTCATTGTGACCTCCTGACCGTAAAGTACATTGAGATGTACACCAGGGATCGATGCGGCTGCACGCCCGCCTCGGGAGCTCCATGACGCGGGGGGGAGAGGGAAGGCAGACCGGACCGTCCGGCGAAGCGTACGGAACTGATCGGATAGAGTCAAGCCGCGCCCGGGAACATATCCCCCAAATTTAACGAAAATTAACTAGGAGGAGGCCGACCCTTTTCTTATCTACATACACCCACTTCACTCCCGCCGTGTGTGTGAGATTGTAGGGCCTGATCATTTCCTTTTCCCGGTTGTCCTGTTCGTTTCCTCTTTATAGGGGGGGTTGCGCTATGCATTCGTTCCCAGGAAAACAACTGTCACGGGCAATTCTGTCCGTCCTGTTCCTTATCCTCTGCCTGCCCGCCGTCGGCCGGGGGCAGCTTCCGGTGTCATTCGATCACGTGGTCGTCGATCCCACAGGCCCGCAAGACCCCTGGGGCAAGGCGGTCGGTGACCTGAACGGCGATGGTGCTCCTGACCTCATCGTCGGCGGATATGTCTCGGGCGGCTTGGTGTGGTACCAGAACCCCTCCTGGGTCCCGCATGTCATCTCTGACCTGCCCGGTTTCCGGACCGATCATGAAGCTGGAGATGTCGATCGCGACGGCCGCATGGATGTCGTCAGCCTCGGGACCGACGCCTCCGGGAAGCCGCGGCTGGCGTGGTTCAAAAACCCCGGTTCCTCTGGTGCGATATGGGCTGACGCAACCATCGAGGAGGTCTCGTTGCACGATATCGAGATCGCAGATTTGAACCGCGACGGCCGGATTGATATCGTAGGCAGGAACCAGGAAGCATTCGCTCCGAGCGACGGCGACACCTTGCGTATCTATCTCCAGACCTCAACGTCGCAATGGTCACGATATCTAGTCCCGTGTGTCAACGGCGAAGGTTTGAAAGTCCTGGACCTCAACCGGGACGCACGGCCGGACATCCTCATCAACGGGCTCTGGTTCGAGAATGCCGGTGATGGCACAACATGGATTCCCCACCAGTACACCTCGACGTACACGTACCGCTCGGTGGCGCTGGATGCGGCGGACATCGATGGGGATTCCCGGCTGGACATCGTTCTCTCGCCATCGGAGCCGATCGGCGGCATGTACCGGATTTCCTGGTTCGAGGCTCCGGCCGATCCAACCCGGTCAGACTGGACCGAGCACATTGTCGAGGACAGTGTTGAAACGGTTCACCATTCGATGTGTGCTGCCGATTTCAACCTTGACGGCAGGATGGATTTTGCCACCGCGAAGATGAACTCGGGTTTGACACCGGCTGAGGTGAAGGTATTCCTGAACGGGGGCCAGGGACAAACCTGGAGGAAGCGGGTCATAGCGGTGACAGGGTCTCACGGGATGCGCGTGCTCGACATCGACGGGAACGGGAGCAAAGGTCTGTTCGGGGCCAACTGGAGGGGGCATGTCGTTGACCTCTGGATTAACCAGGCTGAGCCACTGCAGGTTGGGGAGGGGGAGGATGGGCAACCGAAGGAGTTCGCTCTCCAACAGAATTATCCTAACCCATTCAATCCCGCGACGGAAATCGAATTTCAGATCCCTGCCGCAGGACATGTGCGACTGGTTGTCTATGATTCCGTCGGGAAGCTCCTGGCTGTCCTGCTCGACGGGCAGAAGGAAGCCGGAAGGCATCGGGTCCGGTGGAATGGCGGTACGGCAGCGAGCGGTGTGTATCTGTATCGGCTCGAAGCAGGGTCCTTTGTCCAGACACGGCGAATGACCCTTTTGAAGTAGCCGTACCCTTGATTCAGGACGGGGCATTTAGCATCTTGCGCGCGTCCTGCCATGATTCCGCTCGCATACCTCGTCTCGCAGTACCGGAAGAGCATTCTCCTGGCCCTCGGCCTGGTCGTAATCGAGAACGTCGCCTGGATTCTCGAACCGAGTGTCTTTGGTGACGTCATCGATGTGTTCGTCGATAGATCGCTGGCCGCGACGTCTGCCGCTTTTCTTGTCCCGCTCTGCATCTGGATCGGGGTGTTCCTGGTGAATTCGGGCGTCGGATCGGTGAGGAGGATCATCGATCCCCGGATCTACCTCCGGATCTACAAGGGGATGGCTCTCGACGTCGCCCGCACCGGCTTCGAGTGCAACCACAGCATCTCGCGGACCGCGGCCCGGGCGGACCTTATGCGGGAGTACATCACCTTCTTCCAGTACCGCCTTCCGGAGATCATCGAGCAGCTCATCGCCATTGTCGGCGCGTTGATCGCGCTTGCCTTCTTCGATCTGCGGATCGCCGCCGCCTGCGCCGTCGTCCTGATTCCGCTCGGATTCCTCACCTCCGTCTTCAGCGCCAGAATCGAAAGCATCCAGGAGACCCTCCACGACACGAAGGAGTCTGCGTATGACGCCTTCGCGACCAAAGATCTGAAGCAAATCGAGTCGTACTATGGAAGGCTCGCCGGAAGCGAACAGGCGATCGCCAGGCTCACGGGGATCAGCTTCGGCATCCTGCGTGTTTTTCTGCTGGGGATTTTTCTCGTGGTGCTCTACATCTCGATCGATATCGACGACTTCACTACAGGCAATATCTTCGCGATCGTCGCTTACATCTGGACGTTCATCGGCTCGACGGAATATCTACCCGAACTCATGGAGAGCTGGACGTCCCTGAAAGAACTCAACGCCCGGCTGGCGGGCGACGATACGCCCTGCGCCTGATCCCAGGCGTCAGCAGCTTATCTTCTAGGCTGCCTCCAACCGAAGCAGTCCTTCCTGCGCGTCGTATCCGACCAGCTCCCCAAAGCGCCCCCAGGCGACAACTGTTTCCAGGAGCCCCTCGGTATCCTCGTTCGGGAGCACCATGGCGAGTTGCTCGAGGATCAGATCCTCCCTGACAGCGCCGGCCGGGCTCTTCTGCAGCATCCCGGTGAGCACTTCGAAGAGTCGAAGCGACAGGAGCCGTTCGCGAAACATCCGCTTTCTCTCGTTCAGAGGCGCCCGGTGAAATGTCAGACCTATCTCGGTGAATTCGACGTTTTGCTTCGGGGTGTCGACGAACCCGAGCAGCTCGGCCGCCTTGACGACGGCGAGTGTTGAGCCGAAGTCCTTCCCGATCGTTCCCGCGAGCGCAAAGACATCCAGGCTGCCCCCGTGGTGGTACAGGATCTCGAGGAGACCGACGATCTGGCCCGGGAACACACGGGGCAGCGCCTCGACGGATCGGCTCCGGGGAACGAGCGGAGACGGAGGGACGTCGGGGAGAATCGTATTGGTAATGATCTCGTGGATGCGGTCGATCATGAACTGAAATGCCGCCGATCGGGCCTCGCGCGGATACGGCAGCTCATTGTCGAGGATGAGCCTGATCGTCCCGGGATGCGATCCCAGGATGACGATTCGCCTGGCAAGATACACGGCCTCGCGGATATCGTGCGTCACAAAAAGGATGCTTCGAATTCCCACCGTCGTGTCAAGCCAGAGGTTGAGGACTTCGGTCCGGAGGTTTTCTGCGGTCAGCACGTCGAGCGCGCTGAACGGTTCGTCCATGCACAGGAGGTCCGGCTGGACCGCGAGCGCACGGGCAATTCCCACGCGCTGCTTCATCCCGCCTGAGAGTTCTTTCGGATATGTCGGCTCAAATCCCTCGAGCCCCACGCGATCGACGGCTGCGGCCACGCGCCGTTCCACCTCGTCCTCCGGGAGGGAGAGCCTGCGCAAGCCAATTGTAATGTTCTCACGAACAGTCAGCCAAGGGAACAGGGCGAAGTTCTGAAAGACTATCGAGGTCCTCGGATGGAAGCCTTGAAGCGGTTTTCCGTATGCTTCGACCTGACCCTGCGTCGGCTCTATGAGTCCGGTGAGAATCCGCATCAGCGTCGATTTCCCCGAGCCTGACGGACCGAGCAACGCGATGATCTCGCCGGGATTCACCTGGAGCGAGATGCCGTCGAGGACGGCGATCTCCTTTCCGGCGGGGAGGGCGAACACTTTCCGGACGTTCCGGACTTCCGCAATCGGAGGTGATGTCTGTGTCATAGCGGATCCGCCTATCGACGTTCTGCAATCTGATACAGCCTGCGCCAGAAAATCCTGTTGATGAGTACCACGGTTCCGGACATCAGGAAGACTCCCGCGGCAAGGGCAGGGTAGTTGGCCTTGTCTGTGGCCAGGGTAATCGCTGATCCCAGGCCCGTTGCCACAAGAATGGTATGGCCGTAGTGGACGTACTCGGCCACAATGCTTGCGTTCCAGGCTCCTCCCGCAGCCGTCACCCAGCCGGTGATCAGGTAGGGAAAAATGCCGGGCAAAAGGAATGTCTTCCAGACGTCCCAGCGCGGCAACCGGAATACTGTCGTGGCCTCCCGAAGCTCCCCCGGGAGTGTCGCGACGCCTGCGATGACGTTGAACAGGATGTACCACTGTGTCCCCAGCATCATCAATACGACTGCTCCCACCTGGATGCTGACGCCCGCCATGGTGAGAAGGAGAAGGGCGGCAGGGAATACCATCGGCGCGGGGAACGAAGCCGCGATCTGGACCACCGGCTGCAGGAGCCTGGCAAGGCGGACGTTTGACCCGATGACGACGCCGAGCGGCACCATGATCAGGGTCCCGAGGGCAACGGCGGCGAGGACACGGGTCGCCGTCAGTCCCAGGTCCCTGAACATGAGTGCCCAGTCGCCGGCTGGGAGACTCGCGAGGAGACCGACAAAGCGCCAGAGGCCGATCGCCACAAGCGCGGTGCCGAGAGTCTTCAGAAGAATGACTGCCGGAGTGAGCCATCGTTTCCCTCGAGGGCCGGTGGCATCAACTACCCCGGACTGAGCAGGCGGCTGGAGTGGCTGTGCCCGGGGCGCGACTCTGGGCCGGATCATCTTCCTTGCTGTGCTTCTCAAGATTGGCAGGAGTCTGGACTTTCGCATAACCTCCAGGATGAACGAACGGGGGACATCCTCGCTGCCGGTCTCCTCCATCTTGAACTTCTGAGCCCAGACCGTGGCGGGGCGCCAGATGATCTGGTCGACGGCCACTATCATCAGAGTCATCGCGATGATCGCGTACACCATGGCGGGCACATTCCCTTCCATGATCGCTACGCTCATGTACGACCCGATGCCTGGCAGGCGGAAGTCGTGGTCGCCGAGGACGAACGCCTCGTTCACCATCAGGAAGAACCAGCCCCCGGCCATGGACATCATGCTGTTCCAGATCAGGCCGATCGATGCGTACGGGAGCTCGAGGCGTCGAAGCCGCTGCCATCGCGTAAACCCGACCATGCTTGCCGCCTCGCGCAGCTCAGGCGGAATCGTTCGGAGGGATCTGTAGAAACTGAACGTCATGTTCCACGCCTGTCCGGTGAAGATCATGATGATCGCCGCGATCTCAAGTCCCACATTTGAGTGAGGAAAGAGGGCGGCGGATGCGAGGACGAGGCCTGGCATGAACCCGAGGACCGGGATGCTCTGGAGGATATCGAGAAGCGGCAGAAGAATCTTCTCCGCGGTCCTGCTCGACGCGGCAGCATAGCCGTACGCCAGGGTGAAGACAAACGAGATCCCGTACGCGGCAATTCCACGGGAGAGTGAGAGGAGGGTGTAGCGCGGAAGCGCCCCCGGCGAGAGGTCGATCTTCACGGCCGGCCGCAACGATCCGCCCCATTCGCCGGCAAGGCCCACCAGTCCGTAGATGACTCCGGTGATCGCGGCCAGGATCAGCAGGTCAGGCCATGCAAATGCGCGTCGGAGGCGTATGTATGCTGTGGCGATGGGCATCGTCGCGGCTCCGTGGGTCCTCTCATGGCCGCGGGCACCAACCAGCTGTTTCGATTAGGCGTTGTAGCAAATGATAGTTGGCGCGGCACTAGATTGCCAACATGCGGATCAGGAATGCAAGAAGCAACCCCGCGGCGAGAATGCCCAGAATGACCAGCACCTGACGGTAGCCACCAAGGGAGATCGCCTCGCTGCCCTTGATTTCGCCTGGGGTGGTTCCGGATGCGGCAGGTTTCTCGATGAGAGTGAGCCGCAAGCCTGACTCTTCCTCGCTGACCGCAGGCGGTTCCTGAGCACGGGGATGACCATTCCGAGGAGCCCCACCCCCCCAGCCATCATGCCCCGTGCCAGGAACCTTTCGAGCAGCCATGAGATCACCTGCGACCACGACGATCTTGCGACAACTACTGTTTCTTCGGTTCGGCGGGAGTCGTTGTGGCTCCTGCCTTTGCAGACGCAGTCTGAGTTGAGGCGGCTTTCTTGGTTCCGTGTGTCGCCTCTGACTTCGACTCCGCCTCCTTCGTCCCCTTCATCGCGGCTTCATGCGTTGCGTTATGATGGACACCCGTCGCAGTTGAGGCGTGCTTTGAAGCGTCCGCCGCCGGTTTCGCGGCTTCCTGGCTCTTCGCTGTTGCCGCCTTTGTGGCCGCAGGAGTTGCCGTCGTCGCGGCCTTCTTGGTGGTCTCCTGAGGCTTTGTCGCAGCCTGCACAACCGAAACGGTAGCGAATGCGATTACAGCCAACCCGACCAGCATGAAATTCCTCATCTGTCCCTCCACACATATGTGAATGAAACTTGAATTCTATGGTCCCCGACCCGATACCCCACCGCATCGGGGTTCCTGCAAGAAGGTACGGTTGGAGAATGACGCCGCGATGACGTGAAGATGACAGATTTGTCATCTCGTCGGCGGACTGGTCCCCCCGCAACCTGGTACTGCAACGGACACAAAGGGGCCACTGCTCGCGCCAACCGCCTGCTTCGCTGGGGATTCTGGCATATGTGAGTTGGCGCGGAACCAGGGGACCACTCAGCCGGCGAGGTGAATGCGCTGCGCGGGGTCAGCCGGGGAGAGCTTCGTGGGCTTACGGACGACGAGCGAATGTGGAGACGGAATGTGGCCAGAGGGGGAGAACGACGGTAAACCGGCTTCCTTTGCCGATCTCACTCCGGACACGGATCGAGCCGTGGTGTGAATGGGCGATCCAGCGGGCAATCGGGAGTCCGAGCCCGCTGCCGCTGTGCGACCTGTCGCGGGCGTCGTCGGTGCGGTAGAATGGTTCAAAGATCCTTGCGAGGCTGTCAGCGGGGATGCCGATGCCGCTATCGACAATGTGAACCTCAGCCTCCCGGTCGGTCGCGCCGCTCTCGATCCGAATCGTGCCCCCCGGCTCGGTGTACTGAATTGCGTTTGTGAGAAGTATCCGGAAGAGCTGGCGTAGCCTGGCCTGGTCACCCTCCACCTCGAGGGGCGGATTTGGTCCGAGCGTGACTGTGAGCTCCTGGCCGATTGCGAGGATCATGGCGTCCTCCTGCAGATCGTCCAGGAGTCGGTCGAGACTGACGCGTGCCTTCTCGACCGTGATCTGCCCTGCTTCGGCCTTTGCCAGAAGCAGCAGGTCGTCCACGATCCTCGACATCCTGACGCTCTCGCGGAGATGCGATGAGAGGATCTCGCGCGCTTCCTCCTGCGTGAGGTCCCGGGAAAGCGCGAGCTCGGATTCTCCCTTGAGGATTGTCAGGGGAGTTCTCAATTCGTGTGCGACATTCATCAGGAACTGGCGCAGCTGACCGAACGACTCCTGCAGCCTGGCGATCATGCCGTTCATGGTCGTAATCAGTTCACCGAGTTCGTCGTCCACCGCTCGCGGTGGGATTCGCTCGCCGAGGTTTTCAGCGGTTATCCGTTGTGCCGTGTGTGAGATGCGACGGAGCGGGTTGAGGATCGCCCCGGTGATGAACCACCCCCCGGCCAGCGCCAGGAAGATCACGACGGGAGTCAGGATGGAGAAGATGGTCAGCAGGCGTGAGAGCACCTCGCTGCCGACCGCGATGGGGAACCCTACCTGAATCACGAACGGAGAAGCGCGCCGCACCGCGACCTGCAGCCGGCCCAGCGCGCGGTCATCAGCCGAGCGAACGAACGTCGTATCGATCGGCGGTGCGGGCAGCGGGAACGCCCCCTCTGTCCGGTTGCCGCCCTGGTAGAGCAGCCGGCCCTGATCAGTTGTCAGCGCGACGATGAAGTTCCGCGGATTGCCAGCGAAATGTTCGATGATGGCCGTCTCGACGCCTCGTGAAAGCGCATCGATTCCGGCGGTGCGGGAGAGCTGCTGGCGCTCGATCTCGACGATCTGGTGAATCCAGTCGACCTCCTCGATGAGCATGTCGGAGAGCGCCTGCTCCTCAAAGCGCTCGAGATAGAAGTAGACGCTCGCGCCGAACACCACCACGGCGCCCATGATGAGCAGGGAGGACCAGAGGGTGAGGATGAATCGGACGGATCTAGGTTTCGAGAGTATCATCCTGGGACGATTCGCGCAGCGTGTACCCCACGCCGCGCACGGTGTGGATCAGCTTGTCCGGAAAGGGGTCGTCGATCTTTCGACGGAGGCGGTTGACCATGACATCGACGATATTGGTTTCGCTATCGAAGTGCATGTCCCAGATGTGCTCCATCAGGATGACGCGCGACAGGACCCGCCGCCTGTTCCGTAGCAGGTACTCGAGGAGCTCAAACTCCTTGTTCGTGAGCTGGATCGGTTGTCCGCTCCGCTCGACCGTTCGTGCGAGCAGGTCCATGCGGAGGTCTCCGATCTGTAGAACGGACGCCTGGGTGTCCCCGGATTTGCGGCGGAGGATTGCGCGGAGGCGTGCAAGGACTTCGGAAAACGCGAACGGCTTGGGAAGGTAGTCGTCTGCGCCGAGGTTGAGACCCTCGACCCGGTCTTCGATGTCGGCTTTGGAGGTGAGCATGAGGACGGGGGTGTCGATCCCGGACGCTCGAAGCCGGCGCACGACCTCAAGCCCGTCCATCCTGGGGAGCATGATGTCGAGAACAATGGCGTCGTAGTCGCCCGACTCGATCAGGCGGAGAGCTTCCTGACCGTCGCCTGCGAGGTCCACCGAAAACGCCTCGGCGGTGAACCCCTTCTTCAGGAACTGACCGACCTTCTTTTCGTCTTCTACGATCAGGATATGCATGAGGAGCCCGGTGCGAACGATTGCCCGGGAGACATTATAGGAAGATGCAGGCAGCCAGTCAATTGACAGGCGATGGTCACATTTTTCGTCCTTTCCTGGCCTCTTTCGCCCGGTCTTCGTCATGCAAGATCGGCTTGAATCGCGGGTCAAAGTGCCCGTCAAACCATCGATGTCAATAGCATCTGGCAGTTCGGCCTGCGAGCGGCGTTTCGGTGGCGGCACTACTGGTGACCGGAGGGCTCGGCAGACTTCCCGGCGTGCGCATCGGGGAAGGCCGCCGAGCCCTGGAGGGTGAGACACTACTTTGTCGTCGGTTCCTTTTTTTCGGCCAGCTTGAATTTGAAGGGGATCGTTACCCAGACGGCGACCGGCTTTCCCTTGATCTCCGCCGGTGTGAAGCGGTACTGCTTCGCCGCGTCGAGCGCTGACTGGTTGAATACAGGATTCTCGCTCTTCAGAACTTCGACCTGTTTCGGTTCCCCCTTCGCCGTCACCCACACTTTCACCCACACGGTGCCTTCCTGGCCGGTCTTCAATGCTTCCTTTGGGTATGCCGGTGTGCCCGCCTTGATGAGCTTCGGTTCTACGTCCACCGCCTGCATGTCGACCGGCGGCTTATCTTCCTTCTGCTGGGCCGTCTGGCTCGCCATCGCGGGGGGCTTGCCGGCTGCCACAGTCTGGTCCTGCGGCGCGTCCTGGAAGACGTACGCCACCAGGCAAAGCGGAATCAACGCAATCGCTTTCATTGGATAACGCTCCTTTCGTGATGGGAATCGGTTTCATCGGATGAGGTTGCGACCACCTCGACGGCTGGAAGCTCCCGTACATACAGGAATGTCGGTTCCTGAGTCTGCTTGCTCGCCGGCCCAAAAAGCGACGATAGCGCAAGGATCGTTGCGGTGAGCAGATACAGCGCCACGACCGCGAGGGCAGGCAGTGGGATGGCCAGCCGGCCACCGGGCAGCAGGGGGATCGGCAGCTTCTCCCTCCATCGGAGTCTCCGGGACGCCGTCGCGCGGCGGATGCGGCGGTCCAGGGCGTGCGGGAAGTCCGGCAGGGGAGTCTGCCGCAACGCGGTCCGATGCGACATCGCGGCGGTGAAGAACGTGCGACATTCGGGGCAGGTCCCGACGTGCTCGAGCGCCGCCGACGCGGCATCGGGCTGCGCCTCCCCGTCCATGAACGCACTCAGCGCCTCCTGATAATCTGCACAGTTCATTGTGCGCTCCTTTCCTCAAACCACGGCCGGAGACGCTCCGCAAGCGCCCGCCGCGCATGAAACAGACGAGACTTTACTGCTGCCAGCGATGAAGAAGTGATTGCGGCGATCTCCGCGTACGAGAATTCTTCGTACTCCCGGAGCACGAGCACCTCGCGGTACTCCTCGGCGAGCTCATCCATCATCCGCCGGACCAGCTCTGCTGATTCTTCCTGCTCGACGATGGTTGCAGGCGTTTCCCCGTCTTCGGCTTCGTGGTCCCCTATGGGGACCTGAAATTTCTGCTTCCGGAACGTCCCGAGCATCTCGTTGCGCGCCACCGTGAAGAGCCAGCACCGCACCGAATCCCTCCCGTGGAGGTTGCCCATGTTCTGGTGCAACCTGACGAATGTCTCCTGTGTTGCGTCTTCCGCCATTTCGGCATCCCCCGCAAATGCAAGGCAGTAGCGGTACACGGGCTTGCGGAACGACTCATACGCTGCCAGAAACGAGGGGCCATCTCCGTCGCGGGAATCGATTCCTGGTTCCATATCGGCGGGCGTGTGCACGGTATGCTCCTGATTGGCTCTCTTCTGGAAAGATGCGCAGGGGGCCTGAAAGTTGCACCTTGATGATGAAGTATGAGGGGAAAGATGACGATTCGCAATCAAGTAGTGCGTCTCGGTGGGGTCTCTCCCGGCCGGGTCAGCGGACAGCGTGTCCCGGACGCCGCTCAACTCGGGCGATTCCACCATTTCTTCAAGCTGGCGATGATGTCGCTGGCCCACGGGAATTCGAGGGAGAGCACGGCCAGCCCGGCGAGAATAAGCAGGATCCCGGGACCAGGGAGAATGAGGAGTGGCACACCCACCAGGATGAAGCTGATCCCGATTATGCCAACGACCAACTTTGCCATAGTTCCTTGAACGGGCTGCTCGAAGGAATGTTCCGCCGGGCAAAAGTCGTAGCCGGACCCGCTCCGGAAGAAGGCCTGATAGCTTGCGTTTACTACGAAACTCACGGAAATTACGCCAGGTAACACGGAAAGAGTGGGGACACATGCTTGATGCAAACACGAGGTACCTCGCCGCGTCGGGAGAAATCGCAGCGCGAATCCAGGCAAGAGAACATGTACTCCTGGTCTTCCTTGCCTACACGACTCTGGCTGTCGGTCTGTCCTTCTCACATGATGCGTTTCTGAATCTGACGCTCCCGATAGGGTACGTCGCGTTGGCTGCCGCATTGTTGAGCAGGCATCACGATCTCGTGATCGGCATTCTGAGGAGATACCAGCACGAGATCTCCCGGCTGAACAGCGATGAGAAGGGGAGCCCAGACTACACCTCGATGGGCTATCTCGGCAGGGCGGTCAAAGAGCGTTCAAAAAGAGAATACGCCCAGGTCCTCTTCATTGTCCTGGGAGGATGCGCGAGCTTCTATCCTGCAGGAGCTGAATTCGCTGCCCCGCTGAGCATGGCCGCCTTCCTCTGGTACGGAAGCATTGTGTGCTCCCTGCTCGCGATTGTCGTTGCCCTGAAGACACAGCATGACCGCAAGGGTTGGGCGAAATAGAAGCGCCCCAACCGCCGTTTCTTCGTGTTGCCATTTCACGCGCGCTTCGCTAGATTGCATCGTCTTCGATTCCCGCTCCTTCTCGTACTTCAGCGCCACGCCCGGCATAGGGACCTCTGGCCTGAGGGATCACCCATTGTTCCAGCGAACGCCTGACTCATGGATCTACAGTTGTGACCAGAAGGGGTAATTTTCACGAGTGACAATTCAGAGAGGACTCGCAATGAACGCAGTTTCGGCAGTTCGGCTCTCCCTGCTCTTCCTCATGTCGGTTGTCGTCATGTCCTGCGCTCCTTCTGGAAGCGTCGTGAAGGATGAAGGGGCATCCCCCGACCCGGTCATGGGGGACTGGTTCGGGCATGTCGTAACGCGAACAGGAGAGGTGTCGCCGGTTGCCGTGCGGGCCATTGCTCTGGGCGGAGACAGCTACCGTTTCGTGGCTCAGAGTGAGTTCGACGCCCGGGATACAACGTTCGGCGGTGCGTTTTCAACGATCGCGTTTGAGGGGAAGGTCGCGGGGGATCGGGTAGTGATAGATCAGTACCCGGACTGGTCGCTGACACTCGCCAATGGAGTGCTCCGCGGTCGGACGAGCGGCACGGACGTCGAGAATTTTGAACTCAAACACATTGTCCGGCTCTCTCCATGCCTGGGTGCGGCACCACCTCCTGGTGCAGCGATCCTGTTCGACGGAACGAGCCTCGCCGGCTGGGAGCGGCGCGACCCGAAACAAAAGGAGACCCCTGTGGGATGGACGATTGCCGACGGAGTCCTTCATGTGGCTGCGGGGACAGGGGACATCATGACGAAGCAGAAATTCACTGACTTCCAGCTGCACGTTGAATTCCGAACTCCCTTCATGCCTGAGGCAAGGGGACAGGCACGAGGGAACAGCGGTGTCTATCTGCAGGGACGATACGAGGTGCAGGTGCTTGACAGCTACGGGCTCACAGGCGAAGACAATGAGTGCGGAGGGATCTACAAAGTGAGTGCTCCCCGGGTGAACATGTGCGCGCCCCCCGGCCAGTGGCAATCGTATGATATCACGTTTCGCGCTCCCCGATTTGACCCGAACGGCACGAAGACCCGCGACGCCGTCGCGAGTGTTGTCCACAACGGTGTTGTGATCCATGAGGGTCTTGCGATCCCCGTCGTGACAGGAGGGGCGGTCGACGAAGACGTCAAGTCTCCGGGTGGACTACTGCTGCAGGATCACGGCAATCTCGTCCAGTACCGGAACATCTGGCTCGTCGAACTGAAGCGCTGATCCGGCCATGGAAGCTCTCAGAGTCGTTGTCGTCGGCTGCGGAAACATGGGTTCCTCCCACGCCCGTGCCTATGCCCGGGTCAAGGGCTTCGCCCTGGTGGGGCTCGTTGACCGGTCTGCTGAGAGAGCCGCACGCCTGGGCGCGGAACTGGGAGGTGTGCCGGTCTATCCCTCGCTGGATGCCGCCATCGTCTCCGCCTCCCCCGACGCCGTTGCCGTCTGTACCTACCCCGAAACCCATCACGAACTGACCATCAAGGCGCTGGACGCGGGTCTCCATGTCTTTGTAGAGAAGCCGCTGGCCGGGACCGTCGAGGAAGCCGAACAGATTGCGGCCCGGGCCATCACGTCGGGGAAAAAAGTCGTGGTCGGCTACATCCTCCGCCACCATCCCGCCTGGCAGAGGTTCATCGAAGAGGCGCGGACACTTGGCAAGCCGCTGGTCATGAGGATGAACCTGAACCAGCAGAGCAGCGGCGAGACATGGGCGGTCCACAAGAAGCTGATGGGCTCGATGTCGCCGATCGTGGACTGCGGTGTCCATTATGTCGATGTCATGTGCCAGATGACCCGGTCCCGCCCGGTTCGGGTGCAGGCGATCGGAGCCCGGCTCACGGATGAAATACCCCCGACCATGTACAATTACGGCCAACTCCAGGTGGTGTTCGAGGACGGGTCCGTGGGGTGGTATGAGGCCGGCTGGGGACCGATGATGAGCGAGACCGCCTTCTTCGTCAAAGATGTCGTCGGTCCGAACGGGAGCGTCAGCATCGCCGAACAGCACGGGGAGAAGGTCTCCGGATCCGATGACATCGACTCCCACACCAAAACCTCCTCGCTCCTCCGGCACGACGCGGCGACGATGCAGGACCGGCGGATTGACACAAGCGACGAGCCCGGTCACCAGGAGCTGTGCGACAGGGAACAGGAGTATTTCCTCCGGGCAATTCGAGAGAACGCGGATCTTCGTGACCATCTTGCCGACGCGGTCAACAGCCTGCGTATCGTGCTGGCGGCCGATCGCTCGGTCAGGACAGGAACCATAGTGACTCTACCATAACGAGGACATCATGAAGAAATCGACCTACCTGCAACTCAGCGGAATGATGTTTCTTGAGTTCTTCGTGTGGGGGGCATGGTACGTGACCGTCGGGAACTACATGACCCGCATCGGCATGTCGGACGTGATCTACTGGGCATACGCCGTCGGGCCGATCGGGGCGATCGTCTCGCCGTTCTTCCTCGGTATGGTGGCGGACCGTTTCTTCTCGACGGAGAAAGTGCTGGGTGTGCTGCACCTGATCGGGGGAGTGGCGATGCTCTTTGCCCCCGTCGCGGCGGAGGCGGGGAACGCCGCCGCGTTCATCATCCTGCTCCTGATCCATATGCTCTGCTATATGCCGACCGTGGGTCTCGCCAACGCGCTCGCATTTCATCACATCACGGAGCAGGAGAAATACTTCCCGATCATCCGGGTGTTCGGTACGATCGGTTGGATCGTCGCAGGCATACTCGTCAGCGCGGTGCTCGGGGCGGACGAAACCGGAATCCCGCTTCGGGTGGCCGGATTTGCGGGCCTCGTGATGGGTTTCTATTCGTTCACGCTCCCGCACACGCCTCCGTCGCCAAAGTCTGAGATCAGCGTGCGTCAGATCCTCGGCCTGGATGCGCTCGCGACGCTGAAGAGCCGGTCGTTCGTGGTGTTCATCATCAGTTCGTTCCTGATCTGTATCCCGCTGTCGACGTACTACGCGTATGCGCCGGTCTACGTCAATGCGAATGCCATCGTGAACCCCGGGTTCAAGATGACATTCGGGCAGATGTCGGAGGTGGTGTTCATCGTCCTGATGCCGCTCTTCTTCCGGTTCCTCGGTTTCAAGTGGATGCTGCTGACGGGGATGCTCGCGTGGGTGCTCCGCTACGTTCTCTTTGCCCTCGCCGCCCCGGCCTCGGTCGTCTGGATGATCATGGGTGGAATCATCCTGCATGGCATCTGCTACGACTTCTTCTTCGTCGCGGGGCAGATCTATGTGGACAAGATCTCCACGAAGGAGATCCGGGGGCAGGCGCAGGGCTTCCTCGTGCTGATGACCTACGGCGCGGGAATGTTCATCGGCGCCCAGATCGCTGGCTGGTTGTACAACACCATCGTGACCTCGACCGGAGCTGCGGCTGCGGGCGAGTGGCAGACGTTCTGGGCGATCCCCGCGATCTTCGCGGCGGTGATCATGGTCGTCTTCGCGGTCTTCTTCAGGGACGGACGCACCGCGCGCGAAACGACTCCCGCGGCGGCCTGACCGAGACTCCGATGGTGACGCGCAGGACATTCGTCAAATCCGCACTTGCCCTCGGGGCGTTCACGCTGGTGCCCCGGCGCGTGCTGGGTGGGCCGGGGTACACTCCCCCAAGCGACGAGATCACCAAAGCCGTCGTTGGCGTCGGCGGCATGGGTCGATGGCACCTTGGGAACACCGGAGAGCGCCTCCTCGCAGTCTGCGACGTCGATGAGCGCCACCTGAAGATCGCCATGGAGATTGCCGGGAAGGGGGTCGCGGGCTACAAGGATTTCCGCGAACTGCTGGAGCGAAAAGAGATCGATGTCGTCCATATCGCCACGCCCCCTCACTGGCACGCGCTGATCGCTATCGCGGCGGCGCGCGCCGGGAAGGACGTCTGGTGCGAGAAGCCGATGACCAGGACGATCGCCGAAGGCGAAAAAGTCGTCGAGGCGGTCCGTGCGCACGGACGGGTGTTCCGCATCAACACCTGGTTCCGGTACAGCGGCGATCAATTGTACGACAGCGGGTTTACCGCGAGGGAATGCAGGCAGCTGGTTCAGAGCGGAATGCTGGGGTGGCCGCTGACAGTGACGATCTCCGGCGCGACCGGGTTCGCGTGGAAGTTCTACTGGAGCGGCCGGACCGATCTCTCGCCGCAATGGACTCCGCCGGAACTGGACTACGACTTCTGGCTCGGCCCGGCTCCGTACAAGCCGTACCATCCTCACCGAGTCCACGGGACGTTCAGAGGATACTGGGACTACGACGGGGGCGGACTGGGGGATATGGGTCAGCACTACATCGATCCTGTCCAGTACTTCCTCGGAAAAGACGGTGAGAGTCCTGTGGAGATCGGGGTGGATGCGCCGGTCCAGCATCCCGACGCCGCGGGGTCGTTCCGCAGGATCTCGATCCGGTACGAAGATGGTTGCCAGATCATTCTCGGCGGCGATCAGGAGGGCAAGGAGGTCCCGTTTATCGAGGGACCGAAGGGGAAGGTCTACCGCGGGCTCGCGTCGACGATTCCGAATCTGAAAGAGAAGATCGCCTCTCTTCCCGAGCCTGAGGGGCAGGTGACTGATTTCATGGCGTCAGTCCGGACACGGGCTCCGTTTGCGCTGAACGAAGCGAACGGGCACCGGTCGACCACGCTCGTCAACCTCGCCAAGATCGCCTGGCAGCTCGGACGGCCGATTCAATTTGACCCGGTCACGCAGCGCTGCCCCGGCGATGAAGCGGCGAACCGGTTGATCAATCCGCCGATGCGCGCTCCATGGCACCTGTAGGAGATATCAGGACAATGCGTTCGATCGTCGTTCCGGTTCTTGTCGCTATCCTGGCATTCTACGGCTGCGGCACGACGCATGAGTCGGCTCCGGCGACGGCCGGTTTCACGCTCGACGAGATCCTCGGCAGGATGCCGCCGCGCGACTCGCTTGAGGCGCGCTGGCTTGGTTCTGCTCTCCTGAGCCTCGGTCCCGCCGCCATCCAGGAACTCTGCAAGGATCTCGACACGGCAGGGTCGGACCGCAAGGCCCGGGCCGAGTTCGCGCTGCAGAACGTCGCACTGTCTGTTTCGAAACCGGGGGCGGAACGGGAGCGCCTGCGATACGTGTCAGCCCTCGCGGGGGCGCTGGAACGTCATCCGTCCGATCGCGCTGCGTCGTTCATCCTGGCGCAACTTCAGCTGACCGGAAAGGGAGAGTCGATCGCTCCGGCCTCCCGATTCCTGAACGACCCGCATCTGTGTGAGCCGGCCGCTCAAGCGATGGTCGCGATCCGCGAAGGGGCCGACCGGGCGTTCCTGTCGGCGCTGCCGGAAGCCGGAAGGGAATGCAGGATCACGATCATTCAGAGCCTCGGAGTGCTGCGGAGCAGTCGGGCTGTCGACGCTCTGCGCGACGAAGCGGCCTCGGAAGATTCCGGGATCCGCCGCGCAGCGCTCGAAGCGCTCGCAAACATCGAAGCCCCCGGTGCGGACAGCGACTCCGCCAGCACCGCGGCTCGTGGACGTACCGCAGCCGCTGGAGCGGAGAACCCCTCGGGAGCAGGGGCTGGGGTTTCGACGTCTGCGCGGGTACTCGGTCCGGAATCCGCCGATTCGATAGGTGCGATTGCGAAGACGGCGACCGGCCCTGAACAGCTGGCAGCAATCAGGACTCTCGGTGCAATCGGCGGGGAACGAGCTCAGAAGGAGTTGATCGAGATCGCAGGAAACTCGGTCGACGAAGAGGTTGTCAACGCAGCACAGAAAAGTCTGGCGACGATCTGCCTGCGCCAGCCCGAGCCTGAAAAGCGGGCGGATGTGCTGCTCGAGGCGTATGGCCGCGGAAACGGGCGGTTGAGGCTGGCGCTCCTGCCGGCCATCGGCCGTGTCGGCGGAAGCCGGTCCCTTACGCTCACGGCATCGGAATTGCGGAACGCTGATCCTGAGCTGCGCGAAGCGGCGGTCCGTGCCCTCTCCGAGTGGCCTTCGGTTGCGGCATACGACACACTTCTGGCGGTGGCGAAAGGGAAGGAGAAGGCCACTCTCCGCATCCTCGCCATGCGAGGCTGTGTCCGCATGGTGGAACAGGCGCCGCTGACGCCGACAGAAGCGGTGCGGTATCACGAACGGACCCTGGCCGCTGCATGGCGCGTGGAGGAAAAGCGGCTCGTCATCGGTGCGCTGGCCAATCTCCGGACACCCTACGCGTTGAAGGTGGTCGCGCCGTACGTCAAGGACGATTCGCTTGGACTGGATGCGGCGCTTGCGGCAGGGAAGATTTCGGCGGGGATAGGTGGGACCGGGAACGACAGGGGATCGTCTCAAACTGCCCGCGCATTCATCGATGCGTATGTCCCGGCAAGGTACCGTGACCGGGCGGATCGGGCGCTCGATCTCTCCCCCGACATGAACGACCCTCCTCCGGGATTTCGGGCTCTCTTCAACGGTACGAACCTTGAGGGATGGAAAGGACTTGTCGAGAACCCTGGTGCGCGATCGAAAATGTCGCCCGAACAGCTGGCGGCGGCGCAGGCCAGAGCGGATTCGAGCATGGGAGCGCACTGGTCGGTGGCAGACGGTGTCATCATCTTCGACGGCAAAGGGGAGAGTCTCTGCACGGCCGAGGACTTCGAGGACTTCGAACTGCTCGTCGATTGGAAGATCGAGCGTTTCGGCGATAGCGGAATCTATCTCAGGGGATCGCCGCAGGTCCAGATGTGGGATCCGGTGCAATGGCCCGAAGGTTCGGGCGGGCTCTATAATAATCAGAAGAACCCGAGCAAGCCCTTGCGGTGCGCCGACAACCCGATCGGAGAGTGGAACACGTTCCGGATCACGATGATCGGCGATCGCGTAACCGTCGCTCTCAACGGCGCCGTCGTCGTCGACAGCGTGGTCCTGGAGAACTACTGGGACCGATCCATACCGATCTTTCCATCCGGCCAGATCGAGCTCCAATCTCACAGCAGTCCGCTGGCATTCCGCAACATCTATATCCGGGAAATCCCCCGAAAGAAGCCCCTCTTCTCGGGCAGCCTCTTCAATGGTACCGATCTGAGCGGCTGGACCGTGGTGGGCGGAAAGAGAGAGTCGTGGGGAGCCGGCGACGGTGTTCTGTTCACGAACGGCGAGAATGGAGGCTGGCTTTCCACCGACCGCGAGTATGATAACTTCGAGCTGGAGCTCGATTTCCGCCTGGGGGAGGGAGGGAACAGCGGCGTGTTCATCCGTGCTCCCCGCGAGGGTGATCCGGCTTACACAGGGATGGAAATCCAGGTCCTGGACGACTACGCCGAGGAGTACGCCACGCTCAAGCCTTGGCAGTACTGCGGCAGCCTGTACGGCGTGGTCGCCGCGGAGAGAGGGGCCAGCAAGAAGGCGAGCGAATGGCAGCACTACCGCATCATCGCCCGCGGGCCGAGGGTGACCGTGACATTGAACGGACGGCAGATCGTCGATGCCGATCTGATCGCGCACATGGATCAGGAGTCGACCCATCCCGGACTGAAGCGGCGCTCCGGATTCATCGGATTGCAGTGCCACGGCGACAGAGTCGAATACCGGAACATCACGTTGAAGGAACTTGAATGGAGCGAGAACCATGACGGGAATTGACCGGCGTACATTCCTCGGGGCGGCTGCAGGTGGGCTCGGGGTCTTGCTCGCGGAGAAGGTGAAAGGCGCGGATGTTCCCGAGAAGCCGTCTTCGACCGGCGACGAACTGAACATTGCCCTCGTCGGTGCCGGGGCGCAGGGCCAGGTCCTGATGAACGCCTGCCTCAAGATCCCGAATGTCCGGTTCCGGGCGGTCTGCGACATCTGGGAAGCGTATAACCTCCGCCGGGCGCAGCGAATGCTCGACAAATTCGGGCAAAAAGTGAACGCGTACGAGGACTACCGGAGGATGCTGGCGAAGGAGAAAGGGCTCGACGCGGTCCTGATCGCCACTCCCGATTTCTGGCATGCGGATCAGACCGTCGGCTGTCTTCAGGCGGGCCTCCACGTCTACTGCGAAAAGGAGATGTCCAACACGCTCGAAGGCGCCCGCCGCATGGTGCGCGCGGCACGGCAGACGGGGAAGCTCCTGCAGATCGGGCACCAACGGCGGAGCAACCCCCGGTATCTCCACTGCTACAAGAAGCTGCTCACGGAAGCGCGGATTCTTGGACGCATCACGACGGTCAACGGGCAGTGGAATCGTTCGGTACAGCCCGACAACGAATGGCCGAAGGGAGCCGCCATCGATGGAGCCGTCCTGAAGTCGTACGGCTTCCGCACGATGCATGAATTCAGGAACTGGCGATGGTATCGTCATCTGGGCGGAGGGCCGGTCGTCGACCTCGGGTCGCATCAGCTGGATATCTATAACTGGTTCCTGGATGCTCAACCGACATCCGTCGTTGCCAGCGGCGGGATCGACTACTACGACCGGAAGACACACGAGTGGTTCGACAGCGTGCTCGCGACGTTCGAATACGACACACGCCAGGGAAAGGTCCGGGCGTTCTATCAGACGATCTCCACGAACAGCAATCAGGGATATTCGGAAAGCTTCATGGGGGATCAGGGGACGCTCGTCATCTCCGAATCGGCGAGCCGCGGCGCCGCGTACAGGGAGCCCACGGCCCCTGAATGGGACAAGTGGGTCTCCCTCGGGTATCTGAAGGCGCCCGCAGCCGAGCCGAAGAAAGCGCAGACGGCCGCCGTCCTCGACGTCCGCGAAACGCTTGCCCCCCCGTCCTTCGAACTTCCCGTGAAGTTCGACGATCCCTATCACAAGCCTCACCTCGAAAACTTCTTCAATGCTGTCCGGGGAAAAGAGAAGCTCACCTGTCCGGCCGAGGTCGGGTACGAAACAGCCGTTACGGTGTTGAAGGTCAACGATGCTGTCCAGGCGGGGAGGAAAATCACAATCGCCCCCGGCGAGTTCAGGATCTGACCCATGACCCCGCGCAAGAAAATCCTGTTCGCACTGCTGGTGGCTGTCGGCATGGTGTCCAGGGGGTATGGGCAGGCTCCGGAAAACATCGGAGACGTTCCGGACGGGAACCGCTCGGTCCCTGTCCATTTGATCAAGCTGTATGACGAATTCGACCACGTCATCCGGCCGCTCGAGACGCCGATGATGCCGTTCTCCCCGAAACAGACCTGCCGGAAGTGCCACGACTACGAACGCATCAAGGGCGGATGGCACTTCAACGCGGCGGACTCGGTTCTCCACGGGCGACGCGGAGAACCATGGATCATGGTGGATCGGCTTGCCGCCACGCAAATACCGCTGTCGTACCGGGGGTGGGGCGGGACGTATCGCCCCGAAGCTGTCGGGATGACGACGTTCGGGTTCCTGGGCCTGTTCGGCCGGCATCTCCCCGGTGGAGGCGTCGGAGAAAACGATCGGCTCCAGGATCTGGACGACTACATGCGCTGGCAGGTATCGGGGACGCTGGAGGTCAACTGCCAGAGCTGCCACAACGGCGATCAGGCGCACAGCCAGGCGGAGTACGGCGTTCAGGTCCTCCGGCAGAATCTCCGGTGGGCTGCCACCGCGGCAAGCGGCTTTGCGACTGTTCAGGGGTCCGCGGGCGAAATGCCGGACAATTATGATCTTTACTCCGCGGTTCCGCCCGAGCGATCCGGCGTCCTTCCGCCGACGGTGACGTACAACACCTCGAGATTCGACGTCGCCAACCGCGTGCTCTTCGATGTTCCGAGAAAGATGTCTCCAACGCAGTGCGCCTTCTGCCACTCGACCAGGGTCGTCGATCCGTCTGTGAGCGAACGGTGGGAGGGTGAGGAGGACGTCCACCTTGCCGCCGGGATGCAGTGTGTCGATTGCCACAGAAACGGCATCGACCACCGGATGATCCGGGGCTATGCGCAGGAGGCTGCAGAGACGGGGAGACCCGCGGCCGCATCGTTCACATGCGCAGGATGCCATGTCGGTGTCGATGGGGCACAGGTGCCGATGGAAGGGAGGCGTGGCGCGCCGCGTCCGCAACATCTTGGCATCCCGCCCGTCCATTTTGAAAAGCTTGCATGCACCGCCTGCCATTCCGGTCCGTGGCCCCGGGAGAACACGTACTTCGCAAAAACATCCCGCGCTCACGCGCTCGGCATCCCGAAGGCAGACAAGGCCGATAGCGCGCTCCCCCATATCATGACTCCGGTCTTCGCGCTGCAGGGGGACGGGACATATGCTCCCCACGATCTCCTCTGGCCCGCGTTCTGGGCGTCCGAGACGCCGGATGGGCTTATGCCGATTCCGCCCGATCGGGTCCGCCCGCTCGTCAAAGATGTGCTCGAGCGTGACACGAACCGCGTCATCGGGAGGTGGCCGGTGTTGACGGACGCGGAGATCCTTCTGGTCGTTCAGGGCCTCGCCGGGTCGGACTCGGCTGGCGCAAAGATCGCATATGTCACGGGAGGGGAGGTCCGTTTCATCGGCGAAGGCGGGACGCTGGAGCGGCGGGAAGACCATGCGGCCGATCCCTACCTGTGGCCGATTGCGCACGATGTGAGACCGAAGACACGCTCGCTCGGTGTTCGCGGATGTTCCGACTGCCATGCCACCGACGCCCCCTTCCATTTCGGGTCGGTTGGTGTCGCGTCGCCATTTGCGTCAGTGAAGGAGTCTGTCAGGCCGATGACCGAGTACCAGGAGACCAGTCGCGTATCCGCCTGGCTCTTTTCGATGTCGTTTCTGTTTCGGCCCGGCCTCAAGGGGCTGATCATCCTCTGCTTTGTGCTGGTGGCTTCCGTCGTGCTGATTTCGGCGGTGCGCGGGCTCGGTCATCTCATACGAATCCTTGCCGCAGGCGAAGAATGACCCTTTTCCGATTGATCGCAGCCCTGGTGATCGCCGCGCTCGTCGCCGCAATCATTCGTGACCTCCGTCGGGGCGGAAGGAGCTGGAGCGGGGTGTGGGGGTTCGTCAAGGGACAGACTGGAACCGCACTCCATCTCTGGCGCGAGCGGAAGCGGCTCGCTCCCGGGAGCACGCGCGACAACCTTCGCCGGATGACGTACGGCCTTTCGGCCGGATTCCTCCTGTTGCTCGCCCTGACAGGGTTCCTGCCGGTCCTCCTTCTGGGAAAACATCTGAGCGGTCCCCTCCTGATCATCCACGTCACCCTGGCCCCGCTATTTGCGCTCTGTCTTTCCGCGCTCGCGCTCCTCTGGGCACACCGTCTCCGCTTCGACGAGGATGACTGGCATATCGTTCTGGATCCGTCGCACAGGAGGAGTGCGACAAGGGCACGGTGGATCGGCCTTGCGTTCAAGGTCGGATTCTGGCTTGTGCTGCTCTTCTCGCTTCCGCTGATGGGTTCGATTATCCTCGGAATGTACCCGCTCTTTGGAACAGAGGGACAGAAGGCGCTGATAGGAATTCACGGATACAGCGCACTCCTGATTCTTGTCGCCTCCGTCGTGGTGATTCACCTGACCATCACATACCTGCAGCAAACGTCTGAACAACCTTCAAAGGAGAAGACACAATGAAACGGTTCCCCACGGGCGGCCTCTGGGTCCTCGCCCTCTGCGCCGGCCTGCTGGCGTCCTGCCAGAAATCCGACCAGCAGGCCCAGAAGCAGCCTGAGCCGGCCCCCGCAGCACAGCAGGCGACTCCACCGGCGGAGCAGCCCGCGCAGACCCCCGAGCAGCCCGTGGCGCAGCCGGAAAAGGCTGTCGAGCCCGCAGCGCAGCCGGCGCAAGCAGGGGGAGACAAGCTTGTTCCCCTGGACATCAAGCTCCCGAAGCCGATGTTCGTCGGCACACCCACGAATATTGCGGTTCCGAATCTCGAAAAGCCGCTGGGACATCCGCGCCCGCCGTTCATGGCCCCCGCGGGAACTGCTAACGTCGCGCTGAAGAAACCGGTCAGCAGCTCGGATGAGCAGCCGATCATCGGCGAGCTCACCATGGTCGTCGACGGCGACAAGGAGGGTGGGGAGGGAAGCTTCGTCGAGCTCGGGCCGAATCAACAGCACGTCACGATCGACCTGAAAGGGAAGTACACGATCTATGCGGTCCTCGTGTGGCACTATCACAAGCAGCCGTTGGTCTATCACGATGTGATCGTTCAGGTCGCCGACGATCGTGATTTCATCTCGAACGTCAGCACGGTCTTCAACAACGACGTCGACAACACCTCGGGGCGTGGAGTCGGGAAGGATATGAGCTATGTCGAGACCGCCGAAGGGAAGTTGATCGATGCGCGTGGGGTGCAGGGCAGATATGTCCGCCTCTCCAGCAGGGGGAACACCTCCAACGATCTGAACCACTATATCGAAGTTGAGGTGTACGGCAAGGCAGTGAAATGAAGTGGTGGGGTTGGGCCGTCTTCGTCGTGCTGCTCGGAGCTCTCCTGCGCCTTTCGCTGCTGGATCTCCGACCGATGCACACGGATGAGGCGGTACACGCTGTGAAGTTCGGCACGCTGCTCGAGACTGGCGTCTACCGATACGACAGAAACGAGTATCACGGCCCGACCCTCAACTATTTCACGCTCCTGCCTGCCTGGGTTGTGGGGGAAGGAACCCTGGCAGAGCTATCGGAAGGAACGCTCCGCATTGTCCCCGCCCTCTTTGGCATCGGGTTGGTCCTGTTGATTCTCTCCCTTCGGTCGACAGGACCAACTGCGGTGGCCGCCGCAGCCTTCCTGGCTGCTTGCTCCCCGATCATGACGTACTACAGCCGCTACTACATCCAGGAGACCCTTCTTGTTTTCTTCACGATGGGCCTGATTGTGTCTGTCTGGAGGTTCCTGGCCACGGGACGCGCAGGCTGGGCGGTGGCGGCGGGAATCTCGGCGGGGCTGATGTTCGCCACGAAAGAGACCTGGGTCATCTCCGTTGGAGCGATGGGTGTCTCGCTTCTGGCAACGCGCATGATCCGCCGGCGTGAAGGGGCTGTCTCGCCGTGGAAGGGCTTTGGCCCGGGGCTCCTGAAAAGCGTCGCGCTGGGAGTGGCTGCCGGCGTCGCAGTCTCCGTCCTCTTTTTCTCCTCGTTCTTCACGCACTGGGAGGGTCTCCGGGACTCGATCCTGGCGTACCAGACCTATGTCGGACGGGCGGGAGAAGACTCGAAGCACGGCAATCCCTGGTACTATTTCTTGCGGATGCTGATCTGGTGGCACGAAGGGCCCGGTCCAATCTGGACTGAAGCCTCGATCGTGATCTTCGGGGCCGCCGGGATCCTCGGCTCATTCTTCGGTGCAGCCGCCAGCGCGAGATCATTCTTCGGTGCCGCTGCACGCTCAAGAGCGTCCTTCGCCGCTGCAGGGGACCGCGCGCCACTTGTTCGCCCCGCCGGGGGCATCGGTGCAGGCTCCGGGAAGCCGGGACCGGCACAGCCCGCGCGGGATCTCCGGATCTTCCTGGGGGTCTATGCGTGCCTGATGCTCATCATCGTCTCGGCGCTTCCCTACAAGACACCGTGGCTGATCCTCGGGGCGCTTCTGCCTCTGATCCTCATGGCCGGGTGGGGTGTTGCCGACTTCCTCGCCTGGCTTCCTGTGCGCGTGAAGGTTCCGGGGTATGTGGTCATCGCCATTCTCGGGGTTCACCTCGTCTGGCAGTCGTATCTCGCCAACTTCGAATACTACGACAATCCGTCCAACCCGATGGTCTATGCTCATCCGACCGATGACGTGAGGCAGATAGCGCAGATCGTAGCGGATGCAGCGGCCGCCGCTCCGGGGGGCCCGCCGGTCCAGGTTGTCGTTTCCGGAGACGAGTACTGGCCCCTTCCGTGGTACTTCCGCCGGGTGCCCCACGTGGGGTGGTGGGGCGCCATCACGAGCGAATTTACGCCGACGCCGGTGATCCTGGTCTCTCCTGAGATGGAGCAGGATCTGATCGCACGGCTCTACGAGTATCCCCCGCCCGGTGACCGGCCGCTGTACGTGCCGTTGTTCGAGCGGCCCATGTTCCTCCGGCCGGGACGCGAGATCCGTGGATACGTCACGCTCGAACTGTCCAACAGGTTGCGGCAGGTGAAGGGATGAACGGGACAGGGAGCGACGGCGTGGCCGACGGGGCAAACCGGGGCATGGATCAGGGCAGCGGCTTCCTCCGGTTTCATCATCGTGCGATGGCGACCATGTTCGAGATCATGATTGCGGGGGAGGAGCCCGCGTTTGCAGGGGGTGCCGCCCGCGCCGTCTTTGAAGAAATCGACTGGATCGAACAGGAGCTGAGCCGGTATTCGGCGAACAGCGATATCGCCCGGATCAACAACCTCGAGCCGCACGGGAGCACCACCGTCGGACTGGACACATTCGAGTGTTTGAGGCTCAGCATCCAATACTGGGAAGAGACCGGTGGTGCGTTCGACGTCACCCTCGGGTCGCTGATGGAGTGCTGGGTCGCGCAGGACAAGTCCCTCCGTCATCCGACGCCCGAAGAAGTTGCGAAGGCGGTGGAACGGACAGGAATGTCATCTCTGGAGCTGGATGAAGCTTTGATGACCGTCCATGTGGGTGCCTCCGTTCCGCTCATTGATCTCGGCGCGATCGGGAAGGGGTACGCAGTCGATCGGGCCATCGAGCTTCTGAAGGAGTGGGGAGTCGGCTCCGCGCTTGTTCACGGCGGGACAAGTTCAGTCTTTGCGTTCGGCCGGCTTGGCGGGGAGCCGGGTTGGCCGGTGACGTTGAGTGATCCTGAACGGATGTCAGAAGTGATCGAGAGGGTCGTTCTAACCGAGTCAGGGTTGGGCGGATCCGGAATCAAGAAGGGGAGGCACATCATCGATCCGCGCCGCGGAGTTCCTGTCGATGGTCGAGGTGCGGCATGGGTCATCTCGGAGTCAGCCGCGCGGAGCGACGCGCTCTCGACGGCGAGCATGGTCATGACTGAAGAGGACATCCGGACGATGATCGGGCGTGACAGTCGCCTGCGCGCGATTGTACTGGGGGGAAGCGCCGGAGATGCGGATGCGCCTGGAGCCAGAGAAGGCGCAGTTGGTGTCCTGAGATTCGGTGTCTGGGCTACCGCCTGACGGCCAGATTCTTCAGCCGCAGCAGGTCATTCAATATCTCGCCTGCATTTCGCCGAAGGCCCAGCCGGCTGTCGCGGTCGCAGGACCACTCGACGGGGAACTCGCGGATCCTCAGCCCCTCGTTCAGCGCCCGGAGTATGATCTCGATGTCGAACACGAACCCCTCCGTCTCGCAGGATGCATAGAGCCGGCGGGCGACATCACCGCGGTATAGTTTGAAACCGCATTGCGTGTCTGTCAGCGAAGAGGGGATGTGCAGCCAGTGGACGGCCAGGCTGCGGAAGAGCGAGGAGAGGGCTTTGCGATCGCTGTCTTTGTCGCGGACGATGACGCTCTCCGGAAGCTCTCGTGACCCATGCGCGAGTTCGCACGTGCCGTTCTGGATGAGGCGGAGGCCCCTGAGCGCATGGTGATAGGGGACGGTCATGCCGCTGTCGGCGAACATGACGTATTCCCCGTCTGAGGATAGGATCCCGGTGCGCACCGCCGCTCCCTTTCCGCGATGTGCGGGGGCAGGAATGACAGAACATCGTATCCCGGGGGGGAGGGTGGCTTCGCGCGCCGCTCGCACGGTTCCGTCCGAGCTTCCGTCGTCGGACACGATGACCTCGCCGGAGAGTCCGTTTGAGGCGAGGAACGTCCCGGCCTCGCGCACGTCGCGCGCGATTTTGCGTTCCTCGTCAAAGGTCGGTATGACGATCGAGAGCCCGGGCATGGTGGAAGGTAGTCAGTCGCGAGGCCGGCTGCAAGTCCCATTCTCAAGTCCGGTCCTCACCTCTGGTTCTCAAGTCCAGTCCTCAGGTCTGGTCCTCAGGTCCGGTCCTCAGGTCTGGTCCTCAGGTCTGGTTCTCAAGTCCGGTCCTCAGGTCCGGTCCTTAAGTCCAGTTCTATTGACAGGACGGATTTGCGGTAGGCTATTGAGAATGTCAGGGTTTCTCCGTAATAGAGTTGAGATCCATCCAGTTCTTCTTCTTGAAAGGGCAATCATGGAAGCGAAAGAGGGTGAAGGCATGCCAGAGCGTGAAGGTATGCAAGAGAATGAGGGAACGAAGCCGAATGAGGGGATGACCCGGCGGAGATTTCTCGGGGCCACCGCCGCCGCAACGGCCTTCACGATCGTTCCGAGGCGTGTCCTGGGCGGACCCGGCTACGTCGCACCCAGCGACAGGTTGAACATCGCCTGCGTGGGAGTGGGTGGGAAGGGACGGACCGATGTCCAGGCCGCGAGCAAGGAGGTCATTGCCGCACTCTGCGATGTCGACGATGAGCAAATGGCCGTCACGGTCAGGGGGGATTCTGAGGCGAATCCTCAGCTCCTGAAAGCTGCCAAGTACCGGGACTTCCGGGTCATGCTGGAGAAAGAGAAATCGATCGACGCCGTCACGGTGAGTACGCCGGATCACGCGCATGCAGTGATTGCGATGACGGCGATGAAGATGGGGAAGCACGTGTTCGTGCAGAAGCCGCTGACGCATTCAATCGCCGAGGCGAGGGCGCTGGCGAAGTACGCGAAGGAGTCGAACCTGGTGACCCAGATGGGAAATCAGGGTCACGCGGGCGAGGGCGCGCGTCTGGTGAACGAGTGGATCGCCGACGGGGCGATCGGCGACGTCACCGAAGTGCACGTCTGGACGAACCGCCCGGTCTGGCCCCAGGGGATCGACCGTCCCGAAGCGATTCCGTCCGTCCCCCCGACGATCGACTGGAACCTCTGGCTGGGGCCGGCTCCGTGGAGGCCGTACCACCCTGCGTATCATCCGTTTTCGTGGCGGGGCTGGTACGATTTCGGCACCGGAGTCATCGGCGATATGGGCGCGCATTTCCTCGACCAGCCGTACTGGGCGCTGAATCTGGGAGCGCCGACGAGTGTGGAGGCGACGTCAACCGAGCTGAAGGCGGAGACGTTTCCCCTGGCATCGATCATCCGGTACAAGTTCCCCGCGCGAGGGAAGATGCCGCCCGTAGCGCTCTCCTGGTTCGACGGTGGTCTCAAGCCGCCGCGGCCTGAGGAGCTGGAACCGGGCCGCCGGACGGGCGACGAGGACGGAGCCGTCATCTACTACGGATCAAAGGGGGCGCTGATGCACGGAGCGTACGGCGGGAATCCGCGCATCATCCCGGAGACAAAGATGCAGGCGTATAAGCGTCCGGCCAAGACGATCCCTCGATCACCCGGCATCATGGACGAATGGATCGAGGCGATCAAGGCAGGGAAGAAATCGACGACCGATTTCAGCTACTCCGGCCCCCTGACCGAGACGATGCTGCTTGGGAACATCGCCATCCGGACTGCGAAGGACAACGTGGTCCTTGAGTGGGACTCGGCGGCGATGAAGGTGACAAATCACCCCGCCGCGAATGAATTCCTCGGGAGGCAATACAGGGAAGGTTGGTCTCTCTGACCGACGGAAAGGAATACATATGAAACAGGTCATTCTTTTGATCACCATGATCTTTGCACTTGCAGTTCAGGGAGTCGCCTCCACCGGTTCGGACGACGCGCCTCTGTACCCCTCGACCGACTCGTACGACGGGTGGAGGCTCTCGGTCCAGGCGTGGACATTCAACAAGTTCACATTCACGGAGGCTGTCGAGAAGGCCGCGTCAGCAGGGCTTCGGTGGATCGAAGCGTATCCCGGCCAGAAGGTCGGTGGCACTGTGGGAGACGCCGGGATGGGCCCGGCGTTGTCGGCGAGCGATCGTGCCGCCGTCAAGAGGATGCTCGCTGATGCCGGGGTCCGGGTGGTCAACTTCGGCGTGACCGAGCTGAAGAACGACGAAGCCGAATGTCGCCGGGTCTTCGATTTCGCAAAGGACATGGGGATCGAAACCATCGTGGCGGAGCCTCCGCCGGACGCGATCGCGCTCGTTGATCGTCTCTGCGGAGAGTACCGGATCAACGTCGCCATTCACAACCATCCCAAACCCTCGCCGTACTGGAACCCTGACAAGGTTCTCGAAGTCACCAAGGGGGCCAGCCCCCGCATCGGGGCGTGTGCGGACATCGGGCACTGGCTCCGCTCGGGCATCAATCCCATGGAAGCAATCAAGAAGCTGAAAGGACGCATCATTTCCTTTCACTTCAAGGACCTCAATGTCGCCGGCGACCCCGAAGCACATGATGTCGTCTGGGGGACCGGCGTGGCAAACGTCAAGGAGCTGCTGCGCGAACTCGACAGGCAGAAGTTCCAGGGGGTGTTCTCCATCGAGTACGAGCATAACTGGGACAACAACGTCCCTGAGGTCCGTCAGTGCGTTGCCGCGTTTGAGAAGATGGCCGGTGAGTTGAAGCCGGGCGGCTGGAAGCGGTTGATCGTCGACGATCTCTCGAATTGCGACCTGACTCCCGGAAGCTGGACGATGGTCGAAGGTGTTCTCTCGCCAAAAGAGGGAGGAGGGGACATCTGGACGAAAGATCGCTACGGCGACTTCATGCTCGACCTGGAGTTCAAGCTGGCGAAGAACACCAACAGCGGCGTGTTTCTCCGTACGGGAAGCATTGAGGAGTGGCTCCACACGGCGATCGAGGTGCAGATCCTTGATTCCTACGGCAAGAAGGAGGTCGGGCGGGAGGATTGCGGGGCGATCTTTGACTGTCTCGCGCCGCGTGTCAACGCGGTGAAGGCGCCGGGAGAGTGGAACCGATACACGATCACCTGCCGCGGGAGCATGATCACGGTCGTCCTGAATGGCGAGCGGATCATCGAGATGGATCTGAACCGCTGGACGGAGGCGCACAAGAACCCCGACGGCACGCCGAACAAATTCAACACCGCGTACAAGGACATGCCGCGGGTCGGGCACATCGGCCTGCAGTACCACGGTCATCCCGTCTGGTACCGGAATCTGAGGATCCGGCCGCTGCAGTAACGCACAGGCCCGGAGGCCGCACAATGTGGCCTGCGTGCAATCCATTCTACACGTTAAGCCCCGGCTGAGTCCGGGGCTTTGGGTACGTCTCTCAGGGCGTCTTCATCATTCGTCCCCCTCCCCCCCCCAGCGTTCCTCAACCAGCGAAATGTGGCTATTGAGAAAGCATCTGTGTGACACATGGGTTGCTGAGTCGCTTTCTGTCCGGTCGCATTCTCGTGCTGGCCTTGCAATTCTGGGTTGTTCCGGAGTACATTCCCGCCACACGCTGTTCCTGGGGCCCGTTTGATTCACTGACTGTAGGGCCGCCGCAGCTGGACCCTGATTCAGTACCTCCGTTGTAGAGCCCACCCCCGACGACCCCTCGCGACTTCTTATTGACAACTCTGTGACATTCCTTCGGCCTCGGGATGAGTACCTTACCCAAGAAGCTGAAAGCACTGGCTTTTCGGGGGGACGGGGTGTCATCTTTCGCGACACGTTTCTTGTTGACGCTTCAGGAGTAGCGGGCGGGAGGTGTCGTTACAGACTCCACGCTCGGGACGTCGTGCGGACATGGGAGCTCGCACTGCGCGATGCATCCCCGTCGATAGTCCAGACCCCCTTCTCAAGCATTATCCCTTGGAGGGACACCATGAACCACCATGTTGAATTTCGCAGTCTCCTTGCCGGAGCGATGCTCTTCTGGTCATGGACCGCTGCCTCGCAGGTCCTGTCCTGGGAATCGACTGGCGGGCCCCTCGGTGGATCGCCGACCTCTCTTTTCGTGGATCCCGTCGGAACAATTTTCACGGGGACGTTCCAGGGCACCGGTTCGGGTTACATGTTTCAGTCCACGAATGGCGGTGACTTATGGACGAAGGTCAATCTTCCGAACCAGTCCTACTACTGCTTTGCTGCGAACCGTAGCGGTCACATCTTCACCGGGACCGCAAATGCCGTTTACCGGTCAACCAATGGTGGCGTCAGCTGGCAACTTCTATCGAATGGGTTGCAGAATTCGACCGTCACCTCCCTTGCAATCAACCCGCACGATACTCTGTTCGCCGGATCGGGAGGTGGCGTTTGGCGGTCGACAGACAACGGTGACGCCTGGTCTCAGGTGGCTTCAGGGATGAATGCCGATGCGATCACTGTCGATCAGAACGGCCAGATCTATGCGGGAGGGTTCTATTCAGGAGTGTGGGGTTCTACAGACGGAGGGGAGACGTGGTCCCTGACGGCCTTGACGAATGTCTGGGTGGGGGCCCTTGCCGCAATTTCATCAAACGAGGTTCTCGCAGGGTTGAATTCGGGCGGCGGTGTCGTGCGTACCACGGACGGCGGGAGCACTTGGAGGCAAATCGGTCTGGCAGGTATCAATGTGTCCTCCATAGCTGTCACGTCGGCAAGTCATATTTTCGCGGCCTCGCAAGACAGTGGGGTGTATCGCTCAACAGACAACGGCGCAACATGGGTCCGCACCGGTCTTCCTGCCGCGTCGTATCTCGCGGTCAGTCCCGGTGGTCAGATCTATGCGGGCGTGTCCGGTGGAACCAGCATGGGTGGCGGATCGGGTGGAGGCGTGTGTCGGTCTGCCGATGACGGCGACACCTGGATGAAGGTCGGTCTGCCAAACACCTCCATCTCTGCATTAGCGATACCTGCGGGATGGCAATCCAGGGATGCTGTCTTCGCAGCCGCAGACTCCGCAGTATTTCTGACGACCGACAATGGACATGCATGGTTGCGTACGGGTTCACTGCCTCACCCCGGCCCGTATTGGTTTGATATTCGGGCGCTGTTCGCGACCAGCTCAGGGTCGATTCTTGCAGGAACCTCCCAATGGGGGATTTATCGCACAACCAATGCAGGAACCACCTGGGCGCAAGCAGGGTCAAATGGAGAGACCGTATGTGCATTCCTCGAAGATTCCGTCGGACATTTGTACGCAGCCGGGAACAATGTCGTGTACCTCTCAACAGATGGAGGCGGCAATTGGTCACCAACCGGGGGGTCCGTTGGTGGTTCCTGGCTGTCGTCGCTGGCGATGAATTCCACGGGGGATATTTTTGTGGGCATGGTGAACCAGTCCAACGGTACATATGTGTGCCGCTCAACAGATGACGGCCAGACCTGGCTGTCCACGGGGATGACATTCTACTCGGTCATGGCTCTTGTCGCTGTCGGCAGGGACACACTCCTTGCGGGCTGCTCCGAGTTCTTCTACGGGATAGGCGGAGGGGTGCATCGATCGACGGACGGGGGCGCCACCTGGACTGAGGTGTCCGCAGGGTTGATTAGCAGAGACATACGCACGCTCGTCAGAAACAGCGCCGGTCACGTGTTTGCAGCGACATCGCAAGGGGTGTATCGTTCCACCAACAACGGAGATCTTTGGGAACCGGCGAGTGCCGGCCTGACATTCCCATCCATCCAATCGCTCGCGGTGAATTCTGACGGGCTCCTGTTCGCTGGGGCGTCCGCGGGTGGAGTGTTCCGCACGCAACAGTCAACGACCTCGATCCATGAAGCCGGGCGTGAGATCCCGGTCTCTTCCTGGCTGGAACAGAACTACCCCAACCCCTTCAACCCGACGACGACGATCCGGTACGCACTTCCGGAACGGTCGCCCGTGACTCTGGCAGTCTTCAACGCGCTCGGTCAGCAGGTAGCAGTGCTCCAGCACGGAGAACAGGAAGCCGGCTACCACGAAGCGCAATTCGATGGGAGTGAATTGGCCAGCGGGATCTACCTCTATCGGCTCCAGGCGGGTGATTTTGTCCAGACTCGCAGGCTTGTCTTGATTCGCTAGCGACCGCTGCTGATTCCCATGAAGGGGGCCGCAGCGTCCCGTGGTTGTTGGTGGCTGCGCGGCCAGGAGTGCTGCTCTTGAAGATCCAGGTGTTCTGTTGTGCTCTGAGTACGGTATCTCTTAGCGGCAATTGTGGGTGCGGCAGGCCGTTTCGGTGGGGAGCGACTATTGGGGGCTATGTGAGGAACCACTCATGACTCTATCGGAGGTGCTCGAGATGCCTGGTCCCGCTCGGGTCCTGTTTGTGGCAGTGGTCGCCATGAACGTGAGCTGTTATCCGGATCGCCAGGCGACCCTGGTCGACAGATCTTACCTCGATACCGTGACGGTGGTGACGGCGCCCACGAAAGTCTTCCTGATGGATGCCACTGTGGCGCTCTTCCCCGAGGGGTTCCGAGTAAACAAAGGGATTCTACAGGGCAATGGGGTCCGGTTTTCCTCAACCGGTGTCGTGCACGACATTCCGTTCGACCGCTTGCCGCGGGCGCGGCTACAAGTCCCGAGAGACAGCGCTGTGGCGATGACGTACTACGACAGGGTCGTCACCGGCGGACGAGGGTTCGCTTCGTTCTTCTTTGGTCTCACAGGCGGCGTCCTCACGGCCACTTCTGTCTACTGCATGGCGAATCCCAAGGCTTGTTTCGGATCGTGTCCTACGGTCTATGCCAGGAACGGCGACGCCTGGGAGTTCAAAGCGGAGCTCTTCTCGTACAGCATTTCCAGACTCCTCGAGAGCAGAGACCTTGACAGAATCGGCACATATGAGAGTCCCGGATCTCCATTCGTGCTGCGCGTGGCAAACGAGGCACTCGAAACCCACCACATCAACGTCATGCGTCTGCTTGCAGTCCATCATCCTGCCGGCACGCTGGCTTTCCCGGCCACGGACGGGAGCATCGTGGCCGTAGGTGATGTCCGCGAACCACTCTCTGCCGTGAACAGTACTGGAGAAGATGTCCTTCGGGCCATACGGTTCTGGGACGATGCGTCGTATCGCAGTGATTCCATCCAGGTGCGCCAGGTGAAATCGGGGAGGACGTCGGACTGGGTGGAGCTTCGCGTTCGCCCGCCGAACGGAAGCGATTCTGTGATCCTGGTGCTGCGTCTCAGGAACACGCTGCTCAGCACGCTGCTATTCTACGAAATCGTTCTGGGATCGCAAGGTGTCCGAGCGCTGGATTGGACCAGGAGGATGAATACCGACCCCCTCTATGCTAGTCAGTTTCGAAGTATCTACTCCGAATTCTCCGGCCTGAAGGTCAAGATCTGGCGCAAGGGCCAGTGGAGGACGCTTGGATCGGTGCCCGACGTGGGGCCTGTCGGCTGGAAACCGATAGCCGTGAAAGTCCCAGTGGAGGAGGACGGAGAGCTGGGGCTGCGTTTGGAGTTCTTCCCGGACAACGTGATGATCGACTACGTCGGGTTTGCCATCGGCGACAATGACAAAGTGCTTATCCCTGAAGAGCTCTTCCCCACCACGATACGGGACGAGACTGGAGCCTCCCGGGTCGATCTCGCTGCCCTTCTCGCAGGAGATGATGATCGCTACGTGACGACGGAACCTCAGAACGTCTATCGGTTCACGTACGACGTGCCACCCCCAGGGAAGGATGAGGTGACGCTCTTCGTGCAATCCAAGGGGTACTATACGGAGTGGATACGCGGAAACTGGATCACTGCTGCGGAGGGAGTGGAGAGGTTCGACCTCCAGCGAATCGATCAAACGATGGTAAGGCTTGCTGATCTCTGGATGCGCGAACGAAACGATATGGAGTCTCTCTTCTTCAGGAACCGTATTCCTGTGACGGAGGACCTATGAGATTCGGATTGTCCGCGATATTCCTCATGGTCATCGCGATCCTGCAACCGGCATGCGGTCCATCCGGTTCGATCGTGACGATGACGGGGGAGTCTGTCACGGTTCAACTTCATGGCGGCAACAGGGAGGAGGCAGAGCTCCTGGCGGTGGAGGATAGCGCAATTCTCTGTCTTGTGCATGACCGGAGCCTTGAGGCTAGAAGCGCCGCGGGCGCCGGTGTTGTGAAGAGAATTCCAGCGCGGTCGATTGCTGCCATCGAGGTGTCGGGCTTCAGAAACGATAATTGGTGGATCGGTGTCGTGTTGTTCCAGGTCCTCCCTTCGATCGGCCTTGGAGTAGCGGCCTCATCGGCCGACGCTGATGCTGGTGTTGTCGTTGGGGTTGCTCTGATCCCCGCATTCTTCACCACCGTCCTTTTCGCGGCTTCGGGCCTTCCGACGCCGGAGTTTCGAGACCCCATCACAAGTCAGAGCCTTGACGAGCTTCGCAAGTACGCCCGGTTTGGCGGAACGCTTACGGAGGCACAGACGGAAGAATTGCTGCGAGTGCCCCAGCACGAACACAACGAGTGACCACCGGTCTCTCGGACGATGCACGTGCTCTACCGTCCCTGGACCATGGGAGGCAACGCCAAAGGCTCCCGCCGGAATGTGCTCACAATCCCGCGGGGGTGCGCTTGTGCCTGCGAAGAAGCGCTCCGGTCGTTGTTCCGATAGCGGCAAGGACCATCACTCCCGCGAGGACCACCATCCACCAGTTGACAACCCTTGAGACAATCCATAGATCGTAGTTCCCGATGTACGCTAATGTGGGAACCTCGGTCCACGTTGCCGTATTCCCCTTGACACTCGGTGCATTGGTTTCGAGAATCAACCCCGGCATCGTAATGCTGGCAGCGTAGGGGTGTTCAAGAATTGTGTTCATGAAATCGACGTTGTCCTTGAGTTGAGAAAAACCGTCGGCGTTCAACGTCAACGCCTGCCGGACGCGGGGGGTCTTAAGCACAGACTGGACGATCGTGGTTACGGTATCCCATTTCTTCGCGAGAATCTCCTGCCCGGCCAGCGTGAACAGTCGTTCCTTCTGAGCAGCCAGCATCGGGAGTGTCAACGACTCGTCGTTCAGACGCTGCACCCCCTTGGCGAGTTCGGCATAGTATGATTCGAAGACGCTCCGTTGCCGCCATTCTTCGAATCGCTGGCCGGCATCCTCCATCGCAAGGCTGTCTCCTTTCGACGCAAACGGTTCTTTGCGGACTTCATGGCGGTAGAATCCCTCGACCATCGAAGGGGGGACGTAGTCGGACATGGGTACAGACCGGAACGGGTTGAAATTCTGGTAAGTCTCGGAATAGCGGAGCTCAGTAAAGAACCACTGGAACCGCTTTTCGAGCGCGACGCGGACGTGTACACATTTGCGAGTAGTGTCCATCAGGACCGCATTGAGCTCCTGATCGTTCTGGAAGTTCTTGGTCACTGTTCGTTCGAACTTTCCTTTGTCCGTGCGGCGAAGGGTGGCTGTCCACGTGCTATCGATGGGGAGTGGATAGTCCTGTCCCATCGCTTCCGTGGAGTCGCCGGAGAAGGTATAGGTTCGCTGCAGACTTCCATCGCGCCGGACCTCGGTGTGTGAAGTGACTTCGAGGCAGCCGGACAGACTAGTCAGGACCGAGACGAGACCGACGTATGCGATAGGTCGTTGAAGAACGTTCATGGCTTAGCGTCCTCTGGAGTCGAAGATCACTGTGATTTCGGAAGCTTGCTTGATATGGTAGAGTATTGTCCCGATGCGGCGCGCGCTGATCCCGGAGAGCATCGCGCCGGTCACTGCTGCGGCTGCCTCCGGGCTGTCCGGATTGACGAACTGTTCGACGGCGACGCGTGGAATCACAAGGTTGTTCCCCATGCGGGTAGCCCTCGTCTGGAGGGCGAGTGACCAGATGTTCCGCATCGCGGGATGGAGCATGAGAATGTCCGGGCTCACGACGTAGGCAGGCTTCAGTCCTTCCGGGCTGACGGCGATCGAGCGCTCACGTGTCGAGACGGTGCGGAGTGTGCTAACGCTCTGGACGAGCAACAACAATATGGATACGCCCGCAAGTGCAACCGTGGCATACCGGGTCGCAGGGGCGAATACCAGATCGGCGAGAGGGGTCGCAATGCTCGGCTGCGCCCGCGATGTCGTTGCAGCCGCCTGGCGTTCGAGTGCAGCCAGGACACGTGGTGTGATCGTGTCGGGCTCCGCCGCCGCCGGCTCTATCGAGCGCGCCCGCTGGAGGAGAAGATCGGTGGCGAGGACTTCCCGCTCAACCGCGGCGCAGACGGAGCACGTTGCCAGGTGCCGCACCAGCGCGGCCTGTTCCCGCGTGGAGAGTTCGCCGGGCCGGTGGAGATGGAGCATTCGACGGAATTTTGTGCAGCTCATGGTTCAGACACCTGTAATGTGAAACTCGGTTTTCAGCGCCTCCCGGACCGCACGTCGGGCGTAGTACAGGTTGGCTTTGATCGTGCGCGCGGAGAGGCTGGTGATCCTCATCACCTCATCGACCGACAGATCTTCGATGTCACGCAGCGTGAATACGAGTTGCTGTTGCGGGGGGAGATGCTGCGCGATTCTCGCGACGATGGTGGCGAGTTCTTGCATTGATCCCCGCTCGCCGGAAGCGCTCGCAGGGTTGCCCGATTCCGCGGCGGGGTCCATTCTGACAAAACGTGCCTCCCGTCGTTGTCTGGCTCGGAGGTGATCCATGCAGAGGTTGCTCACGATCGTGTAGAGCCACGTCGTGAATTTCTGGTGTTCGTCGAATCGTGACAGATTGTTCCACGCTCTGATGAATGCCTCCTGAACGACATCTTCCGCCTCATCAGTGGGCCCGAGCAGCCGGCGCGCGAGCCGGAGGGCGAAGGCCTGAGTTTCCCGGACCACCCTTCCATAGGCGACCGCATCTCCGCTCATGCTCCGGAGGAGGTCATCGGTTATGTTTGCATCGGTCACGGGTGGATTGCGGCTCTAGAGGTGATACGCTCGAGAAGTGTGGAGGTAAAAGAGCGTTGCCGGACGGAGATGAGAAACGATTACGCGATGGAATATACCTCAGAGGAAGCATTCATGCAGGGCCGCAGGGATGCCCGATGCAGATGCCCGGTGTTGAGCGGTCATCAGACGAGAGTTGGAAATTCAAGCAGAATTCGCTATATTTGCGTTCGTAAATTCGCTGGCGTAGCTCAGTTGGTTAGAGCACCAGATTGTGGATCTGGGGGTCATAGGTTCGAATCCTATCGCCAGTACTACCCCTCCTCGACTACAAGGCATGCCCCCGGACAAAATCGTCGAGCCCCGGCTCTTGCGTGGATTCAGGGACTACCTCCCTGGGTCTATGAACGCCCGCAATGCGATCATCTCCACCATCCGCACGGTCTATGAACGCTATGGGTTCATGCCGCTCGAGACGCCCGCGCAGGAATACCGCGTTACGCTCCTGGGCTACGGCGAAGAAAACACGAAGCAGATCTTCCCCGTCGTCAACCCCGAAGAGGAAGATGTCGCCCTCCGCTTCGACCTGACCGCCCCGCTGGCGCGCGTCGTCGCCCAGTATCCCGATCTGCCCCTTCCATTCCGACGCTACCAGGTCGGCCCGGTCTGGCGCGCCGACAAGCCCGATCCCGGCCGCTTCCGCGAGTTTCTCCAGTTCGACCTCGATACCGTCGGCTCTGCGTCGCTCGCGGCCGATCTGGAAATCCTGTGCGGCATGCACGACACGCTCGAGGCGCTCGGATTCACCCGGTTCAAGATCAGGTTCAGCGACCGCAAGCTCCTCAACAGCCTCCTCGACTTCGCCGGCATCTCCCACGAAACCGGCTACAAGGTCTTCCGCGTGCTCGACAAGCTCGAGAAGATCGGATTCGAGAACGTGGCCGCCGAGTTGACGTCGGGAAGGGTGGACGCGTCGGGCGACAAGATCCCCGGTCTCGGCCTGGAGGCTAGCCAGGTGGATCGCATTCACAAGTTTATCGCTATCCCGCAGGCTCCCAGAGCCCAGGTCCTCGCGGACCTTGAATCGCTTTTTCGCGAGACGCCCTCCGCGCGCGAAGCGCTGGACGAGCTGAGGCTGCTGTGCGACGGACTCGGTGTGCTCGGTATCTCCGACGAACGCGTCGCGCTCGATCAAAGCATTGCGCGTGGACTCGACTACTATACAGGCCCGGTCTTCGAGGCTATCCTCCTCGATGCGCCCGAGTTCGGCTCTGTCTTCGGCGGCGGACGATATGACGGGCTCGTTGAGAGATTCCTCGGACGGAAGATCCCCGGCGTCGGTGCGTCGATAGGCGTCGATCGCCTGTTCGCCGCGATGCAGAAGCTCAACATGATCGACGTCGCGCCGGCCACGGCACAGGTCATCGTAACGACCATGGAGCCGTCGCGACTCCTCGATTACGCCCGGATCACCCGGGAGCTTCGGCAGGCAGGCATCAATACGGAAATGTATCTCGGAGACGAGAAAGGTCTCGGCAAGCAGCTTCAGTATGCGAACCGCCTCAAGATCCCCTTCGCGATCATCATGGGGAGCGACGAGTTCAGCCGGGACGAAGTCACGATCAAGAATCTGGCGCTCGGCGGAAAGCTCCAGGATGCCAAGAAGTCGGCTACCGGGAAAGACCGGGATGAATGGCTGAAGCTCTCCCGCACCGTCCAGCAGAGTGTCCCCCGAGAGAAGCTGCTGGAAACGTTGCGCGCACTCCTCGCAGAGGAAGACAATGGCAATCGTCCTTGACGGTTCTTCGCTTACGATAGAAAGGCTGGTGCGGATCGCCCGGTTCGGCGAGCCGGTTGAGCTTGCCCCCGCGGCGCTCGAACGCATCAAAGTGTGCCGCGCGATGCTGGAGCAGAAGCTCCAGGCGCATGAGATCATGTACGGGACCAACACCGGCATCGGGGAATTCTCCGAAGTGGTGCTGGACGACGAACAGGTCAAGCTTTTCCAGCGCTACCTGATCTACAACCATGCGGCGGGGATCGGCGACCCGGCCTCCGCAGAATCCGTCCGCGCCGCCATGGCCGGACGCATCAACGTCCATGCCCACGGCAATTCAGGCTGCCGCCCGGAAATCACGCTGACGCTGGTGGCTTTGCTGAACCAGGGAGTGACCCCCGTCGTTGCCCAGAAGGGGTCGGTCGGCGCGTGCGGTGACCTCGCCCCCATGGCACAGGTGGCGCTCCTGATGATGGGTGAGGGAGAGGCCTGGTACCAGGGGAAGCGGATGCCCTCGCGAGAGGCGATGGCCCTTGCAGGGATCCCCATCCCCGGCTTGCAGGCGCGTGACGGGCTGGCCACGATCAACGGCTCCAATCTGCTCACTGCGATGAGTGCGCTCCAGCTCTACGATATCGAACGCTGGCTGCGCCAGGTGGATATCGCAACGGCGATGACGCTTGAAGCACTCGTCGCCAACCTGAAGCCGTACGACGTCCGTCTCCATCAGCTTCGAGGATTCAACGGCGCCGTCAGAAGCGCGACATCCATCATGAAGTGCATCCAGGGGAGCGACCTCGTCTCAGGCAAGATAAAGACAAAGGTCCAGGATGCGTATTCCATGCGCTCCAGCCCCCAGGTGATCGGTGCAGCATACGATGCCGTCGCGCATGCGCGCAAGCAGGTGGAGATCGAACTGAACGGCGTCGGGGACAACCCGATCTTCATTCCTGAGGCGAAGCTGACGCTCACCGGCGCGAACTTCCAGGGCTCTCCGGTGTCGCTCCCGATGGATATGGTCGGGGCCGCGGTCACGATGGTCTGTGTCCTCTCCGAGCGCCGCCTGAACAGACTCACCAATCCCGCGCTCAGCGTTGGCCTCCCCGCGTTCCTGACCAAAGGCGCAGGGATGTTCTCCGGCCTGATGCTCAGCCAGTATACGGCCGACTCGCTTATCGTCGAGCAAAGGATCCTCTCGATGCCGGCCTCCATCCAGTCCATCCCCGCAGCGGCGGACCAGGAGGACTTCGTGTCGATGGGCATGAACACCGCCATCAAGAACGCACAGATCCTGGACAATGCCTACGGTATCCTCGGAATCGAATTCATGGGCGCCGCTCAGGCACTCGATTTCCGTTCGTTCACGCCGGGCAAGGGCGTGCACGCGGCGCATGCCGTGATCCGCAAACATGTTGCGCACCTGGACGAAGACCGGCCGCTCTATCCCGACCATGACCGCATGAAAGCTCTCGTGAAATCGAACGAGATTCTCGACGCGGTCGAGCGCGAGGTCGGCTCTCTCTCCTGATCGCCGCATCAGGAGCTCCCGGCCGAACATGCAGGCACGGTAGACCATGGATCCAACACTCCTCTGGTTCCTCGCAATCCTGATGGTTGGGGTCGGGATCGTCGGAATATTCATTCCCGTCCTGCCCGGCACGCTCCTCGTGTTCCTCGGATTGCTCGTTGCCGCTTCCATCGACGGATTTCAGAGAGTGGGGTGGATTCCGATCGTTCTTCTCGGACTCCTTGCCGCTTCCTCCTACGTGATCGACCTGATCGCCTCCGCCCACGGCGCGAAGCGGGTCGGAGCCAGCAAGTACGCCGCGATCGGCGCAATCATCGGCTCGGTGGTAGGGCTTTTCTTCGGCATCCCGGGCATCGTGATCGGTCCGTTCGCCGGAGCGACAATTGGCGAATACCTGGTTTACCGCGACCCGAGGCGTGCCGGCAAAGCAGGGCTGGGGACCTGGCTGGGCCTGGTCATCGGGGGGGTACTCAAGATCGGACTGATGTTCGTGATGATCGGCCTCTTCATCATCGCCTACCTGGTGTAATCCGTGTCCGTCCCTCGCCGCGCAGTCCTCAGCTGGGCCTTCTATGATTGGGCGAACTCCGCGTTTTCCACGACCGTCATCGCCGGGTTCTTCCCGATCTTCTTCAAGTCGTACTGGGGTGAGTCACTCCCGGCCACGGAGAGCACCCGCTGGCTCGGCTACTCGCTGTCCGTTTCGGCCCTCCTTGTTGCCCTCATGGGCCCGTTCCTGGGCGCCATGGCCGACCAGGCCGGTACCAAGAAGCGCTCGCTCGCGATCTTCACGGCGCTGGGTGTCGCCTCGACCGCAGGCCTCGCGTTTGTCGGTGAAGGGATGTGGCAGCTTGCAGCCTTCCTGTACGTCCTCGCGACCATCGGATTTCTCTGCTCGATTATCTTTTACGATTCTCTCCTGGTCGGCATCACCGACGAGAGAAACGTGGACGTCGTTTCGGCGAGAGGGTATGCCCTCGGATATCTCGGCGGCGGGATTCTGTTCGCAATCAATGCGTTCGCCGCGTCGTCGCCGGAGACGTTCGGACTCGCCGGAAAAGTCGAGGCCGTCAAGCTTTCCTTCCTGAGCGTCGCAGTGTGGTGGACGGTCTTTTCGATTCCGCTTCTGCTCTTCGTTCCCGAGCCCCCGGGCGGCACGCCGATGAAGTTCCTCGAGGGCGTCCGTCGCGGGTTCGGGCAGCTCAGGCACACGTTCGAGGGGATCCGGCGCATCAAAATGGCGCTGCTGTTTCTGCTGGCCTACTGGTTCTATATCGACGGCGTCGACACCGTAATCGGCATGGCGGGGGATTTCGGGAAGGCGATCGGATTTCCGGACGAGGTGCTCATCACCGGACTGCTGCTGGTTCAGTTCGTGGCGTTCCCGTTTGCCATCCTGATGGGTCGGCTGGGAAAATGGTGGGGACCGAAGAAAGCCATTCTGCTCAGCCTGCTCGTCTATGCGCTGGTCACAACGGTTGGATCCAGAATCACTACGGAGCCGGTGAACATTGTCGGCTTCGAAACGAACCAGTTCTATCTGCTTGCGTTCATGGTCGCCACGGTCCAGGGCGGAGTGCAGGCGCTCAGCCGGTCGTTCTTCGCGCGCCTGATCCCTCGCGATCGTGCCGCCGAATTCTTTGGATTCTACAACATGCTCGGCAAGTTCGCCGCCATCATCGGGCCGTTCCTCGTTGCGACCGTGGTGACGGCCACCGGCGATTCCCGCGCCGGCATCCAGGCGATCCTCGTGCTCTTCCTGATCGGCGGAGGCATCCTCTTCTTCGTGAACGACCGGACCGCACGACACCAATGACGATGCCAACATCCGCCGGCCGCCTCTTCTTCTTCTCGACGATCTCACCGCCGTTCATCGTCGAGGACGAGCGCATCCTCGCCCGGCATTTCACTCTGGATCGGCTGCTGTCGTACGGCATCAAGGCCATCCCCGGCATCATCCGCGGCGTGCGGAAGTCCGACGTGACGCTGACATGGTTCGGCTCCGTCTACGCGGGGCTGATTGTCTTCCTTTCGAGGCTGCTCGGACGCCCATCGATCGTTGTCGTTGCAGGCGTGGACGCCTCAAGGGACCCGGAGATCGACTACGGCATCTGGTTGAATCCGTGGAAAGCGCGGTTCGTGCGTTACGCCTACCGGCACGCGGATCGCGTGCTGGCGGTTTCGCCCTTTCTGGCGTCAGAGGTGAAGCGGCTGGCGAAATACGACGGGAAGAACACGGGGTTCATCCCGTTCGGATTCGACGGCGACGAGTGGCGGCCGGGGAACGCCCCGAGGAAGCTCGTCACGACGGTCGCCTCCTGCGAAAACGAATCGCGCATGAAGAAGAAGGGGCTCGATAAATTGTTCGAGGCCGCCCGGGCCATGCCGGACGTCCCGTTCAGGGTGATCGGGATGACCCGTGAACTCATTGCCGCAATCCGCTCAATCGTGCCCAGGAACGTGGAGATCGTCCCGTACATCCCCAGATCGGAAATCCTGCCGTATCTCCAGGAATCCAAAGTCTACACCCAACCATCCTTCACGGAGGGGCTGCCGAACGCCCTGTGCGAGGCGATGTTGTGCGGATGCGTTCCCGTGGGGACCGTTGCGGGGGGCATCCCGACGGCGATCGGCGATGCGGGATTCCTGGTTCCGTACGGAGACGTCCCGGCACTGATAAGGGCGCTTCAGCAGGCTCTTGACGCTCCTGAGGAAGCGCGCCATCGGGCGCGCGCGCACATCCTCACGGAGTTCCCGGTGAGCAGACGCGAGACGGAACTGGTCGGCGTCGTCGAGGAGCTCCTTCACACCGGGGGCGGGAAAGGTACATGAAGAAGCTGCTGAAAAACGTCGCAGCCGTCGGCGCAGCTGACGCGGGAGTCCGCCTGATCGGCTTCGCCACGACAGCGTATCTTGGCCGCGTCCTCGGATCCGATGGGTTTGGACTGCTGGGCATGGGGCTCGCCATCGCCGGATATCTGTTCCTGGTCGCCAGTCCGGGAATCCACATCACGGGAACGCGCGATATTGCGGCGAAGACGGGGGACGAGGGATATCTCGTGTCAACGGTCATTTCGTTTCGCCTGTTCCTCGCCCCCGCGCTGCTCATCGTTGCAGCCGTCGCGATGATTCTCTGGAATAGTGATTGGACGATCGCTGCGACGCTGATCGTCTCCACCGCCGCCATCGTGCCGATGGCGTTCTCGTTTGACTGGTACTTTCAGGGGAAAGAAGAGTTCGTGGTTCTCTCCTCGCAGAAGATCATCAATGCCCTTGTGTTCCTGGTCGCTGCGCTGGTTCTCGTGAGGGGACCGGGGGATGCAGCTCTGGCGGCTGCTGCATTCGTGGCCGGAACGGTGGGAGCGTCGATCTTCTCGTATCTCGCCTATCGTCCGCGGGGAAGGTTTGCGCTTGCCTGGGATCCGCCTGCCTGGCGTCGTTTGCTGGACAGCAGCCTTCCGCTCGCCCTGTCGTCGCTACTGGCACAGACCGCCACGGCGTTCCCGATTCTTGTGGCCGGGGCCATGCTCTCGACGCACGATGCCGGACAGATGAACGCCGCCACAAAGCTGATCATGCTCGCGCTCATCATGGATCGCGTCTTCGCGACGTTGTTCCTCCCGGCGCTGTCCCGGTCAGGCGAAGAATCCGACCGGGCACGCATTGTCCGCCTGGGTCTTAAGATCATTGTGCTTGTCGCCGCTCCCATTGCTGTCGTGGGGTGGACGCTTGCCCCGCTACTCATGAGTTTGGTGTTTGGCGAAGGATTCGAAGGTGCGATCGTGCCGTTCAGGATCCTTCTTGTCTATCTTGTGACGACGCTGGTAAATTCTGTTTTCGTTTCCGCCTTCATTGTCGCGCATCGTGAACGGCTCTATTTCAATGTCATGCTGGTCGGATCGCTCGTGACGGTTGCTGTTGCCCTGGCTGTGACGCCCATGGCGGGTATCGAAGGTACCGCAGCGGCGGTGAGCGTCGGCGAGACGCTCATGACAGTGATGTTCGCGTACCTGCTCCGCTCCACGCTCTTGACGGAAAACGGAAAGGACTTTCTACCGCTGCTGGCAGCCATACTTCTTATGGCCGTGCTGACCGGGGCGCTGTCGTGGTTCTCCATCCCACTTGCCATCGTTGCCGGGCTTGTTGCGTACGCCATCGTCCTTGTCGTTATGAGAGGCTTCACCCCTGACGACCTTCAGCTGCTCCGCGAGGTTGCCGGATGAACATCAAGGCCGGGCTCCTGCGACCATCCCCCGTCTGGCGCCAGTTCACGGCGCAGGAGGGGCTGGACTGGGTCGAACTGAAGTCTGCCGAGGAAATCTCGGGCGGCGGCTTTAGCGTCCTTGTCGCTCCGTCCCGGACCGGCCCAGCCGATGTGCAGGCAATCGGGGCCTATCTCGCAAATGGCGGAGCCGTGCTTGGTTCGGCCTCTGCACTCTCCGGGCTGATGGAGAGCCGCGAGGAACGCCTCCGGTACATCCTCGCGGCGGACGCGTTCTCGTCGGCCGGAGTGATCGACCTGGAGATGGATGCGCTCGTGCCCCGGGAAGCGAATGTCTTGCGGACATCCCGCAACGCGTTTGCCGTGTTTGCGGGAGAGTGGAAGGGCGGAGTGGCTGTGGTGCTGCCGTTTGATCCTGCGGAGGCGCTGACCGATGTCCGTGCCGGGTTCAGGAATTTTCACATCAGCCGCGAACGCCTTCCGTGGGAGCGGGTGTCCCTCGTGGGGAAAGGGGGCGTGCGCCGGTTGGTGCGAGACGCCTTGATCTACCTCCATCGCGCGCGTGGATTCCCGTATGTTCACGCCTGGTACTATCCGGACGGACATCCAAACACGTTCATCTTCCGGATCGACACAGACGGTGCAGGGCGGCAGGACATCGATTCCCTGTACGCCCTTCTGGACGAATATCGCCTTCCCGCGAGCTGGTTTCTCGATGTGAAGACTCAGGGAGCAATGCTCCGTCGCTATCATGAGTTCGCCGGGCACGAGATCGGCGTGCACTGCGACGAGCACCGGATCTTCAAAACCGAATCCGAGAACCGCGCGAACATCGAGAGGGCGCTTTCAACGATGCGCGCCGCCGGGCACCAGCCTGTCGGGTTCGCGGCGCCATACGGGTACTGGGATCTCTTCCTCGGCAATGTGATCGACGAGATGGGGTTTGCCTATTCATCGGAATTTTCGTGGGCATACGACACGCTCCCCGGCGCCCCGGTGACGCCAGCCGGGGAATACAGGACACTTCAGGTGCCGATTCATCCGGTCTCGGTTGGGATTCTGCGCCGTGCGGGATGTCCCTCAGGCGCTATGGCGAAGTACTTCGTTTCCGCCGTGCGGCAGCGTATGTGCACCGGCGACCCGATGTTCTTCTATCACCATCCTTCCCACCGCGAATGGGGAGTGATGCGGGAGCTGTTCCAAGCGGCACGGGACGCAGCCGTGCCTGCGATGACGATGGGTGAGTTTGCCGGTTGGTGGAGGAAGAGGACAGCCTCCAGAATGGCTGTCCGGAGCGAACGTGGCAGCCTGATGGTCGAACCCGGGCGACCGGAGGCCGATGGCGGCAATCCGGCGCCGGATGGCCGCAAGCGGCTCACCGGTGGCAGGGAGGGGGCTGTCTGGCTATCCGTCGTGACGGCCGACGGGCGTCAAGCGCTGGTCCGTCCTTCGGACGAAATTATTCTCACTGCCATTGAGGGCCGTCCCCTCGAACCTCCGGAGGTCCCCCGGGACGTCCTCCGCAGTCGTGAGTGGGATCTTCGTGAATTCCTCGGGCAGAAGTTTCTTGAATGGCGGGGTGGCCGATGAAAGTGACGATGGCATCGTACCAGGCGCTGTCGATAATCAAGGGCGGGCCTGCGACGCAGCTGCACAGGACAGCGGAGTATCTCAAGCGGGAGGGGGTCGACATTCGATTGCTCCCGCAATGGGAGGAGTTCCAGGCGGCGGATCAGGACCTCGTCCACATTTTCGGCGCCGGGCTCGGGACGTACCATCTTGCGCGGGAATTGCACGTCCTCGGGGTGAAAACGGTGGTCTCGCCGATCATGTTCAGCACTCACGGGTCATCGTTTGTCTCCAGGGGGCTGCGCGCGACCCGCATGATGCAGCGTGTCTGGCCGGGGCTCTGGTCGGACTACAGCATGCTCGCCGACACGTGCGGGTGGGCGCGCCATGTGGTCCCGAACTCGCAGGCCGAGGCGGGCCTCGTACGCGATGGGCTGCGCATCCCTTCCACGAAGATCACAGTCGTGCCGAACGGGGTGGATGAGCGATTTGTGGAGGCGGACCCGACGTTGTTCACGGGACGGTACGGCGTCCGGGATTTTGTTCTGAACGTCGGGCACATCGGTCACGGCCGGAAGAATGTCCTGAACCTCATCCGGGCGCTGGCAGAGATCGACAGGCCGGCTGTGATCATCGGGCGCATCATCGCCGGCGCATATGGTGAAGCCTGCGTGCGGGAGGCAAACCGGCATCCCCACATCACATTGATCGACGGGCTGCCGAACGATTCTCCGATGCTTGCATCGGCATATGCCGCGTGTGACACGTTTGTGCTGCCATCGCTGTTCGAGACCCCGGGGATCGCAGCCCTCGAGGCGGGACTTGCGGGTGCAAAGGTCGTGATCACGCCGCACGGAGGGACCACAGAGTACTTCGGGGATGACGCCATCTACGTCGATCCGAATTCCGTGGTGGCGATCAGGGACGGCATACGCATGGCGCTCGCGCGGCCGCGGGGCAGCCAGCTCCGTGACCGAATCCGCACACGCTATCTCTGGTCGCACGTCGCATCGCAGACGAAAGCCGTGTATGAACGGGTGCTTGCGGAGGGTCGTTGAGGAACGCTCTGCGCGGGATGAAGGGCTCGCTTGATCGCAGTCCCGATTCGTCAGTATATCTGGTGCTCCTCGTGCAGTCGCTCTTCGCGAGCGGCACGCATCTCGTGGCGAAGGTCGCGGCGCGGGATGTCGAGCCATTCACGCTGACGCTCGTTCGATCGTTGATTGCCGCGTCGGCATTCTCACTGTTGCTCCTTGTCCGCGGAAGATTCCCGCGCATCCGGCGTGAGGACTGGCCGCTCGTTCTGCTCCTCGCGTTTCTGGCTATTCCGCTGAACCAGTTCCTTTTCTTGTTCGGGATCCGATCCACGACGCCCTCCAATGCGGCGCTCCTCTATGCGACCACTCCGATCCTCGTCGTCCTGTTTTCACGCGGGCTGCTCGGCGAGCGGCTCACGCGAAGGAAGCTCATCGGGGTTGCGCTGGGGTTCGCCGGCGTTGCGATCGTCATCCTCGAGCGGGGAGTGGATGCGAGCATCGAGTACGTGCACGGCAACCTGATCATCTATGTCGCCGTGCTTGCCTGGGGGTTGTACACCGTCCTGGGGAAGAGGCTCATCATGCAGTACGGCCCGCTCGACGCGAGTGCGATCACGCTCCTGACCGGTACGCTGATGTTCCTGCCGGTCGGAATCCTGCCGGCGCTCCGATTCGACTACAGTGCTCTTGGTGTCTGGACGTGGGCGCAGATCCTGTATCTCGGAGTGATTACCTCCGTGGTTGCGTACCTTCTGTGGTATTATGCGCTGGCGAGGGTGGAAGCGGGGAAGGTCGCCCTGTTTGCCAATCTTCAGCCGATCCTGACGACGGTCCTGGCCGTCGTGCTGCTGGGTCAGGGCGTCACGATGCAGTTCGTGCTTGGCGGGGCGCTGGCGATCCTGGGGGTAGTAATCGCCCAATTCGGCTAACCCGGCAAAAAAAGAAGCCCCGGCTCATCGCCGAAGGCGACGAGCGGGGCACATTCATTACAGACAAGAATCCGAACCTAGAGAACAGAACCGACTTAGATGTCGGTCTTCAGGTAGTACGGGAGGCTGCGGCGCCATTTCTCGCGCTGCGCTTTGTAGCGAGCCTCTTTCTTTCTGCAATTGGGGCAATAGCGCAGGCTCGAGCTTCCCTGGAAGTCTTTTGCGCACTGCCGACATATGTTTGAAACTAACTTCTTCATGGTACCAATATAACACACCAACTTACAAAACGGTTCTCCATTAAGGAGATTTCATCTGAAGAAAACTATCGATTCTGACGCAAAATAGAGGATTTATTCTTTTTCTGTCAAACACCTGCTGCGCCCTTGAAGATATTACACGCCGAATCCCACTTTTGCGAATCACGCAGCCGGGGTCGGGAGAGGGTCTCTGCGGCGGCCGCCGGCGGGTTTTCGCACTATGTTCGGCAAGGGCTATTGTCCATTCGAAACCGGGGTATACCTGGAACCTGTTGAGTTGCTGTTCGGTCAGCGCCTTCACCTCTCTCCGATCGCTTTGTCGGCTGCTTGTGCGACCGGAGTCTGGCCGCAGAAGCGGGGGTATGATATCTCCGTGGAGAACCGGTCCGGGTATTCCTCGGTGATCGTTCTCATCGACGGCTGTGCTTCGACAACGAATGGGAGCGCAAGGGTGATCAGCAGGAGGATGGCTGTGCGCATATCCGGGCCTTCGTAGAGGTAGGATATTGGGCGTGAAGATGCGGCCGAATATACGCGGCCCGGGCCGCAAGATCAAATCGTGCCAGATGCTTGCTCCGCCTTGGGAACTTTGGTATTTTGATCCTTCTTGGTTTTTAGAACGCGAGGATGCATGAAGAGACCATCACGACTGCTGCATTTCTGTCTTGTGCTGTGGACGGCCGGCGCACTCGCGCCGGCGCAGGACCGTCCTCACCTCCTCCGGGGTGCCACGATCTACCCGATTGAGGGCGCTCCCATCCAGGGAGGCATGATCCTCTTTCAGCACGGGAAAATCGTACGCCTCGGCGCTGAGGGTTCGTTCGCCATTCCCGCCGATGCGCTGACGGTTGATGCGACAGGCAAGGTGATCCTTCCGGGCCTCGTGGACACGCATTCGCACGTGGGTGGGGGGTCGGGCGGCGACCGCTCGTCTCCGTTGCACCCTGATGTCCGAATCCTCGACGCTATCGATGTTCGCAACGATACGTTCAAGAAAGTGACCGCCGGTGGGATCACCACCGTCAACGTGATGCCGGGCTCCGGTCACCTGATGAGCGGGCAGACCGCGTACCTCAAGATGCGGCCGGCGAGAACCATCGACGACATGCTCTTCTGCAGCGACGCCACGAATGGGATCTGCGGGGGCATGAAGATGGCAAACGGCACAAACTCCATCGGGGAGCGTCCGTTCCCCGGGACACGTGCGAAATCGGCCGCGCTGGTGCGGCAACTCTTCCTCCGCGCCCAGGACTACAAGTCCAAAATGGAGGCCGCGAAAGGAGACTCGACGAAGCTGCCGAAGCGCGACCTCGAGATGGAGTCGCTGGTTCAGATTCTGGAGGGAAAGCGCATCGTCCAGTTCCATACGCATCGCGCGGACGACATCATGACGGCCATCCGGCTCTCCCAGGAGTTCGGGTTCCGGATGGTGCTTCACCATGTCACCGAGGCATGGAAAGTCGCGCGGGAGATTGCCGAAGCCAAAGTCCCCTGTTCGATCATCGTGATCGACTCGCCGGGCGGGAAACTGGAGACCGTCGACCTGCGGTTTGACAATGGGGCCGAGCTCGAGAAGGCGGGCGCCGTCGTCGCCTTTCATACGGACGATGGGATCACCGACTCCCGCCTCTTCATACGCTCTGCGGCCCTGGCGGTGCGCGCCGGCATGTCACGCGAGAAAGCGCTGGAAGGCCTCACGCTTGCGGGGGCGAAGATGCTCGACCTCGACGGCAGGGTCGGGTCGCTGAAGCCGGGGAAGGATGCGGATTTTGCCATCCTCTCGGGTGATCCGTTCAGTGTGTACACCCATATCGAGCAGACCTGGGTGGAGGGGACGAAAGTGTTTGACAGGTCGAATCCCGAGGACAAGAAATTCGCGGTAGGGGGGTACGGCGTCTTCCGCCAGTCCATGACCGGCGACGAGTGCGAAGGGGGCGGCCAATGACCAGGAAACGTTCCCGTATGTCCTCGAGTCCCCGCGTCAGGTTGGCGGGCGTTCTCCTCGCGACCATCTCCACGGGCGTGATCATGATGCCCTGCTCGACCGCGTCCGGTCAGATTGCAGTGAAGGGAGACACGGTCTATACGATGGCAGGGAAGCCCCTGGCTAACGGTGTGGTCCTCATCAAGGGCGGGCGCATCGAAGCGGTAGGAAGTGCCTCCTCGGTTGTGGTCCCCCAGGGATACAAGGTTGTGGCCGGGAAGTTCGTCACCCCCGGGCTTGTGGATCCCCATACGGTTGTCGGGCTCTCAGGCATCTTCAATATCCGCCACGACCAGATGCAGCTCGAGCGCTCGGAGCCTATCCAGCCGGAACTGCGGGCGATCGACGCCTACAACCCGAGGGATCCGCTGGTTGCGTACCTGCGAAGCTTTGGCATCACGACGCTCCACACGGGACACGCGCCGGGAGCCCTTGCGAGCGGGACTACTATCGTCGTGAAAACGGTCGGCGGGACGGTCGAAGAGGCGCTCGTTGACGGGACCGGAATGGTGGCGTTCACCCTTGGCGAATCCGTCATGGACAACTTCTCCACGCCGGGCACCAGCGCAAAGGCGGTCGCGATGATCAGGAGCGAGCTCATCAAGGCGCGCGACTACGCGAAGCGGAAATCGGCAAAGGATCCTGACAAGCGTCCTGCGCCGGACCTGCGGATGGAGATGCTCGGCCGGGTGCTGCGCGGTGAGGTCAAGGTTCTCTTCACGGTCCAGACAGCAGCTTCGATTATAACTGCCCTCCGGCTGCGTGAGGAGTTCGAGTTCTCGATGGTTCTCGATGGTGCCGCCGAGGCTCCGCTCGTGCTCGAGGAGATCAGGAAAGCCGGCGTTCCGGTGGTCCTGCATCCGACCATGGGGCGCGCGTACGGTGATATGAAGAGCCTCTCGATGGAGACGGCATCGGTGCTGAAGAATGCCGGCATCCGCTTCGCGATTCAGAGCGGGTTCGAGGACTACGTGCCGAAGACTCGGGTCGTTTTGTTTGAAGCGGCAGTAGCCGCTGCGAATGGTCTCGGTCGGGATGACGCACTGGCTGCCATCACCATCGATGCGGCGAAGATCATCGGTGCCGACAAGCGGGTCGGATCTCTCGAACCCGGCAAGGACGCTGACGTGGTGGTTTTCGACGGGGATCCGCTGGAGTATACAAGCCACGCCTGCACGGTAATTGTCAACGGCCTGATCACGGACGATGTCTGCAAGTAGAGTTCCACAATTGCTGAGGGCCTCATGCGTCTTCCGGCCATTATCGTTTTGTGTGTCATGATGAATGCCGCACTCTCCGAATCCCGTGCGCAGGACTCCACCAGGTCGCGCATCGAGCGCCTTGCGGAGAAGGACTCCATTACCATTCTCATTACCGATTCAGGGCTGGGCGGTCTCTCCGTCTGCGCCGATATCGATCGTCGCGTGAGAGAGACAGGAGTATACCGGAAGGCGCGGCTGGTCTTCGCCAACGCCCTGCCTGAATCAAACCGGGGGTACAACAAGATGGTCACCACCGCGGAGAAGGTGGAGGTCTTCGATGCGGCACTGAATGGGATGGCCCGCTGGTATTCCCCGGACGCCATTCTCGTGGCGTGCAATACGCTCTCGGTCCTCATCCCCCAGACCCGGTTCGTCAGGGAGAGCCCCATTCCCGTTCTCGGGATCGTGGAGACCGGCGTGGAGATGCTGTACGATCGATTAAGTGCGGACCCGGGCGCGACAGGGATCATCTTCGGGACGGAAACAACGATCGGTATGGGGACGCACAAGCGCCTGCTCGTCGAGAAGGGGATAGATCCGTCCCGTCTCGTCACTCAGGCCTGTTCGGGGCTTGCAGGAAAGATCGAGGAAGCGGCCGGCGGGGAAGAGGTGCGTACCGCCATCAATGATTTCGTAACGCAGGCGCTCACCCGGGCGCCGGGGCAAACAGGAAAGGTCTATGCTGGCCTCTGCTGCACCCATTACGGCTACAGCAAAGGATTCTTCGAAGAATCGTTCCGGCAGAAGGGGGTGAGCGATGCGGTGATCGTGGATCCGAACGCGCGGATGGGGGAGGTTCTCTTTCCTCCGGGTGCGAAGCGTCGCGTTGAGCGGCCGGACGTCCGCGTGGAGGTCGCTTCCCGTGCAGTGATCACGCCGGAGGAGACTGCCTCCATCGGCGGGCTCGTCGAACCGGTATCGCCGGCAACGGCCGAAGCGCTCAGGAACTACCTGCTCAAGAAGGACCTCTTCCCCTATACTCCGCGCTGATCCTGTCCCACTCGTCGTACACGGCGGTCACCACCTGAGGATTGGCTGCAAGGCCAAACTCGAGCTGGGCGATGATCCCGCCCCGCGGGTCGTAGAGATGACGCGCCACCTCGCGCACCGCCCGGCGGCCTTCATCCGGATCTGTTGCAGTGAGCACGTGCTGCCGGTCGATCTCTCCCCAGAATGTGAGCTTCCCTTTCACGCTTCCGGCAATCCGCTCGAGGTCCATGCAGAAGAGCTGGGAATTCACGGCATCGATGCCGATCTCGGCGAGGTCCGGAAGTATCTGCTCGATGTGCCCGTCGGAGTGCATGAAGATGAACTTCCCGCGCGCGTGCGCGATCCTTACGTACTCGCGGTAGAGCGGCTTGAACACCTTCCGCCAAAGCGCCGGAGAGATGAGGAGCTGATCCTGCGCACCCCAGTCGTCCATGAACTTCACTGCATCTACCTCGGTGGCAGTCCAGAACTCCAACTCTTTCATGTAGTACTTCTGGATCACGTCAAGCAGCTCTGAGACCCCATCTTCCATCGTCGCGATGTCCATCATGGCATTCGCCGACCCGCGGATGAACTGATACCGCTCCCACGGTCGGGGACACGCCTCTGCCAGAACGAATGCATCGGTGTTCCGGCAGAAGCCATTCACTTCTTCGATGGCCTTCCGCCGATTCGCCGGGAAGGTCTCGTAGGGAGGAGCGACGTCACGCCACCGGGCAATGTCGGTCAGGACCGGATCTCTTACCTCCCCGACCGCCCCCGCCTGAATGTTTTGGAACCGGCATCCCCACTCGTCGGTATACGTCCCGGGCGTGTACCAATCACCCGAGACCCTTGGAGACCGAAGCATCGGTGACGGTGCGGTGACGATGTCAGGGGGGAACCTCCTGCGAATCTCTGCCAGGTCGTCCGGAAATTGCCGCTCCGCCCAGGGGAGTGTCCAGAGATCGCGGGGGACTCGGTCCGGCGACTCAAATCGAAGGGCGGCCCGGACCCGCTCGCGTTGCGTCATCTGCATATGTGGCTTTCGGCAGTGATGACAACAAAGATACGACCGCCACCTGACCTATTCAAACGGGGCACGGCGCCGACGTTGTGGACATCGGCGGAGCACACCTGTTGTAGCTCATGTACGTTGTCGGCGGGTGGGATAATAGCGCGTATGGAGTTGCTGAGATGGATTCATACAACCCCGCGACGAATACGTGGTCGACCGAGTCACCCATGAAGACGCCGCGTTACCAACTCGCCGGAAACGTCATCAACGGCATTTTCTATGCGATAGGCGACCAGAGCTTCGATGCCATGGGGTGGGTTGAAGCATACGACCCCGGACCCAAAACGCGGTCGTTGTACGTATCGAAGTGCCACTCAACTGACGATATCTGGGCGAACTCCATCCAGGCCATCCTGGGCGGACACATCCGAAGGTTGTTCTCCTGAAGACTGGCATTTGAGTGGCCTGTTTCTGGCAAGAAACAACTGTCCGGCGGCCTGCCGGCAACGTAGGAAGACCCCCGTGTTGAGTTGGCCTCCCGCGTGGGTGGCCAAAAGTGCTTCCCCGTGACGCTGGGAATGAGGCTTCTGTTCAGAGGGACGGTTGCCCGGAACAACCCAAAATGAGCTCGAAGTCCTCGTTTCCACACCTCCTCAACCGATTTCCCCCTGGTGTCACGAATTCAGTTGACATTCGTCAACCAATGGGGTACGTTGGCGGCATCTGTACGTTCGATCTGACTAGATGCAGGAGTCAGTGCGGCGCCGAGCGTTCCTGTTCTTTCGTTCTACCCGTCGACCCACCCAATCCTCCCTCCCGTCAGTGGTTGCGCACCCCGCCAACCTTCAAAGGAGGGAAGGATGACCATTCGGTCTAGTATTTTCGCGCTCATCATCCTTGTGCGTTCCCCATTCGCTTTGGCCCAATGGACCCACACGAACGGTCCCTACGGGGGTACCGTCCATGCATTTGCCGTTGCAGGCACGAATCTCTACGCGGGGATAGGTGGTCACATTTTCCATTCTGCGAACAACGGCTCAACCTGGAATGAAACGGATTTAGGCGTGACGGCCAGGGATGTCTACGCTCTCGCTGCCAGCGGGACGCATCTCTTCGTGGGGACAGCTGGCAGCGGCGTCTTGCTCTCCACGGACAACGGGGGAAGCTGGACTTCGGCTGATTCAGGCCTGACCTCCAGCGATGTCTATGGTCTCGCCTTCAGCGGCACGGATCTCTTCGCTGGCACTTCTGTGGGTGTGTTTCGTTCCACAAACAACGGGGGAGTTTGGTTTGCGGTCAACGCTGGATTGTCGGCAAACCTCCATGTGTCTTCCCTTGCCGTCTCGGGCACAACCCTCTTTGCTGTTGCCGGGAGCGTCTTCCGTTCGACCGACAAAGGCCTGGTCTGGACATCAGTGTATAGCAGCTTCTTCGAGGTCACTTCCCTGGCGGCAGACGAGACGAATGTCTTTGTCGGAACCTGGTCTGGCGGCTGTGCGAGTTCCGCGGACAGCGGAACCACCTGGACAAGCATCTTTCCTCCGGAGAGCAGAAACTTTGAGGTGTCTTCCCTCGCTGCGAGCGGAACGAGTCTCCTTGCCGGGTTTCATGACGGCGGCGTCTTCCTTTCTACAGACAACGGTGCGACCTGGACGGCGGCAGCCACCGGGCTGACAGATGTTCCCGAAATTTCAGCTCTTGCATTCTCCGGCGGCAGTCATTTTGCGGGGACTGTTAAAGGGGGCGTCTTCCGTTCCACAGACAACAGCACAACCTGGTCGCCGGCGAGCGTGGGCCTGACAGGCTCTTCCGTTCTCTGTCTCGCTCGGTCCGGCACAAATCTCTTTGCGGGGACCTATGACGACGTTTTTCTCTCCACAGACAACGGCGCAAACTGGACTGCGACGGGGTTGTCGAATGATGAGTCCGTGTTTTCGCTTGCTCTGATGGGCAACACTGTCTTTGCCGGAATGCATGGCGGATGTTTTCTGTCCACAAACAACGGCGCGGACTGGAGCTCGGCCAATAACGGCCTGACGAGCTCGGACGTTTCTTCTCTCGTCGTGGACGGGACGGATCTTTTTGCAGGGACCTATGGCGACGGCGTCTTTTTTTCCAGTGACAGCGGCGCAAGCTGGACTCCGGTCAATTCCGGCCTGCCCTCGGGTCCGGCTAGGGGCGTCAGCTCCTTTGCGGTGCGCGGCCCCAATCTTTTTGCCGGGACCGGCGATGGGGTGTACATCTCCACCAATAGCGGAGGAGACTGGACAAAGGCGAGCAATGGGCTGACGGGCCCCGCAGTGTGGGCTCTTGCCGTCTCCGGCACGAATCTCTTTGCCGGGGCTCAGGTCGGCGGCGTCTTCCTTTCCACCGACAACGGCGCATCCTGGACTTCGGTCAGTTCGGGGTTGCCGGGCGTTTCCGTCCGCGCCCTGGCGGTTTCCGGAATGAATGTCTTCGCGGGGACTGTTGGTGCAGGCGTCTTTGTATCCACGAACAACGGAACAAGCTGGACGACGGTGAGCTCAGGATTGACGAGCGATGCCGTCTATTCCCTGGACATGGACGGCACGAATCTCTTTGCAGGGACTGACGGGACAGGCGTGTGGAGCAGGCCGCTGTCGGAAATGGTGACATCCATCAGGTCACCGCCCGCGGATCTGCCGACTCAGTTCAGGCTTGAACAGAACTACCCCAACCCGTTCAACCCGAGCACGACGATCACGTATGAGTTACCCACGTCTTCGATGGTGAGGTTGAGTGCCTACGACCTGCTTGGACGCGAGGTGTCGGTGCTGGTGAACGAGCGGGGAGATGCGGGAGTTCACGAGGTCACGTTCGACGGGTCGAACCTCGCGAGCGGTGTGTACGTCTACCGCCTGCAAGTCCGCGGTTCGGACTCCGTCTCGCCGCGGGACTCCAGGGGCGGAGCGGGAGATTTCGTCCAATCGAAGACATTCGTCCTGTTGAAGTGACCGGACTTCGGCACTGCCCCGACTCCGGCGGTCGGCATCTGTCGTAGCACCCGATCCAGAGGGACGGAGGGAGCGTAGTAGTAAATATCAATTCGTGACAAGAGCGGATAGTATGTGACCCTCTCCCCTGTTCGCGTATGGGGGTGGGTCGATTGAGCAAGTTCGTCACATTAAGGGAGCTGCAAAAGGATCTTCAACACTTCAACACTATCTAGAGAGATCACAATGAGCCTGGCTGAATCCTTTGCCCGATCAGGTTTCGCCCAATTCATAAACACTGCCACCGGTCGCATCGCACGAATTGTCGTTGGTCTCGGTATCATCGGCTGGGGCTACGCCCAACTCCCCGGGACTTCAGGCATCATCCTGGTGGTGCTCGGTCTGGTGCCCTTGACAGCCGGCGCATTCCACCTATGTCTCATCAGTGCGTTGCTGGGCGGCCCGATTAGCGGGGCCCGTATTGCCGCGGGCAAATCTCAATGAGCATGGGTGGGTCAGTGGTTTCATTCCACGAGGTGGTTCAAGGGAGGGAAGGATGAAGACACGGTTTATCTATTTTGGGCTTGCGATCGTTCTGGTTGGGGATTGCGCTTCAGCCCAATCGGTTCTCACAAACGTCTCAGGGAACAGGCACGATTTATATCTTCCCGCTATCGACACGAAGGTCCCCGGAAGGACCTCTCCCGATCTTCAGCCAGCATCACCTCGGCACAGATCGCCCGCCCGTGCGTTTTCGTCCCCACAATCTGACATCTACGTCATCGACACCGCAGTGGTTCGGAGTCTGGGCAGTACCTTCATTTTTCCGCCCCTCCCCGCGGACACGACACGGCATCTGTATTCGTTCAATGCCAGCGCTCAGATGACGGTCGATCTGACTCAGAAGTTGAGAGGCGACCTCTGGATGGATACCCTGCGCCAGACCAACACGATTGGAGCAAGCGGGAAACCGACTTCCGAATTGACCGAAGCATGGTCGAACGGTGAATGGGCAAATTCTTTTCGACGCACGCTGACCTATGACGCACAGGGGAACATGCTCTCCGAGTTGACGGAATCGTGGTCGGGCGGTCAATGGGAGAATCGCCAGCGCGGGACCTTCGTCTATGATGCCAACGGGAAACGGACGTCCTATGTGTACGAATCTTGGTCGAACGGCCAATGGGTGAATGACGGCCGCGGAATCTTCACCTATGATGCGAGCGGGAACAACCTCTCCGAGGTGTACGCGTACTGGGCGAACGGTCAATGGGTGGATAATGTTGGCAACACGTACACCTATGATGGAGAGGGGAACAGACTCTCCGCCGTGTACCAACATGGGTTGAGCGGTCAATTGCAGAATTTGGTCCGCTCCACGTACACCTATGATGCAAGCAGGAACATGCTCTCGTCGTTGTCGGAGTCCTGGGAGGGCGGTCAATGGGTGAATAGTTCGCGCGACAGCTACACCTATGATGCGAATGGGAACGAGACTTCCTATATATTCGAAGGATGGTCGAACGGTCAATGGGTGGTTGCCTTGACCGGAATCTGTACCTATGACTCGAACGGAAATCAAACTCTGTTTCTGCGCGAGTCCACGTTAAACGGTCAGAGGGTAGGCGGTGAACGGTGGACATTCACCTATGATGCAAATGGAAACAGACTCTCGGAGTTGTACGAAGTCTTGTCGACCGACCAATGGGTGAATTCCGAACGCTACACGTACACCTTTGATGGTCAAGGAAATCTGACTTCGGTATGGCACTACACCTGGGTCGATCCCTACTGGACCGTCGCGAATATTGGATTCTACTCCCAGGGTGGTGGCGGTTTTGCGCCACCGTTTACTGACAGCGCAGGCAACTACTATATTTTCGAACTGGGGTACAATTTCACATTTGCGCAGAGGCTCATCACCACAGGAATTGCCTCTGAGAGCGGGAGTGTCCCTGCGGCCTATTCTTTGTCGCAGAACTACCCCAACCCATTCAACCCATCGACGATCATCCGCTACGGCCTCCCGAGCCGATCGCACGTAACGCTCACGGTCTTCAACACTCTTGGGCAGCAGATAGCAACGCTTGTTCAAGGAGAGCAGGAGGCAGGTTACCACCAAGTCCAATTCGATGCGTCTTCTCTGGCCAGCGGTATTTATCTCTATCGTCTCCAAGCTGGGGATTTCGTTCAGAGCAAGAAGATCGTGTTGGTCCGGTAACGGCTTGCGGGGAATGGCATTCACCTATGACAAGCGCCACATGACCAATGGGACTTCGAGCACCAAAGTACGAGACACTCAAGGAACTCCTCGATCACATTCAGCTTGCAGAGGAGGACTCGCCTACCGCCAAGATCATCAAGCGGCTGCGGCATGCAAAATCGAACAAGGAACTTTCAAGGGGCGAATTTCTGGACATATGCTATTGGAAAAGTCCTCGTGCAATTCGGCGGTGCGAGCAGAATTCCGGCAAGCGGGTTGAGGAGACAACTCGGCGAGTCTTCGAGACAAGGAGTGAGCGAAAGCGTTTGGAACTCCTGGGAACTCTCAAAGGCGTGAACGTCCCGATGGCTTCGGCCATTCTGACATTGACGGACCCCAAGAGGTACGGTGTGATTGACATCAGGGTGTGGCAGCTTCTATATGCCCTCGGATCTGTTCAAAACAACCAACGGGGGCTTGGTTTCACTTTTGCGCACTGGCATAAGTACCTGAATATACTACGGCATCACGCGTTGCGATTGGAAGCCCCCGTTCGCAACGTGGAGTTGACGCTATTTCAGTATCATCGTAATCATCAAGTTGGTAGCCTGTACCGATAGCTGGGGGTGTCTGGGCTCAGAGGCTACCGATCTACTTCGCCTCGGCATGCAGTTCTTCCGCCTCCAAGCTGGCGCAGTGCATTGCAGGTGGATCACGGGCGGGGAGGGAGATGATGGGAAGAACGGGTGTCGGGCGGCACCCGACGGGACTGCGGAGAGTCGGGACGGTAGGCGCAGAAGCCGTTGATTTCGAGTGTGTCACACCGTATCTTTGGATGCCGTGTGACTGCCAGAGACCTCTTCGATGAATATCGCCGGGCGCGCCGTGCACGGTTTGGATAAGCCCTGGCAGCTCCCACACGGTGCGTACGACGCCTCTGCATTAGGGCCGAGGTCTGGACTAAACTCTGCACTCCTCTCCACTCTTTGCGGGGAGTTGTGGGATTCGGTTGGCAGCAGAGTTGGCGAAAATAGAATAGTTTCCTCACGGAGAGCTGGCAGAACGGCTATTGCACCGGTCTTGAAAACCGGCGCCCGCAAGGGCTTGGGGGTTCGAATCCCTCGCTCTCCGCAAAACTCCCGCAAGTTGATGCCCACCAACAGGTTCATTCTTCAGAATCCTGGCGCGTGTCAGAAGTGTGCCATTCTCTCAGCATAGCGTAGAGCACCGGAGGGATATTCATGGCTACGCCACGCGTCACGCTTCGCCTTCTGAAGCATAACCTCTCCAAAATCCGGATCAGGAATTGTGGGTAGAGGAGTGGCGGTGACACAACCGGGATCGACACAACTTCCAAATCCAGGACAACAAGAGTCTCGTGTAGGACATGGCAAAGCAAGAGTTCACCTTGATGAGTTCACGCTTCGCGCTGCTGTGCCTCATTGCATCGATCCCGGTCAAGGAGCAGGCTGAGGCCGAAGCTCTGCTTTTCGTAGGGCAGGTCCTGCCAGCAAAATCTCCGGTCCTGACGCCTGCGCAGGTCGTCAACAACCCGGAGCTGGTACACGCGCGGCTTCGCGCGAAGAATCCGGGATATCGGAATCAAGCCCAGTTTGCCGTCGATCCGGCTCTGGGGCTCGTCGGAGATTTGAGCGGCGGCGGTGTAAGTGATCTTGCCCCTCTCCAGGGGATCCCGTTTGGAGCCCTTGACCTGAAAGGCCTGCAGGTCTCTGATCTTGCGCCTCTTAAGGGAATGCCCCTGATGGTGCTCGGGCTGGAAGATACACATGTCACTGACCTAACCCCTCTCGCGGGCATGAAGCTCGAAAAACTCTATCTGAGCAATACCGCAATTTCGGATTTGAAGCCGCTCGCAGGGATGCCACTCAAAGAGCTGATGCTCGTCGGGACACGCGTAAAGGACCTTCGTCCGCTAAAGGGAAATCCAGTACAGATGCTCTGGCTCAACAATACGCCCGTCACGGACATCTCTCCGCTCGCGAAGTGCCCCATAGTGAGCCTCACGCTCGAAGGGACAGGTGTATCGGATCTCCGTCCCCTCTCGGAGATGTCGAGCCTTCAGCGATTGCATATCGGAGGGACACGGGTGAGGGATCTGACTCCGCTCAAAGGTCTCAGGCTCACCCGATTGATATTCTCGCCGAAGGCCATCAGTGCTGGTCTGGAATCGATCCGGAACATGAAGACACTGACTGAATTGGGGACGACTCTGGGCACCCGGATGCCGCCAGGGCAGTTCTGGCAGCAGTACGACCAGGGCCGGCTGCTGTAGAAAGGACCGTCGTCTTTGAATCCTGAAAAATCAAACGCAGGCGTTCCAGCTTTTCCTCTTCCGCAGGGGATGCATGTGCTGGCAAAGCCCATAGGACCGGCCTGCAACATCAAGTGCGACTACTGCTTCTACCTCGAAAAGCACGCACTGTTCGAGAAGGGCGAGGATATGCGGATGCCGGACGACGTCCTGGCCGCGTACATTTCGCAGTACGTGGAGTCCCAGCCGACGCCCGTTGTCGAGTTTGTCTGGCACGGTGGAGAGCCGACCCTTCTGGGCATGGACTTCTTCCGCAAGGTCGTCGAATTGCAGAAGCCGTTCCTGGGGCGGAAGGAAATCAGGAATTCCCTCCAAACCAACGGTATGCGGTTGACGGATGAGTGGTGCGAGTTCTTCAGGCAGCACGGTTTCTTTGTTGGCCTCAGCCTTGATGGGCCAGGAGAGATCCACGATCTGTACCGGAAGGACCATGTCGGGCGACCCACGTTCGATGCAGTGATGCAGGGCCTGAGACTTCTCCAGAAACACGGTGTAGAATACAATATTCTTGCCTGCGTGGCCCGTGAGACGGCCTACCGGCCGCTTGAAGTCTACAACTTCTTCAAGAGGGAGGGGATCAAGTTCATCCAGTTCACCCCGATCATCGAACGGATGCCTGACAACAAGACGATAGAACAGGGACTGTGGCTGGCACCACCCGCGAGACTTGACGGGGAAGAGACCAACACCTTTGTGACACCTTGGACTGTCGAACCGAAGAAGTATGGAGAGTTTCTGATCGCGATATACGAGGAGTGGGTGAAGAAGGATGTAGGAGAGATCTTCGTGATGAACTTCGAGTGGGCCCTCAATGCCTGGATCGGGAATTCGTCCCCGGTCTGCATCTTCTCCAGGCAGTGCGGTCGCGCCGTGGCAATGGAGCATGACGGTGATGTCTTCGCGTGCGATCACTATGTCTATCCCGAATACCGGTTGGGGAACGTGCTGGAGGGGAATTTAGGGCAGATGGTCAATCGATCGGTGGCCTCGGGGTTCGGACCGCACAAGGAGCGGACGCTCACCCGGTACTGCCTGGAGTGTGAGGTGCTGAATGCCTGCTGGGGAGGCTGCCCGAAGCATCGGTTCATCCGATCACCCTATGGTGAACCCGGGCTGCACTACATGTGCGCCGGGTACAAGAAGTTCTTCCTTCATATCCGCAAGTATCTCCACGCTATGACCGTATTGCTCGAAAACGGCCTTCCGGCATCGAACATCATGCAGGCCGTGCACAACCGGATCCTCGTTGTAGAAAAGGGATCATAGAAGTTGCAAGACTCTGCATCGGCCGGTTCTCGGCTCCCCGCTTTTGCGTTTTGTTAGGTCAGGGATTATTTCCTATTTCGGGGTGGTTTGACGTTCGCTGTCCCCTAACCAAGGGCTAAACCCACTATCATCCCTTCGATGGATTGACCTACCACTATCTGGTGTGTAAGATAGGCAGAATTTACGACCACCAGGTGTTGCTGGGTCAGCCCCGGGCTCCGACGATGGGATGAATGCTATGATCAACAAAGTCGAGTGCCATTGTGACTGTCAGTCAACACTCTGGGTCGCCGGACAGGCTAGGCTCCTTTCCACCAATCCATCATAGGGAGAACCCTCGTGTTGACAAGAAGTAGAGCAACTCTTGACCCGATCCTTGCCATTGGCGCATTGACCGGGTGTATTGTAGGGTGCGGCAAGACGGCCGACACGCCGGCCGATACCTCCCCGCAGTTCAATGGGAAAATCGCTCTCGATGTCCGCGAATCGGTTCCGGATTGGACCCCATACACCCCGAAGCGAGCCCCCGAAGGTGCACCGAACATACTGCTCGTCCTGTTCGATGATACCGGCCTTGGTGCATGGTCGCCGTATGGTGGCAGGATCAACATGCCGACACTTCAGAAACTGGCCGACCAGGGGTTAGTCTATACGCAATGGCATACGGCGGCACTTAGTTCGCCAACCCGTTCCGCCCTTCTGACAGGCCGCAACCATCACCTCAACGGCATGGCCTCAATAACAGAAGGGGCGAACGGGTTCCCCGGCGCAAGCGGGCAACTCCCAGCGCAATGCGCCACGGTCGCGCAGGTTCTCCAGGACGGCGGCTGGGGGACGTTCTGGCTCGGTAAGGACCACAACGTTCCCGAGCAGGATGTCGCACCGGGCGGAAGCCGAAAGCAGTGGCCGCTCCAACAGGGCTTCGATCGCTTCTACGGCTTCCTTGGCGGCGAGACAAACCAGTGGTATCCTGATCTCGTGGAGGACAATCGGTTCATCGAGCAGCCATATGGCCCGGAGAAGGGTTATCATCTCTCCAAAGACCTGGCGGACAAGGCGATCCAGATGATCCGCAACCAGAAAGCCAGCAATCCCTCGAAACCGTGGTTCATGTGGTTCAATCCGGGTGCCAACCACGCCCCCCACCATGCTCCGAAGGAATACATTGCGAAATACAAAGGTAAGTTCGACGATGGATATGAGGCATACCGTGAGTGGCTCCTGCCGCGCATGATAGAGAAAGGGATCCTGCCGAAGGGAACACAACTCACTCCGATCAATCCGTTGCCCGATTCTGTCGCAAACGCAGCGGACATGGTCCGTCCGTGGAATTCTCTCAGTGCCGACGAGAAGAAGTTGTTCGCACACATGGCCGAGGTCTACGCCGGATTCTCAGAATATACAGACGCACAGATCGGTCGCATCATCGACTATCTGGAAAAATCCGGGCAGGTGGAGAACACCGTCGTGTTCTATTGTGCGGATAACGGCGCGTCCGGGGAGGGGAGTCCCAGCGGTTCTGTGAATGAGAATAAGTTCTTCAATGGCTACCCCGATGAGCTGTCGGAGAACATGAAGTACATCGACGTGCTCGGTTCAACCGACACGTACAACCATTATCCAACAGGGTGGGCGGTTGCCTTTTCGACACCGTTCCAGATGTTCAAGCGATATTCCCAGTACTCCGGAGGGACATGCGATCCCCTGGTGATTTCATGGCCGAAGGGGATCAAAGCTCGGGGAGCGATCCGCAACCAGTATCACCACGCCACAGACATTGTTCCGACTATTCTCGAGATCTGTGGTCTGGAGATGCCGAGAGTGTATCGCGGCGTCCAGCAGTATCCGCTCTCCGGCGTTTCGATGCGCTACACCTTTGAAGCGGACCCCAATGGCCCGACGCAGAAGCGCCGCCAGTACTATGCCATGCTTGGCACCAGGGGGATCTGGGAGGACGGCTGGAAGGCCTCGGCTCTTCACGCCCCGCTGACCAGCAAGGGCCACTTTGACAAGGATGCATGGGAATTGTACCACGTCGATGTTGACCGTGCTGAGTCCAAGAACCTTGCAAAGGAACATCCCGAGAAACTGGAGGCGCTGATAAAGGCCTGGTTTGAAGAGGCAGAGAAGAACAAGGTCTTGCCGCTTGACGATCGCTCGGCAGTAGAGGTGCTCGGCATCGAACGGCCCGCCGCAGAGTCACCGCGGGAGCGGTACATTTACTATCCGGGGACTTCATCGGTTCCGGAAGGTGTGGCTGTCAGCGTGCGGGGCCGTTCATACAAGATTCTGGCCAACGTCGAGATTACCGACGCAGATGCCTCCGGCGTCATCTTCGCCCAGGGTTCTCGCTTTGGAGGTCACTCGCTGTTCCTCAAGGACCGGAAATTCCACTATGTGTACAACTTCCTCGGCATAAAGCCGGAGCAGCACTTCGTCTCACCGGTGCTCAAACCCGGCAAGTACACGCTCGGAATGGAGTTCATCAGAGACGTCGCAGGCAAATACGGCGAGTCACTTGGCAGGACGATGCTTTACGTCAACGACAAGGTTGTTGCCGAGGGTCCGATGAAGACCCAGGCGGGCAAATTCACGCTTTCGGGCGACGGTCTCTGTGTCGGCTTCGACAGCGGAGACGCAGTTACCCAGGAGTACGCATCCCCTGGAGAGTTCAAAGGTGGAACCATCCTCGGTGTTGGAGTCACCGTTGAGAAGGCCCAGTACCTGGACCTGGCAAAGGAAGCGCAGAGAGCAATGCTCAGGCAGTAGGCATCAAACATCGTGGAGGTGCAGTATGCAGTCGGGCCGGGCGAGGGTGTCCGGCCCGCGGCTTATTGGACGTCGGAGAGGATGGCAGGATTGGTTCGTTGGCAGGATTCGCCCGCGCAGGATCTTGATCCCAGGGCTTACGCCAGAGTCCCGGTCGGTCTAAACATTATCGTCGCAGGCTTCTCGTACTCACAAGGCGGCGTCGTGACGGATGCGACATCAATGATCCAGAACGGGCACGCGACGGATAGCTTTCCTGAACACCGACTGGACCAGGACGGGCAGTCATTCAATTCTCACATACTGCTCGCCGACATTCCATCCGCTGACCGACACAAGCGCGCCTGCGGAGCTTACGCCGGGTGGATGCTCAATCGTGAATGTCTGTCTCTCCCCGGGCAGGATGGATACGTAGTTGTCACGATAGAAGACCGGCAGGATCCTCTTCTTTGACTCGCCATTGACCAGCGACATCCGCAGGAAGAATGCCAGCGGCCCCCCTGCGGGGTTTTCGATGTTCACCTCGATCCGTCCTTCGCCCACTCGTCTGGCGACCACGTACACCTGTGCTGCGGGCATCTGCCGGATGCCGCTGTACGCCTCCGTGGAATCCGGATACCAGTAGAGGTTCTGGCTGAGCACGTTCCGGGACACGTCGAGCAGCCGAAGACTCAAGAATCCACCCTCGCGGGCAAAGGCCAACTTCAAGGGGTTCATGATCGTGTCGATCTTCTGGACGGAGGAGGGGCCTATCTCCACGAACCATTGAAAGATCAGAGAATCGTTCCCTGCTATATCGAAGATCCGTGCCTGCACCATCAGGTCGCGTTGTGGGCGGAAGCTGTTGTTTACCACCCACAACATCCCGTCTGCAGGGCTGCACATGACGTGCAGCGGCTCGTTGGCGTGATGCAGTCCGTAGAGGCCCGCGTTTGGATCGAGGTAGTAGTCGTACATCTGCCCGCGCATCGCCGTCCATGGGTTCTGGGTCTTCCAGATGATGACCCCGGTGTACCACTCCCACATGTGCGCCAGGTGCCCTTCCATCAGAGCCCTGTACTGGTCGTAGTTCACCAGCTGCGCCCTGTCAGCGAAATCTTTCACGTCGCCGGGCTTTCCGTACGCCTCGATGCTTTTCCCGTACCATTGATACTTGTGGAATCTCCAGAGCGAGTCGATCTTCCTGGAGCCCTCATCCGGCATCACCATATTCTCGGGTGGGATGAAGCGTTCGAGCGATTCGCGGTCTCCCATGCCGACCGATCCGATCTCCGAGTTGAAGGGAAACGAACGGTGTTCCCAGAAGTGACGATTCTGCCGGAGGCCGTACGGGCCGTCGCCGTTTCCTCCAATGAAATTGTACGACATGCTGTCCGCGTTAGAATACGTAAAGAAGTAGCGGCTGCTGTCGAGCGCCGGAAGCAGGGAATCCTGCATGGCCGCCAGGATGTCCTCGGGGGGCGAGATCTCGTTCCCACCGCAGTAGAAGGCGAGGGAAGGGTGGTTGCGGATCATCTTCACCTGATCGGCCACGGAACGGAGGAACAGCGCATGGTCGTCGGGATACCTGCGCCGTGTCCACTGGTCTTCTGATTTCTTCGGATCCAGCCATTTGCCGTTACAGTCGCCTGAGATCCAGAAGTCCTGCATCACCAGCAGGCCGTACCTGTCGCACGCCTCATAGAATTCGGGTCGTTCGGTGATGCCGCCTCCCCAGATCCGGATCAGGTTGAGGTTCATGTCGCGATGAAACCGGATCTCTGCGTCGTATCGCTCCGGCGAGAGGCGGAGCATGGCATCCGAGACGATCCAGTTCCCGCCCTTCACGAAGAGGTGCTGGCCATTGACAAGTACCTCGCGGCTTCGTGTGTCCGGATTCCATCGTGTTTGAATGTCGCGGATGCCGGTGGTGACGGACCGCTCATCCATGAGCGTTCCTTCGATCCCTTCGAACTGAATCAGCACTGTCGTCAGGTCTTGCGGGCCATACCCGTTCGGCCACCACAACCTGGGATTCCTCACCGTGTGGTCAGGGAGTTCCACGTGCGCTGTCGAGAAGGGCTCCAGTTGGACCTCCTTCCGGACTGTCGCCCCATCCAGCACGTACTGCAAAGTTCCCCGGACCCTCTCGCCGGTCGGGTTCTCGACTTCCGCGCTCACGCGGAGGATCGCAGGGGCCTGCGGTTGGCCGGGGTATCTCTTCCCCGGTACGAGAGTGACCACGTACGGGTTGTTCACGCTGATGGTATTCGTCGTCTCGATGGTCACGTTGTCCCAGATTCCCGTGTTCCGGTCGGGGATGGACTGAATCCAATCCCATCCGGCAACGTACTGGCTGGACACATTCCGCCCGATCGTGCCGTCGCCGCCCTGACCGCCGTTCGCCTTCCCCACCGGATCGGGGGGATACACGAGAACTGCGAGCCTGTTGTTTCCGTTGCCCGAGAGGGCAGATGTGATGTTGTACGCTTGACGAAGGAACATCCCGTAGTGCGTCTTCTCGTTCAACCGCCGGCCGTTCAGGTAGATGTCGCAGCCATAGTTCACCCCCCGAAAGCGCAGCCAGACCTGGCTCTTTCCGTGAGGCGGCCCCTCTCGAAAGTCTTTCACGAACCAGTAGGTATACCTGTCCCGTCCTGTCTCATAGATGTCAGGGATCCGCCTGTTGTTCATGCCGTAGAAAGGATCCGGGGCCAGCTTGTTGTTCACGAGCGTGGTCAGAACCGTGCCCGGCACTGTGGCGGGGGACCAGCCCGATAGCGGGAGGGAAGGCTTTGAAAGCTCCTCGCCCGTCGCATGCACATCCCGCACATTCATACAGATCCAGCCGGAATCCAAATCGTGCTGCCTTCGCGGCTGACTGCTCGGGGCCTCATGCGTGGACGTCTCTGACGACGTGCAGGAGGAAAGGCCGCACAACAGGATTGAACCTGCCATGCAGGCGAAGATCGTTTTGAACATGTTCGGGCTCATCGTACACTCGCGATGATGGCGTCTGGCTGGGGAAATGCTGTCGGTCGATGAAAAGCAGACGAGCATTCGAGGTTCATGACGCTGACCTGCAGCGTCCCCGGGGCCATGAACTTCCCCCGGCCTGCGAGCGACAGCGAATTGGGGGAGAAGATGATTCGAATCTGGAAAGATCAAGATAGGATACCACAAAAGAATGTATGCAGCAAGAGCAGGGGTAATGTGCGCCAGTCTTGAACGGTGCTTCGGGCCTCACTTCGCGTTGACGCGGGCACGAAGGCTTGGCTGTTCGCGGACGAGGTCGTCGTTCAGTAGAACCGGGCCATACATACGCTTTGACTATGTGAAGACCTCTTTGTAATATCCTATCGCCTGTCAGTCTATCCCACAGCAAGAGCGACGGTGGAACGCCGGTCTCTCTTGATGAGCGCTCCTTCCGTTCTTACTCATTCAGCCTGATCGTTCTACAGCCTCGCTCCGGCCGTATGCCCTGGAGCGACCCTCTGTTCTCTCTAACCGCGTCGGTTTCCATGTCCCACACACGATGGAGGAATTCCCTATGGGTAGGAAGATGATTCTGACACTTCTCCTTCTTGTGTTCGTTGCGACGGTTACTGTTGCCGGCGACAATCCGGCGAAGCCCGCGACGACACTCAACATTCACATCCTGGGACCTGAGAAGGTGGGTCCGTTGCCCGCCGTCCCGGTCCCTCCGGGCAATCCGCAGGGCACGCTCAAGATCCAGCTTGGTAAACAGTTGTACTTCGACACACGCTTGTCCAAGGACAACACCATCAGTTGTGCAACCTGCCACGATCCCGCCATGGGGTGGTCTGATGCAGGTCCCACAAGCAAGGGCATTGCCGGACAGATGGGAGGGCGCAGGGCGCCGCCGGTCTCCAACGCCGCATATCTCCCGCTCCAGTTCTGGGATGGACGGGCGCCCAGCCTGGAGGAGCAGGCCAAGGGTCCGATTCAGAACCCGATCGAGATGGGGAACACGCATGATGCAATGCTTCGAACCGTTGATTTCATCCCGGGATATGTACAGGAATTTGCGACGGTGTTCGGCCCGGGCCCCATCACCGTCGATCGTGTCGCGGAAGCAATCGCGGCGTTTGAACGGACCGTGGTCACCTCGGATTCCCCATTCGATCGCTATGTGCGGGGGAGCGAAGATGCTCTGACCCAGGAGGAGAAGTGGGGACTCGAGATCTTCAATGGCAAGGGGCACTGCACTGCATGCCATTGGGGCGGGAACTTCACCGACGGACGATTTCACAACATCGGCGTGAAGCAGCAGGACCCGGCAAAGCCGGACCTCGGGCGGTATGAAATCACCAAGGATCCGCGGGACAAGGGGGCGTTCAAGACCCCGACGGTGAGAGACGCTGCGCTGCGTGCCCCATACCTGCGGGACGGCTCCGAGAAGAGCCTTGAGAGCATCGTGGAGTTTTACAACAGGGGCGGCGATACGGACGATCCCGACATCGATCCGTTGATCGTGCCGCTGTCCCTGTCGACGGCGGAGAAGGCCGCGCTGGTCGCGTTCATGAAGCGGGCGATGGTGAGTCTGAATCCCGAAGTTGCCGACGTGAAACCCATTCCCCCATCAGGCTTTCCCAAGTGAGGAGACGACGCCATGAAACGCACGCTTGTCATGCTTACGGTCGGGCTCCTCGCTTTCTCGATGTTCCCGACATCGGCGCACGCCATTCCCGCGTTCGCCAGGAAGTACGGCTTCAACTGCAACATGTGTCACGCGGGCTTCACGAGGCTGAATGATTTCGGACAGCGGTACAGGGACAACGGTTACCAGATCCCGGGCCAGCAGGGAGGGGAGAAGACCGTGTTCGAATCGGGCCCGCCCATTGCGCTGCGCACCTCGGCGGGATTCTCTTACTACAAGGTCGAGGATCGATCGAGCAACGGCTTCAACCTGTACGGGCTGGATCTCCTCGCTGCCGGCGTGTTTCACAAGAACGTCTCGTTTCTGCTGATCTACACGCCGCGCATCGATGAACCGGCGGCGGATTTCAACGGACCGAACAACGGAGCCAACCCCTCGCAGCTCGGAGGGCTTGAGGCGGTCAACATCGTTTTCAGCAATCTTGTCGAGAATGCGCTCAACGTTCGGGTCGGGCGCTACGAGCCCGCGTACCACCCGTTCAGCTCCAAGCGCAAGTATACCCTCTTTACGCCGTACGAGATCTACACCTTCGAGACTCCCAATAACAGCTTCATCTTCGACGACAATCAGATCGGCGTCGAAGCCACAGGGCACTTTCCCATGGGATTCAAATACGGTGCCGGTGTGGTGAACGGCACCGGCGGGAATCCCGACAACAACAGCGCCAAGGATGTCTATGTGAACGCGTTTCAGACCTTCGGCAAGGGTGACGGGCAAACGGCAGGGCAGAGGGTTGGCGTGTTCGGCTACTACGGGTGGCAGCCGGTCAGCCTCGCCGGAGCCACGCCTTCGCCGGTCGGGGAGACAAACGGCTCCGACAACCAGCCGTTTTACAGGATCGGGGCGGATGGAAGCTTCAACTACGAGAGTCTCAACCTCGGAGTGCTGTTCATGGCCGGGCGGGACAACAAGAAGTTCAACAGCCTCGATTCCCTGAAGGACTATGAGTTCACCGGAGGGTTTGCAGAGCTCAACTGGTTGGGGCTCATGAACGACCGGATGGTCGTGACGCTTCTGTACAACTGGGTAAGCCCCCCGTCCTACGATGCAGAGCGGAAGGTCAGCGCGTACTCGGCTCTCGTGCGGTACTATCTGGGAGACTGGTCTGCGGTCAACGTCGGGCTGCACGCGGAGTACACGTACCGGCAATCGGGCGACAAGACGAAGCTGAAAGAGCACTTCGTTGCGGTGGCCGTGGACTTCGCATTCTGAGCGCCTGCGGGGATCCGCGTTTCCCGCACAATGGCTTGAAAGGGCAAAGGGGCCGTCCCCCATGTCTGAGAGACGGCCCCTGAGTGTTTTCACGCAGTCCGTTGCAGCCGCGTGCTACCGCCGTTTGTAGGCCGGCTCCCGCACCGGCTTCGCAATGATCCCCGCAGCCCGCAGGGCGTTGACCGGCGTGACCACGCCGTCGGGGAAGTGGATGGTGCACACTTCGTAGATATCGCCCGCTATGCTTGCGTCATTCAGCAGCGCATACGGGCCGAAACTCTGGATCGCTCCCCCGCGCACCGAGACTGACACGAACGCCGTCGTCGCCGTCGTGCCGCTCGTATGGTCGCTGTAGTAATGGATGAAGAGCCTGTACGTGCCCGTGTCGCTGACGGCCGGCACCGTGATGTGCTCCGGGCCGTAACCTACCACATTGTCCACGTCCAGATAGCCTCCCCAGGACGTCGCTCTGTTGCTGTAGTAGCAGTCTGTGGAAGTCCAGAACGATCCCGGGAAGCTCGCGCCGGGCGGCAGCAGGTGGAAGTCCACATCGGTACCGCTTGTGTTCCAGCGGAGTTCGGTCCAGAGAGAGAGGGGGGCAAAATTCCCCTTGACCTGGAACACGGTGTCGGCATAGGCGCAGCGGCCGTTCGTTAGCCTGCCGGTTGCCGTGAGATGGATGTAGTTCGCCCCGCTGTCAATGACGATGGGCTGGGAGAACGATTTGAAATCGTTCAGGATAGTCATTCTGGTGGCGACGCCGTTCACCTCGACGATGCCGGTCGTGAGGGTATCGGCATTCAGCAGGGACCCTGACAGGGTAAGGTTCCTGTCTGTGTATGTCGAATCCTTCTTCGGCGAGGTAACGAGGTATGTTGCATTCGCGGAGTCGACGAGCCTGAGCGTATCCGCGCTTGCGGGCCAGTAGACCAGGTTCGCCCCGGCCGGAACTTCGCACTTGTCATTGCGCGCTTCTGCGGGAAGCGAGAGCACGGCATCCCGAATATTGGCACCGCACAGGAGCGTTGTGAACAGCTGCTTCCCGGTCGACTGCCCGAGGCAATTGGTCTCGTCCCATCCGATAATCCCGCGCGCCCCTCTGTTATAGAACGACTGCGCGACCTGTCTGCCCGCATCCTTCAATCCCTGGCAGGCGACAAGATAGATCATGGACCGAGGGAAGGTGGTTCCAGCGGCATACATGGAATCGATGAAGCGTTGAGAGAACATGACCTGGTTGATCACCTTGTCGACGCCTCCGCGCTTCTCCGTGACGCCGCCGATTGCCAGCTGCTTGGACTGCCAGGGCTTGGGGTACCTGGCCATCAGGGTGTCCAGATTCATCTCTTCGCCAGTCGTGTGCCACGTGTTCGTCCCGTCGTACGCCCCGTGGGCGATGGCGAAGATCGTGCCGAACTCCTTGAGACCGGTTTTAAAGAACGCCACGTCCGCAGCGGCGCCGTTTTTTGTGGTGACCGCGAATCCCCGTTCCTGGAACTTCTGGGAAAGGTAGTCAACGAGGTCGCGGTTGTACTGTCTGCCTTCGTCGCCAAATTGAGTATTGATGAGGACGGCCTTGGTGTTCCCGATCAGCTCCGAAGGCTTCAGAAGGCAATTCCCGGATTCGAGCTCGCGCTCCGTCGGGCCGTCGTACGGTGGCACGACAAGGCTTGAACGGATATTCCAGCAGACGGTACCGCCATTCTTGAAGTTCACAAACATCGCGTTGTCAGTGAGCCAGGCCGCCTCCACGGCCGGGTCGCTCTGATAGCCCGCAAGGCTGGATTGCAGAGCAGCGTGCGGATTGGGCGAGAGGAGCGCGATGTCGGCCGATGATCCAATGGTTCTGTAGGCCTGTGAGATCTGCGCCTTCTGCTGATCCGTAAGCGTGGAAGTGGTGGGTGTGGTGTCGGGGGTGGTCGGCTCGTCATCTTTCGAACAGGCGAACATCACCAACACCAGGCAGAGGATGACAGCACTCCATTGTAGCCTTCGCATGATGTGTTTCCTCACGTTCTGATATTCATCGGACGTTCCGCCCGGGTGGGGCGGTCCAGCTTACAAGTCCTCCTTCTTTGTAGACGACAAAGAAAGTGTTGCCATCAGTCCAGGCGCTGTCCACGGTAGCAAATGCGCGCACTCGGGGGAGAGCATCCTGGAACTCGCGGCGGGGGTTTTCGCTCAGTAGCGCGGCGTCGAGGAGCCGGCTGATGGCTTCATGATCGCGGTGAATGGCGGAGGTCTGCGACTCCTCGTGTTGTGCACAACCACCGAGGAGTGCGAGACACAACAGGAGGGTGTTCAGTGGAGCGACGATATCCCTTGCGCGGTGCGTGGCCTTGGATGGTCCGTGCAGGGGGCGAGCGATATCCATGCGTTGACGCATAATGCCCCTCACCTTCAATCGTCTAGCGATGAAGGTACAGAAGCGCTTCGCGGATGTCAAGCCTCGAAACGCGAAACTCCCTGGCCGCCACATGGGTGACGGTTTGAATTCGGCCCCGGTGCAGGCGTTGCCTGCCGGACGGGTCACTCAAGCCGCTTCCATCGATCTGGCATGGCCCCGGCACACGGGACGTACCGCCAACAAAGGGGGTCCAGCTCAGGGCAATGTATCGGTTGCTCTTTTGTCCGGGGTAGGATATACTACAGTTCACGAGTGTAACAAGCCCAACATTGCCTGCGTTGCGATTATGAAAGCCCTTCTTACCGAAAACATACATCCCAATGCGCTGAATGTTTTGACACGGGCGGGTTTCAAAGTCCGGATCCTGCCGGGAAGCCCCGCGCCCGGCGATCTTTTTCGAGCCCTCGAGGGTGTCTCAGTGCTGGGCATCCGCTCGCGGACCCTGGTGACCGGAGACATTCTCGAGCGTGCCCCGGATCTTCTCGCGGTGGGGGCGTTCTGCATCGGGACGAACCAGGTGGACCTCGAGGCTGCCTCGTTGAAAGGGGTGGCCGTATTCAACGCCCCGTTCAGCAACACGCGGAGCGTCGCGGAACTGGTCATCGCCGAAATCATTGTGCTGCTGCGGCGGCTGTATGACAAGGTAAGCCGCGCCCATCAGGGCGTTTGGGACAAATCGACCGAAAACGCCCGGGAGGTGCGGGGGAAGAAGCTCGGGATCATCGGTTTCGGGAACATCGGCTCCCAGATCTCGACTATGGCGGAAGCCATGGGCATGGACGTCTACTATCACGATATCGTCGACAAGCTGACGATCGGGAACGCGACGCGCGTTCAGTCCCTTGAGCAGCTCCTCGCGACTGTTGACATCGTCACGATCCATGTGGACGGCAGCCCTGCGAACGCCAACCTGATCGGCCGGCCCGAGTTTGCGCTGATGAAGGATGGCGTGCTTTTCCTGAATCTGAGTCGAGGCCACGTGGTAGACCTTGAGGCGCTCGCCGACGCGCTTCGCTCGGGCAAAATTGGAGGGGCGGCGATCGACGTCTTCCCGGACGAGCCGCAGAGCGCCTCGAATCCCTTCGAGTCTCCCCTGCAGGGCATGCCGAACGTTCTCTTAACTCCCCATATCGGCGGGAGCACCGAGGAAGCTCAGGAGAATATCGCCTCGTTCGTGTCGCAAAAGATGCTCGACTACGTCACGACCGGCAACACGTTCACCAGCGTGAATTTCCCTCGCATCAACCTTCCCCCGCCCGAAGACGCTTCCACGAAGCGGCTGCTTCACGTTCACCAGAACGTACCCGGCGTGCTGTCGCGCATCAACGGGATCCTTGGCAACAACAATGTGAACGTCGTCTCGCAGGCCCTCCGCACGAATGAGCTGATCGGGTACGCGATTGCCGACATGGATGCCGAGTATCGTGACGCCCTCTTCTCGGAGCTTCAGCAGGTGCCTCACTCGATCCGCGTCAGGATCATCTAGGGCCGTTCCAGCAATATCCTTGAACTGCGCCGCAGGAGTGCCACCGGCACGACACCGGAACCGGCTCAATGCAGAGCGGACCTAGTTGACTTTGGCTGGGTACGGGGGTACATTTCAACGGACGCGGCGGCCGGCTTGTTACGCTTGTGTCCGGCCCATCCTCGAAACTTCGCTGTCCGACTGTTCTCTCTCAGCATTCCTCCAGGACTCGAAATCTACCGCTCACCTCACGGAGGTGCCTATGCGACATTGCTTGTATCTCACGATTCTTCTCCTGTGGTTCACGCAGATCACATCCGCCCAGTACGCGTGGTTGATGGTGCAGCATCCCCAGCAGACCTGGAGATATGGCACCGGTACGATCGAGGATGCGACGATCGTCCTGAAGCCCAAAGGGACGCACATGCAGTGCGATCTCTACCTGCGGTTCTCGCCGCGCGGGGCGTTCTCGTCCGCAGATGACAGCGTCGAGGTGCGGTTCGACTTCACGCTCAATCCCGCGGCGTCGCTGACGGACATGTGGCTGTGGGTCGAGGAGGATATCATGAAAGCCCTGATCCTCGACCGCTGGACGGCCTCGTCGATCTACGAGAACATCGTGAAACGGCGCAGGGACCCATGCCTCGTCCTGAAGGAGGGCGGGGACTACTACGACGTGAAGATCTACCCGCTTCTCGGAAACGGCTCGCGCCGGATCATGCTCAGCTATGTCGTCCCCATGACCTGGGGGGCGCGCTCCGTCACCGTCCCTTTGCCGGCACACCTCTTGCAGGCTTCCAGTTCAGGTCCCCCGACATTCCGGGTGAGGGTGATTCCCGACCCCGCCTTCAAGCTCCCGCGGCTGCTGGAGTATCCCGAGAAGCCCTTCGTCGCGGTGTACGACAGCGTCGCGGGGCCCCTGCTGCAGACGGAGATCCCGGGACCCTCGCAACAGACGCGGACGTCCATGACGCTCGGGATGGACTTCGCGGTCCAGCGGGAGTTGTACCTGGTCCGCTACGAGCGCGAGGGTGAAGGGTACTACCAGATGGCATTCCTGCCGTACCAGGTGCTAGGGGAGGAGCTTTCGCGTCGCATCGCTTTCCTCTTCGATTACGACGAGCTCTCGGCGCCGATGGACAAGCCCACGTTCCTCCAGAACGTGAAGGATATGCTGTTGAACCATTTCGTCGAGGCGGACTCCTTCAACATCCTCTTCAGGTCTCCCTCAGGCATCGTGCGTGCCTCGCCCGGCTGGTTCGGTGCGAGTGCCGACGGGATCGACTCGGCGTTCGCTGTGGTTCGCCCCGACAGCATCTACCCCCGCAGCGCGATACGCGACCTGTTGATGGATGGAATTGAGTTCGTCCACGAGCGGGGGAGTGGGTCCATCCTCCTCCTCTCCTCGTCGACAGACTATTGCGACTACCGGCTTGCGAACCCGTTGATCAACGAAGCAAAGACGGCACTGGAGCCCATGGTGCCGATCCACATTGTGGACTTCGCCATCCGCTACTACAAAGTCCTGTATATCGACGACCGGTATTTCTATAACAATACCTACTTGTGGGAGAACTTGACGCGCGTGAGCGGGGGCGGATATTCCACGACACAGGACTGGATGACCGGCGACTTTCCGTCGCAGTTGAACGCTATCGTGCCGTATCTCCGCGGCGCGCCAGGGGCCTTCGACGTGCAGACGCGTCTGGAGAACGGGTTCTGCACGTCGCGCTACACGATCGGCGGAGTTACGGAAGCCACGGTGAACTGGGATTCGCCGATTCACCAGGTCGGGAAGTACTACGGTACGTTTCCGTTTATCGCGGAGTTTTCCGCCCTGGTCGAGGGGCGTCCGGTGAACAGGGTATTCAGGGTGGACGCCGCTGACGCTATCGTCGGGGATTCGAGCGTTGCGCAGTCCTGGGCTGGGCAGTGGATCGCCCAGATGGAGGGAGAGCCGCAGACGAATCAGCTCACAAAACAGATTATCGAACTGAGCCTGAAGACGCGCGTGCTTTCGTACCACACTGCGTTCCTCTCGCTTGAGCCGAACGACACGATTCCCGCGTGCCTTACATGCGAGGATGAATCGGGTGGGACGGCCGTCGAAGAGACCGCCGACGCAGACACGGTGTCGGATGTGAGCGTCGATGCATATCCGAATCCGTTCAATGCGAGCACGACGATACGTGTGAAGCTGCCGCGCGACGTCTCTCCCGACCAGGTGGCGGTGAGGATGTTCAATACCCTGGGGCAGGTGGTTCGCACGTTTGACCCGATGGCGATGGCCGGGACCGGCCGGGCGTCGTACGTGTGGGACGGCAGAAATGATCAGGGGGTTGCCCTGGCGTCGGGTATGTACGTGTTTGTGCTTTCCTCCCCCCGGGGGAATCAGTCGATGAAGTTGATGATGGTCAAGTAAGCCCCTCGATTCGCGAGCCGGCAGCGCGCCCCGTCCCGCCAGTTGGCAGGACGGGGCGTTTTTGTTGAGGACCGTGGCCCGGGGTGCTGTGCTCCCTGCGGGTGCGAGCCATCAATCCGGACGCGCTTTCGCTGGTCGGCGAAGTGAGGAACGATGTGTGTTCATTGTGATTGCACGCACAGGGATTTCTCGGTCGGTGTGCTTTCTTGTTGGTGTAGATGGACCAGGTTCCCCAATAATCGACCGAGGTCTTCGGTTTATGCTGCCGACACGTTTCCGCCGTGCGATGAAAGCCGCGCGCGTGGCGCCCGCTGTCTTGTGGAAGGCTTCCCGTGCCTCCGGCTATCGCCTGCCTTCCGTGGCTCGCCGCTTTGCCCTCGCAATGAAGCACCGGTACGAGCCGGGAGAGGCGTACGCGACAGGGCTTCTGGATCCGGACGAGCCACTCGAAGTGTTCTCAAAGTACGCAAGCCGGAGCGAGATGGCCCGCCTGCAGAAAGCCCTCAACCCGAACGAGTGGGAGTGGCTTCTGGCCGACAAGGGGATATTCTACAGGTATTCGCTGCTGCACGGACTTCCCGTCCCGGAACTGCTCGGACTGTGGTTCAAGGGGCAGGCGGGGTGGAGTCCGATAGGTCTCCCGATTGACACGCAAGAGCGATGGGCGGACCTGTTCCTGAGCCGCTTCCCGTCCGAGTTCGTCGTAAAGCCGGCGCGGTCGGTGTACGGCGACGGCATCCGCATCATGATGAGCGACGGCTCGGGCCTGGTCGATCACGATGGAAACCGACAGTCCGTCCGCGAATTCCTGACGTCTCTTGAATCCCACCCGAGCTACTCATCCTTCGTCTTTCAGGAGCGCCTTTCGAACCACCCCGGACTTGCGATGATGAGCGGCGGCCGCGGAGTCCTTTCCGTCCGCGTCATCACGCAGATAGACAGGATCGGTGTGCCGAGAGTTCTGACGTCGAATCTGAAGGTCATCGTCGGCGACAATATCGTCTCGAACAACAGGCACGGATTGCTGGGGAATCTCGTGGCCGAGATCGACATCGAGCGAGGGGTCATCGAATTCTGCTCCGGCGGGGATGCCGCACACGGCGGCCACGTGAAGATCGAACGTCACCCGGACACCGGCGCGGTGTTCACCGGGACTCCCATCCCTCACTGGACGGCCGTGCTGGATCTGGCGATGAGGGCTGCAGGCGTCTTCGCTCCGGTGCGCACGGTCGGGTGGGACGTTGCCGTCACACCTTCGGGCGTTCGGCTGCTGGAGGGGAATATCTGGTATGATCCTCCGACGCACGCCGGCCGGACAGGAGCTCTCCTGTCTCGCATGGAACAGTTGCGGTGACACAGCGCCTTCGGCGACAGGCGGCCGCGGTGGCGCAGACGCCCGGCGTTCTGCTCCGGGCGGCGATGGCCTACCGATGGGATATCCCGGCCATCGTTCATCGATACACCCTCGCGCTTCAGCGGAGGTACTTCCCCAGAGAAGCTCTGGGGCTCGGCCTCCTCAATCCCGCCTCTCGCGTCGAGACATTCGACAAGCTCTCGAGCAAGACGGAGATGTACAGAGTGCAGGCCGGATTGAATCCCAGACCGTGGGAGTGGGTGCTGTCGGACAAAGGGATGTTCTATCGTTTTGCGAAGGCATCGGGCCTGCCGGTGCCGCGGCTCCTGGGTGTGTTCGATCGCGAGAGGGGCGGTTGGTCCTTCTCCGGACGAGTACTGGATTCTGAAGACGCATGGGCGGACTTCTTCCTTCGGGAGTGTCCCTCCGATGTTGTCACGAAGCCGGGGAGGTCGTCGTACGGCAAGGGCGTCCGGGTGTTCCGCCGGCAGGGGGATGTGCTGGTCGACGGGGAAGGAGAGGGATGGACTCCTGCAGCTCTGGTCGGGGCGCTGCGCGCTGATCCGAATTCGTCGCACGTCATACAGGAGCGCATCTTCAATCACGAGGACCTCGCCGTTCTGAGCGGCGGTCCGGGGCTGCAGACCGTCCGTGTCATCACATGCATCATGCGTTCCGGAGAGCCTGTCGTGCTGGCTGCGTTTTTCAGGTCGGTGGTGGGTTCCAATTGGATCGACAATCATGTTCACGGGGGGACGGGCAACCTCATCGTGGATCTGGACCATCGTACCGGAACCATGCTGAAGGCGCAACGGGAGAGCCCCGGGGATGGATTCGTTGAAGTGACCCGGCATCCCGATACGGGGAGAGTCCTTGCAGGGGAACGTATCCCGTTGTGGAACGAAGTCCTCGACCTCGCATTGCGTTCCGCTCGAGCGGTCGCGCCCGTCCGCACGGTCGGATGGGATGTTGCCGTCACGCCGTCGGGCCCCGTCCTCGTGGAGGGGAACTTCTGGTACGATCCCCCCGCCGAAGGATTCCGCATGAATGAGCTGTTTTCCGCACTTGCCGCTGACAGGCCGCTTGAACGAAGCGCTGGATAATCTCATTCCCTCTTCGTAGTTTGCACGACCCTCGTTGTTCTCTCCAGCTCTCATCACGGACGGAGTCGATCTATGGCGACCATCGGCTTGAGTTTTGTCGATTGGCTGATCATTGCTCTCTATTTTGCGTTTATCCTCGGGATCGGGTTCTACCTGAAGAGGTTCACGAAGAATCAAGAAGACTTCTTCATCGCAGGGCGGAAGAACAGCCAATGGGTCGCCGGACTCGCGTTCCTCTCCGCGAACCTCGGGGCGCTCGAGCTCCTCGGGATGACCGGCAACACCTTCAAGTACGGCATGTACGTGGCGCACTTCTACTGGATCGGCGCGATCCCGGCGATGCTTTTCCTCGGCATCTACATGATGCCGTTCTACTATAGCAGCAGGATTCACTCGGTTCCGGGCTATCTCAAGCTCCGCTTCGACGAGCGCACCCGAGTCTTGAATGCGATCGCTTTTGCGATCATGACGCTTCTGGTCTCGGGCATCAACCTGTACGCGATGGCGCTGGTGCTTCACACGTTTCTGGGATGGAACTGGGACGTGAGCATGTGGATTTCGGCTCTCACGGTTGCTCTCTACGTCACAATGAGCGGCCTCCTCTCCGCAATCTTCACGGAGATCCTGCAGTTCTTCCTCATCTGGTTCGGCCTCGTGCTGGTGTCCATCCTCGGCATCGTGGAGTTCGGCGGGATCGACCAGGTGATGGCACGGATTCCCGAATCCTTCAGCACCCTCTGGTCGACGTCGGCAAATCCGGCCGAGAACGGCATGGTGGTGAGCTGGGCGGGGATCGTCCTGGGCCTCGGATTCGTGCTGTCGTTCGGGTACTGGACGACCGACTTCCTCGTTGTTCAGCGGGCGTTCTCCGCGAAGGACCTGAAGCACGCGCGGATGACTCCGATCATCGCATCGTTTTTCAAGATGGCGGTCCCTTTTCTCGTGATCATGGCAGGCCTCGTGGCGCTGGCTCTGGCCAAGGACCCGGCCAGCGGGTTCGCGCTGCTGAACGACGGCGGGCAGATCAACTACGACTCGGCGCTGCCGCTCCTGATCCAGAGGTACTATCCGGCGGGTCTCGCCGGCCTCGGGATCACCGCACTGCTCGCTGGCTTTATGGCCGGCCAGGCCGGTAACGTGAGCGCCTTCAATACGGTCTGGACGTACGACATCTACCGCGCTTTGATCAAAAAGGACGCGTCAGACGCACACCTGCTCTGGATGGGCCGCGTGACAACGGTTGTCGGGATCATCCTCTCTGTGGGCACCGCCTACTGGGCAAAAAGCTTTCCCAGCATCATGGACTACATGCAGGCGATCTTCTCCTGGGTAAACGCCCCGCTGTTTGCGACCATGCTCCTTGGCATGTTCATCGTCTGGATCACGCCGGCGGGGGCGTTCTGGGGCCTTGTGACCGGCATGCTCTCCTCGTTCGTCCTCTTCCTGGCCGTGAAATTCTCATGGATCGACCCTTCCATCCTGACCATGTCAACCACGTACAGCGACATGGCGGCGAACTTCTGGAGGGCCTGGTGGGCTTGGCTCATCTGTTTCGTCCTTACGATCGTCATCAGCCTCTTCACGGCGAAGAGGCCGAAGGAAGAGCTTGTGGGGCTCGTCCGAGGCCTGACGCCCGATGCGGAGACGGGATCCGTCAAATTCACCGGTACTCCCGAGTTCTGGGCGATCATCTCGCTGGTCGTCCTCGTGATTCTCAACGTCTACTTCTGGTGAGGAGCTGAGACAATGAAACCTATCTGGTTCTTCGTGGGCATTCTGCTGAGCGTCATAGGGGTGGTGATCACCGTGTCGGGCATTGTCGGTCTGGTCTCGCCCCCGGAGCATATGAAGGTTCTGGGACACCTCCATGCGGACTTCTGGTGGGGTCTGGTGATGACTGTTGCCGGCGTTCTCTTTCTGGTGACGAACAAGAACAAAACCGTATAGTCCGTGCGGTCCACACGACCTCGAAGGATGACCATGCCAACAAAGATCACGGTAAAGGAGAACGGGTCGCTGCGCGTTGAAGGCGACTTTGAGTTGTATGACATGGCGGGGAACAAGTACGATCTGGCGGGACGGCAGCATATATCGCTCTGTCGCTGCGGTGCAAGCGCGAAGAAGCCGTTTTGCGACCACGCTCACAGGACGGTGGGATTCCAATCGGTGTGCACCGCGTATGCGCTCGAGCCGCCGAAGACCTGACCCGCCGCCAGCCGACGAATCACAGCAGCCGTAACAAGGCACCAGGGCCCCGAATATCCGGGGCCCTGGTGTTTGCACGCTGGAGCGCGACAACTACTCATTCGTACGGCCTGATGCTTCCTGAATGTGACGCCTATTTGACGAGCATCATCTTCCCGGTACCTGCGAAGCTGTTCGTCACAAGCCGGTAGAAGTACGTCCCAGAGGGAAGTCCCGCGGCGTTGAACGACACGTGGAGGGTACCTATATTGAATAGCCGATGAGCCCGATTCCCCATATCTTCGACCGCGACAAGTCCAACCGCCCGAGCAACTCCCATGGTGGCCGCCCCCGTCCCTTCATCATGGCCCACCGCGGGAATATGGTCCGATGTCCCGAGAACACGCTCGCGGCATTCCGCCAGGGTGTCGCAGATGGTGCTGACATCATCGAGACGGACGTCCGCATCTCCTCTGACGGGGTTTTCGTGTGCATGCACGACGAAACGGTGAACAGAACGACGGACGGGTCAGGCCGGGTGGTCGACTTGCCGCTGAAGGAACTCAAGACGCTGTCGGCCTCAGGGGGAAGAGAAGAGTTCCGGGACGAGCGTATCCCTACGTTTCAGGAGTTCTGCGAAACCATCCCCTCCGGGATCCACCTGGCGGCGGAACTGAAGGCCGATGAGTTCAGGGATGAAACGGTCTGCAGACGGTTCGTGGCGGAACTGGAGAGGCTGGGCGCGCGGGGGCGGACGATGGTGCTGTCATTTGACAGGCAAAAGCTGGAAGCATTCGGGCGGGTGGCCCCGGATGTGGAGGCCGGGTTTCTGACGGTCGTGAGACCGTGCCCGTGCAACACATTCAAGCTGCAGGGACCCCTGTGGCCCCTGATTCTGCTGAATCCGTTCTATGTCATGTGGGCCCATGCACGCAACCAACAGGTGTGCCCCCTCGACCCGACCCCCGGCAGGCTTCTGCGCTTCTACCTCTGGATGGGTTGCGATGCGATTCTTTCGAACGATCCAGCCGAGACGCTGAAACAGATCACGCGCCTGCGAGGGACTCACGATCGTCACTGAATGTGGCTCGTGGTCGCATTCGGGGTGTCAAGAAAAACGACAGGCGCCGGGTGAACCGGCGCCTGCGTGTTCAATTGACCTTGCCTCCAGACCACACGGAAAGACCGCACAAAAAATGGCGAGATAGCGAGGTTCGGACTGCTATTTGGCGATCCGTGACACCAGATCGTCCCGGTCCACAATCGAATCCTCTCCAAACCAGATCGTCCAGAGGACTTCCGCGAACCTCTGATTCACGATCGCAGGTTTTTCCTTCCCGCTGATCACCGGGACAATCGTCCCGCCGGGGAACCACCGGAGAATGAACGTGTCGTTTTCCTTCACCGGTGCGTCAAAGTAGCCGAGAAACGTGTCGATCGAGGGCTTCAATGAGGCGAGCTCTGCGGCAGTCGCGTTCTCCTTGAACCCGTCACTGTACGCCCCGCGGATCTGCTCGACTGTCACTTCGCGGGCGAAATCCATCGTGATCTGCTTCGCCTTCCCGTCAACCGTCATCGCCTTCAGTACCTCTTTCGTTGAGCCGGCAGGCGGATTCTCCATATAGTGTGCCATCCCGTACACTTTGAAGACGAACTTTTTCCGGACCGTCACGCCGGTGATCGAGAGCGCGTACTGTTTCTCTCCCGATGAGATGGTGACCGTCGCCGGGAAGGACTTCTCGGTGGAGGGCTCGACGACTTTCTCCTGGGCGGCGGCGATGCCCGTCACGAACAGGAATGCGGCGACCAACAATGCAGGGGCGATGCAGCACTTCATGGATTTTCCTCCGGAAATTGCGTGAGATCTCTGACGCCGATGAAGCTAGCGAACCGCATTTGAAGAAGCAAGGAGAGGGCAAAATGCAGCAAAAGGAAGGGCAACCTGCGGCAGGGGACGGCTGAGCGGCTACTTCTGGTTCAGCGACGGGAGCGCCATCAGGTCGGCCCGGGTGACGCGCTTGATCACGCTCCGCTGCCATTGTGTGTCATACCACATGACATAGTGGTCGCGGTCCGGGAAGGCATCGACAGCCGCAAGGTTCGATGTTCTGTCGGCAAATGCACACAGGATCACATTCTCGTTCAGCGCAGGGTGCGGATGCCTGTACCCGAACACCCAACCCTTGTTCGGAAGCGATCGGACCAGCACCAGGGCGTGACTCAGGCCGGCACCCTCGATCGTTTCGTACGGTTCGCGAATCTGATCGGTAAGCCGCCTGACGTGGATCAGCCTTTCCGGAACGAACGTCAGGAGAGCCACCACGGTCGAGACGGCCAGAAACGCTGGAACGAATCCGGCGTGAACCGGGAAGCGCCGCGAGACCCACGCGTGCGACATCATCACTCCGCGTGCAGAGAGGAGCACCAGTGGGATGAGCATCTCATAGTAGTAGACAGGTCCAGCGTCAGACACGCCGGGGGCCCAGTAGAAGAGGTACGCGGCCGAGAGCGAACCGACTATTCCTGCAGCAAGCTTGTCGCCTTCCGTGAGTGTGAAAGCAAATGGAATCGCCGCAAAAATCAGGCTGAGCGGGAACCCGAACAGGAATGCGTTCAGACGCATGAAGCTGACCGCCAGGTTGTTGAGCGCCATCACCGGAGTGTGCCCGTACACCCCGAATCCCAGGGCCTCTTCTGCGTTGTAGTAGTTGAAGGGGAATGTCCAGGCGTTCCCCGTGATGCCCTGGTTGTACCACAGCGTTGCGCCGATCATGATGGCCAGGCCAGCCCCCGACGCGCCGATGACGGCCAGGGTGCCGCGCGTACGACGGGCGGCATCAGCGACGAGGAGGACGCCGAACGGAAACCCGTACCCGACGGCTGTGAGTGGTCTGATGTTGAACGCCAGCCCGAGTGCCAGACCTCCGGCGAATGCGGCGAGCAACCCCGCCGGCTCTCCCGCGCGCTGCCGCGCCATCAGCAGCAAGAGGAAGAACAGACCCAGAGCGAAGGCGGCGGTCGTGTGGCTCAGGAGCGTTGACGACACGAGATAGAAGAATGGCGAGATCGCGGTGAGGCCCGCGGCGACAATTGCCGTGCGCCTGTCCCATTCGAGGCGCCGTGCAATCATATACACCAGCAGGATGATCAAGACGCTGATCAGGACCGTTGCTGCGTACCGGGTTCCGACCAGGAGCCCGAGTGCGATGACCGCCGGATGCCCCAGCCCGTACTTCCCAACCCACTGACGGGTGTCGTTGATGAGAAAGACGTTGTCGAAGCTCTTCTGCACGGGGGGCGGTGGATTCGCGGTTCTTCCGAGCAGCAGCGTCCGTGCCTGAAAGACGTACGTGTTCTCATCGTCCGTCAGTTCCGTCTGCCTGAAGACGGTCGAGATGCTCAGGACCATGAGCAGCCCCGCCGCGATCATGAGCGGCGCGAGAATCTTCCATGAGCGGTTCAGCGGGGGGAGTTGAAGACGGACCCCGCTCTTCACCAGTGCGGCAGCCAGAAGGACCGTGGCCGGAAACAGCAATGCGGCCTTCCAGAGCATCGAGGCGAACTGAGCCTGTCGAAACGAGAAGAGAACGACCGCTTTGTCGCGGAGGTAGTCGAATTCGCTGAAGATGAAAAACCCGTTCACCCAGGCGACGGCGCCATACATGGCCAGGAGAGCGAGACCGGCAGAGGTGAGGACGAGCGTGGAGCGGCGGGACATGGTAGTGAGGCCGGCGCCCCCCGGGGGAGGTGGTGGGTTCCTCCGGGTCAGCGCTGTGCGCCCTCCTCGTGGTATTCGGCTTCGGCGTTCACGGACCAGATATTCTCCTTTGTGCGGACGTTGCCGACGATATTGTCCACGACCGCCATCGCGGTCAGCATGGAGTGGTCCATGTTGTTGTACTTGTGCATCCCGTTCCGGCCGATGAGGAAGAGGTTCTCGTACCCGTCCAGGAACCGCCGCACGTTCGGAAAGTCCTCGTATCCCCCGAAGTATCCCGGGTACGCTTTCGGCATCCGAAGCACCACCCCTTCCACGAAATCAGCCCTGTCAGCCAGTCGAAGGGAGCACAGTTCGGACACGCCAAGTTTCAACAAGTCTTCATCGGAGCTCGTCCAGAGAGCATCGCCCTCCTGACAGAAGTACTCGAGGCCCAGCCAGGTCTCGTCCTGGTTACGGATGAGGTAGGGGCTCCAGTTGTTGAAGACCTGGATGCGTCCGACCTTCACATCCCGCTCCTGGACATAGATCCAGCTGTCCGGGAGCTTGCCTTCCCGGGGTGCGAGCTTCCGGAATAACAGACCTACGGTGATGAAGTCGCGATACTGGAGGGCGCCTGCAGCGCGTTTGACGGCTGTGGGGACGCTTCCGTTCATGCTCTGCACCAGATCGCGGACGGGCATGGTGGAGAGCACGTAGTCGCCCTTCAACGTCTCGATCGCTCCGGTTGATTCGTTCCTGACCTGCACTCCGCGAACGCGATGACCGTTTGCGTCCACGCCGACGACGGTGGACCGCATGCGGATCTCGCCACCGCGGCGTTGCACGTGCGCCGCGACCTCTTCCCACATCTGGCCCGGTCCGTACTTCGGGTAGAGAAAGTATTGAATGAGGCTGGTCTCGGTCGTTGACTGTTTGCCGTTCCTCCCGACGTGGAGAGTGCGCTTGATCGCGTCGAGCACCGCCTTCGAAATGGAAAGCCCCTTGATGCGCTGAGCTCCCCAGTCCGGCGTGATCTCGGTGCAGGGGACTCCCCAGACCTTTTCCGTGTAGTCTTTGAAGAACGTCAGGTAGAGCTCGCGCCCGAACCGGTTGATGAAGAAATCCTCGAGCGACTTTTCCGGGGTGATGGGGGACAGTCGGGCGCGCACGTAGCTCAATCCGATGCGGATGACATTCAGCAGGCCGAGGTTTGCGAGGGTCCTCGGACTGAGCGACAACGGGTAGTCGAAGAATCGTCGGCGATAAAGGATGCGCGACAACCGTTTCCGGATCAGCATCACTCGTTCTTCCTGATCCGGGTCGGGCCCGGGCTCGCTGACCGCGAGGTCCCGGGTCATATTCCGGTAGGTGATCTTGAACGATTCGCCGAACTGGCCGTTCACATGCTGCAGCGGAAGGATGTCAAGCCACCAGTTCATCACGCGCGCGGACTTGGAAAAGAAACGGTGGCCGCCGATGTCGATCCGGTTGCCTCTGAAGTTCACGGTCCGGGCAATGCCGCCGACCTGGTCGGAGGCCTCGATCACGATAGGGTGGACGTCAGTCCGGCGGAGGAGTTCCAGTGCGGCGGTGAGCCCTGCCGGCCCGGCGCCGATGATGATTGCTGTTTTCCTGTGTTCGGACACGATGCGGGTTCCTACCTTCTTCGGGCTGCCTGACGGGCGTTCTTCACCCACCATTGTAGATTCTACCTGGATCCACCGGGCCCCCAAACGTTCGCCGCTGTCCTTTTTCCCTCAGCGAATGCAATGACACCGATGTCATACAGTGATAGGTCACAAAGAACATGCCACGAAGCCGGCCTGCGATTCCAGGAAGGTGTCCCTCCGGATCCAGCCTCGAAGCCTTGCTTCTCTGCGGACGTTTCGCTAACCTCTCGATCATTCCCAATCACCCCTGTCTCGCCCCCATGCTCCGGCAAATGTTTCGAACGAAGAATCTGGATGACCTGATGCGTGAGGCGGACCCGCCCGAGCACAGCCTGAAGCGGGCGCTCGGGGCGTTCGACATCGTCATGCTCGGTATCGGGGCGATCATCGGGGCGGGGATCTTCGCGACGATCGGGACCGCGGTGGCGGGCGATGCCCTGCGGCCCGGGGCCGGTCCGGGGATCGTGCTCTCGTTCATTCTGACGGCGGTCGCGTGCGGATTCTGCGGGCTCTGCTACGCGGAGTTCGCGTCCATCGTCCCGATCTCCGGGAGTGCCTACACCTATTCGTATGCGACCCTCGGCGAGCTGGTGGCCTGGATCATCGGGTGGGATCTGATCATCGAGTATGCCGTCGGCAACGTCGCGGTCGCGATCGCATGGGCGGCGTACTTTCACCAGCTGTGCGAAGGGATAGGGTTGCAGATCCCCGCGTGGCTGGCGGTGGATGTCCGGTCGGCGGCGCAGGCGGCGGCAGCGGTCGAAGCGGCCGGCGGCGTGGTTGACCCCGCAATCGCCCTGGCATACCAGGCGTGGGTCACGCACCCGACCATCCTCGGAATCCCGATCATCTTCAACGCACTCGCCGTCGGGATCGTCATGCTCATCACACTGGCTCCTGATCGTGGGCGTGAAGGAATCGGCCCGGGTCAACGCCGTGATGGTGATGCTGAAGATCGTCATCCTCTTCTTTTTCGTCTACGCGGGGATGAAGTACGTCAAGCCGGAGAACTGGTCGCCGTTCATGCCCAACGGTTTCGCGGGCGTCTGGGTGGGGGCGAGCCTGATCTTCTTCGCGTATATCGGGTTCGACGCGATATCGACGGCCGCCGAGGAATGCAGGAAACCGTCGCGCGACCTCCCGATCGGCATCCTGGGGTCGCTGGCTATCTGCACGGTGATCTATGTCGCCGTCGCGCTGGTGCTGACCGGCATGGTCCCGTGGAATAAGCTCGGCGTGGCCGATCCGCTCGCGGCTGCCTTTGCGTACGTTGGGGAGGATGTGTCCGCAAGCATCGTAGCCATCGGGGCAGTCGCCTCCATGACGGCCGTGCTCCTGGTCTTCCAGTACGGTCAGCCGCGGATCTTCTTCTCAATGTCGAGGGACGGGCTCCTGCCTGCCCAATTCTCGAAGGTCCACCCGAAGTACAAGACCCCGCACGTCACCACGCTCTGGACCGGCATCGTCGTCGCCGCCATCTCCGCCTTCGCGCACATCAACGAGATCGTCGAGCTGACCAACATCGGGACGCTCTTTGCGTTTGTCCTGGTCTGCGCGGGCGTCATCATCCTGCGGTACAGGGATCCCGACAGGCCCCGGGCGTTCCGAACGCCGTTCGTCCCTCTCGTCCCGCTCCTGGGGATTGCGTGCTGCGTCTACCTCATGCTGGGCCTTCCGTGGGTGACGTGGGCGAGGTTCGGGCTCTGGCTTCTCGTCGGGCTCGTCCTGTACCTGGGGTACGGGCACAGGAAGAGCAAACTCCGCTCCGTCTGAAGTCAGCGCCGCGTGAAGTTCCGGGAGGCAGTAGTGCAGATCAACGCCGGCGCATTGCGAGCAGCCACTCCGCGACTTCGCGGAACGCGCCATACCCGGCCCGCTCGCGCGTACGATAGTGGACGCGCTTGAGCACGACCGGCATCGCATCGCCGGGGGCAGCCGTCAGTCCTGAGGGACGGATCAGGTCGATGATCCCCAGGTCGTTCACGTCGTCCCCTACATATGCTACCTGACCGACGGAGAGACCCATCTCGGCGAGAATCGCCGGGAGGTGGGCCGCCTTGTCCTTGATCCCCAGATAGACGTGGGAGAGCCCGAGTTTCTGGGCGCGCGTCCGAACGCTCCCGGACAGTTCCCCCGTAATAATGGCCGTTTCGATCCCATCGAGCCGGAGGCGCTCCACGCCCATGCCGTCCCTGATGGAGAAGCGCTTCATGACTTCGCCGGATTCCCCGTAGTAGACGCCCGTGTCCGTCAGGACGCCGTCGCTATCTGTCAGGACGAGCTTGATCGCGCGCGCCCTTCGGCGGAGTTCGGTTGCCGAGAGAGTGGAGGTTCGGGCCATAGGGTCACCAGGTTGTCCAGCCGCCGTCAGCCATCAGATTTCTGATTGAATTTCCCCGTGCGCCGGAAGACCGGCTCGACCGGCTCGCCCCGGAGGTAGCTCCGGATGTTCTTGTCCTCGACAGCCCGCTTCAGAATGGGAAGGACTTCGCGGTAGGCCGTGAGCGTGTGTGCGATGTCTTCGTCGCTGTGGGAGTAGCTCATGGTGTGGAACCCGCCCCACAGGACTCCGCGCCTTATCATCTCCTGCTGCACGAGCGATTTCATCTCGAGCGGGCTTCCTGCGGCCGCGTCGAATGTCACGATGGTCCTGCAATCCATCCCGGCGCAGGCCGTGTACGTCATTCCCAGCTGGCGTGCGATGTCCGTGTAGCCGTCCTTCAGCTTCCGTCCCTGGCGGGCCAGCGCCTCCGGCACCTTCTTGTCGCGCAACTCGAGGATCGTCGCCTGTGCGGCCGCGAGCGAGAGCGCTTCGCCGCCGAACGTCGTGAAGAAGAAGATGTCCCGCTCGCAGAGCTGCATGATCTCACCACGCCCGGCCAGGATGGAGATCGGCATGCCGTTCGCCACGGCCTTCGAGTAGCACATCAAATCGGCCTTGACGCCGAAGTGCTGCTGTGCGCCGCCGAGCGCAAGCCGGAAGCCGGTCCACATTTCATCAAAGACCAGCACGATCCCGCGCTCCGTGCACACCTCGCGCAGGCGCCGCAGGAAGTTGTCCCTCGGTTCCTCGAACACCATCGGCTCCAGAATGACGCATGCGACGTCGTCATCGATGGAGTCGATCACCGACCGGATGTCGTTGTAGCTGAATGTGAAGGTGAGATCCCGGACGGCCTGCGGAATTCCCCGGTTCCTGTCGGTGACGGCGATGAACCAGTCGTGCCAGCCGTGATACCCGCAGCACAGCACCTTCGACCGCCCGGAGTACGCCCGGGCCAGGCGCACCGCTGCGGAGGTGGCATCGGACCCGGTCTTGCTGTACCGGACCATCTCGGCGTTCGGGACCACCTCGCGAATCAGCTCGGCGACCTCGACCTCCAATGGATGCATCATGGAAAAGGTGATCCCGTCCTCCAACTGTGCCCGGATCGCATTGTCCACGGCGGGGTAGGCGTAGCCGAGGGAAACTGGGCCGATGGCCATGTTGTAGTCGATGAACTCGTTCCCGTCGACGTCCCAGACGTGCGAGCCCTTTCCCCGCAGGAGATATTTCGGGGCGACACCCTTGATGTACTGTCCGGGTCCTTTGGCGAGCGTCTGCGTGAAGGCCGGGATCAACCCGGTGGCACGCGCGTACAGTTCATCGGATTTGGTGATGACCGGGTAGGTCGGGTTCGGGTGTACGGAACTAGCCATGGGTGTGCTCGCATTCTGCGTGACAGGATCGATCGTGCTCACGCGCTGCCGCCGTGCTCGCCAGCCAGCGGGGGAGGAGCTTCAGACATCGTTCGCCGTGCCGTCTGCCGACGATCGTGGAGTCCGTGAGCCCGAGCCTGGATGCAAACCCGACGATTCTGTCTGCACAATACTGAAGGTGCAATGGTAAAACTGGCGAGAAAATATAGGCAAACGGCCGTACTCTTTCAACCAAGCGGGCAGAATCCCTCACGAGGGACGTCTGTGACCGGGACAGCCGATTCCTTCGGTATGCGGGGTGGGGCTAGCGGGCGAGCAGTGATCTGAGCCGTGTTTCCGGCTGAAAGCCGAGGAGGAATTCCTGAACGACTCCCTCACGAATGAGAACGATCGAGGGGAATCCTTTCTGCTTCATGCCGGCGGTCCCTTCTTGAAGCTTCCCGAAATCAAAACTCCCATCAGCGCGCCGTACGCCGTGCTGATGAGGGGGTTGGACGTGATCGGACAGGCGCCCGTCCGGCATCCGATGAATGCGTAGTAGGCGTAGCCGAGTGCGGCTCCCGCCAGGACCGCAAGGATCGTTCGTACCGCGGGCTTCTTCACGCGTTCGTCTTCTCCGTCGCGGTGTTCAGTTCTTCGGCTTCGACCCGGCAAGGGTGGAGAGCTTCAGCCCCCAGTAGGCGGGGCAAAAGCTGATCGCGCTGGTGACGAGGAGCGCGGCCGCGACGATGCCGAAGATGACGGCAAGGGTGCCCTCGACGGCGCCCGTCAGTATCAGAAAGAGCAGGACAACAGCCGAAACGGACCGGACGATTCGATCCGTGGTGCCGACGTTCTTGGTCATAATGTGCTCCGGGAATGTGGGATGCGAGTGACTTCTGCGAGGACAGTACCGACAGTATGATGCAGGAAGAACCGCCGGGGGGTCAGGACGAACGGCGCTGCCTGGCGATCGGATGCCCCTGGTGGCGCTTCATCTCGGATTCGAGCGCGGCAACCAGGGCCGTGTGCGCTGCGCGGGGCGTGGGTCCGGGCGGCAGCGAGCGGTAGAGCCGGATCGTCTTCTTCAGGGATGCCATGTATGTCCGGCAATTCGGGCAGGACGCGATGTGCGCCTTGATTGCCCGGCATCGCGGGGTATCGAGATCCTCGTCCAGGGACTCGCAGATGTGCCGATAGACCTTCTTACACGTTGCCATGGCTTTCTCCAGTGCCGTTCCAACAAAATCGTTATCCGGCGCTGTGTGTTGTTGATGCATGGAACGAGCACCCTGCCCATTCGTCTGTACAATCGGCAGGTTGGTGGGGCACTAGACGGCCCGCATGTACGGATCAAGCCTGGAGCGGAGAAACGCGCGCGCCCGGCGCAACCTGGATTTCGTGGCTTCGACCGAAATGCCGATGATGCGTGCGGTTTCTTCTGTCGTCTTCTCTTCCATATCGCGCAGCACGAATACCACCCTGTAGTCGGCCGGCAGGGCCTGGATGGCTTCCTCCATCACCTGCCTCAGTTCGGCTTCCAGAACCGCATGCACCGGCGTCTGTTCCCATCGGGCGAGCGAGGGATGTCCTTCTGTGTGGTTTCCCTCCGGGCCTGCATCGAATGCTTCAAGCGATTCCTCCAGCAGATCCCGCTTCCGCCTGCGGTGCCCCATCAGGCAGTTGTTCGTCACGATCGTGTACAGCCAGGTCGAGAACTTCGACCTTCCATCGAACGTGTGCAGCTTTCTGAACACGTTGATGAAGGTGTCCTGAAGAGTCTCCGAGGCCTTATCGGGGTTCTGGCAAACCTTCAGGGCGAAGCGGTACACTGTGTCCTCATAGCGCCGCACGAGCGCGGAGAAAGCCCGCCTGTCGCCCCCTTGTGCCGCCTTAATCAGGGCCTGCTCGGGGACTGCAACGGAATCGGCGGCTTTCTTCATTGATTGGATGCTGGGGAGAAGTCTGAAGGGTCAGAGTTGTCGTGATGAATGTACGGAACCTTCCGCTCATTTGCACCGTTTTGGCGGTTTGACGTTGTGGCACTCAGTGTGTATCTTGACAGATCTCAACAGATGGGAACGGTCTTGTCGGGCGAACCTCACAACGAACGCGAAGCAATATCGGCATTGGCGAGTCTCCTCGCGAAGATGGCCGTCAAGCAGCCGGTTGCCCGGCAGTTGCTTGATGTCTATACCCGTCTCGGGGAACAAGGCCTCAAGGAGATCATGGACGCGTTCGAGGGGATCGTCGCGGAGCATGCGAAGCGGCTCCCACCCGCGTCGACTCCGGCGCCCGCTGCGTCCGTAGTTCCTTCGGCGGCCAAAAAGGCCGCCACGCCTCCAGGGTCCGCCTCGTTCGAGCCGACCCCGAACGACGCATCGTCCGAACCGCCTCCCTTTGACCCTGTCGTTCGCGTTGATCCTTCGGCGTTCTTCGATGCGCCACCGGCGGACGAGTCGGGAGAAGAAGGGGATCACGAAGCGCTGGAGGGTGAAGCCGGCGAGAAGCCGATTCCATTTGCGGCGGAATCTCCCGCCCAGGCCCAGGGCGCGGGGAACGCGGACGATGACCTCGACCGGCGACCGCATTTCGAAGCCCCGGCGGGTCCGGTGTCCCGCCCTCATCACATGCGCATCCCCTTTCAGTATGACGACGATGACGTCGTGTATGTTCACGGCGTGACGATCGTCCCCGTCGATGAGAAATCCGAGCCGCGGCCGTTCATGTTGGAGGAGAAGGGCCTGGATTCAAGAGAGTTTGCGTTCGCGCTGGATCGCGGAGGGCTCCGGTTCTTCCTGAGCAGGCTTGACCGGCGATCGATCAGCGTCAGCACAACAGGCCTGATGTTATCCGGAAAGCAGGAATCGCTTCGGCTCCAGGGAGTGCATGAGGGCGTGCTGAACGATCTTCGCGCGCACGGTGTGGTTCTTCCGTTCGAGTTCGGGACGATCGCGCGGTCCAGGGAAGAGCTGCTGATGCTCATCGACGAGCGTCTGTACGATCTCCACGATGCCGTCGACGACCTCATGGCCACGAGCTGGTGGAAGCTGAGCGCATCCATGCTCGACGCGAAGCTTGCGGGCATCATCGGTTCGGAGCCGGGCGCAGGGGAGCGCGAGCGACGGGTGTCGTCCCGCCCGGCTGCTTCGACGGCCAAGATCGACATCAAGATGCTCGAGAGGATCCTGGGCAGGCAGAAGCGGATCGCTGAAAGCGTGAACGAGGAGCTGAAAAAGGTCGCCGACCGGGCGGAGGTCGAGATGATGGTCGGCTTCAGCAGCGGAACCTCCGACGATTGGAAGCCCATCCTTCGCGCGAAATATCTTGTGCCGCCCTCCCGCGTGCACAAACTCCACCGGGCGATCAACGACATTCAGTATCGCCACATGCTGTTCGAGCTGATGCTCACGCTGACAGGCGACCAGGCTGCGTTCGCACTCCACGCCGCACGGTAGCCTAGAGCGGCGTCGCATCGATCGCGGCCGACCTCCGGCCGGGGTCGACGGTGATGAAGAGATGATTCGGCCTGCAGCAGACGGTGCAGTCCTCCACGTAGTCCTGAACCACACCACCAGACGGATCCACGCTGACGTCGTTCGGCGTCAGGCAGTACGAGCAGGTATACGTGCATTCGATCAGCATGCGATTGGCGTGATGGCGTTCCAGAAGACAATATAGGAAACACCCCCATGGCAGACAAAGCGATGACAGGCGATGTCGTATATCCGTCAGACGACGTTATCGCGCGTGCGCGCGTGAAACGCTGGGAGGACCTGGCCGAGGCTGCGGGCCGCGACCTGCAGGGCTTCTGGGCTGCGGAGGCGCGCGAGCTGCACTGGTTCGAACCGTGGACAAAAGTCCTGGACGACGACCGGAAGCCGTTCTTCAAATGGTTTGTCGGCGGGAAGACGAACATCGCGTACAACTGCCTCGACCGGCACGTTCAGACCTGGAGGCGCAACAAGCTTGCGCTCATGTGGGAAGGGGAGAAGGGAGAGTTCCGGTCGTTCTCGTACTTCGCGTTGCGGCGGGAAACCTGCAAGTTTGCCAATGTGCTCCGGAGCCTCGGGGTGCAGAAGGGCGACCGCGTCACGCTGTATATGGGACGCGTGCCCGAGCTGGCCATCGGCATGCTCGCCTGTGCGCGCATCGGCGCGATTCACTCGGTCGTGTACGGCGGCTTCACCGTCGAGGCGCTCCACGAGCGGCTCGAGGACAGCCAGTCGAAAGTCCTGATCGTCACCGACGGCGCGTACCAGCGGGGGAAGGTGGTGCCGCTGAAAGCCATTGCCGACGAAGCGCTCCAGCGCGCCGCGACGGTCGAAAGCGTGCTCGTTGTGAAGCGCACCGGGGAGCCGGTAAACATGGAATCGGGCCGCGACATGTGGTATCACGAGCTGATGTCTCTCCCGATCGCAAGCAGCGCCTGCAACGTTGAGGTCCTGGACGCCGAGGATCCGCTGTTCCTGCTCTACACGTCCGGCACGACGGGGCGGCCGAAGGCCATCCTCCACACCCATGGAGGGTACATGGTCGGCACATACACGACGCTGAAGTACGTCTTCGACATCCAGGAGGAAGACCGGTACTGGTGTGCTGCGGATCCGGGATGGATCACGGGGCACAGCTACATCGTCTACGGGCCGTTGCTGAATGGCGCGACCTCCTTCATGTACGAGGGGGCGCCGACGTATCCGTACCCGAACCGCTGGTGGCAGATGATCGAGAAGTACGGCATCAGCATCCTGTACACTGCGCCGACAGCGATCCGCGGACTCATGAGGTTCGGCGAGGCGTGGCCGAACCGGCACGATCTTTCGTCGCTGCGGTTGCTCGGGTCCGTGGGCGAACCCATCAACCCCGAGGCTTGGCGCTGGTACCACCGTGTCATCGGCAAGGGGCGGTGCCCCATCATGGACACATGGTGGCAGACCGAAACGGGCATGTTCATGATCACTCCCATGCCGTCGGTCCCGCTGAAGCCCGGCTCGGGTACGCGCCCGTTCCCGGGAGTGGACATGGACATCCTGTCCGAAGACGGGAAGCCGGTTGGCGTGAACGACGAAGGGTTCCTCGTGATCAAGACCCCGTGGCCCGCGATGCTGCGCACGATCTGGAACGATCCGGACAGGTACGTCAGTCAGTACTGGAGCAAGTTCCCCGGCGTGTATCTCACGGGCGACTCGGCGCGCAGGGACGAGGACGGCTACTTCTGGGTGATCGGCCGCGTTGACGATGTGATCAAGGTGTCCGGATACCGGCTCGGAACAGCGGAGATCGAAAGCGCCCTGGTCAGCCATCCGGCCGTCGCAGAAGCAGCGGCCATCGGATTGCCGCATGAGGTGAAAGGGAATGCGATCCATACGTTCGTGATCCTGAAAGCGTCCGTGGCCGGGAGCGAAAAGCTGGCCGAGGAACTGCGCGCGCACGTGGCGCACGAAATGGGGCCGATCGCCAAGCCGGATCAGATTGATTTTGTAGAGTCGCTCCCGAAGACGCGGAGCGGCAAGATCATGCGCCGCGTTCTCAAAGCCCGAGCCCTGGGGCAGGAACCGAAAGACATCATGACGCTGGAGGAATGACCGGGGCGGCGCGGTTTCTTGTTGGGCCCATTGTTCGTATATTATTTTTCAATACGTACGTACGTGCTTTCGTCTGCACTCTCTGATCATTGATGGAACTGAATCTTTTTGTTGATGTCCTGCAGGTTGCGATGCCCGTGCTGTACGGGGTCCTCGTGCTTCTGTATGGCATCACGTTCTTCTGGAATATACCCTCGGTCGAGGGGTATAAGACCCCGCTGCTGAGCACCACCATCGTCCTTCACGCCGTGTACCTTGCGGTCCGCACCGCGGCGTTCGATCACCCCCCCATCACGTCGGTGTTCGAGATCATGACGATGCTGGCGTTCTGCATCGCCGTCGCCTATCTCTATATCGAAGTCCGGTCGAATGCATCCACGACCGGCGCGCTGATTCTCGCCCTCGCATTCATCTTCCAGGCCGTTTCCTCGCTGTTCATCCGGGACCTGCTCGTGATTCCGGAGTATCTTCACAGCCTGGTGCTGGGATTCCATGTGTCGGCGGCGCTCCTGGGGTACACGGGGATTTCTCTCTCCGCCGCGTACGGATTCCTGTACCTCATGCTGTACCGGGACGTAAAGGCGGCGAACTTCGGGACGATGTACCAGCGCCTTCCGAATCTCGAGACGCTGGAAACGATGAGCCATCGGGCGGAGGTCCTCGGGTTCGTGATGTTGAGCGTGGCCATCCTCATCGGACTCTTCTGGCTGCCCCGCGTCTTCGCCGACTTCTCCTACTGGGATCCGAAGCTTGTCGGCTCGGTTGTCATCTGGCTCCTGTACGCCGTCGGCCTGGCGGCAAAGCGACGGTTTGGCTGGCAGGGCAGGCGCATGATGATCCTGACCCTCGTCGCATTCTGCTTTGTCTTCCTCTCGATGACCGTGATCAATCTGTACTTGAGCGGGTTCCACAGCTTCCACTGACCGGCCGTCATGAACCTGCTCTCCATCGGCATCAGCCACCACACCGCTTCTGTGGACGTCCGTGAACGGATGTGGTTCACGGAAGAGGAGGCCCGCGCGGCGATCCGCAATCTGCAGGAGCGGCTCTTCGCAGAGTGCCTGGTGGTGTCGACCTGCAACCGGACGGAGATCTACGGCATCACGCTTGGTGCGCAGGTCGACGAAGGGGCGCTGAAAGATCTGGTGATCGACCTGAAAGGCGCGGGTGGGGCCGTCAACCGCGATCACTTTGTCGGCAGACTTTCGGGCGCGGCCGTCCATCAGCTGTTCAGGGTTGCTTCGGGGATCGATTCGATGGTCCTCGGCGACGTCCAGATCCTGAACCAGATCAAGGAAGCCTTCGCGATCTCGCAGGAGATGAACGCGATGGGGCCGGTGATGCACCGGTTGATGCAATCCACGCTCCACGTCGGCAAGCGTGTCAGGGCAGAGACCTCGATCGTCGAAGGTGCGGTATCGGTCAGCTACGCCGCGGTAGAGCTGGCCGGGAAGATCTTCGCCGACCTGTCGAAGAAGTCGGCGCTGCTGGTGGGAGCCGGGGAAACCGGCGAGCTGACGGTGAAGCACCTGGTCGGTCGCGGGATCGGCAGCGTGCGCATCGCCAACCGGACGCGCGAGAAGGCGGAGGCGCTGGTGGCGTCGTTCGGGGGGAGCGTGGTCGGGTACGACCGGCTCGCTGAAGCTGTCCAGGCGGTCGACATTGTGATCACGTCCGTGGCCAGTCCGGCGCCCATCCTCGAGCCGGGCGATCTGCACAAGATCATGCGCGCCAGGGGGAACGCACCGCTCTTTATCATCGATATAGGCGTGCCGAGAAACGTCAACCCCGCCGCGAAAAAGATCGAGAACGTCTTTCTGTACGACATTGACGCGCTCAGCGCGATCGTCGACAGGAATCTGGAGGCCCGCCGGGCCGAGATCCCGCGCGTGAACGCGATCATCGAGGAAGAGCTGGCTGCCTTCGTTGCGTGGTACAACACGCTGCAGGTGGGGCCGACGATCCATGAGCTGCGCGACAACCTTGAGCGGATCCGGCAATCGGAAGTTGAAAAAAACATCAATCGCTTCAAGGCAGAGGACCGCGAGCTCGTGGATATGCTGACGAAACGGATCGTGAACAAGATCCTGCACGAGCCAATGACCGTGCTGAAGCGGGGCGCGGAAAACGGTTCGGGAGACCGCGAAACGGTGCAACGCATCAAGGCGCTCCGGGATCTCTTCGGCATCCGGGGAGAGACGGACCAATGACCGCTATCGGCACGCTGCGCATCGGGACGAGAGGGAGCGCGCTTGCCCTCTGGCAGGCTCACTGGGTGAGGGACGGGCTCCAGCGCCATCACCCCGGGCTCACGATTGACCTGCAGATCATCAAGACGACCGGCGACAGGATCCTCGATTCGGCGCTGTCGAAGATCGGGGACAAAGGCCTTTTCACGCGCGAGATCGAGCAGGCCCTGCTCCGGGGCGATATCGACCTCGCAGTGCACAGTCTGAAAGACCTTCCGACGGAGCTTCCAGCCGGACTTGCGCTGGGTGCCGTGACGGAACGCGAAGACGTCCGGGATGTGTTCATTCCGCACCCGCGCGCACCTCACCGCACGCTGGGCGATCTGCCCTCCGGGTCGGTGCTCGCGACCGGAAGCCTGCGCCGCCGCGCCCAGCTGCTCGCACTGGGGAGAGGTTTTTCGGTCGTCGATATCCGTGGCAACCTGAACACGCGCATGCGCAGGCTGGAAGAGTCGGACTGGGCCGGCATGATCCTCGCCCGCGCGGGCGTCGTGAGACTTGGATGGGAAGGGAAGATCGGGGAGACGATCGATCCGGGCGTCATGCTGCCTGCGGTGGGGCAGGGGGCGCTGGGAATCGAGATCCGTCATGACGACGCCCGGACGCGTGGATTGATCGCCGTCCTTGAGCACGAGCCCACCCGGCAGGCGACGACCGCGGAGCGCGCGCTGCTGCATCGCCTTGAGGGCGGGTGCCAGGTGCCGCTGGGCACGATGGCGCGCCTCGAAGATGCGGGCGGCGGGAAGACACGGCTGGTGCTCGACGGGATTGTTGCCGCCCTCGATGGAGACCGCGTGGTGCGAGGGACGGCGTCCGGAGCTCCGGAGCACGCCGAGCGGATCGGGACGAGCCTGGCAGAGCAGTTGCTCTCCGACGGCGCCGACGAGATCCTGCGCCAGATCCGCAAGGGCACATGAGCCTCGCCGGGGCCACGGTTCTCGTCACGCGCAGCCCCGAACAGGCTGCCTCCATGGCGCGTATGATCGAGGCACGCGGCGGTATCCCGGTTCTCTTTCCCGCGCTCGCAGTCGGCCCGCCTCCTTCGTGGCAGGCGTGTGACGAAGCGATCGGGCGCCTCGGCTCTTTCGACGCGGCTGTGTTCCCAAGCGTGAACGCCGTCGATGGGTTCTTTGGACGATGCCGCGAACGCCGGATTGATCAGGACAGCCTCCGGCGGCTGGCCCTGTACGCCGTCGGACCGGCAACCCGTGAGGCCATCGAACGGCTCGGACTCAGCGTCCGCGCTTTGCCGCACGAATTCAGCGCGTCTGGACTGGTGGATCTTCTTCGTGGCGCGTCGCACCGCCGTGTCCTGCTTCCCCGAGGCACGCGCGGTCGGGCCGGTCTCGTCGAAGGTCTGTTGGCCGCCGGAACGGAAGTCGAACCCGTTTCCGTCTATAGTTCAGCGCCGTCGACGGGCGACGCCGCGGTGCGCGATCGGCTCGTAACCGGCGGGATCGACGTCCTGACGTTCGCGAGCCCCAGCGCAGTGGACGGAATCGCCGCCGCCATCGAGCCCGCGACGCTTGCGGGCATCCGGAAGACCACCGCGATCGCAGTCATCGGCCCGACAACGCTTGACGCCGTGCGACGCGCGGGGACTGAGGCGGACATCGTGCCCTCGGAGTCCACCGTGTCCGCGATGCTCGACGCAATTGAACATTACCTTGAGCACCAGACTCATGAATGATCTCTTCCTTCGTGCCTGCCGCAGGCAGCCAGTCGACAGAACGCCCCTCTGGATGATGCGGCAGGCCGGGCGCTACCTCCCCGAGTACCGTGCGGTCCGTGCCCGCACGGATTTCCTCACGATGTGCCGCACGCCCGAGCTGGCCGCCGAGGTGACGATTCAGCCGGTAGATCTCGTCGGCGTCGACGCCGCGATTATCTTCTCCGATATCCTCGTGATCCCGGAGGCGATGGGCATGACGCTTGAAATGGAGGAGTCCAGAGGGCCGCGCCTCTCGCCGCCGGTCCGCTCGCGGGCCGACATCGAACGCCTCGCTGTTTCGGATCCCGAGCGTACCCTCCGCTATGTACTCAAGGCGATCGAAGAGACGCGCAGAGAGCTGGCCGGACGCGTGCCGCTGATCGGCTTCTCTGGCTCGCCGTGGACGCTCGCCGCATACATGATCGAAGGGGCGGGGACGCGCGACCTGAAGTACTCCAAGGCGTTGATGCTCGACGATCCCGCCGCCCTCCGGCTCCTTCTGGAGAAGCTCGCCGTGAGCGTCCGGCTCTACCTGGAGGCTCAGATCGCCGCCGGCGCACAGGCAGTTCAGATCTTCGATACGCTCGGCGGCGTGCTGACGCCCGACCAGTACCGGACCTTTTCGCTCGATTTCATGCACGACATCGTGTCAAAAATGAGGACATCCGGGGTCCCCGTCATCGTCTTTTCGAAGGGCGCGCACCACTCGCTCCGCGAGATCGGGCAGATCGGGGCTGACGTGGTCGGGCTGGACTGGACGATGGACATCGCCGAAGCGCGTACGCTGATCGGCGACAAGGTCGCGCTCCAGGGGAACCTCGATCCGTCATCGCTGTACGCGGGCCCGGATGCCATCCGCAAGGAAGCGGCCTCCATCCTCCGGAAGTACGGCAAGGGGAGTGGCCATGTCTTCAATCTCGGGCACGGGATCCTTCCTGACGTTCCGCCGGACCACGCCCGCGCGCTGGTCCGCGCCGTCCGTGAAGAGAGCCCGGCGTACCACAGGAGCTGACCGTGGCCGTGCGCGACAGCGAATCCCGGATAGGCGTGGTGCTCCTCCAGCTCGGCGGGCCTGATTCGCTTGACGCCGTGGAGCCTTTTCTGTACAACCTCTTCTGCGATCCGGACATCATCAACCTGCCTGGCGCTTTCCTCTTCAGAAAGGGGCTGGCGCGATTCATCTCCACGCGCCGCGGTCCCAGGGTCCAGGGGATCTACAGGAAGATGGGAGGCCGTTCACCCATCCTCAAGCTCACCAACCGGCAGGCCCTAGCGCTCGAGCGAGCGCTGGCCCCGGACCTCCCGGTAAAGACCTATGTCGCAATGCGCTACTGGCATCCGCTGACTGACGCAACGGTCGACCAGATCGTGAAGGACGGGATACGCCGCGTGGTGCTGCTGCCGCTGTATCCCCACTTCTCAAAGACCACGACCGGCTCGAGCGTGAGGGAGTGGGGACGCGTGCTTGCCGCACGAGGCGTCGCATCGATCACCTCGACGCTTGTAACCGAATACTGCGAACATCCCGCATACGTCCAGGCAATCGTCCGCAGCATCGGATACGCGCTGCGGCGCATTCCCGAAGCCGATCGCCGGAAGACGCACCTTGTGTTCAGCGCTCATGGGACGCCGATGTCGCTTGTGCGCGCAGGCGATCCGTATCAGTCTCAGATCGTCAAAACCTACAACGCCGTGGTCCGTGCGGGGAACTTCGGGCTAACGCACCACCTCTGCTATCAGAGCAAGGTCGGCCCCCAGAAATGGCTCGAGCCTTCGCTCGTCGACACTATCGACCGCCTCGCGGCGGACGGAGTGTCGCACATGGTCGTCATCCCGATCGCATTCGTTTCCGATCACAGCGAGACCCTCGTGGAAATCAACATGGAAGCCCGCCATCAGGCTCGCGAGCGGGGAGTCCGACATTTCGACATGAGCCCCGCGTTGAACGCGTCCCCTCCGTACATCGAGGCTCTTGCCGATGTGGTCCGCAGGAGTGTGGGAGGGATGGCATGAGCCGTTCGGTTGTCGTGATTGGTGGTGGGATCTCGGGCCTGACCGCGGCGTTCTGGCTGTCGCGGAGCGGAGTGGATGTCACGGTGCTGGAGGCCGCGCCGTTTGTCGGCGGCACGATGCGGACGGTGGAGACCGACGGCTGGCTCGTCGAAACCGGACCGAACAGCGCGCTCGAGACGACGCCGCTGTTCGGACAGATGTTCGATGCCCTTGGCATCACTTCCGAGCGCAGGTATGCCGACGCATCCTCGAACAAGCGGTACGTCCTCCGCGGCGGGGAGCTTCATCCCATCCCGATGTCGCCGCAGGCCTTCCTCTCGACGAAGTTGTGGACGCCGGGCGCGAAGCTGCGGCTCCTGAAGGAGCCGTTTGTGGGCAGGGGCGTTGGAGAGGAGTCGATCGCCGACTTTGTCCGGCGCAGACTGGGGGATGAGTTCCTGGACTATGCGATCAACCCGTTCGTGGCGGGAGTCTACGCCGGCAATCCCGAGCAGCTCAGCGTCCGGCACGCCTTTCCGAAACTGTATGCGCTTGAGGAAAAGTACGGCGGCTTGATCAAGGGAATGATCCGCGGCGCGCGCGAGAGGAAGAAGCGCGCGGAGACTGCCAAGGATCGCGCGAAGATGTTCTCGTTCGTGCGCGGGATGCAGACCTTTCCGGATGCGATCGCCCGGAGCCTGGGAAGCCGCGTGCGGACGTCTGCGCCAGTGACAGGGATCTCTGCGGACCCCGGCCGGCCGTCCTCAGGCGTCGGCGGCGGAACGGCGGCAGGCTTCGACGCGACGACTGCAGGCCGCGGCGGGGCGAAGGGTCGTTCCGGCGAGTTCGTTCTGACGACGCCCTCCGGCGACCTCCGTGCAGCCAGCGTCGTGCTCGCGACACCGGCGCTCCCCGCTGCCGGGCTGCTTGAGTCGCTCGACAGGGATGCCGCCCGCGTCATCACGGGCATCCAGTACCCGCCGGTGGCGGAGGTGTTCCTGGGGTTTCGGACGGACCAGATCGGCCGTTCGCTGGACGGCTTCGGGTTTCTCATCCCTGCCATTGAGAAGCGGCAGATACTGGGGACGATCTGGAGCTCTGCGCTCTTCGAAGGTCGCGCGCCGGAAGGGCATGCGGCGCTCACAACGTTCGTGGGTGGTTCGCGCCAGCCGGCGCTTGCGTCCAGATCGGAATCCGGGCTGGTGGAGCTTGTGGTCGCGGAGCTTCGCTCCCTCATGGGCGTCACCGGAAGCCCGGTCTTCACGCGCGTTGCCAGATGGGAGCGTGCGATCCCGCAGTATACGATGGGCTACCAGACGGTCGTGAACGCGATTGATGCGCTGGAGCGGGACCGCCCCGGCCTGTTCGTCTGCAGCAACTACCGCGGGGGCATCGCCGTCGGCGATTGCGTGATGAACGGGGAGCGCATCGCGAAGCGAGTGTCGGAATTTCTGGGCAGTACCATGTGAGCTCAAGCGCGACCCCGGCGTCGCACCGGCCTGAGCGCCCGCCTGTGGATCGCATACGTGTGATGGCGACCGGGCGGGGCCTGGGCGCGCCACGGCGCCGGATGAGGTCATCGCTTGAGATTCAAGGGAAGCAGGAGGACCCATGACCTTGAGTGTACCCGAAAGGAAAGAGAGGATCGTATGATCACGCACCCGACAGATGTTGGCTCCTACCCCACGACGCGCCTGCGAAGGCTCCGCATGTCGGAGACGCTGCGGTCGATGGTCCGTGAGACACGGCTCGACACGAGCGACTTCATCTATCCGCTGTTCGTCGTTCCTGGAAAGAACGTGAAGCGGGACGTCTCGTCGATGCCGGGAGTGCAACAGATGTCCGTTGAGAACATCGTGCGCGAATGCGCGGAGGTTCAGGCCCTCGGCATCCCGGCGGTGATCTTCTTCGGCGTCCCCGACCACAAGGACGAGGTCGGCTCCGGCGCCTATGATGAGAACGGCATCGTGCAGCAGGCGGTCCGGGCGGTAAAGAAGGATGTCCCGGGGCTCTACCTGATCACCGACGTGTGCCTGTGCGAATATACCTCGCACGGCCACTGCGGGATCGTGAAGGGGGACGAGATCGTCAACGACGCGTCGGTGGAGCTCCTCGCCCGTGAGGCGCTCACGCATGCGCAGGCCGGGGCGGACATGGTCGCGCCGTCCGACATGTTCGACGGGCGCGTGAGCGCGATCCGCTCGCGGCTGGACGAGAACGGGTTCCCACTCGTGCCGATCATGTCGTACGCCGCGAAGTATGCATCCGGGTTCTACGGGCCGTTCCGCGAAGCGGCAGAAAGCACGCCGAAGTTCGGGGATCGCCGGAGCCACCAGATGGACCCTGCAAACTCGGACGAGGCCATGCGGGAGGTGGCGCAGGACGTCATGGAGGGGGCCGATATCGTGATGGTGAAACCGGCACTTCCGTACCTGGACGTGATCCACCGCGTGAAGCAGCGGTTCGGCATGCCGACCGCAGCGTACAACGTGAGCGGAGAGTTCGCGATGGTCCACGCGGCCGCCCGCAACGGATGGATCGACGACGAGCGGGTGATGATGGAGATGCTCGTATCCATTAAGCGGGCCGGTGCCGACCTCATCCTGACGTACTTCGCAAAGGATGCGGCGAAGGTGCTGGACAGGCAGCGCTAGAGGAAAGTACATGAACACGCAGCGATCCGACGCACTGTTTGCCCGGGCCCGACAGCGCATCCCCGGAGGCGTGAACTCGCCGGTGCGCGCGTTCACGTCGGTCGGCAGGAGCCCCGTCTTCATGCAGCGCGCTGCAGGGGCGCACCTCTGGGACGTGGACGGCAACCGGTACATCGACTACATCGGGTCCTGGGGTCCGATGATCCTCGGCCATGCCCATCCCCGTGTGATCGGGGCGATCACGCGAGCGGCTTCGCAGGGCACTTCGTTCGGCGCCCCGACGGAGGCCGAAGTCACGATGGCTGAGCTCATCGCGCAGCTCGTTCGGTCCATCGACGTCGTCCGCATGGTGAACTCGGGGACCGAAGCGACGATGAGCGCCGTCCGCCTCGCTCGTGCCTTCACGAAGCGGGAGCACGTACTCAAGTTCGAAGGGTGCTACCACGGCCACGCCGACGCCTTCCTCGTGAAGGCGGGCTCCGGCGCGATGACGCTGGGAATTCCCGACTAGCCCGGGGTGCCGCAAGCGGTTGCTGCCGGCACGCTGACTGCGCGCTTCAACGATCTGCCGTCGGTCCGCGCGGTCTTCGAGGCGAACAAGAATCGGTCGCGGCGGCAATCGTTGAGCCGGTGGTGGGGAACATGGGGTGTGTCCCGCCCGAGGAGGGATTCCTCGAAGGGCTCAGGGAGCTCTGCACCGAAAACGGCGCCTTGCTCATCTTCGACGAAGTCATGACCGGATTCCGGCTGGCGGCCGGCGGTGCGCAGCAGGTCTTCGGCATCACGCCCGACCTGACCACGCTTGGCAAGATCATCGGCGGCGGGTTGCCCGTGGGCGCGTACGGCGGCAGGGCGGACATCATGGCGATGGTTGCGCCCTCCGGACCCATGTATCAGGCCGGGACGCTGTCCGGCAATCCTGTGGCGATGGCGGCGGGACTTGAAACGCTGACAATCTTGAAGGAAGACGCGGGATTCTACGGGCGACTCGAGGCGACCTGTGCAGCGCTGGAGAAGGGCGTGCGGGAAGCGCTGAAGGACTCGGGCGGAGACGGGCGTGTGACGATCAACCGTGTCGGCTCCATGATGACTGTCTTCTTTTCGGGATCGCCGGTGACAGACTTCGCTTCGGCGATGAAGTGTGACACCGCCCGGTTCGGGATTTTCTTCCGTTCGATGCTGGAACAGGGGATCTATCTTCCTCCATCCCAGTTCGAGGCGGCGTTCGTCTCCTCGGCGCACGGTGACGAGGAGGTCGAGCGGACCGTCGAAGCCGCGCGCACTGCGTTCAGACTCGCCCTCAGATGAGGTGTCCCCCGGGTACGAGTCCAGCCGGATGGAGGGGGCCCTCTTTTTTGCCTGACTGGATGCGATGTGCAGGAGGCTGTGAGAGATGGGGAGACGTGTGATTCGCCTTCCAGGTCACCGTGAGAGCAGAACGAATGATATTCAGGCCGGCAGCCTGGCTGCTACGAGCCTGGCGATGGCAGGCGAGGCGGTGAGCCCCGGGGATTCGATGCCGATCAGGTTCACGAACCCGGGCAAGCCTCTGGCACTCTCTTCCTGAATGACGAAGTCCCGAGGGGGCTCGCCTTCCTTCTGCAGCTTCGGCCGGATGCCGGCGAGGTCCGGAGTCAGGTCCTCGTCCTGTACGAACGGCAGGATCCTCCGGACCGATTCCGCAAATCCGGCACGCTTCGATTCGTCCACGCTGTAGTCCAGCGTCCGGCTGTCGAGATACTCCGCGTCCGGACCGAACCGGATGCGCCCCGTCAGATCGAGCACCGCGTGAATCCCAAGCGAGTGCGGCGTCGGGACGGGGTAGACGAGCCGTTGCACGGCGCTCCTGTACGAACCCGGCAGCGCGAAGTACGACCCCTTGCAGTATGACAAACGGTAGCCCTCTGCATCGACATCGATGCCCGCCAGCGACGCGATCGTGTCCGACTCCAGCCCCGCGGCGTTCACAACCGTGGCAGACGTGAACTCGGACGGCTGCCCCTGCTCCTCGATCGCGATCCGGTATCCGTCGGGCACCCGTTCAATCCCCTTCACGGTGCACCGCATCAGGATCTCTCCGCCGCGCTCCTTGAACTGGTGGGCGTAGAAGTCCATCAACCCGTGCGCGCTGATAATGCCTGTGGAGGGGGAGAAGATGCCGCCGACCGTCGCGATCTGCGGCTCGAGCTTGCGCACGTCGTCGGCGGTGAGCATCGACAATCCGGCGCCGTTCGCGTTCCCCTTCGCGAGGATCGTTTCCAGCTGCATGAGCTCGGCCTGCGTCGTGGCCGTGATGATCTTTGTGAACTTCCTGTGCGGGATGTCGTGCTTCTCGCACAGCTCGTACAGAAGATGCTTCCCCTCCACGCACAGCGTCGCCTTGAGGGAACCGGGGGCATAATAGATTCCCGCGTGGATCACCTCGCTGTTGCGCGAGGAGGTTTCCATGCCATAGCGCTCATTGCGCTCGAGGAGGAAGATGGGTTGACGTCCGGAGGCAAGCTCCCGCGCCACAGCGAGCCCCACAACGCCGCCACCGATGACTGTCACGGCAACATCAGGCATGGTCGGTCACGGCTGTCCGCCGATGGTGGGTTTCTCGATGGTGATCCATGAATCGTCGGCGGGGCTGCCGTACGCCTCGAAGAATTCGGCGGTGCTGCGACCGCGGGAGTTGACGCGCACCTTCAGGTCCGTGGATGCCTTGAAGAGCGGAATGTCGTTCCGTGAATCGCTTGCGACCAGGACGGGCATGGGCATGTTGCGTGCCTTCATCGCGTCCACCTTCCCCTCGCGGATGGGGATAGGGAGGATCTCGGCGGGAGTGACTGTCCCTGCGGCGGTTTCCAATTCGATTCCGATCACCCGGTCCGACGAAATCCCAAGCGCCTCAAACACGGGCTCCACGCTCCAGCGGCTGCTCCCGCTGATGGCCCACACCTCCATGCCCCGGGCGTTCGCCTCATGCAGGAGATCCACTGCTTCCGTCAGGAAACGCACGCCGCCGGGGACGTGCCGCTTGCCGAGCAGGCGCCGCCCTCTGGGCGCAGCCCGTTCGGTCTCGAACGTCAGGCGCGCGAATTGTCTGACCTCGGTCTCTGTGAAGCCCGCAAAGAGCCTCACGATGTCCGCGCAGGACTTGATGACCATCCCGTCGTTGATCTGGCCGAAGTACCAGTCCAGGATCGTGTCGGCAAACCGGTCAGATTCGGGATGCCGGCGCCTCTCATCATCGGGCAACCCCGCCAGGAGACGGAATCGCCTGTCGAGGTCGGTGCGCCCGGGGTGGTCAGGCCACACATCGGCAGGAGAGACCTTGAACCAGAAATGCTCGATCTGGTGGTACAGCATGGCCTCGCCGATGTCCCCGCTGATCACCGTGCCGTCGCAGTCAAAGGCTGCGATCGGCGCGCGGGTGGATCCGTGGTTCCGGTGGCGGTCGAAGAACTCCTGGACGGCCGGGAGTTGCGTCAGTGACATGGCAGCGTGTTTTCGACGTTCATCATATCCCATAAGTATACGAACCGCTGTGCGGAAGCGCAAACCGAAGGTTGCATATCTGGGCTCAGAATCGTATCTTTTTCGATGGTTTGTTCCGTCTCTGCGAATCCGTCCGTACAGACTGCGGGACGGATTCTGCGTTCATAGGGCTCCATGACGACGATCCGCAACTTCTGCATCATCGCCCACATCGATCATGGGAAATCCACGATCGCAGACCGCCTCCTGGAACGGACGGGGACGATCACTGCGCGCGAGATGAAGTTCAACCAGGTTCTGGACGACATGGACCTGGAGCAGGAGCGGGGGATCACGATCAAGCTGCACGCGATCCAGATGCATTACCGGGCAGCCGACCAGAGCGAGCACGTCCTCAACCTCATCGACACGCCCGGCCACGTCGATTTTTCCTACGAAGTCTCCCGCTCCCTTGCCGCGTGCGAAGGGGCCATCCTTGTCGTGGATGCCTCGCAGGGAGTCGAGGCCCAGACCATCAGCAACCTGTACCTTGCCATCGACGCCGGCCTGGAGATCATCCCGGTCATCAACAAGATCGATCTCCCGAGTGCGATGATCGACACGGTCCGCCACCAGATCCGCGACCTGATCGGCTGCAAGGACGAGGACATCATTCTCGCGAGCGCCAAGGCGAACCTCGGGATCGATGAGATCCTGGAGGCTGTCGTCGCGCGCATCCCGCCCCCATCCGGCAATCCTGAGGCGCCGCTGCGCGCCCTGATCTTCGATTCGGTATTCGACACCTACCGGGGATCCGTGGTCTATCTCCGGGTGGTCGACGGGACGCTGCGCGAGGGGGAGCCGGTGAAGTTCTTCCACAACGGCAAGACCTTCCAGGCCGAAGAGGTGGGCGTGCTGGAGATGAAGAAGCGGCGGACGGGCGAGCTTGTCGCGGGCGACGTGGGGTATCTGATCGCGGGGGCAAAGGACGTCCACGACACCTCGGTGGGCGACACCGTGACGAACGCCGCCCGGCCTGCGACAGATCCGCTGCCCGGGTACAAGGAGGTCAAGCCGATGGTCTTCAGCGGCGTCTATCCGACGAACGCCGAGGACTTCGAGGACCTTCGGAACTCGATCGAAAAGCTTCGCATGAACGATTCCGCCATCATCTACGAGCCGGAAACCTCCACGGCACTCGGGTTCGGGTTCCGGTGCGGCTATCTTGGCCTTCTCCATATGGAGATCGTCCAGGAACGGCTCGAGCGGGAGTACAACCAGAGCATCATCAACACCGTCCCGAACGTCGAATACCGCGTCACGACGACCAACGGGGAGGTGATGCTCGTCGACAACCCCTCGCTGATGCCCACGCCGGGCCACGTCGAGTTCGTCGAGGAGCCGTTCATCAAGGCGCAGATCATCGTCCCGACGGAGTACCTCGGGAACGTCATGAAGCTCTGCATGGACCGCCGCGGGGAGTACAAGAACACCACGTATCTCGACCCCACGCGCGTGGACATCACGTACCACATGCCGCTGTCGGAGATCATCTTCGACTTCTACGACAAGCTGAAGTCCACGAGCCGCGGGTATGCCTCATTCGACTACGATTTTCTGGAATTCCGGAAGTCGGACCTCGTGAAGCTGGACCTGCTGCTGAACGGCGAATCGGTGGACGCGTTCTCGACGATCGTGCACCGGGACAAGGCGTACGACTGGGGCCGGCGGCTCTGCACAAAGCTCCGGAAGCTCATCCCACGGCAGATGTTCGAGGTCGCGATTCAGGCGGCCATTGGCAGCAAGGTGATCGCGCGGGAAACAATCTCCGCGATGCGCAAAAACGTGCTTGCGAAGTGCTACGGCGGCGATATCACCAGAAAACGCAAGCTTCTGGAGAAACAGAAAGAGGGGAAGAAACGTATGAAACAGGTGGGACGGGTCGAGATCCCCCAGGAAGCGTTTCTTGCGGTCCTATCGATGGAAGAGGAATAACACGAATGGCCAAGCAGACCGGACAACCGGACCAGAACCCGCGCGCGGGACATCACCAGAAGCACACGCTGAAGGACCTTGTCAAGGATGTCGTTTTCGTCCTCGTCTCGTTCTTCTTTCTGAACAGCTTCGTGCTTGCCTCCTTCGAGGTCCCGACGGGGTCGATGGAGAACGAAATCATGGCGGGGGACTTTCTCTTCGTCAACAAGTTCCTGTTCGGCGGCACCACGCCGCGGACGATCCCGTTCACCAATATCCGCCTCCCGTGGTTCCGCGTCCCGGCGATCCGGGGGGTCGAACGCGGCGACGTGATTGTGTTCGAGTTCCCCGGCCAGCGCGACGAAGTGCAGTCCCAGGAATTCATGTTCTATCTGAAACGGGCTGTCGCCCTCTCGGGCGACACGGTGCAGATCGTGAACAGGGTGTTGTACGTGAACGGCTCCCCAGCGCCGCTGCCACGCAATCTGAAATTCAATAGCAGCCAGATGCTGCCCCCGACGCTTCCGGATCCGCGGATCTTCCCCAAAGGCGAACCGTTCAACGAGGACAACTGGGGTCCCGTCGTGGTTCCCGCCAGGGGCGATGTCATCGAGCTCACCCCGGAATCGTTCGGCCGATGGAAGACGTTCCTCGGCAGAGAAGGGCATACGGCGATGTTGGACCGCAACGGGCGCATCCTCGTCGACGGCGTTCCCGCCGCCCGGTATGTCGTGGAGCAGAGCTATATCTTCGGGATGGGAGACAATCGCGACAACAGCCTCGACGGCCGGTTCTGGGGGTTCATCCCGGAAGAAAACATCGTGGGAACCCCGATGATCGTCTACTGGTCATGGGATCCGGAAGTACCGCTCGCGAACTTCCTGACAAAGGTGCAGACGATTCGCTTTGGCCGTCTCGGACAGATCATCAAGTAGTCCGGGGTCCGTGCAGCCCCGAATCGGCCGCCGCCTCGGCGATCTGATGGCAATTCTGGTGATGACGGTCCTCACCGCCCTCCTGGTGAAGACCTTCATCCTGGATGCCAGTTATATCCCCAGCCGTTCGATGATGGACGCCCTCGAGCCGGGGGACTTCGTGCTGGTCAACAAGTTCCAGTATGGTGCCCGCACGCCTGCCGCGTTGTCCGGAGACTACGGTCCGCTTCCCGACATTCGACTTCCCGCGCTGCGCGATCCCCGGAGAGGGGACATTCTGTTGTTCCTGCTCCCTGCGGGCACGGGCCCCGAGAGTTTCCGCTCGGCGGCCCAGTTCGTGAAACGGTGCGTTGCCGTTCCGGGGGATACGGTCGCCATCGGACGGGGCGACGTGCGGGTGAACGGACGGGTGGTGGCGCGGCTCGAGAACGACACGACGAGGCTGGTGGACCTGGTCATCCCCAGGCCAGGCGAGACTATCACCATGGATGACCGAACGCCAGTGATCCTGCGCGAGATGGCGGGTCGCGATCGCGGCCTCACTGGCGAGGAGGAACACGCGGCCAATGCGGCGACCTCCCACACCGTTGTGAACGAGTTCTACTTCCTTCTGGGAGACCGGACATCGCTGAGCGTCGACAGCAGGCACTGGGGACTCATCCCCCGTGCCTGGGTGATCGGAACTCCCATTGTGGTCTACTGGTCCGTTGACCCCGGGGCCGCGACGAGCGGGCTCTCCGGTCGTCTTCGGGGCGTTCGGTGGTCGCGTCTCGGTCATCTGGTCCGGTAAGCCCAGCGCCCGTGCTCTCACTCTATCTCCATATCCCGTTTTGCGAGAAGAAGTGCCTGTACTGTGACTTCTACTCGATCGAGAACAGGTCCATGACCGGCAGATTTCTTGATGCCCTCGTGCTGGACATCGTGCGGGCGGGACAGGGGCACGGGAGCCCCGAGGTCGACACCGTGTTCTTCGGCGGGGGCACGCCGTCATTGCTGAAGCCTGCGGAACTCGAGAGACTCCTGGATGCCGCCAGAGCATCATTCCGGCTCGCCGCCGGCGCTGAGATCACGGTTGAAACGAATCCCGGGACGGTCACGTCAGACACGCTGCGCGCATATCGCGCGTGCGGAGTCAACAGGCTCAGCATCGGCATTCAGTCGTTCGACGCTGCCGAGCTGAGATTCCTCGATCGCATTCACGACGCAACGCAGGCCCGGGCGTGCGTGCGCGCCGCGCGCGAGACGGGGTTCGACAACATCAGCGTCGATCTGATCTTCGCGCTTCCCGGACAGCAGCTGTCGACATGGGAAGAGACGCTCCGGAGTACCGTCGCTCTCCGTCCCGAGCATATCTCCGCCTACAGTCTGATCGTCGAGCCCAACACACCGCTCTTCCGCCTCGTGGAGGAAGGCGCGGTGATTCCCGCAGGGCGCGATGACGAGGCCGGGCTGTACGAGCGTACGATGGAGTTCCTCGGCGCCGCGGGGTACGAGCAATATGAAGTATCCAACTTCGCTCGTCCCGGGTTCCGGTGCAGACACAACGCCAACTACTGGTCGCACGGAGGGTATCTGGGGTTCGGGCCGTCGGCGCATTCGTTCCTCCCGATGGACGGCGGTCGCGAAGGCCGGCGCTGGTGGAACGTCAGCAATCTGGTCAACTATCTGGAGCGCATCGAGGGGGGGCTCTCCGCCGCTGCTGGCGAGGAGACGCTGTCCGGAAAGCAGCTCAGGAATGAGCGGGTCTTCCTTGGCCTGAGGGGGAGCGGGCTCGAGGTGGCAGACCTGATGGAGGGTGAGTGGGAGGCCATTCTGCGCGATCTCGCGGAGCACGGGCTCGCGGTCATGGGGGGTGGAATGGTGCGCCTGACCCCCCGGGGCTACCTCCTGTGCGATGAAATAGCCGCAAAACTGATGGTGTGAGTCAGCACGAAGGGTTGAATGTCTGAACGGATTGGGATATATTTATCTGCTTTGATTGAATCGAAGTCCCCTGACCTGTCATGAGGAAGCAATGGATGCGAAGCGCGTGAAACGGATCATCGGCGCGGCTGTCTTTCTGGCGTCACTGGCGGTGTATGTGATCACCCTGGCGCCCACGGTGGTGTTCTGGGATGTCGGCGAGTTCATCGCGGCCGCCAAGATGATGCAGGTGCCCCATCCGCCGGGAGCGCCCCTGTTTCTGCTTGTGACCCGCGTCGCCATGCTGTTTCCCGTCGCTGCCGACATGGCCGTGCGGGCCCATCTGGTATCCGCGCTGCTCAGCGCGTTCAGTGTGCTCTTTCTGTACCTGGTCATCGTCCGCGTCATCCTGCAGTTCCGCTCTGCGCCTGCGTCCGTCGTGGAGATGGCGGAGGTGTACGGCGCTGCCGTGATCGGGGCGTTCGCGCTGGCGTTCAGCTCGTCCTTCTGGGCCAATGGCATCGAGGCCGAAGTGTATGCGGCGAGCATGTTCTTCCTCTCGGCCATTCTCTGGCTTGCACTCCGGTGGCTGGACCACGCCGAGGCCGAGGGCAACGAGAAGTACTTCCTCCTGATATCGTACCTGATCGGGCTCTCGCTCGGCGTGCACCTCCTGGCCCTGCTGGCGATCTTCCCCGTGATGATGATCATCTATTACAGGAAGTTCACCGTTACGGCGAAGTCGTTCTCCCTGCTCGTGATCGCTTCGGTCGTGGCGTTCTCGATCGTGTACCCGGGGATTGTCAAATACGTTCCGGGCATGATGGACGGCAGCTTCATGGACATGAAGAGCCAGCTCATCGCGTTTGTTCCCTGGCTCATCATCGCGGCAGTGATGTACTTCGCATATACCACGTACGTTGACAAGAAGAAGACCCTGCACGTCATCCTGATGTCGGTCCTGCTCATTTTCCTCGGATACACGACATACACGACGGTGCTGATCCGCTCGAACGCGAATCCGCCGATGAACGAGAACAATCCGAACACGCTGGAGCGCCTGACGTCCTACCTCGCGCGCGAACAGTACGGCCAGCAGGGGCAGTGGCCGCGCCGCAACAGCCAGGAGGCCCACCAGCAGGAGATGTATACGAAGTACACGGGCGAGTGGGATTATCTCTTCCGCTACCAGCTGGACCACATGTTCTTCCGGTACCTCGAGTCGAACTTCATCGGGGAGGCGGGGGACTACCAGGACGCCGGCGTATCCTGGACCAGGACGTTCGGCATCCCGTTTCTGATCGGCCTGCTCGGGTGCTACTATCTCTTCCGGAAGGATCCGAAGCTGGGGCTGGTCTTCCTCGCGATGTTTCTGATCCTGGGCCCCCTCCTCGCGCTCTACCAGAACCAGCAGGAGCCTCAACCCCGCGAGCGCGACTACTTCTATGTGGGGGCCTTCTACGTCTTCGCGCTCTGGATCGCGATGGGCATCCTGGCGATCATCGAGTACGTCAAACGCTTCGTGACCTCGTCGGGCGCGGCGCCGGCGATCACGATGGCCGTTGTCGGGGCCGGCCTGGTGCTCGTCCCCGTGCGGCTCGCCCAGGTCAACTGGCATGAGCACGACCGGGAGGGAAACTATGTCGCCTGGGACTACTCGTACAATATCCTCCAGACGTGCGAGAAGGACGCGATTCTCTTCACCAACGGCGACAATGACACATTTCCGCTCTGGTATCTGCAGGATGTCGAGGGCATCAGGCGCGACGTCAGGATCGTAAACCTCAGCCTGGTCAACACCCCGTGGTACATCCAGCAGATGAAGGACAGCGCCTACTTCCCGGAGGCCAGGCCCGTGCCCATCAGCCTGCCGAATGACGCGATCGCGAACATCGCGCCGACGGTCTGGCGGACGAGAACGCTCGATCTCCCGGTCACCGAGGAGGCCATCCGGCGCTACGGGGTCAGGGACACCGCCGTCGTGAAGAGCAAGAAGATCACGTTCACGATGCGCAACACGATGACCATCCAGCGGACGCCGGTGATCCGCGTACAGGATATCCTTGTCCGGGACATCATCTTCACGAACGAGTGGAAGCGGCCGATCTACTTTGCCGTGACGGTGTCGCCCGACAGCAAGATCGGCCTGGATGACTACCTCTGGTTCCACGGCCTCGCCTGGCGGCTGGAGCCGCGACGCGTGGGGCGCGAGGACTTCGGCATCGAGAAGTCCGTGCTCGAAGCGAACCTCATGCAGGAACCAACGGAACCGTCGAAAGGCCCGCAGTACGGGTACAGGTTCCGCAGGGTCGCCGATCCCGGCGTGTACTTCGACGAGAACACCAGCCGGCTCATGCTGAACTACCGGTCGGCCTTCATGCGCCTTGCGCTGTACTACAGCAACGCTGATGCCGACACGGCAAGGGCAATCGCGACGCTGAACCGGATGGAAGAGCTCATCCCGCGGTCGAAGGTCCCGATGGGCTGGGAGCTGCTCTCGGACCTCGGCACCTTCTATGCCCGGCTCGGGCAGACCGAGGCCTTCAACCAGATCGCAGGCGAACTGGAAGGGACGATGAAGGAGATGATCGCGAGCGGCCGGGCCGACGCAAGCTCCCCGTACAACCCGTACCGGGTCCTGTTCAGCATCTACGAGCAGAAGCAGGATTGGCCGGCGATGCTGGAGCTCCTCACACAGCTGACCCAACAGTACCCGAACGATCCGGGTCTCCGGCAACGCATCGCCGAAGTGCAGGCACTCGTGAACCGTCAGGCGCCGAAGCAGCCTGACTCCGCTCGCATCGGAGGCTGACCCATGAAGCGCGCACTCATCACCGGGGTGACCGGGCAGGACGGCTCCTATCTTGCCGAACTCCTGCTCTCGAAGCGGTACAAGGTGTACGGCATGGTGCGCCGAGCGAGTACGGAGAATTTCGAGCGCATCGAGCATATCCGCGACAAGATCACGATTGTACAGGCCGACCTGCTGGACCAGCTCTCCCTCATCGAGCTGATCGAAGCAGTCGAGCCCGACGAGGTATACAACCTCGCGGCCATGTCGTTTGTCCCCACGTCCTGGATCCAGCCGACGCTGACCGGCGAGTTCACCGGGCTCGGCGTGACGAAGATCCTCGAGGCGATCAAGCTGGTCAACCGGAAGGTCCGGTTCTACCAGGCCAGCAGCAGCGAAATGTTCGGGAAGGTCCTCGAGACCCCGCAGACTGAGCGTACGCCGTTTTATCCGCGGAGCCCGTACGGCGTGGCCAAGGTCTACGGCCACTTCATCACCGTCAACTACCGCGAGAGCTACGATATGTACGCCGTCTCCGGCATCCTGTTCAACCACGAGTCCCCGCGGCGCGGCCTGGAGTTCGTGACGCGCAAGATCTCGGACGGCGTGGCCCGGATCGCCCTCGGGATGTCGAAGGAGCTGCGGCTTGGCAACCTGGATGCCCGGCGCGATTGGGGGTACGCCGGGGATTATGTGAAAGCGATGTGGCTCATGCTCGGGCAGAAGGAGCCGCGCGACTATGTCGTGGCCACGGGCGTAGACCACTCCGTGCGCGACTTCGCCGCGGCAGCCTTCGACCATGTCGGGCTGAATTCCCGAAAATATGTGAAGGTGGACAAGGAATATTACCGGCCCGCCGAAGTGCATCATCTGCTGGGGGATTCCACCAGCGCCCGGACGGAGCTCGGATGGAGGCCGCGGGTTGACTTCAACGGCCTCGTCACAATGATGGTGGATGCCGACATCGCCCGGCTCAAGCGGGCGGGCAAGAAACGCTGAGCGCCTCCATGCGCGTGCTCGTGACCGGAATCGATGGGTTCGTCGGTTCTCACATGGCCGAGTTGCTCCACTCCATAGGTGGGGTGGACGTGTACGGCACCATCATCACGCCTCAGCCGGGCCCGAACCTGAAGGGCATCACCGGCAAGCTGCGGCTCCGCCAGGCGGACATCCTGAACGCGAGCCGTATCGAAGAACTCTTCCACGACATCCGGCCGGAGCGTATCATCCATCTGGCCGGCCAGGCGTTCGTTCCCACGTCGGTCGTTGATCCTGTCGGCACCATCCAGACGAACATCGCCGGATCCATGTCAATCCTGGAAGCCGCCCGGAAGATGCAGGAGCGCGAGAACCTGGAGGTCCAGGTCCTCATCGTCAGTTCCAGCGAAGTGTACGGGAAAGTGGCTCCCGAGCTTTTGCCGATCAAGGAAGAACTTCCCCTCAACCCAGGGAACCCCTACGCCGCAAGCAAGGCCAGCATCGACCTGATCTCGCAAGCCTACCGGAAGACATATGGCCTTCGCGTCACCGTCGCCCGTCCGTTCAACCATGTCGGGCCGCGTCAAGCACCCTCGTTCGTCTGCTCCGAGTTCGCACGGAAGTTTGCCGAGTTCGCGGCGGGGACGACACCCCCGGTGTTGCGCCCCGGCAACCTCGGGGCCCGTCGCGACTTCACCGACGTGCGCGATGTGGTGCGGGCGTACTGGACCATGCTCGAGCATCCAAGCGACAATGTGGTGTACAATGTGTGCTCCGGGAAGGCCGCATCCATCCGCGAGATCATCTCCCTCTTCGAGGAGATCACAGGCATCAACGCGGACGTCGCAGTCGAGCAGGCCAAGGTCCGTCCCTATGATGTCCCGGTGCTGCTCGGCAGCGCGGAACGACTGAAAGCGGAGACCGGCTGGACTCCCACATTCACGCTCCGGGAAACGCTGAAAGACGTCTTCACGTATTGGCAACGGACGCTTGCCGCCGGTGCATGAAGATTCTCGTGGTGAACTGGCAGGACTGGACGCATCCCTTCGCGGGCGGCGCCGAGGTCCACCTGCGCGAGGTCTTCACACGTATCGCCGCTCGCGGCCACGGGGTCACGCTGCTCTGTTCGTCGTACTCCGGCGCGACGCGGGAAGAGACCCGGGAAGGCATCCGCATTCTCCGTGGGGGCGGGCGGCACCTCTTCAACGTGGTCGCTCCACGCCTCATGCGTGACCTGCTGCGCTCCGGGCAATTCGACGTCGTCGTGGAGGACATGAACAAGATTCCGTTCTTCATCCCGCTGTTGACCCGCCTGCCCGTCGTCGCCCAGATCCACCATCTCTTCGGCACCAGTGTCTTCCACGAGGTCAACCCCGCCGTCGCAAGCTACGTCTGGGGCATGGAGCGAGCCGGCGTCAGCCTCCTCCGCCGCCGCAGGATTCCGATCGTCGTCGGTTCCAACAGCACCAAAGACGAGCTCGTCGCGCACGGATGCCGCCCCGAAGATGTCGATGTCGTTCACTACGGGTTCGACCTGAACACCTTCACGCCGGGAGGCGCCAAGTACCCCACGCCGATGATCGGCTACCTCGGCCGCCTGAAGCGGTACAAGAGCGTAGATCACCTGCTCGAGGCTCTCCCCGCGGTCCTGCGTACGGTCCCGGATCTCAGGGTGCGGATCGTGGGTGACGGAGATGACCGCCCGCGGCTCGAGGCGGTCTCAGCCCGGCTCGGACTGCAGAGCGTGGTGGAGTTCACCGGGTTTGTCCCGGAAGCGACGAAGGTCGAGATCCTCCGAAGCATGTGGTTCGGGGTGATGCCTTCGGTGAAGGAAGGGTGGGGGCTCACCGTGCTCGAGGCGAACGCCTGCGGGACTCCCGTGATCGCCAGCCGGGTGCCCGGGCTGAAGGAGGCTGTGCTTGACGGAGAAACCGGGCTGCTCTATCCGTACGGCGATCGGGGAGCGCTTGCGGACGCGATGCTGCGGATGTTGACAGACGGGGGGGTGCGCCGGCGGTTCAGTTCCGAGTCCCTGAAGCGCGCTTCGTCCTTCACGTGGGATCGGGCAGCGGATGAGACGTTCGCCTTCCTCGAGCGGAGACTCCGGCAGGCGAGCTGACGCCGCCGCCGTCGTCTAGCGCTTCAGCCTTTTGATCAGTTGAATCTGCCCGGCGTGGTACAGGTCGTGCGACGCTGCACCGGTGATCAGAAACCTGTGCGTGAGCCGGCTTTTGGGAACAGGGCTGTCGAGCTGCTCGGGACCGAGCCCGGCAACCGCCGCGCGAAGGAGCCTGTGCTCCTCCGCGAGCAGGCTGACGTCGCCTTTCCAATCGTCCCCCTTCGATCGCGCAAACCAGTTGCTCCCCTTCAGTGGGAACGAACCCCGCTTCTCCCCGGTCAATCGTCTCCGCACGGCATATTTCCAGTAGGCCGTGTGCACGACGATTTCCCGGATATTGTGCCGCCCCTTTCCCGGCCTCCAGAGAGCCTCGGACTCCGAGAGCCCGAGAATCGAGCCTCTCAGGTTCGTCCCGTGCCACGACTTGTGGTCGTACGCTTGATCGAGAAGGTCGAGCAGGATCGAGAGGTCGTGTGACATGGGCTGCCTTTCAGTCGATGAATTCCCAGGCGAGGCCGAACCGGATTCCCCGGTCCCGAATGGGATGGTACGGCGTCCGGTACCACAGGCCGTCGACGAGGTTCTCCCACGTGAAGTATACGACGGCATCGCCGATGCCCGCGGTCAGGAGGAAATTGACGGAGGCGCCTCCGGACGCGCGCTCCCCGGGATTCTCGGCGTACAGGAGGGCGACCTGGTCGAAGTATGCCCCCCGGGCGTCCGATTGGTACGCTCCCTGAAATCCTGTCTTGAGGTCGAGACCGCCTTTGAACAAGTTCGCCCGGAAGTAGATACCGCCCCGGGCGGCGATCTCGGGATAGATGTCGGGATCCGACGCGCCGTCCCGCTGCTGCATCGTCCAGAGGAGCGTCCCTTCCAGAAGCACGTACCAGATCTGCGCGCTCAACCCCGCTTCGATCGTTTGTGTCGTGACGGTCGGTCCCGCGGAAATCAGGAACCCCGGATACAACGCGCCATGGCCCGTGGGTGTGTCGCCATTCGGCGCGCCGGTCGCGGTGAAGAGTATTGGGTCGCTGATCGATCGGACGCCGTACGTGAGACGGACTTCCGTGCCGGGCACGGGTCTGTACTCCAGGCCCGCTTCTCCCACCGTGTGGCCCTCGGGGCCGATCTCCCCGCTTCGCGTGACGCTGGGGTCGGTCCAGAACAGCTCGCTATACGTGGGGAGCCGTTCTGAAACGGAGAATCCCGCGAGAGCCGTCAGCTCATCCGTCACCTGCAGTCTCGCATCCGTCCCCGCGCCGAAATGGTCCCCGTTAAGATAGCGGTCGTACCGTCCGAACAGTCCGAGCGTCACCGACGGAATGAAGAGCAGCTCCTCGACCGCGCGAACGTTGCCGATCACGTTGCGGCGGCGGCCGAGTGTCGGGCTGCCTTCGATCTGTCGGATCTCCAGTCCGGCGCCGAACGACAGCTTCTGCGGGCCTGCCGAAAAGAGCTGCTGGAGCTGCGCGCCCATCCACGAGCTGCGATGGTCCTGGAAGAGATAGATCCCGTTGGGCGAGGTGCCCAGCTCTTCGTCCCTGTACTCGCGGAGATTATGGGAATAATACAGCGTCAGAGTCGATACGTCAGCGGAGTCCTCGAACAGCCGCGCTGCAAGTGTCATGTCGACGTCGTGGCGTGTCAGCTTCTCGTAGGAATCCGTGTTGACGATGGCTGATGCCACGGGGACGGTCGGATCGATCTCGGCGCTCCTCAATCCGCCGTTCATGCGCGTCTTCGAGCCGGTGTAGTACTCGGAGAGCGTGAGGCTGAAGTCGTCGGCGAATTGGTACGTGAGACGCGTACGGAGATTCCACGCACCGTGGGCGCTGTTCGGGAGCCGCCCTGAAGTGGACTGCCCCTGGAACCCCACATGAAGATTGAGCGCACGCAGGATGTTCTGCGAGTAGATTCCGTCGGTAAACGAATATTCGTACGGACCCTGGACGTAGGCGATGCGGGTGTACGGGCGCGACGAGAAGAACGAGCGGGAGAGAAGGTTGACGGAAGCTCCCGTGGAGTTCAGCGCGTACGCGAACGCCCTCGACCCGCTGATGATTTCCGCGCCCGCCAGATCGTCGACGGAGACGTGGAACGGGTTATAAATACCTGAGGCCGGGTCGTTCATCAGCCGGCCGTTCCGAATGAACGCGACCCCCCGCCAGTCCATCCCCCGGCCATTCAGTGCATTGTACTGGCCGGCGCTCTGCTGATCGCGCATCCAGATCCCGGGCATCGCTTCGGCCACATCGCCGAACGATATCCGCTCGATCCATCGGATGGCCTTCGCATCCAGGACGCGGGACGAGTCGATCTCCCGTCCGAGGCTGCCCCATTCGGGGGGATGCTTCCGCGGTTCTCCGGCTCCCGACGTTCCGGAGGAGTCTCCCGCGACAGTCGGCGACGTCGATGTCGGGATCTGGACGGGGTCAGGCGCCTTCGCCTTGAGCGAATCCCGCTGGGCGATCAAGGGCTGCGGCAGTGTCACCATCAGGAAGACGGCGAGGAGGGCCGGGAGTGAACCGATGCGTAGGTCGCGCGGGTGGAAGACGTCCATGTCAGGCTGAATATATCCAGAACCCGCGGCAGAATCAACGCGGCGGGAAAGGGGAGCCTCAGCTGCGGAAGCGCGGCGGCGTGACGTGCACGGCCGTCCCCGGGCTGCGGAAGGAAAGGGCCGCGCTCTCTGCTGCTTCCGTCGTGGGATACAACCCGAAGACGGAGGAGCCGCTGCCCGACATCGATGCGCAGACCGCTCCGGTCGCAAGCATGGTCTGTTTGGCGTCCGCGATCGCGGGGAAGCCGGCGAACACGGATCGCTCGAAGTCGTTCGTCAACGCTGCCGGGAGGAACGCCGTATGCCGCAGGGCGTGCATCAGTTCGTCCTTCAAGGGACGCTCCGGCTCGCCGCCCCTCGGCGTGACCGACCGGTACGCCCAGGCGGTCGAGACGTGGAGGCCGGGCGTGCAGAGGAGGATGGCGAAGGGCATGTCGAGATCGAAATAGGTGAGGCGCTCGCCGCGCCCGTAAGCCACGGCGGACCCGGCACGGAGGAAGTACGGCACGTCGGACCCCAGGGCCAGCGCGATTTCTTGCAGGCGCCCCGCCGGAACATGGACCTTCCACAACTGCTGGAGCATGGTGAGGACCGTGGCGGCGTTCGAGCTCCCCCCGCCAAGGCCTGCGCCAACCGGGATATTCTTCGTGATGGCGACGCTGACTCCGGCGCGCGTTCCGCCGATCTCCCGGAGAAGCGCGGCCGCGCGGTAGGCTAGATTCGTCTGGTCAGAAGGCGCGGCCGGATCCGTGGACGTGACCGAAATGTCATCGGCCTCCCGGATTTCGACGATGTCGTGGAGGCCGACGCGGTGGAACACGGTTTCGATGTCGTGGAATCCGTCCGGCCGTTTCCGGATGATGCGGAGGCCAAGATTGATTTTGGCGTAGGAGCGTGCGGTCAGCGTGGCGGTCATAACGGTCGGAATATACGCGACCCCCTTTTACCTCTCAAGGGTTTTTTGTACTATCTGCGTATGATTGTCTCAATCGGGAATATCGAGATCGGCGAGCGGCGCCCGCTGGTCCTCTTTGCCGGCCCCTGCGTTGTCGAGGGCCGCGATTTCATCCTCAAGACCGCGGAAGCGATACGATCCATTGCCGCAAAGCACCGTGTGCCGCTGGTCTTCAAGTCGTCGTACAAAAAGGCGAACCGGACGAGCGTCGGATCGTTCACCGGGCTTGGCATGGACGAAGCGCTTGCCATTCTTCTGGAGGCGAAGCGCGAGCTCGGCCTGCCCATTGTGACCGACATCCACACGGAAGCGGAAGCGGCTCCCGCCGCGGAAGTTGCCGACGTTCTGCAGATCCCGGCGTTCCTCTGCAGGCAGACGGACCTCCTGCAGGCGGCAGGCAGGACGCGGCGGGTCGTGAACATCAAGAAAGGGCAGTTCCTCGCACCGGACGACATGCGCCATGCCGCCGAAAAGGTTGCTTCGACGGGGAATACGTCGATCCTCCTGACCGAGCGGGGAACGACATTCGGCTATCACAACCTGGTGGTCGATATGCGGGCGCTCCAGATCATGGCTCGCACGGGATACCCGGTCGTCCTGGATGCGACCCATGCAGTGCAGCTGCCGGGAGGCGATCCGTCCGGTTCACGATCCGGCGGGCAGCCGGAGTTCATCGTGCCGCTCGCCCGGGCAGGCGTTGCCGCCGGGGTGTCGGGCCTGTTCGTCGAAGTCCATCCCGATCCGCCCCATGCCCTGAGCGATGCCGCGAGCCAGCTCTCCCTGGACAGGCTCGACGGGCTCCTGGAGCAGGTCACCAAGATCGATCGGATTGTGAAGGCGCAGTGAATGGCATTCCCCCGACCGCTTCGTCCGAAGGAGCGCGACCTCCTGGAGTTCGTGCTTCCGGTCGACCGCCCGGGGTACCGGGCGATCCGCGACGAGGTGTCCCGGCTGCTCGTCATCGGTGAAGGGCGCCGCGGGGAGGGGAACTTCGTCCTTGGCGAGGCCGGGCGCGAGCCCGACTTCTCGATGCCCCTGCGTCCCGTGATCGCCCACGGGATGGTGGAGGCGACGGCAGATCGGTTCGGCGTCACGGTGCGCGAGCCGTTCGAGGGACAGATCGACGTGGAAATCGTCTCCCGCGGCGGCGGCGAAATCCCCGATCACTTCGAGGAGAAGCGCCGATGGACGTACTCCAGCTGGGCGCCAGGGTCCGCATCGCCCGCCACGGGGGAAGTCGTGCGCGAGGTCGCCGTCGATTCGGCGAGGACGATGGCGATCGCGGCCGGCGAGCGGCGTCTGTGGCTCCATGACAGAACGACGGGGATGGTGCTTCCGATCCCTGTTACGAATTTCTACAACGAGCTGATGCTGATACAGCGGATCCGGGACCCTGCGATCGCTCTTCGCTCGCAGCTCCTGTTCGAATCGCACCGCTCATATGCCGACGCGGACCTGAAGGCTGCTTTCATCGCGTACAATGCCGTCAAGCGGCGGGTCGACGTGGAACCTGCGCCGGACGTCCCGCACAGAGGGGGTCTCGCGGGTTTTGTGCACAACCTCATCCGGAAACGCCACTGATATGGAGAAGACAACGCAGATCATCGAGGACGGCAAGCGGGTGCTCCGCCTGGAAGGCCAGGCAGTCTCCGAGCTCGAACACCGCATCGGTAAGGAGTTCGCCGCCGCAGTCCAGCTTGTCGTGTCCTCGAAAGGGAGAGTCATCGTCACGGGCGTGGGGAAATCGGGGATCATCGCGCGCAAGATCGTCGCGACGTTGAACTCAACCGGCACGCCGTCTGTCTTTCTTCATCCCACCGATGCCGTGCACGGCGATCTCGGCATCGTCCGCGAGGGCGACGTCGTGATCTGCATCTCCAAGAGCGGCGCCACAGAAGAGCTCAGAGAGCTCATGCCGATGTTCCGCAGGATCGGGGTCCCGGTGATCGCGATGCTCGGAACGTTGCAGTCGCCGCTGGCTCAGGATTCGGCGGTCGTGCTCGACGTGTCCGTGGAGGAGGAGGCGTGCCCTCACGACCTCGCGCCGACGTCGTCGACGACCGCGGCGCTCGCCATGGGCGACGCGATCGCGATCACGCTGCTGAATCTGCGCGGATTCACGCCGGAAGACTTCGCAATGTACCATCCGGGCGGTTCGCTGGGAAAGAAACTTCTGTTGAAGGTGGACGAGCTGATGGTGACCGGCGACCGCATCCCGGCCGTCCGGAGTGATGTGCCGCTGCGGGACGCCATCATGGAGATGACCACGAAGCGGATCGGGTGCACGCTGGTGCTGGACGCGCACGGGGACCTGGAAGGGATCATTACCGACGGCGACCTGCGCCGGCTGCTGCAGCGCACCACCGATCTGAGTGGCCTCACGGCCCGCGCCGTGATGACGAAGAATCCGAAGTCCGCACGGGCGGGGACGCTGGCGGTCACGGTGCTGCGGGAGATGGAAGGGTTCAAAATCACGCAGATGATCATCAAGGACGACCTCGGGCGTCCGGCCGGCGTGATTCATCTGCACGACCTCGTGAACGCAGGACTGGCTGCAGAGGACGCCCAGTGAAAGTCGCTGCGGCCGTCGCGGCTCTGGCGCTATTCCTGACCGGGTGCGAAGAGAGGGTGAAGCCCTCGCTGATCCCGCTCGGAGAGGAAGAGATCCCGACGCAGCAGAGCTGGCGGAGCACGGTGACGTTTTCTGACTCGGCGGTGGTGAAGGCCGTGCTCTGGGCCGGGCACATCGCGATCTACCAGGACAGGCGCGAGACGCTTCTCGGCGACAGCATCCATGTGGACTTCTTCGATGAGTCCGGGAAGAGGACGTCGACCCTGACAGCCCGGCGGGGGCGGGTCGACGACCGGACCCGGGATTTCTACGCGTTCGAGCAGGTGGTGGTCACCTCGGACGACGGGACCGTTCTCAAGACCGACAGCCTTTTCTGGACGAACGCGGAGCGCAAGATCCACACGGAGGCGTTCGTGGACATCCGCTCGACCACCGAACAGATCCGCGGCCACGGCCTGGTCAGCGATCAGAGCCTGAAGAACTACCGGATCTTCCGCGTGACCGGACAGGCGGTCACCACCGGACAGGCCGGCACGAATGAATCCCGGCCTCCGACGCCATGAGTCTCCGTGCTGCCATGATTCTGGCGACGTTCGCCGTGTTCGCGCTCCAGGCCGGCGCACAGCAGGACCGGGTCGTTGTGCTGGAGAATGCCGACAGCCTCGTGGGGCTGGTGATCGAGGGGCAGGACGCGCGGGAGCTTATCGGAAACGTACGGCTCGCCCAGGGGAACGTCCGGATTTCCTGCGACCGGGCCCTCCAGTTCATCAAGAGCGGCACCGTCAATCTGACCGGCAAGGTCGTCGTGACCGACGACAGCCTGACACTGACGTCTCCCCGGGGGACCTACCACCGCGACTCCCGGCGCGCAGAAGCGTTCGAAAAGGTCCGACTCACGGATGGCCGCATGGACCTCACGGCAGAGTTCGGTGAGTATTTGATTGAGTCCAGGACCGCGTTTTTCCGCTCCCGCGTGCGGGTCCGGGACAGCGCATCGGTCGTGACGGCGGACAGCCTTGTGTTCTACCGGGACTCGAGGAGGTCGATCGCGACCGGGAACGTCCGCGTGGAGAGCCCGTCGGATCGGATCCTCATTCTCGGCGGCCGGCTCGAGCACGACCCGGATCGTGGCGTCAACAGGATGACCGTAGATCCGGTGTTGCTCCAGACCGACACCACCGGCGGTGTCAGCGACACGCTGATCGTCCGCAGCCTCGTCATGGAATCCATCCGGGATACGCTTCCGCGGCTGGTCGCCATCGACTCGGTGCGGATCCTTCGCGGGGAGCTCTCAGCGATCTCCGGCCGCGCGGTGTTCTTCACGCAGGGCGACAGCATTCTGCTCCGGGGATCGCCGGTCGTCTGGTATCAGGACAGCCAGACCACCGGGGATTCCATCGATGTGGCCCTGGAGAGCCGGAGCCTCAGGGAAGTCTTCGTGATGGGAAACGCGCTGACGCTCTCGCGCGCGGACTCGCTCCGGCCCTCGCGCTACAACCAGCTCGCAGGCGAAACGCTGCGGATGCAGTTCGACCGGCGGCGGCTGCACACCATCCGCGCCGACGTGCGTGCGATGAGCATCTATTTTGCATATGAAGACACGGCGGCGAACGGTGTGACGACCTCAACCGGGGACAGGATCACGCTCCTGTTTGATGAAGGTCGGGTGCGCTCCATCGGCATCATCGGCGGCGTCGAAGGGGAATACCATCCCGAGCCCCTTGTCGCGGGCAGGGAAACGGAGTTCCGCGTGCCGGGATTCCTCCTGCGACTGGACCGGCCTGCAATGAACAACATCGAGATACCATGGACACGACAGCTGAAGACGGCAGGGTGAACCTGCTACGATCCGAAGGGTTGGTCAAGCGCTATCGCAAACGCACGGTGGTCAACGACGTCAGCATCGAAGTGCGCCGGGGCGAGGTGGTGGGGCTCCTGGGGCCGAACGGCGCCGGGAAGACGACGACCTTCTACATGATCGTCGGGATGATTCGCCCGGAAGCCGGCAAAGTCTTCCTGGATGATATGGAGATTACGACGACGCCGATGTACAGGCGGGCCCGTCTCGGCGTGGGTTATCTCCCGCAGGAAGCGTCGGTGTACAGGAAGTTGACCGTGGAGGAGAATATCCTCGCAGTGTTGCAGGCGATGGGCTTCCCGGCCGCGGACCGGAAACAGCGGTGCGAGCGGCTGCTGCAGGACTTCAGCATCACGCATATCGCGCGCAGCAAGGGGTATATGCTCTCGGGAGGGGAGCGGCGGCGGACGGAGATTGCCCGCGCGCTGGCGACTGAACCGGGTTTCATCCTGCTCGATGAGCCGTTCGCCGGCATCGATCCGATCGCGGTAGAGGAAATCATGAAGATCGTCAGCGGCCTCCGCGAGCGGGGGATCGGCGTGCTGGTGACCGACCACAACGTCCACGAAACCCTCTCGATCACCGACAGGGCGTACCTGCTGTTTGAGGGGAGAATCCTGAAGGCCGGCACCGCCGAGTACCTGGCAGACGACCCGGACGCGCGGAAGTTGTACCTCGGAGAAAAGTTCAAGCTGGACCGGTACGACTGACCCGGTCAGCGTTCCCCTTTGGTGTCCCCCGATCCGCCGGGAGGTGAGCTGCTGCCGGAGCCGCCTTCCGACGACGTGCTCCCCGAACTCTCGCCTGATGGCTTGCTGCCTGAACTCTCACCGGATGGCTTGCTGCCCGAGCTCCCGCCGGACGGCTTGCTGCCCGAGCTCCCGCCGGACGACGAGGGCGAGCCGCCGCTCTTCTTGTAGTCCGTCAGGTAGAACCCGGTCCCCCGGAATATGAGGCCCCCACCAGTGCCCATGACGCGGACGAGGTTGTCCGTGTCGCACTTCGGGCATCGTGTGAGCGGCGGCACCATGATGGAATGGAATTCCTCGAGCGTGTGACCGCAGGCTTTGCACTGGTATTCGTACGTGGGCATGGCGTCCTGGAATCGGCGGTTACTCGATAATCGTCAGTGATATCAGCGCGTGAGCGCCCGCAGGCGCTTCCGCACGACGGGCGGGACGAAGTCGTCGATGTCGCCGCCCAGCCGCGCGACCTCGCGCACGATGCTGGAGTTCAGATATGTGTACCGCTCGTCCGGCGCCAGGAAGACTGTGTCGATGTTGCGGTACAGCTTGCGATTCATGAGCGCCATCTGGAACTCGTACTCGAAGTCGGACACGGCACGCAGGCCTCTGATGATCGCGGTCGCCCTCGTCTGCCGTGCATAATCCACCAGAAGCCCGTCGAATCCGTCGACGGTGATATTCTTCCTTCCCCGAAAGACCTCCCTGATCATCGCGATGCGGTCGATGTCCGAGAACATCGGTGCCTTGACCGGGTTGCGTGCGACGAGAATGATCAGCCGGGGGAACATCGCGACAGCCCTGTTCACGACATCGATATGCCCGTACGTGATGGGGTCGAAGGTCCCGGGATAGATCGCCGGTCGCTGCTTCATGGGCGTGCCGCCTCCTGGTTGTGAACCGGACGGAAGAATGAAAGCGTCGTCCGGCCAAATCGCCGTCCGGTGAACAGTTCCCACCGGGTGGAAGGGGGGAACTCGAGCCCGGTCGCGTGCTCGATCAGCAGAATGCCGCCGGGTGTGAGATGGTTCCCCGCGATGATGTCGTCCGGCATGCCGGCAGTGTGCGGATACGCGTAGGGCGGATCGGAGAACACGAGGTGAAACCGCTCCCGGTTGCCGGCAAGGAACTGCTGGACATCCATTGCAAGCACGTCTGCCTCGTCAACGCACCCGAAGCGCTCGATCGTCGCTTCAAGAATCCTGCTGGCTTCCCGCGAGGCCTCGACGAAGACCGCCTTACCCGCCCCGCGGCTGAGCGCCTCGAGGCCGAGGCTTCCGCTCCCGGCGAAGAGGTCGAGGACCGAGATCCCGTCAAGCTCCATGCGCGCCGAGAGGATGTTGAAGATCGTCTGCCGGGCCCGGTCCATCGCCGGCCGGACCGAGAGGTCACCCACGGTCTGAACCGCCCTCCCCTTGAACCTCCCTGTGGTGATCCGCATCCTGCTACTCGTTTCGCAGCGCGACGCCGATGGCTGCGCAGTACCAGTGGGCCGGGAGTTGCAGGCCCGGTGACAGCCTGGCGGGGGCCGACACTTCATGGGACCTGAACGGATCCATCGCCTCCACGGGAACAATGAGCGACCTGCGGAGACCGGCGAGCGTGTCGTCGTTCAGGGCGGGGCCGTAGGTCATGACCGAGTCCAGGCCTGTCACCTGCTCCTGCTGTCGCCTGAGTTCGCCGGCCAGGTCCTCAGGCGATTCCGGCGTCACGAAATCGTACGCCGCGAGCGTCCCGTTCTTGAGCACGCTGAGGTCGACGCGGCCCTTCTTGACCCCTGCAAGCAGCACCACTTTCTGCGCTGACTCCGGATACCCAGCGCGAAAAGCGTGTTCGGCGCCGAAGTGATCCGCGTCCACGAGTTCCAGCCGGAAGCCCCGGTCGAGGAGTATGGTCTGCACGGTCCGCGTATACTGGCGTCGCGCGGCGACGCACAGGAATTCCGCTGTGCCGTGCGTGTGGTCGACCGCGAGGCGGTACGCGTCGTGAACGAAGTCCGCCGGCGCGATATCCGGGAAGAACTGCTGGAGTTCCCACACGATCTGCCGGTGGATGTCCTCTCTGGTCGAGGTCTCCGGGAGGGGGATCGTCGTGATGAAGAGCCCCGAGGTGTCAAGCGCGACCGACACATGCTTCGCTTTCACCTGGTTGACTTTCAGGAAGGCGTCGAGGGCGTCCTTGAACGCTCCCACGTTCTCGTCGGACATGGTCTCGCCCGGCGGCGGCAGCGTGTTGGCCCAGGTGTCGGCGGCCAGGACGACGATACGGTCGTCTTTGCGCATGAGCTCCACCGCGCGAACGGCGGATTCCTCGATGCTGAGCCCCAGGATGCGGGTGTCGTCAGCCATAGTGGAAAAATATGCGAAAAGGTTCCATGGCAATCAAGGAAGGATGCGCGGTCCGACGCGTACGTGCGGGCGGATCCGGGCCAGTTTCTTCGGCCCGATGCCTTTGACGCGAAGGAGGTCGTCTACGCGCCGGTACGGGCCGCGGGCCTGTCTGTCTTCGATGATGCGTGCGGCGGTCGCGGGTCCGATGCCGGGGAGCGCGATGAGATCGGCCGCGCCTGCGACGTTGATGTCAATCGGTTCGCGCGGCGCCAGCGGTGTTTGAGTATCGCGGGATGCGGTGCTGTCGGCCGGGTTCGACAGTGCGAGGAAGGTGCTGTCGAGTGCTGCGTAGGCGAAGGGGGGCGACATGTCCGGTGGAACGGGATGGGCCCCCCTGTACCATCGGATGCCGAGGCCGGCCGTCATGACAATGCTGAGCAGCGCGACGATGCGGAGCTCGTTCCGGGTGAACCCGAAAGCATCGTGGAGAATCGAGGTGAAAGGCATGTGAGCCTCCTGTGGTGGTTGACGATCCACCGCCAGGGGGCCGGCCGGTTATGAGCGTGCGGTGTTGTTACTGAGGCACCCGCTTCGAGCGGGTGGAGAAACTCTTGTCCGAATTCGCCGACGTGTCTCCGTCGCGGGGGTGCATGCTCTCGCTGGATGCCAGCTGCTTGAGCAGCGCTTTGTCCTGCGACGACAGCGAGGTGGGGACCCAGATGTTGACGCGGACGAGCTGGTCGCCGCGTCCGTGATGGTTGAGATGCGGAATGCCTTTCTCCCGCATTCTGAGAATTCGTCCCGACTGCGTTCCCTGCTCGATGTGCAGCTTCGCCCGGCCGGTCAGCGTGGGCACTTCGACGTCCGCCCCGAGCGCCGCTTCCGAGAAGCTGACGAGGAGGTCGAGGACCACGTCGTCGCCGTTCCGGGTGAAGACGTTGTGCGGTTCTTCCTCGATGACGACGATGATGTCGCCCGCCGGTCCCCCGCGCTTGCCCGCGTTCCCCTCGCCGCGCAGGGGGATATAGTTGCCTTCGCTGACGCCGGAGGGGATAGACACTTTGATGGTGCTTTCGCCCTGCACGCGGCCGTCGCCGGAGCATGTCGTGCACGGTTCACGCACGACGCGCCCTTCGCCGCCGCAGTTGTTGCACGGGGCAATGTTCACGAACTGGCCAAACACCGAGCGGGAGATCTGGCGGATTTCGCCTGTGCCTTTGCAGACGGGGCAGGTGACCAGCGACGACCCCGAACGGGCGCCGGTGCCGCTGCACGAGTCGCAGGACCTGAGCTTCTTGACCTTCAGCTTCTTCTCAACCCCGGTCGCGATCTCCTCGAGCGTCAGCGCGAGACGGATCTTGAGATCGGAGCCGGGAGTCCCGGTACCGGAGCCTCCGCGGCGCTGCCGCGTCTGGCCCCCGAACATCTCATCGAAGATGGAGCCCCCGAACCCGCCGCCGAAGATGTCGCTGAACGTGCTGAAGATGTCGTTCACATCGGTGAACGGGCGGAAATCGGTGCCGCGCATTCCCTCGTGCCCGAACTGGTCGTAGCGCTGCCGCTTCTGGCCGTCGCCGAGGACTTCGTACGCTTCGGCGGCCTCCTTGAACTTCTCCTCGGCCTCTTTGTTGCCGGGGTTCCTGTCGGGGTGGTACTGAAGGGCCAGTTTCCTGTACACCTTCTTGATTTCCTCTGCCGAGGCCGTGCGCGGAACCCCGAGGGTCTCGTAGTAATCGCGCTTAGCCATTGGTCTTCTCCGCGTCAGTGCGGCCGGCGTCGGCGGATCCGGCCTCATGATCGTCGGCGGACGCCGAGACGACAACTTTGGCGTGCCGGAGCACCTTGTCCCGCAGTCTGTATCCTCGCCCCACTTCCTCGATGACGGTGTGCGGCGGGACGTCCGCCCTCGGGAGCTGGAGGAGAGCGTCGTGATAGGCGACATCGAACGGCTGGCCGACCGACTCGAACGGGAGAAGGCCTTCCCGCTCGAGAACCTTTGCGAGCTTCTGCGCGATCAGCTCGATGCCGCGCCGGAGCGATTCCATGTCGGCGCTGTCCGCGGAGGCCTTCAACGACCGGTCGAAATCGTCGAGAACGGGGAGGAGGGCCGTCAGCAGGTTCTCGTTCGCGTTCCGGATGATCGTCGCGACCTCGGTCTCACTGCGGCGTTTGAAGTTCTCGAGCTCTGCGGCCCTGCGGAGGAGCTGGTCTTTGTACTGGTCGGCAAGCCGACGGGCTTCCTCGAGCTGCGCGGCGAGGTCAGCCATGGCCTGGTCGCGCGCATCACCGGGAGCCGGCGGCGCGGATGACGCAGTAGAAGATTCCGATGAAGAACTGTCGTGTATTGTCTCGGGTTTCTCGGGTGTCTCGTCGTGCATGCGTGTCATTTCGGTGGTGCAAACATGTCAGAAACGGTCCTCGCCACAAAATCGACCAGCGGGATCATGCGGTCGTATGGCATGCGCTTCGGGCCGAGGACGCCGATGGAGCCTGTGACGTCGCCGATGGAATAGCGCGCGGTGATGACGCTGTACGGCTCGAGCTTGCCGTCCTCGTGCTCGCGTCCAATCGTGACCTTCACCTCATCCGGCCCGGCCTCGTGTTTCCTCAGCACATGGACCAGAATTTCCTGGTCATTGATCAGCTCGATCACGCTCCGGAAGTCCCGGGGATTCATGAACTCCGGCTGCTCGATGAGTTGCTCGGTGCCGCCGACGTGATACCGGCCGGTTGTTGGCGTCACGAACAGCTTGTCGACGGAATCGATAAACAGCTGGATGAGCCCCGTGTCGTCCGACACACCGTCCCGGACCCTCTCCGCGAACGTCTCCCGGATCTGCTTGATCGTCAGCCCGGAGAGCCGCTCGTTGAGGAACCGGCCGAGGACTTCCAGCTTCTCGCGCGGGAACTCGGAGGTCGCCTCCATCATGATGGTCCGCACGAGACCGGACTTGATGGAGATGATGACCATGATGCGGTTCGGCATGACCTGGACGAGCTCCAGCTTCTCGAACACTCCGCTGCTCAATTCGGGAGCGGTGACGATGCAGAGCTGGTGCGAGATCTTGCCCAGGAGCCGCGAACACTCTTTGAGCACGTCCGCCGGGTCCTCGGTCGGGTCCAGCGTCCGGCGGATGGCCTGTTCCTCGTCGGTCGACATACTGGCCAGCTCGATCAGGCGGTCCAGATAGAACCGGTATCCCTGGTCGGTCGGCATGCGCCCGGCGGAGGTGTGGGGGTGGTGGACGTACCCCAGAACCTCAAGGTCGGACAGCACGTTCCGGATCGAAGCGGAGCTCAGACCGAGGGCATCCTCATGCCGTTTCGAGATGTACCGGGAGCCGACGGGGGTTGCGGTGTCGATGAAATCCTGCACCACGTACCGCAGAATCGTCTGCTCCCGCTCGTTCAGTTCGTGTGCTGTGCCTGCCATAACGCCGGAAATTGAGCCTCTATGGAGAATATGATACCAATTACGGTCCCGTTTGTCAAGGTGAGCCCGGACCGGGCCACCCCGTTGATTTGTTTACAAATAGTCCATACATTTAAAGTGATGGTATGAATGAGCTTGCCGCAGCGCTCAATGGACGACACATTCTTCGAAGCATACAAGAAGCGGGTGTACGAGAAGCTGTCCGAGGCGGAACGTGACGTTATTCCGATGACGTGGTGGGAAAGCGTCATCCGTCATTATTACAATCTCGGGTACTCCGAAGAGCGCACGGTACGCGTGATACTTGAAACGATGACAAAGTGACGGCCGTTCCCGCGCACGTGTTGCGCCGGGGGAGAGACTTTCGTATTATTACATGTCATACGCGATTTTTGAGCATGTGAGGTTCCAGACTGCCTTTTGGGGCTGTAGCTCAGCTGGGAGAGCGCCTCGTTCGCAACGAGGAGGTCGTCGGTTCGACCCCGATCAGCTCCACTCGCTCGCTGTACCTTTTGAGGTCAAGTCCTGCGCAACTGCAAGTAGCTCAACCCCGCCAGGTCCGGAAGGAAGCAACGGTCGGTTACCCAGAGTGTGACGCAGGGAAGCTTGGCCTCTTTTTTTTTCGGCCCGGCCACGCATGCCCATGGCGGATGCAGGTGGCAATGAGCGACGGCCGAACGCACCACACATAAATGACGAGGCGTTCCGCTGACGCGGAAGCGCCGGATGCAATCACCGTACGGTCCCACGGGCCGTAATCCGACGGCGGCGTATGTACGCTTTCATGGTTGAAGAATGTCTCCCGGCAGCGCCCGGGAATCTGCCTGCGTCGGTCAACCCCCGTGGTGACGGGACCCTGGCGGTCCCACAGGAAAGGTTGGTACGACTCACAGGCCATGAGAAAAGAGATACTCATCAACGCTGGTGCGAACGAGACTCGCATCGCGATCACGGAGGACGGCCGGCTCGCTGAGCTGTTCGTAGAGACGGCAAACAAGGAGAAAATGGTCGGAGACATCTACCTCGGCAAAGTTGCCAAGGTGATGCCCGGCATCAAGGCCGCCTTCATCGACCTGGGCCTCAACCAGGACGGCTTTCTTCACTTCTCGGACATTGGAAACAGGTTCGAGGAGTACAATGAAATGCTGAGCGACGATGAGGACGAAGACGAGGAGGAGCAGGGGTCCGATCGGGAACCTGCCCTCACCGGCACGTCCGACGCCCAGCAGCCCGCCAACGCCCGCCAGCCCAATCAGCGCGGGAATGGGCAACCTGCCAGGCAAGCCCGCACGCGGCCCCAGCGCGATATCCAGCTCGAGAGGGGTCAGGAGATCATCGTTCAGGTCACCAAGGAACCCGTCGGCCGCAAGGGCGTCCGGGTCACCTCTGAAGTCTCTCTTGCCGGTCGCTTCCTGGTTCTCCTTCCGTTTGACGGCAAAATCGGCATTTCGCGGAAGATCTCCAACTTCAAGGAGAAGCGCCGGTTGCGGAAGATCGTTCAGGGCATCCTTCCCGAAGGCTTCGGCGTGATCATACGGACCGTTGCGGAGGGCAAGGAAGAATCCTCCATCAAGCAGGACCTGGAAGACCTGATCACGACCTGGCGCGAGGTGGAGACCACGGTGAAGGCCGAGAAGGCCCCGGCATTGCTCTACAAGGACATGGCCACGACCTCCGGCGTGATCCGGGACCTCTTTTCCAATGACGTCACCCGCGTGGTGGTCGACTCGCGCAAGCTGTACAAGGACATCCGGGCCTATATCAAGTACACGTCGCCAGCGGTCCTGGACAAGATCGAGCTGCACAAGGAACGCGCGCCGATCTTCGACGTGCACGGCGTGGAGAAGGAGATCGAAGCCACGCTGAGCCGCAAGGTCTGGCTCAAGAGCGGCGGCTACATCATCGTCGAGCAGACCGAAGCGATGGTGGTCATCGACGTCAACAGCGGCCGCTATGCGCCGAAGAAGGAACAGGAACAGAACTCGCTCCGGACGGACCTCGAAGCCGCCCGCGAGATCGCCCGGCAGCTCCGCCTGCGCGACCTCGGCGGCATCATTGTCATCGATTTCATCGATCTCGAGGACGAGCGCAACAAGCGGAAGGTGTTCGAGGAGCTGAAAAAGGAGTTTCGCCGGGACCGCGCCAAGATTACGGTGCTCCCGATGACGGAGTTCGGTCTCGTCCAGATCACCCGTCAGCGCGTCCGCCAGAACATCCTGCACAGTTTCTCCGAGCCGTGCCCGGCATGTGGCGGCACGGGCCTCGTACAGTCGAAAACCACCACGGTGAACCAGCTCGAGCGCTGGGTGGCGCGCTTCAAGGACGAAACCGGCGAGAAGCGGCTCATCATCCGCGTGGGCCCCGAGCTCGGGTTGATCCTTCGCAGCGGAACGATGAGCATTCTGCGGAAGATGATGCTGAAGCACTTCATGCTCATCCGCCTCGTCCCCGACTCCAGCGTCCCTTCCGGCAGCTTCAAGTGCTTCTCCCCGAAGCAGGGCGACGAGGAAATCACCGACCAGTACAAGTGAGCGACATCGGACAGACACCATCATGGCACTGAAACGTACCCCTTTCTATGATGCCCACATCCGCGCGGGCGCGAAGATCGTCGAGTTCGCCGGATTCGAAATGCCGATCCAGTACGGCGGCATCGTTGAGGAACACAAGCGCGTCCGAACGGCGGTGGGCGTCTTCGACGTCTCCCACATGGGCGAGGTGGAGATTCGCGGGCCGGGCGCGCTGGCATTCGTGCAGCGCATCACCGTGAACGACGTCTCGAAGATGGCCGAGGGCCGCGTCCAGTACTCGGCGATGTGCTACGAGGACGGCGGCATCGTTGACGACCTCCTCGTCTATCACTGCGGCGACCACTACCTGCTGGTCATCAACGCGTCCAATACGGAGAAGGATATCGCGTGGATGCGGGCGCACGCGACTGGCGCCGTCAGCATCGAAGACCGCAGCGACGCCACCGGCCTGCTTGCGGTCCAGGGTCCGAAGTCGCTGGAGACGCTGCAACGGCTCACGGACCTGGACCTCGGCACGATTCAGTACTACCACTGGAAGCCGGGGAAGATCGCCGGCGTCGACGCTCTGGTGTCGCGCACCGGCTACACCGGCGAACTCGGATTTGAGCTGTACGTCGGACCGGACCCCGCGGCCGGTATGGTGCTCTGGGAGGCGATCATGCAGGCAGGCCGCGAGTACGCCATCGGTCCCGTCGGGCTGGGAGCCCGCGACACGCTGCGACTCGAGATGGGATACTGTCTCTACGGCAACGACATCGACCAGACGACGAATCCACTCGAGGCGGGTCTCGGATGGATCACCAAGATTGACAAGGGCGAGTTCCTCGGGCGTCCTGCGCTCCAGGGGGTGAAGCAGAGAGGGGCGACGCGGAAGCTCGTCGGGTTTTCGATGAACGACCGCGCCTTCCCCCGTCACGGATATGAGATTCAGGCCGGCGGTCGGCGCATCGGCACCGTAACATCCGGAACATTCTCGCCCATGCTCGAACAAGGGATCGGCATGGGATACGTGGGCGTCGCTCACGCGGCACCCGGCAGCGCGCTGGACATCGTGGTGCGCGACCGCAAGATTCCGGCAACAGTCGTTTCACTTCCGTTCGTGCGGAAATGATGCAGATCAACCTGTATCTGACGCCGCAGCAGGCGGACGAGCTCGCCTTGCGCGAGAAGACCGTCGTGATGATCGATGTGCTGAGGTCGAGCACGACCATCACCACGGCCCTTGCGAACGGTGCGCGACAGGTGATTCCGGCCACCAGCGTGGAATCGGCCGTGAAGATTTCGGGCAACCTCTTCGGCGACGTGTTCCTGCTCGGCGGAGAGCGCAACGGCAAGATGATCGAGGGCTTCTCGCTGGGCAACTCCCCGCTCGAGTACACGGAGGAACGGGTTCGCGGCAAGTCGATCATCTTCAGCTCCAGCAACGGCACGCTGGCGCTCGCCAAGGGAAGGCATGCGCGAACGCTCCTCGTCTGCGGATTCGTGAACGTCTCCGCGGTGGCCGAAGCGCTCCAGCGGATCGGTGGGGACCTGACTATCCTCTGTGCAGGGAACGAGGGGTCGATCGCACTGGAGGACGCGGTGTGTGCCGGGCTGCTGCTGCATCGGATCGCCGGATGGTCCGCTGATACCCCCGGTCTCCCGGACGGAGCTTCGGTGGCGCTCTCGCTGTACAAGGCGCACGGGAAGTCCCCGCTGAAAATGCTCCAGGCCTCCGAACACGGCAGACACCTTGTGGGCCTGGGCTTTGGCGATGATCTCAGGGTCTGTGCCGGTGTGGATTCGCGTTCGGTTGTTCCATCCTTCGAAGGAGGGGTGCTGAAACCCCTGCCCCCTCCGCCCCACGCGGCGGAGCCTTCGGGATCGCACTAAGGATATTGCATGGCTCAACGACAACAATCACGCCCCGCGCCTAGCCGACGGGAGACACGCGAGGCCCGCCCGCCGGCCAGCCGCCATCGCCGTCCGATCTTCGGGATCCTGCTGATGGCCGCGGGGCTGCTCCTTCTGCTGGCGCTCGTCTCGTACGATCCGGTGGACGAGGCCAACGCGAGCGTCCGGCTCTCCGACCTGTTCAACGTCTTCACGGGCGACGCAGTTGCGCGCGCAAAGGCGGACACAACGCAAAACTGGCTCGGCCTTGTCGGCGCCGTCATCTCGGATTTCTTCGTAACCTCCACGGTCGGGTACAGCGTTCTGGTCGTGCCGTTTCTCATGGTTGTGTGGGGATGGACCATCCTTCGCCATGCCGATCTCCGGCGCGTCATCGGGATCACCAACGTGACGCTTGTCGGAGCACTCCTCGTCTCCTCGTCGTTCGGTATGATCCGGCTCTTCCTGGCGGAGAGCGGTCCGGGGATGGAGTGGAGCGGTCTGATCGGCGACTTTATCGCGACGCGCCTCTCGCAACTGCTCGGGAAGGCGGGCGGCACGGTCGTGATCGCAGTGGCCGCGATCGTCACGATCGTGCTGGCGGCGGACCTCGACGTACGCGTGACTGCCGAGCGGATGCGAACCGGCTGGCTTGCGTTGCTGGACTGGCTCGAGCGGAAGAGGGACGAGTGGGCGGAGCAACGTGCGCTGCGGGAGGCGGAACGGCGGGAGGGACGTTCAGAAGAACGCCCGGAGGAAGATGCAGATGCCGAGGTAGCTCACCCTGCTCTCGCCAGACACGAAGTCAAGATCACGCGCCCCGAGGAAGAACCGGAGGAGGGAGAGCGTCCCATGCCGGCGCGCCAGGCTCCCGTGGACCGGGTCGTCCCGACGGTCAGGGTCGAACGACGGCCGACCCCCGGGCCCGCGGAGGCCGAGCCGTCGACTCCCATCGCTCCCGCGTCCGCGCCGGTCGAAGACATCGACTACGTCTTCCCGTCCGTCGATCTGCTGACGGCTCCTGCCGCGAGCCGCGAAGAAGTGGACGAGGAAGAGCTGAAGGCGAACGCGGACCTTCTGCGCGCCACGCTCGCGGAGTTCAGCGTTGAGCTGGAAAGCGTCAGCGTCACGCCTGGCCCTGTCGTGACGCTGTATGAGCTGGTCCCCGCGAGCGGCGTGAAGATCAGCAGCATCGTGAGCCTCGAGAACGATATGGCGCTCAAGCTTGCGGCCAAAGGGATCCGCATCATGGCGCCGATTCCCGGGAAGTCGGCGGTGGGCGTGGAGATCCCGAACTCCCACCGGTCGCTCGTGACGATGCGGAGTGTCGTCAACTCGAATACGTTCCGGACCAGCACCGCCAACCTTCCGCTGGCGATGGGGAAGACCATCTCGGGCGAGGTGTTCGCGGACGATCTCACGCGCATGCCGCACCTGCTGATCGCCGGTTCGACCGGCTCCGGGAAGAGTGTCGGTATCAACACGATCCTGGCGAGCCTGTTCTTCCGCATGCACCCGGCCGATCTGAAGCTCGTCATCATCGATCCCAAGAAGATCGAGCTGGCACAGTATGCGAAATTGAAGAACCATTTCCTGGCTATCTCTCCCGACATCAACGAGGAGATCGTCACGACCCCGCAGAACGCGGTGCTTGCGCTCCGCGGGGTGGAGCTGGAAATGGAGCGTCGCTACGACCGCCTCGCGGCCGCGGGCGTCAGAAATGTCCAGGACTACAACGAGCGGCTTCGCAGTGGCCGCCTCACCTTCACGCCGGAGCATCCGCACACCAGGTTGCCGTACCTGGTTGTGGTGATCGACGAGCTCGCGGATCTCATGATCACGGCGGCGCGCGAAGTGGAAGAGCCGATCGCTCGCCTGGCGCAGCTGGCGCGCGCGGTCGGGATCCATCTGATCGTCGCCACGCAGCGCCCCTCGGTCGACGTCATCACGGGCGTCATCAAGGCGAACTTTCCTGCGCGGGTTGCGTACCAGGTCGCATCAAAGACCGACTCGCGGACAATCCTGGATATGAACGGCGCGGAACAGCTGCTCGGCAACGGTGACATGCTCTATCTGGCAAGCGGCAGCCCCAAACCCGTACGCCTGCAGAACGCCTACATTTCGCCCGACGAAGTGGATGCGATCGTGGACCACATTGCCCGGCAGCAGGGGTACGCGATGCCGTTCCTGCTGCCGTCAATCGCGGAACGGAAGCGCGCGGGCGGCGGCGGCGGGCGCGATGAGCGCGACGAACTGTTCGAAGAGGCGGCCCGGCTGATTGTGCGACACCAGCAGGGATCCGTCTCTTTGCTGCAACGGCGGCTGAAGGTCGGATATTCCCGCGCCGCCCGGCTGGTCGACGAGCTCGAAATGGCCGGCATCGTCGGGCCGTTCGACGGCAGCAAAGCGCGGGAGGTGCTGGTGCAGACAGATGAAGACCTGGAGGCGATCCTCAATCCATGAACCCGACCACCATGCTCTCAATCGGATCGCGCGCCCTCCTGATGAGCCTGCTTGCGCTCCTGCTCGCGCCGGCGTCCGCGCTGACCGAGGACGCGCAGGATGTCCTCGCCCGCGTGCGGAAGAAGTATGACTCCGTCACGGACGCGACGCTCAAGTTCTCGCAGGAGGTGAGGTTCCCGCTGGCCGGGATCGACCAGCGCCTCGAAGGGAAGCTCCTGCTGAAGAAGACGAACAAGTACCGCGTCGAACTCGAGGGTCAGACCATTGTCACCGACGGCCAGACCGTCTGGTCCTACGCAGTTGCCACGAATCAGGTGCTGATCGACACGTTCAAGCTGAACGAGCGCATGCTCTCCCCCGAGCGCCTGCTGACGACCGCGCCCGACGAGTACGCGTCCCGCATCGTGGGGAAGGAGAAGATTGGCTCGACGGAGACCATTGCTCTCCTGCTCACGCCCAGGAGCGAGTCGTCGTCGGTCAAGTCGCTGAAGCTCTGGATCGACGAAGGGACGTCCCTCGTGAAACAGGTCCTGCTCGTGGATGTCAACAGCCGTGAAACGCAGTATACCGTCCGCGATATCGACATCAACAAGGGGCTCGAGGATAGCCGGTTCGTCTTCGACATCCCCGAAGGTGTCGAGGTCGTGGACCTCCGGTAGGCTGCCCGCGTGGTCCTCGAACCAGCCCAGGGGGCGTTGCCCCCGACATCCCCCCGCCGATGGCTCCGGTACGCCGTCAGCCTTGTCCTGACGGTTCTCTTCCTCTACATTGCATTTCGGGGCACCGACCCCGCCGATATCGTCGCATCGCTTGAAAACGCAGACTACGGGTGGCTCCTCCTGTACCTGGTTGCGCTGATCGTGAGCCATCTCTGTCGTGCCCTCCGTTGGCGGTACATGCTCTATCCTATCAAGCCGGACATCGGCCTCAGAAACCTCTTCTCCGCGGTGATGATCGGCTACATGCTGAACAACGTCCTTCCCCGGGCGGGAGAGCTCGGACGCCCCTTCGCGATCGGCAAGCTGGAACAGATCTCGGCGGGCGCTTCCTTCGGGACGATTGTCGTCGAGCGGATCATGGACATGATTTCGTTCCTGATCCTGGTGGCTGCGCTGCCGTTTCTGTACAGGGGGCCTCTTCTCGAGTCGTTCCCCTGGCTCGCGCAATCGGGAATCGTTCTCGCGGCCGTCATCATCCTCGCGACGGCGTTCATGGTGGCCCTGATGCTTCGTCGTGATTGGGCCGATGCGGTTCTTGCGCGCGTCACCCGCCTGTTCCCGGAGCGATTCGCGAGCCGCATCGAGCGTCTCACGCATTCCTTCCTTGACGGGTTCTCGTTCCTGAAATCTCCGCAGCATTTTGTGATCATCGGCGTGCTGAGCGTCCTGGTCTGGGGGCTGTATGCTGTCATGACGTGGTGCGGGCTGAAGGCGTTCGGACTGGAGGGGGCGCTCGGCTTCTCGGGGGCGATCGTCGTGCTCGCGATCTCGAGCATCGGAGTCGCAATCCCGACGCCCGGCTCCACCGGCACGTACCACGCGTTCGCCTCCCAGACCCTCATCGCACTGTACGGAGTACACCGGGCGACCGCGTTGAGCTTTGCCACGCTCACGCACGGCGTCGGTTTTGTCAGCGTAACGTTGATCGGACTCTACTACTTCCTGAAAGACAAGGTCACGTTCGGAGATGCCATGCGCCCTCGTCGGGAAAACATGGGAGGGCGGTGACATGCGGCCGGCCGTGCTGTTGTGCCTGATCGCACTCGTGGCGGGCACGCACCCGCTGCATGCCCAGCGGCCGTCTCCCGCGGACGCGCCGACGACTGCCATTCGCCCCGGCATCGGGGCAGGCCTGGGTGTCGCAGCCATCAATGCGACCGACGTCGTGAACATCGTGAACAGCACACCCGGGGCGCTGGAACAGGTCTCGTCATTCAAGGCGGCAGCCGAGTTCTTCGGATACGTGAGCGTTCCCCTGGATTCCTCCTGGCTCATCAAGGCAGACTACGGCTATGTGCTCGCGTCATACAACATTGCCGGGCAATACGGGACGGCGGAGTACACGCTCAGCGCGCATCTCCCGTCGGTCGTCGTCCAGTATGTCCTCCATGACGCCGGGCTCTACTGCCTCAAGGCCGGCCTGGGCGGAGGCTATCATTGGGGCTCGCTGTGGGAGAAGTTTTCGACGCTGGACAGGGAGTACAAGGCCTCAGGTGCCGGGATCGTGATAGAGATGGAAGGCAACACGGCGCTGGGGGAGAGTCTCTACATGTATCTCGGCGTGCAGGCGCGGTGGGAGCTCATGGGATCACTCCAGGACGCCGGAGGGCAGAGCCCTGCCGTGAACATCGAGGAGTCCACGCTCCACTGGTTCGGAGCGGGCGCCCGGCTCGGTTTCGCATACCTCTTCTGATCACAACTCAAGGAGCCAACCAATGAACCGTTTTCTTCTCGCCGGAGCGGCATCTCTTGCTCTGGGATTGACACTCAACAGCTGCGGAAAATCCGAGAATATGACAGCAGACAAGGGAACCGCTGAAGTCGCCGTGATGGCGACCTCGATGGGTACGATCGAGATCGAGCTCTACCGCAACGACGCGCCGCGCACGGTGGACAACTTCGTGAAGCTGGCGGAGCAGAAGTACTTCGACGGAATCAAGTTCCATCGCATCGCGAAGGGCTTCGTCATCCAGGGCGGCGATCCGACCGGGACGGGTGGGGGAGGGAAGAGCATCTATGGGAAGGAGTTCGAGGACGAGCTCAACCCGGCGGCCCCGTCGTTCAAGACAGGGTATGTTCACGGAACCGTTGCGATGGCCAACCGGGGGCCGAACACCAATACCAGCCAGTTCTTCATCATGCTCCAGGACGCTCCTCGGCTGCCGAAGGCGTACACGATCTTCGGCCGCGTCGTGAGCGGTCTGGACGTCGTCGATCGCATCGGTGCGGTGGAGATCACCCCGGAGATGGGGGCGAACGACGGCCGTCCGAAGACGGACGTCGTCATCAATTCCGTTCGCATGAAGCAGCAGACGGTGCCGCGGTAGTCTGTCGACCTGACCGGGACACGCATGGCGGCGAAAGACGGCCTGAGCGTAGCTGAGCTGACGGCGGCCCTTGCGAAGGGCGAGCCGGCGTCAGTCTACCTCCTCCACGGGGAAGAGGACTTCCTCGTGGAAGAGGCGTTGAGGGCGATCCTTGACGCCGCCGTGCACCCCGATCAGCGCGGGTTCAACCTGGACACCTTCCGCGGGGGAGAAGAGGACGGCCGTCACATAGCCGCAGTCGCCTCAGCATTCCCGCTCATGGCAGACCGCAGGGGGGTCATCCTTCGCGAGGTCGAGCGGTGCTCCGCCAAAGACCTCGAGGCCGTCGGTGCCTATCTGGAAGCCCCGTCGCCGACAACCGTCTTCGTCATTGTCGCCACGTCCGCCGATCTCCGGAAACGCCCCTATACCGTGGCACGAAAGATCGGCGTTGTCGTAGAATGCAAGCCCCTGTACGGGAATCACATCCCCGGCTGGATTGCCGCGCGTGCTGCGGCGTCCGGATGGGAGATCACCCCGGAAGCGGCGCGGGTCCTCCAGGCGTACGTCGGCACCTCCCTGCGCGCCCTGGACAACGAACTCGAGAAACTCTACACATACCTCGGGAAGAAGCGCACGATCGGTGCCGATGAGGTCGCTGAAGTCGTCGGCCTCTCGAGAGAATTCAGCATCTTCGAGCTTCAGCGCGCGATCGGCCATCGTGACGCCGGGCGTGCCCTCGAGATCGGGGAGCATATGCTTGACGGCGGCGAGACGCTGACATTCATCCTCGTCATGCTGACGTCGTACTTCGTGTCGCTGTTGAAGGTGCAGGAGTTGAAGCGCAAAGGCACCTCTGACCGGGACATCTCCTCTGAGATCCGCGTCACCAGCTTCTTTGTGAGAGAGTACATCGACGCGGCCGCGGGGTTCTCGCAGCGTGAGGTTGAGAACGCGTTCTGCCGGCTTGCCCGTGCGGATGAGCGGATGAAGACGTCCGGCGAAGACCACCGGCAGATCCTTTCGTCGACGATTGTCAGCCTGGTCGGGCCGGCCGTTCCGGTCGATTGACCGTTCCGTGGGAGAGTGCGGACATGATCTATCCCTTTGCCGATGTGCCCGATGAGGACCTCGCCAGGGCTGCGCGAGAGGGGGACGAGGTCGCCCGCGACCGGTTACTGGACGAATACAAGGACGTTCTCTTCACGTGCGTCGTCCGCCTGACCGGCGACCGTGAGCGCGCCGAATCGGCGCTCGTCCAGGGGTTCGTTACATGGTTCAGGGGGCTTCGGGGCGCGAAGCCGTCGCACGGAATTCGGGGGGCGATGTACCGCATGGCTCTTGACGTTGCCCGGGATGCGTGCAAAGGGCGGCGACCAGACATGGCACATTCGCCGAAAGCCGCCGCCGAACAGGCCGAAGAGCTGAAGGCATGTGGCGCGAAAGTCGACCCGGCAGACCGGTCGTCGCAGCTTCAGTGGGTCCTTGCGGCGGTTCCCACCCGCCTGCGCGAAGTGCTCGTCCTCATTGAGGTGATGGGCCTGACGAATGAGCAGACCGCCTTCATCCTCGGCATCAAGCCTGCGGATTTTCCCGACGCACTCGCCCGCGCCTCTCGCGAATTCCTGAAAGCCCACCAGACGTACGGTCCTCCGCTCGATCCCCGCAGGGCGACCGACGAATCAAAGCTCCGGGAGGAGCTCCGCGGGATGGGATGGGAATCCGCGCCCTGGCATTTGACCGTGTCCGTGCGACAGGCTCTCCGCGATCGCCGCCGACTGTCCCGGGGCCGCAGCAGGACGCTCCTGATACTCGGCGTGGTCCTCGTCGTCGCCCTGATCATCCTCTGGTTGATTCTATGAGGCATCTCAGCCGCCATGATGTCATCGGCATGTGAGTTGTCTCTGGCCCGGCTTGCTGCGGGCGCAGGGCTGGCTACCGCGATATCAATTGTCTCAGGGCGGCTCGACCTGCTGACGGCCGGCGGCCGAGCAGCTACGTTCATCCTCGGCCGGGTGCTCATCGGTCTCGGGGATTCCACTGATCGGGTCACCTATCTCCCATCATTATTCCTCGCCTTTTCGAGCGAAATTCCTTGACTTCAAGAGTCCCAAAACCTAAATTAAGCCGTTACGGGGAGGAATTTAGAAAATACTTTAAGTCTCTGTTGTAGCACGCGGCTCGCCCTGAATGCCTTTCTGACGAACGCTGCGGGTGTCATCCCGCTCGCCAGATCGACGATTGATGCGGCGTGACGGTGAGCAAGATCTGCAGACGAGAACCCAATCAACATGCACAGGAGGAACAAGGCATGCCCCGGCTGAATCTCAAAGACGATTCTCTGGAATCGGAACCCGAACCGCTTGACTCTGAAACGAATCCACCAGCTCCTCCAACGCTTCGCGATGTAGATGGGGGCGGCCGCGGGGGAATCTCCCCGCTCCTCTGGATTGTCCTGGGCATCATCGTCGTTGCGGGCGTTGTCTTCGCGCTGAACCAATTGAAGATCATCCACCTCTGGGGTCCAAAGCCCGTGGCGGTATCAGAGGGTCTTCCGGAGCCCGATCTTCCGGCGCTGGAAGAGTCGACTACGGACGCCGCGACGCAGCCCGAGGGTGGGGAGCAGATTACTCCGAGCACACCGCTTCCCGATGCAGCTCAAGAGCCGCCTATCACTCCGCCGGCGACGGAGAAACCGGTGCAAACTCGCGCTCCCAAAACAGTGGCCGCTTCACTTCCCCCGACAGGCACTGGCAACTTCTGCATCCAGGTGTCATCGTGGGAAACGCAGGCGAAGGCGAACGGAGAAGCGGCGAAGATGACCGCGGCCGGCTATCCGGCGTATGTGGTCGAAGGGACTGTCGAGGGTGATACCTGGTACCGCGTGCGCATCGGTCGCTATGCGACGATGGCGGATGCCCAGTCGGCGCTCCATCAGGTGTCTCAGGTTGCCGAGAGCGAGCCTTGGATTGCGCAGAATTGAAGATGAGCCGTTCCGTGTAGGAGCGGCTTCTGGAACGTTCAGGATTCGGAGTGTGGCGGCTTGACAGCACTCGACCTCTTGTTGAGCGATGGCGCGCGGGCGTTTCCGATTCTCCTTGCGTCGCTGATCGGCAGCTTCATCATCATCGAGCGTCTCCTCGCTGCGCGTGACCTGCAGCGGGATGCGAATGACCTGCTGGTGAAGATCAAGACGCTCGGGAATCCCGGCGGATCCGTGGACGTGCAGGCATTTCTGACGAAGTGCGAAGGCAGGGCGGCGGCTGTCCTTGGCCATGCTGCGGGGCGTTCAGATCTCGGCATGCTGGACATCGTGCGGGAGACCGAGTCTGCATGGGCCGACGAGGTGGATCGTCTGGAGCGGCCGCTCACCATCGGTGTGATTGCAGCCGTGGCCGCATTTCTCTCGGGACTCCTGCCGCTGCTCGTCGATCTGCTTGAACTGACCCGCCCGGTCAGCGATCCGGCCGCAGGCTTTCTCCTTCCCAGCGCATCCGCCGTGGTCTCCGCGTTCGTCGGATGCGCCGTCGGAGGCCTTCTCGGTCTCGGTCTTTTCATCGCGCGACGGGAGCTGCACAAGGTGCGTGCCTCCGGGCGGTCACTGGTGCCCGAGTTCGTGCAGGTGCTCCACGAAGTCGCACGTGATCGTTCCGGACTTGTCGACCGGCCGGCGCGAGGCGTCTTCCCGGCTGTGGATCCCGGTGAGGATGAGTTCTTCCGGCCAAAGGCTCCGGCCGGAATGGGATAGGGGGAATGGTCCGAATGAAGCGGTCATCCCTTGTCGCCGGCCTGCTCACTGTAGGATTGCATGTTGCAGCCCTGGGCTGCCTCTCGCTCTGGGCGGTCGGGGGAGGAGACATCGCCCGCGCCCTGGACGCGTCGCCCGACCCCGAGACTGATCCTTCCTTCACATCGCCCGTCGCCGCCGGCCGCGATACGGCGACGCCACCCGTTGTCATGCCTGATCAGATCTCAGTCGGAAAGGAGAGCGCGGCTGACGCTCGTCCGGACGACCCTCCCAGAGTCGCCTCACGGCCGGTCGCGCGAACGGAAGTCACTCCGATTTTGATGCTCTCCTGGCAGAAAGGGGCTGGCCGGAGGAAGACTGCGGGAACGCTGCCGATGCTCCCGGGGCCGCTGGCAGGCGACGTTACCGCGTCGTTCAAGGTCATGGTTGCGCCGGACGGGAAAGTGCGGAGTGTGAGGGTGGTGAAGGGGAAGAATCCCGCATTCGAGCGGACCGCTGTGGCCCGCATCAAACAGTGGAAGTTCGAGCCCCTTCGAGCCGCCAGGCCGTCCGATCAGCTTTGCACGGTCACGCTGAAGGCGAAGGCCCGGTAGCGGCCGCAGCGCCACCCCCGCCCCGGAAGAAGAATACGTAGTAGAATCCCCCCTCAACGATCGTCAGCAGGAGAAGCGAGAGCGCGTCGCGGTCGAGCCCGGGTCCGAATCCTGCCTGGTCCACGAGCAGCTTCAGGATGAAGCCGCTGATCCCCCAGCCCACGAAGAAGATCAACGCCATGAAGAACACCGCCAGAACTCCCTCGCCGGTTCCCTCTTCCTGCCAGCGCTTGGTGAAGACTGCCGCGAGGGCGACGACGTGGATGTAAAAGACGACGAGCGGGATCATGACGGTCGCGATTCGTGTGTGCTGATGGCCGCACGGAGCGTGCGGAGCAGGATCTTGACGTCGAATGCCAGGGACCAGTTCTCGATGTAGAACAGATCATACCGGATGCGCTCTTCAATCGACGTGTCTCCGCGAAGCCCGTTGACCTGTGCCCATCCGGTGATGCCGGCTTTCACGCGGTGCCTGTCGAGATACTTCGGGATGCTCTCGCTGAACTGCTCGACATACCGTGTCCGCTCCGGGCGAGGGCCGACGAGGCTCATGTCTCCGCGGAGAACGTTCAACAGCTGAGGGAGTTCATCCAGGCTCGTGGCCCGCAAGATCCCCCCAAGGCGCGTGCGCCGCGGGTCGTTCGCCACACCCAGTCCCGCCTCGTGGTCTCTGGCTTCCGACCCCTGCTTCATCGACCGAAACTTCAGCATCGTAAACTCGCGGCCGTCGAGGCCGATGCGATTCTGCCTGAAGAAGACCGGCCCGGGGGAATCCAGCCGTATCAGAAATGCGATGGCCGCTCCGAGGGGGAGCGCGACGACGGATACGGCACCCGCCAGGACCAGATCGAATGCGCGTTTGGTGATGCGCCCCCACGCCGTGAACGGGACGCTCTTGATCTTCAGCAGCGGAATGCCCTCGAGTTCGTGCATCGTGACGCGGCTCGTCATGATCTCGAGCACATCAGGGACCATCATGAACGTGATGTTGTACCCCTCGCACCGGGCGATGATGTCGACCAGCGCGGGGTGCTCGTCGGGCCGGATCGCGAGAAACGCAAGGTCCACGCCTGTCCGGGCGATGTGTGCGGGGGCGTCGGCGAGGCTTCCCAGCAACGGGGCGTTGCCGAGCGGTGTGGTCGGGGGAAGTGTCTCGTTTCCGAAGTATCCCGTGATCCTGAACCCGAACGACGGATGCATGTGCAACCGCTCATAGAGGGTGGCGGCGGGGTGTTCCGTCCCGATGATGACGGCGTCCTGCAGGTGGATGCCGCGCCGGTGCCAGCGACGTTCGAGCACGTGGGCGAGGACGCGCCCGGCGAACACGAAGGCGATCGCGAGCACGAACAGCAGGACCACCACGACGCGCGAGTACGAGAACGCGCGGTAGAAGAAGGCGGCGCTCAGGAGCAGCAGCATGCCGAGCGACACCACGCGGACAACATTCACAAGCTCGTCCGACAGGCTCACGGCTCGCCGGACGCCGTACATCTTGCGTGCCTGGAACAGCATGAGCCAGGCCGCCACGATGACGAACGATGTGAGCACGTAGCTCCGGAACGGGGGGGCGGCCTCGTGTACGAAGCCGAGCGTATCGAAGAGTGTGCTGTTGAACCGGAGCCAGTAGGAGGCGAGAAAGGCGCCCTCGATGGCGAATGCATCGAGAAGGACTGTCAGAAGCGGGAGCGCCGTGTCGCCGTGCCGGTCTCTACTCATTGCCGCCGTACATCTCGCGTTCGACCAGGCCGACGATGACGTGGCCTATGGTGATGTGCCCCTCCTGGATGCGCTGCGTATTGTGGGAGGGGATGACGATGGGAACGTCGACGAGCGACTTGGTTTCCCCGCCGTCCTTGCCCAGGAATCCGATGGTGGCCATGCGTCGGGAGGCGGCCATGCGGACGGCGCGGTTGACGCTCTCCGACTTGCCGCTGGTGCTGATCGCGACGAGGACGTCGCCCTCGCGGCCCAGAGCTTCCACGGCGCGGGCGAAGACGTTGTCGTAGCCGAGGTCGTTCGCGCCAGCGGTGAGCATGGAGGTGTCGGTGGTGAGGGCGATGGCGGCGATCCCCGGGCGTTTGATTCCGGGGTCCATGCGTATGACGAATTCGGTCGCCAGGTGCTGGGCGTCCGCAGCGCTGCCGCCGTTGCCGCAGAAGAGGATCTTCTTGTCCGCGTTCAGCGCGCGGATGATCACGTCCACGGCTCCCAGGACCTTGTCCGCGCACTGCTCGAAGATCTTCCGCTTGACGGCGGCGCTCTCCGCGAGCTCGTCTTGCAGGAACGCCTGTCGGGCGAGGATGGTCAGTGGGCGGTGTGCCACGGGATGTGTCCTTTCCTGGGGTCTGTCCGGAACGTCAACCCGCGAGGGCGCCGCGGACGATCTCGGCGACCCGCTCCAGAGCGCCATCGAGCGCTCCTGCGTCTTTCCCTCCGGCGGTGGCGAGGTGCGGACGTCCGCCCCCTCCGCCGCCCACGAGCCGTGCGACTGCGCCGACGATAGCTCCGGCCTGCAGGCGCCCGCCCCTGACGAGGTCGTCGGTGACGACCGCCACAAGGGCGGCCTTGCCGTCGATGACCGTGCCGAGGACGCCGACGCCGCTCTGGAGCCTCGCGCGCAGGGTGTCGCCGAGCTGTTTCAATTCATCCATCGATCCCGCGTCCACCCGCGCCGCGACCAGGGCGAGCCCGTCGATCCGGGCGGCCTTCAGGACGAGCTCGTCGATGCCGCCCGCCGCGCTCTTCACCCTGATGCGCGAGCGGTCCTTGCGGAGGCTGTTCAGCGTTTCGGCGGCCCGTTCGGTTTCGGCTTCGCGCGCGGCGACTGCTTCCTCCACGCTGCGGACGTCGGCGGGCGTGAGCGCGTCGAGGTGGATCGCCAGCGGACGTGGCCTGGAGCGCTGTGCGGGCTCCCGGCCCAGCTGTCGCTCCAGCGACTCCATCTCTTCGAGCAGCTGATGGAGATGGTCGTCCAGGACGTTCGCGTGCGTCAGCCGCTCGTCGATATAGCGGCGGACTCCGTCGCCTGTCACGGCCTCGATGCGGCGGATCCCGCTGGCGATGCCCGTCTCGGACACGATCTTGAAGATCCCGATCTCGCGGGAGTTCCGAACGTGCGTTCCCCCGCAGAGCTCGACGGAGAAGGAGGGGTCAATCTCCACGATCCTGACACGGTCGCCGTATTTGTCCCCGAAGAACATCTTCACGTTCGGATATCGGCGCCTTGCGTCATCGACTGTGACCCAGTCCTTCGGGTCGTTCAGCGCATTGACCATCACGGCGAGGGCGATCTTCTCGTTGACCATCTCCTCGATCGCGCGCAGCTGGTCCGGCGTGATCTTTTCGAAATGGTTGAAATCGAAGCGCAGCCGGTCGGGGGCGACGAGCGAACCCTGCTGATGCAGATGGTCGCCCAGCACGCGGCGCAGGGCTTCGTGCACGAGATGGGTCGCGCTGTGGTTCCGCTCCGTCGCGCTCCTGCGCGACTCGTCCACCACGGCCCGGACGGTCCCGCCCGTTGCGCTCTGAAGGGAGCCTCTCAGCACCCGCACATCGTGGACGATCTTTCTGTCAAAGCGGAACGACTCGAGGACCTCGGCCGCAAAGTGTTCCCCTTCGATCACCCCGCCGTCGTCAACCTGTCCGCCGGAGTGAACGTAGAACGGCGTGCGGTCCAGCGCGACGTAGCGGCCGTCGATGACGCGGTGTACGACCGCGTCGGTCTCGCGAGCCACGTAGCCGACAAATGTCGAATCCCTGAGATCGGCGAGGCGGGGGATGATGTCCGGGGTGTCGCCCTGCGTCTCGAGCTTGCCAGCGAGGCGCGCCCGCGAGCGCTGCTCCTCCATGAGCCCGGTGAACTCCCCCACGTCCACTTTGGCGCCGCGCTCCGCGGCCATCATCTCGGTCAGGTCGAGCGGAAAGCCGTACGTGTCGTACAGCATGAACGCGTCTCCGCCGGGGAAGACGGACGAGTGCCCGATCCGCTCCAGGACCGACGTGAAGATCTCGAGGCCGCGGTCGAGCGTCTTGTTGAAGCTCTCCTCTTCAGCCGTGATCACGCGGCGCACGTGGGGGAGCTTCTCCCGGATTTCGGGGAAGACGCCGCCCATGGTCGCGGCCACGGTGTCGGCGAGGTGACCGATGAACGGATCGCGCATGCCGAGCGTCCGCCCGAAACGTGCGGCACGGCGGAGGATGCGGCGAAGGACGTACCCGCGTCCGTCATTGCCCGGAAGCGCGCCATCGGCGACGGCGAACGTCAGCATTCTGATGTGGTCCGCGATGACGCGCATCGCGACCTGGTCGATCGGATCGTGGTACAGGCGGCCGGTCACCTCTTCGACCGCATGGATCAGCGGGAGGAAGACGTCGGTGTCGTAATTCGAGGACTTTCCCTGGAGCACCGCCGTGATCCTCTCGAAGCCCATCCCCGTGTCCACGTGCTTCGCGGGAAGCTCCGTGAGTTCCTTTGGACTCGTCCGGTTGTACTGGATGAAGACCAGGTTCCAGATTTCCATCACGCGCGGGTCGCCGGCGTTGACGAGCGATCTGCCGGAGCCGTCAGACGTCAGGTCGACGTGGATCTCGGAGCACGGTCCGCATGGTCCCGTCTCGCCCATCTCCCAGAAATTGTCCTTCTTCCCGAACCGGAGGATGTGCGAGCGGTCGATGTCGGTTTCGGATTTCCAGAGCCGCTCGGACTCGTCATCAGTTTCGAAGACCGTCGCGTATAGCCGTTTCTTGTCCAGCCCCCACACGTTCGTCAGCAGGTCCCACGCCCAGGCGATGGCCTCGGCCTTGTAAGTAGTCCCCGAACGACCAGTTGCCGAGCATCTCGAAGAACGTGTGGTGATAGGTGTCCCGGCCCACCTCCTCGAGGTCGTTGTGCTTTCCGCTGACCCGGATGCATTTCTGCGTGTCGACGGCCCGACTGTACTCGCGCGTGCCGGTTCCCAGGAACACGTCCTTGAACTGGTTCATCCCGGCGTTCGTGAACAGAAGCGTGGGATCCCCGTGGGGAATGACCGGGGCGCTCGGGACGATCCGGTGGTCATGCCGTGCAAAAAAGTCCAGGAAACTCTGTCTGATCTGGGCGGAGGTCATCACACCTCTATTTGAGTCATGAGCGCAATTTCTTCAAGGATCCCGCTTACCGTGACGCAGCGGGCGAGTTCGCCGGTGAACACGATTGCTTTCCCCCGCGTGTGTACCTCCCAGGCAAGCGCTTCAGCCTTCTGCGTCGAGCATCCGGTGGCCCTGATCAGCTGGCCGATGACTTCGTCGAAGGTGTGGACCTCGTCGTTGAAGAGGATCACTTTTGCCGGTTCCCCGGTGATCACCTCTTCCTCGAGTTGCTCCTGCTCGTGCGGGTTGGTGGCTGGGCCGTCGGACATTCGGAATCGAAAAATGACGTAAAATAGTACCAAAAACGGGCATCTTCTGCAACATCGACTTGCGGCCTCCATGCGGTCTCCGTATATTTATGGATATTGATGTTGTTCCCGCGCGGCTACCACGAGAAAGGACCCCTGTAATGGTTTTCGACATAGAGATGATCCACACCGTCTATGCCCGCACCCCGGGCCGCGTCCGGGCTGCGCGCAAACGTGCCGGCCGTCCCCTGACCCTCACGGAAAAGATCCTCCACGCCCACGCATGGAGGCTCCCGAAGTTCCACGCCGAGCGCGGGAAGACCTATATGGATTTTGCGCCCGACCGGGTGGCCATGCAGGATGCGACCGCACAGATGGCGCTCCTTCAGTTTATGTCGGCCGGAATTCCGAGGGTTGCGGTCCCGTCCACCGTGCATTGCGATCACCTGATCCGGGCCCAGCGCGGTGCGCGGGAGGATCTCGCACAGGCGTTCGAAGACAACGACGAAGTGTACTCGTTCCTCGCGGGGGTGTCGCGCAAGCACGGCATCGGTTTCTGGAAGCCGGGGTCCGGAATCATCCACCAGGTTGTGCTCGAGAACTATGCCTTCCCGGGGGGTCTGATGATCGGGACGGATTCGCACACGCCGAATGCAGGAGGGCTGGGGATGCTGGCGATCGGCGTGGGCGGAGCCGATGCGGTGGACGTCATGGCAGGCATGCCATGGGAGCTCAAGTTCCCCGGGGTGATCGGCGTTCACCTCACGGGCCGTCTGAGCGGATGGGCATCGGCGAAGGACGTCATCCTGAAGGTCGCGGGCATCCTGACGGTGAAAGGGGGGACCGGAGCCGTCATCGAATACTTCGGTCCGGGAGCGTCCTCCATTTCCGCTACCGGGAAGGGGACGATCTGCAACATGGGTGCGGAGGTCGGCGCAACGACGTCCGTGTTCCCGTATGACGAGCGGATCGGAGCGTATCTCCGGGCGACGGAGCGCGCGGAGGTTGCGCGGCTTGCGGATGGCATCGCTGAATTTCTGAGCCCCGATCCGGAAGTCCTCGAGAACCCGGGGCAGTACTACGACCAGGTCATTGAGATCAACCTGAGCGAACTTGAGCCGATGATTAACGGGCCGTTTACGCCGGACAAAGCCTGGAGGCTCTCCGAGTTCGCGGACGCCGTTCGATCGAACGACTATCCCGAGGAGCTTCGCGTGGCTCTCATCGGGAGCTGCACGAACTCCAGCTATGAAGACATCACGCGGGCGGCGAGTGTCGCACGCCAGGCGCTGAAGAAGGGGCTTCGCGCGTCGTCCGAGTTCACCATCACGCCCGGGTCCGAGCAGGTGCGCGCGACGATCGAGCGCGACGGACATCTCGATACGCTCACACAGATCGGCGGACGCGTGCTTGCCAACGCCTGCGGCCCGTGTATCGGCCAGTGGAAGCGTCACGATGTCGCAAGGGGCGACAGGAACTCGATCATCACGTCGTTCAACCGGAACTTCAAGGGGAGGAATGACGACAACCCGGACACGCACGCGTTTGTCGCGAGCCCGGAAATCGTCACCGCCCTCGCACTCGCGGGGAGGCTCACGTTCAATCCGCTCACCGACGCGCTCCGCAATGCGGGCGGGGAAGAGGTCCGTCTGAATCCGCCCGACGGAGAGGAACTCCCGAAGAAAGGGTTCACGCCGGGCGATCGGGGATACCTTGTCCCCTCGCGCGACGGATCCCGGATCACGGTGAACATCAAGAAGGGGAGCGACCGCCTGCAGGCGCTTTCGCCGTTCCCGGCATGGGACGGCAAGGATCTCCTCGATATGCCCGTCCTTGTCAAGGCAAAGGGGAAGTGCACGACGGACCACATCTCACCTGCGGGCAAATGGCTGAAATTCCGCGGGCACCTGGACAACATTTCAAACAACATGTTCTCTGGCGCGGTCAACGCATTTACCGGGGCTTCCGGCACCGGAGCGCATGCGTTCACCGGACAGACGCAGGAGTTCGCCGCGAACGCCCGCGACTACAAGAGCCGTGGCATCGGCTGGGTGGTCGTCGGAGACGAGAACTACGGAGAGGGATCGAGCCGCGAGCATGCAGCCATGGAGCCGCGGTGGCTTGGCGGTCGGGCGATCATCGTCCGCAGCTTCGCCCGCATCCATGAGACGAACCTGAAGAAACAGGGGATGCTCCCGCTGACGTTCGCCGATCCTGCCGACTACGAGAAGATCAGGGAGAACGACCGCATCTCCCTGATTGCGCTGGCTGACCTGGCCCCCGGCCGTCCCGTCACGATGCTGGTGAAGCACGCCGACGGCACTGCGGATGAAGTGCTCCTGAATCACAGCTTCAACGAGAACCAGCTCGGATGGTTCCGTGCTGGCAGCGCGTTGAACCTTATCGCTGCCAGCGGCCACGCCGCCCGGGCGGCCGGATCGGCAACAGGGAAGGCGCGAGTGGTGAAGAATGTCGTGGCCAGGGCGAAGGGCTCGAGGGGGAAGGGTGTGAAGGGAAGAGCCCCGAAGGGAAGAGCCCCGAAGGGAAGAGCCCCGAAAGGAAGAGCTTCGAAAGGAACAGCGTCGAAGGGCAAGGCCTCAAGAGCAAAGATGGCCCTGCGCACATCCGCGAAGACCCCTCGCGCACAGGCCGCCCCTGTGGCGAAAGCGGGGGCAAAGAGGGGGAAAGCGACGCGCAGGAACCAGGCGGCCGGAAAACGGGTTACAAAGAGGAAGTGACCCTTATCGAACAAAAGGAGGACGACGCGAATGCGGTACGATCCACGGATGATTCAGCCATACAGGGACGAGTTGACACGGATTGGGTTTTCGGAACTTCGGACCCCGGACGAGGTCGATGGTGCGCTGTCAAAGAAGGGGACGAATCTTCTGGTCATCAATTCCGTGTGCGGGTGTGCGGCGGGCAAGGCACGTCCGGGCATCGCAGACGCACTCAGGCGGTCGGCCGCGAAGCCGGACCACCTGACCACCGTTTTCGCCGGGGGCGACGTCGAGGCGACCGCGCGGCTGAGGGAGAAACTCGGGGACATCCCACCCTCTTCGCCTTCGATTGCCCTGTTCAAGGACGGTGAGCTCGTCCACTTCGTCCCGCGGTTCCAGATCGAAAGCCGGGATGCGCATCAGATCTCCGCGCATCTCCTTGAAGTCTTCGGCGAGCACTGCGCTCCCGCACGTTCAGCGCAGCAGGCGTGAGCATGCGCGTTTGTCCCCCGGCAGGGGCGTCCCGGGGGCGCCCCTGCCGCGTTTGTTCCGATGCGTCGTCCCAGTTCATGCCCCTTCTTCCCGACCCGGGGTTCTAGCACCCACACCGCCGGCAGTCTGCGTGATGCGCACACCATATCTCGCCCGAATAGCCGTATTCCCGATCAAGGCCCTGGACGCCGTCGAAGTGACGGAAGCAACGATTACGCCGGGTGGATCGCTCACCTGGGACCGTCGGTTTGCGTTGTTCGACAGATCCGGGAAGTTTATCAACGGCAAACGAAACGCGAAGGTTCATCTCCTTCGGGCAGAATACGACCTGGAGCGATCGCGGGTCCGGTTGCGGCGGCAGGGAAGCGTTCGATGGGACGGGTTCTCGCTGGCGGCCGGCGAGCCCGAGCTGGAGCGGTGGCTCTCGGACCATTTTGGCGAGCCGGTGAGAGTGGAAGAGAACCCCGATGCGGGATTCCCTGACGATACGGAGGCGTCCGGCCCGACCCTGGTCAGCACAGCCTCGCTTCTGCAGGTGGCTTCATGGTTTCCCGGACTCGACGCCAGGGGCCTTCGCCGCCGGTTCAGGGTGAACCTGGAGGTCGATGGCGTGCAGGCATTCTGGGAGGACCTCCAGTTTACGCAGCACGGGCGGAAGACGTTCCGGATCGGGGAGGTCGAGCTGGAGGGGGTGGGCCCGTGCGCGCGGTGCGTTGTTCCTACGCGTGATCCTGAAACCTCGGATGTGCTGCCAGGATTTCAGCGAACGTTCATGGAGCGGCGAGCCGCAACGCTGCCGCCGGGGGTCGCCCGGAAGCGCTTTGACCACCCCTATCGCTTCACGCTGAATACCGTTATTGCACGGGGACAGCGGGAGAAGTCGTTGAACGTGGGGGATCCCGTCGTGGCCGGAGGCTCATCGCTCTGAGAGAGAACCCTCGGTCCGGTGACAACAACGAATCAGGCCCGGATCGCCCGGGCCTGAACGGAGAATCGCTTTCGCGGCGCGAACCCCTCAGCGATACTTCACGCCACAGCCGTACGGCTTCGACCACTTCACGGGCACCTCTTTCCCGGCCATGACCGCCTCCACCGAAGCGCTGACGTAGTTCTTCGCCTTCGCGACATCGTCGACATCGGTCGACGCAATATCGTCGATGGCGCCCTCATACACCAGCACCCCTTCCTTATTGATTACGTACATGTGGGGAGTCGTTTTTGCGCCGTACGCCTTTCCCACGGTGCCGTCGGCGTCGATCAGGTATGCGGTAGGGGCTGCCTTCTCTGTTGTCAGGCGTTGCTTGAGTTCATCGGCCTCGAAATGCCCCTGCTTGCCCGTGGCCGAGGAACTGACAGAGAGCCACACGACCCCCTTCGCGGTGTAGTTCTTCTGAAGCTTCTGCATGTTCCCCGAGTCATAGTGCTTGCGGACAAACGGGCATCCGAAATTGACCCATTCCAGGACGACCACCTTGCCCTTGAAGTCGCTGAGGGAGTGGGACTTCCCGTTCTGGTCGACGAGCGTGAATGCTGGTGCGGGCGCGTCGACGTTGGCCGCGTCCGAGGCCATGAGTTGGCCCGGCGCAGCAAGCAAGACGCCCAGCGCAGCGAGGATCAATGCTTTCCGGTTCATTGTCGGCCCCTGCGATGTTGTGGGTGACTGAGTGTCCATACCGATCGGTCCATACACCCATAACACATCAGGCGTGCTCAAAGTTGCGCGGCAGGCAATAAAAAACCGGGCGGATGTCCGCCCGGTCCGGGATTTCAACGGCTGCCTGCGCCGGATAGCCGCTTACATGGCTGCGGCCACAGCTGCGCCGAATTCGGAGCACTTCACTTCCCTGGCTCCCTGCATCAGTCGGGCGAAGTCGTAGGTCACGACTCCAGATTTGATCGTGCGCGTCATCCCCGAGATGATGAGGTCAGCCGCCTCTTTCCATCCCATGTACCGGAGCATCATCTCGCCGCTCAGGATGACCGAGCCGGGGTTGACCTTGTCCTGGCCGGCGTACTTCGGGGCCGTCCCGTGGGTCGCTTCGAACACGGCATACCCGCTGTCGTAGTTGATGTTACCGCCGGGGGCGATGCCGATGCCGCCCACCTGGGCCGCGAGGGCGTCCGAAAGGTAGTCGCCGTTGAGATTCAGCGTCGCGATCACGTCGAACTCGGCCGGTCGGGTGAGGATCTGCTGCAGGAATGCGTCGGCGATCGCGTCCTTGATCAGCAGCTTCCCCGCCGGAGCGACTCCTCCGCACTCTTCCCAGCTGATCGTCCGGTCTCCGAACTCGCGCTTCGCGAGCTCGTATCCCCAGTCGCGGAACGCTCCCTCCGTGAACTTCATGATATTGCCCTTGTGCACGAAGGTGACCGACTTGCGCTTGTTCTCCAGCGCATAGTGGATCGCGGCACGCACGAGACGCTCCGTGCCCTCTTGTGAAACGGGCTTGATGCCGATGCTGGAGGTCTGGGGGAATCTGATCTTCTTCACTCCCATGGTCTGCTGAAGCCAGTCGACAACTTTGCGTGCTTCGTCGGTGCCTGCCTTCCACTCGATCCCGGCGTAAATATCCTCCGTGTTCTCGCGGAAGATGACCATGTGTACCTGTTCGGGCCGCTTGACGGGCGAGGGGACGCCGTCAAAGTACTGCACAGGGCGGAGGCACACGTACAGATCGAGGAGCTGCCGCAGCGTCACATTGATCGATCTGATGCCGCCCCCGATGGGAGTTGTGAGGGGCCCCTTGATGGCGACGACATATTCCCGTATAGCCGTCAGCGTATCTTCGGGCAGCCAGGTTCCCTCGCCGTACAGGGCGTTGGCCTTGTCCCCGGCGTACACTTCAAACCAGACGATCTTCTTTCTCCCTCCGTACGCCTTTGCGACCGCGGCGTCGATGACGCGCCGTGATGCCGCCCAGATATCGGGACCGGTTCCATCCCCCTCAATGAAGGGGATGATGGGACGGTCGGGCACTGTGAGGACGCCGCCGGAGACTGTAATGCGGTCTCCGCCCTGGGGAGGTGCGAGTTTTGCGTACGATGCCATGACGGGGGATCTCCTGAGAGGGGTAAGTGGCTGGATCTCATGATCTTACGAAAATCGGCTCGGAAAGTCAACGAAACGGCCTGCCGGTTGGCTTGATTCTGAAACCGGAGGTGGGTATATTACTATGATTTTGCCCCCCTTACACCGATACCATCAGGAGCAGTCATGAAACCATCCTACAGCCTGCTGTTGGTCGCAGCGGCGGCAGTCTTCCTTGCCAGCACGGGTTTCCAGTGCGGATCGGCGGAAATCACCAGCGCGAAGCTGTACATGCAGCAGAAGCAATGGGACAAGGCCGAACAGAGCCTCACGAAGGAGCTTGCGAAGAACGACAAGAACGAGGAAGCATGGTTTCTCCTTGGCCAGGCCAGGCTCGAGCAGAAGAACTATTCTGGAATGAACGAAGCGTACACGCGCTGCCTCGCGATCGGAAAGACGCACGAGAAGGAGATCGCGCAGAACAGGCTGGCGATCTGGGCCAATCTGTATAACGAAGGGGTCGGGATGTACAACAAGGGGAAGGACGACCCCACACAGTACGACAAGGCGCTGCAGAACTTCAGCACCGGCATCGAGCTGGAACCGGACAGCTCCACCACATACTACGTGGCGGCGCTGGCGCACTATGCCAAGAAGGACATGGCTGGCGCGACCAAGCGGCTGGAAGAGGCGCTCGCCAGGAACCCCCAGTTTACCGATGCGGCGAAGTTCCTTGGAACGATCCACTACGGGCAGGCCTCCGAGGCGTATGCTCGCGGTGATTCGGCGGCTGCCCGCGCCGAGTTGCTGAAAGCGGCCGAAGCGTTCGAGACGACCTATAAGGCCGATCCGAACAACTCCGAGAACATCACGAACCTGATCGACGTCTACGATCGCACCAAGCAGTCGGACAAGGCGATGCAGCTGACGACCGAGGCGATCAAGCGCGACCCGAACAACAAGATCTACCGCTATGCGTCTGGTGTGTTTCTCTTGAAGCAGGACAGATTCGGAGAGAGCACCGAAGCGTTCAAGAAGGCTCTCGAGATCGACCCTACGTACACCGATGCGACGTACAACCTCGGCGTCGCGTACCTCAACTGGGGCGTCTCCATGAAGGAAGAGTCGGACAAGAAAATGGACGAGGCGGCCGCGAAAGGGAACAAGAATTTCAAAGAGGACCTTTCGTACAAGGAAAAGTACAAGGAAGCGATACCGTATCTCGAAAAGGCTGCGATAGAGCGAGGGGAGGACGCGATCCTGTGGCAACAACTCGGCAAGATCTACATGAACCTGAATATGAAAGACAAAGCCGAGCAGGCATTCGCGAAGTACGACCAGATCACGAAGGGGAAGTAATTCACACGAGCACGGGTCCCCGGGTCAAGCGAGCCGGGGACCCGTTGCGTTTCTTCCAGGAGCCGAACATGGCGGAACAGCAGCAGCAACAGGGACAGCAGATCAACATCGAGCTGGGCGAGCGCGAAGCAGAGGGGATCTATTCGAACCTCGCCATCATCACCCATTCGCCCGCTGAGTTCATCATCGATTTCACCCGGGTGCTTCCCGGGGTCCCCAAGGCCAAGGTCCATGCGCGCGTCATCATGACTGCGCAGCATGCGAAGCTGTTGCTTCGTGCCCTGGAGGACAACATCAACAAGTACGAGATGAAGTTCGGGGAGATCCGGATCCACCGGGACTCGCCTGACGGCGGGATCTCGTTCCAGCAAACGCTCCCCCACGAAAAGGTGCACTGACTGCTCCGCATCCGGGGCCGGGAAAACCGACCCCGGACTGTTTTTGACCTGCCCGTTTTGACCGTTCCTCCTTCGTCGACCCTCCTTTTGTGACCTTTGCCCGTTGACCGTCCCTCTGCGACCCCTGATGTTCCGGGCCGTTCCGCATCCCCCGCCCCCTCCCGCGTTTGAAGAATTCTCCTCGCCGGGCTGGATGGGCCTATCTTGCATGATTCTGGCTGTCCGTCGAATGAGGTTTCAAGCCGCGGTTGAGGCCGTTCTTAGAGTCGCATGACGGGCATCACATTAGCCCGGTTGTGGCATCGTCTTTGCTCGAATCTACCCCAAGCATGCACTTGAGGATCTGGCACGGATGCATCCCATGAACCGTCTCTTCGGCCGTTCCCGGCTCTGGCTACAGCCGGTGGTGATTGTTGCCGCCGTCGGAATCTCGGGCTGCTTCCAGAAGCCGATCGAGCCGGTCGCACCGGCCTGGGATGTGAACCTTACCGCCCCCGTGACCCGCAGGTCGTACAACCTCGGGGAACTCGCCGAGAAGGATCCGACAATCTTTGTGAGCACCCCGGGTTCCGGGGACATGGTGTTCCGGACAACCGGATCCGCGACGCCGGCGACGCTTGGTGATTTGCTCGAGCTTCGCCCGCTGGATGTTTCCGGGAGCGCAACCCTCGGCCCGATCGCCATCGCGCCGTTTCAATTGACCGTGCCGGTGCAGGTGCCCGGCCTGACCGCAGGCACACCCGTCCCGCAGATCACGTCGCTGTTGCTTCCGCCGGCTGCCGTCACGCTCCGGGGATTTCAATCGCTCCTGCTGGAGGAGGGGACGCTCGAGCTGCGTCTGCAGAACAATCTCCCGGCCGACATCACCCTTGAATCCCCGATCGTCCTTCGGGATTCGGCCGGCGCCCCCGCGTGCACGTTTGTGTTTTCCCCCACCATCATCCCGGCCGGGCAATCCAGGAGCGCCACCGCTCCGCTCGCCGGCGTAACGCTCACCGGGCGTTCCTCGCTCACCGGCGTGGTGGTCTCGACGGCAGGAGGCTCGAGTCCCGTCGGAGCCGGCGACCATCTGAGGGCAACGGTGATCGGAGACGGCCTGAAGGTGGACCGGGCCGTGCTTGCGGCAATTCCCCCGCAGACGCTTGCGGACAATCCACCCGTGCTCTTTCCCCTGACCGACTCCACGCTCATCACGCGCGTCAGTATCGGCTCCGGCACGATGACGCTTGACGCTTCCAGTGCCGTGGGCGTCCCCGTTGTGGTGCGCTTCCGATTCGACGATCTGTACACGTCGTCGGGGCAGAAGTTCGAAGACAGCGTCGCCCTGTCGGCGTACGGCCGCGGAACCAGGACGATGTCCATGGCGGGGATGAGCCTCCGATCCGTGGATGGCTCGCTGCTCACACACCTCCGCGTCGTGGCAACGGTCGCGATGTACAACGGCTCGGGCGGGATTCCGGTCACGCTGTCACGTGATGACCAGTTCACCTACAGGCTGCGGACGTCAACCATTGCTCTCGACTCGATGGTCGGCGTCCTCAAGCCGACGGCCGTTCCGATCGACGACGACATCGCGCTCGATTGGAGGGACCTGGGCGGGAATTTCAGGGCATCGCTGCTCCTGCCATCAGCCACGCTCCGGTTTGTTCCTGATGCCAGCCCTGGCGTCCCGCTCCTTATGAACCTGCGGCTCGAAGCCCCCCGCCCCAACGGGGCCGGCATCGCAACGCTCCCGTTTCCGAACGACGCGTACAAAGCCGACGGGGGTGCGGTGCTGTTCGACCAGGCGCAGGTGGGATCCTTCCTTGCCCAGATCGTGGAGGATCTGCCCTCCACGGTGCGGCTTGCCGGGTCGGTGGTCCTGAACCCGTATTACGATACCTCCCGACGCGTTTCGGTGGGGCGGAACACGACGGTTGCCGGCGACATCGACCTCAGCGTGCCGCTGACGCTGTCCATCCGCGGGGGGGCGGTCCTCGACACTGCTGTCATTGGCGACACGACAAGCGACGGCTCGGTGGACCGGTGGCTTGACGAACAGACCCTCGAAGCCCTGAACAGCGGCCAGATCACGATCGACGTCGAGAACGCCCTGCCGCTCTCGTTCACCTTGAAGTTTGTACTCCTGGATATCTCCGGACGGCCGCTGCTGGATCTGCCGCAGGCCGCGGTCGATTCGATACGCGTCTCCCCGGCCGTGATGGTCAACGGTGCAGTCGTGTCCCCGTCGCGCAGCCAGGTGATCCTGAATCTGGATTCTGACGAGGTGAGGCGGATGAACCCGTCGATGTATCTGCGCTTTGCGGTCAACTTGCAGACCCCGGGTCCCGGGCTTGTGACGTTCCGAGCCTCCGACAGACTGACTGTCCGCTCGTGGGCGCAGTTCTCGTACACGGTGGATCCATGAGCTACGCGGATCTTCTTCGCAGGGCCTTCATTATTGCGGCCCTTCTCGTCGCCTGGGCGATGGCCGTTCGTGCGGGAGGGGAGCGGTCGAACGTGCGTGGGCTCGCCATGGGCATGACGGGCACGGCGCCGGCGCTCGGGCTTGAGGCGCTGGGGGTGAATCCGGCGAACCTTGCGACGCAGCAGGACGAGGGCGTGGCAATCGGCCTCTTCCCGCTTGGCGTTCAGGTGGGGAGTGACTTCCTCACCTACGGGCTCTACAGCGACTACCTGACGGGTCTCGACACCGACAGCGGCAGGGTGGGCAGGCATCTGTCCGACGCCGACAAGCAGACCATCCTCAATGCCTTTGACGGCGACGTCGGCACCGTGGGGGTCGATGCCAGCGTCCGGCCCATCAGCATCGCGGTTGGCCTCGGGTCGGCGGGCGCGGTCGCTTTCAGCATCACGGAGCGCGTGTCGGCCGAGGTCGGGCTTCCGCGCGAGACGCTCGAATTCATGTTCTACGGAAACACTCCAGGTTCCGTGTACACGTTCGATGGGTCGGCGCTGGCCGCGGCATGGACGCGAGAGTATGCCCTCACGTACGCATTGGACCTCGGCCGTGTCGGGCCTGCCCAGTCGTTTCGCGTGGGAGCAACGCTGAAGGCCGTTCACGGATTCGGGTACGCCGAACTTATCCGCGCGAAGACACGCCTGGCGACGTCAGAATATGGCGCCCTTGACGGGACCCTGGATGGGCTCGTGCGTACGGCCGGAGCTGATCCGTTCACAGGGGATGGCGACAATGCAACCTTCTCGCTCTTTCCCCAACCTGCGGGTTCCGGTGTCGGGGCCGACCTGGGGGCTGCTGCAGTCCTGGGTGAGGCCTGGACTGTCGGCCTGAGCGTCACCGATATCGGATCGATCGCATGGACACATGGGCTGAAGGAATATTACTCTGTCGGCACCCTCCATCTTGACGACCCGCTCAGCAAGAGCCAGCGGGATTCAGTGGAAGAGGCTGTGCTCGGGGACGAACAGCCCGGGTCGGCGTTTTCGACTTCGCTCCCGACGGCGCTGCGTACCGGCGTGTCCGTTGCCCTTCACAAACTCCCGTGGGGGAAGGACTGGCTGGTCGGAGAAATGATCGTCGCGCTCGAGTTCGATCAGGGATTTTCGTCGATGCCGGCGGGTTTCGAATCGGGGAGGCTGGGGATCGGCCTCGAGTACGCGCCGATTCCTGTGTTGCCGATCAGGGGCGGGGCATCGTTTGTCGGTGGCAGGAGCACGATCTTGGCGATCGGCTTCGGGATCCGCACGGGCGTCGTGGACGTCGACCTTGCGGCCGAGAACGTGGATTGGATCTTCACTCCCCGGTCGCTGTCGACCGGATCCATGGCCCTGGGGATCACGGTGCGGATTTAGAGGATGTAACGGCTGAGGTCGCGGTCCCTGACCAGGCCGGCAAGGCGCGACTGCACCATGGCGGCGTCGACCACGACGGCTCCGGGGGGGAGCTTGTCCGGCGCGTCAAAGAGGATGTCCTCAAGGACCGTGGTCAGGATGGTGTGGAGCCTCCGCGCTCCGATGTTCTCAACCTGCTGATTGACCTGCGTCGCAATCCTCGCGATCTCGCGTATTCCGTCCTCGGTGAACTCCAGACGAACGGTTTCGGTGTCCAGCAGCGCTGCATACTGCTTCAGGAGTGCGTTCTGCGGCACGGTGAGGATCTTGACGAAGTCGTCCTCGGTCAGGCTGTTCAGCTCGACCCTGATCGGGAATCGGCCCTGCAATTCAGGGATGAGGTCCGAGGGCTTCGAGACGTGGAACGCGCCGGAGGCGATGAAGAGGACATGGTCGGTACGGACCATGCCGTACTTCGTATTGACGTTGGAACCCTCGACGATCGGGAGGAGGTCGCGCTGGACTCCCTCCCGTGAAACGTCCGGTCCCGCCATGCCGGTCTTTGCGCCGGCGATTTTGTCGATCTCGTCGATGAACACGATGCCGGATTCCTCGACGCGGCGGACCGCCTCGCGGACCGCGGCTTCGTGGTCGATGAGCTTCTGGGCCTCTTCGCTCGTGAGCAGGACGCGCGCCTCGCTGATGCTGATCTTCCGGCGCTTCGTTTTCTTTGGCAGCATCCCCCCGAACATCTCCTGAAGATTGATGCCGAGGTCGTCCATGTTCATCGGTCCGATGACCTGCATCAGCGGGCCTTCGGTGGCGGACACATCGACCTCGATGAGCCGCGAGTCGAGCTCTCCGGCGCGGAGCCTGGCGCGGAATTTTTCGCGGGTCGTGGCATTGTCGTCCGTGCCCTCGTCGCCGGGTTTCCGGACCGGTGGGATCAGGAGGTCCAGAATCCTCTCCTCTGCCATCGTCTTCGCGCGGTCGTTCACGGCGGCCCTGTGCTCCGCCTTCACCATCGTGACGGCATACTCGGTGAGGTCGCGCACGATGGACTCCACGTCCCGCCCGACATATCCCACTTCAGTGAACTTCGAGGCCTCAACCTTGATGAACGGGGCGTTCGCCAGTCGGGCGAGACGCCGGGCTATCTCGGTCTTGCCGACGCCCGTCGGGCCGATCATGATGATGTTGTTCGGGAGAATCTCCTCGCGCAATACGGCCGGCACACGGAGTCGGCGCCAGCGGTTGCGGAGCGCGATCGCGACTGCGCGTTTGGCGGCGTGTTGCCCGATGATGTACAGGTCGAGCTCGCGGACGATGTCGCGCGGCGTGAGCGTCGGCTCCTGCGGCTTCTGAGTGTCCATGGAAGGGGTCCCCGGACCGGGCTACAGCTCTTCGATCGTCCGGTGGTGGTTGGTGTAGATGCAGATATCGGCCGCCGTGGCGAGCGCTTCTTCGACGATGGCCCGTGCGGGGAGCTGCGTGTGTTTGAGGAGGACGCGTGTGGCGGCCAGCGCGTAACTGCCGCCGGAGCCGATCGCGACAACCTTGTCGTCAGGCTCGATCAGTTCGCCGGTCCCCGAAATGACCAGCGCCCTGTCGACATTGAGGACCGCAAGCAGGGCCTCGAGCTGGCGGAGGAACTTGTCCGTGCGCCATTCCTTGGCGAGCTCGACGGCGGCCCGCTCGAGATCTCCGCGATGCTGCTCGAGATGGTCCTCGAACTTCCCGAAGAGCGTGAACGCGTCTGCTGCGGAGCCGGCAAATCCGGCGAGGACGGTGCCGTGATAGAGCTTGCGCACCTTGCGCGCGGTCTGCTTCATGACCGTCTGGCCTACGGTGACCTGGCCGTCGGATCCGATGACGGCCTTTCCGTTGTGGATCAGACCCAGCACGGTCGTGGACCGCACGGTCAGAGGCGATTCGTTCGATAGGGTATGCACTGGCATCAGGCGAGCTTTCGGCGGAGCCGGGCGACAGGAATCAACATGGCCTCCCGGTACTTCGCGACAGTCCGGCGGGCGATGTTCAGCCCGTCCTTGTTCAGGATTTCAGCGAGCTTGTGGTCGCTGAGGGGATGGAGCGGGTCCTCGGCGTCGATCAGCGCCTTCAGTTTCTTCTTCACTTCCTTGTTGGACACTTCGTCGCCCGACGACGTGCTGATCGAATCGCTGAAAAAATGGCGGAGAGGGAAGACCCCGTAGTCGGTCTGAACGTACTTGCTGTTGACCACGCGGCTGATCGTGGAGATGTCCATCCCGATCACTTCCGAGATATCCTTGTAGATCAGCGGCCGCAGACCCTCGCCCGTCTCAAAGAACTCGTGCTGTTTCTCGACGATCGTCCGCATGACCTTCAGCATCGTTTCCCGCCGCTGGTGGATCGAACTGATAAACCACTTGGCCGCCTCGAAGCGCTGCCGGATAAAGTCCTTGGCCTCGGTGGAGACGCCATTCTTCTTCCGCTTGGACATCAGCTCCCGGTAGGCGCGGTTGATGCGGAGCGGTGGGATGTTCTTGTCGTTCAGGGAGATGATGAAGTCCTCATCGGACTTCGTGATGAGGAAATCGGGGACGATATAGTTTTCCTGTGCCGAGAACTGCCCTTCGCCCGGCTTCGGATTGAGGTGCTGGATCACTTCGAGGACGCGCTTCAGCTCGTCGAGCGCGATCCCGAGCTTCTTGGCGATCTCCTCGAAATGCCGCATCGTGAAGTCGTCGTAGAATTCAGTGACGACGCGGTGCGCGAGGGCCTTGAGTTCGGGCTCGATCTGGAGCCCTTCGAGCTGGACGGTCAGGCATTCCTGCAGGCTCCGGGACGCGATGCCGACAGGGTCGAGGCGCTGGATCTTTTTCAGCACCTCTTCGGCCTTCTCGATCGTGATCACGGTCCCGTGCGTCAGGTTCAGGTCCTGGACGATCGTCGCGAGCTCTCTCCGCAGGTACCCGTCCTCGTCGACGTTTCCGATGATCTCCTGCCCGAGGAGGATCTCTTCGTCGTCGAGGTCCAGGAGCGAAAACTGCTGCGTCAATCCATGGTGGAGGGGGACGGCGTCCGGGATCGGAAGCTCATCGCGCTCCTCCGAGTCGAACGACTCCGGCGCCTTGTAGCCCGCCAGATCGTCGTTCATGTAGTCGTCGATCGTATAGTCGTCTTCGGCCTTCTGTTCCGCCTCCTCCGACGCGGGCTCCTCCTCCTGATTCTGAGGCTCCATCTCCTCGTCGAGTCCTTCCTCGAGGAGGGGATTCATCTCGAGCTCCGCCTTGATCTTCTGCTCCAGCGCCAGCGTCGGAAGCTGCAGCATCTTCAGGTACTGGACCTGTTGAGGCGACAGCTTCATCATCATCCTATGCTGGAGCGAGATATTGAGCATCGTGGGCTACTGTCGGTGAGTGCTTGCCTGAAGCTCCGCGTACCACTGCGTGCCGTACGCTCGTGTGAGCGGCTCGCGGAGGAAGGAGGTCAGGCGGATCCCGTCGCGCTTTCCGCGGACGCGTCCGGGCATGCACTCCGGCATCTGTTCATATCGCAGTGCGTCGTGGAAGACCCGTCCCACGCGGATGGGGAAGAGGTGACACGAGAGCGGCTTGCGCCACGACAGTCGGCCGTCGAGGTAGGCGCGCTCAAACGCGCAGCGGGCGATCTCGTCGTCGAAGTAGACGAATGCACACGCGCGGTCATTGACACACGTCGTCGCGAACTCCCCGGGGCCGCCATCCACCAGGCCGACGCGCTCGAGAACAGCGCGATGCTCGGCCGGCAAGGAATCCCTGACCACCGGATAGGCCCGCTCGATCTCGATGACCTCGTCGTCGGCAAGCGGGGCCCCCCGACCGCCCTCGAGGCAGCAGCATGCGCCGCGACAGCCGTCCAGGTCGCACGCGAACCGCGCGTCGACAAGATCGTCTTCAAGTATGGCATTGCCTACAATAAACATGCCGTTGTTCAGGCTCCTCTCCTTGCCCTGAAAAGTACGAGATTCCCGCCTAAGAATAAAGGGCGGGCTGGCGCAGGGGGCTGTCGCCCCCGGCCTGGGTCAGGTACGGGTAAAGAGCTTGCCTGCCATCTGCCGCACGGCTCCCTTGAACTCGAGTGTGAGGAGATGAACAAGGGTGTCGGATGGTGAGAGGCCGGAACGGCGGCTGATGTCGTCGATGTGAGTCGGGGTCTCGTCGAGAGCGTCGAATACCTGGCGCTCGAACAGCGTCAGGTCGGGTTGGACCGGTCGAGGGCGGGGGGTATCGGCGGAAATCACTCCGCCGAGGCGAGGCGCGAGCTCCGCGATGATGTCGTCGAGGGACTCGACCAGGAGGGCTTTGCCCTCGCGGATGAGCGTGTTCGTTCCGCTGCGAACCCCGTCGCGCACGGGGGAGGGGATCGCGAATACCTCGCGCCCCTGGTCGAGCGCCAGGTGGGCGGTGATCATTGCGCCGCCTTCAGGCCCCGTCTCGATCACCAGGACTCCGAGCGCCATGCCGCTCACTAGCCGGTTGCGGCGGGGGAAATTCACCGCCTCGGGCCTGGCACCCATCTCAAACTCGGAGATCACGGCCCCTTCCCGAAGGATCGACTGCGCGAGGTCCCGGTTCTCGGGAGGATAGATGACGTCGATGCCCGAGCCGATCACGGCCACAGTCCGCCCACCCACCCGGACTGCCGCGCGATGAGCGGCGGTGTCGATGCCGCGGGCAAGGCCGCTGACGACGGGGAGTCCGAGCGAGGCCAGCCCGGCGGACAACCTCTCGGCGACCTGGATTCCGTACGGCGTGGGCGAGCGAGTCCCCACGACCGCGAGGCCGCTCGCGTCCCGTGACTGCAACGTGCCGAGAACCCAGAGATACGGTGGGGGGTCGTAGATGCGCTTGAGACTCTCCGGGTACTCGGCCTCCCAGAACGTGACGATTCTGCCGCCCGCTTTGTCGAGCTTTGAGAGTTGTGCCGCGACCTCCCGCTCCTGCGCGGCGAGAGCGCGCGCGCTTGAGACCACAGCCTGCGCCGTGGTCTTGTCGATCCCGTGTACCCGCGCCAGCGATTGCGCGGATGCTTCCAGGACGGCCCGCGGGTTACCAAAGTGGCTGACCAGCGCCCGCAGGCGCGCGGGCCCGACGCCCGGCACGCGGGCCAGCAACAACAGTTCGCGAACGTTGATCATGGGCTCGAGGCGACGGCTGAGGAAGGCCCCCGTCTATGCTACACCCTGCGGCCCGGGTTTCCGGGGCGGGCTCTCGAGTCGTGCGCCGGATGGGAAGAACGGTCAGGCTGAGCCGGCCAACTCCGAGGTGTATTGCCGCACAATCGCCTCTGCCTCCTGCATCGTCCGTGCCTCGGCGATGATGCGGACGATCGGCTCGGTGTTCGACTTTCTCAGGTGGACCCAGGAGTCCTCGAAATCGATCTTGACTCCGTCAGACGTCGTGACGCGACCGCTGGAACCGTGCCGGTCCAGAATGCGTGCCAGCGCGGCGTCGGGCGACCCGGAAGCGATCTGGCTCTTCCCCTTTGCGATGGAGAATTGGGGGAGCGACGCCTTGAGTGCCGAGAGGGTCGAGCCTGAGTCCACAAGGAACTGCAGCAGGAGGCCGATGCCCACGATCGCATCGCGCCCCAGATGGACGTCCGGGAGGATCACGCCGCCTGAGCCTTCGCCTCCCACGACCGCCCCCACCTCCTTCATCTTCTTCGCGACGTTGATTTCTCCGACCGGCGTGCGCACGACGCTTGCGCCGAACTGCCTCGCGATTTCATCGACGGCACGGGTTGTCGAGAGATTGGCCACGACCTGCGCCGGGCCCGGCGTGCCGGCGGCCGCGAGCTTGCCCAGGATGAACCTGACGGCCGAGGCGACGGTATACTCTTCGCCGAATGGGATCCCCTGCTCGGTGATGAGCACAAGCCGGTCAACGTCGGGATCGACCACGACTCCGAGATCTGCCCGTTCAGCCGTAACGGCAGCCGCCGCGTCGCCAAGATTTTCGGGGATCGGTTCGGGGGTCCGCCGGAATACTCCGCTCACCTCGCAGTTCAGCGGGATGACTTCGCAGCCGAGGGCGTGCAGCAGCGGGGGCACGATCAGGCCTCCTGCAGCGTTGATGCAATCTGCGACGACGCGGAGCCGCCGCTTGCGGAGCGAAGGGACGTCGAGGTAGGGGAGTGAGAGAACCTGGTCGATGTGGCGGTGAAGCCACTCGGTTTCCACGGAGACCCCGCCCAGCCGATCCCAGGGAACGTACGTCGGCGCTTCATCGGCAAGCGCCCAGAGGCGGGCGTTCTCCTCCGCGTCCAGAAACATTCCGGTCGCCGCGACGAACTTCATCCCGTTCCATTGCATGGGGTTATGGCTGGCGGTCACGGAGATGCCGCCCGCAGCGCCTATGTGCTCGACGGCGAGTTGCACGGTCGGGGTCGGCGAAATCCCGAGCGAGACGACCCGTGCGCCCGTGGCGCGCAGCGCAGCGATGATGATATCGGTGAAGATGCCTCCTGTGGCACGTCCGTCCCTGCCCACCACAACGGTGGGCGCCTGGCCGGAGGCTGGCGTGCAGTACCGCCCGAATGCGGCGGCGTAACGGGTGACGACTTCGGGTGTGAGTGTGTCTCCGACGACCCCGCGTATACCGGAGATGCTGACCATGAGTGACATGAGCGTTGCGTCCTGGCGTTGGGGTGACAAGTTGCTCAATGTATGAACGGCGACGCGAAGGCGCAAGGCAACGGCCGGTCGGTGCGGTGCCGGAAAGGCCCCGCCGGACAGCATAAGCCATTATCGCTGCGTGGGTTAGGGCCCCCGTCGCTTGCAATCGTATCGTCATTTCCGTACGTTCTGCTGATGACGCCGGAAGATCGACATGCCTTGCTCGCGGTTGCCCGCGCATCCATTGCGCGCGGTTTCGAAGAGCGCGGAACACCGCTTCCGGCGGCTGCCGGCAGCTCGGCCAGGGAAGTCCCGGAGCGCCTTACGGGCCGGCTGTCACAGCGGGGGGGCGCGTTCGTCACGATCCGGAAAGAGGGCGAACTGCGCGGCTGTATCGGGTATATCGAGTCGCCCCTTCCCCTGTGGCGCGTCGTGAAGGAAGTTGCGGAGAAGGCGGCATTTGAGGATCCGCGGTTCAGTCCGCTTGAGCCGGACGAATTCGAGCGGACGACAATCGAGATTTCAGTCCTGACCGCGCCGCAGCGGATGAAGACACCGGACGAGATCGTGATCGGCGAACACGGGCTCATCATCGAGTTCGGCGAGCGGAGGGGTCTGTTGCTGCCTCAGGTGGCGACCGAATACGGATGGGATCGTGAAGAGTTCCTGCAGCATGTATGTCGGAAGGCTGGCCTTGCGCCGGGCGCATGGCGCGATCCCGGGGCAACGATCTACCTGTTCCAGGCCGACATCATCGGGGAGGCCCACCATGCCTGAATCGCACGCGGTCCGGAAGGCCGCAGTCGCGGGGATGTTCTATCCCGGGGATCCCGCGGCGCTGAAGCGCGATGTGGATGGTTTGCTGGATGCCGTGCCGCCGGAGCGGAGCGGGCGTCCGATCGTGGCTCTTATTGCCCCGCACGCCGGGTACATGTACTCGGGGGGGACGGCCGCCAGGGCGTACGCGCGGCTCCGTGGCGCCTCGTACGAAACGGTGGTGGTGGTCTCGCCAAGCCACCGGGAATACTTCGAGGGCGCGTCGGTGTACCCCGGGGACGCGTACGCGACGCCGCTGGGATCCATTCCCATCGACGCGGGCCTGCGCGATGCTCTCGTGCACTCGTGCCCGCTGGTGTCCGTCTCGGCGAACGGCCACCGGAGCGAGCACGCGGTGGAAGTTCAACTTCCGTTTTTGCAGCGTGCCCTGGGTCCCTTCCGGCTGCTCCCGGTCGTCATCGGCAATCAGCATCGGAGCGTCTGTTTCGAGCTGGGTGAGTGTCTGGGGAAGTTGCTGAAGGGACGGTCCGCCCTTCTGGTCGCGAGCACGGATCTGTCGCACTATCACACCGCGCGCGAAGCGGACGTGCTCGACGGGGCGTTCGTGCAGTTGCTGGAGCGGGGGGACGACGAGGGAATCATGAGCGCCCTCGAAGCGCGGTCGACGGAGGCGTGCGGGGGCGGCCCGGTGGTGGCCGTGCTGCACGCGGCGCGTGCAATGGGCTCGGCGGGGGTGGAAGTCGTCGGTCGTTCCACCAGCGGCGACGTCAACGGTGACAATCAAAGCGTGGTTGGCTACGTCTCGGCGGTCGCCTATGCCTGAGCGGCGCCGGCGCACAACCGCACCCCCCTGCAGGGTGGCCATCGTCGGCGGGGGAGTCGTGGGCTCGACGCTCGGAAGGCTCTTCGCCGACGCCGGCGCGGAGATCACGGCGGTCGTCTCGCGGACTGCCGCTTCCGCCCGGCGCGCGGGAAGGTTCGTCGGATGCCGGACGGTCGGCACGTCCGTGGCGGTCATACCACAGCGGACGACCCTCATCTATGTCACCGCTCCCCACGCCGCGATCCCCGGGGTCGCGGAGGAGATCGGGAAGGCGGACGGCCTGGTCCACAGCAAGCTCGCCGTCTGCCATGCCTCGGGCGTCCTGACCGCTGCGGCGCTGGAGCCGGCGGCACGTGCCGGGGCGACGGTGTTCTCGTTTCACCCCCTGCAAACGTTTCCGAGGAGCTTCCGTCCCGCAGCGCTGCTGGATCTGGCGCGGGGGATCCCGTTTGGTGTCGACGGGTCCGCCAGCGGGGTGCGGCACGCCCGCCGGCTGGCCTCGCTCCTTGGAGGCACGGTCATTCTGGTGCCCCCGGAATCGCGCCCGCTCTACCATGCGGCGTGCGTGGTGGCCTCGAACCACCTGACGACGCTGCTGTCCGTGCTGGAGCAGATGTACCGTGCCGTCGGGATCCGGCGCCCGGCCGCAACAGAGGCGTTTGGACCAATCATGCGGGCTACGATGCTGAATGCCGCGCGAACATCTCCTGCGGCATCGCTGAGCGGCCCGATCGCGCGCGGCGGGGTCTCGACAGTCTCCGCGCACCTTGACGCGCTCGGCCGCGCGGTGCCGGAATTGCTCCCGTATTTTGTCGCCGTGTCGCGGGAAACAGTCCGGCTCGCTCGCCGCCGCGGCAGCATTACGCCAGAGCAGGCGAACGCCCTGCTGGATGTCCTCGCGGCGCCTACCGCCGCGGCACAGTCAACGGAGGATCAGTGAAAGCACTCATTGCCAGCGGTGGGCGGGGGACACGGCTTCGGCCGATCACCCACACGCGCAACAAACACCTCATTCCCATCGCTAACAAACCGATCCTGCACTATGCGATCGAGGCGGTTGCGTCGGCCGGCATCAGGGACGTCGTTATCGTGGTCAATGCCGACAGTGACGAAGTCCAGCGGGTGATCGGCTCCGGCGAGACCTGGGGAGTGAGGATCACATACGTGCCCCAGGCGCAACCGGGCGGGCTCGCGCAGGTCGTGGCGCTGGCTGAGCCTGCGATCGGCAAGGAAAAGTTCATCTTCTATCTGGGTGATAACATGGTGGTCGGCGGCGTGAAGCGCTTCGTCGACGAATTCGAAGCGAGCCGCTGCAACTGCTTCCTGACGCTCTCACGCGTCCCGGATCCAGAGCGGTTCGGGGTTCCAGAAATCCGGGATGGTCGCATCGTCGGCGTCGAGGAGAAGCCGAAGCATCCAAAAAGCGACTACGCGGTGGCGGGCATCTACCTGTACGACCACCACATCTTCGAAGCGGTGCGGTCGATCGCACCCTCCGCACGCGGGGAGCTGGAAATCTCCGATGCCCACCAGTATCTCATCGACAAAGGCCTCACCGTCGGCTTCACGGAAATCACCGGATGGTGGAAGGATACCGGGAAGCCGAACGACCTGCTCGAAGCGAATCGCCTGATTCTGGACAATATCGCCCCCGCCATCGACGGGAGCGTGGACGACCGCTCGCATGTCGCGGGGAAAGTCGTCGTCGGCGACGGGGCAAAGATCATCAACAGCGTCGTCCGGGGACCGGCGATCATCGGCGCGGGGTGCGTGATCGAGGACTCGTATATCGGTCCGTTCTCTTCGGTTGGAGATAAGACACATGTTCGGAGGAGCGAAATCGAGTACAGCATCATCCTGCGCGACTGCCGGATACAGGACGTGGGCATTCGCCTGGAGGGGTGCATCATCGGCAACGACGTCGAAATCGTACGCGCCGCCGGAAAACCGCTCGTCCACCGGTTCCTGATCGGAGATCAGAGCCGGGTCGAGCTCGTATGACATGAGGGGGAAGGAGATCGAACTGATGCAGCTTGAAACTCTGGCGCTTGAGATTTCGGATCGGATCGCCACGGTGACCGTGAACCGGCCCGACACGCTAAATGCGTTGAACGCGAAGGCGAAGCAGGAGCTCGCTGACGTGTTCCGCTCGCTGCGGACGGACCAATCGGTCGACGTGGTCATCGTGACGGGGGCCGGCGACAAGGCCTTCGTCGCCGGAACGGACATCCGGGAGCTCCAATCGCTGAACCGGGACACGGCGACCGCGTTCGCAGCCGGAGGCCATGAGGTGTTCGACCTGATCGAGGGCCTGGGCAAGCCGGTGATCGCCGCGGTGAACGGGTTTGCGCTGGGCGGGGGGTGCGAGCTTGCGCTCGCCTGTCACCTGAGGATCGCAGCCGACACGGCGAAGTTCGGCCAGCCCGAGGTGAACCTGGGGGTGATTCCGGGGTACGGCGGGACGCAGCGGCTACCCAGGACCATCGGACGCGCCCGGGCCATGGAGATGATCCTGACCGGTGGCATGATCGACGCCGCGGAGGCCCTCCGCATCGGCCTGGTGAACGCCGTGGTTCCAAAAGGCGAGGTCCTGAAGGCTGCCCGTGCGATGGCCGCCACGATCGCGTCCAAAGCCCAACCGGCGATCCGACTTGCGGTCAAGGCGGTCAACCTGACGGAGGGGACCGCGCTGGCGGACGGCCTCCAGCGCGAGGCAGAACTGTTCGGCGATGCGTGCTCCACCGACGATTTTCATGAGGGTGTAGCCGCGTTCCTGGAAAAGCGCAAACCTTCGTTCCGGGGCTCATGAGCGGATCCCGCATGTCCTCACGGCAGGCCACCATCCTGCTCGCGCTTCTGGCGGCCGCCGCTGTCGGCCTGGGAATCATCACCTGGTCGGGAGGCGGCGTACGCGTCCCGTACGGCGGGCTGAAGGACGTTCCTGCATCGACCCGGGAGGCGGTGGACAATGCGGTCACGAGCCTGCTGGCGCGGCACGGCGTTGCCCCCGGCATGGTCCGGACGTGGCTCGTCAGCAGCCCGAAGAAACAGGAGTTCAGAATCGAACAGCGGGTCCGGGTGTCGCCGGATTTCGTCAGCATAGAATTCAATCACGCCCTCGGGCAGATGCTCGCGCCATATGATATTACGGTGTCCGCTACCGAGCGGACGCGGGAGCGCACCGTCACCATGCATCTCGTGCTGGGGGGCGCAGTCGTTCGCACCATCACGTTCGTCATGGATCCTGACCTCTCTCGCTAAGGGGCTTCGATCCGGAAAGGAGAGTCGGCATCGCTACGCAAGAACAGGCTGTTATGGAAAAGATCGTGTCGCTCGCGAAGCGCAGAGGCTTCGTGTATCAATCCAGCGAGATCTACGGGGGCTTGAACGGCTGCTGGGACTACGGTCCGCTGGGTGTCGAGCTGCTACGGAACGTCAAGGAGCAGTGGTGGCGCTCGATGACCTTCAGGGAGGACGTGGAGGGCATCGACGCGGCGATCCTGATGCATCCGCGAGTGTGGGAGGCGTCGGGCCACGTGGCCAACTTCACCGACCCGATGGTTGACTGCAAGGAATGCAAAGCGCGGTTCCGGGCCGACCAGCTCGAGGACGCCCCGTGCGGCAGCCCGGCGTACAAGGGGCGCAAGGCCGTCAAGTGCCAGGCCGAGGGAAAGTTCACTGAGGCACGCCAGTTCAATCTGATGTTTAAAACCTTCATCGGTCCTGTGGACGACGCCACAGCGGTCGTGTACCTCCGCCCCGAGACGGCGCAGGGTATCTTCGTGAATTTCCTGAATGTCCAGACTGCGTCCCGCCAGAAGCTCCCCTTCGGGATCGCCCAGATAGGGAAGGCGTTCAGGAACGAGATCAACACCAAGAACTTCCTCTTCCGGACCCGCGAGTTCGAGCAGATGGAAATGCAGTTCTTCGTGAAGCCCGGGACCGACGTCCAGTGGTTTGAGTACTGGCGCGGGGAGCGGATGCGGTGGTTCGCCGATCTGGGCATGCGCACAGAACGGCTGCAGTGGCATCAGCACGAGCCCGACAAGCTCGCGCACTATGCAAAGGACGCGTTCGATATCGAGTACCAGTTCCCCTTCGGATGGGGAGAGATCGAGGGCATCCACAATCGCACGGACTTCGACCTCTCCCAGCATCAGACGTTTTCCGGAAAGTCGATGCAGTACTTCGACGACGGGACGAAGGAGAGGTTCATCCCGTACATCATCGAGACGTCGGCCGGCGCAAGCCGGTCGTTCATGGCGTTTCTGGTGGACGCCTACCGGGAGGAGGACGCACCCACGGCGGACGGCGGGACGGAGACCAGGGTGGTGCTGCGCCTCCATCCGAAGCTTGCGCCCGTGAAGGCAGCAGTCTTCCCACTGGTGAACAGGGACGGAATGCCCGAGCTCGGACGTTCGATCGAGCAGGCGCTCCGGCCGCACTACCGGGTCTTTTACGACGACAGCGGCGCGGTCGGCCGCAGGTACAGGCGGCAGGACGAGGTGGGGACGCCCTATTGCATTACGGTGGATTCCCAGACCCTGCAGGATCAGACGGTGACGGTGCGCGACCGTGACAGCATGCAGCAGGAACGTGTTGCATCGGATGCGATCCTGCGTTATCTTCGTGATCACCTAGGTTGAGGGGGCGGTTGTCACCCATGTCAGAGGGGGGTACAGAATGAGGATACTTCAGTCGCTTGTGGTTGCGGTGACGGTTGGCATGGTGGCCGCGGGGTGCGAAGACAACACCGCGCCGGCAGTGGCTGGGTTCGGCCCGCCGACGAACGTGCTCGCACAGTCCGTCAACGCCACGTCTGTCGGCCTCTCCTGGGGCCCGCCGGCGGGCGTGGCCGACACGTTGGTGGCGGCGTACATCATCTCGTACGGCGACGTCCGGGACAGCGTCCCCGGCTCTCCCCGCATGTATACGGCGGCCAATCTCGTGCAGGGGATCGCGAGTTTCACGCTCCAGGCAGTCTCGATGGACAAGCAGTACAGCAACACCACCGGCAAGTCCTGGGCGCCAGCCGCACGGTACGATTCCGTGTTTTCGCTGTACGAGTACGACGTTTCCCAGCTGCTGCGCAACTCCGCGCTGAACATCGGGACCCGCACAGAAGCGCCCTCCGCGGTCCCCGTGGCACTCGCCGCGCAGCTTCCGTTCGACGCGTATGTGGCGGGGCAGGGCGGGCAGCAGCTCAGCCTGAAGGGTGGCCAGATGTTCAACACGGCGTATGATCCGTTCCTGTTCGCCGATCGTGCCGATGTCGCTCCGTCGCTCGACTACTATATCGATCAGTTCCCGACGACGTACACCCGCAGCGAGGTTGTCCTCCGCGACAACTCCATCTACTATGCGCGGGGCACCGGGGCGCCGGGAGAGACTCATTACGTGAGGATCCACGTCCGCTTCGGCCCGGGCACGTATCCCAACAGAACCGTGATCATCTCTCTTTCCGTGCAGAAGGTCCCGTCGCTTCAATTCGCGTCGTCAGGCGGCGGCGAGCTCGGCTCGACGCCTGTCTCTCCGTTGACTCCCGGTCGCTCGTAAGGAATCATGGGAACGGGCGTCGCAGGAATAACACACCGTTCGGTGGGCCCGGAAGGGCCCACCGTCGTTTTCGAGGGGCATCAATGAACGACACGCTTCGCATGGTCTTCCTCACCCGCCACGGCGAACTCCGCGTGGCGTGGCGCATTCTGCTGTTTCTCGTCCTCCTCAGCCTGTTCGCGGCGCTGTTCGTCGTGCCGGTCGTTCTCTCCGGCGTCCGCGATCAGAGTCTCGCCTCGCTCGGAATCACGCTGGCGCTCCTGGCGGCTTCGTATCTCATGACGAGGTTCGTGCATCGAAAGCCTCTCGCGGCCGTCGGCCTCTGGCTTAACCGGAGGGCGGCGCGGGACACGGCGGCCGGGGTTGGTATCGGCATCCTGATGATGGCCGGCATCTTCGTCGTCGAAGTCGTGCTCGGATATGCCTCGCCGGTCTGGCAGGACTTCCCGCCCGGTCACCTCGCGCTCTCCATCCTCCAGCTTGCAGCGATATTCACGCTCGCCGCCACGCTCGAGGAATTGCTATTTCGGGGCTACGCCTTCCAAACTCTGATGCAGGGCATCACATTCGCGCCTGCAATGCTGCTCGTCTCGCTGCTCTTCGCCCTGGCACACGCGCAGAACCCGAACGCTACGGTGTTCGGGCTGTGCAATGTCGCCCTCGCGGGAATCTGGCTGTCGTTCGCATACTTCAAGACACGCGGCCTCTGGCTTCCCACGGGACTCCATATCGGATGGAACTTCGCGCAGACGGCCATCTTCGGGTTCCCGACAAGCGGCGCCGATTTTTCGGGGCTCAAGCCGCTTGTGACCGCCCAGTCGGGCCCCGAGTGGGTGACGGGTGGGGCGTTTGGACCGGAGGGAGGCGTCCTGGCAACCATCTCCCTGATCGCCGGCACATGGTACATCCTGAAATCGCCGGCGTTCTCCACGCCACCGGGCATCGTCACGCTCGAGTCTCTCGAAGACCTGCTGCGGCCGCAGGACGGGGACGGGGGACTGGCATGACCCGACTCGTCGTTCTGGCCCTGCTGATGCTGGCCGCTCCGGCGCTGAAAGCCGACGAGGACGCGGCGTTCGACAGCGTCGCACGCCGCGGCATCGACAGGGTCTACAACCTCGAGTTTGAGCGCGCGGAAGAGGACTTCCGGCAACTCATTCGCATGCGCCCCGCTCACCCGGCGGGACACTTCTTCATGGCGATGGTGGACTGGTGGCGGATCCTCATCAACCTCGAGGACGAGCGATATGACGAGCGGTTTCTCTCGGCGCTCGATCGCGTGGTCGACCTGTGCGATTCGCTCCTGGACGTCCGCGAGAACGATGTCACAGCGATCTTCTTCAAAGGGGGCGCGATCGGATTTCAGGGGCGGCTTCTCTTTCATAGGGACGACTACCTTGCAGCCGCCAACGCGGGCCGGAAGGCGCTTCCGCTGGTCCAGGAGGCGATCGGGCTGGATCCCGACAACTACGACGTCCTCCTGGGGTCGGGGATCTACAACTACTACGCTGAGGTGATCCCCGACCAGTACCCCTTCGTAAAGCCGTTGATTCTGTTCATACCGCCCGGAGACAAGAAGAAGGGCCTCGCTCAGCTGACCCTGGCCTCGGAGCGGGCGAAGTATGCATCGATCGAAGCGACGTATTTCTTGCTTCAGGCGTACTACTTCCACGAGCGCGACTACGTGAAGGCGCTGGATATCGCGCGGCGCCTGCACGGCCGGTTCCCCGACAATATGATGTTCCATCGCTATGTCGGCAGGGCGTACGTCTCGATGGGGAACTGGGAAGCGGCGACGAAGGTCTTCGAGGACATTCGCGGGAGGGCGGAGAAGGGGCAGCGGGGATACGGCCCGGCGATCGAACGCGAGGCCCTCTACTACATTGCGACCAACCACATGCAGGCCCAGCGGTACGATGAATCGCTCAAAGCGCTGTACCGGTGCGACGAGCTGAGCAGAGCGCTGGATCGGAAGGAGGCCTCAGGCTACATAGTCCTGGCGAACCTGAAGATCGGGATGATCTACGACATTCAGGGGAAGCGGTCGCTGGCTCTGAATCAGTACAGGAAGGTCAAGGACATGAAGGACTTTCGCGACTCCCACGAGCAGGCGGATCGGTATCTCGAAACTCCGTACAGGGGAGAGTAACGCGGGCGTCAGAACCTGGCGCCGATGGAGATGCGGTGCAGGCTCCCTACCTCGCCGAGCGACGAGAGGGCATAGTCAAGGGCGTATCGGTCAACGCTGATCCCGAGGCCGGCCGAGAATCCCGCCAGACCTGATGACGTGCCAAGCTTGAGGTCTCTCCGGCGGGCGTTGTCGTACCCCAGGCGAAGCTGGAGCACCTTGCTGAGCGTGAATTCACCGCCCACCGTGAATCCGGCGAACCGGTCCCCGAACGAATCGACGTCGTCCGTGAGCCGGTGGAACGCGACGTTGAGAAGGAGCGGCAACCCTCTGGGCGTGATGGAACCGCCGATCGAGAGGTCCAGCGGAAGCGATTCGTTCGTTCCGGCGTACGTTCCGAGCTGGGTGCCCAGGTTTCGCAGGCTTGCGCCGACGGCCGCCCGGGCCTCAGGAAAACGCCAGAGGATGCCCGCATCCAGCGCAGCCCCGGTGGAAGAGTATCCCGCGAGCGATGAGTAGATGAACTTCACCGCACCGCCGACCGAGAGGTTCTCTTCAATGTCTGTCCCGTATGCGATCGACAACGCAATATCGGTTGCCCCGAACTCTCCGACCGGAAACCCGGTGGCATCCGTCTCGGTGAAGGAGCCGTAATTCGTGAACACGATTCCCGCGCCGAAGTGGCCGACTCCTTCGACCTCCTGCGCGTAGGAGAGGTGGCCCGAGTTGATGTCGAGGATGTGCTTGAAGTAGCCCACGGAACCTTGGGGCCCGAGGATGGTCGGGAGTGAGGCGGGATTGTAGAAGACGGTGTTCGGGTCGTCAGAGACGCTGAAGAAGCTGCCGGCCAGGCCTGCTGCCCGTGCGCTCACGTCATTCCGAAGGAAATCGTAGACGGTGTTGCTTTCCGCCGCGGCGGACGACCACAGGAGTACCGCGCTGAACAGGATACCGGGCAGACGCCGCATCGATGACAACCCCTTCATTCCTGGATACCTGCGTACAGTAGCAGACGCCAATCTATCGAAATCGCCGCGGAATTGCAAGGGAAGCCACGGTTGCAACAGGAGGGGGGAAATCGTATATTAACATCCTGCAATTGATTTGAATGAGTTCGTGCAAGGAGCAGCCCATGAAAGACGGGATTCATCCCGAATACAAGAAGGCGGTCGTTACCTGCGTGTGTGGCAATACGTTCGAGACGCGGTCGACCACCGGCAACCTCAAGATCGAAATCTGCTCGGCCTGCCATCCGTTCTTTACGGGCCGTCAGAAGCTGGTCGACTCCGCCGGCCGCGTTGAGCGGTACAACAAGAAGTATTCGAAGAAGCCGGCTGCTGCGCCGGCTGCCTGACGTCCGCTGCTGAGAGGGATCGCGCGGAGTGGCCTGGCGCCGCTCCGCCTTCCCGACCGTTCGTGTGTGACTTCTACCAGCCTATGAGCCCGCAGCGGCAGCATTTCCCCGGAATCGTTCACTTCTCCCGTCGGCGCGCATGACTACCGGTACGCCCTCGCGCGCGGACAACCAGCCCCCCCCGGAGCCGCACCTGCTGTATGCGGGCGCCAGAGGGACTGCCGTCAAGGTTCTGAATCGTGTCGAGCGCACGGATTCGTACCTCGACAGGGTCCTCGATACCGAACTGAAATCGACCGACCTCAGCGACCTCGACAAGGGGCTCCTGACCGAAATCGTGCACGGCGTCCTGCGGTGGCAGAACCGGCTCGACTGGATCCTGAACGGGTTCTCTCACGGCTCTTTTGCCAAGGCGGAGATCAACCTGAAGAACGCCATGCGCGTGGCGCTCTACCAGATCCTCTTCCTCGACAGAGTCCCTCACCCGGCGGCGGTCAACGAGGCCGTGGAGTTCGTCAAGCGAATCCGCGGCGAAAAGCCGGCAGGCCTGGTGAACGCTGTCCTCCGGAACATCATCCGGAACATCGACGGCATCCGGTATCCGGATCCGGCTGAAGACGAAGTCCAGTATCTCGCCGTGTACTACTCCCAGCCTCACTGGGTCGTGAAGCGCTGGTTGCCGCGATTCGGGCCCGAAGAGACACGGGCCCTGCTCCAGGCCAGCAACGAGCGTCCGCCTCTCACGATCCGCATCAACCAGCTCAAGACCGACATCCCCGGTTTCCTCGCCAGGCTCGACGAGCAGCAGATCTCCTATGCGGGCTCAGCGCACATCCCGTACATTCTGCGAACCCGTGGCCTCACCCGAATCGGCCAGATGGAGCTGTTCCGGAACGGCTTCTTCACAATCCAGGACGAGAGCGGCGCGCTTCCATCCATCCTCCTCGATCCCAAACCGGGCCAGCGCGTCGTCGATCTGTGCGCCGCGCCAGGAGGGAAGACCACGCATCTGGCTGAGCTGATGGGCGACAAGGGGGACATCCTCGCCGTGGACAAATATGCCGTCAAGCTGTCCCAGCTCAAGGGTGCGTGCGAACGGCTCGGCGTGACCAGCGTGCGGTTCCTGGAGGCCGACGGCGCGACGTTGACCGTCGACCAGCCCGTGGACAGGGTCCTCCTGGACGCGCCATGTTCCGGTCTGGGGGTCCTCGCAAAGAAGCCGGACATGAAATGGAAGAGGGAGACCTCGGACATCATCAAACTCGCGGCACTCCAGACGCACCTGATGGACAACGCCGCGACCCTGCTGCGCCCGGGTGGGGTGCTGGTGTATAGCACGTGCACGACCGAGCCGGAGGAAAACCGGCTCATGGTCCGTGCGTTTCTTGATCGTCATCCCGAGTTTGCCCTTGAGGATGCGCGCGTGCTCATCAGCAGCGGGCTCGTGAACGACGAAGGGTTTGTCGAAACACTCCCGCACAAGCACGGGATGGACGGTTCCTTTGCCGCGCGGCTCGTGCGGCGGGCGGAGGGGTGACATCCACTGTGGTGTGACTGCGGGAACGCATGTCCCGCGACGACTGACTATGACCAGGAGAGGCTACGATGAACGGCGTGATTGAACTCGTCCAGCGCGAACTGAAGCAGCTCGAGCAGAGCAATACCTACAAATACGAGGTCCCGCTCCAGGGGCCGCAGGACGGCGTGGTCCGCGTGAAGGGAAAGAAGGCCGTCATGCTCGCGTCGAACAACTATCTCGGGCTGTCAAACCATCGCGACGTTTGCAGGGCGGCGATCCGGGGGATCAAGGACTACGGGTACGGCGTCGCGTCAGTGCGGTTCATCTGCGGGACGCAGGACATCCACCTCGACCTCGAAAAGCGCATCTCGAAGTTCCTCGGCACCGAGGACACGATCCTCTTCTCCTCCTGCTGGGCGGCGAACGAAGCGTTCTTTGCGTCTCTGACGAACGAGAAGATGGGCTACGAGACCTACCGCGACGTGATCTATTCAGACCGCCTGAACCACGCGAGCATCATCGACGGTCAGCGCCTCTGCAAAGCCGAGACCACCGACCGGAAGATCTACAGGCATGCCGACATGGACGATCTGGTCCGCCAGCTCGAAGAGGACCGCGGCAAGGACTACCGCCTGCGGATCATTGCCACCGACGGCGTGTTCAGCATGGAGGGCGATCTGGCTCCGCTCGACAGCCTGGTCGCGATCGCCGGCCAACACGGCGCACTGCTGTTCGTCGACGATTCCCATGGCGTCGGGGTCTGCGGACGATCGGGCCGCGGGACGCCGGAAGCGAAGGGCGTGCACGGGAAGATCGACGTCCTCACCGGAACTCTGGGGAAGGCGATCGGGGGAGCGGCGGGCGGGTATATCAGCGGCAAGAACGAGCTGATCGCGTTCATGCGCCAGAAGGCGCGCACGTATATCTTCTCGAACTCACTGCCGCCGTCGATCGTGTTCGGAGCCGGGGCCGCCTTCGGCCTCCTCATGAAGGACCGGAGCATCGTCCGGAAGCTGCACAAGAACACCGCCTACTTCCGGAAGGAGATCAAGGCGCTGGGATTCACGATCCTCGAAGGGGATCATCCGATCGTGCCGATCATGCTCGGAGAGGCGTCGGTGGCGCAAGAGATGAGTAAGGAGCTCCTCCGCGCAGGCGTGTACATCAAGGGGCTCTGGTACCCCGTCGTGCCGAAGGGCGAGGCCCGGCTCAGGGCCCAGGTGTCGGCCGCCCTCTCCCGGAAGGACATTGACCGCGCGCTCGCAGCATTTGAAAAAGTCGGTCGGAAAATGAACGTCCTGCCCGCCTGAGGTGTTTGAGAAGAAGAGCGTCGTCACCCCAACGAACCACCTGAGGTGCTGAGCGTATGAGTTCCATCACCACGGCGGGCGTCCTGAACGCCCTCCGGGTCGTAAAAGACCCCGACCTCCATCGCGACATCGTCGCGTTGAATTTCGTCAGGGATGTCGCGATCGAGGGGAGTGCCGTCAGCTTCTCTATCGAGCTGACGACGCCCGCCTGTCCCGTCCGGGACGAGTTGAAAGATGCGGCGGTCAGCGCGGTTCGTGCCGCGTTTCCGGAGGTCACCGCCGTGAACGTGCAGATGACGTCCAACGTGCGGTCGCACGACAACCGCCAGAAGGAGGCCGTCCTCCCCGGAGTCAAGAATACCATCGCGGTCGCGTCCGGAAAGGGCGGCGTCGGGAAGTCGACGGTTGCCGTCAACCTCGCGGTGGCGCTTGCCCGGGACGGAGGCAGGGTGGGGCTCGTGGACGCGGACATCTACGGCCCGAGCATCCCGCTCATGATGGGCATCAACGGCCGGCCGCAAGTCCGGGGGACGCGCCTTCAGCCGATGGAGAAGTTCGGCGTAAAGGTGATGTCCATCGGCTTCCTGGTGGATCCGATGCAGGCCGTCATCTGGAGAGGGCCGATGGCGAGCGGCGCGGTGAAGCAGTTCATGTCCGACGTGGATTGGGGCGAACTCGACTATCTCGTGTTCGACCTCCCCCCGGGGACGGGCGACATCCAGCTCACGCTCGTCCAAACGATTCCGCTCACCGGGGCAGTCGTCGTCACGACGCCACAGGATATTTCGCTCGCCGACGCGCGGAAAGGTTTCGCGATGTTCGGGAAGGTGAACGTCCCGGTCCTCGGGATCATCGAGAATATGAGCTATCACATCTGCTCCGCGTGCGGGCACCGTGACAACATCTTCGACACCGGGGGAGGAGAGCGTTCGGCGAGCGAGCTTGGCGTGCCGTTCCTCGGTGCCATCCCGCTGTACACCCAGATCAGGGTCAGTGGCGACACGGGGCGGCCCATCGTGCTGGAGGAGGGCGAACACGCGCGGATCATCCGGACGATTGCCCGCAATATGGCCGCGCAGATCAGCATCCGGCACGCGCAGCAAGAATCGACGGCCGTCGACATTCAACTCTGAGCGCACGGCGCTCGAAGGGCGAGCATGACCTTCGAAGAAAGAATCGAATACTGTCTTGACATGGCGCGGCCGTATCTGCGCGCGGACGGCGGGGATGTGGTGTTCCGGCGGTTCAGGCCCGAGGGTGTGGCGGAGGTTCAATGGCTGGGGACGTGCGCGGTCTGTCCGTTGTCGCAGCTGACGCTCCGGGCGGGCGTGGAGCGCGCGATCATGCACGGGATGCCTGAAGTGAAGCGCGTTGAGGCGGTAACATCCTGACGCGGCACCATTGACGCGGCTGCATTGACCCACCTGCATGGACGCGGCGATGGTGACGCCGCGGCAGAGGCGCCGCTACTTTCTCTCCACCTCGTAAACCTTCGCCTCCCTCACCTGCAGCACCCGCTCGTTGCTCTTCCGGATCAGATCGTAGTTATGCGTGGCCATGATGACCGCGGTCCCGCGCGTGTTGATGTCCTTCAAGAGCTGAAGGATCTCGCGCGAGGTGAGCGGATCGAGGTTGCCGGTGGGTTCGTCCGCCAGGAGGAAGCTGGGGTTGTTGACGAGCGCGCGGGCGATCACCAGGCGCTGCTGTTCTCCCCCCGAAAGCTCGTGGGCATGCTTGTGGCGGTGGTGCGTGAGCCCCACGTCGGCCAGCACCCGGAGCACCCGCTTCTTGATGTCCTTCGCCGGCGTTCCGGTGACATGCAGCGTGAACGCGACATTGTCAAAGACATCCCTGTCTTCGAGCAATCGGAAATCCTGAAACACGATGCCAAGCGTTCTGCGGAGGTAGGGTTGCTCCGGCTTTGTGATCAGCGAGGAGTTGTACTTGCCTACCGTGACCACGCCGCGCGTCGGGAGGAGGTCCATGTACATCAACCGCAGGATCGTGCTCTTCCCGGAGCCGGTCTGTCCCACCAGGAACGCGAACTCCCCCGGTCGGACCTCGAACGACACGTCGTCGAGCACCGTGTGTCGATCGAACGCCAGCGTGACATTGGTGAACCGGATCATGGCTGCGACCCTCCGGCAGACTTCGTGCGGCCGGTCCAGAGCCGGGCGGCCAGTGTGATCGCGGCGATCATGCTTGCCGGGTCGGCGATGCCCCGTCCTGCGATATCGAAGGCGGTTCCGTGGTCCGGCGACGTACGGACGATCGGCAGCCCTGCCGTGACGTTCACGCCGGCGCCGCGGGCTGCGACCTTGAGCGGGATCAGCCCCTGATCGTGATACATCGCGACGACAAGATCGAATGTCCGTTCCAAGCCTCGCGCGAAGAATGCGTCCGCAGGGAACGGTCCGTCCACGTCCATGCGATGCTTCCGGAGCCAGGCAACTGCCGGAAGAATGACCTCCAGCTCTTCCCGGCCGAGATCCCCACCCTCACCGGCATGCGGATTGAGAGCGAGCACCGCAAGCCTCGGTCGGGCGATGCCCCAGTCGATTCTCAGCGCGGCTGAAAGGACGCCGATCCGTTCTATCAACGCACGCCTCGTAATGAGAGCGGGGACATTCTTCAAAGGTTCGTGGATCGTGACCAGACCGACGCGAAACCCGCCATGGACCAGCATCATCGCGACTGACGGCGCGCCCGTCAGTTCCTGGAGGAACTCCGTCTGGCCCGGGAAAGGCAACCCGGCGAGATGGAGACCCCGCTTTGACAGGGGACCGGTGACGATGGCGTCCACGGTGCCGCCTTCCGCGAGCCTGACGGCTGTCTCAAGCGCCGCGGCGGCCGCAAGGCCGGCCGCGCGGTCGATCTTCCCCGGACTGATCCGCAATCTTGCTCCCGGTCCCGGGTCGATGATGTCCACTGCCTGCCTCCCCGTGCGCGTTTCGGCGGCAGGGTCCGGAAGTCCGAGTCGTCGCGACCACGCGGACCAGGCCTTCTCAGGACCGACAAGCACGGGGGTGACGTGCCTCCGCACTGCCGGGAGACTTCTGAGGACTACCTCCGGGCCGACGCCGTTGTAGTCTCCGATGGTAATGGCAACCCGTGGTTTCATTGTGCAGGGCGGTGCAACAGAATGTAATCACCCGTCTTCGTTCTGTCAACGAAGGTGAACGTCTTGTTCCCGCGGGCGTACGTCCAGACCTCCCGGAAACCTTCAGTCGGATCCAACGACCGTTCGGTGTTTGTGGGAGGGCCGTGCAGGACGTAGATCCTTCCGCGGTCGGTCAGAAAGCCGTCCTGCTGCCGGAGCGTCCCGAAGGTCTCGCGGGCATGGTCGACCCGCCGGTAGTACTCTGTCATGACTTCGTTCGGTGCCGTGTCAGGGGAGCGATCCCTCGGCTTCCAGAATCCTTCGAGGTGCGCCCAACGGGCCTCGAGCGGCCCCTCGAGAAGCGAATCGACGGTTGCCTCGGGCGCAATGTACCGGAGGGCGGTGATCGCGTCGTCCACGTTGCGCAGGGACCGGGGCATGTCCGGCCAGATCATCCGGAACTCGCGCTTGAAGGTGAGCGGCTCGGATCCCCGTATGATCGTTGCGGTCAGCCGGTATCTCCTGAGCGGCAGGCGCTGCGTGCCCAGCGGGATCTCAAGCGCCCGTACCTGCGGCTGCTGGTCGCCGCGCGTCACATACGCCACGCCGAGGGTGTCCGACGTGCGCGCGGGACGATTGCGGAGGATCGGGCGAATCCCCAGGGTTGTATCTGCCCGGACAAACACGGCATCGTCCTCGCCCGGACGCACCATCTCGTATCGGACCGCAACATCGATGGAAGAATCGGCCGGAGATCCCTTCGGGAGCTCGACATACATCGATACCCCCGACCCGAACAGGACATCGCCGCCATAGTTGTGGATCCGCATCGTATCACGGCCGGTTCCCGGGGCCGGTGTTTCGACAAAGATGGCTGCGGCATCGCCCTCAGGTCCCACAGCCTGAGGCTGAACGCGGACGTGCCGGGACCGGTCAGTTGTGGAGCGCTGCGATTCGGAGTCAGTCACCTCGACCAGCATGGTATAGGTTCCGTACGGGACGCCAACCGTGAAGCCTCCCTGGAACCATTCGGTCCCCGGACGGAGGCGCTCGTTTTCCGCCCCCCCCCGTTCCAGTCGCGCGAGATCACGCGCGCGTGTCATCCCGGTCGAGTCAATGAGCTCGATCAGCACCTCACCGCGCCGCACATAGGGCATCGCGGCGTCCGTGTCACTGTTCCTGACGGGGACGAAGAACCCGGCTTCGATGCGGAAAAAGATGTCAACAAGGCCCCGGGCAGAATCGGCCGGGCCGCGCGCAAAGGACTCGATCATGATTGCGGACCCGGGAGCCTGGGACGGCCCCCGTCCCTCGGGCTGGGCCGCCCCGAGGACCGGACCCAGGACGAGCCATCCGAGACACAACAGTCCACGGAATGCCAACCTTCGGCGTGCCGGCCCGCGCTGGATGAGATCGGCGATACATGTCTTCCGGGCTATCATTGTTTCTTCCACCGGCTCAAGTATTCCGTGAGCAGGCGCACGCCGTACCCGGAACCGCCCCGCGGGGTATACTCGCTTGCGTCCTCGATCATCGCGGGACCAGCAATATCCAGATGAATCCACGGCATGGATCCAGCGAACTTCTTCAGGAACAATGCGCCGGTGATGGCCCCCGCCCAGCGGCCGCCGACATTCCTGACGTCGGCGACGTCGCTGCGTATCAACCGCTCGTACTCTTCGAACAGCGGCAGCTCCCAGACGCGTTCGTTGGTCTTCTCCCCAGCGTGCTTGAGCCGGGCCATGTGCGGGTCGCTCGTCCCCATCATGCCCGCCGCGACATGGCCGAGAGCGACGACGCAGGCGCCGGTGAGGGTCGCGAGATCGATGGTGATGTCGGGCGAGTATCGCTGCGCATACGCAATCGCGTCGGCGAGGATCAGGCGGCCCTCCGCGTCGGTGTTGTCGACCTCCGACGTCATCCCGTTGATGTGGGTCAGGATGTCCCCGGGCTTCATCGCTGTTCCGCTCGGGAGGTTCTCGGTTGCCGGGATCAGACCGACGACGTGCAGGGGAATCTTCAGCTGTGCCATGGCCTGCATGGTGGCAATGACGGCGGCCGCGCCGGACATATCCATGCGCATCTCTGCCATGCCAGCGGACGGCTTGATCGAGATGCCGCCGGAATCGAACGTCACTCCCTTGCCGACGAGGATGACCGTCCCGCCCTTGCGGTCGCGGTTGTGCTCCATGATGATGAACCGCGGCGGTCGGGCGCTTCCCGCCGACACGCCGAGGAGTCCGCCCATCTTCAACCTGCGAATCTTAGACGTGTCCAGGACTGTTACCCGAACGCCTGTTCTGCGGCCCACATCCCGTGCCTTCTTCGCCAGCGATTCCGGATAGATCTCGTTGGCAGGCCCGTTTGCAAGGTCGCGCGCCAGGTACACTGCGTCGGCGATAATCCGCCCCCGGGCATATCCCCGTTTGAGGTCGGCAAGACGCAGCCTTGAACGGCTGACGATGATGGCCCGGGTGAGCTTTCCGCCATTGTCGTTCTTCGCAGTCTTGTAACGGTCATAACGGTAGAGTCCGAGGAGGATCCCTTCGGTCAACGCCGTTCCGATCTCTTCCCACACAGTGTCGCCTTTCAGGCTCGGAGCCGGCGCGAGGAACGTCGGATCCGGCTCTGCAATGGCGACCGATGTTGCCCCCAGAGATCGCGCCGCCTTGGCGGCAACCGCCGCGCCCTTTCTCAACCGCTCCAGCGTGATGCCTTCGGAAGGACCGACGCCCACCAGCAAAAGACTGACCGCAGGCCAATCGGTGGGGTGGAGGGTGAGGACCTGGCCTGGTTTGCCCGAGAAAACCGCTGTGTCCAGGAGTCGCGCCGCGCGTCCCAGCCGGCTTCGCAGGTTTTTCTTCAGGAGCGTCAGCGATTCGGCGTCCTCCACCGCGAACATCGTGAGCACCCCTGCATCCGTCCGCTCAGGATTCCCGTGCTCAAGCGAAATAGTGATCATGCATTCTCCTATCGTACGTATCTGCCCGCGGCCCCGACGACGCGGGCTCTCACTTCATCGATCGGGAGACCGACAACGCGAGCGCCTGCGGCGTTGCGATGCCCGTTCCCGCCGAACTCCTTCGCAAGCTCGTTGATGGGGATGTCCCCCTTCGAGCGGAAGCTTATCTTGACTTCTCCAGGGAGCTCCAGGAAGAGAATCCCCGCAACGACCCCCCTGATGCTCATGGGGTAGGTGGTGAAATTGTCGGTGTCTTCCTCGGTCGTGCCTGTGTCCTTCAGCTGTGCCCGCGTGATCGAGACGTGCGCAAGCTTGCCGCCGCACTCCACGGCCAGTCCTTCCAGCATCAGGCCGAGCAGATGGATCCTTCCGGACGACCACCGCTCGTACACCTCCGCGTATACGGTCACGGGGTCGGCCCCGCACTGGATCAGGTGGGCGCAGATCTGAAACGTCTCCGGGTCAACGCGCGGATACCGGAACGAACCCGTGTCGGTCATGATGGCGCAGTAGAGCGCCGTGGCGGTCTCCGGCGGAATCGCCGCGCCCCACAAGTCGAGGGCGATCCGGTAGACGATCTCGCCCGTCGACGTGGCGTCGTCGTCCAGGAGGTAGTGCTCGGCGAAAGGCGCTGGATCGAGGTGGTGGTCCACGACGACTTTCACGGCCCTGCTCTGTCGGACCGCGTCTTCGAGCGAGCGGAGACGGTCAAGGTGATTGGTGTCCAGGACGACGATGACCTCGGCGGCTATCACGGTCTGGCGGTCGCTCGGCTCATCATAGGCGTGGATGAGGCCCGTGGGGTCGAGGAACCGGTAGACGGCCGGCGTCGCGCTGTGGTTGAGGATCGTGACATCTTTCCCGTGCGCGCGCAGCCAGTGGGCGAGTGCCAGTTCCGATCCGAGGCCGTCGCCGTCGGGGTTGATGTGGGTGGTGAGGACGAACCGGTGATGATTGCGGAGGATGTCCGCGATCGCTGCGGGGGTGGCCTGAGTGTGCGGCTGCGGGGTCATGGGATCGCTTCCACAATAGAGAGAACCCGGGGAATACGCAGAGGGGAGGCGGATGCCGCCTCCCCCTGGACCGCCATCAAGCAGGGCGGGGCTTACTGAATGACCCAGGTCTCGTCGCCGTCCAGAACCTGCTGAAGGGTGACGTTCCCTTTCCGGCTCTTCGCGCGGGCAACCTGATCGCGCAGCTGCTCCTCGTACGTCGGCCGGTCGAGCGACACAAACACGCCCATTGCCCGCGGGAGGGCAGGATTGTGAATCATGTTGGCCAGAATGAACGCCAGCGTGAGGTCGTTCTCGTTGTGCACCAGGAGGTCGCTGGTCGAGTATGGTCCTTCCTTGATGGAGACCGCTTCGGGCGTGAAACCGTTCAGGCGGATCCCCTTCTCCTGCTCCTTGCCGAAGACAAGCGGCTTTCCGTGTTCGAGGTAGACCACGGTGTCGTCCCGGGTGTCCTTCTCGGTGAACTGGAAGAACGCGCCATCGTTGAACACGTTGCAGTTCTGGTAGATCTCGATGAACGCGGACCCGTGGTGCTGTTCGGCGCGGCGAATGACCTCCTGGAGATGCTTCGGGTCGCGGTCCATCGCGCGTGCCACGAGCGTTGCTCCGGCGCCGAGGGCGAGGGAAACGGGGACGAACGGGTAATCGATGACTCCGTGTGGGGTGGATTTCGTGATCTGACCCAGCACCGACGTGGGGGAGTACTGCCCCTTCGTCAACCCGTAAATCTGGTTGTTGAACAGGAGGACCTTGATATTGATGTTCCGGCGGAGCATGTGAATCATGTGGTTCCCGCCGATGCTGAGCCCGTCGCCGTCGCCGGTCGCGACCCAGACGTCCAGGTCGGGGTTCGCGAGCTTCACCCCGGAGGCGATTGCCGGTGCGCGGCCGTGGATGCCGTGGATCCCGTAAATGTCCATGTAGTACGGAAAGCGGCTGGAGCAGCCGATGCCGGAGACCGCAACATAGTTCTCTTTCAGATGGGTGAATTCGGGAAACACCCTCTGGACCTGTGCCAGGATCGAGTAGTCGCCGCACCCGGGGCACCAGCGGATGTCCTGATCGGACTGGAAGTCCTTGATGGTGAGTTTCGGAGCGGGTGCCGCCTGTGTTGTCGTGTCTGCCATGTCTATCTCCCGAGCAACGATTCGATCGACTCTTCGATTTCCTCCGCGCGCAGGGGGAGCCCCTTGATGACGTTGAAGCCGACGGCGGGGACGAGGTACTTCGACCGGAGAAGCTGCAACAACTGTCCGTTGTTGATTTCCGGGACAACCACGCGCTTGAACTTGTACAGGATCTCGCCGAGGTTCTTCGGGAACGGGTTCAGGTAGCGCAGGTGGGCGTGGGACACGGAGTGCCCTCGCTCTCGCAGGCTCTGGACGGCGTCCTTGATCGCCCCGTAGGTGCTGCCCCATCCGACAACGAGGATCTCGCCTTCTGCGTCGCCCTCGATTGCCTGGAGCGGGATATCGTCCGCGATGCGCTCGATCTTTTCCGCGCGCATCTTGATCATGAAGTCGTGGTTCTCGGGGTTATAGCTGATGTTCCCCGAGATGTGTTCCTTTTCGAGGCCGCCGATCCTGTGCTCGAGTCCCGGCGTGCCGGGGATGGCCCAGGGCCGTGCCAGCGTCTTCTCGTCGCGCGCGTACGGCATGAACGACGCCTTGTCCCTGGCGAAGGTGACCGGGATGGCCGGCAGGTCGTCAGCGTTCGGGATCTTCCACGGTTCTGCCCCGTTGCCAAGGTAGCCGTCCGTCAGGCAGATCACGGGCGTCATGTACTTAATCGCGATGCGTGCCGATTCGTAGGCCATCGCGAAGCAGTCGACCGGTGTGGCGGCGGCGACGACGCAGAGCGGCGCCTCGCCGTTGCGGCCATGGATGGCCTGGAGCAGATCGGCCTGCTCGGTTTTTGTCGGGAGGCCGGTGCTCGGTCCGCCGCGCTGGACATTGACGATGACCAGCGGGAGCTCGAGCATGATCGCGAGGCCTGCCGCTTCGGTCTTCAGCGCGAGGCCGGGGCCGCTCGTGGATGTCGTCCCGAGGTCTCCGGCGTACGAGGCGCCGATCGCCGCGCAGATCGCCGCGATCTCGTCCTCCGCCTGGAACGTCTTCACGCCCATGTGCTTCAGGTTCGAGAGCTCATGGAGGATGTCGCTTGCGGGCGTGATCGGATAGCTTCCGAGGAACAGCTCAAGGCCCGCCTTCTTCGCCGCGGCCACGAGGCCGAGAGCGGTCGCGACGTTCCCCATGATGTTCCGGTACTTTCCGGGCTCCAGCTTGGCAGGTTTGACGTCGTACCGGGTCGTGAAGATCTCGGTGGTCTCGCCAAAGTTGTAGCCCGCCTTCAGGACGCGCAGGTTCGCCTCGGCGACTTCCTTGTCCTTCTTGCCGAACTTCTCCTCGATGAACCGCGCCGACTGGTCGATCGAACGGTTGTACATCCAGTACATGAGCCCGAGGGCGAAGAAGTTCTTGGTCTTGTCCACGAACCGGGTGGACAGGTTCATATCGACAAGCGCGTTGGCGGTGAGCTTGCTGATGCCCACCTTGTACACCTGGTACTTCTTCAGCGTGTGGTCTTCGAGAGGATTGGTCGCCAACCCCGCCAGCTTCAGGTTCTTGTCGTTGAACGCGTCCTCGTTGACGATGATCGTTCCGCCGTCGCGCAGCAACCGAAGGTTTGTGACGAGTGCGGCGGGGTTCATTGCGACAAGGACGTCGCAGAGATCGCCGGGCGTATGGATCTCCGAGCTTCCGAAGTGGATCTGAAAGCCGGAGACGCCGTACCTGGTCCCTGCGGGAGCGCGGATCTCGGCAGGATAGTCGGGCATCGTGCTGAGGTCCGCGCCGAGCGCCGCGATCGTGTTGGTGAACTGCGTCCCGGTCAGCTGCATCCCGTCGCCCGAGTCGCCGGCGAACCGGATGGTGACCTCGTCAAGTGTCTTGATGGCCTTAGGCATAGCGTCCTGCTTTCTGCTCCTGCATGGTGGGGAAGGGGAGCACGGTGCTCCCGGGTTCGCGACCTACTCGTGAACTACCCACACCTTCAGCTTTCCTGTGATGTTCTGGTGGAGTTTCACGTCGACCGTGTAGATCCCGAGGGCCTTGATGGGCTCCTCGAGTTCGATGATGCGTTTGTCGACCTCGAACCCCTTCTCCTTCAGCGCTTCGGCGATCATCTGCGAGGTGACCGACCCGAAAAGCTTCTCGTCTTCGCCAACCTTCATCTTCAGGGTGAGAGAAATCTTCTCGAGCTCATGGGCGACCTTCTCGCTCGCGTGCAGCGCCCGGGAGTCGCGGCGCGACTGCTGGCGCTTCTCTTCCTCGAGGGCGCGCATGCTTCCCGCGTCCGCGGGATAGGCGATGCCCCGGGGAATCAGATAGTTGCGGGCGTACCCGTCCTTCACGTCGACCACCGCGCCTGCGGCGCCGAGTTTGTCGTGCTCTTTGCGGAGGATGATTTTCATGTCGAGATCCTTCCGGTCAGCGAATGGTATCGGAGACGAAGGGCAGCAGGGCGAGGTGACGCGCCCGCTTGATCGCCTGGACCAGCTGTCGCTGATGCTTCGCGCAGGTCCCGGTGATCCGCTTCGGGATGATCTTCCCCTGCTCGCTCACGAACCGGGAGAGACGTTTCTCATCCTTGTAATCGATGTAGATGTCCTTGGCGTCGCAGAACCGGCACGTGCGCTTCTTGCGCATCGCCTGATTGTCGCGTTCCCGACGGCTGCGACGTGGTGCGTACATAGCCATTGTCTATTCCTTTCAACCCTTTTTTTCTTCAGTCTGTTCCGTGAACAGCGGTTCGCGCGCCGGACCTTCCGGAGCCGCGGGGGCGGGAGTGGCCTGATCCTGCGCTGCCTGTGCGGCGGACGCCTGGATCGCCTTCCGTGCCGCGATCGCCTTCTTGTCGAGGATGATGGTCAGGTGCCGCAGGACGAGCTCGTCGAGCTGGTACGCGCGCTCGAGCGGGCTCAGCGCAGTCGCGGGGGCCTCGAACTCGATGTTGACGTAGAACCCCGTGCTTTTCTTGCTGATCGTATAGGCGAGCCGCTTCCGGCCCCACTTGTTGACCGCGAGAACGGCGCCTCCGTTGCGGGAGATGAGGTCCTGGACGCGTCCGATGACCGTGTCAATCTGCGGGTCATCCAGCGACGCGTTGACAATGAACGTGGTTTCGTACAGCCGTTTGGGTGAAGCCATGTGGTACCTCCCTGTGGACATCTCGTTAAACGAATCGGATGACCCTCCGATAGTCGCCGTGGGCGAACCGGAGAGTAGAGGGGTAGCCCTGGGGTGCTGGTAGGCAGCCGGAAGGGATACCGCGTCTACGCGTTGAATCTTGCCATCGTCCGCTGAATGCCCGAGGTGGCTGCTTCGGACACCGCGTCAGCGGCGCGGACGATCATGGACTGTACCGCTTCGTGTTCGCCAGGGGCGAACGGCGATAGAACAAAACCTGCGAGTGACTCTGCCGGCGGGGGCACCTCCGGCCGGATTCCGCATCGAAGCCGTGCTATCCGGTCACTTCCCAGCGCCGCGATGACCGAGCCGAGGCCGTTGTGGCCGCCATCGCTGCCCGAGGCCCGCACCCGCAGCGAACCAAGCGGGAGAGCGATGTCGTCCAGCACGACCAGCAGGGCTTCTGAGTCCGACCCGCACGCCTCGAGGATATGCCGGGCCGCCAGCCCGCTGTTGTTCATGAACGTGACCGGCTTGACGAGGGTAAGCGCCTGACCGGCAACGACAACCTCCGACTTCCAGTACTCGCCCCGGCCGGGCGTGAACCCGGTGCCTGCCCGCCGGGCAAGCTCATCGGCCACCATGAAACCCACGTTGTGCCGCGTGGTCAGATACCGGGGCCCGGGGTTCCCCAGGCAGAGCACGAGCATCGGCTCCATGGCGGGCATTGCGGCGGTGGCCGCAGGTTACTTCTCTTTCTTCTCCTTGCCCTCTGCGGCAGCTGCGCCTTCCTCGCCCTCCTCGGCCTTCTTGCCCTTGCCAACCACCTCGGGCTCCTTCAAGGCCTCTTCGACGACGGCTTCGGCGGGAACCTCTTCCTTCACCACTGCCGGCGGGAGGACGCCGACGACCATATTCTCGGCGTTGTCAAGAATCACGACGTTCGGGACGCTCAGGTCGCTGATGTGCACCAGATCGTTGATGCCGAGGTCCGCGACGTTCACCTCGATCTTCTCCGGCATGTCCTTCGGGAGGCAGGAGATCTTGACCTTGTGCACCACATGCTGCAGCATACCGCCGTCCCGCACGCCCTTCGGGACGCCGCCCACGAGGACGATCGGGATGTCCATCGTCAGTTTTTCGTTCTCCTTCAGCCCCTGGAGATCGAAATGCACGGGCTTGTCCGAGACGGGGTCGAACTGCACGTCGCGGAGGATGCACCGGCGCGAGCTACCGTCGCTCAGGCGCAGGTCGATGACGTGCGCTTCAGAGGTGAAGACCAGCTTGTTCAGTACGAGCGCCTGCACCTGGATGTTCAGGTTTTGCTCGCCGCGTGCGTAGTAGACGCCGGGGATCATCCCCTGGTGGCGGGAGTATTTCGCGTGCTTCGCCATCTGGCTGCGGAGTTCGGCATTGAGAACGACTTCTGAAGACATGGTGCTCCTTGCGTAGCGTACAGGTTAACTTTTGTCGATGTCGAACAGCGAGCTGATCGACAGATTCTTGAATGTTCGTTTGATCGATTCCGCGAACACGCGGGACACCGATTCCACCTCGATCCGCGGCGTGGCCGCGCGCAGCGGGAGCGTGTCGGTGACGACGAGCGTCTTGAGCTGCGATGCGTTGATTCTGTCCACCGCGGCGCCCGACAGCACGGGATGCGTCGCAGCCGCATACACATCGTGTGCGCCTGCGTTCTTCAGGGCTGTGACCGCGTTCACAAGCGTCCCCGCCGTGTCCACCAGGTCATCGATGATAATGATGTCCCGTCCGTCCACGTCGCCGATAATGTTCATCACCTCGGCTTCGTTCTGCCGCGGGCGGCGCTTGTCGATGACGATCAGATCCGCTTCCAGCCTCTTCGCGTACGCCCGGGCCATCTTGATCCCCCCGACGTCGGGGGAGGCGACCGCCAGCTTGCCGAGCTTCTTTCTCGTGAAGTACTTCACCAGAACAGCCGACGAGTAGAGGTGGTCGACCGGGATATCGAAGAATCCCTGGATCTGCGGCGCGTGCAGATCCATCGTGATGATTCTGTCCGCGCCGGCCTTTGTCAGGAGGTTCGCGACCAGCTTCGCGGTGATGGAGACCCGCGGCTGATCCTTCCTGTCCTGGCGCGCATACCCGAAATACGGAATCACTGCCGCCACTTTTCTCGCCGAGGACCGCTTTGCGGCGTCGATCATGATCAGCAGCTCCAGCAAGTTTTCCGCGGGAGGATTGGTGGACTGAATAATGAACACGTCGCACCCGCGAACATTCTCGCTGTACTTTGCCCAAATCTCTCCGTCGCTGAACGTTCGTATTTCGCACTGCCCCAGCGGTTCACCGATGTCGGCAGCGATGCGTTCAGCAAGGGGACGATTGGAGCGTCCGGAGAAGACCTTCAGGGAACCCATGAACTTTGAGGTTTGTGAAAGCTTTTCAAGATACAAAAAGCCCGTTTCATGCGCAACTGAGTCCGGGACGTTTCTTGACAAATCAGTTTGTTTTCGATACCTTTAAACACTGGCCGTTGAGAACCGCCCTTTCGCCAGCCGATATCACTGCAGGAGCGATCCCATGAGCGTCCCCCGCGAGCAGACACAGGCCCGCATTTTCGGCGCGACCGAAGAGCACACCGTTGCCCAGTTGCTGTGGGTTCTGGCCTTTGCCGTCCTGACGGCTCTCGGAGCCAGGCTGGAGGTCGAGCACTTCCCGGTACCCTATACGCTCCAGACGCTTGTCGTCATTCTCTCGGGAGCCTTCCTGGGCTCGCGAAACGGAGCCCTCAGCCAGCTGGCCTACCTCGGTGCGGGTGCCCTGGGCGCCCCGGTCTTTGCGGGCGGTGCTTTCGGCATCGCCAAGTTCCTTGGACCCACGGGCGGGTACCTGATCGCGTTTCCCGTGGCGGCTGCGCTCGTGGGCTGGGTGCTGCGGGACGGCCGCTCCTACGCGCGCACGCTGGGTGCAATGGTGGCCGGCCTGCTCGCCATCTTCACGTTCGGCACGCTGCATCTCTACGCCTTCTACACCCACGATCTCGGATCGGCGTTCAGCTCGGGCTTCCTGATCTTCTCCTGGTGGGACATGCTCAAGCTGGGTGCCGCGACGGCGATCTACGCGGAGCTCGGCAAGCGCTGGCCGCGGCTGCCGGCCTGAAGCGCCCCTCACTTCTCAACGCTGAGCAGCGATTGCCAGCGATGGAACAGCTGGGCGGTCGCTTTCACGTCTCCCATGCAGTATGCCGCGATGTCCCGGTACCGTCCGGCCGCATGAAGCGGCGCGACATCCTGTCCGGAGACGCCTTCTGATTTCGGGCTTCGAATCCCGAATGCCTTGCAGTAGAAATCCAGATTGAATTTTCGTGAGGCGCCGTAGAACGTCAGCTGGTCGAGCAGATCGCAGTGTTCGTTCGCGCTGTAGCGGTACGGCATGAGGTTGCGCGACGGCTTCACGCCAAGCGCGGCAGAGCGGAGCATCACGAACGGGCAATCGAACGACCGGCCGTTGAACGTGATGAACTGTCCGTAGGGCAGGATGGTCTTCCAGAATTCCTCGAGCATCCCGGGCTCGTCCATCGGCGCGTATTCGATGAACCCGTCGTCTGCAAGCTCCGGCCTGTCTCCCGGCCCGTCATAGAAGACCTTCCCGCGGTTCGAGTCCGGATTCAGCATCGCGATCGCCACGATGCGCGCCGTGAACGGCGTGAGGCTCAGCTTCTGGATGGCTTCCTCGCGTTCCTCGTCTGTCTTCGCGAAGCGGAGCAGATACTCCTGTTGTTGCTCGTCGAAGTGCTCGAGGGGATACGCAAGCGTCTCGATGTCAAACACTACCCGATTCATCGTCGTGTGCCGCTGTGGGGGGGAGGATAGTGTGCAGGGCGCCGGAGATCGCCGCCCAGGTGAATCCGCGGCGGGCAAGCCCCGCGGCAAGGCGGCGTCTGATTGCCGGGTCGCCGGCCCTGGATGAGCCGCGTGCCCGACGGAGCAGCTGGCGCGCGACGAGGAGAACGTGTTCCTGTGGGTCGGGCATCTCCTCGTCAAGCGCCCGGTCCGCTGTGCGGGCGTCGACCCCGCGCAACAGCAGTTTCTGCCGGAGAACGATCCGGCCGGCGGGGCGGAGCTTGAGCGTGTGGCGGATGAACATCCGGGCGAATTGATCGTCGTCCACCAGCCCCGCACGGGTCAACTGATCGAGAACCGGCTGAATGGCAGCCTCCCCGAACTCCTTCTCCAGGAGTCGATCCCGCAGCTCCTTCGCGCTCCGGGGGCGCGCCCCCAGCAGCCGCAGCGCAGCCGCCTTCGCCCCCGCCAGCTCTTCTTCCCTGCGGAGCGATTCCAGCAGCAGGTCGTCCACCTGGTCGCCCGTCCGCAGGCCCGCTCGGGCAAGGGTCTCTATGCTTACTCCCGCCGCGAATCGGCCGTCGACGTAGACGTTCACCCGGCCGGCGCGGCGCTCTTGCCGCTCGATCCTGGTGACGCGCATGCGCTATCTCTTCTTTGCGGGCTCGGGCCGTGCGGGCGCACCGGGTGCTGCCGCGCGGGCCGGGGGCGCAGCCTGTTTCGTCTCGTCTTTCGCGTCAGCCTTGCCGTCCCCCTTCGCCACCGGGGTTCCGCTGCCGTTGGTTGGCCCCGTGCCACGCGGTGCGGGCAAGCCGAGCTTCTTCCGTGCCTCCTGCTCGATGTGCACTGCGACCTTGCTGTTTTCCTGCAGGTACTTCTTCACCGCATCCCTGCCCTGGCCGATCCGGTCCTCCTTGTACGAGAACCACGACCCGGACTTCGCGATGATGTTGTGCTCAACGGCCACGTCGATAAGATCGCCGAGCTTCGAAATTCCCTCGTTGTACAGGATATCGAACTGCGCCTCCCGGAAGGGGGGAGCCACCTTGTTCTTCACCACCTTCACGCGCGTCCTGTTCCCGATGATGCTCTGGCCGTCCTTGATCGCCTCGATGCGGCGAACGTCCATCCGCACCGACGCATAGAACTTGAGCGCGTTGCCGCCCGTCGTTGTTTCGGGGTTGCCGAACATGACGCCGATCTTCATCCGGAGCTGGTTGGTGAAGACCACGGAGGTGCGTGATTTGGCGATCGCCGATGTCAGCTTGCGCAGGGCTTGCGACATCAGGCGTGCCTGCACTCCCATGCTCGGATCGCCCATCTCGCCTTCGATCTCGGCGCGCGGCGTCAGGGCCGCCACGGAGTCGATGACGACCACGTCCAGCGCCCCGCTGCGCACAAGCGTCTCGACGATCTCGAGGGCCTGCTCGCCGAACTCCGGCTGCGACAGCAGGAGGGCGTTGACGTCGACCCCGAGCTTCTTCGCGTAGTTCATGTCCATCGCGTGCTCCGCGTCCACAAAGGCGCAGATCCCGCCTGTGCGCTGCGCCTCGGCGATGATATGCAGGCAGAGCGTGGTCTTGCCCGAGGACTCGGGGCCGAAGACTTCGATGACCCGCCCCCTGGGTATTCCACCGATCCCGAGTGCCGAGTCCAGAGAGATGGACCCGGTCGAGATGACCTCCACCTGCTGGATTGGACCCTCGCCGAGCCGCATCACGGAACCCTTGCCGTGCTGCTTCTCGATCTGCTCGATCGCAATTTTGAGTGCCTGGGCTTTCGCTTCCCGTTCGTCTGCCATACTGGATCTCCTGCTACTCAGATTACTCGCCGGCGCGTGGAATTCCGGAGAGGGAAATTCGTTTGAGGGTGGTGTAAACCGAGCCAGACGGTCGGAGGTCGCTCTTGATCAGCGCGACCTCATGGAGTGCGATCGGTGGCTGGTCAAAGGTACATGTTTCGACTCTCGCGCGCAAGGCGGCGGTGCCGCGCTGCCCCCTGACCCTGCCGAGCGTCACATGCGGATGGAACGGTCTGGATTCCTCAGAGAAGCCGAGCGCTCTCATGGACGCCTCGATGCGGGCGTGGAAGTCGTTGAGGCCGCCGGTCGGCTCCAGCATGCCGGCCCAGACGATCCGCGGCTCGCGCGGAGAGGGGAAGAACCCCAGCCCGCAGTAGGCAACCGTGAGGGGTGCGGTGGACGAGGAAGCGCGCTCGAGGGCCGCGGCGACCGCTTCGACCCGCGAATCGGGCGTGTCTCCCAGGAACTTCAGCGTCGCATGGAGTCTCTCTTCAGATTCCCACCGGACGTCGGCGTCAACCTCCCTGAGCTCGGCCAGCGTTCTGGCCAGAGCCTTGCGGACCGCGGCCGGCGTTTCCAGAGCGACGAAGAGCCTTAGAGAACCCACCGCCGTCACCCTCCTTCGCGGGAAAAGAGGATCCTTCTTCTCAGGAGTTCCAGCGCGGCTTGCGAAGCGCGCTCCTTGATGAGCGTCCGCTCCCCCGCAAACGTGAATTTCAACGCGATGGCCCCATCCGCATCGGCGATCCCGATCCAGACGAGCCCGACCGGCTTGTCGGCCGTTCCCCCTGTGGGCCCTGCAATGCCGGTCGTCGAGAGTCCAAACGTCGTCCCCGCCCGGGCGCGGATCCCCTCCGCCATTGCTTCGGCGACATCCTTGCTGACGGCGCCGGACCGATTCAGGAGATCCTCAGGCACGCCGAGCAGGTCCACTTTTGACCTGTTGCTGTACGCGACGATCCCCCGCTCGAAATACACTGAGCTGCCGCTGACGTCCGTGATCCTGCCGGCGATCTGTCCGCCAGTGCACGATTCGGCGACGCTGATCGTCAGCCCGCGCCCGGCAAGCAGCGCACCAACGACCTGTTCAAGCTCCTGGTCGCCTGTCCCGTACACGTACTTGCCCGCGCGGTCGCGTATCCGCCCCTCCACGCGAGCCACGGTCCCTTCTGCCCGCGTCCTGTCTGATTCCTCGACGGTAATCCTGAGCCGCACGCCGCGCGGCGAGGGGAGGAACGCGAGCTTCGATGTCTCCAGGATTGCGTCCAGGTCGCCAAGAAGCTGGGCAAGCATGCTTTCCGGAATGCCTGTCGTTCTGAGCGTGCGCTGGATGATGACCCTTCCGACGTGCAGTTCTCCGAGCCGCGGGAGGACGGAGCCCTTCATGATCGCCTTCATCTCGTACGGGACACCCGGCATAATAATGAGCACGCGCCCGTTCCGTTCGAACCAGAGGCCCGGCGCCGTCCCGACGGGATTTGGGAGGACTGTTGCGCCCCGCGGCACCCGGATCTGGTCATCCATAGCATGGCTCCAGGGGAGGTTGCGTATCGCGAGGAGCGATTCGATGTGCCGGCGCACGCCCTCGTTGACGACAAGGTCAGTCTCGAGGAATCGGCACACGGCCGTGCGGGTGATGTCATCGTGGGTCGGGCCGAGTCCGCCGGTCACCAGCACCACGTCGGCCCGTTCCCAGCCGGCCGCGAAGGATGCCATGATGGCTTCGAGCTCGTCGCCGACGGTTGTCATGCGGCCGATTCGTATCCCCAGCCCGTTCACCTGCTCGGCGATAAATGCCTGATTGGTGTTGACCACCTGCCCGATGAGGAGCTCGTCCCCGACGGTGATGATCTCGGCGGTCATGGCGCGGGCGGTCACGGGAGCGGAATGGAGAGGGCGCCTGCGGCGAGCATGAGGAGCCGGCATGCGAGGTTGGCGTAGATGCCGGCCGCAACGTCGTCCAGCATGATGCCCCATCCTCCGGAGATGCGTTCGAGGTAGCGCGCAGGTTCCGGCTTGAGGACGTCAAACACCCGGAAGGCGACGAACGCCGCGACCGACAGGGGGATGGAAGCGGGGAGGAAGAGCAGGGCGATCCACATGCCGACAATTTCGTCGATGACAACAATGGACGGGTCGGGCCCGTGGCTGGATCCCGCCTGAAAGGCCTCCTTGGACCTCGCTGCGAGTTTCGTGAGCTTGTGCCCTGTCGCGCGCGCAACGGCGTCGGATGCGGGCGCGCCGGCCAGAAGCCCGAGCGCGATCAGCACCGGGAGCCATGGACCGTCGTGAACGCCCGGGAGCCAGTAGACGATCAGTCCGACGAGCGATCCGACCGTCCCCGACGCCCAGGGGGTGTAGCCCGAGAACAGGCCGGTGGCGATGATGCGTGCAGGCAATGATGCCTGCGCCGTCCCCGATTCATCGGAAGCTTTGCCGGAGGGTTGCATACAGGCCACTGATGATCTTTCTGTTGTCGTAGAAGTACGCTATCATGGTCCCGACCGCCGACAGGGTCACCGTCAACATCATACCGAACAGAACCTCCGGATGCATGAGAGCGTCGATGGTGCCGCCGAATCGGTCCGCAATCGGCGGGACGGACCGCGCCACGTAGAGGATCAGGATATAATAGATGATGACGAACTGCCCGAACGTCTTCGCCTGCGCGCTCTTGGACGTGACGATCGGCTCGTCCCGGTACTCGGCGTAGGCACGGAGGAAAGTCATGATGAAGTCCCGGACGATGACAGTCCAGACCATCCACGCGTCGATGAGGCCGAGGCCGACGAACGCGAGCATGGCGGCGGACGACAGGATCTTGTCCGCGAGAGGATCGAGGAACTTCCCCCAGCGCGTGATCGTGCCGAGTTTGCGCGCGGCCCATCCGTCATACCAGTCGGTGATGGCGGCGATGATGTAAACGACGAGGGAAATCTGCAGCTGGACCGGCGAGCCGGACAGCAACAGGACGACGAACACCGGCGTGAGGGCCACCCGGAGGAGGGTCAGCTGGTTCGGAAGATTGAGTTCGACCTGAAGTTTCGGCATGGGAACCGGCGCCGGTCCTTGGCGATATCAGGAGATGAACAAAAAAGCCATCAGCAGGTGGACGCGGATGGCTCTGGACGACCGGATGTCGGGGCCGCCACGTTGTCAGGCGGCCTTTACAACCTTGTTCGACTTCAGGCAGCTTGTACACACGGTCATGCGGACCGTTCGGCCGCCGACTTTTGCGCGCACATTCTGAAGGTTGGGGAGCCAGCGTCGGCGCGTCAGGTTATGCGCGTGGCTGATGTTGTTCCCGGAGACGGGTCTCTTCCCACAGATATCACAGACTTTTGCCATGGCGACTCTCAGTACTCGTAAAATTGAAGAACCTAAATATAGAGAATACCGCCGACAGCTGCAAGCCCCTGGTTGAAAGTCATAGGGTGATTTGCTAGGTTTCATTTCTATGGTCGTTCTGGGCATCGAAACCTCATGCGATGAGACGTCCGCCGCTGTGCTGGATAGCGGCAGCGTGCTCTCGAACGTCATTTCCTCCCAGCTCGTCCACAAGGAGTACGGCGGCGTCGTCCCGGAACTGGCGTCCCGGGCCCACCAGAGGCTCATTCTCGAAGTGATTCGCCAGGCCCTTGCCGATGCGAAGACCGATCTCCGGAGAATCGACGGAATCGCCGCGACCCGTGGACCGGGTCTGGTGGGGGCCCTGCTTGTCGGTCTCAACGTTGGGAAATCACTCGCCTACGGCCTCCACGTCCCGTTCATCGGCGTGAACCATTTGGAGGGTCACCTGTATTCCACGTTCCTCGGGGAGCCCCGGCCGGAATACCCGTACCTTTCCCTCGTCGTGTCGGGAGGCCACACGATGCTGGTGTACGTCCCCGGGCCGCTGCGCCACCGGGTGCTCGGGCAGACGCACGACGATGCGGCAGGCGAAGCGTTCGACAAGGTCGCGAAGATGCTCGGCCTGGGATACCCCGGGGGACCGGCGATCGATCGCCGCGCGCGCCTCGGAAATCCAGCCGCAATTGACTTCCCGCGGTCCTATATGCACGATCATCCGTTTTCATTCAGCTTCAGCGGCGTGAAGACCGCGGTGCTGTACCATCTCAGACACCTGGGCGTGAAGCCCGGGGACGAATCGTCGTTGCCCGACCAGACCGTGAACGACATCTGCGCAAGCTTCCAGCGTTCGGTGACGGACGTGCTCGTGTCGAAAACGTTCCGTGCGGCGGAGCTGCTCTCCGTCCGCCACGTTTCCATCGCGGGCGGCGTCGCAGCGAACTCAGAGCTCCGGGAACGGGCAGCGGCGGAATGCCGGAAGAGGAACATGGTGCTCTCCACGCCCTCGCTGCAGTACTGCATGGACAACGCGGCCATGATCGCGTACGTCGGAATGCTGCGACTGGAGTCCGGTCTCGTTTCCCCGCTGGACCTCTCGGCAGATCCGGGGCTCGCCATCTCCGAAGACGAGGACGCGTCCCCGGCAACACTGAGCGGAGCCACCGCATGAGCGCCCTCGCTCAACGCACGGCCTTCATCGGAGGCCTCATCGTTCTCGGGCTCGCCGTCCTGGGAGGGCTCTGGGTGTTCTATGGCCCGAACAACTTCGACGGGGGCGAGCAGAAACTTGTGACGATTTCCCGGGGGCAGACGTTCCAGGAGATCGTGGATTCGCTGGAGGCGCAGCGCGTCATCCGCTCCCGCGCGATGTTTGAATTCGTGGCGCGCGTGTTCGGAGGAACCGACCGGATTCAGGTCGGACGCTACGCGTTCCAGCAGGGGACCTCCAATGCCACGATCTACCTGACCCTGCGGGATGGCACGGAGAACATGCTGATTCCGGTCAGCATACCCGAGGGCACGATGAGCCGCACCCAGGCGCGGATCTATCGGAGGGCGATCGGCATCGATTCTGCGGCGTTCATGCGGCTTGCCTTCGATCCTTCCTTCGCGCGCTCGCTCGGGATCGACGCTCCATCGCTCGAGGGATTTCTGCTTCCCGACACGTACCATTTCTACTGGCAACAGGACGAGCGGGATATCCTGCGCACGATGGCGTCGTCGTTCCTGGAATTCTATGGAGATTCCCTCCGGACGAAAGCTGAGGCGAATGGCTGGTCGATGAAGAAGGTCCTGACGATCGCATCGATCGTCGAGGGCGAAGCGGTCCGCGATGAGGAGCGGCCGGTCATCGCAGGAGTGTACCTCAACCGGCTGCGGATCGGCATGCGGCTCGAGGCCGACCCCACAATCCAGTACGTGATCCCGGGCGGGCCGCGGCGGCTGATGTATTCCGATCTCAAGTTCGACAGTCCCTACAACACCTATCGAAACTACGGACTCCCTCCAGGGCCCGTAAATAACCCGGGTCGGTCATCGATCAATGCCGTCCTCCATCCGGCGCGCCACAATTACATCTTCTTCGTGGCCAACGGGAAAGGCGGGCACTGGTTCTCCTCGACGTATGCTGAGCATCTGCGCTTCGTGAAGCGATACAGGCGGGAGCGCTCCCGAACGCCCGCATCGGGTTGAAGAGCATCGAACTGCGAACGGTGAGCATGAACAACATTACTGTATCCACGCTGACATCGGTTGTCCTCCCCCCGGCACTCGGGATGATGATGGCCGCATGTGCCGGCCAGATTGAGCCTCCCGGCGGCCCTCCGGACATCACTCCACCCGCGGTCGTCCGGACCTATCCGGACACCAACGCGGTGAACGTCCGACCGGACCGAATCGTCCTCGAGTTCAGCGAGTATGTCGATCGGCGCACGGTCGAAGAGGCGATCTTCATCTCTCCGTATGTCGGGGAGCTCTCGTTCGATTGGAGCGGGACCGAGGTGGAAATACGGTTCCTGGAACCGCTCCGTGACAATATCACGTACGTCCTGACGGTCGGCACCGACGTGAAGGACCAGCGCGCGAACAACAGAATGGCGGCAGGGTTCACGCTTGCGTTCGCGACCGGAGACAGCATCGACCGGGGGGCCATCGGGGGCCGGGTTGTCGCCGAATCGCCCGAGGGGGTGATGATCTTCGCGTACTCGTTGGCCGCGCGCCGCCCGGACACGCTGAACCCTTCCCTGATACGCCCGGAGTACGTCACGCAGACCGGGAAAGACGGCAAGTTCCTCCTCTCGAATCTTGCCCCTGCGACGTATCGCGTTTTCGCCGTGAGAGACGCCTTCAGAGATCTCATGTATGACCGCGGTTCCGATGATATCGGCGTCGCGCCGGCCGACGTTACGCTTGGGCCGCTCCAGCAGCGGGTCGGAGGTCTCACGTTCAGGCTCTCCCGTGTGGATACGACCGCGCCGTTCCCGACGTCGGTGAATGTGTTCGACCGCCACCATCTGCTTGCCAAGTTCAGCGAGCCGATCGACAGCGCATCGGTTGTCGCTGCGGCGGTCTCCGTCACCGACACCGTGGCGCGGTCACGCCTCACGATCGCACTGATCTATCACGACCGCGCAACAATGCAGGCGCTCGGCGTGCTGCTGGCTGATACGCTCCGGGAAGAGAGGGAGTATCAATTCTCGGCCATCGGCCTGAGGGACAAGGCCGGCAATGTCAGCGACTCAACGGTCCCCATCCTGGAGTTCACCGGCACGGCCAGGCCGGATACCCTCCGTCCGACGTTCACCATCGATGGGGTGGGAGACACATCGCGGGGCGTACCGCCGTGGAGGTCGTTTGAAGTGAGATTCTCGGAGCCGGTCGTACAGGGGAGAGCGCGGGATGCGGTCCGACTCGTGGATTCGCTCGGGAGGGAGGTCATCACTCGACGGGAATGGGTGGGAGGAAAAGATCTTTCCGTGATTCCACGCGACCCCCTCCGGCCTGCAGAGATGTACAGGCTGACGGTCGTGCTCGACTCGATCGTCGACTACCACGGGAACCGCCGTGAAGATTCTACCGCGTCCGTCAGGATCCGGACGCTCGATCTCCGGTCGACGGGACTGGTGGGGGGACGCATTCAGGACGAGGCCCGGCTGGGCAGGCCGGGTCCCGTTGCGGTGACGGTCACAAGTGTCGGTCTTTCGCCGGCGGTTGTCCGGACGACCTGGGCTGACGGCGGGACATTTACGCTGCGGCAGATCCCCGAAGGTCGCTACATTCTCTCGGCCTTCGTGGATTCGGACAGTTCGGGGGACTACACGTTCGGCCGGGCGTACCCGTTCCACCCGGCCGAACGTTTTACGCTCCTCCCCGACACGCTCCGGGTTCGCGCCCGGTGGAGCGTCGAGAACGTGATCGTGCCGTTCCCCTGAACCCTACGGAGCCTTCGGGTCGGGTGTTTCTGGTGGGATGGGGGGTGGGTTCTTCAGCACGCGCTGCGGGACGGCCCAGGCTCCGGTGAACCCCTTGTCCGACAGATACCGCACGAAACGATCGGCATCATAGCGGTTCAGGAAATTCCCGGCGCGGATCTTGTACGTCGGTGGATCGTATTCCAGATAGACTCGCTCCTGCGGTATCGCCTCCTCAAACTCCACTTTCTTCGCGTTCGCCTCATCGATGTTCGCCGACGAGAAGACCTGCACCCTGAACCCCTGTACCGTCTCCGTTGGAGCCGGGGAAGGTGTGTCCGTTTGGCCGTTCGCGGCTGCGGCCGAATCGGGGAAGCGTGTCTTGCCTGTCGCGCCGGGAATCGGATCGAGCGAAGAAGGATTGAAGTCGGCCTCGTGCGCCCTCAGCGTGGCCCCCGCATCCGTACCTGGTGTGCGCGTTGCTTCTTTCTGCCCTCCGCAGCCGATCATCCAGAGCGCCATGAACGCCTGGAGCAGCCACCAGCCGAATCGTCCCATCTGACCCTCCATTATCCCTGACCATCGCGCGTGACGATCGAGACTCCGGAGCTGGTCCCGATGCGATTTGCGCCCGCGGCGATCATGGAGATGGCGTCCTCGTAAGTTCGGATGCCACCCGACGCCTTGACGCCCGTTCCCGTTCCGACGACGATGCGCATCAGCGTGACATCGTCGACAGTCGCCCCGCCCCTGGCGAAGCCTGTGGACGTCTTCACGAAGTCCGCCCCCGCCTCCCGGGCCAGGAGGCACGCGCGCAACTTCTCCTCGCCGGTAAGCAACGCCGTCTCGAGAATCACCTTGCACAGCTTCCTGTGCTTCTGGACGACCGACGTCACGGCGCGAATGTCCTCGGCCACGAATCGGTACTGCCCCGAGCGGAGCAGCCCGATGTTCATCACCATGTCGATCTCCGCGGCACCGTCCCTGATGGCCTGCTCGGCTTCCGCTGCCTTGATCGCGGTGGCGGCGGCCCCGAGGGGAAACCCTGCGACAGTCCCCAGCGGGATTCCGTTTCCTGCGGTCAGTGCGCGGCAGAGAGGGATGAAGACCGGATTCACGCAGACGCTTGCGAACCGGTGCTCCATGGCCTCGGCGCAGAGTCGCTCCACGTCTGAGATCGTCGCGTCGGGACGGAGCAAGGTATGGTCGATCAGCCCTGCAAGTTCCGCGGCAGAGATCCGCGGCCGTTCGGGCGCGACGTGCCCCTTCGCAGCCGCGAGCACCCGCTCGATCTCATCCCGATGGTGCGTCGGGCAGATCGGATCGGCGCAATGTTCGTTCGAGCAGGGAGTTCGGCTGCCCGAAAGCAGCTGTTCGAGGACCGAGATGACGGATGCGGGCGCGTCTGAGCTCATTGCAATTCGGGACCACTTTTTATAATATAACGCACCTTTGCGAGAATCCCAATGACAAATGCATGCACGCTCTGCGGATCGGAGAACGAGCCGGACCGCACGACCTGCGCTGTGTGCGGGGCGGCCATGACGACCCGGGTTGCGGCGGCCGCGGCTCCCGCGGTGGCAGGATCGCGCCTCACGTTCCGGCGGGCGGCCCTCGTACTGTTTCCTGTCCTGGCTATCGGGGGCCTCTGGATCCTCTGGTCCTACCTCCACAGGTCGGAGCACCCGGTTGTCCGGTCGCAGCCGGTCGTCGCCGAGCCCCGGACGTACGATTCCGCCGGCGTGAAGCCGGCCGAGATCGCGGCATCGATCGTCGGTGACGATATCGCTGTTCCGCTGGACGCGGTGACGCGACACGGCATCGTCCGGTTTGAGTATACCGCCGGCCCCACGCCCCGCTGGCTCCTGGCCTATGTCGCGACGAACGGGAAGCTCGTGACAGCCATCAGCCTCAGCGAGCACTGCGGGTCGACAGAGTTTCTCCTCCGCGGTGACCAGATCGTCTGCGCACATTGCCCGTCACGGTGGCATATGACCTCGTTCGAGGCGTATGCCTGCTGTGGAAAGTACTATCCCGATCCCATCCCGAGCAGGGTCGAAGGCGCGAACGTCCTGATCGCGCGTGCCGACGTCGACCACTGGGCCGGACGGATGTGACCGATTTAACCCTCTCAATCCTGGCACCGTGGAAACGAAACGGTTCCTCCGCTCCCCACGCACATTGCGCGCCGCGGCCGTCGTCGTGGCGGCCCTCCTGGTCGTGTATGCGGTGATCGGCTTCTGGGTCGCTCCGGGGATCGTCAAATCCAGGACCCTCGAGGCCCTCTCCGAGCGGACCGGCCGGCAGATCACCCTGCAGGAGGTGTCGGTCAATCCGTTCGCACTCTCGGTGACATTCCGGGGATTTGCTGTCTCCGACCGCGACGGAGAGCCCCTGCTATCCTTCGACGAGCTGTATGTGAACTACCAGATCATTTCCCTGATCACCGGCGCGCAGACGTTCTCGGAGATCAGCATTCTCAATCCGCACATCCGGGCGTTGGTCCGCGTCGACGGCTCCATGAACTTCGCGGACGTCATGCCCGCCACGGCGGCGGTTGACACAGTGGCGGGATCGGCCCGTGCCGCTGACGAGCCGATGGTCGTTGTCATCGATCACTTCGTCCTCCAGAACGGGCACCTCATCTACGAGGCCAGGAACCGAACCACACCGTTTGGGACGTCGCTCGATTCACTCTCCCTGTCGCTCAGGGATTTTACGACGCGCCCGAACGAGGAAGGGCAATATGCGTTCACCGCGACCACGGAAAAGGGTGAGGGGATCACGTGGAAAGGCGACCTGATGTTCCGGCCGCTGCGCTCCAGCGGAAGCTTTGCGCTGTCGGGGTTCAAGGCTGGAACGCTCTGGGAGTTCATGCAGGATCAGGTGTACTGGAAGATCGCCGGGGGGACGTTGGAGGTCACTTCCGACTACGCGATCGACCTCTCCAAAGAGCCGGTGGAATTCGTGATCCGGAACGGGAGCGGGTCCTCGCGCGGGCTGAGGCTGGAGGATACCCGGGACACCAGCGAGGCGGTCGTGCTGCCGCAGGTCTCGATCACCGGGGTCGATGCTGACGTCATGAAGCGGTCGGTCCGGATCGCACAGATCGCAGCGGCGGGAGGGACCGTGAAGGCGGCATACCGTGCAGACAGCACGCTCACCATTCAGACGCTGTTCACCCCGAAGCCCGATCCGAGGGCCAATCCCGACAGCTCCGGCCCATGGAGTGCCGTCATCGGGACGCTGTCACTCACCGATTTCGCGGTCCCGTTTGCAGACTACAGGATCGACCCGTCGGCGCAATTCGACGTTGTTCCGCTGAACGTGACCCTCGAAAACTACTGCTACGGCCTCCCCGGTACGGCCAATCTCAAGATCCAGGCGTCTGTAAACCGCTCCGGCAGGATCTCTCTGGCCGGCCCGTACGTCCCCGAACCGCTCTCGACGAGCCTCTCCGTGAGCGTCGACACGCTGCCGCTCCCGCTGTTCCAGCCGTACGTGACGGCGTCAGCAGACCTTGCCATCAAGGCCGGAACGGTTTCGGTCAAAGGGGTGCTCAGGTACAGCGCGAAGGGTGCAAGCTCCAGGAGCGAATTCTCGGGCGATGTCAGGATTCAGAAGTTTCGCGCCGTCGACACGTTCACGGAGCTGGATTTCCTGAGGCTTCCCGTCCTGGATCTCAAGCGGATCAGCTACAGCTCTGACCCGGCTGCGCTCAGCATCAGCAGCGTCGCGGGGAAGCAGGTGTACGCGCGCTTCATCGTCGACACGATCGGGATCACGAACGTTCAGCGTATCCTCCGGAGACTTCCCGACACGACGCTCGTCGAGGGTGAGAAGGGCGGGAAGGCCCCCGTCCCTCACGCGCAGCCGCAAACAAGAACTCGGATCGACGAGATCACCGTCGCGAATGGGACGCTGGACTTCTCGGACCTGAGCCTTCGGCCGAATTTCGTGCTGGGGATCTACGACTTGAACGGGGCTGTCAGGGGACTTTCGTCAGAAGAGCTGGCCCGCGCCGACGTCGACCTTGAGGGGCGGGTCGACCGCTACGCGCCGGCCACGATACGAGGGCAGATCAATCCCCTTACCGCGGAGGCCTTCACAGACGTGACGTTCAAGTTCGACGGAATCGAGCTGACGACGTTTACGCCCTATGCTGGGAAGTTCATGGGGTACAAGATCGACAAGGGAAAGATGAGCCTGGATCTCCGGTACCGCCTGAACAACCAGTACCTGAAGGGCGAGAACAAGATCATCCTCGATCAGCTCACGCTCGGGCAGAAAATCGAGGGTCCTTCCGTCACGGACCTACCGGTGAAGCTCGCGATCGCGCTGCTCAAGGATTCCAGGGGGGTGATCGACCTCGACATTCCCGTCGAGGGGGATCTGAACGATCCGGAGTTCAGTCTGTTTCCCATCGTCCTGAAGGTGATCGTCAACCTCTTCGTGAAGATCGTCACGGCTCCCTTTGCCCTGATCGGCGCGCTGTTCGGCGGGGACGAGGAGCTCAGCTATGTGCTCTTCGACGTGGGGCTGGATTCTCTTGCCGCGCCCGAGCGGGCGAAGCTCGACTCGCTCTCGCACGCGCTCAGAGAACGGCCGGAGCTGACGCTGAACATCCGGGGAGTTGCCGGTGCGCTCGACAGGGATCGGCTGGCACGGCAGCAGGTCTACGAGCGGATCCGCGGGGCTGGAGGTTCAACGGACACGGTTCTGACAGCCCGCGATCGCGACCGATTGCTGACGCTCTACAGGGAACAATTCGGTGAGGACCCGATGGGGCTCGCGGCCTCACCGCCCGGCGGAGAAACGACGACCGGTGTCGATCAGAAAGCTGCGGCGGCGGATGCGGCTCTCAAGCGGATGATCGATCAGGCGAAGGTGCCGGAGGAGACCATGCGGCAGCTCGCGCAGCGACGGGCATCCCACGTCAAGGACCAGATGGTGCTTCGCGGGGGAATCGAGGATGCGCGGCTGTTCTTACAGGACGTCAGCCTGAGCGCGCCGGCAGACGGCATCCGCGTTCGGCTGGAGATGGCGTTGGACGCCAGATAGCAGGGTGTACCGGGTGAAAATGAAAAGGGGCTGTCCCAGAAGTCTGAGGGACGGCCCCTTTTCGTCCGTGGTGGCAATGTCAGGCGAGCGACACGTTCGCGGCCTGGAGACCCTTCGGGCCTTCGACCACTTCGAACTGCACCTTGTCACCCTCGTTGAGCGTCTTGTAGCCGGTTCCGACGATCGCGCGGAAATGCACAAAAACGTCTTCACCATTCTGGCGCTGGATGAAACCGTACCCCTTGGCGCCGTTGAACCACTTCACCGTTCCTTGTTCCATGGAACAGGTCCTTTCGGAAATTGTGTTGCAGAATCCGTCGTCAGCGGATGAATTGCCAACAGTCGGCGATGTTTTGCCTTAGAAGAAAAACCGCAACATCCGAAGCGCTGCCGATGTCACGGTCTCACGGTGAACGCTGACGGTACAACACAAGATTCCCGCGCGAACCCGTCCCGCCCAAAAGCGGGAGTAAAGCTCAATACACACGCACGCACTGTTTGTGACTTTGCGAATATCGAGAGCTCCAACCGAAAAGTCAAGCAAAAACCCCGATTCTGGGGGGTGGGCCCGGAGGACCCGCAGGCCGCCCCAGAGCAAACAGGCGTATCAGGACCATCCCCGCCACAAATCCGCCGATATGGGCACCGTAGGCCACACCGCCCGATCCACCCCCCAGCATCCCGATCCCGCTGATCAACTGGAAGAGAAACCAGATGCCGATGGCCACAATTGCAGGCACCTCCTGGACATAGAAGGAGAACATCAGGACCCGGACGCGTCGGCGCGGGAAAAGGATCAGATAAGCCCCGAGCACCCCTGAAATCGCCCCGGAAGCTCCGAGAGAGGGGACGTAGGGGTCCATCCCGAAAAGATAGGTCGTGGCGACATGTGCCAGCGACGCAAGCAACCCCGTCACGAGGTAGAATATCATGTACCGGCCGTGACCCAGACGGTTCTCAATGTTGTCGCCAAAGATCATCAGAAAGAACATGTTGCCCAGAATGTGGGCGAAGCTCCCGTGCATGAACATCGAAGTGAGCAGGGTGATGTACACAGAGAGCGGTGTCGGCTGAAGGCCCGGGACGGTGAAAACCTCGCCGGTGGAGGGGTCCTGCACTTGCCGGTCCTCGGTGACAAGATCAGCGCCGGAAACGATTTCACCCGGCACCGTCGAGAACGCATAGGTGAACCCGAGATCGCTCCCGCAGCCCTGGAGAAACACAAACACGAGGACGTTGAGGATGATGAGGGCGGTATTCACCACCGGAGTGATGCGGCGGTCGGAGTTATCGTCACCGATTGGGAAAACCATGGAAATGCTCCAGAGCGGAAAGAACTACGGGACAGGATGTGCCGACCGGGCTGTCGGGTGGGGCAAAGTAAGAAATGGGACCAAGAAAACAAACGCCCTTCGGGGGAAGGGCGTTCGTTCAGCAAAGGGCCTGGCTCAATTCATGCCGCAGCTGCCGCCACAGCATCCACCTGGAGCGCATGAGCCCTCCGACTTGCTGCTGCCCATCGAAAAGCTGGGCGCAGAAAGCAGCCTCACGTGTTCTCCGGATCCACAGGAAGGACAGACAATGTCCTCGACAACTTCCCGCACCTTATGAAAGACGTTGTATGTGTTTTCGCACTTGCGGCACTGGTAGTCGTAAATAGGCATAGATTCCCCGTTTTTTGACCGTTCTTCTGTATATGATGCTGACGCGGGCTGCTTGGGGTCAGGAGGAGAGCTGCAACCCGTACGGCCTGCCGTGGGACAGCATGATCTTTCGAAGCTCATGCAGTACGGGCGCTTCCAGCCCGTAGCTCGTGCCGGATGCGCTCAGGCGCGCCCGCTCTGCCGCCGCCCTGTCGGCCAGCGTCGGCTTTCCTTCCGACGCCCACTCCTCGGGCCTGCCGCGATCGATAACCCTGGGATACCAGTGGTCCTGCCTGAGCCACTTCACGGTGTGCGGGTGGCCCATGAAATCCTCCCCGCGAAGCATGTCCCGGAAGAGGTCGAGCGCCATGACCTCCTCGCGCTGGGAAATACCCTCCAGAAGCCGGTATGCCATGCGGACGATTTCGTGGTCGACCACCAGTTTCTCAAGGCTGATACAGTTTTCGTATGCCATCATGCCGCCGCCGGAGACAACATTGATTCCCGCGAGCGCGGCAAGCACAGCCCCCATGCCTGTCTCCAGCCCCGCCTGGGCGTCAACGCACTTGGCGTCGCTGAGGCCCATGTAGGCATGCGTCGGAAGGCCGATCGATCGTGCGATCTGGGTGTACGCCATGTCGATCATCATCGTCTCCATGGCGCCCATCGGAGGAGTCCCTTTGCGATGGTCGAATGAAGCCGGCGAGCCGCCGAAGATGACCGGCGCGCCGGGCGAGCAAGACTGGGCGATCGCGATGCCAGAGAAATTCTCCGCGACATGCTGGACGAGCGCCCCGGTGATTGTCACCGGGGACGTCGCACCTGTCAGCGGCATGGCGACGAATTCGGACGGGATTCCGGCGCGTGCGCAATCGAGCACGCTCTGCGTGGTCAGCGGGCTCCACTTCAGGGGAGGCGACGGACATGCATCGAAGATTGCCAGCGGGCGCGCGCGGAGGTCATGAGAGCTTACGCGGAGCAGGGTAAGCATCTCCAGCATGGGCCTGAACCCCGCCTGCACGAATGTCCCCGTGACGATCGGCTTGCCGCAGTGCTGAAACGCGATGAACATCCGGTAGCAGTCGGCAACTTCGCGCGGCACGTCGCTGCTGACCAGCCCGGTGCTCTGGAAGTGAAAATGCTCGAGCCGCTGGATGAGGCTGTGGAATTCCACCAGGTCTGCGGTGACAGCTTCTCGTTGCGACTGCGTGCTGTGGTCGAAGATATGAAGTGCGGCCGATCCGGGATCGAAGTGGACGTCGTTTCCGCCGACGTGAAACGATTGCCCGCCAGGCACATCCCACAGCACGATACGGCGCGGTGCCGAGCCGAGTGAACGCTCGACGAGGGCGCGCGGAAGAAGAACGCGGTCGCCAGGGCCTTCGGTAGCCCCCCCTCCGAGCAGGATGCCTTTTGCTTCCGGGTGTTCGACGAGAACGCCGATCGTGGAGAGGACCTCCAGAGCCTCATCGATGATACTGCCGACGAGCGAAGGGCTGAGAAGTTGCGTCTGCGGGCGAAGCGGAGGCGGCAAGGCCATGGGATATGCCGATCACGTTGTGGACGTCACGAAGATAGGGAGACACGATCGCAGCTGCAAGGACGGAGATGGGCAGTGGGGGGGGATGGCCCCGGCAGATGACATGTCTCCTGCATCTGCCCGCGGTGCCGCATGCGACCGCGCGAGCGTCATTGAGAGGCCGCCGCCGGCGTGTGCGCGTGGAGGGGGTGTGCGTCGAGAGCGTGACGCTCACGCACCGGATGATCTCTGGCGGGTCGGGCCTCCGGCACCTATGCGCGGAGGTCGGCCAGGCATTCCCTCAGGGCCGCGCAGGTGGCTTCCACGTGCTCGTCGTCGATGATCAACGGGGGAACGAACCGCAGGACTGTGGAGTCGGTGCAGTTGATCAGGACGCCTTTGCCCTGCATCGCGGAGACGATCGGGTCGCCCGGGACCGTTAGTTCCATGCCGAGCATGAGCCCGAAGCCGCGTACTTCCCGGACGAGGTCCGGGAATTCCCGCTGAAGGCCTTCGAGCCTGGACTTGAGCGAGCGGCCGACGTCGGCACAGCGGCGCATGACGCCGCCCTCCGTGATCTCCCTCAGGACCGCAGCGCCGGCCGCGCAGGCGACCGGATTGCCCCCGAAGGTCGTGCCGTGTGTCCCGGGCTCCAGCACCGTCGCTGCGTCCCCCTTCGCGAGGATGGCTCCGAGCGGCAGACCGCCGCCCAGTGGCTTTGCGAGCGTGACGACGTCGGGCGAGGCGCCGAAGTGTTCGAAGCCGAAGAACGTGCCGGTCCTCCCCAAACCGGATTGGATCTCGTCGGCGATGATGAGGAATCCGAACCGCTCGCGCAGGTCGTCCAGGGCTTGCGCGAAGGCCCGGCTGACCGGGCGGATGCCCCCTTCGCCCTGGATATACTCGAGCGCGACCGCCGCTGTCTCGGCGCCCACCGTTTCCTGCAGCGCGTCGATCGACCCAAACTCACAGACGCGACAGTGGGGGAGAAACGGGGCGAACCCGTTCCGGTACTTGTCGCGGTCCATGATCGAAAGAGCGCCCATGGTTCGGCCGTGGAAGGCGCCGGACAGCGCGACAAGCTCATGCCGGCTGCGTGATGCGCCCCACCGGCGGGCGATCTTGAGGGCGCCTTCGATGGCCTCGGTCCCGCTGTTCGCGAAGAAGACGCGGTCGTATCCGGACGCGCATAGGAGTGCGTCGGCCAGCCACTGTTGCGGCTCCTGGTGAAAGTAGTTGGACAGGTGGATGTAGCGGCCCGCCTGCTCCGTGATGGCCCGGAGCACGGCGGGGTGCGCATGGCCGAGAGCATTGACGGCGATCCCTCCGAACATGTCGAGGTACCGGAACCCGTCCCGCGCGATCAGCCACGGCCCCTCCCCGCGAACGATCTCGAGCGGAAGCCTCTTGTACGTGTGCATGAACAGCGTCGCGTCGCGGCCGGATACGTCCATCCTGGACTCCGTTTTTTTGTGCGGGTAAGACTTGCATAATAATACACAATCCTGTATATTCATGCAACATGAATCTGCCCGAACATACCCCGGTGTCCGTCGGCGTGGTGGGGGCCTCCGGCTATGCCGGGGGCGAGCTGCTGCGCCTGCTGCGCTCACGGCCGGATGTGAAGGTCACGCGGGCGCTCGCCCGGTCCCGCACCGGCGAACCGGTCGCTTCCGTGCACCGGGGCCTCGAGTCACTGACGTCGCTCGCGTTCGAGTCCCTGGACCTCGCGCGGCTCGAGGGCGTGCGCGTCGCCTTCCTGACGCTCCCGTCCGGAGAATCCATGGCGATGATGCAGGAACTCCTGAAGCGCGTTCCGATCGTCATCGACCTGGGCGGAGACTTCCGGCTGCCGAACGGCGACCTGTTCCGGACCTTCTATAAGAAGGAGCACGCTCTACCCGCGATGCTCGGGACGGTTCCGTACGGCCTTCCCGAACTCTTCCGCGAAACTCTGCAGGGCGCCTCAGTTGTGTCGAATCCGGGGTGCTATCCGACGGCGGCCATCCTGGCCCTCGCCCCCGCACTTCGCTCGGGCATCGTTGCCCCGGAGGGGATTGTCGTCACCGCGCTCTCGGGCGTCTCCGGCGCGGGACGGAGCAGCGACGAAGCGCTGAGCTTCAGCGAGATGAACGAGAATGTCCGCGCCTACCGGCTCGGGAACCACCAGCACCTTCCGGAAATCGAAACAATGCTCGGGCGCGTCGCGAAGACGCGCGTCTCCCTCTCATTCGTTCCCCAGATCATTCCGGTGACCCGCGGGATCTACTGCACGGTCCACGCCCGGCTGACCGGATCCGTATCGACCGGCGACGTCATGGAGCTGTACCGCTCGGCCTACAGGGGGGAGCCGTTTGTTCGGATGCGCCAAAGCGTTCCCGAGCTCACGCACGTCACGCACACGAACTTCTGCGATATTTCTGTGACGGCGGACCCGGGGTCGGGACAGCTGATCGCCATTTCGGCAATCGACAACCTGGTCAAGGGGGCCGCCGGCCAGGCCATTCAAAATATGAATATTCTCCTCGGTGTTCCGGAGGTGACAGGACTCTTATGAGCGCATTTCAATCCACGGAAATTGCCAGTGCGTCCCGGTGTACAGAAGTCAGCGGAGGCATCACCGCGCCACGCGGATTTCTGTCGGCCGGCATCCATTGCGGCGTCAAGAAGGCCAAGAAGGATCTGGCGCTGCTCGTGAGTGCTGTCCCGGCGACCACGGCCGCCACGTTTACGACCAACCGCGTCGTTGCGGCTCCCCTCGTTGTGACGAAGGAGAATCTGGAGCGTTCGCGGATGACGCGGGCAGTTGTGGTCAACAGCGGGAACGCCAACGCCTGTACGGGCGAGCGGGGCATGGCCGATGCCCGCCTGATGGTGCTGACGGCAGGCGAGGCGCTCGGCCTGCATCCGGGCGAGGTCCTCGTTTCTTCGACCGGCGTGATCGGGCAATATCTGCCGATCGATAAAGTCTGTGCGGGCATCCGGACGGCGGTCCTCGCGCTGAGCGCCGACGGGGGGACGGATGCCGCGGAGGCGATCCGCACAACGGACACGTTCACCAAGGAGATCGCCGTCCGAACGACGGTCGCAGGGGTTCCCGTCGTGATCGGCGGCATGGCGAAAGGGTCAGGCATGATCGCACCGAACATGGCGACCATGCTTGCGTTTGTGACCACGGATGCCGCCGTCGGTCCGGAGCTGCTCGATCGCACGCTCCGGGAGGTGGTCGACCGGTCGTTCAACCGCATCTCCGTCGATGGCGAGACGAGCACCAACGACATGGTCACGCTGCAGGCCAACGGTCAGGCCGGGAATGCACCGCTGACGACGTCGACCGACGAGGGATACTCCGCATTCAGGGAGGCGCTCGAGCACGTGCTGGTGAAGCTTTCCAAGATGATCGTCGTGGACGGGGAAGGCGCCACGAAGTTCATCGAGATCAACGTGCAGGGCGCGGCCGATGAGCGGACGGCCGTCCAGGCAGCGCGTGCGGTGGCGAACTCGGCGCTCGTCAAGACGGCGCTGCACGGCGAGGATGCCAACTGGGGGCGGATCCTCGCGGCGCTGGGGTATTCGGGGGTCGAGTTTGACCCTGCGGCGGTGGAGATCCACTTCGGCGACCTTGCGGTGCTCCGGAAGAATTACCAGATCGATTTTTCGGAAGAGCGCGCGAAGGAAATCCTGAGCCGGCGCGAGATCACGATTACGATCGGGCTGCATCAGGGATCGGCTGCGGCGTCGTTCTGGACCTGCGATCTGTCCAAGGAATACGTCGCCATCAACGCCAACTATCGAACATGAGGCGGACACGGAGACCGGACCGATGAGTGTGACGCACGGCGAGAAGACAGGCATCCTGATCGAGGCGCTGCCGTATATCCAGCAGTACGAGGGCGCGACATTCGTCGTGAAGTACGGCGGAGCGGCGATGACCGACGAGGCGCTCTGCGAGACGTTCGCGCAGGACGTGACGCTCCTGAAGAAGATCGGCATCCGCATCGTCATCGTGCATGGCGGCGGCAGGGAGATCACGGATACGGCCGACCGGCTCGGCCTGCAGACGCGGTTCGTCGGCGGCCATCGGTACACCGATGAACCGATGATGGACGTTGTGCAGATGGTGCTGAGCGGGAAGACCAACAAGGATATCGTCCGGCGGATCAATAAGCACGGTGGCGGGGCGGTGGGGATCAGCGGGATCGATGCGGATCTCCTCCGGGTGCGCCGCCTGCAGCCCGACGGAGAGGACCTGGGGTTCGTGGGCGAGGTGGTGTCGGTCAACACCGACTTTCTTCATCTGCTCGCGGACCACGGCTCGATGCCCGTGATTGCTCCCGTCGGAGTTGATGACAACGGCATCGTGCATAACGTGAACGCCGATACCGCGGCGGCAGCCGTTGCAGCATTTCTCCGCGCGGAGAAGCTTGTCTACCTGAGCGATGTCCCGGGCGTGCTTGCGGACGGGGCACTGGTGCACTCGCTGACCCGTGCCTCGGCAGCCGGCATGATTGCCGGGGGGGCGATCAGCAATGGGATGCTTCCGAAGATCCGCTCCGCGTTCAGCGCACTGGACGCGGGAGTCACGAAAGTCCACATGATCGACGGCCGGGTGACGCACTCGATCCTGCTGGAGATCTTTACGCGCGAGGGGCTGGGGACGGAGATCGTCCATGATCCCGGAAAGGGTGCGGCATGAACAAGCCGGGGCGCATGTTCGCGATTCGGGAGATCATCAGCACGGTCCCCGTCAGAAATCAGGAAGAGCTCCGTCGCCACCTGGGACGACGGGGCTTCCGCGTTACACAGGCAACGCTGTCGCGCGACATGCGGGACCTCGGCGTCGGCAAGGTCTCGTCGGGCGAAGGGATCCGCTATGTGCTTCCGGCTGACGCGGAGGTGCAGGCGCTCCGCCCGATCGTCGGCGCAGAGGTGGTCTCCATCGCGGCGAACGAAAGCATGATCGTCGTGAAAACCCTCCCCGGCTGCGCAGGCACAGTCGGCGAATTCATCGATGTGAAGCCGCACCCCGATATCATCGGCACCGTCGCCGGCGACAACACCCTCCTCGTCGTTCCCTCGAGCGTCAAGAAGACTGCAGAAGTTCTCGGATACCTCAAAAACACATTGATCGAAGGGCGCTAATGGCTACTCCCAAAATCGTCGTTGCGTACTCGGGCGGTCTCGACACCTCCGTCATGGTCCGGTGGTTGATGGACCGCTGGAATGCCGACATCATCACTGCCACGGGCGACCTTGGCCAGAAGAAAGAGCTGCTCGGCGTTCGGGAAAAAGCTCTGGCAACAGGAGCCACGAAGGCGTTCGTGGTCGATGCCCGTCAGGAGTTCCTCGAGAAGTTTGTCTTCCCGGCCCTGAAGGCGGGAGCCCTGTACGAGCGCGCCTATCCGATGGCCACGGCGATCGGGAGGCCGCTGCTCGCCCGAATTCTGGTGGATATCGCCCGGCAGGAGGGGGCCGCCATGGTGGCCCACGGATGCACAGGGAAGGGGAACGACCAGGTGCGGTTCGAGGTCTCCGTGGCGGCCCTCGCGCCAGACCTCCGCGTCCTCGCTCCTCTGCGCGAATGGGAGTTCCGTTCACGGGAGGAGGAGATCGAGTACGCGCGGGCGAACGGCATCCAGGTGGCGGCGACCGCCAAGAGCCCGTATTCCATCGATGAAAACCTCTGGGGTGTCGCGATCGAATGCGGCGTGCTGGAAGACCCCGAGGTGGAGGCTCCCGAGGACGCCTACCAGATTACGGCCTCGCCGGAGCGGGCGCCAGACAGTCCTGCCACCATCGAGATCGAGTTCGAGCGGGGAATTCCCGTGGCGCTCGACGGCCGGCTGCTCGATCCCATCTCGCTGGTCAGCAGCCTGAACGATCTGGGGGGTGCGCACGGCATCGGCCGCCTGGACCTGATCGAGAACCGTCTCGTCGGGATCAAATCGCGCGAAGTCTACGAGGCCCCTGCGGCCACCATCCTGCATTTCGCCCATACCGAGCTTGAGCGGCTGACGCTCGAGAAATCGGTCATGCACATGAAGTCTCAGCTGGCGGCGGAATATGCGACGCTCATCTACAACGGTCTCTGGTTCTCTCCGCTGCGTGGTGCGCTCGATGCGTTCGTGGAGGAGACGCAGCGGACGGTGACCGGAAGTGTCCGCCTCAAGCTCTACAAGGGGAATGTCAGCGTGCAGGGGAGGAAGTCGATCTTCTCGCTCTACAACGAGAAGCTTGCGACCTACACGGCGCAGGATACGTTCGACCACAAGGCGAGCGCCGGATTCATCGGGATCTACGCGTTGCCGGTGAAAACGTACAGCGAGGTGCAGCGGGCGGCCGCCAGGGAGATGAAGTCCCCGACCAATGTCGCGGTTCCGGTGAACGCGCGATGAGCCGCGAACGCGGGCGGTTCCGGAAACCGATTGATCCGGGGGCGCTGGCCTTCTCGTCGTCATTGCCGGTCGACCGCCAACTGATCCGTGAGGACCTTGAGGGTTCCATGGCGCATGCCGCTATGCTCGCACGGAAAGGAATCATCCCCGCGCGTGCCGCCAGGCGCATCGCGGCGGGGTTGAAGAGGATCGCCCGTGACGTGGAGGCCTCCGGCGGCCCCCCCCTGTCGCTGTCTGCGCCCAGGGGGAACAGATTGGCCGTGGACGACGTCCACATGGCCGTGGAAGCACTTCTCTCGACCCGTATCGGGGAAGCCGCAGGCATGCTCCACACGGCGCGGAGCCGGAACGATCAGGTCGCGCTCGACGAGCGCCTCTTCCTCAAGCGACGCATCGCGGGCATCCGGGCGGCGATCCGGAAGCTCCAGCGGGCATTCCTGAAACAGGCCGGGCGCCACCGTCGTTCGCTCGTCCCCGGCTACACACATCTCCAGCGGGCTCAGCCGATTCTCTTCGCCCATCACCTGCTGGCCTACGTTGCGATGCTGCAACGCGACGCGGAACGGTTCCAGGATTGCCTGTCGCGGGTCGACCGCTCTCCGCTCGGCGCGGGCGCGCTCTCCGGCACAACATTCCCCATCGACCGGCGCGGCGTTGCCCGGTCGCTCGGGTTCAGCGGCATCGTGGAGAACTCCATCGACGCAGTGAGCGATCGGGATGTGCAGATCGAATTCCTGGCTGCCTGCGCCATCGCGATGATGCACCTCAGCCGCCTGGGCGAAGAGCTCGTTGTCTGGTCCTCGAGCGAGTGGGCGTTCGCCGTGATCGGCGAGGAGTTCGCCACGGGAAGCAGCATCATGCCTCAGAAGCGGAACCCGGACACCGCCGAGTTGGTGCGCGGGAAGAGCGGACGGGTCTACGGAAACCTCGTCGCACTCCTGACGGTCATGAAGGGCCTTCCGCTTGCGTACAACAGGGATATGCAGGAGGACAAGGAGCCGCTCATCGATTCCGCGCGGACGGTGGAGGAATCGCTCACGGTCGCGGCGGCGATGCTGGGCTCGACGCGATTCCGACCGGAGCGCTTCGCTCACGAGATGAAACAGGACGCCATGCTCGCGACCGATCTGGCCGACTACCTCGCGCGCAAAGGGCTGCCGTTCCGGAAGGCGCACGCTGTGGTGGGAGAGATCGTGCGCACGTGCGCTGAAAAAGGTCTGGGGCTGAAGGAGCTTTCGTTGAAGGAGTACAGGTCGCACAGCCCGCTGTTCGAAAAGGATGCGCTGACGCTGCTCCACCCGCTGGCGTCTGTCCGCGCGAAACGCTCGGAAGGCTCCACCCATCCCGCCGAAGTAGACCGGGAGATCCGGCGCTGGGAGCGGACCCTCGGGACTCCGGAATCTAGGGCGAAGGATCGAACCGTGCGACGGCCCCGCCGCCGGGCGCGAGGGTAAATCTGTAGCTCTCGTCCGAACGGACCTCTTCGGACGACTCCGCCACGCGCTCGGGGTTCGTTGCCGCATCCGGGGCGTCGGCGATCAGTGTCATCGCGTAAGTCCCGCCGCCGAGGAAATCCAGCGGAACTGTAACCGTTCTCTTCCCCGCTCCGTTCATCACGCCGACGTACCACGAGCGTCCCGACCTCCTCGCAATGGCGACATGGTCGCCGATCTCTCCGCTGATGACCCTGCTCTCGTCCCAGGTTGCCGGCAACCCGGGGACGAAGTCGAATCCTGGCTGCCCCCTGTAATGCTCGGGCAGGTCGCAGATGCAGATGATCGGAGTTTCGTACACGATCAGCATCGCGAGCTGGTGGGCGCGCGTGGTCTGGACCTGGGTGGGAGACGCCGGGACGAAGTCCTTCTCGGTCTTGTTCAGGAACCCGAGGGGGGTGTAATCCATCGGACCCGTGAGCATGCGCGTGAACGGGATCGTCACGTTGTGCGCGGGCGTGGCCTCCCTGGACCATTTGTTCCACTCGTTTCCCAGCACTCCTTCTCTCGTCATCAGGTTGGGCCATATGCGCTGCTCGCCGGTGCCCTTGTAGGCGCCGTGAAAGTCGACCATGAGCCGGTGAACGGCGGCCGTCCGTACCACGCGTTCATACCACTGCACCATCTCCTGATCGTCCCGCTGCATGTAATCCACTTTCACGCCGGCGATTCCCCACGATTCGTACAGCGCGAACGCCTCTTCGAGCTTCCTGTCGAGATCGGACCAGTGCACCCAGAGCCACAGCTTCACGTTCTTCTCTGCGGCGAATCGCCGGATCTCGGCCATGTCCAGCGCCGGGATCGCCGACGTGACATCGGCCGCAGGGCGGTCGAAATCGCCGTACCATCCGATGTCGATGAGGTGATAGGGGAGACGGTGCTCGCCGGCGAAGGCGATGAAGCTCGTGATCGTCTCCATGTCCAGCTTTGTGTCGCCGCTCCACCAGTGATCCCACATGACGATGCCGGGTCGTATCCACGAGCGGTCCTCGAACGCGGGGGGAGGGTTAAGCGACTCGATGAGCGTGGACTCGATCAGGCTCCCCGGAGTCTTCCCGACGAGGATCACGCGCCACGGGCTCTGGTGGGGGGTGGTCGCCCGGACCATCTCCCTTCCGCCTGTGCCCGGGAGCGGAGAGAGCGTCGCTACAAGTCCGTGGAATCCCGAGTCCACAGCCGACGAGGCGTACACTTCGAACCGGGCCCGGTGCGTTCCGCTCTGTCCGGTGTCAACACCGATCTCGGCCTGGAAGCGCACGTATTTCTTGTCGAGCCTGAACCCGACCAGGTTTCGCGCGACCGTGGCCAGCCCGCGTTCGAAGCTTTTCTCGCCGAGGCGCAGCGGGGCCTTGTCGGTGCGCCTGTTCTTCTCGACCGGCTGGATGAACGACAGTGGCTTCAGCTCGCTCAGGTGGGTTGGTGATCCGCTCTTCCACTGGAGCCGTGCATCCGCCCAGAGTGTGTTCTCACACCAGAGGGTGGAGACCGGCTCGGTCAGGAGATGCAGCGTTGCCATGCCTTCGACGTTGACATCGATCGGAAGTGACGGATCGCCGGCGCCGAGAGGGGGGCTCGAATACATGAGCCGGCCGAGGCGTGACCTGTCGATCCCAAGGTACATTCCCGCCCAGTTCTGCAGATGCGCTTCCGTGATCGCCGCGAAAACAGAGTCGTCCAATTGCATGACCACAGGGACGCCCCAGGTCGGGCCCGCGACCATCTCCTCCCATTTCCTTGAGGGGTACGAAGCTTCCTGATGCGAGTGAAAGCTCTCAAAGTCTGCAGCCCAGCAGCGCGGGTTCCCGTCAGGACGAAAACCGGTCAGCTCTCTCGTGATGGTGAATGATTCCATCGCCGCCTGACGGGGGAGCACGTATCGAAATGCAACTCCGTTGTTGTACGCCCTCACGATGAGACGGAAGGATCGCCCCGGCACCGAGGATTCTGCGAGCGTCACCGTCAGTTCATTCCCCCGGTCGTCGACTTTCTTCTGAGGCCCCCACTCCGGAGCATAGGTGTCCTCGATTCCCATTGTCTCCTTCTGGCGGATCGTCAGGTTCGGACCCAGGGGCGGCTGATCTGCGAACTCGAGACCCAGGGGTGAGGTCAGAATCAGGTTTTCTCCTGCGTATCTGACGGTGTAAGAGAGCACCGGAGCCACGTACAGTGTGACCTGCAGCTTGCCGTCGGGGGAGGAGACCGATGCCGTTTCGCGCGCCTGCAGGACTTCGGATGCTGACGGGGCTGCCTGCAGACCGAGGAAAAGGGCGAGGGTGAGAATGCGCGCCTGGGCAGTAATATCCATGGGGGGACGGAAGAAAGAAATCGGTAAAAGAAGAAGGAAAAAACGACCTCTCAGCTATCATACAATGTGGCGCGCGAAGAAGCAACCGGCCGTGCGAAGAAGCTGCGGGGAGCGGTGCACGCTGTTGAAATGGATATCGATTGTAAGTATATTCCGCGTGCCACAGTCAGGCCGGGCGGCGAAGGCGGTGATCACTCCTCAGACCTTATTTGAACCGGTGCCCAGCCTCGCTGTCCTGCTTTCCTACTGGTTCTGCCTTCAATAGGAGGTTGTCTCGTGTACCCACCCGTTCGCACATTTCGCGCTGCAGCGTTTGCCGCCGCTCTGACCTGCACCCTCATGATGATCTCGGGCTGCTCCAAGCAGGAGGCGCCGCCGCCACCACCTCTGCAAGTCAGAGTCGCCGAGGCCGTCAAGAAGGATCTTCCGGTCTACCGGGAATGGGTTGGCCAGACGTATGGAATCGTGGACATCGAGCTCCGAGCGAGGGTTGCCGGCTGGCTCCAGGGGATTCATTTCAGCGAAGGGACGGAGGTGAAGGAGGGGGCCCTTCTGTATACGATCGATCAGAGCGAGCTGCTGCAGGCGGTTGCTGAAGGAAAGGCGAGGGTGGCGCAGGTGAGGACCATGCTGGTTCAATCCAAGTCGGACGTCGATCGGTATCGCCCGCTTGCGGAGGCCGGTGCGGTCAGCAAGCGAGATCTCGAGCGTGCGGAGGCGGATTACGGGGCCCGGCAGAGCGAGCTGGAAGCCGCACAGGCGGAGTTGAACGTCGCGCAGATCAATCTCGGATACGCCACCGTGCGCGCGCCGATCTCGGGCTTGATCGGGATCTCTTCGGCCCGCATCGGCGACTTCGTCGGACGGGCACCCAATGTGATTATTCTGAATACAATCTCCAGGGTTGACACCATCCGGGTCAAGTTCTCCATCTCCGAGCAGGAATATCTGGACTTCTTCCGCCGGTACAAGGAGCGGCAGGCGGCAGGCGTCAAAGAGCCCGGCACCGATTTCGAATTGGTCCTCGCCGACGGCTCTGTTTTCCCGAACAAGGGGAGGGCCCTGTACATCGAGCGCAACGTTGATCCCGCGACAGGCACGCTCCGGCTTGAGGCGGCATTCTTAAACTCAGGGAAGGTCCTTCGTCCCGGGCAGTTCGCGCGTGTTCGGGCCATCTTTGACCAGATGAATGATGTGGTCGTGGTCCCGGCCCGGGCGATCATGGAAATTCAAGGGCAGCCCACGGTCTATGTGGTCGGTCCAGAGAACAAAGCGCAGTTCAGGAGGCTCAACGCAGGCCCCGTGGTCGACGGGTTCAGGGTGGTGTTCGAAGGCGTATCGGAGGGTGAGAAGGTCATCGTCGAAGGGACCCAACGCGTCCGACCGGAAATGATTGTTGATCCGGTAATGATCCCTGCCGACTCACTGGTTCCGGCGCCTGCGCCGGCCGGAGGGCGCTGAGCTATGGCTCGTTTCTTTGTCAACCGGCCGATTGTGGCAATGGTGATGTCGATCGTGCTGGTCCTTGTCGGGTTCGTGGTCATGCAGGGCCTGCCGATCGCCCAGTTCCCCGAAATCGTCCCGCCGATGATCAACGTGACGACGACGTATGTCGGCGCTTCTGCTGTCGACGTCGAGCAGTCTGTGGCCACGCCGATTGAGCAACAGGTCAACGGCGTCGAGAACATGATCTACATGAAGTCGATCAACGGTGGTGACGGCACAATGACCCTCCAGGTCTCGTTTGAGGTCGGTTCGGACCTGGACATGTCCAACGTCCTCGCCCAGAACCGCGTTTCCCAGGCGACGGCGTCCCTGCCGGCCTCGGTGAAGACCTACGGCGTGAACGTCAAGAAATCGCTCGCGTTTCCGCTTATGGTGGTGACGCTCACGTCGCCTAACGGAACCTACGACAACAACTTCCTGAGCAACTACGCGGCCATCAACATCAACGACGAGCTCAAAAGGACGCGCGGCGTTGGCGACATTACGCTCTTCGGCGGCAGCGACTATGCGATGCGCATTTGGGTCAAGCCCGACGTGCTCGCGAAACTGGGTCTGACCGTTCCGGATCTCGTCAAAGCCGTTCAGGACCAGAACGTCGTGGCGCCAGCAGGACAGATTGGCGGCCCGCCCGCTCCCCAGGGCACCGACTTCACATACACCGTGCGGACGCAGGGCCGACTGCTCAACGAGGAGGAATTCGGACGCATTGTAGTCAGGACGAACCCTGATGGATCCCAGGTCCGCCTCCGCGATGTGGCACGGATCGAGCTGGGGACCCTGCTGTACAATCAGATCGGCCGGAACAACGGAAAGCCCGCCGCTGTCGTCGCCCTGTACCAGCTGCCAGGCTCGAACGCGATCGAGGTTGCGACAACAGTCAAGAAGCAGATGGAAATGCTGGCTTCGAACTTCCCGCCGGACGTTGTTTACAAGATTTCGCTGGACACGACCCTTGCAATCGAAGAGGGTATCAGCGAAATCATCAGTACGTTGTTTGAAGCGATCCTGCTGGTCATTCTGGTTGTGTTCTTGTTCCTTCAGAACTGGCGCGCGACGCTGATTCCTCTTGTGACGGTCCCCGTGTCACTGGTCGCGACGTTCATCATTTTCCCGCTCCTCGGCTTCACCATCAACACCCTCTCGCTTCTGGGAATGGTGCTCGCTATCGGGATCGTGGTGGACGACGCCATCGTGGTTGTCGAGGCGGTCATGCACCACATCGAGCAGGGGCTCTCGCCGAGGGACGCAACCCTGAAGGCGATGGAGGAAGTGTCGGGGCCCGTCGTGGCCATCGCGCTGATACTGGCGGCCGTGTTTGTCCCGGTCGCGTTTCTGGGCGGCATTACGGGGAGGCTCTATCAGCAGTTTGCGATGACCATCGCGATCTCCGTTCTGTTTTCGGCGATGAACGCGCTGACACTCAGCCCCGCCCTGGCGGCATTGCTGCTAAAGCCTAAAGGCGGGAAGAAGTCACTCCTGGAGCCGTTCTACCGCTGGTTCAACAAGGTCTTCGATAAGTTCACCGGCGGATACCTCAGCTTGACCAGTATCGTCATCCGAAAGATGTTCAGAAGCCTCGCGATGATTGGCGTGGTCCTCGTGGTGACGGTCCTGTTGTTCGGGAGCGTGCCTGGCGGTTTCGTCCCGGAAGAAGACAACGGGTACTTTCTTGTGAACGTGATGCTGCCCGACGCGAGCTCTCTCCAGCGTACGGACGAGGTGTGCCGGAAGGTCGAATCGATCCTCGGAAGCACGCCCGGTATCGAGGATGCGGTTACGATCGCCGGATACAGCCTCCTCAGCGGTGTCGCCACCCCGAATGTCGGCTTCTTCTTCGTGTCAATGAAGTCGTGGGAGGAACGTACCGACGCAGGCGAGCATGCATTCGCGGTCGTGAGGAGTCTGAATCAACGGTTCGCCGCGGAAATCCCTGAAGCAGTCGTGGCTGCCTTCGGGCCTCCTGCGATCCCGGGCCTCGGGACCGGCGCCGGGTTCACGTTCATGCTCCAGGACCGGAGCGGAAACACCCCACAGGAACTTGCCGTCCAGACGGAGCGATTCATTGCTGCGGCGCGGCAGCGACCCGAGATCGGAAGAGTCGCCTCGGTGTACAGGGCGAGCGTCCCCCAGGTGTTCGCCAACATCGATAGGGACAAGGCGCTCAAGCAGGGAGTCTCGCTCGCCGACCTGAACACCACGCTCGGTTCCCTCCTCGGAGCCAACTACATCAACGACTTCAACCGCTTCGGCCGGGTCTACAAGGTCTACCTCTCGGCGGAGGGGGAATACCGCGACGAGGCCTGGGATCTGGGGCAATTCTATGTCAGGAATTCTACTGGATCCATGGTCCCGCTGAACTCGTTGGTGTCGACGAGTCCGGTCGTCGGACCCGACTACACAAACCGGTTTAACCTTGCCCGATCGGCGGAAATCACAGGCACGCCGGCTCAGGGGTTCAGCTCCGCCCAGGCGCTGGAGGCCTTGAAGGAGGTTGCCGCAGAGACCCTTCCCACGGGGTGGTCATATGACTGGTCCAATATGTCGTACCAGGAAGTCAAGTCCGCCGGGCAGGGGGCGATCGTATTCGTGTTCGCGCTCGTTCTGGTCTTCCTGATCCTGGCCGCCCAGTATGAAAGTTGGTCGCTTCCGACCAGCGTGCTCCTTGGGATCCCGTTCGCGGTCTTCGGCGCGATGCTCGGCCTCTTTCTTGGCCGGTTCTTCAGCGACAGCTATGTCAACAACGTGTTCGCCCAGATCGGGTTCGTGACGCTCATCGGGCTCGCGGCCAAGAACGCCATTCTGATCGTGGAGTTTGCGAAGATGAAGCGTGAGCAGGGAGTTGATCCGGTGGAAGCCGCAATGGAGGCGGCGAAGCTGAGACTGCGTCCTATTCTTATGACCTCCTTCGCGTTCATTCTCGGTGTAGTTCCGCTGGTTCGGGCCGCCGGGGCGGGTGCGGAATCGAGGAAGGTCATGGGGCTGGCCGTGTTCTCCGGTCTGCTCGTCGCCACTTCGCTCGCTATCTTCTTTGTCCCGATGCTATACGTCATGGTGGAAAAATACATGGGTGGCAAGAAGCCATCGAACGCGTCGCCTGCACCCAGCTCCGCACCAACGGGAGGAGGGCACCACTGATGAAGAACTGGATCGTTGTGGTCGCCGCCGTCCTCGTTGGAGGATGCTCCGTCGGTCCGGACTACCAGCGCCCGGAGACGGAAGCACCCCAGGGCTGGCAGTATGCGGACAGCAGTTTCATGGTTGATTCGTCCACGGTCACGGCAGCCGACACGTCATGGTGGGAAGGTTTCGGGGACACGGTCCTGACCGCCCTGGTGGAAACGACCCTTCAAAACAACGCGGATGTCAGGATCGCAGCCGCCCGCGTCGAACAGTACATGGGTCTCTACGGCGTCGCGAAGTCGGATTTCTTCCCGAAGATTGACGCCGGTGCAGGGGCGTCGCGGGGGCGAATCCGGCTGACACCCCAGGGTCAGGAGGATCGTCCGACGATCAACCAATTCGATGTGAGCGTCTCAGCTACCTGGGAGATCGACCTCTGGGGGAAGGTGCGGCGTGCCACTGAGGCTGCCAGGGCTGACCTGCTTGCAGCAGAAGAGGCTCGGCGGGCGGTCACGGTGAGCGTTGTCGGGCTGGTGGTCGACTCCTACATACAGCTGCTCGCACTGGACAAGCAGCTCGACGTTGCGTACCGGACGCTGGCCAGCCGTGAGAGATCCCTCAGCCTCTTCCAGCAGCGGTCCGCGCAGGGGGACGTCTCCGAGCTGGAAATGGTCCAGATCGAGTCGCAGTACTGGATCGCGCGCTCACGTATCCCGGCCCTCGAGCGGTCCATCGTGTTTCAGGAGAATGCGCTGAGCATCCTCCTCGGGCGTAATCCGGGTGCGATACCTAGAGGCTCGGTACTCGACAGCCTCCAGATGCCCCGGGTTCCCGAGAATCTCCCCTCGGAACTGCTCGAGCAGAGACCCGACGTGCGCCAGGCCGAAGAACAGTTGCGGGCGGCAAACGCGCGGATAGGCGTAGCGAAATCACTGTACTTCCCGTCCATCTCTCTGACGGGCCTGTTCGGGACGGCGAGTACGGCGCTCTCCAATCTCTTCACCCCGGGTGCCCAGATCTGGAATGTCGGAGGGGGCATCCTCCAGCCGATCTTCCACTGGGGTGAGATATCCGGGCAGGTGTCAGCCGCGGAAGCGATTCAACGCCAGACACTGCAAGAATATGTTCGCAACGTGCAGAATGCCTTTGCCGACGCCGAGGACGCACTGGTGTCGCGGAGCCGAACCCAGGAAGAGAAGGATGCGGTGGCCATGCAGGTCGCGGCCTTGCGCACGTACGAGCGGCTCTCCCAGATGAGATACCGCGAAGGGGTCACGAGCTATCTGGAGGTTTTGGACGCCGAGCGGTCGCTCTTCGATACTGAACTCGGGTTTGCGCAAACCCAGGCTAATCTCCTGCAGACAGTTGTAGGGCTGTACCGTGCGTTCGGCGGGGGGTGGACCGACTGGGTGGCGTGGAAAGCGGAGTTGCCGGAGGATCCCGTGGAAACCCGGGTGGAAGAGGAACTGCCGGAGCAGGAGCGTCCGGAACAGAAGTGATGCATAGGTGGGAGCCATCTCGATGATCAAGGAAGAAACGATCGCTCTGCTCCGCGTCAAGCCGGGAACCCCTGTCCGGCTGAAGGACCATGACCCCGCCTGGACCGGGACGAAAGAGATGAAGCAGCTTGGAAAGGACGAGCTCAAGGACGTCGCAAAGAAGATCCTCAGGGAGAATATCGAGGAGCTTGCGAAGACGCAGGAACTATTGTACGCCAACGATCAGTACTCCGTCCTGATTATTGTCCAGGCGATGGATGCCGCCGGGAAGGACGGCCTGATCGAGCATGTCATGTCGGGCGTCAACCCGCAGGGGTGCCAGGTCTTCAGCTTCAAGAAACCGTCAGACGAAGAACTCGACCACAATTTTCTGTGGCGATGCATGAAGTCACTTCCGGAACGCGGGCGCATCGGGATCTTCAACAGGTCGTACTACGAGGAGGTCCTGGTCGTCCGAGTGCACCCCGAGCTGCTTGAGCGGCAGCGCCTCCCGCCCGGGAAGCGGAACGGGAAGTTTTGGAGGAAGCGGTACGACGACATCAACGCCTTCGAGCATCACCTCGCGAGGAACGGGACGGTCATCATCAAGTTCTTCCTGAATGTCTCCAGGGGGGAGCAGAAGAAGAGGTTCCTCGAGCGGCTGGACAATCCGGAGAAGAACTGGAAGTTCTCGGAGGCGGACGTTGCCGAACGGAAGCACTGGAAGGAGTACATGCGTGCCTATGAGGCCGCAATCTCTGCGACCAGCACGAAGTGGGCGCCGTGGTATATCCTCCCGGCAGACCACAAACTCGTGACCAGGGCGGTTGCTGCGGATATCATCACCACCACGATCCGGCAGATGAAGCTCAAGCCGCCGGCGGTCTCGCCTGAGCGCAAGAAAGCCCTGGAGCAGGCCCGGCAGGCGCTCCTCACCGAAGCCTAGACACGCGATCTCAGCCCCAGCCTATACTTTACATAATACAAGTGCGTCACCTAGGTGACGCACGTGTGCGTTTCGTGTGCGTTTGAAAACCCTGCAACAAACAGAAACCCCGACATATGCCGGGGTTTTCTCGTTCTGGATTACATAATACGTGTGCGTCACCTAGGTGACGCACACGTGCTGCAGCGTGCTGCAGGGCTACTTCTTCTTCCAGTTTTCGGGCCTGAGGGAACGCACCGCGGCGCCGGCCCGCCACATCTCAGAATCCCGCCATTCATCGAGCTCAGTCTCGAGCTTCTGGCGGTAGTCCTTTGCGCCGCAGGTGTCAAGAACCCGCCTGGTCTCCACTCCCGCCCGGACATCCTTATACAGCTGCTCGAAGAGCGGCTTCGTTGCCTTTTCAAACCGCTTCGACCAATCCAGCGCGCCGCGCTGGGCGGTCGTGCTGCACGACGAGATCATCCAGTCGACGCCTTTCTGGCCCATCAGCGGATAGAGGCTCTGCGTCGCCTCCTCGACAGTCTCGTTGAATGCCTCGCTCGGTGAGTGACCCATCGCGCGCAACGTCTCGTACTGGGCTTTCATCAGGCCCGCGATCGCGCCCAGGAGTACCCCGCGCTCGCCGGTGAGATCGCTGTGCACTTCGTTCTCGAACGTCGTGGGGAAGAGGTAGCCCGAGCCGATCGCGATCCCGAGGGCGACAATGCGTTCTCTCGCCCGCCCGGTCGCATCCTGGTGGACGGCGAAGCTGGAGTTGATCCCGCTCCCGGCGATGAAGTTGGAGCGGACCGTTCTTCCGGCGCCCTTGGGGGCCACCAGTACCACGTCCACATCCCTGGGCGGCACGACGCCGGTCTGGTCACGGAAGACGACGGAGAATCCGTGCGAGAAGACCAGCGCCTGCCCCTTCTTGAGGCATGCGGCGAGCACGGGCCACTGTTCGCGTTGCCCCGCGTCCGAGAGGAGATACTCGATCATCGTCGCGCGGTCCGCGACGTCGCCGATCTCCGGAAAGAGCGACTGTCCGGGCACCCAGCCGTCGGCCACTGCGGCATCCCACCCTGAGCCGCCCTTGCGCTGGCCGATAATTACTTTCACGCCGTTATCCCGCAGGTTCAGCGATTGCCCCTGCCCCTGCGGGCCGTAGCCCAGGATGCCCACCACTTCCTTCTCGAGGACTTTGCGTGCCCGGTCGAGCGGAAATTCCTCCCGCGTGACGACCTCTTCTGTGACTCCGCCGAAATCAATCAGTGCCATTGGTATGCGAATCCTTCTTTCTGTAGTTGAAATCCGTTGACTATCTCAGGCGACACGGACGGGATGTCCGTACGCTGTCTCGCGGTTGACGGGAGAAAGCCATTGTGCCGAGCGGGCGTGGCGCCCACGTACGACATCATGGAAATCCTGCTGGAGCCGTTTGGTGATCGGGCCCGTTGCCCCGTTGCCGATCACCCGGAAATCGATCTCCCGGAGCCCGATGCATTCGGCGGCGGTCCCGACGACGAACACCTCGTCGGCCGCGTACAGCTGGTCGCGCGAAATCGGTTTCTCGACAACCTCGATGCCGCGATCCGCCGCGAGCGTCATGATCGCATCCCTGGTGATTCCGTCAAGAACCGGTGCAAGGTCCGGCGTGATGATCCGGCCGTTTTTGACGGCGAAGAGGTTCTCGCCCGTGCACTCCGCGACGTATCCCTCGGGGTCGAGCATGATGGCTTCCTCGAAGCCCAGCCGTACCGACTCGGTCTTGGCGAGAAAGCTGTTTGCATAGTTCCCGGAGATCTTCGCTTTCGTCATCATGACGTTCGGGTGATGGCGCGTGAACGAGGAGATGTTGGCACGCACGCCCCGCGCCAGGGCTTCCTCGCCGAGGTAGTTACCCCACTCCCAGACGGCGATGCCCAGCGATGGCCGGCCTCCGTCCACGTTCAAATTCCAGCCGCCTCCCGAAAGGTAGAGGAGCGGTCTGATGTAGCATTCGGAATATCCGTTGGCAGCCACTGTCTCCAGGACGGCGTCGTGGACATCGTCGGGTGAATAGGGGAGCTGCCGGAATCCGAAAATGTGTGCGGATTGCAGGAGGCGCTGGGTGTGTTCGCGAAGCCTGAAAACGGCAGGCCCGTCCGCCGTCGCATACGACCGGATGCCTTCGAAGACCGCTGCGCCGTAGTGAAGGGCCGGGGTCAGAAAATGGACGGTCGCGCGCTCGTATTCGACAAGGTTGCCGTCCATCCACACAAACCGTGACTGCATGCCCATCGTTAGGCTCCTTTCAGTGTCTCAAGCGTATCAAGAATTGCGTCGGTCATTGCCGCGGTGGTCAGGCTGCCGCCGAGGTCCGCTGTTGTGCGTCCTCCGGCAAGGGCCTGCTCCACCGCATGCTCCACCGTGTGCGCCTCCTCCGGCAACCGGAGTGAGTGCCTCAACATCATGGCAGCGCTCAGGATCGCTCCGACGGGATTGGCGGTGCCCCGCCCTGCGATGTCGGGCGCGGAGCCGTGCACAGGTTCGTAGAGGCCAGGGCCGGCCTCCCCGAGCGACGCCGAGGGCAGCATGCCGAGGGAGCCAACAAGGACTCCGGCTTCGTCCGTCAGGATATCGCCGAACATGTTTTCCGTGACGATGACGTCAAACTGCCGCGGCGAGGTCACGAGCCGCATTGCCGCGGAATCCACGAGCATGTGCTCCAGGGCGACCCGGGGGAATTCCTTCGCGACGCGCGTTGCGGTCTCCCGCCAGAGGCGGGAGGTCTCGAGGACGTTGGCCTTATCGACCGATGTCACCTTTCCCTTGCGCCCGGACGCGAGCACACAGGCGAGTCTGACGACGCGGGCGATCTCCACGTCGGTGTATTCCATCGTATCGACCGCCCGGATCTTCCCGTTGACCTGCTCCCGGAACCGGGGGCGGCCGAAGTAGATTCCGCCGGTCAATTCCCTCACGACGACAATATCGACACCGTCACAATGCCCGGCCTTGAACGGCGAGCCCGCGAAACCTCCCTGTACGACCTGGACCGGCCGGAGATTCGCATACAAATGCAGCTCTTTTCTCAGTCTCAACAGTCCCTGCTCAGGCCGGATGTGAGGTGCGAGGCCTTCCCATTGCGGCCCGCCGACTGCGCCGAGGAGTATGCCGTCGCTGCCCCGGCACGCATCGAGGGTCGCATCGGTCAGGGGGATCCCGTGTCTCTCGATCGAAGCACCGCCGACCGGGTGCTCTTCGAACGCGAATCGGTGGCCTCCGGAGTCAGCGACATGCTCGAGGACGAGCCGTGCCGCCCCGACGACCTCGGGACCCACTCCGTCTCCCGGCAGCAGAACGATGCGCGCGTTCATGATGCTCCTCCGCGGGCGCGGTGCGCTTCAAACATCGTGATATTCCCCTCATGGCGGAGCAGATATCCCAGCTCGTCAACGCCGTGGAGGAGGCACTGCCGGGCAAATGCGTCGATGGCGAACTCCTGGGAACCGCCCGGCCACGATATCGACTGCCGCTCGAGGTCGACCGTCACCTGGGTGTCCGGTGCGTTCACGACGAGGCTGTGCAGCGTTCCAAGCGTTGCGGCGTCGACGGCGACAGGGAGGATGCCGTTTTTCATCGCGTTGGACCGGAAGATGTCGGCAAAGGAGCTGCTCACGACCACCCGGAATCCGAAATCCGCCAGCGCCCAGGATGCATGTTCCCTCGAGGACCCGCACCCGAAGTTGTCGCCGGCGATGAGGATTGCCGCGCCTCGAGCATCGGGGCTATTCAGCGGGAAGCCCTCTCTCTTCTTGAGGTCGGAGAACAGGTGCCGGCCCAAGCCTTCACGCGTCGTAGCCGTCAGGAATCGCGCCGGGATGACCTGGTCCGTGTCGATGTCGTCGAGCGGGAGCGAGACGGCGCGGGATGTCACCACTGAAAACGAAGTCATGGTCGCTCAGGAATGAAGAATCATGGATCGCACATCTGTGATGGTGCCGGTGACTGCCGCCGCGGCGGCGGTAAGCGGCGATGCGAGGAACGTGCGCCCGCCGGGCCCCTGGCGCCCTTCGAAGTTTCTATTGCTCGTGCTGACGGCGTACTGTCCCTGCGCGAGCCGGTCTCCGTTCATGGCGATGCACATGGAACAGCCGGGCTCGCGCCATTCCGCCCCGGCATTTAGAAACACCGTGTCCAGCCCTTCTGCCTCGGCGGCGCGTTTCACTCCGTACGACCCTGGAACGACGAGGACGCGCACGCTTTCCGGGACTTTCCGACCGCGCATGACAGATGCAGCCTGCCGGAGGTCGGAGAGACGCGAGTTCGTGCAGCTTCCGATGAACACCACATCCACTTTGTGGCCGAGAAGAGGCTTGCCCGGGGTGAGCCCCATGTATCCGAGCGCCTGCTCAAAGGAGCGCTTTTGCGAGGCGTCACGGAAATGCCCCGGATCCGGAACCGACGCGGTGATGGGCATGCCCATGCCGGGGTTTGTGCCGTATGTGATCATGGGTTCGATCGCGGAGGCGTCCAGTGAGACAGAGGAGTCGTACGTCGCGCCCTCATCGGTTTTCAGCGCTCGCCACCGGGCGACCGATGCGTCGAATGCCGCCCCGCGGGGCGCGTGCGGCCTGCCGGCGAGGTACTCGAATGTGACGTCGTCCGGCGCGATCATTCCCGCGCGCGCGCCGCCTTCGATCGACATATTGCAGATTGTCATCCGCTCTTCCATGGTCATGCTCTGGATCGCGGAACCGGTGTATTGGAAGACCGAGCCTGTCCCGCCACCCACGCCGATGGTAGCGAGGAGCTTGAGAATGACGTCTTTCGCGGTCACACCGTCTGCGAGCCGGCCGTCGATGCGCACCTGGTAGGTTTTCGGCTTCCGCTGCAACAAGCATTGTGTCGCGAGCACGTGTCCGACCTCCGTCGTCCCGATGCCGAACGCGAGGGCGCCGAATGCGCCATGCGTCGCCGTGTGGCTGTCGCCACAGACGATGGTCATGCCAGGATGCGTCAGCCCGAGTTCGGGACCGATGACATGCACGATGCCACGCCGGTCGTCGCCGTCACCGTACAGGGTGATCCCGAAGTCTCGGGCGTTCCGTTCCAGTGTCCGAATCTGCTCTGCCGCCATCGGGTCGGCCGATGCAATCCCGCCGGGGTCGGTGGGGATGCTGTGGTCGACGGTCGCGACTGTCCATTCTGGGTGGCGGACACGCAATCCGCGCTCGCGCAGGACGGAGAACGCCTGCGGCGACGTCACCTCGTGAACGAGATGGAGGTCGATATACAGCAGCGCCGGCGCGCCGGGCTCCTGAAGGACGCAATGGGCGTCCCAGATGCGATCGAGAAGCGTCCGCCCGGCCACGCTACGCCTCCTCGGTGACTGGCTGGCGGCGGCGGAGGCGCGACTGTTGCGAGGCGAGCGCCCGGTTGAGGGCTCCCAGGTAGGCCATCACGCTTCCGGTGACGATGTCCGTGCTTGCGGCGCGCCCGTTATAGAGCACGCCGTCGATCTCGACCCGGATGAACGCTTCTCCCACCGTGTCGTGGCCGAGGCTGACCGATTTCAGCGAGTACTCGGTCAGCTTCCCCATGGTTCCCGTGATGCGCTCGATGGCCCGGTACGCGGCGTCCACCGGCCCGTCTCCGGTCGCGGAGTCGATGAATCGCTGGTCTCCCTGCCGGAGCTCGACAGTCGCGGTAGGTCGGAGGGAAGTTCCGGTGCTCACGTGGAATCCTTCCAGGTGGTACACCTCGCTGGCGGGCGTATCCTGGTCATCCAGGATGGCGATCAGCTCCTCGTCATACACTTCCTTTTTCTGATCTGCGAGTGCGCAGAACGCCTTATAGGACCGCTCGAGGTCTTCCTGTGTCAGGTCATACCCCAGCTCGGCGAAGCGCGCCTTGAGCGCGTGGCGTCCCGAATGCTTGCCGAGCACAAGCGTGCTGTGCCGGATGCCCACGGATTGCGGCGTCATGATCTCGTAGGTGATCGCGCTTTTGAGGACGCCGTCCTGATGGATGCCAGCTTCGTGCGCGAACGCGTTCGCGCCGACGATGGCTTTGTTGCGCTGGACGAGCATGCCGGTGAGGGTGCTGAGGAGTTTGCTCGCACGGTAGATCTCCTCGGTGTGCACGCCGGTCACAACGTGGAGGTATTCCGTTCGCGTCGCGATTGCCATCACGAGCTCTTCGAGCGCTGCATTGCCCGCGCGTTCCCCGATTCCGTTCACCGTGCACTCGACCTGCCGCGCTCCGGCCTCGATGGCCGCGACGGAATTCGCAACTGCAAGCCCGAGGTCATTGTGGCAGTGCGCGCTGAGGACTGCGCGCTCGACGTTCTTCACCCGCTTCCGTATCGACGCGAACATTTCGCCGTACTCTGCGGGGAGCGCGTAGCCGACCGTATCGGGAAGATTGATGACCGTGGCTCCGGCCGCGATGGCCGCCTCGGCGATCTCGCACAGGAAGTCGATGTCCGAGCGCGACGCATCTTCACACGAAAACTCCACGTCCGGACAGAGTGAGCGGGCGTACCGCACGGCGTCTACCGCATCGGCCAGGACCTGGGCGCGGGACTTGTGAAGCTTGTGCGTCATGTGAATGTCGGACGTCGCGATGAACGTGTGGATGCGCGGGTGTTCCGCATCCCGCAGCGCTTGCCACGCCCGATCGATGTCGGCCCTGACGGCGCGCGCGAGGCCAGCAACGGTGCACCCCCTGACAGTCCGGGCGATGGCCTGCACTCCCTCGAAGTCGCCGTCCGACGCAATCGGAAAGCCGGCCTCGATGACGTCCACGCGCAATCGCTCCAGCTGCTGGGCCATCCGGAGTTTTTCCTCGCGGTTCATGCTGCACCCGGGCGACTGCTCGCCGTCGCGCAGCGTCGTATCGAAGATCTGGACGATCTGGCCCACGGTTCCTCCTTGTGTTACTCGTGCCGTTCCAACGAAATCACGTTGCGATTTCGCATAACCTTCGTCGTTGGAACGGGCACTACGCCCCTTGCTGTGAAAGGTCAATCAGTCGGCGGGGCATTAGACTGACTTGCCTTCGAGGGCCGCCAGCTTGCGGACCCACGACATCAACTCTTCGAACTGCGACGGCACCAGCGACTGGGCGCCGTCGGAGAACGCCTCTTCCGGATGGTGATGCACCTCCACCATGAGGCCCTCGGCCCCCGCCGCGATCGCGGCCTTCGCGATCGGGACCACGAGCGACCGCAGTCCGGTTCCGTGGCTCGGATCGACGATCACGGGGAGGTGGCTGAGCTCGTGGAGCGCCGGAACCGCCGACAGGTCGCACGTATTGCGGGTGTAGTCCTCGAACGTCCGGATTCCTCGCTCGCACAGGATGACGTCGTAGTTCCCTTGCGACATGATGTACTCGGCCGACATGAGGAGGTCTCTGAGCGTGCTCGCCATGCCACGTTTCAGCATGACGGGCCGCCGTACCTTCCCGACCTCCTTCAGCAGGGCGAAATTCTGCATGTTCCGGGCGCCAATCTGCAGGATGTCGGCGTAGTCCGCGACCATCGGTACGTCCGTGGGCGTGATGACTTCGGTGATGACGTAAAGTCCTGTCTGTTCTCTTGCCTCCGCCAGGAGTCGAAGCCCCTCCTCGGCAAGTCCCTGGAAGCTGTACGGCGAGGAACGAGGCTTGTACGCCCCTCCCCGCAGGATGCGCGCCCCCGCCGCGCGGACGGTCCTGGCGGTTTCCAGGATCTGCTCGCGCCCTTCCACCGAGCACGGCCCGGCCATGACAACGATGTGGTTGTTCCCGATCGTGAGAGGGGGGATCGAGCTGTCCCTGGACGTGACCCGCATCGTGGTCCGTTCGCGCTTCCACTCCGTGCCGGCGAGCTTGTACGGCTTGAGAATCGGCACCACGTTTTCGACACCGTCGATGACTTCCAGCGACTGCAGACGCCACTTGCCCCGCTCGTCCCCGACGCAGGCAACCACGGTGCGCTGTTCACCGCGGATTTGATGGATTTCATAACCGAGCGCGCGCACGGCGGTGAGGACGTGGTCGATCTGCGCCTCGCTGGCTCCCGGTTTCATGACGACAATCATGCTCAGACCTCTCCGTGGAATTCCCGTTTCAGGGCGACGCGTCCGGTGCGCGCCAGCTCGCGGATCGCAAACGGCTTCAGCATCTTGATGATCGCGTCTACCTTTTGCTGGCTCCCCGTGGCTTCGAGCGTGAGCGTCCGCGGACTGATGTCCACCACCTTCGCACGGAAGATTTCGGCGATTTGCATGATCTCCGGGCGCGTTTCGGCGGTCGAGCTGACCTTCACGAGCACCAGCTCCCGGTCCACAAAGCTGTCGAACGTCAGATCCACGACCTTGATCGTGTCGATCACTTTGTTCAACTGCTTGATGATCTGCTCGATGATCTGGTCGTCGCCGCGCGTTACGATCGTCATGCGCGAGATCGATTCGTCCTCGGTCGGGCCGACCGACAGGCTGTCGATGTTGTAGCCCTTGGCCGCGAACAATCCGGTGATGCGCGTAAAGGCGCCGAATTTGTTCTCGACGAGGAGCGAGATGGTGTGGCGTTTCTCGCGCTCGGCCGGCGGTGGCAATGAGCGCTTACTTTGCAGGGGAGGGGACTGAGTCATGGCTCTGCTTCGATGTTGAGGTTCCTGGAGTGCCGCCCTTGTGCAGGACGATGAGTTGTTGAGGTTCCGTGGCCGCGCCCGAGTCGGCAGGGCCGGGTTCGGGCGTGTCGAGCATCTCCTCGACCGATTGTCCCGCGGGGATCATGGGGTAGACATTGTCTTCTTTCGCGACGCGGCACTCGAGGAGGATCGGCCCTTCGGTGTGCGCGAGCACCTTCCTGATGGCGTCCTCGACCTCGTCCGTGCGGGTGACTCGGCTGGCCGGGCACCCGAACGCCTCCGCCAGCTTCACAAAATCGGGGTTTGCGAGCTGCACCTGGGAATAGCGCCCGCGCCAGAACAGCTCCTGCCACTGGCGGACCATCCCGAGGAACCCGTTGTTGATGATGATGATCTTCAGTGGCAGCTTGTGCTCGACGATCGTGGCCATTTCCTGCATATTCATCTGAAAACCGCCGTCCCCGCTGATGGAGATGACGGGCAGGGGGCCATGCGCGAACGCAGCGCCCATGGCGGCAGGAAGGGAGAAACCCATTGTCCCGAGCCCGCCCGAGGTGATATGCGTCCTTGGCGCGACCCACGTGAAGAACTGCGCGGCCCACATCTGATGCTGGCCGACGTCGGTGACGACCACGGCGTTTCCTCCGGTCAGCTCGCCGAGCTTCTGGATGACGTACTGCGCGCGGATCTGCTCCCCGGCCGAGTACCGGAGAGGATGTTCGCGCTTCCATTGATCGATCGTCGCCAGCCAGTCTTCGGTAGGGAGGCGATGGACCCGGCTGGTCAGCTCAGGCAGAATCCTTCGGACGTCGCCAACGATCGGGACGTCCACTGCTACGTTCTTGCTGATCGCCGCGGGGTCGACGTCGATATGGACGATGGACGCCTCGGGGGCAAACTTCTCGACGTTCCCGGTGACGCGGTCGTCGAACCTTGCCCCGACGGCAATGAGCACATCGCAGTAGTTTACCGCAGTGTTGGAGTACCAGGTCCCGTGCATGCCGAGCATGCCGAGCGAAAGCGGGTCAGTCTCCGGAAACGCTCCCATGCCGTGGAGCGTGGTCGTGACCGGGCAGTTGAGCTTGCGGGCGAGTTCGGTGAGCTCCGCGGCAGCGTTCGAAAGAATCGTCCCTCCGCCGACATACAGCACCGGCCGCTTCGCCTTGTTGATGAGCTCAGCGGCCTTCACGATCTGCTTGCCGTGCCCCTCGACCGTCGGCGTGTAGGACCGGAGGCTGACGCGCTCGGGGTACTCGAACACGGCTTTCTGCGCCATGACGTCCTTGGGGAGGTCGACAAGCACGGGGCCGGGACGGCCGCTCGTAGCGATGTAGAACGCCTCCTTGATGGTGCGCGCAAGCTCGGTCACGTCGCGTACGAGATAATTGTGCTTCGTCACGGGCCGGGTGATCCCGACGATGTCGGCTTCCTGGAACGCGTCGTTCCCGATCAGCCGCAGCGGAACCTGCCCGGTGAAGACGACGAGCGGGATCGAATCCATGTACGCGTCGGCGATGCCGGTGACGGTGTTGGTGGCTCCCGGACCTGACGTCACGAGAACCACGCCGGGCCTGCCGGTAGCCTTCGCGTACCCTTCGGCCGCGTGCGTGGCGCCCTGCTCGTGGCGCGTCAGCACGTGCTTGATATCCGAGATGTCGTGCAGGGCGTCGTACACCCCGATCGTCGCTCCTCCGGGATAGCCGAACACGACTTCGACCTTCTCCTCGATCAGGCTGCGGACGAAGATCTCCGCCCCTGTCATTTTCCTTCCGCCCTGGCGCCCGGCGTCACTGTGGGTGTCTTGGTCTGCGGACATGGTTGCTCCTACTGTGTGTTCGGGGAAATAGTGGTTGGGCCGTCGGTGATTGCCCCGGTGCTGCTGCTTGACACCGCACGGGCGTACTTGAGCAGAACCCCGCTCTGATATCGGGGGGCGGGAGGGACCCAGCGATCCCGCCGCTCCTTCAGCTCGGCGTCCGTGAGGCGCACTTCGAGCCTCAAGGAGACTGCGTCAATGGTGATCTGATCGCCCTCGCGGATGAGGGCGATGGGTCCGCCGACAGCCGCCTCCGGGGCGACGTGCCCCACGACGAGGCCGAACGTTCCGCCGGAGAACCGACCGTCCGTGATCAAACCGACCGAGTCGCCCAGGCCGGCGCCGATGATAGCGGCCGTGGGGGCCAGCATTTCACGCATGCCCGGGCCTCCGCGGGGGCCTTCGTAGCGGATGACGAGGATATCGCCTGGCTTGATCGACCCGGACAGGATGGCGTCGAGACAGCGCTCTTCCGAATCGAACACACGCGCCGGGCCGGTCATATGAGGGCTCTTGACACCCGTGATTTTTGCGACCGCGCCCTCGGGTGCAAGGTTCCCACGGAGGATGGCAAGATGCCCCTGGTCGTATATCGGCATGGCCCATTGCCGGATCACCTGCTGCCCCGCCGGAGGATTCGTTGGGATTGACCGGAGCGTCTCGGCGACCGTTTGTCCGGTGATCGTCATTGCGTCGCCATGAACGAGGCCGTGGTCGAAGAGCATCCTCATGACCTGTGGGACGCCGCCTGCCTGATGGAACTCGGTTACGACGAATCGCCCGGACGGCTTCAAGTCGCACAGTACCGGTACTCTCTTCCGGATGCGTTCGAAGTCGTCGATCGTGAGCCTGACTCCCGCTGCATGTGCGATAGCGAGAAGGTGGAGGACGGCATTTGTCGATCCGCCGAGCGCCATGACGACCGCGATGGCGTTCTCGAACGCCTTCATGGTCATGAGTGTTCGGGGGAGGATCTTGTGCCGGACGGCGTTGACGAGCGCTTTGGCCGAGGCGGCTGCGCTATCGGCCTTCTCCCCGTCCTCGGCGGCCATCGTGGACGAGCCGGGGAGCGCGAGGCCCATCGCCTCGATCACGGAAGACATCGTGTTGGCGGTATACATGCCCCCGCAGGATCCGGCGCCGGGGCAGGCGTGGCGCTCGACCTCGAGAAGCTGCTCCTCGGTGATCGATCCCGCTCCGTACTGTCCGACCGCCTCGAACGCGCTGACGATTGTGAGGTCGCGGCCATTGAGCGTTCCCGGCTTGATCGTTCCGCCGTACACAAAGATGGCCGGGATGTTGAGCCGGGCGATGGCGATCATTGCGCCGGGCATGTTTTTGTCGCACCCGCCGATCGCGAGGATGCCGTCCATACGCTGTGCGCCGCACACGGTCTCGATGGAATCGGCGATGACTTCGCGGGAGACAAGGGAGTACTTCATCCCTTCGGTCCCCATCGAGATGCCGTCGCTCACCGTGATGGTGCCAAACATCTGCGGCATCGCACCCGATGCCCGGAGCGCTGCCATCGCGCGGTCCGCAAGGACGTTCAGTCCGACATTGCAGGGGGTGAGATTGCTGTACGCATTCGCGACCCCGACGATCGGCTTGCCGAAATCGTCATCGCCGAAACCGACGGCTCGCAGCATCGCGCGGTTGGGACTCCGCGCCGCGCCGTCCGTGATCTCAGCGCTTCGCAAACGCTCGTTGACTCGGTGCTCCATGTCGCTCCAATTCTTTTGGACGCTTGTATTCGTCCGCCAGAGGAGCTCAGATCCTGGGTGAAGCCGGTGAAGAGTGAGGGGTGATCGAGTGTGCCTCTGGCGGTCGGGTTAGCTCTGCAGAAGCAGCAGGCCCGTAATCGCCAGCAGGCTCAGAAGAACCAGCAGGAAGAAACTGACGAGGTGAACAGACGCACTGATAGGGCGGCTGATCGAAGCAGCAGGGCTCCCGACAGTATGGATTCGCGTCTCGTTCATGGCCAAATATTCAAACAATATACTGTTCTGGACGCTCGAATCAAGGGGGGACCTGAAGAATCTCCAGGAACTGCTCCCGGGGTGCCGGTCACACCCTCCGTGTGCCGGCCCCGGGTCGCGGGGGGCGGGCTGGGCGAGCCGATAGGGGCCTACTCGTAGTGCTTTGCGCGTTCCCAGGCCTGTTGGAGGTCCACATATGGCTCTCTGGCGAGAAAAACGCCAATATCGCTCCTCCAGGGCATCGTGAGGGGGGTCTGAATCTGTTTCACGTGCCGTACGTCCCTGAATGCCCCTTCCAGGGCTTTTGGGTCCAGGACAAGCGCCAGAACGGTGGATCCGATCTTCTGGTTTCGTCCCCACATCCAGTATGTGTTGTGCGGGCTGAAGATGTCCGGCAGACCCAGCTCTTCCTTGCGGAGCTCCAGCATCCCGGCGTGGCCGTAGTCCATGACGTAGATTGATGTCCGCTCCTGTTCGTCGGTCGGAAGCGAGTGGAATGCATCAGCCATCTCGATGGCGAAGTGTTCCCAGCCGATTCTGTCCGCGAGCAGCTGCGGAAGCACCGAGGCCTTGCCTGCTCCACGCTCCATCGGTTTGAAGAGTCCGGTCGCTGCTGCGTAATCGGCCGATGCCTGAGGGGAAAGAAGTGGAACCGCCAGTGGCGCGAGCGCGAGCGCTGAGACGACCAGCGCGGCCCCGAGTGCGGTCGCGATCCAGCGGCGACGCCCTTCCAAGAGCCGTTCGAGGACGATGCATCCGGCGGCGATGGCGGCGGGGTAGATTCCAGTTACGCGGTCCGGCCTGCTGGATTGAGACACGATCAGCGCGGCGAGTAGGATCACAAAAACAAGGCCGACGAGTCGGTACCGTCTTCCCTCTGTGTGAAAGAGAAGATACCAGGCGCCCATCGCCCAGATCGGGAACGCAATCGGATTCATCACGACGATCTGGGTGACGAACACCTCGAGCGGGGGAGTCGGTATGTTTTTGTAGAGCATCGCGTTCCGATAGAACTCGATGGATGGAAACCCGTGGGTGCCCTGCCAGACGATGTTCGGAGTCAGCAATGCAGCCGCGACAAGGGCCCCCTGCCAGAACTGGCGCGAGGCGAGATGGTTACGCTGGTCCGAGAACGCAAGAGCGACCATGACCGCCCCGCCAAGCAGGACATATGTGTGCTTCGTCAGCAGGGCGAGTCCGGAGATCACGCCGAAGGCGAGCCAGACCGTTGACTGTCCCGTGTTGATCATACGGATGAGGGCGTAAAGCGCTGCAGTCCAGAAGAAGATTTCGAGCGAATTGACCGAGAAGAAGCTGAAAAAGGTCAGGAGCAGGGGAGAGGCGACCGACGTGATGGCTGCGAGTGCTTGCGCCAGTCGTTTGCCGCCCATCTCCCTCGCCATGAGACCGGTGAGAATAACGACGGCTGCGCCTGCAAGGGCCGGGATGATCCTGAGCGCCGTCACCGAATAGCCGAACAGTGTGCCGCTGATGCGCAGGAGAAACGGCGCGAGCGGGGGATGATCCACGTACCCGAAGGCAAGCCGCTTCGCGCACGCGATATAGTAGAGCTCGTCGATGAAGTACTCGTAGGCGGGCGTGAACGACGTCGCCACTTCGATTGCGCACAGGATGGCGGCAGGGAGAACCAGGTGGGGATACGAGCGTATGAATGTCGTGATTCTGTTTATCTGCATGGCCTGCCGAATCGCATGCGGGTCCTACCCGAGGGGGGGTGCGGATTACCTCATCAACAGCATCGTACGGGTCTGCGTGAACGCACCGGCAGCGAGCCGATAGAGATACACGCCGCTGGCGAGGCGGCGGGCATCGAATCTGACAGTGTGGTTGCCGGGTTCCAGCTCCTCGTCCACGAGTGTCGCAACTTCGCGGCCGAGCATGTCGAAGACCACGAACTTCACCCGGCCAGACGCGGGGATCTGAAAATCGATCGTCGTTTCCGGGTTGAACGGATTCGGATGATTCTGCCCCAGCGAGAAGGCGAGAGGGAGGCTCCCGGCGGGGTTGCCCGCTGCCGTCACCAGCGAAAAGATCATGGATGCGATGTTGAACCCGGCGGGCACAAAGTCCATCCGGAAATCGTGCGTCCCGGCGGTCGTGGTGAACAGGCCCGCGTTGACAGTGACCCACGACCGCCATCCCCCGGTCGCAGGGATCGAGAGCAGGGGCATCATCACCGCCCCGTCCCACCGCAGGAGTGCCGATCCTCCGGCCTGCTCCGCAGCGACGCGGAGGCCCAGGTGATATGTGCCGGGCGTGGCAACGTCGACGGTGTAGGTAAGGAACTCACCCGCGGCAGTCCATCCGACGTTGAAGCCGTTCGACAGATAGTCGGAGCACTTCTCGATGTCGACGCCGTCGTTTCTGTACGACCAGCCGGCGTTGTAGGATGAATTCCCGAGGTTCTGGAAATCGACGTCCTTGTAGGCGAAGGCGTTCATGCCCATGTCGTAATTCGCGGCAAAGACGGTTCCGGGGATCGCGTTCTGCGCGTACGCGAGGCGCCGGGTATCGCTCGGCAGCCGAAGGACGGCGTCGATGACGTCATGCTGGTAGATGCACTTCTCGATCTTCAGATTCTCGGCCTGGCCGAAAAGCGCGTCAACTGCATAGCCCACCGTCGGACGGGAAACCTGTCCCGACCAGTATTTGAGGAGGTAATCGTATCCGGGGGTTTTCCTGGAGGAGAGGGGGCCGGCGATTGATTCGATCTTCTTATGTGGCCACCAGGCCCATCCGATGTTGTTCGATTCGACAAGGGCAATGCATTCGGCGAACCAATGATTGGAGTTCTCGCCCGACTCCCCGAGCCAGAGCGGGACGTTCTGCGCGTTCCGCAGCGACAGGAGATAGCTTATAGAAGAGAAGTCGTTGGAGTTCCAGTATTTGTGAAAGCTGTACACCATGTTATTGTCCCACTTCGGCGCAAGCCCGTTAAAGTCGGTGGCGTACCAGTTGCCTTCGATGAAAAGAATGTGGTTGGGATCCACCCCGCGGATGGCGTTCGTGATCCGGATCATGAGATCGCGCAACGCGACGTTCCCGGCTCCGAGGTCCCATGCGGTTTCATTGATGAGGTCGTACCCTCCGATCCACTCGTCGGACGCATACCGTGCGGCGAGGGTTCGCCAGAGATCGACGGTTCGCTGCCTGTTGGCCTCGCTCTCCCACAGCGATGGCTCGCCTGGGATGTAGTCGCTGATGTTGCCGGAGTTCTGGCCACCGGGGGCGCAATGCAAATCGAGAATCAGATACAGTCTATTTGCCTTGCACCACGCAAGGAGGGAATCGATGTATGCGAATCCGGATTCGAGATAGACGCCGGGTTGGTCCTTGGGCGTGAGGAGATTGTAGTGCATCGGGAGGCGGATGGAGTTGAACCCCCAGGTGGCGAGAGAATCGACGTCCCTTTTCGTCACATAGTTTGCGCGATAGCGCCGCCAGAACTCGTCCGCGTTTGCCTGTCCAACCAGATCGACGATGACGGCATTGATCTCTGTTGGAGAGTTGGCGAAGCCTGACGTCTGCAGCATGTACCCCTCGGGGACCAACCAGCCGCCCAGCCCCATACCGCGGAGCAGGATCTCGTTGCCCGCCCCGTCCCGGATGGTTTGCCCCGACGCGTGCAGAAATCCTTGACCGCGCGCCTGGCAGGCGAAGGAGACGGCGATAAGGACAGAGAAGATGAGGGTGCGGCGGACTCGGGTCATGGGATCGGGCACGTGTGGTGAGGGGCTTTCCAGGGCGTCCCTCGCTCTGAGTGCAAAGGGGATGCCACAGAATGATGGGAGCATTTTCGCCGGTATCCTCAGCTTGAGCGGGTGTGAAGCCCAATATCCTTCTCAACTTGATAACTGCTTCGCGGTAATGGGAATATGAAATGCCGGGAGTTTGGATACCTCGGTAAGTTAGCGTACATTATATCAGACGCTTCCCCGGGGATGCGTGATTGCCGAGAATCGAAGGGGGGCGTTTGTACTCATTCGAACGTTGACATATCAAGGGATATACAGTGAATCTCTTTATCGGGAATCTTTCGCGTGATGTCACCGAGGCGGAACTTCGGGCGCTTTTCGAACCATTCGGCAAGCTCGCGTCGGTCAGCCTTGCCAAGGACAAGTTCTCCGGCGTATCCAAAGGTTTCGGGTTCGTTGAGATGCCTGACAAATCTGAAGCAGAGGCGGCGATTGCGGGGTTGCACCGGACCCAGTTGAAGGGTCAATCGATGGACATCACGGAGGCTCGTCCTCGCGATCAACGGAAGCAGAGCAAGGGTGGCCGGGGCGGCGGCAGGCGACGTTCGTGGTGATTGTCAGGCAGGCGGTTTGTGTTTGGTCGTAAGATTCGCTATGTTACGGCACTGCAAACCAGCGGCTTGCCGAATCGACCTCTCGTGGTACTGATTCCCCCTCGCCATCTTCGACACGACTCCAGCCTTACTTCTGACGGCGCGTTGAACGGATTGTAGCACGGCCCCGCCACGCGTTGTGGACGGACCTTGGCCGGACTTCACTTCACTTTATTACAGGCTTATCGTATGGGTTTTACCAAACTAGGTCTTTCCGACCTCGTTCTTCAAGGCGTGCAGGCAGCCGGCTACACAACGCCGACGCCGATTCAAACCCTCGCCATTCGACACGTGATCGCGGGTCGCGACCTCATCGCTGGCGCGCAGACGGGGACGGGAAAGACAGCGGCGTTCGTGCTTCCGATCCTCAACCGGCTCTCACTTGATGACAACCGGCAGGGGACGCACCGGAAGCCCCGTGCGCTCATTCTCACGCCGACCCGCGAGCTTGCCCAGCAGGTGCAGCTCGCCGCATCGGCCTATGGCCGCTTCCTCCCGTTGACGACCGCCTCGATTTATGGCGGCGTCGGGATGGACGCGCAGGTCAAGCAACTTCGCCGGGGGGTGGATATCGTCGTGGCGACGCCCGGACGGCTGCTCGATCACCTTCACCAGCGGGCGATCGACCTCTCGCACGTCCAGGTTCTTGTGCTTGATGAGGCGGACCGCATGCTCGACATGGGATTCATCCGTGACGTCAAGAAGATCATTGACGCAGTCCCGAAGCAGCGGCAGACGCTGCTCTTCTCGGCAACGATTTCTCCGGACATCAAGGATCTGGCCGGGGACATCCTGCAGTCGCCGCAGACCGTCGAGGTCGGCGAACGCCGCAACCCCGTGGAGACCGTCAAGCAGCATTTCTACGCTGTGCCGCGTGAGCTGAAGACAGACGTGCTCGTACATGCTCTCGAAGCCGAGAGCATGGGCAGCGTGCTTGTCTTCTCGCGCACGAAGCACGGGGCCGACAAGATCACCCGCCGGCTGGCACGCAAGGGGATCAACGCGGTGGCGATCCACTCGAACAGAACTCAGGGCCAGCGCGAACGAGCGTTGGAAGGGTTCAAGCGGGGGGAGTTCCGCGTGCTCGTCGCAACCGACATTGCCGCCCGTGGCATCGACGTCACCGGAATTTCGCACGTTATCAACTATGACGTGCCGCAGTACGCGGAGGACTACATCCACCGGATCGGGCGGACCGGCCGCGCCGGCGCGACGGGCGATGCTGTCACGTTCGTGAGCAGGGAAGAGAAGGATCCGCTGCACAGGATAGAGCGCTTCATCGGGAAGCGCTTCACGGTCGACCCGTACCCGGGGGCACCCACGCAGGCGTCGCACGCCGATCATGCAGGCGAGCCGCCGGCACGTGGTGACCATCGTCCGTCCAGGCGGACTCCCGCTGCCGGGGACCGACACTCCGGGCGGCATGAAGGTCGCGCACGCTCGAAGCCGCACGCCGGTGACGGGCAGCCGAAGGGCCATGTCGTCCAGGAACAACCGAAGCATCATGCCGGCATGGAGCATCCCCAGCGGCCGGAACACGCGCAACGACAGGAACAGCCGCAACGACAGGAGCGGCCCCAACGGCGCGAAGGCCAGGGAAGCGGCAGGCGGAGGCAGCCGGCGGGCAAGGGAAAATCCGGCCGGAGATCTTCATCGACGGAAGGGTGGTCGAACTATCCGCGCTGAAGAGCGCACGCCATCATCCGACTCTGTGCCCGCACCAGCAGGCACGTCCATTACGCAGCGAGCCCGGCCCAGAAGCCGGGCTCGTGTGCTTTTCCAGCCGCGAGTTTCCGGCGACACGAGTAGACTGCCCCGCGGGTGAATCCCGGGCCAATATCTGGATCGTCCAATCGCGTGATGGCGTAAGAACACCGAACCCTCTATCACAAGACCTTGATGGGGGCTCGACGAGGGTCGCATGGGATGCCTCATCATGATGAAATTGGGTTTGCGGTCCTGTGTGTTCGAGCGAGTCGTACGCCACCGGTCGCACTTCGCTGACAGCGACGGCCCATGGCCTTTGGTGCATTGAAAGGATTGGGGGAGTCTTGCTGTTCGGGTGAGCTGAAGCAGCCTCTTCAGGCCAGACATTCAAGCCGATACCCTATGCCTGACTCTGTGACCAGAATTCTGGGATTGCTCGGATCAGATTCTATCTTTTTCCGAAGCTGACCGACGTATACCCGGGTGTACTCAGTCTGTTCGACAAATGCCGGCCCCCAGACCTGCTCGAGGATGTGACGGTGCGTCAGTACCCTCCCCGCGTTCCGTACGAAGAGGGCGAGGAGGTTGTACTCTGTTGCCGTCAGCTTGACGGCACTATCCGACTTCTTCACCGTTCGTGCCGCAAGGTCAACGACGAGGTCGCCGGTCCTGAACACACTCTCCGCTTGTACCGTTGGCCGGTGCCGGAGAGCCGTTCGCACACGTGCCAGCAACTCTCCCGACCGATACGGCTTGACAAGGTAATCGTCCGCCCCGGAGTCCAGGCAGGCGATAATTTCCGACTCGGAGTTCCGCACAGAAAGCACGATCACGGGAGTAGTCGCCCATGCACGGAGCTCCTTGAGGACCTCTCTCCCGTCCTTATCGGGTAGTCCAAGATCCAGGACGACCACATCTGGCCGGTCCATTGCAGCGCGCCGGACACCGATCTCAGCCGTTTCTGCCATGAGGACGTTGTATCCGTCTGCCTCCAGCGTCAGTTGCAGGAGGCGGCGAATCTGCACTTCATCGTCGATCACAAGGACGACAGGCTTACTCATTGGCAAGGTCCCCCAGGGGGGGAGTCTGGTGTTCGATCGGAAGGCGAATTGTAAACTGCGACCCTCCTCCCGGCCGGCTCTCGGCAGTGACGGTGCCGTGATGCGCCTGGACAAAACCCTGCACGATTGAAAGCCCCAGCCCGATCCCTCCGGTCTTCGCCCCCGGCACGCGATAGAACTTCTCAAAAAGCCGGGGGAGCGCTTGAGGAGGGAAGCCCGGACCGTTGTCGGCAACCGTGATGACCGCCTGTCCTTGATCGAGATGCGCTTTGATATCGACTGATGAACCCTCGGGCGTGTGCGTCGCCGCGTTGCGCATGAGATTGACGAACACCTGTTCCATCAATGTATAGTCCAGACGGATGAGCGGGAGCGTTGGAGAAATCTCCACGGCGACCCTGTGGCGCGAAATCTCCTTCTGGACCTTGTTCAGGGCGGAGTTGATCACATCACGCAGATCCGCCCAGTCCAGACTCGGCTCAAGCAGCCCGGATTCCAGGCGCGTCATCGCGAGGAGGTTCTGGACGACATTATCCAACCGTTCCGCTGCGGATTGGATCTCGTGCGCCAGCTCGTGCCGCAGCTCCCTCTTGCCACCCACCTCATCGTTCAGGAGGCTTTCGCTCGCGCCGACGAGGGCCGTGATTGGTGTTCGCATCTCGTGAGAGACCGAAGCAAACAGCGTCGTGTAGAGTCGTTCAGACTCAAAGAAGACGATAGAGCGTTTTGTCAGCTCGTTCAGGAACTCGCGCTCCAGAGCAGAAGAGATCTGGCTGAGGAAGTTCCCAAGGAGGGCTTCCTGATCTGCGGAGAGGCGGTCATCCGCCGGGAGCCTGATGCCGATGACCCCAAGAGGGTATCGCGGGCCCGCGAGCGGGTAGTATGTTCCTTCGGCATAGGGGAGCGTGTCGGTGGACCTTCCCGCTCTTTTTTCATTCCAATGGACCCACGCAGGCACGTTGAGCTCCTTTTCGCCCACGGCATAGCTGCTCGCCGCGTGTTGTGTCTTGACGAGATCTCCGTCCAGATCGCTCAGGAAGACCGCGACCTCGGCAGAGAAGAAATTCCTGATATTGGCCACGGCGGCTTCAGCGACGTCATCCTGGTTCTTCGCTGCGGAGAGATCATTTGTCAGGGCATACAGGGCCGTCGCTCGTTCTTCACGGGATCGTACTGCCTTTTCCCGTGCGCGAATGCGAGCGGTCAGAATGCTGCTGACCGCTGCCACGGCGAAGAGGGTGACCATCATCAGAAGGTCCTGGGCCTTCGCAATGAAGAGTGTGAACCGGGGAGGAATAAAAAAGAAGTCCCACGTTACGGCGCTCAATCCGGCCGCCAGGATCACCGGACCGACCCCGAGTCGCAACGGGAGCAGGATGATGAGCAGAAGAAAGACCAGGGATACAGTCTGATAGCCAATGACCTCCTGCAACAGATAGAGCGGCACATTGACAAGGAGCACGAGCGCCGTTGCGATGGCGTACTGCCGGAACGTCGACCGGATGGTCGGGGCGAGGATCGTCCGCCTCCTTGTTCTCTGATCCGCTTCCTCTCCGCTGGCCACATACACATCGATGTCGGTGCTCAGCTCGATTAACTTCGAGACGAGACTCTGTTGCCACGGCCATCTCGGCTCCGATTTTCCGACAATAATCTGCGTGGCATTCTGTTCTCTGGCAACACGGACAAGCGCCGTCGCCACCTCCTCATCGGCCGTCGTGATGATCTCGGCGCCGAGGGACCGGGCAAGGGCGATGTTCTTGGCAAACCGTTCGTTGTCTGCACGTCGATCGGGCTCCGCACGCTCAACGAACACGGCGATCCAGCTTGCCTGCATGGACGTCGCCAGCCGCCTCGTCCACCGGATCAGCCGCACCGAATCCTTGCTAGGAGTGATCCCCACCACCAGGCGTGACCCCGCCCTCCATGGGACGCGAATGCGCTTTGCTTGCCGATAATCCCGGACCTCCCGCTCCAAACGCTCGGCGACCACACGCAATGCCATCTCGCGGAGGGCGGTAAGGTTGCCCGCGCGGAAAAAGTGCGTGATGGCGCGCTGCGAGCGCTCCTTTGTGTACACCTTCCCTTCCGAGAGCCGTTTCAGGAGCTCGTCGGGTGAGAGGTCGACGACTGTCACGTCGTCCGCCTGTTCGAAGATTGAATCGGGAATGGTCTCGCGTACGACCGCGCCGGTGATCTGCGCCACAGTGTCGGCACGACTCTCAAGGTGTTGGACGTTCAGTGTCGTATAGACATCGATCCCGTTTCCGAGAATCTCCAGGACGTCGAGGTACCGCTTCGTGTGCCTGCTGCCCGGCGCATTGGTGTGCGCCAGCTCGTCGACCAGCACGATATCGGGTTTGAGCGCAAGGATTGCATCGAGGTCCATTTCCGAGAGCGCTGTTCCCCGGTACTCCACACTCTTACGAGGGACCAGGGGGAGATTCTCCACAAGGGCTTCCGTTTCGCGGCGCCCGTGCGTTTCCACGTAGCCAATGACGATGTTGGCACCCTTCTTCCTGGCTTCGTGTGCCGCCTGCAGCATCTCATAGGTCTTCCCGACTCCCGCACACATGCCGAAGAAGATCCTCAGTTTCCCTTTCCTCTCTTTTTCCTCGGCGCGCTTCAGGCTGCGCAGAAAAGCTTCGGGATCCCGCCGTATGTCGTCGACAGAAATCATGGGCAAATGTACGAAGGCGAGGGTCAAGATGCACGGCATGAGCCGCCAAACAAATGGCCATTCCATAAAAGAGTAGCGGAAAGCCGTAAGGATTTCATAAAGACATGAAGTTCCTTACAAAATCTTTACGCCGAAGGGTGTGCTCTTGATCGCGCCTTTCTTTGCAGTGCCTTTGCCACCGCGTATATTTTGGCGTTCACTGAATATGCTCAACCGTCAAGAGGGAGTTTCAATGCTACGACATCTCCATCCGGCGCTCATGATGCTCTTGCTCATGACGCTTCTTACGGGAGTTCTCTACCCGCTCGTTGTGACCGTGATCGGGCAGGCCCTCTTCCCGTCTCAAGCGAATGGAAGCCTCATTGACCGCAACGGAAAGACAGTGGGCTCGTCGCTGATCGGCCAGCAGTTCAGCTCTCCTCGATATTTCTGGAGCCGGCCTTCTGCGACGTCTCCCTTTCCGTACAACGCTTCCTCCTCGCTGGGATCAAATCTCGGTCCGTTGAATCCGGCATTGTACAAAGCCGCAGAAGATCGGATCGGACTTCTCCGTGCTGCCGATTCGACGAACGGGCAGCCAATTCCGGCCGACCTCGTGACCTCGTCGGGGAGCGGACTTGACCCGCACATCAGCCTTGCCGGGGCGATCTATCAGATTCCCCGGGTGGCGCGCGAGCGGAACATGTCCGAAGCAAGCGTGCGTGTCCTGGTCGACCGATGCGTCGAACACAGAGATCTCGCCGTCCTGGGCGAACCGGGAGTGAATGTGCTGAGGCTCAATCTCGCACTGGATGAAACATCAGGAGGGGGTCATTAGCATGGACGTCATGTATCTCGGTATTCTTGCCCTGGCATTTGCGGGCACGTACGGTTTGCTCATTGTGTGCGAACGGTTGTCTCACGACAGGCACGGAGAAAGCCGATGAGCACTTTGTACATCGTTTCGGGCGTCATTGCACTCGCCTTGCTCGTGTATCTTGTTGTGGCCCTCCTGAGGCCGGAGAAATTCGAATGACTACCAACGGGTTTGCCCAGATCATCGTCTACCTCGCGCTGCTCGTCGGTCTCGGATACCCGCTCGGCCTTTACATGGCCAGGGTATACAGGCGCGAACACACATTCCTGGATCCCATTCTCGGCCCCGTGGAGCGGTTGTTCTACAGGCTTTCCGGCGTGAACGCAGAAGAGGAGATGGACTGGAAGCAGAACGCCATCGCCATGCTTCTGTTCAATTTCGCCGGGATTCTCGTCGTGTATGCGCTGCAGCGACTCCAGGGTATCCTGCCATTGAACCCCCAGGGGTTTGCAGCAGTGAGCCCCGATTCATCGTTCAACACTGCGGTGAGCTTCGGGACGAACACGAACTGGCAGGGGTATGGCGGCGAAACGACGATGAGCTATCTGACCCAGATGCTCGGGTTGACCGTGCAGAACTTCGTCTCGGCTGCAGGCGGCATGGCAGTGCTCGCCCTGTTTATTCGCGGGCTGGCACGCCACTCGACAAAGTACCTGGGCAACTTCTGGGTCGACCTTACGCGAAGTACGCTGTACATTCTCGTTCCGCTCTCGATAGTCGTGGCCCTTGTGCTGGTGAGTCAGGGAGTCGTCCAGAACTTCTCGGAATACAAAACAGCCAGCCTGGTGGAAGCGACCACCGATGTGAACAATGCGCGGGTGACCGAGCAACTGCTGCCGATGGGCCCGGCGGCTTCGCAGATCGCAATCAAGCAGTTGGGGACGAACGGGGGCGGATTCTTCAACGTGAACTCGGCTCATCCCTATGAGAATCCGACGACGCTCTCCAACCTTGTGGAGATGCTCTCCATCCTCCTGATCGCCGGCGCCCTCTGTTTCACCTTCGGGCGGATGGTCAATGACATGCGGCAAGGCTGGGCCGTGTTCGCCACGATGGCTGTCATGTTGGTCGTCCTGCTCGGCGTCGCTGTCCCATCGGAGCAGGCCGGAAACCCGGCCTTCACCAGGATGGGCGTCGACCAGGCATCGGGCCCCTTCCAGTCCGGCGGGAACATGGAGGGGAAGGAGGTCCGGTTTGGAATTGTCAATTCCGCCACATGGGCAACGGTCACGACGGCCGCCTCCAACGGGTCCGTGAACTCCATGCACGATTCTTTCACGCCGCTTGGCGGCTTTGTGACGATGTTCATGATGCAGCTCGGTGAGGTGGTGTTCGGAGGTGTCGGGTCGGGACTCTACGGCATGCTGGTGTTCGTGATCATTGCCGTCTTTGTGGCAGGGCTCCTCGTCGGGCGTACTCCGGAATACCTCGGACATAAGATAGAATCGTACGAGATGAAGATGGCATCGCTGCTGATCCTCTTCATGCCGATCACGGTGCTTGGGCTGACCGCCCTGGGGCTCGTCACCGAAGCCGGCCGATCGACGATCTTCAACCCCGGGGCTCATGGGTTCAGCGAAGTGCTGTATCTCTTCACGTCCCAGGGGAACAACAACGGGAGCGCCTTCGCCGGGATAGGCGCTAACACACCGTTCTATAACCTCTGGGGCGGGACAGCGATGCTCATCAGCAGGTACTGGCTTGCCGTGCCCACGCTCGCCCTCGGAGGTTCGCTGGCCGCAAAGAAGCTGGTTCCCACGACCGAGGGGACGCTGCCAACGCACACACCCCTGTTTGTCGGCTGGTTAATTGCCGTGGTGATTCTTGTCGGGGCACTGAACTTCTTCCCCGCGCTTGCGCTCGGACCGATTGTCGAACATCTCATGATGATCCAATGACAATGCAGAAAACGTCGTCCAAACAAACACAGGGCTTCTCATCGGAGATCCTCCGCCGGGCCCTGATTGATTCGCTGATCAAGCTGAATCCCCGGAATCTTGTGCGAAACCCCGTGATGTTTGTCGTCGAGGTGGGGAGCGGTCTTACTACCATCCTCTGGATTCAAGCGCTTGTCGGCCAGGGCGAAGCTCCTGCATGGTTTATCGGCGCCGTGTCGCTCTGGCTCTGGTTCACCGTTCTCTTTGCCAACTTTGCAGAGGCCGTCGCCGAGGGAAGGGGGAAGGCCCAGGCACAGGCATTGCGGAAGGCGCGCCGGGACACCACGGCGAAACTCCTCGACGACGTGGAAGACCGGACACACTATGCTTCGGTGGCTTCGAGCGAGTTGCGAAAGGACGATCTGGTCCTGGTCGAAACAGGCGAGTTGATCCCCGCAGACGGGGAGGTTGCGAGTGGGATTGCGTCCGTCGACGAAAGCGCAATCACCGGCGAGAGTGCTCCTGTCATTCGTGAGTCAGGCGGAGACCGAAGCGCAGTCACGGGAGGAACAAAAGTGCTCTCCGATTGGCTTGTTGTGCGTGTCACCGCGGAGCCGGGCGGAGGCTTTATGGACAGAATGATCAAGCTCATTGAGGGGGCAAAACGTCAAAAGACTCCGAATGAGATCGCCCTGAACATTCTCCTGGCGGCATTCACGATCATATTCCTGACCGTGTGCGTCACCCTCCTGCCGTTTTCAATCTACAGTGTCGGAACCTCAGGACCGGGCGCACCGATCACCGTGACCGTGCTTGTCGCCCTGCTCGTCTGCCTGATTCCGACTACCATCGGTGGGTTGCTTTCGGCCATCGGCATCGCAGGAATGGACCGGATGATCCGGCATAACGTCATCGCAACCTCAGGCCGTGCGGTGGAGGCGGCGGGCGACGTGGATGTTCTACTCCTGGACAAGACGGGAACGATTACGCTCGGGAACCGCATGGCGTCGGAGTTCATACCCATGAGCGGTGTTCCTATCGAACGGCTCGCCGACGCAGCGCAGCTCGCCTCCCTCGCCGACGAGACCCCGGAAGGCCGATCCATTGTGGTTCTCGCGAAGGAGAAGTACAGTCTTCGCGGGCGTGAGGTGGCCTCCCTGCAGCTGACGTTCATTCCATTCACGGCACAATCGCGGATGAGCGGGGCGGACATCCCCGCAAACGACAGCCAACCGAGGCGCCAGATCCGAAAAGGTGCCGCAACGGCGATCCAGGAATTCATCGAACAACAGCACGGGACGTTCCCGGCGGGAATTCAGGCCATCGTTGTGGACATCAGCAAGCGGGGTGGTACGCCCCTTGTCGTTGCGGAGAATCGCGATGTCCTCGGCGTCATTCACCTGAAGGATATCGTCAAAGGCGGCATCAAGGAGCGGTTTGCACGGCTGCGTGCAATGGGGATCAAGACGGTCATGATCACCGGGGACAACCCATTGACGGCGACGGCCATTGCTGCTGAAGCGGGCGTGGATGATTTTCTCGCGGAAGCGAAGCCTGAAGACAAGCTGGCATTGATCCGATCTCACCAGAAAGGGGGACGCCTGGTCGCCATGACGGGCGACGGAACCAATGACGCGCCGGCACTTGCCCAGGCAGACGTTGCGGTTGCCATGAACACAGGCACGCAGGCAGCCCGGGAGGCGGCGAATCTCGTGGATCTGGACAGCAATCCGACAAAGCTCCTGGAGGTCGTCGAGATTGGAAAACAGCTTCTGATGACTCGAGGTGCTCTGACAACCTTCAGCATCGCAAACGACGTGGCGAAATACTTTGCCATCATCCCGGCGGCGTTTGCGACGACCTATCCGGTCTTAAGTGCGCTGAACATCATGGGCCTTGCGACGCCTCAAAGTGCAATTTTGTCCGCCGTCATCTTTAATGCCCTGATTATCGTCGCCCTCATACCGCTTGCACTGCGAGGAATCAAGTACCGGCCAGTCAATGCTGCACATCTCCTCCGCAGGCATCTGCTCATCTACGGCTTCGGAGGTTTGATCGCACCGTTCGTGGGCATCAAGATCGTTGATCTCGTTCTTGTCGCACTGGGATGGGTTTGAATAATGACAATCGGACACAATATGAATCCCCTGTGCGCACGTGTACTGTTTCTGCTCACCATGCCGGGTCTCTGCATCCCTTCGCTGGTTCTGTCCCAGGAGTCCGGGAAAACCACGTTCGGCGGATTTGTCGATATGTATTTTGCATATTCGTTCCAGGGGGATCCGCTCAGGACCAGGGCCTACACCACTCAACCATTGAGGAACAATGAATTCAATCTGAACCTCGGTTTTGTCGAAGTGAAGCACCAGGCCGACAATGTGCGCGGACGAATCGCTCTGCAAACCGGGACGTATGTCGAATCCAACTACGCCCTCGAAGCTGACCTGCTCAAACACGTCTTGGAAGCGAGCGTCGGCACCAGGATAGGCAAGAATGTCTGGGTAGACTTCGGAATCTTCCCTTCCCACATAGGATTCGAGGGAATTGTGTCGAAGGACAACTGGACATATTCACGGTCGATCCTCGCAGATTACTCACCATATTACGAAGCGGGCGTGAGCGTCTCGGCGGCGTTATCGGACGAGGTGACCGCTCGTGGTTTCATCCTCAATGGCTGGCAGAATATTGATGAGACGAACAACGACAAGGCTGTCGGAACGCAGCTACAGTACAAACCCTCGGATCAAGTCCTGTTGAACTGGAGCACGTTCATCGGCAACGAACAGCCTGATTCTCTGTCATCGCAAGTGAGGATATTCAACGATCTGTACGGTGTGTTCCATCTCTCGGAGCACTGGAGCGCTGCTGTCGTTTTCGACATCGGGGCCGAGAAGCAGGGGACGGGGACGGCGTACGACCTCTGGCATGGGGAGGCCGTCATAGTCAGACGGACCATCGGCGGTCAGTGGGCAATTGCCGCCCGCATCGAATACTACTCTGACGGGAGTGGAGTGATTATCCCGACGGGGACCCCAAACAACTTCAAGACCATGGGGGCATCTGTCAACCTGGACTACGCGCCTGCTCAGTATGTGTTGTGGAGGCTCGAAGCGCGGACGCTTCACTCGAAAGATCCAGTGTACCCGACCCAGGTCGGTTTTCAAACCACCGACGGGTTTGTTGCCCTGTCTGCTGCGATGTCATTTTGAGAGACGCCATGATTCACGGGGGAATGACAGTCCACGACGGTATGGGTCACTTCCAGTTCACTGCGTGGGAGCGTCTGCTGGAGAGCGTTCGTCGCATTGGCGCATCCCTTGCGCAAACTGATGCTGCATTGAAAGAGGGGAAGGCACTGGAGCTGGTCCGGGAGCGGATTGTTGGCTCCTTCGGGGTTACAGGGATGCAGATAAGAGATCCCAGCGGAATTCGTGATACTGGTGATCTCAATCTGTGGCTGCTCGTCAATAGGACCCTCACTCGTGAAGAGAACCATGGCATTCGCTCCAGTCTGGCGAAGATCAACCGCCGATACCACGCGAGAATACGACTGACCATCGTCAATGAGCAAGAGCACGGTACTAGTGAAAGCAACACACCCCGCTTGAGAAACCCGCCGCATTGAAATCGAACTCATAGTACCCCGCTCGGTTTCTCCCGCCCTAGCTTTCGTACGTTTCGTCCGACCAGGGCATGTGCCGTCAATGTCCCGGACATTCCTGCTCCTGTCGCCTGAAGGGCCGTCGGAAGTTGCCACAGCGCAAGAGGGCACACCCCCAGAACCAGGAATGGCGGCACGAGTGATCAGAGTCGGCGAACGTGGTGACTCGATAGAAAGGTCGATTGAAAATGTGGAAAACGGCCAGAGTAGGTGGATAGCTAGCCGAGGAGCAGCTCTGCCAATGTTCGGTGCCCGGGGGGGGATCGGGGCCTGGCCCCAATCATCGAAGCATCAAACAGAAAGGGTAATGAATCCTCGGTATTCTGCCAAGAATCTCGACCAGGAATCGCTCCGGACCAACACGGCGGACACACATTGGTGAACCTGACCGCGGGGTCCGGTTGCTGTTCCCCGGACCGGTCAGGGGTAGCGAGCGCGCATCGCCTCGCGCAATTGCTGTGGTGCGTCAGTTGCGTTTCTCCCCCCATCTCCTTTATTCAAGGAATCTCCTGAGTCTCATTTCCTCCGCGGTGGACCATGAACGTTTTTGATCGTGAAGAGCGCTCCAGTTGTGGCGTTGGCTTTCTCGTCAGCCGGCGGAACGAATTCCGGCACGACATCCTCCGCCAGGGCCTGAAGGCCCTCCAGTGCGTCGAACATCGGGGCGCGTGCGCGGCAGACCAGACGACCGGCGACGGCGCCGGCATCATGACCGACATTCCCTATGACCTCTTCGGGTTCACCAGGGGCGAGGTCGCGGTTGCTACGCTGTTCATGCCGCAGGACCAGGCGCGCATGCGCATCGCGCTCAAAGTCTTCGAAAGCACGTTCCGGTTCTACGGACTCGACATCGTCCGTTACCGCGAGATCCCCACGGACCCCTCCATGCTCGGCGACGAAGCGCGCCGGACGCTCCCGTCGATGACACACTGCATCATCCGCCGCCCGCAACACTGCAAGACGGATTCAGCGTTCGAGCGCGTCCTCTACGCCGCGAAGCAGCGGACCCGCACCGAGATCTCCCTGAAAGGGATCAACAAGGAGTTCTTCTTTACCTCTCTCTCGTCCTCCACGATCGTCTACAAGGGGCTTGTGCGGGGCGAGGGGCTCGACAAGTTCTATCTGGATCTCCAGAACCCCGTGTTTCGCACGCGGTTCGCCCTGGCGCACAGGCGCTTCAGCACGAATACCAGGTCAACGTGGGACAAGGCCCAGCCGTTTCGTCTGATCGCCCACAACGGGGAGATCAATACGATCGCCGGTAATCGGTCCTGGGCCCTCTCGCGGGAGATGTCGCTTGGCCTTCCGAAGGACCAGCTGCTCACCCACGCCGGCATCAGCGATTCCGGCAGCCTCAACGAGATGATGGAAGCGTTGATGCACCGGAGCAGCATCCCGGACATGGAGGACATCCTCGCGATCATGATGCCGCCCGCGCATGACCAGAACGATTTCTACAAGTTCTGGAGCCGGGCGATGGAACCGTGGGACGGACCTGCCATCATTCTGTATGCTGACGGAAACACGGTGGGCGCAAGGCTCGACCGCCACGGATTCCGTCCGGCCCGCTGGGTCGTAACCGACGACATGTTCTATCTAGCATCTGAAGCGGGGACGTTCGATGTCGATGAATCCGCCGTCAGGAGGAAGGGCGCGCTGCACGCCGGGACAGGCGTGAAGGTTGACGTGAACACGGGACGCGTGCACTTCCGCGATCCGAGCCGGTCGCGCGAGAACAGGGACGCCCGTTTCGATCCGAGAACAGTGCCGGTGGGTTCGCTCGACATCGGTTCGCCCGATGAGACGGCCTGGCGCCCCCCGGAGCCGACGGTGTACCGTCAGAACCTCTTCTCGCTGACGCGGGAGGAGCTGGACCTGCTGCTCATCCCGATGATCCTCGAGGGGAAGGAGCCCGTGGGCTCGATGGGTGACACTGCCCGGCCAAACGTCTTCTCGACCGAGCCCAGGCCGTTCTACGACTACTTCTACCAGAACTTCGCCCAGGTGACAAACCCGCCGCTGGATTACATGCGCGAGCGGAACGTCACCGACCTTCGCGTGTTTCTCGGCCGGAAGCCGAACATTTTTTTCGCCAAGGACCTGATTCCGCTCGAGGAGGCGGTCGAGCTTCCGGGGCCGGTGCTCCGGCTCGGACAGATGGCCTATCTGGAATCGCTCCGCTCGAAGCGGCCCTCGCAAGCCCATATCATCCCGCGCGCCTTCGAAATGGTGTTCGAGCGCGCGCACGGGACGTCCGGCCTCAAGCCGCGCCTGGACGAGCTCGAGCGCGAAGTCCTCGCCGCCGTGAACGAGGGATGCACGCTGGTCATCCTTTCCGATCGCAGTGCCACGGTCGAACGGCCCCCCATCCCGGCGTTGGTCGCCCTTCGAGCCGTGGTCCGCGGACTCAACGAATCAGGCCTTCGTCTGAACGCGTCTATCGTGGTTGAGTCGGCAGAAATCCGGACGCCGCACCATGTCGCTGCCCTGATCGCGTTTGGCGCCTCCGCCATGTGCCCGTCGCTTGCGCTCGCAATCGCGCGACAGCCGGGTCTTCCCGGGTTCGAGCGTCTGAGCGCGGATCAGCGGGAATTGAATCTCGTCGCCGCTCTCGAGTCGGGGTTGCTCAAAATCATGTCGAAGAGCGGCATCTCGGTCGTTCAGAGCTACCAGAGCTCGAAGCTCTTCACCGCCATCGGACTGGGCCCCGAGCTGATGGAGGACTTCTTCCCCGGTCAGCCGACCGCGCTCGGCGGCATCGGTCCGGAAGAGCTGGCCGAGGACATCCTGTGGAAGACCGGTCTGGCGGCGGACCCGCAGAACGCGAGCACGATCCTCAACACCTATCTCTTCCGCGAGCACAACGCCCTCCGCCAGGGAGAGCGCCATTCCATGACGAGCAAGCGCGCCGCTGCGGTCCACCGGCTCCTTCGCAGGAGCGCGGGGGAAACCGAGCGGCGCGAGGCGTACGACGAGTATCTCCGTCTCGGCACTAATGCGGAGCCGATCAGCGTACGGCATCTGTTCGCCGTGAAGCCCGCCGGTCCCCCGCTTTCGGAATCTGAGGTGCAGCCCGTCGCCGGCATCCTCTCCCGGTTCGGGTCGGGTGCGATGTCCTACGGAGCCATCAGTGCGGAGGTCCAGAGAGATATCGTCACGGCGATGCGGGAGCTCGGGGCGAGGAGCAACAGTGGCGAAGGGGGAGAGAACCCGTACTATTTCGTCGACGGGACGACCGCCTCCGTCAAGCAGGTGGCGTCGGCGCGGTTTGGCGTGACCGCGGAATATCTCGTAGCGGCGAACGAGCTGCAAATCAAAATTGCACAAGGAGCAAAGCCCGGAGAAGGCGGGCAGCTGATGGGAATCAAAGTCGACGAATCGATCGCCCGGGCCCGCCATGCGGACCCCGGCGTCGACCTGATCTCGCCCCCTCCGCTGCACGATATCTACAGCATCGAGGATCTGAAGGAGCTGATCTACGAGTTGCGCCAGGTCCATCCGAAGGCGAAGATCAGCGTGAAGCTCGTCTCCGGCGCCAACATCGGAACCGTCGCAGTGGGCGTGGTGAAGGCAGGGGCGGATATCATTTATGTCGCGGGAGGGGACGGCGGGACCGGCGCGGCCACACTCGGCTCGATGAAGCACGCGGGCCTCCCGTGGGAGTTCGGGCTGATGGAGGTGCATCGGGTCCTCGTAGAGAACAACCTGCGCAGCAGCGTCGAGCTCCGCACTGACGGCGGGCTCCTGACGGGAGCCGACGTGATTCGTGCGGCGATTCTGGGGGCTGAAGGGTTCGACTTCGGCAAGCTGGTCCTCGTGTCGTTGGGTTGCATTATGGCACGGATATGCGAGAAGAACACCTGCCCGACAGGTATCGCGACCCACGACCCAAAATACAAAGCGAAATACAAGGGCTCGAAGGACGACATCGCTGTCATCCTCACGATGCTGGCCGACGACATCCGCCGCCAGCTTGCCTCGCTTGGCGTCAGGGATCTCCAGGAACTGGTGGGAAAGACGACGCTCCTTGAGGTAGATTCGCGTCACAAGGCGTTCGTGGAGCAACGAAAGATCGATCTGAGCTTCTTCCTGCATCCGGTTCCGGCCGCCAGCGCCCCCGCCTACCGGCTTGTCCCGGAAGGCATCAGCCCGTTGAACCAGCAGATCACGGACAGGGTCCTTTCAAGGGTTGATCGTGGGGAGACCCGGTTCGAGCTTTCGTTTCCCGTGACGACCGCTGATCGCGGGGTGCTGAGCACGCTGAGCGGCAGACTCGCCGAACGCGCTGCGGCGCGGAGGCGACGCAGCGAGACGCCATCGCCCCTGGAAGGCTATCAGGTCCGACTCACGCTTGCCGGGAGCGCCGGGCAGGGATTCGCCGCTTTCCTGGAGCCCGGTCTGACCGTGACGCTCTTCGGAGAGGCGAATGATGGGCTGTGCAAGTCCATGTCCGGTGGAGTCGTCATGGTTCGTCCCGCGGTATCCGCGACCTACAGGCCGGAGGAGAACGCAATCATCGGGAACTGCGCCCTGTACGGTGCGACCGGGGGCGAAGTGTACATCAACGGTCTTGCCGGAGATCGGTTTGCCGTGCGCAACAGCGGTGCGACGGCTGTCGTTGAGGGGGCCGGTCTGCACGCATGCGAGTATATGACCCGCGGCTGCGTGGCCATTCTCGGACCGGTGTCGCACAATGTGGGGGCCGGAATGACGGGAGGAGTGCTCTTCCTGCGGCGGTCGAACCAGGGCTTCCTGAATCGCAACTATCTGGAGCCGGTCGATTTGACGGCGGAGGACGAGGCGCTGCTTCTGAACCTGCTTCGCCGACATGTCGAGTCGGTCGGCAGTGCCCCTGCCCGCCTGTTGATCGACGGTTGGGAGGATGAGAAGTCAGGGTTTATCAGGTGCGTCCCGATCGCTGCCATCAAGAGGCCGGCTCGTCCTTCGGAGCTCCACACGGCTGACGCTCCGGTTCCGGCCCGGCCAGTGGGGGTTGAAGTGCGCGCGTGAACCACGCGAGCAGTTGGCCCATCAACGAGACGAGCCCCAAAATGCGGGGCTCGTTGCTTTTCTGGCTCATCAAGGTCGAGGTTGGACAGCTGAACCGGGCCCGTCAATTCAGCAGGCACAGGTCTGTCACGTCGTGCCAGCTCCGGCAGCCGGGCCGCTCTTGAGCGTGATGACCGTGATCTCCGAACGCGCCCCGACTCTCACCGGCGGACCCCAATATCCCGTCCCTTTGCTCACGTAGATCCACGTCTGTTCCAAGCGGTGCAATCCTTCAATGAAAGGCTGCCCGATCGCAGCGGCCAGGTTCCAGGGGAAGAACTGGCCACCGTGCGTGTGGCCGGATATCTGGAGGTCGAAGCCTGCCTTCGTGGCCTCGGCCAGCGACCGGGGCTGATGCGCGAGAAGGATTTTCACGTCGGCGGAGGGAGCGCCCGCGATCGCCTTGTGCGGATCCGACGCATGATGGGGGAAGAACTGGCCTCCGCTTGTGTCGGTTACCCCGGCGAGCAAGATGCTCCGGCCGTTGTGCGTGAGGATTCGATGCTCGTTTATCAGGACCTCGAAGCCCATCCGGCGCGCTTCTTCGACCCACGCCTCAGCGCCCGAGTAGTACTCGTGGTTCCCGGTGACGAAGAACGATCCGTACCGTGACCGCAGATCGGCCATCGGCGCAACGTGTTCTCTGAGCTGTTCCACCGTGCCATCCACGAGATCGCCCGTGAACGCCACGATGTCCGCGTTCAGCCCGTTCGCGATCTCCACAGCAGTCTGAACGAATTCGCGGGTGACCGTGAGCCCCGCATGAATGTCTGTCAGCTGGACAATGCGGAAGCCGTCAAGGTCCGCAGGAAGGTTGTCGATCGGTACGTTCACCTCGATGACTGACGGCCGGCGCCGCGCCTGGAAGAGGCCGTACCCGGTGAGTCCGGCGGCGAGGGCGAGGATCCCCAGATTCGTTCCCTGCAACAACGCCGCGCGTCGCTGCGGGTCGAAGACCGAGGGGGCTTCAGCCGAAGTCCCGCCGAGCCTCCCGATCACTCCCCACAATTTCTCTCCTCCAATGTAGGCGAGCCATGCGAGGTCCCGCAGAACGAGAAATGTGAACACGAACGAGAAGAGCCCGAGGGCGACATAGCCGGTCCAGACCAGAAGGCCTCCGGTCCCGGGAAGGCTCCGGGTGAATTGGAGCGCGAAGGTGATCACGGGGAGGAGAAAGAGGACAAGGAGGAGCGCCCATGCCGCCACCGTCCACCCCCTGGTGAGTCCGGCCGGAACGATGACCCGCCATCCGACGTATGCGTACGCCAGTGCCAGGACGGTCGAGACAATCAGGAAGAACGCCGCGAACCTCATGCGCGGCTACTTCCGCAGGAGCTTGAACGCATGCGTCCACTGGTTGCGCTGGAAACCCGGGATGCACCAGAGGATGCAGAGAGGCTCGATCGCGCGTGCGGCTTCCACGGCGCCCATGTCCTCGACCTCGTGGCCGAACTGTTCGAGGATTGCCTTGACCTCGGCCTTCGCGGGCGTGTTGTTGCCGCAGATGAACATCGACGGGCGCGTCCCGCCGAAATCCGGATTCACCATGCTAGCGTTTCCCACGCAGCTGAACGCCTTCACGAAATGGCCCTCGGGCACATCCCGCTGCAGCCGCTCCATGAGCGAGTCGTCGAGCGTCGTGAAGAATTTGATGACTCCGTTGACGGGCGGGGCGTCGGCGATCGGATTGGTTGTATCAATGATAGTCTTTCCCTTGAGGTTCGCGATGCCCGCTGACCTGAGGGCTTCTCCCGCTGCCGACCCCTTTGTGGCGAGGACGAGAATCTCGCCGAACCTCGCGGTGGCCTCAAACGTTCCGATCGAGGCTTTCCCGCCGGTCTTTTGCTTCAGTTCCGCGTGCTTGGCCGGGTTGTTGGTCCCGATCATCACGTTGTACCCGTGGTTTGCGAAGCCGTTCGCAAGGACCTGGCCCACAATACCCGACCCGATGACCCCGATCTTCTTTGCCATACTCTTCCTCTTCACTCTTGGATGACGATCCGTGTCCACGCATAGATGAAACGATCGCTCGGATCGGGCGGTTCCCTCGTTACGGGGAGCGTCCCCAGGAAATGTCTAGATTTGGAGCGTTTTTCCACGTGTCTCCGGGAGGGTCCACACCCAGAGGCCGGTGAGAAGGGCGAAGATGGCCGCAACTGCGATGCCCCCGGCAAGGCCGTAGGTAAGCGCGATCGTGGCAATAGCGACCGGGGTGAAGAACTGGACGCCGCGGGCGAGGTTGAACGCCGAGCCCATCGCAGTGTTTCGAATGGACGTAGGAAAGAGCTCAGAGAAGAGCGGTCCGTAACCTCCGAACATGCCGGTCCCAAAACCGACGAGAAACATGAAGGCCAGAATGACCGCGGGCGTTGCGGCGATCCAATCCCATGCGACGGTGATCATCATCAGACCGGCGGCCATGATGACGGAATAGAGAGTGTACGCCGGCCTCCGGCCCAGGCGATCGGCTACAAATCCGAACGTGGCATACCCGGTAAGCCCCCCCGCCTGCGTCACCAGCACCCAGAGCGCAGACTTCGCCATCGAAAACTGGCGCTCCTGGTGGAGGTATCCCGGCAACCAGGAATATGTGAACCAGTACGCTGACATGTCGAAGATCGCGAGGATCAGGCAGAGGAGAAAGAGTCTCCTGTGCTCGCGGGAAAAGAGCTGAAGGAACTTCCCGAGGGGGCTCTCCGCGGGCGCACCCGGCTGCCGCGCGCGCCGTCGGTGCTCGAGCCAGATGTCGGACTCGGGAAGGCGCCGCCTGATGTACACGACAAGAAGGGCGGGGAGGACGGATAAGAAGAAGGTCCACCGCCAGCCGATTTCCGGTGCGACGAATCCGCCCACGAGAGAGGCGAGCGCGATTCCGAGAGGCGCGCCCGTCTGCATGAAGGCACCGTATCGGCCCCGCATCCGGGGCGGGAAGGTCTCTCCCACATACGTCTGGCCGGTGGCCCATTCGCCGCCAACGCCCAATCCGGTGACCACCCTGAACACAATGAGCATGGTCAGATTCGGGGCCAGCCCGCTGAGGAACGTGCCAAAACTGTATGTCAGAATGGTCCATTCAAGAACGTTCTTCCGTCCGAAACGGTCGGACACAGCCCCAAATATCACTCCGCCGATGGCGGTGGACGCCAGCGAAGCCCCCAGGACGTAGGAAAGCTGGATATTGTCGAGGTTGAGCTCCTGGCCGATGGGGATGAGCAGGAACGTATACAGAATGAGGTCGTAGAAATCGAAGACCCATCCGGCCCAGCTCATCAGTAGAATCCTGTGGTGGGTGCCCGAGGGCCGGTCTGCTTCGAAGAGGAATTTCTGGTCCATCGTGAGAGTATAGGAAGCGTCGAGATGGAATGCAACGTCGGGGTTGACTTGCCCGTGCTGTTTGTGTATCATCCTTCCCACCCACAGTTCTTCTCCCAAGACCCGGGGCACGATGACACACCCAGGGACGCTGGCGCTGATCGCGCAGAGCGGGCTGATGCGAGCCATTCTCGACCGGCTCGGGCGGATTTCACAGTCCGATAGCTCGGTGCTCCTTGTCGGCGAAACCGGAGTCGGGAAGGAGCTTTTTGCCGAGTATCTGCATCGGCTCAGTCCGCGCGCACAGGCCCCTTTCGTGAAGGTCGGCCTGTCGGCGCTCCCACCGGATCTGCTCGAAAGCGAGTTATTCGGGCACGAACGCGGTGCGTTCACCAGCGCCTCGAGCGACAAGAAGGGCCTCTTCGAGCTTGCGAATACGGGCTCCATCTTCCTCGACGACATCGACGATTTCCCTCCGGCACTGCAGCCGAAGCTCCTCCGGGTGCTGGAGTCGCGCGAGGTGATGCGCGTCGGCGGATCCGTATCCATCCCGATTGACGTTCGTTTGATCACCGCGACAAAGGTCGATCTCAAAGATCTTGTGTCGCGTGGGCTCTTCCGTCCTGATCTTTACTATCGCATCAACGTCGTCCCCGTGTTCATTCCCCCTCTCAGGGAGCGGCGAGAGGATGTCCCGCTGCTCGTGGAACACTTTCTCAGGCGGTATGCCCCGGGCAGACAGGTCTCGCTCTCCCCTGAAGCGTTGCACGCGCTTGTGACCTATCCGTGGCCGGGAAACGTACGTGAATTGCGCAACGTCGTCCAGCGGATCGCGCTGTTTGCCGGCGACGCGATTTCGGTCGAGGAACTCCCGCCCGAGCTTCGGGAGCAACGGCCCATCGATCAATTCGTCAAAGCATGTGACCGCTGCTTCTCCGAAGAGAACATGACGTTCGATCAGGTCATTGCCTGCCTGGAAGTGAACCTTCTCAACAAAGCCCTTCGCGAAACGGGGGGGAACAGGACCAGGGCCGCGCAACTCCTCAAGCTGAGCCCTTCGACGTTCAGGGACAAGCTCAAGAAGCACAACCTGAACGAATCCGGTGAGCACCTCGGACCCCGGTAGCCTCTCGGACTTCGGGAACGTCATAGACGGCAGCAGCCCCACGGTTTTCCGCCACATCTCCGCAGCAACCTCCCGCTTCTGGCATGTTTCCAATTCTTTTTTCTGGCATGTGGTTTGACCTGAGACATGGGGAACCACCAGGGTATTCTTCGCTCCCATGCCATCAGAAGTCTTCCTCCGCCTACCCCTGGTAGTCGGCGAAGTTGTGGAAGTGTACCACTCCGGCGGCAAATCAGTCGCCACGCTTGCACTGCGTTCCCTGCATGTGTCAATCCCGGCGGAGTTGCTCGAAGATCCTCACCTCGGTGAGAAAGTATCGCTGGACATCGACCTGACGATACGGGACTGCAGGACGCTCCGGGCGAGCGGCCACCCGGCGGCAGAGGCTGGTTGACGTTCAGTGGCGGCGGGTTTCCGTGGATTGCTCACGGATGTCCGCGCAATGCAGGAATCGTGAATCGCTCCTAATCATGATGTAAGTCCATCATTCCTTTCTGAGGAGGCACAATGGACGGTCAACCTCTCACCATCTGGGAGCAGGCCCGGCTGCGGGGATACTCGCGCCGCGATTTCCTCCGGTTCTGCAGCTGGCTGGCGGCGGCGGCAGGAATCGAGGCAAGCGGTGTCGGGAAGCTCGTGCACGCCATGGACACCAAGCCCCGGCTTCCAGTTCTCTGGTTCCATTTCCAGGAGTGCACCTGCTGCAGCGAATCGTTCATCCGCAGCTCGCACCCGATTGTGGCGGACATCATTCTGGACAAGATCTCCCTTGACTACACGGAGACGCTCCAGGCCGCCGCGGGTCATCAGGCCGAGGCTGCACGGAACGCGACCATGACCAAGCACAAGGGTGAATACCTCATGCTGGTCGAGGGGTCGGTGCCGACCGCCGATGGAGGCGTGTATTGTTGCATCGGCGGACGGACGGCGCTGGACATCGTGAAGGAAGCGGCAGAGGGGGCGAAGGCCATCGTCTGCTGGGGCAGTTGTGCATCAAACGGTTGTATCCAGGCGGCTCACCCGAACCCGACCGAGGCCACCCCGATCCACAAGATCATCTCAGGGAAGCCGATCATCAACGTGCCCGGATGCCCGCCGATTGGCGAGGTCATGGCCGCCACGGTCGTGCATCTTCTGGCCTTCGAGCGCGTGCCGCAGCTGGATGGGCTGAACCGGCCGAAGGCGTTCTACTCCCGCCGCGTCCACGACACCTGCTATCGCCGTCCGAACTACGACGCCGGACTGTTCGTGGAATCGTTCGACGACGAGAATGCGAGGCGCGGCTACTGCCTCTACAAGATGGGGTGTCGCGGACCTGTGACGTACAACGCGTGTGGTGTGACGCGGTGGAACAACGGCGTCAGCTTCCCGATCCAGTCGGGTCACGGATGCATCGGCTGCTCGGAGGCGAAGTTCTGGGACAACGGCCCGTTCTATCAGCACCTTGCATCGTTCCCCGGATTCGGGATCGAGTCGACGGCAGACAAAGTCGGCGTGGCCGTCGGCGTTGCCGCGGCCGCGGGGATCGCCGCTCATGCGGTGTCCACCAACATCCGAAAGCGCAAGCTGATCAGGGAAGAGATCAAAGAAAGTACGTCGGATGAGAAGAAAGGAGGTGCGTGATGCCGAGCCGCATTGTTGTCGACCCCATCACACGGATTGAAGGGCATCTGCGCATCGAGGCGGAGATCAAGGACGGACGGATCGTGGATGCGTACAGCTCGGGGACCATGGTGCGCGGATTCGAGATCATACTCAAAGGCCGCGACCCCAGAGACGCGTGGGCGTTTACCGAGCGGGCCTGCGGAGTTTGCACGACCGTGCATGCCCTGGCCTCCGTGCGATCCGTCGAGGATGCGCTCGGGATCACCATCCCTCCGAATGCCGAGCTCGTCCGGAACCTCATGTTCTGCGCGCAGTACATGCAGGACCATGTGGTGCACTTCTATCACCTCCACGCGCTTGACTGGGTGGATGTTGTCAGCGCGCTGAAGGCCGATCCGCAGAAGACTTCCGATATCGCGCAGAGCATTTCGCGCTGGCCGAAGAGTTCCCCGAAATACTTCGCCGACGTGCAGACGAGGCTGGCCGCGTTCGTCAACAGCGGGCAGCTGGGGATCTTCGCGAACGGGTACTGGGGCCACGCCGGGTACAAGCTGCCCCCTGAGGTAAACCTGATCGGGACGGCCCACTACCTCGAGGCGCTGGAGTGGCAAAAGGAGATCGTCAAGATTCACACGATCTTCGGTGGGAAGAACCCGCATCCGAACTACCTGGTTGGCGGCGCGCCGTGCTCGGTGAATGTGGATGAGTCCAACGCGATCAACGCTGAACGCCTCTCGATGGTGGGGCAGCTGCTGAACGATGCGAAGGAGTTCATCGAAATGGTGTACATCCCGGACCTGCTCGCCGTGGCGGGCTTCTACAAGGACTGGGGTGGCATCGGTGGAGGCCTTCCGAACTACCTGGCGTACGGCGATCTACCGACGCGCGGGTACGGCGATCCTTCAGGGTTCAAATTCCCCCGGGGAGCGATCCTGAACCGCGACCTCACCAAGGTCCATGAGGTGGATGGGAAGGATGCGTCGCAGGTGCAGGAGTTCATCTCGCACTCATGGTACGAATACAGCGACGGCGACGCGGTGGGGAAGCATCCGTGGGTGGGAGAGACCAAGCTGGCATATTCGGGGCCGAAGCCTCCGTACGAGCACCTCAATGTGGACCAGAAGTACAGCTGGCTGAAGACGCCCCGCTGGAAAGGCAACCCGATGGAGGTCGGACCGCTTGCCCGGTTGCTCGTGGCCTACGCGAGCGGGCGGAAGGATGTCCAGGAGGCTGTGAACGGTGTCCTCTCCGCGCTCAATGTCCCGGTTGCGGCGTTGTTCTCCACGCTCGGCCGCACGGCTGCGCGCGGCATCGAGACACAGCTGATTGCCGGGTGGGCGCAGGAGTTCTATCAACAGCTCCTGTCGAACATCAAGAACGGCGACACGCGCATGGCGAACAGGGATCTCTGGGAGCCCGAGACATGGCCGGCAGAGGCCAGAGGCGTCGGGTTCACGGAGGCGCCGCGCGGAGCGCTTGCGCACTGGATCGTCATCAAGGACCGGAAGATCGACAACTACCAGCTGGTCGTCCCGAGCACCTGGAATGCGTCACCCAGGGACCCGAAGGGACAGATGTCGGCATACGAGGCGTCGTTGATCGGGACGCCGGTGAACAATCCGGACCAGCCGCTCGAAATCCTCCGGACGATTCACTCCTTCGATCCGTGCATTGCCTGCGCCGTCCATCTGTACGACGAAAAGGGGCGCTACGTCCATCAGGTAGCCACATTCTAGAACGAACGATGCCGGGCGCGCCTTCACGGCGCGCCGGCCTGGAGAGCACCATGCACACACATGCCTTCGAGCGTCGTTACGTGTGGCAGCTGCCTGTCCGGTTCTACCACTGGATCAACGCCTTCGCTGTTCTGGCACTCGCGGTCACCGGGTATCTGATCGGTGCGCCGCCTGCGCTCAAGAGCGGAGCCGAGGCGTCGTTCGGCTACTGGTTCGGGACGGTCAGGTTCATCCACTTCGTCGCGGCGTTCGTGTTCTTCTTCAATTTCCTGTTTCGTATCTACTGGGGATTCGTTGGCAACCGGTATGCCCGGTGGGACAACTTCATCCCGCTCCGGAAGGAACAATGGAGGGAGCTGACCGAGGTCTTGCGGGTTGACATCCTGCAGGCGAAGACGAAGCCTCTCGAGTCGATCGGGCACAACACCCTTGCGGGGCTGACGTACTTCATCACGTTTCTCGCCTTTGTGGTACAGTGCCTGACCGGGTTCGGGATGTACTCGGCGATGAGCCATGCGTGGCTTCCGGATCTGTTCGCATGGGTCGTTCCGCTTCTGGGCGGAGACTTCGCCGTTCGTCACCTTCACCACGTGATGATGTGGTTTTTCATCGTCTTCTCGATGATCCACATGTACCTCGTCTTCTACCACGACTACGTGGAGGGCAGGGGCGTTACGTCCTCTATGGTGGGAGGGTGGAAGTTCATCGAGCGGGAGGAGCGCCTGAAATAAGGAGGACCGGTCCCGACACAGAAGGGCGGCGAGAGCCGCCCTTCTCTGTTCTTGGGCTGGCGGGCCGCTTGCCCGGCGCGGGTCCTCCCGAACTGCGACAGGTGCTTCGCGCACGGTTCTCATGACAGCCTGTTGTGCGTCATCTCCTGACCGGCGGGTTGCTTCAGGAGGGTTGTCACAGTACATTGACCGGACCATCACATCGAAGAGCGAGCGCATGTCCGAGACGTTAGTCCTCGGGGTCGGCAACTACCTTCTGGGTGACGAGGGTGTGGGCGTCCATGCCGTTCGGAAGCTCGAGGAGGCAGGCGTCCCGGCAGGTGTGACAGTCCTGGATGGGGGGACGGGGGGGTTTCACCTGCTGTCCCTCTTCCAGGACTACGATCCGATTATTCTGATTGACGCGACGATGGACGGGGCTCCCGCCGGGACCGTCCGGCTCCTGCAGCCGAAATTCGCTTCGGATTTCCCGAGGACTCTCAGCGCGCACGATATCGGCCTGCGCGACCTCCTGGAATCGGCCGCGCTCCTCGGCCCGCTTCCCAGACTGTACCTGATCACGGTGTCCATCGAGCAGCTGCAGAGCATGACCGTCGAATTGAGCCCCCGCGTGAAGGACGCGATCCCCGAGGTGCTCAACAATGTCCTCGAGATCCTCGGCTTCGTCGCGCTTGACTTGACCCGGAATCGATGCACCTAGTCCGAGGTCTTGCTCGTATCGTCTGCGTTCAGTCCTTGGCCCACCGCTCGCAACCGATCGAGGCGTGACCGGAGAGCGCCGAACCGGGTATCGCAAGACCACCTATCGTACGAGTGTCATCTTCCTAGACTGCATCTGGCCGCCGGAGCGCAGCATGTAGACGTATGTACCGCTTGCCAGGCCGTCGGCGTCAAGCCGCACCGAGTACGACCCCGGGGCCTTCTGTTCGTCCACCAGCACGGTTACTTCCCGACCAAGGAGGTCATACACGGACAGCTTTGCATGGCCAGCGTCCGGGAGCTGATAACCGATGGAAGTCGATGGGTTGAAAGGATTCGGGTAGTTCTGGGCGAGCGAGAATTCGTGTGGGAGGTCAGACCGAGACGCTTCAACGTCTGTAACAAACTCTGACAACGGGCGCCGCCACACCCCCATGCCTGTTGCGGCAAAGAGGTCCGTTTCCGTTGCGTCGAAGGCGTAAAAGTATCTGGGCCCCAGACCGGCGGTGGCGTCCGTCCAGCGGTCGGCCGCCGTGTTTGAGTAGAAGACTCCGCCCATTGCCCCCGCAAATATTTGCTCTCCTGCCACAGCAAGTGCAATGATGACCATCCTAGGCAGGCCGGAGTTGAATGCGGTCCAACTTGACCCGCTGTCAGTCGACATGTACACGCCGTTGTCTAGGGTCCCCGCGAAGAGTGTCGTGCCTGAAACCGCCATTGCGAGGACAGATTGATCACCCATGCCGGAGCTGACACGCTGCCAGGTCGCGCCTCTGTCAGAGGAGAGATGGACTCCGGCGTCCTGTGTCCCCGCAAACAAGTTGTCGCCCATAACAGCAAGGCTTAAGACCACATAGTTCGTAAAGTCGAGATTCGTCACGGTCCAGGATTCTCCGCCATCAGTAGAACGAAATACCCCGCCTCCAGTTCCGGCAAAGACGTCAGCGCCCATGACCGTCAGACTCCAGATCTCCCAGTTTGCCAGCCCCGAGGCTGACCACCTCCACGTCCCGCCATTATCGGACACATACGCGCCACCCCCGGCCGTTCCAACGAAGAGAGTAGTCCCCAGGGCGGCAATCGCCCAAACCTCAGGGAAGAGGAGGCCGTTGTTAGTGTTAATCCACGTCCTACCGTCGTCGGTGGATCGGTATACTCCGCCATAGTATGTTCCTGCGAAGAGACCGATGCCAGATCGCACAAGCGACAGGGTCTGGGTGTAATGCACTGGCAGTCCCTCATTGATCCCCGTCCAGGACACGCCATCGTCGACTGACCGATAGACGCCGACATCCCCGTCCGCTGTCCGTCCACGCATTGTCGAGCCGTCAACGGGGTCGACGATTTCGACGGAGCCGGGGAGCTGGATCAAGCCTGCTGCATCCGTCGAGCCATCGCGATCGAAGTCGAGAGCAAGAGTGCGCATCTCGCCTCCGCCAAACGGTGGCGCAATGTCAGGGGTGGCAAGCGAGTAATATCCGTCGAGAAACAGCGGTATTTCGACTTGTGTCCCATCGACGCCCAGGCTGACGGCGGCGCCGGAGCAGGGCACGGGACCGGCATCAGTGTCGATGGTAATGCTGACGAAGCACTGATCCTGGTCGTCGCCCTCTCCCTCGGTGTGGAAGAGGTAGGCGGTTACATTGTAGAACGCCTTTTTCCTTTTTGTGATCTTGATATCCGCGGCTTGAGCGCATACATCGGAATTGTCAAGCGTGAGAACCGATACCTCGCCCGTGAAGATTGAATCGTTCTCAACGATGGTGGCGACCACCCGGACGAGCGTACCCGGGGCCGCATCCACCTGGTAAAACCCCTGCGCATCGGTCCTCGCGGCACCCCCGGTAAAGGCCTCAACATCAACCCCGGCAAGCGGCCTCCCGTCCTTGTCCTTCACGTATCCCTCAATGCACGCACGCTGGTTTCTGGTAGGTGCCCCGCCGTACCAGGAAAGGTGAAAGATCGTCGCCTTGATGACAGCCTGACCGTCAGCGGACGAGGGCCCGATCACGCCCGGGACGGGTGTTTTCCACTTGCCGTCTTTGGGGTCGTACAGGTAGCACTCGATGGGATCGCCGATGTTGTACCCCTGGGAACCGCGGAGCGCAACAGGAACAGGAAGCTCGATGTTCGCTCCCTGGCTCACTGAAGGGCTCACCTGCAGGACGGTCCCGTTGGCGTCGCGCACGGTGTATTCGGCGAACGACACAGGCTGCAGGTACCGAATGTTCCCCTGCGCGTCGACCGCCTCAAGGCCGCCGGGCAGCGCACGCACCTCTCCGGTCGTGGGATCGAGACCCGTGACGCTCACCGTCACATTTCCCCTGGCATTTACAAAGCCGGGTGGCATCGAGAATGTGTAACCGCCATCGGCCACAGTACCCGCCGGTCGAGACGGGCAGGGTTTGCTCAGCCCCGACGCGGAGGAGACCGACACTGACGGTCCGCACGGAGCCCGGAGCCAGGTTCATGACGATTTCATTGAGCGAATAGTCGGCTTTCGTGACGCGAACTGTCACGGTGGTCCCCGCCGAGATCGTGAGCGAGAACTCGCCGCGGCCATTGGTCGTCACAGTCATACTCCCCGCGGCTGAGACCGTAGCCCCTGCAATCGGCGCTCCGGCGGCAGAATCTGCGTCAGTAACGACGCCGGTAAGGGTTGCGGTCGCTGTGTTCGTGTCGGTGGTGGGAGCGGATGCGTCTTTGCTGCACCCGGCGAGGAGGATCCCGATCGTGAGTGCGAGGACTGATGCAGTGGCGATCGCGATATGCGCGGTTTGCTTCTTCATCGGGGACTCTCGTGTGATGCGGGAATTGTTCATGCTGTAGTTCATAGCCGGGGCAACTCGACACGCTGCATCGCATATGCACCCGAGACCAGATGGTGACGCGCCGTGGTGGTCCACCCTGCGGTCTCTATTTCCAGAAGCGTGCTCTGCCCGCCGCACAGGACATAGAGCGTGCGGCCGTCTGCACTGAACTCCATCGATGTGGGATTGGCATCCACGGCCAGTTCCCTCTCGATCGCGTGCGTGGCGGTGTTGACGAACAGGACCCGGTCCGTGTAGAAGCAGCTCACGAGGAGAAGGTTTTGATCTCGCACCGGAAGCATCATTGCGGGCCCGTTCTGGACCACGATCGAATCGACAATTGCTCCCCTCGCAAGGTCGAACACGGAGATGCGGCTGCTCTGGAAGTTGTTGATGTAGAGTGTGTGGCCGGTCCCGGTGGGGAGGATGTGCCAGGGGTAGAGCCCCGCGGGAATCACCGTGCTGACTTCCCCGGCGCGCAGGTTGACGATCGCGATCCTCCCCGGCTTGCTCTGGCCGATCTCCGCCCTGAACGTCACGAGAGCCGTCGTCTCGAAGGGATTCATCCACGCCTCGACTGGCGCGAAATCGCCATCGAGCGCAAGCGGAATTACTCGCAGGACTTTCATTGTGTTCTTATCGAGGACTGTCAGATTCTTTGCCGCCAGATGAATGAGGTAGATCCGGGAGCTGTCCGAGGAGAAGACCGGAGCGAACGGCTTGGCCCCGACGGAGCGCTGGTGGCAGTCGAAGCAGGAGTTATGAGAAAGAGCCCCGGCCCGGGCGTGCGGATCCGCCGCCCGCGAGGGGAACGTCGGATCTGTCAGATAGTGCGCCGCCACCGAGGCGGGGAGCGCTTGAACCGGATCCGGATTGAGGGCCTTGCCGCCCGATGAATCAGGGCCCTTCTCGGTATCCCGCCGACCAGAAGCGTGGAGCATTGTGGCCGATCCGCCTGCTGCCGGTTTCAGGCCCGCAGAGTCTTTCTGCATGAACCTCCCGGCTTCCTCCCAGAGCGCCTCAGCGTCGAGAGAATATGTTGAGATATTCTGGGAGCCGCTGGAAACGACGAAGAGCGTTCGTGAAGCCGGATCCAGGAGCATGTCATGCGGGAGCTTCTCCGTGGGGAGCACCCCGACGACAGTCCGAGTCTCGAGATCAAAGAACGAGACGCGGTTCAGCGCCGAATGGGTGATCGCGAAGAACTCGCGGGGCGGCGTTTGGCGGTTGTGCAGGTCGCAGCCCTGTGACATGATGATGACGGCTGAAAGGATACCTGGCACCGGCATGCGTGCCAGGACCCGCCCGATGTGGCGCACACTTTTCATTGCATCAGCTCCAGGTTACCTTTCTTCACTTCAGCAGCAGCATTTTCCGGGCAGCGGAATAGTCTCGTGCGGTCAGCCGGTACAGATACATGCCGCTAGGAAGTTCACCCGGCGTGAATGAAGCAGTGTGCGTCCCGGGAGTCAGACGTCCGTTGACCAGGACTGCTACCTCATGTCCGAGGATGTCGTAGACAGCCAGCTTCACGTCACGAAGCCCCGGATCACCCGACCGCGCATCCGGGCCCGACGAGCCCGGGACGTGGAACCTGATTTCGGTCGAGGGGTTGAACGGGTTGGGATAGTTCTGTTCGAGCCTGAATGTTTCCGGCATGGCCGCAGTCTCCGTCACGTCCGTCACCACGTCCATCGTGACCCTCTTCATCACGAAGGGCGTGTTCGGCAGGGCGTCATACATGCGGACAAACCGCGCAATGTCCTTCGGCGGGAGGTGCCTGATTTCTTCCACCACATCCGGGTTCACCGACTGATAGCAGACTTCAATCGTGGCCGTGTATGACGTGTGCCCTCGGGCGGGGATGCGATAGATCACGAGATCGCTGCCGGTTCCTTCCGTGGCTCCGTCACGGTTGAAATCCGGGTCATTCTGTGCATCGCCCGCGATCGCCGTTGAGTCGTACGCAGGATGCGAGCGCGTGAAACCGGCCGGCGGGATCCTGTTGTCTTTCAGGTAGTGGGCTGCTCGAAGCAAGGAACGGGTCACCGAGCTGTCCCCATCACCGATCACAGCCTCGTAGATCTGCACCTGGTCCGGAGACGTGATCGTCTGGTGATGCGGTTCGAAAGGAACCGTGCGCGTCGTGATGCGGCCGCCCCTGTCCCATCCGCCCGATTCAAAGAGGGTATCGCCGGCGTCGGTCGTCACAAGCGTATGCAGCCACATCCTCCTGAACGGGATACCTGTCGGAAGCTTGTGCCCGGTCAGGTTTGTGATCGTGGCACGAATTTCCAGGGTGTCGTCGCGATGGAAGGCGGCGGACTCGAGCCTGACCGAACGGTCGCTCAGGTTGCGGGCTGCCCGCGCAATCGTGGAATCGAAGTGCGTGGCATTGGCGGTCACTGCAAGCGAATCGATGTTGTCGCGGAGCAGCGAGAGCATGTACACATTGCCCCCCACGAATTCGTGCTTGCTGTACGGTGCGCGTTTCGGGAAACTTCCCATTCCGGAGATCTTGATGGAATCGGGGAGTGCCGGCATGTGGCAATCCTGGCACTGCCTCCCCGTGACCCGGTAGATGCTGTTCTTCCACTCCAGATAGGGGGTTTGTTCGGGAAACGAACCGATTGCATTGCCCTGCGAGTCGAAGACCGGCGTGAACAGGGCGTGGCACGTGGCGCATAGCTCGGAACTGCTGATGTGCGAGCTGAATCTGGACTTGTAGTTCACGACGACCGGCATGAGCGTCGTATCGCTGTCATCGTACGGGCCGTACACCAATCTGTCCGTCCCAATGGTGTAATGCCCGGAATACGAGGCTGGTGTTCCAAGACCGTCCGGTGTGATTTGATGGCAGACTGTGCAGCTCACGCCGTCGTTTGCCAGCGGATCGCGTTCAAGTTCGGCCATACTGTATCCCGGCTTGCCCGATGCAATCGCCTCGGTGAACCCGATGGGGCTATGGCATCGGGTGCACGTCGACTCGATGACGTCCTTTCTGGAAGGGAACCGATGGACCTCCTCCGCGACGATGGCGCGCCAGAACGGGTCCTTGCTCGCATTGCCCATCATGGTGGCGCGCCAGTCGGTGATGGTGGAGACGTCCTTTCCCTGCCACATGTTGGCCTCGCCGCCCACGCCCTGATGACAGAGGACGCAATTACCCGAGCCGCTGAAGCGAAGGGATTGACCCGTCGGGAGAGGCGTCTGTGCGACAGACGCCTCTCCGAGAAGGATGAACAGTGCAACAGCGACGTGGCCGGCGCGCATCTGATGATCTCCCCGCGAGGTGGACGCCTACTTCACGAGCGTGAGTTTCCGGGTCAGCGTCTGGCCCCCTGCGCGCAGAACATACATGTATGCGCCGCTCGCGAGACCTGCAGCCTTGAACTGCGCCGAATAGATGCCCGCAGCGCGCCACTCATCGACGAGCACCGCGACCTCGCGGCCGAGCATGTCATAGACGGACAGCCTGACGTGCCCCGCTTCCGGAATCTGATATCTGATCTGTGTCTCCGGATTGAACGGGTTGGGATAGTTCTGATCGAGCTTTAACGACGCGGGAAGCGAACGGGCAGGGTCATCTACGTCAGTTACAGCCCCGTCGACACGCACCGTAATGGCGCAGAAGTTCTGGTAGATCTCGGATCCGACCATTGTTCCTGTGCCGGTCTGGAGATCGATCGTCATCAGCGTATTGAACGTGTCACTGCCCCCGCTCAGAGCGAATAGGGTGCCGGTGGAGTCGAAGGCAAGCGACGATCTGAGGGACGTTCCATTCCTCCCGACGCGGTGTGCGATGCCGGTCCCGAGATCGACCCGGTACAACGTATCCGAATTGTCAGGGGTGGCGCGGGCCGAGGCCCAGAGTTCTCCCGTGGTGGGAGAGAGTGCGAAGGAGTAGTATGGAATTCCGCTTGCAGGACCCGCCTGGCTGTATGTAGCTGCAGCGAGCTCGAATACGAGCAGTTGGCCGGTCGTCGTGCCACCAAACAGCGTGTCGCCGTTGCCGAATGCAAGAGCGGTCATGTTGCCGACGGGGAGTCTCCTGGAGAGGGCCACACCTCCGCTTGCAGGATCGATCCGGTACAGGGCAGTAGACGACGGCGAGGTGACGCTGCCGTACATCGCACCCGTCCCCCGCTGGATCGCAAGGGCGTCCACCTTGTCCAATCCGAATGTCGCCCCTCCGGCGGCGGCGCCGGTCTGGACGTCAATCGTGTTGACCTGTCCCGCCGGGGTGGCGAACTTGACCGCGTACATCACGCCACGCACCGCCGTTTCCATGATCGCAGCTCCAGAACCCGAGAGAGGTACCACAAACGACGGCCTCGCGGGGTCGTCCGTGGAGATGACGATGGAGTCGGGGAATGCACTGGCGGTACCCGGCTGAAACATCACTCGAAGCTCGAACGATGAGCGGGCCGGGAGGGTCAGTGGCAATGCCGGCGGATTGACGAGCGCGTACGCTGAACCAGGTGTCGCTATGCCGGTGACCGAATGGCTCAGCGTATCCAGATTGCGGATTCTGAACGAGAGTGTATCGGGAACAGAGGTAAGAACAGGCCCGAATGCCACCGCCGCCGGTGCCGGTTCGATAACAGTGTTGAGCCCTGTCACTTTGATGATGTTGTCAAGAGAGTAGGATGAAATGTACAGGGTTCCGTCGGACGTGAACGCCATGCCGCTGGGCCTCCGCATGTCGACGAGGAGCGTATCCACGAGCCCGCCCCGGACCCGAAGAAGCGAACCCGTCCCATCGGCCCACCCTCCGGAGAATCGCGCATGCTGAAGGACGAACAGGCTGCCGTCGACCGGATTGACTGCAAGATCCACAATGGCGGTGAACCCACCTTTGAACTCGGTTTTGGTACCGGCCGTCGTGACCTTGTAGACTTTCGCGGCGCCCGGAGGAACCGGCAGGCCGGTCAGAGTGCCCACGAAGAAGTCGGTTCCATCGAACGCAATGCCAGTCGGGACCGCTTCCACCTGCCCGATCGGCGAAAATTTGCAGAAATCGCTGAGTGTCCCGGTGGCGCGGTCGCGCCGGATGATCCCGTTGTACGATGCGTCAACCACAAGCCAGTCGCCGTTTGGGAGAACGTGGATCCGATAGGGGTTAGGGACTCCGCCCTGGTCCCTGACATAGGGGCCAACCGGGTAAGAGGTATCGCGATCGGCAACGGAGCGCGCCGTTCCTCCCGCGAGGAATCCGGTCGTGTCGACCACAAGGATCGACTCGTTTAAAGGCCCGGTACCCCAGGCCCCCGAAAGGACGAGTGCTTTCCCGTTCGAGTCGAAGGCCACATGCTCTGCGCCGATGGGCTCAAACGCAGGCGTGTTTGATGGGATACCGGTAAGGAACGGGTGGACCTGCCCGTCGGGAGTCACGACGGAGACCCTCGACGTGGTTCCACTTCCCGTTCCCTGTTCGGCGACCCAGAGATTCCCGTTTGCATCGGCCGTAAGGCCGATGGGGTTGACGAAGCCCGCGGCGTATTCTTCGACCACCGGCTGGGCATGCGCTGTCGTGCCTGCTGCGGCGATGAGCAGCGCCAGAATCCAGTATTCTGAACGTAGCGACATAGTTGCCTCCCTCTTTGAGGTGAATTGCCCGGAAAGGTGCCGGGCCCTTTGGGTTTCTTCACATCAAAGGTCGCAAAAGAGGCTGGTCCGTCTCTACCACAAACGACACCAATCCGACCGATTTTGAGACATCCACACAATTGTGTAACAGTGAGACAGCAATTCAGATGGAGGGTGGGGAGGGAACCGCTCGGGGTGCCTTTGCCCAGGGGGCAAGGGAGGTCCTCAGGTCGTCAAGGATCAGGCGGGGGGCTCGGTCGGGTCAGCCTTTCTTTTCTCGTACTCCGTTGGGGCACAGCCGAACGCTTCCCTGAACACTTCAGCAAAATAGGAGGGGTTGCTGAACCCGACGTCGTAGGCGACTTCAGAAACGTTGCCGGATCGCCCAAGCAGCATCCTTGCCGCCCGCTTCAGCCGGTAGGTGCGGATGAATTCATTTGCGGTCTGGTCGGTCAAAGCCTTGAGCTTCCGGTTCAGATGGGTCTTGCTCATGGCGGCGTCATGTGCGAGTTGCTCAACGCCGAACTGAGTATCGGCGAGGTGTGTCTCTACGCTGCCAAGGAGGCGATTGAGAAACGCCTCGTCTGCAGACGTAATGGCGATATTCTTCGGTTCCAGCGTCACCTCCCGGCGATACCGTTCGCGAAGGAGACGGCGCTGTTCAAGCAGATTCGCGATCCGCACCGAAAGTTCCCGCGGACTGAACGGCTTGGCAATATAGTCGTCGGCTCCCGTCTCCAGACCTTCGAGTTTGCTCTCCAGTTCGGCGCGGGAGGTCAGGAGGATCACTGGAATGTGGCTGGTCCGTTCGTCCCGACGGAGCCGCGTGCAGAGCGTCAGCCCGTCCATCCCGGGCATCAGCACGTCGCTGACGATCAGGTCGGGCATTGCCTCAAAGGCAATGGCCATCCCTTCGTCACCGTTCCGTGCCTCGAGGATTCGTGACTCGCCCTCAAGAACCTCGCGGATGAACCCGCGAAGATCGTCGTCGTCTTCGACGATGAGAATGCTCCTGGTGGCGTCCTCCGGTCCGGGGATGGCAGTCATGGGCAACGGTCCCGGGGCAGGGGCGGCGACAGCGGAGGGGCCGGTTTCCTGCTCATGAACCCGAATTCCTTTGCCTTCGTAGAAACTTCTGTCGGCCGGGATCCTGACGGTGAATCTGGACCCAACCTGCGGCGCGCTTTCTACGTCGATGCTCCCGAAGTGCAGGGCTACGAGCTCCCTGACCAGCGACAGGCCAATTCCCGTGCTTTCGTTGAGTGGGGCAGAAGGGTTCCTCTGGAATCGCTCAAAGATTCTTCCGTGTTCTTCGGCTGGAATCCCGATTCCCGAATCAACAACCACCAGGCCCACTGCCCCGGTCGAAGTCCCGGGAAGCACGGTCGGTGAAGTCGTCACTGCAACCCTACCCCCGGACAACGTGAACTTCAGCGCATTTGATACGAGATTGGTGAGGATGGACTCGATTTTCTCACCGTCGCACCACGCCGCCGGGTGATCGAGATCAGCATTCCCTTCAAGAAGCACCCCCTTCGTGCGAGCCGCACTCTCGAACGAGGCGATCACGCGATTCAGGATCGTGCCGATATTCCACCGGGCGATGTTCAGCTTCATGACGCCGGCATCGATGGTTGCCAGCGCCAGGAGGTCGTTGACGCGATGCAACAGTCTCTCGGCTTGATGGCGCATGAGCGAGTAGTACTGTCGGGGATCACCCGGTGGAGTGCCGGAGACGAGTTGCTCCAGCGGCCCAATGATCAACGTCAGCGGAGTCCTCAGCTCGTGGGCAAGCGCAGTGAAGAAGTCTGACTTTACCCTGTCCAGGTCCTTGAGCTTCTCGGTTTCCCAGCGGGCGTGTTCCGCCTCCTGGAGACGACGCAAGGCATCTTGCCTGAGGTCTGCGTTCTTGATGAGCTGTCCGGCCTGGACTCCGATCGTCGTGAGGAGGGGCAAGTCGTCAGCGGAAAATGATTCCCCGGCCTTCCTGTTCAGCATGGTAATGAGTCCGATGATCTTTCCCTCGAACCAGATCGGGGCGCAGAGAACCGATCTGATCTGCATCTTCTCATCGGGTGTTGCGCTGAACCTCGAGTCCCCCGCAAGGTCAGAGATGACGAGGGGCTCTTCGTGAGAGAGGGCCCAGCCGGTTATTGCTGTGAGGATGTCGTAGTGGTGGTGCAGCCGGCTCCTGTCATCCTGGCGAAGCAGCGTTCTGAAGGGTCGTCCGGGATCCCCGGTCGTCAGGAGGATCGTGCCCTGCTCCGCGTTGAAGGCCTTTAGCGTTTGCTGAAGAATCTCGTTCAACGTCTGATCCAGGTCCGCGGACGTCCCGGCGGTGAGGGCGATCCGGTTCAGTAGCTCCAGCTCCGTGACGGCGGACTTGTACCGTCTGAGTTCCGCCTGGAGCGCTGCAATGGCCTCGGGTGTGCCCTGCTGGCGTTCATTCACCGACATAGACCCGGAGTGCAAATGTGAGAGGGGTTCGACACGCTATGCTGCACCGGAGTGTAGCCAAAAAACGGGCGAGGATCAACGAGGGATGGCTTGTTCCGAGAGCTGACGAAAGGCGTCGGTGCGACGCTTCAGTTCGGCAAGGAGGCTGTCAGAAGGGGGGTAGCCTCGGAGAGGCTGGAGAAGCGGATCTCCCGCGAAGAGGGAATAGGAAGGCATGCCATTGTCCGCAACCTTTCTGAGCCACTGAACGGCCATCTCTTTCTGCCCCAGCATCGCGTACGCGCAGGCGATGCTGTACTGCGCGTGATGGTATTGAGAGGTTGCTCCGCCCATTGCGACTGCCCGGGCGATGAATTCCTCCGCTCCCACCCTGTTCCCCTGCCGCGCGAGGAGAATGGCCTGGACCCCCGCATAGTCTGCGCTGCGGGGGTCGTCTTTCAGGCGATCCTGAACAAGCCGTGCCGCCTCGTTTTCCCTCCCGAGCGAGATGAGAGCCACCGCGCGTATCCATTGCATGTCGGCGGGCAGCTGGGGGTTCCGTTCAAACTCCTCCACAACCCCTGCATAGTCATGTATGAACATGCCGATGACCGCGGTCCGATTCCGTGTCGAGGCATTCAAAGGATCCAGGCGAAGTGCCTTCTCGAATTCGGCCCGGGATTCTTCGTTCAGACCTACATGAAGGTAGATCGTTCCCAGCAGCTCGTGGGCCTCGGCGAGGCTTGGCTTCAGAGCGATGGCTTTGCGTATCTCTCTGATCGCGCGTTCGTGAGGGAAGCCATGTCGGAGGGTCCAGGCAAGAGTCGCCCGGGCGAGATATGCCTCGGCCAGGTCCGGATCGATTGCGGTTGCCGTGTCAATCTGCCGCGAGGCCTTCTCTTCCCACACGTGTGATGGATCACGGGTGAACATCTTGACGATGTAGCTCATCGCCAGAGCTGCACGTGCCTCCGCGAACGATGGATCAAGAGCCACGGCTTCTTCGAGTCTGCCGATTGCCATCTCATCGGTGGGTGCGTCAGGACCCTGGAACGAGCGATCGAGTTTCGAGGCATACTCAAGGCCACGCACGTATGCGAGGTACGCTTCCGGGTTTACCTTCAGATGAGAAGGCCCCCGCTTCAACCCGGGTACCGTTCCCCGCGACAGCATGGACACGATATGGCTGGCAATCTCGTCCTGGAGCCCGAAGACATTCTCCACCGTCCGGTCGTATCGTTCCGCCCAGAGCTCCTCACCTGACTCTGCATCGGTCAGCTGAACAACGACCCGGATCCTCGTTCCCGCCCGCTGGACACTTCCGTCGAGGAAATAGCGGACGTTGAGCGCCTTGCCGATATCCTGCACCGGTGTCTGCCGGTCAGCGAACTGTCGAACGCTTCGCCTCGAGATCACGGTCAGTCCGGGGAGTCTCGCGAGGTCCGTCATCACGGCTTCTGTAATTCCCTCCCCTATGGGATCGTCATTCGCCGAAGGGTCAAGGTTCTGAAGTGGGAGGATGGCGATCGCTGGCGGTGGGGCGGCACCGGTGGCCTCGGACCCATTTCTGAGCAGTGCCTTCGAGAGAAGGAGCGCCCCGATGAGGAGCACAAGGCCGGTCGCACCGAGCGTGATCCAGATCGGGGTCCGTGGTCCATGTTTCCTGTCATCGACGGTGCGCAGGTGATCCTGGTCTGCACGCCACGCATCGAGTCGCTCCAGCACCTCTTGTGTTGACTGAAACCTGTTGGCCGGGTCCTTCTCGAGGGCCCGGAACACGACGGATTCGATTGCTTCGGGAATCTCCGGGACGATGGACCGAAGCGCCCGAGGTTTCTCGTGGAGGATCGAATAGACGACCGCCTGTTCGTATGTGCGGGCAAAGGGGGAGGTACCCGTCATGAGTTCGTAGAGAACGACCCCGAGTGACCAGATGTCGCTTCTCGCGTCAGGTTCTTTGCCCCGCAGCTGTTCGGGTGACATATAGGCAATTGTTCCGTGCGTTCCCTCCATGTGCCCTTCGGACGCCACCCCGCGCGCCTGCGCCAGCCCGAAGTCAAGGATCTTTGCAGTCTGTTCAGCTGTAATGACAATGTTGCCGCTCTTGACATCTCCGTGAACGATCCCGCGCTTATGGGCGGCGGCAAGTCCGGAGGTGATCTGCCGCGCGTAGTCGATCTTCCGATCGAAGCTGATGCTCTTCCATTCGGCATGTTCCTGGGTCGCCTTCAGATCGAGTCCGGGGAGATACTCCATGGCGAGGAACAGCTCGTCGCCGACTTCCTCGATCGCGTAGATTGTGGCAACGTTCGGATGGTTCAGGGAGGCGGCCAGACGGGCTTCGCTCTTCAATCGTTCCCTACTTTCCGGGCTGGCGGAGAGCTCTCGCGGGAGAAACTTGAGGGCTACCTTGCGGTGAAGCCTGGTGTCTTCCGCCAGGTACACCACTCCCATGCCGCCCTCGCCGAGGCGTTCGAGAATCTCATAGTGGAGAATGCGTCTGCCGACCATGGGTGTATGCAGGGATCAATAATAGTGCCGGACGAGGAACCAGATTGTCCGGGACGTGAGTTCGAAGTTATCTGTGGTCGTGTCGCGGACGCGCGCCGCAATGTAATGCAGTTCCGTACGCAGGAAACCGGTGACCACGCACCCGATTCCTACGCGCCATCGCCACATGTACGCATTCCGCTCCTTCGGATCGTCATTGAGGTCAGTGTAGCTCTCGAGAGCCCAGGGCACATAGAACGTTCCGATGGACATCGTGGTATCGTTGATGGTGAATCTCCCGAGCATTTGAAATCGGATCCGGGACTTCACTTCATCCGGATAATCCTCTGCATAGTTGAGGAACCGGTAGTCGAGTCGAGCGTTGAACTCCGGATTGTACAGGTTGAAAAACCTGCCCTGCGTCGGCCAGATGAACGCGCCCAGGAGCGTCGGCCGGATTTCCGTTGAGTTGACGAAGAGCGGGTCAATGGTGGAATGGAATTCGCCGCTCCCGTCCAATCGGAACCAGTCTTCGGGTTGCCAGGACGCGGTCGCGGCCATGTAGTAATCCCTCCACCCGTCCTGCTTGAGCGAGCCCGAGATTCCCGGGTTCAGCTCCAGACTCCATGGATACCAGGGCTGCGGATATCCATAGTAGTCGAGCGTGAGTATCGTCTCCTGCGCCCGGGCCTGCATTCGGGAATCAACCGCACCTGCGAGGGCCACGATGGAGCTCAAGAGCAGGAGTCTGTACATTCGTTGTCTCGTGGTCACAGGGTGTACGTCTTCAGTGACAATGTTCGTGTGTACGCTCGCGCGGTGCGAATGGGGGCGCGGGCGTTTCCCGATCACTTCCAGATAGTACGGCGCACGGTTACTTCAGCAAAACAAGTTTCCGGGTTCGAACGGATTGGCCCGCGCTCAGCTGATAGACATAGACGCCTGTCGCAAGCCGTCCCGCGTTCCAGGTAACCTGATACACGCCTGGCGCCTTCTTCTCGTCCACCAGCACGACGACCTCACGTCCGAGCATGTCATACACCGCAAGCCTCACGTTTCGGGCGTCGCTGCCCTGCGCTCCGGCGGCCGCCACGGCGTACTGAATCACCGTCTCCCCGTTGAAGGGATTGGGGTAGTTTTGCTCGAGCCGGAATTCCTGCGGGACCCCGTGTTCCGCTACGTCCGACGGGGTAACCGGGATCCCGAAGTAGTTCAGCACTCGCCGCAGGAACTCTGCTCGCGCGGAAGGCTCCACAATGGTCTCGACCGGAAACGCACAGTACACCACCCGGGCGGGTTCGGTTGCATCAGGACGGATCAATCCGTCGTACGCGACGGCGGCTGTCGTGGCTCCCTGGTAGAAGAGGACAGCGTCTGATCCGTTGACAGGGAGGATGTAGTCCGGCCAGTCCTCCACATACGTCTCGCTTGATTCCGCCCCGTACTCGAACGTGAGCCCGTCGAAGATCGATCCGGCGGCGCCCTCGCAGGTATGCACACCCGAGTCATCCCCTCCGAACGCCGCGCGGAACAGCATCTGAAGATAGAATTCATCCGGCCGTCCGGACCGCCCCAGGTCGTAGGCGATCTCCGAACCGCTGATCATCAGCCTGCCTCCGGATGCCAGAAAGGTGTGCAGCATCACGAGTTCCGTTTCTGAAACAGATTCCTCGCGGTCGCTGTCGTCGCCACAGAAGTAGATGACCGCCTCGTAGTCCTCCAGCCTCACACGCCCGGACTGCACGGCGTCATTCGAACAGGACTCGAACCCTGTTCCATACGAACGAAGGCCGTCGCCGTAGCTGCGCACGAAGAAATGCGTTGGAAGGCTCCAGCTCGCCTGCCTGTCGAAGTTGTCCACGATGAGGACGCGCGTCGTTCCGCGACGAGAGGCGCCGTAGATGTCGCTCGGCAGACTTTCGAGCCCGGTTCCCGGCCCGCCAGTGCTGTCGGGGTTCTTCACAACGGTGATCCGCACGTACATGGGGGCGTCGGGCACAGGCGGTGTGAACCGCCAGGTCGTGTCTCGTGGTCCAAGCACAGTCTCGTCGACGGCCGGGCCGCCCCATGTCCGCCCGTCCGCGCTCAGATAGACCCGGTAACCGACGATATGCTGCTCCAGCGACGGGACCCAGCACACGTCGATGTCGTTCTGGGCAGCCCAGCGGACGTACGATAACTCCGGAGCTGATGGAGGCTCGAGCGGATCACGCTCCTCGAATCTGAAGGCGTCCACCACCAGCAAGCTCCAATGATTCACGCCCGGCAGGATCTCGATGTATCCCGACGACGGGGACCCCGCTTCGAGATAGACGGGAGTGCGTCCGAGCTGGCCCCACGTGTTCGCGAACGTCGTGTTGTATTCGACGGCGTATTCGTTGGCGAGTCCGACCGAGTTCACACACCGGTAGCGGACGTTGGCGCCGAGAATCATCAGTCCGGTCGTGGCGGAGACGATGTAATTGCCTGACCGGGCGAGATGGGGGTAGATCCTCGCGGCGCTAGGTCCGGCCGAGTCGGCCACGATCAGGCTGCCGCCCGACGACAGTTCCGGAAGGTTCGATTCGAACATCTCATTGCTCCACGCGCCCTGCAGGCTCAGCGTGGCGTTCGATACGGACGCCGGGCCGTTTGTCTCGGCGACGACAACGGGTGTCTGGGTCGCGAAGGTGTACGTATACTCCAGGACTTTCGGGGGTATTGCCTTGTCGCTGGCCTGGATCGTCACCGTCACCGTGTGGCTGTACGCGAACGGCATGGCCCGGCCGTAGACAATGTAATAGTGATTCGGGCTTCCGGCCACGCTGGTCGGAGAGATCTGCGACCCGTCGACAAAGATCTTCACCGTCGACGGATTGATGCCCTCGAGGTCGTCGCGAAGGTGGAACGTGATCGCCGTATAGACGTCGATGTTCCGCGAGAACGGCTGGGGAAACGGATCCGTGACGTATGGACCGCCGCAGGCAAGGGCCTGTCGAATGCCGTCCCGAAGCGGCTTCAACAACGAATACCCCGAGTCCCCGGGGCACTCGGTGCTCAGCACGTAGTCTCTGTGGCCGTAGAGGGAATCGGGGGTGCACCCGAACCGCTCCGCCAGCGAGGCATAGAGCTTCTGTACGGCGTCAACCATGAGTGGCGGCGGAGGCACGTCGCTGAAGAGCCCCATCATGGAGACGCCGATGTTGCCGGTGTTGGCATTGGCCGCGTGCGTACCCACGATCGTGTCAGGGACGCCGCAGTAGATTCGCCCCGAATCGTCGACAAGATAGTGGTACCCTATGTCCTTCCAACCGTTCCCGTTGATGTGGAGGTCCTGGATGAATCGCGCCTCGGCGGCGCCCTGTGCGAACGTCGTGCACCGGTTCGTCGCCGTATGGTGGAGCGTGAACCTGTACGGAGTGTGGGACACCTGCGTGCCGGCAGGCGGCACGGCACCCCATTGTTCGCGCGTAATCACCGGCGGCGGATCGACACATCCGGTGTTCGTTGTCTGGACGGACGGGGCCCGCAGGGTGACAGGGGAGGCACTTTCTTCGCTGCGGCTGAGAGGGACGACATAGGCCAGGTTCAGCCGGATCGATCCGGTGAGGCTGCCGGGCCGGTCTTCAGCCTGGAGTCTGATTTCAACCCTCGAGCCCTCAGGCGCATCATGGATGAGTCGCGCCCAGAATTTCCCTTCAGGGGTGATCGCGCGATCGAGCCTCAGCCAGCCCGACCACCTGCCCCCTTCGTGCACGCGGGCCTGCACGGTCCAGAACGAATCGCTTGCTGTGCCGACGACGACGATCCGGGAGAACGCTTCGTGCGATGGGGCTGAGGGGCCGCTGACATAGATCAGGCCCTGTTCGATGATCGGACTGTCGGGAGTGTTTCCAGCGGCGACTGTGAACGGCCACCGGGCATCGGAGAATACCAACCGTTCCGTCTGATGCGAAAGCGCCGGTGCAGCGGCGAGAAGCAGCAGCACGAGCCAGGAGTAACCGTGGCGGACAACCATCGTGGCGCTCCTTTCATGATTCCCGTGCCGGGTGTCCCCCAAGCCGAAAAATGAGAGGGGTGAAGGCGACGGCGAGGTGCACAGGGATGCGGCCCGCTCGTTGCCAGTGGCTGGCTTGGCGGTCCGCGGAATGTGTCACATCAAGATAGGGAAAATCCCTTACTGGAAACAGCGTCGGCATCTTGCCGCGTGGTTCTGCCTTGAAGCCGAAATGGCCAAAATTCTTCATATTTTCCTTGATTCTCAGGCCAGGGGGTGTTAGTTTTGCCACTGAGTTAGTTGGGAGAAACAACAAATTCGCAAGTCCCTCCGGAATCTCCTTCCCGGCGTTCGAGTACCAACCTGATGCCGCTTCTGGTGCACATATGAGTTCGATGCCTGTCTTCGCAGGGATCGATTTGGGCGGAACAAACACGAGGGTCGGAATCCTGGATCCTGACGGCGGGTTTCACGGCCCGGACGTCTTTCCGACGCAATCATGCAACTCGATTCAGACCTACGTCACCACGCTCGCAACTGCGATCGGCGCGGCGGTGCGAAAGGTACATCCTGAGGCCCACGTCGCTGGCGTCGGCGTGGCTGCACCGGCGGGCAACGCGTTCGACGGAACGATCCAGAGCCCTTCGAATCTCGCCTGGGGGACTGTCAATATCCGCAGCGCCCTCGAGTCGCATGTTCATGTCCCCGTGACCGTCTCCAACGACGCGGCGGCGGCGGCGCTCGGGGAGTACTGGTACGGGGCCGCTCGCGGGACGCGTCACTGTATCGTCATTACGCTCGGCACTGGACTGGGCTCCGGCTTCATCCTGGACGGGAAGTTGCTCCAGGGTGCGCACGGCCTGGCGGGTGAGCTCGGTCATGTCATTCTGGAGCCGGACGGTCGACTGTGCGGATGCGGACGCAAGGGATGTGCGGAAACGATTGTCTCGGCTACGGGCCTCCGGCGGACAGTGGAAGAACTGCTGCAGACAGGGGAGAAACCCTCCGTTCTTCGCGCCGTCGAATCCTCGTCCCTGGATGCCAGGGCGATCTTTCGGGCTGCAGAGCAGGGCGATCATCTCGCGCGCGAAGCGTTTGCGATCACGGCCCGGTACCTGGGCCGCTTGCTTGTTGACCTCGCGACCGTGTTCGATCCCGACATGATCGTGCTCTCGGGCGGCGTCATGAATGCGGGCCCGTTTGTTCTCGATCCTGCCCTCGAGTGGTTCCAGGACCATGCCCTTCAGGTCCGTCGGGGTGGCCTGAGAATTGTGCGGTCGGCAATGACTGACGGCGGTGCCGCGATGCGAGGGGTGGCATCTCTCGCGGCGCGATCGGCAAACCTGCCCGGGCGATGGATCGATATGTGAGCCTTCCTCCAAACCAACGTGACCCCCGCATGAAAGAAAACAACGCCGCACCTCTCTCCCCGGCCCGCTGGGTGCCGAGCCTCTACTTTGCCGAGGGCTTGCCCTTCGTCGCGATCGCCATGGTGTCGACCCTGATGTACAAGAGCATGGGGATCAGCGACGCCCAGATCGCCTTCTGGACATCGCTCGTGATGCTTCCCTGGACCCTGAAGCCCGTCTGGGGGCCATTGCTCGAGATGTTCAAAACGAAGAAGCACTTCGTTGTCGGAACGCAATTCTTCGGCGGGGTGGCGTTCGGCCTCCTTGTGCTCAGCCTTCCGCTGGACAGTTTCTTTACGTACACGCTCGCCCTCTTCGCGATCATCGCCTTCAACGGAGCGACGCACGATATTGCCGCGGACGGCGTGTATATCAACGTCCTGTCCGTCAAACAACAGGCGCAGTTCGTGGGATGGCAGGGCGCTGCGTATAACATCGCGAAGATCTTCGCGCAGGGCGCTCTGGTTTTCCTGGCGGGGCAGCTTGAGTTGAATGTCGGCGTCCTCCATGCCTGGATGATCGTGATGGGCATCTTCGGGGGCATCCTTGTCCTCCTGAGCATCTATCATTTCAGATTCCTCCCTTCGGGAGGCGCGGCCAGCGAAGTCGGCTCCCTGAAGGAGGGGTTCGCCAGGTTTGCCGAGGTGCTCAAGACATTCTTTCAAAAGAAGCACATCATCTGGGGAATTGCCTTCATTATCCTCTACCGGTTTGCGGAGGGGCAGGCCATCAAGATCGTCCCCCTCTTCATGAAAGCCGCACGTGAGTCGGGTGGGCTCGGGCTCTCCACATCGGAGATCGGGATCGTCTACGGAACCTTCGGAGCGGCGGCGTTCGTCCTCGGCTCACTCGCCGCCGGGTATTTCACCGCCGGCCGGGGACTCCGGAAGTCGCTCTTCATCCTCTGCTGCTTCTTCAATATCCCGTTTGCTGTCTACGCGTTTCTCGCGATTTCACAGCCGACAAGCCTGACGGTCATCGGAACGGCGGTTGTGTTCGAGTACTTTGGATACGGCTTCGGGTTCGTGGGTCTGACGCTGTTCATGATGCAGCAGATCGCACCGGGGCCCTACAAGATGGCCCACTATGCGTTTGCCACCGGCATCATGAGCCTGGGCATGATGATCCCGTCGATGCTGAGCGGGTTCTTGAGCGACTGGCTTGGTTACCGCACCTTCTTCATCTGGGTCATCATCGCAACCATACCATCGTTCCTGGCGACCTGGTTCGTTCCTTTCCGGGTGACTGACGAAACAGAAGAGGTGGCGCGATGACGCCTGGCCATCGATCCCGGTCGCACGCCAGCAGAATACTGTTCCTGGTGATTGGTCTCCTGGCCTCAGTTCCGGCTCTGGCGCCGGCACAATCCTTCACGAAAGAGGTGATCGGTTACTATCCATCCTGGCGATGGTCGGACCGGAACAACCTCGCCTCGCCGGCCCGGATCCCGTACGAGAAGCTGACGATCATCAACTACGCGTTCTTCCTGCCGCTTCCCGACGGACGCATTGTGGGGAAGGACAGCGTCGGCGACTCGATGTACCTGCAGGGGAATGCCGATTCGACGCTCGTGGGTCTTGCGCACAAGCACGGCGTCCGCGTCCTCCTCTCCCTCGGGGGGTGGGAAGACTCGGACAACTTTCCCTCCATTGCCGCAAGCGCGAAGCTGCGGGCCGCCTTCTCCCATTCCTGCATAGAAGCCATGCGGCGGTACGGCTTTGACGGCATCGACATCGACTGGGAGTACCCTGGATTCGCCGATCACAAAGGGACGCCGGCGGACAGAGAAAACTTCACGTTCCTTCTCTCATCGCTGCGGGACAGTCTCAACGACCTTGGGAAGCGCGCGGGGAAGGGGTATCTCCTGACCGCGGCGCTTCCCGCCGGAGCGGTGCACGTGCGCAACATCGACCTCGAGAAAGTCACGGCAATCCTGGACTTCATCAATCTCATGACATACGATTTCCACGGGGCGTGGGATCCGCTCGCCAATCACAACTCTCCGCTCTATCCTTCTGCCGGTGCCGACACGGCACTGTGCGTGGACTGGGCGTACCGGCAGTATCACGAAACGCTGGGGGTTCCCGCATCGAAGCTCAACCTGGGGGTCCCGTTCTACGGGAGGACCTACGCCGGGTGCGCGGGCCTCAATGGCCCGCACAGTGGACCTGACACCGTATTCTTTCCCGCAACAGGCGCAGCGTACTACGACATTGTCCCGGCCCTCGGGCGCTTCACCAGGCGCTGGGATGAGAAGGCCTGCGTACCGTACCTGGTGAACGCCGACGCACGCGTCTTCGTCTCTTATGACGATGAAGAGTCGATCCGGGCCAAGGCCCGCTATGTCGTCGGCCACGATATACGCGGCGTCATCATCTGGGAGCTTACCGGGGACTATTTGCCCAACGGAAGCACGCCACTTCTGGACGCCCTCAGGAGCGGCCTCGAAGCAGTACCCTCAACTGTTCGCTAGAAAAGGACACGCTAATGCGGTACGGATATTTTGACGACGAGCATCGTGAGTACGTCATCGAACGGCCCGACGTCCCGGTCTCCTGGACGAACTATCTCGGAGTCAGGGACCTCTGCGCGGTGATCTCCCATAATGCCGGCGGGTATGCGTTCTACAAGAGCGCTGAACACCACCGGATCACCCGGTTCCGGCAGAACGGCGTTCCTCTGGACCGGCCGGGGCACTACGTCTACCTCCGCGACGATGCGTCCGGGGATTTCTGGTCAGTCTCCTGGCAGCCTGTCGGTAAGGACCTTTCGAAGGCCAGCTATCAGTGCCGCCATGGCCTCTCGTACTCCAGGTTCCTGTGCGACTATGCCGGCATCCGTGCCGAGCAGACCCTGTTTATCCCGGTGAACGACGATGTCGAGCTGTGGGACGTCGTGATTCGCAATACCGGCTCGACGAAACGCCAGCTCAGCGTGTTCGGATACGCCGAGTTTTCGTTCCACCATATCGAGATCGACAATCAGAATCTCCAGATGTCTCTCTACGCGAGCGGATCGAGCTACGCCGACGAGATCATCGAATACGACTTTTTCTACGAGCCGTGGACGTTTCACTATTTCTCTTCCAACTTCAAGCCGGAGAGCTACGACTGCATCCGTGACGCGTTCCTGGGGAATTACCGGACGGAGACCGATCCGATCGCAGTCGAACGGGGAGCGTGCCATGGCAGCAGCGAGCTGGGGGGAAACCATTGCGGCGCACTCCATACCCGGATCACCCTTGCCCCCGGCGAGGAGAAGCGGCTGGTGTTCATGCTCGGCGTGGGTCCACGCGCCACCGGCAAGGCCATCAGGCAGAAGTATTCGGACCCTCGTGCCGTCGATGCCGCATTCGCCGAGCTCGCAGAGTACTGGAAGGCAAAGCTCTCGCGGTTCCAATGCTCGACTCCCCACCAGGGCATGAACACAATGCTGAATACGTGGACGCTGTTGCAGGCGGAGACCTGCGTGGTCTGGTCCCGTTTTGCGTCGTTCATCGAGGTTGGGGGGAGGACCGGGCTTGGGTACCGTGACACGTCGCAGGACATCATGTCGGTCCCGCACACCAATCCAGTTGCCGTACGGAACAGGATCATGGAGCTGCTTCAGGGTCAGGTGAGCCATGGCTATGGGCTGCACCTTTTCGACCCCGATGTATTCAAGCCGCGCGAGGAGAAACTCCCTGGCGTGAAGCTCCCGACGGTGGTGCCTACGCCTTCGGCTGCCGACATCATCCACGGCCTGAAGGACACCTGCTCGGATGACCACCTCTGGCTCGTGCCTTCGATCTGCGAGTATGTAAAGGAGACGGGGGACACCGGGTTCTTTGACCTCGTCGTTCCCTTTGCGGACAAGGGGGAGGGGACGGTATACGAACACATAAAGCGGGCGCTCGATTTTTCGGCGGAGCAGATCGGGCTGAACGGCGTCTGCCTTGGGCTTCGGGCAGACTGGAATGATTGCCTGAACCTGGGTGGCGGGGAGAGCGCCATGGTGTCGTTCCTCCATCACTGGGCCCTGATGACATTCATCGAGGCCGCACGGTACATGAAACGGGACGCCGACGTCCGCACGTACGAGGAGTTGGCTGCCAGGGTGAGGAAGACCTGCGAGGACAAGCTCTGGGACGGCGAATGGTATATCCGGGGCGTGACGCGCAAGGGGCTCACGGTCGGCTCGAAAAAGAACACCGAGGGGAAGATCTTCCTCGAGAGCAACAGTCTCGCCGTGCTTTCCGGCGCCGCATCTCCGGAGCGGGGCAGGATGGCCATGGATTCGGTGTACACACACCTGTTCTCGAAGTACGGGATTCATCTCATGTCACCGACGTTCAGGAAACCCGACGATGACGTCGGCTACATCACCAGGGTCTATCCGGGGATCAAGGAAAACGGCGCGATTTTCAGCCACCCGAACCCCTGGGCCTGGGTGGCCGAGTGCAAGCTGGGGAGAGGCACGCGCGCGCTGGAGATGTACGACGCGCTCCTTCCGTACAACCAGAACGAGATCATCGAGGTGAGGGAGGCGGAACCGTACTCCTACGTCCAGTTCATCATGGGGAAGGACCATACCGCATTCGGGAGAGGACGTCACCCCTGGCTGACCGGAACGGGTGGGTGGGCGTACTATGCGGCGACGCACTGGATGCTGGGGATCCGGCCGGGGTACGACGGTCTGGAGATCGACCCGTGCATTCCCGCTTCATGGCCTGGGTTCACGGTCGACCGGATCTGGCGTGGAGCGCAGTACACGATCAATGTCACGAACCCTGCGCGCGTTGAAAAGGGCGTCCGGAGCGTGTTGGTGAACGGGACGCCGATCCAGGGCCTCGTCCCGGTGCAGCCGGCGGGATCGATCTGCTCGGTTGACGTGGTGATGGGATAAGGTTGCTGTCGGTCAATGATCAGGAGGCGTGACATGAAACGCTCATCTAACGGGCAGCGCTATTTCCTTCTGGTTCTCTTGTGGTGTTTCCTTCCGCAGACGGCGGCAGCTCAGTTTCGGGTGGTCGGGTACTACCCCTCGTGGCAACGCTACGACCTTCCGGCGCCTGCCGTGATGTTCCAACACCTGACCCACGTCAATCAGGCGTTCGCCTGGCCGCTGGCCGATGGATCCATCTCGGGCTACTCCGACCTTCTTGACCCCGATCTGATCAGCGCCGCGCACCAGGCCGGCCGGAAGGTCCTGGTTGCGCTTGGCGGATGGGGGAATAGTGACGGGTTCGCACCGATGGCGGCAGATTCAGCCATTCGGGCCCGGTTTGTTCAGAACCTGGTCGCATACATGAGGACAAACGGCTTCGACGGGGCGGACATCGATTGGGAGACTCCCGGCAATTCGTCCGAGCGAGGATCTCTGCTGAGCCTCGTCAAAGACCTTCGGGCAGGGTTTGATGCTGAGGGCGCAGGGTGGCTCCTCACGATGGCGATTCCGCAATCGGCGTGGGGGGGCGGCAATTTCGATTATTCAGGCATGCTGCCTTACCTGGACTGGTACAACGTAATGGACTATGATACGCATGGATCATGGTCTGCGCATGCGGGTCATAACTGTCCTCTTTATGCCCCAGCGTTCGATGCCGATGGGTCCATTGACCAATCTGTCCGGTATCTCAACGGCACCCGGGGCATTCCCAAGTCGAAGCTTGTCATTGGAATCCCATTCTACGGGAAGGAGTTCACTGCTGATTCACTGTACAGTCCGCACACGGGATGCTCGGACATATTGTACAGGGTCATCCCCGACCGCATTACGGCAGGGTGGAGACGCCACTGGGATTCTACCTCCCACGTTCCCTACCTCACGATGTCCTCCCCTCGCCGGACGGTGTGCTACGACGACTCTCTCTCGGTAAGCGACAAATGCTTGTATGCCGCGACCGGAGGTCTCGGCGGCGTGATGATCTGGGCCCTCGGCCAGGACCTCATTGGCAGCAGCCAGCCGCTCATGGAGGCAATTGGGAAGGCGACCGGTGGGTCGACGGACGTCGGTCGCGACGCTGATCCCCCCGTGCCGGGCATGATTCGTCTTGAGCAGAACTTCCCAAATCCGTTCAATCCAACGACCAACATCAGATACGAGCTTGCGCGCAGCGGCGATGTGACGCTGGCTGTACATGATGTGCTCGGCCGCGTGGTTTTTGTGCTTGCCAGCGGACACAGAGATGCGGGGAGCTACGAGGTGACATGGGATGGGAGCGGTTCGGCGAGCGGGGTTTACGTGGTACGGCTTTTGCAGGGGTCGTTCGCCCAGGCGCGCACGATGCTTCTCGTGAGGTAGGCCTCGCGAGGTTCAGGGGCACGAACGGGGCGAACTCCCGTTCGAATCCTGGTTCCTCGAAACTTCTCCGATATGGTTCGTACAGCGCAACGCCCGCTGCAATCCGGATTGCTCCCGACGATCCTTGCCGTTGGCGCCGTGCTCCTTGCTTCTCCTGCCATCGGCACGGGTTGGCAGCAGGACGACCTTGTGCATCGCTTCTTCCTGCTCGGCAATCCGGACTAGTCCGGAAAGCTGACATCGCCGATTGAAATCTTTCGGTTCGTGGACGGTGACCCGGGGCGAACTACCGGTCTGATGGACTTGGGCGTCGCTCTGTGGTGGACGCTCCGGACCCTTCGGATCTCATTCTGGAGGCCTCTTTCCGCGCTGACCCACCCGGTCAATTATCGTCTGTGGCCCGGGACTGCGAGTCCTACCGCTCATTCAGCAAACCCTGCCAGTTCACAACCACATACAGGCTGCTCCCTGAGCCCGAGTTCAGGCGCCGCATCGCCAGGAATTTCGTCCCGTCCGCAGAAGTACCGTACAGCATGTTGTTCTGCGCCTTTCCGCTCGGGAACACTTGCTTCGGGGCACTGATGACGGGGGCCCCGCCAGGGGTTTTGACCTCGACCAACTCGTTGTGGTTCAACGACGTCGACCAGTAAACGATTCTCCCTTTCGTCCACAACGGGTTCATGGCGCCCTCGGGAGATACCTGCCATTTTCCGGGTTGCCCTCCGGATGGCGAGATATAGATCGCATTCGTCCCGGATTCGCTCGCCTCGTACGCAAGCCATTTCCCGTCAGGAGAGAAGGTGACACTGTTATGGTCACGCGGGAAGGTGCCCCCGGCGATGCTGAGAAATGTCACGGGAATGGGCCGCTGCTTGTCATGCAGATCGATCGTGGCCAGCTGGCTTCTCGACTCATTGAGCACCTGAATCAAAAGGTACCGACCGTCCGGAGAAGCCTGGATCGGGTAGTAGCCGGCAGCGAGGTTTTCCTCACCCTGCGTAAGGACCTCTGTCACTCCCGAACCATCAGATGGTTTGGTCCCGATGACGGCTTTGCGAGCGCCGCTCTCTATGTTGAAAAAGACTCTTGACCCGTCGCTTGACCAGCAGGGGAACGATGCCACCTCGGGGTCGAATGTGATGCGGGTCCTCGTCTTCTTGCCGAGGTCGTATATCCAGATGCTGCCCCTTTGGTTTTGCGTCTCGTCGAAGAGGAACCGAGTCCTATCGGGTGACAGGACGGGTCTGGTGGAGATGGAGGCCTGCGTAATGGTCGTCTCGCTCCCATCAGCTGCTATCCAGATGGCCTCGTCCGCCAGCGCTGTTCTGCCGCCGGCATAGATCAGGACTCCCGACTCGGAAACAGAGTAATCCGCCTTCGCCCGCGGGGCCCACGCATTGATGTTGTCCTGCAACGACAATGGTCTTCCAACAAGGGTGCGCGACGATTGGTCGAAGCGCTGGGCGATCAGAATGCCCTGGCGAAGGTACATCAGGTAGCCGGAGGCAGCCATACCGTACGCCGCACCCTCTGCCAGGACGGTCGCCTTCATGTCCTTCAGAGACGAGACATAGAGCGTGGGGCGCATCTGGTCACTCTGAAGCATGGTGAAGACGAAATGATCTCCGTCCGGCAGGAACGATGGATAGCGGGGGTACGAACGTTGCGTTGAATCGAAGGCGGTGACCTGCCTGCGGTCGCCTCCGGTTGCAGGCACAACATAGAGATTGGGGTCAGAGATGTTCGGCGTAAAGAGGATATCGCCGTCTCTGTTCCATGTCCCGCCGCGGCCGAACGGAGCGTCGGCAAGTGCGATCGCGGGACCGCCCCTCGCATCGATCGTTTTGAGCTTTCCGTCGGCGAAAAAGCCGATGGATGTCCCTTCGGGCGACCAGAAGGGGTAGGTCGCGCTGGTGGTGCCGGCGAGGTGTCTCGCTTCGGCGGTGTTCAGCGGCCGGACCCAGAGACCCTGTTGGGACAGGGAATCGACCGCCACGAATGCAATGGCCGAGCCGTCCGGAGAGATGGCCGAGTGCCCTCCGAGGGCATCGTAGTACCGGACCCCCTGGGGCATTTCAATCGAAGCGCGGATGACCGGCGCAGGCGTTGATGTCCGGCTGGTCAGAACAGCGACGCCATATCCGAGGCCGAGCATTGCGGCCGCGACCGCGGCCGTCGCTGCCCATCGTGGGACGCGAGATTTCGCTCCCGGCGCCGGTGGCTCTCCGACGGTTGCGTTCGCATGCGTGGCACGGTCGGGTGCGGCGACCGGTTGCACCTTCGCGACCATGCTGGCGCGATGCCGGCTCGACTCCCGTTTGTAGCGCTTCAGGTCGACGGCAATCTGACTCGCGGACTGCGTGCGCTCCCTGGGATCCTTTTCCAGACACTCGAGGATGATAGCGTCGAGAGCGGGATTGATGCCGGGTCGGGCGGAGGCCATCGGCGGCGCGTCGACGTTGACAATCTCGTACGCGACCGCAGTCTCATGCATGCCCTTGAACGGAAGCTCGCCGGTGAACATCTCGTAGAGGAGCACGCCGAGCGAGAAGATGTCCGAGCGATGGTCGGCATCAAGTCCCTGGACCTGTTCCGGAGACATGTAGCCGGCGGTCCCGACGGTGCTTCCTTCTTTGGTGAGGCGCGAAACGCCTTTCAGCTTGGCCAGACCGAAATCCATGATCTGGACGATCCCGTCCTTCCGCACCATGATATTTTCGGGCTTGATGTCGCGGTGCACGATCCCTCGCTCATGGGCGGCGGAGAGTCCTTCGGCGATCTGGATGCCAATGTCGATTGCCTGCTTTTCCGAGAGCCCGCTGATGCGGTCCCGCAGGAGCTGTCCATCGATAAGCTGCATCACGATGAAGAGCTGGTCTTCAAACTCTTCGATGGAGTAGACAGTGCAGATATTCGGATGGTCAAGAAAGGCGGCGGCCTTCGCTTCCTGGATGAAGCGGGCCTTGTCCTGTGCCGAGGCGGAGAGGTGTGGAGGCAGGAACTTCAGGGCAACGTCGCGATCCAGGCGCGTGTCGCGGGCCTTGTACACGATGCCCATGCCGCCCCGGCCCGCTTCTTCGATGATCCTGTAGTGAAGTACCTGTGTGCCTACCATCAGAACCGCCCTTGACGAAGTACGTGACCCGGAGACAGATGTCCGTGCCCGCTGGTGTGCCGGCACGAAGCAGTGTGTCCGCTGGTTGCGTCGTTGAAAAGAACAGAAGCCGGGTCAATATAGCAGAATGGGGAGAAAGAGCAAGGCAGCCGAGACGGCGCTTCCCCCGCTACTTCTCGAAATCCGGCACGACCGCCTTTATGGCGTCCTTGTGCACCGTGTAGCTGAGCATCTTCAGCGTCACGTAGTCGTCGTGATAGAAGTAGTAGCCGTGGTGCGCGTTGTTGCGTGAGCCTGACCCCGAATCCTTGATCAGGTACCAGTCGTGCCCGTCCCGCTCGAGATATCCGATGAGATGGATGCCGTGATCGTCCCCGGTCGTCCCGTTGCTGAAGCGGTGCTGCCGTGCGTTCTCCTCGATCGCATTCGAGGGGATGTCGAAACTCGGCACGACCGCCATCCCTGCGTGTCCCTCGTATCCTGGCTCTGACGTGTCACCTCCGATAGCCAGAGACATCCCCTTGCGAATCGCCTCGCGGACGACATTCGTGAACGTCGGCAGCGGCACGTTATAGTACTCCTTGCTGTGCCACCAGTTGTCCGGCACCGGGAGCTCGGCCATCGTATTGTACGGTACCTGCATCAGCGACATGATCTCGAGGTAGTCGTCCAGATTCAGCTTCACGACCCTGGAGAGGTACTCCTGGGGCGTCATGGACTTGCCATCGACGGTCACGCGCGTTGGCGGCGTTCCGATTGAGGAGTTCATGATGGATGTGATCACGCGGACCACGGCCTCTTCGTCCCAGGCATGCGTCGCCGTGACTGACCGGAGATGAGCCGCCATCATCTCGAACATCGCGTCGTGGTCGTGGAAGCGCTGGCCCGGGAGGAGGCCGGTGTACGCGTCGGCCGGGACGATGCCGTACTTCTTCCAGATCCTCGGCACGGCATTAGCTTCCGAACCCTGTGCGAACGCCGATGCCCCGTGGGTGCGCACGTACTCCCGCGCCTTTTCGACGTACTCCCAGTACACGGTATAGAGTTCCGACAGCTTGATGCTCTGTCCCGACAGCCTGTGGATTTCCGATTCGTAGAAGGAGGTTGCAGAGAAACACCAGCACATGCCGGAGATGCCCTGGCTCACCGGCGGCGTGTGCCACACCGAGGTGAACTCGGAGGCAGAAGATGGACCCTTGATAGCGGCGAATTGTACGAGAAATGTCTTTGCCGGAGAGGCTTCGGATTTCTTTTTGAAGCTGGCCGAGCCCGCTTTCAGCGTGTCATAAAACTCGTTCTTCGGTTCGACAAAGATGCCGCGATCGGTTCGAGTCTGCTGTGCGAGGGCCGGGAGAACGAAGAGCAGCATCAGGGCAAGACATGTCCATTTCATGGCGGAGACCGGGGGTCGGTGAATGGATGAGTGAAGCCGCATGTGGGGCGTCCGGGGACGGCGATTGCCGCAACCCCCGGAAGGAAGTTCGGAAGGAAAGATACTCCTGCCGGGCAGGAGAGTCAAAGGCTTTCTGGCTGTGGATCTTAGAGAGCGGCCGCCGCGCGATAGATCAGGGTCAGGGCCATCCAGCCGATGATCACGAGAAGTATCAGGTTCCGCTTCATTGCCGTTTCTCCAAGTTTGACAGACGACTCAGTACTATCTTCAAATCTCTGTATGCAATATAACCTGGGGGCCAACCGGGCGATGTGACTGAAGTCAAACGAAAACCCTTCAGGATGTGACGGCAGAACGGATCGGCTACGAAAGCGCAAAAAACAGTTTGTTTTGATGGATTTTGGGACTGTGCTCGTGTGATCATACGCACAAGACACCCATCTTTGGACATCAAAAAGCTGTCAGGGGCCTTTTTTCCGAGTGTGCACGATGCGGACTCAGAGGTGAGGGGCAATCGATACCCCCCGGGGGGATCACTCAGATTTGACGCGCACGAGGGAGGCAGAATTGATGCAATATCGCAGACCGGTCTCCCCGGGCCCGTCCGGGAACACATGCCCCAGATGGGCGTCGCAAACGCTGCATAGGACCTCGATGCGCTCCATGCCGTAGGAATTGTCTTCTATGTAGGAAATGACGTTCGGTGCGGCGGGTTCCGTGAAGCTTGGCCATCCGGTGCCCGATTCGAACTTCTGCCGCGAGTCAAACAGCACCGTTTTGCAGCAGACACAGGCGTAGACCCCGGGCTCGTGCGAGCTGCAGTATTCACCGGTGTGTGCCCGTTCGGTCCCCCTCTCCCGTGCAATTGCATATTGCTCGCGCGTGAGCAGTTTTTTCCATTCATCGGCTGATTTCTCAACCCTTCGGTCCGGGTTAGGGCTGCCGTCCCTGGCATATTTCAGAACATCCTTCCAACTCATCTCGGTTTTCTTCTCCTGTTGTACCGCAAGTGGAGGGCTGCCTGCGCCAGTCTTGCTGTCCTGACCCGTCCCCCGACACGCTGTCACAACGATCAGGAGGGCCGGGATGAGTGTGCGCAGATGCGCACCCAGTTTCACAGTTGTTGGCATATTCCTCAGAACAAGGCCTGTCCGTAGTACTTCTTGGAACAAGGTCTGTCCTGCCCGGGTTCCCCCGCGGACGCAATCGGGATGAGTGATTTCCTATCCTCTGGCATCCGCAGAAAGATGAAGCCTATGCATGATGCGATGCGCGATTGGGGCGATGATGATGCCGACAGATGCGAGAAAGATCACGCCCGAAAAGAGCGAGTAGCAGGACGCAAACACCTTCCCTGCATCGGTTCTCAATGGGTCGACGGGTCCCATCCCGCCGAGGATCATGGAAGCGTTCAACAGTGAGTCCAGGAGCGAGAACCCCTCCGTCCAGTGGTATCCGGCAACGCCGATGCCGAGTGAAACAAGAAGGACTGCGGCTGCGAAGGTGAAATGCCCCAACATCCGACGCAGAAAAATCTTCGGGGGCAAAAGCGCATGTGAGTGGTGCTCATACATGAGTGGCTCGTCTCTTGTGGTGCCTGCCCAGTCGCGACATGAAGATAGGAAGGGTCAGAAGCAGAATCAGTGGTAGTACAGTCTGCATGCAACACGCCCCCCTTCCGTCATGATGAGTCCCCCTGTCATCTGTTTCATCGTACGGCCATCGGGTGGCATTCAGATGACAGGAGGATGACAATCCTTTCATGAACCGCTGCCCCGTCGTGCTGCGCGGGAAATATCGGCTTCGCGCGAGGTCTTCGCGGTCATGTGCTTTGTTGCGTCGATTCCGACTCGGTCGGCCCCACGATCATCGCCCGGTAACGCTGGTAGAGGTACGACACGCCGAGGAGAATCAAGCCAAGACCGATAAACGAAAAGATCCGGTAGAGCGTGTCAAGGAACGAGAGATCGTAGATGAAGATCTTCAGGATCGTGACGCCAAACAGCGCCATCGCCAGCAACCGCAGGGCTCGCGTTCGGCGCCAGATCCCGTAGGCCATCACTGCGATGGAAAACAGAAGCCAGACGCCGGACAGGGAGAGCTGCTTGAGGTTTTCCAGGCGCGATGCTTCCTCGAGTTTCGCCGCACGGGTGAACCCCCCAACGCCTCCCTCGACCGGGGTGCCCGAAATGGAAAGCATGGCCTTCTCGAACACGTCCCTGGTCTCTCCCGTCAACAGGACGAGGAGCAACGCGACACCGAGAATCAGCATCGCCTCGCGAAACTCCGGGATCCATGTGGAATGCACCGTGGTGACGCCCAGCCAGCGGGTCTCCAGAAACATCACTGCTGCAACACACAGGAGAGCACAGACTCTGGTGTTGAAGACGGGCGTGAATGCCGCCAGAGACTCAAACGCGATTCCCCGGATGCCGACGAGGCATGCCGCAGCAAACGTCACTGCAACGCCGGCAAACACGACAGGAGAAATCTCGATGCGCCGCGTCAGCCAGACCAGGATAAGTCCGTACAGTGACCAGACCATGGCTATCGCCATGTAGCGGGCAAAGCCAAGGGTCATCGTGTCTTGATCGCCCGCGTTGACCATCCAGGAGCGGAACACATCGTTCGTCTCGACCGTGAGCATGATGAACAGGAGGAGAATCCAACCGGAATGGAGCGCGTTTGCAGGGAGCGCCGGTTCCTCGGGGGTTGCCCTGCGGATGAGATACGCCGAAGCGCAGACCGCCGCCGCAAGAAGAACATACGCCAGGGCGCGCAGGTTCAGTACCGGCAGGTAGCCCTCGAATGACATCGTGTACAGTGATCCGTCGCACGTCAATAACGTCAACCCGGTAAGGCTGAAGAGCACCAGGCCGGCGATCCAGAGAAAGCGCCGCCGATAGCTCGTCCCCAACCACACGAGTGCGAATGCCTCGACCGTCCACAGGTAGACGATGGTGAATCCCTCAAACTCGAGCGGGACGGCCCAGGCGAGAAACGTGGATCCTGCGAGTCCGTATTGTATGACCGCCCCGTGGGCGTCAGATCGGCGACGCGCGACGAAGAATGCCGAAGCGATATACAGGAGTGCGGCAATCGTTGCTGCCACGGCCGTCCGGGAGTCGCCGTGCGGGATGCAGATCACGTACAGGGCCCCGAAAGAGAGGGCGGCGTGGAACCATGCGATCAGCCGGTGAAAGTCCTCGAGAAGCGGTTGTGCGGTGACCACCCTGAACAGGTCGGGGCCGTGGTGGAGCGCCCAGAACAATGCCAGGAACATTAGCGCAGCAAGGGTGTGTTCAGTCGTGTAGTACGAGGTGTGCCAGGAGAAGTAGAGAGCGTACGTCCCGGCGAGCGCCAGAGGCTCGAGTGCCACCCATGACGACTTTCGAAACAGAATGAGCACCACCCCCAGATTGAGCGCGAGGAGGTAGGCGAAAAGGCCGACCTCGTTCGGCTCTGGGGTGCTGAGCATCACCGGTGTCAATAGCCCGCCCATGCATGCCAGAATCGAAACCGCCAGCGAGTCGTTCCGGAACGCCTCGAGGAACGCGATCACCGTGACGACTCCCATCAATCCGAACGCAATCGGCAAGGGCACGAGCTGGTAGAAGTTGAAGGAGGCGTAGACCGACAGGTACAGGATTGCGAGGCCTGCTCCTACCAATCCCTGCGAGAAGATCTGGTACCCCTTCGTGCGCGCACGGTCCGCTCCGAAGAGGCAGGCGAGTCCGACCGCCGCGCCCATCAACACCCGTGTGACTTCGTTGATCCATTCGTTGTCGATGGCGTGCTTCAGGAAGAATCCGACCCCGATGATGAGAGCAAGGGCTCCAATACGGTTCAGGAGTTTCCCCCCGATAAGTGCCTCCCATTCCTCGCGTGTGCGCGAGGTGGACACTGGAACCGGCTCAGGCTGGGGAGGCGTGAAGATCGGGCGCTGGTCCGTGAGAGGGGTGGGTTCGAAATCCGGAGCAGCTGCCTCCGGGGTCGTTGTTGTCATTGCCCGTGTTGCCGGAGCGGGTGTCGAGGGACCAGGTCCTGCTGTGGCGGCCGGGGGTGGGCCTGAGGACGGTTCCGAGGGCAGGCCAGGCGGCGGGGTGGCTTGTGCGATTGTCACCCTCGGCGGGGAAGTGACGACCTGCCAGCGTGATGCCTCGGTCCCCTGCTGCCCTCGCTCGAGCATGCCGAGCCGTTCCTCCAGCCGTCGAAGTTTTGTCTCGAAGCTGTACGCTTTGGTGATGAGAACGAGGAGGAGGAACGCGCCTGCGGCAAGGATAAGGGCAAAGCCTAGCATGGGATACCTCCACGGGTGTGGATGATACCGACGGCCTCAGGAATGAGCGAATCCGGTATGTGGTGCAGCCATGCGCCTGTAGTACCAGGTGAGCAGAAACAGCCCCCCGTTAGCGACTGTGATCGACGCTAGTGCGTGCTCGCTTCCACATCCTTTACCAGCTCGGCGAACGCCGGCTCCGACCTCAACGGGTCGAGCGCGGGCTCGAGCCTGAGGTAGATCATCAGTCCCGAACGCTCCTCGAATGCCTTGCGCAGCCACTGCAGGGCCTCCTGGTTCCGGCCGAGACCCAGACAGACCGCAGACATTTCATGGGCAGGTACATACTTCTTCTTCGATACCTCCGTCAACTCGCGCAGCACGTTATTCGCCTCGGCATCCTTCCCGGACAGCCCGAGCGCATGGCCCAGAAGGGCGGCCGGCAGTGTAAGATCGGGCACGGCGTTCCGTATAGTGCTGAATTCGGCAACCGCCTGGCTGTACATCTTCTTCTGGACGTACGCGCGTGCGAGAAGCATTCTCGCCATCAAAAACGTCGGGTCCATGTCCAGCGTCTTGCGGCACTGCTCGATGGCCGCGTCGTAGTCTCGCCAGTAGTACTGAGCCGTCCCGAGATCCAGGGTGATAACGAGGGAGAGGGGGTCGAGCTCAAGGGCTTTTCTCTTCTCGGCAAGCGCCTCGTCTCTACGGTTCTGGAGCATCAGACAGTCCCCGTACCACTGGTGTGCGGTGGCGTAATTGGGGTTCAGGTCGATTGCCCGCTTGAACTCGCTTTCCGCCGCCTTCAGGTCCCAGTCAAAAAACTGCTTCACATGTCCAAGCGAGACGTGCGCCTCTGCCAGTTCTTCATCGATCTCAAGCGCTCTCTCCGCCGCCTTTCGGGCCTTTGGCATCGCTGCGGACGGGGGCAGGACGGCATACTGCATCGACCCGAGCAGGTTGTAGCAGTCGGCCAGTCCCGTGTAGGCGAGGGCGTAGGATGGGTCGACCGACAGGGCCTTGTCGAAATGCTCAATCGCCTTCCCGATGTCGTCCGGCGTTCTCCTGTTCCAGTAGTACCGTCCTTTAAGATACAGGAGATAGGCTTCCTTGTTGGAGCTGTATCCTTTTGTGAGACGGGCCTTGTCGGCACGGCTGAGCTTGAGCCGCAATCCTTCCGGAACCGCGCCCGCGATCTCCCTCTGGAATGAGAGTACGTTCGACAGAGAGCTCTGCCAGCGGTCGCCCCACAGATGACTGTTGTCCTGAGCGTCGACGAGTTCCATGGCGATCGACAGACCGTCCCCCCGCAGTATGGCGTTCCCGGTCACGACTGCGCCGACGTCAAGTTCCCGGGCCACGGTGCGAGCGTCGACCTGCTTATCCTTGTAGCGCATGACGGAACTGAGGGACTTCACCTTCAGATCGGGGAGTTGGGAGAGACTGTTGATCAGACTCTCGGAAAGGCCATCGCAGAGGTAGTTCAGCTCGGGATTGCCGCCCGGATTCCCAAACGGGAGAACGGCGACGGACGTGAAGGCCTCTCCCCGGGGCAGCATCACGTACACGCCGGTCGCGACAAGAGCGAGCACCAGGGTAGCGATGGCGCCGATCAGGAGGCTCTTTCGCCGCGGTCGCCGGAACCGGATCGGATGGTCGTCCGGTCGTCTCAGGTCTTCAGCCAGATCCTGCATGCGTTGATACCGTTCCTGCGGATCTTTCCGGAGGGTTTTCAGCACGATCGCTTCGAGCGATGCAGGGATCCCGGGTTGCAGTTGCTGCGGCGGTACAGGTTCTTCGTTGATGATCCTGTAGATCACAGCACTTTCGTAGTCGCTCTCGAATGGACGCTTTCCCGTCAGCATCTCATACAGGACGACGCCGAGCGACCAGATATCGGTGCGGTGGTCGACCCCTTCCCCCCGGGCCTGTTCCGGCGACATGTACGACGCCGTACCGATCGTTGAGCCGGCTCTGGTGACGCCGGTCTGCCCATGGAGTTTCGCCAGCCCGAAGTCCACGATCTTCGCCACGCCATCCGTCGTGACCATGATATTGGCGGGCTTGATGTCGCGGTGAACAATTCCGTTCTCGTGGGCCTTGGTGAGTCCGCGCGCCACCTGCAGGGCGACATCAATCGCCTCCTCGGTCTTCAGCGGTCCCCGCTCGATCTTCTTCCTGAGTGTTTCGCCTTCCAGGTACTCCATGCAGATGAACATCTGCATCCCGGCCGGGGGGCCTCCCTGGGCGGAAATGTCAGACGTCTCGTCGATGTCATGAACGACGCAGATGTTGGCGTGCTGGAGAGAGGAGGCGGCCTTTGCCTCCTGAACGAAGCGCTCCTTTGTCTCGGTGTCTCGGGTCAGGTCGGAGGGGAGGAACTTCAGCGCGACGGGCCGGCCGAGCTTGAGATCCTGGGCCTTATAGACGACTCCCATTCCGCCGCCGCCAAGGCGCTCGAGGATTCTGTAGTGGGAAGCGACCTGGCCGATCACGGAATCTCCACTGGTGTGCAGGATCTCAACGCCAGAAAAAACCAGCAATATCGTCCTAAGGTAGGTGGGAGGACGGCGAGAGTCAATTGAGAAAATGGGGCCCGACAGGTGTCTTTCTGGAGAAAATTCACTAAAGTGTGTTCCAGGAGTTGAACCCGCCATACAGAACCTCACTCACAATGTCAAAGCCGGTCCTCGTTGAGGACCCGGGTAGCCTGTGCGCTACCCGGGCGCTTTGTGGAGAACATGATGAAACAGACCACCACCCTTGGAGTCATCGTCGGAAACAGGGGATTCTTCCCCGCCCATCTCTGCGAGACCGGCCGCAAGGAGATCCTCGCCGCCCTGAAACAGGAAGGGATTGAAGCGGTCATGCTCGACCCGGATGCAACGAAATTCGGGGCCGTCGAAAGCTACGACGATGCACGGAAGTGCGCCGATCTCTTCCGGGCCAACCGCGATACGATCGATGGCGTGCTTGTCACGCTGCCGAACTTTGGCGACGAGCGCGCTGTCGCCGATACGCTGCGCCTGTCTGGACTCAATGTCCCGGTCCTCGTGCATGCCTTTGACGATGAGAAGGACAAGATGACAATCAAGTTCCGGCGCGACAGCTTTTGCGGCAAAATGTCGGCGTGCAACAACCTGAGGCAGTACGGAATCCGCTACTCGCTGACGTCATTGCACACCATGAGCCCCAAGACGGTACAGTTCCGGAGCGACCTCCAACGGTTCGCGGCAACGTGCAGGATCGTCCGGAACCTGAAGAACGTGCGTCTGGGCGCCCTCGGCGCACGCCCGACGGCGTTCAACACGGTCCGCTACAGCGAAAAACTGCTCGAGCGTTCGGGCATCTCCGTCGAGACACTCGACCTGTCGGAAATACTCGGCCGCGTTGCGAAAATGGGCGACAACGACAAGCTCGTCACGGAGAAGATCGACGCGATCACATCGTACACGGCGGTGAAGGGCGTGCCGACAGCAAGCCAGATCAAGATGGCGAAGCTGGGGGTCGCGATCGACCAGTGGGTGCAGGCAAAGCATCTCTCCGCTACCTCCATCCAGTGTTGGACCGCACTGCAGGAATTTTTCGGCGTGGTTCCCTGCACGCTCATGAGCATGATGTCCGAGTCGCTGATGCCCAGCGCATGCGAGACGGACATCGCCGGGGTGGTCGGAATGTATATCCTCCAATCGGCCTCCAACAAGCCCGCGGCCCTGCTCGACTGGAACAATAACTACGGGACGGATCCCGACAAGGGCGTCGTGTTCCACTGCTCGAACCTCCCCAAATCCTTCTTCAGCAAGCAGAAGATGGACTACCAGGAAATCATCGCCGGCACGGTGGGGAAGGACAACACCTTCGGAACCATTGTCGGTACGATTGCACCGGGCGCATTGACGTACTGTCGCGTGTCGACGGATGATCTCAACGGACGCATCACGTCCTACGTGGGGGAAGGGGAGTTCACGAAGGACAAAGTCGAATCGTTCGGCGGCTACGGCGTCATCAAGATCCCGCGATTCCAGGATCTCCTGAAACATATCTGCACGAACGGTTTGGAACATCACGTCGCTGCTACCCGCGCTCCCGTTGCGGACGCCATCGAGGATGCGCTGAAAACGTATCTGCAGTGGGATGTCTACTATCACCGCTAACCGACAGAAGGAACATGCCTCATGACTACCTTGGACTGGCTGGTCATTGCTCTCTACTTCTCGGGTCTGCTGGGGCTGGCGTGGTGGGTCATCAGGCAGGGGAAAGACACCGCCGACGACTATTTTCTCGCGGGACGGAACCTCGGGTGGTGGATCATCGGGGCGTCGATCTTTGCGTCGAACATCGGGTCTGAACACCTCGTCGGGCTCTCCGGGTCGGGCGCCACAAGCGGTGTCGCCATGGCCCACTACGAACTGCACGCCTGGTGTCTGCTGGTGCTGGGCTGGGTCATGGTCCCGTTCTACCTCCGCGCCAAGGTCTTCACGATGCCCGAGTTCCTGGAACGGAGGTTCTCTCCGACAGCCCGCTGGGTCCTCTCGCTGATCTCCCTCGTTGCGTATGTGCTGACGAAAATCGCGGTCGGGATCTTCGCCGGCGGCGTTGTCTTCAGTACTCTCCTGCCCGAGTTGCAGATGCAGATCGGCGGGCTTACGTTCGACAGTTTCTGGATCGGATCGGTGCTGGTCGTCGTCCTGACCGGACTGTATACCGTCCTTGGCGGGATGCGGGCGGTTGCGTACACTGAAGCGGTGCAGACCTTCATCCTTATCGCGGGGTCGCTGCTCCTGACGGTGTTCGGGCTCGCGAAGCTGGGGGGGTGGGACGCGTTCCGCGCGGCACTCGATCCTGACATGTTCAACCTGTGGAAGCCGATCATCCCGGCAGGGATGGAAGGGACGTGGTCTCCCGTGATGGAGCCAAGCAGAATCGCCTGGTACTTCAACGGCAACTACCCCTGGCTGGGCATGTTGCTGTGTGCTCCGATCATCGGGCTCTGGTACTGGACGACGGATCAGTATATAGTCCAGCGGGCACTCGGTGCGCCCAACGAACGCGAGGCACGACGAGGGTCGATATTCGCGGCGTTCCTGAAGCTCCTGCCGGTCTTCATCTTCATCATCCCCGGCATGATCTGGCTGGCTCTCGCGAAGACCGGCAAGGTTCCCGAATTTGCTGCGATGCTTGATGCAAGCGGACAACCTATTCACGACCATGCCCAGGCCTCATTCGCCCTGATGGTTCAGCACATCATGCCCACAGGGCTCCGCGGCCTGGTGGTCTCGGGCCTCCTGGCCGCCCTTATGAGCTCGCTGGCCGGGGCGTTCAACGCGTGCTCCACGCTCTTCACCATCGACTTCTACGGCAAGTTCCGGCCGCACGCCACGCAACATCAACTCGTCTGGATCGGCCGCGTGGCCACCACGGTGCTCGTCCTAATCGGCTTGATGTGGATCCCCGTCATCCGGGGGGGACGCGGGCTGTACGACTATCTGCAGGGCGTTCAGGGATATCTCGCCCCTCCAATTTTTGTGGTCTTCTTTTTTGGAGTCTTCGTGAAGCGCCTGAATGCCAAAGGGTGCCTCTGGGCGCTGACCGTCGGCTTTCTGCTCGGAGTGTTTCGGCTGCTCGTGGACACCCCGGTGGCGCTCAAGCTCGAAGGGTTCGAACACGGCTATGCCGAAGGATCGTTCTTCTGGATCGTCAACAACATCTATTTCCAGTACTACAGCCTCCTGATCACCGTCGTTTCCATCGTGGTCATGTTCGTTGCCAGCTACCTGTCTGAAAAGCCTTCTGAGGATCAAATCAGGAACCTGACCTTCTCGACGCTGACGGAAGACCACAGGAGAGAGTCGCGGCTGAGCTGGAACAGGTGGGATGTGATAAACTCGACGATTGTTCTGGCGCTGATCCTGATGGCTTATCTCTACTTCACCGGATAGATGTCACAGGCTCTCCGGGTGGGCTGGACCCGGAGCGATGGACTGGGCGAATCGGATGTGCAGGTGTGATCTTCCACGATAACCAACGAGGACGCGGTGGCACGATCGTACTCGATCGGACTGGACTTTGGGACGAGCTCCGTGCGGGCTCTCGTGGTGGACGTGTCGGATGGCAGAGAGGTCGGAACGGCCGTCTGGCAGTACACCCATGGGAAAGACGGTGTCATCCTCTCCGCCGATCCGAACCTTGCCCGGCAGCACCCGGCGGACTACCTGGAAGGGGCTGAGAAGACCCTCCGTCTCGCCCTTGCCCGGGCGCAGAAAGCCGTCCGGGGCTTTCGCAGGGAGCGCGTGATCGGGATTGGAGTGGACACGACAGGGAGCACGCCGCTTCCCGTGGACCGCGACGGCGTTCCTCTCGCGTTTCAACGCACGTTTGCATTAAACCCGAACGCGATGGCGTGGCTCTGGAAAGACCACACGGGCGTCAGGGAAGCCGCAGAGATCAGCGCCCTGGCGAGGGAGATCAGACCCCAGTACCTCGCAAAATGCGGGGGGACGTACTCCAGCGAATGGTTCTTCAGCAAGATTCTCCACTGCCTGCGCGTTGACCCCGACGTCTTTCATGCTGCGCACCTCTGGGTGGAGATCGCCGACTGGATTCCGGCGGTGATGAGCGGAACTGAGGCGGCGGATCGGATCGCCGTGGGGACATGCGCGGCGGGCCACAAGGCGATGAACAATCCGGCCTGGGGCGGGTATCCCGACGAAGAGTTCCTGTCTCGCCTCGATCCGAATCTTGCGGGGCTCCGCCGCCGGCTCAAATCGTCGACGCTGACCGTGGATCGCTCAGTAGGAGGGTTGACCGCGGAGTGGGCGAAGCGAACCGGGCTGAAACCGGGCATTCCGATTGCGGCCGGCGCGTTTGATGCTCATCTCGGGGCCGTCGGCGCAGGCATCACGGAAGGAACGCTCGTCAAGATCATCGGAACGAGCACGTGCGATATGGCCATTGCCAGGAACGACCGGCAGGTCGCAGACATACCCGGGCTCTGCGGCATCGTGGATGGGAGCATCCTGCCCGGATACTTCGGTCTCGAGGCCGGTCAGTCCGCCGTGGGGGACATCTTCAACTGGTTCGTCGAATACGTCCGGCCGGGAAATGGGAAAGGGACGCACGCCGCGCTTGCGCGTGATGCCGCGCGGCTCGCGCCGGGCGAGTCGGGGCTGCTCGCCCTCGACTGGAACAATGGAAACAGAACGGTGCTGGTGGACCAGAGGCTCACGGGCCTGCTGATGGGCCAGACGCTGTACACGACGCCGGCGGAGATCTACCGCGCACTCATCGAGGCCACTGCCTTCGGGGCGTTGACGATCATCGGTCGGCTTGAGGAATACGGTTCGGACATCGATCGCATCGTCAACTGCGGCGGGATCGCGGAGAAGAACGCTCTGGTGATGCAGATCTATGCGGACGTGACAGGACGCCCGATGGTCGTCAGCCGCTCGGCTCAGACCTGCGCCCTGGGCGCAGCGATGGCCGGTGCGGTTGTGGCCGGTACGAAGGCTGGAGGGTACGATCGACTCGAACAGGCGCAACAAAAGATGGCCGGGATCCGGGAGCGGGTATTCACTCCCGATCCTGAGGCGCATGCCGTGTATCGCGAGCTCTACACGCTCTACAGGAAGCTCCATGATGCATTCGGCACGCCATCGTGGACCGGCAATCTGTTTGATGTGATGAAGGCCCTCATCGACATCCGCGAGCGCGCGAGAATTCGGAAGCCCATCCATCGCTCCCGGCAGGTGAAGCATGCTTGAAGAACTCAAACGGCAGGTGTGCGAGGCCAACCTCCGGATCGTCAGGGAGGGGCTCGTTCTCCTCACCTGGGGAAACGTCAGCGCGGTTGACCGTGACGCGGACGTGCTTGTGATCAAGCCGTCCGGAGTGGCCTATGGTGCCATGACCGCTGATGCGATGGTGCCGGTATCGCTCGCCGACGGAAGGACGCTTGAGGGTGAACTTCGGCCGAGTTCTGATACGCCGACGCATCGCGAACTGTATCGGGCGTTTCCGGCGATCAAGGCCGTCGTCCATACGCACAGCCTCTACGCGACGGCGTGGGCACAGGCGGGCAGGGAAATACCGGCTATCGGGACAGCTCACGCTGACTGTTTCGACGGGGCGGTCCCCGTGACCCGGTCGATGAGAGAGGGTGAAATCAGGGAGGAGTACGAGCGCAACACAGGGAAGGTGATCGTGGAACGCTTCCGGAAGATCGATCCGATGCGCGTGCCTGCGGTGCTGATTCGCGGCCACGGGCCGTTCACCTGGGGGGCGAGCCTCGAAGAGGCTGTGGAGAACGCAATTGTGCTGGAGCGAGTGGCGCAGATGGCGAGCGTCAGCATCGCCGTCAACCCTTCCGTACGCCCGATCGGGAAGTCCCTTCGTGAGAAGCATTTCTCCCGCAAACACGGGCCCTCGGCGTACTACGGGCAGAAACGGACATGATCGACGCGGTGGTATTTGATCTCGACGGGCTCCTCGTCGACAGCGAGCCGGTGTGGTTTCGCGTGCGGGCGGAGATCTTTGCGCGCTTTGGTCTGGCATGGAGAGAAGAATACCAGAAGGCCTTGATGGGCAAGAATACCCTGGCGTGGATTGATGACGGGGTGGCGAGGCTGGGGGGGAGGCTCAGCCCCGAAGCCTACAAGAATGAAGTTCTGGATGGAATGGTCAGTGCCTACCGGACCGGCGGTGTCCGGCTCATGCCGGGTGCGCGCGAAGCAGTCGCATTCTGTGCGGCCAGCGTGCCCCTGGGGCTCGCGTCGGGATCGCCTCCCGTCCTGATCGATGCCGCGCTGGAGGCGAACGGGTGGGAGACGATGTTTCGCGAAACGCTTTCGAGCGATAGCGTGCCGCGCGGAAAGCCGGCGCCGGATTCGTACCTGAAAGTTCTCCTGCGGCTCAATATGCAGCCTTCCAGGGCGGTTGTCGTGGAGGATTCGGGGAGCGGCATCCTCGCGGGGAAAGCCGCAGGGGCGTACGTCGTGGCAGTCCCCAATCCAGCCTTCATGCCTGCTCCCGAGGCGCTGCAGGCTGCAGACATCGTTCTTGAATCACTTCACCATCTGCCGGATCATCTTACGCGTTCAGATCGCCTGCGGGCAGGCTGATCACCCCTGACTGTTTGCGCCGTAGCGATTCGCTACCCGACCGTCGGCGCGAGCCCCATCCTGACGAGGATCTTGTTGAACCTTGGGTCCCGATGCAGAGGAGCCAGGAGTGGATCTCCCCTCATGTAGACGATTCCTGACGAGCGCTCTTCAAATCCTTTCTCGAGCCACCGGAACGACTCGTCGTTGTTCCCCATCCCGGCATAGCAGACCGCAAAGAGGTACGGCGAGACATACCGGCGCTCAGCCTCCTGGTGGAGCCCGCGCGTCAATGAAGCCGCCTCCTGCATGTTCCCGGATCGTCCGAGCATGAACGCCAGGGTCGCGCGCGCATCGTCGTTTTCGGTCGTTGAACCGAGGAGACCCCTCATTTCCTTGATGGCCGCCGCTGTGTCCCCGTCAACAAACTGGACGATCCCCCTGGTCCACAATGCCCTCGGGAATGTCGGATCCAATTCGAGCGCCTTTGCAAGTTGCTTCCTTGCCTCGTCGTACCGCGAAACCCACGCGTAGGCGGTCCCCAGAGAGGTCGCGATGATGGGGGAGAGAGGGTCGAGCTCCTGCGCTTTGCGCAGCTCGGCGATCGATTCGTCGACCCGTCCCATTGCGGCAAGCGTCTCACCGTACCACTGGTGGGCAGTCGCGTAGTTTGGGTTCAGCTCGAGCGCGCGCTTGTAGGACTCCAATCCTCTCTCCCACTCCCAGTCGTATTCCGATGACAGTACCGCCATGATGACCAGGGCTTCCGGGAGCGCCGGGTCGAGGTCGAGCGCCTTCTTCACGGCAGTGCGCGCCTGTGCGCTCGCTTCGGATGGCGGAAGCATGAAATAGACGGACATGACGCTGTAGCATTCGGCCAGCCCGACATATGCAAGCGCGAAGCCGGGGTCTTTCTCGATAGCCTGGTGGAAGTAAGAAATCGCGGACTCAAACCCCTCCCGCGAACGTTTGTTCCAGTGGAACCTCCCCTTCAGGTACAGCTCATATGCGTCGCTGTTCCGGGTCGGGGCTTGTGCGAGGAGCTTCACTTCCTCCCCCGTCAGCGTGACACGAAGCTGATGCGAGATCTCCTGGGTGATCTCATCCTGCAACGCAAGGACGTCCGCGGAGCTGCGCTGGTACTGGTCTCCCCAGATGTGCGAATGGTCCCGAACATTGACCAGCTCGACCGCCACGGAAATGCGATTCTCATGCTGGAGGATCCTTCCCGTCAGCACGGCCTGCACCCCGAGCGCCGCGCCGGCCTCCGCGGGATCAATGTCCTTCCCCTTGTAGCGGAATACCGAGCTCCGCGACATCATGGTCACTCCCGGAAGCCGCGAGAGGCGATTGATGAGCGCCTCGGTGAAGCCGTCGCTGAGGAATTCGAGTTCGGCGTTCCCGCTCTGATTGACAAACGGCAGAACGGCGATCGACCTGATCGACTCCCCGCGGGCGAAAAACAAGAAATAGACAGCCACCAGGGCCATGAGCGCGACGAGCGTGATGGCCCCGTACAGCAAACGCCGGTCGGACTTCGCCGCCGGTTTTGAAGGGGGCTCAACGCTGCCGGGCCGGGTCGGCCTGGTCGGGCTCGAACCTGCGTGCGCGGGAATCTCGCCGGAGACGGGCCGGGTGACCCGACCGGTCTTCTTCTGAAGGCGGAGCAGCTCCCTCCGGATGTCGTCGACACGCTGGTAGCGCTCCTCCGGGTCCTTTTCAAGGGCCCTCTGGACAATTCGCTCCAATTCAGGATCGAGATCGGGTCGAACCGTCGTCAATGGAACGGGATCCTCGTTCAGGATCGAGTACATCATCGCGGCTTCGTGTTCCCCCCGGAATGGCATCCGGCCCGTGAGCAGTTCGTAGACGAGGACCCCGAAGGAGAAGATGTCGCTGCGTGCGTCCACGTCTCCGCCCTGGAGTTGTTCGGGGGCCATGTAGCCCAGCGTGCCAACCGTGGTTGTCGCCTTCGTGAGCCGGAGCGATCCTTTCAGCTTGGCCAGCCCGAAGTCCATCACCTTCACCTGGTTCTTCGTGTTGACCATAATGTTCTCGGACTTGATGTCGCGGTGCACGATCCCCTTGCTGTGCGCTTCTTCGAGTGCTTCGGCAATCTGCACTGCGTACCCGGTGGCGATTCCAGGCTCGAGGCCGCCCGCTGTGATTTTCTGCCGCAAGGTCACGCCGTCTACAAACTCCATGGCGATAAACTGCCCTGCCTCGCCCTCCGCGATATCATAGATGGTGCAGACGTTAGGATGATTGAGGGCGGATGCCGCCTGGGCCTCCTGGAAGAATCGGGCCCGTTCATCATCCTGAGTCTCAAGTCCCTGAGGGAGGAATTTCAAAGCCACTGTCCGTTTGAGGCGGGTATCTTCGGCCTTGTAGACCACACCCATCCCCCCCTCGCCCAGTTTCTCGATGATTCTATAGTGGGAAATGATCTTGCCGATCATTGGAAGCCTTGTGTTCGTGTATCAGATTTCGGGCCGTTATTCACAGATGGCGAGAACCCAAGGTAGCGGAGTGGGGGGCGAGAGTCAACCCGCCCATGTGGAGCAGAACCTTACGTGAGGCAACTAGCTGACGGCGGAGCCGGCGCCCTGCGCGGGATAATGATCCTTTCGCGAGAGCCCGCGCGCTACATGACAAGTAGCATCATTCGCGTTGTGGCTGAGCCGCCGGTGGTCAGCCTGTACAGGTAGACGCCGCTTGCCAGACCGGCTGCCCGCCCCCCGGGCCGCCGGGCGTCGAACGTCACTTCGTAACTTCCGGGAGCCTTCCGTTCATCGACCAGCAACGCTACTTCCCGACCGAGCAGGTCGTACACGGCGAGTTTCACATCGCTGACTGCAGGCAGGCTGTATCTCACGACGGTTGTAGGATTGAACGGGTTGGGGTAGTTCTGGTGAAGCTCGAGATCGTACGGAAACAGCCGCTCCGGCGGCAACCCGCCCGTCGACGTAGGAGTCCCGAAAAACAGCTCGAGGCAGTTGTCCAGATGCGCTCGCCAGTTCCCCCAGCTGTGCCCCTCGTGGTATTCGCGATAGTCGAAGCGGTACCCCCTGGATTCCAGCACAGGGACAAATCCGCGCACCATCGGAATGAGAACGGGGATGTCGTACGTGCCGATGTCGAGATAGAGGGTCAGATCCCTTCCGGGGCTTGAGCTGAATCCTCTGCTCAGGGAGTCCACGATGTTGCTCGAGTATGCGCCAATATTGCCGAACACTTCAGGGTGCTGGTACCCCAGCCAGAGCGAGATGTTGCCGCCGTTGGATGCCCCGATGACCGCACGGTGAGCGGGATCCTTCTTTGTCCGATAGCGGCTGTCAACGTACGTCACGAGCTCCTGTACCATGAACCGGGTGAATTGCGGCATCGAGCTGCCCGCATACTCCGCCGTGCGATTGACGGGGGGAATGAACACCCCGATGAGCGGTTCGATCTTCCGCTCAGAGGTGAGGTAATCAAGGACGTTCGGTGCCGAGGCCAGGGTGGTATATTCAAGGCCGTCGTGAACATAGATGACGGAGTAACTGTCGGCCGATACAGAATACTCCGGAGGCGTATAGATCCGGATGGTGCGGGCGTTGCCGAGGTTCACGCTGGACCATGTGGTGTCCCTGAGCACACCGTGCGGTATCGCAGGATAGTACTGGACCTCCGGGGCGGGCTGGTAGCCCGGCATTCGCAGCTCGGAGTTCGGACCGAATCCGCCCGACTGGGTGAGCGGATTGCGGGGGTCAAGGATCCAGGTGCTTCCGTCCACCACGAACTTGTAGTCGAGACGCGCGTCGGCTTCGAACGTACGTGTGTAGTACCACAGTGTCGTCCCCTCGACGCGGTTCATGGAGAAGGCGCCGGGATTCCAAACGTTCGCGTCCCCCGGAACGGTGATGGACGTGGCGCTGCCAACATAGACAAAGTTGGCGATTGTATCCTGCTCGATGACCGGATACTTCGTCGTGGCGGCAAGAAAGCTGTCCGCGACCGACTGCCGCTGATCGGACGGCACTGAATTCAAGTGGGCGATAAATTGCTGAAATCCCTGCGCATTGACATCGGATGACGCAATCATGCCCAGAAGTGCCAGGCAATGGAGACTCTTTGTCATGTGCGCTTCATCCTCGCGATCGCCCGCGCGGGAGCCCCATCGGCGTTCAGGAGCTTGAGCGGAAGACAAATCATGTCTATGGGTCCCGGTGTCAGCTTAGACAGGTTCAGGCCCTCGATAATCCATATGCCTGCTCCGAGAAGGGCTTCGTGCGTCTCGAGTCCATCCTTCTTGAATCCCCCGACGGAGAGATAGTCTACTCCCACCAGTCGGACTTTCCGTTCGGCCAGATACCTGGCTGCCCCGGCGGAGATGTAGACGAAATTACTGTGGAATCGGCCTGTATTCCAGCGGCAGAGGGAGTTGCGTGTCTTGAAGAGTATGCGCTCTCCGCGGCGGATGCGATGCGGTCGCAGCTCGCGGACCGTGACAGACACGGCGTCCCGAATGCCAATGACGCGTGCCGTCCCCACCCCGGCGTCAAGCGGCATCGCATCGATGGTTGCACCACGGTGAAGAACGTGTGCCGGCGCATCCATGTGCGTTCCGGTATGCGCTCCCATCTCAAGAAACGATGTCGTATACGCATCACCGCGCTCCATATCCTGCGCCCTGGTGATGCGTGGGGCAGGATCGCCGGGCCAGTGAGCCATACCGGGCCTCAACGGGACGGAGACGTCGATCCATGACGATGCGTGCTTGCCTCTTGTCGTCGGCTTGTCGCTCATTGGTGGCTCCGAATGGCCGGGGACTCTTACGGTGAAGGTAACAACGCTGGTCTTAGAAACAAAGAGCACGACACTAGGCGACGGACCTCCGGGGCAGGGCGAGGGTGCAGGAGACCGATCGGTCTCCCGCATACTCCCGTCGCAAGCATTTCGGCTGATCGCCCGACGGCCGGAGCCAGACCGATGCACGAGCCCCGGCGTACAGCGCTACGAGCATCGGCACGGCCAGCACGGCGCCGACGGCCGACGACAGCGTGATTAGCGGGAAGGTCCGCATGGTGATCCGCATGGCGCTTCGCCAGCGGCGTGCGAACCCCTCTCCGTGGAAGAACAGCCTTCCGACCATAGCCAGTGGAAGGATCTTGCGAAACAGCATCCTGTACGCCGCAGCCCGGGTCCGGAATTCCTGGCCGTCCATCCGGGAGAGCTCACCGTAGCCGCTCAGAAGGCTCTCTGCGAACCTGAACGGCCAGGGGCCTCCCTCCGCCACCAGCCTGCGGTACGTGTCCGAGACCACCTGCAGCGCTTCCTCGCGCCCGGCGCCCCGCAACTCAAAAGTGAACCGCTCAATGCTGTCGTGCTCGAACGCGTGCCCCTCCGGCATCCGGTGCTCCTCCTTCAGCCGTTTCCAGAGCGGCGTCCCGGGGACCGGATGCAACGGGACGACCTGATAGAACGTGGGATTGAGCGCTGCAAATCGCTCGCTTTCCTCCCGCATCTGGCCGGCGGTCTGACCGTCCCACCCGAGAATCAGCGAGCCGAGCGTATTGATGCCGTGGCGATGAAGCGTGCGAAAGACCTCTTCGATATCGCCATCCCGCTTCACGATCGCCTCTCGCCGCAGAACCTCCGGCTGGAATGATTCGACGCCGATGTAGATCGTCCCGATGCCACACCGTATCAGCTCTGGCGTCGAATACATCCCGACGGTTCGCAGCGACGCGAAGACCGTCAGGAGCATCGGGCGTTCCTGCAGCTCCGGACACTGCTCCATCAGGTGCATGAATTCGAGCACGCGGTGCCGGTCAATCAGGAAATCCTCATCGTAGACGATCGCCGACTGGATGTCCGGGTGCTTGCGTGCCTGAGCCAGGAGGACGTTGAACAGCTCCCGCCCCGAGGTGACCAGGAGCCGGCGACGCTGGAACTGGCTTGATGTCGCGCAGAAGGGGCACCCGAACGTGCACCCGAGCGATCCCAGGAGCACGAGCTGCCTGAAGTAGGGGATGGGCGTGTGAACGAAACAGTGCTCCATCGGCGGAAAATCCTGCTGCAGCGACCTGCCGTCCGGACTCATCGGCTCGATGTGGAGGCCCCATCGGTTGTGGAGATACGTGCGCATGAACGCGATGCCCTCTCCGGAGCAAATGGCGTCTGCCTTCGATTGAAGAACCGTGGCGGCCGGGTCCGGATCTTTGAAGACGGCCGTCCCGTAGCCTCCCAGGATGACCTCGATCTCGGGCCGGGCCCGCTTCAGCCAGGTCACCATCTCCAGCACGCGCGCTGCGGTGATGACGGTGAAGCCGATCGCGACGACCTGGTACCCGCCGCCTTCGACCTCCTCCTGAAACCGGCGCATGGTTGGATTCTCCAGCACCACCGAGGGCACCGGGAGATTCTGCGCGAGGAAATGGAGTGAATACCAGCTCTGAAATGACCGCAACTGAAACAGTCCCTGACCGAGGGTATTCCTGTAGTAGAAGAAGTCTATGGGGTCCCTGTCAACGGGAGCCTTGGGATACGGTCCGCATGGCGAACAAAAGAGGATGCGCGGGAGCGTGAGTGCAGGCGTTGGCGGTCTCATGGCGTTGTCATCAGGTGCTTGTGTCCCTGACCAGGATATTGAACCGGAGATAGAGCAGGAATTTCACGACGGAGTTGAGATTCGTCTTGGTGTCGAACGTCCGGCTGAGGATGGACCGCGCGCTGTAGAATTCCCGGTTTGCCCAGACGGTGATCTCGGCCAATTCGGCCGCAGACATCTGCTTCGGGACAAACGTTGCGGTGTTGTAGCGGAAGTCTGGGTGGGTCCACCACGCTCCACCGTACAGCAGCCGGCCCGCGCGGCGGAGCTCCTCGTAGAGGCGAGTTCCGGGATACGGAACAAGGAGATGAAAGAACGCGAGCGTGAATTTGCTTGCAATGGCGAACCTCACGGTGTCTTCGATGCACTGCCGCGAGTCGTAGTCGTTCCCGAGCATGAACGACGCCCAGACCTGGAAGCCGAACTGGCGAAGCCGCTCGACGGCTGTGTGGTAGTGGTCCAGATGCCGGAGGTTCGGCGCCTTGTTCATCCAGCGCAGCGACGTCGGGTTGATGGAATCGAATCCGATGAGCTGACCCATGCAGCCGCTCTCCGCCATGAGTTCCAGCAACTCCGTATCCTGAACGAGGTCGACGCTGACCTGGCTCGCCCAGCGAATCCTGAGAGGCCGAAGCGCCCTGCAGAGCTCCTTCGCAGCCTCCCTGTTCGCGGTCAGATTGTCGTCGGCAAAGAGGACGAATTGGAGGTTGTCGCGTTCGATCTCTCTGACCACGTCATCGACCCGCCTGCACAGGTGGGAGCTTCCGAAGAACCTGGCGACCGTGCAGAAGGAGCAGTTGAAAGGACACCCGCGGCTGAACTGGACGATGGACACCGGGAGATATCCTCTTCCGCGGAACAGGTCCCGGCGAGGGATGATCCCTCGCTGCGGTTCTCCGAAGGGCCCCGAATAGACCGGGCGCATGGTTCCCATCCTGGCGTCAGCCACGACCTGCTCCCAGACCGGCTCGGCGTCGCCGATCACTATCGCGTCGGCATGGGCGGAGGCCTCGTCGGGGAGCAGCGTCACGTGCATGCCGCCCAGGACGACCGGGACTCCGCGGGCGCGGAATTCCTTGCTGATTGCGTACGCCCGCCGTGCCGTGATTGAATCCACCGTGATCGCGACGAGGTCCGCCGGACGATCGACCGGGATCGGCTCGACGCGCTCGTCGAACATCTCGACGTCCACATCCGGTGGCGTCAGCGCGGCGAGAATGCCGAGCTGGAGCGGCTCCATCTTCCCGTCATTGAGACGGTACCCCTCGATGATGTCGCCGAAGCCGGGCCGTATGAGCATGAGTCGCATGCGTTTCTTCGGTCAGTGTCAGAGAATGTTCGGAGGTACGCGCCTCCTGATGTAGCGCCGGTAGTGGAGGTTGACGAAGAAAGCGAAAAGAAAAGCCCTCGGCTGCCGGAGCGCCATCGGGTGGAGCAGTGTCCTCCGCAAGACCGCCCACCTCGTAAAGACCGTTCGGTAGAGCCACCAGTACAATTCCGTCAATCGCTCCGGGGAAAGGTGGTCGGGGCGATGCACGGCCTGCGCACCGCTGTATTTGCTGAAGTCCTCCGTCGCAAGCCTCCCCGCGGCCTTGTATTCGTCGAACAGCGTGCTCCCCGGCATCGGCGTCAGGATATAGAACCGCGGAATAGGGATCCGTAGCGCGTTCACGAATGCGGCGGTCGCGCGGATGCTCTCCTCGGTGTCGCCGTCGAGACCGACCATCATCTCGGATGACACCATGATGCCGGCGTTCGCGATCGTGCTGATGGCGTGCCCGTGCCGCTCAACGCGGAGCCATTTCTTGCCCAGTCTGTCGAGCCCTTCCTGCGACAGGCTCTCGACGCCGAAGCTCATCATCGTCGCGCCCGACCGTCGGACACGGTCCAGCAGTCCGGGGTGTCGCGCAAGCTCGAGCGAACACTGCGTCGCCCATGTCATGTGCAGCGGTTCGATCGCTTCGCACAACTCCTCCAGATAGCGCGGGTTCGAGACGATGTTGTCGTCGATCAGATAGAACCGCTTCAATCCATGATCTCGGACCGCGCGTATGTCCCGGACGACCTCCTCCACCGGCCGGGTCAGGTATCTCCCCTTGTAGATGCACGCGATCGAGCAGAAGCTGCAGCTGTGGACGCACCCGCGACCCGCCTGCACGGGAAGCATCCCGCCAATCTTCTTCTCGAGGAGAAGTTCGTAGCGTGGGATGGGGAGGCCGGCAAGAGAGGTGACGGGATTGTCGTAGATAGGCCTGACGGCGCCGGTGCGATCGAAATCGTCGATGAGCCGGGGGTACGAAATCTCGGCATCGCCGATGACGATCGAGTCGACGCTCTCTCTCACGTACGATGGCATCATGGACGCCATATAGCCTCCCATGACCACCGTCTTTCCGCGCGCGCGAAACTGTCGTGCCATGGCCAGGCCCCGCAGCGTCGCGTAGCCCATCGACCCGATTCCCACGATGTCCGCGTCCGTCTCGTACTCGATGTCGTCGACAACTTCGATCCTGACCTCGACTGTCCAGTGGGGCGGTGTCAAAGCCGCCAGGAGCGGAAATACCAGTCCCGGAAGATAGATCCTCTTCTGCTTGCACAGCTTTCCGTCCGTGCCGTACTGCGTCGGCTGTATGAACAGAATCTTAGGCATGGATGGCCTCCTGGGAGGCTCCGCTCTTCGCCTCTTTCATCTTCCGGATGTACTGCCGCCGGACGCGGTAGGTCCCGGCGGTCAGCTTCCAGATTTGGCTCAGCCGGTACCGCCGAACGTATTCCCGGAGCACCTCCGGTTGGAACAGGACCTGATTGTAGAGATCGACGATGGCCTTGTAGAACTGCGGGAGTGTCATATGCTCTGGCCGGAGCGACACGTGAGCAAGGTCCCACCGGGGGTAATCCTCGCGCCCGATCACGAGCCGGTTCCCGTTGACCGCGAACCCCGTCCCTGGCAGCGGGGTGAGCGGCTGCAGATTCACGTAGTGAATGCCGAGGGACTTCATGATGGCCCCGCATTCGGCGAACCGCCGGCTGTCCCAATCCGGAGGGATGATCACGGTCGCGTAACAGTCGACGCCGTTGTTCCGCAAGACCTGCATGGCGTCGCGATTGACCGTGACGTCTGTACCCTTGTTGTACAGCTCCAGTTCTTCTTCAAAGAACGATTCGAACCCGACGATCACGGTTGCGAGCCCGACGGACTTGAATTCGCGTATCACATCGGGATTCCTTGCGATGAAGTCGGCCCTGCCGTACAGCAGGTACTGCTTGTCCAGGCCCCTGCGCCGGTTCTCGCCGATGAATGCGAGGACGCGTGTCCGGTCGACGAGGAAGTCGTCGTCCACGATGTAGATTTCCCGTTCCCGGATCGCTTCGAGCTCGGTCATGACCTCCTCGAGCGGCCGCTCGGCGTACCGGCCCTGTGTGATCGCGCGGCAGAAACAGAACGTGCACTTGTACGGGCAGCCGAAAGCGGTCTTCAACAGCGCGACGCGATCGTGGAAGATGTAGAAGTAGCGGTTGCGGTACCGCTCCGTCAACGAACGGAGAGGGAGGGGAGCGGCAAAGTCGAACGGAGGGAGGCTGGATGCGTCGGCCCGCTCTCCCGGCACGAGCACGCCTTTCGGGATCCCGCCTTCGCCGCGGATATGATTCAGGAGGAGCGGGAAGACGATCGCGGCATTGCGGACGACGCGGAAATCCACGGAGGGATGGTCGAGGTCGGCGGGACAGACCTCGCAATGCACGCCTCCCACGACGGTCCGGATCCGCGGATCCCACTTCCTTGCGCTCGCGCAGTACTCCAGCATGATGCCGACGTGCGTAATGTATCCGGTGACGCAGAGGACATCGGGATTCTCGCGGCGGAGGAGAGACGAGAATGATTGCTTCTCCAGGATCATGTCCAGGATCACCGGGGTGTCCCCTGGGCCGACGAGCGCAGCCAGGACCTCAAGCTCCAGCGGTTCGACGATCATGACATGCCGAAGCCCGATGGTCTCGGGCGACGGACGCGGGCGGACGAAGAGGATCTTCATGATCCATTCCCCCTGAACACGTGCGTTTCGGGAACGTGCTTGCGATAGGACAGGGCGCCCATGCCCGCGCGCAACAGGGACTTCTGGAGAGGGCGGTGGTGGTAGGCCAGCATGTACTTCTCGCGGGGCCGGCCCCCCAGCCGCAGCTTCGGAATTTCCGCGCTCTGCCCGAGATCGATCGTGGAGGACCCGAATCCGATCCCCGTCCTGATGATGTCGAGCAGCTTCACCAGATACAGAGTCTTCGGGTCAGACGCGTATTCCTGACCGCCAAGAAAGAAATAGAACCGGTTCCCGTTCTTGTCCCTGGCAGTGATTGTCCAACCCCGAACAATGCCTCTCACCGCATACGTCGTCAAACAGAACGAGGCGGGGAGGTTCTGGAAGAACGAGGGGTCAAGGCGCTCCAGCTTTCCCTCGCTCCTGCTGAACACGTTGAGGTACAGCAAGTGCATTTCGTTCGTGAACGCCCGGCAGGACGAGCGTTGGATCTCAAAGCCGGAGCTTTCGGCCAGCACCCGCATCAGTCTCCTCCGGTAGTCCGACCGCAGCGCGGAAATGTACTCCTCCCAGGACGAGAACCGGTTTGCAAAAACGATGTCCGGCCACGTTCGACCGGGGAACATCGGGGAGCCGGGGGGGATGCTGTCGAGATTGAGGCATGCGACAAGTCCCGGCTCACACGCGAGGATCCGGGTGAGGAATTCCCCGTGGAGCGCCGGGTCTCCCGTGATCCCGGCCGAAGAGACGGACGCGGGGATACCAATCATCTGCGTCGTCACGGGGCTGCCGATACCGCGGTACGTGAACAGGTCGAGGCGGATCGTATAGACGACCGCGCCAGCCTTGAGGGAACCGCCTTCCGAACAGAGATAATACCGCTGCCGGCAAGGATTGTACGCCTGGCAGTGGCTGAGGAACTCGCGCGTCTGATAGTAATCGGCGGTCAGAGCGTCCCACTGCTCCGGAAGCTCCTCGGCATGGTCGACCCTGTCAATCTCCCTGTTCACAGCTCTGCCTCGAACATGCCATAGTGGCGATACGGGTCCGGCCGCTGTCCGGTGCCCCTCATGACATAGCGCTGTGTCATCGCGACGGACGCGTGGTTCTCCTCGAAGATGAAGCCGCCCTCACACGTTTCATACCCCCGTGCCTCAACCTCCGGGAGAGATTTCAGGAGGAGCGTGGCCACGACGGGAAGCCGCCGAAATTCCGGAAGCACCGCTGCTTCCGCCAGCCGGGTGGCGCGAAGCGGGTTTGCGATCTTGTACCGCAGGAGATGGAGAAGGCTGATGTCGCGCCCGGGCGGCACGAGCCCGTTGAAATCCGGATACCAGAGGAGGAAGCCGACAGGCTTTCCGTCCTTTTCCGCAAACAGAAGATCTTCTTCTTTCATAAGATGGCGGAACGGGTGAAAGAGCTCATAGTTCTCCTCCGGTTCCCGGTTCGACCAGTACCAGTAGGGAGTTTTTGAGAATGTGTTGTTGTCGATGTGCGTGTAGAGCTCGATGTCTCTCCGGAGCTGCCGTTTGTTCAGGAACCGGACGGTCACCCCGCCGGTGTCGAATGTCCCTGCCGCGCTGCGGGCCCAGTCGAAAATCCCTTTCAGGGGAAATCGGAATGAGACGCTCTTGCGGCAGAACGTTCCCGCGAAGTAGTCCGCATAGTACGGGGGATTGTACGGCAGGCCGAAGGTGGGCGGTTGATCGAACCGGTCAAGCAGAATCCCCGCTCCGTAGTTGAGATGTCCGTTGATACCGATCAGCAGTGTCCCGGCGCCGGTCTGCATGGAGCGGGCGGCGCCGCACAGGGCTTCGACCACACCAGTCTGATCCGGAAGCGCCTCGAAGAATGCGACCTGGACAAACTCCGGCATGTTCCGGTCATGGATCAGTGCACACCTGCCCACTGATGCGCCGTCTTCCCAGAGCAGGTGAGGAATCACGGTCGCGTGCCGGTGAAACACCGTCGGTCCTTCGATCAGGAGCCGGGTCAACGACTCTTCCGTCGGCCGGAAGCACGGATTTCCTTTATAGATGCGCTCCGGCAGCGCGAAGAAGGTCTTCAGCCCGCCCCGGTCGTGAATCTGCTTCGCGATCATAGAATATCTCCTTCGCCTGGGGAAATCCCAGGAATTGTGAATGTGCTGCCGCGCAGTAACAGCCGGCCTCGCCCAGGACGACGATGTCGCCCAGGGATGCCTGCGGGAGCATGACGTCGCGGGCAAGGAAGTCCCGGGAGTACGTCGAGCAACCATAGACGGAGCTCGGGAGGAACGGCTTTCCGTTTACGTGGGGATCAACGTGGAGCAGCGTGACCGGATGCCGTGCCGAATCGGGGTACAGCAATGGGCGCGGGAACTGCGTCGAGGATGCGTTGACTCCCACAAGCTGACGTCCGCTCCGGTGTTTCACGTCTGTCACCCTGCAGACGAACCAGCCGGCCCTGGCGCCGATGATTCTTCCCGGCTCAAGGATCATTCGGATCGGCCTCCCGAGATCTGCCGATACACGCTGCATCAGCGAGGTAGCCGTACCTCCGTATGCTCTGAAGTCGAAGTGTGCCCCATCGTCGCCCGACAGGCCGAAGCCTCCACCAAAATCGAGGGCCTCGAGTGCCGGAAATGCCGGCGCGAAGTCCGCGAGGGATGCGTAGCACTCGCTGAAGTACCGGATCGAGCAGATGTCGGTCCCGACATAGAGATGGAGGTCCGTCACCCGGGGGTTCCCCGAGAGGCTGATCATTTCGGGCGGCGTCAGGCCGAGCCGGCTTTCCTTTCCGATGAAATACCCGCCTCGCGTGTTGCGTGGCTCCACGAGGTCTCCGATGTTGCACCGGATTCCGAAGGGGGTGTCGGGAAAAAGGCGCTGCCAGAGGGAAACCTGGTTGAGCGAATCGAGCTGGACAAGAGCGCCTGCCGTGCGGACCTCCCACATCGTCGGCTCGTCCATTGCCGACGCTGCGAAGACGATCTGCTGGCGGGCAAACCCGCTGGCCATTGCCTGGCGAAGGTGGGGCAGGGAGTTGACAAACACGTTCAATCCCTCGTCCCGGACGACGGACAGGAACGAGGGATGGGCGTTTGCCATGCAGGCAAAGTGGACGGACATCAGCGGATACGGGATCGCGGCAAATGTCCGACAGACGGACCGGATCTGCTCGATATCGTAGAGATAGAACGGGTCTCTCTGCCGGCGCACATGCTCTCTGATCTGCCGCTCGATTGTGACATCCGGGGACGGGTTCATGGCTGGACTCCTGATGACGGTTCATGCGCCACTGATGGGGGTTCGTAATGCGTGTGTCCTCGTCGCACGCCTCTGAGGCGGAACAGAATGATGACGAGCAGTATGCAGAGGAGGACGGCTGCGTAGAGCAGGCTCCCCTGGAGCGCCGCGGGATTCGGATCCTCCGTGAATCCTCCCGCAAAAATCATCTGGCACGGGTAGAACGCTGGCAGCCAGCGGATGAGCCCGAGGTTCTGGCCGGACGTGTAGTACACGGGATTCTGCAGCCACGCGGCGTCGAGGTCTGCGAGGAGGGCGACGACCAGAAACGCGGCCAGCACGTCCCGCACGATGGTGCCGGCAATTCCCCCGCAGGCTCCGTAAATGATGCCGATCAGGACAAACCCCGAGAAGACGACGAAGGGTTGATAGATTGTCACCAGCATCCCCGTGAGAAACGTCGTCGCGCCCGCAAGCAGCACGATGAGGACGATGAGAAAGATGAACCGTCCGGCAAGGAGGACTGCGGGATGCATGCCGCTGAAGACGCAGAACCGGAAGTACTCGAAGTTCTGGTGGAAGAGGCTGAGGGCGTAGTACGCTGACAGGAACCCGCACAGGGCCGCGGCTGCAAAGACGATGCACGCGTGGCGGATCGTCAGCAGGCACTGGAGCGTCTCCTCGGGGTAGTAGAGCTTGACCGGCACAATTCCTTCACCGGCAGTGATCTCCACCACGCCGAGGAAGAGGACCGGGATCGCGAAGAACAGGATCAGCCCCGTGGTGTTACGCCCGGCCTCGCGCACCGAGAGGCCGACAAGGCGGGCGAAGAGGGAGAGACCTTTAGCGGACGTGTCCACAGACGCCCTCCTGGAGTTCGTAAATCCTGTCGAACTTCTCGCGGTCATAGAGGAGGTGGCTGATCATCAGGACCGCGCTACCCTGTGACTTGATGACCGTCATGATCTCCCAGAACGCCTGATACATCGCCCAGTCGAATCCGTCACACGGCTCGTCGAGCACGATCATCTGCGGTCGGTGTAGGACGGACGTGACGAACTTGGCCTTCTGGTACGTACCGCTGCTCAGGTGCCCGATCCGCATGCGCAGGAATGGATCGAGGTGCAGCACGCCGATGAGGTGCTTCAGGTAGTCCGGATCTGTCGGGTGCCGCAGGCGGTAGATGTCGGTCATGAGGAGCAGATGTTCGCGCAGCGTGATTCGCGTGTTCAGGTAGTTCTCCTGAGGGCAGTATCCGACGGAAGGATGGACCCAGAGCGATCCGCTGGATGGGGATGTAAAGCCCAGCAGGCATCGGACGAGTGTGCTCTTGCCGGACCCGTTCTCGCCGACGAGGCCTACCATTTCGCCGGCGCCTACGCTCAGGCTGCAGCCATTCAGTACTTTTCGCCGCCCGTACGATTTCAAGAGAGAGTCACATGAACATCGCAGCGCACGTGTCATCGGTTCCTCCCGGGTCTCTAGCACCAATGTACCCGGCGACGGGTTTGGTGTGTCACGAAAGTGTCAGGCGACGTGTCATGAAATTGTCATGATGCATCGCGCTAGTCGCCTTCCGCCGTGATCGGCCTCGGCGGAACATACGAAGGTCAGGTTCAAGGCGTTCAGTCAGAAGCTCGTCGCGGCCGACTACGCCTCAGCCGTCCGTCGGGCGATCCCACCGGTCCCGTATCTGGCCTTCGGGGAACTGAAAGTACTCCAGAATCGTTCTAGATAGCACTGCGTAGACCCGCGAACAGGGTCGGCCCGAGACCACTCCCGACCGCCGTTTTGCCCAAACATCACCCATTTCCACTATTCTAGAAGGCAAGCATGATCACAAGGATGCTGACTCTCGTGTCGGCAGCTGTTTTGTTGTTCTCCTGCGCCCCCAAGCAAGAAGGGCCTCAGGCCACCGGCACTCCGGGCGCGCTCGACCGCTCGGTTCTTCCCATCAAAGAACCCACGTATCCGGCGATCACTGAGCTTGATGCCCGCAATTCAAAGGCTCCCGCCCGTTTCGAGGTGAAGGCTCCCGATAAGGCACCCAACGTCGTCATCGTCCTGATCGACGACATCGGATTCGGCCACTCGAGCGCGTTCGGGGGACCGATTCATATGCCGACCCTGGAGCGTCTGGCGGCCAACGGTCTCAAGTACAACCGGTTTCACACAACCGCACTCTGCTCTCCCACCAGAACCGCGCTGCTCACCGGCTATAACCATCACTCCAACAATGCTGGCGCGATCATGGAGGTCGGGACGGCGTTTCCGGGCAATACCGGCATCCGCCCGCAGACAATTACGCCGATCGCCCAGGTCCTTCGCATGAACGGCTATAGCACGGCCGCGTTCGGCAAGTACCACGAGACCCCGCCCTGGGAAGGTTCAGTCTCCGGTCCGTACGACCGCTGGCCCACCGGCTCGGGCTTCGACAAGTTCTACGGCTTCATCGGCGGCGAGACCAATCAGTGGCATCCGATGGTATACGACGGCACGACGCGCGTGTATCCGAAGGTGGAGGACCCGAACTACCATTTCACGACGGATATGACAAACCAGGCTCTGGCGTGGATGAACACCCAGCAATCCCTGACGCCCGACAAGCCGTTCTTTATGTACTTTGCCACGGGTGCGACCCATGCTCCTCACCACGCACCCAGGTCGTATATCGAGAAGTACAAAGGCAAGTTCGCACAGGGCTGGGACAAGCTGCGCGAGGAGACCCTGGAGAGGCAGAAGAAACTGGGCGTGGTCCCGCAGAACACGGTGCTCGCCCCCAAGCCTGCAGACATCAAAGACTGGGACAAGCTTACCGCGGATGAGAGGCGCCTCTTCGAACGCCAGATGGAAGTGTTTGCCGGCTTTGCCGAGCACACCGATGATGAAGTCGGCCGCCTGGTCGCAGCGCTCGAAGAACGGGGCGAACTCGACAATACGCTCTTCTTCTATATCGTCGGTGACAACGGCTCCAGCGCCGAAGGCGGCATGATCGGTATGTTCAACGAGAACACCTACTTCAACGGCGTGCAGGAAACCCTGGACATGCAGCTGAAGCGCATCAACGAGTTGGGGACCGAGCATACCTACAATCACTTTGCCGCGGGATGGGCGGTGGCGGGGAATACGCCCTTCACCTGGACCAAACAGGTTGCATCCAATTTCGGCGGGACCCGGAACGGGATGGTCCTGCACTGGCCTGCAGGCATCAAGTCGAAAAACGAGGTCCGTTCCCAGTTTCACCACGTGATCGACGTCGCGCCGACGATCTACCAGGCGGTCGGCGTCCCGGCTCCCCGGATGGTCAACGGCATCGAGCAGAGGCCGATGGAAGGCGTCGCGATGAACTACTCGTTCGACAACGCGTCGGCGCCGGACACGCGCACAACGCAGTACTTTGAGATGATCGGCAACCGCGCCATCTACCATGAGGGTTGGTTCGCCGGAACGATCCACAAGGCTCCCTGGGAAGCTGCACCGCGGCGTCCCCTGGCTGACGATGTCTGGGAACTCTACAATGTGGATGAGGACTTCAGTCAGGCCAACAACCTCGCGGAAAAGAACCCAGCGAAGCTGGAGGAGCTCAAGAAGATGTTCATGGAGGAAGCCGTCAGGTACAACGTCCTGCCCATCGACGACCGGTCCATCGAGAGATTCGATCCGGTGATCGCCGGACGTCCCGACCTCATGAACGGTCGCACGAAACTGACATTGTACGAAGGCGCAAGGGGCATCCCCGAGAACGCCTTCATCAACGTCAAGAACACTTCGCTGGCCATCACGGCCGATGTGAATGTGCCCGCAAACGCCTCGGGAGTCATTCTCTGCCAGGGCGGCGATTTCGGCGGGTGGACGCTGTATATGCTGGACGGAAAGCTCGCCTATACCTACAACTGGGTCGGGCTTGAAGCGTACACCGTCACATCGACACAGAAAGTCCCTGCCGGAAAGCACACCCTCAAGCTTGACTTCGCCTATGAGGGCGGAAGGGGTGGAGGCGGCACCGCGGTTCTCTCGATGAACGGAAAACCGATCGGTGAGGGGAAGATTGCGAAGACGAACAGCAATACCTTCGGCATCGACGAGTCGGCCGACGTGGGCGTGGATGAGAATACACCGGTGGCCCCCGTCTACGCGAAACGGGAGAAGTTCACAGGGAAGATCGCCAGCGTGACGATCGAGACGATCCCGGCAAAGTAAGGGGGCTTTGCCCCTGTGTTGGCACTGAGGCCATCACGGGGGTCAGACTCCCTCCTGGGGAAAAATCAGAAGCCCTGGTCCCGCTGAGGCGGGACCAGGGCTTTCTGTTTCAGCTCTACTGCTTCTCCACCGGTCTCGGGAGCTCCTCGTTCCCCTAGAGATTCCCGACCCTGCTGATGAGCCGGGTCCAGAGATCGCCGCCCCCCATGCCGTTGGTCATGATCACGATGCCCGAACCTGTGGCTGGATTGAACTGGCTGAAGCACCGGAATCCCGACCTGTTCGCGCCGCTGTGGTGAAAGATGTATCCCTGAGCGGTCGCGTTCATCGACCATCCCAGCCCCCAGTATACGGCTGTCCCTCTGGCCCTCCCGGGCCGTTCGATAGGTTCCCTCGAGGTGACCACCACCTGACCGGTGAGCATTGTGTCGACAGTCGATTGCCTGAGCGAGTATGGCGCTGTGCGGTCCCGTTTGATGATCTCGATCAGGAATCGTGCGTAGTCATCGGCGGATGTGTAGAGGGTGTACGCAGCGTTCGGGTGCGTGTAGCGGGTCTTCTCCAGGAACTTCCCTTCGGCGGTGTGGCCGCCGGAGACCATGCCATCCAGCTCTTCTCTCCAGGCGAAACTCGTGTGCGTCAGCTGCATTGGGTCAAGCAGTGTCCGTCGCGCGTACACGTCCAGCGGTTCTCCCGTGATTCTCTCGACCACGCGCTGGAGATAGTAGATCCCTTCCCCCGAGTAGCCGAATTTCGATCCCGGAGGGAATGTCACGGGAAGAGGCCCGTCCCTTTCGTCTTCGCCTTTTCGCCAGTTCGGGAGCCCGGTCGTATGCGCCAGAACCATGCGCGCCGTGATGCGCTCGTGTCCCGGCTGGCCGCGAAGGGAGGACGGCTCGAGGTATTCGATGAGTGGCCGGTCGAGCTCCAGCTTCCCGGATTCCACCAGCTTCATTGCCAGATACCCGAACACCGGTTTTGTCATCGAGCACGCTTCGAACATGGTCTCGTCTGTGACCCGCTCGCCTGTCTTCACGTTTGCCAGACCGTACTGCCTCGACCATACGAGCGTCCGATTCTCGACGAGTGCGATCGCAACTCCCGGGACGCCGGTTTCCCTCATCAGGCCTGGCGTGAGTGTATCGATCGTTGCGGCGACGGACGGCCAGTCCGTCTGGGTGTCCATGGCCGTCGGGTCGATCCGGCCAAGAGCCTGCGAGGCACCGAATCTGACGTCCTGGTCTCTGTCGCTGAGCGTGCGCATGAGGGCCGGCATAGCCGGCTGTGCCTTCGGGCCGATGTTCCCGAGCGCCACAGCGGCGCCCCAGCGGACTTCGTTCGTTGAATCGGTCAGCGCCTGCGTCAGTGCCGGTACCGCCGGGTGTGCCTCCGGCCCGATCTTTCCGAGGGCAATGGTTGCAGGCCATCTGGCCGCAGGGACAGCGTGTTCAAGGACCCGGATCAGGCCCGGGACGGCTGCCCCGCCGATCCAGCTCAATGCCTCGGCGGCCTTGCCGATCACGTAGGGATCGGGGTCTGACAGACAGAGGAGAAGCGGGTCGATAGCCTCTGTCGCCCCGGGGCCCATCTGTCCCAGCGATTCAGCGGCGTTCTCGCGGACCCGCGGGTCCGGGTCTTGCAGGGCTTTCACCAGCGGGGCCAGGTCCTGCGTGTCCTTGCTGGTCTGCTGCTGTGCTGACACGTCAGGCGCGAGAAGTGCGTGGAACGCCAGGAGAAGGAGTAGAGAGTGGAAGGAGGAGAGCGCGTGCAACGTGTGAAGACAGAAAGGCGCGAGCATGGTTATTGCATCCCAGCGTTGGGGACGACATTCATTTCTTTCCTGGGGTTCGATGCCATTCGAAAGGCGGTTAGATTTTCGTGCATGAAGCGAGTGAGCGAAAGTGCTTCTCGTACGCAAAGATGATCGGGAGTCCGCCAGTGTGGAGGAAGATCGTCGGAATATTCTTGTCCAGAACGCCCGTGCGAACCAGGTCGATCAGTCCGGCCATTGCCTTCCCCGTATACACGGGATCGAGCAGGAGCCCCTCGAGCCGCGCGCACGCGATGATGGCATCCTTCGCGGAATCGGTGAATGCTCCGTATTCCTGGTGGTACGTGTCGTAGGTCTCGACGGCACGCTGGGTCGGGAATTCTTTGAGGTTCAATATCCCTGCAGCGTCCTTGATCAAAGCGGCAGTCGCGGTCTTGATCCGGTCGGATGTTCGGGACACGCTGATCCCGACGACTCTGGCCCGGGACATGTACAGGTGCGCCCCGAGCAGGACGCCGGCGAGCGTTCCGCATGAGCCGACAGCGAGGATGATCTGGACAGGGCCCTGGCCAAACTGTCCGGTCAGTTCCCTCATCGCCCAGACATACCCGAGCGCGCTCAGGCCTGTGCTCCCCCCGATCGGGAGGGCGTAAGGCTTTCGTCCTTGCTTCGTCAGCTCTTGGACCCATAGATCCATTGCGGCTGCGAGGTGGTCATTGTCGTCGTCGTTCTTGAGGAACCGGATCTCCGCGCCGAAGAGAACGTCGAGGAGCATATTCCCCTGGAACTCGTCGATGTCTGGGCCGCCGAGGACGAGCTTCGCATCCAGGCCCAGTTTTCGGGCTGCTGCCGCGGTCATCCGGGCGTGATTGGACTGTGCCCCCCCGACGGTCACGACGACATCAGACCCCTTCTTGAGGACGTCCGCGAAATCGTACTCCAGTTTTCGGGCTTTGTTCCCGCCCATGGCGAGGCCCGTCTGATCGTCACGCTTGATCAGGAGGCGTGAGAGTCCGATGTGCCTGCCCAACCGTGGAGCTTCCTCCAGGGGGGTCGGGAGATCTGCGAGCGTAACGCGCGGGACGGTGTCGATCATCGATTTGATGTCGGTGCTTTCGTGAGCTCTCCAGGGGGCAGTGGGGGAGCGACTCAGCGAAGGTAGGGAGGATAGGTCCGAATATCAATCCGGGGGAGGAAAACGAAGGGGGCGCCGTTGCCGGCGCCCCCTGAGCACTCTCTCGGATGAGAGGGTGGACAGCTTACTTCAGCATGAGCATCTTCTTGGCGGTCGTGAACGACCCTGCCTGCAGGCGATAAATATACATGCCGCTCGGGGTCTTCACGCCGGACTTATTGCTGCCATCCCAGGTAACCTGGAAAGTCCCGGCGCTGAAGGTCTCGTCGGCAAGGACCTTCACCAGTTCGCCAGTGACATTGTAGATCTCGATCTTCACCTGCTCGGACGTGGGCAGCGCGAAGGAGATGTTGGTCGTCGGGTTGAACGGGTTCGGGTAGTTCTGGTTCAACACGAACGACTGCGGGACCTTGGGATCCAGCATCTTGACATCGGAGAGGCTCAGTCCGAGCGACTTCCGGAGCAGGGCGGCCGCATAAGCGGCGTTGTGGATGCCCATGCTCTTGTCGTTCTTCACGAGGTAGTAGTTCCAGATCCCTTCAACGTAGTCAGCACGATCCTTCACAAGGAGGCTGTCTTTCGTCATGTTGACAGGCTCGCCGGTGAGAGGATCCTGCGGCAGTTTTGTCTTCAGCTCGTCGAGCAAGCTCTGGATCTCCGTCTGCACGCCCTCGATGGTGCCGTTCCGGTCGAAATCGTAGAACGCCTTGATGTCGTCGTAGTCCGTGATGGTGCCATGGCAGCCGGCGCACGCTTCGAGAGGATCGAAGGTTGTCCCGACATACTCCGCCTCATCCATCGACATCTGGTGGTTCGGGAGCAAGCCTGACCCGCGCTCGCTCATGTGGCACGTGATGCAGCCTTTCTCAAGGCTACCGTGCGTGTTGACGCCATAGAAGGTGTTGTCGTCATACTGATAGCCGCCAACCCCGAGGAACATGTCGGCCTGTGGGCTCTCGTGCGGGCCGTACCGGTTCACGAATCCGAAGTAGGGGGGATTGTTCGGCTGCACGCGGACCCTGACATCGTACCGGGCCTTATGGCAGTTCATGCAAAGCTGACCCTCCCCTCCAGTCGTCGGTATGTAGCCGCAGAGCAGGCTATCCACCGTCGTCGTACGGAGGTTCCACGGGTTGGCCGAGTCGTTCTTGCCATGGGGATCGTGGCAGGTTGCACAGGCGATCGAGATGCCGCCTGACGCCGCTGTCCACTTGCCGGCTGCCGCGAATCCTGTGGTGTCCTTGCCAGCCTTCACCCACTCGACAAACGCGCCGCCGCTGTGGCAGGGGTAGCAGCTTGCCCGCTTCGTCTCGGAACCTGTCTCCAGCTCGTCGTGCTTTGAGTAGCGGGCATACGAGCCGATGCTGTGCTTGCCCGACGCATCGTGGCACTGGTTGCACACGTCTGCCGAGAGCGACTTGCCGACGCGCGACGCCGTCATGTCAAACGTCGACATGTGCTGATCGAGCGGTCCATGGCAGCTCTCGCAACCGATGGCGGAGACGGGCTTCAGGATCACCGGAAGGTTGTCCATGGTCGTCGGGTCGCCGGCGGGGATCATGAGATCGGCACCGTCGGCCGTCCGCGGGAAGCCGACCCACCAGGTCGAATCCCATGAATTCGGCGAGGGCGCAGGATTGTTATGCGCGAGGTAGCCGAAGTTCCCGTTGTTCAGTTCGTACTGGAATCCGGTCGTGTGGCAGCGGATGCAGCCGGTTGCATAGAGACCCTGGTTGGTTTCTGCGACCACTTCGAGTTCGCCGGAGACTCCCTCTTTGAAGATCTTTGCGTGACCGGTGCTCTCCCAGTTCGTCTTGATCTCAGCAGCTTCACCGTGGCACAGGCAGCCGGCGTTGGCATCGGCGGTCATGCCGCGGTAGTTGCTGGCCCAGATCGAGTCGTAGACTGTGGTGGTGCCAACGGTGACGCTCACGATGTACTGGCCCACGACATCCGTCGTCAGGCTGTTACCCATTGTGCCGGTCGAATCGAGCGCCGCGGCGGAACCGCCGGGGGCCGAAACGATCGCCCAGGACGGTGCGCCGGTCTGGCCCGACCCGAGGGTGTCGACCATCCAGAAGGCCTTCGTGCCTGCGCCGACGGCCTTCAGGCCGTTGGAAATCTGCCAGGACCAGGTCTGCCCCGGATAAGCGATCTTCGCGTAGTTTGCAGAGATGCCGACCCGTTTGATGGTCTGCGCGCTTGCGTCGAAGGCCAGGCCCGCGAGTAAAGCCAGGACCACGAGCGCCACGCAAATCGAAACAGTGTGCCTCATGTGTTGCCCCTTTCGTGAGTGTAGAGTAATGATGGAATCCACGCGACGGGGCACACTCGGCCCTCTCGCCCATCGGGAAATTAGTCGTTACATCGAAAGAACAGGATGAAGAGAACAGCAACTGCAGGTGGATCAGAAAGGCTGGTTTCGAAGGAACAGCTGGTGCAAAAGGTACTTGCGGCAGGAAGTCACACCAATGCCACTGACTACTAACCAATCACTATGCCAAATATTGCCGATTTTGATGCATATTGTCTTTCCCGAAGTCCTTGAAAATCAACAGGTTATCTCCGGGGGTTTTCAGGCAGGTCCAACTCCCGCTCCGATTTTCAACGTTTGGGAAGCACCTGCCTCAGAATTGGGAATTCGGGACCCCAGACGAAGACGGTCAGTGCCACAGCAGCGCGACCGATCGCTTCCCCAACACCTTCCCATCAAATGCGAGCTCGGCAACGGATCCCGCAATCCCGCAGCAGACGTGCAATGGGAGGAGGTGCTCCTCCCGCGGATGGCAGTAACGGGCGGATGGAGCCGTCTCCCATCCCACCAGGGCGCTTTCCCGTTCCTCCGGGGTGACCTTCTCGTCCGTACACACATCTATGAGCCATTGCTGAAAAACCTCATTGCGCGGGTCAGGGGCTCCCGGTTCAGAAGTGAAAAAGGCCCGTATGTTATGGAACGAGAACCCCGAACCAATCACCAGAATGTTCTGCTCCCTGAGCCCGGACAGAGCCCTCCCGACGCGAACGTGCATGTCTGGATCCAGTCCCGATACCAGGGAGAGTTGAATGCAGGGGATCTGCGCATCCGGATACATGATCTTCAGGGGGACAAAGAGGCCATGGTCGAAGCCGCGGTGGTCGTCCAACCGGGACTCGATTCCGGCTGCTGTCAGCATCCGATGGACGGTGGCTGCGAGCGCGGGCTCGCCTGGCGCGGGGTACAGGATCCGGTACGATTCTTCCGGAAACCCGCGATAGTCATAGATCAGGGAAGGTGACGCCCCGCTCGTAAGCGTCGGTTGAGATGCCTCCCAATGGGCGCTTATGACCAGGATCGCCGATGGGACGGGGAGCGTCGGCGTTATCCTGGTGAGGAAGTCGACCATGTTCTTATGGCCGGGATCTCCGAGCAACGGCAACGGCCCGCCCCCATGGGGGAAATACAGGACGGGTGCCAACGAATGGTACGAACCGGTGTTCATGCGGAAAGCAATCCCTAAAGTTTCGGACTTTTCACGATGCGATTTCTGATCCGGCTGAGCGCCTCGGGCGTGATCCCGAGGTATGATGCGATGTGTCGCTGGGCGACCCGTTGTACAATCGTGGGGTAGTCTTCCAGCATCTGGAGGTATCGTTCCTCCGCTGACATGCTGATCGAGGCGAGTACGCGGCGATGGGTGGCGATGTAATTGTTCTGGAGAAGAATGCGAAAGTAGCGCTCGAACTGGACGACCGTGGTGCAGAGTTTCTCGTAGGCGGCGGATTCCAGCAGGAGTACATCGGACTCCTCCAGGGCATCAATGAAGTAGCTGCCGGGTTTGCCGGTCAGGAAACTGTACAGATCCGTGATCCACCATCCGTCAAAGGCAAACTGGACGATGTGCTCTTCGCCCTTCGTGTCGATTGTGTACGATCGAAGGCATCCGCTAGTCACAAACGCGAGGTACTTCGATGGCTCGCCTTCCTGGATGAGGTACGCGCCTTTCCGGACCCGTTTTGGAATCATGAAGGAGGAGCAAAGCGGAACCTCTTCGTCCGTGAGGGGGACCAGTCGCGATACGTGATCGCGCAACCGGTCGAACATGACGCGAATGTCTTGCACGGTCTGTCCTCGGGTAGGGGGCGGGATCCAGCGTCACGCGCCCGTAGCTAACCTCGGAAAATCCAGGCTGTCCTGCAACCCCCCTCTCGGTTCGTACTGGCCGGCGGCCCGCCGCGCTGCGGCGACGGGCTCGGCGATTGAGCGTCAGGCGGCGACGAGTTCGCCGACTTCGGCCGGCTTGAGCTCTACGGCGATATCCAACTTCACCTCGTCGCTCACGACGACACCGCCGGTCTCGGTGAGCGCATTCCAGCGAAGGCCAAAATCCTGCCGGTTCAGTTTCCCGGTGATCTCGAAGGCGGCGACAGCGCCATCGAAGCCTTGCACCGTGCCGTTATATGTGGCGTCAAGCACGACGCCGCGCTTCGCCCCGCGGATGGTCATGTCGCCCCTGAGTTCGTAGGCCCCATCGCCCTTCGGCCTGAGCGATGTCGAGACAAACGAAAGCGTCGGATGGTTGGCCGCGTCGAAGAAGTCGGCCGATTTCAGATGGGCGTCGCGCTGTTCGTTGTTTGTGTTGATGCTGTCAACATCGGCTTCGAACTGGATGCGGGCGTTGGCAAAATCGGGCGTTGCCGATTCCACCGTCCCACGGACCGTATTGAATTGTCCGGTGACGGTGGAGATGACGAGGTGCTTCACCTTGAACTTCACTTCAGAATGAGCCGGGTCGATGATCCAGTGTGCCATTACTAACCTCTCTCAGGAATGATTCATTGATTGCGTTGACGCAGTCAATGTACATCCGGAACGCCGCCGGGGCATTGAGGTAGGCTAAGAACTGGTCTTGATCCGGATCAAGGGAGAAAGGGGACTAATCTGAGGGAATCAGCAGGTTGCAGGGGCTGGGGAGCTGGAAGAGGGAGGGGCGCCCGCGTTATGCTTGCCGAATGGGGGAGTCCCGGTTGTCGCCTCGTTCGCCGAAGGGTTAAAGCTCCTGCAGCCAGATCGCTTCCAGCAGCGCCAACTCATCTGAGGTGAAGCTTCCCCTTGCACCAAAGGAGAGAAAGAGATAGGTTCGGTCAAGACGGTATCCTCCCCACAGCACAAGTCCATGCCATGACACGATCCTCGAAATCCCGATCTGCGTTTGCGATGCCTGGTGTCGCGCTCGCCGCCCTCTTCGTGTGCGCTGTGTTCATTGCGGCCCGGGCACAGGATGCCCGACTCTCGCAAGCCGCCAACATGTATGGTGAGAGGGGAACGCGCCTTGCCCCCTCGGATACTGTGGCCCGCGGGGCCGATGTGGTGCGCATAATGACATGGAACATCCGGTATAACAACCCGGACGACGGCGTCCATGCGTGGGAGAAACGGCGCGACGCGCTTCTTTCGTACGTGCTTTCCCAGAAGCCTGACATCCTGTGCATACAGGAGGGGCTCAACGACCAGGTGGCTTTCTTGAAGGAGGGGCTTCGAGGATTCGATATGCGCGGTGTCGGGCGTGATGACGGCAAAACGGAGGGCGAGTACTCGGCGATCTACTTCAACATAGCCCGCTTCACCCTGCTTGACAATGGGACATACTGGCTCTCTCCGACTCCGGACGTGCCGGGAAAGGGCTGGGATGCGGCTCTCCCGCGCATCGTCACGTGGGTGCGGCTCGCCGATTCATCCGCCGCTCGAACCTTCTTTGTGTTCAACACACACTTCGACCATCAGGGGGTGGAGGCCCGCGGAAAGAGCGCACAGTTGCTGAGGAAGAAAATCGGTGAGATTGCGCGCAGATCGCCGGTCATCGTGGCGGGGGATTTCAATGCGGTGGAGACCGATCCTCCGTATCTCATCCTGACCTCGCCCGACATCCCCGGTCCGCGCCTGGAGGACGCCCAGTTGAGTTCGCTCTCCCCCCACGAGGGCCCGAAAGCTACGTTCACCGGGTTTGAACTGAAGGCCCCCGATCCAGGCGAACGGATCGACTATCTGTTCGTAAGCAGGTCCCTCCAGGTGCTGAGCCACACGACCTGCGATGCCCGCAGAAAGGAAGGGTTCCTCTCCGATCACCTCCCTGTCGTCGCCGACATCGCATTGTTCCCGCGTCCGTGAGCCTTCCAGGTCGTTTCCGGGGTGCGGGGCTCTCAGCGGTCGGGGTTGTTCAGCGGAAGCGCCGATCCTGTCCCGGGCCGGACGAAGACCAGAATCATCATGCAGGGCCGGTTCCCCTGGTTGACGATCCGGACGTGCTGCGCCGCCGCCGGGATGATCATGGATTCGAGATAATGGAGATTGGCGGCGATGCCGTTGATGCCGCTCAGGGCGACTTTCTCTCCCGCCACGAGATTCACCGCAAAGCCCCGGTCTTCCGTGTCGAGCTCAAACGAGCGGGCGAATTCGATACGATGGATCTCGTAAAAGACCTCCGGGCGATCCATGAGGACCACATGCTGCCAGTCCGGACCGCTCCGCAGCACGCGGGGCCGCGCGATCAGATTCTCCTTGACCCATGCCGGGCGCCGCTCGAACCGGATGTTGTCGAACGCGCGCGCGACGTTGATCGTCCTGAGGCTCCCGTCGAGGTCGCGGCGCAGGTAGTCGTAGATCTTGAATGTGAAGATGTACGGGGTCGCGCTGATCTCCAGGACCAGGTTCCCTTGCCCGCTGCAGTGCACGGTTCCATTGGGTATGCAGAAGAGATCATGCGGCTGGCTCGGCTCGCTGTGCACGAACGCGTCGATGTCTACTTCTTTGCCGTCCCTCTGGGACTGCTCGACCGCCGCTCGAAACTTCTCTTTGTCGCACGCATCAGTCAGTCCTATGTACACCCGCGCGCCAGGCTTCGAGTTGACGATGTAGTACGTTTCGTCCTGCGTGATGGTCTCGCCGAATTCCCGCCGGACGTAGTCTGGACGTGGATGGCACTGAGTGGACAGGTTGCCGCCGTCGATCGTGTCGAGATAGTCCAGCCGGATCGGCCACTCGAATTTGAACTGGCGGCCCGCTTCCTGCCCGAGCACGCGCTCGTGATGGGCGAACATCAGGCAATCAAATGAGCACTCCAGCGTATTCCCGCCGTGCTCGAACACGATCCCGTTTTCCGGAACGATGAGCTCGAACGACCACGCATAGTTCGGCTGCTTGGGATCGAGCCCCATGTGCCCTTTCATGTACTGCCCGCCCCAGGGGCCGGGGTAGAACCAGGGCCGGACGCGGAAGGGCGTCTCGGCGATATCGTGGAGAGCCTTCCGGAAATCTTCCCCGTTGATCGATGTGGGGCCTTCCGGGTTCTGGGCATCGATGAACCGGGATATGTCCGGAAGCAGCCTGCTCTTCAGCTGGTTGAGGGCCGGCCAGTCGACGAAGTATGACTGCTTGTAGAACTCGCCGAACGGAAGCGGGTTCCGCATCCCCAGAGGCGCGATCTTCTTGAGTCGGGCGTCGGCCTCCAGAACATCCTTCGGGATGTCCACGTACCAGAGCTGGTCCCACAGTCCCTGAAGACCTGCGCCGCATCCGATGACGATGAGCAGTGTGCCAGCCTGCTCGGCACGGGCCTGCGCGATGCGAATACGCAACGCCGCCAGGTTGACCGGATCAAAGAAGGCCTCGGGTCCGAGCGGATACCGCCTTCCGAAGAGGGGATCGCTGCCCCCGAGGAATGGACTGATGTGCGCCCGGATATCCTCCTGTGGCCGCATGTGCTCGCGCATATCCACCCACGCCGGACGGACGCCTTCGGCGGCCAACGCTTCAGCCAACCCCCCGCGTACAACGTCCCACGCGACCCCCTGGTATCCGTCGACGACAAGGACGCGGAGACCCCTGGGCATCGCCTCCCGGATCTGCCTGGCCAGGACTGCGTAGCCCTTCTCTATCCTTCCGCGATGAATCTGAAAGTTGGGGAACGGGTCGTACGCTCCCCTGGGATATTCTGTCGCCTCCGCAGGAAGTGGGGCAACAAAGGGATCGATGGTGTGAACCTTCTGAGACTGAGACATGCTGTCCGTTCCTAGGAGTGGGGAAAGAATGCAACGCCAAGCGCCGCCGCACGGTTGTCCAGCTCGGCGGGATGAATCCTGACCGATCCCCGCGGTACGGTCCATGCCATCCGGTTCACCTGCTCGCGGAGAGGGGGGAGTATGACATCCGCACTCTTCATGACCCCCCCGCCGAGCACCACGACATCGGGCCCGTAGGCATGAATGACATTCACGACGCCGAGTGCAAGATTATCGATGAATGTGTCGAACGTCGTCACGTACTGTCGATCCCCGTGCCTGACCCGGGCGAAGAACTCCGCAAGGGCATCCGCCTGGGCTCGACGGAGGTCGGGATGCCGTTCAAGGACCTGCCGATGAAGTGCGGTGGCCGAGCAGTAGAGTTCGAGACAGCCGCGGTTGCCACAGGGACACGGCGGTCCGTTCCTGTCGATGGTGATGTGCCCTCCGAGGAGGGCGCCGAACTGACTTCCTCCTCGATAGGGCCGCCCGCCCGCCACGACTGAGCAGCCGACTCCCGTCCCCAGCGTCATGCACACCATGGTCTTTGCGCCGCGACCGGCGCCGAACATCCACTCACCCCACGCGTACGAGCGTGCATCGTTCTCGAGCACCCAGGGCGCACCCAGCGCTTTGGAGAAGGCCGCCCGAAGGTCGATGCCCGCGAGCCAGGATCCCGCGCCGACGTCCTCTTCGACGACACCCCGTTCGGAGTTCACCAGGCCTTTGATGGCCAGCCCTCCACCCTCGAGGGAATACCCGCGGGCGACGTCACGGGCGAGCGTCAGCAGGTTCTCGAGGAGTTCCCCTCCCGAGGCGACTTTGGCGAGGGGCTGTTCGCGGAATCCCAGGACTGTTCCGTTTTCGCTGAACACTCCCGCCTTGACGTTCGTCCCTCCGTAATCCATCCCGAATCGATTGCCCACAGGACATCACATCCTCTCTGGTTGTGCCGAAGAAATCCTGAAAATATACATTGTGGCCTGACGAACAACAAGGCCGCCCGGGCAGCCGGCATTATGAAGCTTTTGGGAGAAGAGGGTGCAGGCCGGGGGTGAACAAGGGGATGGCGGCAACTGGAAAACAGAGAGCGGGTATCCGCAACAGTCCGGACGCCCGCTCGGGGTACGCAGAAATGTGCGACGCGCTTACTTGGTCAGGACCATGCTCCGTGTCCGGACGAAGTCGCCTGCGGTTATTCTGGAGAGATAGACGCCGCTTGCCAGGCCTGAGGCATCGAACGTGGCCTGATATGAGCCCGGCGCTTTCGTCTCATTCACCAACACCGCCACCTCCCGCCCCAGGAGATCATAGACAGCGAGTCTGACATGTCTGGATTCAGACACCTGGTAGCGGATCTCTGAAGTCGGGTTGAACGGATTGGGAAAGTTCTGCTCGAGTCCGAACCGTAGCGGGACTGCTTCGCCGGACGGCACACCGAGGGTCAAGAAGGAGACCTGGTCTGACGGAGTGCCGGTGTTCCCGGCTCTATCGACTGCTGCGACCCGGTAGTAGCGATTCGTCCCCGGTACATAGGAACTGTCCACGCAGGAGAGCGCCGTTGTGGACCTGAGCAGATTCATGCCTGCAAGGGACCCGGTCGGCTGGTCGGAAATGTACACGTCATAGTGGTCGAAGTCGATGTCCTGGCACTGGTCCCAATGGAGCACGGGAAGTTCCCCTGCGGGGCTCGCGAACGCGCCAGTCACCGGCGAAGGAATCAGGTCGTTCGTGGAGTAGCCGCTGTCGGATGACGAGAATGCCGCGCCCACCTGTTCAATAAATCGTGCTGACACTCTGAATACCGACCACTGGATCCCCGCGAAGGCGGTCGAGTCCACAAGAGTAGGAGCGACCAGTCCGTACTCATCGAGGCCGACGGCGGGAACCGAGGCGATGAAGTCCCACGCATACTCCCTGTCCACGACCTCTCGCCAGACGTCGTAGAAGGCGACGTGCAGCGAATCGCCGGGGGAGTCATACGTGCTTCTGAACCAGGTGACACGCACCTGGAGCCCCTGGTCTGCAGGGATATCCCTGATGCTCGTTATGACCGCTGCTCTGTCCGCGACAAACCCTGCTCCCGACACCGGGATCCCGGGCTCCGTGAATCCGGAATCGTTGGTGACAAAGGAGATGAGCCCGGTGTCCACGCCGGCGGCTTGCGGCGTGTAGGTGATAGTAACGATGGCGCTGTCGTTTCCAGCGATCGAGAGAGTGGTATCTGAAACAGCGAACGAGGGATTGGAGCTGCCGATCTGCGAGACGACCAGCGTCCCGATGCCTCGGTTTCGAAACGTCAAGACTTGAGACGCGCTCTTTCCGACGAGGATGTGGCCGAAGTTCTGGAGATGCGATACAGATGCGTGAGGGAGTGAATCCTGAGGCGCCTGGAACAGATCGAGGATCTCCTGATCCGAAAGCGCGCGGCGGTAGAGCCGGATGTCATCGAGGATGCCTTTGAACGGGCGGTGCTCTGGGAGACCTTCCTCGCCCGCGCCTATCCACAGGTCGTAGGCGTTGACATTGAACGAGGAATATGAGTCCGCGATGCTGTAGAGCGATTGTTCTGCTCCGTTGATGTACACACGCATCGAGTGGTTCTTCCTGTCCACAATCCCCGTGAAGAAGAGCCACTGTCGGGGAGTGTACGTGTTCGACCATGTTTCATGTTGTCCCTGACCATCTCCTGCGCTCAACAACTGGAAGTACGAGTTTCCAAAGTTGTCTTTCAGGTAGACTGCATACTCCCGGTTCGCGAAATACCCTGTCACCGGACCTCCTTTAACAAATAGATCGAGGTAGTTGTCCGTCATGCCGTCAAGATAGGCCCAGAACGCGATTGTCAGCTGGTCTGTCGGATTGATGCTAGGGTTGTTGGGGATGACGATCTTGCTGCTGTCCCCGTCGAACCAATAGGCCCCGTCGGGCTTGCCGGATCGATCGGTCGCAGGGACAGCGCCCATCACTATGCCGTCATTGCCATAGAGGCTCGCATCTTCTGCCGAACCATTACAGGGCAGATACAGGGCCAACGTCGAATCCTGGGCAAACGCTTCCGGGAACCCCACGGATACGGTGACAAGTGCAGCAAGCGCATACTTGTGCAAGGAGTTCATGGTTTCATCAAAAGTGAATGAACGGGAGAGTTCTTGCGTGGGGGGAGGGCAAGGTCTGGACAGGGTCTGTCCACGACGATAACAATATAGTGTGAGCAATAACTGAAATCAACCGGCCATGGGGAGTGACCGGTGTCATGGAGTGATCGGTGTCAAACCCTTTCGCGGGCAGAGCAAAACTTGCCATTTGTATCCCATGTGAGTACGTTTTCAAAATGAAGACTCCTGGAGGCGGAAGGCATATCAGCTGGTATCGAACACCCATCGACCGGGAACTGCTCGCCCGTCTGAACAAGAAGAGCGACGTGAAAGGCTTTGCGCAGGCGTTCGGTCATCTGGTCGTGCTGGGGTTGACCGGGGGAGCCGTCCTCGTCTCGGCCGCCACCTGGGCGTGGTGGGTGACGCTCCTGCTGCTGTTCCTTCACGGGACCGCGGGATCGTTCATGATCAACGCGGTGCACGAGCTCGTCCACAAGAGCGTCTTCCGGACCCAACGGCTGAACGAATTCTTTGTGCGCATCTTCTCGTTCCTGGGCTGGATCAACTTCGAGCACTTCTACGCCAGCCACATGCGCCATCATCAGTACACGCTTCACCCGCCGGACGACCTGGAGGTCGTGCTTCCGATTCGACTGATGGTGAGACAGTTCTTTCTGGAAGGACTTGTGAATCTGCACGGCGGATACAAAGTCGTCATGAACACGGTCCGCCTTGCCCGGGGGAAATTCGAAGGGGAGTGGGAGAGCAGGCTGTTTCTCGGGGACGATCCGGACGCGGGCCGGCCTGTTGTGCGTCGGGCGCGCATGCTCCTGGCCGGGCACGCCGCCATCACGGCGATCTCGCTGGTGTTCGGCTGGTGGCTCGTGCCGGTCCTGACGAGTCTTCTTCCGTTCTACGGGAGCTGGCTCTTCTTCCTTTGCAACAACACACAGCACATTGGATTACAGGACAACGTGCCGGATTTCCGGCTCTGCTGCCGGACGTTCACGGTGAACCCGGTCGTTCAGTTCCTCTACTGGCACATGAACTACCACACTGAGCATCATATGTACGCAGCGGTCCCCTGTTACAACCTCGGCGCGCTGCATCGTGCGATTGCACACGAGCTTCCGTCGTGTCCTCGCGGACTCCGCGCGACCTGGAATGAAATTGTAGCGATCCTCGAAATCCAGAATGCCAACCCCGCGTATCAGTATGTCGCGCCCTTGCCCGGGCAGGATTGAATTCCGCCGTGCGTTCGGACGCGGGGTTCGTGGCACGCCGTAGCCTCGATTCACGATGAAGATAGGGCTTTTCGCCGATGGCTTTGCTCCCGCTCGCCGCTCCGAAACCGAACGCATCTGAGTTCATCGATATTCTGGCGGGGAAGGTCCGCTCCCGCCGCGTGCCGCTCGTGGAATACAATATCGATGAATCGGTCATGAAGCCGATCGTGACCGACCTTCTCGGCCGGCGCTGGGGCCCCTTCCCGGCGGGTCGGGAAGGCCGGAACGCGTGGCTCGACACGATGGTGGATTTCTGGTACCGGATGGGGTACGATTTCGTCCGGTACGAGGACAGCCTTCCGCTCCCCGACCGGCGTAACGCGGCGGCCGACACGGCTGCAGGTTCGACTAAGCAACGGGAGTGGACCGACGAGCATCATGGCGTGATCGAGACGTGGGAGGATTTCGAGAAGTATCCCTGGCCGTCGGTCGGCGAGTACGATTTTTCAGCGTACGAGTACCTCAGTTCCCGGGTGCCCGAGGGGATGGGTCTGATCTTCTCTCATGCCGGGGGAGTCTTCGAGCATCTTACATGGATGATGTCGATCGAGGGGCTCTCGATCGCGCTCTTCGAAAATCCGGGTCTCGTGAAGGCCGTGGCGGACCGGCTGGGCGGGCTGATGGTCGATTTCTACAGGCAGATCCTGGATCTGGAGCACCTCGTGGCGGTATTTCCGGGTGATGACATGGGATACAAGACGGCGACGCTCATCTCGCCCGCTCACCTGCGCGAATACATTCTTCCGTGGCATCGCCGGTTTGCCGCGATGGCTCATGAGCGTGGGGTCCCGTATTTTCTCCACTCCTGCGGAAACGTGGTTCCGATCATGGAGGACCTGATCGGGGATGTCGGGATCGACGGCAAGCATTCGTATGAGGATGCGATTGTCCCGGTGCAGGACTTCCAGTCACGGTACGGCGGCCGGATTGCGGTGCTTGGCGGGCTCGATCTGAATATCCTGTCGGGGAAGAGCGTTGACGAGGTGAGGAATCACGTTCGATTCCTCCTCGAGACCTGCGGAGAAAGAGGACGATACGCGTTGGGGTCGGGGAATTCCGTCCCGAGCTACGTGCCGGTCGAAAACTACCTGGCAATGATTGAAGAGACCCATCGATTCGCCGGCCGTACGTGAATCGGCGATCACCCCGTCGGGTGGATGCGCGAACAAGCACGAGGTGTCGCACGCGGAGGAAGAGGAGTGGGGGGAATGTGACCCGGGCTCATCGGCAGTGTCTTCATCCGATACGAGAATTCAAATCAACGTCGACCCTTGTCCGGGCACCCGAGCGTTGACCAATAGCATGGAGGCGAACTCCTGTGAGCATTCGAGCAGCCATACTTGCCACGCTTGTCCTTCTCGGCACGCGTGTTAGTGCTGAGACCGGTTGGAGGCCACTCTTCAATGGCAAGAATCTGGATGGATGGGTTCAGCTGAATGGGACAGCCGTCTATTCCGTGGAGAACGGTGAGCTCGTGGGACGATGTGTCGAGGGATCGCCGAACAGCTTTCTCTGCACAACCAAACAGTTCGGGGACTTCATCTTCGAATGCGAAAGCAAGGTCGACTGGACCCTCAATTCCGGCGTGCAGTTCCGGAGCGAATCCAGCCCGGACAAGAAAGAGGGGCGGGTGTACGGCTACCAGATGGAGATCGACGCGACGGACAGGGCCTGGACCGGCGGCATCTACGACGAATCACGCCGCGGGTGGCTGCACACGCTGGAAGGGCAGGAGCGATCCCAGAAGGCTTTTCGGAAGGACGGCTGGAATAGCCTCCGTATCGAAGCCATCGGGACTTCGATCAGGACATGGGTGAACGGCGTTCCCTGCGCCGACATTGTTGACGCTCAGACCCCGAGGGGATTCTTCAGCCTCCAGGTGCACAGCGTCGGGAACGATTCGACGCGGATCGGCAAGGCGGTGCGGTGGAGGAACATTCGAGTCATCACAGAGGGACTCGAGGAGTTCCGCACACGGGCAGATGACTCGACCCCACAGTTCAACTTCATCCCTAACACGTTAAGCGAACGGGAAAAGAAGGAAGGGTGGACGTTGCTCTGGGACGGGAAATCTTCCACCGGCTGGCGGGGGGCCAGGCTGGACCGGTTTCCGAAGGGCGGATGGGAGATGGCCGACGGAGAGTTGACAGTCCTGGAATCCGGCGGCCGTGAGTCGAATGCAGGGGGAGATATCGTCAGCACAGACACGTATGCCGACTTTGAACTCAGCGTTGAGTTTAATATCACCGGGGGCGCCAATAGCGGCATCAAGTACTTCGTGGACACTGAGCTGAACAAAGGAGAAGGCTCTGCGATCGGCTGTGAATTCCAGATCCTTGACGATGCGGTGCACGAGGACGCGACGAAAGGGGTCGACGGAAACAGGAAGCTGGCGGGACTGTACGACCTCATTCCTCCCGTCAATGTCCGGTTCAACGGCGTCGGGGAATGGAACCGGGCGAAGATCATTGCGAAGGGGAAGCATGTGGAACACTGGCTGAACGGATTCAAGACGGTCGAGTATGAGAGAGCCACGCAGATGTGGAGGGCCCTTGTGTCGCACAGCAAGTATGTGGCCTGGTCTACCTTCGGCGAAGCTCCCCGCGGACACATTCTCCTGCAGGACCACGGGAACAGAGTCTCGTTTCGCAGCATAAAGATCCGCACACTCAACTAGATCCGGGGGTCGCGCATGGCACACTCGCGAAGGGAGTTCATGACGGGGGCTGCAATCGCTGGAGCCGGCGTCCTCACGGGCGCTCTGGGATTCACCGCCCGAAGTTATGGGAGGATCCTGGGCGCGAATGACCGGTTGAGCGTGGGCGTGGTCGGCTTCTCGGACAGGGCGAAAGACGCCTTGCTGCCGGCTTTCTGGATACATGCGGATGAACTGAACTTCGAGATCCTCGGTGTCTCTGACATCTGGAACCGTCGCCGGGAGGAAGGTCTGGCATTTATCAAGGCCAGAACAGGCCAATCGGTTCGGCCGTATCGGAACAACGACGAGCTGTATGCCGACAAGGACCTCGATGCGGTCATCATCTCTACTGCGGATTTCCAACACGCTCTGCACGCGACAGAAGCCGCTCGGAACAAGAAGCATGCGTATGTCGAGAAGCCCTTTGCGGAGACGATGGAAGACAACCGCCTCGCGCTCGCCGAGGTGAAGTCATCCGGCATCATCCTCCAGGTAGGCTCCCAGCGGCGGAGCGCCCCGAACTACCGCAAGGCGGCAGAGTATCTCGCCTCCGGAGAGTTCGGCGACATCACGATGGTGGAGATGTCGTGGAACGTCAACCAACCGGGTCGCTGGAGACGGCCGGCGCTCGTGGCGGACATCAAGGAATCCGACACGGACTGGAAACGGTACCTTATGAACCGCCCCTTCGAGCCGTGGGATCCGCGGAAGTATGTCGAATACCGGCTGTTCTGGCCGTACTCGTCGGGCATCCCGGGCCAATGGATGTGCCATCAGATCGACACCGTGCACTGGTTCACCGGATACCGAAACGCGAGGAGCGTCGTGGCGAACGGCGGCATCTACAAGTGGACCGATGGCAGAAAGAACTTCGACACAATGACTGCGGTGTTTGATTTCGGGCCGGCCGGTGATAATCCCCAACAGGGATTTCAGGTCGTCTACTCCTCTCGCATGCACAACTCGGCTGGGGGTGTGAAGGAAATCTACTATTCGAACGGCGGCGAACTGAATCTGGATACCAACCAGGTCACATCCAACGGCGGTCTGACGTCGCTCGACGCCTCGTCCATGGGGATGAAATCGTTCCTCCTCCCGAAGATGGACCTGACCGAAAAGCCGGCGAGGGCGGAGACGGCTGCCTCGACAGGAGTTGACCTGATGACCAGTCTGCATGTCCGCAATTGGTTGGAGTGCGTGCGGTCAGGTCGGCAGCCCAACGCTCCGGTAGAGGCGGGGTACTCTCATTCCATTTCGGTGATCATGACAACCGCTGCGCTCCACACGGGCAAGGCGGCGACTTTCGATGAGAAGCGCCAGGAGGTCCTGGCTGGTGGGGAGGTCTTCACGCTGTAAAGACTGGCGCCCTGGACGAAGGAGAGAAGGATGATGATGATCTGCAACTAACAGGCAGGAGTCCCGTACCTTTACAGAGAAGACACGGTTCTTGCTGATGGCCTCATTGTTCACATCACGACAATGAGGCCTTTTTGCATCTGAAAGGGGGAGATATGTCGGATCGTCCTTCTGGAAAGGCCGTACATGCCAGGATAAGTCTCGCCGTGTTTCTGGGTTTTGTGATTCTCGGCTCGGCACCCCTGCTCTGGTCGATTATTGCGTCCGGCCTCCCGGTGGAGAATCCGGAGATGCTTCCGCGGATGATCGCGCTGATGTGGGTCCCCGCCATCGCTTCGGTATTGACCCGACTGATACGACGTGAGGGGTTCCGCGACGTTTCGTTCCGCCTTGGGGGTTGGAAGGGAGTCCGGGCTGTGGGGCTTGCCGTGGCCTTTCCGGCGCTCGTCGGCCTGATGGCATACGGAATCGCATGGGGATCCGGATTGGCGGAGTTTGCTCCCCCTGCAAGCGGTTGGTTTTCCGGGATCGGCTCGCCAATCCTCCGTTTCGGCGCTGTTGTTCTGGTATCGATGCTGGTGGGTTCTCTGGTCGGTGTGATCACGGCAGCAGGGGAGGAGATCGGGTGGCGGGGCTTCATGCTGACTCGCCTGGTTGACTCCGGCGTCCCCTATCCTCTGTTGGTGAGTGGCATCGTATGGAGCCTGTGGCATGTACCCGCCATCTTGTCGGGTCAGTACGCCGCTGGACCCTATCCGTGGTTCTCTGCGCTCACGTTCGTTCTATTCGGCGTGGGGATATCGGTGTTCTGGGGGACGCTCCGGCTTCAGACTGGGAGTGTCTGGGGTGCGGTCCTTGGACACTCGTCGTGGAACGCGCTGATCGAAGGCCCTTTCACAAGCTACACTCGCGGATCACAGAGCGCGCTCTGGGTCGGCGAGTCCGGGATCATTGTCGTGATCGTCGTAGGGATGCTCGCGATCGTATATGTGAACTCCGTTCTCAAGACCCTAGGGGGTCGTCTCAGGAGTGTACGTGAGGGAAGGGCACAAACGGCGGGCACCACTACGTGATCGGTACCCGCCGCTTCAGTGCTCTCGCGCCCCCCCGGGAGATCCGGTCAGGATCCTTCGCTCACCTATTTCAGCGGAATGCGGCTGGCGTTCTTCCCTTACGCAGAGAGTGACCGTAGATGCGTCCGTTTGGTTCCACATGGAGGGGCCGGGTGTCCACCTATTCAAACACCCTTTCCAGCGACTGGTACTTGTCGTGGAGCTTCTCCAGATCGGCGGCAAACTTCTCGGGGCTGCTCGCCGCATCTGCCGCTGTCAGTATGTCCACCGTCCCGGCAAGGTCTGCCCTCGCTGCGTTGAATGCCCCTTCCCTCTGCTTCAGCCGGCTGGGAAGTGTCGACGTGTTCAGGGCAGCCATCTTTACCTTGAGTGAATCTACCGCTGGCGAGAGCTTCTTCAGGTCTTTCTCCGGCCAGTAGTGGTGATAGATCATGTAGAGCACCTGGTGGAACTCGTCGAGCTCCTTCGTGACTGGTCGCACAACCCTTACCAGGGCCTCATACTGCGAATGCAGACGCTCAGCAGCATCCAGGAGCTTTGCGCTGTCCAGAGGCGCCGCAGCAGCGTCATACGCTGCAACGAAGCTCCTGAGCCTGGCAGTGCCTTCGTCCCAGACATCCTGCTTGTCACGGAGGATTCCGTCCAGTTTCACGCGAGAGAGCGTATCGCTATACTGTTTGACCTGCGGGAGCAGATCGACCAGCATGCCGATATTCTTCTCCGGCCATGCCGTGTGCCAGATCTGATAGATGACCTCGTGAAAATCGGACAGGACACCCACGCGGGTCTCAAGTTCGCCGGCGTGCGGGTTGGTCGTCTGTGCGGGTGCTTCATGGAGGGGGAAAGAAAGAACAAAGAAGAGCGTTGACCAGATCTGAATACTCCTTGTCGAAGGCATGGCTTCTCCCTGGTGGATGAGGACACGGACAGTTGTGGCAGGCGCAGAGGTACATCAGGAAAATCGTGCAATTCGGCCCCAAAGGCAACCCGTCGAGTCGGGTGGGCCGTGGTCCTTCCTTCCTAGTTGCCTCACGCAAGGTTCTACTCCAAATCGCCTTCTTGACATCCAGCCTGAAGATTGCCACTTTGGCCGTCAACCAATCCCTAGGTTACTCCCATGCGTTCGCCTGTTTCATACCTCTGGCTCTCGTGTCTTCACGTTCTTGTTAGGGACTTCTTCGTGTATGGAAAGGCAGGGAACGTGAGTCCGCGCCACGTCCCCGTCGATTTCAGAACGACAAAAGAGCACATCACGCGCTACACCCTGGCTGATGTTCGTACTCACCACGGTGTCACCGCACGTTCCGATGGCACGCATGCTGCTCGGGCTGTGGCGAACCCTGATGGAACGACCACGCTGATCGTTCTGAATGAGTGGACCTATGCGAACCTGAGCTGGGGAAACTATGAGCGCGCAAAGAAGCTTCCGTCTCCGTACCGTGGGACGGTGACCCTGCATCTGGGCGATGGGCCAAACGTCCGATGAGGCCGAAAGCTCTGGACGCCGGAATGTTGGTCGGAGACTCGACTGCCTGTGCCGTCCCCGAAAACGGCCGGCCTATTCAGGGAGGGCGCGCTGACTGAGCAATCGAAACAAGCCGCTTCCGTCACGATCGCCCTTACGGCGATAACACTGGTCGCTTTTGCATCCAATTCGTTGCTGTGCAGAATGGCCCTGGTCGGCGGCTCGATTGACCCAGCCAGTTTCACGACCCTGCGCATTGTCTCCGGCGCTGCGACGCTCTGGATCGTTTCAGCTCTTCTCAGAAGGAGGTCTCGACCCAGCGGCAGCTGGATATCGGCCGCGATGCTTGCCCTGTACGCTCTCGGTTTCTCATATGCGTATGTCCGTCTCAGCACCGGCACGGGTGCTTTGATCTTGATGGGTTCGGTGCAGGCTACGATGATCGTGGCCGGGATTCGCGCCGGCGAACGACTTGTTCCGAAACAGTGGTTAGGGCTGCTTCTTGCGCTGGGGGGGACCACGTATCTCGTCTTTCCGGGCATCGCGGCGCCCCCCGTGGTTGGGTCGCTGCTCATGGCCACAGCCGGCCTCGCATGGGGGGTCTATTCCCTCCGGGGTCGAGGGAGCAACGATCCGATCACCGCAACCACAGACAATTTCATCAGGGCCGTTCCGATTGTCGTCGTTTTCGGTTTGGTACAGCTCAATGAGGCCGGGTGGTCGACATATGGGCTCCTGCTCGCCATCGTGTCTGGCTCACTGACCTCAGGTATCGGCTATGTCTTGTGGTACACCGCGCTCCGGGGTTTGACTGCGACACGAGCGGCAATCGTCCAGCTGGCCGTCCCGATCCTCGCTGCTGCCGGAGGCGTCCTGCTATTGTCCGAGTCGGTCACGCCCCGCCTGGTCATTGCATCCATTGCGGTTGTGGCTGGTGTTGGTTTTGCCGTGACCGGACGGCCTCGAAGGAGAGAGTGACAGACAGAGGCACACGAAACGGCCTTGCCTGTGTGCGGTCAGGCGTATATATTTCCGCGCCACACGTTTCCATCTTGAAATTGCAGGAGCCGCTCATGAAAAAGCACATTGACAGACGCACGTGGCTGCAGGTCGTCGGCGCCGCTGGAGCGGGAGCCGTGTTCGAACAGCGCGCCCTCGCGGAGCTCCTGGATCGCCCCGTAGAGTTTCCTCCTCATCCTCTCAGCAAGCCTCTCGACCGGCCGGTGACCGCGATCGTCGCGGGCGCCGGAAGCAGGGGAAACACGTACGCGGGGTACTCGCTGAAGTTCCCGGAGCAGTTGAAGATTGTCGGGTTTGCCGAGCCGATCCCGGTGCGTTCTGAGAGGTTTGCGGCGATGTACGGGATCGCCGCGGACAATCGATTCAGAACCTGGGAACACATCTTCGCGCGTCCTAAATTCGCCGATGCCGTTATCATCACCACACCTGATGCGCTGCATTACGGGCCTGCCATCGCTGCGCTGAAGATGGGGTACGATGTGCTTCTCGAAAAGGCCATCGCGCAGACATGGGAGCAGTGCACGGATATCCTGCGGGCCGCGAGAGACGGTGGGAGGGTGGTCGGGGTCTGTCACGTTCTCCGGTACTCGCCCTATTTCCGGAAGATCAGGGAAGTGCTCGAGGCGGGGGCCCTGGGCCGCGTCATCCACATCGATCTCCTTGAGCCGGTCGAGCACGTTCATATGTCCCACTCGTTCGTCAGGGGGAACTGGAGCAACACGAAGGTCTCCAACCCGATGCTGCTCTCGAAATCGTGCCATGACCTCGACCTGCTTCGATGGTACGTGAACGCTCGTTGTGTTCGGGTCTCCTCGTTCGGCAATCTCGCATGGTTCAGGAAGGAGAATGCGCCGGAGGGGAGCACCGCACGGTGCACGGACGGGTGCGCAGTGGAGCCGGGCTGTGCGTACTCCGCCCTGAAGATCTATTATCGCAACCGGTCATGGCTTCACCATTTCGACCTGCCAGCGTCAGGGGATCAGGGACCCGCGATCATGGAAAACCTGCGCTCAGGCCCGTACGGACGCTGCGTGTTTCGCTCCGATAACGATGTCGTGGACCACCAGGTCGTCGCGCTGGAGTTCGACGGGGGGATCACGGCGAGCTTCAGCATGCAGGCGCACACGAGCTACGCCGGCCGCCGCATCCGCATCATGGGATCGAAGGGGGATCTCGTCGGCGACGAGCAGACCCTCTCGGTGGTCGACTTCGGGACGGACAGGAAAACCGAGTGGAATGCCCGCGACATAGCGGATCTCGATTCCGGCCATGGCGGAGGGGACTACGGGCTGGTCCGTGACTGGGTGCAGGCTGTCAGTCAGCACAATCCCTCGATGCTTGCCACGGACATCGGGACAGCGATGGAAAGCCACCTGATGGGATTCCAGGCTGAGGAGAGCCGGCTGCGGGGCGAACTGCGCGAGATAGGGGCGGTGGGGTGATGGTGGGCGGCGGGGGAAGAGTCACACGCACATTGCGGCCGGAGTGGTCGGGCGAACACGGCGAAGGCCCGCGCTCCAGACTTTCACGGAATAGCGGGCATAAACCAGCCCGGGCGCTGACGTGAGCCAGCGCCCGGTATCTGTTGCCTGGGGTCGGGACCGCTGCCGGGGCACTACTTCTGCTCGGGCGGAGCCAGTTGTTCTTTCTTCCACTGCTCGTACTTCAGCACTTCGCTGTCCAGGTCCTTGAACGCCTGGCTTGCACGGAACCGCGTGTACATCTCGTTGTTCTTTTTGATCTGCCCCATCAGCGCTTCGTTTGCAGCTCCGATAGGATACTCGACCAGCACGTAGGCCCGGTACAGGTCTCCATCCTTGCACATCAGTTGCTCCTTCACGCGGCTCCCTGAGAGGCTCGTCGAGACCACGGTCTTGTTCGCCTGTGTGAACTGGGACATCAGCTGCGCGTCGGTATTCAGTCCGACTTCTTCGTCGAATCTCTTCTGCAACCCCTGCACCTTCAGATCCGTCTGCCGCCCGATTTCTGTCCTGCCGTCTGTCGTCGCCTTGTCAAGGGCGAGCTGCATGTCTTGCGACGTCGCGGTCCTCGCGGCAAACAGATAGTTAGGATCCTGCGGTACCTTGCTATACCATTCGGGTATGTCGCACTCCGATACGGCCTGCAGGGATTTCGGGCCTCCTCCACAGCCGACGACGAGAACTGCGATCAACGCAGTAAGCACGGTGAGACCAGCGATGCGCATGGACGTCTCCTGTTCTGGTGGATGAACGACTATTAGAAATAGACGATCAGCGACAGGCTGAACCTGTCAGCCTGGTAGTTGTTGGTGAAGTCGTTGACTCCTGCATCGGTCCACGTCTGCTCATCATATTCATCGTGCGAGTAGGCGAAATCGAGCGCGAAGTGGCTGCTGATGAAACCTGTCCCCACGGAAAAGCCCCTTCCCGACACCTGACCTGAGGGATAGTACGTCAGGCTGTCCCTGTTCCATACGTAATTTGCCAGGACTGTCGGGACTGTATGGAATCCCCCCCGGAGCGGAATCACGCCACCTTTCATGACGATGAGATACTCCGCGCCGACCCGGACCTGGTCAAGGTTCTCGTTGCTGTCGCTCAAGAGATCACTGCTGGACGTCCCCGACTCCTTGGTCGTCAATTTCTTGTCCTCGTACTGCCGTGTTTCATAGTCGACAGCCACGGTGAAGTTCTGGCCGATCTGATACGAAGCGCCGACGCCCAGCATTAACGGCATCTCGACCTCGGCGTTGTACTTCCCGGTACTCCCGCCGTACGAGTAATCCACATCCGCCTCGACGGTGAACGGTGTCTTGACGGCCACACCCAGTTTCAGGGGAATGGGGTTTGGCAGGCCTCCGAAGTCCAGGAGCGCGCCGACGCCAAAATTCAGACCTGAAAATACCGGGCTGCTCTTCCAGACCTCCCCCGTCGCGTACTTCGTGGAGTAGTCGAACGATCCCATCCAGATGTTGGTTGCCAGGCCCAGCGAGAACACCGACCCAAACCGGACCGCCACCCCGGGGGTAATGGTCGAAGCGGCCCCGGTGCTCTCCGTTTGATTCTTGCTGATGTCCGTGTATTTGGAGTAGAAGTCGAGCTGTGTCTGATACGCCACTGCAACGACGATATTTGTGCTCCCCGCGCTGAACGGAACCGCGAGGCTGGCAAAGTTGAAATTGTAGTGGGACTGCGTGTTGGACTCGGTGTACGAATCGGAAGGCAACATGCTCTTGAATTCTGACGTCTCGCTGATGTACCTCCCTACCGCCGAGACCTCCGCCCGCTCAAGTTGCCCGAGCCCTGCGGGGTTCCAGACGATCGCGGTAGCGTCATCGGCAACCCCGATGAACGCTCCGCCAAACCCTTCCGCGCGTGCGCCAGCTCCGGTGATATTCCAGTCCTGCGCTGTCCCAGCCGACGTGAGGAGGATGCTGAGAATGAGGACACTTCGGTGCCGGGATTTCATGCGAGCGTTCCTTCCTTCATCGGGATGGTGCAACCGGCCTACTTGACGACGATCTTGTCGCCCACCTTGATCGTCTCTCCTGGCTCCATCGTGACCAGCGCCACTTTCGAGGCCTTCTCAAGAACCTCTTCCACCTGGACCTCGCCGAGCATCTTCACCTTCTTGTCAATCAGTGCCCCCGTCGTCGGATCGAGCAGATCGCCCACTTCGCGATATGCCACGCATCGCGACCCCCTCCTGATTCGCTTGTCGCTGCCGACATCAACGTACATCACGTCTCCGTCCGCGTTGATCACCGAACCCTGTACAAGCGGAAGTTCGTTGTAGATCATGATCGCCACGTTCTCAACCAGCTTCTCGACGCCTTCCAGGTTCGTCCTGTCTCCGCGGGCGTTCCGTGCGACGATGACTTCGCTCGACTGAGTGTCGATCAGCCGGCCACTGACGGTCGCCGTGGACCCGATGACCGACACGCTTCCGACTACGATCGCGTCCGCTCCTGCAACACGTCCGACATCCACCGCCGTCCTGTCATCGACAACGCCGGAGACCTGCAGCTTCTGCTCCTGCAGCACCTCTTCAAGCTTTGTCCGTTCAATGACCCGGAACCTGCGCAGCTCGACCAGCTGGGTCACCATCCTGTCCGTCGCCGCTTCCACATAGTCCTGGGAATCACCTTTGCCTTGAAACGGCAGCACGGCGAGTGTCAAGCGCCTGCCCACCTGCCTCACCTTCGCGGGGTCGTAGGTTAACGCCCCGGGAGGGAGGATCGTCTCTGTGGCCGGTTCTATGGCAGGAGCCGGTCGGGCCTCCGCTTCGTCAGCAGGGTTCTTCGCTTCGGCTGGCTGTGCCGGCGGCACCCTGTTTCTCACAAGCTTCAGGTACTCTTCGGCCCGCCCGGTCGATGTGTACGCAATCGAGAGTTCAAGCTCCTTCCTGGCATCTTCAAATTCCTTCAGGTTGTAGTAGGCGACTCCCAATTCGCGGTGGGGGAAGTACTCGATGAAGCGCGTGCCGTAAATGCGCTTCATGTCTGCATCTTCGAACTCAAGTGATGCAGCGCTCCTGAGCTCCTCGATCGCCCTCAGCCAGTCCTGTTTCTCGATGTACTCGAGACCTGCGTCGTAATAATTGTAGAACTTGGTCTGGGAAAAGCCGAGAGCAAAGCCGAAAAACAGGCAAACAATGAGCGAGAATGCAAGCCTGGTCATGACTTGATGTCTTGGTGGGTGGGTCAGTGGGTGAATCTAGAGAACGTCGATTCAAATGTCAAGGTTGGAGCCTTTGCCGGCTGAAGAATTCGCCGGCGGAAGAGTACGGCCCTGCGCTTCAATCGGACGACGACGAACACCCGGTCACATCCCGTGAAGGTCGCGTGTGCGGTGCGGCAGGGGCGCCTGAAAAAGGGGTGCCAGGAACGCCACCTGACGCGGTGGCAGGAATGGCCCGGCAGCAAACCGCGCCAACGAGGCGTGCTTGACAATGTCGGATAGGGGACGTACTATCACGTTGCTACAGGCTTGCCTGTGTGATCCTGCCGGAGTTGTGCAGCCGAGGGGCCCATGCTTCACGTCGTGCACGCCGATACCTGCCCCATCAAGCAGCAGGCCTATTGCCGGTCGGTCATCGGCACCGGATATCATGTGTTCGTGGAAGCCCCGGGGCGACATTGCGGAAATCAACGGCTGAGAGTCGGAATACCGTAGGAGGAACTTTCTCATGCTCATGACGCGATCCCTGTTCCTCGCTTCTGTTGCACTCATCCTGTGTGCGACAACGCTCTTGTCGGAAACCTTCTACACCAAGCGGAAGACCAATGCGCTCCGCGAAGGAGCAGGGGCGTACTATAACCTGGTCGGTTCAGTGGCTGAAAACACCGCCCTCATCGTCCTCAATCGGGCCGGATCCTGGGTGAAGGTGCAACTGCCGAACAAGCAAGTCGGCTGGATGGCCGCGAACTCCCTGAAGGAAGAGAAGGGCGACTACCTGGCCGTCACGTCCCCGTCAACCATGTGGAGTTCCCCGAAAGCCTTGTCTGCGGCGATCAAGGGATTTGGGAAGAAGTACGGGAAGGGCGAACCCGGGATCGTTGATTCCGTCCTGCACTATTCCGAGAAGGGGTTCTCGAGCGAAGAACTTGCCGTCTTTGCGAAGGAGGTTCGCGAGAATCCCTCCGCCAATCGGGGCAGGGTGCAGATCGAGGACCTGGACCTTCCGACTCCCGAGTACTCTACGGATCTCCCCGAGCAGGAGATCGGTGTGGATATCGCCGCTCGCATTGCCGGCACGGGGATGGTGAACGACAGGCTCCTGCACCGGTATGTGAACATGGTCTGCGCGACCATCGTCGAGACTTCGCCGCTGTATGACGCGGGCCTCACGGTCCTGGTGCTCAACGACAGGATGGTCAACGCGTTCGCCGTGCCTGGCGGATACATCTTCGTGACGCTGGGCCTCGTGAAGCAGTGCAGGGATGAATCGGAGCTCGCGGGAGTCATTGCCCACGAGATTGCCCATGTCTATCGGCGGCACGGCCTTCAGGAGATGAGCAAGAGAATCGCGGGCATCCACGCGGACATGGCATTCGGCGAGCTGGAAGAGGAAGTCGGGGAACCGACGGAGGAAGAGAAGGAAATGGAAGCGCTCGTTGATCAAACCTACGAGAAAATCGTGCATCCGCGCCTTCTCTCGTACGAAATCGAAGCGGACAGGATCGGGGCAATCCTTGCGGCGAACGCGGGCTACGACCCGTTTGGATTGGTGAGAATCAGCGAGCGGGTGGCACGCGTCTCGACGGAGACACCTGACATCTTCGATGTCGACTATATGCTGCCAGGTGACGCGGTCAAGCGTTCTAAAGAGATCCGCGCCTTTGCGGAGCAGAAGTTCACCACCGACAAGCCGGGCGAGCAGATGACCAGGCGCTTCGCGGCCGCCACGTCTCCCGTGCGCTGAAGGTGACGCGGGACTCTCCACAGGCCGCCCTTACGGAGAACCATTCATGGAATCGGTTGCGCTCCAGAGAGCTGCGCGTGCGCTCCTGTTGTTGCTAGGGTTGTGCACCTCGATCGCCTCCGGCGACCAGCCCGAGTGGGTCAGGAAGCGTCCGATCAGTCAGGAATTCTACGTCGGCATCGGGATGGCCCGGAAGGACCGTCCCGCGGCGGAGTATACTGAGGGGGCCAGGAATATCGCCCTCAACGACATTGCCTCACAGATTACCGTGTCGATCTCGAGCGACGTGCTGCGGACGGTGCTCGAGAAGAATGAACAGCTGGAGGATGAGTTCCAGTCCCGTATTCGTGCATCCGCGACGGCCGACCTGGAAGGGGTCCAGCTCATCGACACCTATGAGAGCGACGAAGAGTACTGGGTGTACTGCAGGCTCTCCAGGTCCGACTATGAAGCGCGCCGCGCCGAAAAGCTCAACGCAGCGGCAACGCAGTCACTCGATCTCTACACCAAGGGCAAGCAGGGGGAGCGGGAAGGGAGGGTTGGGCAGGCCCTCGGACTCTACGCGCAAGCGTTCGGCCCTATCGAGAAGTATCTTGCAGAGCCTCTGGTGGTGCAGTCTGAGGGTCGATCTGTGTATCTCGTCAACGAAGTCTACACGTCACTGCGGGCGCTCCTGAACAGCATCGAGATCAGCACGACCGGCGGAGAGCAAGACGCGAAGATCGGACGCCCGCTCAAGAAGCCTCTTGAGTTGAAGGCGGGCCTGAGGGATTCCGCGTCATCACCCGCCACGCAGATTCCGTTCAGGTTCACCTTCACCCGCGGATCCGGTGAATGTGTCGACCGGGTCCGGACGGACAACCAGGGGATCGCACGATGTGCTGTCCAGAAGATCACTGCGTCTGACAGGATCCAGGTGATCGAGGCGAGCCTGGACCTTCTGACGCTGGCCGGCGGCGAGCATACGTCCCCCCTCGTGCGCACGGTGCTCGGGAGCTTCACGCTTCCGGGCACCAGGTTCGTGCTGAATGTTTCGGGCGTCGATGTCTTTGTGGACGCCAGCGAATCCATGTTCGGGGAACCACTGCAACAGAAGCGGATCGAGCCGGTGTTAAAGTCTGAGCTCGGGGCGAGAAACTTCTCGTTCGTCGATGACAGAGCCAAAGCGTCCCTGCTCGTCAGCATCAGAGCGGATGCCCGGAAGGGGACGGAGAGTTTCGGACTGGCGTTCGCGTTTGCCAGCGCCACGGTCTCCGTGCTTGACCTGGAAACCGGCAAGGAGATCTACAAGAGCTCGATCAACGATGTCAAAGAGGGGAGCGATAGCTTCGAGAAAGCGGCGTCCAAGGGGTTGAATACCCTCGCCCAGAGGATCGCCCGGGATATGATCCCGCAGCTCGTTGACAAGGTCCAGAAATAGAGCGTCGCGCTCCGCACGCACGTCCGCGAACGATCGTCGAAGAACCAGACAGCACTCCATGCCATGAAGCTGAATGCCCTGCGCGATGAACTGAAGGCACGCGGTGTCCGCAAAAAGATGGCGATCTACATGAGCTCAGCGCTCACTGCGGTCGGCGTCGTCAAGATATTCCTCGAAATCAACGTTCTCCCTCCGGTCATTCTGCCTGTCGTCGTCATTGTCCTGACCCTCGGTATTGGTAGCGCATTCCTCTTTGCCTGGTATCACGGAGGGGAGGGAGCACAGAAATTCACATGGAAGGAGCTTCTTCTCCACGGCGTGCTCCTGGTTGTGGCCCTCGCCCTGTCCTACCGTATGATCGGAACGCCGAAAGTCAGCCTCACGGCCGCCAATGCAAAGGCTGTCGCCGTCCTCCCGTTCAGGAACATGAGCGACAACAAGGAAGACGCGTATTTCAGCGACGGCATTACGGAAGACATCCTCACCCAGCTGTCCAAGATCGGTGATCTGCAGGTCATTTCACGCACCTCGGTGATGAAGTACAAGGACACACAGAAGAACCTCCGTGAGATCGGGGAGGAGCTGGGTGTCAGATCGATTCTTGAAGGGAGCGTCCGTCGTGACGGCAACCGCGTCCGGATTTCGGGGAAGCTCATCGACGCGGAGCACGACCAGCAGCTCTGGGCCGAGACCTATGACCGTGAATTGAAGGACATCTTCGCGATCCAGAGCGAGGTGGCGCAGCGCATTGCCGGCGCTCTCAGCGCGAGGCTGTCAGCGGTAGAGCTCGCGCAGATCGCAAAGAAGCCGACGGACAATCTCGACGCCTACGCGTTCTATCTGCACGGGCGCGACTACTTCTATCATTACAACCGGAACGACAACGAGCGGGCAATCGAGCTGTTCCGGAAGGCGCTGGCGATTGATCCCCGGTATGCTCTGGCGTATGCGGGGCTGGGCGACGCCTACGAGCGACGGTACTACTACGACTTTCCGCCGGCATGGGTCGACTCCGCGATCGCGGTCAGCAATCAGGCCATCAGCCTGGATCCGAACCTGGCGGAAGGGTACAAGGCGCTGGGGAGCGCCCTGCAGACCAAGGGTGAAGTGCGAAAGGCCCTGGAGCTATATAAGAAGGCCGCCTCGCTGAATCCGAACTACGCGGCGGCAATCAACAACATCGGGTTTGCGGCCTGGTCCCTCGGTTCATACGATGAGGCAGCGAAATGGATGAGAAAGGCCAGCATGCTGGAGCCGAATTTTGCCCGTTGGACCGCCAACGTCGGCTTCTACTATCTCCATCTCGGTCTCGACAGCCTGACGGAGGTGTGGCTGCACAAATCGATCGACCTGCAGCCGGACTACATCCTCCCGTATATTCTGCTGGCATACCACCATTCATATCTGGGCAGGGTTGATTCGGCGAGAGCGTACGTTGCACGAGCGCTCTCGATCGATCCGGACGAGTTCCTGGCGCTTGTGGCGGCTGGCGATGTCGAAATGCTCAGCGGATCATACGACAAAGCCCATCGTTACTACGATCAATCTGTCTCCATCGGGGGGAATACGGGCGAGTCGGCATTCAAGCTTGCCTATGTGCTCCACAAGCTCGGGAAGAGGGAGGAGGCCGAGTCTCTCGCCGCAGCCAATCTCTCCGCGTACGCGACGAGCCCCGACCGGTACCCCGAGGGGTCCCAGGTCCCTTACTATGTTGCCACTCTTTATGCCTGGCGCGTTGATACCGCCGCTGCTAACCGCTGGCTTCAGCAAGCGATCGCGCTTGGGTACCGTGACTACAGGTGGATCTCGGTCGACCCGCAGCTGGAGGATATCCGGACCACCTCCCGGTACCTGGAAATCATGGCCACGCTTCGCGGCTCGTATGTGCAGATGCGCGAGACTGCCTTGCGGCAAGCGACCGAAGAGTGAAGTCCCCCTTGTTGTCGACCGGTGCATCGTGGGGCGGTCTCACGGAAGCCGCACGAGTCTTGACCACAGCGAATCGGCGGGAACGTCCGCCTCCAGGACCAGAAGCCGGCGCTCACCCTTCTGAAACGAACGGACAAACTTCCCCCTCCCGGTGAACGCACGGGAGAATCGCTCGATGTCCTGATCGGCGATGAACCGGAACTCCCCCACAGCGGTCTGCCCGGTGGAGTCTTCCCGGGAGACTATTGTTGCCTCGAAATTCTCCAGTCCCTCCACGAACTGACTCCACTGGTCGAACCCGTTCTGCATCCCCAGGATGCCGCGGACGAACAGGAGCGTCCGCTCCGTTCCCCCCGCTGCGGCCGGAACGGGAGGGATGGTCCAGCAATCCCCCTGGATCTTCATCGATAGCTTGCGCGCAAGCCGGAGTCCGCCTGCCTGCGCACCGGGCGATCCCACCGCGCTGGCAACCCTCACGAAATATCGGGATTGCGCCCACTGAATCACATAGGGTGACGCGCAGGATGACCGGGGAAGTGAATCGGCCGGCGCGCACTCCCCGCGAGAGACGGAAAAGATCCCGAATGCGCCTGCCGGGTCGTTCATCAGGTAGACTTCGGTGAAGTAGGTCACGTCGTTCAGCCGGAGCTCCTGGACGGAGAGCCGTTCGAAACCGTATTCATGGTACAGGTCCGCTCCTCCGTTGATGTGACCGTAGAGGGCCTTCCCTGCGAAACTCTGGATGCGCCGGATTTCAAGTCCTGGGATCTCTCCCGGACCCAGAAGGGGCATATCGGTTTGCGCCGCGGCGAACCCGGGGAGAAGCGCGAGTGCCAGGAGGAGAGTTCTACAGCGTCGTGACATCGATCTTCCCTAGGTCGGCACTCCCCAGTCCCAGCTTCTCCGCAAGGTCCATGAATGTCCTGGCTTTCGGGTTCTCTTCTTTCTGGATCTTCTCTTCGATCCGCTTCTTCAGGATGATGTCGTACCCGACCCGGTCCACGGCGACGGGATCTGTCCCGGCCAGTATCGTATTGAACGTCGTGATGAACTGCGGGTTGGCCGCGGGGCCTCCCTGGTAGCACCCCTTCACGCCGTCCACGATATTCAGGACCACCTTGTCGCGCAACGGTGCAAACGCCGGAACCTCCGCGCAGGTCTCGTGCCAGAGCGTCTTGTGGAGCCGCGACGTATTGGTGATCGCGCCGTAGGCCAGGTTCTTCATGCAAAGGGTAACGGATGATCCCGCATTCTTCAGGATCGGAACGTTAATGATTCGGGTCACCTCCCTGGTGCAAATGCCGGTGAAGTAGGAGTGCTTCCCCTCGTTCACCATGTAGGGGAATGTCTCTTCGTCGTACTTCTCCTCCACATCGGCCCAGTAGTACCAGTCCCGGTCAATCACCGCTTCGCTGTAGAGTTTCCCGGCGTTGTCGCGGAACGATCCCGCGGCGTCCTTCCGTTCTGTCCCGGTGATCCGGACACCCGGGAAGACATCGCCCGTAAACCCGGTCTCGTGCAGCTCGAACTCGCGCCTGTCCCAGATCACGATGTTCTTCAAGGGGATGCCGGCCTGCTCGAGCTGCGTGATGATGACGTGGACGATCTGGGGGCTGGTGCTGAGGAGTTTGCCGGCCACGGGGTTCACCTTGAGCCCAACGATGTCATCCGGCGTCACGAACTCCCGCCAGGCGGCCCGGATGCTCGATGCCCCGGTCAGCGTGAGGAGCGCCCCCTCAACCATCCGGTCCACAACCTTGATATCCGGCCCGTCGTTCGACCAGGCGTTCTCGTTCCGTGCCAGGATCACCTTTCCAGGGAACTTCCCCGGCATGGAGTCGGAGGTCCTGGGCTGCTTCGATGCGTCGGCGATATTGGTCTTCGGCTTCGCGGGCTGCTCCTGTGCCCGGGCGCGGCCCGGCGTGAAGCTGCCGATTGACGTTCCGGCAATCGCCGAACTGAGCATCCCGAGAAGTGTGCGACGGCTGATGGGAGATTCGGGTGACATGGTCATCCAGTCTTGATGGACAGTGTGCTGGTCCAGCGGGATTTCCGGCGCTGCGCAATTGCCCCAGCGCGCTCGCGGGGAGCCCTGGGACCTGGCAGTTCCTTCAAAGGGAGACACTTCAGTAAGTTATCTCAGATCACAACGATAGTCAAACGCAGGTTGAGTGCATGGCAGGTCGTCAGAAGTTCCGGAGCGTGAACTCGTGCCCCTCCAATTTGTAATTGCTATAAACACAAATGGGCCAGTGCTCGCGCCAACAAGCTGTGTCGATAGGGCATTGTAGCACATGATAGTTGGCGCGGCACTGGCAGAACAAATGAAACGGACGCCCATCAGGCCTCTGAAGAGTCTCTCCGTCTGGTGTCTGACCTGAGGAAGAAGATCGATCGGGAGGCCGACGCTTTTCTTCGGCCATGCGGTGCGACAGATCTGAAGAATGACCTCGTGGAACTCGGAGAGCACCTGCACGTCTGACTACAGTCCGGCGGCGTTCCGGTCGGTTGTCCGCGTGCGAGACAGGGCGAAGTCCTCTTTCAATGCATCCCCACTCCACGGCGATTCCATTGGAAACCCCGGGTTTTTTGCGTACTTTTGGAATGAAGCGCCAGCAACAACGAGGAGTACCATGCCTGTCACCGAAAAAGCCGACTTCATCCGCGAGATTGTTGCCGAAGATCTTCGAACAGGGAAATTCCAGGGCCGTGTGCATACGCGTTTTCCTCCGGAGCCCAACGGATATCTGCACATCGGCCATGCAAAATCTATCAATCTCAATTACGGGATTGCCAGCGAGCATCCCGGCGGGATCTGCAATCTACGATTTGACGATACGAACCCCGAGAAGGAAGAGCAGGAATACGTCGATTCCATCGTTGAGGATGTGAAGTGGATTGCCGGCGACATCGGCGAGCGCATCTTCTTCGCGTCCGACTACTTCGGGCAGATGTACGCATGGGCGGTGGAACTGGTGAAGAAAGGCAGAGCGTACGTCTGTGACCTGACGGCCGATGAGATACGGGAGACGCGCGGGACGCTCACCGAACCGGGGAAGGAAAGTCCGTACCGAAATCGGAATGTGGACGAGAATCTTGATTTGCTGGAGAGGATGCGAAGGGGGGAATTTCCCGACGGTTCAAGAACGCTTCGGGCCAGGATCGACATGGCTTCTCCGAACATGAATCTTCGTGATCCCATCATGTACAGGATCGTGCACGAATCGCACCACCGACAGGGAGTCGAGTGGTGCATCTATCCGACCTACGATTGGGCGCACGGGCTCGAAGATTCCATCGAGGGGATTACCCACTCCATCTGCACGCTCGAATTTGAGAACCATCGACCACTGTACGATTGGTACCTCGATGCGCTCGACATCTACCACCCGCAGCAAATAGAGTTTGCCCGGCTGAATCTCAGCTATACCGTCTTGAGCAAGCGGAGGCTTCTGCAGCTTGTCCAGGGGAACTACGTGTCGGGCTGGGACGATCCCCGGATGCCGACCATCGCGGGGTACAGGCGGAGAGGGTACACTCCGGAGTCGATCAGGGTGTTCTGCGAAAGAATCGGTGTCTCTAAGAAGGACAGCATCATTGACGTCGCGCTCCTGGAGTGGAGTATCCGGGAGGATCTGAACAGAACGGCCCAGCGGGCGATGGCGGTCGTCAGGCCGCTGAAAGTGGTGCTGACGAACTACCCGGATGGTTCATCAGAGGAGCTCCCCGCGCTGAACAATCCGGAGGACGAATCTGCAGGAACGCGCCTGATTCCGTTCACCCGTGAGCTATACATTGAACGGGAGGATTTCCGGGAGGTTCCGCCGCCCAAGTACCACCGTCTTTCGCCGGGGCGGGAGGTCAGATTGCGAGCAGCGTACATTATCAGGTGCGAGAAGGTGGTCAAGGACAGTCAGGGAAACATTCTCGAACTGCATTGCACCTATGATCCTGACACAAAGAGCGGGGGGTCGGCGGCGAACAGGAAGGTGAAGGGGACGATTCACTGGGTGTCGGCACGTCATGCTGTCGATGCCGAGATGCGGCTCTACGACCGGCTCTTTGTCAACGAAGACCCCAATCAGGCGGAGGAGGGTGGGGATTTCCTTTCGAATTTGAATCCTCGCTCACTCGAGATCCTGCGGCAGTGCAAAGTCGAACCGATGCTGGGGAAGGCCGTGGGTGGTGCGCGGTTTCAGTTTGAGCGTGTGGGCTATTTCTGTGTGGACTACAAAGATTCACGACCCGGTGCGCCCGTGTTCAATCGTGTCGTGACGTTGAAGGACACGTGGGCGAAGATTGAACAGCGAGACGTTGCCATCTAGCCTTCTGGTGTTGGCAGTGTGACGCCCTCCAAGCGGGGGCGTTTGCTTTCAACATCCAGAATTCGAATGCCCCGCCTCAAGGATAGACACCCGAGGGCGGGGCATTCGTGCGGGGTGGACGGGACTCGAACCCGCGACCTCCTGCGT